>NZ_CP023004.1:662500-3062500 GCF_003096195.1 Ereboglobus luteus | reverse complement strand
CCATTGACATGACGTGAAAGGTGCCGCGCATGGTGCGCACGGGGGTGAGCGGCGCGCGGGGATTGAACGAGGAGGGAAACCCAAACTGCATCTGGCTGAGTCTGGCGCGACGCTCCTCAACGCGGGCAAAACCGGGAACATCGCGAGGGATGTCCTTCATGAAGGTCACCTGCGCGCCGGCTTCGACGAGCCGTATGATGGCGGCAAAGGTTTCCACGGGCATGTGCGTGACCGGCGGAACGACAAGTTGCTTGTAGGCCGCCCCGCTTTCGGTGACCAAGGCGCGGCGTGTTTTGTCGGCCACCGCTTTTTGTAGTTGATCGTCGGATACAAAATCGAACTGGCGCCCCTGCGCAACGAGGACGCGCGCGATTTCCTCGGTCGGCGAGTCGAGCATCCAGCCCCTGCCGTGCACGCCGAAGTTGCGATTCCAGCCAGCGGCGCGATGCCAGAGATCGTGAACGGGCCAGTAGATGAGCATGTCGTTATCATGCCGCCCCATTTGCAGGAAGGATTGCACGCGGGTGATGTAAGTGTTGAACGCGGTGAACGCGGGCCAGAGCGGATTGCGCGGATTGTATTGCGTCGAGGCGTAGAAGAGCCAGCCCGGCCACGGCACGTCCGCGGGGCTGTAAGCCGCGCCATGATAAAAAACATGGTTCACGCCTGTGAGAAAAAGTTGATCAAGCTCGGGTTTCAGCGCCGCGGGCGACCCGTGAAAATGCTCGCGAGTCCAGGTGAATGTTTCCGCAGAGACGAGATTCTTCCCGACAAGGTGCGCCGCGGATGACGCGAAGCGGTTGACAAGCGGGTGCGGCGACTCACGGCGTCCGGTCGCGTCGGAATTGCGATAATAGGGAATGGGAAACACCGACGAACCGTAGATTTCCGTTTCGGGAATATCGGCGAGCGCATAAAGGTCGATCAGGTTGGCCGGCGCGCCGTGGGCCTGCTCGCGCGCGATTCCGCCGACGCCATGCGTCCACTTCACCCACTCGCGAACGAAATCCATGTGCAACGAGGCAAGCGTTTCGCGGTAATCGGATTTAATGCGCGCGAGCTTGTCGGCGTCCCCGGGCGAAAGCGCGGAAATGCCGGCGCCGCGCGTGGAGAGAAGCGCGGAATGATCGGCAAGTTTGTAGCCGTGCATTTTTTCAAACGCCGCGGGAAGCTCGTTCGCCCAGTTTGCCTTGTATTGAAATGAATCATGAAGTTGCCCGTGCACGCGCGCGCCCTCGGGCAGCTTCGCCAGCGCGTCCGAAATCGGCGCGAGATAGCGCGCGAGCGCATCGGCCGAGTAAGGATTGATCACCAAGCCCTCGCCTCCCGGCGCGGCGCGCTTCACGCGAAAGTTTGTGGGAACGGGCGCAAACTTCCGCTCGGCATCAAACGCGATTTTGAGTTCGGCGTCCTCGTCGCGCACCTGCGGACCGCCGAACGGCCATCCCGTGCCCGTGGCCATGTCAACCGAAAGTCCGAGTTTGTTTGCCTCGTTGATTGTGTGGCCGAGCACCTCGATGTAACGCTCCGAGAGAAACGGAATGAAACGCTCCTCATAGCCCTTCGCGCCATAAATCGGCGTGATCTCCACGCCCCCGAGTCCCGCCTCGGCGAAAAGCTTGAGTTCTCGCGAGAGGTTTTGTTCGTCAACCGCATTGCCAAGCCACCACCAACGCGTCCAAGGCTTCGCCTCGCGAGTGACTTCGGGCCAGGCAACCTGGGCGTTGACTGCGGATTGCAAGCCAAACCCGCCGGAAACGAGCGCAACCAAAGCGATGATGAAAAGGGTAATTCGAATACGCATGGCCGGAATCATTGCAAAAAATCCACCAATGCCAAGCGAGCTGTATAAAGGCGACATTTCGAAATGTGCGCGAAGGGAATATCGCGACAGACGTCCGGTATCGCCGACATATCATTTGGTTTCGTGTTACCGCTGCTTTTCAACAGTGCGGAAATGTCGCCTGATGTTTATTATCATTTATCATCAGGCCGCCAAGGAACCGGACCGCCGGGCTTGGGTTCCAAGAAACGCGCCCCGGTTTGTTTATACCAAGCATGAAGTTTCGCACGCATTTCGGCGACACGCTCGGGTTCCCGCGAAGCCAGATCGCGTTTTTCGCCGATGTCCGCGCGCAAATTATACAAGTGCACTCGCCCGTCCTCCAACCGCTCTATCAGTTTCCAATCGCCCATGCGAATGGCCGAGGAGGGAAACCCGCCTTGATTGCCGTAGTGGGGATAATGCCAGTAAAGCGCATCCCGTTCCGGCGCTTCATTTTTTTCCAACAGGGGCATCAAGTTGACACCGTCGATCTCGCGATTCGCCGGCAACGCCGCGCCGGCAAATGCAAGCGTGGTTGGCAGCAAATCGATGCCGCACACCGGCGTGTCGCATACGCGCCCGTCGCGCGCCGCTCCGGGAAGTCTCGCAATATACGGCACGCGCAACCCGCCTTCATACATCCAGCCCTTGCCTCCGCGATAAGGCAAATTGCATGTGGGGTGGCCTTCACTGGTGCTCAACCCGCCGTTGTCGGATGTGAAAATAACAAGGGTGTTTTCCAGAAGGCCCTGTTTGCCGAGCTCGTCCAGAATCCGCCCAACCGCGGTGTCCATGCTCTCCACCATGGCCGCATAGACGGCATGGTTTTGCCGAATGCGCACGCGACGCGGCTGGGCGCGCTGCCAGGATTGCTCCTCCTCGCCAAAATCTTCCCCGCGATCAAGACCGAGTTTTTCCGCCTTTGCCTTGTATTTTTCAATCAACTCGGCCGGAGCCCTCAGCGGCGTGTGCACTTGGTAAAAACTATGATACAGCAAAAAAGGACGCGTCTTGTCCCTGCTCCGCAAAAGCGCGATGCTTTCGCTCGCAAGCCTGTCCGTGAGAAATTCTCCAGCGGGGCCGTCGGGCAGGCGCGGATTTTTGTAAGGGGAAAAATAGCTCCCGGGACTTCCCCGCATCCAACCCGCAACATTGGTGTCGAACCCCCGGTGCTCGGGCCAGTATTTTTCATCCTCCCCCAAATGCCATTTGCCGACAAAAAACGTCTGGTAACCCGTTTCGCGCAAACGCCCGGCCAGGGTGACCTCCTCCAGCGGCATGTGATGAATCATTTGCGCCGGTTGAAATCTGCCGCCGCGCTTCGCGCCAAACCAGTCGGTGGCGTCGGCGCGCGTGGCATAGCGCCCGGTCATCAGACCGAACCGCGAGGGACTGCACACGGGACAGGACGCATAACCATTGGTGAAGCGAACGCCCTGCGCGGCAAGCCTGTCCAAATTTGGAGTCTCATAAAAAGTGCCCTTGTTATAACAACCGAGATCCTTGACGCCGAGATCGTCGGCCAGAATCACAACAATGTTTTTCACAGTCGCACCGGCCTGCGTAAACAAGGGAGCCGCAAGGGCGATGACGCCGGCCTTCAATATGTCGTTTTTTTTCATGTCGGGGAACGTTCAAGCCTTTCAGGAAATCCTGTGGACACGCGCAATAAAACGGCAAAGCAAAACTCGTGTAACGTTACATCCGTTCCCACGGACAAGACACTCATGCCGCTCAAACCATCGTTGAATGGAATTGCGGGCGGGATGAGCAGGATTTGCGGGGGTTGGAAAAACGGACTGGTTTATCAGGCGTATCCAAGCGCTTTCGCGACGGCCGTGTTCACGATTTTGCCGTCGCGCGTGTTGACGCCCTTGGCGAGGCCTTGAGTTTCCTCGATCGCGGACTTCACGCCTTTTTCGATAAAGCGCACAAGGAACGGCTCCGTCGCCTGCGTGAGCGCGATTGTCGAGGTGCGCCCGACCATCGCCGGCATGTTCGGCACCGCATAGTGCACGACTCCGTCGCGCTTGTAGGTGGGCGATTCGTGCGATGTCGGGCGGATCGTTTCCATGCAGCCGCCTTGATCGACCGCAATGTCAACAAGCACGCTGCCGGGACGCATTTGCCGCACCATTTGACGGGTGACGACAACCGGGGCTTTCGCCCCCGGAATCAGCACCGCGCCGACAACGAGGTCCGCGTTGGCCACGGCGGCCTCGATATTGGCGGGATTCGCCGCAAGCGTGGTGACGGCGCCGCGATACAGGTCGTCGATCATGTCGAGCTTGCGCGTGTCGAGGTCGAGAATCGTGACGCGCGCGCCCATGCCCGCGGCGATGCGGCACGCGTGCGCGCCGGAGTTGCCCGCGCCGACAATCGCCACCGCGCCCGATTTCACGCCGGGCACGCCGCCGAGCAACACCCCCGAGCCGCCATTCTGGCTTTGCAGAAAATAAGCGCCGATCTGGAGCGAAAGACGTCCCGCGATTTGCGACATTGGCTTGAGTAGTGGCAGCGAGCCGTCGCGCGCCTCGATGGTTTCGTAGGCGATGCCGAGCACGTTTTTCTTGAGCAAAACCTTCGCAAGGTCTGGCACGGCGGCGAGGTGCAGATAAGTGAAAAGTGTCTGGCCGTTTTGCAGCAGTCCGTATTCGGATTCGAGCGGCTCCTTCACCTTCACGATCAGTTCGGCGTTTTTCCAAATCGTGCGCGCCTTCGATTCGATCTTCGCGCCGGAGGCGGCATACTCGGCATCGGCAAACCCGGCGGGCATTCCCGCGCCTTTCTGCACGAGCACCGTGGCTCCGAGACTGACGCACCGCGCGACAAGCGCGGGCGTTACTGATACGCGAGTTTCTCCATTTTTGATTTCCTTGGGGATGCCGATGATCATCCCCAAACATGTGAAATGCCTTGGTGTGGTTGGCAAATAATGTTTTGAAAAAATTTACGATCCCCATCGCGCCATACCGCACAGCGCAAGACAATCGGCCTGCACCAACGAACCCCAGTCAGCCATATTCCTTACGCCCGATCAGATATGCCAACCGCAATTCTCCCCGTAGGACGTCAATCTTTCGCACCTCGACGGAAACCCTGTAATACAACAACCTGTATTCAATGAACGCCACGCTTGATATTCCCGACAACCTGTATCGCAGGGTAAAAGCCAAAAGCGCGCTTACCGGCAAACCCGTCAGGGCCATCGCGATAAGCTTGTTTTCCGAATGGCTGGATGAGCCCGATTCGCCATCATCCGAAGCGGCGCCCCGCCCCCAGCCCGCTTGGTTCGGCATCGCCCGCCCTTACGCAGAGAAGGTTGCCAGCCACGACATGGCCTCTGTCCGAAAAAGCATTGAACAGGGTTGCGCCAAACGATGAGCGACCGTTGGTCGTGATACCTCGGTCGTCCTGCGCCTGATCACCGGCGAGCCCGAGGCGCGTGCCAAAAAAACCATCAACCGCGTGATGGACATTATCAACTCTGGCGGGCACTGCGCGGTTAGTGATCTGGTTGTCACGAAAACGTATTTTGCGCTCCAGCATCATTACAAACTTCCAAAATCCGAGGCTATTTCCGCGCTCGCCGCCATGTCCGTTGAAAACGGCTTCGTCTTTTCGCCCGCCGCCGTCACGCTCTTGCAAAAACACAATCTCGGTCGAGCCAACCCCGGTTTCGCCGACCGGCTCATCCACGCCGAATATCACGCCTCCTCCTTCCCCATGCTCTCTTGCGAACTCACCGCCGCCAAACTCCCCCAAGTCGAAGTCATTGCCGGGGCAAAGGTGAACTAAATGGGAAAATGAATTGGTGCGCCGTTCCGGTGCAAACCGGATGCCTTGCGAAACTCATGCCCTAGCGGTCTTTGGCGGCAGCGCTAGACAGAGGACGCCCCTTAACGAAATTATCATACATCCAGAACCACCTTATCGCATCACCATTAAGATCAATCCTAGAATATTTTTTTGTCACGACCTCAACAACTGGCTTAACGCAATTCCTATATACATCAACCCATCTTATATAAAAAATCCGATAATTTGAATGAATATTGGTTCGGTTTTTAATTATTAATCCTGCGAACTCTTGTATTTTCTCTTCTGTTGGATTTTCGTTCAAATCATTCAACCTCATGACAAAATCCTCCCAAAACACCACATGCTCGTCCAATTTGGCGATCATTGTCGCTATTTTCATTTTCCCTTCATTGATATAATTGCTCAACAAGTCAAATTCTTTAAAGGGAACACCCGTAAGAAGGCTCAGTGTCATATAATTATACCTGCGAATGCGATCAACTCGCTTAAGTTCGCCGTATGCGACCTCATTCAATCTATCGACTTTCCTCCCCTGTTCAAACAGAATACCTTCCGGATTAAGCGGATTCTCTAAATTCAGCTTTTTCACCTCTTCTTTCTCTTTATTAATGTCAAAAAAAACATTCCAAAAATTATTAATTTTGTTATTTGTGTTTTTTATCCTAAAAACGCGTTTTAAATTTTTATCCAATTGTTTAATAGTCGCGTCGTAATCCTCTCCTGACATCTCGCGTGAATATCCAGTATAAACTGGATAATTAACATTATTGTCTTCCTTTATCTCCCGGGCAACCTGCTCAATTCTGAGCATGCCAATCTCCCTTAATAAAGAATTCACTTTCCCAACTGTGATCTTGTCATTCTCTCGCAAGGAAAAAGCCTTCACCTGCTCCAGCCAGTCGCTTGTTTGTTTGATTATTCTGCACTGTCTAACCAAAGGCGATTTTTTATTTATAATATTAGTGAAAAAAAACTCATGGTCCGATTTACCAGCCACATAAACATCGAGAAAATATTCCAAATCCATCGTGCTGAACTCATCTCGAACCGAGGCTATCTTTCTTGCCAATGCCGCCTCATCCTCGCTTTGCGCGTTTAATGGAGAGATCAGTGACGCCGCAAACACCACGAATGTCAGAAGGTAGTTGGATAGGTGTTTTGATTTCATTTTGGGTTAGGGATTGGCCGGCTGAGTCAAGGCGAAGAAAAGCTCTTAAAGGAACAATGCGCGATGATGGATTGGAGGCAATCCAAGAGTCGCCAAACAAAAAGGGCGTCGCGAGCGACGCCCCTACGGGTGGGGTTTGCGCGGTTTTGTGTCAGGCGAGTTTTACGCAGCGGGATTGGCGGACGGAGCGTTCCTCGGCTTCGCAGGTTTGGAGCGTGGCGACGGCATCGGTGACAGTGACCGCTTCCGGGGCTACGCCGCGCGCGAGGCAGTCCGCGAAGTAACGGATTTCCGCATCGTAACCGTCGGTGCCGCGGGGCTTGATGACGCGCGTTTTTTTGCCGATGGCGTCAATATGCCACGCGCCTCCGTTTGTCAGGTCGCAGGTGAGCGTCGCGCGCTCGAAGTTGAGCGTGAAGCCCATGTTGAAGGCGCCTTGGTGCAACCAGGTGCCGGTGGCGGATACCGCCGGGCCCTTGGGATATTGGTATTGGGTGACGATGTGGTTGATCGCGCCGTTGGGACCGGTGACGCCACTCGAAAAAACCGACGCGGGTCGCCCGAAAAGGTAATGGACAAAATCGGTGTCGTGAATGTGCAGGTCGTAAAGCGCGCCGCCTGCCGCCGCGGTGGAATAGGTTTGCGCGGCGTTCCAGCCGGGCATTTGCGACACGCGACGGAAGCTGGCGGTCAGCAGGCGTCCGTGGGTGTTTTTGGCGATGAGCTCCTTGAGTTCGCGCCAGCCGGGCCAGAAGCGCATGCACATGGCGGGCATCAGGAAACCGCGCGATTTTTTCGCGACTTGAAGGATTTTTTTTGTCTCCGCCGAGGTGGACGCGAGCGGTTTTTCGCAGAGCACATGGCGGCCCGCGCGCAACGCGGCGATGACTTGCGCGGGATGCAACGCGGTGGGCGTGCAGATGTCGATGACGTCAACGCCGGGCGCTTCGAGCAGCGCGTCGAATTCGCGGAAGCTGCGCACCTTGGCGCCGAGGTGGATGTCGTCGGAGCGCTTGATGTTGCCGGAGACTCCGCGCAGCACGCCGTTCTCGGGCTGGCGAATCGCGTCGCACACGGCGACGATGCGCGCGTTGCGGACTTTCTGCCAGGCGCGCAGATGAGTGACTCCCATGAAGCCGAGACCGACCACGGCGACGTTAATGTGTTTTTGTTTTTTCATGTGTAGATTTTTGAAGAATGTTTTTTAACCGCAGATTTCACTGATCAAAAGAAATGGCCGCAAAGAGGCGCGAAGAGATTGGATGTTTTGGCGATTGATTCCAATTCCCCCCGAAGCTTTGGTAGGGCGAACCCTCCGGGTGAGCCGAAACGGCGAACGGCTCACCCGGAGGGTTCGCCCTACCTTGGTTATTTATTGCCTAAATATTTCGCGAGCAGCTCGCGGGCGGTGCGGATGTCGGCGACGCGTTGCGCGCCGGCTTCGCGTTCGATGACGAGGTCGCCGGTGTAGTTGAGCGAGGCGAGTTTTTCGAGGAAGCGCGGCCAGTCCACGGCGCCCTCCCCCGCCGCGACTTCCTCGCCCCATTCGCCGGCGGTTTTGGCGTAGCGGGCGTCCTTGATGTGGATTTGGCGCAGCCACGGCGCGAGCACGTCGAGCGCGTCAATCGGGTCGCCCTTGCCGTAGAGAATCATGTTGGCGGGATCAAAGTTCACGCCGGTGTTTTTGTTGTTCAGCGCGGTCAAAAATTCCGCGAGCTCGGCGGCGGTTTCCTGGCCGGTTTCGAGGCCGAGGGCGATGCCGTGCGAGGCGAAAAGGTTCGCGACGGCGGCGACGCGGGAGATCATTTTTTCGAATCCGGTCTTGTCCTCCTGGTGCGGGAAAAATCCGGCGTGGAGCGTGATGAGCGGAATGCGGAGTTGCGCGGCGATGGCGGCGCATTTGCCGAAGTTTTCGAGGTTTTGCGCCCATGTGCCGTCGGGCGCGATGCCGCCGGTGACGCGAATGCTTTCGAGCGTCGAGTAATCCTCGCCGACGCAACGCACCATGCCGGAGACGAGTGCGATTTTGTTCTGCGCAAATACGGCGGCGCAATCGCGCCATGCGTCGGGCGAGACATGCAACGGGTCGAGGTCGAGTTGCACGCGAGTCGCGCCGGTGAGCGCGAGCTTGTCGAGCAGGTCGCGCAAGTTTGCGGGTTCGAGCGACCATGAGCAAACGGCGATGCGTTCGGCGGCGTTGGTGGAGGGAGCGGTTTCTGTGGACATGGTTGGGTTTTGGCGGAATTAAGGAATTTTCGTGTGGTAATTTTGCGACGTAGGGGCGCACCTGGCGTGCGCCCTCGTATGCGAATGACTGTTCGCACACGTTCGCACAAAGCGGGCTGGCACGAGGGCGCACGCCAAGTGCGCCCCCACAAGTCAGAGCCCGGCGACTTCCCAGCCTTTGCGGTAGGGACGGCGGACGTGGCGGTTGGCGGCGGCGAGGTCGAAGCGCAGCGCGGGGCTGTCCCACTTGAGCGTCGTCTGCGGGAAGCGGGAGGCGATGCCGCCGAGGAGCACGGCCTCGGTGAGCGGGCCGGCGTAATCAAAATGCGTGGTGGTTTTGCCGTTGCCGCGGCACGCATCGATGAACTGCTTCCAGTGGTTTGCGCCACGTTCGCGCGGCAGTTGGAAGTCGGCGAACTTCACCGAGGGATAGAGCGAGAGGCGCGAGTAGTGCGGGAGCAGGAGCGCGCCTTTTTCGCCGACAAATATCGAGCCGTTGTTGGGCAGTTTGTTGTCCTTGAGCTTGTCGAGCTCGATGAGGGAGGTGACCTCGGCGGGCGGCCTCTCGGTGCCGTCATACCAGTGGAGGCGCATCGTGTCGCCGGCAGTGTAACGCGTCTTGGCGAAGGTGTAGATGGCGCGGGCGTTGAGCGCCCAGTTGCCGTGCTCGGAGAGCGGTCCCTCGGAGCGAACGGAAATGGGCGCGGCAAGATCGAGGCCCTTGAAGACGGGATCGAAAATGTGACAGGCCATGTCGCCGAGCGTGCCGGTGCCGAAGTCGAGGCGTTTGCGCCAGTTTTTCGGATGATAATAATCGGGGCCGATGTAGGGGCGCGCCTCGCGGACGCCGAGCCAGCAATCCCAATCGAGACCCGCGGGCACGGGATCGGTGCGGGTGGGCATCGGGGTGTCGTCGCCCCAGGTTTTATAGCACCAGGAATGCACTTCGCGGACCTTGCCGATGGCGCCTTCGCGGAGCGTTTTCACTGCGATGCGATAGTGGGCGTTGGAATGAATTTGGATGCCCATTTGCGTGACGAGTTTTTTCTCGCGGGCGATCTCGGCCATGCGGCGCACTTCGTGGAGTTCGTGCGCGAGTGGTTTTTCAACGTAGGCGTGGATACCGCGCTGCATGGCGCTCACGGCGATGGCCGCGTGCATGTGGTCGGGCGTGGACACGTTGATCGTGTCGATTTGCGAGCCCATTGCGTCGAGCATTTTGCGCCAGTCGCGGAAAACGCGCGCGTTCGGATGAGCCTCCTTGGCCTTGGCCAGGAATTTTTCGTCCACATCGCAGAGGGCGACGATGTCGAGGTTGTCGCAACCAGCGATTTGCACGAGATCCTGCCAGCCCATGTGGCCCACGCCGACGGCGGCGTGGCGGATTCGCATGGAGGGCGTGTTCGCAAAGAGGTTTCGTGTGATGAACGGCGCTGTGGCGGCCGCGGCGCCGAGCATTTTCAAGAACGAACGGCGCGTGTGCGGCGCGAGGGCGAAGGGCGAGGTGGAGCGGGATTTTGTATTCATGTGTGAATGGGTAAACAGGTGGACGAAAAAATTGTGGTGGTTGTTTATTTCAGCCGCTTGATGGCGATTTCGCGGAAGGCGACGGGATCGTTGTGCCCGGCGAATCCGAAGTGACCTTTTTCGACATCCTTGCCGGGATGCTGCTTGTTGTCCATGAACTCGGTGACGGTCGAAAGATCGGCGTTGAGAATGGGCGTTCCGTTCAGCTCGACCATGATTGTCGAGCCGACAACGGTGACTTCCTGATAATTCCACTCGCCGAGGGGACGCTGGTAGCCGCGATGCGCCGCGACCATGCCGTAGGCGGAACCGTGCACCTGAAGTTTTTTGAGCTTCTTGCCGGTATTCTTTTCGTAATTGTCGTCGAGGATCTGGCTCTCGCACATGCCGGCATAAGCGGGATTGCCCTTGCCGGGATAACGAATCGCGAGGCCGTTGTTTCCGCCGGGAGGAAGTTTAAAATCCAACTGCGCCACGAAATCCGAATACTCGGCCTTCGTGTAAAGTGTGCCTCCTTTTTTCGGCTGCCAGGTGATCACGCCATTCTCCGCGCGCACGGCGTCGATCGCGCCCGCCCAGCCGTCGAGGTTTTTGCCATTGAAAATGGGCGAGAAACCGACGCCGCTTCGTTTGCGCAAAATCGAGATGGCTTCGGCTCCGGGGATTTCGCGGATGAAGACATCGCGCCAGCGGATTTCCGAGCCGTGTGTTTGGAGTTGGATGGGGCCGCGCGGCGGAATCGGGGCGCGCTCAGCCTTCGGGAGCTTGCGGTCGTAATAGTTGTCCATGATGGCGCCGTCCACGGTGAGCTGGTGGTTGAGCCAGACCCACACGCGCGAACCGACCATGATGACGCGCAGGTGACTCCATTCGCCGAACGGCTTGTCGGCGAGCACGAGCGGGAAGCGGCCCGGCGAGCCCTTGAAGTTGTTCCAAAGCGCGCCGGATCCCTTGTCCGCGCCGTTCTTCAGCTCCTTCGGATTGGTGTAATCCCAAATCTGCACCTGCGGGCATCCGCGCAAGTAAACGCCGCTGTCGCCGAGCGGAAGCGCCTTGTATTCGAGAAGCAGCTCGAAGTCGCCGTAATACTTGTCGGTGGTGAGAAAGAGTCCCTTGCCGTCGTTGACGAGCTCGCCGTTGTCGACGCTCCAGTGCGCGCGAATGTCGTCCAGGCTGGCGTCGCGTTTTTGCGCGAATTCGTCGGCGGACATGGCCATGTATTTGCGCGGGTCCTCGGTCTTCGCGCCCCACCAACCGTCGAGGTCGCGGCCGTTAAACAGTGCCGTGAAGCCGGGCGGCGGCTCGGCGGCGAATCCCGCAGAGGAAAGCAAAACCGCAAACAAGGCGGTTGCGGCAAATACAGACTTGAGACAACAGGCTGAAGGTTGGGTGCGCATAGGGAAAAAATAGGGTTCAATTCGATTACGGCATGATTAATGTTTCCGACAAGAACATCTTAAAAGAATAATTATTCCATGCCATTTGCGCCGTATTTTGCGCTCACCTTCAAAAGATTTTTTCAACCATTCTTGGGATGCTCCAAAACAAAAGCTGATGAAACCTGTCGCCAACTGCAGAGGTATGTCGTCCGATTTCCCCCATGGTTTACCTCAAATGAAACATGCGACATTGTTATTCAGGTCGGATATTTTGGTTGGCGAGTAGGACACTCATGCGCATGAACACGCGCACCCAAAAGCCTTGGTGTTCACGGTTGGAATAAGGGATCACACACCACAGCACCACGCATATTTATGCCGCATTTATTTTGATTCCAAAGATTGACCTGAAACGGATGCGTATTCATAGATTCGCATCTGTTTTCTGGCTCTTGCGTCCTCAATTCCAAGGACACCAACCCTCAACCAACCAATATTGCAGCGTTATCAAATATGACCTCCTCATCCGCTTCCGCGAAACCCTCGGCCGGCGCGCTTCCGGTATTATCAGCCATGATGTTTCTCCAGTTTTTTGTCTGGGGCGCTTGGTATGTGCCCGTGACGGGCTGGCTCAATGACTTGGGACTTGGCGGCCTGACCGTCTGGGTTTTCAGCGTGTGCCCGATCGCGGCGATTGTCTCGCCCATCTTTTTGGGCATGATCGCGGACCGTTTTTTCGCGTCGCAAAAAGTGCTCGGCATACTGCACCTCATCGGGGCGGTCTTCATGTTTTTGATTCCGATGATGATCACGAAGGAGTCGGTGGCGGGAACCGCGCCGACGAGCTTCTGGCATCCGTGTGTGTTGTTGATGCTGGGCCATGCGTTGTGCTACATGCCCACGCTGGCGCTTAGCAGCTCGGTGGCCCTGGCGCATCTCACAAGCGTCGAAAAACAATTCCCCATCGTCCGCGTCTCCGGCACCATCGGCTGGATCATCGCGGGGCTGGTTGTTTCGATGCTTCTTCCGGGCGGCGACAAATCGCCCTGGCAGTTTTATCTCGTCGGCATCGCCGGCGTCGCCCTCGGCTTCATGAGCTTTGCGCTTCCCAGCACGCCCCCGCCGCTCGCCGGCAAGAAGGTCAGCGTGGGGCAGTTGCTCGGCCTCGACGCAATCTCGCTGCTCAAAAATCCGCAGTTCGCGCTCTTCATGCTTTGCTCGCTGCTTATCTGCATTCCGCTTTCGGGTTACTACCAACAAGCGCGCAACTTCGTCGATTTCTCCGGTCTGGCCGACCCCGCGTTCAAGATGACCTTCGGGCAAATGTCGGAAGTGTTCTTCATGGCAATCATGCCCCTGATCATCGTCCGACTGGGCGTGAAAAAGATGCTCCTCTTCGGAATGCTCGCGTGGGTGGCCCGCTACGGATTGTTCGCCCTCGGCGCGCCCGAAAAAGTGGCATGGATGGTCATCGGCGGCATTCTCCTCCACGGCATCTGCTACGACTTCTTCTTCGTGGCCGGACAGATTTATGTGGACAAGGACACCCCGCATGAAGTCCGCGGACAGGCGCAGAGCTTCTTCGTTCTTATCACGCAAGGCGTCGGCATGTTGATCGGCGCGCAAGCCATCAACTGGCTCGTTGGAAAAAACACCACCACGGAAATCGTCGGCGGAGTCGAAGTCGTAACCAAGAATTGGCAGCAAATCTGGTTCTGGCCCGCGATGTTCGCCGCGGTGATCGCCCTAATCTTCTTTGTGTTCTTCAAGGAGAAAAAAGCGGCGGGAGCCAAATAACACGCGCAAAACACACATCTGAATCAAAACGCGCCCCGGGGCCGCAATCGTGATTGCGTTGCCGGGGCGCGTTTGCATTGTCTGCACTCCTTAGCTTTGGAGCCAGATCGTCGCTCCGAGTTCTTTGATCTCAGAGAGGAAAGTCCGGACACCACAGGGCAGGACTCCCGGCAAGAAAAGTTGTCGCGCCGACCCGGTGCGCGCCGCCGCAAGGCTGCGCCCGCGCCGATCGGACACGCCTCCGCTCAAGCCGGGGCAACACGGGCCACATCCCGCGTTGACGGACAGTGTCACAGAAAACAAGTAGCCGCGCGCCAAGTCGAAAGACCGCGCGCGCGGTCATAGTGAAAAGGTGGTGTAAGAGACCACCGCGCCCCGCCGCAAGGCGGGCGGCACGAAAAACCCAATCCGGTGCAAGGCAAAATAGGCGGCTGGACGGCCCGTCCCACAGTCGCGGGTATGCCGCATCGCGTCGCAAGACGCGGAAGTCGCGCAAGCGGCTTAGAGAAATGACGGTCATGGCGCAAATCTTCGGACGCGCGCCTTACATAATCCGGCTTACCGGCTCCAAAGCTAATCAATTTTAATCCCCCAAAAAAAACTCCAAACGCCGCGGACAACAATGCGTTGCGCGGCATAAAACCGCATAGCGAGGAAAATACCGGCGGCCCCGGGAAGGAGCGGAATCATGCGCTCCGCCGCACCACAATCCGGCGCGGGATGCCTTTGCGACAAGACGCGGCAAAAACTTTTTTTTGCACTCGCTACCGTCTTAAATTTCGTAAATGTTCTCGTGTCCGTTTTTCAAAAACCCTAGGTATTCAGTCCTTTTTCCAATCAACCCAAAACAACAAAAAACACCATGATCTCCACAACCTCGATCAACCAGTTCCTCCTCAAAAACAACCTCCGCATTGCCAATAACCCCTGCGTGTCGCCCGACTTCTGCCTCGACTGGCCCGCGCTGGCCGCAAAACTCGCCAACGCCTCGCCCGACGTGAAGGCCTACCCGAAAAGCGTTTTTGAAACCGAGGCCGGACAATGGATATTACTTGAGGACGTGACCGGTGATTGCGCGTGGAAACTCACCCCCATCGCCGAACTCGGTGCCGACGCCGTGAAAGTGCTCGCCGAGGGAGTCGCCCTCAACGAGGGCGCAGTCGCCTTCCCCGCCTCTTTCGCAAACCTCCTTCGCATCAAAAACCTCATTCAGGAGCACAACCCCGAATCGACCATTTTTCCCACCGCGTCGCAACGCCTCGGACAAAGCACGCTCGGCATCGGCGCGCGCTTCACCACGCTGCACTGGCCCGCGGTCGAGTGGGCCATGAGCGCGCTCGAAGTCGGCATGACGGCCAACCAAAACTCCATCCCGCGCGAACTCGTTTACGACGTGAACTCGATGCTTGAAGGCAAACTCGACACCGTCCCCTTCCCCTTCATCGGCACCAACGTCCCCGAAGGCCACCAAGGCCAGTCCGTCGAGGGCATGAGCCACGGCTGCGTGATCTCCAAACTCAAAACCGGTTTCCACAAACGCGGCATCGCGTGGAGCTTCAACGCCGACCACCAGCCCATCGGCGGCAAATTCGACGTGCGCGAAGACCAACTCGTGCGCGGATGCGTGCTCGCCAGCTACATCACCTTCGACATCTCGCCCGAGCTCGCCCTCACAAAAGCCCCCGACGACGCCCGCGCCTGGGTCGCCGAAAACATGGCGCCCGAACTCGTCGAAAAAGTGAAAACACGCGTTGCCGCCGCCGGCCTCCAACTCGACGAGGAAGCGCTCGCCAAGCTCCTCGCCTACGTCTGGCCCGCGATGAAAAAAATGAAAGTGCGCGACGAAAAATACCGCATCGCCCGCGAGCAACTCTTCGCAACCAAGGAAGGCTGCGCCTACCTCCGCGAACTCTCCATCGACGAACTCCCCGGACTCACCACGCCCGAAACCACCGCCATCATGCTCGCCCTCTGCGAAGCGATGGGAATGACAATCAACTTCGTCGCCCCCGCATTCGGCTTCCAGAAAAACATGCCCTACCCCGACAACACCGCGCTCAAGGCGCTCATCGAAAAGCAGTGGAACGTCTGCAAACAATTCGGCGTTAGCATCGGCTTCCATTCCGGCTCCGGCAAGTCCGCTGAAAACTACCAAGTCATGGGCGCAGTCACCGGCAGCTGCCTCGAAATCAAAACCAGCGGACGCTACACCTACGAAATGGGTCGAGCCCTCTACGCCTCAAAGAACCCCGCCGACCAGGCACTCTGGAAAGACTGGTATCAATTCACAGTCGAGCTCGCCGTCAAAGGCGCGTTCGCGACCGACGCAACCGAACAAAAAATGGCGCGCAGCTTCATCGTCGACGCCCTCGAAAAATCCGGCAAACCCACCGACGTCTTCGCCAACGAGGCCGCCACCCGCGCCGCGATTGACTCGCTCACACCAAGCCCCGAGCACATGTTCTGGTTCGAATACAACTTCCTCCATGTCCTTGCCGGCGGCGGCAAGGCGGAAAAAACCGCGCTCGGCGATCACTCGCCCGCCGGTTACCAGCAACGCGCCCGCTTCTATTCGGTGAGCGACGAAGGCCTGCTCAACTACTCGAAAAACGTGGCCAGCTACATCGTATTTCTCGCCGAAAACACAGCCCTGGCCTCGAAGGACCGCTGTGCAGCCGCGCTCAAGCAACTCGAATCCTACACGACGCTCGACCAAATGCTCGGCGACATCAGCCGCTGAGCACACGACATTCCCATTCGCCAAGCGTTTGACTCGCCCCCTTCTTTCGAGTGAGGAAACTGTGTTGCGCGCCGGTTTCGTGCAACACATCCAATCAATCCAACTTTCGCTTGGGCTGTGCGTTCGCTTGGATGCGTGTGGAATCGTCTATCCGAGCAAGACGAAATCCAAAGCGAAAGCTTGACCACTGGCGCGAACACGAAATTATCAACGCAAGATTTTCCCACGCGGCTGTAGTTTAGTGGTAAAACTCCTGCCTTCCAAGCAGGTCTCGTCGGTTCGATTCCGTCCAGCCGCACCATCTTGATAATCAATAACTTAAGTTTTGAGAAATGGCTAGTGGGAACGCCTAGTGGGAACAAGTGCCCCAAGATGCTGGATTGTTTCAGGTTGTTTTATTTCGCGGGACGGGGTCGGAAAACAACAAGCCCGCCCCACCGGATGGCAGGACGGGCCGTGTTTCTTGATTCACTTGTGAGCGCGCCGTGTAAGTCTGCCGCTGTGAATGCGAACACGCAACATCGCGTATTTCGGGCTCGCCTTCCATCTAAGCAAATCGCTTTTCCTCCAGCGAAAGCGCGCACGATTTCCAGTCGGGAAAACCCCATTGTCGCGCGCCGCATCGCGGAAGCACGCATGGGAAGATTTCGAGTATCCCATGAATTCCGCGGCCTCCGCCGTCGAAATCTCCACGTCCGACTCATCGGCGTCAGGCGCGTGGTCATTGCACAGCGCATCGACGGCGTGCCGCAATAGGCGCATCTCCTCAACAAGATCGGTGCGGAGTGCATGAATCTCGTTAATTATCATATCAAGTGGCGTCTTCGATACACTCATGCCCCACCGTCCTTTCGTGCGCTATGCCGACAAACATGCGTGAAGCCGACAAGTTCGCTACTGCGATCTTCAGGGACTCTGCGTTGCACAATCAATTCGATCAGGGCGGAGTTATAGCAATCCAGCTCAGCTTGCGAATGGTCATTCCCTCCATGCGCAATCTCAGATAAAGCCAACGATGCCAGCATGTCGCTGGGAGTGGCTCGCAACACGGCAGCAAAACGGCGGATGAGGCGAGCTTGTTGCGGACTCATCCTCACGGTGAAGGATTCCAGACGGCGTTTACGCGGCGTCCCTTTTGATTTGCCGGGCTTTGGCGGGGCGGGGCGAGATTGCACATGAGCGGAAGGAGCGGATGCCTTAAAAGGCTCTGGTTGGCGGCGTGATGCCTTGGCGGCATCTCCGGTGTTTGAAACGCTTGCGGGCGTGTTCTTGGTGGTGGGGCGGACGCTGGCGCGTTCCCCGATCGAGGTTTTGTTTTTCATTGCGACTGGTTTTGTTGCGCGCGGCGTTGGCGTTTCACGGCCTCTTCCGCGCGGTTATGAAAGACCCCATGCCAAGCGATGGGTGAAACTTGGGTGCCAGTCGTGACACCCTCCACCGCCCAGCATGGGGCGATGTGCGACTCTGTTTTGGTAGGCGTTTCACGGCCTGCCGCGAACGAAGCGCAGGCGGGGCGGGGCTGGCAAGGCGAAAGATCGGTCAGTGACGCGCTCCTTCGACGCGGCGCGCTCCCACGCGGCGTCTAAGTCGGCTATGCGGTAGTTCGCACGCCCCCCGACGATTGCGAACGGAATGCGCATCTCGCGTGCCCAGATGCGAAACATGCGTCCCTGCACGTCGGCAAAACCAAGGTAGCGCGCGGCCGCTCCGTCGCCGTGTATGTAGGCCGGTTTCACCATGTGGTGAGGCTTGGCGAACGGCATGACGCGCTTGCGCTGATGGATTGATTGTTCTGGATGTGATTTGATGTTGTTCATCCCGCCGATCATGCACGGCATGCCAATTCCGCAAGTAAAGGCTGTAGCTGGAATATGCTAACATGTGCAAAGACTTGCGACAGTGTGTTGGCGGAGCTTGGCGTCCTGTTTCATGGTGGGGCGTCGACTTTATATCATCGAGAGTGAAATAGGAGAATCGAAGGCTGCATCATCTTCCTATGTGAAACCCCTTGAGATGCAGACTTAGGATTCTTCTCACAACACAAGACGCAACAACCTCCGATCTATACCGCAACCTGATTAAATAATCGGTTGATCTCAAGTAAAAACGGGCATAGCACACAAGCGGCTCGATCCGCGTCGTGCCGACAACCTCGACGTAATGAAGGGAAGATGCGCAACACTCCCATGCCGCCTTCCTCGTGGAGCGGCAGCACGCGTTCGTTGAGCAGGTCGACCGCGGGAAGCGGTGTTTTTGTTGTGTAGAGTTTGGCGCAGGCGACTTTGCTGTAAGCGTCGATGTAGGTTTGCTGGTAGATACGCCCGACTCCTTTGATGGTGCCCACGTAGAAGGTGTCCTGGCAGCCGAGATATCCGGGGTGCGCGCTTTCTATCTCGTTGTCGATCACATCGTCGGCGGCCTTGCGTTCCAAGGCGACGACTTGCGCCTCGGTGAGCACCGCGCCGGTTTTGGCAATGTGCGCCTCAAGTGCCTTGAGTCGCAGCTTGAAGGTTTGCAGCTCATGTCGCAGCCATACCGAGCGCACTCCGCCCGCCGAGATTATTAGGCCTTTCTGACGCAGTTCATTGGCCACTCGCACTTGTCCGAGCGCGGGATTGTCCAATGCCAGTTCGCAGATGCGTTTCTCGATGCGCTCGTCCACCCGGTTTTTGTGGTTCGGCACACGCCGGTTCTTGTCGATCAACGCTTCCACGCCTCCCTCCTGCACCGCATTTTTATAGCGGTAGAAGGTGTCGCGGCTCAGCCCCATCACCTGGCAGGCCTTCGATACGTTGTTGAGTTCTTCGGCCAGCTTGAGCAGGCCGACTTTGTTGCGGATTATTTTTTCGTTGAGGTTCATTTTTTTCGGATTTTTGCGCGAAGCCCCCATGGGGGCTTCCTTCGCTTGGGTCTTCTGGTTTGTCGTTCACTCTGAAGTCCCATGGGGCTTCCCTCAACTGTCAGATCTCATCCTGCCTACTACAGTTCAGTGTTGTCGTATGCTGATTAGAAACGCAAAAAGGCGCGCGCATTAAAACACTGAAATTCTATGCTTGCCGCGCGTTCGACAGCAGTGTGTCTTTTGCAGTTTCCCAAGTCGCCCAGATGGTGGAATTGGTAGACACGCAGGTCTCAGAAGCCTGTGCCTAACCGCATGGGGGTTCGAGTCCCCCTCTGGGCACCACTTAACTAATTTTAAAACAATGAGTTAAGCCTAACCCAACCTGGTTCGAAAATAATTCCGGCGAGTTTGAGAAAAACACGAGGTTGAGCCGTTTTGCCTGCAATGGCCCAGTTTGAGTGATGCAGAAGTCGGTGATGATTAGCTCTCGATAGGTGCCACCTGCTGTTTTGTTAATTCCCTTCGCTCTTTCGATGTGCTTGTCCGCAACGTCTTTTCTATATGTCAGTCCCATCTTCTTGAGAACCCAGTTAATCGCCTGCGGTGTGCACTTCACTCCGAGCGCCGCCTTCAATTCCTCCAACGTGCCATCGGGCGCGGCGCATTTTCGCAATGCGGCGCGCGGGGGCCCGACAATCGGGTCGATGTTGACAAGGAACAGGGACGCGGAGCCAGGGCACTTGCAAATGCGCGGCCCCGAGTCCCCCACCCTTTTTGCTCCGCGTGTGTCAGAGTTTGGAAATATGTTTTTTGATGATCGCCATGCTGGCGTCGGGATCGTCGCAGGAACGCGGGTAATAATAACAAAAGAGATTGTCCCAGTCTTGCGCGAGGACTTCGGGGAGGCGGCGGTCCATGATCGGGTTGCTCGTCGCGGGCATTGCGTGGTTCTCAATCAGGGCAAAGGTATCGCGTCCGTGGCGGCGGGCGGTTTCGATAAAGCGCGCGCTGTTGTCAACGAGGCATTTTTTGGCGGGCGCATTGCGGTCGCTGTCATCCGCGCCTTTGTCGGCAAGCGCCCACGGGCGGCCGTCGCAACCGAAGGCGTTGAGGTCGGACTGGTCGGCAAGGTCCTCGATTTCCTCCTGCTTGAGCGTGGCGTAGGTGAACATCGACATGTAGCAGCCGGGCGAGTGTTTTTTAATGACGGCGTTGAGGCGCGCGAAGAACTTTGCGAAGGCCTGGCGGTGCGGGCGGACGTCCTTCGGAATCGTGCCGCCGAAGGCGGTTTTGGCGGCGGGGCTGTAGTCGAGGATGTTGTAGGCCTTGGGTTCGTCCCAGATGATTCCCTCGACGGGCCATTGGTCGAGCACGCGCCGGAGCATTTTGGTGTAGCGGTCGAAGGTGTAGGGGTGATGGATGCTCGCGTAGGGGCCGAATCCGCCCATGATGGGTTTGCCGTTTTCACGACGAGCCCAGCAATCGGGATTCTTGCCGGTGAAGGTGCAGGGAACTTTGCCGGCCCCGGCGATGAGGTTGCCCCAGCGGCTGGGAATCACCCAGATTTTGATGCCGACGCGGTGCGCCTCGGCGCTGATTCGGTCAATGTTTTCGCGCGCGGAGGCGAGATCCTGCTCCTGCACGCCGATGACCAGCGTGTTGATGCCCGCGTCGCGCAACCACTCCATGTCCTCGCGAACGTGCCGGGGAACGAGCGTGTAGAGGTGCGCGCGAAAATAAAACGCGCCGATGTTTTTCGGTCGGCGACGGGTCGCGGCCGGAGCGGCGGCGGAAAGCGCCGAAAGGCTGAAGGGCTGAAGGGCCGAGATGCCGGCGGCGGCTGCGGTGGCGGTGAGGAAGGTGCGGCGAGTGAGCATGGTGAGCGAGATTTAAGGTTTAAGGTTATGGTTATTGGTTAGTGGAAATTATGACGGCTTGGTTTTAACCACGGAGTTCACTGAGGAACACGGAGGAGGATTTTTAACCGCAAATGAACGCGAATAGGCGCGAATGCAGAAAAGGGATGATTAAAAGTCGGGGCGATGGATGGATTGAATACGGTTTTTCTCCGTGGCTCTCAGTGAACTCCGTGGTTATTTAGTATTCAGGTTTTTTGGTTTTAAGAGGAGGCAGACTTGGCTGTCCGCGCTACGTTTACTTGCCGAGGATTTGGGTTTCGATGCGGTTGTATTCGGTTTGGTCGAGGGCGGGTTTGGCGAGTTTTATGCCGAGGATTTGCGCCATGGTCAGGCTTTCGGGATAACCTTTGAAATTGCGGCGGGTGGGTCGGCGGGGAGCGTAGTTTTTGAGGAGTTCGGCCATGATTTGATCGTGGTAAACGAGGCGGTTCATGGCGTCGAGACAGGCGGCTTTTTCCGCGGCGACATCGACGCCGGGGCGGGGGGCGAGCGGGGCGTTCCTGTCCTTATGGTAGCGGCCGTCCCAGTTTGCGCCGGCGCGGTAGTAGGCGATTGCGGCTTCGAGGAAGGCGGTGTCGCGGGCGACGAGTTGTTGGTGGATGAAGGCGCTGGCAACAAGGTCGCGCAGGTAGGGCGCCTTGGCCGGCGCCTTGGCGCGAAACTCGAGCGCGGCGGTCACGGAGTCGTCGGCATGGCGGCGCATTTCGGCAATGAGTTCGACGGGGGTGCGGGCGTCGGGACCGGTGTCGGATTTCAGTTTTGCGATCGCGGAAGCGGGATCGGGCGAGAGCGTGGCGGCGACATAACCGGGGACGCTGATGGCGTTTTGGCGGACGAATGCCATGCCGGATGGCGCCTCGGGTTCGTCGTTGAGTTTCCAGAGGCGGGGAACGTCGAGGCCGCCGGGCGTGAGGCCGTCGCCACGCCAGAACCAGGCGGGGCTGAGTTTGATGAAGGACTCTTGCGCGAGGGCGACGGCTTTGAGGCTGCGGAGGAGCGGTTCGGCGCCGTCGCGATAGTGGGGGCGGAGGAATGCGATGGCGTCGGCGTTGGTGAAGGGTTTGCCGGCGATGGCGGCGCCGACGGTTTTTTGCGTGAGGCGGCGGACGGGGTGGTCGAGGGCGTCGCCGGTTTTGCTTTTGAGCTGGTAGTCTTGGTAGGCGATTCCGGTGAAGCCGCCGGCGCGCATGTTGGCGAAAGTTTTTTCGATGATGTCGCCGTCATACCAATACACGGGGTGCGGGTGCTCGGCGTCGAAGACGATGATGTCGAGGATGACGGAGTAGCCGGCGTCGAGGAGATCCTTGCCCCATGGCGGATAGTTGACGAGGGGCTGGTCGTAACCGGCGTATTTGATCGACATGTAGAGTTGGGAGCGGGGCATTTTGAGCTGCGCGAGAGTTTCGGGTTTCACATACCAGTCGCGCATGCCGAGGAAGAGGCGGTCGCCGCGTTTCTTTTGAAGGAGGGCGTAGAGGGTGTTGCAGTAGTCGACGAAGTTCGCGTCGGTGGCGGCGTAATCGACGTTTTCCTTCCAGCTTTTCCATTTATCCGCGCGAAGGGTGTCGGGCGTGAGCGTCCAGGCGGCCTCGGCGTAGGCGTTGAGGAAGCCGTCGAGCTCGGGGATGAGGTCGAGCATGCGCGAGGTGGAGTAGATGAAGAAATTGCGAAAGACGGGATTCGTCCATTGCGCGTGCGGCACGACGGCCTCGGCCTTTCGTTTCTGGAGCGACTCTTTGTAGATGTTGTTTTGGTGGGCGTTTTCGAGGAAACGCTTGAAGATTCCGCCGGGATTGAGCTCCGCCTGATGCGCCTCCCAAAAGTTGAGCGGGCAGTAGTGCGAATAGGAGCGCGAAACGACGCGCTGGATGCCCTTGGACTTTGCGTAGCGAATGTTGGCGCGGAGGGTTTCGAGTTGGGACGCGCTTTTTTTCGGGTCGAATTGCTGGGCCTCGGGATACGGGGTTTTGGTGTAGTCGATGAAGTAGGCCGGCATGAATTTGTAGGTGCCGATGGAGATGGCGTTGAAGCCTTCGGAGACGATGCGGTCGACTTCGCGGCGCACTTCGGCGGTTTTATTTTTATCCATCCACTGGCCGTTGTTCAGTGAAACGAGGCGCAGGGACATGGGCGCCGGCGCCGGAGCGCCGGCGCGAAGGACTGAAAGACTGAAGGGCTGAAGGCTGAAGGCGGCGAGCAGAGCGAGGGCGGCGAGGAGGGGAAATGCGGAATGCGGAGTGCGGAATGCGGATTTCATGGCGTGTCAGAAAAAATTAAAAAAAGGAAAGGAACACAGAGAGCACAGAGCGCGCGGAGCGCGGCTCAGAGTTTTGGGAGGCTCGCTGGTGGACGAGTGATTTTTTGGCGAAATGATGTTTTGTTTTTTAACCGCGGATGGACGCATATACGGAAAGAAATGAAGATGGATTGCCAGTGGTTTATATTATCTGAGGGTTCCTCGGATTGTTTTTTTGCGAGAAAGAGTGCGGTGCCTTGATGGCCTCCTGTCGCGCAGCTTCGTGCGCGCTTCGTGTCCTCTGTGTTCCTTGGTTTGTGTTGGGTTTTGGAGGCGGCGGGAGGTGCTCAAAGCGGTGTCGGCGCTTCGCTCTGCCACCGCACTCCAAAGGGATGATAATTATTTCGTGTGGACTTCGGGTGCGGCGGTGAGGGCGAAGGTTTGGAGGATGTTGTTGGTGAGGGTCGAGCTGTGGACGTCCTCCAGGACGACGGGAGGACGGACGTCCGTGTTCGCGGAGCGGATGCGGTTGTTGCGCACGGTGAGGCCGTCGATGTGACGGAGATAGAGGCCGTAGGCGGGACACACGCCAAAGGTGATGTATTCGGGGTATTTTTTCTCGTTTTCGGGGACTGCGCGCGTGACCACCTTGGGATCGGTCTGTCCGCCGTGGAAGGTGAAATCGCAATCCTCAATTGTCAGGTTCTGGATGCGGAGCCCCTCGACGCCCGAGCAGGAGGCGCCGAGACCGATGCCGCGTTTTTCGGCGCCCCAAGTGTTGGCATAGTTGCGGATATTGCGAAAGGTGACGTTGCGGAGGGCGCCCGGGGTGGCGGGATTTGGGCCGCCTTTGAAGGTGCGTCCGCGCGCGCCGAGGCGAGCGAAAATGGGCGCACCGCAATCGTAGAGTATGGCGTTTTCGTAGGTGATGTTTTCGAGGATGGAGCCGTCAACGGTCTCGATGGAGAGGGAGTAGCGGGTGACGCCTTCGATGTTGGTGGCGTGAAGGTTTTTCAACGCGCCGTGCGTCTCGGTGCCGATCTTGAGGATGTTGCAGTTGGCGTAGGGCGAGTAGAGGTTGTTGATGCGAATGTTTTCGGCGGGGGTGAGGGTGAGGGCTTTTATGCAAATGGCGTCGTCGCCGGTGGTGGCGTGGAAGCCGTCGATCTCGACGTTGCTGCAACCGGAGATGTCGATGCCGTCCTGATTGTGCACGCCGGTGTGGCAGCGGATGCGGAGGTCGCGGAAAACAAGGTCGGTGCAGGTTTCGTAATATTGCGTCCAGTTGGCGGCGCGGATGAGTGTGATGTTTTCAACGCGGATGTTTTGGCAGGAGAACATGCGGATGAGGCGCGGGCGCTCGTGCTCGTTGTTGCGGCCGCCCCAGGGGTAGCCCTGGCGGATGGCGTAGCCGTCGATGACGCCGCCGCCGGTGATGGTGATATTTTTCGCGTTTTGCGCAAAAATGAACTGGTGGGGTTCGTGGCTGCGAAAGCCGGGGACGCTGGCGTGCTTGGGCGGGAAGTCGGCGGGATTGGGCGAAGCGCGGAGGATGCTGCCGGCTTCGATGCGGAGCGTGATGTTGTCGCGAAGTTCAAGCGCGCCGGTGACGTAGATGCCGCCGCTGACGAGGACCGTGCCGCCGCCGCGGGCGGAGAGATCGTCGATGGCGGTTTGAATGATGGTGGTGTTGATGGTGCGGCCGTCGCCGCGCGCGCCGGCGGCGGCGATGTCCGTGACGTTGCTCGAGTATCCAGTTTCCAGTTTACGGGTCGCGGTTGAGGACAGCGGTTTTGCCAGGACGAGATACATGGGAGCGGAAGCGGAGCCGTTGGGGCCGAGGATGATTTTTTCGCCGGCGTCGGCGGTGCGTTTGTAGAGGGTGAAGGCGCGGCCGAGGGTGTCGGTGAGTTTGCCGGCGGTGGCGGTGTATCGGGTGGCGAGCCAGGCGGGTTTTTCGGCGATGGCGTCGGAGTGGGCGATGTGGATTTCGGCGGGTTCGCGGAGCACGAAGTTGGCGAGGTTGTCGCCGAAGTAGGGGCTCTTGACAAAGGCGGCGGAGAGGGCGGAGGGTTGTATCCAATCCACGGATACGAGTTCGGCGGGAAGCGCGGCGACGGCGGCGCGCTCGGGTTCGGGGAGGTTTTCGTTGTCACCGTAAAGCGGCGCGCCGACGCGGATGCCGCCCTGCTCTATCCAATGGCTGGCGTTGTAGAGGAGGTAGCCGGTGTCGTTGACTTCGAGTTTCTCAATGAGGCGGGTGTCGGAGAGAAGGACCGAAGGGCTGAAGAGCTGAAGGCCGAAGGCTGCGAGGATGGTGAGGGCGGCGAGTGTGCGGTGGTGCATGATGTGTGAGAGATTTGTTACAGGATTGGCGTGATTTTGGATTAGGATTTTTTCGGACACTTGGGTTTGTCCTTGTTGGTGGTGGCTCCGATTTTTTTGAGCCAGGTGTCGAATGTGTAGCCGGCCTTGACTGTTTCCCATTCGGCGGCGGTGAAGACGCTGAGCTGGTCGCGGGCGATGGCGGGGACGTTGTCGCCGACGGCCATTGCCCCACCCTCGCGCTCCTCGGAGGTATAACCGCGATCCATCGGGTAGCCGGTTTCACTTGCCCATTCGCTGATGTGGACTTCGGGCAGCGCGGCGACTTGGCCGGGCGTGAGGTTCGGGAAGTCGAGCTGCTTCGCGAGCCAGATGGCGGGCGGTTTTGTTATGAAGTAGGGGCGGTGGCTCGCGGGCTTGGGTGTGAAGCCGTAGGTGAAAATGTTTTTTTGTTTTTCAGACGAGGTGAGTTTGGCGGCGCGGGCGCGGAGGTCGTCGAAAAAGGGTTCCTGCGTTTTTTTGATGTTACAGATGTCGTCGCGTCCGTTCCAGATGAGCGTGGGACCGCGGTCGGCTTGAAGGGCGTAAATGATCGCGGGGCGGTCGCCGAGAAACAGGAGCGACTGGTAGGGATGGCCCTGACACATGGGTTTGTCGCACTTGTCCCAATAGCCGCCGGGGCCGTCGAGATTGCCTCCGCCGGTGAGGATGACTGCGTGGAGGCGCGGCTCGATCGCACCGGCGATGCTCATGACAAAGGAGCCCATCGAATAACCGCCGGCCGCGATGCGGGTGGCGTCGATTTCGGGGCGCGAGGCGGCGTAGCTGACGGCTTGCATGACGTCGGTGAGCATGAGGCCGAGGAGTTTTCGGCCGGCGTCGGCGTCGGTGATCGTGTCGGAGCCGCGAAGATAATCGTGTTCGCGCGTGCCGGATTTGCGGTTGCGGGAGCGCTCGCCCTCGCCGGCGGGATCGTAGGTGAGGACGGCGGCGCCGGCGCGTGCGTAGGTGATGCCGCAATAGTAGGAATACCACGCGTATTTGTCGCCGCCGTGGCCGTTGACGACGATGAACGCGGGGATTTTGCCCTTGGGAAGCGGATCGGGCAGGTAGAGGATGGCGGGGACGCGCATGCCGAATTGCGTGGCGTAGGTGACGGCCTCGGCGCGCACGCCGGTTGCGGGTGTGAAGGCGCGGTGGGTGCGCGCATCGAGAGCGAGAAGGGTTTCGGGGACGGAAAAGTTTTCGCGGATTTGCGCGCGGAGGGATGCAATGTCGCCTTGCGTCAAGGGCCCGGCGGAAAGGGCGGAAGGACTGAAGGGCTGAAGGCCGAAAGCGGCGAGGAGCGCGAAGGCGGCGAGTGTGTGGCGGGAGCGCATGGCGAGGAGGAGATCTTTTTAGGACGAATAGGACTAATAAGACCGAGGGGACGGAACACGGGCTGGCAGCCCGTGCCACCGTTACCTTTCGAAGGGCGCGGTGATGTCGCCGAGGCGCGGTGCGCGGACGCCGTCCTGGTAGAGGAACTGGGTGAAGGCGGGGGCGTATTCAGGTTTTGAATACGAGGCGTCGATGCCGTCGATGCGAAGGCCCGCGACGTGCGCGCAGATGATGCCGGCGGGGACGGCGTAGTAGTTCACGCCTTTTTTGGAATCGAACTTGGCCATCGGGCCTGTGGATTTGCCGATGTTCTTGTATTGCTCGGCGCCGGTGTAATTGATCGAGACGCGGTTGAGGGAAATGTTTTCGACGGGTGTGTTTTCATCGAAGCCGCGAATGATGACGCGTCCCTTGGTGTGGATTTGGATGTTGTTAAACGAGACGTCGCGGATGGCGCCGAGAAGGGAGGCGGCCTCGCGCTTGCTGAGCTCGACAACAATGGGCAGTTCGAAGCCCTTGCCCCACTTGGGCTTTGTGGTCATGGTGATGTTGTCGAAACGGATGTCCTGCATGACACCGCCGTCGCGGCAATACAGGGCGAGGCCGGTGCGGGAGTCACGGATGACACAATTATTGAAGAGGATGTGGCGGTAATCGCCGTGGCTTTCCGTGCCGAGCTTGAGCGCGGTGGCGGCGCTCATGAGGACGCAGTTGGTGACGGTGACGTTTTCGACGGGAAGGGTTTCACCAGCGAGGGACTTTGTGGTTTTGAGGACGATGCAATCGTCGCCCGCCTCGATGCGGCAGTCGGAGATGATGACGTTGCGGGTGCTGTCGATGTCGATGCCGTCGGAGTTGATGGCGCGGAGATGGTTCAGGATGGAGACGCCGCGGATGCGCACGTCGTCGCAATTTTTCGGATGGATGGTCCAGCCGGGGGCGTTGCGGATGGTGATGTTGTCGATGCGAACCTGGCGGCAGTTGATGAGCTCGATGAGGGGCGTGGGGCGCGCGTGCGCGGTGGTTTTGTCCGCGCTGAAATAGGAGTCTCCGTTGCCGTCGATTGTGCCGCGACCCTCAATGGCGATGTTCTCGGCGTCGAAGGCGTAGATGAGGTGGCGCATCGGGTAGCCGCCCTGGTGCTTGCCGTCGATTTCGATGATGCCTTCGCGGTATTGGCGTTCTTGCGGCGGGTAATCGTCGAGGTTGGGGCTGGCGAGGAGCGTGGCACCGGTTTCGAGGTGCAGCGTGATGTTGCCGCGGAGGATCAATGTGCCGGTGAGATAACGGCCGGCGGGAAAAGTGAGCGTGCCGCCACCGGACGCGGAGGTGGCGTCGATGACGCGCTGGAGCGCGGCGGTGTTCAGGGTTTTCCCATCCGGGCGCGCGCCATGAGCCGTGACATCGACGGTGGCGGCGTGGGAAAGGGCTGAAAAGCTGAAGAGCTGAATGGCTGAAATCATGAGGAATGTTTGTGGACGCATGGCGGAAAATTTTAGAATTAAGAGGTCGGGTGCGGTTGGGTTGAGTTATTTGATGACAACGGGGGAAGGCCGGGGATGTTGGCTTCCTTGGGGAGATTTCGGAACGCGGGGGCGACGAGGTTTTCGGCGCCGATGATGTGGCGGGCGGGCGTGGCGTCGGTGGGCGCGGGCCAGGTGAGGTCGAGGCCGTCGATGGTTATGTTTTTCAGGTTCGCGAGAATGAACATGGAGGGCGTGCTTCCGTATTCGGGCGTGTCGGCGGCGCCCTTGCTGTTGCCGCCCTTCACCTTTTTGGCGCCCTTTATGTTTTCGTATCCAGAAACCCGATACGTGATGTTGTTGAAGGCGATGTTCTCGAGCGGGCGCTCGGGCAGGCCGGCGACCATGACGCGACCCTTGGTGAAAAGTGTGATGTTGTTGAAGGTGACGTTGCGGATGGCGCCGAGGCGCGAGGCGTCGGTGCGTTTTTCAAGGTCAACGGTGATGGGCCATTCGTAGCCCTTGCCCCATTTGGGCTTGGTGGTCATGGTGATGTTGCTGAAGTGGATGTCCTCCATCGTCGCGCCGTCCTTGCACATAAGGGCGAGGCCGGTGCGGGAGTCGCGGATGATGCAGTTGTCAAAGCGTATGTGGCGGAAGTCGGCGTGGCTTTCGGTGCCGAGCTTCAGCGCGCTCGCGGCGCTGACGAGGATGCAGTTGGTGACGACGATGTTTTCGCAGGGGAGTTGCTCGGTGGAGACGGCTTTTTTCTTTTCGCCTGTCGGCACGCGGTTGGTGGTTTTGATGACGATGCAATCATCGCCGGCCTCGATGCGGCAGTCGGAAATGATGACGTTGCGCGAGCTGTCGATGTCGATGCCGTCGGTGTTGACGAGGGTGATGTCGTTGAGGAGCGAGATGCCGCGAATCTGAACGTCGTCGCAATTCTTGGGGTGGATGGTCCAGCCGGGGGCGTTGCGGATGGTGATGTTTTCAATGCGGATGTTTTTGCAGCCCCAGAGTTCGATGAAGGGGCTGGGGCGACGGGGGATCGGCTTGAGGTTTTCGTCGTAGAAGGCGCGTCCGTTGCCGTCGATTGTGCCGCGACCCTCGATGGCGATGTTTTTGATGTCGCGGCCGATGAGGAAATGTTTGTTCGGATAATCCTTCATCGACGGGCTCGCGAGGATCACGGCGCCGGTGTCGAGGTGGAGTGTGATGTTGTCGCGGAGGTGGAGCGCGCCGGTGAGAAAACGGCCGGCGGGAAAGTAGATCGTGCCGCCGCCGGATTTGGAGACGGTGTCGATGGCTTTCTGCAGGACGGCGGTGTTGAGTGTCTTGGCGTCGCCGACGGCGCCATGCGCGGTGACGTCGATGCGCGCCGCTAGCGCGGCGCTAATGAATAATGAAAAATGCAGAATGAATAATGACAGGAGTCGGAGGTGGTGGCGCATGGCGTTTAGTTTAAATTTAAGATTAAGATTTCGGAAAGGGACAAGGAGGGGCGCAGATGAGGAAGGATGAAGGGCGGGGTTCGGTGGTTTTTATTATCTGTGCTCATCTGTGTTTATCTGCGGTTTCTTTGCCTTGGTTTTTTAATTAAAAATGAATGAGTGATGATTCGCCGGGGAGCGTGGAAGGCTTTGGGGTCTCCCAAAACTCTGTGGTTCTCTGTGTCCTCTGTGTTCCTTGGTTTGTGTTGGGTTTTGGAGGCGGCGGAAGGTGCTCAAAGCGGTGTCGGCGCTTCGCTCTGCCACCGCACTCCAAAGAGATTTTATTTTTTCAGTTTTTTCTTTCGCTCGGCTTTTTGCTTGGCGGCCTTGACTTTGTCGGAAGGCGGCTTGCCGATTTTTTCGTTGATTTTACGGGCCTCGAAATTCCAGTCGTCGGCGACGAGGTGGCCGCCGCGATCGGTGGTGATCTGGATCATGCGCTCGACAAAGGCGCGGTAGTCGGAGCTGAAGGGATCGACGCCGTGGTTGCGGTCGGCGACAAACTTCGTGACTTGCGCGCGGTAGCCGCCGGAGGCGTCGGGCGTGAAATCGGCGTCGGGGCGGATTTCCTCGATATACTGCGCTTTTTGCGCGAACACGACTGTCTTGAAATTGGGATCGCGGGCGACGGGCCGGCGGTTGGCGTCGGAGAGCGCGGGTTCCGTTATGCCGGTGGCGGCGGGGGCTTCGGGCGCGACAGCCTTGATGATGATCTCGGCGGGCGCGAGGCCGGGCGCGCTGACGGTGACACGGATATCGCCGGGCGCGGCGGCAGAGCGGACGACGTTGGAAATAGGCGTGTCGATATACATCAAGCCGGAGCGGGAGTGGATGTCGTGCGTGTCGGTTGTGTATTGGGCGGGGCCGACGAGTTTTCCCGCGCCGGTGAGGCGCCATGTGAGGGGCGGGTTCGCGCCGTAAACGTGGTTGCCGGCGGCGTCGACGACATCGGCGGTGACTTGCGCGATGCCGGAGCGGTCGGCGGGAATGGCCTTGTGCGAGGCGGTGAGGACGAGGCGCGCGGGTTCGCCGGACATGGCGAGCGTGGTTTCGACACGCTTGCCTTTTTTGACGCCGACGGCGGTGAGGGTGCCGCGGGTGACGGTGATGTTTTTGAAGGTGACGACGTGCTTGTCGGCGGCGGAGGGTTTTTGTTTGCCGAGGGACTTTCCGTCGAGGAGCAGTTCGACTTCATCGCAGTTGGAGTCCACGAGGATGTCGTGTTTTTGGCCGATGTATTTGGGGCGCCAATACGAGGGGTGGATGCTGGCCATGGGCGTGGAGCTGAAGTTGGCCTGCCAGAGATAGTAGGTGAGTTTTGGGAAGCGGTATGCGTCGACCCAGCCCTTGGGGTTCACGTTGAGGACGGGCGAGTTGAGGTATTCGCGGCGGCAGCCATGGTCGGCGTAGAGCCAGGTGACGACGTTGGAGTTGAGGATGTCGCGCGAGCTGCGGTTGCGGTAGTGCTGCCATTCCTCGGTGCCGGTGACTTGGGAGGAGTCGGGGCGGCCGGTCATGACGCCGAAATCGTGGTCGTCCTCGTTGAGCCAGCCGCGCACGGTGCAGCGGAGGAGGTTTTCGATGGCGATGTTTTTGTCGGTTATCTGAATGTGGTTGCCGGCGTGTTGCGTGCCGTGATCGCAACGGCGCATGTAGATGAGGCGGGTGGTGTCCTCCGCATAGGCCCAGTCGGAGTCGGCGGGCTGGTCGGTTTCGTTGCCCATGCTCCAGATGACGATGCTGGGGTGGTTGCGGTCGCGGCGGATCATTTCAATGGCGTTTTGTTTCTGCGTGGCGCGGTCGAAGGCGATGTCCTTGATATTGGGCAGTTCCTCCATGTGGATGAAACCGATGCGGTCGGAGAGATCATACATGAAGGGGTCGTTGGGATAATGCGCGGTGCGCTGGAAATAGAGGCCCATGTTGTGGCGGATGTCGCGCCAGTCGCGGTCGTGCATCCATTTGGGCATGGCGTCGCCGACCCAGGGAAATTCCTGATGGCGGTTGATGCCGCGCAGCCAGATTTTTTTGCCGTTCAGGACGAGCCGGTTGTCGGAGAAACTCCACTCGAACCAGCGGAAGCCGAGCGGTGACGCATAGGTGTCGGCGGCGCGATCTCCGTCGAGGACTTGGCTTTGGACGGTGTAGAGGTATGGCGTTTCGTGCGACCAGAGTTTCGGGTTGGCAACGGCGCCGAGGTTTTGGTCGAACTCGTGGATGACGCCGGGCGCGATGGTTTGCGTGGCGGTGGCGGCGAGGATTTTTTTGCCGCCGGCATCGACAACCGTGGTGACGAGTTTTGCGGTGCGCGGCGTGTCGTGGTCATTTTTCACCCAAGTGCGAACGCGGACCTCGCCGGATTTTTCGGAGACCTTGGGCGTGGTGACAAAGGTGCCGCCCTCATGCCACGCGTTGCCCTGATAGGGAATGTGGAGCCTGTCGGTGACGACGAGGCGAACCTCGCGATAGATGCCGCCGTAAACGCTGAAGTTGCCGGCGGTGGCGGGCGGGATGAGCCCGTAGCCGGCGTCGGACTGGCGGTTGTTGACCTGGACAACGATGAGGTTGTCGGCGCCAAAGCGGACGTGCGGAGTGATGTCGAACGAGAAGCTGGTGTAGCCGCCCTTGTGCTCGCCGACAAAGTGGCCGTTCACATAGAGGCGCGAATATTTTTGCACGCCGTCGAACTCGAGCGCGATGCGCTTGCCGGAAAGGGATTGGTCGATGGCGAGGTGCTTGCGATACCAGCCCCAGCCGAACCACCAGTAGGTGTCGGTTTTCTCGTCGGCGCTGCGGATAAAGAGATGCTGGTCGCCGGTAGTCTCGAAGGTGTTCCATGTGTGCGGGAGCGCGATCGCGGGCCACTTGGAGTCATCGTAGGCGGCGGATGTGATGGCGGCGATCTCCAAGGCGGAGGGCTTTTCCTTCGGGAAATAATTAAACGTCCAGTCACGGTTGATGATGAGCGTCTGGCGCGCCGCGAACGCCGCCGGAGCGGCGACGAAAAGTGAGAGAACGGACAAGGCGAGGAGTGTGCGGATGTTTTTCATAAAGGTGAAAGTTGTGATACGAAAGGTGGCGCGGGATTATTTTTTGGACGGCTCGGCGGGCACAGTTTGAGGCGGGTGGCCCATGCTGGAAGGTGGAAGGAGGACGAGGCCGTCGGTGAACGCGAGGGGACTCGTCGCCGCTGGCGAGGAGTCATTCGCTTGAGGAAAGGAGCGGTGCGTCGCATGCGTTTATACCGCGGGCATTGCACCGGGCCGCCGCCCGTGCTGTGGAATTGCTTTTCACGGTATGGGCCCTTGTGGATTAAAACTGCACGCTGTAGGTGCCGAGGAATGTGCGACCGTCGCCGACACCGCGAGAATTGGTGACGTAAAGTTCGTCCAGCACATTTTTGACATTGAGGTTGACGCTGTGCGTGGTTTTGCGGCCGAAGATGGAGCAGCGGAATTTGTAGCTGATGAAGGCGTCAATGAGATAGACGGAGGGCACCATGAGATCGCGAACGCCGCTGTTGTATCCGACGGGCTGCATGTCGCCGTCCTCCGACTTGAGGGTGAAGGCCTTTCCTTTTTCGGCGCGGCAGGTGCCGATATGCTGATATTTGGCGCCAAAGTTGAGCCCCTTGAGGATGCCGTTTTGGAACGTGTATTTGGCGGAGAAGGTGACGATGTCGGAGGGGACGTTTTCATAGGAGCGTCCCTGAAGATCCTTGTCGGCCCCGGCGTAAATCCATTTGGCGTTGGTGTGGAAATAGCCGGCTTTCACGAAGAGGGAACGAGTGACGTAATAGTTGATGTTGGCCTCCATGCCGCGGCTGAGGATGTTGCCAACGGCCTGGCTGTAGCTCTCGCCGGTGAGGGGGTCCTGCTCGCTCCGGGATATTCTTTTCTGGCTGATGTAGAAGCCGCCGACCGTGCCGGTGAGCTTTTCGTTAAGGAGCGAAAATTTGACACCATAGTCGTAGCCCCAGGCTTCCTCATTGGGGAGAACGACAACTTCCTTTTGCTTTCCGTTGACGGTCTGGCCGGAGGGATTGAAGGAGCTGCTGTAATTCCCATAAAACTGAATGCCGCGGACGGCGCGAACGTTGAAGCCCGCGCTTGGCTTGAAAGCCGTCGAGTGCCACCTGGCGGTCCTGTGTTTGTAATCGGCGTGATACCAGGGTTCGTATTGCGGGTATTGTTTGACCGACCACGAGGGGAAACTTTCCGTTTCGTAGGTGTAGGTGACGTTGTCGAAGCGGGCCGAGGCGTAGAAGATGGCCCTTTGCCAGAGGATCATTTGCTGGCGCATCATGACGCCGAAGACATCGCGGCGATTGCGGGTGCTGGAGCGTTTTACGTAGGTATCGCTGTTGAAGTCGGGAACGTGATAGATGTCGTATTGGGAGTATTTGTCGAAGTCGATGTAGACGGTCTCGCGATCAATGGGGTTGACGACGGGCATCCAATAATTGGCCCAGAAGTATTGCTCTGAAATGTAGTGGCCGTTGACGTAGGTGCCAATGGTATTCGGATCCCAGGGGAAGACGCTCGGATCGACGGCGTTTTGTGTGGATGGCCCGCTGGTCGGGTTGGAGACGGGGGCGTTTTTGAGGGCGGCGGGCATGGCCCAGCGCTCGGAGTATTGATAGCGGGAGGAAAAGTCGAAGGTGAACAGGGTGCGGCATTCCGCGTTTTTGTTGCCGAAGAGATTGTAGCGCGCAAGGATGTCGCCCTGAACGCCGCCGTTGTCCTGATTGTTGATGTCGTAGCGGGGAGCGGTAAAGGAGGAGTCCGAGGTTTGCGTGCGGGAGAGGCCCCAGAAGCTGGATGAGTAAGGGTTGTTAACATCGGCGTGGTCGGGATCGGGATCGTAAACGGTGAGAGGCAACTTGTTGAAGGCACGCGAGTGCTTGTAGGTGTAGCTGCCTCCCAGTCGCCAGGAAAAGACCGAGTTGATGCGCTTTTCGAGTGTGGCGAAAATGCTGTAGGTGTCGGTGTCCTCCCAACTGTTCGATCCGGTGCCGCTCGTGTCCGCCAGCTCCCATGCGAGGCCATAGAACCGCCCCGTGGAGGACGCGGTGGCGCCGGTTTCGGGGTCATAGTATTCGTTTTTGTAGTTGGAGTCGAAGGTGTAGGGGATGCGGTTGGCGGGAGCATCGTTGCGCCGGAGGGCTCCAGTTATGTCCACTTTAAGCGAAGTGCTGGAGTTGAATTTGTGGAGGAGGCTCGCGCCGAAGGAGGTGGTGGTGTTGCGGCGCCAGGGTTGGTCGAACTTGCGATCCTTATATTCGATGGTGCCATAGTAGCTGGTGTTTTTGGCAATGGGTCCCGTGCTTTCGATACGGGAGTTGATTTGGTTGTAATTGCCCATGGAGACGCGAACGGATTGGGAGGGTTTGCTTTTGGGCGCCTTGGAGACGGTGTTGATCATGCCTCCGGGGGCGGTCTGCCCGTAAATACCGGCGTTGGGTCCCTTGAGAACTTCGGTGCGGTCGGTGAACGAGATGGGGATGGGCGTGCCGGCGGGCATCCAGAATCCGTTGAAAAGCTGGCCGTTGGCACGGATGCCGCGGATCATGCTTTCGTTGCCGGCGTCCTGGTCAAACGTCATGACGCCGCCCTCGACGATTTCGCTGAAATCATTGATGGCAAAGTCGTCGAAGAACTCACTGGTGACGAAGTCAATGTTGAAGGGCAGGTCGATAACCTTGGTGGGCATGCGGCTGCCGGTCATGGACTCGTTGGCGACATAGCCGGTTTGCGACCCGGCGCTGACTTCGAATACGCTGAGTTCGATGATGTCGTCGTCCTGGCTTTTGTTATCGTCGGACTGCGCGGTGGTCGTGGTGACGGGAACGGCGCGCGTGGCGGTTGACTGGGCGGGCTTGACGGCTTGGGCGGGAAGCGCGATGGCCAGGGCAAGCGTGGCGGCTGGCAGGAGCGCGGTTTTCAGGGCGCTGGTGGTGAGGGTAGTAAGCTTCATGGTTTTAGTGTGTTTTGGAAAGGTTTCGGGTTTTTGGCATTGACGGGTGAGGCTGCGTTACCAGCGGAAGCGCATGCCGAAATCGAGGGAGAGGCTTCCGATTTTGTTTCCGTAGAAGAACGAGACGCCGGCGCTTGTCTCAATCCAGTCGGCCATGCGGAACATAACGCCCATATCGACCTGCCCGGCGGTTTGAGAGAGGTTGTTCGAGTAGTCCGTGCGTCCGTAGTGGAGCGTGGTCTTGGTGCGGAACTCATTATGAACGCTGAGGCGCAGGCGGGGAATGACGGTGATGCTGCCCGCGCCATCATACTTGCGCCAGACGAGGAGGCCGACCCGGCCCGAGAGGGAATCGATTGAGTCGAACGTGAACGGCCGTCCCAAACTGTCGGAGGCGCTGTTGATTTTGTGTCGTTGCACAACGCCCTGGATTTGCGGCTCAAGTGTCCAGCTTATGGACTCGAAGTTAATGGCGTAGGACATCTGGACCGATCCGCCGACAGTGGTGCCATCAAGCTCGAAATCGGGCGCGTTGGCGACGGAGATGGTGTAGTCGTCCTTTGAGGCGCGGGCTATGAGATCAAGTGAGAATGCGCCGCGCTGATAGGAGCCGTAGATGCCGCAGCCATACACCTCGGCCTTGGTTTTCGCGATGCCGGTTTGCTTGAGCTCGGATGACATATAGTCGCCGAATATACCCAGAATGAAACGGGTGTCGTCTCCGCCGAAATCCGAATAATCGAGGCCGATCTGCGCGCCGTGAGAGGAGACGTCGGAATCCTTGTAGGTGGAGCCCCGGATTCTGTCGCCGGTTTTCAGGCCGTGCAGCCAGAGATCCATGCCGTGCCGCATGTTGCTGGCACTGTCGAGGCGGAGGTCGACGACGCGCTGGTTGAGGGAGTCGATCGTGGTTTTCCCAACGAGATATGCCGTGGCGTCAATGGCGATTGTGGCGGGGATTTCCGGGGAGACGGCGGCGCCGAGGGTGGTGATGTTGCCGGCCGTGTCCACATGGGGAATGAGTTCGTTGCCGTCGGCATCATAAACGCGATTGGGGTAAACGCTGCGGACAAAGGCGTCGGCAGCCATGTCGCCGGTGGCCTCAATGAGGGCGACCCCGGACATTTGCGCGACGATATTGTTCACCGAGGGGACGAGTATCGGGGTGAGCGCGCCACCGACGCCGCCGGTGCCGGAAGGGGTGACGGAGGAGCCGGACATGGCGAAGATGAGGGTGTTTTGCCCGGTGACGTTTCCGTGGACCGTGAGCTTGTCGTGCGCGGCGACGAGGCCGTCGTCGTCGAGACCGATGCGAATGGTGATGGAACTCGGGCGTCCGTAAAGGACGGTGGTGCCGCTGTAAATGGCGGTTTCGCCGACGAGGTTGCCGCGGATGTGCGCATGCGTGCCCGGGGTTGCGCCGCTGCCGATGTAAAGGTAGCCGGCATTGGTGAATGTGCCGTTGCCGGAGCCGAGGGTGAGTGTGGCGCCATTGAGGTAAACATTGCCCCTGCTGAAGAGGCTGGCGACGGTCTGGTCGAAACCTTGGAGATCGAGCGCGGGGAATGTGGTCGTGGTGGCGGAGGAACCGCCGTTGATGGAAAAGTCGGAATTGGGCGAGAGAACGTCTGCCGTTCCCGCGCGGAGGGTGCCGGTGGCGACGGTGGTGGGACCGGAGTATTCGGATGCCTTGGTGATGGTGAGGGTGTTGGAGCCGAATTTTGTGATACCGCCCGTGCCGATGATCTCGGCGTTGAGTGTGCCGGAATTGGCGCTGTTGATGGAGAGGGTGTTTGCGCCGAGGAATATGGTGTTGGAGACGGTGATGTTGCCGGTGTTGAAGGAGAGCGTGCCGCTGGCTCCCGCGACATTAAACGCGCCGGTGCCGAGGGCGTTGTCCGCGATCATGGAGATGGTGCCTTCCTCAAGGTTTGTGTCGCCGGAGCGGGTGCTGGCGGCTCCGAGAGTGAGCGTGCCGTCGCCTTTTTTGGTGAGCAAGCGGGGGGTGCCGGTTTCGGAGACCTCGCCGACGGCGAAGACTGTCGCACCGTCAACGGTGATTGTGGCGTCGGCCCGGAGCTCGACATTGCGGTTGGAGCTGCCGGCGTTGCCCGTGGTGGCGGTGACGTGGAGTTGCCCGCCGTTGAAGACGATGGTGTTGGAGCCGCCGCCGAGGTTGGCGGATTCGGCAATGTCGAGGGTGCCGCTGTCGATGCGAATGTTACCGGTGTTGGCGCTGTTGTTGCCGGCTAGCGTGAGGGTGTTGCCGTCGCCCGGATTGACGACGAGGTAGATGCTGCCGGCGTGTGCGTAGGCGATGGTGCCCGTGGTGTAGGTGAAAAGGTCGTTGGCGCCTATGACGCCACCGGAGGTGCCGGTGTAGGAGAGGGCTCCGGGGAGCGAGTCCCAGCGCGTGGCGGTCGTCTCATCAGCGACGCCAGTCCCGGTGGAAATGTCGAGCCAGCCGCCGGCGAGGTTGATGTCTTTGCTGAAGGTGGAGGGCGCGGCGATGTCGCGGAGCCGGAGAATGCCTTCGGTGATTTGCGTGGCGCCGGCGTAGGCAATGGCGTCATCCCCGACAAGCGTCAGGGCGCCATCGCCTGTTTTGTTGATGCCGCCGGGACCTTGGATGGCGGCGGTGACGCGAAGCTCCGTATCCTCGCCGATGATGGCGATGGCGGCCAGGTCCGAGGAGGCTGCGCCGAGGGTGACGGTGCCGGAGAGCACGGTGGTGGCGTCGGGCGCGCTGGTGAGAATGGCGTCGTTGGCGAGGTGGAGGTTTGAGACATCAAGGGCTGCGTCCGTGGAGTCGAGGCCAACTACAAGGGCGGCTCCTTCGGCGATGCTGACTTTGCCGGACAGGGTGCCGGTGGCCGCGAGGATGGTGTCGGTGGCGGCGTCCACGGCGGCGGCAAATGGCACGGAAGAAGCGAGTATGAGAACCCCTTCGTTGAGGGCGATGGTGCCCGTGCTGGAGGTTCCGTCGCCGGTGAAGGCCAGCGTGCCGGAGCCCGCCTTGGCGAGGACGCCGCCGCCGCCGAGGGTGCCGGTCAACATGAGTGCGTTGGCCTGGGTGTCGATGGCGCCGGTTTTGCCGGCGAGGACTTGAATGTTATTCCCAAGTATCATGGCGTCGGCATCGGCGCGGAGGGTGGCGTCGCCGTCAAAGGTGATGAAGGCGGTGCCATCGGTCACGATCTGGTCGGCGGCGTTGAAAGCGATAACGCCACCGGTGATGTCGATGCCACCGGTGAAGAGGTTGGCGTCGTTGTCAAAGGTGAGGGTGCCCGAACCGGTCTTGACGAGTTTGCCCTGCGCGGTGGCGAGGTTTTCGCTGAGGGCGTCTTGAATGACGCTGGCGGCGCTGGCTTTGATGCCCTGGCCGGTGAAGGTGTAATTCGCGTCGCCTTGGATGATGATATCGCCGACGGACTGCTGGCTGGAGCCGAGAATGTTGATGGTGGACGAGACCGTGGAGGCGCCGGCAAAGATGACGGTGTCGCCGGAGCCGAATTTCGTGACATTGTCGGAACCGCTCCAGTTGTCGGAGCCGATGTCCCAGCCGGAATTACTGGAGCCTGTCCATGTGATGTTGCGGGAGTAGTCGGCCGAGTAGCGCAGGAGGAGATCGGCGGAGTTGGTGGCGCTGGTGACGATGCTCGCGCCCTGGCGGGCGCCGGGGATTTGAGAGAAGCCGTTGAGGGTGACAATGGTGTCGGGGGTGTTGAGAACGGAAATGTTGCCGAGGTAATAATCGCCGCGCTGCGCGTCGCCAAAGATGTCGATGGTATTGGAGCCGGTGGCCGTGAGAGAGGAGACGTTGAGAGTGTCGGAGTTGTTGTAGCCGGTGGCAGCGTTGGTGCCGCCATAAAGTCCGAACTTGAGGGTGGTGTTGTCGATGGCGACCGTGCCGAGTGTGAGCGTGGAGGGAGAGGTTCCGTCGCCCGCCTGAATTGAGGCTCCGGAGGCGGCGGTGAGGCTGCCGGTGGCGGTGCCGCTGCCGGTGAGCGCGGCGTTGCCGGTGAGGGTGATCGAGCCGCCGAGGGCCGCCGTGGAGTCGAGGGTGAGGACGCCGGCATCGATGGTAATGGCTCCCGTGTAGGCGAGGCCGTTGCCAGCGAAGGTGAGGACGTTTGTGCCGGTCTTGAGCATGTTGCCGGAGCCGGAGAGGTCGCCGGTGAGCGTGAGGCCGCGGGCGGAGAGGTCGATGGTGGCCGTTTTGGCGGGGTTGATTACGATGGCTGACGCGAGGTTGATCGGGGAGGTGGCGGCGGACGGGTTGGCCTTGAGCGTGGCGTCGCCCGTAAAGGTGATGGCACCACCGGGCCCGGTGGCGAGCTGGTCGCCGCTGTTGAAGGCGAGTGTGCCCGCGTCGATGTCGATGCCGGCGGCAAAGGTGTTGGCGGCGTTCGCGAAGGTGAGCGTGCCCGCGCCGGTTTTGACGAGTTTGGCGTTGGCGTCGGGGGTGGTGAGCGTGGTGTCGGAGGGAAGCGCGGAGGTGGTGATTGAACCGCCGGTAAAGGTGTAGTCGCGGCCCGAATCGGTGTCGATGGCGATGCCGGCGGCTTTGACGCCGGCGGCGGCGACCGCGATGGTGCCGGACGCGACGGAGGGGAAAGTCACCGTGTCACCGTTGCGGAAATAAAACTCGTTGGCATCGGCGTCGGTTGTCCAGTTGGCGCCGACATTGTCCTGCCAGATGTTGCCGGCGGCGGCGTTCCATTTGACGGCAAGGTTGCTCATGGTGGAGGCAAAGGAGAGGCTTTTGCCATCGGGGGAAAGGGCGATGGGGCTGGTGATGGTGTAGCGGGTGGTGAGCGCGGCGCCATTGGATTGGAGTTGGTAAACCGGGGTGTTGGCGGTGATGACGTTGTCGGATGTGATGAGCGTGTAGGTTCCGCTGCCTATGCCGGTGATGTCGAAGGTCTGCGTGCCGGCAAACGTGAGCGAACCGTTGACAACGAGCTGGTCGTAGGTGTCGGCGGCCCCGGTGGAACCGACGAGGTCGTAGTAATAAGTGGTGTCGCCGAGGGTGAGGTCTTGGGCGAAAACGAGTTTTTGGGCAGTGGAGGCGTTTTTGTCGCCGACAAGAATGCTGGCGTTGCTGTCAATTGTGACGTTGTCATTGTAGGTGCCGTGCCCGCCGAGGGTGGCTCCGGCGGAGACGGTGAGCGAGCCGGCGCCGCTTCCCCACTGCGCGCCGCCGGTGAGGCGAAACACGCCCTCGGTGACGGTGGTGGTGGCGGTGATGTCGTTGGTGTTGCTGCCTGCGACATGGTTGGAGGGCACGCCGAAAACGACATCGCCGAGGCCGGTTTTCCTGACTGTGAGCGTGGTGGTGGAATCGGCTCCGGCGAGGCCGCCGTCAAAGGAGATGACGCGGCCCGCGTCGGCGTTCAGGGCGAGGGTGAGGTCGTTGGCGGCGAAATAGATATCGTTGGGGACGCCAGTGGTGAAATCGGCGGAGAGAAAACCCGCGGTGCTGTCACCGGAGCCGCCGTGGATGAGAAGGGCGTCGAGAGCGCCGGCGAAGGTTACCTTATGGCGGTTGCCGGTGAAGGTGATGTCGCCTTCGAGCGCGTTGAGCGAAATGGTGCCGGAATTGCCGATGTAGATGGCGCCGCCGAGCCCGGCGGCATTGTTTTTGAAGAGGATGGAGGAACCGGCGCTTTCGGTGCTGAAGAGCATGGAGTTGTTGCCGCTTTGGGCGGCGTAGATGGCTCCGCCGTAGCTTGCGGCAAGGTTGCTTTCAAAGACACCGGTTGAGCGCAGTTCCACACGATTGGACTTGCCCGTGCTGAAGCCTCCGTTTGAGGCGGCGATGGCGCCGCCGCTGAAGCCTGCCTGATTGCCGAAGAATGTGAAGTTGCCTTGAAGCATGTAAACACTGCCGCCGACGCGGAAGGCGCCGCCTTGCCCCTTGGTGGCGGCATTGTAGGAGGCGTTGATGGTGGAGTTTTTCGCGTCGAAGATGAGGTTGGAGGTATTTTTATTGTCGTTGATATGGATGGCTCCGCCGCCGTTGCCGGTGTTGGAGGTGTTGGAAACATTGCGTGTGAAGGTGAACGCGCGGTTGCCCGTGAAGGTGCTTGCGGGATCGTCAACAAAGCGGACTTCCGAACTGCGGGAGTAGATGCCGCCGCCGATGCCGCTGGAAAGGTTTCTGACAAAGCTGGCGAAGCCCGAACCGCTGAAAATGAGGGGAGTGCCGGTGTTGGCATAAATCGCGCCGCCGTTGTGTCCGGTGGAGATGGCGGTGACCTTGCCGTTGGCATCGGCGGCGGTCGCGCCGCCGACGTTGCCTTCAAAGATGGCGTTGCCGTAAAATTCGATGGTTTTTTGGGTGATGGTGGAACCGGCAAGGTTGTTGCCGGAGTTAATCGCGCCGCCCTGGCCGCCTGCGATGTTGTTGAGAAAGGAAACGTCGTTTTTAAAGGCGAGCGCAAGGGTGCCCGTCGCGGTTGAGCCGATACTGAGCGCAATGGCGCCCCCGTGGTATGAGGAGAAGGCCAGTCCGTCCGCAGTGCCGGCGTAATTGGAGTCGAAGATGACCGCGCCTGTGAAGATGAGGCCGCTTGATCCGGCTTGCATCGCGCCGCCGACGCGGCCCGCCTTATTGTTGTAAAAAATCGCGTTGCCGGCCACGGTCACGTCGGGGGTGTTGACGGTGCCTCCGTTGATTCTCATCGCGCCGCCGCTGCTTGAGGTTCCGGCGTAGCCGTTCGTGAGCATGACGTTGTCGAGGTTGATAACATAGTTCGAGCCTTGGGCGGTGTTGGTGGGCTCGGAAATGGCAATGAGTCGGCGGCGGGATGCGGCAGTGTCACTAGCATTGCCGTCAATAACGGCCCAGACGGTGCCGTCGCCCGACGCGGGCTTGATCGTGATGCCGCCGCCCGCGGTGGCTCCTGCGAGGGAGATGGCGTCGTTGCTGGTGCGCAGCACGGGGGTGCCGAGCGTGACGGTGCCGGTGACCTGCGTGCCATCGGGCGCAGTGTGGGTATGGGTGTAGGTGGTGGTGTTGGTGCCGATGGCGACAAGGATGTTGTCACCGGGGCTGGTGGCGCCGGAGCCAAGGCTCCCGTTGAAATCAACGTCGGCGGCAACGGCGGGTGTGGTGGCGGCAAGGAGGAGGATGCCTGTGAGGAGCGGCGCGGCGGCGACGCGCGCGAGGATCGTGGGTTTGGGTTGTTTTTGGGCGTTCATGGTTGTGTAAAATGTGCGACGGAGGAGGCCCTCCGCCGTTGTTCGAGGAGGGCGTCGAGTTGTTCCTTCGCCCAGACGAAATCGGGCTGGATGCGGAGCGCCTCGCGCTCGCGGTCGATGGCTTCGTCGATGCGACCGACCTTGGCGAGGGCCTCGGCGTAATTGTGATGGAGGGGCGCCGAGCGGGGCTGGAGTGCGAGGGCTTTTTCGAAGTGGGTAATGGCGTCGGCGGGGCGTCCAGTCTCGACGAGTGCGATGGCGAGGTTGTGGCGCGAGACGAAGAGAGCCGGGTCGAGTTCGAGGGCGCGCTCAAAGTGGGGAATACTTTCGGCGGAGCGGCCAAGCAGCATGAGCGCGTTTCCCCATCCTTGCCGGACGAGTGCGTCCGCGGGCTTGAGGCGTGCGTGCACCTCGAAATAGGGAAGCGCCTCTTCGGAGCGCCCGAGGAAGACGGCGTAGCGGGCGACATTGTCGATCGCGAGCGCAAGCGAGGGATCGAGCTCGGCGGCTTTTTTATAGCAACGAAGCGCCTCGTCGGGATTGTTTCCCATGGCGGCGAATATGTTGCCGCGGTTATTCCATGCGGCGGCGAATTCGGGGTCCATGCGTAGCGCCTCGTCGAGTTGGCGCATGGCTTCGTCGTAGCGGCCGATGGCGCAGAGCACGTTGCCGTAATTGCTGAGGGCCTCCGCATACGAGGGGCGGAGCTTGAGCGCGCCGCGGTAGTCGCGCATGGCGTCCTCGTAACGCCCGAGATTGTAGAGCGCGTAGCCGCGATTGTTGAGCGTCACATCCATCCCGTTCTGGCCGAAGCTGAGCGCCTTGTCGTAATACAGGAGGGCGTCGTTGAAGCGGCCGAGTTTGGCGAGGGCGTAGCCGTGGTTGTTGTAGGCCTGCGTAAAATCGGGCTTGAGGCGGACGGCCTCGACGCAGAGGGCGATCGCCTCCGCCGCGCGTCCGTCATCAATGAGGGCGTGGGCGAGGTTGTTGCTGGCGCGCGCGCGGTCTTTTTCCGGAAGCTTGGCGAGAGTGTCGGACCAGATGGCAAGGTTGCTCTGGTATGCGAGGTTGCGGTGAAAGGTGAGCGCGCCCAAGGCGATTGCAATGACGGCGAAAACCTGGACGGCTTTGCGTCCGCCCAGCTTCCACACGCCCATTGACGCCAGCACCGCCAGCGCCGCGAGCGGCAGATACATGCGGTGCGTGGCGATGGTTTGCGTTGCCACGGGAATAAAACTCGACGTGGGGGCGAGCACCGCGAAAAACACAATGCCGAGAAAGCCGAGCTTGGGTTTGCGCACGCAGGCCCAAACGGTCGCGCCGAGGAGAACGATGATGAAAAGGCCGCGCAACCAGACTTCGCCGAGGCTCGTGACGAGTGGCGTGCCGTAATCGAAGACAAGTCCGCTCGGCCAGAACACAAGGCGCAGGTAGTGCGGGATGGCCTGGCATTGCGTGAGCAAATAGGTCCACACGGAAACCTCGGTGTTGAAACCGGCGGTCATGCCGCGACTGCCGGTGCGGAGCGCGAGCCATGCCGTCAATATCCACGTGGACGCGAGCAACAAATAATACGCGCGCCGCCCGGCCCACGCCTTGCGGAATGAACCTGAAACAAACGCGCGGTCATAGAAAAAAACGACCAACGGCGCCGACACCATGACTTCCTTCGAGGCCATGCCGAGAAGGCAGCAGAGGAGGGAAAGGGCGAGCCAGCCGACGTAGCGCAGACTGCCAAGTTTGCCGGTTTGGACGGAGGCAGACTTGGCAGTCTGCGTCACGACGGACGCGCCCCGCACAAAACAATACAGCGTCAGCAGATAAAACAGTCCCATCAACGACTCGGCGCGTTGCACGATATACGTCACCGATTCGGTTTGCATCGGGTGCAGCATCCAAAGCGCGGCGATTGCGGATGCGATCGGGAGCGAATCCCGCCCGAATCGCTCGCGCATCGAGGGCAACAGCAGCGTGCGTCGCACCAAACCGAAGAGTGCCAACCCCGCGCACACATGAATGAACAGGTTCACCACATGATAGCTCCACACATGGTTGCCGCTGATGGCATAATTCAAAGCCAGCGTGAAATTGACCAGCGGCCGCCCGCTGACCGTTTCGCCATTTGTGTTGGGCGGGGAAAAAGCCGTGCCGAGGCTGCGAATGCTTTCGTTGTAGGGGATCGAAAAAAGGTCGTCGAAAATGAAAGGCACCGAAAAAGTCCGGCTATATGCCAGGACCGCGGCAACGATCAGGCACGCGCCAGCTATCCAACAACGCCAGTCCCACCGACGCTCGCGTCGGGACAAAATCGTATGTTTTGGCGAGGGGGAAGACAGCACGGGGAATCGGGTGAATACACAAAGGCCAACACGTGTTAGCTTGCATGTCAATTATTTTCCCTCCATTACATGCGTCTATCGATTAACACCATTGCTTTCCGGGCTCAAAATCACCACTTTTTTACAGACACGGCATCGTGAGTAAAACAATCCACACCACCGCTGAACTAGCCAAGCATCTCGGAATATCCCGATGGGCCGTGTCGCGCGCAATCAACGGACAACCCGGTGTGAGCGAGGAAACCGTTGCCCGCGTCAGGCGGGCGATGAGCGAACTGCATTTTTCACCAAGTCCCCACGCCCGCGGATTGCGCGGACAGCGCACGGGGGTGATCGGCCTGAGCATTCGCAACCTGAACACACAAGTGGCGGTTGAAAAAATCACCCATGCGCACCACTGCATCAGCAACCGGGGATTGCATTCGCTCATGGCGATTTCGGAGGACGACCCGGTGCGCGGCACCGACATGATCAAGCGTTTCATATCCATGCGCGCGGACGGCGTGATCCTGGTGGACGCGCCGCCGCCCGAGGTGCGCGAGACGTGGCTGCAAATGCTGCGCAATGCGGAAATACCCGCGGTGATGCTTGAGCCGCGCAGGCCGGGTGATAGCAACACCGTGTCGCTCGACCGCACCGAGGCCCTTGCCAAAGTGACCGACCATTTGCTCGACTTGGGGCACCGGCATTTCGCGCTGCTGGGCATCAGCAAAAAATTTCCAATGGGCGTGCCGAGGCATGAAGGTGTGCGCAAGGCGCTCAAGGCGCGCGGGCTGGACATGAAAACATGCGTGGATGTGTTTGACATGCCGGAACACCGGCATCTGGGCATGCGCTACGGCCACGAACTGGCGGAGCTCTACCTGGCGTCAAAACGACGCGCGACGGCGCTGATCGCGCTTGATGATATGGTGGCGACCGGGGCGATGTGGGAGCTGCAGCGCAACGGCGTGAAGGTGCCGCGCGACTGCTCGCTGTTCGGATTCGACAACCTGCCCTTCACCGAGCAAATGACCCCGGCGTTGAGCACCGTGGATCACAATGTCGAGAAGATGGCCGAGGCCGCGGTGGACATGTTGCAACGCCTGATAGTCAACAACTGGGAAAGTGACGAAGCCGACGCAATCAATCTGAGCCTGCCGTCAATCCGCCTGTCGGCGACACTGGTATTGCGCGACACAACGATCGCGCCCTCCCAAGTGACGGCTCCCGTCCACGAAACACAATCTGACGGTCTGGACATGCGCAACATCACCCTGCCCACCCTCGCGTAATACTGCCCCACCCTCGCACGTCATGACGCGTGTTATCCCCGGGCAGGATGGCACGGAGCGCACCAGTGCAGCGGTTCGAATCGCGTTGCCGTCGGCGTTATGCCAAAAGGTAGTATCCAGCCTGCCCCCGCTCGACTCTTTCTCGTGTAAAACGACTTTTTAGGAACGACTAGATAAAATCAGGCTCTTGCGTTTTTTGCCCACATTATAAAAAAACAATCATCTCCTCTATGTTTTTGGGACCACCGCGTGCTTTGAAAGTCGAGCTTTCAGTCCAACACCAATACCAATACCTTTCGGATTTATCGATTTTATTGATAGCCAACACACAGTATACAATCTCCATGCTCCCAGGCATCATCGCAATGATGCTCAAACCAATTTTGAAGTTCTTGTATGGCATTCATTATTATCGAGGTAGTTCATTTGGATTAGCCGGCATCACGCCACCTAGCGTTAAAGGATCGTGACTATGCGGAGTAGGCGCGTCTGGTTGTGTATCTTTATTAAAGTGTGTGTCTGGTTTTTCATATTGAGCGTTAACTCATTTAACTACTTTCCGCGAATTGAGAGGTAATCCGGATTGGGGGTAATATGTCTCATATTTTTGAAATTTTCCCTGTATTGGGATCTATTTTAAAAGAAGTATGTGCTCCTTTGGCATTTGGATTTGCCACCGCCGACGAAGGCTACGATAGCGGTAATTTGATCGCAGTCACGCGAATGGCATCGCGCACGTTTTTCGCAGTGGTTTATCGAGGTGGCGGTGTAAATCTGCGCGACGTCGGGACGCGCGGCGCACAAGGTTTTCAAGACAACAAAAGAGCCCGCAGCATATAATGGCTATACTGTTACATTTAATTCACTATCAAACAGTCAAATATACACATACCCCAGTTTTAATTGATTTACACGTGACCGCCCTTTGCTGATTTTTAGCGCATGCCACAGGTTCCCCAACAGCAACCCCGCATCCCGTTTCGGGCATGGTATATCCTGGCGCTGGCGGGGATGGCGGGGATGATGTATTACCTCGACCGGCAGACGCTCTCGGTGCTCAAAACCACGCTCAAGGGCGTGTTCGGCTGGAGCGACATCGAATACGGCTGGCTCACCGCCATTTTCATGGTGCCTTACACGATCGGATATTTTTTTGCGGGACGGCTGATCGACCGCTTCGGCACCCGTGTGATGATGCCTGTTTTCCTTTGCACAATGTCCGCCGTGACACTGCTCACGGCCTCCTCGTCGCAACTCTGGCAGTTCGCCGCGTGCCGCATGGCGCTGGGTTTCGCCGGGGCGGGCGTGGTGCCGATGGTGATGGTGACCATCGTCACCTGGTTTCCCCATGACCGGCGCGGCACGGCCAACATGTTCAGCAAACCCTTTTCGTCGGCGGGCAACATCCTCGTGACGCCGCTGGCCGTGTCGCTGGCGACGGCGTTTGGCTGGCGATGGGCGTTTATCGTGCCCGGGTTGACGGGTGTCGCGCTGGCGTTGATGTGGATAATGGCGGACCGCAATCCGCCCCAATACACCGCGCCCGCGGCGACTTCGCCGGTTGCAAGCGCCTCCTCATCGCTGGCGTCGCTGTTGCGCAATCGCACGCTGTGGGGATTGATACTGGCGCGCGCCATCAGTGATCCGCTGTGGTTTTTCCTGATGTTTTGGCAGCCGGGATATTTGCAGGAGGAACTCGACATGTCCTTTGCAAAACTCGGCTGGGTCGGCTGGATCCCCTTCGCCGTTTCGCTGGTCATGAACATGGTGCTGAGCCGCTTTTCGGATGTGCTCATCGACCGGGGGTGGACGCCCCAGAAAGGGCGGTTGCGGTTGTTGCAGCTCACCGCGTGCCTCTCGCCCGCCATGATCATCATGCCGTTTGTGACGAGCCATGCGGGCGTGATCGCGATTCTGTGCGTGGTCCAGGCAATGGCGCTCGTGTGGTTCAATCTCACAAACCTGCTGATGGCCGACGTGATGCCCCGCCATCAAGTGGGCACGTGCGTCGGCATCATCAACGCCTGCGGCGCCGGCACGGGCGCGCTGGTGAATTTCACGGCGGGCTGGCTTCTGGCGCAGTTTGGCTACCCGGCGCTTTTTATCGCGGGCGCGCTGCTGCATCCGCTGGCGGCGGGAGTGTTGTGGTGGTTTTACCAGCGGCGGCCCGGGTCCGCGGCGGTTCAATAATTCAGAATCGGAACGCGGCCGTTATAGCCGACGGCGGAGTGGCGGACGTTTTCGCGGTAGAGCGGGTCGGCGTAACGGGCGGCCATGCCGGGCGCGTCCTTGGCGTTGCGGTCGGCCCAGATTTGGATTTTTCCGTTGCCGGTGTTGAGCATGATTTGCTCGCCGGGCAGGTCGAGGATGTGAAAGCACATGAGGGCGCCGGCTTTTTTTACGGAGAAGATTTTTTTGCCGAACCGGTCGTAAAGCACGCCGCCGGTGAATATTTCGTGGAAACCGTCGCCGTTGAAATCAACCACCCGGCCTGACGGCGGAAACTTTGGCGCGGGAAGCGGCTTGCCCGTCTTGGCCTCGTAAAAACTGAACACGGACGTGGCCGCCTTGCTGGTGTCGCCGGAGGCGCGGGCGGTGTCTCGCTGTTCCTCGGAGAGCGCGTAACGTCCGGCCATCGCGATGCGTTCGCCGGCGGGGCCGAAATTGCCAACCCAGCCGTAATGAAAGTGCCCCCGCATGTCCGGCACCGACCAGAGGCGTTTGCCATCCTGGTCGAACATCACGGCGCGGGGCACCTTGCCGTCGTCGCCCTTTTCGCGCGTTGTCCAAAAGTCCCATTTGCCCGTGGCCTTGTCGTAAACGGGCAGGACGGTGTCGGAATGGTCATACCAAGCGTCGCGGTCGAGAACGAAGCGTTCCTTGCCGTCGTCGAAATCAATGCAACGCTCGCCCCACATGAACTGGCCCGCGCCGTGGCGGTTGCGATCAAGGTCGAGGATGGCGGTCGAGTGGCTGGCGCGAGGGCCGTCGAAGTCGTCGGGATAATAGACCTCCCAGCGCTTTTTGAGGTTGGCGTCGAAGGCGCGCAGGCGCATGTCGCGGTAAGTGCCGACACCGGCGACGAGCACGGGCGCGCCGTCGCGGGCGCGTCCGCCGACGAGCGAGAAGCGCCATTTGTAACTGTTGGCCTGGTTGTGCGTAGGCTGGGGCCAGGAGATCGCGGCGGTGACTTTTCCAGTGCGCGAGTCGAGACGCTCGAGTTTATAATTTTTATAGACGAAAGGTTTCGGGCCGGTGTTGTTGACGTAATAAATTTCGTCAATGCCATCGCCGTCCATGTCGAGCGGGAGCACGGGGATGAACCATGTGCCCGGCAGCGCGTAGGTGAGCTCCTTGCGCCAGAGCTCCTTTCCGGCCTCGGTGAACACGGCGAGAAAAGGCGGATGTTTGGGAAAGAAGAAACTGCCCTCAAAAGGATCGACGTTGCTTTCCTCCGAAAAGAGAAAAACGAAACCTCGCTGCCCCCCGCCAAGATTCACGGGCGCGGCATGAGTGAGTTTGGCCGGAACGCGCAGATTGTATTCGCGGGCCACATAGGGCGCGGACCGCGGCTCCGCCGCGCGAAGGAATGAGAGATTGAATACGGAGAAAACCGCAAGGACGGCGAGCAAGGGGATGTTTTTCATGGGATTCATGCGCGGGAGTTTTTTTGGAAGGAAGTTTTTCCGTATTTTTCCATTTCGATGCATCCGAAAACGAAATGAATCAAGCCCGCGATGCTGTGTATTTTGAGCGGCGACACTTAATCGGTGGGCAAAGGCCGCCTTTCTACAAGACCCCGGAATCCGGTTTCTCTATCAATAGCATGGGGCGGGCTGACAAAAAGCGAAAACTTAGCCGGTATGCGGCATGATTGAGACGACCGAGTTGCGCCGACTGCGAAATGACGGGCGACAAGCGACATGACTCGTGCGCGCTCGCAAACAGAGAATCCTCAAGATCACAGATGATTTTGAGATGCTGGCCAGAATGCCAGCATCCCCGTTTTCGACGACTGTCCTTCGGCTATGTTGCAATACTCAAATCCACGTCGCACCCTTGGCGGTGGAGGTGACGTTGCGGGTGAAGAGGCGCAGGAAGCGGCTGTATTTGGTTTCGTCGAACTCCCATGTCACGGCGGCCTGGCGGCGTTTGATTTCCTCGTCGCTCACGTCGATGTTCATGGCGCGTTTTTCAATGTCGATGATGACTTTGTCGCCGTCCTGCACCGCGTTCAACGGGCCGCCAATCGCCGCCTCGGGCGCGACGTATCCGATGCTCAGGCCCGAGGTTCCGCCGGAGAAACGTCCGTCGGTGATGATCGCGACCTGCTTGGCGATGGACATTCCCGCGAGCTCCTTTTGGAACGCAAACGCCGTCGTGCCGAAGCGGCCCTTGGGACCGAGATAACGAATGACGACCGCCATGCCGGGCGTGATTTCTTTGCGGCGCAACGCGGCCACGGCGTCATCGACATCGTGGAAAACCTTGGCGACACCCTCGAACTGGTATTGCGAGGGATCGACGGCCGCCGCCTTGAGGATCGCCCCTTCCGGCGCGATGTTTCCGTAGAGCACCGCTATGCCCGCGGCCTTGGTGACGGGGTTGTCCAGGTCGCGAATCACGTCCTTGTTATACACGCGCGCGCTGGAGACGTTTTCCGCAAGCGTTTTTCCGTTTACCGTAGGGATGTCGGCGTGCATCAATGGCAGCAGGTTTTTCAACAGGCCGGGCAGTCCGCCCGCGGCGTCGAAGTCCTTGAAATAATAACGTCCGCTGGGCGAGATGCCGGTCAGTAGCGGGACGCGGTGCGAGGCTTCGTCGAAAAACTTCCACCAGTCGCGATCAAACCCGGCCTCGGTGGCGATGGCGGGGATGTGCAGCAGGAGGTTCGTCGAGCCGCCGATGGCGAGGTCGGTGATGATGGCGTTTTCGATGGATTTCTCGGTGATGAGATCGCGCGTCGTGATGCCTTCGTTGACCATGCGCATGATGTGGTGGCCGGCCTTGTGCGCGATTGACCAGAGGCGGCGCTTGTCCGTGGCGTCGACGGTGGAGTTGCCGGGCAGCGTCATGCCCATCGCCTCGGCGGCGCAGCACATGCTGTTGGCGGTTGTCATCTCGCCGCACGCGCCCTGCCCCGCGTGGCCGCAGCCGACCATTTCGTCGAAACAGGCGCGTTTCATGCGACCCTCCATGACTTGCCCGATGGCGTCGGAAACCTCGGTCACGCCGATGTCGCGCCCGCGGAAAATACAGTTGGGCATGTAGCCGCCCGTCACGAGCACTGCGGGGATGCCGATGCGCGCGGCGGCCATGAGGTGGCCGGGCACAATCGAATCGCACGTGCTCAACAGCACCATGCCGTCGAACAGGTTGGACTCGATGTTCAGCTCGACCTCGTCGGCGATGAGATTGCGGCTGGGAAGCTCGATGTAACGCGGATCCTTGAGCACGAGGCCGTCGCACAAGCCGGTGGTCACAACCTCGAACGGCAGGCCGCCCGCCTCGCGGATGCCCTGCTTCACGCGCTCGGCAACCTCGCGCAGATGAACGTGGCCGGGATTGTATTCATTCCAGGAATTGACCACGGCGATATAGGGCCGGTCGATTTCCTCCTTTGTATAACCGAGGCCGTATAAAATGCCGTCGCGTTTCACGGTTGCCACACCGAATTCCCATTTGCTGCGCAGTTTGTTTTTCATGGTTTATATATATTAATTTAATATTATTGTTGTGATGATTATGTTATTCGTTATTTCGAATGAGAAGCGCGCGAGAAAGCGTGGAGCGGCGCTTGCGCAAGGAGGGGCGGCGTCCCGCCGCCCGACGAGGCCAGCGGGCCTCGCCCTTCGCCGGAAGGCATGCGAATTCGTTTTTGTATTCGAAACCCAAATACGCCAGGGGCGCTCGCGCCGCTCGCGGCCGGCGGCGGGACGCCGCCGCTCCTTGCGCAAGCGTTTTCACAATGGCTCTCCCCATTGCCTCGACGGATCGATTTTCGCCAAATGCGCGGCGGCGGTGTGATAGGCGAGCACCGGAACACCCGGAGTTGTTGTTATTCCCGCATGCGCCAACATGCACCGGACGGCTTCGCGTAAATCGGGCGAATCGCCGTGCTCCGCCATGTATTCGCGTATGATTTTGTCGTAGTTATCGGAGGTGTCGCGACAGAGTTTTAGGAAGTCGGCGCATTCAGCCACGGGCACCAAGCCGGAGATCGGGTCAAACGGATGCGACGCGGCGATCATGCTCACGTTGTCTTGCGCAAGCGCCGCCTCGACGCTCGCAATCGCGAGCAGGTATGCGTCGAGGTCGAAATAAAGCCCGACGCCCGTGCTCATTGTTCCGCGCCCCTGCAGGGCGTCGCCCGTGAAGAGGATCCCCGATGCGCTGTCGTGCAGGCAGATTCCCTCGACGGCGTGGCCGGGCGTGTGAAGCACGCGCAGCTTTGAGTCGCCGAGGTCGATTTCCTGGTCGTGCTCAAGGTCGATGTCGATTTCCTGCGGATTCAGCCCCGACTTGATTTCCTGAAACGGAACAAGCGGCGCGAAACGACTGCGGATTTTGTTCAAATGGAAATAGGGATTGGCAAGCCGCTCGCGAGCCAGCTTGTGCGCGGCAAATTTCGCCTTCGTTTCGCGCATCAATCGCGCGTTTCCGCCGATGTGATCGCCGTGGATGTGCGTGTTGACAACCAGGTCGATGTCGGCGGGATCGCGACCCAGTTTTTTTATATAAGGCAACACGACATCCGTCATCGAATGGTCAAACGCGGTGTCTATGACGACGAGTTTTTCACGCGCCAGCACGAAGACGCCGGTCCACAACGAATCGAGCGGACACTTGAGCAGATGTATGCCGTTGGCTATTTCCATTGTATAAAAACTATATGATTAAATTTGTTGTATTAAAACCAGCGTGACGCACCTGTCGTAGCGCGGCATAATACTATAATTTCCAACCGCCGTCGGCGCCGCCGCCGTCGACGTAGATGATCTGGCCGGTGAGATAGCTGGACTGCTTCGACGAGAGGAAGACCGCCACGTCGCCGATTTCCGACGGCACTCCGGCGCGCCGCATGGGAATGCGCTCGCTGATGTCGGACCACCACGCGGCGTCGTAACGCCCCACGGTGAGCGCGGTTTTTATGAGGCCGGGCGCGATGCAGTTCACGCGGATGTTTTTCGACGCGAGCTCGACGGCGAGGTCGCGCGTGAGCTGGTTCATGGCCTGCTTCGCGCACGAATAGGGGACGAACTTTGTGTTAAAAACTTTCGCCGTGTGAATTGAGCCGATGTTGATGACCGAGCCGCCGCTGCGTCGGCGCAGCATGTCGCGAACCGCGAGGCGCGAATACATGACGGCGCTGAAAAAATTCTTGTCCAATTGCGAGCGCCAGTAATCGAGCGGTAGCGCGGCGAAACCGCCCTCGGGCACGGTGCCGGCGCCGCCGACATTGTTGACCATGATATCAACGCGCCCGAGTTCGGAAATGACGCGCTGCATGAACGTTTCCGTGTCCTGCTCGCTTGTCGCGTCCACGATATCGAACACCACGCGGCGTCCGATGCGGCGAACGGCCTCGGCGGTGCGCTTGGCCTTGGCGCGACTTTTGGGCGTGGCGCCCATGTAGGTGAACGCGATGTCCGCGCCGGCCCTGGCGCATGCGAGAACGATGCCTTCGCCGATGCCTTGCGCGCCGCCGGTGACGACGGCCACTTGCCCAGCAAGGAGACCTTTGGTGGAAATTGCGGCGGGGATTTTTTTTGAGGGAGTTTTTGTTTTCATGCGATTTTGGATAATTGGTTTGTGTAGGCTTCCAGTGCGTTGCCGAAACAGGCGAGGGGCACGCGCGCCACGCCGGCGCCGACGCGCAGTCCTGTCTTTGAAATCATGCCGCCGTGCACGGCGGGCTGGATGCCCGTCTCGAGCACCTTGAGAATGTCGATGCCGGCGGGGGAGCCGTTGTAGTCGAGCGCGGGCACGAGGAAATTGCGGTTGGCGGTCAGGCAGATTTCCGCGAGTTCGCGGGACTGCGCAATCGCCTCGGCATAAGTGTGCCCGAGCAGGCGCGCGACCGCGGGCGAGGCGGCGGCGGCGAAACCGCCGAGGCCGATCGCCTCGAGCACCGAGCTGTCGCCGATCCACGGGAGCGTGTCCTCGGGTTTCGCGTCGGAGGCGATGTATTGCCCCGTGAGTTGCGGCGAGGGTGCGGTGAACCATTGGTCGCCGAGCGCGCTGATCTTGATGCCGTATTCGACGCCGTTTCCGCACAGCGTAGTGACGACCGTGGCGCCCTCGATGTTTTTCATCGACTGCACCGTCGCCATCGCCGACGCCATTCCGATGGGATGGAAAAAGCGCTCCGTCTTTTCGAGGAAATCAACGCACGCGTCGCGCGCGACGTTCTGCGCGGGTTCATGTTTCATGAGCAGGAACAAGAGCTGGTTGATGAGGATGAGCCCCTCAGCGTCCTGGCGCGTGTGCGTTTCGTCGCCCATCTCGACGCCGCGCCTGATAATGGGACGGATCGCGATACCGCCCTCGGCGCGAAGGATGCGTGAGAGCATCGGGCCGATGGTGTCGTAAAGCTCGTTGAGGAATTTTCGGATTTCGGGGCTGTAGGTGCCCCAGCCGCAAAGGCCGCCCTGGTTCGGTCCCTCGAAGGGCGCGCAGAAACCGCGTTTGCCGGTGGCGCGATCCTCGACGACGTTCACGACCATCGAAGGCGTGAGGATTCCCGCGCCGGGGCCGACAATCGCGTAGTCGTTTGCCGAGGCGACCTCGACCTCGCCACGCTTGATCAACTCAATCGCGCCCTCCGCCGTATCCGCCAACCCCTCGTGAATGATGCCGTTGATGACGCCATTTTTCTGCGTCGGGCACGATTTTTCCCAGGGGAGCGGCGGGCCCGATTTGAGGATCATGTTTTTTTTCAGGCCGGGCACGACCTCGATGGCGGGCTTCATGTCGATCCAATGCGGATCGGCGTTGAGCAGCGCGTCGATTGCGCGGGCGTTTGCGGCGGCGATGCGGTCGGCGCATTTTCCGCCGCGCAGTTTGGCGAGCGAGGACTGGTGCTTGAGCACCTCCTCCGGCGGCGGCTGCCACTTTAGCTGGATCGCCTCCACGCCCTGCTCGCGCAAGCCGTCGGCAAATAATTCCGCGCCGATATTCACTGCCTTGATCGGCGCGACAAATGGATTGGTGGGATTGGAACTCATGACAAATTACTTTCCGTTTTTCATCGGTTGAAAGGCCGACGCGATCATGCCCGCGAGTCGCGAGGCCTGCGCGTTGCTCGGCATCACGATCGCGCCCGCGTCGAGCAGTTTTTGTTTTTGCGCGGAGAGCCGTTGCGGGTCGTGTTCGGTGCCGCAAATCGACGCGACGACGGTCAGGCGGCGCCCGGCTTTTTTCGCAGCCGCAATCGCGTCGGCAATCGGCGCGGCCATCATTCCGCAGGGATCGGCGTGGCAGCCGTAGCCCAGGAGAAAGTCGAGCAGGATAACCGCCACCGAAGGGTCCGCGGCCTCCGCATTGAAGCGCTCGATCCTCGGAGCGGGAGCAATCGCCGCATGCGGAAGTCCGCGGGTAAATTCCTCCGTGCCTATGTCGATGACCGAGTGCGCCACGCTCACGCGCGCGTCCTTGAGCGCGAACTCCGGCATCACCGCCGTGTTGGAATGAATCTCGGGCAGCGTCGCGCGCATGATCATCATTGCTTCCTCGGCGAGCGTGCCGCCGCAGAAAATCCCGCGCAGAAAACGCTGTCCACTTCCGTAGCCCGCGTGCTCGCGCGCCACGAGGTCTTTCGCCCCGGCGTCGCTCATGCTGAAATCGCGCGGCTGGTAAGGCTTGCCGAGCGCGAGGCTCACGGCGCGCGCCGCCGTCTCCTCGAATGTCGCCGCGAAGTGCGCGCCCGCGGCGGCGACCGCCTCGGGGAGCCGCCGATGAAATTCACCACGACCGGTTTCTTGCAGCGGCGCACGCGCTCGAGCACGGTCTCGACGGTTTTCTTTCCGGGCGGCTTCGAGATGAGCACGATCACTTTTGTGTCGGGATCGGCCTCCAAAATATCCATCGACTGCAACGTCGTGATGCCTCCGATCTCGTCGCGCAAGTCGCGTCCGCCGGTGCCGATTCCCTGCGACACGCCCGAGCCCATGAGGTCGATTTGCACCATCGTTTCCTGCAAGCCGCTGCCCGACGCCGCGATCAAACCGATCGGGCCTGGCAGCACCTTGCTCGCGAGGCCGACGGCGGTTTGCTGCACAAACGTCAGCCCGCAACCCGGCCCCATCATCAAGAGGTTTTTCTCGCGGGCGAGTTGCTTGAGAATGCGCTCGTCCTCGTAGGAAATGTCGTCGCTAAACATGTAAACGTTCAGCCCCTGCGAGAGCGCCTTGGCTGCCTCCGTCGCGGCGTATTCGCCGGGAAGCGAAATCATCGCGAGATTGAGCCCGGGATCAGCCGCGCGCGCCATCGCAATGGTGCGGCTTTCGGGCGCGCCGCCGCCGGTCGATGCGCGCGCGACATGCTTCTCCTTCAAGCGGCGTTCGATCTCCGCCTGCGCCGCGGCAAACGCCTCGTCGTTCTCGACTCGCAACGCGATCATCAAGTCGTTCGGAGCGGCTTTTTCGACCGCCTCGTCGTAGAGCTCCATGTCCTTGAGCAAGCCCTTGTTCATGACCGTGCCCATGCCGAGCGCCGCGCGCTGCACGCCCGGGAGCTTGCCCGCCTGTCGGGCGACGCCCATCAGGAAAACGGAGTCGTGATACTCATTTGGTCGGATGATACATTTGATCTGCATAGAAAATAATCTCGGTTGATTTTCGTTTTTCGTTCTCGTTTATCCGCGCAATTCCTCCGCGAGTTGAATGCCCAGGCACAGTCCCCGCGCCATCTCCGTGCCCGATGTGCCGCCCACTTCGAGCAACGCGGATATCGCAAGGTCAACCTCGCGCGCCTCGCCGCACATGATGGCGCGCGCCGCGTCAAAAACGACGCCACTGATCTCGCCTACCACGCACAAGCGGAGCGAGCGGACGCTTATATCGGTCGTGCGTTCGCCGGCGGTCGGCAAGAGTTCGCGAAGCACGGGCACAAATTGGTTTTCGTTTTCCGTCACGCCGCCGAGAAACAATCCCGCCGTGACGCCGCACAGAATGTCGTCGCCCGAAGGTGTCAGGCCGACGCCCAAGCCGAGCAGCGCCTCGCATTGCGCACGGATTGCCGCGGCATCGTTGCGCAAAATCCCCTCGCGCAACGCGGCAATCGCGGGCGTGATTCGTCGCTGCAATTCCGGAAAGTCACACTCGCGGCCATGACGCTGAATAATCTCTTCCGCCAGTGCGAGATTGTGCGCGGCGCGGTTCGATCGGACGAATGGTTCGCGCCGTGTGTCGAAGATTTCGGCGCCGGAAAATGCAAACACGACATCCGCATCCGGAATCGAAATTTCTTCGCGCGAAATTTCAACCGGCATGCCCGCCACGACGCAAAGTTGCGGGGAAAAATCCGCGCCGATTCCGCTCGCGTTCACGATGATCGAATCCGGCGTCTGAGGAAACGGCGCGAGCGCCACGGTGAGCCAGTCGCCGGCCGGCGTGGTGATATTAAAGCACCGGGTGAACACGCTGTGCACGCGACCTTTGCTTGCGCGCGCGAGCGATTCGGATGCGAGCCGCGACATTTTGTAGGGGCGCACCTTGCGTGCGCCCTCGTGCGCGAAGAACGGTTTGCGCACGCTGCCCCAAAGCGGGCGAACATCAGGGCGCACGCAAGGTGCGCCCCTACGGCTGATCTGCATAACGCTCATGCGGACGCTCCTTTCTTGCGCGAAGAAACGCGCATGCGTCCGTCGATTTGGCGGAGATAAATGTTTTTCTTCCAGTGCGCGTCGTCGCGCTTCGGATAGTCGCAGCGGTAATGCACTCCCCTGCTCTCCCGCCGGCGCAACGCGGCCTCCGCCACGCACGCACCGACCCGCGCCATGTTTTGAATTTCGATTTGCCCGACAAAATTTTCCAGCGAGTTTTCACACTCAACCCCGGCGGCTTCGTCGCCGATTTTTTTCAACTTGCCCAAAGCCTCGTGCAATTCCGCCTCGTCGCGGGCAACGCCAACCTTGGATGTCATCAATTCGCGGATTGATTTTGAGAAAACATTCCAGCGTCCGCTCCGGCCTTTCGCCGAAAGCGAGGCAGCCAGTTTTTCGGCGCGTCGCGCGGCATCGCGCAAAGTTCGCGCGCCGCGGCTCTTGGCATGCGCCGCGGCATTGGCGCCGGCAATCGCGCCGAACACATGGATTTCCGTGCCGGCGTTTCCACCGATGCGATTCGCGCCATGGACACCGCCCGCCACTTCTCCCGCCGCGAACAAGCCCGGCACCGTGCTTTCGCAACGCGTGTTGATCGCAACGCCGCCGAGAAATGTGTGCGCGGCTGGACCGACTTCAAATCGTTGTTTCGTCAGGTCGATTCCGTGCTTCAAAAACAAACGATAATACGCGGAGTGTCCCTCCGTGATAAACTTTTTGGGAATGTCCGTGAGATCGCACCAGACGCCACCGTGCTCCGTGCCGAGCCCCGCGCGGATCTCCAGCGCGACGAGCCGGGCAAGCGCGTCCTTCGGCGCGGCGCCCTCGCCCGCCGGATATTGTTTCAGCACGAACCGTTCGTTGCGCGCGTTCACCAAACGACCGCCGTGCGCGAACAAAGTCGTGCTCAGCCCGAGGCGTTTCGGATAAACGCAGTGGCACGGCTCGAACTGCACGAACTCCATATCCACCAGTTCCGCGCCCGCGCGAAACGCCAGCGCATAGCCGTCGCCCGTGAGGCTTTTCGGATAAGTGCCGCCCGCGTAGATGCCGCCCCCGCCGCCACTCGCAAGAATCACCGCGCCCGCGCGAATGAACAAAATTTTCCGCTCGCGCACATCAACCGCCAGCGCGCCGGACATCACGCCCTCGCGCGTCGTCAGCAGCTCCACGACAAATATGTCGCGCCGCGTGATCGCGCCGCCTTTTGCCAGCGCGCGTTTCAACGCGGCCATGCCGACGCGCGCGGTGCGGTTTTCCTGGTGCAGCAGTCGCGGGTGAGAACAGCCGAGCGCCTTTTGCAAATGCCACGCGCCGTCCCGCATGCGGTCGAGCCGGAGGCCGAGCGATTCCATTCCGACCGCCGCGGCCGCCGCGTTTTCCGTGAGCAGGCGCACAAGCGCCGGATTCGCGAGCTCAATGCTCCCCTTGAACGTGTCCTCGAAAAACGACTGCACCGAATCGTCCGGGCCGACTGGCGCGTTGAAGCCGATGACACCCGGCGACGCCGCCGCGCCCTTGGAGACAATCAAAACGGACGCGCCCGCGCATCGCGCGGACAGCCCGGCGCGGAGGCCGGAAATTCCGGCCCCGATCACCAGCACGTCTGTTTGGATTTCTTGCAGCGGTATCATCTGTCTGGGAAATGTGTTTTTTACCTTGTTTAGTTTTATGCGCAGTCTCTCAGGATGCGTCGCGCCTCGTTTTAGTCACGGCCAATGACTTTTCCATGGCGCGAAAATATTTATCTTTTATGCGCATTTATGAATCACCGTTTGTTCGCCTCATATTTCACGGGCTCGGCGTTTTTCGTCGGAAGGAACGCGGCGAGTTCGCGCTTCACCGATTTCAACTCCCGTTTGTCGGCGAGGTTTGTCCATTCGCGCGGGTCGTTTTTTCGGTTGTAGAGTTCCTCGGAGCCGTCGGCGTAGCGGATGTAGCGCCAGTCGGCGGTCGTGATCGCGTGGTTGCCCTTGTCCATCGTGGTGAGCGCGGGCCGACTCCATTTTGCGGAGGGATTTTTAAGGAGCGGCTTGATGTTCGCGCCATCGACGTGCTTCGGCGTCGTGATCGCGGCCATGTCGCACAGCGTCGGGTAAAGGCTCATCAAGTCCACGGCGGCATCGGTCTTCGCACCCTTGGCGACACCCGGGCCGGCCCAGATCATCGGCACCTGCGAGGCGGGCGCCCAGAGCGTCGTTTTTCCCCAGTGCTCCTTTTCGCCGAGATGCCAGCCGTTGTCGCCCACGAACACCACCACGGTGTTTTCCGCGTGCGGCGACTCGGCGAGCGCGTCAAGCAGGCGGCCCACTTGCGCGTCCATGAAAGAAATGGCGGCGAGATAGGCGCGCACGCGATCCTTCCAGATTCCCATTTCGAGTATTGTTTTGTGGGTCTTGCCGCCCTTGGTGAACTCGACGCCCGGCGCGGGCACGTCGGACAAGTCGTCCCTCAATGTCTTGGGCAGCTCCAGCGTTTCCAACGGATACATGTCGAAGTATTTTTTCGGCACATCCCAGGGCGTGTGCGGACGGTGAATGCCGCACGCCATGAAGAAGCGTTTTTTGGCGTTCACCGAGCCGAGTTTTTCAATGCACCAGTCAACGCCGCGCGCATCGATGAGTGTGCGTTCGTCGCGCTTTTCGTTAAACGGTTCGGAGGGTTCGCCGTCGGTGAACATCCGGTAGCCATACGGGCCGGGGCGGCGCTTGGCGTTTCTGCCCGCCGGGCCCGGCAGCGTGTCGTCGCGCTCGTAGAAAACCTCGTCCCAATCGGCGGCGCGGTATTTGTTGTAATGATACACCTTTCCGGCGGAGTAGGATTTGAAGCCGTGATCGCGGACGTGGTCGTTGATGCACAGGCCGCGGCCGATGTAGCGAACCCAGTAGTGGCCGTTCAAATAAATGCCTGTCGTCGATGGGCGCAGGCCGGACATGAAGGCGGCGCGCGACGGATTGCAAAGCGGCGCGGGACAGTGCGCGTTCATGAAGGTGACGCCGCGCGCGGCGAGCTTGTCCAACGCGGGAGTCCTTGCCTGCGGATGCCCGCCCATCGGGCCGATCCACGAGTTCAAGTCGTCCGAAATAATCAGCAGAATGTTTTGCGGGCGTTCATCCGGCACGGCGGCCTGCGCGGCGCGCGCGTGCGACGGCAGCGCGCACGCGGTCGCAACGGTGGCGGCGATCAACACGCCGATGTCATGGGAGTTTTTTGTCATGATGATTCAGGCGCGGACAGACCGACCTCGTCGAAATGGAAGGGAAGATTTTTCCGGCGCAGTTCCGCCTGTATGTCCGCCGCGGCGAGTTGCGCGGGCGGAATGCCGCGACGCAACGAGAGCACCGCCGCGATGCCCGCCGCCTGTCCGGTTTGAGCGGCGGGCGGAATGACGCGCGTGACTTCCCACGCGTCGCTGTGCGACGAGATGCAGCGCCCCGCGGTGAGCAGTCCGTCCACCGTCAGGGGCACCATCGCGCCGTAGGGGATTTCCCAAACGCTGCCGCGTCGCCGCCAGTCGGCGACAAGCGCGATGCTGTCATCAAAACGCGTCCACGCCATCCCGCTGTCGAGCGTGGCGCGCCCGGCGATCGCGCGCGTGGTGCGAAACTGCGCCATGGTTGGCAGCACCAGCGGGTAGAGGTTTTCGCGCGAGGTGTCGGCGTTGTTCGCGGACTGGAGTTTCGCGTAGTGGTTCAACAGGGCGGCGCGCGTTTCGATGGTGAAACGGCTCACGGATTTTCCGTCCGTGCCGAGCCAAGGATAGTTTTTTTTCTTGGCGGCGGGATCGACGTTTTCGCCCTCCAGCCCGATCATTTGAAAGTCGAGAAAACCCGAAGCGTCGTTCTTGGCGGCCGCCTGGCGCGCGACGGCGAGCGATGTTTGCAGCGCCCAAATCGTGAGCTTGTTGCCCTCCTCGTGAAACGCGCAACCCGCGCGCGCGGCCACGTCGCCATCACCCGTCGCGTCGATGACGATGTCCGCGAGGACGCGTCCGCGCCCGCTCTTGTTCTCGACCTCGACGCCCTTGATGCGCCCGTCCTCGACAATCGAGGCGCACACGAGCGTGTCATACCAGCGGTCGATCGCCGGCTCGCGGCTCATCATCTCGTCCATCGCCAGCGTGAACGCGGCCGGGGAAAAATCGAGCATGAGGCGCTTGGTGGGTTTTCCCGGCGCGGCGTTTTTCCAGTCCGTCGGCGGCGCGCCCGGACCGTAACGCGCGCTCGCATGCATCAACTCCTCGGCGAGGCCGAAGCTGACCTGCGTGCCGTAGCCGTCGCACAGCGGCAGGTAAATATAGACAAAACCCGCCGTGGCCAGTCCGCCGCACATCACGGTTTTTTCGAGCAACGCCACGCTGCGCCCGGAACGGGCGATTTCCAGCGCGGCGGACACGCCCGCGACACCCGCGCCGGCCACGATCACATCGTATTTTTTTTCGAAGTTTGTCATTTTTATTGGTTCTCGCGAAAACAAAGGGGAAGCCGAGTGAAGCCCGTAGGGGCGCACCTTGCGTGCTCCCCCGCATGAGAATGACTGTTTGCGGGCGGTTGCACAAATCGGGCGAACACGAGGGCGCACGCGAGGTGCGCCCCCGCAGGAATGAATGCGCGTGCGATTTGTGTTTTCATTTTCAGCGGACGACTCTTCCCGAGGCGCTGCCGCGCATGAGCGACTCGACCTCGGCGCGCGTGCTGAAATTAAAATCGCCCTCGATGGAATGCGCGAGGCACGACGCGGCGACCGCATAGGCGATGGCGGTTTTCGGCGCGGCGAGCTCCGGTGTGTTGAGCGCAAAAATCAAGCCGGCGGCAAAGCTGTCGCCCCCGCCAACGCGGTCCACGATGTTGCGAATCTCGTAGGGCTTGTAGGTGTCGCCGCTCATCGGCGCGAAGCAGGCCTCGCCCGCCTCCGCGTCGTAGAGCATCGCGCCCCAGTTGTTGTGCGTGGCGGAAATGCTTTCGCGCAGCGTGATGGCGACCTTTTTGATGTTGGGAAACATGCGCGTGATTTCGCGAGCAACTTGCGGGTAGCGACCAATCTCCAAGTGCCCGCCCTCGATGTCGCTGCCCTCGGCGTGGATGCCGAGCACGTCGGAGGCGTCCTCCTCGTTGGCGATTGCCACATCGACAAACGGCAGCAGCTCGCTCATGCAACGGCGCGCGAGCGAGGCGGCGGGAGTGCCGGGCTCCCACTGCCAGAGTTTTTTGCGGAAGTTGAGATCACACGAAACCGAAAGCCCGGCGGCCTTGGCATTGCGGACGGCGGCGAGCGACGACTCAAACGCGATGCGGGAAAGCGCGGGCGTGATTCCGGAAATGTGGAGCCAGCGGGCGTCGGCGAAGATTTCGGACCAGTTGTATTTATCCGCGGACGTCTCGGCGACGGAACTGTGCGCGCGGTCGTAAACGACATTGCTGGGACGCTGGTTCGCGCCCTTCTCGACGAAATACAAACCGAGCCGCCCGTTTTTGACGCGCAGTATCCGGGTGGTATCAATGCCGAGCCCGCGCAGGTTTTGCACACACGCGTCGCTGATGACATTGTCGGGAAGCGCGGTGACAAAGCGCGCGCGCGCGCCGAAAATCGCAAGCGACGCGGCGACATTGGCCTCCGCGCCGGCAAAGGTGAGCTCGAGTGAGCCCGGCATGTTTTGAATGAAGCGCCGATTGCCCGGAGGACAAAGCCGCGCCATGATTTCCCCGAAGGTGACGATGGTTTTCATAGAATGTGGAATGGTGTGAATTTTCGATTTTCGATTCTCGATTTTCGATTGGGAGCTTCCACCCCGTTTTCGATCTCGGTGCCGCGCGGTAGCGCGCAATCGAAAATCGAGAATCGAAAATCGAAAATTAGTTCATCTTGTGTCGCGGATGATCGCGGCGACTTCTTGCGCACGCTGTTTGATCGCGGCCCAGTCGCGCGACTGGATGAGCGCGCGCGGGGCGATCCACGAGCCGCCGAGCGCGGCGATGAGCGGATCGGCCAGCCACGCGGCGGCGGTGGCGGAACTGATTCCGCCGAGCGGGATGTATCGCAACCCGAGATGCGCGTAAGGCGCGGTCATGTTCTTCAGGTAGGCGAGGCCCCCGGACGGCTCGGCGGGGAAAAACTTCAGCAGGCGGCAGCCGAATTCGAGCGCGGCCTCGATGTCGCTGGGCGTGGCGATGCCGGGCGCGAAGGGCACCCCGGCCTCGGCGGCGGCGGCGAGCACGCGCGGATTGCAACCGGGCGCGACGGCAAAGTCCGCCCCGGCGTCGCGCGCCTGCAAGAGCTGCTGTGGCGTGAGCACGGTGCCCGCGCCGACGGACATTTGCGGCGCGTGCTTCTTGAACGCGGATAGCGATTCGAGCGCGGAAGGCGTGCGCAGCGTCAGCTCGATGGCGTTGAGCCCGCCGGACAAAAGCGCGTCGGCCAGCGGCGGCACATTGGAGGGATCGTCGATGACGATGACAGCGATGACGCCGGCCTTTTGAATAGTCTCCGCGAGCGCGGGAGGGAATGAAACAGAGTTCGATTTCATGATGGGAAAATATTTTCGCGCCAGCATACGGGGAATGGCTCGGCCGGAGGCTTCGCCCTACCCTCAAACCCGGCAGGTGGCATATGCGGCGCGAGAGCCTTTTATTTTTTGCGTCCGCGCAGGGCGGCGCTGGCCGCGAGCGCGAGCAGGAACCAAATCGACGTGCTGCCGCCACCACCACCGCCGCCGCTTCCATTGTCCCCATCGGGATCCGTGCCTCCGGAGGGAGGATAGGTGACGGTTTTCATGGCAGGAGTGGAGACAATCGCATCCGCGCTGGTATCGATGCGACGGATGATGCCGTTGCCGGTATCGGCGACGTAGAGAACCCCATCCGCACCAATGGCGAGCGCCTCGGGAGCGTCAAACCAGGCGGTTTTGCCGGGACCGTCGCGAAATCCGGGAACCGAACCTGCGAGCGTGACGACCGCTTCCGCGGCACCCGTTGTGTTTGTGGTGATGACACGAATGCGGGAATTGCCGGAGTCGGCCACATAGAGATCGCCTGAGCTATCCAGCACGATGCCCGTGGGAGAGTCGAAGGAAGCGGTAGAAAGGGCCGCTCCATCGACCGCACCGGGGGACGCCATCTGTCCAGCGAAAGTGGAAACCTGTCCGGTGGAGAGGTCAATCAGACGTATGACGTGATTACCCGTATCGGCGACATAGATGCGCGATCCCGAGGTTGAAACTGCAAGGCCCGCAGGGTTCTTGAACTTCGCGTCAAGCAAGGCTCCGTTGTCGGTGCCCGATATGGCGGAACCCGCGAAGATTTCCATCACACCATCGGCATTGAGGCGTTTGATGAGCTGATTGCCGGTGTCGGCGATGTAGGTCATGCCAGCGGCATCCGTGGCCACGGCGGCGGGAGATGCAAGCCATGCATCGGGACCGGTGGCGTTGAGCGTTTGAACCGCGGCGGTGTCAAGTGCGATGGAGCGCAAAGGACCGTTGCCATAGTCGGCGACAATCAGGCTATTCGTGGATGAAAACGCGAGGCCTCGAGGCCGGGTAAAACGGGCCCCATCGCCATTGCCATCGCTGTTCCCCGAATAACCGGTTTTGCCCGCGAGCAACGCGAAGCTGCCATTGGGAGAGAGGACGGAAACTGTGTGCGCGGCGCGGTCGGAAACATAGACGAACTGCGAATAGTCGCCGGATCCCGTGACAAGACCGGCGGGCGCATCGAGGAGGTTTTCGATCACGGTGAGTATAACGGGCGTGCCCTCCACAGAGCCCGCGGCAGTGGAGGCCACACAGCGGAATTGCCAGCCGTTCTTGCCGTCGGGCATGAGCAGCGAGAGTTCGTTGGTGTAGGCACCGACACTGATGCTGCCTGGAACAGTTTCCCAGGCGGCTGTGTCGTTGGCACGGTATTGCCACTCGTAGGAAATGGCACCATGTGCCCATACATCAGCAGTGAGGTCAACGGGACGACCTTCTACTGCGACTTGGGTGGCTGCGGGGTTTGTCACAAACGAAGGTTGCGTGGCAATTGTGAGCGAGTCAGCAGCAATGCTGCAACCGCTGGGAGTGAACACGGCAACCGCGCCGCCCGCGGCGTTTTCAGGAATGACAACTGTAATCGTGGTGTCGGTCGAAGCCGTCACCAGGGCTTCGACACCGCCAATCAACACACGGGTGAGACCGGTGAAATTATTGCCCGCAAGGGTGATGGTGTCGCCCGCAACGAACTCGCCGGTGGGCAGCGCGCTGAGTTGCGGCGGCGTGCCGGGGTCGAAAGACGGCGTCGGTTCGCCGACGACAGACGCCCAATCCGTGCCGACGCGAATGTCGTCAACGACGTGATAGGCGCCGTTGAGGGTGAGACCGAGGGTGTTCACATAGAGGCCGCGAACGTCAGTGTTGCCATAGCCGGCGGAGTTGCCGGCGCGTTCGACGGTGATCGCGGCATCGGTGCTGGCCTCGTCGTCAGTGGTTGGGTTGAGCCAGACTCGGCAGTTGTCGTAAGCTTGGATTCCATCGTTCCAGCCGCTGTAACGGAAGACCAGCAGGTAGCTTTGCCCTGCGACCAGCGGAGTCGTGACAGTCGGCCAGCCGCCAGCCAGTCGCCCTCCTGCTTTGCCGCCGTAGCCGGCGAACGCGGCGATGTCGCGCAACTCATCCTTTGCGGCATCGGCGGCATACCACAGGGCGCAGGTGTTGCCGACAAGCGGGGTTCCGTCCGGAAGCGAGGGATCCTTGATCTTGAAGACAAAGCTGCCATAAACATCCTCGCCCTCGGGCACGCGGGCAAAGCGGCGTTCGAGCACTGCGGCAACGGTGGTCGCCGCATTCACGCCCGTGCCGGAGATTTTGAGAGCCGATCCGCCGCCGCGAACGGTGCCATCGTTGAGCGTGTAAGTGACGGCATCGGCGGGATCGTCAATGATCGTGGCGGTGTTTTTGGCGGACCAAGGCCCATCCCAGCCGGTGCCGCCGACGGCGCCGGCAAGTTTTGAGCCGGGAGCGTAGGAATCGAAATTCTCCGAGGCGATAAACGTGGTGCGCGGATTGGTGACGGCGGTCCACGTGTAGCCGACGCGGATGTCGTCGATCACTTGGTAGCGGCCGCCGGATGTGATGCCGTAGCCGCCCACGCACAATCCAAGGAAAGAATCAGAGCCGACGCCCGCGGTTGTCACGGTGCGTTCGTTGGTGATCGTGGTGCTGACGGCGGTCTCGTCGTTAGTTGCCGGATTGAGCCAGACGCGGCATTTTTTGTAAGAGCTGCCATCCCAGCCGCTGTAGCGAACCACGGCAAAATAAGTCTGCCCCGTTTTGAGTTGCGTGGAGACGAGCGTCGCGCCGGTGGGCGCGGCCATGCTCGCACCGACCTTGCCGGAATATCCGATGTAGCCGAGTGAGTCGAAACGGAGATTGGGATCCGAATCTTTTGCATACCAGATCGAAGTGATGTTGTCGCCGGCGGGAACGAGTTCCCCGTCGGGAGCGTTGGGATTCTTGATTTTAAAAATGAAGCTGACAAACACGTCATCTCCGGAGGTGACGGGCGCGGCGAGGTCGCGCTCGATAAGACGCGGAAGCGTGGCGCTGACGGGAGTGTCCGCGGCGAGTTTGATCGCCTTGCCACCGCCGAGGACAGTGCCGTCGCTCATTGTGTAGGTGATGATGTCGTCGGGGTTGTCGGTCACAATGACGCCCGCATTCGCGGCCCATGCGCCGCTCCATCCCCTGCCGCCGGAGGCGCCGGCAAGCATGTCGCCCGCGGCGTAATCATCAAAGTTGTCGGTCGCAATGACGTCGGTGAGCGTGACTGTGGTGCTGGTTTCGCCGCCGGCTGTGGTGATGACTACGGGATACTCCCCGTTGGCGAGTCCCCGGGGATCACAATGGTCAGGGCTTCGTCCGTGCGACTGGTGATTTCGGCCGCCACGCCGCCAACAGTCACGGAATATGCGCCGACGAGGTTGCTGCCGGTAATCGTAACGGTTGCACCGGTGCGGGAATCAAGGGGGGTGATGCCGATGGCGTCAGGCGCGGACGGCGTGGGAGAGGTGTTGGTAAACGCGATGGTATCCTCGCCGGCATTGCTGGTGGCGGTGATTGTTTGCGCACCGGTGGCCAGTCCACGGGGAATGGTGATGACCACTGTCGTGCCGGTTTGGGAAACGACTGCGGCACGGATGCCACCAATCGTTACGACAACATCCTCAAGATTGAGTCCTTCGATGGTTACAGTATCGCCTCCGGCACCGGTGTCGGGCGTAGCGGAGTTGATGATGGGCGGGCGGATAACGGTGAGCGACTTGGTGGTGGTTCCGCCGGGACCGGTAATAACAACATCCTGCGTGCCCATGCCAAGCGAAGGAGGCACGACGACAGTCATTGTCGTGTCGGTCTGCGAATTGATCACAGCATCAACACCGCCGATGGTCACGGTGACATCGGCAAGGTATTTGCCAGCGACAACGATAGTGTTTCCGGCCATGACACTGGACGGCGTGATAGTGTTCACAACGGGCATGGGGATACCGACCACGTCGGCCCAATTGCGGCCCACGCGGACGTCGTCAATGATGTGAAAGCGACTCGAGGGATTGAGGCCGAGGGTGTTCAGGTAAAGGCTGCTGAATTTGCTGCTGCCGTAGGGGGAGGTGTTGCCCTCGCGGGTTATGGCCTTGGTCTTGTCGTTGGAGGTATTGTTGCCGGATTTGGTGCCCACGCCCTCGTCGGTGGTGGCGGGATTGAGCCATGTGGTGATGGTGTCGTAGCCTTGGTAGCCAGTGTTCCAGCCGGAGTAGCGGATGACGAGGAAATAGGTTTGCCCCACGATCAAGCCGTCGGCCTTGCCTTCGTTTTTGTTGTTGATGGAGACCCATCCGCCGGCAAGGCGTGCCCCAGCCATGCCTTTGTAGCCGGCGAAGCCGGAGGCATCATGGGTGGGGCTTTTGTCACCGTCGCCGGCCAGATAATAGATATTGTTATTGGTGGTGAAAGTTTCGCCGTCATAATGGTCAACGTCAGTATCGGTGCCGCTTTTGATTTTGAAGATGAGGCTGACAAAGACATCGCCGCCGTCGGTGATTTCAGGCACAGCGCGCTCAAGGACGCCGATGTTTTCCGAGGTGCTCGGGGCGGTTATCTTGAGGGCGTTGCCGCCGCCGCGAACCTCGCCGTTGTCGAGGGTGTAGGTGATGGAATTGCTGCCGCCGACCACGGTGACGTAGTCGTTTTGCCCGGTCCATGCGGCGGTCCAGCCCGTGCCACTGACACCGCCGACAACAGTGGTGCCGACCGTATAGCTGTCGAAGTTGTCGGTGGCCACAACGGCGGCCCGCGCCTCCGGTGCTGTTGTTATAATAAATGCCGCCAGCAATAACGCCGGCAATCCGCGGAACAGGAAGATAAGCGTGTGGGGAATATCGGTGATTTTCATGAAAAATATGGGTTTGTTTTTTGATTGCTGGTTTTGCGGCGGGTTTGGCCGACTGGGGATTTCACATAAACATCAGAAGGTCTTTTTGATGTAGCAGGTCCAGGTGGCCCCGACGCGAAGGTAATCCTGCAACACGGTATCGTTTGGAGGGACACGCTGCATGTGGATGTGGGGAGCGTCGTTGATATTGCGGGCGTTGAGGCCGAACATGAAACCCTTGCCAATGTTCCACCCCAAACCCGCATCAACTTGGGTGCGGTGGCGGCGAAGGCTATAGCCCGTGGCGGAGGTGGGAAAATCGTCGGACCAATTGACATTGGACCAGAGGATGAGCTTTTTGTAGGTGTAGTGAAACCCGGTGCTGAGCGTATAAGGCGACAGCATGGGTTTGATTCCATCAGCATAGCTGCGGGTGTAATTGATATGGACGTTGCAGCGGCGGAACGCAGGGCCGAGAAAGCCGAGGGTTTGTGAGTAAGCGATCTCCATGCTGCGCACCCGCACCGGAGCGCCGGAATTGTTCTTGAGGGTGAAGCGATAATCCTCGGCGTATTTCGGATTGTAGCCGGGATAGGTTTCATCGTAACCGGCCTGTTCCGCGGTCATCTCATCCGTGGTGGCGATCATGTTTGTGACCCTGGTCTGGTAAACGGCGACGCTCAACTGGCCTATGCGCTTGAAATAGTAGCTCAGGCGGGCGGCGAAACCCTGGCTGCGCTCCGGCTCGATATCGCGATTGGGAAGGGAAATTCTCTTGGTCGTATCGTTGACCAAAAAAATACCAGTGGAGTCATAATAAGAGGGACGGCGGATGGTTTTGTTTCCGGCGACAACGAGATCGAGATTGGGCGTGATTTGATATTTGATCGAGGCGCTGGGAAAATAATTATGGTAGCTCTTTTTCTTCAGCACGCGCGGGCGGGAGAGAAACTGCCACTCCACACCATCAATGCTAGTCGCAATTCCATCGCTGCCCACCGCGTAGCCTTGCGCCTCGGTTTCTTCGGGAGTGTAAGCATCAATCTCTCGAATTTTTGACCTTGTGTCCTCGCGACGCACGCCGGCCTGAATAATGAACGGACCGATTTTGCTGGTGCCCATAATATAGCCGGCGTTGATGTCCTCCTCATAATTACGCTGATAGTTAACATGACCGTTATAATAATTCGTGGCTGACACATCGGACACAAATTCCTCGGGGTTTGTTTTGTAGCGCGCACCGATGGCAAAGAGGTTCGGCATGAAAATGCCGCCGCCGGAGAGGGTTTTGATTTCCATGCCGTTAATGTCCGAAGCCCACTCATAGGTCGATGCAAAGTCACTCAGTGTGAGCGGGCCGGTGTATTTGGCCAGATACAGTTCGCTCGTGTCTTGATAATGCCATTTGGTATTCGCCAGTTTGAAACCGGCCTTCCACTTGATCGGGTGCAGAATGCGTGTGAGATAGGTGGCGTCCAGTTTTGCCGTCCTGGTCTTCGTGCTCGCCCTGCGCCCGTCGCCAAGGTAAACCTTTGGAAAAGTGAAGGATGCGGGGTTTGAGAGATCAGGGCCGTCGGTTTGCGTGACCTTGTAATCGGCATCAACAACGCCCGGGCCGCGCTGCACACTGTAAAGCGCGTTAGCGGCGGTCGAGCTGGCCAGGCCCCGAACCGCGTCCTCGCGCCCCATCGGATCATACCAAGCCAGGGCGTCGGAGTAGCTGAACAGGCCTTCCAGTTTTAAATCGCCCAAGCGGTATTCAAACTTGGGAGTAATCGTGATGCTTTGCCCCAGGCGCGCGGCAATGCGCGGATTTACAACCACGGTTGTGCCATAGGTAGTGTAAATGCTGCGGGTCATATCCTCGCCCTTAACCATGTCCCGCGTGCCGCCCTGACTGCCGGCATAGTTGTTGAACTGCATGTTGCGTTGGTTCGCGAACAAGCGAGAGTAATTGAATATTCCCGTGAGTGAAAGCGTCAGGCGCCGGGTGGCGCGCCAGTCCATTGTGAGGCTGCTGGCAAAACGACGGTTGAGACGGGAGTGATGCCGAAATTCATAGGATGAGGGCACCTCCGGGCGGGGATCCGTCGAAGTGGGTGTCCGGTTGTAATTGGTAAGAGCCCGGCTTTCCTCGGAGTAGATGTTGGACTCGCTGATATTGATCAGTATGCCGAAATTATTGTTGAAGGCATTGGAGTATTGGATCAAGCCGCCAGGGCGAATCTTGTGGGTGTCGCTGGTGTCATGCGGGCCGACTTCCTTGTCGAGAGTCGCCCCGAAGGAGCTCATGGTAAAGTTGGCCTGCGTTATGAGTTTCTGCCCTTTGTTTTCAAACGCGCGCTTACTGCGCAAGTTGATGGTGCCGGCAGGAGCGTTGGCGTCCATGTCGGCGCTGACCGTGCGGGTGACTTCGAGCGAGTCGATGCTGTTGAGGGAGAGTGTGGTAAATTTCGGCGCACGCGAGCTGGACGAGGTGGCGTCCGCGGTAACGGCGGGCACGCCATCGATGGTAACGCTGGTGTATTCGGCGCCGAGGCCGCCAAGACTGACGTTCTGAACCTCGCCATCCGAGGTGTTTAGCATCACGCCGGGAAGGTTGCGCATGAACTCACCGATGTTACCCTCAGTGTTGTCGCCAAAAACGTCGGAGGCGACGTGCTGGCCGATGTTCATGGATGCGCGCTGCCCCATGATTACCTTGGCCTGGCCCTCGCGTTCTGTTGATACGACGAACTTTTCGAGCTGCACGATATCATCATCCGCCGTGCCGCCGGGCGCGCGGCCCTCCGGGGAAAGGGTAAACTCCAGCGTGGCGGTCTGGCCCGCGACAATCGTCACGGTAGATCGAACGGTTTGGAATCCGACATAGCTCATTTCGATGACCACCTCACCAGGAGGCAAATGGGTGAGTTGGTAAAAGCCGCCGGATTCAGAAAGAGTGGTTTCACTGGTTTGAAGAGCGCGCACTTGGGCGTTGCGAATATACTCCGCGGTCGCGGGATTAAAAACGCGCCCCGAGACGGAGCCTGTGCCAGCGGACTGCGCTTGCGCGGACGGCAATGCGACGAGCAGGCCAAGAAGGGCAAACAATGGGTATAGGTATGATTTCATAATGGGACGAGTGGGAGTTTTGAGTGGAATAAAAATAACGGATGCGGGGCTGAATGATTGGCTAGGGGTTGAGGGGCGAATCTGTGGAGGGCGTCGATTGCGACGCCCCTAAGAAATGGGTGATTATTCCCCGGCGAGCTGCCTGTATAATTCGGGATCGTAGTCGATGAGGTCGTTGATGCCGCGCAGGTGACTGACCGTGACCCACGGAAGCCATTCGCGATGGCGGCCGATTCCGCGCGTCAGCGTGAAGCAGTAGTGCTCCTGCTGCCAGCCGGGCCCGAGCGTGCCGCGGTGATCCTCCGGCGTGCCAACCATCGCCTTGGTGTTGTGCAGCAAAATTCGCGCAACATCCATGTAATGCGAGTCGCCGGTTTCACGCGCAAGTCGCGCGTAGCTTTCCACGTCCCAGCACATGTAGGCGTCGTTGAGCGAGTGGCCGGTGGCGATGAGCTGAATGCCCGTGGTGGGAACGCCGCGTTTCCAGTGTAGTTTCTCATTGTCCGCATCCTCGGGCATGGGGACATTCCAAATATACATCCACGTCTCTGCGATGTCCGCCGCGATGCGCGCGCGGTCGAGCCACTTTTGGTCGCGCGTGATGTGGTGCAACACAAGGTAACCCTCCAGGGCAATCGTGGCGGCCTCCTTGTCGATCACATCGGGATTGTCGATTGTGCCGCCCGTGAAGCGCGCGCGTCCGTGGCCGGTGTTCCATGCGAACTCACCTGAGCGCAACGCCGCGTCGAGATACGGCTTGTGGCCGGTGACCCGATACAATTGCGCGTAAAAGGGCACGACATTAAACGTGCCGGTGGTGGACGCGGAATAAAGCTTGCCGCTGAGCGCGTGCCACGAGCGGGGAAACCCGCCGCCGGGCTGTTCCTGCGTGAGCAGCCAGTCGCCGAACTTGCGCACCCACGCAAGCCACTCGGCGCGGGTGCGTCCGGCCTTCTGCTCGCGCTCGTAGGCGCGCATGAGCGACTTCATGTCGTCGCAAAAACTGCGCAGGTAAATCGACTGCGCCTCGGTGACTTTCCTGCCCGAGGGCCAGGTCGAGAGCGCGGCACCGCCCGACTTCAACAAAAAGCCCTCGGTAAGCGGCGGGTTTATCGGCATGCGCAAAAAGGATTCGATGGCCTTCTCCGCGTTGCGCCGCAACAGGCGGCCGCGCTCCGAGTCGGGATTGCGATTCGCCTCGACAAGCATCATCTCCGCCGAGCCGAGCGCGTAGCCGGTGAAGCCGAGAATGACCTTCGGATTGGGATGCGGTTTCCCGCCGGGCACCGCGAGCGCGAGGAATTGCACGCCGGCGCGGTCGTCGATCTCGATGTAATTTTGGTTCAAAACATCCACCATGCTCGCGCGCATGGTCTCGATGTCCTGCGGATTGACCCGCGGCTCAAGTTCATCCCACGCCCAGCGCCAGGAACGCGCAACGAGATCGTTCGTGTCCTTCGTTTTTCCAAACCAAAATGACACCTCGTAGCGTTGGACAAAATTATCCGACAGTGGGTTGTAGCGATGCCGCCACTTCTGCTCGACCTCGGGGCCCGCGCCCGTTTTCCGTCCGTAACTCAACGTGCCCTCCGAACCGGGCACCGCATAACCGAGCGTGGTTCCTTCGGGACGCTCCTCCGCCACGATCGCGCCAAAACGAAAACGAGCGTCGGTCATCGGTTCGCGTGAAAACCCCTGCCCTTCCGCAGCGGTGGTGGCGCTGTCGGGCGCGGAATTGAGCACCGCAAAACTTCCGCCCGCGGGCATGCGCGCCGCGAGCAACGGCGCAGGCATGCGATCCTCGCGTATCCACACCGTGTAATCGCCCGGCTTGTAATAATTGCCCGAACCAAACGAGTTGTCCCTCATGTGGTCGAAGTTGCCGTAAATCATGCCCGGCGCGAACCACTCCATTTTCGGCCACGGCTGGGCATCGACGAGTTGCAACGACGCCACGCTCGTGAATCCGCCGGGCGCGTTTCCTTTTACGCGCACCTCGCGGCGCAGGCGCAATGTATTTTTCCCGACCGTCCAGCGATCGGTGAATTCGAGCGCGGCGCCCTTCGGCGTTTTCAGCACGCCCGTGCCAAGCCATTCGCCGCCGGCTCCGCGCAACGAGGCGTAGCCGCCCTGCAACGTGACGGGCGCCGTGGCGGGATTCACGGGTTGCGCTTTCACTGCCTCGGGACCGAGCAGGCGCACATCGGAAAATTCGCAAAACCCGAGATCCTTGTCACTGTCCAGTGTGTCCCTTGCCACCAGCAATTTGACTTGCTTGAGCGGGGTGTGCAAGACGCCGTCCTTCGCGCCGTCCCAGAAATTCTTTTCCTTTGCCGCAACGAGCGGGATTATCAACTCCTGCGTCCCGTCAGGAATGACATCGAAACTGTGCTGATGGTTCTGGCCGGTCGCATCAACGATGCGCACCAATAAACGATTTTGATTGGTCTTAACTTGAAGGCGCATCTCAACCGCGCCGGCGAGCGCAACCGGACACGCGGCGGCGACATATCGTTTGCCCTTGGCGAAATCACCATCCAGTCGAAGCGTGCCGTCATTGCGCTTCAAACCGCCCTTCGTGAGCGGGTCCGGGCTTTTTTCAAAGCGCCACTGCGCCGGGTTCGGACAGCGCATGTCCGCGGAATCTTGAGCGGCGGCCGACTGGCGCTTCGAATCCGCGTCATCTTGTTTTTCCCATAGCGACACGCGCAATGGCGCGGCCTGCTTGGCGGACGCCGCGCCCGGCATGGACACGGACAAACCAAGCGATCCATCGGCATTTTTTGTCGGAGTCAGTTTCAGTGCATTGTCTGCCGCGACGGCATCGACAATCGTGCCGGACAGCACAAACAATGCACAGGCAAGGGAGGCAACTTTACAGGGGACGGGTTTCATAAAAGGGTCGTAAACTTCACTACCAATCCTGCACACGCTCCGCAAAAAATCATCCATTTTGGGTTAATGCTCGCCGATAAAATCTTAATTCTGGTGCGCATAGCGCGGCATCCCAAATAGACTTTTTATGAGACTGCCCAGCGTGTTTCTCGTTCAATTTTGAGGCATGTTATTTGACGGACGCATCTCAAAATTTTTGTCAGCACACACGCCCCTTCACACATCTCAAAATTTTGAGATGAGCCCTTATTTGAACAGGCGGACATCGGAGATCTCGCAATATCCGCGTTCGACCACCTCGTCCGAGTGGACAAGAATGCCGACTTTGCCAACGGGGAGATGCAGCACGCCGTCCTTGGCGCCGTCCCATAAATTTTTCGAAGCAACAAACCTGACGTTGATTGTCTTTGGAACACCGGGCCTCACTCGATGTTTTTGCATGTGCACTTGTCCGGTCGAGTCGGTGAGAAGCACCATCACAATTTCCTGATCGGTGATGACATTGAAACTCATGCGGTTCACCTCGCGAAACCTGATGGCGCACTCGGCGGCGACGTAACGTTTGCCGCGTGTGAAATCACCGGTGAGTCGAATTGTTTTGCCGGAAATTTCCAGGGTGCCGACGGCCGCGGGGTCGGGGCCGCGATTAAAGGCCCAGTCCTGCTGCCCCGGCTCAACAAAGGCGCCGCCATCGACGGTGATTTTGCGCGCGTCGAAACTCTCGAACGCAGCCGTCTTCCGCATCGGCGGCCTGAACAGGCGCGCGTCGGAGATTTCGCAAAAACCGTATTTGTCCACTTCCGCCGAGTCGAGCAACACACTGACTTTTCTAATGGGAAGATGCACCACGCCATCATTCGCACCGTTCCTGAACTCCTTGGATTTTCCAGCGCCCCACGCCACGGTGACACTCTGGATTTCCCTGGGTTTGACCGGATGCCTTCGCAGGTGAATCTGTCCGGTCGAGTCCGTGAGGAACACGATCAAGTTTCTTTTCTGGTTGGTATAAACTTTGAAACGCATGCGGTTCACCTCGCGGAACCTGATGGCGCACGCGGCGGCGACATAGCGCTTGCCGCGGGAAAAGTCTCCGGTGAGGAGAATGGTTTTGCCGGAAACTTCCAGCGTGCCGGTGCTCGCGGGGTCGGGGCCGCGCTCAAACGACCAGTCCTGTTCCGACGGAAGAATGGCCACGTCGCCATCACCATCGGCGGCGAAGGACTTGGCGGAAAACATAAACAGGAATGCGGCGAACGCGGTCACCGGCGCCAGAATGCGGAGGAGCCTGCGGATGGACGAAAAGGGCTTCATGATGCGAGTGGTTTCTATTTTTCAGGCCGATTTATATTACCTGTTACTACCAAGGAACGCTGACAGGTGTGTCGGTCGGGCCGTGGATTTTCGGAATGTCAGGCTGGCCGGCAACTTGGTTGGGAACGAACTCGATTCTATCCATGCACATCTTGCGAGGGAGGACGGTGTCAGGGGTCTTGTGCGCGTGATAAACGATGTAGCGATCGCCGTTGGGAGCGGTGACAAAGGAGACGCTGCCGACGCCGCGCACGATAGGGGTTTGGGAGAGCACCGGATTGTCCTTGGACTTGATCCAAGGGCCGAGTGGAGTCGCGGCGGTGGCGTAGCCGACGGCATACTTGGGGCTCATGAAGTGATTGGCCGTGTAAAACATGTAGTATATGCCCTTGTGCTTGAGGATCGAAGCGCCCTCGTTGACGGGCCAGCGTTTGTATTTGGGACGTGGATCGCTGTTTTCCCAGGGCTGGGTCCACCAAATGCAACGCCGCCGCGTTTCCGGTTTCGCGCTCATCCAGTCATCGGTCATTTCCTCGACAAAGACTTCGTTGGCCTTGTTGTCGAAGGCGGTATAAAAAAGATAAGCGCGTCCGTCGGTATCAATAAAGGGCATGCCGCCGATGGTTTTTTGGGGACGCATCGTTGTCTTAACTTTTTGGACAAACGGACCGAGTGGAGAGCTGCTGGTGGCAACGGCGATGTGTTCCTCCGCGGTGTAGAACATATAAAAAACGCCGTTGCGCTCGTTGACTTGCGCGCTCCAAAAGGCGCGTTCGCCAAAGACATCGGGGGCGTCGAGCGCGCGCCCCTCCGGTCCGGCGCCGCAAGGGGCGCTCCAGTTCACAAGATCGGTTGAAACGCGAACCGTGAACCCCTTGTTGATGGCCGGCGGCGCGTCATCGGTTCCATAAAGATAATAGCGCCCGTCATGTTGAAGGATGTAAGGATCGGCCATTTTATGAACAATGCCGTCGGCGTTATTATAAACACGCGGGGCTCCGGCAAAAAGCGGAAGCGTGGCAAAGACGAGGACGGTTAATGATATTATTCTCATGCGCATGAGGCGGTCTGTCACGGTGTCCATGGTCATTGGCAAGCGGTCACTTTTTCGGCTTTCCGACCACATCGGCCCATGTGGTGCCGAGGCGGATGTCGTCGATGAGATGATATTTGCCGCTATCATTGAGCCCGAGCGTGTTCACATACAAACCGCGAATGCCCTTGCTGCCGTAACCGGCGGTCCTGCCGATGCGCGCGTAGGTGATCGATTTTTTCTGCGTGTATTCGTCGTTGACCGAAGGGTTGATCCAAATGCGGCACCACTGATAACGACCGTCCTTCGTTTTGTTCCAGCCGGTGTATTTGATGACAAGGTGATACGTCCGCCCGGCCACCAGGCGTTCCGGCATCGTGCTGCCCTCGTCGATCTCCGCCAACCGCGCGCCGGCCTTTCCCTTCCAGCCTATGAATGCGGCGAGGTCTTTTAGGAATTCATGCGTATCATCCTCGGCGAACCATTGCACCAGATTGGTGTTGGTTATCGGTTTTCCGTCATTGCCGCCCGCGATCTGGTCGTCGTTCTTGATCTTGAAAAGGAGGCTCACAAAAAGATCCGGCCCCTTCATCTCGGGAATGCGGCGCTCCAGCACATTCAAGTGTTCCCTGCCCGTGCGCGCACCGGATATTTTGAGCGCGTTGCCGCCGCCGCGCACCTCGCCATTGTCAAGCGTGAGCGTGACGACGTCCTCCGGCGCATTGGTGATCGTGACAAACTCGCTCCGCCCCGTCCAAGGAGATTTCCACGCCCCCTTCCCTCCCTTGTTACCGACCAGCGTGGAGCCGGGCGTGTAGGAATCGAAATTATCCGACGCAATTTTTTTCGCCATCGCGCAAGGCGCAATGGCGAGGGCGGAAACAATGGCGATGATGAAGGTGCTGGTTTTCATGGGATGAGTGGAGTTGAGATGTTATGAGTTGCTTTTTTGTTTTCCAGTTTTCGACCGCGGCTCACTGATCGGCAAGTTGCCTGTATAATTCGTGAACGCAATCGCGAGGGCTGTTGGTGAGGGGAAGAGCCAAGACGCATGCAAGAGGGGCAGCAGGGATGTTTTCATTTTATATTATTCTACCATAAAAAGCCGATGGAACGGACAGGGTATCACCGCTGTTGATGTTGCGTCACAACCATTGGCAGTCACCATCAATGATTTTACGGTAATCGTCAGAGAGTTATTCTTTGTGCGCATCAGCCTCAGGACGACCATCGCGGGAAAACACCGGGATGTTAACATTTGCCATGCATCCAGAGGGCACTCGCGCCACGAACAAAAGAGACTCTTTTCACTATGGCTTGCTGAAATTTGGACCCGTTTTCCTCGTTGACTTTCGATCCATTGCGCAGAACTTTATTTTTGTGCGCATTCAAACAAAAACAACCCCGCAAAAAACATCCCCATTGCCTGTTTTGGCGCCGGGCGCGGCGGGACATCCGTTTGACTGGAACACGGTGCGTTGCAGGCTTCTTTGTTATTACAAGGGCGCGCCAAACACTCAGTCGGGCACGTTCATGACCGTGAACTTTATCATCTGGCGCATGCTGCGCGGCTCGATGAAAATGGAATACGCCAACCATCGCCTGCAGGCCGGCGCGGGCGACTGGGTCGTGCTGGTGCCCGCGCTGGGACGGCGGCACCAGGCGTTCACGCCCGACTCGCAACTCGAATCGCTCCACTTGAGCGTGGACACCAGCTCCGCCGAGTGGGCGGGACCGCCGGTGCACGTCATGAAGGGAACCAAGGAGATGCAGGCCGCCATCGCCAGCGTCGGGCGTTATGTCACCGTGCGGCACCCGTCCGGGTTGACTCCCGACGACCATGTGTATGTGAGCCGCACTTTCGAGGAGCGCATCCATCTGCAAACGCTCGTCTGGTCGTTCATGGGCGCGTTGTATCCGCGCCTGCATGAGGCGGGCATCTACATACGCGAGCCGGACCAGTGCGACCCGCGCATCAACGCAAGCATGGCGTTCATCGACAACTGGCCGACCAACCTGCCGTGGAACCGCGAACAGGTGAGCTGGGCCGCTGGCGTGAGCGCGAGCCAGCTCGACCGCATCTGGAGGGACGCGCGCGGACAAACGCCGTTTCAATATTGGGACAACCGGCGCGTGCGAACCGCGTGCGACCGGTTGGAAAACTCGCGTGCCAGCATCAAGGAAATCGCCTACGATTTGGGCTTCGCCCACCTGCCGCAGTTTTCCACATGGTTCAGGAGGCATCGCAATATTTCACCCCGCGATTATCGCCATAATTTTGTCGATCGCTCCGGGCAAACGGCAATGGACGAGGCAAACGGGTGAGCATTGCCCCGAACGTGGCGGTTGGATTGCGGGGATTGGACTTCCGCGCATATATTGCGGTTTTATATTAATCGTGGGTGTCAGTGTTTCGTAACAGTGCGCGCATCGGCCTTCCATCGCGGCGCTGTTATTCAAGGTTTCACTTCGAAACGATACACGCCCGAGCCGGTTTCGCATACGACCTCTCCGGAGATTTCGGAGGTCAGCACGCGCACGCCGGGCGCCGCGCCGAGGGCGCGGCCGCTTTCGGTAACGGCGGAAGCAGCGCGCGCGGGAATGAAAATCCTCGCGCGCGAGCCGACGGGAATTGTCACATCAAGTGCTAGGCCGCCGTCGGGCAGTTTTTCCCAACCGCTCTCGACACGGCCGGTCACGGCCTCGTAGGCGGCGCGTGCGTGAGTGAGCCCGCCGCCGAGTCGCGGGCGGATCACGATGTCCCGGAATCCTGGCGTGGCGGTGTTGATGCCGGCGATGTGCCGGTAAAACGATTCGCCGACCGCGCCAAACGCGTAGTGGTTGAGCGATCCTTTGATCCGGCCCGTCTCGGGAATGAAGCCGTCCCAAGCTTCCCACATGGTGGTCGCGCCAAGCTTCACTTGGTAGAGCCATGACGGATAGCTTTCCTGAAGGAGCACGCGCCATGCGGTGTCGTCGAGCCCGGCGTTGAAGAGCGCGGGCATGAGGCGCGCGGTTCCGATAAATCCGGTGGCAAGGTGCCAGTCAAAGGCCTCGATACTGTCGTTGAATTTTGCCGACATCTTTTCGCGAAGATGTTCGGGCACCAGCCCCATGGTGAAGGCCAACGCGTAGCCTGTCTGGCTGCTTTCGAAAATGGAACCGTCGGCGAGCAGGAACTCGCGCTCGAAGGCCGCGCGCACTTCCTTGTGCAGTTTCTGGAAGCGCGCGGCCTCGGCGTCGCGCCCGATGAGCGCGGCCATTTGCGACATGAGGTCGCAAACATAGGCGTAAAACGCGGTGTCAATCACCTCCTTCTTGGCGGTGCCCCCCTTGTTCAACCAGTCGCCCAGACTGCTGCGGACCACCACAATTCCGTCGCGCGAACGGCGCTCAAGCCAGTCCATGTAGCGCAGGAGCGCGTCGAAGTGGCGCTCGATGGGACGTGTCTCGCCGTATTGCCGCCAGAGGATGTAGGGGACAACTATGGCAGCGTCGCCCCACCCGCTCGAGGGGCGCATGTGGTAGCCCGGGTAGGCGGGTGCGTTGCCGGGGAAGGTGCCCGCGGCATTTTGCGAGTCGGCGATGAGCGTTTCGAGCCAGCGCTCGAGAAGTGCGCGCATGTCGTAGTTGTAAACGGAAGTGCCGCCGAAGAATTGTATGTCGCCGGTCCAGCCAAGGCGTTCGTCGCGTTGCGGACAGTCGGTGGGGATTTCGAGGTGGTTGCCTCGCTGGCTCCAGATTATGTTGGAATAAAGTTGATTCAAAAGCGGGTTGGAGCACTCGAACCATCCGGTGCGTTTTATCGGGGTGTGGGTGACTATGCCGGTAAAATCCGTCGCGGACGGCTCGTGCTCAAGCCCGCGCACCTCAAGGTAACGGAAGCCGTGGAAGGTGAAACGTGGCTCGAGCACCTGCTCGCCGTCGCGCATCCAGAACTCGTCAACCTGCGCCGCGCCGCGCAGGTTTGTGGTGTGCAGGGTGCCGTCGGGGTTGAGGATTTCCCCGTGGCGAAAAATAACGTGCGTGCCGGCGGTTCCGCGCGCATTGAGGCGCGCCCAGCCGACGAAGTTTTGGCCGAAGTCCACGAGCCATGTTCCGGGCGCGGTTTTTCTCACCGAGCGGGCCGGCAGGGTCTCGGTGATGCGCACGCCGTCGAGCGTGGCGCCCTCGATCACGGTTTGGGCGAAGGGGCGCGGGCCGTCGGCCAAGCGGGGTTTCTCGCCGGAGTTGGGCTTTTTCCACTTGGCGTCATCGAAACCGGGGAGCGTCCAGCCCGGCATATCCAGCCGTGCGTCGTAGCCGCAGCCTTGCATGAGATCGGCGTAGCGAATGGGGCCGAAACTTGCCTTCCAGCTGCTGTCGGTGGGCACTTGCGTGACGCTGCCGTCGTCGTGTTCGATAACAAGCAGGGCGCGCGCCCGCGGGAAACCACCGTAGGCCTGGCGTTTTCCAAGCAGTCCCCAAGCCCCCACGGTGCCGGAAAACCAGCCGTCGGCGAGCGTGATGCCGATGGCGTTCGCGCCATCGTTGAGCAAGGCGGTGACATCGTAGGTCTGCGCGTGCAGGCGGCGGCGGTATTCGGTCCAGCCGGGCGAGAAGAAATCGTGGCCGACGCGCCGGCCGTTGATCTCGGCTTCATAGACTCCGGCGGCGGTGGCGACAAGCAGCGCGCGGCGCACGGGTTTGCCCACGGAAAACTCCTTCCTCAACATGGCGGCCGGAGCGTAGTAGTGCGTGCCGTTTGTGAAGCTGCGCAACCTGGTTTTTGCCTCGGGTTTGCTCCATGTGTCGTCGCCCGCCAGCTCAGGCGCGTCGGGTCTCGCGGCGTCCGACAGGGCGGCAAGCCAGTTTCCGTCAATCGGTTCGCGGCGCGTCCCGGACGGGATGAACATCTCGATCTCGCCAAACACGGCCGGCGCGTTGCCGTCGTCTTGCGTCACGCGCAAGGCGACAAGGTTGTTTCCGTTGATGAGGAAGGAGCCGATGTCGATCTGCCGTGTGACATTCCAGCGGGCGGCTGCGCCTGCGCGCTCGCCGTTGACCCAGACTTCACATTCCATGTCGGGCACGAGCCAAATGACGGCGCGGGAGATGCGCGGTTTGTCCTTTATGTGAAAGCTCTTTTTGAACCATGCGGTCAAGGCGGTGGCGGCCTTGGAGCCGTCCGCGGATTGCGCGGGGCGTTGATGGTCTTTTGTCACGGCCGTGACCCATTTCAACATGCGGCGCGCGGCGCGTTCGCGCTGGGCGTCGGTGAGGTTTTCGTTGCGCTGCCTGTCATCGGGGTCGAGGCCGATCCATCCGCCCGGCCAGTCTTGCAGCGTCACGGTTTCTTCAAGCCCGCGCGACCATGTGGCTGTCTCGCTCCAGCCGGAGGCGAGGCCACCCCCGTCCCAAACGCGAACTTTCCACCAAACCTGCTGGAGCGTGTCGAGTTTGCGTCCGGCGAAAACCGCGCGAACGTCCGCGCCGGTGACACGTCCGGAATCCCATATGTCGCCCTCGTCCGCCTTGAGCTTTTCGGGCGAGGAGGCGACGAGGATTTGCCACGCGCTTTGCGAGAGTCCCCGGTCGGCGGCGTTGACCGCCTCAAGCCGCCAAGTAAGGCGCGGCCACGTTTCGCGAAGGCCGAGGGGATTGTCACGATGCTCACAGCGCGGCTCGACCGGACGGATGGTTGCGGCGCCAAGCGCGGCGCATGACAGGACGAGGGCAAAAATGAGGATGAGGGCGGGTTTGTTTTTCATGGAAAGCCGCAGGGTGGTTTGGCTCATTCGCTCGCGCCGCCGCGGAGGGCATACATGCGGCGAGCCACGGCGCGCGCCGCGTCGGCCATGTCGGGATAAGGCCGGTCGGTTATGCTGAGAAATCCGTATTGGAAACTTTCGTCGTCGAGGCTCCGGCCCGTCGGGCACTGGTCGATGAGCCGGTAATAATGCGTGCCGACAATCAGCGGATTGCGCAGCGCGCCTTCCACATAGCGCCGGTAGGCGCGGCCGCGATCCGCCTCGTCGGCGCACCCTTGCAGGCCCGGGTGAAAATGGCCGTTGGCTATCGTGCCGAAATGGAATTCGCCGATGATGACCGGCGTATCGATCGCGTCGGGCAGGCGAAGCGCCTCCACGCTGAATTCGTAGAGGTTGAAGCTGACGACATCGCAAAATTTCGCGGCGGAACGCATGATTGCGGCGGACGGAACCGTTTGAAAACGACAGCCAAGGTAAAGCCGCCCCGGCGCAAAACGGCGAACCGCGTTGCGCGCGCCCTCAAAATAACGGTCGCTCAGGGCATTATTGAACTCAACCAGGTCGGCGCGCGCCACCGCGCGATCCGGCGGCTGCGTCGAGGAGAGAAAGGCCGCGAACGACGCGTGCCTGGTTTTCCACGCGGCGTTGAGGTTGGCGATGTCGCCGTATTTTTTCTCCAGCCTGCGGGCGAACTCGCGCTTGGCGGGCTGCGAGGCGGGGCTGCGCAAGACGGCCTCGGCGAGCGCGGTTTCGCCTCCCCACGCGTGCTCGTTGTCCACGAAGAAACCGATGCACATGGGATCGTTCGCGGCAAAGGCCCAATTTTTTCGCAGCGCCTTTTCGACGGCCTCCTCAAAGCCCGGATCGAACACGTCTTGAAAAAAACGCGCCGCGCTTCCGCCGTGGCCCTTGATCGTGACCGCGTCGGGCGTGCCGACCTGGCCGACGTAGGGCATGCGTCCGTCGCGGATGTAATCCTTGTGCGTCCAGTTTGCCAGCGTGTTGACACCCCAGCTTTCGGCGCGCGCATAGAGGCGTTTTTTGTGCGCGCCGGCCCAGTCGTCGCCGTGTTTGCGGCGGAGGTTGGCGCCGAAAAAATCAAAGGCGTCGGGCGTTACTTTTTTGTCGCGATAGAAATTCGGCGTGCCCGCCAGGTAAGCCTGCTTGCGCCAGAGGCCGCGCCCCCCGGGGGAATTTTTTTCGGGAAGGTTTTCAAAATAATGCTCGCGCAATGTGACACCGGTCAGCTCCGCATTATAAAATTGGTTGATGCCGTGCGAAAAAAACAACTTTCCCTCGGGATCGACCAGCCACCACATGCCGCCGTGCTTCACCGTGCGAAACGCGCCGGTCGCCTCAAGCGCCGGGCCGTCGGCCCAGCCGCCGTAACGGTTGAACGAGGGCGGGCGCGGGTTGGCGGCAAGATCGGCGTCCTCGTCGGCGAGGTCTTTCGCGAGGTCCGTGTCGGCGCGCGTTTTTCCGGGCCAGTCCTTGTGCTTGTATTGTCCGTAACGGTCGAACGCGGGATAAAATGTCGAGGTGCTTTTGAGCGCGTCAGGCGCGCCGGCGAAAGGTTCCTCCAGGCGGATGTTGCTCACCTCGAACTTCACCTCCGCGCCCAGCGGATTCGCAAATAGCATGATGTTTGTGATGCGCGCCAGATCGAGCGTGCAGCGGCCCTTCAATCCCTCGGGTGAGTTTTTCACGCCCTCGATTTTCACGTCGTCCGGGGCGATGCCGTTGCGGTGGTAGCGCACGCGCATCGTGCCGGACTCGCCCGCGTCGAGCGCGATGCCGCCGCGTATGCAATTCTCACGTCCGTTGGAGCCGGGGTTTTCGATCTGGCACTTGATGCCAATCTGCGCGCCGGTGAGATTTTTCACGTCCATCGCCAGAACCGAGCAGCGGGCGAGGTCGAAAAATTGCGTGCCGTTTTGCGGGCGCAAATTGATTCCGGGCCAGGATATTTTTTGCCCGCCGGAAATCGTGACGACGAGCAAGTCGCCCCGCTTCTCGACGGACGCGTTGCCGTTGACGGTGATTTTGCGCGCGTCGTAGTCGTCGAGCCGCAGCGGTTCCGCCGGCTTTGCGGGAGGGCTGGCGATCAGGCGCACGTCGGAGATTTCGCAAAACCCCTCGCGCCCCGCGTGCTCCGCGGCGAGGATGATCTCGAACTCGCCGACGGGCAGGTGCATCTTGCCGTCGTTCGCGCCGCCCCAGGGTTTGCCGCTGAGCCCGGCCTCGAACGGAACGACAATCGTTTCCGGCTCCCCCGGCTTGGTGTTAAAACTGTGCTGGTGGATTTGCCCCGTCCGATCCTTGAGCCGCACCAAAAGTTTTTTCTGATTTGTCCTTACGTTGAAACTCACCCTTGAAACGTCGGGAAACGCAACGGGACACACCGCGCCGACGTAACGTTTGCCACGGCTGAAATCGGCGGTCAGCCGGAGCGTGTTTCCCGAGAGGCGCAGGTCGCCTTTCGTTTTCGGATCGGGGCCCTTGTCAAAACGCCAGTCGGTCAGCGGCGGACGATATGCGCCGGACGTTTGTTGTTGTTGCGATTGTTGCTGCTGTTGTTGCGCCCGGGCGCGCGGAGGTTGCCGCCAGGAGGGGAGTGGCGCGATGTCCTTGTCGTCCGCAGCAAGCGCGGGATCGGGTGGCGGAAGCGGCCCGGTGAAGCCGCTGATTTTTTTCCGCAAAGGCATCGGGTTGGCCTCGATCTTCAGCGGCGTGCCGAGCGGAAGCGGCTCGCCGGCGCTGATCGCGACTCCCCTGTCGTTCGCCACGTAGGGCTCGGCAAACAGCTGCCGCGGCACGCCTTTTGTTTTTTTCCCGACATAGGCGTGATAAATCGCCCAGTGCGAATTGCCCTCGGGCGACGGCACATAACAGGCGTTGCCGGGGCCGATGACGTCCTTCGATGCCTTGAAGATCGGCTGCGTCGCCTTTTGCCAATGGCGCGGATTCATCGGGTCGTCGCCGATCAGTTTCATCAATCCGATCACGTAGTGCGGCGTCCAGTATCCGCTCGCCGCGTAGAGCAGGTAGAGCGTGCCGTCGGCGCTGTAAACCGGCGCGCCGCCCTCGACAACCTCCGGCAGCATGCGTCCGTCGCTCGCGCGCCCGGCGCCGTGTTTTTCCCAATCGAGCGTCGGGCGGCATATCATCGCGGGCTTGCCGGAAACCGTCCACGGATTGATCAACTCGTCGATGTAAAGACACTGCCAGTGATCGCCGACATTGCGCGAGTTTCTGTCGCCGATACGGCCCACCCAGATGAAGTAAAGTTTTCCATTGTGCTGCAAAACCTTCGGGCCGACGGTCCACTCGCGATTGAATTTTTTCCCCTGCGCGGCGGTCATTCGCGCGGGCACGTTTAACTCGCCGTCCGTCGGCGAACCGTAAGGGCCGAGCGGATCGCCGGTCAGGCTGCGCAACACATACATGCGCTGGTCGGCGGCGGCGTTGTCGCTACCGTCGTTGGCCGAAACGTAGAGATAGTGGCCCGCCAATTTTTCGCCGACATCCTCCGCGCCGAAATAATATATTTTTGGCGACCAGAGATTTTTTGAAAACTCGCGCCGGGGCGGCGGCTGCCAAATGATCACCGGCTGGGCGTATGGAAAATCGGAAAGATTCGCCGCCTTGTATCCCTCGAGCCGCGAGCCGCCCGTGGTCGTGCAATAATAATAACCGTCGTGCAAAAACACGCACGGATCGGCGCCCTTGATGATCGGATTGATAAACGAGAGGCTGCCCCTGATTTTCTCGTCGAGCAGCGACGCAGGATTCACCACAATGGAAGACTTCGCGCCGCCACGCACGCCGCGCGTGCCGGTGATGCCGGTGACCGAGGTAAAAACGCCGCCGTTGATCGCAAGCGTGTAGGAGCCGGAAAACTCCGCTTCATTATTCCGCGTGGCCGAAATTGCATTATAAAAACGCCCGTCGTTTATGGTGACGCGGATGGCGCCCGTCAGGGATGCCCCGGCTATGTTTCCGAGGCCGGAAACACTATTATAAAAAGTGCCGCCGTTGATCACCAGTTCCGCGTCGCCCGTGTGCCGTCCGACGCCCGCCGAGCACACCGCGCCGTAAAAACGCCCGCCGTTGACCACCATGCGAAGGTTGCCATTTGTGGGCGCACCCTCGTCAATCGCGCCGCCCACCACGGTATACCACTGGCCGCTGTTGATGGTGACATTCGAGCCGGATCGCCCGCGCGTTTTGTTTTGGGACGCGCCGACGATGGTGGGATACTTGCCCTTCGGCGGAGACTGGCAGACAATGCCCCCGCCGAGCACAACCGCGTGGCCGTTGCAGTGGAGATAACGATAATCCGCGCCCTCCGTCACAAACATGAGACGCTCGAAAGTCGTCGGGCCGTTGACGCGATAGGATGCGTTCAATATCAGTTTCGCGGAGGCGTTTCTCGCGCCGTCGAGACTGCCGGTCACGGTGACGGGCGCGTCGTGAGCGGGCGCGTCAAAGTTGCCTTTTATGCGCACAGGTCCGCGCAGCACAATCACGCCGCCGGTCGTGGCAAGCTGCTTGTATGCGTCGGCCAATTCCTTGGCGGACGCCTCTTTTCCCTCCGCTCCGATGTATATAACATTGTTTCCCGAATTTGCGGACAGGTTTGCGGCCAAAACCAACCACGCGGCAAAACACAGAACATTCCTGAAGCGCCGGGGCATGTCTTTCGTTCTTTTCATAATATAGATTTCCATCTTATGGGGCGCGCCTTGCGCGCGCCCTCGCATGCGAAAGACTGTTTGCGCACGTATGCACAAAGCGGGCCGGCATCAGGGCGCACGCAAGGTGCGCCCCCACGGGGTTGTTCCGTTTTACTTCTTCCCCTTCTTGGCGGCGGGCCCGCCGTCGAGGTAGATTTCGCGCATCAATTTGTAACCCAAAACATCGCGCATATCGAGACGCACACTCGTCGTCTCGCGCTGCTTCGCGGTGTTGCCCTCGAGCTTTATCACAATGGGATCGAGCAGCTCTCGGGCCTTGTCGCGATAGGCCATGTCCTTGGTTTGCGTGAGCAAAATGACATCATAGTCCGACGGTGACGAGGCCAGGCCGTAGAAGACTTTGAAATCCATGATGATTCCCTGCTTTTTCGCCTCCTCCATGACGGCCCAGAACGTCTTGGTGATGCTGCGCAGGTATTCGTCGGCCATGCCGTGCTTGGTGCGCACGAGCGTCATTTCCCATACGGGGCCGTCGGTGTAGGGCGCGCTGCTTTGAGCGCGGGCAAGCAGGGGAACAAATGCCAAAAGTGCGAGGAGGAGGATTTTCTTCATGGTGGTTTTTTATTGGTTGTCGTTGTTTGAGGAAGGAATGCTTTGACGGTTGCGGGCAAAATCGGAGGGGAAAAACACGCGCGCGGTGACGAGGAGCGCAAGGCTGCCCACAACATAAACGGCCCCGAGCAGCGAGATGCCGGTGCTGAGCGCGTAGGACTGCTTGATCGCGCCCAGAAAAAGCGGGGCGAGCGAACCGACGCCAAACGAAAAACCGGTCATCAAACCGGTGGCCGTGGAATGGTGGCGCGGCGAGGTGACATCGAAGAGCGAGGCGTAGATATTGGAATCGTAGAGGCCGCGGAAGAAACCGAACGCGCCAAGCATCGCGTAAACAAGCCAGAGGTTGTGCGTCGCGCCCATGGTGTAGAGCGTGGGCACGCACAACAGAAGCGCCATGCCGGACAACTCGACGCGGAACGAGGGACGGTTCCCGACAATCTTGTCCGAGATGCGCCCGCCAAGGAGCACGCCGACGAAGGAGAAAATCTGGTAATACAGCATGCTGAAAACGCCGGCCTTCGCGGGCGTGAGATTGAACGGCTCCAGCTGCAAATACGTGGGCATCCAGGAAAGGCAGCCCATGTTGACAAAAGTCGAGCAACCCAACGCGAGCGTCAGCACCAGCGCGGTCGGCGTGCGCACCAACGCGCCGAGAACGGCGCCGATCGGCTCGCGCGCGGCGGTGGCCGCGGCGGTTTTGGGCGCATCCTTCAAACGGCGCCACATCAGCGCGACGAGAATGACACCCGCGCCGCCGAACAACCAGAAGGAGTGCTCCCAACCGTATTTCCCCGCGATCCAACCGCCCGCCCAGCCGCACGACACCGCGCCGAAATACTGCGCGGTCTGGTAAATCGCGAGCGCCTGCCCGCGCGTCTTGACGTGATACTGGCCGATCATCGCGGTGGCGGCGGGAAGGAAAAACGCCTCGCCCACGGCGGTCGCCAGGCTGCGCACGACAATGAGCGAAACAAGGCCGTTTGTGAAGCCGGTCAACATTGTCGCAAGACTCCACGCCAGCAGGCTGAACAGGATGATGCGGCGGCGGGAGACGCGATCCCCGACAATGCCGGCGATGGGCATCATCACCGCCATCGAAGCGATGAGCACGGTGTTGACCAGCCCCGCCTGGATATCGCTCAAGCTCAGGGCATCCTGCACCTGTTTTTGAACGACGCTGTAAAGCTGCCGGTCGGCCTGGTTCATGAAGTAGGCGAGCCAGAGCCAGACAACGATCTCCCATGCGAAGGGAATTTTTCTTTTATTAGCGGAGACCAAAGGGGGCGAAGCGGACATGGCCCCAAAAAGTGCAATGTCCCCCGAGGCAAGTCACCTCAAATGATTTTATGGTGATTGCCAGAGTGTTATTTTTCATGCGCATCAGTGGGCGCGCCCGGGAACGCGCCTCCCTCGCATCACTTTTTTCAAGCCAGCGCGATTTTACTCTCCTATGAAATGAGCGCCCCCTCTCTAGGCACCATTTTCCTAGGAGTTAGCGGTCGGTAAAGGCGTCCAACAAGTGGACTGGCGTCGGGCCTCCCTCAATGAATTTTCTTCATTTCGCCGGGGCGTGAATGAATGACTGGAGTTCGGTGCGGGTTGTTTTTCTGGAATCTGAAATCTCGGCATACCATTCATAAACCGAGTTAGCCGCCCTGCCCTTCCACTTGTATTTAGCCTCGGCATCCGACGCGGTTTTCACTGTGGCGAGTTTTTTGAAAGGCTCGATTTTGGCTCCGAAATCATACGCAAGCGTGTATTGCGCCGCGGAGTCGGTGCGCGATTTGTCCGTGTAGGGCGAATAGGTGGCCACGCGAATTTCGTTGGTGCGCGGTGAAAAAGTAAGCACGCCAAGAAACCCCGATCCGCCGTTTTCATCGAATTGAAAATCCTGAACGATGGAATGCGTGACGAAGCCGTTGTAAGTGTCCGTGCGATGGCCCTCGCCCGTTGTGTGTCCGCCCACGATAAGCATGAGGTTTTTGTGCGTCTTTAGCGCGGCATAAACGGCCTCGCCGTCCTCCTGAAATTCTCCCGGAATTCCGGGAAAAAGGGTCGCGTGCGTAATAACAATCGCATGACGGTCCGCATGCTTGGTCAAAACATCGCCGGCCCACTTGAGGATTCCGGGATCGTTTCTGAGGCGACCGAATTCCAAACCGATCACAACGAGCTTCGTTCCGCCTGACTCAAACAGCGTGAAGTGATTGTTATTATTATCGCCGTAATTTCCACCGTAATAACTTTTCCCCTTAAAATGGTTCACGCCGAAATACTTGTTAAACAGTTTCGCCGGGCCATCCCTATTGATTTTTCCGTCGGGGCCGGGATAACGCTGATCGTGATTGCCGACGGCCAGGCAATAGGGAACACCCTCGGGCAGGCCGCTCAGTTTTGGATCCTCAAGTTTATAGAGCGCCCGGCGGGCAAGTTTCCATTGATCTTCATGAATATCCCCGTGGTCCGTGATGTCCCCGAGATGGAGCACGCCGACTATGTTGCGCGCCCTGGCATTGCGGGCGATCCACTCGGTCTGGGCGTCAAACATCTTTGATTTTCCCCCGAGCCGCTCGTTTGTATAATATTGTGTGTCGGGCAGGAGTATAATCTGGAAATCATCCGCGGCGACGGCCTGCTTGCGTCCATAAAATGCGACGCTTAGTGCGTCTTTGTTGGGGTCAGTCACACGCAGGGAAAGCGTGGCGGTGGTCGCGTTTGCAAACGTCGAGGAAAGGTTTGTCGCCACGGGCGCGATATTGGAGGGATTGGCGTCGTAGGTGACGCGGAGAAGCGGACGCAACTCCCGTCTGTCCACCCGTGACGTGATAAAGGCCGCCGGCACATGGTGCGTGCGCGTTGAATACAAGACCCAGCCGTTGTTCGGCTGCCCGCCCGCCCACGCACGCAGCGACTCGGTGACATCAATCTCGTAGGCTGTGTTGTTGAGATTGGGGACAAAGAGCGCGTCGGGATCGGCGACGGCCTCGCGCCCGTCGTATTGGATTCCGTCGTCGCCCCACGTTTTGTATTTCCACGCGGCATCCTTTCCCCATGGCACGAGCATGCGGCTGAGAAATATTCGGTGATAAGTTATCGCGTCTTTTTTCGAGCCCACATTGAGACGCAATGTCGCCTTCGATATTTTTGCGCCGTGAGGAATTTGCGAGGCCCCCGAACCGAAAATATTATCAAAACGAACCAGCGCCTGCTTCGCCTTCAGTTGCTCGCCCTTGCTCTCATGCCGTTCGATCCAAAGGTTGTTGGACTTGGCGCCAAGCACCCCCGGCTCATTCTGGTCGATGCCAACCTCCAGTGCGCCGGCATAACCGGCAAGGCCGTTTTGGAACGTCAGTGTTTTATCATCCAGATTGGACCCGGCATGGGCCGACGAAAACAAAAACGCGCACGCCGCGGCTGCGGCATAAAAGCGAAGGGAGCCAGGGAAACCGTATTGTTTCATTTTTTATTATATATAATCAAAAAATTTAAATCTCTACTATGAGCGCAAGTAGGCTCCGCTTGACCGCAATTTTTCGCGAAGCTGTTCAACATCGAGCGACGCGGGCGGGATTCCCCCGGCGACGCACATCGCCGCGGCGCGCCCGGCGGCCTCGCCGACGGCCATGCAGGTGGACATCACGCGAGTGGCGGCCATCGCCTCGTGCGTCGTGCCTATGCAGCGGCCCGCGATGAATAGGTTCTCGATTTTTTGCGGCACGAGCGAGCGGTAGGGAATATCATAACAATCCCCGCACCATTCAAGCGTGCAGTCGTTGTCGTTCGGCCGGTGAATATCAATCGGATAGCTGCCGACGGCGATCGCATCGTCGAACTTGCCGCAGTTCAGGAGATCGTCGCGATTCAGCATATAATTGCACACCACGCGACGGGATTCGCGAATGCCGAGAAATGGCGCGGTGTTGGACAGCCATGCGTTCTCAAACCCGGGCACATAACCGGTCAGGTATTTAACAATGCCGTCGATTTGTTTGCGCGCGGTGATCTCGCCGTCGGTGAGGCTGTGCGGGTCGGAGCCGTCGATGTCCTTGACGCGCGTCATGTTGATCCATGCCTCGCCTTTCCTGATGCCGGTTATAATAATCGTGCGATCAGTCGGAATCTGCACGCCTTCAGCGCGGGCTTTTTCTATCAGGTTGCGCAAGCCGACCGTGATGAAGCGGCTGTTTTTGCCAAAATAATCCGGAGGGATGAAGTCCATCTGATACGAGCCCGGTTGCCCAGCGATGCTGTTGCGGAGCTTGTCCGTGTCCACGTTGTCGAGGCGGAACATGAGCGTTGGGGGCTGCATGCCGCCCTTGTCGTCCCCCTTCTCGCAAGGCGCGCCCGCGAGGAAAGCCACGTCGCCGTCCCCCGTGCAATCAATCACCTGCCTGGCAAGAATCGCCTCGCGGCGCGCCTTGCCTTGAAAAACGCATCCCTTGATTTTGCCGTCCTCCACAATCGCATCGGCAAACATCATGTGCAGGAGAATCTCCACGCCCGCCTCGAGAAGCATGTTCATCGCCTCGGTCTTGACGGCCTCCGGGTCGATGATTGTGAGGCTGACATGCAGCGGGCAGGCTTGGTGCTCGCTGGCCGCGCCCTTCGCCTTGAGCCGCTCCATGAGTTTTTGCGGCAGGCCTTTTATAATCAATTCCTGCTTTTGGCTGAGAAAACCAAGGATGGGAAGCCCGGTGGTGAGATTGCCCCCCACATGGCTGAGCCCCTCGACAAGCGTCACGCGCTGTCCGCCCTCCGCCGCGCCCAGCGCGGCCATGATGCCGGCGGGGCCTCCGCCGACGACCAGCACGTCTGTTTCCTTGTATATTGGCGTTTCCCTTGACGGTTCGATAATCGTATTATTTTCGGTTTTCATGATAATATTATTTTTAATGAGTTATATATATAAATTATAAACTAACGGGCGGACGGCGGGTTTTCTTTTCGCGCCATTGTCCAAAGCACGGCGACGGCAACCAGGTGGAGGCCGCCCATGACGGCGAAGATGGGAACGGGGCCGACAGTATCAAGCGCGCGCCCGACGAAGAGGTTGAATATCACGGACCCAAGGGCGCCGAAACCGGCCGAGATGCCGAGCACTCCGCTGACGTTGCGCGTGGGAAAGGTCTCGGTCAGGATGACGGGGACATTAAAAAGCCAGCTCAAGCAAATGGCGCATACGGCGCTGAATATGGCGATGACCACAACGGGGCTGGCAATGTGCGGGGTGAATGCGAAGACGGGCATGACGAGGGCGATGGTCGTGAGCAGAACTTTGCGGGCGCGAAGCGGCGCCATGCCGGAACGCACCATGAAGTCGGAGACAATTCCGCTGCCGATGCCCCCGAGTGCGGCAAAGAGAAACGGAATCCATCCGAACATGCCGACTTGCTGCTCGCTGAGACCGGCGGATTTGAGGTAGCCGGGAAGCCAGAAAAGACAGAAATACCAGACGGGATCACTGATGAAACGGATGAGGATGACGCCCCAAAGCGTGCGTGTTTTCCAAAGTTGCGGCCATGTGAAGGCGGCGCCTTTCGTGGAGGAAGCCTCGCCGGTGTTTTCGGCGAGCACCTCGGCGGGCGGATTGCGGTAAAAGGCAAACCAAAGCACGGCCACAATGACGCCGAGCACACCGGGAACGAGAAACGCGGCGCGCCAATCGTAGGTTTCCTTGAGGCCGACGAGGAGCGGGGCGGCGATGACCATGCCGATGGTGCCGCCGGCAACGCAAAGGCTGTTGGCCGTCGCGCGAAGTTTCTTGGGAAACCATTCCGTGACTGCGCGGAGCTGCGCGGCGTAAGCCATCGGCTCGGCGGCGCCAAGGACGGCGCGGCAGGCGCCGAACGTCCAGGCAACGCGAGTGAACACCGCCGCGATGCAGGCGGATGACCAAAGCAGGATGCCGCCAAACATAAACCGCCGGACACCGTCGCCGTGTCCAAAGCGGTCGATGAGCCAGCCGGAGACGGGATACATGATGGCGTAGAAGAAAATAAACACGTTGGCGATCAGCGCGTAGCCGAAATTATCGAGGCCAAACATCGTTTGTATTTCATCCTTGAGGAAGGAGATGGTTACCCGGTCGATGTAATTGAGCACCATCGCCGCGAATATGATCGCAACAATAATCCAGCGTCGGAGAGAGGGTTTCAGAAAGGGCATAAATCAGATTTCGGGATAAGAATTAGCGGGATACTAAGAAGGAGGAATTGTCCGCCGGCCACGGCCGGATTCGACCAAAGCAGGGCATAATAAAAGGATGGTCAATATTTCATTTTGAATGTTTATTCATCTTGAAACAAATAACTTCCGCATGCCCAAATGGCATGCTTCACGCCTTGACCTCACCGGTTTGCGACACAACTCTGACAAGACCTCGCCTCCTGAATATTCATTCAGACAAACAATCACACACACCCTTAGCACAGCACACATCAATGAGAAAAGCTCCCGTCATAACAGTAATAATCGCGTTCCTCCTCGCCGCCACAGCCGGTGCCGCGGATCAGCGTTTTCTCACGACAGACCCCGCGGCAATCATCGCGATGGTTCCTCCGCCGCCGGCCAATGATTCCCCGGCGGGAATGGCCGACCTTGAAACCGTGCTTCAAGTGCAAAAGGACCGCACCCCCGCGCAAGTCGCGCGCGCAAAGCGGGTCTGCGCCCACGACAGCCTCTCGATGGGCACCCAAGTTTTCGGTCCCGCGTTTAACGAAAAAAACCTGCCGCGCACGATCGCCATTCTGACAAAGGCCACCAACGAACGCCGCCCGGTCGTTCGCGCATCGAAAAGACAATGGGATCGCGTCCGCCCCTATGACCGCGGACTTGGTGTCGACCCTTGCGTGGAACGGCAGGACAACACCTCGTATCCAAGCGGCCATTCCTCGGCGAGCGCGCTCTGGGCGGTGTTCCTCGGCAAGGCGATGCCCGAATACGAAATCCTGTTCATGAACGACGTGCGCGAAACCATGTGGTGTCGCGTGATCGGCGGCGTGCATTATCCGTCGGACACGCAAGCGGGCAAATTTATCGGAACCATCATCGCCAACGAAATGCTGCGCAACAAACAGACCCAGGATGCGATCAAGGAGATGCGCGCCGAACTGTTGGACTTCCTGAAAAAAAATCCCGACGCCAAACAAAGAGCCCAGGCGCTTCTCAAAAAAACAGCATCCAAATAATGATGGGGAAACCCTGAACGGCAAACAGGCAGGGCGCGCGTCACTCACGCCGTGGACTGTATGTGACGAAGCAACGGTTTCGGTGTTTCGAGCGTTAGCGATAGCCTACCAACCGCCCTACCCTTGGCGTCTCACATGAGGGATTAAAACGCTTTTGCGAGCGGCATGTCCGCGAAGTCGCAACCCTTCAGGCGCGCTACAACTGCTGCTCCCGTTCCTTTTCCGTCCGCAGGCGCAATTGGCCGCAGGCGGCGTCGATGTCGTGACCTTTTTCGCGGCGCAATGTCACCGAGATCCGAGCGTTGCGCAGCACGTCGGCGAAACGCTCCTGGCGATTGTTGCTCGGACGTTTCCACGGCAGCCCTTCGACGGTGTTGTAGGGAATCAGGTTCACATGCGCGTGCAGGTCGAGCGCGATGTCGCGCAACTTTTCCGCCTGATCAAACGAGTCGTTCACGTCCGCGATCAGGATGAATTCCAGCGTGATCATGCGTCCGTGTTTTTCGGAAAACGCCATCACCGCGGGCAAAAGTTTCGCGAGCGGATAGGCCTTGTTCACGGGCATGATTTTTTCGCGCACCTCATCGGTCGCGCCGTGCAGCGAAACCGCGAGGCGAAACCCGAGCGGCTCGTCGGCAAGTTTCAGGATTTTCGGAACCAGCCCGCTCGTCGAAACCGTGATGCGGCGCGCGCCGAAACCGAGCCCCCAGTCGGCGTTGACGATTGTGAGCGCGCGCATGAGCGCGTCGTAGTTGGCAAGCGGCTCACCCATGCCCATGACGACGATGTTGTCGAACGAGGCGAGCTCCGCATGCGCACGCGGCGTGAGCGCGTCCTCGCGATAACAAACCTGCAATAGTTGCGCGACGATTTCGCCGGCGGTGAGATCGCGCTTGAGCCCGGCGAGCCCGCTCGCGCAAAATACACAGGCCATCGCGCAACCGACTTGGGTTGAAACGCAGATTGTTTTGCGCGAGTGATCGACGCCCACGCCATCCTGCGGCGCGCGGATGATAACGGTTTCGATGAGCGATTTGTCCCCAAGCTCGAGCAGGAGCTTGTCGGTCACGTCGGCGGACTGGCGCCCGAGCACGAGCGCGGCGGGCATGAGTTCAAACGTGTCCGCGAGCCAGGCGCGGAGCGGCTTGGAAAGGTTGGTCATCGCATCCCAGGAACGGACGCGCTTTTTATACAGCCATTCGAGGATTTGCCTGGCGCGAAACGCCGGCTCGCCGCGCTCCTTGAGGCGATCGGAAAGCGTTTCGAGCGTTTCGCCGGTAAGCGGCGGCTTGATGGGCGTGTATTTCATGCGGCAAACAACTGTCTGCGCTGCACCGTCACCACTCAATCGTCACCCACGGACTTTTGGGATCGCTCAAGAGGACGTCCATGTTGGCCTTCATCAGTTCGTAGGTGTCGTCGCCAGTCCAGACATAACGGGCAAATTGGTAGGCGACCGACATTTCCTTCCACGAACCATACGCGGCGCCGATTTTTGCGGCGGCGTCCATGATCGAGGCGAGAGCCTCCTCACGCTCCAGATAACCGGCGTCGAAACCGGCGCGCGAAATGTTTATGATGCGGGCAAAATCCCACACCATCATGTCGGGCACTTTTTTCTCGGAGCTGATCAGGCCGTCCTCGACAAATTGCTCAAGTCCGTCGCGAAGATTGCGGAGGCGTTCGACCGCAACGTCCTCGTCCATCACGCCCGCGAGATCCTCGCGGAGGTAGCGTTTCCCTTCCTTGGCGTCCAAAATCGTGTAAGCCTGCGCGATGATTTTAAACTGTCCGCGATGCCCCGTTTTTTGAAGGCGCGCGATGGTTTCGAGCATTTCTTCGCGCCCGTCGATATCCCACCACTGGGAAAGAAGCTGGCGGCAGTTTTTTTTGCCGAGGCCCGTGGGAAGGTCGTTGAGATATTGGTCGTTGAGCATGCACAGATCCGCGCCGCAAGCCACGGCGCGCTGCTCGTCCGGCGTGAGCGTGGTTTTGTCGGAAAGCGTGATTTCGGAGCCCCCGGTCTCGTCGTCGTCGCCATCACCGTCGCCGAAAAGCTCGTTGAACTGCTGCATGTTTTGCGTGAACTGGGAGATATTCTGGTTCCACTGCGACGCCGCGTTCATCGAGGCCGCGAATTGCTGCTTGTAGGCCTCGATCATTTCGTCGGTAAGGCCCATGGCCTTGAGTTGATTGAGATAGGCGTCGAGTTGCTGTTCCTGGGGAGTCATCGTTAAAGGGAGTGCTGTTTTTCTATATGATGTGAAAAAATGAGCGGCTCGCCCCCGTTATGTCAATGCACGCGCTGGCTTGCCGCCCGGCGCACTCCTCGTGCGTTGACCTCATTTAATGTCACCCAATGAGAATCGCGCGAAGACGATGCGCTGATAGGACTGCTTGCGGGTCTTGCCGCCGACCTCGTAGAGGCAGCCTGCCTCCGTGTTCGAAAGTGACACGAGGCACGAATACGCGGCGGACGCCCCTTGCAATGCCAATGAACGCGGCCATGTCGCCCCGTCGTCCTCGCTCAAGCGCACCGTCATGTTTTCGCGGGCGGTTTTTGACGCAGGATTGGAGAACAGCATGACGCCGGGTTTCTTGCCTTTCGGCCAACTGTGGCGCAACACGCTCGCTTGGCAGCGCGGCTCGACAAGCGCGGGCGTGTCGACCGGCCCGGTCCATGTCACGCCGCCGTCCCTGCTGCGCGCAACCGCCCGGCAGCCGTTATCAAAATACGAACGCATGTTCATCTCAATCGCGCCGGCGGGCGAGGCGAGCTCGACCACCTGGCACTCGTTCATCTTCGGATGAATGACACCGCCGAGCTTCCACGTCTTCCCGTGATCGTCGGAGTAAATGCTGTGCGAACCGTATTCATACGGACCTCCGCGCAAATTGCCCTGCGGATCATCGTAGCTGTGCACGCAGGGAATGACGAGCCGCCCCTTGTTCGGGCCGCGCGCGATTTGGATGCCGACGCCGGGACCGGTCGCATACCAGCCCCACGACGGATTTTTGAGCGTGGACGTGAGATCCACCGGCTTCGACCACGTGCGCCCGCCGTCGCGCGAGTGCATCACCCACACCGTGCGCGTGCTCGCGGCGCGCTTGTTGATGATGTCCACCTCGCGATCCGTCCCGAGGTTGTGCGTGCCGAAAAGCCAGATAACACCCGTGTCGCCATCGACCACAGCGCAGGGATTACCGCAAGTGTTGCCGGCATCATCCCAGATCACGCTCGCGGAGCTCCATGTGCGGCCGTTGTCGCTGGAACGCTTCACCAGCAAATCGATGTCGCCGGCGTCGCCCTTGCCGCCCTTGCGCCCTTCGGCAAAGGCGAGCAAGTCACCGTCCGCAATGCGCACGATGGACGGTATTCTATACGTGTGATAACCGTCGCGGCCGGAAACAAAAACATCGGTAGTTTCAACAGCGGCATTCGCGATTCCGGATGTCATTATTATCAAGCCAAGGAGTGTGATGGTGAGGTTTCGCATGATGATATTAGGTTCAATAATTGGCGTGAAATTGCATGTATTAAGCCCGTGTTCGATAAAACGAATCGGGGCGTGAACGAGGGCGCTAAGCAGCCTCACAAGGCAACTGTTTTTACCTCGTGGAAAAGCTTTCACGGAAGGTATTTTCGCCAAACCATGAGCGCGGCGCCGCGCGCCCCGCGAGGCAAGTTGCCAAGCGGCGCACCAAGCCTCACGGCAGAATCAACGGTGCCCGCGGCGGCGGACGCCTCATGGCAAGATCGATTGAGCGCAACCTGTCGATGATGGTCACGGGCACTTCGATCACTGTGCCGTGGCGCACCCCGGAGGGCAGCGAGATTTTGTCGGTCACATCCTCCCACGTTTTCATATCGCGCGAACGCATCGCGCCGTAATGTTTTTCACGATACACATCGAAATATACAAGCACCTCGCCTTCGCGCCCGACAAATGCCGCCGGCCCCTCAACCCAATCGCGAGAGAACGGGGCAGCGGGCGGCGCGGCAAACGGCCCCGTGGCACGCGCGCTGGTCGCAATGCGCAAATGTTTTTTCGGGGGAGTCACGGTTTCATCCTTCACGATGAGCTGCCAGAGTCCGCCAAACTTGATGAGCGTGCCGTCAATCACACTGAAGCCGGGCTCGTAGAGCAATTGCGCGGGCGGGAAGTTTTTGAAATCGGTCGTGGTCGTGTAATAGAGACGATGATTGTATTTGTTTTCAGATGTGCCGGCGGTCTCGGAAAAACGTCCCTCAACCGTCGATGACCAATAGATGACAAACTGCCCCGCCTCATCGTCGTAAATGATTTCGGGCGCCCAGCAGTTGCGCGTTCCGTCGATGCCCGCCATGACCGGAATCGCGTCCTGTTTCGACCATGTGAGAAAATCGCGCGTCGATGCGTGGCCGATTGTCCGCCCGTCCCATGAAGTCGTCCACACCATGTGATAAACGCCGTCGGGGCCGCGCGCCACGCAGGGATCGCGCATGAGTTTCGACTCGCCGACGCGGGGCTTCAGGTAACTCGCGCCCGATCCGAGGGCGTTCCACTTGTAGCCGTCGTTGCTCCAGGCGAGGTGCAGGCCGCTTTTGCCGTTGCCGGTAAAGTAGGTGAAGAGGTAGGCGATGGCGGGCTCGCCCTGCGCCGCGCTCTTGGTATTTTTCGACGCACACGAGCAAAGCAACAGGCAAAGGATGGAGGCGAGAAGGCCGGACGCCAAAACGCCAGGGTGCCGGGAGGCGGAGCGGGTGAGGGAGAAATTGCGAATTCGAAAATTCATGCGCGCAAAACTATGCGGCATGCCGTGAAATATCGAGCCCGGTTTCATGCGCAAAAAAAGCCGGACAAAAATGTCCGGCTTTCGAAACAAGTGCGGTCAGCGAAAAACTCAGTCGTTGCCGTTGACAATCTTGTAGGTGAGCGCCGCGACCGCGCCGCCGACGAGGTCGGTGACGATGTAGAGCACGAGCATCGCGAGATTGGCCTTGCCCATCGCGAACACGCCGAGGCCGACCGCCGGGTTGAACGCGCCGCCGGAAATGCCGCCGACCGAAATCGCGCAGACAAAAACCGTGAAGCCGATCGCCAGCCCGTAAAACGAGTTGCCCGCGGTGCCCTTGGACGTGGCGGTGTTGAGCACCACCCAGACAAGCGCGAACGTGCCGATGAATTCGGCGATAATGCACGGAACGACCTTCTCAATGCCGCCGCCCACCCCGAGGCTCAAGCTCGCGTCGACCGCGAGGCAAACAACAATCGCCGCCACGACCGCAGCCGCGAATTGCGCGATCCAGTAGGGCACGACATCCTTCGCCTCACATTTGCCGCGCAGGAAAACGCCGAGCGTCACCGCCGGGTTGTAATGGCCGCCGGAAATATGGCCGCCGGCATAAACCATGACCATGAGCGCGGAGCCGATGGCAAGCGCGCCAAGGACGGGGCCTTGGTTGACGACCATGCCGACGGTGAACACCAGGAAGAAGGTGCCGATGAATTCAACAATGAGTTTTTTCATAATAGTATGTAATGGAATTAGGATGCGTTGTTACCCACCCATGGCGAATAACATGAACGTGGAAATTGAAGCCCGCGAAAAAAGGCAACACGCAAAAACCTTGCACACAATTTTTTCAATCGGGGAAATCATGCCATTCCTTGCGCGCATCCACCACGCAAAAACAGGCGCGCATGCACAACTTACCGCCTTTTCACAATTCGCACATTATTTCTGCGCAGCCGCGTGCGCGGCGGAAACGTGCACATACTTTTCGGCCCAGCCCTTGAGCTTAGCCTGCTCCTCCTCGCTGAGCGGGCGCACGACCTTTGCCGGCGCGCCGAGCACCATCGAGCCCGGCGGAATCACCGTGCGCGGCGTCACCACCGCACCCGCGCCCACAATGCTCCGCGCCCCCACCCTCGCGCCGTCGAGCACCGTCGCGCCCATGCCGATCAGGCACTCGTCCTCAATCGTGCACGCATGGATGATCGCGCCGTGGCCCACGGTCACCCAGTCGCCGATGACCGCGTCGAGATCGTCCGCCAGGTGCACCACGCAGTTGTCCTGAATGTTCGAGCCCTCGCCCACCACGATCCGCGCAATGTCGCCGCGCAACACCGCCCCGTAAAACACGCTGCTTTTGGGGCCGAGCGTGACATCGCCGACAACGGTCGCATTGGCGGCGACCCAGTTGGCGCTGGCAGTGTCGGGAGTTTTCGAGAGATGGGCTGCGAGACGATCGTGAACGGTCATGGTTGTTGAAAATTTTTACCGGAAAACATTACTCCCAATCTCGCAAAAGGACACGGAAAATTACAAAAAAGTAAGCTTCCCGAAAGATATCCGAAAATAATTCGTGCGATAGTTGGGGCGCAACATTCCAAAAGACACATCCATTTTTCAAACATCCGCTCTTATGACAAACCACAACACGCAACCCGCCCATCACGCAAAAACCGCACGCCGCCCGTTCGCCCTCCTCGGCGGCAGCCTTGTCGCAGTGGCTGCGATCACGCTCTCGGCCGTCGCCTTCGCGCAAAAGGATTCGAAGCCGGGCGTCACGATGAAAGTTGACGCCACTCCGCTCACCCGCACCGCGCCCTCCGCCACCGAAAGCTACGCGCCCATCGTCAAGGAAGTCGCGCCCAGCGTCGTCAAGGTGCTCGTCACCGAACGCGCCAAAAACGTCCCCATCGCCGACAATCCATTTTTCAGCGACCCGCGATTCCGCGATTTCTTCGGCCCGTTTTTCGGACCGTATGGCGACGACGACAGCAACGGCGGCAATCGCGGCAACAACCGCCGCGGCAGCCGCATGCAACGCCAGCCCGAGCAAACCGGCCTCGGCTCCGGCGTCATCGTCTCCGCCGACGGCTACGTGCTCACCAACGCGCACGTCGTCACCGGCGCCGATGAAATCAAAGTCTCCCTCAACGACGGACGCGAATTAAAGGCCAAGGTCATCGGCACCGACCCGAAAACCGACATCGCGGTCATCAAGGTTGAGGCCGGCGGATTGCCCGCCGCCACCTTTGCCGACAGCGACCAGCTCGAAGTCGGCGACCGCGTGCTCGCCATCGGCAATCCCTTCGGCATCGGCCAGACCGTCACCGCCGGCATGATCAGCGCCCTCGGACGCGGCGTCGGCATCATTGAGGACGGCCAGGGCTACGAAGATTTTATCCAAACCGACGCCTCCATCAACCCCGGCAACTCCGGCGGAGCGCTCACCGACATGAGCGGACGCGTCATCGGCATCAACACCGCCATCCTCTCCCGCTCCGGCGGCTTCCAGGGCATCGGCCTCGCCATTCCCTCCAACCTCGTCCGCAGCGTCATGGAGCAACTCGTCGCCAATGGCAAAGTCGTCCGCGGCTTCATCGGCGTCGCCGTGCAAAACCTCACGCCTGAAATGGCCGAGCAATTCAAACTCAAGAACGCCGACGGCGCGCTCGTCGCCGAAGTCACGCCCGACGGCCCCTCCTCGAAAATCGACATTAAGCCCGGCGACATCATCACCGATTTCAACGGACGCGCCGTCAAGGACGGACGCACGCTCCGCCTCGCCGTCGCCGCCGTCGCTCCCGGCACCAGCGCATCCATCACCGTGATGCGCGACGGCAAGCCCGAGCAACTCGCCATCGTCGTCGGCAACCAACCCGGTGAGAAAAACACAGCCGGCAACGACGCATCCGGCGGCGCCAAAACCGAGGATAACGGCACGCTCAACGGCGTCGGTGTGGCCGATCTCGACGCCCGCACCCGCCGCGCCTACGGCATTTCAAGCAACATCACCGGCGCGGTCATCACCGACATTGATCCCGACTCGCCCGCCGCCGCCGCCGGCCTGCGCCCCGGCGACGTGATTCAGGAAATCAACCGCGAACCCGTCGCCAACGCAGACGAAGCCGTCAAGCTCACCGAAAACCCGCCCTCGAAAAAGACGCTCCTCCGCATCTGGAGCCGCGGCGGCACCCGCTTTGTCCTCGTTGACGAAACCGAATCTCCCGAAGCCTCGAAAAAATAAAACGAGGCGGCCCGAAACATAATCATCATACCACGTCCCGGCCTGCGCCAATGCAGACCGGGACGTTTTACATTCGGCCGCGGCGGCATCGCTCCACTTGAATCGATCCAAATCGGTTTAAGTCGAATCACATCGCGCCCTCCCATCGGGGAGACACACCCGTTTCCAGCCTTGCCAGCGCGGCGGCACGGGCATTACGCATTTGCCCATCGTGTTATCGCGCTTTCTTCCAGAAGATTTCGACACCGCCAAACCCATCACGCTCATCGCCGGCCAGGGGCGATACCCCGTGCTCGTCGCCGATGCGATACGACGGGCTGGCATACCGATCAGGCTGCTTGCGTTTCATGAGGAAACACCGCCCGAGCTTTACGCAACTTTCCCCGAAACCGAACGCCGCATGGTTTATGTCGGGCAACTGGGCAAGGCCCTGCGCGCGCTGCGCGAGTTTGGCGCCGGCTACGCGCTCATGGCGGGGCAGATCACGCCCAAGCGCCTTTTCGGCGGACTGCATCCCGATCTGCTCGCAATCAAAATTCTTTTTTCGTTGAAACGCCGAAACGCGGAAACAATTTTTGGCGCCCTCGCCGCCGAAATCGAAAAAGCCGGCGTGCGCATGCTCGACGCCCGTTGTTTCCTGGACGACCAACTCGCCTCGACAGGCGTCATGACCGGGGGAAAATTCCCCATCAACAACGAATACCTGGATCACGGCATCCACATCGCGCGCGAATCCGCGCGCCTCGACATCGGCCAGGGCTGCGTCGTCCGCAAGGGCACCGTGCTCGCGGTCGAGGCGTTTGAGGGCACCGACGAAATGCTGCGCCGCGCGGGAACATTCAAGACTGACGGCACGCTCTTCGTGAAAACGGTCAAGGCCAACCAGGACTACCGGTTTGACGTGCCTGTTTTTGGACAGCGCACGCTCGAAGTGATGCGCGAATCCGGCCTGCACGCCGCCGCGCTCGAGGCGGGCCGCGTCATCATGCTCGACAAGCCAGCCGTGGTCGCGCAGGCCAAGGCGTGGGGCATCTCGCTCTGCGGGTTCGAGTGAAAATCCCCCGGCGTCGCGAGTGAAACCAGACGATTTGCGCGCAACTTGCGCAAATGAGGAAATAATCATTCCTCGCTTAAAAAATTGACCAATCCAATTGTCCTTTGCTTTTAATAAAATAGTTACATTACTTTGGCGTCCAGCCCAACGCCCCCTCCCCGAAGACAGCCTTTCGCCAAGGCAAACCCATTTCATCAACTAACCAAATGAAACAGCAAACCCTTATGAAACGCCTCCAATCCATTGCATTCAGCCTAGCGACACTCCTTGCGATCGCCCTGCCCCAGCAATCCGTCAGCGCCGCCGATGTTTATTGGGGCGGCGGCACCGGAGCCATCACCGACGACAACTGGTATTCCGACGCCGGGCTCACCACACCCGCCACGCTCGCCGCCAGCAATACCATCAACCTCGCCGGCGGCACCCTCTTCGTCGTCAACACCGCCACGATTAACAGCACCAACATCGGCCTCGCTGCGGGCGACAATGCCGCAGTCATTGTTTCGGGCACATGGAATAACACCACCGGCAACCTTTCCATTGGTGATGCCGCCGGCAGCGCCGGCTCGCTCTCCGTTCTCGGCTCCGGCTCTGTCCGCGCCAGCACCTTTTACGTCGGCAGTTACGGCTCAGGCACCTTTTACCTTGCCGAGGGCGCCATGCTCACCAATTCCGCCAACGCCTTCCTCGGTCGCAACGCCGCCAGCGCCCCCACCCACAACCTCGCCACCATCGACGGCATCTGGAACATCGGCGGCAACTTCAACATCGGCAACGCCCTCAACCACACTGGCGAAGTCATCGTCAACGGCGTGATCAATGCCACCAACACCAGCGGCCAAATGCGGATTGGTAACGGACAAAGCGACAGCGTCGGCGACGCCGCCAGTGTTGGCATATTGAGAATCACCGAAACCGGCACCGTCATTTTCAGCGGCACGGAAATAGGCGTCGGTCACCTCGGCATGGCCTCCTCCACCAACGCCGTCAGCAACTCCTCCGGCACCGCCATCGTAAACGGCGTCCTGCTCGATTCCGGCAACCTCAAGGTCGGACGCTCCGGCCACGGTCACCTCGAAATCGGACAAAGCGGCACCGTCATCGTCGGCACCTTCTCGATCATTGGCGACGGCAACAGCTCCTACAACGTCAACAATACCGCAGTTGGCCCCGTCGGCGGCACCGCCATCGTTGACGGCTATTTCGGTGTAGGCACCTACCTCTATGTTGGCAACAACAGCCCCGGCTCCCTTGAGATTGGGCAAACCGGCACTGTCAAAATCGGCAACCACCTCTACATCGGAAACGCCGCCATCGGCTCTGGCACCGTCACCGTCGCAGGACTGCTTGATGTCGCCACCAACATTCGCATTGGCAGTTCCGGCACCGGCACCCTTGAGATTCTCTCCGGCGGCACCGTCATCCAGCGTGGCGCCAACAACTACGTCGCCTCCGCCGTTTCAGGTGCCTCCAGCAATGGCGACGTCATCATTCGCAGCGGCGGCTACCTCGACACTGGTGCCCGAGCTCACGCCGCCCAAGCCAATTTTGGTATCGGCTGGAGTGGCCAGGGCGCGCTTCTCATCGAGACCGGAGGCACTGCGGTGGCCGCCGCCACCACTTCCGACAACGTCGCATTCTCCCTCGGCTACACCGGCCACGGCACCGGCACAATCGCCGGCACCCTCGTCGCCGCCACCGGCTACTCCGACATCGGCCAGTCCGGCACCGGCAGCCTCGCCATCGAAAGCGGCGGCCTTTTTATTGCCGACCGCGTCCGCCTCGCCTCCGCCAACGTCAACGCCAAAGGCACGCTCATTCTCAACGGCGGCGTCCTTGAAACCCGCCAGATTGCGCGCGGCCTCGGCACCGCCACCATGCTTTTCAACGGCGGCACCATCCGCGCCACCGCCAGCACTGATGACTTTTTCTCCAACATCCCTGTCGTCGATCTTGGCGCCGGCTCCCTCACCCTCGATACCCAGGCCTTTGCCGTCACCGCCACCAACGCCCTCGCCGGCTCATCCGGCGCCACCCTGAATAAAATCGGCGCCGGCACCCTCGTCCTCACCGCCGACAGTTCCGCCTACGCCGGCACCATCAACATCCGCTCCGGAATCCTCGCCAGCGGCAATTCCAGCGCGAAGCTCGGCGGCAACGTCACTATCTTCGACGGCGTCATGCTCGACCTCCGCAATGACGCCCTCGCAACCACCGGCAACCTCACCTTCAACGACGGCGCGGTCTGGATATACTCGTTCGAAACCCAACAACAGCTCATCGCCAATAATCTTACCATTGCCGGTGACGGCACGTTCTTCCTCGACCTCGGCAACTATGGTGTCGGCGATCTCATGCCCGGCACCTACACGCTCGGTTCCTACACCACCGGCATCGGCATCAACAATCTCGAAAACTGGACCATCAACGGCGGCACCGTTGCCTACAATGCCACCATCGACACTTCGGACGGAAGCAGCATTAAACTCAATTTCAACTCCGCCGGCGTAAACTTCCTCGACTGGCAGGGCGGAGACGGCGATTGGAACGCGTCCTCCGCCTCATGGAAGATTTCCGGCACGGCGGTCAAATGGGGCTACGGCGGTCTCGGCGTCTTCGATTCCGGCTCCGGCACGGTAAACGTCACCGGACTTCACACATTCGACGCACTCCAGTTCAATGTAAACGGGTATACCCTCGCCGGCACCGGCACCCTCGCCGGCAACACTCTTGCCGGCAACGGCGCGCTCAACTTCAACGTCACGGTCGCCAGCGCCACCGCCACCATCAACACCGCCCTCGCCGGCACAAACCTCAACAAGGTTGGCCCCGGCGCACTCATCCTCGGAAGCAACGTCGCCCCCACCGGCACAACCGTCATCCGGGGCGGCACGCTCGAAATCGCCGGCGCCGGCGCCCTGAACGCCGACATTGTGGAAATCGCACCGGATGCGGCCGATACCGCGACCCTCCGCGTCGCCGGCGTCCTGACGAACACCGGCATCTTGAACATCGGCAAGGAAGGCTCGGGCGCGCTCGTCGTCGCCAACGGCGGTGTCGTCAACCAGGCTGTCGAAACCTACATTGGACGCGCCGGCTCCGGCCTCCTACTCGTTGAAAACGGCGGTGCATTCTATCAAACCGGCAGTTACTTTCGCGTCGGTGGCGGAGCCGTCGGCGACACCACCACCTCCGGCACGCTCATCATCCAAAATGGCGGCACCGTTGACATCACCAACAACATACACATCGGGGCCTATGGCTCCGGCACCGCCCTCATCGACGGTTACCTCCGCGGCGGCGCCAGTTCCTACGTTGGCGTTTACGCCGGGAGCCAGGGCGTTGCCACCATTGGGCAAACCGGCACATTCAGTGGCGCCGGTCTCCTCACTATCGGTTACAACGCAACATCCTCCGGCACGCTCATTGTCAAGGGTCTCGCCAAGGTCGGCACCAACCTCTACGTCGGCTACAACGCCAACGCCACCGGCAACCTCCTCGATATCAAAAACACCGGCACGGTCACCGTCGGCAGCAGCGGCCACATAGGAAACGCCGTTGGCTCCAGCGGCACCGTTTCCGTCGCAGGCAGATTTGAAAATATCGGCAATCTCTACGTTGGCAACAACGGCACCGGCTATCTTGACATTGCCACCACCGGCACGGTCAAAACCGGCGGCATTGGCTTCATCGGCAATGCAGCTGGCTCCTCCGGCACTGCCACCGTCTCCGGCCTCTGGGGCATCACCGGCAACCTCGCCATCGGCAACAACGGCGCCGGCACGCTCGATCTCCAATCCGGCGGCACGGTCATCGTCGGCGGCACCACAATCATCGGCTACAACGCCACCACTGGCAGCGGCACGCTCGCCCTCAACGGCGGCGTTCTCCAAACCACGCAGCTCGCCCGCGGCGCCGGCGCATCCACCCTCATCATCAACGGTGGCACGCTGCGAGCCGCGGCCAGCACGGATGACTTCTTCGTGAACTTCGCCGACCTCAACCTGAATGACGGCACGCTCGCCTTCGACACCAACGGCTTCACCATCACCGCCACCAACGCCCTCGCCGGCACCATCGACGGCAAATTTGTCAAAACCGGCTCCGGCAGCCTCGCGCTCACCGCCGACAGCACCGCCTTCACCGGCACAATCGCCGTGCAAAAAGGAGCCCTCGTCCTCGCCGCCGATCCCAACACCAGCGTCGGCGCAAAACTCAACCAAGTTTACGTGGAGAACGGCGGCAGCATCCGCTCCTCCGCGGCCGACGCCACAATCAACACCCTCGCCATCGCCTCCGGTGGCGCGCTCGACATGCGCGAGGCCGCCCTGACAATCAACGACAGCGTCACGTTCGCCGACGGCGCCATCTGGCGCTACTCGCTCACCGGCACCCACGCCCTCAGCGTCGCCAGCTCCGGCACCCTCATCTTTGACGGCGACGGCACCTTTATTCTCGACCGTGACGGCCTGAACATCGACTCCACCATCGGCCTCTACACCATCGCCAACTATTATGCCATATCCGGCACGGACAACCTTCTGGGCTGGGATATCGCCGGCGGTGACTTCTCCGTGGACGACTACAATATCCAATTCGACCTCGGCTCCACCCCCAATGCCATAAAGATCTTCATTGGCGACGCCAGCGTTGACCGCCTTCTCTGGCAGGGAGGCAACGGCGATTGGGACACCACCAGCACCACATGGAAACGCGGCAACGCCTCCGACGTGTGGAGCGACGGCGCCTTCGCTATTTTCGACACCGGCACGGGCATTGTGAACGTCACCGGACTGCACACTGTTTACGCCCTCCAGTTCGGTGACATCACCAGTGTTGATTATACCCTGAATGGCACCGGCACGCTGACCTCCTTGAGCGCTGCCGAAATAAAAGTAGTCTCCGCCACGGACATCGCCACCATCAACACCGCCATTAAAACCCCCGGCTTCAACAAAAGCGGTCTTGGCACCCTCGTCCTCGGCGGCAATGCCACTTTTGACGGTGCGGCCCTTGTCAAAAACGGCGCGCTCGAAGTCTCCACCACCGGCACCATGACCGCCACGGAAGTGCTAATCGAAGGCGCGGCCCCCACGGTTCGCGTCGCGGGCGTGCTGACAAACAGCGGCTTGCTTCAAATCGGCGGCACGCTCAACGGCGCGCTCGTCGTCGCAAACGGCGGTGTTGTCAACCAACGCAGTCATACTGCCGTCGGCTCCTCCGCCGACGGCGCCGGCCTTCTTCACGTCGAAACTGGAGGTCTCTTCAAACAAACGTCCGGCTATTTTCGCATCGGCGGCGGCGCCGCCGGCGAGACGGCAACCTCCGGCACACTCATTGTTGAAACCGGCGGCACCGCCAGCTCGGCCGGCCACATCCACATCGGCGCCTACGGTTCGGGCACGGCGCTCATTGACGGCACCCTCACCGGCAACGGCAACACTTACATCGGCGTTTACAGCGGCGCCCAAGGCGAAGCCACCATCGGGAATGACGGCGTCCTCGACACCACCGGCTACCTGACCATTGGCTACGATGCCACCGGCACCCTCACCGTCGCCGGCCTCGCCAAGGCTGGCTCCCATCTCTATCTCGGGCAAAACGCCGGCTCCACCGGCAACCTCCTCGACATCACCTCCAGCGGCACCGTTGCCATCGGCGACAATGGCCTCATCGGCAACGCCGTCGGATCCAGCGGAACGGTCAATGTCGCGGGACTGCTCAACTTTGACGGCAACCTCGCCGTCGGCATGAGCGGCGCCGGCTATCTCAACATCATCGGGGGCGGTGAGGTCAATAACGCCGCCGCGGGCATCGCATGGAATGCCGACTCCACCGGCCACGCCGATGTCGCGGGCCACTGGAATGTCAGAAACGACCTCCGTGTCGGCTACGGCGCCGACAGCACCGGCGTGCTCGACATCAAGGACACCGGCACCGTCACCGTCGGCGGCACGGGCTTCATTGGTTATGCAGCCGGATCCTCCGGCACGGTCAACGTCGCCGGCCACTACAATATCGCAACGAGTCCCTTGTATATTGGCAACAGTGGCAACGGCACGCTTGAAATTCTCAATGGGGGAACTGTCAGCGCCGGAGCCGGCAACAACATCGGTTACGATGCCGGCGTCACCGGACACCTCATCATTCGGAACGGCGGCCTCTGGCAAAGCACCCGGGGCATATCCGTCGGTTACAGCGGCACCGGCAATATCCAAGTCGGTCAGGGAGGCTCGCTCATCCTTGACGACCAATGCCTCTACATCGCCAATCAGGTTGGCTCCTCGGGCTCCGTCACCATTGACGGTTATTATGAGAGCGGCGGCGGCGGCACCTATTACCAACCCGTCGGCTACCGTGGAGTCGGCACTTTCGACATCGGTGCGACCGGCACCGTCAGGAGCGGCGCCTTTGAGCTCGGCCGTGAAGCCGGGGCCGAAGGCAACAGCACTGTTGCCGGCCTATGGTTAATCTCTGGCGTCAACAACAATGTGATTGGCAAAAACGAAGGCTCAATCGGCAACCTCGTCATTGAGAATACCGGCACGATCCTCGTCTCCACCACCCACGTCGGCAATTATTTCGTTGTCGGCCTGAATGAAAACTCCAGCGGCACCGCCATTATCCGGGGGCATCTCGACACCGGCATCCGCTCAAACAGCGCAACCGACGGCAACCTCATTATCGGACACTCCGGCACCGGATACATGCTCATTGAAGCAGGTGGCGTGGTCATCGCCAGCGCAACGGGCGGCGACACTGCCGCCCTCAGCATGGGACGCAATACCACCGGAAACGGCACACTCGACATCGCCGGCCTGCTCTCCCTCAAAAATGGCAATGCCATCGTTGGCAATGCCGGCACGGCCGTGCTCAACATCGCCTCGACGGGCACGGTGGTGGTCGGCGGCCAGTATAGGCAGGGCATGAATTCTGTCCTGAGCGTGGCCGCCTCGGCCTCGCGCTCCACCGCCTACATCACCGCCGAAAGCGCGTCGCTGTCGGGCACGCTTGCACTCGACGGAGCCTCCTTCAGTTACGCGCCGGTCGCCAAAGCCAGCGAACTCTCCGATCTTGGAATCCTCATCCTCCACGCCACATCCGGCACCATCGGCGGCGGCTTCACCACCGTCACCGGCGTTAACGGCTCCGCCCTCCCCGACTACCTCTCCATCGGCGGCCAGGCCAAGGCCAACAACGACGGCTCCGCCTCCTACTACGCCGGCTACCGACTCGCATGGAATTCGCTCACAGGCGCGCACGGCACCTTCACCCTTGAGGCGGGCCAAACCTTCGAAGTGGACACGCCTCTCACCGATCGCGTTGGCGAAACCGACCCCGCATGGGACAAAAAATCGCTCACCAAGAAAGGCGCGGGCACGCTCATCCTCAGCGGTCAGAACACCTTCAGCGGCACGCTCAACATCGTCTCCGGCACGATTCGGCTCAGCGGCACCGCCATGCACAACTACAGTGCCCTGGCCAACAACGGCGTGTTCGACTTCGGCCCCCAAGTCGCGCCCGACATCTACCGCACCGCCACGGTCAAAGGACTCTCCGGCAACGGCACCATCCGCATGAGCGCCGACCCCGGCACCGGCGTGAGCGACCGCCTCATCGTCAACGGCAACGCCGAGGGCACCCACCGGTTCATCATTCGCGCCGCTGACGGAGCCACCGCGCCGACCATCGAAAGCCCCGCGACCGTCGTCGCCACGATCTCGGGGCGCAACACGGCCACATTCACCGGCGGCCTCGACTTCGAGGGCACCAACTACGCCGCAGTCCAAACCGCCCCCGGCACGATCAGCCTCGTCGCCAACGGCGCGGCTGGCGTTTATAACCCAATTGCGGGTGTTCCCGGCTCGCAAAGCCTCATGTGGTTCGCCTCGCAGGACAACCTCTCGCGCCGCCTTGGCGAAATGCGCATGCCCGAAAACACACCCGCCGGCAATTACTCGGTGTGGTTGCGAGCCCGCGCCGAAAGCTCCAGGCTGAACGCCAGCACCAACATGCGCCCGTTTGACATGGATCTTTACGGCTTTGAATTTGGCGCGGACAAGACCTTCGCAATTCCCTCGGCACGGCTCGCAGTCGGCGTCTATTTCGGCTACGGTCACGCCACGCAAGACTTCGATCCGCGCGCCGGCACCGGCACCGCCGACGGCACCAGCGACCAACTCAGCCTCGGTGCCTACGCCGCGTGGTTGAACGACACCGGCTGGTTCGCCAACGCAACCCTCGCCGGAGCCCGCTTCGACAACGACTTCAGCTCCGCCGACCAAAGCGGCAACCGCACCAAGGGCGACTACAACGACAACGCCATCGGTCTCTCGTTTGAGTTCGGCAAGCGTATCGCACTCGGCGAAAACCCCGAGGCGGGCTGGTTTGCCGAGTCCCTGGCCCAAGTTTCCTACGTCCGGCTCATGCGCGACGATTACCACACCAAGGGCGCAAACAATCTCAATGTTGACGGCAGCGACATGACCATCTCCCGCCTGCGCGCCACACTGCGCATCGGACGCGGGTGGAAGCTAAACACCGGCCGCATGGAGATCGCAGGCCGCGCCGGCGCGGCTGGGGAACGCAGCACCGGCGGCAAAATCCGTGTTGGCGACAGCACCCCTTGGCGCCCCAATGTGGATGGCAGCCGTGTGGAAGCGGGCGCGGGCCTGATCTGGCGTCCTACCGTCGCCGGCCAGCTCTACTTCGACTACGAGTTCGCCACCGGCAGCGGATATCAAAAACCCTGGTCCATCAGCCTCGGCTACCGCCACGCATTCTGATTTTTGTCGAATAACTCACAGCGCGGCGGCTTCACTCAGGAGCCGCCGCGTTTGTTTTTGGCTCGCCCTCAGACATCGCCGCCGCCGCTCCCAGTTTTCTCAACAGCAACCGAATGCGCATTTCAAATGTGCGAATGAATTGAAAATTCCTGAAAGGGCTTGACGGTCATTTGAGAATAAGGACTTTCCTTAAAATTATATGACCGACTTGCATCATAAATACACCTCATTTCCCTAACCATCCGACTCCTTCAACGCATACCTTTTCCTCCCCGTTCAGTAAGATTTCCGCCTCGCGTTTCGCCCATCCCCTTCCCTCTCCAGCCTCAATTGGACGCTCCCTTTCCCTTATCATCACGCCCTCTGATTTGATCCGCCACATCCCCATTTTCGCATCAACACCCAATAAAAAAACACCCGACACCCAATGAAACTCCGCGCACTGATCCCATCAATCACCGCCAGCCTGTTGCTCGCCGGAACGCTCGCTCACGCCGCAAACGCGGATGAGGACTTCCTCAAATACACCAGCCACAATCCCGACCAGTCCGAACACACGCTCGACGCCGCGGCCTTCGCGTCGCCCACGGGCTGGGCGCGTCCGCAAACCTGGTGGCACTGGCTCAACGGCAATGTTTCCCGCGCGGGCATCGAGGCCGACTTGCGCGAGATGGCCGACAAGGGCATCGGGCAGGCGCAGGTTTTCTCCATCGGCAATCGCGACAAAAATCCCGCGCCGGTCGCATTCGCCTCGCCCGAGTGGTTTGACCTCTTTCGCTTCGCCACCGAAACCGCCGCGAAATACGGCATCGAAATCGGCATTCATAATTGCGACGGCTGGTCCGAGGCCGGCGGCCCGTGGATATCTCCCGAACAATCAATGAAGGAGCTCACGTTCAAGACCCTTCGCGTTACGGGCAACGGCGCGGAGCAGTCCATCGCGCTGCCCGAGCTCGACCGCAAACTCGACTTCGTCCGCGACATCGCCGTGCTCGCCTGGCCCGCGAAGGGTCCCGAGGGGCCGTCGCCCGTCACGCGATTCAAGTTCATGTCGGGCGCCGCCAGCGACCGCGGTCCCGGCCCCGAGGGCGCGGCGCCCTCCAAGGCCGTCCCGTCCGCGCGAGCCCTTCGTCTTGGTGAAATTCACAACCTCACCGCCAGCGTCACCGACGGCGCCCTCCGCTGGCGCGTGCCCGACGGCGAGTGGGTTGTCATGCGCGTCGGCTACACCACCACGGGCAAGACCACTTATCCCGCGACCGCCGAGGGCCGCGGCCTCGAGGTGGACAAGTTCGAGCCCGCCTTCGTCAACCAGCACTTCGACGGTTATCCGAAAAAAATGCTCGATGCCGCCGGCCCGCTCGCAGGGAAAACATTTTCAGTCATCGAAACCGACTCATGGGAGGCGGGGCACCAAAACTGGACGCAAAATTTCGAGCGCTATTTCCGCGAGCAAAACGGCTACGACATCCTGCCGTGGCTGGCCGTTTACGCAGGCGAGTGCATTGAAAATATCACCGCGACGGAAAACTTCCTTCGCGACCTCCGCCAAACCTTCGCCGCCCTCATCGCAAAAAACTTCTACGAGACAATGGCCGCGCGCATCCACGCCGCCGGCCTGCGTTACGAGGCGCAGGACCTCGTTGAGAGCTTCGCGCGCAACCCGCTCGGCGGCTACCGCGCCTCAGACGTCCCGATGGGAACCCTCTGGCAGCCGCCACGCGCCGCGCCGGGCCTCATCGACGGCATTCGCATCTCCGGCGCCATCGCCGGTTCCGGCTCCGGCCTCGGGTTCGGCGGCGCAGGCGCCACACAGATATCGCGGCGCGCCGAGGCCGCCAGCGCCTCGCATTTTTATGGCAAGCGCCACGTCGCCATCGAGACGATCACCGGAAGGCGCGGCAACTGGGCGCATTCCCCCTGGAGCCTCAAGGGAACGGTGGACAGCAGCTTTTTCGACGGCGCGAACCTCCTCGTTTTTCACACCTTCGCGCATCAGCCCGACGAACGCTCCCCCGGCTGGCAAATGAATCCCTACGGCACCGCCCAAAATCGCAAGCTCACCTGGTGGCCGTTTTCCAAGCCGTGGTTCACCTACATCTCGCGCACGCAATACATGCTCCAGCAAGGCAAGCCCGCCAACCGCGTCCTCTACTTTTACAGCGACCAAATCCCCTCGGGAAGCGCCTACCTTCCGCTCCGATCCAGCCAGCAATACGACATCGCCGACGGCGACGCCGTGCGCAACTTTCTCCGCGTTGAAAACGGACGCCTCGTCAGCCCCGGCCGCATGAACTACGAGCTCATGGTCGTCTCCAAGGACACCACGCTGCTCCCCGAAACACTCGAAAAACTAAAAGCTCTCGTCGAGGCGGGCGCGCGCGTATCCGCCGAAAAAAAGCCCTCCTTCAACCCGACCCTGCGCGGCGGCGCGAAAGCCGACGCCAGCTGGCGAAAACTCGTCGCGGAACTTTTCGGCGACGGCTCCAAGTCCGCTCGCAAAATCGGCAAGGGCGTGTTCTATGCCGGCCACACGCCCGACGAGGCCATCGCCGCCCTCGGCCTCCGCGAACTGTTCACATGCAGGCTCAATGATTTGTCCGATCCCAACGACATCGCCTGGACCCACCGCGAGCACATCGACGGCTCCGAATGGTTCCACGTCGCCAACAAGGATTCCGCCGCGCCGCGCTCGGGAATCATGTCCTTCGACGTCACCGGCAAAACCGTCTCGATCTGGCACCCCGAAACCGGCGAGATCACACCCGCGCCCGTGCTCGACGAAGCCGATGGCCGCACGCGCATCCCCCTCTCGCTCGCGCCCCTCGAAGGCGTCTTTGTTGTGTTCGGCGGCAAAAACGCGCCGCGCTCGCAAACCGCGTCGAGCGTGACCGTGAACGGCCAGCCGGTGTTCCCCGTCGTGCCACCGCTTCCGGTTGACAACAAAATCATCACGAAAGATTTCACTGTTTTCATAACCGTCACGCCCGCCGCCGACCGCCCCGTCACCGCGCAAAGCACCAAGGGCATCGTATCGCTGGCAAAAGAAAACGTCGTCCTCATCCCCGAGGAAATGCACAAAAAAGTCGGCGACAAAAACCATGCCTGCGCCGGCCTGAGCGTGGGCCGCAATTCCATCGCCGTGTTCGAGCACGGCACCAGTTTCCGCAACAGCGTGCTCGTCTGGAACAACCCCGTGCCCGAAAACGCGCGCATCGCCCTCGCCTACAAAAACAACGTCCCCACGCTCTACCTCAACGGCAAACAAATCGCCACCGGCTCCGCCTCCGGCCGCGTTGTCCACCCGCCCGCGAGCCTCCAAGGTTCGTTCAAGGGCAAGGTGGCGGGATTCTCCGTGCATGACACGACATTCGACGCCAAAAAAATCGCCTCCGACGCGCGCGCCCAAACACCGTCCCCCGAATGCGACAATTCAGAATCGAAGCAAAAATCGCCGCGCCTCTACGTGACAACCAAGGGCAAAATGGGCGCGGAATTTTTCACGCCCGGAAAAGTTGAAATCAAGAAAACCGACGGCCAAACACGCTCGCTCGCAGCCGAAAAAATCCCCGCGCCCAAAACGCTCGCCGGCCCGTGGACAGTTACATTCGACGCCAAATGGGGCGCGCCCGCCGGACCGCAACGCTTCGACACACTCACCTCGTGGACGGAGTCAAAAGAGCCCGGAATCAAGCACTACTCCGGCGTCGCGACGTATGTGAAGGAGATCACGCTCGACAAAAACGAAACCGCCGCGGGCCAGCGAGTGTATCTTGAAATCGACCAAGTCTGCGAAGTCGCGCAAGTCACGGTGAACGGAAAACTCGCCGGCACGCTCTGGCGCCCGCCCTACCGGCTCGACATCACCGACGCCGTGCGCCCCGGCAAAAACACCCTGCAAATCGCCGTGGCCAACACATGGGTGAACCGCTGCCTGCATGACGCCACCCTGCCGGAATCCGAGCGCCTCACCTGGGCGAACACAATGGACGTCCACTTTCCCGATCCCAAGAAGACCAAGCCGGCCAACTCGATTCACTGGGCTCACGGCCCCCTGCCCTCCGGCCTGATCGGCACGGCAAAACTCGCGTTCTCAAAACTCGTCGAGGAAAAGTAAGCATCCCGTTAATTCACCCTCTTCCATCGGACGAAGCAGTCGGCTTCGTCCGATTTTTTTATCCCGAGCCAGAGACATTTCACCACCCGAGCGAACACGCAAACAGCATTATCAGGCAAAAAACCGTTGTCCATAACGCCACGGATATTGCCCCAAATGTCATTCGCTTCAGTGGCTCCCAATAGGCTGCACGCCCTATGAAATCAGTCGCGTTTAAAAACTGAAAACAGACTGTTTCTCCGGCATCCCCTCAACGCGGTTTATCACATCAGCGCATCCGCGCGTAAAACCAACCGCCGATGAGCAGCAACGCAGCGCCCGGCAGGCATGCAGCGACAACAGGCGACAATATGCCCTGCGACCCCATCGACTCGGCCACTTTTTCCAGCGCAAAATAAATCGCAAACAAACCGAGCGATTTCGACACGCCGACCGCCGGGTTCACGCGCACGCCAGTGATGGCAAAAGGGATCGCGATCAAAATCACAATCAGCGGCGCAAATGTTCCCGCCAGAATCCCGTAGTAGCGCATCGCGTAAATCTTGAGCTTCGGGCTCTCCAGCACCTCGAAATAATCCATGATCTGCCTGAGCCGGAAAAACGACAGGTCCTTCGGTTTCACGTCGAAACTCAGCATCAACTCAGGGTCCTCCTTGTAATATAAAACCGCCTTCTCGTCGAAAGGCGCGGAGCCCGTCACCGCGCCGTTTTCGGGATCAAACAAAGTCTCGCGCCCATTGTGAAACACCCAGCAGCCGAGCTCCTTGTCGAGATGGGCCTCCTTTGCGTAGATGCGCAGCTTTTCCTGTCTCCGCACGGTGAACTCGGACACCGTCACGCCGTAACCGCGCTGCGCGTAGCGGCTGTAACGATTCATAAACCAGAGGCGTCCCTCGCGGTCGTTGTCGAACGTCACCGTGCGCGTCACCCCGATCGAACCCGCGTCGGCCGCGGCCTTCGCCTCGTTGCGAAAACCAAGTTCCTGCAACATTGTCAGCGATTTCTCCACCGACCAGGGCACGATGCTCGCATTGAGCCACCACATCACGCCGCACATCAGCACGCCCACGACCCAAATGCTCCGCGTTATTTGCCCGTAGCTCAGCCCCGCCGCGCGCATCGCCGTGATTTCGTTTCCGCGATGGAGCCGTCCCAGCACATACAGCAGCGACACGAGCAGGATGATCGGCAGCACAAATGACAAAAAACTCGGCACCCTGACCGCGAAATACTGCCCCATGTCCACGACATTCGCACCCTTGTTTCGCAAATCGCCGAAGTCCTGAATCATGCACTGGACGAGCAACATCCCCAGCGTGGCCAACACCACGATGAGCAGGAAGCCCAACCATTCGCGCAAAATATGCCGGTCGATCGTTTTCAAGACTCGCTGATAAAAAATCACAACCCGCCCGATGCAAGCCGTCATTCCCGTTCACAAAACACCCAGCGCCTTTGATGGAGGCTCCGCCCTATCGTTTGAGCCTCTTCTTAAACTCGTCCGCCGGGCACGCGCAGTTGTCGCCGCAGCCGGGTTTCTTGCGCTTGCTCCACGCACGCCACACAAGCCATGTCGCGGCGATCCCGACGATCACCAACGCCGTCACGGTCTGAAATGTCGCGTTCATGGCAAGGTAGCACAGACATTCCTGTCTGTGCCGTGAATCGTGCGCCGCTCAGCACAGACAAGAATGTCTGTGCTACCTTGCGAGCGCCGTCTCCTGTTTTTATTCGTGTTCATTCGCGTCCATTCGCGGTTAAAATCCGAGCAGCGTTCCCACTTGGTAAACCGTGAAACACACCACCCACGCGGTGCCTGTCATGTAACCGAGCTGGAACAGCGGCCAGCGAAGCGAGTTGGTCTCGCGCCTCACCACGGCGAGCGTCGCCAGGCATTGCATCGCGAAAACATAAAATATCATCAGCGTCAGACACACCAGCGGCGTGAACAGCGGACGTCCGTCGGGCCACGTGGCCTTCGCCAGCGCGTCGCGCAACGGCACCACGTCGTCATCGCCCTCGCTCTCCACGTTGTAGACCACCTTCATCGTCGAGACAAACATCTCGCGCGCCGCCAGCGAACCGATCAGCCCGATACCGATTTCCCAGTTGAAACCGAGCGGCTTGATAACCGGCTCGATCGCGCGCCCCGCCATGCCCGCGAAACTATGCCGCAGTTGCTCGCTTTCATTTCCGCCATTCTCGGTAACAACAACCGCCTCCGCGTTCGCCGCCACCATCTCCGTCTGGCCTCTGGCCTCTGGTCTCTGGCTCGCTTCTTCCGCCACATCCATCTTCGGATACGCCGACAAAAACCACAGCACGATCGAAATCCCCAGAATCACCGTGCCCGCGCGTTTCAAAAACATCCACGCGCGCTCGAACATGTGCAGCAGCACGTCGCGAATGCGCGGCAGGCGATACGGCGGCAGCTCCATGATCAGCACCGGCGGCTCGCTCTTGAGCAGCGTGCGCTTGAACAGCCACGCAAAGCCAAACGCGCCCACGGGCCCGAGCATATACATGAGCATCATCAGGCCGACTTTCATGGCCAGAGACGCCTCGCCGCCCGGCACGATTGTCGCGATCATCAGGAAATAAACCGGCAGGCGCGCCGAGCAGCTCATGAACGGCGCGATCAAAATTGTGACGAGCCGGTCGCGCGGGCTCTCGATTGTGCGCGCGGCCATGATGCCGGGAATCGCGCACGCGTGCGCGCTGAGCAGCGGTATGAACGCCTTTCCGTTCAGTCCCACAAAACTCATCACCCGGTCCATGATAAACGCCGCGCGCGCCATGTAGCCCGTGCTTTCGAGCAGGCCGATGAAGAAAAACAAAATCAATATCTGCGGCAAAAACACCACCACGCCGCCCACGCCCGTGATCGCGCCGTCGGTGATCAAGTCGCGCAAATCGCCCGGCGCCATCGATTCCTTCACCCGGCCCGCCAGCCCGTCGAACCAGCTCTCGATCAGCTCCATCGGATATCCGGCAAACGTGAAGATGCTCAGGAACAACACCGTCATGAGCGCGCCGAGCACGAGCCAGCCCCACACCGGATGCGTCACCACCGCGTCGATTTTGTCGCTGCGCGACGGACCGGTGCGCGCGTTTTCCTTTTGCTCAACGATGCCCGCGCAAATCGCGGAGATCGCGTCGTAGCGGCTGTTCACGAGCGCGCCCGACCAGTCCATCCCCCCGGCGTCCCAGCGCTTTTTCCAATGCTCAAGAATCGAGTGCGTGCGCGCGCTCAGCGGAGTCGATCCGGCCACGCGCATCGCGTCCTGGTCGGTGAGCAGCAGCAACGCCTCCGCGCGCGCGATGAGCGGCGCCTTGCCGTCGTTGGCGACGAGCGACGATTGCAACTCCGCGACCGCCGGCGCGATCGCCGCGGGCACATCCCACGCATGGCGCGACAACGGCAGATCGGCGCGGCTCATCGCGAGCTTGATATCGACGATGCCCTTTCCATTGGCCGCCTCGCAGGCGATCACGGGAATGCCAAGCAGTTTTTCCAGGCGCGCCACGCGAATATTGATCCCCGCCTGCTCCGCGAGATCCATCATGTTGAGCACGAGAATCACGGGCCGCCCGAGATCGAGCACCTGGTGCACGAGGTAAAGATTTCGCTCCAAGTTAGCCGCGTCGACGACGCACAAAATCCGGTCGGGCTGCGGCGTGTCGGCGCGGCGGCCAAGAAGCACGTCGCGCGTCACCGCCTCGTCGGGCGAGCGTGCCGCGAGCGAATACGCGCCCGGCAAATCGATGAGTGTGATCGGATGCCCGTGCTGCGAATACGCGGCGCCAACCTTTTTCTCAACTGTGACGCCGGGATAGTTTCCGACCTTCTGCTTCAAGCCGGTGAGCGCGTTGAACAGCGTGCTCTTGCCGCAATTCGGATTGCCCACGAGCGCGTAAACAAGCGGACGCGAATGCGCGGAAGGAGGAGAAGATTTGGTGTGATTAACACTCATGGTCATTCGAGGCGCGCGTGCGCAAGGAGCGGCGGCGTCTCGCCGCCGGACGAGGTGAAGCCTCGCTGAAAAGTGTAATCCAATAGGTTGCAGCGTAAAAATACCGGCATGCATGATGCACCCATTCGGCGGCGGGACGCCGCCGCTCCTTGCTCACGCGCTCTCATTCCGTCGCCTCCACAATCACGAGCTCGGCCTCGCTTTTGCGCAACGAGAGATTGTAACCGCGCACTTTTATTTCGAGCGGATCGCCGAGCGGAGCGGCACGCATGAACGTGATTTTTGCGCCGGGTAACAATCCCATTTCGCGCAGACGCAGCGAAGCCGTGCCGGTCTTCGGCATTTCGCGCACGACAGCCATCGCGCCGATGGTGAGCTCGGAAAGTTTGCGGATGTTTGGCATGAAAAAGGGAAAAACTTAACCGCGGAAGGAAGTGGTGAGGCGCAGTCGCGACCGGAAGGAATGGCCGCAAAGAGGCGCAGAAGTCGCAAAAAGCGGAGTTTTTCCTTTTTGCGTCTCTTGCGCTTTTTTGCGGCTATTCTGATCTGCGTTCATCTGCGGTTAAAAAGGATTGCAGAAACCTCACGCCGCGCGCCCCGCCGCGCCGCGGATTGGTTCGACGACGATATGCTGCGCCGCAACCGAGCTGAGCGCCACGCGCACGCCGCAAAGTTGGCAGAGAAGCGTGTGCCGCCCGGAAATCTTATCGACGACCGCCGATTCGCAAAACCCCATCTCGCGCAACCGCTGGCACACCTCGACTTTCCCGGACAACTCGCACACGCGCCCCGACGCCCCCGTCGGAAGCTCGGTAAGCTTCATGCGCTGCGGTGCGCCGTGGCCATGCGTGCGTTGATGCGGTTGTGTCGTCATTTAGAGAAAAATAAACCACGACTAAGATGAGATTGGGTTTCAATGTCAATCAAAGGCTGCCACATTTCCATCTCGTTCGGCTTAATTCGACTTGGATCGATTTAAATCGACACAGGTCGACTTAAGTCGAATCGGAAGTCGCCTTACGCCAGCCCGTTGCGTTTCATCAGCGCGTCGATGCTTGGGTCGCGGCCCATGAAATCGCGGTAGAGTTTGTCGGCGTCCTCGCTGTTGCCCTTGCTCAAAACCGTGTCGCGAAACGCCTTTCCCGTTGCCGCGTTAAAAATGCCCTCGCGCTGGAATCGTGTGAACGCGTCCGCGTCGAGCACCTCGGCCCATTTGTAGGAATAATACCCCGACGCGTAACCGACCGGGCTCGAAAACAAATGGTGAAAACGGTTCACGTTCGTGCGCGCGGGCGGGTTGGTCGGAATCAGGCAGTCGGTGATCAGGCGGCGGATGCCCGGCTCTACGTCGGGCTCGCGCTTGAACTCGCCCGCGCTGATGTGCAGCAGCAAATCCATCGTGCCAAACGAAAGCTGGCGCATCTGCCCGCACGCCGAGCGGAAATTGCGCGCGGCAATCATGCGGCGGAAAAGTTCGTCCGGGATTTTTTCGCCCGTCTCGTAATGGCGCGCAAACAAATCCAAACCCTCGCGCTCCCACGTCCAGTTTTCCATGATCTGCGAGGGCAGTTCGACGAAGTCCCACGCGACGTTGGTGCCGTTGAGCGATTTCACGGGAACAGCCCCAAACAAGTGATGCATCAGGTGCCCGAACTCGTGGAAAATCGTCTCGACTTCGCTATGGTCGAGCAGCGCGGGTTTGCCGTCGACGGGCGGCGTCATGTTGCCGCAAATCAGCCCGAGGTGCGGCGCCCATGAACCGTCCGCGCGCGGCCCGCCGGTGACGAACGCGTCCATCCACGCGCCCGAGCGTTTCGACTCGCGCGGATACCAGTCGGAGTAGAACGAGCCGAGATGCGTGCCGTTTGCGTCATACATCTCGTAAAACTTCACGTCGGGATGCCACACCTCGACCTTGCCCGATCCCGTGCCGGTTTCGCGCTCCTTGACGGTGATGCCGTAAATGCGATTGCACACTTCAAACAGCCCCGCGAACACGCGATCCGCCGGGAAATACGGGCGCAGCGCCTCCTCGTCGAAATCGTGGAGTTTCTTGCGCATTTTTTCCGCGTAATAACTGATGTCCCACGGCGCGAGGTGCTCGCCCTTCCTTCCCGCAAACGCCTCCAATTCGCCGCACTCGCGATCGAAGGCGGGCTTGGTGCGGCGCTGCAGGTCGTTGACGAACGCGATCGCGCGCGCGCCGGATTTCGCCATGCGGCGCTCGAGAATCATGTCCGGAAAATGCGCCTTGCCGAGCAGCGCGGCCTTCTCGGCGCGCAACGCGAGGATGCGCGGAATGAGCGGCGTGTTGTCGGATGGCGCCTGCGCGCCGACGGCGTTGGACGCCTCGAACAGCTCGCGGCGCAAACTTGCATCGTCCGCGTAGGTGAGCACGGGATTGAGCGACGGCGCGTGCAAGGTGAAACGCCACGCGGGCTTTTCGGGCGTGGAGAGTCCCTTCGATTCGGCGTTGGCGCGCGCGGCGTTTTTGGCGCGCTCCGGCAGCCCGGCCAGACGCGACTCGTCGGTAATCACGAGCTCGTAGGCATTGGTTGCGTCTAGCACGTTTTCGGAAAATTTCTGCGTGAGTTGCGCGAGCTCCTTTTCAAGCTCGGCCATGCGCGCGCGTTTCTCCGGCGGCAAATCCGCGCCCTGCTGGCGAAACTCCGCGAGCGTTTCGCTGATGAGGCGAAGCTCGACCGGCTTGCGCGCCGCGCCCTTCGCGTCCCCGGATTCTGAATACGTTTTCAGCCGCTTCCATAATTCCGCGTTGAGTGGAATGCTCGCGACAAACGCGGTGACGGCGGGCTGCATTTCGTTGTAGGCCGCGCGCACCGCGGGCGAGTCCGCGACGGACTTCAGATGCTCGACGCGATTCCAAACGCCCCTGAAGTGTTCCGTCACGCGCTCGAGCGCGGCAAACGTGTTTTCGTAAGTGAGCGATCCAAGCGGCAGCACGGCGATGGCGTCGACTTGCGCCTTCGCGTCGGCGATGGCCTTGGTGATGTCGGCCTTGACGCGATCAGGCGTAAGCCGCGACCAGGGTATTTCAAAACGGGCGTCGAGAAAGGGATGATCCATGATGCCCTCCATGCGACGTCATGAAGCGGCGGTTTGTCAAGTAGGGGCGCACCTCGCGTGCGCCCTCGCGCCCGTCCGCATTACGGCCGGGCGCGCAAACAAAATGATTCTCTAAAACGAGGGCGCACGCCAGGTGCGCCCCTACATTCCGCGCACTTCCGCGTCCACCGCCTCGTGGCGCTCGACGATTTCCTTCGCGGGCGGCTTGCCGAGCAGGCTCACAACCACGATGGTAATTCCGCCGAGGACGAAGCCGGGGATGATTTCATAAATCGCAAAGGGCAGATGATGTTTGAACAGGATCATCAAAAGCACCGTCGCCGCGCCCACGAACATGCCCGCGGCGGCGCCGTTGCGCGTCATGCGCGGCCAGAAAAGCGACAGCACCACGGCGGGACCGAACGCCGCGCCGAAACCGGCCCACGCGTCGCTGACCATTTTGAGCACCTTGCTGTTCGGATTCATTGCGATGACAATTGCGATCACCGCGACGACGAGCACCATGATGCGCCCGCACCAGACGAGCTCCTTTTGCGACGCGGTTTTGCGCAGAAACGCGCGGTAAATATCCTCCGTCAGCGCGCTCGATGTGACGAGCAACTGGCACGAAAGCGTGCTCATAATCGCCGCCAAAATCGCCGCCAGAAACACGCCCGCGATCCACGGATTGAAAAGATTGCGCACCAGCTCGATGAACACCAATTCGCTGTTCTTGCTCACCGCGCCCGCAATCGCGGGATTGTTTGCGAAATACGACCAGCCGAAAACGCCCACGGCCACCGCGCCCGCGAGGCAAACCACCATCCATGTCATGCCGATGCGCCGCGCGGCCGGAATCTTCGCAGCGCTTTCCGCCGCCATGAAACGCACGAGAATGTGCGGCTGCCCGACGTAACCGAGCCCCCACGCCGCGAGCGAAATGATGGCGAGCGTGTCGAGATCGTGCGTGAGGCTGAAGAAGCCGGGCTTCACCGCCACCGTGTCGGCAAAACTTTGCGCGACTCCGCCGCCCGAATAAATCACCATGAGCGGCGTGATGATCAACGCCGTGATCATGAGCGAGGCCTGAATCGTGTCCGTCCAGCTCACGGCGAGAAAGCCGCCGATGAACACATACGTGATCGTCGCCAGCGCGCCAATCCAGAGCGCGGTGTTGTAAGGCATGCCGAACATCGACTCGAACAAACGCGCGCCCGCCACGACACCCGACGCGCAGTAAAGTGTGAAGAACACAAGAATCACCGCCGCCGTGAAAATGCGCAGGATGCTGCTCTTGTCCTTGAAACGCACGCTGAAGTAATCGGCGAGCGTGAGCGCGTTGTCGCATTTTTCGGTGTAGATGCGCAGGCGGCCCGCGACGAATTTCCAGTTGCACCACTGGCCGATGATGAGGCCGATTGCGATCCACGATTGCGACACGCCGGAAAGAAAAATCGCCCCGGGCAGCCCCATGAGCAACCAGCCGCTCATGTCCGACGCGCCCGCCGACAGCGCCGTCACAAAACTGCCGAGCCTGCGTCCGCCGAGGATGTAATCGGACAGGTTGCTCGTTGAGCGGTATCCAAGCCAGCCCACAAGGAGCATAAGCACAATATAAACGGCAAAAGTGACGATGGTAGGTGTGTCAACGGTCATTAGGTCAAACAGATGGTAGGGTTTCGCGGTGCAATAAAAACCGCGCAGCATGTGGAAAACTCCAATGGGAGGGAATGACAAAAACCGTGTTCCGAAAAAAAGCCGCGCATCTCAAATTCTGATCACCCCGGGAACGCCGGCATCTTGCCCGCAGGTTTGGAGGTTTGTGCGGGCAGGATGCCCGCGCTCCCAGGCGCAAGCGCGTTCCCGTCAACTTTTGCGGCGGATTATCCGCGGGGCGGCCTCCATTTGGCCGCGCGTCACGCCGAGTTGGTTGAGCAGTTTTAATTCGCGCCAGAGTGCCGCGCCGTCGATTTCACCGCGCAGGAGTTGGCGGTAGCGCGCGAGCGTTTGCACGACTTCGCCGGGCGTCTCGTCAACAAACTCCACGCGAAAATGGCGCGCGCCGAGCGCAAGCAGTCGCGCGACATACTCGGCGCCGGTTTGCGCGCGGTTGTTGAAAACGGTGTTGCGGCATCCGGCGTCGGCCTTGAGCGGGAACTCCGCGCCCGTCCTGTCGCGCAAGCGCACGCGGTGTTTTTCGCAGGGGCGTCCGCAGTCGTGATAATCCCTGCCGTCGGAGAGGAACGAACAAAACACGCAGTGCTCCATGTGAAACATCGGCATGCGCTGGTGAATCGTAATGTCGTAGGATGCCGGCATGAGCGCGCACGCATCGTTGTTCGACGCCAGCAACAGAGCCTCGAGTTGCGCGATGTTCAGGTCGTAGGATGCCGTGACGCGCTCCAGACCGTGGTGTGCGAGAAAATATTCGGCAGTGATCTGGTTGGCGACGTTGAGCGAAAAATCGCCCCGTTTGCGATCGTCCGCAAAGTAGCGCAGGTGGTCGGCGTTGCGCACAATGTAGCCGTCGGCGTTCGCCGAGCGTGTTTGCGCGAGTATCCATTCCTCGCCGGGCTTGGTGATGCGCGGCGGCGCAACCCATATTTCAAAATCCGGTTTCCCCAAATTGCGGACGCGCGCCACCGCCTCGCGGTAGTGCTTTGGGTTTTCGAACTCGCAATAAACCGTCGCGATGTCCGGAACCGTGAGCGCCGCCTCAAGCTGGGAAAGATTGCGGAGGACGGGAATGATTTCGGGTGCGTCGGGTTGGGTGGCACGGGCGGCTCGCCCGTGATTCGTCGCATTATGCAACACGGGCGAGTCGCCCGTGCCACTCGATCCGGAGCGAATCGTCCAGCGTTTCGGCGCGGCGCGCAGGGCGGTGAGTTTTTCAGCGGCGGCGCGGCGCAGGCGATTGAGCTCGCTCATCGGCAGCATGACGTCGCCCTCGAGACGCGAAGCGAGCTTGCCAAGATTGTAGGGCGTGCCGCCGAGGCGTCCGAGTTGATCGCGCAAGCGCGCCTCCGTAAGCGGCTGGGTTTGCGCGGGCGCGAGCGCGACCGCGGAATCCTCGCGCACGACATGCCCGGCGCGGTCGTTGAGAATCAGCGTGAGCGGCGCGCCGGCGCGGCCGTGCACCTCGGCGTCAACGGAGCGCGTGTGACGAATCTTGTCGCCGTCGTAGGTGGCGCGCAATTCACGGTCGAGCGCGGGGTCGTTGGTTTTCCACAAAAGCTGGCCGGAGCGCACGCGACCGAAATTGATGTCGCCATGGCCGAAGCGCAGCGTCGTTTCGCCGCCGGGGCGCGCATCGACTTGGTAAACGCGGCCGCCCTCCTCGCGGATTTCGGGCGTGCCCGCGTCGAACACAACGCCGTCGCCCGGCTTGAGCGGCGCGACGAGGCGGAGCGTGACGCTTTCGTTTTGCACGCGCGCGACCTCGCCCAAAAACACGCCTCGCTTGGTGCCGAAACGCGCGTGGACGAGATTTTGATTGTCGATGCCGCGAAACCAGCCCGTCCCCAGCCCGCGCGAAAAAGTCATCTCCAGTTCATATTTCGAACGCGAGGCAGTCCCGGACTGCGAATCGCCCCCGCCATTCTCCATTATACATTTTTCATTCTTCATTAGTTTATCGAGCGCCGCCCGATAAACGCGCGTGATGCTCGCCACGTATTCGGGCGATTTCAGGCGACCCTCGATTTTGAGCGAGGCGACGCCGAGGCGCACGAGTTCCGGCAGCACGTCGATGCCCGCGAGATCACGCGGGCTGAGCAGGTAGCGCCGGTCGCCGAGGTCGACCTTGCGGTCGTCGCAAATCAACTCGTAAGGCAGCCGGCACGCCTGCGCGCATTCGCCGCGATTGGCGGAGCGCCCGCCGAGCGCCTCGCTGGTCAGGCATTGGCCGGAGTAGGCCACGCAAAGCGCGCCGTGCACAAACACCTCGATCGAAAGCGGCGCATGGCCGGAGGCGCGCTGCGCGGCCTGGATCGCCTCGATGTCGGCGAGCGTGTTTTCGCGGGCGAGCACCACGAGCGACGCGCCGAGTTCGCGCGCAAGCGTAACGCCCGCCGCGCTCGTGACCGTCATTTGCGTGGATGCGTGAATCGGAAAATCGGGCGAGATTTCGCGGATGAGTTTGCACGCGCCCACATCCTGCACGATGGCGGCGTCGGCCCCGGCGGCGATGATTGTGCGCGCGTAGTCGCGCGCCTCGTCGATCTCGCCGGGAAACACAAGCGTGTTGAACGTCACGTAACCGCGCACGCCGCGCTTGTGCAGAAACTCCATGAGCGCGGGCAGGTCGGCCTGCGTAAAATTTTTCGCGCGCATGCGGGCGTTGAAGCGTTCCAGTCCGAAATAGACCGCGTCGGCGCCGTTCTCGACCGCCGCGCGCACGCATTCCCAATCCCCCGCGGGCGCGAGGATTTCGGGACGGCGAGGCGTGTCGGTTGGTTGCACCATGCAAAACAACTACAAGCCAGCCCGCTCAAATCAAGCGCGCGAAATCACGTCTTAATTTTCATCAAATGCGTTCAAAAAAATTTGGTAATTTTTCCGCAGTTTTCTGCGTTTCCGCTTCACCTTGCGTCCCATGCGCATAAAACATCGTTTCATGTTTCGTATCGGAACGATGATCTGCAAAACATGCGTGTCGCGCCACGCCTTCGCGGCGGTTGCGATGATTGTCACTTTGTTCGCCTTCGCATCCGCCGCGCGCGCCACGCTTGCGGTCGATTCGCTGCGCTGCGAAAATCTCGAAAGCCCGCTCGGCATCGACTCCGACAAGCCGCGCTTCAGCTGGCGCATCTCCTCGCCTGAGCGCGGCGAAAACCAAGTCGCCTACGAAATCCTCGCGGCCACGAACGCCGAGCGTCTCGCGCGCGACTACGGCGACCTCTGGAATAGCGGACGCGTCACATCTTCCGAAACCCTCAACATCCCCTACAACGGACGCCCCCTCGCCACCTCGCAGCAAGTTTTCTGGAAAGTTCGCGCATGGAGCAACGCCCCCGGCTCTCGCGCCTCGGAGTGGAGCCCCGTCGCCACCTTCACCACGGGCGTGCTCGACACTCCGCTCGGCCCCGGCTGGCAGCCCGGCGCGCAATGGATCACCGACCCCGAGCTTCTCAAATGGGAGCGCAAGGCGTTCGGCTTCTGCTCTCGCGAGGGCAAACACGCAAACGCTCCCAAATGGGTGCAGCTCGACCTCGGCTCGCCGCAGTCCATCGACACGGTCATCCTTCGCGCCGTCCGGCACGGTTTTCCGGACCGGCACGGTTTTCCCGTTCGTTTTAAAATCGAGGCGTCGGATGATCCCGCCTTCAAAAAAGCCCACCGCATCCACACCATCTCCGACGACACCGCAAACGATCTCAATCCGCGAAGCGCCGTCATCATGCGCACGCCCCCGGCAACGCACACCGCCATCGCGCGCTACCTCCGAGTCACCGCAACCAAGCTCCGCGCGCCCGCCGACGGCAAACCGGTTCTCGCCCTCAGCCAGATCGAAGTCCTTTCCGGCCCCGACAAAAAGAACATCGCGGTCAACGCCCCCGTGACCGCGAGCGACATCAGCGACGACAGCGTGAACTGGCAGCCCGGCGCGCTCACGGACGGACTCGACACCTCCGACCACAACCCGCGCGCCAACACCACCCTTCTCCTGCGCCGCAAGTTCAACGTGCGCCCCGGCCTTGTCCGCGCGCTCGCCCACATCACCGGCCTTGGCCATTATGAGTTTTCCGTCGGTTGCACGCGCATCACCACCGGCCTCCTCGCTCCGGGCTGGACCAACTACGACAAAACCGTCCTCTACGACACCTACGACATCACCTCGCGACTCCACGAGGGCTCCAACGTCCTCGCGCTCATCCTCTCCGGCGGCTTCTACAACATCCGGCCCGACCCGCTGAACCGCTATCACAAGTTCACAACACCCTTCCGTCCCCTTGCCGCCTACGGACAAATCCGCCTCGAATACGACGACGGCCTCGTCGAAACAATCAGCACCGACGGCGCCTGGCGCGTCTCGACTGGCCCCGCCACCTACTCCAACCTCTACGGCGGCGAGGACTACGACGCCCGCCTCGAACCGCGCGGCTGGACCGACTCCGGATTTGACGACAGCGCGTGGACGCCCGCCGCAACCACCCCCGGCCCCGCCGGCAAATTCCGCGGACTCTCGCTCGCATCCCCGCATTTCAACCATTTCGAGAAATTCTCACCTGTATCCGAAAAACAAATACGCGACGGCGTCAGCATTATCGACTTCGGGCAAAACGCCTCGATGATGCCCTCGCTCACCGTGCGCGGCCCCGCCGGCTCCATCGTGCGCCTCACGCCCGCCGAGCTCGTTGATCCCGACACCGGCGCGCTCGACCGCAGGTCGGTCGGCGGAGGCGCCGCCTACTGGCAATACACGCTGCGCGGCGATCCCTTCGGTGAATCGTGGACGCCCGACACCTATTACCACGGCACGCGCTACATTCAGGTCGAGCGCATCCCGCCCGACGGCGGCCAAAACCGCCCCGTCGTCGAAAAAATCAAATCACTCGTCACCCATTCCGACACGCCGACCGCAGGAGATTTCGCCTGCTCGGACGAACTCTTCAACCGCATCCGCACGCTCGTGCGCTGGGCGCAGCGCAGCAACCTCGCGCATGTCCTCACCGACTGCCCGCACCGCGAAAAACTCGGCTGGCTCGAACAATACCACCTCAACGGCCCCGCGCTCCGCTACGAATGGGACGCCGCGCGCCTCTTCGCAAAATGCTTCCGCGACATGGCCGACTCGCAACTCCCCTCCGGCCTCGTCCCCGACATCGCGCCCGAATACACCATCTTCGCCGGCGGCTTCCGCGACTCCCCCGAATGGGGCGCGGCGTTTGTCCTCGCCGCCTGGCAGCACTACATCTGGACCGCCGACGACAAACCCCTGCGAGACTACTTCGACGCGATGGATGACTACGTCGACTATCTCAACACCCGCGCCAAAAAATATATCCTCTCGCACGGCCTTGGCGACTGGTTTGACTCCGGGCCGCGCCGCCCCGGCGTCTCGCAACTCACCCCCGTGCCCCTCACCGCCACCGCCATTTATTACGAAATCACACACACGCTCGCGCGCATCGCCACCGTCATCGGCCGCGAAGACGACGCCTCGCGCCTGAACAAGGAAGCCGCAAAAATCGCCGACGCCTTCAACCGCGCCTTCCTCAACAACGACGGCGACCCCGCGCAAAAACCCTTCACCGACGATCCAAACATCGCCACCTACGCCACCGGCTCGCAAACCGCGCAAGCCATGCCCCTCGCGCTCGGCCTTGTCCCGCCCGAACGTCGCAAAGTCGCGTTCGACACACTCGTCGCGCGCCTTCAAGCCGACGACTACGGAGTCACCTCGGGCGATGTCGGTTATCGCTATCTCCTCCGCGCCCTCGCCAACAACGGCCGCTCCGACCTCATCCACAAAATGCTCACGCGAGGCGACGAAAAACCCGGTTACGCCTACCAACTCGCCCAAGGCGCGACCAGCCTGACCGAGGCATGGAACGCCCGCCGCCAAACCTCGCAAAACCACTTCATGCTCGGCCAGGTTACGGAATGGTTTTACGGCGACCTTGTGGGCGTGCAGCCCGATCCCGAAGGCCCCGGCTTCCGCAAAATCTTCATCAAGCCCCAAGTCGTCGGAGACATCACCTGGGCCCGCGCCACCTACGAATCACCTCGCGGCCCGGTCGCGTGCGCATGGAAAAAGGAAGGCGGAAAATTTGTATTGAAAATCTCAATACCCACCGGCTCGACCGCCACGGTCCACATTCCGACCAAAAATCCGGCAACCGTGCGCGAAGGCGGTGTTGCAGTCGCAAACGCCAAGGGCGTCCGCGCCCTGCATGATGCCGGCGCCAATAACAAGGCCGTCTACACCATCGAATCCGGCAATTATATTTTCACCGCGGAGCAGTAATACCAATCGCAATCGAAAATGACGCATTTGGCAGGACAAATTCGTCTCGGTGAAAAAACTCGCCCACACCTATGCGGAAACAATAGCACGATAGCCCTATGAACGCACAGCAACGGTTTGATATGGATCCATGCGGCAGCGAACGCGCAACCAAGAAAAGCATAGCAGGGAAAGTTTGGATTCTCGCATTTGTGGTCATTGCGTTGAGTGCCGTCATTGCTGCCTATTATATTGGAAGACACATCGGCCAACACAACGCACGATTGGAAATAGATAGCGAAGCAAGATATCGCGTTTATCTCGTCGAGCGCATTGCCCGTCTCGAGTCTGAAATCGTCAACAAGGAAGAGCGAAGAAACAGGACAAAGGAATGGGAGGATAGAGCGGATAAAAGAAGACTGGAAACCCTCCGCGCTGAGCTATCTGCCGCTAAACTACAACCTCGATTGGCTGATCTGTTAGACCCGCCGCCTCCGAGCCTTGTCGATCCGGCCCTTTATGAAAAGATTTGGATGTCGCGATCAATCAAAGATGTCTTCGGTCTCATGGTTGAGTTTTACGACAAAACCGGTGTAAAGCGCCACCAAACAGTATATCAATATTTGGAAGGCAAAAATCTCATGATTCCCTCGAAAAACAATATGTCTGATGATCAAGCAAGAGTCATAGGGACGGATGCCGCTGATGCAGTGCACGAACTCTACCTTCGCGCCAAAAGAAGAGATAAAGCCTTGGATGAAGGGATTCCCATACCCTCAAAAGAAAAAACCTCCGAAAAGTAATTTCACTACACCGAAGCCGCATGGCGGAGGAGGAGGGATTCGAACCCTATTCCGTGCTTTCGATTAAGTCGTTGAGATTAGCGGACTTGTTGATTATTAATGTTTTACGACAAGAATACAGTAGCAGAAAAGAGCAATCAAGGGAAGCAAAAAGAAGCGTTTTTGACAACCTTGTGGCAACCTAGTGCCCATTCCAGCATAGCTTTCACCTTGTATGTATTCAGTTATTGAATACATATTCTCTTTCTAAACTGCCTGATTTTTACGATTTTGCACGTCTTAAATCAAGATTCGGGACAGTTGCACGTCACACTCGGTTCTTTTTGCGGAATTGAGGGAGGCAATGCGATTTCATCGCAAATTGCGATTGGGCACGATGGCGGTTTTGGCAGTTGCCTGCGATGTGATGTCCGATGGCGTTTGCTTCTTTGTGGAATCGGTGCGGGCGTCGGCCTTATTCGGGCAGTCCAGCGTTTCTGCGCGTTTTCGCAGGTCACGGGCAAAGCGGGCAACGCACGGTGGCGCGACCATGTTAAACCTTCGCACACCATTGCCGGACGGAACATCGGCCAGCCGCCAGCGAGCGGCGCAATGAAACTTCCTTGTGTTTTTTCGGCTGTGCCCCGATAGGCGCAGAAAAACACGGCTGTCAAGGTGGAGGCGAGGAACGAGCACTACCTTGAACAGCCGTGGCATAATGGCGCGCGGGGCACGGCGATGTGCGTTCGTTTGAGTTTCATTCAGATAGGACTTGTAGGCGTTGAATCAAGAGGGTTGCTTGCGTGAAATCTGCTAGGAGTTTAAACTGTGATGCAACTTCAACAATCAAGTTTTCTTGAACAATGACTTTACGAAGTAATGCTTCATTCATTGAAACGTAGCGACCATATTCCCAGCGAACTCTTGCGTATCTTAGGCGATAGCGCCTATTCGCATGATACGTCACTTGTTGATGGGCCTGCCTGTGGGAATTTTTTGAGCAAAATCGAAGGGGTATTGAGTGAGCAGAAGGCGAACCCTATTCGTATTCACGGGCAGCGGGTTCAGTCTATGTTTGCATATGTCGCTGCCGCCTTGGGCAAGTGTAAGTTAATTCTGGAAGAAGACGCGGGTATGTTTTTTAGCGAATGCGAGGGCATTAATAGACCTGACTTCCGGATAGTCACATCTGAAGGGACGGAATTCTTAGTGGAGGTAAAAAATCATTATGAGAAGAATCCGCCTCAGCCGTTTCGAATTAAGCAAGCATACTTGGAATCGTTGACTCGTTATGCTGCCATAATGGGCATTCCTTTAAAGTTCGCGATTTATTGGTCTCGTTGGAATACTTGGACTTTAATTGATTCATCTGTGCTCAAGTGCCCCGAAAGCAAGGACTTTCGGCTGACATTCCCGGTTGCGATGAAAAATAATGAAATGAGTGCAATAGGAGACTCGCTGATAGGCACGGTTTCGCCACTTTCATTGCGTTTGTATGCCGATACTTCGAAAGCTCGCGATATCGGTCATTCCGGAGAAACTAATTTTACGATTGAACGCATATCGCTCCATGCAGGCTTGGAAGAAATTTTGGATGCCGAGGAAAAACAAATAGCTTGGTTCCTAATGCACTATGGCGAATGGAATAAATTCACTAAGACTGCAAAAATCAGCGATGGCAAATTGGACTTTTGCGAAATAGCAATCGCGCCAGAGACACCGTCAGAAAATCAAGGTTTTGATACCATTGGCTATCTCAGTGGAATGGTTTCAAATCGGTATAAAAATGCTACGTCAGATAATGGGCAAATTACCTCTTTCACGCCTAAAGTGGATGCGAGTAAATTAGGCGTGCGTATTCCCGAAAACTATCAAGGGAATGTGCTTCATTTGTGGCGGTTTCATATCACCCCCACATCAGAGGATGATGGACAAAATTGATACAGATTTTTCGTAAAATACGCTCGCGATAAATGGGGCGCATTACACAAGGTGAGAAGTTCCGCTCCGTAAGGATGCCCAAATAAAAACGCGACGGTGGCGGTGCCGTCGCGCTTCATGTTTGGAGCGTGCTTTTGCCGCATCAAAGCCATTGGTGCTTGAGTTGGTAGCCATCGCTGAAGAGTGCGTGACCGAGATTGTAAACCGACGAAAATCCGACATCGGTTCCACACCCGCCGATGCGAACGGCGTCGTATCTACGATCATACGGGTATCGGAGTGCTTTGGCCGTGCTCCATGTGATTCGGAAGGGTTGGTTTCCTTTCACAAGGTAGAGGTCGATAAGGCGGCTCATCCCCGATTTGCTGACGTGCCGAAGTATCGTGTAAACGGTGTCTCCAGGTTTGATCTGTTCCTTTAGATATTCGAGGGCTTCCTCGTGTTCGGATTTCTTAGCGGAAGCGTTAGTTTTTTGAGCGGTGTCGCTGGTCATTTTATGAAGCGAAGTCGCGCAACGAAAGTCTCCGGCGTCGTGCCGGGGCATCCTCTGTTGCCCGATTTCCCCGCCCAGCGGCACACCAAGTCAAAGACCGCTTGGCGCGCGTGCGCCGAGCGGTCGTGGTGGAGATGCGACGAAGGAGCATACGACCTTGACGGTGTGCGATAATGGAAAATCAGGGCAGAGCTATTTTCCTTTGCATTGGCTTGTAAGCGGCATGGTTGCCCCTATTTTTCGAGACAGGTGCGCCGTTCATCAGCGCCGCCAAAAACGCCATTGCGGAACAGGGCGGCGGGAGGCGGCGCGAAACAGATGCACAACGCAACGAACTCTCGGAAAGCCAACGCGGGCCTCCCGCCGCCCTGTTCCGCTTGGGCGTTTGGCTCGCGCAATAATTACTCCGCGTTTGCACGATGGCGCGTCGCGAAACAAGGGACGCAGGAGCGCGGCGCGCTTTCGTGCCGGTTGGATAAAAGTGCTGCGACTTATTTCCCACATCCGTCCGCGCACGGCAAAATCAGGGCAAATGCGATACCCTTCCAGCCCCTATTTTAATTCGCAATGCGCCGGTATGGTGCGGGAATGAAAGCCCTAAAAAAGACATTGCGCCCTTGCGCAAGGGGAGAGGCGTCCTGCTCACAAAAAACGCAAGTGCGTTTCGAGTGCGCGCGGCATGTCCCGATTTGTTTCGCGCCGGTCGCATGGGAGGTATCGTCATGCTGAGTCCGAAGCCGCAGTTGAATCTCGCCAATGCGCTGGGATATTTTCGCGAGCATCTGGCCGTTGGAGATTATTACATGGACGGTCATGTGGTCGCCGGTCAGTGGCGTGGCATCGCCGCGTCGATGCTCGATTTGGAGGGCGTTGTCACCGAGGAAAAGTTTCTCTCGATGTGCCAGGGTATCCATCCCGACACGGGCCAGCGCCTGACGATGCGGCACAATACGACGCGCCGGGATGGCGAGCACACCGTGTCGAATCGCCGCGTGTTTTATGACTTCACGATCAGTCCGCCGAAGTCGGTTTCGGTGGTCGCGTTGTATCAAGATGCCCGCATTATTGCGCTCCACGATCACGCGACCCGTGTGATGATGGATGAACTGGAAAAGTTTGCAGAGACGCGCGTGCGCAAAGGCGGCGCGAATAGCGAGCGCGTCACCGGCGGAGTCGCCGCCGCGATGTTCCGGCATGACACGAGCCGGGAACTCGACCCCCATTTGCACACGCACTGCGTGGTCTTCAACGCGACCTATGATTTTGCCGAGGAAAAGTGGAAGGCGCTTCACGCGACGGGCATGTATCGGGCGCAAAAATTCGCGGAAAATTTGTATTATCACGAACTGGCAAAAGGGCTCCGGCAACTCGGCTATGACATCACCAACACGCCGACGGGATTTGAAATCCAAGGGGTGCCGCAAAGCGTGATCGACCGCTTTTCCAAACGGCATCAACAGATCGACGCGGAGACGAAAAAACGAATCGAAACAGAAGGATTGCGCGGCAACGAAAAAGCGCTGCGCGAGCAAGTCGCGCATGACAAGCGGCGTCGGAAAATCAAGAACATGCCGGCGGAGCAACTGCGGCCTCATTGGGCTGCGGAGATGCCGGAACCCGAGCGTGCCGCGCTTGCGAAAATCGGGCCGCCAAAGCTGCCGCCGCCGCTGCCGGAAACATCCGTGGGAAAATGCGGGCTGCCCCAATTAGTTGAATGGGCGGATGCTCACCTGTTTGAACGGCGTTCGGTCGTCGGTGACTACGAGTTGATGTCGTCAGTTTTGGAGCGCGGGCGCGGTGAAAATTTTGCGCTGGCGGACTTGGAAAAAAACGTGGCGGAACGCGGATACATCCGCGATGCGCAGTCGCGCAAGCTGACCTCGCGGGATGCGCTTTCTTGCGAATTGTCCATTGTGCTTGCCGCTCAAAACGGGGTGCGAAATCACGCCGCGTTCAATGCGGCGCATCAACCCGCACCGTCACTTTCGGCGGAGCAACGCGCGGCGGTTTCGCGCATTTTGCGCAGCCGCGATTTTATCACGGTTTTTCAGGGCGGCGCGGGCACGGGAAAAAGCTTTGCGCTGCGAGAAGTCGTGCGGGGATTGGAAGCGGCGCGGCATCCGGTCGTCGTGATCGCGCCGCAACATCAGCAAGCGGCAGATTTACGGCGCGACGGGCTGGCCTCGGCGGACACGCTCGCGCGGTTGCTCGCGGTCGGCGCGAACGCCCGTTTGCCGCGTGGCGCGGTCGTGATTGTCGATGAGGCGGGGCAAGTCGGCGGACGCGACATGCGCGCGTTGATTGAGCGAGTGCAGGCTTGCGGCGGGCGATTGATTTTGTCGGGTGACATCCGGCAGCAAGGCGCGGTTGCGGCATCCGATGCGTTGCGTGCGATTGAGGAGCATACGAGTTTGCAAACGGTGCGTCTGGGCGCGATTCGCCGCCAAGACCCGCAAACCGTGCAGTCGAGGGAAGAAAAGGCGTTTGTCCGAAAATACCGCGCGGCGGTGAAAGCGGCGGCGGAAGGTCGTTTGGTGGATTCGTTCGACAAACTGGACGCGCTCGGCTGCGTGCGCGAACTCGATGTCGAAGATCGCATGGCGGAACTGGCGCGCGAGTATTGCGATGCGCTTGCCCGCAAGGAAAAGGTGCTCGCCGTTGCCCAAACTTGGGATGAAGTGCGCGCGGCCAACGACGCGATTCGCTCCCGCTTGCGGGAAACCGGAAAGCTGGGCGAAGGCGTGCCGGTCATGTCCTGGCAATCGACTGATTTGAGCGAGGCGCAAAAGTGCGACGCACGGTATTACACGCCGGATGCGCGAGTTTTCTTCGTGCGTGATTACGGGCGATTCAAGCGTGGTGATTGTTACGAGGTCGCCGGCGCCGACGAGCGCGGCGTGGCCTTGGGAAAAGACGGAAGAACCACGACCATAAGCTACCGCTATGCGGACAGATTTGTGGTCGTGAAGACGCGGCAACAAGAGTTGGCGCGTGGGGATCGGCTGCTGATGAAATTTAATGGAGACTCAATCGAAGGAAAGGCGGTTAGGAACGGCGAACTGGTGACGATATGTCGTGTGTTAAAAGACAAAAGCATCCGGGTTCGAGACGACGAGGGAACGATAAAAACACTCTCCGCGGAGCAGCGAATGTTCGTGCCGGGATACGCAGTGACTTCGTATGCATCGCAGGGAAAAACCGTCGATACCGTGCTCGTTTCGCATGACGCCGAGCAAACGCCGATAAATCGGCACCAATGGTATGTCGGCATCTCGCGTGCGCGGCGGAAAGTCGTCGTGTTCACCGGCGACAAGGAAGCGTTGCGCCTTAACATCGAGCGCGAATCCGACCGCGAACTGGCGCTGTCGATCAAGCCGGACGATGCGACGGTCGAGCGAATGCGCGAAAGACTTATGGAGGAGCATCAACACCGATTGTCACTGCAAGCGCGACAACGCTTGCATGAGTCAGTCAGACAGTGGGTGCCGCCTCCGCAACAACAACAAAACCATACAACAAACAGAGGAATACGACCATGAGCCTTCGAGAAGAAATCGAGCGTCGCCGTATGGCGCATGCTGTAAGCAACGCAGCTAATAAACCAAACGGTATCTCTGACACGCTCTCAATCACCACCCCGGCCTCAACGCCAACGGCATCTCCACCAGTGTTTCTGCGAGTCATGAAATTGGACAAACAATGCTGGGTTCTCCCGTGGGCTTGTTTTCAGGGTATCGGGTTTAGTCCATCTGCCACATTTATTGGCACATCAGACAAATGCGAACGCTTGAATCTCGTCTTCCTGCGCCATGAAGTAATTGTGCACGGGTATAACCTCATCAACATTATTGGCGCTATCGAAGAAATGGCTCTTCACGCGTTATGCGAAATATCAGAGAAATACCTTGATGTTGAGATTGCTGGCAAAACGGCAAGAGTTTTAGAAATATCTGTCAACAAGTTGTAGGATAAAGGGTTGAAATTGCTTTATGGACCCTTGGCATAAATCCACACTTGTCACCCGTCATCCAAACAAACGATGGTAATTGTAAGTCAATTTCTCTTTATTCCACTGATTCAGAAGGTAATCTAACAATCCATGCAATACGTTGAAGCTAAAATCGCAAAAAAAGAAGATGTCGTTAAGGCTGTTAAGGATGGCTTACAGTTGAGCGCAATAGCTGCTTTCTCGGAAGAAGAAGGTGGTTGGCGTCTTGATATTCAATTTATACGTGATGCGCAGCTGCACTCGTATCAAGGGCGTCTATTTCGCGCGCCAACTGAGCAAGCGGCACAAGAAACAGCTCAAAAACAATTAAATCAGATGCTCGGAAAACCGAGAGAGGGCGGAAAAAAATACAGTAATACATACCTGTTGGCAAAAGAAGCGTTGGAAAGAAAAATACAACAAATTTGGGATGCTTCCGCAGAAACTGAAACTGACCTCATAAAACCCGGCCCAATCAAGTTCAATTGGACGCGAAAAGAGCCGGCAATTCGAGTGATTCGACCGACAAGTATGAAAAAAATAGAAGAAAAATATAACCCCGAGTTCAAGGAGTTCGTCAACGCTTCCAAAGACGAAGCGCAAAAGCAATTTTAGCTAAAGCAAAATTTAGTCCTCATCCCGTTTTTCACTTGTCGGTGATTGTGTATTTGAATCAGCAAACTTTTTCATCCCATGTCGAAGGATTTCTAGAAATGTGTGGTTCCTACATTCGGCGTCGGCAACGATGGCATCGAATGACATGACAAATGTTGGTGTAGGAACAACCGAGCCATTTGGACGCTTTGTGGGAAACTCCTGGTAATAAACTTTCCCTCGGGAAAAGAGCGGCGCCCACTTTCGCTGCTCAAGCCGAGTCGCCATAGTGTCATTAACCTGAATAACAGCATAATACCATATGCGCTGTATATTTGGACAGTGGGCGGCAAGTTTTACCGCGCGGTCTAACAACTGATTAATTGCGTATTCGTTTTCCTTCTCGTCGTCGGTTTTTTTCTTAATTTCGACAACAACGACATCAACGGAGGCTTCTACCGCTGGATCAGCGGAAAAAATCATGGCTATATCGGGACGTCCTTCGTCTTTGGTCGCTTCCTCATTAAGCGTAATAGCCCCTATTACGGAATCCATGCGCGCTTCGCTAAGAATGGTGCGGAAGCTCATAAACTTATCATCCAAAAGCCATGCGTTATTGCTGTAAACGTCCCGTATCAAGTCACTCTCTTCGAACTCTTGATAACGCGGGACAATAAGATTGTGAATTTCCGCTTCGGAGTTGTCGCCGGACATGTCCTTGAATTTTCGAATTATCTTGTCTCTGTATAAAATATATTCTGTCAAAGAGCGCGACGATAGCTCCAATGATTTTTCAAATGTAGAGTCGGTTAGCTCCTCACACTGTAAAACTTCTTTTTGGGCTTTGAAAAACTTGCTTTGAGCGATGTCGAGCGCCTCATCCTTGTTGATAAGTCCAACAGTATTTTCTTCGAAAAGGCCGAGCAAATGGGGAAATTGTTTCTCAAATTGGTTTTTAGCTTCTTCGTTTTTTTCGGCTATTTGTGGAATTTTCTCTGTAAATATTTTCCCGACTTCACGACGTAATACACTTAATAGATCAGGCTCGGATATATTGTCCGGTAATATCAATTTTTGCCGTGAGGTATCCGCAGCACCTTTGAAAAGTTGGGACACAAAAAGAAAAATGCCCGAATGGTCGGGAGGCACGGCATGAGGTTGCAACAGTTTAATGGGAATAGTGCGGCCATCTATACTCACTGCGGTCAAAAGTGTGCGCTCCCCCATTCCTGCCTTTACTCGAAACCACATTTCCACGCCTTCATATGCATCAAGGAGTGGGTCTTCAATACTGACAGATTGAAGTTCAGGTAGGTCATCTGCTGTGATTGTTTCATCATCAGAGAAAAACTCTTTTTGTGTGTTACTTTCTTCGGTTTGGAGGCTGATTTTAATTAAAAACGGACGTTGAGTGCGCCTGCGCTCATGCAACGTCGGCAAAAATTGTTCAATGATTCGAGTTTTTAGCGCGCCCGGTTTTATGTCATCATAAGATTTAAGTCTTTCACCTATAAAGTTAGTGAAAACGAGTGTAGTCGTATTTGACTGAATTTTCTCCAGTTTCTCCAATTTACTCTCGTCGCGAAACGCTTCTGAGAACGTAAACTGACGCCTATTATCTCCCCACACACTGTTGACCTCAATGCGTGCAAAATACTTTAGGAATAACAATCGACCAAGCCCCTTGTGGAATGCGTCTTGTGGCTTCAAAAGACGGGCAAACCGTTCGAAACTTTCGTTCGTAAAACCGTCTCCATTATCGCTAATGGTTATTTTAAGCGTGTCTGGTGCCGAGAATCTTTGGATTTCGATGTTAATTGAGATTTCAGAGGCGTTCGCATCCAATGAGTTTGCGACTGATTCAAAAAACACCTGAACCAATGAGGGATTTGGAAAAAACAGCTTTACGGCGTTGGTTGTTTCGATGTCCATGGAGTCAACAAGTTATGTAGGTTGTCGGGCTAAGTTCCACTGCAAAATTCCTTTTCTTGGCACTTTTACTCGGTAGTGGCTCGGGTAACTTGGAAAATTATGTTTTCCCGTTTTTGTTCTCAAAAATCGCGGGAATGTCCAAGCCAAGGATGATGGAAACTGGCATGCTTGCGACATGGATGCACTCTTACACCGTAAGAGCGCACCATCTTTGCCATTATGCCGTTACACTTGCTTCTTGTCGCTGTGAGTCTCGTATGCGCTTGGGGTGCGCTGCGAGTCGGAGTGCCTTCGTATGTCGCGATGGCGATGTCGACGGGGTTCGGCTTATTTGCCGTCTGGCAGATGGTGTGCGGAGTGCTGGCGGTGCGCAGTCGCCCGCGTGCGAAACCGATTTTGACGCTGGGCGGGTTTTCTTGGTCGCAGAATGACTTTTGTCGCGGGTGGCTCGTCACCGGCGAAACGGGAAGCGGCAAGACGCTTTCGGCGATCAATGCGATGCTCTGGCAGGTTTCGCGAAACTGTCCGCGTTGGGGCGGCATCTGCATCGACGACAAGGGACTCTATTGGGAAACACTCTCGGCGATGTTCAAGCACCTCGGGCGCGAGGACGATTTGATTTTGCTGCAAGTGCGACCGGACAGCGCGCCCGCCGATTGGGAGCCGCCACACACGTTTAATTATCTTGAGGATGCCCGCCTGCCTTTTTCGGCAAAGGCCAAGGATGTTTGCGATGTGGCCGCGTCGCTCGGGCAGGATGGCGACCAGACGTTTTTCAAGACACAGGCGGAAATTCAGATGAGCTTTGCATTTCAAGCGCTGGCGTGCGTCGGGATGCCCGTCACGCTCGATAATGCTTACGAATTGCTCTCGTCGGATGTGATGATGAGGGAAATTGTCGGAATGTTGGACAATAAAAACACGCCGGAAGCGCGCGAGTTGCTTACTCATTACGAAACGCAAATTGCCAGCCAGCCCATCGAACAACTTGGCGGTGTGCGCGGCACGCTTGCCAATCGGCTGAAACACTTCACGCCGCTTGATATTGCGGAGGTGTTTTGTCCGAAAAAATCGACCTTCTCCTTTTCAGAAATCGACCGGGGGAAAGTGATATGCGTTTCGATTCCACAACGCTTCAAAACTGAACGCCGGTATATCCACACACTTCTCAAGCTCGTGTTTTATTCGCATGTGCTGCTGCGTTTCGACCGACCCTCGAAGGAACGCGCCGGAGACAACTTGCTCGTTTTATGGGCGGATGAAGCGCAAAAGATCGTGACCGCGAATCATGACGGCACGAGCGATTACAATGTTGTGGATGTGATGCGTGAAGCCAGGGCAACCGTCGTGGCCGCGACGCAAAGCTACACATCGCTCATTCCGCCGATTGGCGATGAGAAAAAGGCAAAGGTGTTCATCGCGAACATGGCAAACCGCATCATGTTCAAGGCCGCCGATGAGGAATCGGCAAAAATCGCCGCCGACACGCTCGGCAAAAAGAAATACAAGAAACGCACCTATGGCTATTCGGCGGGCAAGCGCACGACCTCGTTTTCCGAGGAGGAAAAATATTATATCGAACCACATGAGTTTCGCCGGCTGCGGAAGTTTCAGGCTGTGGTGCAACACTGTGAATCGGGATTTCGCCGTGTGGTGCTTCCGCCGCGTGAAGCCGATGGGCGCGTGTGCGAGTGGTTTCGCTAAGATTTTTTCTCCATGAATACATCCCTGCCTGCCTGTGCAAACATCGGCGTCGATTGGTTCAGCCAACGCCGCGAACAACTCCGCAACCTCGGCGCGCATCTTCACGAGCACATCAAGGGACAATCGCATGTTATTGGACGTGTCGAATCCGTGTTGCGGAGGGGCGAACTCGGCCTTGCGCATCCGGGGCGTCCCAAAGGCTCGTTTTTGTTCGTCGGCCCGACCGGTGTTGGAAAAACAGAAATTACAAATGCCTTCACCGATTATCTTTTCAACGGGATGAAACCCGTTCGTTTCGATATGTCGGAGTATCAAAATCAATCGTCTGTTGAAAAACTCATTGGTGAAAAAGTCGGTGATATTGGGTTGCTCGGCCGCTCGCTTGCAAAGGCGGATTGCGGCACGTTGCTTTTCGATGAAGTGGAAAAGGCGCATCCACTCGTGCTCGATCTTTTCCTGCAAATCCTCGATGATGCGAGCATCACACTCGCCACTGGAGAACGGAAAAACCTCTCGCGGTTCTATGTCGTTTTCACCTCAAACATAGGCGCGGGGGAAGCGATGCGAATGCAGTCCGCCCCCTTTGCGAGTATTGAGCGCACTGTGCTCGCGCGGGTGGGGCAACAGCTCCGGCCTGAACTTGTGGGCCGTATGACTGAAAAAATTGTGTTCTCCCGTCTGAGTTACGATGTGCAACGCGAAATCTGCGAGGCCATGATCGCGGGAGAATGCGCCCGTTTGCATAAACTTGGGCACATTATCACGGTCACTCCGGCAGACTTGGAGACGATCTTGCGGGAAGGGTGCCACAAAACACTAGGCGCGCGTCCCATGCGCGGGGCCGTGGAGCGTTTTCTGCAAGATCGTGCGGCAAATGGATTGTTGGCCTCACCGTCCCGTTAGCCCAATATCTGGCCATCATCTCCCTGCTTTGAGAGTTCAGCGCAGAATTTGCGAAAATTGCGCGACAAGTGACTTTGATCGCAAAAGCCGACTGCAAGCGCAATTTCAGACAATCGCATCTTTCCCTCGACTATGAGCGATTGAGCCAGTTGGAGTCGTTTCAAAAGAATGTATCGGTGGGGAGTGACACCCATTGTATTTTTGAAGAGACGCGTGAAATGATCCTTACTCATGTCGATGATCTCCGCCAAATGAGGCACCAGCACGGTTTCACAAAGGTGGTCATGTATGTAACTGCGCACAATGCGCAACTGTTCTGAACTCAATCCTGTGCTTACCAATAATGGCTGCTTATCAGTTTGCGTCTTTTTGAACAGTTGATTCGCTAATATGATGCAAATAGCCTCAATGAATATAGTTGGTTCGTCCGACAATTCGGATTTTATTATTTTTTGGAGAATATAGGCTAGATACCAAATAAGAAGGTCTCCTTTTTCTAGCTCATTACATTCCCTAATCTGTATCCCACGCCAAGTTGAATCATGGGTCATTTGGGTGAAAAGTTCATCATGCAACAGGAGGCAAATAAATGATGCCGCTTTTTCCCATTTTAATGAATGTCTGATCCCTGACTCAACGAAAATAAGATGCTGCCCGATTACTTGGCAATGTTCCCTATAAGATGAAAACTCCCATGTGATTTCTGTTTTGATGTTATCTTCGAGCAAGAGAAAAAATTTGTGATGTGCATTCTTTTGTTCTGGTAAAAAACAAGTTGGCTGCCGGTTACAGCATATTTCGATTTCCCTGAACCGGTGGTATGCGAGTGCGGATGAAAATCCACCGGGTTTACCATTAACACATGGTTTATGCACATGTGCGTCGATCTGTTTACCATGAGTTGTTTTTTGGGGAAACATATCGGAATGCGGCTACCGCTCTGATATGAAGCGATGGTCACTTTGTATCTGAAAATCATTTTTGCGTATTGGACAAAAACGCGGTTTTTCAAAATAAAAGCGCGATATATTATATGCATGTTCACAAGCGCTGCAAGGTGCCAACATGACTGCATTATGGTTTTGCTTAAATAGCTAATTTTCAGACTAATCGGCCATTTGCGCAGTGCCATCTTCAACGAAAACTACGCACAGATCGTTCTTGTCGGCAAAATCGGCGCACTCCTGAGCTTCGACCGTAACAGTTTTGCCTGCTTCCATTGCCAGAACGCAGGCACCCGAGGCGACAAGATTCTTGAGCGTTTCCACTCCAAAATAGGGAACATCAAATCGCATGTCTTGATTTGGTTTTCCTATCTTTATAATGGTAAACCCACCAGATGGACAAAGGGAACCTGCTCTGCTAATGCAGCCGTCAGTGCCTTCCAGTGCTTCCACCGCAATGATGGATTGATTCTTAACCGCCACGCTTTGACCAATGTCAAGACGTCCAATTTCGCGAGCGACTTTCCAGCCGTATTGAATATCTTTCCATTCGCTTGAGGATGGCCGTCTTTTTGTAAGGGTGGTTTGTTTCATGATAAGCTCAGGGGCATAATCTGTTGCTGCTGTGATGTGGATTCCTTGTAATTCAAATGCCTCGACACATCGCATCAAAAGCGAGTCATTACCTTGCGATTTTTGCTTGGAGAGAATGTGCTGGGAAAAAATCCGGGCGGTATAGAAATCAGGAAAATGTTTCCATAAAAAATCTGCGGAAAATAGTAGGCGTTTCTTAACACCACCGGCCATTGTGACTGAGGTGATATTATGCTTTTTGAAAAAGCGGATGGCTTTGCCGAATTGTCCCAGCCCCATCGGTTGGTATTCGACACAATATTTCGCGATTTCAGGAAGTGCATGATCACGTATTGCCGCGCAATATATTTCGTAATTTTTATTTTTTAATAATTTCGCAAGTTCTACCGGATACAGGCCAATGCCTGCGATAATACCGATGCGTTGCGGAGTGTTATGTTGAGTCAGGGACATTTTCTTCGTATGAATCTCTCACAATGGCGGCACGTAATCATGATATTTGACTGATGCCGCCACTAGAGAGAATCGCTTTTGTTCTATGTGCGAGCGGCCTAGAATTTCCAACCAACAGAGACGTTCAACGTGTGCGTGTCCATAGCGTCGAATTTAACCTTGCGATCAAAAAGGGTGTAATCGGTTTCACCAGTGCGCAGATACCGGTAGCCTGCGTCGAGATATAGATGCTTTGAAATGTGCCACGTTACGCCGGTTCCGGCACCGTATGCAAAGGTGCTATCTGTGTCGTTGCTTTTCACATGGCGCGAACCGCTATTGTGCGGAGCACCGGCATCGACTTTCATCATATATAGACCGGCCGCTGGACCGACCCGAACTTCCCAGCGTTTTTGCGTTCCGAGTGGAATGTAAAAACTGTATGAGGCGAGCAGCGGAACAGCAAAATAATCAAGGTCGGTGTTATTGCTTCCGGGTGTATAATAATTGTGCCCGCCGCCGTCATTTGCCTTGAGCGCGCCTGCTTCGATTTGAATCTTGTTGCGTTCGTTTATTCTCCAGCCAAACGCGGCCATGGCTCCGACAAATGTCTGCGTGCCTTCGACACCGGGATTGCCCCACATGACTGCAATGCCTCCTTCCAGACTCAAGTTCGCTCCAGCAGTCTTGGGTGTCGCATATGAATCGTCTGCTGATTCCGTCTGGGCGAAGATTGGAATGCCTGCGACGAGAATGCTAAAAAGCAGTGACCAAGTGTATTTTATATAGGGTTTCATGATTATATATGTATTTGTATTGTTGTTTTTATTTTTGCCGTTTGTTTGAGGCAAAAGTGATGCGGGCGCCGATCAGTGCCGTTTTACTCGGAGGTGTCCGTAGTCATTTGGTGGACACCTTCAAAAGTCGCAGTGAATTCGCGACAACTAGGAGTGTTGCGCCTGTGTCAGCTAAGACAGCCAGCCAGAGATTGGCGTAGCCGAGCACTGTCAGAATGAGGAAAAGTGCCTTGAGACTGAGCGCGAAAGCGATATTGAAATAAACGATAGAAAGAGTTCGTCGTCCGATGCGGATTGTCTCGGCAATTTTACCAAGATCATCCTGCATGAGTGTGATATCGGAAGTTTCGATTGCAGCGTCGGTGCCTGCCGCACCCATCGCGATGCCAATGTTTGCAGTGGCCATTGCCGGAGCGTCGTTCACACCATCACCTACCATGCCGACACTTTCGTAAGCATCTCTCAGTATTTTGATGGCGCACACCTTGTCGTCGGGCAACAGGTCGCCACGTGCTTCGTCTATACCGGCTTCTTTTGCGACGTAATCTGCAGCGTGCTGATTATCGCCGCTGAGCATTACAATATGTTCGATGCCTGCTGCTCGGAGATTCGCCACGGCAGTTCGTGCGTTTGGACGCAGGCTATCGCCCACGGCGATTACGCCAAGAATCTTGCCAGCACATGTGTCATTCGGCCTGTGTCCGACAATAACAACAGATTGTCCCTTGGCCTCATAGTTTCTTAGCGTTACTTCAAGCGAGGATGTGCAAAGGCCAAGCTCGTGTGCGAAGCGATGATTACCAACAAAATAGGGATGCGTATCTATATATCCTTCCGCGCCTCGACCACTGTGTGACTGGTAATTTGCCGCACGTGTGAAAGCAACAGCATGCTCCTTGGCATAGGTGACAATTGCCTTGGCAATCGGATGAGGAGAGTGGTCATCGATTCCAGCGGCGATGTAGAGCACTTCTGTCTCGGATTTTGCAGTGATACATTCAATCGAGAGCACGCGAGGTTTTCCTTCGGTGATTGTGCCGGTTTTATCGACTGCCAGCGCACGTAACTTGGCAATCGTTTCAAGATGTTCGCCACCTTTTACGAGCACACCACGTCGGGCGAGCGCGGTGAGTCCTGCGACGATTCCGACCGGTGTGGAAATCACCAATGCGCAGGGGCATGCGATGATGAGCAACACACAGGCACGATAGAGCCAAACACTCCAACCGCCGCCCATTAAGAGCGGTGGCATAAGAAAGATGAGCAACGCGGCAAGTGTGACCGCGGGCGTATAATACTTGGCAAAAGTATCCACGAACCGCTGCGTCGGTGCTTTTTGTTCCTGTGCTTCCGCAACAAGACGGATTATGCGCGCGAGCGTTGTATCTGCGGCAGGTTTGGTGACCTTGATTTCAAGCGAACCTTCTCCGTTGATTGTTCCGGCAAAGACAGGGTCGCCCAGCTTTTTATCCACGGGCACTGATTCGCCAGTAATAGGCGCTTGGTTGACAGCGGATTCCCCTGTGATAATTTCACCATCCAGCGGAATGCCCATTCCTGATTTGACCGCGATTACTTCCCCTGCGGTGACTTGCTCCACCGGTATTTCGACAAATACTCCATCGCGGCGCGCAAGAGTGGTCTTGGGCGCGAGTTCAAGCAGTGCCTCGGTGGCTCGCTTCGCACGACGGTCAGCCCAACCTTCAAGCCATTCCGCGACGCCAAACAGGAATACTACTGCGGATGCTTCCAGCCACTCACCAATGATGCTCGCCCCGATTGCTGCGATGACGACGAGCAAGTTAATGTCGGGTCGCAATCGGCAAACTGCATTCCATGCTTTCGGAAGCAAGAACCAGCCACCCGCAAGTATTGCAGTAAACGCAAAAATTTCCTTCGCGATTTCCGGCAATACATTTCCCCATAAGTTTGCAAGTGATATTGCAACCAAGACACCTGAAATTAAGAGACTGGCTGTTTCAAGGCGGTTGGATTTTTCTTCATGGTTGAGGGTGCCTGCGTCGGTATGCTGCGAGGAACTATCGTGCGTGGAGTGTGATTGTGGCATGGCTGGTTAGTGCTTCGATTGTTTTTCGTTTCATCACACTGCGATGGCACCAGTTTCACCGGTGCTTATCCGCAATGCTTTTTCAGCGGACAGAATATATACTTTTCCATCCCCCCGGTTTCCTGTTCGGGCTGCCACAGCAATCCCAAGCGCGATTGAATCTGCGTGCTTATCGGGAACCATAAGGTCGATGCGGACCTTTCGGAGTGTGCCTACAAGAGCTTCATCACGAGAGCTTGCGCTTTGGTCATGACCGCGCCCGCGTCCGAAGCCACGCACATCAGAAAAGGTCGCTCCGGTGACGCCTGGCATCTCGTGCAGTGCCTGACGCACAGCGTCTTCCTTTGATGGGCGAATGAATGCAACTATGTTTTTCATAAACCCTCCTTTCAGTGTTTGTGCGCATCTTCACCTTCGCAAATGCACGCATATTCGGCACGTTTGCATTCCGCGCAGACTTCATCGTGAAAAACGATGCGATAGTTTTTGGGGCGTGCGCCATCGGAATCACGCACTTGTAGAACAATGGTATAACCATCGCCATCAGGGAGCGGTTTGCCCGAAACGAGAGCGCCATCCTTTTCGATGAAATCAAGTCTCGTCTTGCCCGATTTAGCCTCTGCGATGGCAGTCACTATTCGGTTTGCAATGGGTGTTGATTTTAATGCGTCGTCGTAAAAGGAGACGGTGACTATACGATCTTTCCCGACGAGGAACTCCACATGAGGGGACGTTTGGGTCACAATGCGTCCGCCTTTGGGACCGGCGATAGGCTTGGCAATAAGCGCAGTGATGGAAGCCACTGCGCAGATGGCTGTGAGTATTATGATACGGGTTGTTTTCATATTTTTTGTTTTGGTTGTTGGTTGTGATCGCTCTCAGGAATTTTTCTCTTTGGGTTTCGCATTATCCCGCTCGAGCCAGCAGTAAAGCGTGGGTAGCAAAACAAGCGTGAGGAATGTAGCCGTGATGATGCCTCCGATTACGACTGTCGCGATGGGACGCTGCACTTCCGCTCCGGGGCCTGTGGCAAGCGCCATCGGGACAAAGCCGAGAGCTGCAACAAGCGCCGTCATAAGAACGGGGCGCAGGCGTGTGAGCGCGCCTTCAATTACGGCATCACGCACTTTTCGCCCCTCTTCACGCAGTTGATTTATAAAAGAAATCATCATCACGCCGTTGAGCACGGCGACGCCTGAGAGCGCGATAAATCCAACCGCAGCCGAAATGGAGAACGGCAGCCCTCGCATCCATAATGCGAATATGCCACCAGTGACAGCCAGAGGGATGCCAGTATATACTATAAGCGCCTGTCTCACACTTCCGAACGCCAAAAAGATTAGCAGAAATATAAGCGCGAGTGCCGCCGGCACGACAATGGCAAGTCGTGCGCGCGCTTCTTGCAGATTTTTGAAGGCGCCTCCGTATTCGACAAAATAGCCTTCGGGTATTTTGACATTTTCGGTAATTTTTGCGCGCGCTTCCTCGACAAAACTTTGCACGTCGCGCCCACGCAAGTTCACCTGTATCGCCATGCGCCGCTGGAATGCCTCACGCGAGATTGTATTTACGCTTTCTGTGACGCTTACATCGGCGACTTGTCCGAGCGTGATGAGGTTTCCGTCCGCCGTTTTCACTGGAAGCGTTGCCACGTTTTCAAAATCGCGGCGCGCCCGTTCCGTAAGTCGTGTGACGATCGGATATCGCCGATTACCATCAACGACAACTCCAGCTTCGGCACCAGCAAACGCTGTCTCTATAACTTTGTTCACTTCGCTGGCATGGACATTATAGCGCGACATCGCCGCGCGATTCATGACAGCTTGGAGCACTGGCGCTTTTCCTGCCGCGTCAAATTCTACATCGGCCGCACCGGGAATTTTTTCGACAATTTCACGAACCTCTCCCGCAACTTTTTCGAGCGTTTCATAATCATCGCCGAAAACCTTGATAGCAATGTCGGCCCGACTGCCGGAAAGCAGTTCGTTGAAACGCAATTCGATGGGTTGTGAAAAGAGGTAGCTTTGTCCGGGGAAGTGGACGGATAGCTCCTTCGACATCATATCCGTCAGTTCATCCTTGGTGATGGTGCGTCCATTGACTTTCCGCCATTCCGCTGGCGGTTTGAGCATGATGTAGCTGTCGCCGACATTTACACCCATCGGGTCGGTGGCGACTTCAGATGTGCCTACACGCGCGAAAGTATGTGTAACCTCCGGAAATTTTTCTAGCATGAGCTTTTCCGCAGCGGTCTGCATGTCCAACGAGGCATTAAGGCCGATGCTGGTCGTCCGAATCATCTGCGCGGCTAAAGAACCTTCATCCAACTGAGGAATAAATTCAGCGCCGAGATGTGTGAACACCCATGCAGAAAACGCAAATACGGCAATGGCGACGGTGGCGACAATCCACCGCAGGCGCAGGCTCAAATGAAGTATCGGGCGATAAACCCGTTTTGCAAAACGTATGGCAATGTTATCGCCTTCGCTTACTTTGGCGCTCATGAAAAACGAGCAGAGAACCGGAACAAGCGTGAGCGCGAGTAAGAGTGCGCCGACGAGAGCAAACACCACAGTAAACGCCATCGGTGTGAACATTTTCCCCTCGGTGCCTGTGAGGGAAAAAATAGGCAGATAAACGATGGTAATGATGGCGACGCCAAAGACTGTCGGACGCCCCACTTGTTTGCATGCAGAGAGCACGGTTTGCAGGCGTTCCTTTGCGGTAAGCAATCGCCCACATTCATGCTGCTTGTGGGCGAGCATTCGCACGACGTTTTCCGCCATGACAACAGCTCCGTCTACAATTAGCCCAAAATCTACGGCTCCGAGACTCATCAAATTTCCAGAGACGCCGTAACGAACCATTCCTGTCATCGCGAAGAGCATTGAGAGCGGAATTGCCGTAGCTACGATCAGCGCGGCGCGCCAGTTGCCCAAAAGGGCGATGAGAACGACGATCACCAAAATTGCACCTTCAAAAAGATTTTTTTCAACGGTGCGAATGGTGGAGTTTACCAAATCCGTGCGATTATACACGGTGTCGATTTCCATTCCCGCAGGAAGTTTCGATTGTAGTTCCTCTATACGGTCATGCACGCGACTTGATATTATGCGGCTGTTTTCGCCGATGAGCATAAGCGCCGAGCCGAGCACGGTTTCTTCACCATCACGCGTCGCCGAGCCGGTTCGCACGCCTGAGCCAATAGCGACCCCGGCAACATCTTTGATGCGCAGAATGCCAGTGCGCGCCCCTGAGAACTTTAATGGCAAATCGGCAATTTCTTCCGTTGTCTGCACGCGACCCACAGAGCGCACCGTCACGGCTTCGCCGCCTTTCTCAACAACAGAGCCTCCGGCGTTTGAGACATTCTCTGCAATTATATCCGAGATTTCACCAATTGTAAGTCCTACACTCGTGAGTTTTCCGGCATCGGGCGTGATGACGATTTGCTTCTCATACCCGCCTGATGTATTCACCTCTGTAACTCCAGGCACAGTGCGCAGCGATGGTTTTACGATGTAATCCTGTGCGAGCTTCAGTTCACGCAGACGATCAATCGGGTCTGCGGGAACGTCTTTGAAGTCAGGCTTGTATCGAATAGTGTAGTGGTAAATTTCGCCAAGCCCTGTCGTAATAGGAGCGAGTCGAGGTATTACACCCGGTGGCAACTCCTCGAGGACGGCTTGCAATCGTTCACCGGCGAGTTGTCGCGCGCGGTAAATATCCGTGCCCTCCTGAAACACGAGCGTTACTTGCGAAAGTCCGAATTTGGAAATGGAGCGAACTTCGAGCATTTTTTCGATGCCGCCCATTTCCACCTCGATTGGATAAGTAACCAATTTTTCAATTTCCTCGGGCGCAAGAGAAGGCACAGAGGTATTGATTTGAACCTGAACATTTGTGATGTCCGGAACGGCATCAATGGGAAGGCGTGTCGCCGACCATAAGCCGATAAGAATGAGCGCAACTGCGGCGATAAGCACAAATATGCGCTGGCGCAAAGCGAACTCCAAAATTTTGTCAATCATGGGAAAATCGTGTTAGTTTTTAAGTTTGTGTGGTGGCTCAATGGCTGTGCCCGCCGCCTTTGGTCAGGCGCAGTTCGGAAAGCCAGAGTTGTTCAACGGGTGACGTGACAACAATGTCGCCTGCATAGAGGCCGTCCGTGATTTCAATATAATCGGCGGAACGTATGCCGGTTTGAACGACAGTTCGCAGATACCCGTTTCCATTGACCACATACACAATTTTGTTGGTTGCCGTCTCAAGAACGGCTGATCGCGGCACGACAAGCGTCGTGCGCGGCGGCGAGGATACTGGGAACGTCACAAAATTTCCGGGCTCGGGCTTCGTCTGCGATGAGGAATCGTCGAGTTCAAAAATAAGCTCCGTCATCCGCGTGGCCGAGTCGGTGACCCGATCGATGCGCAGGAGTTTCGCCCCTCTATAAATAGCATTTGAATAGCCCGCTGCCTGGGATTCCGGCACAAGCGCACTAGCGAGGATTTTAGGTGACGTCGCAAATATGTAAGCGGTCGCGCTGCGTTCCTCGGAAATCGGACGTTCGTCGGCCTCTGCTGTTTCGAGCATCAATGCCTTGATTACATCGGGCGTAATCAGAAGCCCTTGCCCTGATTTGAATGCGACGCCTTCTTCATCAGTATGCGAATCCTCTGCGTGCTCGGATATATTTTGAGCGACCTGTTGTGTCGGGCTTCTCTCCCCGCATCCTGCGAGTAGAAATACAAACCCTGAAACGGCGAATGCCATAATAAAGCATGCGTTTTTTTTCATTGTGCAACCTCCACAGGGTTGAGGTTGATGCCGGTGAGTTCTTGAAGTTTTAGCCCGGACTCAAGCGCTTCGGTTTGCGTGGATAGCAGCGCTTCCACGGCATCAAGATAACTGTTTTGAAGTTCGATGTAGGCAGTGATTGTTACCGCCCCCATGCGATAGTGACGGTCGGCCAACTCTGCCGCTTCGGAAAATTTCTTAGCAGCATCGGACGTCCATTGCCGCGCCTCGGTGAGTTTTGCAGTGAAAATTTGAGCTGCGGTCACAACATCACGCTCGAGTTCGCGTTGTGCAACCAAAGCTGCGGCTTCGGCCTGGCGTTGTCGCACTCTCGCAATGTCTACCGCTGCGCGTCGCGTGCCGGTGACAGGCAGTGGAACGCTCATCGTCAGACCAACGATAGTTTCACGGTCACCGATATTATCCCGTGATATATATGGCCCGACACTTACGGAGGGATAGCGTTCATTGCGTGCAAGTTTTACGGCAAATCCCTGTTGCTCCAATTCAACTTGGCGCATGCGGTAGTCGAAGTTGTTTTCACGCGCAGCCACGAGCAGGCTTTGAGTGCTGGGCGCATCGTCGAAAGAAAACCTTTTGGCTTTCACGCGCAACGGTGCATCAATAGGGACGCCGCGCAGTTGATTGATCTCTACGAGTGCGGCTTGCACAGCAAGATCGGCCTCCGTTGCACGGCGTCGAAGTGCAAGTTCGCTTGCTTCAATGGCGCGTGTATCAAGTAGGGGCGTGATACCTGCGGGGTCGCGTGCTAGAAAAGTCTCCTTGAGTGATGTAAAGCGCTCTGAGACCTCACGGATTGCGTTGGCCTTTTCGTTGGCTGCGTAGAGGCCGAACGCAAGTATTCGAGCGCGAGAAGCAAGGGCATTTTCAAAACGTGAAATTCCCAATTTCGCTAATTCGACCTGTCGGCTGGCGATGGCCTTGCGCAATGAAAGACGACCGGGCCACTCGAACGTTTGTGTGATGGATACGCTCCATATCATTCCGTCTCCGACATTTGTTCCCGATGAATCTTTAAGCCGCTTGTAGCCAGCATCCACACCGAGTTCTGGTTCGGACCAGCGACCAGCTACTCGTGCGGATACACGCGAGGCGTCAAGTTCCTCAATGTAGAGGCGACGTTCAGGATTATTCAAAGTGATCTCATTGACGAGATCATCCAACGAGAGCGCTGCTACCGATGACTCGGTGAGCTTTGCAGGCGGTGCGTCTTGTGCATACAAAGAGCACGCGATAGATGAGATTGCCAGCAATAGTGCTGGTGAAAGAATATATCTAAAAGGATGTGAAAAGACTAATGATTTCATGAATCGATGGATTGGTTGGCTGTCTGCGTAGGGGCGAGGAACGAAGCATCCTGTGATTCGAACACGCAAAAGCGTGCACAACAGGAGTTGACGCGAGAAAACGACTAGTCCGCGCAGGGACTAATCAACCAATCATCGAAGGCGCGCGCGATAATGGCGCGGCGCGGCGGACAAATTGCCAGCCTTGAATCCAATCAAGCGGACGGTCGTAATCTGACCCCGCCAATGTGCATTTTTCCGGCAACACCGGAGTCAGCAGCTGCTCGCAAAGCATGCATATACATGCAACAAGCGAAGGAATCGGAGCTTTGAGTGTTGCTAGCGTTATTGCCATGCCTGATTCAACTACCGCACAGCTATCACTAGCACATGAATAACCGTCACAACATTCAGTCGCAGCGGCTTCCGCTGTAGAGAGACTTATTGCCTCAATTCCGCAATGCATTGTGGCTGGCATCCATATTGCCAGTAGAAAAATTGATGCGATGCGAAAAAGCGGTGACACAAAATCCTCAAGAACCGTTTGCGCGGTATTTGTCAACACTTGTATTCCACATGGAGTCAATTTTAGAGAGAAAATTATTCGGACGGTCTGCCTGGGCGTGAATTTCGCAATATGCCGTGTTTTTTGCAGAATCGCCGGACATCCTTGGTTTCGACGATGATTTTTTGAGTGCGCAGATGTCGTCTAAAATCGCGTATGCAATAGCGCGGTTTGGGATTGTTGAGCATGTAGTGGAGCACTGAAAGTTTCCACCAGTTGGTGTAACCGAAATGCGCCCGCGTGATTGACCCTCGTGGCTGCCCGCGAAAAAATTCCGCTGCTTTGACAAGATTCTGAACGAGTTCGAGATTCGCACAGTGTCCCGAAAATGCAGCTTGAAAAAAACGTCCGCTTATCAGGAGCAATGCGGCGCGATTTGACAAATCGGGCAACGCGCGCCGCCAAGCGTGCGCGAGCAAAAACGCGGAGAGTTCTATTCCTCCCGATGCTTTCGTTCCTCCTGCTTGATAACGTCGGATCAGGTTGATGACTTGCGCGTGCGTGAGCCCTCCGTAAGGCGCGGAAGTTGTGTGATTTTGCGAAAGCAAGACCGCATCGCGCGCAAGCGCTTTATCGGTGTTTGCGAGCCAAGAGAGCAAGTGCCGTCCATGCGCGGAATGACGCGGAGGATGCGTCTTACCTGAAAGGTGACGGGAAAGGCGCGAGCGCGTGTCGGGGTTCAGAAACGCGCTGAAAAGCCAGTGCCGCAAGTTTGGGGACTCGCGCAAAAGTTGAATAAAAAGCGTAACGCAAGCCGCATCGCTTCCGTTGGCAATCGTTGCGAAAAGGGCGTCGTCAAGGCTGGTTGGATTGTCAGACATGAAAGCAAAAAAGCGGAGGAATGTTTCACGCATCGCCCCGCTCGTTTTGAAGCAGTTTTGTTTCCTATGCGGAAATGCCGTTTCCTGCGGGCTGACGCATTGACTGGCGCGCCGCCTCATCCTTGGCGACCCGGACAAATGCCCGCTGCCGGTTTTCGGCGGGGACATTTTTGATGCGCTCCTCGACCTTCGCCTTGATGTCGGGGTTTTGATTCACCCATTGGATAATTTCCTGATCGCGCTGCTGGGTGTATTCGTTGCGCTGCATTTTGCCGAGCATGAGCTTTCGGATAAGCTGCTCCTTGGTCATTTCGTTATAGTAATCGTAGAGCTTCGGATTGTCCGCGATGTATTTGGTGAGTTTGGCGTCGATTTCAGGGTTGATGCGGGTGTTGGCGCTTTCCCTGGCTTTTTTCTCCGCAATGGATTGTTTGAGTGACATGTTTTGATTGTGGATTTTCCCCAGCCATTGGTGAAACAAGGCGGCTGGTCGCCAGTGGCGGTTGACCTTGTGCGGGCGAGGGTTCGCCCAAAAAACGGTGAGTGCGGTTTATAGATCGAGAAGAGTCTGGTCGTAGTGGCCGTCGTCGTCGGGGATGAGGTCGCTGCCGGAAATATTCAGCACGGATTCCTCAAAAGCGCGCGTGATTTCCCAAGGCGGCGCGCCGGCAAGCCATAGTCGCATAAGATCGTCGGCGAGCGGCGATTTGCCGTAAGTCTTGGCGAGGTGCGCTTCGGCCTGCTCAAAATTTTTCCGGTGATGCGGGCCGATGGCGAGAGGAACGACGGCATCGGTTGAGTCCTTCGTTTCCTCTGTTGTGTTTTCGGGCATGGGTGGCGCGTTAGTGCTCATGGTTGTTTCGTTGTGGTTGTGTTTTCAGTTGTTGCGGCGGGTTTGTTGCGCAGTTGCGCGACTTCCTTTCGCAGATTGGAAAGCTCCGTGGTGAGTGTTTCGTTCTGCTCGATGAGCGCGGCCATAAGGCGGTTTTGAGCGGCCATTTTTTGCTCAACCTCGGCGGGCAATAACTGCGGTTTTTCGGCTGGGTCGGCCAATGCCATCACGGGGCCGAGCGGCACGACAGTCGGCGCGTGCGGGGCGAGATTCCATGCGGCGGGAGTTTCCTTGCGATACACAATGTGCGCCTCGTGCATGAGATTCGGGTCGCGCGGGTCAACGTATCGGCTCACGGGATACGCGCGCAGCGTTTCGCTTTGGCGGAGTTTTTCGGTGTTGGCCGGGTCAAGTTCGGTGCCGCTTACCGGCGATGCGGCGATGGTGTGGATTACGGGCGGCGGCGCTTTTCTTTTGAAGAGCGAGCAACCGCCGAGTGGAATGCAGGCAACTGCAAGTATGAGGATGAGCGAACGGGTTTTCATGGTGTCGCGGTTTCTTTCTTTTGCCAAAGGTCGGCGCGGAGGTTGCCGCGCGTGGCCTTCGACTGGTCGAGGGTTTGGGTGACGTAGAGGTAAAATTGCTTCCCCGCGGGCACGCGGACATAGTAGCCGTCCTGGGCGATGATTTGCTGAATGCGCGCGGCATAGGCGTTGAGCACGTCGGCTGTGCCTTGGAGCGCGGCGTTCTTGGCGGTGGCCTTCGGAACTTGGGTCACGTCGCCATACGCGGTCGTCTGGTTGCGCATTTCCTGCAAACCACCCGCCATGCCCGCGAGGAAGGTAGAGGCGAAAAGTTTTATTTCCTGCCAGTCGTCGGTTTTCAAAATGTCACCGACAAGTCCGGCACTTCCATCGCGCAAACCAAACTCTCCGGTGATGTCGTCACGTTGCCGGTCAAGCGCGATGCCGTTTATGACAAGTTCGTTTCCGTTATTCGTGGTGCGGTCGCGCCAAATGATTATCCACTGGCCGGACGCGGCGATGCGCTCGCGCGCATGATCGTTTGCGGCGCGTCCGTGAACTTCCGCGCCTGCGGGAATGATAAGACGTCCGTCGTGCCACACGTCCTCGGTGACAAGGCCGATGATCGGCGTGTCGATTTTCGATGATTCCAACGTGGTCACGGTTTCGCATGGGATGAGCCGCCCGTAGGGAGCATAATCCTTTGAAAGATCGGCTGTGCGGGCGGTGGCGCCGTCAGGCGGAAGCAAGCTGATTGGCAGTGGCGCGGGTTCGTTGGTTTTCGCGGCGGATTGTTCGCCTCGCGCGGCACGCGGACGGGAAATTGTTTCCGCTTCATCGCCTGCGGGCGCGCGCGAGTGCGCGGTTTGCGCTGGACGCGAGGGCGAGGGAACCTTGAGTTCTTGTCCGCCGCGAGTGATGGTGTGGCGTTCCATCGGCGCGGTTGCGGCGGGCGGTTGCGTGATGTTGGGGCGTTGGCTGCGGCTGTCGTTGCCGTGAACAAGCAACGCGCAAATGGCGATTAGGACGGCAAGACATGTGAGGCTTCCGACAGGGGTTTTGACAAACTTGATGATGCGTTTCATCGCGGCTCGATGAGTTGCACGTCGCGGGTGACGCGAGGGACAATGATGTTGAATTTGTTTTTCACGCTGAGGTTGGCGCGACTGCCGTCCGGTTTTCCGGTGATGGCAAAATAGGCCGTGGTGCCCGCGTGTGGCGGGATGAGTCCCGATGCGTCGGAAACGGACGCAGTGTAAACACGCGAACCGATGCGCGCGGCGAGGCTTTGGGGCTGGTAGGCAACCTCGGTGTCGCCGGTATTTTCCAGCCGCAAGCGAAAGATCAAGGTGTCCTCGGGGTCGAAGCGAAAAACTTCCTCGACGGTCACGGAAAACTCCTTGTAGCGCGTGACGGCTTCGCTGATTGGCGGCGCGCGGTGTTCGATTTGTTGCACCGCCTCGGGATATTGGTCGCGGACTATGCGGTAGGATTTTGCGCGGTCGAGGAGTTCAAGAAGCACGTCGGGCGTGGCGCGTTTTGCCAAAGCCGGACTGCGACCCGCTAAACGATCCTCATAAAAAGTGACGGAGCCGTAGGGTTTTTCGGACGCCGTGAACCGGATAATGTAGGTGCGGTTTTTCCAGATGACATTGAGCGTCGCCTGCGCGTCCGGCTTGAGCGCGCGGACACTGAGGTAATGGTGTCCGGGCGTGTGCGAGAGCAAAACGGGCGCGGGGGTCTCCGGCTTGGCGGTGATGCCCGCGCTTTCGAGCGCGGACGGCGCGGAGGGAAACATGATCGTCGTCGGCACGCTCATGCCAATGGGGATTTCATAGACGACGCGCTCATCGAGCGGAAATTGTTTCACGACGGGAGCGGTAGTTTTTGAACCGGCATGTATGACGACGGCGCTGATTGCCGCGAATGCGAGCACGCAAGTGATGCGTGTCAGAGGAGTGAGAATTCGTAGTTCCATACGGCGAGCGGGTAGCGTTTGTTGGCGATCATGTCCGGGTTGCGGACAAGGGTGAGGGTGAGTGCGAAGCGCGGGGATTCAGTGAACGCCTGTCGTTCAAACACGCCGGTGCGCACGAGCTGGCCTTCAATGCGCACAAGCACTTGGTCTTCGCGCGTGCGAAGGATGTCGATTTTGAAAACCTCCGGCTTCTGGTGAATCTGCTTCACTTCGAACTCCTCGCGCGAGGCGAGCAATTCGTTCTGCGCCTTGGTCGCGGCGTCGGTGAGAAACAATCGTTGCAGTAAATCGGGAAAATCGAAGTTCTTCGGGTTGCGTTGCAAAAGCGCGAGCGCCGACCAGATCGAAAGCGTTTCGTGAAGCGTTTTCGCCTCCTCGAAACCGAGTAGCGGCGACACCGAAAAACTTCCGCCGCCGTCCAGGATGACAACGCGCTCGCGAGCACGGTAAGCCTCAATTATCAGATAAGGTTGGACCGCCACGAGAACGAGCGCGCCGCACGCGACAAACATCCACATGCGCGCGGCAAAGGCATGGTCGGCAAATAGTCCTGCCGGCGAAAACGCGCGTTTTGTTTTCGGTGGCGAGAGTCGCACGGCATTATCGACCGGCGTTTCACGCAATGGCGCATCGAGCTGTTTTTCAGTGTTCATTTGTCAGAGTCCGGGAGTGGAAGGGGCTGGCGAAGGCGGAGGTGCGGCGTTTGATTGGCTTGTGCTGGATGACGCGCCATTTGCTTGCGCCGCCATTGCGGAAACCGCTCCGGCCCGAGGCGTGAACATGTTGCCTACCATGTTGGCGCGATAGAGCACATCTATTCCTGATTTTCCCAACGCGCCGGGGTTGCCGGTTTCACCCGTGAACGCGTAACCTTGGGCAAATATCTTCTGGCAAATGATCGGCGTGCTGATCGTTCCGATCAGCAACGTGAGCGCGGCGAGTATGCCGCCGACGTTGGTAAGAAATGGCGAGTAAGCGGCCATTTCGAGTGTCGCGGGATCAGCGCCGACCACTGAGCGAAAATCCTGCCAGATGGCGATGCTGACAAGGTTGGTGATCGCAAAACCGACCGGCCACGCGAGAACGGCAAGCACCTGTTGAAAAAAACGGACGCCGATTTGGGTTGCTCCGGGAATCATGAAGCACGCGAGTGCGAACGGCGTCAGCAGGTAGAGAATCCATCGCAGTATGTATTGCAGGATTATCATCGGCGCGGAAATCAGCGCGCCGATCTGGATGAACACCCATGACACGGCATCGGTGACTGCGTTGTAAAGCGATTCGTTCAGCTTGCGCCACGACCATTCCTTTTTCTCGGGATTCAGCGCGATGCCCGCGCGCAGTTCCTCGGACGCGCGAGCGGGGTTGTCGTTATACTGCGGGTCAAGGTATGACGCCGCCGCGAGCATGGTGTTTTCCACGAGCGGAAACCACCAGTTCATCGAGGAAACAAGGGCCACGATGGTGATGGCTCGCGCGAGCGGTCGCGCGATTTCGCTGTTGGTGTAATGCTGCCTGCTCATGCGGGCGATCAGGCCGGCCACGAGCATCGCAAACACAACAAAGCGGAACGCCGTCACCATCGCGGTGATTTTGTTTTCCAGAACTGGCAGAACGAGGTCCATAATGGTTCGGGTTTTTGTTGCCGAATGTCCGAACCTCGTTGGCGCGAGCCACCGGATTCAGGGCAAATCGTGCCACCAGTATGCCTCGATTGCTTGGGCGCGTATTGGACGTTTCCGTGTTTTTTGAGAATAAAAACGCGAAAAAGAGAATTTCTGTGTCGTCTCTGTATCTAAAACAATCATTCTCATGCTTTAGAACGACATTAACCTCCAGCCGCTATATGCCGATCACATTAACCACTGTTAAGCGTCTATTCGCAAAATCGGGAAACAAATGTGCAATGCCTGACTGTCATTCCAAACTTGTAAGGGATGACTCATTGCTTGTGGAAATTTGCCACATTCAGGCCAAACGAAAAACTGGTCCTAGATTTTCGCCAACTTTATCTGTGAAAGAGAGAGATGAGTTCCCGAATTTGCTACTGCTTTGCCCGACATGCCACACACTGGTGGATAAAAATCCACAGCGATATACGGTTCCGTTGCTTCAACGCATAAAAGAAATGCATGAAGCGCAGGGGGCTGTTGAAATTAGCCGACAGATAGCGACACAAGCAGAGCGTGTTTTTTCAAAAATTGGATTGGCATGTGTTGCCCGAGCTACCGCTAAAAAACAGTCTGTTGCAGTCTCCATCGCTGGCGACAATAGCGCTCCCATCAATATTAAGCAGACATTTGGCACTGATAGAAATTACCCGAAAAACAGCATCGGTGCAGATGCCAATATGTCGAACTATATGGATTATCTCTGTGGGTTGTATTCGGATTATGCAACAAAGTTATATCCCACTGAAAAAGAGCGCTGGGCAATAATTGGAACAGCGATAAAGCGGAAGTTTAGACTAAAAACTCGGACTCGATATTATCTGTCTGTCGATAGGTTTGATGAACTCGTTGCTTTTTTGAAGGAAAAGTTATCACGAACACCTGTCGGGAAAAGACACATAAAAAACGGAACGCCTCTCTGTCGAGCATTCGACGAGTTTAGACATGGGAAAATGTAAATATAGTTAATTTTCAATGCATTAAATATTCATACTACATGCCTAAACGTAACAAATATTATCCGTTTCCATCAAAATGGACTCAAGATGAGTGGGCGCAATTTTGCCCTAACTATACCTATCGCGTAATAAATCCATCAGAGTTTCCTGAGTTTCTTCCAGAAACGCTCACAGAGAAATTTAACACTGCTGTAGTAATGGCTTCTGGAAGTGACTGTAATCAGACGTATTTATTTCAAGGTTACAGGATTGATGGTTCTGAAATAGATGAACATCAATATATCGTCACATTTGATCTCACTAGCGGAATATGTCATGCCGGATTTGTAGAACATGCTGATTACGATGGCCGAACAACTGAAATACCAACCGGAATGTCTGAAAGCATGAGTCTGAGCGGAATTAACATTGACTACCAATTTCCAAGAAAACCAACCCAAGCATCTGGGAATATTTCAGATTTGGTAAGCGCAGGATTGATTCAAGGTCTTGCTAACTCAGTATCAGTGCAAAATAACGAAAGGAGTAGTTAGTCGTCTTTTGACATCATATGATTGCACCAGGAGCAATATCCGCTTCCATCAAGTTCACAGCTAGGAATGGAGGTATAGCATCGTTGGCATCTGCGTTCTACTGATTCGCCACATATTAGACAGACATCCTCACTCAGATGATAGGCTTCTCGAAAACAATTCGGACATTCTGCGGTTACCGGATCTCCGCCTTCTTTTGCTGCTATATAGTTCTCTGTGACATAATATTCTTTTATAGCGCCTTCGGCGCCAGTCTCGTAGTCATATTTCTCTCCACAACTACGACATTTGAAGGTTACAGACTCGGGCTCGACATGCGGTTCTTCGACATCAATGAGAAATGAACCACACTTTTTGCATACCCACTCCGTAATCGCTTCTTTAAGAAATGGATGTTCCCATTCAATTGACTCCATATTATCAAGGCATTCAGCTTTCTCTTTTATGAATATTTCAGAAACTTCCGTTAGGGTTGACCAAGTTTCTTCACCTAGCGCAACAAGTGGGTCTAAGCATAGTTCGGTGCGCAAAAAATCTCTGATTATTATGAAGGAGTCTGACAGCAAGCCTTTGAGCGCTGAATGATTTAGTGAACTAAAATAATGTTCAATGTCGTTTCTGTGCTTAACGATTTTTTCGACTCTTTTCCAATCGACAGTTATCCCGAGACTGTCACTCCGTTCTTTCATTTGCTGCACATCCACGGTTTTCTTGCCTTCGCCTTTCCACGCAACGCCGTCAGAAGCATCAAGCACGGGTAATACACGTTGTTTTATCAATACCTCATCGGAACCTGATGGGCTGAGTTCTGCCAGACGATGTTTAATGAGAAGAAGAATACCCGCAACCAAGTTTCTTGTAGATGAAAGAATTCGTCTTGGGTCGTCTGAATTATAATCTTCTATGCCTAAGACTATTGAATCTATCGCGTTTTTGAAAATACCCATGAATTTATGATATGCATTCTTGTTTAAAATGAAGCTCAAAATGTTTCAGTCGAACACTTTTCAACTCTTTGCGAAAGCAATCAGCCGTTGCATGTCGCCTTGGTCGGCTTCTTTCAGGGCGGCGATATAGTTTGCGCGAACATCGCCGGATTGCGCGAGGTTTGAGCCGGAGCCCCATGTCAACGGCTTGCCGCCGTTGGCTGCGAGCAACACGTCGGCCAATAGGCGCGAATGCCGTCCGTTGCCGTTTGGCCACGGGTGAATGACCACCATCCGGTGATGCAGGCGCACCGCCGCTTCATCAAGCGGATAGGTGGCGTATTGCACCCATGCTCGAAAATCGTCCATGAGGACTCGCATCCCCTCGGGAATGCGGTGCCATTCCCATCCGAGATTGCGTTCGGTCGTGCGGTATTGGCCGGCCCATTTCCAAACTTGGTTAAACATGCGGCGGTGCAGTTCCCGCGCAAAAAAGTCCGTCGCCAAGTCCGCGCGTTTTAACACGGATTTCGACATGGCCCACACACGCGCCTCGTTGATGTTCAGGCGTTCGACTTCGTTAAGCTGGCCGCGCGTGGAAAGGCTCAATTTGAGCGAGTGCAATTCTTCCGGTGCAAGCGGTGTCTGCGCGTCGTCGCCGGCGGAAAAAATGGAATTCATGGGCGGCTGGTTTTTTCGTCGTTTTCCGGTGCGGGTGATTGCGGGGCGGGCATGGCCGGAAGGTCGCCAACCGCCTGGCCCTCCAAGGCCATTGAGTGTTCGGTCGCGCGCAAATGTTTGAGTGCTGCGTCATCACGTGTCGCAAGCTCGGCAAACGATTTTGCAGCCTGTTCCTTCGGCACGAGAAAATAAACCAGTTCGCAATCAAGCGCATCCGCCGCGCGTCGTAATGTGGAAAGTGAAACAGTGCCGTCGGCCTCGCGCTTTTCCATGCTGGCATAGGGCTGCTGGCGGATGCGCATACGCGCGGCAATGTCGCGCTGACTTAGCCCCAAGGCTTCGCGGACAGCGCGCAGCCAGCCTTTTGCGGGTGCGTTGATTTTCCCACGCAAGTCGTGCTTGGCTTCGATTTCCTCATCCAAACCGCGAAGCAGGATTTCTTGGAGTTGTGTTTTCATACATCTTTAAGAGTGTCGATTTTCAATAAATGGACATCTTAAAGAATGTCAATATGAGTAAAATAGACATCTTTTAGGATGTCTAAATAGACCCCAACCTTGGCAACTTGACAGCTTGGACACTTGGCTACCGCACGTTTTTACGCGGGTTGAGTGAGCGCATGAAAGTCGCAACGCGCTGGTTGGCGATGTAGTTGTCTTTTGCCGCGAGATCGGCGGCGGCAAGTTGCTCAATTTCGCGACGGTTGTCGTTCGCGATTTTTTGGAGAAGCACTTCGTCAACTTGACGGCGACGCGCGGTTTCAACCTGCGAAAGTTGGCCGTTCAGGACGATGAGTTTGGCGGTGAGTTTTTGCACCTGTGCGTCGGTTGAACCGCTGCGAAGTTCGGCCAGGGTGAGGGCAATTTCCTCCTGCAATTCGCGCTCACGTTCGCGGGTTTGATCGGTGACAAGACGTGTGTTGTCTGTGCGAGCGTCAATCAACGTATGCCGGCGATAGGTGAGCGGGTCGTGTTGGACTGCGCCACCGTTGAGATCAGGCACGGAAACGGGACGGTAGGTGTTGCCGTCCGTGTGCGTGAGAGTGTCGAGGCTTTGCGCCGCGCGGGCGATGTCGGTGCGCGACATTCCAAAATCACGCATTAGGTCGCGCTCTGTCAGAATCCCCAGCGAAACAAGTTTTACGGCATCAGCGGGATTTCCTGTCCAGTTTCGCAACTGCCCTTGAATGCTGACCTGCTCTTTCAACTGCGTAATCTGCGCCTTCAACTGTGCGATGTTTTCAACCCATTTGGCAATGGTTGCGATGTGCGAAATCTGGCTGTTGGCAAGGTTGGCCGCGTCGATGACGGGCATACCGGCAAAAACGAGCACGCTTAACGCGGTCGATGCCGCCAGAACGAAAAGTGCGAATAGTTTCTTCATGATAATGTGGATTGATTTTTGGGGCTGTTATTGAGCGCGTATGACGGCGGTGGTGGGTCGCAATATGGTGCCGTCGTTGGTGGTGGTTTCGGGAAGCGTGACTGTGACGGGGCGTGCTTCCGCGCCGGTTTCGTCGTCCTGTTTTTGGAGATTTTGGATTATCCAGTATTGTTGCTTTACGGCCTGATTCATCGCGCGGTCATAGCCTCGCTTCTCGGCATCGGTGACGGCCTTTTTCACCTGTGTTTGCGCGACCTTCGAGATGACATAGCCACCGGCGGCACCGATGGCCGCTCCGCTGACGTTGTGATCGGAAACCTCGTAACCGATGGCCCCGCCAGCACCGGCAAGCGCAAGATCGGTCGCCGATGTGCCGAGCGTGCCGCAGCCGGAAAGAAACACCATAATCAATAGAAATGGTGGTATGAGCATGCAGATGTTTGTTTTCATAATTTCTAATTTTTCTTTGCTTGGATGTTGCGCACCGTGCCGCAAAGCGGCGGGTCGGTGACGGGTGTGAAAAAGCAAATCGACGAAAACTTTTTCCCATCGGGCTGCTGTTCCGGCATCGGATAGTTTTGAATCGCCTCGCAGATGTTTTCGGGAAGCGCGATGTCGCGGGCAATGTCGGCGATGTCGCTGCGGTCAAATTGCCGCATGAGGAAAAACTGCTTGCTGTTGCCGATGACGACGGGGCGGATTCTGGTATCCTTGAAACGGCTGTATTGTTGAACAATCGAGGCAGTCCAGCATGAGAACTTGCGCAACTGCGCATAAGATTCGGCGACGATTTTTTCGCCTCCAGGCACGTCGAGGAAACGGGCGAGTTCCTCGTAGAGCATGCGTTTTCGCAATACGCGCGGCAGTGAAATTATGTGCTGGCGGGTAAAGCCGGTGATGAGCAAACCTGCGGCAGTTTTGAGTTCAGTCGCCTGTTCGGGAATGTAGCCAAGTTCAAAATGGGCAACGGTTCCGGTGAGTGAAATGTTTGTCTGTCCGTCGAAAAGCCGTCCGTATTGTCCATGCGCACTCCACGCGGCGAGCAACGTGGAAATGTGGTCAATGGTTTCCTTCTTGTGCTCGGGAAAACGCGAAAATTGCATCAATTCGACAAGGCTCGCGTGCTGCGGGTAGTCGTCCGGTTCATACCACACGTGCGCCGTTGCCATGACTGCGCGCTCGGTTTGAGGGTCTTTCAGGAAGCGCGTGATGTTCGCCTCGGGAATCGCGGCGATGAATTGCTGCGCCTCGTCGTCATTGCTGGCGATGCGGTCGCGAAGCTCGGCGTATGATTCGAGGTCGGTGGTGCCGTGCGACATTTTCGCACGTTTCCAGAGATTTGTCGCGCACGCCATGCGCTGAATCTCCGGCATGAGTGCTTGGTGGCGTTTTGCCCAATCATCGAAAGCGTCCTGGTAAAGCTGATGGACGTATTGCCCCAAAATGGCCTGCCGGATTTGCTGCGTCTCCGCGTCGGCGGCTTCGCCGATCATGCGCGAGGAAAGCGCGACGGCGGTGGCCATTTGAAGCTGGCTGAGAGGAAGTTTCCCCGTGTCGAGGTAGTTGATTGTGAGGTCGCCATCGGGGTGCAGAAGTATCGGACGCTCGCCCATCGCCTCGGTGTATTTGGCGTAGGACAAGCCCTCCTCGATGATGACGGTGTAATCGTAATAAGCGGCGGTTTGTTCGAGCAAATCGCACATGTGGACGGATTTTCCCGCGCCGGTCGCACCGAGAAGAACCGCGTGCTGCGGCGTCGGCGGATTGCCAATGAAGGTGCGCAAGCCGACGAGGTTTCCTTGCTGCGCGCCGTCGTAAATCGCCTCGGCTTCGGCGAGGTGTCCGGTGAATGTCGATGAGAACGGCAGCAAGTCGGCAAGGTAAGTGTCCTCGGCGTATAGGTTGCGATGGCGGTAGGTTGAACGTGTCCAGCCGGGCCATGAGGCAAAGAAAAGTTTCTTCGCGGTGCTGGGCAGGGCGCATTCGTAATACTGCGCGCCGCTGAGATTGTTGATCGCATTTTTGACAGCGGCGCATTTTGCGGAAAGCGCCTGCTCGGTTTCATCCCACACGCGAACAATGTAGGTGGTCGAGAATGGGCGAATGAACCCGGTCGAGAGTGATTCGACCTTGCGCTCCTTTTTGCCGATGGCGACGAGGAGCGAGTGGCGTTCGGTGTCCTTGTATTCGCCGCGCAAGCGTTCGATGGCGCGCTCTTCTTTTTCGACCTCGGTCTTTGTCGGGAGCGGTTCGAGATTGACGGTGATTTGATAGTCGAGAAACGGCAGCGCGGTGAGTCGCAAAATGATTCCCGGATATGTCCGGCTCGGCCAACGCTTGAAGGCGAAAACAGCGTGATAACGCCCGTCGAAATAGAAACCGGGTTTCGGGAGATTCACGCCGTCTGAACACCAGCAATTTTCCTGTATGGTTTGCGCGGGATTGAATCGCGCGGTAAAGTTGATGTCGAAGGCATCGGCAAGCGAGGGGTTCAAAAACTTGGAATAATAGGTGAAGTGCGCGAGGTCATCCATCGGAGTGACCGTCGTGTTGCTGCCGAAGAGCGTGCGTAGCGTGGCGGTCAATTCGTCAAAGCGCGTGCGCAGTTGCGCGAGGATTTTTTCATAATGCGCCGCGAGGTGATCGTGCGAGAGTTTCGCCTTCGCTGATTTTGGCGGCACGGATGCGTCGAGATTGGTTGAGATGAACAGCACGAGTTGTTCGCGCCGCAAATCGCGACGGTGCATTCGCTGCCAGTAACGCTCAAATCGCTCCGTGCGAATTTGGCGAATGTGCGGATGTTTCACACGCTCGGTTTCGCGATGGTAACGGGTCAACTCCTGCCGGTAGTCACAGTTGCACGTCCATTGGAGTTGCGCGCGCATTCCGTCGCCAAGTGCCGCGAGCAAACTGCGGATTTTGTCTTGATAGGCGTTTAACTGGGCAACGCTCCCTCCTCGTAAATCGGGCGGTTGCAGCAAGAAACCTTTGCTGGCGATGCCGCCTTTTTCGAGTGTGCCGTAGATGAGCAAACCCTCGGCAAAGTATCCGTTAGGCGCGGCGGTTTTCATGGCGGATTACGGGTGCCGGCTGGCTTTGCGGCGCGAAACTCCAGCCCTCTTTGTTGAGGAGTTCGTCGAAAAAATCCTCGGCGTAGCCCTCGGGCTTGTTGCGGCGAAACATCATTACCCATAGGAACGGGCCAACGCATACCGGCACGGAAAACACAAGCGCCATGACTGGCGCCGCGCCCAGCATTGCATAGAGAATGAGAAAAAGTCCGATGGCGGCGACGATGCCGACAACAACATAAACGAAGTCGTTTCCCTCGAAGCCAAGCGCGCGGCCCTTGCTGTCGTTGGCGCTGTTTGTGTCGGTGATGCGCAGTTCGGCGCTCATGACGATGGCGGTGCGGTTTTGTTAGAATTGCGGAGTCAGCGCGCCGTCACTCATGCCAAATATGTAGAAGAGCGCGGCCATGATCGCGGCGGCACCGGCGATGATGATGCCGGAAACAATGCCCATCTTGCCGTCCGCGTCGCCTTTCTTGAGGCGGTCGGCTCCCGTCCAAATGTTGATGACGCCCCAAATGAAGCCGATCATAAAGAGGATGCCCAAACCGTATTGGAAACCGGTTTTCACTTGTGTGGGTATTTGCGCGATCACCGTGGCGGACATAATTTGCGCGGCGTGCGCGGGTGTTGCCATCAGTGTCGCGAGCGACGCGAGTGCGAGCGCGAAAACCGCGCGGAGTATTTTAGAGGAGAGTTTTTTCATGGCGGGAGTTTTTCGATTCATTCCATCCTCCGCCGATTGCGGCGAAATCAGGGGAAATCATGCCGCCATTTTGCCCTGATTATTTTTCCGCGTATTGGATGTTTCCGTGTTTTTTCGGAATAAAAACGCGATTTTTGCATTTTTGCACAGATGCCCATGCAAACATCATCTCATTTTCAGACGTGCTTTGTTGATTCATACAACTCGCCCAACAATGTATAAAGAGTGTCAAGCTCTGGCGAAGGGTGAATGAGCGATCCGAGTCTGGAACCATTATGTTTTCTATTGCGAAGCAATCGGATCAACTTTGCTGCAAGCATGGCATGAGTTGGGCGTTTCAGCGGGCGGGCACGCTGGGAATCGGGAGAAGTCTTTGACGACATGGAAATCCCAAGTCGCAAATATGCCTGGCGCAAGCCGAGCCCGCACAATGCGTCCGGTGAGTCAACACGCCGGGCAAATTGCATGTAGCGTTGCGCGGTGCGCACTCCGCCATGAAAACAAGTCTTCAGCCACGGCAGCCACGCGCCGCGTCCGGCGTGTCTGCGGATGCTCGCTTTTTCAGCGATGAGGAGTTTCCCCGCGCGCCATGCGGCTGTCAGCGCGGCATCGAGTGAGCTTCGGGACTCGCCGACAAGCCGTTGCGCCTCCGCGTGCAGGCGGTTTATCTCTGAAATGGCGGACGCGGCGGAGTGCTTTGTCGGCGCATCCGCAGATATGATTATTTCCGTTTTCATAATGCGAGTCCCATGCTTTTGCGAAAGTCGTCCGCAAGTTTGTGAATAGTCTGCCGGGTGCAGTCGGCCTGTTCGCCGATTTCCTCCAAGGTCATGCCGCCGATGAGGTCGGGGCGCACTTGACGCAACACGATGGTCGAGCGCAGACCGCGTTGCACGAGCGTGCTTCCTTCGGAAATCCAAAGCAGGACATGCGTGAGGGCTTCCAGTGTCATTGCGCGGGCCTCGACTTTCGGGTCAATGGGGTCTGCGAAAAACGCTTCGTCACTGGCGGACGCGCGGGCTGGTGTGTCTTGATGATTGGTTTTATTATTTTGTATATTCATGAGCGTGGTTGTTTCGCCCCGCATCCTGCTCCTGCTTGTGAATACATAATAGGGGCGCGCCTCTGTGTTGATTTGCCCCAATTTTTTTGAATGAGATTTATAGGTATAAAAAAGAAAAACGCCGCATGTGCGGCGCATGCGGCGTTCGTTGGGAAAACTATTGTTGTATTGTTTTGTTTTTACCCGCGCGCTGGCACGAAAAGTTTCGTGCGAATGTGGAGCGCGACTTCGGCAAGGTCGTAATAAACGAAGTGCCCCACGCGGTGATGCGGGATGCGACGATTGCGTGTCCATTCTCGCAAGGTGCGAATGGACGGCTCGCGTCCTGCCGGAAAAATTCCGCAAAAACGCAGGCCGTTGATGTCGATAAGTGACGGGTGATTGTATGCGATTGTAGTTTCCATGCTACCCATGTAGTGGCGTCACGTTGCACATGTTTCACGCGGCACGGGAAATCGGATCGCTGGATGCAAGTGGTGCGGCCGATGCAGGTGTTGTCGGTGCCACCGCTTTCGGCACGGCTCGCAGTTTTGGCATAATGGAGAAGAACACCTCGGCCTCGCTCTGGCTTTTCACGTCGAGGTAATGCTTGCGAATTATTTCCTCCGAGTTTCCAGCTTGTAACGCCGTGTCGCCCATTGAGCGAAACTTCGCCACATGCATCGAAATGAATGTGTGGCGCAACACATCATGCGTGAGATTGAATTTTTTCGATATCCTGATCCGCAGGTATTTCATGTTGGTTATGACCACCGGATATTTCTTCAACGGATACGCACTCAACCACGCATCCAGATTCGGCTGTATCGTGATATTTCGTTTCATATTCACCTTTGAAACCTCCGGCTCAATTCGGATGACTTTTGTATCCAGATTGATGTGCTCGGGCCTTAATTTGGCGATTTCACCCTGGTCAATATCAGGCCGGATGCCGGCAAACAAGCATAGCGCAAAATAAGAGGCCAAACGCCCTTCGTGAAATGTTTCGACATATTCCATCAGTTCAGCCGCCTGATTCGCCGAAAGCGTAGCCGCTGAACCGCGCTTATGCGCAATCCGATATTGCGGGATTTTGGCAACAGGATTTTTTGAAATCCACTCTTTATCCATGGCGAATTTTAAGAAAGTCGAAACAATGCCGCGGCGATTGTTGTGCGTTTTGAGCGTCGCGTTTCCCCGCCCGAAAAAAGTCCTGAGATGATCTGGCGTTATGTCTGAAACGAGCACATTGGGAAATGAATTACACAAATGCGTCATGTGATTTTTGATAGCCTTTATCTGTGAAACTGAAATCAAACCCTTGGCGTGATCTTGAGCTCGTTGCGCACGGTATTCGAACACGGCATTCGTCAAAGGAATTTTGTGCTCTACCTCACGGTAGTTTTTCAATGCATAATCAACGTAGAAGGATAACGAATGATTCAGTGGTTTTATTTTCAGGAACAAAGCCTCTGCCTCGCTTTGTTGCTCCGGGGATAGAATAGTCGCTGTGGGACGCAGCCCGGAGGCAATCTGCGCCGCTTTGATTTCGAGGGTGGATTTTTCGACAACCGCTTCTTGACGGGTCTTGAAGTTTTTTCGGATTCGCTCGCCATGAAGCCAGCCACTCACACGGTAGGATGTAACGCCATTGCGGTTTTTGAATGGCTTGAGAACAAATAACGCGGTTTGTGTTTTCATCGATTAGGTTGCCGCGTCACGTGGCAACCTAATTTCATCCGAATGTTAACATGTTTATATTAAACATGTTAAGTGGCGGAGGAGGAGGGATTCGAACCCCCGGTGAGCGTGAGCCCACGTCTGATTTCAAGTCAGGTGCCTTAAACCAACTCAGCCACTCCTCCGAGTGCGAGATTCGTCACGGTGCGCGACTTCTTGGATTTTTCAAGCACTCTCTTCCGTGTCAACACGACTCGCGCAAGACTGGGTTCAGGGAATGGCTGATGAAAAACTCCGATCATTATGCCGCAATCAACCGGAGGCGCAAATTTGATTGAAACCAAATGTTCGCGCCTTCCGGCGATTGGCAGGAGTCAGTTAGAACCGATACCCGATGCCCGCGGCCAGACGACCGCCGGACAGGTTTATGTTTTCGGAAAACTTATCGAGTTTCACCTTTGTCGCGCCGAGCGCGGCGAGCGAGCAGTCAACATAGAGCCGATCGTTATTGCGGAGAATATTCCAGCGCAGGCTGAGTGTCGCGCCATACATGAAGGCGACGCCGTCATCACTGCGCATCACGTTGCTCGTGTTGCTCACGCGGGGGTTTCGCTCCTCGCTGGCATCAATATACGCCGCGCCGACCGTGGGGCCGAAGGCGCAGGCAAACATCCCGCTTTTAGTTTTCCATTCGTGCTGCCACCCAAACAAAACGGGAATGACGGTCTGCTTGATTTCGATTTTTCCGTCGTGGTGAATTGTGCTGCTGCCGCTGCGATAATACGAAAAACGCCCGGTTACCTTCGGGTCCAGGTCGAAGCACGCGCCCATGTCGAGCGTGAGCCTGTCCGCCGCGCCAATATAACGACCTCCGCGAATATTAAAACCGAGGCCGCTCAGGTCGCTGCTTATGTGCGTCATGATCCCGGCATCAACAAACCATTTTTGATCCGGCGTGGTTCGGCTGGTGGATTCGGCTGAGGTGTCCGCCGCGCCAGCGGCGGGAGCGAATATCATCAATGCGCAAAACGCCAGTGCGGCATGGACGAAGGCGCGCGGGTTTGCATTTTGAAAGGCCGCGCAACGGCGGCGGAGTTTTGGTGAAGTCATGGTGTGCGGTTTTTGTTTATTATTTACGCCCGCGCGTCGGAGTCGCGTTGTGCATTCTCTTTCCGCGGGCGTTGCACACATCATATCAAAAATCGAGTGCGGCTTAAACCGCGTGTTTCAATGAAATCTCAATGCCCCGCAGGGGTGCGTCTTGCGGGCGCTCGCGTGCCCGTCCGCGTTGTGAATTCGCACGCAAACAATCATTCGCACACCAGGGCGCGCGCAAGGCGCGCCCCTACGATTGATATATATAACCGGTGCCGTGTATTGTTTTTATTATTGTGTGTTCGGCATCGTTTACCGCGTCGCGCAGTTTGCGGATACACTCATCCAGCGACGCCTCGTCCCAGCCCCATTGCCTGACCAGCTCCGCCCGGCTCAGGCGAACATTTTTGTTTCGCGCAAACACCACGGCCAGGTCGAGCACTTGCGGCGACAGGCGTCGCGGCTCGCCGGAGCCGGGGATCGCGGCGGTGTGCGTGCTTGCATTGATCACGACCCGCGGACCGAAGGAGAATTGATTGTTTCGCGCCATTTCGCGCGCGCGGAGTTGAAACGCCTTCATTCCGCACGGTTTTCGAGTGAAACCCGTTTTGCCATTGCCGGGCAGTTCGAGCGCGTCCGCCTCGATTTCCTCGTCGTTGCTCGCGGTGAGAAAGAGCACGGGCACATCGGGATCGAGGCGTCGCATTTCCCTGGCAGCCAGCAAACCCGCTTTATTATTCACACCGCGGCCTCGCGCGGCGGGCATCCGCATATCGAGCACAACAAGGGCGAGGCGGCCTGGTTCGAATGCGGCGAGCGCGTCGGCTTTGTTGGTCGTGCGTGTCACGGTGTAGCCCGCCCTCATCAGCCACTCCTCCCAAAACAGGCCGAGGTTCAGATCATCCTCCGCGACGAGGACCGCGCCGTTGTTTATATTATTCATGTCTGTTTATTATTTGCCAGTGACAGGATGAAGATGTTTCCGCCCGCGCCGTCGGCCGGGGTTTCATGGGCAAGATCACCGCCAAGGGAACGGGCCAGTTTTCTGCACAACGGCAGGCCGATGCCGTGGCCGCGCTCCTCATCCTTGGGACGCCAGCGGGCCTTAAAAATGCGCCCGAGTTCGGCACCCGGAATGGCGGGACCGTAATCGCGAACACGCAGCTCAATCATGCCCGCCGCCGCGTTTTCCCTTATGAATAATTCCACCATGCGATTGTCCGCCGGCGCGCGCAGGCAGGCGTTCTCGATCAGGTTTCGCAGGATGATGGAAATCGCGGTTTCATTGCTCGCAAGGTGAACAGGCTCCTCGGGAGGGCCCGACAGAAAGCCCATCGGGATTCCGGCCGTCCGCATGACAGTCGTGAATTCATCCAGCAGTTTTCCCGCGACTTGGCTGACGTTGACATTTTCCGTCCACAATTTTCCACCGCGCATGACACGCGGAAAAAAATCCAGCACAAAGGCCACCGTTTCGGAAAGTCGCCCGGACGCGTAATAGATCATCGAGGTCCGCGCCTTTGTCAGATGCTCAACAGCGGCGTCCGATGACAGCGCATCCGGATCGGTGCAGCATAAAATTTCCTGCACGTCGGTTCGCATCTCGTGCGAGGCGTAGTCTGTGACGGCCGCGATGATTTCGTTTTCGCGCATCCGTTTTTGAAAACCGAGCAGCAGCAAAATCCCAAGCGACGCCGCAAGTATCACGAGGAGCGATGCGCTGATGTATAATGTTTCCCCGGAAAACAGCGCGCTGACATCGGAGGTGTTGTGCGCGGCGGCAACCCGCCAGCCGGGAAGCAGCTCATCGTGAATCGGAAACCCATCGCCGCCGGCCGTGAGCAATTGATAACGCCCGCCGCTTTGCGCTTCCGACGGAAGCGCGATGGAGAGCAGGCGCGATAGTTCGTGCAAATTCACGCTGACGGCCATCACGATATCGTCATCGCACATGCGCCACGCAAAAAGTCCGCCGGGCGCGCCGTCCCAACCCGCGCGCTCGGCGAAGGGAATGCCGAGCCGTCGCCGGCGCTCGGGCCAAGTTTCCCTTTTTGTATAATCATCGCTTGGCGGCAGCGCGCCGACGCTGCCGGTTGCGATGCCGTCGGAACCGGGTTCCCCTGTATCATCACCGCGCGCATGCCATGGAGCGCGAGCGGCCGCGGTGCGCAATTTTTCACGAAGCGGTTCCCATGCGGTAGCGGATGAATCCTCGGGCGCCGGGATTTTTTCGGCCACGGCACCGGAATGCCACGGCGTCTTCGAAAGCCAGTCCGCCATCATCGGAGCGATGGCTGTCGCGCCCGGGTCCGGCACGCCGAGCGCATTCACAAGCGCGGCGTCGGCAACGAGGGGATTCACTTCGCGCCAGCGCTCCAAAAAAGCGAGCGTGCCCTCGCGCGGCACGGCGTTGAGCGTCGCGGTGAGCGCGCCTTGCACGTCCGAAAAGAGCACTTCCATCAAGCCGGCGGAGAGCTTGGCGCGATCGGCGATGGCGGCGGCGCGAAGCTGCGCCTGGCGCTGCGCCTCGGCGACATCATGCGCCCGATTTTGACGCAGCAATACAAGCATGACGACCGCGCCCGTCACGATCAGCGCGACAAACAACCACGACGCGAACGGCGTCAAAAACAAGCGCTTAATTTTTGCCTCGAAGTTCCTTTTCATGTTCCGCCGCCTTCCATAATCGCATGAGCACTCGCGCCGCCGGCTTGGGTTGGCCGTCTGCGGTGAAAAGGCCCAGATGACTTTCAAGGCCGATGTTCGGGCCCGAATCGAAATCGCCCTTCCACGCCTCGTCTTTCAGGGAAAAAACATAACCGCCCGCGCCGCTTCCTGTGGAGTTGGACTCGATTTCGGCCCACATTTTTTCGAGCCACGCGGCCTGGAGCGCGCTGGTGTCGTTGCCGCGCCCGTCCATCGAGCTGCGCCCGAATTCAGAGAGCACGACGGGCATGGGCGTCGCGCGCGACAGCGATTTCCAATCCTTGTATAATGTGCCGAAGCCGGGGCCGCGGTATATATTAAGCATGACCATATCCAATCCGTGAATGGCGCGGTATTCGAGCATTTCCGCTTCTCGGGGCAACTCGCCATGGACGACCGCGGTCGGTCGCGCACTCACCGCCTTTGCGTTTTTCACCGCGTCGGCGAGGATGGCGAGCCATCTGCCCTTGTCGCCCCCAAACCACTCCGCGTATTTATAATTATACTCATTGCCAAAAGCCCACGCGAGCACGGCGGGGTGCGAGGCAAAGGCTTTTATATATTCCATATAAAACGCCTCGCGATACACGCGCCCCGTGGCGTCGTCGCGGATGCCCCCGATAATGTCGCGCGCGGAATCGAAGCCGACGGTGACGGAGATTCCCGCCCCAGCCAGCTTGTCCAGCATGAGCTTGGTTTTCTCGTAATCGAGCTCGACTGTCTCAGCGCCCTCCTTGTAGGCGGCGAACGGCCTGAATGTCCTGATCGAGTTTGCGTGAATCGCCTTCAATAACTCCAAGTCGCGATCGAGGTTTTCATAAAACGTGAGACCGTTTGCATCGTTGGAATAACACACTCCTTTTATTATATATTTTTCAGGCGCGTTTTTATCGCGATCACGCGTGACGATTATTTTGCAATCATCGATTTTCACGGATGCGAAACCTTGCCCGACGGAAGCCGCCGACCGGCGCAAAGTGACGATTTCAGAGCTCGCGCCGGCATCCATGACAACAGGCATGATGAAACCCAAAATGAGGGCCGCCACAACCGGTAGGGCGAAGCCTCCGGCTGAGCCGCGGCCGATATGACATTCGCACAGTTGCGGCTCAGCCGGAGGCTTCGCCCTACCATGATTATCACTTTTGCCGGCGCTTGATTTCATATCGCGGGTTTCACTGATCGCCGAGCACTGTCAGTTTTGTGAAGCGCGGGTTGTTATTGTTTCGCTTGTTAAGCGGCACGGGGAGATGACTTGTGCTCTCGCCAAAATCCACCGCGATCTCGCGAACCGCGCCGCCGTTGCCCAGCCCGACAAGCGCGCCCTCGAAATAACGCGCCGTTTTATTCAGCGAAAATTTTGCAGTCATTCCACCCGGCGCGGCGGTCACGATTGTTTCGGAGTTCGAGGCATAGATTGTTTTCCCATTTTCGAAAACCACGCGCAGAAGAAAACTCACGTCCTCGCCTGTGTTGAAGCACGACGCGCCATCGAAGTGCAGCCACAGCGTCGTATTTTTCCCCGACAGCTTCAGTCCGCGCGCGCCTGTGAAAACGGCCACGAGCCAATTCGGACCGCCGTAATAGGCGGGCGAGGAATACTCCTTCGCTTGCGCGCTGGTCGCCGGTTTGGCGGGTTGTGCCTGCGGCGCGGCGGTTGCGCGTTGCGCTTCCGCGACGGGAGAAATGTCCAAGCTATTGAAGCGCACGTCGGCGGCGTTCTTTTTGTTGAGGCTCCATGTTCCGCGCCCGTAGGCCATCGTGGATTCGCCGAAGTCAACCGCCACTTCCTTCAGCTCGCCCAATCCGTCAATGACCGCCTCGAAGCAACCGTTCTTCCGCTCCATCACGGTGACATCTCCCTTGCGACGCGCGACCTCGGGGCTGTTGCTGAGAAAAACCGTGCCGCCGGTCTTGAACACGAGACGGCAGAGAAAATCCTGCGCCTGCGCGCCGCCCCGATACACGGAGCTGCCGTCGAAGCCGAGCCGAACTGTCGCGCGTTTGCCCACGGTTTTTCCGCGCGCGCCGGGCCACGCGGCAACAGACCAATTCGCGCCGGCGTAGTAGGCCGGAATGCCGAAGGACAACGGTGCCCAGTCCGAAACCGCGCCCCCACTACCAGCCGCGCCGTCGGAGCCGCCACCATTGCGCGGGATGAACCGCAGCGACGTGAAGCGGGGATCGTTAGTGTTGCCCGGATTCAGTTCGCCGGCGGTGTAGTGCACCGTGCTCCGCCCGTAATCGACCGCCGCCTCCGCGAGCACGCCGCCGTTCGGAAGAACGCCCTCGAAGATGCGCTCCTTTTTTTGCATCAAAATCGCGCCGGGCTTCGACGCGGCGACCTCCGCGGAGTTTGTCAGAAAAACAAACCGCCCGCCGATTCGCACGCGCAGCAGGAAGTTGGGACCGGCGCCGGTGTTGTAAGGCGACACCGAGTCGAAGCCGAGCTGCACGATGGAACGGTCGATGCGGTTCTTTTTCAACTGGATCGCGGGCCAGCCTGCGCTCTGCCAGTTTGTGCCCGCCCAGTTTTCGATGTCGGGAAAAGTGCTGTCGGTTTCCAGCGAGACGCCGTCATCGGCGCGGAGCACGCCGGCCAGGACAACCAGCGCAAGCAGCGCGCGTAAAAAAGGCGCCGGGGAAAGATGGATTTTTTTCATGAGGAAGACTTTCTATGTCGCATGGGTTTTCTCCAGTGTGAAAAAGGCGGCGGGGCGAGGAGGAGGCCCTTGCGCCATTCGACGCCAAAAGCGGGAACGCGCAAAGAATAAAACAAACGCCCGAAACGCACAACGGCCGCCGCTCAATGATTTCTCAACGCACCCAGCCCCGACGTCGCGCCCACCCCACCCTGCCATAGCACCGTGGCGCGCAAAAAATCCGCGACCAAACCCCACGCGGCGCGATTCATTTCGATAAAATAATCTTCCCCCGTTCCAAGCCCGTGCCAAAACACACACCCGTGCCCGCCAAAATCAGCAAATCAAAAAAACAAACAACCGCCGCACGTGAAACAGAAAGCGGCCACGCGATCCACATCGCCATTGAGCAACTCGCCAAGGCCATCGCCCAAAGGCATCCGGCCCGCGAAAAAATCCTCCTCCTCGGCATCGCCAACGGCGGCGTCACCCTCGCCCGCCGGCTCGCCACCATGATCCCCGGCGCGCGACCCGGCGTGCTCGACATCTCCTTTCACCGCGACGACATCGGCCGCCATCCCATCCCCAAGGAATTCGCGCCCACGCACATCCCCGGCGATGTCAACAACGCCACAGTCATCCTCGTTGACGACGTCCTCCAATCCGGCCGCACCATCAACGCCGCCCTCAACGAAGTCTTCGACCACGGACGCCCCGAGCGCGTCGAACTCGCCGTGCTCGTTGACCGAGGCGACCGCCGCCTCCCCATCGCCGCCAACTACACCGGCATCCAGCTCGACGTCGGCGCCAACGAAAAAATCCGCACCCACATCGACCCCGCCAACCCCGCCCTCGACACCATTGAAATCACCAGCACCTTACCGGCGCGGTAGCGCCCTCCGTTTTTTACTCTTCACCTTTCACCATTCACTCTTCTCCCATGCCCTGGACCCGCAAAGACCTAATCACGCTCGAGGAACTCTCCCTCGACGAAATTAACCAAATCCACGCCACCGCCGCCGCCTTCAAGAAAATCCTCGGTCGCAGCGTGAAAAAAGTCCCCGCCCTGCGCGGCAAGACCATCGTCAACCTCTTCCTCGAACCGAGCACGCGCACCCGCATCTCGTTCGACATCGCCGCCAAGCGACTCAGCGCCGACGTCATCAGCTTCGACGCCTCCGCCAGCTCCACCACGAAAGGCGAAAGCCTCCGCGACACCGCCGAAAACATCCGCGCCCTCGGAGCCGACATGATTGTCCTGCGCCACGCCGCCTCCGGCTCGCCCCTCTACCTCTCCAAACTCCTCGACATCCCCGTCATCAACGCAGGCGACGGCGCGCACGCCCACCCCACGCAAGGCCTCCTCGACACCTTCACCATGCGCGAGCACCTCGGCTCGCTCAAAGGCCGAAAAATCGTCATCCTCGGCGACATCCTCTTCAGCCGCGTCGCCCGCTCCAACATCCACGCGCTGAAAAAATTCGGCGCCGACGTCACCCTCTGCGGCCCCTCGACCCTCGTCCCGCGCCACCTCACCGCCCTCGGCGTGACGGTCTCGCACGACCTCCGCGGCGCCCTCGCCGGCGCCGACGTTGTCATGCTCCTGCGCATCCAGCACGAACGCCAAAGCGCGAACCACTTCCCCTCGCTCGGCGAATACACGAGCATGTTTGGCCTCAACAAAACCCGCGCCTCGTGGCTGAACCCCAAGGCGCTCATCATGCACCCCGGCCCGATCAACCGCGGCGTCGAAATCGACAACGACCTCGCCGACGGCCCCAACAGCGTGATCCTAGAACAAGTCACCAACGGCATCGCGGTCCGCATGGCGGTGCTATATCTCTGCTCCGGAGGCCAGCCGGAAAACGTGATCGCGGCGGACTAGCCCGCGCATCTGTCCCATCGGCCCTATCAGTCTTATCCGTCCCATCCTTCAGCCCTTCAGCCTTTTCTTCCCACATCATGCCCACACTCTGGATCCAAAATGCCCGCATCATCGACCCGGCCGCCAAACGCGACGCGATCGGCGACCTCTACGTCAACGACGCCGGTAAAATCGTCCCCTCGCTCTCCGCCGCCGCGAAAAAACGCGCGCGCAAAATCGACGCCGCCGGCCTCGTCGCCTGCCCCGGTCTCGTTGACGTCCACGTCCACTTCCGCGAGCCCGGCCAGACGCACAAGGAAACCATCGCCACCGGCAGCCGCGCCGCCGCCGCGGGCGGATTCACCACCGTCGTCTGCATGCCAAACACATCGCCCGTCGCCGACAACGCCGGCACCATCCAGGCAATCAAGGACGCCGCCGACCGCGACGCCGTCGTGCGCGTTTATCCCACCGGCTGCATCACCACAGGCATGAAAGGCCAGGCCCTCGCCCCCATCGGCTCGCTCAAGCGCGCCGGAGTCGTCGCCATCACCGACGACGGCGACTGCGTGCAATCCAACGCCCTCATGCGCTCCGCCGTCGAATACGCCAAAATGTTCGACCTCCCCGTCATGGACCATTGTCAGGACCACTCCCTCACGCAAGGCGCCGTGATGAACGAAGGCGTCATGTCCAGCCGACTCGGACTGCGCGGCTGGCCCAACGCCGCCGAGGACATCATCGTCTCGCGCAACGTCATCCTCTCCTCCTACACCGGCGCGCACATCCACTGCCAGCACATCTCCTCGAAATACTCCGTCGAACTCATCCGCCGCGCCAAGGCGCGCGGCACCCGCATCACCGCCGAGGCGACCCCGCACCACATCGCGCTCACCGACGCCGCCCTCGAGCACTACGACACCCACTACAAAATGAACCCGCCCGTCCGCACCGAGGAGGACCGCCTCGCCATAATCGAAGGCCTGCGCGACGGCGCCATCGACATCATCGCCACCGACCACGCCCCGCACACCGACTACGAAAAAGACCGCGAATTTGACAACGCCCCCAATGGCATCCTCGGCTTGGAAACCTCGCTCCCCGTCACGCTCGACATCCTCGTGCGCCAGTCGAAGTTCAAGCTCCCCCACGTCATCGACCTGATGACAAGAAAACCCGCCCAACTCTTGAATCTGGAGGCCGGCACACTCGCCGAAGGCGCGAACGCCGACATCTGCCTCTTCGACCCAAAGGAAAAATGGCTATACGACGCCAAAAAAGGCCAAAGCAAGTCCGCCAACTCCCCCTGGTCCGGCCAAACCCTCACAGGACGCGTCAAATACACCATCGTCGGCGGCAAAGTGGTGTTTGAGAACGGGAAGATAAAATAGACTATTTTTATAAATAGCGCGGCCGTTTTTGGCAGAGCGGGTTTGCCGGCCCGAGCGACGCGACATTCTGCCAACCGCCGCACTTGACATTCAAAAAACGGCGCGCCCGCCAAGCGTGCCAATACCCAACGCGAATGCAGTTTTATTTAGACTGCTCCAGATTGCGGACTTGGGTAGAGGTTGTGTGAATTGGGAAGAAAAACCAACGCTCCGAAACTTTCGAAGGTTGGCAGGAGCCCCTCCAGATTGCTGACGCGACGTGAGGCGTGACTCTCGCAACCGTCCGTCACATCGGCAGCGTGAGGGAGCAGGTATACATGCGGCCCAGCGGAGAGCCGGTGCGGTAGCCGGAGACGGTGTCGGCGTAGAGCGGGTCGACGTCAAAGCAGTTCGCTATGCCCACGCCAATGCGGAGGCGGCGGCCAAATTTTCCGATGATCGGTTTTTGAAACTGATAACTCAGGTCGAAGTTCACCGTCGTGTATGTCGGGTTTTCCGGGTCGTCGATGGGCGCGTTCATGCGCGGGCCGGTGTGGTTCACACGAATAACCGTATTCCAGCCTTTGTGGTTCCACGAGGCCTGCCCCTGGAATGTCCATTCGGGCGGATTGTTGCCGCTGGTGCTCCGATAGGTGTAGTCAACGCCGGGGGCCACTTGGTATTCCGAATCGAGCACGTGCGTGGCGTAGGCGCGGAGCATGATGCGGCCGTATTGCTGCCTGGGCAGGCGGTATTCGAGCGAGAAGCGCAGGTCGCGGACCTCGGCCTCGCCGGTGTTGCCGGGCGTGGTGTCGATCCGGGTGATGCGGCCGGGCAGGCCTTGCGCAATGTCCGCCGGCGTGGGGTCGTCACGGATGACGCGGCCGGGGAACGAGCTTTCGTTGTTGATGATTTCCTGCGCGCTGAAACTGCTTTGGTAGATGCAGTGGCGCTGGCGGACGTTGTGCGTGGCGGAAAATCGCAGGCCTTTCAGGAAGGTCGGTTCGAGGGTGAATCCGAGGGTTTGCGTTTCGCTTTTCGAGGTCACGGCGGAGATGGAGCCGCGCGTGAAAACGGTGACGTCGGTGACGGTTTCGTCGTCGCGGGCGCGGTCGATGAAGGTCTCGGTGACGAGCGACTCGGAGCCGGCAAAGGTCGAGGTGGCGGGTTTGTTTTCGTAAACCGAGTAGCGGGCGCGGAAGAGCAGCGAGCGCGCCGGCGACCAGACGAGGCCACCGGCGTAGCTGCGGCGGCGGTTGCCCTGGCTTTGCATGTTTTGCCAGTAGGAGGCGTTGGTTTCGAGGCGGCGAAGGAGGGGCGCGGAGTTTGCCCTTCCGAAAAAGGGCACGTTGAGCGAGGCGGAGCCGGCGCCGGAGTCGTTGGTTTTTTCCGTCTTGGCGGGGTTGCCGGAGGTCGCGTTTGTGTTTTCGCGGTCGCGGTCCTGGTGGTGATAGGCGGCGGCGAGCGCGAGACGGAGCGGGCCGCCGGGGAGGATGGCGAGCGGGCCGTTGGCCGCGGCGTTGTAGCGGACGTTGGTGATGTCGTCCAAGCGCGTGCGATAGACGGTGAGGCCGGGGTAAAGGTGCGCGTTGACGGGGCCGAGGGCGGGATCGCCGAAGGGGTTGAAACGCAGGGCGGGATCGTCGGCCTTGAGCGAGGCGGTGAACGCGTCCTTGTCGAGGTCGGTGGCGATGGTGCGCGACCGGTAGCGTTGATAACCGATGCTGCTGCTCCAGTTCCACGCGGTGCTGTGCTGGCCGGGAGCCGGCGGGGTGATGTCGCCGATTTTGCCGCTCATCTTGAGGCCGAATTGCGCGTTGCGGGTGCGCGCGGTTTGGCGCGTGGGGCCGAATTCCGTGTGGACGAGGCCAACATAGACGTCCTGCCCGAAGGGGTTGTAGGCGGCGGGCACGAGTGTCTTGGAGGACGCGGCGGTGACGGGCGGCGCGCCGATGCGCTCGACCTTGGTGTCGGTGTAGTTTCCGCTGAGACTGATGCGGAAGCGGTCGCCGCGCTTGTAGGTGACGGAGCCGTTCATGTTGTAGCGCCGCGTGGGGGCGATGAGCATGCGATAGTCGGATGTGTTGAAGCGACGCTGTCCGTAGGCGGTGGCGGAGAGCGCGGTGTCGCCGGCCAGAAAATCGGAGGCGGCGAGCGAGAGGCCGTTTTGGTTTTCGGGCACAAGCGCGGAGGCGACGGGATTGCCGCCGGAATCGACGATGCCGGCGAGGTTGCCGCTGGCGGCTTGCACGACGCCGGGGGTGCCCCAGGCGAGGCGCATGTCGGTGCCGTCGCGGTAGGTGTGGTCCTGGTTGCGCGAGAGTTCGCGGCTGGAGGCGAGCAATTCGTTGGTCTTCCAATAAACGCCGCTGAGAAAATAGCTCCAGCGGCGCTTGGTGACGTTCATGGAGAATTTTGTGTATTGGTGAAATCCGCCGCCTGCCGCCGCGACGCGGATGCGCTCGCCGATGTCGCCGCCGACGTAGTCTTTTTTGAGGATGATGTTGATGACCTTGCCTTGCGCGTAGGCGCCGAGTTCGGGGATCGATCCGTAGAGGCTGACTTGCACGCGCTCGATCATGTCGAGCGGAATCGTTTCGGGGTCGATGTGCGCGGGCTGTCCGTCGATGAGAATGAGCACTTCGTCGCCGTCCTCGGCGGGCGGCAGGTCCTCGAGAAAGTCCTCCATGTTGAACGCGCCGGAATCGCTGATTTGCGCGGAGTCGTAGGTTTGGACGGGTTGCGGACCCTCGGTGACAACGCCGCCCTCGCGCGAGGCTTTCACGGTGTAGGTGTCGAGCACGACGGTGTTTTCCGCGGTGGCGGCGGGAGTCGAGGATGACGTGGAGGAGGAGTTGTCACCCGCGCCTTTTTTTCCCTGGTTGCCGGACTCCGTGGTGGCGGCGAGCGTGACGGGGACGGTCTTGCCGCCTGATTCGGCGGCGGGTTCGGTGGACGTGCCCGCCTTTTGTCCGAAGCCGGGGATGGCGCAGCCCAAAAAAAGCACCAGCAAGAAGATTTTGCCTGAACGGTAAGATTGCGAAAACGGAGAGCGGCGGGCTTTGTCGGAAAATAAGAACACAGACACGATTTTTTGAGAGTGAAAAGAGGATGGGTTTTGGTTTTTGCGTGACGATGATCCCGGGCAAAAGTTGCGGGCATTTTCAGTCAGGCAAAAACCCGACAAAAATGCCCGCCTAAAGTTTCCTTTTTTCAGCTGTTGTTTCCGAGGCGGACGTCCGCCTCGGAAAGGGGGCCGCGGCTTACGCTGCGCCCTCCTGTTCGTCCTCGTAGGCGTCGCGCTTCGTGTTCCACAGGCAGAGGAAGGCGATGAGGCCGATGACGCCCGCGCCGCACAGCACGCCGATGGCGGGCGCCCAGCCGTAGTTTTGCGCCACCAGGCCGAGCCCCCAGCCGGAGAGCACCGTGCTGGCGTAGGAGAACAGCGAGGTGAAGCCGATCGCCGTCGCCGCGCCGCGGCGCGTGACGATGTTGGCCGTGATCACGCCGGTGAGCGCCTGCGGGCCGTAGATGAAAAATCCCGCGGCCATGAGCACCGGAACCAGCGCCAGAGTCGGCAGCGGCACCAGCCAGAAAACCACCAGGATGACCGTCACGAACGCCATGCAGAGCACGCACACGCGGGCGGCGCGTCCCTTGAAGAAGCGGTCGGTCGCCCAGCCCGCGACGAGCATGCCGGCAATGGCGGCGATCTCGAAGCCGGCGACCATCCACGTGGATTTTGTTATCGAGATGTGCTTCCACTCGCCGAGCATGGTCGGGCCCCAGTCGAGGATGGCGTAGCGGATGGTGTAGATGAAAAAGTTGGCGAAGCCGCAGAGCCAGACGATCGGATTGAGGAACACTTTTTTGCGGAGGAATTGTTTGAACTCGGCGCGGTCGGCCTCGGTGTCCGTTTTTTCGGATTTCTTTTCCGTGCCCGGCAATTCCGGCAGGCCAACGGACGAAGGCGTGTCGCGCAGCGTGAGCCAGAGCACGCCCGCGCCGACGATGGTGATCATGGAGGGCACCCAGAAGCACCAGCGCCAGCCGAGCATCACGAGGTAGCCGCAGAGCACGACGACGAAACCGGCGCCGATGGAGTGCGAGGCGTTCCAGATGGACATCTTGAATGCGAGCTCGGAGGGCGGCACCCAGTGGGTGATGAGCCGCGCGCAGGGCGGAAATCCCGTGCCTTGGAAGAAGCCGTTGATCATCCAGATCACGCCGAGCGTGACGACGAGCACGGCGGTGAATTTCTCGCCCGTGTTCGAGCCGGCGAAAAACGCGGCGATGGTCGGGCCGGATGCGAAGGCGAGGCCGCACAACGAAACGGCGAGCAGCCCGAAGACCATGAACGCGCGCGCGTTCACCCGGTCGCCGATGATGCCGTTGACAAATTTCGACACGCCGTAGATGAGGCCGTGCGCGGTGAGGAAGATGCCGAGCTGGGCCTTCGTGATGCCGAACTCCGCCTGCAGGCCGGGCATGGCCACGCTGAGGTTTTTTCGGATGAAATAAAACAGCGAGTAGCCGACCATCGTCGCGATGATGGTGCGCCATTGCCAGTAGTGAAAGCTCTTGGTGGTTTTTTGTTTTTCCATGTTGTTTCGTGTGTGTTTTTCCGTGTGAAAGTGAGTGGGAGTGAAAGTGTGTGTGTGTGGATGCGCGCGCGGTCAGAGTCCGTTGACGCGCCACAGGCCGCCTGCTTGTCCGCAATACACCAGCAGCTCGTCGCCGTGGAACGCGGCGTCCTCCGGCTCGACGTGAATGTCGTCGCTGAGGTCGATGGTTTTCTCGATTTGTTTTGTCCGCAGGTTGACGATCATCACGGCGCGGTCGCGCGTGTCTTTTTTCTTTCCGTGGGGCTTGTGGCGGCCGAGCGGCAGATAGAGGCGCTCGCCGCGAATCGTGCCGCCCTGGTGCAGGTTGCGGAAGCGGATCGTGAACTGCTCAATGATGTCCTTCTTTGCAAAAATGACGTTGCCCTCGCCCAGCGCGGGCAGGCGGAGTTTTGTGACAAGGGCCTCCTTCATGCCGCCCTCATCCGAGACGAGCGTGATGGCGTAGAGGAATTTTTTCTCGCGATCCACGATCCAGTCGTAGGGCAGTTCCTCGGGACCGCCGGATTTAAGCTCCAGCGTTTGCAGCAATTTCGAACCGGCCTCGTTGATGCTTTCCACAAGGCAGCGGCGTTTTCCAAAACATTCGGAGATATAAATCGCCGGGTAGGTGTCGTTGCCCGCGGGATACTCCACGCCGAAATCGGCGCAGTTGGCGTGGTTCTCCGGCGCGGCACTGGCGAGTTTGAACTCGTTGACGAGCGCTCCGGTCTTGAGGTTATACACGCGGCAGCCTCCCGTGTTGTTGAACAGGAAGGCGGTGTCCTTGTGGATGGTCATGCCTTGCGCGGACTCCCCCTTGTATTGGCCCGGGAAGGGATGCGCGAGCGTGGCGCCCGCGCAAAATGCGGTGGAGGCGGCGGCAAAAAACGCGGCTGCTGCGAACGCGCGCCGGACGCCGGCAATGACGGTGTTTTTCATGAGGGTTGTTTTGTGATTTTGGTGGGGCGACTTTGGTAGGGCGAACCCTCAGGGTGAGCCGAAATTGCGAACGGCTCACCCGGAGGGTTCGCCCTACCTGAATCAGAAGCCCGTGATGTGCCACAGGCCGCCCGACTGGCCGCAATACATCAGGAGTTTGTCGCCGTGGAACGCGACGTCCTCCGGCTCGACGGCGAGCTGGTTGAGATCAAGCGTTTTTTCGATTTGTTTTGTCTTCAGGTTCACGACGAGCAGGCCGCGGTCCTTCGGGTCTTTCTTGGTGCCGGAGGGTTTCGGATGGCCGACGGGCAGATAGAGATAATCGCCGCGGATTGTCCCGCCCTGGCTCAACTGGGAGAACTTGATGGTGAACTGCTCGATGACGTCGCTCTTGGTGAAATTGACATCACCAGCGCTCAACGCGGGCAGGCGGTATTTCGTGAGACGATAATCCCTCATGCCTTTGTCGTCCGCGACGATGGCGATTGAATACAGGAATTTTTTATCACGATCCACATACCAGTCGAAGGGACTGTTGTCCTTGCCGCCGATTCTTACCGCCAGGGTTTGTATCAGCTTTGCGCCGGCCTCGTTGATGCTCTCCACGAAGCAGCGCCTTTTCCCGTAGCACTCTGAAACATAGATCGCCGGATAGGAGTGGTTGCCCGCGGGATACTCCACGCCGAAGTCGGCGCAGTTGGAATGGTTTTCCGGCGCGAGCGTGTCGAGTTCGAACGAGGTGATGAACTCGCCGGTCTTGAGATTATACATGCGGCAGATGCCCGTGTTGTTGAACAGGAAGGCGGTGTCCTTGTGGATGGTCATGCCTTGCGCGGCCTCCCGTTTGTAGGTGCCGACAAAGGGATGCTCGAGCGTGGCGTTTCCGCAAAAGGCGGTCGCGGCGGCGAGGAACAAGCCGCCCGCGAGCAGGCGCCGGATTGTGGTTACGAGGTTTGTTTTCATGATGTGTTTTTTGTTTTTTGAGATTAAAAATGCGAACGGTGAACGAAGGTTTTTCGCGTCGCGGCGCGGGTTAGATTTCCCAGCGGCCGCCCTTCCCGAAAAGGCCGTCGATGCAGGTGTCAAACAGCCCGGTGTAATGGGCGAGGTCGAGCACGGTGACGCGGTTGCGCAACATCGGGGCGACGGTCAGCGCGCGGCGCAATTGCGCGCGGCTCGCGCCGACATCCTCCGGCTCCGCAGGCGCGCCCGCTAGCCGCAGCAGGCGCTGCGCCTCGGCGACGGGAAGCAGTTGTTTTTCCAGGCGCGGCTTGAGCGCGATCCAGTTTTGCTTCACCAGGGCGAGCTTGGCGGCGAGCTGCTCCTTGTTGATGTATTTCGCGCGACTCTCGGAAAGCACGCGATCGCGAAACACCGTGCTGCCAAACTCGGCCATCGCGTCCGACTCCACCTTGGCGAGTTCCGGCCACGCGGCGCAGCAGCGCTCGATGTCGAGCGCGGCGAGATCGTGCTTAAAGAGCTGCTCGTAAAACGCGAGGATGGCGACGGTGCCGACTGCGACTTGAAAACCGTGCGACACGCCGTGCCCGCGATAACGGTGACCCTCCATGTCCCAGAGGTGGCTGATGTAATGCTCCGCTCCGGACGCGGGACGGCTGATGCGCGAGTATTGCATGGCGAAGCCGGCGAGCATCAAACCCTCGACGAGTTTTCCGAGCGCGACGGCGTCGCCCGCGCGCACACCGGCGGGATCGCCGAGCGCGTCGGCGAGGCCGCCTTGCACGATGTCCCACGCGCGCGGAATAATCGGCTCCACCGCGAGCATGTCGGCCACGAGCCAGTCACCGCCGGCGGTGACTTTCGAAAACAAATCGGCGTATCCGGCGGCGGTCATGTCAGCCGGCGCGCGCGCGAAAATGTCGAGGTCGGCGAGCACGGCGCGCGGCGCGGGGCAGTTGAACGTTTGCTTCGCGCCGTCGGCGGTGATGGACGCGCCGAACGAAGTGTAGCCGTCCATCGAGGCGGCGGTGCCGACGATCATGTAGGGCCGCTCCACGAGGTGCGCGGCGAGTTTGCACAGGTCGTTCACGGTGCCGGAGCCGACGGCGACGGGAATCGCGTCCGTGGCGCGCAGGCGCTCCGCGAGCGCCTCGACGTGATGGTATTCGGCGTGCATTTCCGGTTCGGAAAACACAAACGCCTCGTCCTGCGGCACGCCGCCCTGGCGCAAAAATTCCGACACATCGCGCCCGGCGATGCCGAACGTGGTGGTGTCTGCGACAATGAGCGCGCGTTTGTCGCCGAACTGTTCCTTGAACAGCGGCGCGGCCTCGCGCAGAACACCGCGCCCGACCAAGAGCGCCTTGGTGTCGGTTGCGGCCTTTAGTGCATTTTCAACATTTGGTGTCATTGGAAAAAATCAGCGCGATTTGTAGGGGCCGTGGATGGATTTCACACGGGCGCTCTCGTTGGTTTCGTCGAGAACATACACGGTATACTCGGCCCCGCCCGGGCTCACGCGAATGACGACATGGCCCGGGGGCGGATCCTTCGGGTCGAGGCGCGCGGCCAGTTTCATGGCCTCCGGCTGGTTGGTGATAAAAATGTCGCGCGCGCCGGGCCAGAGCGTCTTGGACTGCATCCGGCGGTAGGTGTTGAGCGCCACATGGGCGGTGAACCACGTGGAGACGACGATCACCCGCGGGCGCAGCGAGGCGAGAAAGAACGGGCTGTTGGCGTCGTAGTAGGCGTGGTGGTTGGCCTTCATCACCTCGACTGGACCGGTGACGAGCGCGACGGGCCGCTCGATATCCCTCCACAAGTCGGCGGTCGAGGCGTTGTCCGTTCCGTTCACGCTGAGGTCGCCGCCGGAAAAATAATCGAACTCGCCGTAGGACAGGCGGAACGCGATGCTGCAAAGATTCTCGATGATCGCGCCCGGCGGCACGTCCTTCGGGTCGGGAAAATGATTGCGCGTGTTTGAGCCGATTCCCGTCCAGACGACACCGTTGGCGGCGAGGTTGCGGATTTCAAAATTCGGGTATTTCTTGGGGTTGTGGTTCATCACGATCTGGTCGTTCACGCCGGGTTTGAACCGCTCGGCCTTCACGCCCTTGTTCGCGACCTGCCAGTTCAAAAACTTCCGGTAGTTGGTGACCACGCCGCTTTTTTGCGGCACGGGAAAATTGTAGTCGGGCCAGCCGCGATCGAGGACTTTTTCAATCGCGACATGCTCGGCGACCTCGCTGATGCCGATGCGCTTGTAGGCGCCGGAGGCGGCGGGCGGCGTGTGCTTTTTGACGCTCCCGATGTGATCCCCGTGCAAATGCGAAATCATCACGTAATTGATCGCGTCGCCGGGCGCGTTCGTGGTGGCGCGCTTGACGTAGCGCGCGATCCACTCGCCCGCCTGGCGAGTCGAGTCGGGCAGCGTGGAGAGATGGTAGGCGTCGGGGCGGCCGTGGTCGCCGGCGTCCACGAGCATCGTCGTGCCGTCGGGCATGATGATGAGCGACGACTCACCCGCGCCGATGTTGATGAAGTGGATGTCGAGCAGACCCTCGCTCCACAGCGGCAGTGAATCGCCGACCTTGACGGGTTCGGCGCGAACGCCGGAGACGCCGGCGGCAAAAACAAAAAGCGCGAGCACGCTGCGAATAAGTGTTTTCATGTTTTTTTGGGTGGGTGTTATGCGGGTGATGTTTTTTCTTACCGTGATTTGTAGGGGCCGTGGACGGATTTCACGCGACCGCTCTCGTTGGTTTCCTCGAGCACATAAACGAAATACTCGGCGCCGCCCGGGCTCACGCGGACAACGACATGCCCCGGAGGAGGCCCCTTCGGATCAACCCGTGTGACCAATTTCGCGGACTCGGGCTGGTTGGTGATAAAAATGTCGCGCGCGCCGGGCCACGTTTTTTTCGAGCGCATCAGGCTGTAGGTGTTGGCGGAGGGCTGCGGCGCGGTCCAGACGTGGACAACGATCACACGCGGACGGAGCGCGCTCAGGAAAAACGCGCTGTTGGCGTCGCGATAGGCGTGGTGGTTGGCCTTCATCACATCGACGGGACCGGTGACGAGCGCGACGGGCCGCTCGATGTCCATCCAAAGCCGGTCGGCGGGCGCGGCGTTTTCCACTCCGGCCACGCTGATGTCACCGCCGACAAAATAATCGAACGCCCCGTAGGACAGGCGGAATGCGATGCTGCAATTGTTCTCGATGATCGCGCCCTTTGCCACGTCCTTCGGGTCGGGAAAGTGGTTGCGCGTGTTTGCGCCGAGGCCCGTCCAGACAACGCCGTTGGCGGCGATGTTGCGGATCTCGAAGTTCGGATATTTCGCGGGATTGTGGCGCAGCGCGAACTGGTCGTTCACGCCGACGTTGAAGCGCTCCGCCTTCGCGCCCTTGTTCGCGATCTGCCAGTCCACGAACTTGCGGTAGTTTGCCATCATCGCGCCCTTGATCGGCTCCGGGAAATCGTAATCGGGCCAGCCGCGGTCGACGATTTTTTCAAACGCAACATGCTCGGCGACCTCGGTGACGCCGGCGAGTTTGTAGCCCCCGGCGGACGAATCACTGGAGGTCTTCACCAGCTTGCCCATGTGGTCGGAATGAAAATGGGTGAGCAGCACGTAATTGAGCGCGCGGCCCGGTGTGCTTGCGGTCGCGCGGCTGATGTAGCGGGCGATCCATTCGCCCGGCAGGCGCGTGTCGTCGGGCAGCGCGTCAACGAGGCCGCCTCCCTTTGCGTTGATGTCGCCGGCGTCCACAAGCATCGTCGTGCCGTCGGGCATGATGATGAGCGACGACTCGCCCTTGCCGGTGTTGATGTTGTGGATGTCGAGGCAACCCTCGCTCCACGGCGGCAGGGTGTCGCCGACCTTGACGGCGTCGGCGCGGGCGGGGGGAATGGAGAGCGCTGCAAAAGCAAAAAATGCGATAATGCCAAGAGTCGGTGTTTTCATGGATTTTTTGGGTGCGTGCTTTTTGAAACGTTGTTTTTCTAATTCGAGTGGTAGGGACCGTGGACGGACTGGACGCGGTCGCTTTCATCGGTGTTGTCCACGCGATAAACAAAGTATTTTTCGCCGCCGGGGCTGACTCGAACGACGACATGGCTGCGGGCGCCCACCTTTTCGGGCTTTTCGTTCATGGCCAGCGCGGTCGCCTCCATGAGGTTTGTCGCAAACACATCCGGCGGGGTTGGCAGGAGATTCTTGTCGCGCAGGCGGCGCCATACGTTCATGGACGGCTGGCTGGCGCCATGGGAGTCTATGATTACCACCCGCGGACTGAGGGCGCGCATGAAGCCGGGGCCGTTGGCGTCGTAGTTGCCGTGGTGGTTTGCCTTGATGACATCCACGCGGCCGGAGGCCTTGGCGACTTCCGCCTCGATGTCGACGCCGCCAGTTTCCACGCCCCTGCAATCGAGATCGCCGCCGCTGAAATACGTGAAGTTTCCGTAGGCCAGGCGAAAGGCGATGCTGCATTTGTTTCCGCTGGTCGTGTGCCCGCCGAGTGCGTCGCGCGTTTCCGCGCCCGTGCCCGTCCAGACAATGCCGTCGTTGGAGAGGTTGCGGATTTCGAAGTTGGGATATTTCGCGGGGTTGTTGACGAGGGTGATCTGGTTGTTGACGCCGACCTTAAAACGCTCCGCCTTCATGCCCTTGTTCGCGATCTGCCAGCCCACAAACTTGCGGTAGTTTTTCATTTTCGCGTCATTCCACGGGCCGCCGCGCCCCTTGTAGTCGGGCCATGCGCGGTCGATGATTTTTTCAAAGGGAACGAAGTCCGCCACCTCGGTGATGCCGCTGGCCTTGTAGGGGCCGATGCGCGAGTCGGGCGTGTCTTTTCCCACCGCGCCCATGTGGTCGATGTGGAAGTGCGAAATCATCGCGTAGCTGACGTTTTTTTTCGGGGTCGCGCGCATGGCGCGTCCGATGTAGCGGGCGATCCACTCGCCGGCGGAGCGCGAGCCGTCGGGGCGCGCCTCGGCGCTCCAGCGAGGTTTCCCGGCGATAGAGCCGGCGTCCACGAGCATCGTCGTGCCGTCTGGCATGATGATAAACGAGGATTCGCCCCTCCCGGTGTTGATGTGGTGGATGTCAAGACAACCCTCGCTCCACGGCGGCAGGATGTCGCCGGCCTTGACGGACTCGGCGCGCGCGAAAGAAAATCCGGCGGCAAAAATGAGAAGGGCGAGAACGCGGGGAAGCAGTGTGTTTTTTGCGGTCATTGGGGAAATGAATTTGTAGGGGCGCACCTTGCGTGCGCCCTCGTTTGCGAAAGACTGTTTGCGCACGAAGCCCCAACGAGGGCGGACGCGAGGGCGCACGCAAGGTGCGCCCCTACATGGATTGTTTCATGTGTGCGTGTGGCTTTCATAATCACGCAACCTCGAAGCTGAATACGTGCGCGTCGGTTTTCGCGCCCCAGGTGGAGATGACTTTCAGGCGGGCGGCGGTGCAGCTGACCGCGGGGAATTTCACGCGCCAGAAGCGTCGCCGGTTTTCTTTTTCGCGGGCGATTTCCATCCATTGGCCGTCCTTGAGGACTTCCAGCGCGAACTCCCTGGCGAGCATCGCGGGCAGTTCCTTGTAATCGGTCGTCCCCTCCAGTTTTCGCATGCGTTTGCCGCGGAAGGAAAGCTCGGTGTCGAACACGGCGCGGGCGGAGGAAATCATCACGGGCGCGGGCCATTCGTAGCGGGCGGTTTCGCCTTGCTTGAGCCAGACGCCGGTCTCGATTTGTTTGTCCTGCCACCTGTATTTGGTGCCGCCGGTGCCGCTGCCGGCGCCGGTGCCCCACTCGCCTTTTTCAATGTTGCGATCGTGCCCGGCGCGCAGCGCCTCGAACTGCGCTGTCGCTTGCAATGTCAGCGGGGAGACTTTGCGGCGGAGGTGCGGGATCATCTGGTCGTCGTCGAGAAGGGTCGCCTGCAGTTCGGCGATGTGTTTTTTATAAATATCGCGCGGCATGCAGCCGTGTTTTTTCGTCAGCGCCGCGGCAGTGCCGACGGCCTGGCCCATGACGGCGCAAGTGGCCATGACGCGTATCGTGCTCAGCGCGGCGTGCGTGCAGGAAACGTTTCTTCCCGCGAAAAACAGGTTGTCGATGTTTTTGGAATACAGGCTGCGGTAGGGGATGCCGAAGGGCACGGGCGGATAGTCGAACTTGGACGGCTCGCCGTCGTAATGAATGCCGCCGGGATGATGGTCGTCGAGCACCCAGCCGCCGTGGGCGACGCTGTCGGGAAAGCGCCCGGCGTCCATGACGTGGCGCTGGTTTAGGATGACATCGCCGACGAGGCGCGCGCTCTCGCGCTTGCCGGGGAGCGAGCCGACCCAGTCCAGCTCGTAATTTTTGCAGCGCCCGTCGGGGTGGTTTTTCATGTAGGCCCAGAGGCCGTAAACGACGCGCTTGAGTTCGAATTGGATTTTGTTCGCGTCGCCGATGGTGTCGATCAATCCGCCGTATTCGATGAACCAAAAGTTATTGTCCTCGGCGCGCAGCTTGCGGTGTTTCGGGGCGTTTGCGTCGGTGTAGCGATGCGCCCATGCCGGCGGGATGAAGGGGCGGTGCTCCTTGCATTCGCGCAACTGCATGAGGATGGAGTTGCCCATTGTGTGCGCGTCGGCCCGAGGCTGCGCGAAGCTCTCGTCGAATTCGTCCGTCGCCTCGCGCCCCGTGCGAAACTCCGCGCCGGAGAGCCGCAGGATGCTGTCGCCCGAGCAGTCCGCAAAAACGCGCCCGCTCACCGTGTATTCGCAATACTCATGAAGATTCCAGCCGGTGACGGTTTTGATAACATTGTTCTCCGTCTCGACCGAGTGGACGCTCGTGTTGAGCAGCAGTGTGATTTTTTCGGCGAGGACCGCCGAGAGCATGACGTCGTCCCAGAGCGTGTAGCGCATCAGCGGGTTTCGATAAATGTTCTCAAGCTGCAATTCCTCGAGGATTCCGGTTTCCTTGTTGTTGTGGCCGTGCGCGCCCATGATGCCCATGCGGATTTCGCTGGAGGCGTTGCCGCCGAGCATGGGGCGGTCCTGCAACAACACGACCGACGCGCCGTGGCGCGCCGCCGCGATTGCCGCGCATATGCCGGAGAGCCCGCCGCCGACGACGACGAGATCGGCCGACAATTCGCGCCGAAGAATCACCGGGCTGTTCTCGTGCGTGCGCATGCCCTTGCGCGGACGGCGCGGCTTGGACGCCACGGGCGCGGGCGGTTTCAGGACGGCGGGAGCCGCGCCGAGGATGCCGGAGGGCATCGCGAGGAGGATGCTGGTGGCGGAGGCGCCTTTCAGAAAATCGCGGCGCGTGGTGCGTGTTTTTTTTTGGAGTGACATGGCGGGAAGGCGGGCGGGTTGATGCAGGTGTGCGAATGCTCAGCGCGGATATTTTCCGGCGCGGGAAAGGTCGGTTGTGAGTTCGCGCACGACGTAGGTGACCCCGAAACGGTCCGTGGCGCGGATTTCGACGCGAGCGTTGGGGTCTCTCTTCGTGTGCACGTAGAGGTGCTGGTTCGATTTTGTCTCGTAGCCAGTGCTATTCGCACCGAGCTCGCCTACGTGGTAACCGACGGCGTAAGCGTCAACCATACGGGGAAGCTTTCTCACCGGACCGACCGCAATGCCGTTTTCATAGGCGATGATTTTCCATTCGGGATCAGCGTTCCAGACATCGACAACAACATCGTTCGGCCCTTGTTTGTAGGAATATTTGCCGCCAAAGGTCACATCACCGGGATACATCCGCATCTGGTAGCCGCGACCGTAGCCGGTGGCCTTGAAATACCAGTCCGCGACCTTGTTCCCGTTGAAGGTGTAGACGCCGTAGCCGTTTGGCGCGCCATCCTTGTTGAGTGTCGAGCGCCACCATGCACCGCAGGCGGTGCCGTGGATGTGCTCGTAAGCTTCGATCGGTTTTTTAACGAAGAAATTTCGATGATCATGCGTGTGCCCCGCCATGAGGTGAACTTCGGCGTAGCCCTCAAAAAGTTTCATCAACTTCGCGCGATTCTTGGCCTCGCCCTCGTAGAGCGGGGCGTGATAGCCGAGGACGATGATTTTGTCCTTGGGGACGAAACTCAGGTCCTGACGCAGCCACTCAACCTGCTCGTCGGTGAAGCCGCTTTTGTAGTCGGTCCTGCCGTTGTAGAGGATGTCGTCCATGCCGATGATGTGCACGTCGCCGCGGTTGAACGAGAAGTTGACCGGGCCGAAAACCGATTCGAAGTCCGCCGAGGCTTTGTAATCGTCGGTGATCGCCTGCTCGTGGTCGTGGTTTCCGATGACGGCGAAATAAGGTATTTCAGTGAGGCCGGTGTAATCGCGCATGGTGCGATGGTATTGAGGGGCGTCGCTGCAAATGTCGCCGAGAAGAATGGCGTAGCAGGGCAGCTTGGAGGTTTTGCCGAATGTGTAGAGATCGACGACGGTCTCGTTCCGGTAGCGCACGATATTCGTGTCGTTCGAGGTCTGCGGATCGCCGACACAGATGAGCGTGAACAGCTTTTCCGGCGCGGGGAGTTTCTTGAGGTCGAAGTTGAAGCGTTTTTGTTTTCCGCGCCTGTCGAGTTTTGCGTGAAACACCGCCGAGGAGCCCTTGCCTTTTTTAACGGCTGTGGCCTGCGTGTGAATTTCGTATTCCGAGGGCGTCGAGTAATACACCATGCGCGCCTTCGGATTGCGCTTCATCTGATAAACGCCCCGGGCGTCCGTGGCCACACACTGAAAGCCGTCGCTCACGACAACACCGACGACGGGCGCGCCGGTTTCGTCGATGATGCTGCCGTAAAGATCCATGCCCGCGTCGGGCTTGATGTCGGGATGCTTTGCGCTCGCGAAGACCGTGCCAACGGCCAGAACGAGAAATGCGGCGGCGATGCGCGCAAGGAATCGCGCGCGCTGAAATGTCGGGTGGTGTTTGTGCATGTCGTGTTTTGGGTTGAGGCTTGATTAAATAGGGAAAGCGGGGCGCGCGTCAACGCGGCGGCTCGGCGAGGGAGTGGTCGGTGGTGTATTCGTCAAGCGTGTAGGTTTTTCCGAAACGATCGGTCGCGCGGATTTCGACGCGGGCGTCGGGGTCTTTCTTGGTGTGCAGGTAGAGGTGCTGGTTCGTGCCGGGGGAACATGCCCGTAGCCCGGTCTTTGATTGTTGAGCACGCCCGCATGGTAGCCGGCCGCATAGGCGTCAACCATGCGGGGAAGTTTTTTCAGCGCGCCGGCCTTGACGCCGTTTTCATAGGCGACGATTTTCCACTTGGAGTCGGCGTTCCAGACATCGACGACGACATCGTTCGCGGTTTTGCCGTAGGAAAACTTGCCGCCGGGACCGCCAAAGCTCGCGTCGCCGCGATACATCCGCATCTGGTAATCACGCCCGCGTCCGTTGGCCTTGTAGAACCAGTCGGCGACTTTGTTTCCGTTGAAGTTGAAGACGCCGTAGCCGTTGGGCGTGCCGTCGGTGTTGAGCGTGGATCGCCACCACGCGCCGCACGCGGTGCCGGTGACGTGCTCGTAGGCGGCGATCGGTTTTTTGATAATAGTATTCCTGTGGTTGTGCGAATGGCCGGCCATGAGGTGAACCTCGGCGTAACCCTCGAAGAGCTTCATAAGATTCTCGCGGTTTTGCGCGTTGCCGTGGCCGAGCGGGGCGTGATAGGCGAGGACAATAATTTTGTCCTTGGGGACGAAACTCAGGTCCTGGCGCAACCACTCGACCTGCTCGTCGGTGAAGCCGCTTTTGTAGTTTTTGCTGCCGTTGTAGAGGATGTCGTCCATGCCGATGATGTGAACGTCGCCGCGGTTGAGGGAGAAATTGAGCGGACCGAAAACCGACTCGAAACCCGCGCCGGCCTTGTGGTCGTCGCCCTTGACGGACGCGTCGTGATCGTGATTTCCGATGACGGCAAAGAACGGGATGCCGGCCAGCGCGGTGGCGTCGCGCATGGGGCGGTGCAAGTCCATCGCGTCGCCGCAAACATCGCCGAGGAGGATTGCGTAGCAGGGCGAGACTGAGGCGCGGGCGAATGCGCGGAGGTCGCCGATGGTTTCCTTTTTGTAGCGCACGATCTGCTCGTCCCTTTTCGTTTGCGGATCGCCGATGCAGACAAGCGTGAACTTCCGCTCGGGCGCGGAAAGGCGCGCGAGGTCGAAGTTGTGGCGTTGCAGCCCGGCGTGTTTGTCGAGCTTCGCGTAAAACGCAGCCGAGCCGCCCTTGTCGCCGGGCTTGGCGAGCGTGTTGACAACATAAGCGGCCGGCGTGGAGTAATACACCATGCGCGCCTTCGGGTTGCGTTTCATTTGATAAACGCCCTTCGCGTCGGTGGCGACGCACTGGAAACCGTCGCTCACAACAACACCGGCGACGGGCGCGCCGACGTCGTCAAGAATCGTGCCGTAAAGGTCGATGCCGGCGACGGGCGTGATATCGGGATGCGCAACTTTCGCGAAGGCCGTGCCAGCGGCCAGAACGAGAAAGGCGGCGATGCGCGTGAATGTGTGCATTGTGCGTTGCATATTCATCGGGAGGGCGCGTCTCAGTGCAACGGGGGCGCGGCTTCGGAAACGTCGGTGGTGAGCTCGCTCTCGACGTAGGTTTTCCCGAAGCGATCCGTGGCGTGGATTTCGACGCGGGCGTTTGGATCCTTCTTGGTGTGGATGTAGAGGTGCCGGTTTGTGCCCTTGCCGTCGCCGCCGGCGCCATAGCTTTTGAGCGAGCGCTGGACCACGCCCACATGGTAACCGGCCGAGTAGGCGTCGATCACGCGCGGGAGTTTTTTCAACGGACCGACCTCGACGCCGTTTTCATAGGCGACGATTTTCCATTCGGGATCGGCGTTCCAGACATCGACGACGATGTCGTTCGCGGTTTTGCCGTAGGAGAATTTGCCGCCGGGGCCGCCGTATTTCATGTCGCCGGGATAGAGCCGCATCTGGAAGCCGACCGGGTGGCCGACGGCCTTGAAATACCAGTCGGCGACTTTGTTTCCGTTAAAGGTGAAGACGCCGAAGCCGTTCGGGGCGCCGTCAACATTGAGCGTGGAGCGCCACCACGCGCCGCATGCGGTGGCGAGGATGTGCTCGTAGGCCGCGATCGGTTTCTTGATGATGTAGTTCTCGTGATAGTGCGTGTGGCCGGCCAGGATGTGAACCTCCGCGTAACCCTCGAAGAGTTTCATCAATTTCTCGCGGTTTTGCGCGCCGCTTTCGCGCAGCGGGGCGTGGTAGGCGAGGACGATGATTTTGTCCTTCGGCACAAAGCTCAGGCTCTGGCGCAACCACTCGATCTGCTCGTCGGTGATGCCGGTTTTGTAGCTGAGCCTCCCGTTGTAAATGATGTCGTCCATGCCGATGATGTGCACACCGCCGCGATTGAAGGAAAAATTGACCGGGCCAAAAATCGCCTCGAACCCCGCGCTGGCCTTGTGGTCGTCGCCCTTGACGGACTCGTCGTGGTCGTGGTTTCCGATGACGGCGAAGTAGGGGATTTCCGCGAGGTCGGCGATTTCGCGCATGGGCTGGTGATAGTGCATGGTGTCGAAGCCGATGTCGCCGAGAAGAATCGCGTAGCAGGGCAGGCGCGAGGCCCTGGCGAATTCGCGGATGTCGGCAACGGTCTCATTTTTGAAACGGCCGAGGTCGGAAAAGTAGCGCACCTGAGGATCGCCGACGCCGATGAGCGTGAACTCCGTCTCGGGCGCGGGCAGCCGCGTGAGGTCGAAGTTGTAGCGTTTTTCGGCGCCGAGTTTTGCGTATAACTGTCCCAGACCACCCTTGCCGGGTTTGCCGGTGGTGTTGATGACGTATTCCGCCGGCGTGGAGTAATACACCACGCGCGCCCTCGGGTTGCGCTTCATCTGGTAAACGCCCTTCGCGTCGGTGGCGACACACTGGAAGCCGTCGCTCACAACAACACCGGCAACGGGCGCGCCGACGTCGTCAAGAATCGTGCCGTAAAGGTCGATGCCCGCGGCGGGCGTGATGTCGGGATGCGTGACTTTAGCGAAGGCCGTGCCAACGGCCAGAACGAGAAATGCGGCGGCGATGCGCGCGAGGAAGCGCGCGTGTGAAAGTTTCGGGTGATGTGTGTGCATGTCGGTTTTTGGGTTTGGTAAGATTTTCGTTTCTTGCAGGGGCGCGCCTTGCGCGCGCCCTCGTGTGTGAATGACTGTTTGCGCGCGTGTTCGGCGCGCGCATCCGCAAAGCGTGCGGGCGCGAGGGCGCACGCAAGGTGCGCCCTCACATGCCTCAGCGCTTCTCGGCGACAAACGCCTCCCACGGAATATTCGCGGGTTTGTTATCAATGAGCACCTCGCCGAGGTGGGCGATGAGCGGGTATTCGGCGAGGTCAACCTTGCCTTGCGCGGCCCAGGCGCGGAGCGCCTTCACGATGCGCACGACGATGACGTTGCCCTCAAGCGTGATGCCTTCGAGCTCCTTCAACGCGGCGTCGAGCGGCAGGCCGCGGCCGAGCAGCTTGCCGAGCAGGCGATTGCGTCCGCCGAAGACGGTGACATACAAATCGCCGATGCCGACGGCGAGCGCCTCGTCGTTGCTGGAGCCGAGGAGACGCATGAGTTTTTGCATTTCGAGCATGGACTGCCCGAACGCGCCGGCTTGCGAATTGTAGTGCGGGATGCTGTCGATGCCGTAAACGCGCTCGCAGGCGCCGACCGTGATGCACACGCCGTAGGCGTAGGCGTTCTTGAGGGCGACGGCGGTCTCGACGCCCATGACGTCGGTCGAAACGGCGATGTGATAATACGGGCGCTGCATCAGGCCCTTCATCCAGCGAAGCGTCTCGAGATCCTCGCCGCAGAACGTCACCACGGTCTGGTCCTGCGCCACGAGTTCGTAGCTGGTGCAGGGGCCGCCGATGGCGTTGAGGCGCAGTTTGCGCGGCGCGGCGCGGCGCGCCCAATACTCGGGATACGAAATGAGCTGGCCGGTGCCGTCGTCGATGAGCCCCTTCGTGACCGAGACGACGGGCAGCGTTTCGGGAATGCGCGGGAGCATGTATTCGGCAAACCACTCGACGCCGAAGCTGCTGATGCCGCAGATGAGCAGGTCCGCGCCGTCCATCGCCTTGTCGAGTTCCTCGATCTTGTAATATTCCACGCCCGCCGGGAAATCCTTCACGAACTTCGGATGGCGTCCGGTCTTGCGGCAGGCGTCGATGATTTCGCCATCAAGCGGCGAACCGACGAGGCGGACGGTGTGGCCGTTTTCCCTCGCGGGGAAGACAAGCGCGGAACCCATCATGCCGGAGCCAACGATGGTGATTATGGTTTGTTTTGCGGGAGTTTCGCTAGTGCTCATATTATTGTGTGTGGTGTGGTGAATGTTGGTTGGGAGAAATGGGTTTGGCTTTCATCGTAGGGGCGCACCTTGCGTGCGCCCTGGTTCACGAAAGACTGTTGCGTGCGCATCCAAAACACGGGCGGACGCGAGGGCGCACGCTAGGTGCGCCCCTACGGCACTGAAATTGGTCGCTTTGGTGAATTTCATTTTTTGTCTTTTTCGTAAACGAGTTCGGCGGAGACGAAATAGTGGTCGCTGGGATAGCGGCGGACACCGTCGATGTTGCGATTGTCCTTGATGATTTCGGCGGCGGTCGGGCGAAGGCGGTCGTTGCAAAACACAAAGTCAACTTTGCCGCCGGGTTTGCCGCGGCTGTGGCCTTCGAACGCGTGGAAGGTGTAGCCGGGGTCCGAGGGGCCGTGAATCGTCGCATAGGTTTCGATGAAGCCCGCGGCCTTGAGGATTTTGACGGGCCGGGTCCCGGCGTCGCAATTCAAGTCGCCGGTGATGATTTGCGGGATGCCGGGAGGATGTTTTTTCATCTGCTCGACGAGCGCGCCGGCCTGCTTTTCACGTCCGGCGGGATATTTGTAATCGAAGTGTGTGTTCCAGACAATCAGTTCGCGCCCGGTCAGGCGATCCTTGAGGCGCACGCAGGTGAAGCTGCTCGCGGTGGCGGATTCCTCGAACTTGGAGCGGTAAACATCCGGCGTCGGCGACAGGAACGCGCCGTCGCCCGCGATTTTCTCAAAGCGTTTTTTCGAATAGAAAACCATGTTGGCCTTTCGCCCGTCGGTGTTTCTTTCAACAAAACCAAACGCCTCGTAACCGGGAAGCCGCTCCTTGAGATAATCGTATTGCGGATTGTTGAATTCCTGGAAGCAGATGATGTCGGCGTCCTGGGCGAGGAGCACGTCGCGGGCGAGTTCCTTGCGCGCATCCCAACCGTTGCCGCCGGGGATGTCGGCCTTGACGGGATGGCGCACGTTTGCGGAAACGACACGGACGGCGTCGGGAGACTGGCGTTTGCGTTGCGGGATATCGGAGGCGGGGTTTGCGGCGCAAACGAGATTCGCGGCAAGCGCGAGGGAGAGGATGGGGAGAAGAATTCGCGTGGATTTCATGCGGTGTGTTTCCTTTGGGCGAATTGAGTGTTGGATTTTTGGGACAATGAGGCTCCGACCATGACCAATAACCGCGGAAATGAGGCAGCCACCGGGGTCGTTGCAAAGTGTGCTTTATTTTTCTGTTCCCAAAGTGAGCGCTCAAGCAATTTCAGCCCGATTTGCCCCGTAAAAAACTTTATTTTCAAACAATATGAGCGTTTGCGCGCATTTTCGTTTGTTTTTTGATCGTTTTTTCAAGTATCAAAACAAAACATTTTTATCAATCCCGAGCCATGAACAAACGCCGCGAAGAAGCCATTTTGAAACAACTCGAAGCCTGCGATTTCCTGACGACCGAACAGGCGATGAAACTGGTCGGCGGAAGCGCGGCCACCATCCGTCGCGCGTTCATCAGGCTCGCCGAAACCAACCTCGCTCGGCGTGTGCACGGCGGACTCCGGCGCCTGCCGGTGGGCGGCGACGGCTCGCTGCCCTTCGTCATGCGCGAGCGCTGGTTCGAGGACGAAAAGGCGCGCCTGGCCGCGCGCGCGATCGAGTTTTTTCCAAAGGGCGGCGTCGCGTTCATCCACGGCGGCTCGACCACGCTCAAGCTCACGCAGCACATTCGCAGCGGAACCATCATCACCGACTCGATCAACGTCTGCGGTTCGTTCATGCAACGATTTTCGTCCGGCGGCGGCCCCGAGATCCTCCTGCCCGGCGGAACGCTCGACCTACGCGGCGACGCGCTCTACGGCCCGCGCACCGAGGCGGCGCTGCGCGAATACCGCGCCGACGTGGTGTTCTTCTCCGCGCGCGGCATGGACGAGGAAGGCCTGCTCGACACCTCCGACACGCTCGTCGCCACGGTCCGCCTGATGATGCGCAACGCCTCCCTGCGCGTCATGCTCGCCGACCACAGCAAGTTCCGCAAATTCGGCCTCACGCAAATGGCGCCCTGGGAAAACGTGGACGTGCTCGTGACCAGCGACCACCCCGAAAACCGCCCCTGGTTCGAGACAATAAAAAACCACGGCGTGAAAATAGTGTTCGCGTGACGATTTGAACACTCGCGTTTGAGAATCAAAACTAAACAATAATGTGGGTTCGAAAAACAGAAGAAGATAAAAAATGTGATGAGCAGAAAGCTGCAGCCCGCCGAAAAAAGGTGATTGAGCAGCCTGTTCTGTGGGCTTTCATCGTAGCGATATTGTTTGCGACGCTTTATGTGTTTGGCGGGCTTAGGGGCGCATTGCATCCCCCCGTGGGACCGATGTCGCTTGAGGAGGCCAAGACACAGATTCCCCTGCAATTTATTATTAATTTTTTAATATTCTTTCCCCTTTTTGCGTTCATAACAAGAAAGGGTGCATCGGAAAATGATAGCGCGATGATTTGCCCAGACTGCAAACACGCGCAGCATCCCGGAAAAGAAAGATGCGACCGATGTGGTGGGGCGCTTGAGCCGTTGAAAAACTGGCGTTGGAAAGATGATGAATAGAACCGCCCTCCCCAAAAGGCGCGCCAACGGAGCGTCTTGAGAATAACGTCCAAAATATATTGAAAAAATCCCGCTAAAAAACGAACCACCGCGCCACCTCATGACGATTCTGCCCATCGACCCGACCGCCAACGCCAATCCCGTCGCACTGCTCGACTTTCTCGAACAATGCCGCGCAATGGCCGTCGCGATCAACCGCCCGCGCCTGGTCAGCATCACGCTCGAAGTCCCCGCGCTCGATCCGCTCGCCGTGCTCGAATTGATCTTCGAGCCGAACGAGCGTCATTTCTACGTCGAACGCCCCGCGGAAAATTGCGCGCTCGCCGGGGCCGAGGCCGTTCTCGAATTCAGCGCCCGCGGCGGGCAACGCTTCGCCGACTGCCAGCGATTCATCGACTCCACGCTCGCCGACGCCATCGCCGTCGGCGACCAGACGGCGCCTTTTGCCGGTCCGCATTTTTTCACGGCGTATTCATTTTTCAACGACACCGAACCCGGCGAACCCTTTGAATCCGCCGGCATATTTGTCCCCCGCTGGCAAGTCGCCCTGGCAAACGGACGCACGACCGCCGTGGCGAATTTTATCGTCACACCCGACTCCGACATTACCGCCCTCACCAAAAAAGTCTGGCACGCGCACCAGAAAGTGGCGGAGGCCGCCAGCCCGGGCATGGGAAAAAGCACCCTGCCCCGCGGGCTGGCAACCCGCGCCACCGCAACCGCCGGCTACCGCGCCGCTGTTTCACGCGCGCTCGAGCTCATCGCGGCGGGCGAGTTTCACAAAATCGTCCTCGCGCGCGCAATCGACTTCGCCGCGCCCGACGCCGTGCCGCTCCACCCGCTGCGCATCCTCAACGGCCTGCGACAGCGCTTCGCCGACTGTTACAGCTTCTCGCTCGCAAACGGACGCGGCCAGAGCTTCATCGGCGCGAGCCCCGAGCGGCTCCTGCGCGTGCGCGACCGCCGGCTCCTCACCGAGGCGCTCGCCGGTTCCGCGCCGCGCGGCGCGTCGGCAAGCGAGGACGCCGCGCTCGGCGCCACCCTGCTTCACAACGAAAAGGACGTCCGTGAGCAACGCCATGTGCTCGACTCGATCCGCCGACGCCTCGAGCCGCTCGGCCTGAAACTCACCCACCCCGCGCAACCCGGTCTGCGCAAACTCGCCAACGTCCAGCATCTGCACACGCCCGTCGAGGCGCCACTGCCCGACGGCGTGCGCCTGCTCGATGCGCTCGCCCGCCTGCATCCCACGCCCGCCGTCGGAGGCACGCCGCGCGAGGCGGCCGTCGCGCGCATCCGCGAACTCGAAGGTTTCCCTCGCGGCCTTTACGCCGGCGCCATTGGCTGGATCGACGCGCACGGCAATGGCGAGTTCTTTGTCGGACTGCGCTCCGCCCTCATCGACGGCCCGAACGCGCGCCTCTACGCCGGCGCCGGCATAGTCGCCGGCTCCTCGCCGGAAAAGGAATTCGAGGAAACGGAAATCAAATTCCGCGCCATCCGCGACGCATTGCTGGGATGAGTTGATTTGCCGCCAAGAACACCGGAGACCCGGAGTTTCAAAATTGGAATAACTTCCCTTCCGGGTTTTCTCCGCGCCCTCCGTGTCTCAGTGGTGAATAAAAACACCGCTTGTTATTCGCATTGATTCGCGCGGCTTTGCGGTTTCCAAATAGCGACCATGCCCGGCTTCAACGAACTCGATTTTCGAAACACCAACTCGCTTTGGTGCGGCGTGCTTGCCGAAACCCTGCACCGCTGCGGCGTGCAACAAGCCGTCGTCTCGCCCGGTTCGCGCTCCACGCCGCTCGTCTTCGCCCTCGCCAGGCACTCGCGGATCGAAACCCATCCCGTCCTCGACGAACGCTCCGCCGCGTTTTTCGCGCTCGGCATCGCAAAATCCTCCATGCGTCCCGTCGCGCTCGTCTGCACCTCCGGCACGGCGGCGGCCAACTTTTTCCCCGCAATCATCGAGGCGCAAGAAAGCGGCGCGCCGCTCGTTGTCATCACCGCTGACCGTCCGCCGGAGATGCGAGAGTGCTCGTCCGGCCAGACAATCGACCAGCAAAAACTCTACGGCTCGCATGTGAACTGGTATCACGAGCTCGCCGTGCCCGAGCCCGCGATCGAGCGCCTGCGCTACCTGCGCCAGACCATCGCCTTCGCGGTGGCACGATCGACGCAGCCCGAGCGCGGCCCCGTGCATCTCAACGCGCCCTTCCGCGATCCGCTGCCGCCGGTCGAGGACAAAAACGGCATCGTGGACCGCGAGCGCATCGAGGCCGAATTTTTCCACGACAACTGGCGGCATTTCGACGCCGGCGCGCAATGCTCGGACAATACCGTCTTCGCGCCCATTCGCGATTTGAGCCGCGAAAAACGCGGCCTCATCATCGCCGGCCCCGGCGGCGTGCAAAACGCATCCGAGATCGCGGCCTCGACGGGCTGGCCCGTGCTGGCGGACGCCCTTTCGCACGAGCGGCATCTCGAGACGAGCCCAAGCGTCATCCGCGTTTCGGCCTACGACGCGATATTGCGCAACGAGGCCGCCGCCGCGTCGCTCGCGCCCTCGTTCGTCCTGTGCGCGGGCGGCTGGCCGACGAGCAAAATCCTGCGCGCCTGGATCGAAAATACACAGCCCGCCGTGCTGATGGTCGCGCCGACCTTTCACAACCGCGACGCGCTGCACTGCCGGACCACCTGGGTGCGCGGCAACCACATCGCCCCCTTCAGGGATCCGCCAAAAAGCGCGTCCGACGATTATCGCGACGCTTGGGCGCGCGCCGAAAAATCCGCACGCGCAACGCTCGACACCGCGCTCGACACCGTCGCCGACACCGACCTGTTCGAGCCGCGCGCCACGTCGCTGCTCGCGAAACATCTCCCGAAGCAAACAAACATCTTCATAGCCAACTCCATGCCCGTGCGCGACGCCGAATACTTCTGGCCCGCAAACGACCGCTGCCATTTCATCCACCACAACCGCGGCGCAAACGGCATCGACGGCACGCTCTCGACCGCGCTCGGCGTCGCGCACGGCACAGGCAACCCGGCGGTGCTGCTCACCGGCGACCTCTCGCTCCTGCACGACACCAACGGCTTTCTGCTCGCAAACGCATCGCGCACACGCGGCAGCCTCACCATCGTGCTCGTCAACAACAACGGCGGCGGAATTTTTGAGCACCTGCCCGTCGCGCAATTCGACCCGCCGTTCGAGGAATATTTCGCCACGCCGCAAAACATCGACTTCGCCAAACTCTGCGCCACCTACGGCGTCGAGCACACACGCATCGAAAGTTGGACGCAGTTCACAAAACTCATCTCGACGCTCCCCGAGCGCGGCGTGCGCGTGCTCGAAATCCCCACCGATCGCAAACGCGACACCGCCCGCCGCAAAGCGCTGCTCGCGCAAGCCGCCGCGGCGGTTTGAACCCGGGAACGCGGGCATCTTGCCCGCAGGTTTGGAAGTTTGTGTGGCGCGTCGCGCCATCTTGCGGGCAGGATGCCCGCGCTCCCGGGCGCAAGCGTAGTTCGTTAAAATTTTGAGATACGCAAAACGCATCCCCCGCCTGCAATTTCTGTTTGCACGTCGCGAGGGCGTCCAATTTGCTGTGCGGTTTCCATTTTTCCCATGAAGAGCACACATCACTGCGCACAGCTCACCAAGGCCGACATCGGCCAGACCGTCACACTCGCCGGCTGGGTTGACACCATCCGCGACCAGGGCGGCATCGTTTTTGTCGACTTGCGCGACCGCAAGGGCGTCACGCAAATCAAGCTCGAAGCCAGTTCGAATCCCGCGCTCGCCAAGGACATCGCGCACCTCAAGCCCGAGTCCGTCATCGCCATCAGCGGCCAGGTCGCGCAACGCCCCGAGGGCACCGTCAACGCCGCGCTTCCCACCGGCGAGGTCGAGGTCGAGGCCGCCGCGCTCAGCATCTTCAACATCTCCGAAACACCGCCCTTCCCCCTCGACGACGCCGGCGGCGACAAGGTCAACGAGGACATGCGCCTCACCTACCGCTACCTCGACCTGCGACGCCCGAAAATGCGCAACAACCTCCGCGTCCGCCACAAGACGGCAAAGGCGATCCGCGATTATTTTGACGCGGAGGAATTCATCGAGGTCGAGACGCCCGCGCTCTTCAAATCCACGCCCGAGGGCGCGCGCGAATACCTAGTGCCCTCGCGCATCTGGCCGGGCCAGTTCTACGCGCTCTCTCAATCGCCGCAGCAATTCAAACAAATCCTCATGGTCGCCGGCGTTGAGCGTTATTTCCAAATCGCCCGTTGCTTCCGCGACGAGGACCTGCGCGCCGACCGCCAGATGGAGTTCACGCAAGTGGACGTCGAGGCGTCGTTCATCGACCGCGAGGACGTGTATCGCCTCTTCGAGGGCATGTTGAAAAAAGTCTGGAAGGACGTGCTCGACTACGACGTGCAGACGCCCTTCCTGCGCATGCCGTTTGTCGACGCCATGAACCGCTTCGGCGTGGACAAGCCCGACATGCGCTTCGCGCTCGAGCTCGTCGATTTTTCGGACACATTCAAAAACTCCTCCTTCAAGGTTTTCCAAGCCACCGTCGCCAACGGCGGCAGCGTGAAGGCGATCAACGCCAAGGGTCTCGCGGACATCACGCAAGGCGAGCTCAAGTCGCTCGAGGACACCGCCAAATTGCTCGGCGCAAAGGGCCTCGCCTTCATCAAGGTCGAGGGCGGCGAATGGAAATCGCCCATCGTCAAATTCTTCACCAACGACGAAAAGGCCGAGCTCACCAAGCGCCTCGCCATCGAGGACGGCGACATTGTTTTCTTCGCCGCCGCCGAATGGGAGCGCGCCTGCGCGATCCTCGGACGCATCCGCCTCGACGCCGCGCAACTGCTCGTAAAACGCGGCAAGCTCACCATCCGCCACGACGACTGGAAATTCCTCTGGGTCGTCGATTTCCCGCTGATGACCTACGACGAGGAGCAAAAGCGCTACGTCGCCACGCACCATCCCTTCACCGCGCCCGTGCCGGAGGATATCCAATATTTGGATACAGACCCGAAACGCGTGCGCGGCCAGCACTACGACCTCGTGTTGAACGGCATGGAACTCGGCGGCGGCTCGATCCGCATACACCAGCCCGCGTTGCAGAAAAAAGTTTTCGAGGAGGTTCTTCAAATCCCGCGGGACGTGGTCGAAAGCCGTTTCGGCTACATGCTCAAGGCGTTCACCTACGGCGCGCCCCCGCACGGCGGCATCGCCTTCGGCCTCGACCGCCTCTGCGCGCTGCTCTGCGGAACGACGAGCATTCGCGACGTGATCGCCTTCCCGAAAACGCAAAAAGGCCAGTGCCTCATGACGCAAAGCCCGTCACCCGTCACGGCGAAGCAGCTCAAGGATTTGCACATCCAAACCGTGATGCCGGTGGAGGAGTAAGACCAGCGCCCCACCCTTTTATGATTTACTCAGGGCGTCGCTTGCGACGCCCTTTTTTTAACCACGGAGGACACGGAGAGACACGGAGTAAGAGGCGCTGAACATCCTGGGCTTAATCTGGATTTCTGGCTCTCTGGCTTTCTGGTCTTCTCTCCGTGTCCTCCGTGGTTAATTTTAGTTTTGAGATTCCTTGATGGTCAGCAGGTCCTTCATGACGTTTGTCAGGTCGGCGGATTTGTTTATGCCGCCGAAGGCGTCGTGGAGCTGGCGGTAGAGCGCGTAGAGTTTGTCGTAGGTTTTGCGGTTGGCCGCGATGGGTTTGTAGTGGCGCGGCTTCACGGCAGTCATCGCGCGTTGCGCGGCGGGGAAATCGCGATGCGCGCCGGCGAGCACGGCCGCGCCCACCGCGGCGCCGAGCGCGCAGGCCTGGCTCGACGCGGTGACGTGCATGGTGCAGCCAGTCACGTCGGCGAAGATTTGCATGAGCATCGGGTCTTTTTCCGCGATGCCGCCGGCGCACACGACGCGCTTGATCGGCACGCCGTATTCACGAAAGCGCTCGATGATGGCGCGCGCGCCAAAGGCGGTGGCCTCGATGAGCGCGCGGTAGATTTCGGCGCGCGTGGTGTGAAGCGTCTGGCCGAGGAGCAGGCCGGTGAGGCGCTGATCGACGAGGATGTTGCGATTGCCATTGTTCCAGTCGAGCGCGAGCAGGCCGGACTGGCCGGGTTTTTGTTTCACGACCTCGGCGGCGAGTTCGCGGTGCGTTTTGCCTTCGCCCTGGCAAACAACCTCAACCCACCATTTGAAAATGTCACCGACGGCGGACTGGCCGGCCTCGATGCCATAGTAGCCGGGCAAAATCGCGCCGCGCACGATGCCGCAAATGCCGGGAATGTCGGGCACGTTTTTCGAGGCGGAAACGACACCGCAATCGCAGGCCGAGGTGCCGATGACCTTGACGAGCGTGCCCTCGCGCACGCCGGAGCCGATCGCGCCGTAGTGCACGTCCATTTCACCGATCGCGATGGGGATGCCGGCGGTGAGTCCGCCGAGGCGCTTGGCCCATTCGGGGCAGAGCGCGCCGGCGGGCGTAGTGGCGTCGTGCGCCTTTTCGTAAAGGCGGTCGCGCAACGCGGCGAGTTTCGGGTCGAGGAGTTTTAGGAATTCCTTGTCGGGCAGGCCGCCCCAGTCGTCGGCGTAAAGCGCCTTGTGTCCCGCGCAACAGACGCCGCGCACGACGGCGGAAGAATCTTTCACGCCCGCGAGCACGGACGGAATCCAGTCGGCGAGCTCGACCCACGAGTGAGCGGCGGCGAAGATTTTCGGAGAGGTGTTGAGGCAGTGCCAAATTTTCGACCAGAACCACTCCGACGAATAGGTGTTGCCGCATTTGGCGATGTATTGCGGTCGGTGCTTCGCGGCGAGCCCGGTGATACGCGCGGCCTCGCGCCATGCGGTGTGGTCCTTCCATAGCCAGCAATGCGCGGCGAGGTTTTTTGCGTAACGTTTGTGGAGCGCGAGCGGGACGTTGTTTTTGTCAACGGGGATCGGGCTCGAACCGGTTGTGTCAACGCCGATGCCGACGATGCGCGACACATTGAAGCCGGGTTGCTTTTTCGCGATGGCGAGCGCGCCGCGCACACTTTTTTCAAGGCCGAGAAGATGATCGGCTGGGTTTTGGCGGGCGAGGTTGTGGTCGCGTTTGTCGAGAAGGATGCCCTGCGCGCCGCTCGGGTAGTTGAAGACGGCGGAGCCGAACTCGGCGCCGTCGGAGCAGCGCGCGATGATCGCGCGCACGGAGTTGGTGCCGTAATCGATGCCGATGGTGAAGGCGGCTTGCGCTGCGTTTTTAGTTTTGGAGGCAAGCGAGGGGCGTGTTGGTTTCATAAGAAAAAGGATGTTCCTATAACCTTCGCCGCAAATAAATCGACGCAAATTGTCCGGCAGTCTGATGATAATAAAATGCGGCAGTCTTTATCCTGTTAATCCCACAAATCCCGTCCTTAAAAATCCGGGTTTGAAATCCTGTCACGGTGGCGCATCGTGCGCGTTTTCATCATGTCGGACTGGCTCACACTCACCGCGGCGCGCTTGCGCAATCTAAAGGGTTTCGACCTGCGGCTGCCGCTTGGGCGGCTCATCATGATTGCGGGGCCGAGCGGCGCGGGCAAGTCGACCCTGTTTCGCGACCTGCTGCATCCCGCGGTCGCCCACGCAATCAAAACCGGAACGCCCGTGCTTCGCGGCAACGCCTTCGTCAAGGCGACGGGCTTCGAGGACGAGTCACTTGCCGGGTCAAAACAGCCTCCGTTCAACACCCTCACCGGAGGCAACGCATTCAGGAGCGTCATCGAGGTCGACCAGGATCCCATCGGCAAAACACCGCGCTCGACGCCCGCCACCTACCTTGGAATTTTCGACTTAATCCGCCAGTTTTTTGCCACGCTGCCCGAGGCAAAAATGCGCGGCTACACCGCGTCGCGTTTTTCATTCAACACAAAGGGCGGGCGCTGCGAGACGTGCCAGGGCGCGGGACGCATCAAGCTCGAAATGGCGTTCATGCCCGACACGTATTTGGTCTGCGACGACTGCCGAGGCACTCGTTACGCGCCCGACATGGCCGACATCACCTGGAAAAACAAAAGCATCGCGCAGGTGCTCCAGCTCACCTTCGACGAGGCGGTGGAGTTTTTCGATTTTCACAGCAGGCTCTCGCAGGTTTGCAAGCTCATGGTCGATTGCGGGCTTGGTTACCTGACGCTCGGCCAGTCCTCCCCCACCCTCAGCGGCGGCGAGGCGCAACGGCTAAAACTCGTCACCGAGCTCACACACGGACTTGTCAGCTACCGCGAGCACCTACGCGGCGAGCAACCCCGCAATCTCTACCTGCTTGAAGAGCCGACCATCGGCCTGCACCTGAGCGATTGCGAGAAGTTGATCCATGTCCTCCACTCGCTCGTTGACCAGGGCCATACCGTTGTCGTGATTGAGCACCATCTCGATTTGCTTGCGGAAGCCGATTACATTATCGAGCTCGGCCCCGAGGGCGGCCCGGCAGGTGGCGAGCTTATTTATCAGGGCGCGCTTGCCGGCCTGCTGAAAGTCAAAAACTCGCCAACCGCGCCCTATCTGCGGGCCAAGTTGGGCGGGTAAAAAAATAGCACAGACATTCCTGTCTGTGCAAAGCGGCGAACAATTCACGGCACGGACAGAAATGTCCGCGCCGCCTTTGGCCCGGCTATTATTTATACTGCAATTTTGCCTGCTCGTAGACGGGCATGTATTTCGGCACGAGGCTCTCGAGCTTGGCAATGCGCTCGGCATCGGGCGGGTGCGTGGAGGTCCATTTTTCAATCATCGCGGAAACTCCCGACGACTGGCCTTTGCCGCTTTGCGCGGCCATTTTTTTCCAGAAAGTCACAGCGGCCTGCGGATTGTATCCCGCGCCCGAGGCGAATTGCATGCCGATGACGTCGGCTTCGGTTTCATGATCGCGCGAGTATTTTAGCAGCGTGCCCTGCGCCGCTCCCGTGTAGGCGAGCATGATGCCTTTTTTGGCCGTGTCGCCCAATTCGCTGTATCCCAGCGCGCTGCTGCCAACTTGGGAGAGGACATTCGCGAGCGAGGTCTGCGAGGCGCGTTCCGAGCCGTGGTGGGATGTGACGTGCGCGATTTCGTGGCCGATAACGATGGCGAGCTCGTCGTCGCCGGACACGAGCTTGAGCAAGCCGGTGTAAACGCCGACCTTGCCGCCGGGCAGGGCAAAAGCGTTCACCTGATCCGATTCGAACAACACAAACTCCCATTCGGCATCGGACATCGGATGCGACTTCATCACGGAATCCTTGATGCGGTTGCCCACGCGCTGCACTTGGGCGGTGGCCTTGGAGTCGGTGGAGATTTTTTCGGATTTTTTAATGTCGGCAAATGCCGCCAGTCCCGTCTGGTTTTCGTTTTGCAGAACGCTCGGAAGGATGAGCTGCCGACGTCCGGTTTCGGAAACAGTCGAGCAACCAACAAGACCCAGCAGAAGAATCGAGAGAGCAAGAGTAAGGTATGTTTTCATGGAAGGAGAGGTTGGAAAAGAAACCTGCGCCGTTGATGCAATCAAGCAGCAATTAGCCCGCGCCCCGCAAAATCATCCCCTTTGTGTCAACCAAGCCTCTTTTGCACCCACGCCCGCGAGCCAGGGGATGCGGTTGTTCGTGCGCTGCTGTTGGTTCGCCAAAAACGCGCCACGGGACAATATTTGATTCCCATGCGGTCCCCGTGTGTTTCCATAATGGCAGGCCTTTCAAATTCCGATGAACCTCACGCTCACCAACGCCGCTTCACCTAAAATCGCCATAGTCGGCGCCGGCGCGCTCGGCTGCTATTATGGCGCGCGTCTCGCCCGGGCGGGCGAAAACGTCCACTTCCTCATGCGCGGCGATCTCGCCACCGTCCGCAAGCGCGGTCTCACCGTCTCGGTGCCAACCGAAACATTTCACCTGCCGCCCGAAACACTGCACACCGCCGCCACGCCCGGCGAAATCGGCCCGTGCGACCTCGTCATCATCGCCCTCAAGACAACCGCCAACGCATCGTTCCGCGAACTCATCACGCCGCTCCTCCACGACGGCACCGCGATCCTGACCTTGCAAAACGGACTCGGCTCCGACGAGGAACTCGCCGCCATTTTCGGCGCCGAACACATACTTGGCGGGATTTGTTTCATTTGTGTCAACCGCCTCGCGCCCGGCGAGATTTCATGCACCTCGACCGGCGCGCTCAGCCTGGGCGAGTTTCAACGTCCCGCAACCGAGCGCCTCCGCGCCATTGCTGAAAAGTTCACCCGCGCCGGGGTCAAAACCACCGTCAGCGACAACCTCATCGAACTGCGCTGGCGCAAACTCGTCTGGAATGTGCCCTTCAACGGCCTCTCGATTGCGGCCGGCGGAATCACGACCGACAAAATCATGGCGGATCCCGTGCTCGAAAACGAGGCCGCGGCGCTCATGCGCGAAATCGCGGCCGCGGCGGCGGCGCACGGTTGCGCAATCCCCGAATCATTCGTCCAAAAGCAGCTCGACACCACGCGTCCCATGGGCGCCTACAAACCCTCCAGCCTCATCGACTACCTCGCCAAGCGCGAAGTCGAGGTGGAATCCATATGGGGCGAGCCCATGCGCCGCGCCAAGGCGCGCAACGTCCCCACCCCGCGCCTCGAAATGCTCCACGCGCTCCTGCACGCGCTTACATGAACGGAGGGCGGCTCCGCGCCATTTTCACAAAACACGAAAAAATAGTTTTACTAACGCCCGCGCATCCATCAGAACCTCCAATCTTGTGTTTGGGGCAGTAGCTCAGTTGATAGAGCGCGTCGTTCGCAACGACGAGGTCGCCGGTTTGATCCCGGTCTGCTCCACCAATTTTCCCCGATAAAAAATATACCCGCGGCAAAGGGTTGTGTCGGGCCGGCGAAACACACGCCATTCCGCAACCCCGCCCTTGATTTGAAAAACCGGAATGATATTCCTTTCCCCATGCGTCCCCTGACCCTCCTCGCGCTCACCACCTCCACCGCGGGCCTCTGCCTCGCCGCGCAACCCGCCGGCGATATCAAAAAGCCCAATGTCGTTTTTATCCTGGCCGACGACCTCGGCTGGAGCGAACTCGGTTGCTACGGGCAGCAAAAAATAAAAACACCCAACATCGACAGGCTCGCCCGCGAAGGCCTCCGCTTCACCAACAGCTATTCCGGCGCCCCCGTCTGCGCGCCGGCGCGCACCACGTTGATGACCGGGCTGCACCTCGGCAACTCGCCCATTCGCGGCAACAAGGAAATACAGCCCGAGGGGCAATTCCCGATTCCCGCCGAACACACCCTGTTTCCGCAACTCTTCCAAAAAGCGGGCTACGCGACGGCGGTCGTCGGGAAATGGGGCATGGGGCCGGTCGGCTCCGAGGGCGATCCGCTCAAGCGCGGCTTCGACCATTTCTTCGGCTACAACTGCCAGCGCATGGCGCACTCCTATTATCCGCCGCATCTTTGGAACGATGACCGGAAAATCATCATCAACCCAACTCCGGTTCCCGGGCGCGCCAAGTCGCCGCCGGACCAACCCGTCGACATGGCCACGTGGACTGGCGCGCAACACGCCTCGCCGCTCATCATCGAGGACGCGCTCCGGTTTATCGACGCGCAGGCGAAGGCGCAAAAACCGTTCTTCCTTTATTACACCCCCACCGAGCCGCATGTCAGCCTGATGCCCGAAAAGGAATACCTAGACAGCTATCCCGAAAGTTGGGACGCCGGAGCCTATCGCGGCGAAAACGGCTACACGCCGCAAACACGCCCGCGCGCCGCTTACGCCGCCATGATCACCGGGCTCGACGCATACGTCGGCAAAATCATGGCGAAACTCGACGAGCTCGGCATCGCGGACAACACGCTCATCATTTTCACCAGCGACAACGGCACCACGCTGCCCGGGCGCAACTCGAAACGCTGGAACACCGGCGGCGTTGACGCCGACTTTTTCAACTCCACCGCGGGCCTGCGCGGCTTCAAGGGCTCCGTTTACGAAGGCGGCATTCGCATCCCCTGCGTCATGCGCTGGCCGGGAAAAATCCCCGCCGGCGCCACCACGGATTTCCCGACCTATTTCCCCGACTACGCACCGACGCTTTGCGCCGCCGCCGGCATTGAAAAGCCCGCCCGCGGCGACGGCGTCAACTTCCTCCCCGTCATGCTGGACAAGGGTGTCCGCCCGAGCGCAACCCGATGGTCTGGGTGTTTCCCGAATACGGCGGACAAGCCGCCGTTCGCGTCGGCGAATACAAAGTGCTGCGCAGAAACCTGAACAAAAAACAACCCGGCGACTGGGAGGTTTACAACCTCGCCAACGACATCGGTGAAAAAGAAAACCTGGCCTCCACCCGCGCCGACCTGGTCAAAAAAGCCGTCGAGATTTTCAAAAAGGAAAAACGCCCCAACGCCATCTTTCCCGTAAACATCCCGGGAGTTTAACCGGCGCGGCGACAAAGACGTTTCTCACGGAAATCGCGCGCCATGATTACGCAGGTTTGTCATGGCGCTCCAGATCGCCAAGGACGGCATCAATGGGGCGGATGGTTTGGGCGGGGAGGAGTGAATTTATTTTTGCAACGACTTGCTGGATGATGCCGTCGGGGCAGGAGGCTCCGCCGGTGATAAGAATGCGAAGCGGTTGCCCCGGCGCGGAGGGACGCGGGAGGGGTTTGATCTCGGTATTCTCGAAGGGGGCGGCGGTGACGCGCGGGCCGTGGGCGGGGAAATGATAGTGCTCGATGGCGTCGAGCGAGCGGATGTTGCGCTCGCTTTGGATGAAAAAGGCGCGGGGACCGAGGCCCTGCTCGCAGAGGCGGTAAAGCTGGTAGGTGTTGGAGGAGTTCTTGCCGCCAATGACAATGGCGGCGTCGAGCGGCTCGGCGAGCGCGAGGCTGAGCGCGTCCTGATTGACTTGCGTGGCGTAGCAGAGGGTGTCGCGCTTGGCGTTGCCCCCGACGCGGGCGGCGGCTTCGACGGGGCCGTATTTGGCCGCGTAGGCGGAGCGGAGGTGCTCTATAATCGCGAGCGTTTCGTTCATCAGGAGCGTGGTTTGGTTGACCACGGCGACTCGCTGGAGGTCGCGGGTGATGTCGAAGCCCGGCGTGTGCTTGCCGTCAAAGGTGGCGGCAAATTTTTCGCGGGCGGCGGCGAGCACGGACGAATCGCCCGAGTCACTTTGGATGATGTCGGTGAGGATGCGGGCCTCGGCAAGGTTGCGCACAATGAGCGCGGGGGCGTGGCGGCGGGCGTTGGAGAAAGTGGCCTTGGTTTCCTCGTGCTCGTGCTTGCCGTGGATGATGATGGTGAAGCCCTCGCGTCCGAAGGCGCGCGCCGCCTTCCAGACTTTTTCCACGAGCATGCAAGTGGCGTCGTATTGGAGGACGGGGATACCCTTGCGCACAAGGCGCCGCTTGTCGTCGTCGGTTGCGCCGAAGGCGGGAATGATGACGATATCGTCAGGGGTGAGGGTGTCCCAGAGGAGCGGGACTCTTGCAGTTTTTTGGGTGGAGTTGGTCGCGCCGAGACGGGGCCCGGCATTATCCGGGATGGGCTCGCCCTTGTCGGTTTGGAGGTAAAGAAGGCCGCGGCGGCGGAGGTCTTCGTTGACGTAGGGATTGTGGATAAGCTCGGAAAGCATGAAGACGCGGCGGCCGGGATTTTCGGCGAGCGTTTCGTAAGCGCGCTCGATGGCATTTTTCACGCCGAGACAAAATCCGAAGTGACTGGGGATAAGGTAGCGGACGGCGCCAAAGTCGAGGGGGACGGGAGCGGAGGCGGTGCGTTCGTTGGCGCGCGAGAGGGCCTTGATGGCGGAGCAGAGTTGCGATTGGTAGAGCGCTCGGGCGTTGTCGTCCAATTGATAGATGCGACTGTTGCGCTCCTTGTCGGGACGAAATTTGTAGATAAAATCATTCTCGCCGAGGTGCAGGTAGGGGATGGCGATGAGGTGCGGGTCGAGTTGCGCAAGGACACCGGCGAGGACTGGGTCGAGGGCGTCGGGCGCGGATTGCAACGAGTCGATGGAGGCAAAATGAATTTCACGATCGACGGGTTCGCCTGTGACTTGCGCGAGGTGAACTTGCAGGTCGTCGCCGGTGGTGAATGCGGCGCGGGGGCCGGTGTGCGCTTGGAAAGCGGCCTCGAGGCGGGCGAGGGTTTCGGGAAGATCGCCGCCGGTGAAGGCGAGTTGCGCGGAGGCGCCCGCGCGCCGGATGGCGAGCTGGTTGTTGGTGTTGAATGCGAGGATTGCGGTTGGCACGGGAGAAAGGGAAAGGCTGAAGGACTGAAAGACTGAAGGGCTGAAAAGGATGCAAGAGATTAGAACGGGATGCCGATTGAGAAGTGGAGGGTGCCGCCGGGGTCGCCGGTGCGCGGGTTTAGGTTGCGGCCGTATTCGAGACGGAGTGGGCCGAGAATTGTGTGATAACGGAAGCCCACGCCCGCGCTGTTCAACCATTCGTTGCCGGGGTAATCGGCGAGGTTCGCGCTGGCCCCGAGCAGGTCGTAGAAGATCACAAAGTTCAGGTTGCCGATCAGCGCCTGTTCGAGCTCCAAGTTGATTATCGTGTAAACTTTCGCGCCGAGAAAAGCGCCGTTGGCATCGCGCGGGGCGGCTTCGCCATCCTGGTAACCGCGGATGGTGTTTTCGCCGCCGGGATAAAAAAGTTTGTTGATAGGCAGCGGCGTGTCGCGATCGCCGAAGGGCGAGATGAGGCCCTGCGAGATGCCGGCGTGAATCCAGCGGGTTCGCCCCCAGGAAGTGTGATAGTTGAACCCCGCGCGATAACGGTGGTAGTCGGTGCGCCCGCCGAGGTAGTGGCTGGCAAACTCGCCCTGCAGATACCAATTGTATCCTCTTTTTGGAGACAGGGGATTGTCGCGCCGGTCGCGCGCGATGCTGAGGTTGATGGTGGCGGCGATGGTGCGGGCGGTTTTTCCGGCCTCGGGCGAAAGGGAGTCGCGGGTGTTGTTGAGCGACTCGTAGGTGTAGCCGCTGCTCACCTCGTAACCGCGCCTGGGCCAGGCGCGGCGGAGCGTGACGGTGCCGCCGTATTCGATGCGCTTGAAGGCGGCCTCCTCGCGGCGCAGGCCGAAGGCGCTCACGGAGCCGTTGACGTTGCGGGCGAAGAGGTCCGGCACGCTGAAGGTGAGATCGCCGTTGGTGCTTTTGGATGACTGGATGACCTGAAGGCGCGTCTGGTCGGCGATGCCGAGCGTGTTGAGGCGGCGTATTTCAAAACCGCCGCGCAACTGCTCGTAACTGCCCCAGCCGAGGAGGAGCGAGAGATTGGTGCCCGGGCTTTCGGTGAGGGTAAAAGTGAGGTCGCGTTCGGCGGAACCATCGTGCGCATAACCGGCCTCGATGCCGCGGAAGGCGCCAAGGCGGCTGATGCGGAAGCGCGCGGCTTCGATGGCGAGCGGGTTGAGGAGATCGCCGGGGAGGAGGCGGATGCGGCGGCTGATGAGCGAGGGGCGCGTGTGGCGGTTGCCCTCGATTTTGACAATGCCGAGCCGCACCTGCGGGCCGGGTGTGATGTCAACACGAACGGCGACAGGCGTAACGGTCCGCGCATCGTCGGCCCGGGGCGCCGTTGAATCGGGCGCGGCGGGTGTGGTGATTGCAATTTGCGCGGTGATATCGGGGTAGCCTTTGCGATAAAAATACTGGCGGATTTGCTCGGCGATGTCCTGCTGCGTCCATTGCGACCAGGGTTTTGAAACAAAATCGCGGCGAAGTCTGGCGAGCAGGGTTTCGAGCGCGATATCGTTGGTTTCAACCGCGGTGACTTGGACGGTTTCGGGGAAACGGGCGTCGAGCGAATTGATTTCCCACAAGGGACCCTCGTTGATGTTGATTTGCGCGGCGACACGGCCGGTGTCGTCGTCGATGCGCAGGTCGGCGACGGTGACGAGCGCGCCGGCATATCCCCGTTGCTTCAGGGTTTCCTCCAGCGCGGCGGCGGCGCCGCTGATTGCGGCAGGCGAATAGGGGATGGTTTTGTCGCCGAAGAGGCCCGTGTCGGGAAGGAAGAACTGGCGCGCGTCGTCGTCGGCGATGGTGGACGGGCCTGTGTGCGTGAAAGTGACCTCGTTGAGTTTGTAGCGTTTGCCGGTTTCGATTTTGAAGCGGGCCGAGGTTGCTGAAAGTTCGCGGGGCAGGTCGAGTTCGAGGCTTTCGTTTGTGGTAAAGGTGAGCGGCGCGGCGGGCGGCGCCGGAATGGCTGTGATCGTAAGCTTGGGGTGCATGTAACCCTTTTCGACAAGTTGCGAGATGAGAAGGAACGCGGCGTCCTCGACTTCGTTGGCGGTGAGCGCGGAGCCGTGGGTTTTGTCGAGTGAAAGCGTTCGCTGGAGCATGCGCTTGCTGGTGAGGTTTGCCCAGAACCCGCGCCCGCGAACTTTGATTTTTGGAGGGGAACTTTTTTCGGCGTCCGCGGTTTTCTCACTTGGCTTGAGCGGGGCGGCGGGGCCGCGGATTTTGCTGCGGTAGGCGAGCCAGCGCATGCCGAGGTTATAGGCGTCGAACTCGTCGTATTCGCCAACGGCGGTCCAGCGTTCGTCGAGCTTGTATTCGACGGTGTAGGTTTCGCGGCCCTGGCGTGTGAGTTTTTCGCCGCTGATGAGCGTGAGGCGGCTTTCGTCGGGCGAGAGGCCGAAGATGTCGTTGATGAGTCCCTGCCCGAGATAGGTGCCAAAGCTGAGCGCGCGCTGCTGGTCGCTGTAATTGATTTCGTTGTTCGGAGCCTCGCCGGCCATGACCATGAGGAGGATTTGCTCGGAGGTGAGCGCGGGGCTGGATGTGAAGGTGAGGCGCGGGTTTTCGGCGGTGCCGCGGACTTCCATGCGCAAGTCGTAGCCGAGGGTGCGCGAGGCGGCGGTGAACTCGATGCGCGGCATGTGCGGGGCCGCCTGGGTGAGGCGAACGCGCCCGGATTGCGCGGTAAAGGTGGCGAAGGGCAGGAGCACTTTGCCGCTGTCGATGGTGGCGTCGCCGACGAGCCGCGGGTCGCCGAGCGTGCCGTCGAGCTTGAACGCGGCGGAAAGGCGCCCGGCGAACACGGTGGTGTTGATGCGCAAAAAGCCGGGGCCGCGCACGTCGACGTCGAGACGCCACTTGTCGAGCGGGGGTGTCTCGATGGCGAAAAATGGAGGACGGCTTTCCGGCCCGCTGGCGGGACGGGTGGCCCAGAAGGAGCGCATGTCGGCGAGGAAGAGGCTGTCGCGAAGCCGGAGCGCGCCTTGTATGACCGGAACGGAGCCGGCGGGCGTATCCGAATTCTTGATACGCAGGTCGATGTCACCGCGAACGAGCAGCCCGGGTTCGCGGGCGAAGGGAACATTGGACGCCTTGAGCACGAGGTCGGGCTGGATGGCGGCCACGGTGTTGTCGGGGAAAACAACGCTGCCCGTGAGCGTGGCGGGCTGGTTGCCGATGAGGGCGGTGGCGGTGGCGATTTCGAAACGGCGGCCCGTGAGTCGCGCGTCCGCGTTGATGGCATTGACAACGCCGAGCGGCGCAAGCGGCCGAAGCGCGGCGTCGTGAAGCTGGAGACGGCCCTCGAGCGGTTTGCCGGGGACGAGGTTGAGCGATAGTTCGAGGCGTCCGCGGGGGGCGAGGATGGAATTGCTGTATTCGGCAAAAGCGGAAAGGTCGGCGTTGGTGTCCAGGCTCAGGGTCTCGATGTTCGGCGAGAGATTTTTATCGAGGGTAAAACGCGCGGCGGCGGTGACGGGTTGCCCGGCGAGGAGCAGGGAAAATTGCGCGAGGTTGATCGTGGAGCCGTCGGTGTTGAGTTTTGTTGCGAGTCCGGTGATTTCCGGAAGCGGCGGGAGAGCGGGAAGCTTGGCGAAGCGCTTGGGCCAGCGGGTTTGGTCGAAGCTGAGGCGCGCGATGGTAATGTTGGCATGGGCGTCGGGTTTCCGCAGCGTGCCCTCGACGCGAGCGCTGATGCGCGGTGATTCGAGCGTGATGCCGGTGGCCTCGGCGAGATTATGCCAGAAAGGGCTGTTGGGCTGGGTGTGGGCGCTGAGCGCGAGCGGGGCGCTTTTGTCCATGCGAAACAGGGTTTCGCCGACGGGACTAACGGTGATCGGGATGGTGCCGGAAACGTGGGCGACGAGGGAACGGCTCGCGGTTTCGCTGACGGTGAGGCGGTCGATGCTCAGGCCTTTGGGGGTAAGACTGGCGGCGACATTGATGAGCGCGGAGTCTGGCAGTCCGGGCGTTTCACGCGCGGCGGCGGGAAGCGTTTGCGCGTAGTCGAAACGGGCGTCGAGCGTGACGGACGCGGAGAGCGCGGCATCGGGATCGGGCAGCGAGGCGTTAATTTCGGCGGAAGCAACATGCCAGGGAAGCGGCCCGGTGTCGACGAGGTCGGAGAAGAGCGCGGAGTCGATGTTGGCGGCGGTGAAGGAGAGCGAGATGGCGCGCGCGACGGCGGCCTGCAGCGATAACTTGGACACACCATCGGGCGAGGCGAACGAAAGGGGCTCGAACGTGAAGGAGCCGTCGGCCGCGCGGCTGAAGGTGGCGGGGGCGAGAAGCGAGAGGAGGCTGGTGTTGTTTTTGCGAATGGAGGCCGAGGCGAGCGTGACGCTTTGCGCGGAGATGCCGGTGGCGGTGAGGATGAGATCGGTCCCGGCGGCATTGAGCGTGAGGTTGAGCGCGTCGGCGGCGAGGTCCCGCCCGCGCCAACTGGCGGTGATGTTGACGGGATTCTCGAGCACGGAAGCGCGCGTATTTTGGATTTCGATGGAGCCGCGATGCTCGGGCGCGGTTGCGGGTCCCTCGGCGGAAACGGTGAGCGTGATGCCATCAAAAGCGACTCCGGCGGGCAGGAAATGGGCGACGGCCGCGGGCAGAACGCGGGCGGAGAGCGTGGTTTTGGAAAGCGTGCGCGCAGTGATGTCGTATTGGCCGGAGGCGTTGAGTTGCGAGCCGTCGGGAAGCGCGAGGTCGAGGGCGTTCAGGCGGGTGAGGTGATCGTCCTGGGTGAGGTTGATCGCGAGTCGGTCTACGGCGATTCCGGCGAGCTGGATGTTTTCCGCCTGGAGGCGGGCGTCGGCATGGAGTTTGTCGAAGCGCGTGGAATCGAGCGCGACTTCGCCGGTGACGCGGCCTTGCGCGGCGAACCAGGGTTGTTGCGCGAGATCGGCGTCGAGCGTGAAACGGGATTGCGGCGAGAGAAGGCGAAGATCGCGCGTGATGGAAACGGGCGCGGAGAGTTTTGCGGTGACGCCGGGGATCGCAATGTCGAGCACGGTGATGTCGATTTGTTCGGGCGTGCCTTGGGCGTGGAAGGCGATGTCGAGGGGCGGGGCGGATTCTTCCGGCGCGGCTTCGGCATGGGCGGCGATGTCGGCGGTGAGGCGGGCGTCGCGATATTCGATGCGCGCCGAGCCGGTCGCGGTTGTGTAGGGCGCGGGAATACTGACGCGGTCGAGCTGCCCGGCGGTGAGCGAAAGTGTCGGGGCGTCGAGCAACGCCTCGGAGGGAAGCCAGCCGGCGGGATCGAAACGGGCGGTGAGCGCGGCGGTTTGGTCGAGGAGCTTGATGGTTGCGGCGAGGTTTTCGCCGGCAAGAGTGGCATCGATGGTATTGGCACGATTGCCGGGATCGGTGTGCGAGAGGTGCAGCGCAAGCATGCCGGTCGCGTTTTCCAATGTGATGGATGCGGTGGCGGAGTGGTAGCGGTAGCGTGCGGAGGCGATTTCGAGGAGGGATTTATTTTTGTCCGAACGCCAGTTGATTGAATCGATTTCGAGAGGCGCGCCGGCGATCTCGATCCGGCCTTGGTTGAGCCGCAACTCGGGCAGCCACGGGGTGAGTTGCGACAGGATGGAATCAACCGTGCCTAACACGGGCCGGAGACCTCGTGGCGATGATGCGGGCGCGGCATCATCGGCACGGGCGGGCGTGTTTTTTATTGTGACACGGCAGTCGTCGATTGTGACGGGGCCGGGTTGCGAAAACGCGCGGCGCCAAAGAAGCAGCCAGGGCGTGTCGAGTTCGACGCGGGCGGCGGAAATGTCGGCGGCCGGCGTGGCGACCATCAAATCGGAAAGCACGAGGCGCGAGTAGCCGTTGGTATCGGCGGCGGCGAAGGTGACGCCGTTTCGCTTGAGCAGCGGGCGAGACACCGGCGCAATCCACCACGGCGATGCGAGCACACCGATGATCAGTGCGGCAAGGAGGACGAGAAATATGCGGCGTAGGCGGCGCATGGATTGCTATACATTGGATGAAGGCGTGCCGGCGCGCGGGCAATATCAAGTTGAGCGTGGCTCCGCATGCGTCCGGCGCGCGCATGCCGGACACCGCCCGCGTTTCACCGCGAACAAAAACTCACACACCATCGGCGGCGAGGGGTTTGATGCTTTCACGAAGGGTTTCGAGAAAGAGCGAGGCGCCGCGACTTTGGTAGCGTTGCGGGTGGCGGATAAGGGCAATTTCACGGGTCGGGGCGCGTCCGCTGAGATGACGATAGACAATGCGCGAGTCGTCCACGGAAACACGCGAAAGCTGCGGAAGGATGGAAATGCCCAGCCCCATGGCGACAAAGGATTTCACCGTGGCGATTTGCGAGCAACGATAGCCGATCATGGGTTCGAAATCGTGCGCGCCGCAGAACCCCTGAATCTTGGCGGCAAGGGCGCTCGAATGTCCGAGAAGCGCGAAGGTTTCGTTGCGAAGGTCGTCGCCCGAGACGGTCGGTTGCGTCGCGAGGGGATGCGTTTTCGAGACGGCGAGGAGGAGTGGCTCGGTGAAAAGCGCCTCGACGGCGATTCGGGTGTCGGTGACGGGCATGGAGACAAGCGCCATGTCGAGATCGCCTTCGAGCACGGATTTGACAAGAGCGGGGCGAAAATCCTCGCGGGCGTGGATGATGAGATCGGGGTGCTTTTGGAGCGCCTGCCCGATGATGGCAGTCATGAGATGCGGCATGACGGTGGGAATCGCGCCGACAGTGATGCGCCGTTCGAGCGTGGGAGCGTCCTTGATTTCGCGCGTGGCAGCCTCGACCTCGTGCAGGACACGCCGGGCGCGTCCGATAAAAAGCTCGCCGCTTTCAGTGAGCACGGCCTTGCGCCCGAGACGGTGAAAGAGTTTATGACCAAGCTCCGACTCAAGATTTATAATCTGCTGACTCAACGAAGGTTGAGAAACATTGCAGCGCTCGGCCGCACGGGTAAAATTGCCCGTTTCAGCGACCGCGACGAAATAGCGTAGTTGATGGATTTCCATAAAGTTACGTCAAATTGATAGTTTTAAACTATCGTTGCAATAAAATCTAAATATTTCCCCTATTGCATCCTTATGGTAATTTAATGGCATCTCCATTCCGTCTCGGAGTGGACTAACACTAAACAGAAAGTAACCAACATGAAAAACAACCGCTCAATCTTCGCAGCTCTCATAGTTGCCGTATTGATCGCCCTGGCGATCCTTGTGGCTCCGGTGAGCGCCACCGTGAAGTTAACCGGCATCTTGGGTTACGGGGTCGTTTTGTCGCTCATCACCATGGGCTTCATCGAATACGGCCACGGAACCAGGCACAATGCCTCCCGTTAAGCGTTTGTTTTCTTAGATAGAACCCATGAGGCTCGGATGAAAAGTCCGGGCCTCTTTAATTTTACCGCCTTGAACACGGCCGGAGGAGGAAGCGCGCCTCTCTTCTAGTTTTATCGCCCCGCCACTTCCCGTCCGCGCGGGCACCTTTCCGAATTTGGGCGCACGCCCATCTTGGCTCTTGCGTTTCCCCGCGCGCCGAGGCGAGCTAATGGGAACTTTTTTCCGATGAAAAAACTCACCGTCCCCGTCCTCGCCCTTGCGTTCCTAACCCTCGTCGCGCAAGCCGCCGGCAGCCCGCGCGCCACCATCGATTTTAACCCCGGCTGGCGTTTCACAAAATCCGATCCCGCCGGCGCCGCCAATCCCGCGCATGACGACAGCGCGTGGGAGCGCGTCTCGGCCCCGCACACGTTCAACGACACCGACACATTCGACAACTGGTCGCTCGCCGGCCACCGCGGCGAATGGGAGCAGTGGAGCGGCCGCGCCTGGTATCGCAAGACCTTCCCCACGCCTGGGGCGTGGCGCGGGAAAAAAGTGTTCATCGAATTCGAGGCCGTGCGCCAGATCGGCGAAGTGTGGCTCAACGGCAAAAAACTCGGCGCCAGCAAAACCGGCTTCAGCCCGTTCGGCTTCGACCTCACGCCGCACCTGCGCCCCGCCGGCGACTCCGAGCCCAACGTCCTCGCCGTCATGAGCGACAATCGCTTCATGAAGGATCCCGACCCGAACGCGCGTCTCGCGCCCGGCCGCGACCGCCCCGGCTCGCTCCACGACATGCTCGTCAAAATGGAGCGCGACATGCCCGCCTCGCTCGACGAGCTGCGGGCCGACCAAATCCCCTGGAACAACCCGCACTGGCATCCCGCGCACGGCGGCATTTACCGCAACGTCCGCCTCCACGTCACCGACCCGCTCCACATCACGCTTCCGCTCTACTCGTTTCTCGAAACCGAGGGTCCCTACGCCTACGCCCTCGAAATCAGCGCAAAAAACGCCCGCGTCGGCATCGACGTCCCCGTCCGCAACGACCGCGCCGACGGTGAAAACGCGACCGTCTTCGTCGAAATCCTCGACGCCCGCGACCGCTCCGTTTACCGCGGCAACGTCACCGCCTACCTCGCACCCGGCCGCTCTGCCACGCTCCAACTGCGCGGCGACATCGCCAACCCGCTCCTCTGGGAACCCGGCCACCCGCACCTCTACCGCGTCGTCTGCACGCTGGCCGTTGACGACAAAAATATCGACCGCGCCGAAATCCCCCTCGGCATCCGCACCGTCCGCTGGACGCCCGACGAGGGCTTCTTCATCAACGGCCGCCACCTCAAGCTCCGCGGTTGGGGGCAAAAACCCACCAACGAATGGCCCGGCCTCGGCGCCGCGCAACCCGACTGGCTCCATTTCCACACGATGGCGCTCATGCGCGAAGCCGGCGCGAACTTCGTGCGCTGGGGCCACGCCGCCGGAGGCCCCGCCTCCATCGAGGCCGGCGACCGCCTCGGCATCATCGCGCTCCAACCCGGCGCCGACGGCGAAAAGGACACCACCGGCGCCGCGTGGCAACTGCGCTCCGCGCTCTTCCGCGACATCATCATCTATTTTCGCAACAACCCCGGCATCCTCATCTGGGAGGGCGGCAACCAGAAAGTCACGCGCGAGCACGCCGCCGAGCTCCGCGGCCACATGGACAAATACGACCCGCACGGAGGCCGCGTTTACGCGCACCGCCGCGCCGACGAGATCACCGCCGAGTTCATGGATATCGGCGTTGGCACCGAGGGCGGCCGCGAAATCGCGCGCCTGCCCGTCGTCGAGGGCGAATACAACCGCGAGGAATCCCCGCGCCGCGTCTGGGACGACCAGTCGCCTCCGAGTTTCGGCTACGCCGCCGTGCCCGGAAAAACCCAGACCTACCGCCTCAACTCCGAGCAATTTGCCGTCAACCAAATCTCCCATTACCTGAAAAAACTCGGCCCCGCCGCGCACTCCGGCGGCGCGAACTGGATTTTTTCCGACAGCACCAGCGGCGGCCGCGTCGAGACCGAGGTCGCCCGCGCCTCCGGCGAAGTCGACGGCGTGCGCCTGCCGAAAGAGGCGTATTACGTCTGCCAAGTCATGTGGCGCGACGACCCGCGCGCGCACATCATCGGCCACTGGACGTATCCGGCGGGCACGAAAAAAACGATCCACGTCGTCGCCAACAACAACGTCGACAGCGTGGAATTGTTGCTCAACGGAAAATCCCTCGGCCGCGCCGCGCCCGAGCAAACGTATCTGTTCACATTCCCCGACATCGCGTTCGAACCCGGCACGCTCACGGCGATCTCGTATCGCGACGGCAAAAAACTCGCCAGTCACACCCTCCGCACCGCAGGCCCGGCCGTGGCGCTGCGCATGACGCTCCTCGACAACGCGCCGGATTTCATCGCCGACGGCTCCAGCGTCGCCCTCGTCGATGTCGAGGCAATCGACGCCGACGGCAACCGCTGCCCGACATGGCAGGACCGCGTTGATTTCGAACTCGCCGGCCCGGCCCTCTGGCGCGGCGGCTACAACAGCGGCAAACCCGGATCGATCAACAACACCTGGCTCGACCTCGAATGCGGCATCAACCGCGTGGCGCTTCGCAGCACGCCGAACCCCGGCAAAGTGACGCTCACCGCGCGCGCGTCCGGACTGCAAAACGCGACGCTAACGCTCGCCGCCGTAACGCAGACTGCCAAGTCTGCCTCCGAAAAACAGGCATGTCAGTTCGCGCCACAAAAAACCCCCGACTGGTCCGCCCTCGCCACTCCCCGCCCCCCGCTTGTCAAGGCCGCCGCAGCAGCCGAAAAAATGTCCGGCCGCCACACAAAAACATATTCCTATTCCGGCCCCGCGTCGGCGATCGTGCACCTTGAAATCGACGCGCGCCCCGGCAAAAACGCCTACGTTGACATCGACTCGCCGCTGCCCGCCGACCTGCCCGCCGCGCTCGTATCCGCAGACTGGATACAAGCCGCCAATGGCGACGCGCTCTACAGCGCGGTTGATTTTGTCGAAATCTCGGTGCCCGCGAACACGACGATCACGGTGGCGCACGACGACCGCCTCCCGCGCCCCGCATGGCTCACGGGCCAGTTTGCGAAGACGCCGCAAAAGATAAACGTCCTCGGCCGCCCCATGACGCTTTTCACACGCTCAACCAAAACCGGCGAAAGCGTGACGATGGGTGACAACGTCGAAACCAAGCGCGACCTCCCCGACCAGCCGAACATGTATCTCGTTTTCGTGCGGTAACGCGCCACGCAAGGCGCCGGGCGGCGAAGACGTTGTCGAGCCGCCCGACGAGCTTGCGCATGACCGCAACAAGGTTTGCCTCGCATTCGTATCGCGAAGCCATTGTGTGCATTTCAGATCGCAAAAAACTTTTATGAAAACGCCACACCCCGCCCCTGCATCAAAACGATTCCATGTCGCACACCGTGCGGCGACTTTGATTCTCACCGCGCTTTCAGTTTGCGCCATTTCCGCAGCACCCTCCCCCACCCCAACATCCGGCACGGATTTCATCGCCATCAGCAACACCGCCGAAAAATCAGTGGAGGTCTATAATTACAACAACACGACATGGGACGCATCCACCCGGCTGTGGCAGTTCAAACCCGTGCCCGAACTGGGCTTTTCCCCCGACGCCATCAAGGCGATGGGAGCCGGCGTGGGCGACCTGAAGCTTCGCAACACAACGGGATTTCCCGGCAAGGCCGCGTCGGTCTGCGCCGTGCAGGGCGGACGCTGGCTCGCCGTGGTGGCACATGAGCCCGCCGGCACCCATGTAAAGGGACAGAAACTGTGGGAGAAAATTTATCCGTCGGCGGAAGACCCGAACATTCACGCGGTGGAACTCCTCCCCAACGGCAACCTCGCCGTCGCGGGAACGGGACAACGCCGCCCCGGCAAGGGCAACTGGGTGCGAATATACAACACCTCCAACCCCGCCGTGACGGATGATTATGCCGAGGCGCCGCTTTACGCGGCCCACGCCCTTCTTTGGGATCCGGCATACAACATCCTGTGGGCGGGCGGCACGATTCATATCGAGGGCAAGGAATGGCACGGCATCTTTGCCTATATTATTGGCGGAACGAAGGAGCGTCCGACAATCACCGAGGATGTGTCCAAAAGAAGTATCAGGCCGCGCGGAGCGGCCCCAAATGGACTCAAATGGCCGCATGACCTCTCCCCGGATTTTGATGATATTAATAAACTATGGTATGCCGATCATTCCGGAGTATATATTTATAATAAAATAGAAAAAACATTCACGCCGGCCCCCGGTGACGCGCAGCGATTCGACGGGGTTAATATTAAATCGGCCGGGAAGCTGCCGGGGAAGAACGGAAAAATTATTGTCACCGAGTCATCCAACAAACCGGGCCCGTGCCGTTACACGACAAACACGGTTTCCTTCTACGACCCGGCCACGGGCGATTTGTCATTCACACGCACCACCCCCGCCTGCACAATATACAGGGCGAGAATATGGTCCCCGCGCTATCAGTAAGTGTGACTCGCGCGACGAAGAAATTAGTCAATAACTGCAAAATTACCCCTGCAAGTCGGGCTGTGTGTATTCCTGCAGCAGGCGCAGGTATAGATGGTATTCTTGCAGGGAAACTCCGGGCGGAGTCTGGTGGTCCACGCTCGGAATGAAACCGCCTCGGCGCATGAGGGGCAGCAGGCGCTCGAATTCGCGCCTCATCGCCGCCTCGCCCTGGTTCATGACGAGTTTGTTGTAATGACCAATCATCAATAAATCGGGATAAGCCTCGCGCAGCGCCAACCCATCGACACCGGCCTGGTATTCCAACGGCAGCACGCCGTCCACGCCGACCGATTGCAGCCACGGGACGAGTTTTGTGACATCGCCGTCGGTGTCCACGATGGCGAATGCGTCGAGTTCCTTCACGCGCTCCATCAGTCGGCGATAATAGGGGGCCATGAACTCGTCGAATATCGCGCGCGAAATCATGGGGCCGTTGTTATAGGACATGTCCTCGGCGATGGTCAGGAACACGGGCACGCAAACGCGCGAGATTCGTTCGAGCAGATCGAGATTGTATGCAAGCAAATCCTCGCTGATTTTGTGCACCAGTTCCGGCTGGTCGATGTAGGCATACATGAACTGCTCGAATCCCATGAGCGTGCGCGTAAACCAGAAAAATCCCTCGAGCGTAATCCACACCACCAGTTTGCCGTCCTTCTGCCGCAACGCCCACGGGGCCATGCCGGCGATGGCCTCCTCGTGCCTCGGATAAATCTTCGGGCGCAGCGCAAGATAATCATCCATTCCGGCAACGACTCCCTCCACATGGTGCTGCACCGCCTCGATTGTGGACTCGGTCGTGCTGAACCAAAATTGTTTATAGGGATCGAGCCCGAAATGGCATGAGATATCGAACACATCATTCAGGCCGGCGGGCAAACCCTCGCCATGCCAGCGCTCAATGGTTTTGTCCCACCACATCGCCCATTCCCAACGGGGCATGCGATCCACGGGCTGGAAACGCATGACCGCGCGAAAGCGCTCAACATGGTTCATTGCGGGTTTTGTCGGATTTACAGGTGTCATGGGAATATTGAGCATGTTTAGGGGGTATCATGAATTAAGGGGTTCCGGTTTTTAACCACGGAGGACACTGAGGAACACGGAGAAATTCGTGAAGAATCGCCAATGATTTTTTTACTCCATCTCTGTGCATCTCCGTGGTTATTTCTTGTTCAGGGACAATCCCTACTCGCGGTAAAAATCCTCACTCGCACTTGAGCTTCGCGAGCGGGCGAATGGCGACGGGGCCGAGCAGTCCGGAGGGCGGGAGCGGGGAGTTTTTGTCGTAATGCTTCCACGTCGCGAAGGTGACGCGGCCCGTCGGGCTGGATTCGCCGCGCAGGAACCAGTCGGGATACGCCTTCAGGCCGTAACCGCGCCGGCGAGGCACGCGCACCCATTCGCGGTCGGCGGGCAGTTGCTCGTCGCCGACCAGACGATTTACCCAGGTGTTGGTGACCGCGATTTCGAGCGTGTTGTCGCCATCGCGCAACGCGTCGGTAATATCGACGCGGAAGGGCGGCTTCCAGAGCGTGCCGAGGTCGCGCCCGTTGAGCTTCACTTGCGCAATCGCCTGCACGTCGCCCAAGTCCAGCCAGAGGCGGCGGCCCTCGGCGCGCATTCCGGCAGCGAGGGTGAAGGTTTTTGTGTAGGCGGCCGTGCCCGAGAAATATTTCACGCCGGGCGTTTTGTGTTCGCTCAACGACATGAGCGCGGGCAGCTCCACCGCGGGCGGCGCGCCCAATCCTTCCGGGAAGCGCAACTGCCACGGGCCGGCGATTTCCTGTGCGGCCGGCATCGGTCCGGTGTCGACTTCGATGGCGCGTCCTTTCGCGCGCTTAATTTTGTAGCGGCCCGGCTCACTGGTCCACACGACGGGGCAGTCCTTTTCCATCGAAACACTCAACAGCGGCGAAGGTTCGCTTGCGGATGTTGTTTTGGGGACAAACTTCGCCACGGCCGAGGCGGGTTCCTTCGGTGTCGAGCGCATCAGCTCGCGAATCTCCGCCTCGCTCAGCGCGCGGTCGAACAACCGCAACGGCGAATGCTCCCCTCTGAATGCCGCGGCGCGCGCATCCGCGGGCACGTTGGTCGCGCCGCGCGGGTTGAACAGCGAGCGCAAACCCGTGTGCGCGTGGCTACCGTTTATGTATAAATTGGGGCGTCCGTTTTTATAGACAACCGCCACATGCGTCCAGTTGTTCAGCGAAATTTCATAGACGAGCGTCGCCACAAAATGAAACGAGCTGTGCTCGATCACGCAGACGACGTTTTTGCCGATGGCCAGGCCGGTGCCCGCGGCGGTTGGGTCCTGGTAAAACTCCACGCCCTGCGGCGCGTAGAGCAAGTCGTTGCGCGTCACGTTCAGCGACGAGGTGCCCGCGAAATCCTCGACCGGCACGGTCATGTTGGCGGCGGGGTTCACCCATACGGCGTAACTGAAATCGCCGCCGACGCCCTTCGAGGCGGCGCCGGCGGAGGTGCCGGAATCCTTCCGCACGCCGGTGTCAATCAAGACATCCTGCCCGCGGGACACCGCGGTGATTCGCCTCGAGTCCGCCGGCTGGTCTTTTGGAAAAACAACAAACACCGACTCGCGCGCCTCCAGCCTGAGCGGCACGCTCGTGCGCGCGCCGGCGGTTTCATAAACAGGCGCGTCCTCAATCACGCCCTGCTCGGGGCGCCAGAGCTGGGGCTTGCGGTTCTTCATGCGAAACACCGCGCGGATGTCGGCGGGCGCGGCCTCCAGGTTTGCCACGAAATAGATGTCCTCCGCCGCCGTCTCGCGGTGAATAAAATGCACGCGCGGCCCGGCTTGCCCCGCCGAGTTTTCGCCGGTGGCGCGGGCGGATTGGAAAACGAAATCCGGCGCGTCGCCCGCCTTCGCCAGCACCTCCGCGAGCGGCCGTCCGCGAATGATGCGGCCCTTGCCGAACGCTCGTTCCTTGACGCGCACGCCGTCGCAATTTCCCCACAACTCGGCGGCGAGCTTGCGCACCTCGTCGTCGCACGCCGGGTAGTTGGCGAGACTCGGCGAGCGCAGCGGCGGTTCGCCGAGCACCGTCGCGCCGTCGCGCACGAGGTCGCGAATTTTGCGCAGAAGCTCGGGCGACATCAGGCGTTGCCGCGGCATCACGAGCACGCGGTAGCTCACGCCGTCGGGCAGCACGAGGCGGCCGTCCTTCACCGACATGCGCGTGAGCACGACCTCGCCGGAGCACAGGTCGTAATCGTAACCCTTCGGCGGCGCCGGTTGCACCTCCTTGCGAAGCGGCGGATTTTTAATGCCCTCCTCGTCCTGCAAATAACAAATGTCCGCGACAAACCTGCCCTGCCGCAACATGTGCTGGCAACGCGCCAGGTATTCGTGCCACGGGCGGCTCTGCTCCCACCACGTCGCCGTGCGCTCGTATTCCCAGCCCCACGGCCCCATCGTCATGCCGGGCTTGGCGCGCTCGTCCGTCCACGGCTGCAACGAATAACGGTGCACGATAAAATGATTGATGCCCGCGCAAAACGCCGCGTCGCCGACCGCCTTCGCCACGTAGGGATGCACGCGATGCTTGCTCTGCAAATCCGTCGCCGTGAACGCCTCCGCCGCGATGATGTTTCGCCCGTAAATGTGACCGGCGGACGCCATCGTCTTCACACTCGGATGCAGGTTTTCCGGATCGGGATTGATCCAGAATTCGCCGATCGGCAAATCCGCGCGCCCGGTGTAAGTCAGCGGGTCGAAAGGCCCGTTGCGATAACCCTCGAGCGAAAAAATCCTCCCGTGCTTGCGCGCGAGGGCGGTCATGCGCCCCGCGTAGTTTTCGTTCAACATGTCCGAAATCGTGCGGCGCACATCCCACAAAAACCGCTCGCTCACGCCCGCGTCGCCGATCACGCGCCCCGTGAGGACGGGCATCCACGGCAGCGGATCGTAGCCGCGCAGCCGCGTGAACTCGCCGCGAAAACGCCCCGTCCAGTTCTGGTAGCCGACCTCCCAGCTATCGACATGAAAGCCGGTGAACGTGCCCGCGTTCACACCCGCCGCCTCGGACTCATTGATGAGCCTGCCCAAGAATCCGTCGAAATGCCGGTCGAGCGCATCGGCGCTGAGCTTGTCAACCTCCAGCCCGCGCGCGTCGGAGGGCGCGGGATAATTTTTCTTGCCCGTCGATGTGTGGCCGAAACGCATGACGGTCCACTCGCCCGCCGGAGCGTCCCACCGCAACCGCCCGTCACGCATCTTTTCCGTGAGGTCGAGTATTTGGTTTTTGGATACAGTCATGCCCGCGCTCGCGTCCGCGGCGGCCTCCGGCGACGCGGCGAGCCCCAAGCCGGACTTGCGCTCGTAATCCTCGATGCGAAAAACCGACGCCAGCGTGATCTCGTTTACGCGCAAGCCGTCCAGCGAAGCCTCGTTGCCGCCCAGCACCACGCGGAAAAACCGCGCCTTCACCGGTGCGAACGCCTTCGTGGAATTGGCCTGCATGCGCGCAATCTCGCGAAACACGCGCCCGTCGTCGGACGCCTGCAACTCGCACAAAACGCGGCCCTTCGCCCCGGCGCGCTCGCCGAACACAAGCGCGACATCGAGCAGGCAGGCCTCGTAGGGCTCGGCGAACTCGAACTGCACGCTCGGCGATTCGCTCCTGTTTTGCGGCCGCGCCAGAAGCACGCCCGTGCCCTGGTCGCCGTCGATGAGAAGGGAAAGATTTTCGGCGGCCGGCGTTGTCGCGTTTGTCGTGATGACCGGCTTGGCGTCGCGCATCACGCGCATCTCCGCCTCCGGCGTTGGAAACGCCAGCACGGCGATGTCGCGATAAAAATCCTCGTTGGTTTGCGGCTGTTTCAGCACGGCGTCGAACTTGGCCGGCCCCGACACGCGCCGCTCCGTCCACACGACCTTTTGCATGGAGTCCTCCGGCTTGTTCCAAGGGCCGCCCGAGCCGGTCCAGCCGGGATCGTTGTTCATGATGAGCTTCAGGCCAAGCCGCTGCATCTCGCTTGTGGCGAAGACAAACATCTCGCGCCACTCCGCCGTCACGATCCGCACCGGCCCCTTGGGCACACCCTGATCGACCTCCATGATGATCACGCCGCCGACACCCGCGCGCTTCATCGCCTCCAAGTCGGCGGTGATGCCCTCGCGCGTGATGTTTCCATCCGACCAGAACCAATAAACCCAGGGCCGCGCGTCATCGGGCGGCGCGACAAAATCGCGCTCAAGCGTTGAAGTCGCGGGAGCCGCCGCGCGAACCAAAGTCGCGGCAAACACACAGAGGACAAGGAGGATGGTGGCTGATTTCATGGCATGGAATACATTGCTTGGTTTCACTGCATGGAGATCCGGGTTGCGCCGGGAAAAACTTATGGGGGGGGGGGGGGGGGGGGGGAAGCGCTGGTGTTTATTCCGCATGCATCCCCATCCGCTTGCTCGAATCGCTTACTCAAAGTGCCTCAATACCGGGCAATTTTTCATCACAGGAAAGACGCTGGTGCAAGGCGTTGCTTGCAACGTCTTGCACCAATCGAGTCTCCTGTGTTTTCCGCATTTGCCTGGAAAACCGATTCGTTACCTTAAGCGCGTTGCTCAGAAGGAGAACGTCGATGTGATTTCATACGTCCGCTCGGCGCCGATGCGATAGGCCGCGACCTCGTAGGTATTGATGTCATTCAATGTCACGGGGTTCGCTTTCACGGGGATGAACAGGTTTTTGTTAAAGAGATTCCTTATGTTGAGCTGTATTTTCCATTCGATGCCTTTCCAGATTTTTCTCCGGTAGCTCAACCAGGCGTCGAATGTTGTAAGCGACGGTCCCATGAACGGGTTTTTCACATCGGTGATCATCTTGTCCGCGGCAGCCATGCCGGTCTTCCAGTCGGGATTCTCTATGACAGGATAACCGATGCCAACCTTGTCCTGCCAGCGCATGGCGCCGCCAATGCCCCACCCCTTGAGGAACGATTCGCGGTCAAAGTTGTAATTGGTGACAACATTCACGCGCCACTCGCGCAGCTCGGGCGTCCACTCGCCATTGGAGAGCTTGGCCGTGGTCATCGGGCCGGTGATATATTGGGTCACATAACGGTCAACACGCTGCACGGTTGAGAGGTCAAATTCCCATATCGCAGGATTCTGCCACTGGGGAAGCCGGTCGGAGATGAGCGCGTCGAGCAACGCGCTGGTTTCGCCGCGCGTGGCCTTTTGCCGGGCCGCGTTAAACATGATGCGCCAGTTTTTGGTGGGGTTGAACACGGCCTCGATTTCCACGCCCTTGGAAACGGAACGGGTGGTGGCCGCGATTCCCGACGGGGTGACGGGACCGGAGATGTCGCGCGTGCCGTCGTCCCTGACACTGTATTCGCGCCATTGGTAATTGGCGAGATACCGGAGAAAGAGATTGGAGGCGTCGGAGCTGTCATAGCCTACATAACCGGCGGCATCAAGTTGCGCCTTGGGCATGTTTTCCATGAGCTGCATTTCCAAGTCATAAACACGGTTCAGCGTCACCTGCACCCGCGTGTCGGTCATGTTGTTTTGGGTGGTCTCATACCAGGTCGCCCGAAGGCTGAAACGGTTGTCGAACGCTGAAACACGGAAGCCGTATTCCTTGGTCTTGCCCTGCTGGGGCGAGATGCGATCGCCGAGAATATCGACACGCATGCCGGCGCCCACGTCGAAGTTTTCCGACTTGTTATAATACAGCGAAAGCGTGGGCTTGCTTGGAATGCGCGCGAACCACCGCGGCGGCACGTGCAACGCGAGGCCGTAGCTGAATGTGTCCGCCTCGGTCTCCATGACATCACCCATGGGCATGGGAACGCTCAGGCTCACCGTTTTGGTGATGGGATCAGCGGGTATGCTCTTGCCGGTGCCCGGGCCTTTTTGCGTCCGGTCCGTGTCTTTTCTCCAGCCGAGCGTGGAGACGAGCATGTTGTCCATCCAGTTGCCCTGCCAGACAAAGGCGACGGACTCGACCTTGCTGATGTCGCGCTGCCGTGTGTTGGTGGTGTAAGCGTAATCGTCCTCGTAAGTGTAAACGGGGACGGTCTGCTTGCCCCAAACATAACCCGTCGTGGGGTTCAGTGTTCTGACATCCACCGACGAGGGAAACACCATCGTGGAACGCACGCCCGGCAGGTTTGCGCCCGCCGCGCTGTCCGCGCCGTAAAGCGAGGGCCCGAGATACACGATGTTGGTTATCTTGCGGTAAGTGCCCAGTGAGTTGTTGTTCGCGGTTCCGACAGAGAAGGCGGGATCCACCACCGCATTATATCCAGAGCGAAGGTTTTGCACGCGCTTGTAACGCGAGCCCATGAGGTTGAAACTCTGAACGCCGAGGAGCTTGAGGAGGAAGTTGTTTCCGTGCTCATTAAAATCATACTGGAAAAACGCCGTGCCGCGCCAGGTCTTCAGCTTGTTGTCGATGTGATTATACATGCCGCTGGAGGAGAGGAATGGCCGTCCGAAATTCGGGTTGGGCCGCCCGTCTATGGTCACTGTGTTTACATCGACGAATATGTTGTTTCCGCGATAGCCATTCAGCGTGCGATGCATCGACGAGGTGCTGTGCTGGTAATCATAAACCGCCTCGACGCCGCCCCGGCCGCCGGGACCGGCGCGGAACAACTGCTCGACCGCGATGTTCGCCGAGTCAAAATCGATCCACAGCCCGCTGTTCGGACCGTCGATCATGTAGGTGCGGTAGTCAAAGATGGAACGGTCGGTGATCTGCTTGGCCACGGTGAAGTTGGCCAGCGGATCCACGGGCGCGACATTTTGCGCGATTTCGCGCGAACTGCGCGGCGCCAGAAAACGGTAGGTTCCGATGCCGTTGTTAAGGCCGATATAATCCGCGGGCACATTGACATAGCCGATATAGGAATCCGAATGCACCGCGTCATCCGCCGAAAAATAAACCAGCGCGGGGTTGCTGCTCCAGTTGCCCGCCATGCCGTCCAGGTTGTTGGCGCGTTGATAGGCCGTCTCCACACCGCGCGCGGGATCCAGGGTTTTCTTGGCGGTGAAATCGTTTGTTCGGGTGGGCTGATCAAAATCCCACCAAGTGGTCAGGCTGTCGAGCGGCGGGTCGAGTCGCGGCATGCGCTGGTCGATGTGGCCGTGCTCGGCGTTGACGCGGAGTGATGTGTATTTGAACGGCTTGTAAGTGACGGCGCCGTAATACCGCTCCTGGTCGCGGAATGAGAACTCCTGCTCGTAACGGCGGTTGTCGTCGAGCATGGCCACGCGGACGGAGAGCTTGTCTTTTACCAACACGCGCTCGACGTCGAGTGAAAGCCGGTAGGTGTCGTAGCTGCCAAAGGAAAAGCGCGCGTTGCCGCGGTTTTTAAACATCGGCGCGATCAACGAGTTTTCTATGATGCCCGCCGGGCTGCCAAATCCGAAGAGGATGGCGTTGGCGCCGCGATTCACCGTGACACTCTGGGTGTTGTAACCGTCCATCGGTATGTATGGACTGAGGAAAAAATTGCGCGTCTGGTCCGCCGCGGCGAGACCGCGCACGCGGGTGGTGGTCGTTGCGGAGTCGCGCTGATCCTCGAAGTTCTGCGAGCCGTCCGACTTGCTGTAGGAACCGGAATAGTTTCCGCCAATGCCCATGACCTCGGTGCCGGGTGTGTATATGAGCAAATCCTCAAGTGTGTTGGCGCCGAGATCGTCCATCAAATCCTTGGTCACGACACTGATTGACGCGGCAATGTCCTTGAGCGGAGTGCGAAACCGCGTGCCGGCCAGCGAGTCGGTGGCGGCATACCCGGTGTCCCGCTCTCCCTGCACAACGAACGGACTCAACTCGACAACTTCATCGCCCGCCGACACGCGCTCAGCAGCGGTGACGTTCACAGGCGCCTGTGATTGTGCCGCGGGCACGGGTGCGACCGCTTGCGCAACAAGAGCATGGGGAATGATAACCAGGCCCGATACGAGGACGAGCCCAAGCCGGAGGTATTTTTTAGTGTTCATGGGATTGTTTATGTTTGGGTTTATTCGCAAAATTTTTACTGAAAGCGCGGGATGAATTATTTTGGCTATTTGGACGAGACGGCTGCTCGGGGGAGGCACAAATGACGGGGATCGGGGAAATCAATTTATGAAAAATCTGCCCAAAGCTTATCGCATAGCCATATATTGGAGAATCCTATCAATGATTTTTTATATACAAAAAATGCCCAACATCAGAAATAATACATTTCTCCCTTGGGAAAATAGTGTCTCTCCGAAAATCACTGCAGAATAATTGCATTCTCAAGTGAAACGCACAGGGGAACGCCCGCCGACAATATGCCGGGCATTCACGTGGAATACAGGATATGCCCACAATGGCGCATACAATATATGCATCTCACCCGCGCGCTCGGCGACTGCTCGCGCCAAAGGAAAACCGAAGGGGCATTCAGCGGTTTTCCCGCAATATCCAGACGGGGCCGAGCAGGCCTGACGGGAGGAGCGCGGCATCGTCCTTGAGCGGGATATTGGTGCGCGTCAGTTTTTGCGAGGCGGGCAGGTATTTGTCGCCGATCAATCGGTTCGGCCAGAGGTTCACCACGTCGATTTCCAGCACATTGCCCGTCCGTTTGAGCGCCTCGGTGATGTCCACCTGCCACGGTGCCGTCCAGACCGTGCCCAGCGGGACGCCGTTCAGGCGCACGACCGCGAGATTTTTCACGACACCGAGATCAAGAACGATGCGGCGGCCTTCCGGCACCTCAAATACGAGGTCAAAACGCTTGGTGTAAGTGACCGTGCCGGAATAATGGCGGATGCCCTCGTCGCGATGCAGCGTCCAGTCCATCAGGCCGGAAAACTCGACTTTCGCCGGGCCGCCCCAAGCCGGGTCAAACGCCAGCGTCCACGCGCCCGTGATTTCCTGCGCGGGCGCAAGTGGAAGCGTGTTGAAGCGGCTCGCCACGCGTTGCGGACGGGGATTTGCCGGGGCGGGTTTTCTGAAAACAACGAACAGCGATTGATGCGGCGCGAGCGCGAGCGGCACGTTGGCGCGGGCGGACGCTCCCCCACCCTCGCCCCACCACTCGGTGGCGGCGCGGCGTTCGCCGGTGACGGGATCCCATATTTCCGGCTGCAAACCGGCCACGCGAAACAAGCACTCCGCGCGAACCGGGCGCGCGTTGCGGTTGACCACAAAATAAATCTCCGCGCCTCCATCCGCGCCAGGCAGCGCGCGGTGTATCCAGTCGAGCGGCCCCGCCCCCGCATTGTATTCAAAATCAGGATACACCCCGTCGCGCTCGAGCACCGCGCGCTCGCTCATTCCCCAAAAAACGCGCCCGCGCCCGAACCGGTTTTCCACGCGGGTCGCGCCGTCGCAGGAGCCCCACACGGCGGCGGCGATGCCGCGCACCTCGTCATCGCATTGCGGATAGCCGCCAAGCCCGGGCGTCTGCGCCGGGGGCGGGCCGATCACCGTGGCGCCTGCTTGCACAAGGTCGCGTATTTTTCGCGCAACCTCGAGCGGCATGCGGTCAGTCTTCGGCAGCACAAGCACGCGATAGCTCATGCCGTCGGGCATCACGAGTTTTCCGTTTTCCGGCGACACGGAAAGGCGCGTGAGCAATACGTCGGTGTTGCACACATCGTAGTCGTAGCCCTCGCCGAGTCCGGGCGGCGTGTGCCTGGGCTCGACAATGTTAGGGGTCCAGTCGCCGTTGTAATAAAGCACATCGGCCGCGAACAACCCGCTTTGGAGCAAATGCTGGCATCGCGCGAGGTAGTCGAGAAACGCACCCGACTGCTCCCACCAAGTGATGTTCGGGTTGAAGTGCGTGCCGGCGCCGTATTCGTAACCGGGCTTGCCGTCCTCCGGGCGGGTGGCCGTGGAGGTGTGAAAAACGAAGCGATTAATGCCCTCGCAAAACGCGCGATCGGCGGTGGGCTTGAGCGCGGCGGGATCATCGCTCCAGTGCGCGAATGTGGTGAACGCCTCCGCCGACGCCGTTTTTTTGCCGTAAATGTGCGACGCCGTGGCGACCATTTTGCCCACTTGGTTCTGGCCGTTTTGCACAAAGCGGTAGTTGTCCTGCCAGAACTCGCCCATCGGCCTGCTCACGCGTCCGAGATTTTTTAACGCGTCCATGCACATCGTCGCCGACCAGCTCGGACCGGCGGCCTCGGACTCCGCCTCCATGCCGTGTTCGCGACACAGCGCCTCGAAACGCTTGTAATGCTCGTCGGCCATGAGGTCGGCGACCGTGCGGCGATAGTCGTGGAGAAAGCGGTCGGAAATCTCCGCGCTTCCAACGATGCGCCCGGCAAAAACCGGCAGGTAGGGTGTCGCGTCGTAGCCGCGAAGGCGTTGAAATTGTTCGAGAATGTCGGCGGTCCAGTTTGGAAAACCGTCCTCGAAACTATCGTCGTGAAAAAACTTAAGCGTGCCGTTCACGCCCGTGCGCACGCCGGCCGCCGCGGTTTCCTCGAGGAAAATTTTTCCGAGGTGCGCGAACTGCGCCTCGACGCCGCGCGCGCTCAGCCAGTCGATCTCCAATCCGTCGGCCTCGGGCAGCGCATAGGCCGTGCGCGCACCGGTCATGCGATGGCCCGTGCGCAAAATCACCCAACGCCCCGGCGGCACGTCCCATTCGAGGTGTCCGTCCGCGCCGACTTTGTCCGTGAGGTCGATCACGTTGTTTGCGGCGAGCGGCAGGTCGCCGCGCTCACTCTTCCACGGCACGCGCACCGGCGTCATGACCTCCCGCGCATACGCGTGGCTGCTCGCGTCGAGACGGTTGCTTTTCGCCTGAAGCAGACTCAAGCGCTCGCCTGAAAACGACATGGCTTTCGCCGCCTGATCGGGTTCGGGAAACGCGATGATTTTTGTATCGCGGTAATCCAGTTGATCAAGCGGCAGGTCCACGTAATTTTTGACAAACAAATGGCGCGCGCCGTCGTAACCGTCGCGGTTGCCGGGCAGCGGCAGCGCGCCTGAGAATTTTTTCGGCCCCGTCACGCTCAGCGTCGATTGCAAGAACCAGCGGCCGGAGTCCTCCGGCTTGATCCACGGCCCGCCCATGCACCAGCCGGTGCTCAGGTTGATGCCCACCTCAATGCCCAGTCGCTGCGCCTCGCGCATCGCGTGCCGGAAAAGCTCGCGCCATTCGGGCGAGAGAAACGCGGGGCCCTGCGGAATCGGGCGCGTGCCAAAGCCGATCGTGGAATTGATGAGCACGACACCGCCGATTCCCTTGGCGCGAAACTCCTCCAGATCGCGCGTGATGCCGGTCTTGTTGACGTTGCTGTTGAACCACCACCAATACGTCGAGGGTTTCGCGGCGTCGGGCGGGCGAACAAAGCCCTGCTCGAGCACCGATGCCGCGGGCGCGGCGCAAACCGTCGCGGCGGACTGCAAAAAGGCGATGGCGAACAGGCAAATGAACAGGATGGCGGCGGTTGGTTTCATGGCATGGAGTCCGGTTATGATAGGGACGAATCAAAAGTAGTGTGTGAAAAACCCGGGCCAATTTATCGCATCGATGCAAAACGGGGAATCCTCCCAATGATGTTTTATATGCAAAAAATGCCTGAATTCGAAAACAGGCGATGTGACCGTCCCTACTCTTTAAGCCCGTGTGAAGTTGATGCGCGAGATACAGGATATGCTCAATAATGACGCGTGCGGAACGGAGCGGCGATCTCCATGTTGCCGCTCCTTCCGCACGCGTGGTGTGCAAACGTTGTGTCAGGTTCCGAGCACCAGCTTCACCGGGCCCAGCAGGCCGGACGGGAGCAGCGGCATTTTTTTCGGATCAACGGGGATGTTGGTGTAGGTGATGCGTTTTTCCTCGGGCAGCATCGCGTCGCCGACGAGGCGGTTGCGCCATTGGTTGACCACTTCGATCTCCAGCGTGTTCGCGCCGTCCTTGATGAAGTCGGTCACATCAACGCGCCACGGAGATGTCCACACGGTGCCGAAATCATGGCCGTTGAGTTTCACGCCGGCGATGTCGCGAACCGTGCCGAGGTCGATGAAAACGCGCGCGTCCTTGTCGCGGGCGCCTTTTTTATAATCGAAGCGTTTTGTATAAAACGCGGAGCCGGAATAATACTTGATGCCCGGCTCGGAGCGCTTCGTCCAATCCTCAAGCGCGGCAAACTCAACCTTCGAGGGACCGCCCCACGCGGGGTCGAACTTCACCGTCCACGCGCCGGACAGCTCGGCGGCGTCGGCGTATTGCGGGAAGTTTTTCGCGCGGGCCTTTTGGGCGAGGGCGGACGGCGTCGCGGGGAACACAACGAAGAACGATTGGAACGGCGCGAAATCCAACGACACCACCGTGCGGCCGCGCTCCTCGCGGTGCGCCGCGGCGCGCATGGTGCCGTCAACCGCGTTCCAGATTTCCGGCGCGCGGCCGGTCACGCGGAAGGCGCACTCCTGCGTTTGCGCGAGGGGCGACTGGTTTGCGACGAGGTAGATTTCCGCGCCGTTTTTGCCGGGGACGCTGCGGTGAATGAAGTCCATTCCCGTGCGGCTCGCGTGCGCGACGCCGGTGGACTTGTCGGCGGCGGCGGTGTTTTCGGCGCAGGCGAAATCGGGGCCGATGCCGTCCTTCGCAAGAATCTCGCGCAGCGTCACGCCCCAGAAAACGCGGCCGCGGCCGTATTTGTTCGCGGTGCGGTTTTTCCCGTCGCAATCACCCCAGACTTCGCTCGCGAGTTTTTTCACGGCGGCATCGCACTTGGGATAATTTTTCATGCCCGGATCTTTTTCCGGACGAGGCCCGGTGATCGTAGCGCCCGCCTTTACGAGCGCCTTTATTTTTTCCATCACCTCGACGGGCATGCGGTCGGTTTCGGGAAGCGCGAGCACGCGGTAGCTCATGCCGTCGGGCAGCGTGAGGCGTCCATCCTTCGCCACCGAGAGGCGCGTGAGCAGCACCTCGGCGTTGCACACGTCGTAGTCGAAACCAAAGCCGAGCGAGGGATCGATGCGCTTGGGCGGAACGATGTTCGGCGCCCAGTCGCCGTTGTAATACAGCACGTCGGCGACAAACAATCCCTGGCGCAACAGGTGCTGGCTTCGCCCGATGTATTTCAGGAACGCGCCGGCGTGGTGCCACCAGGTCACGTTCGGGTTGAAGTGCGTGCCCGCGTAGTATTCGTAGCCCGGTTTTCCGAGTGTGGACTTGGTGGCGGTCGTTGTGTGAATCGAGAAATGGTTGATGCCCTCGCAGAAGGCGCGGTCGGCCTGCTGCTTGAGGTTGCCCGGATAATCCTGCCAGTGGCGCATCGTCGTGAACGATTCCGCCGACGCCGTTTTTTTGCCGTAAATGTGCGCGGCGGACGCGACCATTTTGGTCACCTTGTTCTGGCCTTCCTCAAGGCGCGAGGTGCCGTAGCGGAGCTTGGGATCGAGGCCGCCGGGCTCGTCGTGACGCGTGCCCATCCAGAACTCGCCCATCGGACGATCCGCGCGGCCAAGGTTCTTGAGCGAGTCCATGCACATCGTGCCGGAGCGGCTCGGCCCCGCCGACTCATGCTGCGCCTCCATGCCAAGCTCGTGACACTTTTTGCCGAAGTAGGCGTAGTGCCTGTCGGCCATGCAATCGGCGACCGTCTTCCGGTAGTCGTGCAAAAAGCGGTCGGAGATTTCCGCGCTGCCGACAATGAATCCGTTCATCACCGGCGTGTAGGGACGCGGATCGTAGCCGCGCCGCGCCTCGAACTCTTTCAAAATATCCTCGGTCCAGTTCGGAAAACCGTCCTCGAAACTGTCGCTGCAAAAATATTTCAGCGTGTTGCGTCCGTTGACTTTTCCGCCCTCCAAAAACTTCTTGCCGATGTTCTCGAACTGAATGTCCACCGGCTTGCTCGCGAGCCAGTCAACCGAAAGGCCGTCGGCCTCGGGCGGCGCGATCATGAGCCGCGAGCCGGTCATGCGATGCCCCGTGCGCACGATCACCCAACGACCGGCGGGAACGTCCCACCGCAGGCGTCCGTCGGCGGAAACCTTCGATGTCAAATCAACGACATTCTCCGGCGCGATCGGCTTGTCCGAGGAATGCGCCGGCCACGCCCCGAGCGTGGGGCCGACCACGTCGCGCGAGAGCGCGTGGTTGCTTGCGTCGCGGCGGTTAGTTTTGGCGGGGAGAAACTCAAGCCGCTCCTTGTCGGTGAAGCGCGCCGCGTCGCCCGCGTCGTCGCGAAACGCCACCACGCACGTGTCGCGGTAATCGAGCTTTTCAAGAGGCAGGTCGATGTAGGCTTTGTAGCCTGGCGGATTAAAAACCTTGTCGTAACCGTCGCGGCCGCCCGGAAGCGGAAGCGCGTCGTCGAACTTCGCCGGCCCCTCGATGACATGCCGCGATTGCAAAAACCAGCGCCCCGAATAACGCGGCTCGATCCACGGTCCGCCCATGCACCAGCCGCCGCTCAGGTTCACGCCGAACTCGATGCCGAGCCGGTCGGCCTCGCGCACGGCGTGCTTGTATAATTCCATCCACTCGCCGGACAAAAACGCCACGCCCTTGAGCCGCCGGTCCGCCGGGCCTAGGTTTGTGGAGTTCACGAACAGCACCGTGCCGATTCCCTTCGCGGCGAACTCCTCGAGGTCGTGCGTGATGCCCGCCTTGTCCACCTGCCCGTCGATCCACCACCAATAACCGCCCGGGCGCGACGAGTCGGGAACGTTCACAAATTCCTCCGCGAGCGATCCGGCGCCGGCCGGGCGAGCTCCCTTGCGGTCCGCCACTTTCGCGAGCAAGCCTGAATGGGGCACGGCCAGCGCGACCCCGGCCAGTGAGCTGAGTTTAATAAAGTCTCTGCGTTTCATAATGGTATCGTGTTTGAGGGTTATGTTTTGGGATTTGGTTTTGTTTGAGTTCGACTAAAGATTAAGCCCCAAGCGCGCCAGCACGCGGCGGGCGGTTTCGTCGGGATTGCTGAAATCATCAGGCGCAAGCGGAAGATTGTGCGAACCGGTCTGCTCGTGAAAAAACCACAGCGTGTCGCGCGCGGCATGGACGCCGAGCGCGGTGTGACACCCGCCACCAAGCGCGGATTGGAAGGCGCGCTCAAGAGCGATATGTCGCGCGGTTTCCGCGTCAAAATGCGGGGCGTATTTCGCGACGTCGGCCTCGCGGCATTGCACGCCAATCGCAGCCTGGCCGACAGCGGGAACCATGGTCTCAAATCCAAGCGCGTGAAACTCCACGCCGGGCCAGTTGCCGATGCGCAGGCGCGCGAGTCCCGCGGCGGCAAGGATGGTCGCGTCGGCCTCGCCATCAGCGATTTTGCGCAGGCGCGTGTCCACGTTGCCGCGAATCTGGGTGAACTGCGCGCCGGGAAAAAGTTTCGCGATTTGCAGCCGCCGGCGCGGGCTGCCGGTGGCGATTGTTTTCGGCGTGGTGACGCCGGCGCGGAGCACAAGCACATCGCTCGGATCGGCACGCGGAAGATACCCCGCGATGGCCAGCCCCGCGGGCATGTCACCGGGAAGATCCTTTGTGGAATGCACCGCGATATCGGCGTCGCCATTAAAAAGCGCGTGCTCGAGCTCCTTTGTGAAGAGGCCCTTGCCGCCGCGTTCCTCGAGCGACCATTCGACACGCTGATCGCCGGTCGTCACAACCTTGAGCAGCCCGACCTCCACGCCAAGACAGGCGCGCAAACGAGCCGCGACCAATTCGGCTTGGGCAAGCGCAAGGGGACTTTTTCGGGTGGCGAGGGTGAGTTTTTTCAAAACAACGGCCTCTTAAATGGATCGCGACGCAAACTGCCAAGTCTGCTTTTTGTAAAACAGGCGATTTGGGGCGGGCAATCCCGCGGCCGTCACCTACGGGCGGCCCGCGGCATAAAATTCGCCGCAGCGCGACCAGTTGACGACATTCCAAAATGCGGCGATGTAGTCGGCGCGGCGGTTCTGGTATTTCAAATAATACGCATGCTCCCACACATCGAGGCCGAGCACGGGAACATCCCCGGAAAGAAGCGGCGAGTCCTGATTCGCGGATGTGGTGATCGCGAGCCTGCCCGTCTCGCGTGACACGACGAGCCACGCCCAGCCGCTGCCGAAACGCTTCATGGCGGCGTCGGCGAATTGCGCCTTGAATGCGGCGAGGCCGCCAAAGGTGGTTTCAATGGCGAGGCGCAGCGCGTTTTCGCCGGACGCCGGCGCGGAGCCTTTTGCTCGCGGCGCAAGTATCCGCCAGAAAAATGCGTGGTTGGCGTGACCGCCCACATTGTTGCGCAACGCGGTGCGAAGCGGCTCGTCGATGGCGCCGCCGTTGATGCGCGAAAGCAGTTCCGCGATGTCGAGCTTTTGAAGCGCGGGGTGCGAGGCGAGCGCGTTGTTGGCGTTGGTGACGTAGGCCTGATGGTGCTTGCCGTGATGAATCTCCATCGTGCGCGCGTCGATGTGCGGCTCGAGCGCGGCGTAATCAAAACCGAGCGGCGGAAGCGCGAAAGGATAAGTGACGCCGGATTTGGGAGCGGACGACCCCGAGGGCGCGGCGCCAAGTTCAGGTGAGAAAAGCTTGAGGCCGAGCAGCGAGGCGGACACGCCGAGTGTTTTAATCGCGGCGCGGCGGGTGATCCGCGAGGGTTGTTTGTTCATGGGTCCAAAGTCTGCCCTGTCATGCGCGCGCGCAACCCTTCCCCGTCGAAAGTTCGAAAAAATTGGGTGTTTTCAAAAGCTATTAACAACAATAATGACTTTCCCCGAATCTTATGAAAACACTCCCAAAAAAAGCATTCCTGACTGTCGCCCTGTTTTTAACTCTCGCCCATGCGATCTCGCTGGCGGCCGTCAACCCAAGGCACGAACGCTGGAAAAAGGACATCGCCGCGTTCGAGAAGCAGGATCGCGAAAACCCGCCCGTGCAAGGCGGCGTGCTGTTCCTCGGCAGCTCGAGCATCCGTTTGTGGAAAACGCTCGCAGAGGATTTCCCCGGCGTGCCCGTGCGCAACCGCGGATTCGGAGGCTCGCGGATCGCAAACTGCACGTATTATTTTGACAAGCTCGTGATGCCGGCGAAACCGCGTCTAATCGTCTTTTTCAGTGGCGGCAACGATATCAACGCCTGGGAAACGGCGGAGGAGGTGGCATCGGACTTCCGCGCGTTCTGCGCCGAGCTGCACAAGAAGCTGCCCGAAACCAAGTTGATTTATATTTCGATCCCCTTCACCGAGAGCCGCATGATGCAGCGCTCCACAATCGCGCTGGCAAACACCTACCTCTCCGCGTTCTGCCACTCCGACCCGAAGCTGACGTTTCTCAACATGAACGACCACATCCTCACGCCCGAGGGCAACGTGCGCCCGGAATATTATCTCGCCGACAAGCTGCACATGAACGAGGCCGGCTACGCCGTTTGGACCAAGATGCTGCGCCCGATGGTGACCGCCGCGCTCAAGTAAATATCCGGAGTCAAGTCACGCCCCAAAGGCGGGCCACATTTTAGCGCCAGGGCAAGCATACCCCGGCGCATTTTTTTGCGCTTATTTTTGCTCGACGCGGTTTTTCAGGAACGCGACCACATCCTGGAATTTCGAACGGTTGCCCTCGTCGGCGGCGAGAAGGTTTTCGTGCGCTTCGAGCGCGAGCCTGGCGTGGTCGAGTTCCGTCATCGCCCTGGCCGAAAGCGGTGTGTTTGGCGCGCCGAAGTTCATCGGAAAATCGCCGCACTCCACCGTCGCCAAATGCTGCAAACCGAGGTTGCGCGCGAGTTCGAGATTGCGCTTGCCCATGCGCGCCAGCACCAGCGAGCCGGAATCGCCCTTGCGCAACTTTAACGCCGCGCCCGCGAGCACGCCCAGAAAGGTGCTGTCCATGCTCTCGCAGTTTTGGAAATCGATCACGAAATGGGTTTTCCCCTGCCGCATGCACTCCGAAATAAAATCGTTTATTGTCGCGCTGTTTTGAAACGAGGCGCGTCCGGTGATGCGTATCACAACCGGATCGGAATAGGCGTCGACAAGATAAACTGGTTTTGCGGTTTCCGGCATTGGATTTTAGTTTTTCCTTCGCAAGAGGTCGCGAATCGTCAGACAAATTTTCGGACAGAATTAACAGACTGGAGAGAATGAATTCTTCGCTTGGTTTGCATTCTGTCCATTCTGTTAATTCCGTCCAAATAACAGGCTTAATTTTGGCCTACGATCTGCCGCAGCACATACGGGAGGATGCCGCCGTGCTGGTAGTATTCGATCTCGATGGGCGTGTCGATGCGGCAGCGGACGGGGACGTTTTCCACCGCGCCGTCTTTGCGCGTGATGCGGAGCGTCAGGTCTTGCTGCGGTTTGATGCCGCCGTCGAGGCCGAGCACGTCGTAGGTTTCGCTGCCGTCGAGCTTGAGCGTTTGCGCGGTCACGCCTTCCTTGAATTGCAACGGAAGCACGCCCATGCCGACGAGGTTGCTGCGGTGAATGCGCTCGAAGCTTTGCGCTACGACCACTTTCACGCCGAGGAGGTTCGTGCCTTTCGCGGCCCAGTCGCGCGAGCTGCCGGTGCCGTATTCCTGGCCGGCAATCACGATGAGCGGCGTTTTGTCCGCGGCGTATTTCATCGCGGCGTCGTAGATCGACATTTTTTCGGGCGCGCCGGCCGGCGTTTTCGAGTAGAGCGTGTTGCCGCCTTCCTCGCCGCCGAGCATCAGGTTTTTGATGCGGACGTTGGCGAAGGTGCCGCGCGTCATGATGCGGTCGTTGCCGCGGCGCGAGCCGTAGCTGTTGAAATCCTCCCAGGCGACGCCGTGGTCGAGGAGGTATTTTCCGGCGGGCGAGGTTTTCTTGATGGCGCCGGCGGGCGAGATGTGGTCGGTCGTCACGGAGTCGCCAAAGATGCCGAGCGGGCGCGCCCCGTGGATTTCGCTGATCGTGCCGGGCTCGAGCGAGAAGCCGGCGAAGAAGGGCGGCTCCTGGATGTAGGTCGAGCTTTCGTCGAACGAGTAGGCGTCGCCGGCGGTCGCGGGGATTTCGTTCCACTTGGGATTTTGCGCGGCGAAGTCGGTGTAGAGTTTGCGGAAGACTTCGGGCTTGAGCGCGGTCTGCATCTGGTCGCGGATCTCTTGCAGCGTGGGCCAGAGGTCGCGCAGGTAAACGGGTTTGCCGGCGGCGTCGGTCGCGATGGGTTCGCTGCCCATGTCGATGTCAACACGGCCCGCGAGCGCGAAGGCGACGACGAGCGGCGGCGACATGAGGAAGTTGGCCTTGATGTTTTGGTGCACGCGCGCCTCGAAGTTGCGGTTGCCGGAGAGGACGGAGGCGGCGACGAGGTCGTTTTTCACAACGGCGTCCTCGATGCGCGCGTCGAGCGGGCCGGAGTTGCCGATGCAGGTGGTGCAGCCGTAGCCGACGAGGTCGAAGCCGAGCTGGTCGAGGTAGGTTTGCAGTCCGGCCTTGGCGAGGTAATCGCTGACTACGCGCGAACCGGGCGCGAGCGAGGCCTTGACGGCGGGGTGCGGCTTGAGTCCGCGCTCGACGGCTTTTTTCGCGAGCAGGCCGGCGGCGAGCATGACGCTCGGGTTGGAGGTGTTTGTGCAACTCGTGATCGCGGCGATGAGCACGGAACCGTGGCGGAGAGTAGAGGAGCCAGGAGACGAGCCCTCCGGCTTCGCGGAATCAGTCTGGCGCGAAAGCGCCCCTCCGACTTCTGACTCCTGACTCCTGACTTCTACATTCTTGTCTTTCAATTCTTCCGCGCTTTTGCCGAAGCCGCCCTCGGCGACGGGTTTTGAAAACACGGCGGCGAACTCCTCCTTGAGTTTCGGAAGCTCGATGCGGTCTTGCGGGCGTTTCGGACCGGCGACGCTCGGAACGACGCTGGCGAGGTCGAGCTCGAGATCGGTCGAGTAGTCGATGTCGCCGCGCTGCGGGATGCCCCAGAGATTTTGCGCGCGGTAGTAGGCTTCGTAGAGCGCGATTTGTTTTTCGTCGCGACCGGTGGCGCGGAGGTAATTTGCGCACTCGGCGTCGATCGGGAAAAAGCCCATCGTCGCGCCGTATTCGGGCGCCATGTTGGCGATTGTCGCGCGGTCAACAACGGGCAGCGCGGCGGCGCCGGGACCGTAAAACTCGACGAACTTGCCGACGACCTTGGCCTTGCGGAGCATTTGCGTGATGGTGAGCGCGAGGTCGGTGGCGGTGACGCCTTCGCGGAGCGCGCCGGTGAGGTGCACGCCGACGACGTCGGGCGTGAGAAAATAAACGGGCTGGCCGAGCATGCCGGCCTCGGCCTCGATGCCGCCGACACCCCAGCCGACGATGCCGAGTCCGTTGATCATCGTGGTGTGCGAATCGGTGCCGACGAGCGTGTCGGGATAATAAATATCGTTCGCGGAATCGGCGAGCACGCCCTTGGCGAGGTATTCAAGGTTCACCTGGTGCACGATGCCGATGCCGGGAGGAACGACCTTGAACGTGTCGAACGCCTGCATGCCCCACTTGAGGAATTGGTAGCGTTCGCGGTTGCGCTTGAACTCCATGTCGAGGTTGCGCGCGTAGGCCTCGGGCGTGCCGGCGAAATCAACCTGCACGGAGTGATCAACCACGAGATCGACGGGCACTAGCGGCTCGATGATTTTCGGATTCTTGCCGAGGCGCGCGACGGCGGCGCGCATGGCGGCGAGGTCGACGAGGAGCGGCACGCCGGTGAAATCCTGCAACACGATTCGCGCGACGACGAAGGGGATCTCCTCCGTGCGCGGCGCCTTCGCGCTCCACCCCGCGAGCTCGCGGATCGCCTGCTCGGTGACGCGTTTGCCGTCGCAGTTGCGCAGGAGCGACTCGAGCACGAGGCGGATCGAAACCGGCAGTCTCGAGATGCGCCCCGCGCCGGCGGCCTCAAGCGCGGGCAGCGAGTAGAAGCGGTGCGATGCGCCGTTGGCGGCGAAAGTTTGCAGTGTGTCGAAGGGATTTGCTGGCGTGGTCATGTGTCGGAAACTGGAAGTGGAAAACGAAAAATTAAACCGGTCTGTCTGATCCGGCAGACCGGTTTGCGCAATAATCAATGAAAAATTATTTCGCGAGCGCGTCCTTGATCGCGGGGAAACAGGGCAGGTCTTTCGGCGTGGGTGTCTGCTCGGCGTATTTCACGATGCCGTCCCTGCCGATGACGAATGCCGCGCGCGCGGCCGTGCTTCCGATACCGTTCAGGTCCTTGAGCAGCACGTCGTAGGCGGTGGCGACCGTCTTGTTGAGATCGGAGGCGAGCTTGAGCTTGATGCCGTTCGCCCGGGCCCACGCATCCTGCGCGAACGGGCTGTCGACGCTGATCGCGATCACGTCGGCGCCGAGATTTTGGTATTCGGCGAGGCCGCCGGAAGTGTCGCACATCTCGCGCGTGCAAACGCTCGTGAACGCGAGAGGGAAAAAGAGCAGAACCGTCTGCCGCTTGCCAAAGTTGTCGCTGAGTTTGACGTCAACGACGATGCCCTCGGCATTTTTCGATTTGAGTGAGAAATCAGGCGCTTTTGAACCAACTTGTATGGGCATGATGAATGTGGGTTTTGTTGTGATATGTTGTTGATTTGAACCGTGCGACCGCGCGTGCGGCGGCGCAATTTTTTGATACATTCACGATATGTCCGTTTCCCCCGAACACAAACCGTTTTTGCCCGATAGAAGGCGCGGTTCTAGCGCGGACGCGTTCTTTATTAATTTTTCTCACAAATGTGGAAAAACAAACCGCGTTTCCATTTTCTTTACGGATTCTTGACACATTTAGCCGGGCAAAGGAACGTCTGGTTCTCTAATCATGCAAAACACACGCAAATTCCTCCCCCTGCTGCTCGCGTCGTTGTGCGGCTTGCTCGTGCTCTCGGCCTGCGGCAAAAAATCATCCTCCTCCGGCAGCTCCAGCTCCGGCTCCGGCGACAAGGCCGGCAACGCAGCCATCGGCTTTCACAACAAGCTTGTCGATTTCAACAAGCTCGCCCGCGAACCCCTGAAGAAAATCATGCAAACCACCGAGGCCTCCGCCTCGTGGGTCTCCCGCGACGGCGTGACCGGCGAAAAACCGCGCTGGAACATGGTGCTGATCGGCGTCAATCCCTACGACAAACTCGCAAAAAACAACCTCGCCGCGCCCTCCTCCTTCTCCAAGGAAGACCGTGAGTTTTTCGACAGCCGCATCAAGCTCGCCAAGGACAGCGCCGCCGAGCTCAACAAAGCCATCGGCACGCTTACCAACTACTACAAGGCCGAGGATTACAAGGACGACAAACACAAGAAATTCCTCGACCTCAAGCCGCGCATCGAGGAGCTCGTCCAGCAAATCGCGCGCGCCACCGGCGAAATGGGCGGCCGCTCTGAAGTGATCGCCTCCGCCGCCGAGCGCGAAGCCCTCAAGAAAAACCCCATCGGCATCTACATCCTCAACATGCGCGACATCATGGCCAAATGCGAACAGCAGATGGACATCCTCATGGACCAGCGCCTCGTCCAAGTCGGCTCCGGCACCGGAAGCAAAACCGACGCGCAAAAAGCCGAGGCCGTTGCCAAGGTGAAGGACCTGCTCGATCCCGCCGATGCCCTCGCAGCGGAAATCGCCGACATGGCCGGGAAGTTCAAGGCCGTCGACATGGGCGCGCTCAAAAACCGCCAGACCCTCGCCAAGGACTATGAAAACTTCTTCAAGATTCTCGACGAGCAGCAAGGCACCGTCCGCAAAAACATCCGCTTCGCCAAGGAGTGGGGATACATCGGAACCGAAAGCAGCATGAAGCTCCTCGGCGGCACCCTGCGCAAAGTCACCGGCGCGCACAACACCTTCATCGGTGATGTGAACAAAGGCCGCTAAGCCCAACCAACATTCACGCAGGGCGCGCGCCTGACGCGCGCCCTCGTATTAAAAACCGGCAGCCGCGCGCTCACTCCGCGCCTGCCGGTTTTGTATTTTCAAAATCGCCACGGCCCGTTAGACACATCGGAAAAACCAATGAAGCCCGCATCCCAAAAAACCAAACTCGCACCCTCGCTCAAAAAATTCATCCGGGCCCTCCCCAAGACCGAAACGCATCTCCACGTCGAGGGCGCCCTGCCCTATCAGGTGCTCCGCAAATGGAAACCGCGCGAATACCCCGCGAACCCGTTTTTCCACGCGCCGCGCCACCGCATCCGAAAGTTCGAGCGCTTCGACGAAATCCTGCTCGGCCACGCGCTCCCCTGGTTCACAAGCACCGAGCGCTATTATGAGGGCGCGAAGGCGATCTTCGCAAAACACACCGCGCAAAACGTCCGCTACGTCGAGACGAGCTTCCACCTCGCCGCGACGCATTTCCTGAAAATCCCGCCCTCCGAAATTGCCGCCGCAATCCTCTCCGCCGCACCGCGCGGGCTCGAAGTGCGCGTCTTCGTCGGCATGCTTCGCAACGACTATCGCGGCCCGATGCGCGCCGTGATCGACGGCATCGCCGACTGTGACAACATCACCGGCGTCGACCTGCATGGACTCGAAACCCTGCCCACCGAGGCATGGACCTCGCGCGTGTGGAAGCGCATGCGCGCCGCCGGAAAAATCACCAAGGCCCACGCGGGCGAGTTCGACGGCGCCGCCCGCGTGCGCGAGGCGATCGTAAAGCTCGGCGTCACGCGCATCCAGCACGGCACGCGCGCCATCGAGGATCCCGAAGTCGTCGCCCTCGCGCGCGACCGCGGAGTCACCTTTGACATGTGCCCGATCAGCAACGTGCGCCTCGGCGTGGTGCCCTCAATCCGCAAGCATCCCATCCGCGCCTACATGAAAGCCGGCATCCGCTGCACCCTGAGCACCGACGATCCGCTCGTGTTCAACAACACGCTCACCGACGAATACGCGGCGCTGGCGGCCGAGGCCAAATTCACAAAACCCGAGCTCGCCCAACTCGCCCGCAACGGATTCGGAGTCGCGCAAATCAGCGAGACGAAACGGCGGCGCCTCCTCGCCGAAATCGACGCGCTGGCCAAATCGTAGCGCAGACTGCCAAGTCTGCCTCCGAAACGATTCTCAAACCGGCAGACTTGGCAGTCCGCGCTACAAAAACACGCTCGCTTCGATGTGCCTGCACTTCGCCGTCCCCAAAATTTTCAATCCGCGCGCAGCCCTGTTTTTTTCTCCTTCCGCCATTCCCTCGGGCGCTGGCTGTAATGCCGGAAAAAATGCTGGGCGAAAAGCGACGGGCTGCGATAGCCCACGCGGCGCGTGATCGTCGTGACGGGCAGGTTTGTGCTTGCCAGCAACTCGGCGGCCTTCGCCATGCGCAGGCGCTGCAAGTAGGCTTGAAACCCCATGCCATGCTGCTGCCTGAACAAACGCGAAAGGTTTCCGGGGCTGGTAAAGGCAACCCGCGCCGCCACGTCGTCAAGCCGCAGTTGATACTGCAGGTGCGACGACATATACGCCGACGCCAGGTGCAGCGCATTGCTCGCGGCGCCTGTTCCGCGTGTCGCCGCCATGCGCACCCAACTCGCCTCGATATGGCTGCGCGCCGCGTCCTCCGCCGCCGCGGGATCGCGCATCCCGATCGCCTCCACCAAATAGGTGTGCTCGCCGATGTGCGTTCGCAAATCGGGCACGCCCTCGTAAAACTGGCGCTGGTGAAACGCGGCCAGTTTTTCCCAGATGATCCGCCACGCGTCGGCCAGGCCCGGGATGCCGGACGTCTCCATGATCGCCTGGTGGAGCCGCTTGTCGGCCTCGCGAAACGCGGGGTAGTTGCCGCGCCTCGCGGCATCGGCGAGCCGCTTGAGAATCTCGTTGAGATTGCCCATGAGCGCGGGGTTCTCCCCGACGCGCTTTGCGGCGTGGCGCGCCCCGAATCCTTCTATCGTGGCGCGGAAATCCGAGAGTTCGCGAAAGAGCATGTCGGCGTTTTTGTTGATTAAACTGATTTCAAAACGAACGAAACCAAACACGAATAATAAAACGGTGAAAGAATAAAAATGTTTATATTGTTTTCAAAATTCATAGGCAAAACACTATTATAATCGCTCCCGTGATAAAAATGTTGGTGTAAAATAATTTTTATAATTATCAAAAACCGGACATTATGTTGCAAGGAATCGGGCATTATGGGGGCCGGAGTATGCTTACGGCTTGCAACGTCCGGCGGGGGTGTTCTTTCAAGGCGGTGTCCACTGCCACGGCGCAGTTTCCACTCCGCGACCTCAACTTGAAACAACATCCCCTCCACCCGATGAGCACACCCCGTTCGTTTTTGAATCATAAGCTGTCCGCGATTGCCGCGGCCGCCATTTGCGCCGTTTTTTCCGCCGGTGCTTTGACCGCCGGCGGCGCGCCCGACTTCGCCAGGCAGGCCGCGCTCGACGCCGCGCGGGACGAGGTCGTCGTCGCCTACGACGGCATTCTTCCCAACCGCCACGTCGGCGATGTCGTCACCCGCGTGATGCCCGACGGACGCCTCGCAATCTGGTTCGCCACCGGCGGCGACAAGGAGCCCGATCCCAATAATTTCATGGCCGTCATTTACAGCGAGGACGAAGGCAAAACCTGGTCGCCCATGCAAATGCTCGACGCCAACATTAAGCGCGCCGGCATCAACATTGGCCAGTTGCCCACCGAGGCGATTGTCTCCGGGCAAAAGATCATGCTGTTTTTCTCCACGCACGCCGGGCACCTGCGCAATTCCTGGCGCTCGTGGGTCGCGACCAGCGACAACAACGGCAAAACGTGGAACACCCCCGAGCTCCTTCCGGGCCGCCTCGGCGCGGCGACATTCGTGCGCTCGCACATTTGGACGCAAAGCGGAAACCTCGTCGTTCCCTACCAGCATTATCTCGGCAACTTGAACGACCACAACAGCGAGGTCGTCCGCCGCAACAACAAGGCCGGCAACGAAACGACGCCCTATCCGACACCGGTCATAAACTCGCGCAACGGCGTCCTCATCAGCACCGACGGCGGCAGGACTTTCACGGAGCACGGCGACATCAAGCTGCCCATTCCGGACGACACTTATCTTTGGGCCGAGAACACCATTGCCGAGTTGGAAAAGGACCATCTCGTCATGCTCATCCGGCCCGAGCGCACGCGCGGCAAGGCCACGTTTTTATACAGGGCCGACTCCTTCGACGGCGGCAAAACATGGCCGGCGCTCGCCGAGAAAACCGACATCCCCAACCCGTCCTCAAAAACAATCCTGCTCCGCGTGAACGACTGGACCACCGCGCTGCTGCACAATCCGAATCCCTACAGCCGCTGGCCCCTCTCGCTTTGGATAAGTTTCGACGGCATGAAAACATGGCCCTACCAGCGCGTCGTCATCGCCGATTCCGTGGACGGCCCGGGGCGCAATGTCCACTACCCCGAGGGCTACGTGACGCCCGACCTGCAATGGATCAATTTCACCTTCGACGACAACCGCCACCAAGCCGTTTACGTGCGGGCGAAACTGCCGCCCATCCCCGGCAAACCCGTCAGCGGCAAAAACCCCGAAAATCCGTGGCTCAAAAAACCGCCGCCGAAAAAAAAGCCCGCCGCCAAGTAACCGCTTTTTCGATCGCGCCGCGAAATCACAAATCACTCCGCAAAGAATTTTCCACAATGCTAAACCCAACCATCTCGCTAAAGACCTCCCTGAAAAACGGGGGCGCCGTCGCCGGTATTTTCGTCTGCGAAATTCGCAGCCCTAACCTCGCCCCGCTCCTCGACGCGGCGGGCTACGACTTCGCCATCTTCGACATGGAGCACTGCTCCTACACGATGCACGACCTCTCCTATATAATCCCCGGCTTTCGCGGATTCCGCTGCCAGCCGCTCGTGCGCGTGCCCGCCGTGCGCCGCGAGTTTTTCCAGTCCGTCCTCGATATCGGCGTCGCCGGCATTGTCGTGCCGATGGTCGAAAGCGCAGAGGACGTGCGCGAGGCGCTCGCCATGATGAAGTATCCGCCGGAGGGCCGGCGCGGGCTCTCCTTCGGTTGCCCGCACACGCTTTTTCAGGGGCAGGATCGCGACGCCTACACACGAATGGCCAACGACAACCTGGTCCTGGTCGCCCAAATCGAGACACAAAAAGCGCTCGATAATCTCGACTCCATCCTCGCGGTGCCGGGGCTGGATGTCGCGTTCATCGGCAACACCGACCTCGCCATATCGATGGGGCATCCAAACAACCTCGTCGAGGGTCCGGTGCGCGACGCCGTGCGGCACATCCTGAAAAGCGCAAAGGCGCGAGGCATCGCGGGCGGCGGCAATTTTGTGAACCCGGAATTCGTCGGGCAATTCTACGAGGACGGGCTGCGCTTCATCTCCCTCGATTCCGACATCGAGCGGCTGCAAGCCGGACTGCAAGCCGGCATGGACACGCTCCGCGCCGGCCTGCCCCAATATGCAAAACCGGCGGCCCAGCCTCCAAAAAATAGTAATTTCTGACCCGCCGCCCACCTTCGTTTTTTCGACTGTATAAATAATGATATTAAAAAACATAAAAACTTTGGCCGCCGCCTCGCTCCTGCTCATGCTCGCCGCCTTTGGCGTTTGCACAGCGGCGGGCTGGTTTGCGGCCGGCGGGATCGCGCTTGCGTTGTTCTGGTTCGCGGCGGCGGGCGCGGCCAAGTTTTCCGAAAACACAAAACCGTTTTCCTATCCGCTCGTGGTCATCGGCTGCGTGACTACGTCCATGTATTTTCCCGGTTTATACGAGTCGTGGTTCGGCTTTAAAACGACGGGTTTTGTCATTCCGATCCTGCAAGTCATCATGTTCGGAATGGGCACGCAACTGGCGCTGAAGGATTTCAGGCAGATCATCGTGCAACCGGGCGCGGTGTTTGTCGGCGTGGGCGCGCAATTTCTAATCATGCCGCTCGTGGGCTTCACCATCGCCAGCCTGATGCCCTTCGAGCCGGAGGTCGCCGCGGGCATAATACTGGTCGGGTGCGTGCCCTGCGGCATCGCGTCCAACGTGATGAATTTTTTGGCGAAGGCGAACATCGCGCTGTCACTTTCGCTCACCACAGTCGCCACGCTGCTCGGCCCGATAATGACGCCGCTCTGGATGAACTGGCTCGTCGGCGAGTCGCTCGACATCGACTACTGGAAAATGGCGGGCGACATCGTGAACCTGGTCATTTTCCCGATTGCCGCCGGCCTTGTGTTCAAGGCGATATTTCTGCGCAAGGAATCCGCCGCCAGGTTTGTTGAAAAGTTTCTCGGCGTGTTCTCGATGGTCGGCCTGCTGCTGACGATCGTGTTCATCAACGCCGCCGGGCGCGACAACCTGATGCGCATCGGCGCGCTCCTGATTGTCGCGTGCCTGCTGCACAACTGCGGCGGTTACTTTCTCGGCTACTGGCTGGCGCGCCTGTTCCGCTTCGACGAGAAAAGCTGCCGCACGATCGCGATAGAGGTCGGCATGCAAAACGGCGGCCTCGCGGCCGGTCTCGCCCTGCAAATGGGCAAGGCCGCGACGATGGGACTGGCGCCGGCCATTTGCAGTCCGCTCATGAACATAACCGGAGCCTCTCTCGCCATCTGGTGGCGCAAGAAAACCGAAAGGCAGGAAGAAAAGAATAACACTAAAAACGGCATAAAAAAATAACAGCCGGTTGACCGCGCGCCGCGCGCACAAACACGCGGCCCGTTCCCTTGTGAGGCCAATATCAAGCCGCACAGCGCTAGCTTTGTCCAAAAATAAGAACATCAACCCATAAACCCCATGAAATATATTAACAGTATACAAAATTACATTGGCCGCCCGCCAGTCGCAAACGCCGGCCATCATTCCCCTTCCGCGATATTTACAGCCGCGCGGCATGTTATTTCATTTTTATTAGTCATGATAATAATAATCGCGGGCTCCGCCGACGCGCTCGCGGCAGAAACCACCGGCGCGATTGAGGGCCGGGTTTCCAATATACTCAGCGGAGTGGGACTGGAGAATGCCCAGGTGAAGATATTGCCCGACGGCCCCGTCACGCAAACGGACCAAACCGGGCAATTTCGACTGACGAGAGTTCCCGTCGGCGAAGTGCGCCTGAGCATATCGTTTTACGGCATGCAAACCTGGACGCGCACACTGACCGTCGCCGCCGACAAACCGGCGCAGGTGGAGGCCGAACTCCGCAGGACCGGACTCGGCTCCTACGACTCGGACGACGGACAGGTGGTCGTGCTTGAGGCATACCAAGTAACCGCGGACCGCGAGATGACCGCCCAGGCAATTTCACTAAACGAGCAACGGATCGCCGCCAGCAGCAAAAGCGTCGTGGCGCTTGACCAATACGGCAACCAAGGCGACGACAACATCGGCGAGTTCCTGCACTTCCTCCCCGGCGTCGGGGTAAACGTCGACGGCGATGTCGGCCCCAACGAAGTTTCGCTTCGCGGCTTTCCGTCAAACTTTTCCAACATTTCCCTCGACGGCGGCTCGGTGGCGAGCGCCCGAAGCCCCTCCCGCACGGTCAACCTCGTGGACGTGCCCTTCCTAAACGCATCCCGCGTGGAAGTGTCCAAGGTGCCGACCCCCGACATGCCCGCATCCGGCCTGGGCGGCACGATTAATATCATCGCGAAAAACGGCTTCGAGTTGAAGCGGCCCGCCTTCAACTATCGCGTGACCGGAATCACCAACAGCACCAACGGACTGACAAAATTCAACTACCCCAAAGGACAGACCAAGGAAGTGTCGCCCCACGGCATGGTCCCCTCCGCGAGCATCTCCTTCCAAGGCGCGCTCACCAAGCGCGTGGCCATGACTGCCGCGCTGTCCAACTCCTGGCGTTTCAAACCCGCGGACGACGACAGCGACACCGTTGACATTGAGCCCACCTGGGATCGCGTCAGGAACGTCCAGACCGCCGGCACCTGGCACGCCCTGCCCCAACTCTACGTAAGCTACGGCGGCCAGCTGGGCTTCGATTTCAAGATCACTCCAAGGGATATAATATCCATCGGCGGCCAACTGAAAATCAACACATTCGACATCGCCCGCAGCAACATGATAGTAAACTACGGCGCAGGCGCCACGGGCGACGCCACCCACACCCAGGGTGCCGACACCGCGAAAGGCAGCGTGACCATAGGCACCGGGGCGGGATGGTATCAACGCTACAACAAGCAACGGCAGCTCAACCTGAAATACACGCATCGCGGCGATCTATGGGTGATTGAAATGAACGCCGACTACTCGGACGCCCATTATCGAGTGAAGACGGATGCGAACGGCTATTTTTATAAAGTCGACGCGAAACTCACCAGCCTGATCATTCGCGGCGACGACATTCCCCTCCACGGCATTGCCAGAAAATATACAGTGACCAACAAATCAGGCAATCCGGTCGATATATTCAACGGGGAGAATTATACTATCAACACGGCCGAGAAACGCTTCCAGGACGGGCTCGGAAAGAACACGTCGCTTCGGCTGAATGCCAGCCGCAAGTTTTACGGCTCCGTCCCGATCACCATAAAGACCGGCTTCGCCGCCGACAGGACCGACCGCCACCGCGTGCTGGTGACAACTCCATACAATTTTCGCCCGAACGGATCCTCCGCGGCGGGAGATCGGAAAGCGGGACTGTTCGATGTGTTCGACGAGAATTTCCTGAGCTCCGCCCCGCCCACAATCTATGGGAATGTGTTCCGTGAAATCAGCAACAAGAAGATGTATGAGCTTTATCAGCAAAATCCCTCCTGGTTTGTGATCAACGAGGCCACCGAGCATAAAAACCGCGTCACCAATTCGTTTGAATTCAAGGAGACAATATCCGCCGCATACGTGCGGGCCGACGCGCGCCTTTTCAACAACCGCCTTTGGCTGACTGGCGGCGTGCGCTTCGAGCAGACGGACATCAAAGGCAAAGGTCCCCTGGACGATATTACGGCACAATATAAACGAAACCCGGATGGCAGCATTATGAAGGACGGGGATAACAAACCCATCAATGTCACGAGCGATGCGGCGGAGCTGAGCAAGCTGCGATACAAAGAGCGCGGAGCCTCCTCATCGAGTGATTACAGCGATTTGTATCCCAGCCTCAACACCAGCTACCGTATCGGGGATTCGGTTGTGCTGCGCCTTGCCTACGCGCGCACCATCGGGCGTCCGAATGTGAACTATCTCATACCGGGCACCACCATCACCGATCCCGAGGCAACAAACGCGAAAATCACCATCAACAATCCGGCGCTGCGCCCGTGGACGGCAAACAACTACGATTTGTCGCTGGAAGTTTACGACATCAAGGGCGGCTCCGGAGCCATCAGCGTCTTCCAGAAAGATGTCAGCAATTTCTTCGGCGTTATACAAACCCCCGTGACCGATGCCCTGCTGGAACAACAAAATCTGCCGACCGACGGAACCTACGACGGTTATGTCATAGAGACCAGAAACAATGTGGGCGACGCCAAGATCACCGGCTTTGAACTCAGCTATCGCCAGTCGCTTCACTTCCTCCCGGGATTCCTCAAGAACTTTCAGATCTATGGAAACATGACCAAGCTCAACACCAAGGGCGACAGGGCGGCCGATTTCTCCGGCTTCATCCCGCGCAACATTTCCGTTGGCATAAGCTACATCCGTCCGCGTTGGTTTATCAAATTGAATTATATAGACCAGGACGTGGTGAGGAAAGCCATGGTGGCGGAAGGCGCCACGGAGCGGCCCGGCACCTATAATTATCAACCGGCCTACCGTCGCTGGATGCTCAACGCGGAATACAGCATTTGCAAGCAGTTCAAACTCTTCGCATCGGTCTCCGACCTGACCAACCGCGTGAATGGCAATTACCGCGCCGCGCCGGGCACCCCGAGCTACGCAACCTACAGCCGCTACCAGGAACTCGGCAGCTACATCACCTTTGGCGTAAAAGGGACGTTTTAATAAAACAGGCGCGGCACCAAAGCGCATTCAACGGCAGTGCGGTTTTCGTCACCAAGGAAACGAAAACCGCACTGCTTTGCCCAACGCCATTTATTCATTATATAAAAGAACACGCCCGCAAGCGGGGCGGGGTTCTTCGCGACCGTTGTGATGTAGGCGCGCATCTTTGAGTTAATGGCCCTTTGCTCCAATTTCCCCGGCTTGAATCATACCCTGAAAGCTTCTTCACGAAAATCCCCGCTTGACTAAAACACCGCCCGCGTTTTCCGTGCGATTCATCACATGCGAAACAACGCACAGGCTCTTCGACTTATTTAGGCGCACGATCCGAGAGGGTCGCGTTCGCGGCTGATCGTGCGTCATCAACCAAGCCTGTTTTCACCGCCCGCAAAATGTGCGCGCAGCGGTTTGCGACATTTACACGCGTCGCCTCCTCGCAATAGCCTTCGCCTTTTATTTTAAATTTTCGCCAGTTCGCATTCACATGCAAAAAGCATCCATCACAAAATACGTTCCCTTCCCTCCCGTCAGCCTGCCCGACCGGCAGTGGCCCAACCGCACCATCACTCGCGCACCCGTCTGGTGCAGCGTCGATCTGCGCGACGGAAACCAGGCGCTCGCCCAGCCCATGAGCGTCGCCGAAAAACTCGAGTTCTTCGAGATGCTCGCCCACACAATCGGCTTCAAGGAAATCGAGGTCGGCTTCCCCTCCGCCTCGCAAATCGAGTTTGATTTCTGCCGCCGTCTCATCGACGAAAACCGCATCCCCGACGATGTCGCCATCCAGGTGCTCTGCCAGTGCCGCGAGGAGCTGATCACACGCTCGCTTGAGGCCATACGAGGCGCGAAAAACGTCATTTTCCACCTCTACAACTCCACCTCTCCCAAGCAGCGCGAATACGTTTTCAACAACGCCTCGCGCGATCAGGTCAAGTCCATCGCCATCAACGCCACGCGCTTCCTCAAGCAACACGCGCAGCCGCTCGTCGCCGGGGGCATGAACCTGAGCCTCGAGTATTCGCCCGAGAGCTTCACCAGCACCGAGCTCGATTTTGCGCTCGAAGTCTGCGAGGCCGTCACCGATGTCTGGCAGCCGACGCCCGAAAACAAAATCATCCTCAACCTCCCCGCGACCGTCGAATACGCCACGCCCAACGTCCACGCCGACCAGATCGAGTGGATGTGCCGGCACCTCACGCGCCGCGACCTCAGCATCGTCTCGCTGCACACGCACAACGACCGCGGCACCGGCGTCGCCGCCACCGAGCTCGCGCTCCTGGCCGGGGCCGACCGAGTCGAGGGCACGCTCTTCGGCAACGGCGAGCGCACCGGCAACCTCGACATCATGAACGTCGCGCTCAACATGTATTCGCACGGCATCGACCCGCGGCTCGATTTCAGCCGCATCAATTCAATCCGCGAAACCTACGAGCGCTGCACGCGCATGGAAGTGCCCCCGCGCCATCCCTACGCCGGCGAACTCGTCTTCACCGCGTTCAGCGGCTCGCACCAGGATGCCATCAAAAAATCCATGCCACACCAGCACCCCGGCAAACCTTGGGACGTTCTCTACCTGCCCATCGATCCCGCCGACCTCGGCCGCAACTACAAGGCCATCATCCGCATCAACTCGCAATCGGGCAAGGGCGGCGTCGCCTACGTGCTCGAAACGGATTACGGCTATCAGTTGCCCAAGCTCATGCACAAGGAAATCGGCAAGCTCATCAACGACATCGCCGACGCCAAGGGCACCGAGCTCTCCCCCGAGGAAATCCTCGCCGCCTTCGAGGACGAATATCTTAAGCGCGACACACCGCTTTCGGTCGACCAATGCAAGACCGCCGAAAAGCGCGACAAAACCGTGCGTTGCGAGGCGACTGTGCGCATCGACGGCGGCAAACCGCAAAAAATCACCGGCCAGGGCAACGGCCCGATCGACGCCTTTGTGCGCGCGCTCGCCGCAAGCACCGGGCTGCCAAAATTCGAACTCATCAGTTACAGCGAACATTCGCTCGGCAAGGGCGCCGAGGCGCGCGCCGCCGCCTACATCCAAATCAAGTCGGAACGCGGCCGCACCTATTACGGCGTGGGCGAGGACACCAGCATTGAGTTCGCCTCGATCAAAGCCGTCGCCAGCGCCCTAAACCGCGCCGCCGCGCACGACGTGAGGTAATCAGGCGGGGCGAATCCTCCGGCCGGGCCGATTCGCGCGCCCGGTTCACCAAGGAGGGGGCACCCTGCAATCCATCGTTGACCATGCCTCTCGATCCAACCGCACGCTTCACCGATCGCGTGGACAACTACGTCCGTTACCGCCCCACTTATCCGCCTCAACTGATTTCCGAGCTCGTCACTCGCGCACAACTCTCGCCCGCGCGCAGCATCATCGCCGACATCGGCTCCGGCACCGGCATATTGACCGGGCACCTGCTTCCGCACGCCGCCCGCGTTCACGCCGTCGAACCCAATGCCGCAATGCGCGTCGCCGCGGAACGCACTCTCGGCGCCAACCCGCGATTTGCCAGCATCGACGCCACCGCCGAGTCCACCACCCTGCCCCCGCGGTCAATCGACCTTGTCACCGCCGGGCAATCCTTCCACTGGTTCAACCATGCCGGCGCGCGCCGGGAGTTCACGCGCATCCTCAAGCCGGGCGGTTTTGTCGCGCTTGTCTGGAATGAGCGCCAAACCTCGGGAACTCCATTCCTCGAAGATTACGAAGCCACCCTTCGCCACCTCGCGCCCGATTACGCGCGCTCACGCCACGCGCTCGTGAATGAATCAATCATCGCCGAGTTTTTTGCGCCGGACAAATATCAACTCGTCGAATTTTTAAAAACGCAGTCACTGGACCTCGAGGCATTCATCGGACGCTCCCTGTCGTCGTCATACGCGCCGAACAAAAACCACCCAAATCACACGCAATTCATCGCGGCACTGCGAAGCATATTCGAGGGGAACGCGCAAAACGAACGCGTTGAAATGCACTACCAATCACGAATGTATTTCGGGCGGCTAACTTGTTAGAAGCAGACTTGGCAGGCCGCGTCGCGCCAGCCAATATTCCCCGCATGCCCACACTCCACGAACTGGTTGCCTATTGTGAAGAACGCACGCGCCGCACCGCGTTCAATGACGCGCCCGGCGCGTTTAACGGACTCCAACTCGCCAACGACGGGCGCGTCACCAAAATCGGCGCCATCGTCGATTCCGGCATCACGCCGTTCCGCAAGGCCGCCGCCGCCGGCATCGATTTTCTCATCGCGCACCACGGCATGTATTGGGACATGCCCCGCCCGATCACCGGCCCCGTTTACGACCGCGTCTCCACGCTCATGCGCGCCAACTGCGCGCTCTATTCGTCGCACCTGCCGCTCGATTCGCATCCCGAAATCGGCAACAACGCCCTGCTCGCTCGCCAGCTCGGTCTCTCGCCCGCCACGCCGTTCATGGTGCACGACGGCGAGCCGGTCGGCTGGGTCGCCGCGCACAAGGCGTCGCGCGCGTCGCTGCGCTCGCAGTTGCAAAAACTCTATCCGCGCGTGACGGCCATCGAATACGGCTCGACCAAACCGCGCGCCATCGCCTTTTGCAGCGGCAGCGGCAACAGCGCCATGCGCGAACTGGCCGCCGCCGGCGTCGACACGCTCGTGACCGGCGAACTCCGCGAGGAATGGTTCAACGTCGCGCAGGAGCAAAAACTCAACCTCTACCTCTGCGGCCACTACGCCACCGAGGTGCACGGCGTGAAAGCCCTCGCCGCCGAGCTCTCCGAGCGCTTCGGCCTCCCGTGGAAATTCATCGCCACGGACAACCCATTATGAAATACGAGCATTCAAGGTAGGGCGAAGCCCCCGGCTGAGCCGTCCCGCGCATCGCGGCCCAGCCGGAGACTTCGCCTTACCGCGACAAATAATTTTATCATGAAAAAAATCGGCATCATTAACGGCCCCAACCTCGACCGCCTCGGCAAACGCGAGCCGGAAATCTACGGCTCCACCACCCTCGACCAGCTCGCGCGGCAACTGCAGGCCGAGTTCGACGGCAAGGCCGCGCTTGAGTTTTTCCAATCCAACATCGAGGGCGAAATCGTGGGCAAAATCGCCGCGTTCGCCGACGCGAAGTTCGACGGCCTCGTGGTCAACTTCGGCGCCTACACGCACACGAGCGTCGCCTTGCGCGACGCGCTTCTTGGCGCGCATTTGCCTGCTGTCGAGGTCCACATTTCAAACATCTACAAGCGCGAGGAATTCCGCCACACATCGCTGACCGCGCCCGCTTGCGCCGGCATGATCAGCGGCCTCGGCTTGGAGGGCTACTTCGCGGCAGTGAGGTTTTTGTTGAAATAAGGGCGCTGTTTGCGCGAGTCCGTTTGCGCGCGTCCGCCAAAACACAAACGCGCGCCAAAACGCGCCACTGTTTGAATTAATCGACATGCAAATCACATTGGAAATTCTCGCTTGGAGCGCGCTCGTGATCGGATTGGTCTGCGGACCGTTTGGCGCGCTCATCCCCGTGGTGCCGGGCGCGGTGCTGCCGGTGGTCGGCGCGCTCATCCACAAGTTGATTCTGCCCGACGTGCTGTCGTGGTGGACGATTGTGGCGCTGGTGGTTTGCGCGATCCTGGAGCGCGTGGTGGATTTCCTTGGAACACTCGTCGGCGCCAAATGGGCCGGCGCGACGCGGTGGGGTTTGTTCGGCGCGGCGGTGGGCGGAATTGTCGGCCTGTTTTTCGCGCCGTTCGGCCTGTTGCTCGGGCCGGTCATCGGGGCGTTTGTCGCGGAAATTATTTTTGCGAGGAAAGGCTTGGAAAGCTCGGTAAAGTCCGGGTTTGGCGCGGGCGTGGGTTACGGCATTTCCATGGCGGCGAGGCTGGCGATTGCCCTTTTCATGGTCATGATCGTTTTGTTTGATCTGTATCTTTACTACGCATGAACGTCCATCGCATCCTCCTTCTCTGTTTGAGCGCAGCCTATTTTGCCGTGTCCGCGGCGGGACAGCAAAAAATCCTTCGCGCTGGCAATGGCGACGAGCCGCAGGACCTCGATCCGCAGGTGATTTCCGGAAGCGTGGAGCACCGCCTGGTGAGCGCGTTGTTCGAGGGGCTGGTGAACAATTCGCCCGACGACCTGGGCGTGATTCCCGGCGTGGCGGAGCGCTGGGAGGTGTCGGACGACGGGCTTGTTTACACGTTCCATTTGCGGGCGGACGCGAAGTGGTCGAACGGCGAGCCGGTCACGGCAAACGACTTCGTGCGTTCGTATGCGCGCATGCTGTCGCCCAAGCTCGCCACCGAATACGCCTACATGCTTTTTCTGCTCAAGGGCGCGACGGATTACTACACGGGAAAAACGGGGGATTTTTCCACCGTCGGCGCGCGCGCGCCCGACGAGCGCACGCTGGTGCTCACGCTCGAGAGGCCCGCGCCGTTTTTCCTGAGCGCGCTCACGCATTACGCGTGGTTTCCGGTGCCGCTTTCGGTGATTGAAAAATTCGGCCCGGTAGACGCGAAGGGTTCGCGCTGGACGCGTCCGGGAAATCTCGTCGGCAACGGCCCGTTCGTGCTCACGGAGTGGAAGCAGAACCAGATTATTTCAACACGGCGCTCGCCCACATATTGGGATCGCGAAACGGTGAAACTCGACGGCATTGATTTTTATCCCGTCACGCAATCCGACAACGAGGAGCGCATGTATCGCGCGGGGCAGCTCAACATCACCTACGATTTTCCGCCGCAAAAAATCCCCTCCTACAAACGCTCGCCCGACTCGCACCTGCGCATCGATCCCTACTGCGGCGTTTATTTTTATCGCTTCAACACAAAGCGCAAACCGTTCGACGATGTGCGAGTGCGGCGCGCGTTTGCGCTGGCGATCAACCGCGAGCGGCTGGTGAAATACGTGACGCTCGCCGATGAAAAACCGGCCTACACGATTGTTCCGCCGGATGTGGCGGGTTACACGCCGGCGCCGGACGCGGCGTTGAAGGCAAACATCGCCGAAGCGCGACGCCTGCTGGCCGAGGCGGGTTATCCGAACGGCAAGGGGTTTCCAAAAACCGAACTGCTTTACAACACGCTTGAGAAGCACCGCATCATCGCGGAGGCGCTGCAGCAGATGTGGCGCAAAAACCTCGGCGTCGAAATCGGCCTCTACAACCAGGAGTGGAAGGTGTATCTCGACTCGCAGAAGACGATGAACTTTCAGGTGCAGCGCGCGGGGTGGATCGCGGACTATGTCGATCCGCATGTGTTTTTCGACCTGTGGCGCACGGGCGGCGGCAACAACAACACGAACTGGGGCGACGCCGAATACGACCGCATGCTCGACGCGGCGCTCGAGGCGAAGACGCAGGAGGAGCGTTATGCGGTCTACCAGCGCATGGAAAAAATGCTGCTGCGCGACCTGCCGATCATGCCGATCTATTTCTACACCTACGCGAGAATCATTTCCCCGCGGGTAAAGAATTTCCGCACCACGTTCCTGGACAACTACCCGTGGAAATACGTGGATTTGGAAGTGAAGTGACGCGACTCGGGCCAAAACCCGTTTTGAAAACAGGATTAACGAGATGGACAGGATAAAGATTCCGGCATTCGCAGCCGTAGTGTGTGAATCCTGCAAATCCCGTTAATCCTGACCAAAACATTTCTTCCGAAAAAAATCCGAGGCTCGTTCTGCGTCACGATCGTTTATTGCAAACCAGATGCCGCAATCGCCGAGGAATAATTAAGCGCACAATTAGCCTAGCTAAATCGCGCGCGTTTCTTCTAATTGCGGACGGTTGTTTTCAAATATGTTTCAAGAAATCATACCGCATTCATGTCTCTGATTGATACTCTACGCACCCTTCCAGGTGGTGGCCAGCAGCCGCGCAAACGCAAGACTCTCGTCAACTCGCGCGTCTGGAAATTCCTCGCAACCCACAGGCTCGTCACGACGTTGATCCTCATCGCGACGGCGTCCTCAATCGTGTTCATCAGCTACGTGGGAATCAACAGCAGCTCGATTCCGATTTACCCGAACCAGGTCGCCGGGGTGCAAATCACCGCAAACGTCGCGTTTGATTACGTGAGCCACCAGCAGGCCGAGCTCACGCGCGAGCAAATCCGCAACCGCGTGCCCCGCGTTTACAAGCTCGACGACGAGCCGCTCAAGAAATTCGAGGCCGCGATCAAGGACTTGCTGGCGGACCTGGACACGTTTGAAAAAAGATACCCGCCCGAGGGCGCCGAGGATCCCGTGCGCACCGCGTCGTTCAACGCGCTCCTGGTCGCATTCAACGCCCGCGGCCCCTACAACACCACGGCGGCAGAGGTGCGGACGCTGCTCGACATCGGCGACGCCAACCGGCGGCGCGAGATCGCCGAGACCGCATTGCAAACATTGCGCGAAATCTGCAAGGACGGCATTCAGGACAATGCGCTTGCCATGATGACGGCGTCCGACGGCACATCCACGCTGCTGCGAATAACGCGCCCCGGCGGCGAAAGCGTGGAACGCACCGTGCGCACGCTTGAAAACGCGCGCAGCGAATTGCGCGTCAGCCTGGCCAGCGAGGGTCTGCGGCGCAGGACGATCTACACAATCGCCCGCATCTTCGACAACGGCCTCGCGCCCAACATCCGCTTCGACGAGGTTGCCACCGAGGCGCTCAAGATGGAGGCCACGATAAAAATGCCCTCACCGGTCGTCCATGTTGAGAAGGGGCAGATCATCATCGAAAACGGCAAGCGCGTGACATCCGAGCAATACGAAATGCTCGAGGCCTATCGCGCCTACCAGCTCGAGCACAACACCGAGAGCAGCTCGGCCGACATGCAATTTCTACGTCGTATACTCGTGGTGCTCGCAATGGTGCTCGCGTGCGCCATCTACATGCGCATCGAGGACCCCGAGACGCTCCAGAGCAACGGACGCCTCGCGCTCCTCGCGCTCGTTGTCGTTTTCAACCTCGCCCTTGTGCGGGTCACCTATTGGTTGAGCGAGCTGCCGTATTTCATGCACCACTCGGAGGCTGCATCAATCCTGCCGTATCTGGCGCCAACCGCGATCGCGCCGATCATTGTCGTGATTCTCATCGACGCGGGCTCGGCCATTTTCATGGCGTTGCTGATCTCCGTGTTCACGAGCGTCATTTACGGAAACCGGCTCGACGTGCTCGTGCTCACCTTCTTCGCGTCGATCATCGCCACCTACCAATGCCGCCACGTCCGCCGCCGCAGCAGCATCATGCGCGCGGCGCTTTATGGCGGCATCGCCGTTTCGTGCTTCGCGCTGCTCTTCGGCATCATCGACCAGCAGTCATTCCTGGGCCCCGATTTCACCGTGCCCCGCCAGATACTCACGGGCCTGATAAACGGCGTCATCACCGGCGTCATCGTCGTCGGCTTGCTGCCGATCATCGAAACGCTTTTCCAGCGCACAACCGACATCACGCTGCTCGAGCTCACCGACTACAATCACCCGCTCCTCCGGCGCATGCAAATGGAGGCGCCCGGCACCTATCACCATTCGCTCGTCGTGGCGCAGCTTGCGGAAAACGCCGCCAACGCCATCGGCGCCAATCCGCTGCTCGCCCGCGTGTGCGCGCTCTTCCACGACATCGGCAAGACGAACAAACCCGAATACTTCACGGAAAACCAGCGAGACCGCGCCAACCCGCACGACGAAAACAACCCCTCGCTTTCCGCGCTCATCATCAAGGCGCACGTAAAGGACGGCGTTGACCTCGCAATCAAAAACAAGCTCCCGCGCGCGGTCATCGACGTCATCCAGCAGCACCACGGCACGAGCCTGATTCGCTTTTTCTATCACAGGGCGCTCGGTGAAAAACGCTATCAGGCCAGCGGCTCCGCCTCGCCGATTCCGCACCACGGGGGAACAACCCCGCCCGTGGTTGTCACGCGCCCGCCGTTTGCGATACAAAACTCGCCCGGCCTCGACCCCGTTCCGGTGAGCGAGTCCACTTACCGTTACGATGGTCCGCGCCCGCAATTCAAGGAAAGCGCGATCATCCTCCTCGCCGACGGTGTCGAGGCGGCCTCGCGCTCGATGCGCAAAGTAACGCCGCAACACCTGGGCGAGTTGATCGACCAGATTTTTAGGGATCGCATGGATGACGAGCAGCTCGACGACGCGCCGCTGACATTTGCCGACCTGAACAAAATCAGAAACAGCTTTGTCCTCACGCTTCTGAACATGCTGCATTCGCGAGTCGCCTATCCCCCTACGGAGGAAAAGACCGTCGAGCAAACCAACGACAAAGGCACTCCGCCCGCCGATGCGCTGCAACCCGAGCCGGCCAAATAAGCGCCCATCAAAACACCAACCGCATCGGAATAGCCCCGCAAGACATGCGCCCGCGTTCGCAGCGTATTTTGTCCCGTCGCATGCGTCAGTGAAGGACGCTTCGCCGCGGAAGACTCATCGACAAAAAACGCGCGGCAAAAACAAAACCCATCGGAGGCGCCCTGATGCGGCCTCATTTCAGATTATTGATAAAAGTCGCGCACACATAGCCGAGCCACACGGCCAGAAAGCAGATCACAAACGTGAGCGTGGCGTTGGCTCCCGCGTGAAACCACTCGCCTTCGCGGGCGAGCGCAAGCGTCTGGATGCTGAACGACGAATACGTCGTGAAGCCCCCGAAAATGCCGGTCATAACAAACTGGCGCGCCGTGATCCCGACCAGAAACCGCCCGTCAGGAGCGGTGATTGTTGCAAAAAATCCGATCAGAAACGAGCCGCTCACATTGACGATAAACGTGCCCCACGGAAACGTTTCACCGACATGGTGCGCGACAAAACCGGAAAGCGCGAATCGCGCCAATCCGCCAATCGCGCTGCCGAGAGCTATCCAAAAGTAGAGTGCCATGAGAGATTCCTTTTGTATGTAATGAGAACACCAAGTAGGAATCATCAGCAAGTCTCGCGACCGGCGGTTTCCCCGTAAAGGGGCGGCAGAAATCCATTGCCGTTGTGTTGGGAACGTTAGCACACAAATTTCATTTCACAAGCACGTCATTTCCAAGCCGCAACTTGACAAAGCCCCGTCGCTCGCGACAACTTTCATGCTTTATGCGCCCCCTCGTGCAATGCATCGCCCTCTTCATGGCCGCCATCTGGCTGCCGGCGACGCAGCATTGCATGCTCGACGCAATCGGCCTCATCGAGGCGCACGTCATCGATCACGACCACCAAACCGGTTGCGACCATCACACCGACACAACGCAGCACGCGCACGACACCTGCGTGCTCGTCGAGTTTTCCTCCTGGTTTGACACCGCCGAGCACCTCAACGCCCCCGAGCCATCGGCCCTCAACGCGTGCGCCTGCCTCATCGAAACACTTTCCGCCTCGCTAATCGCACTTTGCGTTTTCGAACGCCCCCCCCCCTCCTTCCCCTCCGATCCGCCTGATTGGTTACCCTCGCGACATTTCACCGAACGCACCGCGCCCGTGTCGCGCGCCCCCGCCGCCTCCCTCGCCTGATCAATCCCCGCGCGGATTGACAGGTTCTTCCCATCCCGACGCCTCGCCCGCGACGCCGCCGCGCGCGCCCATGCGAAGCCCTCCCCCGCCCGTCCCGTATCCATTTTTCAACTACAACAAACACACAACATGAAGCACATCCCGCACATCGCCCTGGCCCTCCTATTCACCCTTCACTCTTCACCCTTCACTCTTCTCCGCGGCGCTCCCGCCGCGGAAGCCACAACCATCCCCGCGCTCATCACCGAGATCAGCGCGAAAAATCCCGAGCGCGCATTCTACGAAGCCGAGATTTCCGCCGCCCGCTCCAGCGCGCGCGCCGCCACGCGCCTCGCCGATCCCGAGCTTTCCGTCGAACTCGGGCGCACGCGCGTTCGCGCGTCCGACGGCTCCCTCGCGGGCGAAGGCGCCGCGTGGTCCGTCTCGCTCACGCAAACCTTCGACTGGCCCGGACGCCTCCCGCTCCGCAAGGCCATCGCCAGCCGCGACATCACCCTCGCCGAGCTCGGCCTCGCGCGCTTCGACCAGGCGCTCACCGCCCGCGCGCGCGTCCTCGCCACCGGCCTGCACTCCGCCGCCACCCGCGCCGACGCCATTCGCGAAGTCGCCGACCGCTTCACCGCGCTCAAGGAAACATTCCTCGCCCGCGATCCCGCCGGCCTCACCCCGCTCCTCGACACGCGCGTCATCGAAGCCTCCGAGCTCTCGCTCCAGCGCCGCGCCACCGAGGCCGAGCTCGCGCTCCACGCCGCGCTCATCGAGCTCAACCAGCTCCGCGGCGCCGCCCCCGACGCCCCGCTCCGCATCGACGCCCCGCACGATTACGCCGCCACACTCGCCGCGCCGCCCGAGCGCAACGCCCTCCTCGCCGCCGCCCGCGAAAACAACTTCGAATACCGCATGCGCCGCGTCGAACTCGAGCAACAAGGCTACGCCGTCCGCCTCGCCCGCAACGAACGCTACCCCGGCATCGCCGTGAGCCCCTACTACTCGCAGGAAAAAGCCGATGGCACCGAGCGCTCCTTCGGCATCGGCCTCTCCATCCCGCTCCCCGTCACCGGACGCTCCGGCGCCGCCGTCAACGAAGCCGAGTCGCGCCGCCGCCAGGCCGAGGCCGCCGCCTACCTTGCCGAGCGCGAACTCGACCGCGACGTCCTCCTCGCCGCCCAAACCCTCCAAACCAAACTCGCCGAAAGCGCGCGATGGAAACCCGACACGATAACAAAATTCCGCGAAGCCGCCGCGCTCGCCGACCGCCACTACCGCCTCGGAGCCGTTCCCATTTCCACCTACATCGAACTGCAAAACAGTTATCTCGACGCCGTCGAATCGCTCCTCGACACGCGCAACGAAGCCCTCGAAGCCGCCCTTCGCCTCGAGGAACTCACAGGCCTGAAGCTCGTTCCGCTAAGCGGCGCGAACTCCAAATGAAGAATGAAAATGGAGAATGTAGAATGAAAACATCCACGAACCACGCCAGCGCAAGGAGCGGCGGCGTCCCGCCGCCGGACGCGACAAAGTCGCGCCCCATTTTGTTCGCCATCACGCTTATCGCCGCCCTCGCCTTCGCCACCTCCTGCTCGCGCCACGACGACCACGCGGGGCACGATCACGCGGGCCACGATCACAACAAACAACAACACGACAATCACGACCACGCGGACCAAAATCGCGCAGCCCGCGATCACGACGCCCACGACGGTCATGATCACGCCGCGCACAGCGCCCCCGAAAAAACAGACCCGCACGCGGACCACGATCATGCCAAGCCCGACCGCGACCACTCCGCGCCCGGCCATGATCACAAAACCGAGCCCGCCCAAAAACGCGATCCGCACGCAGGCCATTCGCACGGCGCGTCCGAGAGCACAAATGTCACCTACGACGAAAAGAACGGCCTGAAATTCGACGACGCCACGGCGCACGCCATCAACCTCGCCACCACGCGCATTGTCACGCGCCCGTTTGCGCACCGCGTCATGCTCAACGCCACCGTCGTCGACGCCGGCCCGCCCGTGCAAGTCACCGCGCTCGTCCCGCCCTCCGTTGCCGACGACATGCAGGATCACCCGCACGAAGGCGTGCGTATCCTCGCCATTAACCGCGCCCTCACGCACGCCACCGGCCAAGTCGAAGTCACCCTCGCGCTCGCCGACATTCACAACATGGCGCAGACTGCAAAGTCCGTCTCCTCTCCGGGCACGGACATCGGCGACAGCCTCGCCATTCCGCTGATCGGCCCGCCCGAGCAAAAGCTCACCATTCCCAACACCGCCGTGCTTCGAACCATAGAAGGCACCTTCGCGTATCTCTATCACGACGGCCATTACCGCCGCACGCCCGTCGTGCTCGGCATGACCGACGGCGCCCACACCGAAATCATCTCCGGCCTCGCGCCCGACGCCCCCGTCGCCGCCACCGCCGTCGAACAACTCTGGCTCACCGAACTCCGCCTCACCAAAGGCGGCGGACACTCGCACTAAAAAAAGAATGCAGGAGTCAGAAGTCAGGAGACAGCTACAAACCACCAAGCCTCCTGCCTTCGCCTCCGGCTTTCTACATTCTGACTCCTGACTCCTGTATTCTGACTCCTTTTCCATCCTCTTTCCCAATGATCAATCGCATCCTCGAATTCTCACTCCGCCAGCGCCCGCTCGTTTTGCTCGGCGCGCTCGCGCTTCTTCTCGCCGGACTCTGGTTCGTCAACCGCCTGCCGATCGACGCCGTGCCCGACATCACCAGCACGCAAGTGCAGATCAACACCGAAGTCAAAAACCTCGCGCCCGAGGAAATTGAAAAACTCGTCACCTTCCCCATCGAAATGGAAATGAGCGGCATCCCCGGCGCGCGCGAAATGCGCTCGCTTTCCAAGTTCGGCCTCTCGCAAATCACGATCGTCTTCGAGGACTCGGCCGACATCTACCGCGCCCGCCAGCTCGTCGCCGAACGCCTCGCCAACGCCGCCGAGTCGCTCCCCCCGGACTCGCGCCCAAGCTCGCCCCCATCACCACCGGTCTCGGCGAAATCTACTACTACGTTGTCGATTACAAACACGACGCCGCCGGATTGAGTGGCATGGCCGACCCGGCCATGTCTTCAGATCACAAACATCCTGAACATGGGCAAGCCGCCCATGCCACTCAACCCACACAACCCATTCCGCATTCCGCACTCCGCACTCCGCATTCCCCCATCCCCGCCACACGCCCCGAGCAGCTCATGGAGCTCAAGCTCCTCCACGACCAAGTCATCAAGCCCGCCCTGCGCGCCGTCCCCGGCATCGCCGAAGTCAACGCCTCCGGCGGCTACGAAAAACAAATCCTCGTTTACCCGCGCCCCGACGCGCTCCTCGCCGCCGGCATCACCACCGCCGAGCTCGCCGACATCATCGCCGCCAACACCGAAAACGCCGGCGGCGGCGCGGTCCAGATCGGCGGAGAGCAAATCATCATCCGCGCCGATTCCCGCGTGCAAACCACCGATGACATCGCGCGCCTGCCCGTGAAGTTCCGCGGACTCGCCTCGCGCCCCCTCCTCGTCTCCGACCTCGCCGAGGTTGCCATCGGCTCCTCGATCCGCACCGGCTCCTCCACGCACAACGGACGCGAAGCCGTGCTCGGCTCCGCCCTCATGCTCACCGGCGAAAACCCCCGCATCGTCGCGCGCCGCATCGCCGAAAAAATCGACGAACTCCGCCCGCGCCTCCCCGACAACGTCGAGATCATCACCGTTTACGACCGCACCGAACTCGTTGACCGCACCATCAACACCGTCGCGCACAACCTCACCTACGGCGCGATCTTTGTCGTGGTCGTTCTCCTGCTCCTGCTCGGCAACATCCGTGCCGCCCTCATCGTCTCGCTCGCCATCCCCCTCTCGTTCCTCTTCGCCATCACCGGCATGGTCGAGACCAACCTCAGCGGCAACCTCATGAGCCTCGGCGCGGTCGACTTCGGGCTCATCATCGACGGCGCCGTCGTCATGGTCGAAAACATTGTCCGCCGGCTCGGCCTCCGGCAGCACGAAATCGGACGCCCGCTCAACGCCTCCGAGCGCAACCAAACCGTCCTCTCCGCCGCCAAGGAAGTCGGCCGCCCCGCGTTCTTCGGCGTCCTCATCATCACCATCGTTTACATCCCGCTGCTCTCGCTCACCGGCATCGAAGGCAAGACCTTCAAGCCCATGGCGCTCACCGTCATCTACGCGCTCATCGGCGCGATCATCCTCACGCTCACGCTCATGCCCGTGCTCAGCAGCTACATCCTCCGCGGCAACATCTCGCACAAGGACAACCTCGTCATCCGCGCCCTCAAGGCCGCCTACCGCCCGCTCCTCGCGGTCGCGCTCCGCCTCCGCTGGCTCATCGTCGCCGCGTCGATCGCGCTCTTCGCCCTCGCCGCGCACACATTTAAAAACCTCGGCGCCGAGTTCATCCCGCAACTCGACGAAGGCTCGTTCGCCACGCACATGATCCGCACCACAAGCATCGGCCTCGACGCCTCCGTCGCCATGCAGGAAAAAACCGAGCAAATCATCCACCAACAATTCCCGGGCGTCACCACGACCTTCTCGCGCATCGGCACGCAGGAAGTCGCCACCGACCCGATGGGCGTCAACGTCGCCGACACCTACATCTTCTTCAAACCCTTCGACCAATGGAACGGAACGGCGGTCTCCAGGTCGCCGGACGCGCGCAGCGCGCCAATTCCGCATTCCGCACTCCCCACTCCGCATTCCAAGGCCGACCTCGCCGCGCAACTCACCACCGCGCTCGAAACCGCCATCCCCGGCCAGGCCTACCTCTTCAGCCAGCCCATCCAAATGCGTTTCAACGAAATCCTCGAAGGCACGCGCGCCGACATCGCCGTGAAAGTCTTTGGCGACGACTACGACCAAATCGAGCACATCGCCACCGAGGCGCGCGAAATCCTCGAAGCCATCACCGGCGCCGCCGACGTCGAATTCGACTCGCTCGGCAAATCCCCGCTCCTCGAAATCAAACTCAAACCCGACGCCATGGCGCGCTACAACATCCACGCCTCCGAACTCAACGCCGCCATCGAAACCGCGCTCGCCGGGGCCGACGTCGGCACGGTCATCGAAGGCAACCGCCGCATCCCCATCGTCGTGCGCGTCACGGACGACATCCGCTCCCGCACCGACGAAATCCTGCGCATCCCGCTCCGCGCCGAATCGCCCGACACCCTCCTCACGCTCGGCCAGGTGGCCGACATCGTCGTCACCGAAAAAGTCGCCGCCATCACCCGCGAGTCCGGCCAGCGCCGCGCCGCGATCATGGTCAACCTCCGCGGCCGCGACGTGGAAAGCTACGTCCGCGAGGCGCAGCAAAAAATTGCCGCCGAAATCAAGCTCCCCCCGGCTACACGATCGAGTTTGGAGGCTCCTTCCAAAACCTGCAGCAAGCCCGCGCGCGCCTCGCGATCATCGTGCCCGCCGCGCTCGCGATCATCTTTGTCCTCATCTTCATCGCCTTCGGCAGCCTCCGCCAGGCGCTGCTCATTTACACGGGCATCCCGCTCGCCGTCACCGGCGGCGTCTTCGCGCTCTGGCTGCGCGACATGCCCTTTTCGATCAGCGCCGGCGTCGGCTTCATCGCCCTGAGCGGCGTGGCGGTGTTGAACGGCCTGATGATGGTGAGCCATTTCAATACCCTCCGCGCCGAAGGCCTGAGCGTCCGCGACACGGCCATCGAAGGAGCCCTCACGCGTTTGCGCCCCGTGTTGATGACAGCGCTCGTCGCCAGCCTGGGTTTCCTCCCGATGGCCCTGGCCACCGGCCCCGGCGCCGAAGTGCAGCGCCCGCTCGCCACCGTTGTCATCGGCGGAATCATAACAGCGACATTCCTGACGCTGATTTTATTGCCCGCGCTTTATGATACGTTTGAGAAAAAACAAAGATGATATTGCATTAAAATCCACCAGCTCGTTTTGAAGTATGCTGTCACATCCAAGGTATGGCGCTTCCTCATAGGCGCTACCTTGTTTGTCATTTGTCGCACGCCAAAGGTGCGCCATTCAGCAGCCCAGGGTCGAACTCGCGAGACCTTGGGCAGACGGTAGAAAACAATGCCCCGAACCCATTGTATATTTTGCAGACCACCCGCAAAAAAAGACCGGGCGCGAACCTGGTCTTTTTTAAGTTTAAGCGTCAGCACTGACGCGTTTATCGCGCTTACCAGAAGATGATGTAGAGCACGATTGTGAGCAGCACGATGCCGATGCCGACTTTCTTCACGCCGGGCGAGGTCTCCAGTGCGATCGCCGTGTTCACGGGCATCTTCACCGGCTCCTTCAGCGGATTCACGAGCGTGCACACCGTAAGCACCGCGATGACAACGCCGAAGCAGATCGCCATGCGATTGAGAAACGCGATTTCAGGCGTGAATACCTTGAGCGCGCCATAAAGCACCGCGTTGATGACGATGCCGAGCCAGCCGAGATAACGCGGAGCCTTGTGCACCAAAAATCCAAACAAAAACACGCCGAGCACGCCCGGGCTGATGAAGCCTTGGAATTCCTGGATGAAGGTGAATATGCCGTTGTATTTCGGACTGCCCAATCCCGGCGCAATGACACACGCGATTCCAACAAAAATCAGCGTGCAGGCCTTGCCGACGTTCACGAGCACCTTCTCGTTGGCTCGCGGCGCCAGCTTGTGGAAGATGTCCATTGTGAAGATCGTCGAGGCCGAGTTGAGCATCGCCGCAAGCGAGCTCACGACCGCGCCGAACAGCGCCGCAAGCACGAACCATGTGTAGCCCGGTTTCAGCAGGTTTTTCAACAGCGTGCCGTAAGCCGCGTCATAGTCGTATCCGACAATTTTTGTCGCCGAACTCACGCCCTTCTTGTTCGCCGCCGCCACCAAGTTTGTGTTGGCCGCAAAAATCTCGGTCGCAGTCGAGGCGGCGCCAACCTCAAGGGGCGCGCCCGCCTTCGCGGCGTTGTGCGAGACAAGCGCCAGCGCCGTCGCCGTGTCGCGTTTCGCGAAGTTTTCGGTGAACGGAAACACCTTCTCCGATGAGCCCGACTGGAACTCGACCAGCACCTGCCTGTTCTTGATGTCGGCCTGCTCACGCAAATCGCCATGGTAGAGATTGAACGCGAGAATGCCCGGAATGATCACCACAAACGGAATGAGCAGCTTGAGAAACGCGGCGAACATGATGCCCTTCTGCCCCTCGGCGAGAGACTTCGAGCCGAGCGTCCGCTGCATGATGTATTGGTTGAGCCCCCAATAGAAAAAGTTTGGAATCCACAGGCCGATGAGCAGCGCCGTCCACGGCACCGCCGGGTCCGACGCCGGACGCACCATGTGGAATTTGCCGCCCGCACCGTTTTCGCCCGCCATCGCGGGGCCGGAATTGAGCAACGTGAGGCGTTCGATCGGGCCCGCGTCGGCGAGCTGCGCCACCGTCACATCGGACGTGGCCACCTTCGTGACGATCAGTTCCGCGGGATCCTTCTGGCCGATGGCGCTGAGGGCGAGCACGAGCACGAGCGCGCCACCCGCGATGAGCGCGGAGCCCCAGATCAAGTCGGTCCACGCGCACGCGCGCAAACCGCCGACAAACACATAAACCGCCGCGCTTATTCCGATAAGCCAGCACGACACGGTGATGTTCCCCATGTCGAGCCCGAGAATCGTCGTGCCCTGGAAAAACACCGTGATGACTTTCGAGCCCGCAAAAATCACCGACGCCGTCGGCACGCCGACGAGGATGACCATGGTCACGATCGCCATGATTGTCCGCGAAAGCACGCCATAGCGGTGCTCAAGAAATTCCGGCACGGTGTAGATGCCCGCGCGCAAAAGTTTCGGCAGAAACAAAAACGCCACCACCACAAGCGTCACGGCCGCGAGCCATTCGTAAGACGCGATCGCCAGGCCCAGCCAGTCGGCCGCCTGCCCCGACATCCCGACAAATTGCTCGGTGGAAATATTCGCCGCGATCAGCGAAAATCCCACAAGCCACCAAGTCAGCCCGCGCCCCGCGAGGAAGTAGGAACTGGCGCCTTTCGGCTCGTTCTTGCTGTTGGCAATGCCTTTCCAGGTGCCAAAGCCAATGACTGAGATAACTGCGACAAAGAACAGGACTATATCAAGTGTGCTCATTTTGATTATGCCCGGACGCGAATCCGGAGAGTGGGTGCTGGTGGGTTTGTGTGCGTTTGTTAAGGTAAACGGCAACTGCCTTCGTGGGCGGTTGCCGAAATGAAAACACGAAAAATGTGGAAAATCCAAGCCAAGGCGAGAACAGAAATCTCGACCAAAAGGATTACGTCCTTGCGTCCTGCTTCGGTTGATTGGGAAGGAGCGCGGAATGCAGGGAGGACCGCCCGGCCGCATTTTCAAACAACACAAACTCCGCCCTTGCCGTTCACCCGCCAGCCCGATTATCTGCACAGCTTTTCCACACAAACAGAACGCCCACGAACGCCACACGCCACCCATGATCCAAACCATCGCCGTCCTCGATTTCGGTTCACAATACACGCAAGTCATCGCCCGCCGCATCCGCGAGTGCCAGGTTTACTCCAAGATCTACCACTTCGCCACGCCCGCCGAGACACTTCGCGCCGACGGCGTCACCGGCATCATCCTCTCCGGCGGCCCCGGCTCCGTTTTCGCCCCCAACGCCCCGATGCCCGACAAGGCCATCTTCGAGCTCGGCGTCCCCGTGCTCGGCATCTGCTACGGCGTGCAACTCATGGGCAGGATCCTCGGCGGAAAAGTCGCCCGCAGCAAACACCGCGAATACGGACTCGGCACGCTCGCCATCCGCAAAAAATCCCCGCTCCTCGCCGGCCTCCCCCGCAAGCTCCGCGTCTGGAATTCCCACGGCGACCGCCTCATCGCGCTCCCGCCCGGCTTCGCCGCCGTCGCCCGCACCGAGAACTCCGAGTTCGCCGTCGTGCAGGACACCAAGCGCAACTTCTACGGCATCCAGTTCCACCCCGAAGTCTCGCACAGCGAGCACGGCATGGACATCATCCGCAACTACCTCTTCGGCATCTGCAACACCCCGAAAAACTGGACCACCGCCGACTTCATCAAGCAAACCGTCGCCGAAATCCGCGCCCAAGTCGGCAAGGGCCGCGTGCTCCTCGCCCTCTCCGGCGGCGTCGATTCCTCCGTGTGCGCCGCGCTCCTCCACAAGGCCATCGGCAAACAACTCACCTGCGTTTACGTTGACACCGGCCTCATGCGCAAAAACGAAACGCAAAACATCGAGAAACTCTACGCCAAACATTTCAAAATCGACCTGCGCGTCGTCGACGCCGCGCAACTCTTCCTCAAGCGCCTCAAGGGCGTCAACGACCCCGAGCGCAAACGCAAAATCATCGGCGGCGCCTTCATCGAAGTCTTCGAGAAAAAAGTCCGCGAACTCAAAACCCGGGAAGGCATCGAATACCTCGGCCAGGGCACCATCTATCCCGACGTCATCGAGTCGATGGCCATCGGCGGCAATCCCGCCGCCATGATCAAGTCTCACCACAACGTCGGCGGCCTGCCCGAGCGCATGAAGTTCAAGCTCGTCGAGCCGCTCCGCCAGCTCTTCAAGGACGAAGTCCGCCAAGTCGGCACCAAGCTCGGCCTGCCCAAGGAAGTGGTCTGGCGCCAGCCCTTCCCCGGCCCCGGCCTCGGCGTGCGCGTCGTCGGCGACATCACCAAGGAACGCCTCGACGTCCTCCGCGAAGCCGACGCCATCCTCCAGGATGAAATGATGGACGCCGGCCTCTATTACAAAATCTGGCAAACCTTCTGCGTGTATCTGCCGGTGAAATCCGTCGGCGTGATCGGCGACGAACGCAACTACGCCGACGTGATCGCGCTGCGCCTCGTTGACTCGATCGACGCCATGACGGCCGACTGGGCCAAGATCCCCAACGAGCTCCTTCAAAAAATCTCGAACCGCATCACCAACGAAGTCCGCGGCGTGAGCCGGGTCGTCCTCGACATCAGCTCCAAGCCCCCCGCGACGATCGAGTGGGAGTGAGGAAAATGCGGAATGCGGGTTTCGGAATGCGGATTTATCAAACCAGATAGCCCCATTCCTTTCCCGCATACCGCTTGCGCGCCCTTCATTCCGCACTCCGAAATCCGCATTCCGCATTTATGAAAACCCTCTCCGCCACCTCCAAGACCTTCGCCGACGAACTCGCCGCGTTCTGCCGCGCCGCCGAGCCCTCGCCCGAAATCGCCGCCAGCGTCGCCGCCATCCTCGCCGATGTCCGCGCGCGCGGCGACGAGGCCGTATCCTACTACGCCGCCAAGTTCGACAGCGCCAAGCTCCGCGCCAAGGAATTCCGAGTCAAACCCACGCTCATCGCCGACGCCGCGAAAAAACTGCCCGCCGCCGAGCGCAAGGCAATCGAGGCCGCGCACGCGAACATCCTCGCCTACAATCGCAAAAACCTCCCCGCAAACTGGACGGCAAAAAACAAGCACGGCGCGGAAGTCGGCGAAAAATTCGACCCCATCCGCCGCGTCGGCCTCTACATCCCCGGCGGACAAGTCCCGCTTGTCTCCACCGTGCTCATGACCGCCACGATGGCGAAAATCGCCGGCTGCCCGCAAATCGCCGCGTTCACCCCCTCCGATCCCTCCGGCAAAGTCTCCCCCTCCCTGCTCGCCGCGCTGCACATCGCCGGCGTCGACGAAGTTTACCGCATCGGCGGCGTGCAAGCCGTCGGCGCGATGGCCTACGGCACGACAACCATTCCCGCCGTCGACAAAATCTTCGGCCCCGGCAACGCCTACGTCTGCGAGGCCAAGCGCCAGGTCTTCGGCACCGTCGGCGTCGATTCGCTCCCCGGCCCCAGCGAGCTCATGGTGATCGCCGACGACACCGCGCGCGCCGACTTCGTGGCCGCCGACCTCCTCGCCCAGGCCGAGCACGGCTCCGGCCGCGAAAAAATCTACCTCGTCGCCACCTCGCAAAAAATCATCGACGCCATTTCCGGGGAAATCCAATCACAACTCAAATTGATCGCCCGCTCGGAAAAAACGCAGGCCGTCCTGACCGGCGGATTCCTCGCCATCGAAGCGCCCGCGCCCGACCAGATCGCCGACATCGCCAACTACGTCGCGCCCGAGCACCTCGAAATCATCACCAAGCCCGCCGCCGAGAAAAAACTCCTTCGCGCAATCACGACCGCCGGCGCGATCTTCCTCGGCAATCACACCCCGACCGCGCTCGGTGATTTCACCGCAGGCCCGAGCCATGTGCTCCCGACCGCGCGCACCGCGCGCTTCTCGAGCGGCCTGCGCACGGCGGATTTCATGCGCCGCACAAGCATCGTCCGCTACGCCGCCGCGAGCGTGAAAAAAGCCAATGACGTCACGAGCCGCTTCGCCGCGATGGAAAAACTCGACGCCCACGGCCGCTCGGTAAAAATCCGCGCGTGATTTTTTTCGCCCGCCTGTTGTCACGGATTTGAGCCGCGCCATTGCGCGTGGTTTTTATTGGTTTGGTATTTGCCGCGCGCCCCGGCCTCGCTTATGCAACGAGCCCATCAATGCACAGCAGCCACAATCCGCCTCCAGAACCAACCGCCGAGCAGCTCGCACACGCGCGCGCCGAACACCGCAGGCACGTTGAATTCTACCAGCGACTCCAGGAAGTTTCCTCGCACCACAATCCGCGCTTCTCTGTCACGAACATCATCATCGCGCTGAACATTGTCGTGTTTGTTGTAATGGGTTTTCTCGGCGCGGGCTGGTTCATGCCCGCGGAGGACGGGATGCTCGTCTATATAAAATACGGCGCGAACAACGGCGCGGCCACGACCAACGGCGAATGGTGGCGGCTTCTCACGTGCATGTTCATGCACTACGGCATCATTCACATCGCCGTGAATATGTGGGCGCTGTATCAGGCGGGCGCGTTTCTTGAAAAGTTGCAGGGCCGCTTCATCTACGCGCTCATCTATCTCGCCAGCGGGCTTTCGGGCAGTTTCGCAAGCATCATCTGGCACGGCGACCAGACATGGAGCGCGGGCGCGTCCGGCGCGGTCTTCGGCGTCTTCGGCGCAATCCTCGGCTACATGCTCAGGATGCGCAGCGGTCTTCCCGCGACCGTTTACAAGCCGATCATGAAAAGCACCGCCACATTCGCCGTCTATAACATCGCCTTCGGCGCCGCTGTGACGGGCATCGACAACGCGGCGCACATCGGCGGTTTTGTGGGCGGCGTCGTTCTCGGCGCGGCGCTCGCGCAACCGCTCAACCTGAGCCTGCGCCGCATCCGCCGCCTGCAAACGCTCGGCCTCGCGGGCCTGCTTTTCACAGCGCTGATTTTTGGCGGCATAAAACTCACGCCGCGTTTTAACTATTCGGTCACCGACGAGCTCGCGTGGGGAACGAAGGAGGCGTCGATCCTCAATAAGCTCAACACGCTTGGAACCTCGCGCAATGGCGTGCTGAAAAAGTTTGCCTCCGACAACAACACAAGGGAGCTCGCCAACTGGATCGACTCCAGCCTCATCCCAACCTACCGAGAGCTTCTGGAGGAAACCTCGTCGCCGCGTTTTAATCCCGATCAAATTACAGCAAAACGACAAAAGCTCCTCATCACGGCCTTGGATGAAAGCCGCCAAACTTGGGCCGACTTCAACACACGACTGAAGGACGACCGGGCATTCGACCTCTCGACATGCATGCAGCGCAGCAATCAAATTGTCGCCAATTTCAACCAGGCAAACAAAGCGCTCAAATACGAAACACTCCCAAGGAAAAACAAAAATCCAGCGACCGGAGCGTCGGATTCATCCTCCTGACTCCTGCATCCCGACTCCTTTCATCCACCCATGCGCATCGCCGTCATATCCGACACACACGACCGCTACCCGCCGCATTTGCCGCAACGCATCCAAGGCGCCGATGAGATCTGGCACCTCGGCGATGTCTCCGCGCCCGCCATTCTCGACGAGCTTTCGCTGATCGGCCCGCCGCTGCATGTTGTGCAGGGCAACTGCGATTTTTATCCGTGGCCCACCTCGCTCCGGCGCAAAATCCATGATGTGTGCTGCCAGCTTGTCCACGCGCCGCCCCCGGGCCTGCTGCGTGAGTATTGCGACATTCTTCTGCACGGGCACACGCACATCCCGCGCGACCAGGTGATCGACGGCATTCGCTGGCTGAACCCCGGAAGCGTTTCACTGCCGCGCGGGGGTCATCCTCCAAGCTTCGGCTGGCTGACCATCGGTCCGGACAAAAGCGTCGAGTGGAGCATCGAGCATTTGTAGCCGCAAATCGACAGGCTCGTATAACAGATAACCGTGATTTTTTGAACAAGCACCATGCAATACATCTTATCATTGATGGCGAGGATATGAGCCAATGATGTTATAAATATACCATAACATCATTTTTTGATCGCGAGAACTTCCATGCCGCCGCCACGAAATGAAAATGCCCATTTGGCCATGGGAAGACGGCCTATGGTTTTTTCAAGCAAACGCGCAAACCCCGGAAGAAATTTTCTCGCCACACCTATGATATAGGCGAGATTGGTCGCCTTGCCTCGGGCACGCGCATAAACAACCTTAAATCCATTTTTATTCAGCATGTCGGAAAGCGTCGCCGGCGAAAAATAATACAAATGTTCCTCGGGTTTGAGGTGCACCCATTTTTCTCCCATTAGGGAACGCCAGGGGCTGGCATAGTTGGGCGTGTGCAGCATGAAAGCACCACCTTTTGTCAATACCCGCGCAACCTCGCGAATTTCCGCGGCGGGATCGCCATAATGCTCGATCACATCGTCCATCACAACGGCTTCAAATGAAGCCGGCGGAAATGTCAACTCCCGCAACGGCTTGTCATGCACAAGCAATTTCAATTCATTTCTGGCATACTGAAAAGCCCCGCCGGAAAGCTCTATGCCCGTGACCTGCCAGCCGCGCTGCCGCGCCTCGTTCAGCAAATATCCAAACGCGCATCCGACATCCAGCAGCCGACCTTTTTTGGGCAACTGTTTTTCGATGCTGTTCAACTGGCTTGAGAAAAAATTCTCATGCAACTCGCGATCAACCGTATAGTCGTTGTATCCGGTGACATCCTCCTCTCCCCGCTGAAAATAGGCCGAATCTCTGTAGGTTGCCAGAATGGCCTCCTGTGTCAGGCGCGGATTTATATAAACAAGGCCGCATCGTTTGCATTGAACCATGCTGTATACACGACCGCCAGGCACTTGTTTTTTACAGACCAGCCCGGTTTCGTCGCCGCCACAATTCGCGCATTTGACCGTTTCAATATCAGGATCGTCAATATTCGCGTGAATGATCGATTCCTTGACGGAGAAATCCAATCGACGGCGAAACGCGGGCACGCCGATGATGATGCCCAGCAGCAATGTCGTCGCCAACGATATTTTCACGCCGGTGACAAGCCCGGGTTGTTTGTATTCCAGTTTCAGCACATGCCGTCCTTGTGCGAGCGGGATTGCGCGCATGGCGTAGTTGGCCGGCATGACGTCGTAGTTTGTTTGCACGCTTCCGGGTTGCGTCGTCGCCTTCCAGCCCTTCGCATAGGCGTCCGTCATCAGCAATAGGGTCGCCTTGTCGCAAATGATTTCAAGCGTCCAGCTGTCCGATGTCACGCCGAGAAGGCGGACCGTATAAGCGACGTTTTCATTGTCCGGAACAGGGTTCGGTTCGCTTTCCAAAATGACTTCCTGCTTGGGATTGAAACCCGGCTTGGTCATCTCGCTCAAAATCAGATCGCGTTCCTTTAACACTTTATATTTGGAAACGATAAGGAAGCGCGTCAGCGGCTCGCCCATGTCAACAACCTTGCCGTCCGGCATGAAAGCGTAACGCAGGCGAAACATATTAAGCAGGGGGGATTGCTGGCGGAACGGCGGATTCTGGCTCGCCTCGTCGGGGTTGATTCCCTGCGAAAAATACATGTATTCGGCATAACGCTTGAGCACCGAGGGATCGTAACCCCAGAGGCCCTCCGCGCGCCATGACATGTTTGCCGATGAAAGCGGGAAATTCAACGTGCGGTAATCGCCTTGGTTTTGCCGTATCACCTTGGCGAAGTAGGGCAGGTTTTGAGCGTATTCCGCGGGGTTTGTTTTGGCGAGGCTGGCGGGGGGCAAAAGCATCGCCTTCGCCGCCTCGAAGTCGCTTGTCGATTTCCATGCGAATACGCCGAGATTGATGACCGCGCACGCGCCGACGCCCCAAACGAGTTGTCTGCGATGGCGCAGACCGAGCACCAACGCGCCAAAGGCCAGAAGCCACACGCCATTGGCGATAAGCGTATTGCCCGTCAGCGACCGGGCAGTGTCCTTGAAGTCGGGAATTTGGGCAAACGCCACGGAAGCTTGAAAATAGGTCTGTTTTGAAGTGGCAAGCGCCTCGAAGGTGCGCTGCCACGTATTTTCAAGCGCGCCCGTTTTAATCAACAACCCGGCGCCCAGAATGATTCCGGCGATTGCAAAGCTGGCGACGGCCAATCTGAAGTTTCGCCCGTTTTCGACAATCATGCGGTTTATGCCGTTACCGGCGAGCATCGCCATGAACAATCCGAACAAATATATGAATTTCGACGTTCCCCGGAACGCGCCGTAAAAGGGCACGTATTTATATAATAATTTATATATTGGCATATAGGCGCCCATCGCCAGGACGAGCACGCAGGCAAGCACTATGCCCGTGCGCCAGCGGTTGGCGCGGCTCAGTCCCGCGAAGCCGTGCGCCGCCAGCGCCAGCATGCAAATGCCGAAAAACAACTGCATCTCCCAAAGGTAACAACGCCCCCAATATACAATCTGCCCATCCCCCCGTATAACCACGGTGCGAAGAGTGTGAGCAAATTCTCGGGATTGAGGCTGAACATCGAGGCGAATTCGTAGGACGCGCCCGTGGAGCGCACTGTCTCGGACAGGGCGCAATACCCGGGCAGCAGTTGCGCGGCGCACAACAGCACGGCCATCGGATACAATGCGAGAAGCCCGAGGGCCGTGCGCCGGAATTGCCGGCCGAGATACGGCAGGTGCACCAAAGAATACAGGCCGGCTATGATCGCGGTGTAATACACATATTGGGGGTGTCCCGCGTAAACCTGCAGGGCAACGCCCGCCGCGCCGGCGACAAGCCAGCCCGCATGTTTGCTGCGCAGCCAACCGTCGATGCCTATGAACACCAGAGGCGCCCACGCCATGGTGCCCAAATTTGACACATGCCCCGCATACACGTGCATGTAAAACGTGCCGCCAAGCATTGCCGCCGCACCCGCCACAAAGGCGGCGCCGGGTTTCATGCCACGCATGGCCGCCCATATGTAGGCAAGCAATCCGAACAGGAGCACATGGATGCTCACCCACCAGTTTATGGCCGTCACCGGATTCAGCATCCCGAGTATCCATGATGGAGGATACAGCATGGCCGACTGAAAATCAGCCAAAAACGGATGTCCGCCGTAGGTGTAGGGGTTCCAAACAGGAAGGTTGCCCTGTCCGAGCTCGGACGAGGCGAAAGTCTGCGAGTGCAGGTAATATGCATATATGTCCGTCCCTATCTCGGAAACAACGTGTGTCGTCGAAAACAAATACTTCCCGAACAGTATCAATACTATTAGCAAAAGGGCGCCGCACCACGGCAGGTGTTTTTTCAACGATATTTGCGCGGCGAGATTCCGGGCCCATGAAACAATTCGACTCAAGGCTTTCACAATTATTATGATTGTTTGTTTTATTTATTGAGAAAGATGGACGGTATTTGCATCGGCTGCTGAATACCCGTGCCGCCAATGCCTAGACCGGCGGGATTTATCAAAGCAGGAGCGGCTGTGCCTGTTTGCATTTTTTGAGCAATATCCAAGTTGCGGCGCGCGTCCGCAAGGTTGGGGTTGATCCTCAGCGCCTTTTGCAGCGCGAGAACTGCGTCGGCACGGCGGTTCGCCTGCATAAGCGCGACACCGTAGTTTGTCCAGATGATGGGATTGCCACCGTCGATCTCAATCAATCGCGTCACCGGGTCGCCGCCCATCATCTCGCACACGACGTCAAACGCCTCGGTTCCATTCATCTGACGCAGCAGGGAAAATGCCTCGCGCTGGTCCGCCTTTATCAATTTGCCGAACAGGTCGCCCCCGCGCATTTCGAGCAAGTGCGCGAGCGGCTCCTCGCGCATGTCGAGAATCATCGATTCGTAGGCGTCGCTGCCCCGCATTTTGCGCAATGCCAAATAGGCGGCGCTGCCCTTGAGCGTGAAGATTTCCTTGAATTCGCCGCCGGCGTCGAGCTTGAGCAAGTCGTTGAGGATTCCTTTTTCGGCGAGTCGTTTTTCGAGGGCCGCCCCGCTCTCCTCCTTGACCAGGTTTTCGAGCGTATCGACGGTCTTGGCCTTGCGCAAATCGTCGAGCGGGTCGCTGACGCGCAACTTGATCAGTTCCGCAAGCGCCGCGCCGCCCTTCAATCCGAGCACACGCTCGTAGGAGTCGCCGCATTTGGCTTTCAACAGCTTGCCAAGCGCCGCGCCATCAGGACTGTTGACCAAGTCGCCAATCGTCACATTACCCCGCTCGGAGAGCAGCTGTTGCAACGTCTGGGATCCCCTTTCCCGCAACATCTGCGTGAAGTTGGGGCCGCCCTCGGCCCTGAGTATTCTTTCATACACCGGCGCGGCCTCGGCGCCCTGCTGAACCTGTGTCAACGCATTGGCATAATTCACCATGAACGCGCCGATCGGCATGAGTCGCATCGCGCGCCGGAAATACGGAAGCGCCTCGGCATTGCGTCCTTTTTGAAGGAGAAGCACACCCATGTTGTTATTCGTCTCGGCCAGGTCGGGGCGCAGGCGGTTGGACTGCTGGATGTGATAATACGCCGCGTCGCGGTTGCCGCTGTCGAGCAGCACCTTGCCATAGCGGCTGTGAGCCTGCCACGCGTCTGGATTTTTCGAAAGTGTGTAGCGCCACATGTTTGTCTCGTTCAGAAACACGTCGCTGTATAAATTTCCGTTGAACGCCACCAGCACCAGCGCCGCGATGCCCGCGCCCATCGCCCACGGTTTGCCCTTGTCGGAAACGCAATCGTATAGTTTCGCCGCGCCCGCGATCATCAACCCGATCACGCCGATGACCGATATATACAGGAAGTGATCGGCCACCCAAGTGATACGCATGTAGGACATGTCAACAAATCCGAGCACCGGCACGAGGAACCCGAAGAAAAAGCCGAGGCCGAGTATCAGGTGCTTCCCCCAAGTTTTGCGATAAACCCAGAATAAAATCACCAGCGCGATAAACGCCACCCAAGGCAAAAACATCCACAGCGGCGGGTTCTCCGGCACTTCCCATCGCGGATAAATCGGCATCAAGGGATACGGATCGAACGGCCACACGCACTGCTTCAAGTAGAAGAAAACCGCCGCGCCCGCGATCACGATGCGCGACCACCTGCCGCCAACCGGAATGACCTCCGAGCCAATGGCGTTCTTGTGCTGAAAATAAACCGTAACAAGTGCGATTATTATCGCCATGGCAAAAAATGGCGCGGTGCTGAGCACAAGGTGTCTCACCGCGCGCCATTGCGGGCCTTTTTTCTTGTTCCACAGCTGGACAAACCCCCACGTTATGACAAGTGCGACAAGCATGCCGGCCGCGAATTTCAGGCTCCCGGAAGGCGCTATGATTTCCTTTATCAGCGAGCTCGTTGAGTTGGCCTGCGAGCTTATGGTATCGGGTCCCACCAGCCATCTCATGGCGACGATTGTGCCGCAAGCAACAGCGGCGCAAAACGAGGCAAGCGCCATGAAAATAGGAGTGTCCCGAAGCTCCAAACTGTCGTCCTTCCACCATTTATACAATACAAACGCGAAGGGAAGCACGATGACCGCGCTCTTGCTCAATAGCGCGGCCACAAACAATATTAGTGACGCCACGAGATTCCCCGTTTTGCCACCCTCGTGATATTTTATAAATGTGATCGCCGACAGCAGCATGAATATAAGCGAAATTGTATTCTTCTGCTCCGACACCCAGGCGACCGACTCGACAAGCACCGGATGGATCGCAAACAGCAACCCGCCTATCCACGCCCATCTTATTCTTAATAATGAAAACAATTGCCACACCAGCAGCGCGTTTATCACGTGCCAGATCGAGTTTATAATATGATAACACGTGTTGTCGAATTTCCATATATGCCATTCTATCCAGAGAATCGTTGTTTTAAGAGGCAGATAGTCCGCTCCGACATTGCCTTTCCAAATTTCTTTCAATCCCGCCCATGACTGAAGTGCACCATTGGCGGTGATTTCCTGGTCGTCATCCCAGAGCCAGGTGCCGTGAAACGCCGGCGACGCCACAAACAAACCCGTCGCCACAATGATCGCCGCGTAGAGCAGAATCCTGTGCCAGTCGTGCTTCACGACCGGAGTCGACAACGGTTCGGACGCGGCGGTTGCGGAACCGGAGGCGGCAGACGGCGCGACGGACGCGCTCTTGAGACTGCGCGTGTGTTCCGGAAAATTGCGGGATGATTTGTCGTTCATTGAAGATGGGCGGTGCGTTGTTTGTATACGGAGCAAACCGTGTCGAACACTTGCGACACGGGGATGTTTTTCATGCAGAGATTGTTGTTGCAGGCGGTCTGGCGGTTGTTCCACGCGTTGATGCACGGCGAGCAGGCGAGACCGAGCCAGATGTTGTGATTGCGCGGGCTGAGCGTGCCGAAAAGCAGCGGCGTCTCGGGGCCGAACAACACAACCACATCGACCGGCGTGAGCGCCGCGAAATGCGCGGGACCGCTGTCGTTGGTGACGAGAATTTCCGCCAGTCCGTAAACAATCAGGAGCTGGCGCAGCGTCGTCTTGCCCGCGAGCGAGAAACAGCGCGCGTCATTCACCTCGGCAACGAGTTTTCCGATTTTTTCCGCCTCCGAGGGGCCGCCGGTGAACGCAATCGCGATGTCGGAATGCGTTTCCAAAAGCCGCCGCGCGAGCTCGACGTAATTCGAGTTCTCCCAACGGCGCAAGGGCATCAGGTCGCTCGCGTTGGCATTGAGCAAAATGACTCGGCGCGTGCGCCCGGAGGCGTCCGTTCCCGCGAGCTCGCGAAGCATCGCGGCAACCTCCTCGCGCTCGGAATCCTCCGGCTTGAAATGCGCGAGCGACATCTCCGCGGGCGGCGTGAATCCAAACGTCGGGAAGGCATCGGGATCGTTGTCGAGCGCGCGCACGAGCGAAAGAAACGTCTTCGACGCGTGCATGTGCGAATTATACAACACGCGATGCGTGCACAGGTTTCCGCGATACGGCCCCTCGCCAAAATAACAGTGAAAACCGACGCGCATCCGCGTGCCCATCATGTAGGCGATGATGGCCGACGCGCGCGCGAAGAACTCCATGTCGATGCACACGTCGATTTTGCGACGGCGGATTTCCCACAAACGCGAAAGGCAACTCGTCACCATCGACACCGCCGACTTCGTGCGAATCGTGAGCACGTTCTCGCGCGGAATCAGGTCCATCACATCAAGGATGAAGCGGTTCTCCTCGAACATGAGGAAAAAAACATTCTCCTTGCCCACCTTCGCGACAGCCTGCCGGATGGCCTCGTTTGCAAGAACCGTCGAGCCCTGCTCGGCGAGTTTCAGAAAAATAATGTTCTTGGGCGCCGTTTTTATGTCGGGCCTGAAAATCAAATCCATGAGCCAGCGCCAAAAGGTAAAGCAGGCACAGATATACGGAAACACCCATCCGTCAATTTGTTGCAAACGTTTAGTCTGGGCGCTTGGTCGGCTCATAAGTAGTGGGCATGCAAATGGAAAAGCGTGTAAAATACGTGAGAACGGCCCTTTGAAAAGACCGAAAAGCGGTCAAAATCAAAACAACACCCCCGGATACTCGCCGCGCGTCACGAGTTCCCGGATTGCGGCGACCACGCCGGGCTTGTCCGCCGGATACGTTATGCCAAACCAATCGCTGTCCGCCGTGAACGCACGCACGCGCAACCCGCCCCGCCCGACCAGCGCCGCGACCGCCGCGGGCAAATAAAACTCATCCTGGCTTCCCTCCGCGTAAGTTTCATCGCGCCGCAGGAACGCGGTGAGCCGCCCCTCCAGCGCGTCAAAAAATCCCGGCAAAAAGCCCCAGCAATTCATCGAAACAGTTTCGTCGCCGGAATACTTTTTCCCCTCCCCTCTTCCTACTTCCGCCGCCGCGATTTTTGTGTGCTCGACAACATCGCGCAACCATCCGTCCGCCGAAACCTCGCACATGCCTCGCGACACCGTGCCGTTTTCCGAAAGCGTCCGCGACAGCTTGAACCCCACCAGCGCCGCCTCGCCCTCGCTCGCCGCCGTCAAAAATCCGGTCAACTTCCGAAACGCGTCCGCGCCGTAAAAATCGTCGGCATTGATCACCGCGAAAGGCTCCCGCACCTCGCCGCGCGCGCACCAAGTCGCATGCCCCGTGCCCCAAGGCTTCGCGCGCCACGATGGCACGCCAAACCCCGGCGGCAAATCATCCATAGCCTGAAACGCATAGCCCACATCGATGCGCCCGTCATACTTCGCGCCGACCTGCGCGCGAAAAACCTCCTCAAAATCGCGGCGAATGACAAACACCACGCGCCCGAACCCCGCCCGGATCGCATCGAAAACCGAATAATCCAGAAGCGTTTCGCCCGACGGACCGACGGGGGCAATCTGTTTGAGCCCCCCGAAACGGGAGCCCATACCTGCGGCAAGAACGAGTAACGTGGGTTTCATAAGCAGCCACCCTTGGCCCAAACAACGAGGAAGCGCAACAACAAGGAACAAGCCGCCTCGCCCTATGCGCCCGCGCGCCCCTTGCGGTTCTCCGCCCGCCTTTTTTCCGCGGCATCGTCAGCGGCGGCCTCCGGTGTCAGCACATGCTTGCGCAACAGATTCACCACGCCCCAAAGCACGATTCCGAACGCCGCGCCGCCGATATGCGCGAGCGTCGCCACGCGGATGTTGGGATCGTCAAACTTGATCATGCCACCCCCGCGCCCGCCGAGCCGCGCCTCGTAAATCAACTCCGCCACATGGATCCCCAGAAACACCGGCCAAAACCAGTCGCGCCACGATTGCTGCCAGCCCAAAAACGCAAGCATCACAAGCCAGCCCACGTTCGCGCCCGACAATCCGCCGTAGCGAATCATGTCCGCGTCAAAAACAAAAATCGTTGTCGTCACGGCCAAGGGCATCAGCACGAGCCAGCCCACGTTCAGCCACCAGCGATACCTGTAAACCAGCGCCCACCCGATCAAAAAATACAGCCCCGTATCCAGCGCGAAATGCACCCAGCCGAAATGCACGAAGTTCCCCGTCCACATCCGCCACCACTCGCCCGCAATGATCGCCGAGCGGTCGTAAACCAGCGCGCGCGCCAGCTCCGGCCACGACTGCGCGACAAGCGCCAGCACCCCGCCCGGCAAAAACAGCCACGGCAGCAAACGCGGTTTCAACAGTGATGAGAACGGCGGGATCATTTCGAAAACGCGGAGGTTGGCCGCGGATCGCGATGTTGACGACAACTTTTGCGCGTGCAACACGCCGCGCACTCGGCCAACAATCACGCCCGTATTCTTTTTCGTTTTCGCAACCGCACGGCAGCGCGCAATCGTTCCGGGCGAAGCTACAATCCGCCAAATCAAAATTCCCGCATGCCGCTCACACCCTCCGCCACACGCGAACTTCTCGCCTCGCTCGGACACAACCCGAAGCGCTTTCTTGGGCAAAACTTCCTCGTTGACGGCAACATTGTGCGCAAATCCCTCGAACTCGCCCAAATCGCCCCGGCCGACACCGTCGTCGAAATCGGCCCCGGCCTCGGCACGCTCACCAACGCCCTGCTCGAAACCGGCGCTCACGTTTACGCGGTCGAGAAAGACACCACGCTCCACGCCCACCTCGCCTCCACGCTCGCCCCGAAGCATCCCCAAACATTCCACCTCATCTGCGGCGACGCCCTCGACCACCCCCTCGCCGGATTTTCAGGTAGTGCGAACCCTCCGGGTGAACCGTCCCTTGATTCGGCGCACCCGGAGGGTTCGCCCTACCCAAATATTCCGCATTCCGCACTCCGCATGGCAGGCCTGTCGCTTCGCTCGAAACCGCATTTCAAAGTCGTCGCCAACCTCCCCTACGCCATCTCAACCCCGTGGATGGATGCGATTCTTTCCGGCCCGCTGCCCGAACGCATGGTGCTCATGCTCCAGCAGGAGGCCGCGCAACGCTACACCGCCGTGCCCGGCACCAAACAATACAGCGCCATCTCCATCTTTCTTCAAAACGCCTACGACATCGCGCCCGGCCACAAAGTCTCCGCCGCCTGCTTTTATCCGCGTCCCGACATCGAGTCGTATCTGCTTCACCTCGTGCGCAAGCCACGCCCCTTTATTTTTGCGACTGAAACAAAAGCCGCCATTCGCGCCTGTTTCCAGCAACGCCGCAAACAACTCGGCGCGCTGCTTCGCGACCGCCTGCCGGACAGCGCGCGCGGCGACTGGTTCGATTATCTCGCGACCGCGGGACAATTCACACCCAAAAGCCGCCCCGAGGAAATCCCGCCCGAACTCTGGACTCATTTCCCCGCAAATCCGCCGCCTCAGACTCGCGCTTGAAACTCCTCCGATTTTAAATCTATAAATGCGCCCTTATTTCCCGAAGCACCATAATCCCTCGTCCGGTCGCACACACACATACATGACATCCTACCTGAAAAAACTAACCGCCGTGCCGCCGGCCCTTTTTTCCCTGTTCGTTTTTGCCGCCGCGCCCGCGCTGCACGCGCAGGAGGCCGCCGCGCCCGGCATATTTGCCGACGATCAGGAATATTACGGCGACGACGAGGAGTATCACATTTACGGATCCGTCGAGAACGACCAATACACCTCGTCCACCGGTTTTTTCCGCGTCTCCATCCCCGTGCTCCCCGAGCTCGGCGGCCAGATAAACGACACGCCAAACACCGTCACCTTCCAGGATGAATACGGCGAGCACGCGACCATCGGCTGCTTTCGCATGAACGACGAGCTGCGCGCCGAGGAAACCAAGCGCGGCCGCAAGGAATTCCTCGTGTGGTTTTTCCAGCAATTCATCCAGCGCGATTTCACCCGCAACGTCCCCGGCACCAGCACCGAGCCCAACGCCCGCTTCATCAACGGCACGCAAGGCGGCACGCTATTCACGCAACTGCTCCTGCCCAACGGCTCCGCGTTTGCCCATCGCGTTTTTGTTTTTCCGCCCAAGTCGGGTCACGTCGCCAAGCGCGGCAATTTCATCTTCATAAACAACGGCAACATCTACGTGATCAGCATCGAGCTCGCCGAGCGCATTTTCGAGCACAGCACTTACAACAAAACCGTCACCGAGGAGGAGGCCGTCCTTCGCAGGCGCCTCAACGATTTTCTAAACCGCATCACCTTCATGGAACGCCCGGCAAACGCATCGACTCCCGCCGGCAACATTCCCGCAACAGGCATCGCCCCCGCCCCGGCTCCCGCCGCGACACCATCGGAAATCCCCGCCATCACGCTCCCCTCTTCCGGGCCGTCATCCTCCGGCACCTCCCTCAAATAATATCCACACGAAAATGGAAGGTCGGCGGCAAGAATGCCTCCTCCCCGCCATGCCCACAACGGCACTCATCCCCGCCGCGCGCTCACGCCCACGCCGCGCACAAGCAATGAAAATCAACAATACTCGGCCCCTTTTTTGCCCTAAATGAAGCCATTGAATTATAAAGCAAACTTATTTGGATATTTGGTGTTATCAGGGCCTTGGGGACTTCTTGCAATTGCGTGCTTACAAAAAGTTGGTCGATTGAATGGATATGCACCAATGTCCATAATATGTTTTGTCGTTTCATTGCTGTGGGGATTTTGGCTTTTAGGCTTCCGGATACAAATCTCCGAAAAGCAGTTAGAGTATCGAGATGGATTGTATCGAAAAACAGCAATCTCTTTGAATGAAATAATCAGCGTAAAACAAGGTTGGAAAAAACAGCATTACCGATTTGGGGCCTCTTTAAAATTCAGGTCACTAATAATTAAGTATAAAACTGCGGCCGGATTAAAAATATTATATATAAATCCATTACCATTTGATGGTAATGTTTCTAAGGTCATAAAAACTCTGAGCAGGGTCGAGCGTGCATCCGATACCTGAAATGTTACGAACTTTTTTGGCGTCTTAAAAACTGCCAATCTGGCGTCGTAGTTTTTTTAGAGGAATGAAAATGGAAGAATGAAAATAGGGACGGGCCGAGTTTTGTTGATTTTCATTCTCCTCATGAGTTTTTAACAGGAAAATAAGGACGCGGATTCAATGATTCGTTCGCGTTTATTGATTTACGCCCGTCAAACAGGCGCGCCGGAGAACTGGCGGACCGTGCTACGCGCCCGATATTCCAGTGATTTCGCCGTCGGGCGACACGTCGATTTTTTCGGCGCTCGGCACCCTGGGCAGTGCCGGCATGCGCATCATCCGGCCGGTGAGCGCCACGATAAATCCCGCGCCCGCCGCCAACTCGAAATCGCGCACCGTGATGCGGAACCCACGCGGACGTCCGAGCTTCTTCTCGTCATCGCTGATCGAGTTTTGCGTCTTCGCCATGCACACGGGCAGCCCGCCAAACCCCGCCGTCTCGAACAACGCAAGCCTGTGCTCCGCCTCGGGCAGGAAATCCACCCCGTCCGCGCCATAGATTCGCCGCGCGATCGCGCCGATTTTTTCACGCACCGGCATCGAATCCGCATAAACGAACTCCAGTGGCGACAGGGTTTTCTCCGCCGCGGCGATTGATTCCACAACCGCGTTCGCCAGCTCCACCCCGCCCTCGCCTCCGCGCGCGAACACATCCGAGAGCGCGCACCCCGTGCCGTTCGCCGCGCAGAACTCGCGAACAACCGCAAACTCCTCCGGCGTGTCGGCGGGAAAGCGATTGATCGCCACCGTCACCGGGCGCCCGAAGCTCCTCGCCGCGTCGAGATGCGCCGCGAGATTTTCAAGGCCCCGGGTGAGCGCCGCCACGTCCGGTTTCTCAAGATCGGCGAGCGCCACGCCACCGTGCATCTTGAGCGCGCGAATCGTCGCCACGAGCACAATCGCGTCCGGCGCGAGTCCCGTCTGGCGGCATTTGATGTCGATGAATTTTTCCCCGCCGAGGTCGAACGCGAATCCGCACTCCGTCACCACGTAATCCGCGTGCGCAAGCGCCATGCGCGTCGCCAGCGCCGAGTTGCATCCGTGCGCGATATTCGCAAACGGCCCGCCGTGCACAAACGCGGGCACACCCTCGGCTGTTTGCACGAGGTTCGGTTTTAACGCGTCGCGCAACAGCGCGCACATCGCACCCGTGACGCGAAACTCCGACGCGCGCACCGGCTCGCCCTCCGCGGTGAAACCGACAACAAGCCGGTCAATCCGCGCGCGCAAATCCGCCAGCGATTCCGACAGGCAAAGCACCGCCATGATTTCCGACGCCGCCGTGATGTCGAAGCCGCCCGCGCGCTCCGTCGCCGAGTCCACTCCCGTGCGAATCGAGCGCAGCGCGCGGTCATTGCAATCAAGCACTCGCTTCCAAAGCACGCCCTCCGGCGCGAGCCGCGTTTGTTTGAAATGGAGCTGGTTGTCGATCACCGCCGCGAGCAAGTTGTGCGCCGATGTGATCGCGTGAAAATCCCCCGTGAAGTGCAGGTTGATCTCGCGCGCCGGCTGCACCGTGCTGAGTCCGCCGCCCGCCGCGCCGCCCTTGCGCCCGAACACCGGCCCCATCGAGGGCTGCCTCAACGCCAGCGCGGCGGAGCGCCCGTTTTTTTTGATGCCCTGCGCGAGCCCGATCGACGTGACCGTCTTGCCCTCGCCCGCGGGGGTCGGCGTGATCGCCGAAACGAGGATAAGTTTCCCGTTTTTCGGACGGCGCGCCCGCGCCGCGTCGAGCGCTGCCAGCGAAACCTTCGCCTTGTCGTTGCCGTAAAGCGAGAGGTGGTCTTGGTTGATGCCGATTGAACGTGCGAGGTCGGTGATGGGAATCATGGGTAAAATATTGGTTATTTTGCGAGGGAATCGGCGTAAATCGACTCAAATCGATTTGAATCGATTTACGCCGATTCTCACGCATGTTTTCCCCCATGTTAAAACTTCTCTTCATTGGTGACATCGTCGGAAAACCCGGGCGCGCAATTGTGATTGAAAAACTCGCCTCGCTGCGCGCCGAGCGCGCCATCGACTTTGTCGTCGCCAACGCCGAGAACTCCGCCGCCGGCTCGGGCATCACCGGCGCAATCGCCAAAACACTCCTCGCCTCGGGCGTGGATGCCATCACGCTCGGCGACCATGTGTGGGATCAAAAAGGATGGGAACACGACATCGGCGCGCTCGACCGCATTTGCCGCCCCGCCAACCTTCCCGCCGCGTGTCCCGGACGCGAATACGTCATCCTCGAAGCCGGGGGCTTCCGCCTCGGCGTGACGACGATGCTTGGCCGCCAGTTCGTCGGAATGAAAGCCGAATGCCCGTTCCTCGGCGCCGAACGCGTCCTGCGCGAGCTTGAGGACAAAACCGACGGTGTCTTTGTTGAAATCCATGCCGAGGCCACATCCGAAAAACAGGCGATGGGCTGGCATCTCGACGGGCGCGCCATCGCCGTGCTCGGCACGCACACGCACGTCCCCACCGCCGACGCATGCGTGCTGCCCGGCGGCACCGCGTTCATGTGCGACGTGGGAATGACCGGCCCCTACGCGTCGGTGCTGGGCCGCGAAGTGAAACCGGTGCTTGGACGCTTCCTCGACGGCATGCCGCGCCGCTTCGAAGTGGCCGAAGGTGATGTGCGCATGTCAGCCGCGCTGGTGACATTCGACCCCGCGACCAAACGCGCGGTGTCGTGCGAATTGATAACGGTGAAACCGTGAGCGCGTTTTTTATTTATGTGTATTGTCCCTCCATGAGAGGGCTCCGGATGGGCACAATCCTATCTGATGCTTGAGCTCAGCGGTCGTGGCCTTATCGGCCCTAATCCACGGGCGTTCCTGCGGTTTGTAAACATCCGGCAGCGTTTTGGCGCAAATGCCCGAATGCGCACATTTTTCAGGCTGCCAGACAATGGTAATCTCTCCATTTGTGTATTCTTTTATCATGAGAACTTTGGCCAGCTACGGCATCTTCACGGTGTATAAACTTTGTCCCAGAAAATATAATCGATGGTCGGATTCGAAATCACGTCTTCACCCGGCACCGCCGGTAATCATTTATACCCTCGCCCCTTGTTATTTGTCCTTTTTGATTTTTTCGTAAGCCCTCAATGCCGTGTATGGTCCGGTGTATTTGTTATTTTCGTCGTAGCTCTGTGAAATGACCTTTCCGGTTTCATCGATCAAAATGAGGCAGGGAATGCCCGTGCCGCGGCGCAATTTCTTCAGTGCCCTTGCAGGTTTGCTGTCCAGCTTCAGGCCGATCCATGGCATTTTCTCGCCCTTCATGTAATCGTTCATTTCGCGCTGGCCCTTGTCGGACGACACAAAGATCAGGTCAAAATCCCCGTTCGCATGGTTCTTGTTGTAGAATTCAACCAGCTTCGGTGTGAACTTGCGGCACGGAGGGCACCAGTGCGCGGAATAATAAACAAACAGGTATTTTTTTGTTTTTAAAGTCGCGGGATCAAGGTCGCCGCTGACCGAAACCGCATTTTTTCCAATGCTCTTGATGAGAGCTTCGTGATACACCGGCGCATCCGAGGCACGAAGATTTTGGGCGCACACGAACGACGCACAGGCGACAAAAGCGAGAAGTAGTTTTTTCATAAGGGGACGGGATGGGTTGATGCGGTCAAGGTTGGCAGGATTCAGGATTGCATGGAAGCGTGAAAACTCATGCGCGCGTGATGCGCGGATCGCGGAAAATCAACAGCCATCCCCTCAGCATCAAAAACGCATCACGAAATCCGCATACGTTGATGCTATTGCCTTGCGCTCCCCGGAAAACGCCCCACCCTTTCGGGTAACCTTCCTTCTTTTTATCATGGCAAAAACATTCGTATTCTCCTCCGAGTCCGTTGGCGAGGGCCACCCCGACAAAGTCGCCGACTATATTTCCGACAGCGTCCTCGACGCCTGTCTCGCCCAGGACAAAACCTCCCGCGTCGCCTGCGAAACCATGGTCAAGTCCAACGTCGTCATCCTCGCCGGCGAGATCACCACCAAGGCCAGGCTCAACTACGAAACCATCGTCCGCGACGCCATCCGCGAAATCGGTTACACAAACAACGACGACGTCTTCCACGCCGACACTGTTTTCATCAACAACTACCTCACCAGCCAGTCGCCCGACATCGCCCAGGGCGTCGACAAACGCAAAGCCAAGGGCAAGAAAACCGCCGAGCAAGGCGCCGGCGACCAGGGGCTCATGTTCGGCTACGCGTGCGACGAAACGCCCGAGCTCATGCCGCTCCCCATCATGCTCGCCCACCGCCTCGGACGCGAACTCACAAAAATCCGCAAATCCGGCGGCAAGAAATGGGCCTGGCTCCGTCCCGACGCCAAATCGCAAGTTTCCATCCGCTACGAAAACGACCGCCCCATCGAAGTCGTCAACGTCGTCATCTCCACGCAGCACACCGCCGACGTCGAGCATGCGCAAATCGAGTCCGCCCTCATCGACAACGTCATCCGCAAAGTCATCCCCGCCGACCTCCTCAACGGCAACACACAGTATCTCATCAACCCCACGGGCCGCTTCGTCGTCGGCGGCCCGCAGGGCGACTCCGGACTCACCGGACGCAAAATCATCGTCGATTCCTACGGCGGCTGGGGCCGCCACGGCGGCGGCGCCTTCTCCGGCAAGGATCCGTCGAAAGTTGACCGCTCCGCCGCCTACATGGCGCGCTGGGCCGCCAAAAACATAGTCGCCGCCGGCCTCGCCAAATACGCCGAGCTCCAACTCGCCTACGCCATCGGCTACCCGCACCCGGTCAGCGTGTTTGTTGACACCTTCGGCACCGGCAAAGTCGAGGACGAAAAAATCGCCCGCGCCGTCCAAAAAGTCTTCAGCTTCAAACCCGCCGACATCATCAAGCAACTCAACCTCCTGCGCCCGATCTACCGCGAGACAACCAACTACGGCCACTTCGGCAAAGCCGGCCTCCCGTGGGAGCAAACCAACAAAACCGCCGCCCTCCGCGCCGCCGTCAAATAAGTGAGTTTTGGATTTGGAGTTGCTCAAACGTCATCCGGAAATCCTCCGGAGCGGTGACTCCCAATCCAAAATCCGAAATCGAAAATTCAAAATAAAAATCATGTCCAAACCCACCTTCTCCATCGCGCCCAACTATCACGTCCGCGACATCACGCTCGCCCCCTGGGGCCGCAAGGAAATCTCCGTCGCCGAGCACGAAATGCCCGGCCTCATGGCCATCCGCAAAAAATACGGCGCGTCCGCTAAAAAGCCGCTCGCCGGCGTGCGCATCATGGGATCGCTCCACATGACGATCCAGACGGCCGTGCTCATTGAAACGCTCAAGCACCTCGGTGCCAGCGTCCGCTGGGCCTCGTGCAACATCTTCTCGACGCAAGACCACGCCGCCGCCGCCATCGCGAAAACCGGCGTGCCCGTCTTCGCATGGAAAGGCGAAACCCTTGAGGAATACTGGGACTGCACCCTGCGCGCCATCACCTTCCCCGGCGGCAAGGGCCCGCAACTCATCGTCGATGACGGCGGCGACGCCACCCTCCTCATCCACAAAGGCTGCGAACTCGAGGAAGGCTCCGACTGGGTCAACACGCCCTCCGCCTCGCCCGAGGAGCAAGTCATCAAAAACCTCCTCAAGCGCGTCCGCAAAACGAACAAAAATTTCTGGCGTCCCATCGCCGCCGAATGGCGCGGCGTCTCCGAGGAAACCACCACCGGCGTGCACCGCCTCTACCAATGCTCGACGCGAAAACGCTCCGCGTCCCCGCCATCAACGTCAACGACTCGGTGACCAAGTCCAAGTTCGACAACCTCTACGGCTGCCGCGAATCCCTCGCCGACGGACTCAAGCGCGCCACCGACGTCATGATCGCCGGCAAAGTCGCCTGCGTGTGCGGCTACGGCGACGTCGGCAAAGGCTCCGCCCACTCCCTGCGCGGTTTCGGCGCGCGCGTCATCGTCACCGAAATCGACCCCATCAACGCCCTCCAAGCCGCGATGGAAGGATTCGAAGTCAACACCATCGAAAGCACCCTCGGCCGCGCCGACATCTACGTGACGACCACCGGCAACTGCGACGTCATCACGCTCGAGCACATGAAGCGCATGAAAGACCAGGCCATCGTCTGCAACATCGGCCACTTCGACAACGAAATCCAAGTCGGCCGCCTCTACGCCGAGAAAGGCGTGAAGCGCATCACGATCAAGCCGCAATACGACCAGTTTGTATTCCCGAACGGCCGCAGCATCTATCTCCTCGCCGAAGGCCGCCTCGTGAACCTCGGCTGCGCGACCGGCCACCCGAGCTTCGTGATGTCAAACAGCTTCACAAACCAGACGCTCGCGCAAATCGACCTCTGGCAAAACCGCGACCGTTACGAAGTCGGAGTGTATCGCCTGCCCAAGCGCCTCGACGAGGAAGTCGCGCGCCTGCACCTGGAAAAAATCGGCGTCAAGCTCACCAAGCTCACCAAGCAACAATCCGCCTACCTCGGCGTCCCGGTGAACGGCCCCTACAAACCGGAGCACTACCGGTATTGACCCCTGGGAGCGCGGGCATCCTGCCGGCGACCCCTAGAGGGAAAGAGGACGGTTTGCGGTCAGGTTGCCAGTTGATGCGGCAACCATAATGATGAAAACGCATACCGCATCAAACTTCACCGTCAAACCGTTTAAGAATCGCAATGGCGTCACTTCGTGGCGCGTCAGCGGCTGGCTCCACGGCCTCCGTGTCCGCAAAAACTTCAAGAACAAGCAGGACGCCTTCGTCGAACGCGGCGCGCTCGACTTGAAACTCATGCAGACCCAATCAAGCCTGCGCCCTGTCACCACCAGCCTTTCCGAGGAGCAGGTGCGCGAGGCCGAAATCCTCTTCCAAAAATTCGCCTGCAAGCCGCGCACGCTGGCCTTTTACGCCGACCACGGCCTGACGCACTACAAGGAGCCGGCCTCGCAAATCAGCCTCGCCGACGCGGTGAAGGCCTACCTCGAAATCCGCCGCGACGACGAGAAGCGAAACGTCATCGGCAAACGCCAGCTCAAAACAATCGAAAGTGAGTTCGCCGAGCTTCAGCGCTGGTTCCCGACGCAAAACCTGGCCGATCTCACTACCGATTTGCTCAGGCCTTACCTCAATCGAGGCAATCTCGCGCGCCCACAAATCCATCCCGCGCGCAAGACGGTCAATCTGCGCTACGGCCACTTGTTCACCTTTTTCCGGTTCGCCGTCGTCACCAAGGAATGGCTGGCCAAAAATCCGCTCGCGAAAATCAGCCGCCACAAGCTCGAACACAGTCGCGGTTCGGCGCCGACGCTCAGCGCACAGAAGGCCGCCGAGCTGATGGCCCACGTCGAAACCCTCCACGACGGCGCGTTCGTGCCTTATTACGCGCTCTGCCTGTTCGCCGGCATACGCCCGAGCGTGCAGGACGGGGAAATCTCCCGCCTGCCCGCGAAGGACGTGCGCCTCGACACGCGCACCATTCACATCGAGCCGGACGTTTCCAAAGTGGACATGAAGCGCAACATCGACATCCAGCCCAATCTCGCCGCGTGGCTCAAAGCCTACCCGCTCGACAAGTTCCCCATCCTCCACAAATCGCTCGCAAAATCCCGCGCCGCCATTGCAAAGCAATTCGGGCTCTCGCACGACGTGATGCGGCACACGTTCATTTCAATGCACGTTGCGAAGTTCCGTTCGATGGGCGACACGGCGTTGCAGGCGGGCAACTCCGAGCGCATCATCCGCCGTCATTACTTGAACGTGACCACGCCGCAGGAGGCCGAAGCCTTCTTCAATATCATGCCAGCACTGCGCGGCAAACTGCGGGCGGAAACCAACGCCGCCATCGCCCCAATAGCCGTTGTCCCTGCGAGCAGGCCCGGAGCCGAGACACTGCCCGCCGCCGCCTGATCGTGGCCGCATTTGTCAACAAGTTGATGCGCAAGCAAGGGCATGGAAGCACTCACAAACACACCCATGCAACCGAACACAACACACACCACGCCTTGCACGATCACCAACCCGATGACCGACATCACCGGCCTGCGCCTGAGCGGGATTTTCCCCGTCGGGCGCGAGCCTTCCATCCGCACCTTGCGCGAGTGGACAAAACTGCGCCGCATTCCCTATCACAAGGTCGGCCACTTTGTTTACTACGACCTCGATGAAGTCATCATGCACATCCGCACCAGGCTGAAAGTTCCAGCCCGCGCCTGACTCGCAGGACGATATTCGTCACACTGTGATTATTTTCACAAGGCCGCATTTGCGGCCTTTTTTGTAGCTACAAAACACGGCTGGAAATGCGGACAAATCACCCCACACGCCGTCCGCTATTTTGATTTGGAAAACGAGAGCATGATGCGCGGCGAACCAAACCGCATATCATGAAAACAAATACAAAACACAATAAGCCCGGCTCCAATAAAACCGCATCCGCCACACCCGAAGTCGATGCCTTCTTCGCCGGTCCCGTTGACCCGCGCGCCGAGGGTCGTGCGCTTGGGCTGGAAGTCATAACGCATCTGTTACTCTGGATGTCCGACGCGCCGACACTGGAAAGTCGCGGACTGCGCGCCACAGTGGCGCTCTATTGCATACGCCCCGATTTGATTGGCGGACTCACGTTCGAGCAAATCGGCGAGCTCGCCGGATGCACACCGCAAAGCGTCCACAAACTCGCGAATGACTTCCGCGAAAACACGGGGATGCAGTCATGAGCACATCACCGATGCCTTCCCTCGTCGCCGCTTCTGCGACATCCGCAGCGAAAGAAATCAATCGCCTGCACGCGGAGGCGCAACGTCTCACAGCAGAGTCCCGTCATTCGCTTGACGGGGCTCTTGCCGCCGCATGGCGCGCGGGTCGGTTGCTCAACGAGGAAAAAAAGCGCGTGCGCCACTCGGCGGGACACGGTGCGTGGATTCCTTGGCTGAAACACTTCTTTACAGGCTCGATGAGCACGGCGCACCGTTACATGCGACTCGCCCGCGAAGCCGCCGATCCCGCGCTTTTGCAAGGACTCAGTTTGCGGCAGGCCTACGCGCGACTCGGCATCGCCACCGAGCCGAAGCACCGCGCGCTTGACGGCAAGCCGGCACTTCCAAAACCACCGGCGCACGTCCTGCTCGCCGGCAAATTGATCCGCTTCTTGCGGCAGCAAAACAGACGGCGCACTGCGCACGTCGCAGTGAATTGCATCCGCGACCTCGCGCCCCTTTACGCGCAACTCCGGCCTTTGTTTGAGAACACGTCCGAAGGCGTTACCAGCTAAAAATACCCGGTGGATTCGCCCGGTTTATCGATGCGATATTATTCAACCAGAGCGAGGACGCCCCGGTCGCGTATCCCGAACAATCCCATGTTTCTGGCAAAAGCGCCGCAGGTCTTTTGGATCGACGCTGATTTTCTGCGCGGCGAGGTGTTGGGAAAAATCCCTCGTGCAGTAACACGGTTTGGGGTGATTGAGCATGTAGTGAAGCACGGACAGCTTCCACCAATTGACGTAGCCGAAGTGCATTCGGGTGATGGTGCCGTGTAGTTGGCCGTGGAAAAACTCCACCGCTTTCGTGAAATGTCGCATGAGTTGCAGCGATGAGAGTTTGTCGGAAAATAGCTCCTGCAAGACCATGCCACCCATGAGCAGAAGCGCGGCGCTCGGGCGCGCGTTGTTTGGGAGCTGCCGCCATGCGTGGATTAGCAGGAACGGGAGCAGATTGATGCCGCTTGCACCGCCCGATTGATAACGGCGAACAAGCCGGACAACCTGCGCGCGAGTGAGCCCGCCGTAGGTTGAAACCGACGCCGGCCTGTGATCACACGCGAGCGTGGCCGTGAACGATTCACGCGCATCGCTGGTGTGAGCGAACCATGCGAGCAGATGACTTCCCCGGCTAGCGTGGTGTTCCTCGCCGCGCAGATAGGCGGCAAGGCGCGAACGGGTGCGCGGTTCGAGGAACGCGGTGCCAAGCCAGTTGCGCAGACATGGCGACTCGCGCAGCAGTTGTAGGAAAAGCGTAACCGCAGCGGTTTCGCGTGTGTCACCCAGAAGCGCAAATAGCTCGTCGCTCAAATTCTCGGAGGCTTCTGGCATCGTTGATTGGTGTGGGAAATTGGCGGCGGCAGCCTCATCCACAGGCTGCCGCCGCGTTTGTCAGTTTGTCAGACGCTAACACCTTGGCCACCGCGCATAGTTTGGCGCATGGCCTCATCCTTTGCGACACGGACAAAAGCACGCTGCCGGTTTTCGGCGGGAACATTTTTGATGCGCTCCTCGACCTTCGCCTTGATGTCGGGGTTTTGCTCCACCCATTTGACGATTTCCTGGTCGCGCTGCTGGGTGTAATCATTGCGCTGCATTTTTCCGAGCATGAGCTTTCGGATAAGCTGCTCCTTCGTGAGATCGTTGTAGTATTGATACAATTTCGGATTATCCGAGATGTATTTTGTGAGCTTGGCATCGACCTCGGGATTGATGCGCTGCTCGGTGTTCTCCCGAGCCTTCTTGTCGGCGATAGCTTGTTTTAGTGACATGGTATTTTTGTATTGGGTTGCTCCAGCCATTGATTGAGCAAGGCGGCTGGCCGCCAGTGGCGATTGACCTTGTTCGGGCACGTCCGCCCAAAGTTAAAAACGAATCAGAGATTGAGGAGTGATTGGGCGTAATGACCGTTGTCGTCGGGAACGAGGTCGCTGCCGGCGATGTTCAAAACGGATTCTTCAAACTCGCGCGTGATATCCCAGGGCGTCGCACACGCGATCCACAGGCGCATGAGGTCGTCGGGCGGCGGGGATTTGCCGTATGTTTTCAGGAGATGCTCGTGCGCTTGCTCGAAACTCGCGCGGTGATGCGTGCCAATCGCGAGTGGTTCGACTTCGATTTTGTTGTCCGTTTCGGGAGGTGCGGGAGGTGTTTCTGTGGTCATTGTTTTTCCGGTTTTGTTGTGGTGGTTTGTGATTCGCGGAGCTTGGTGATCTCGGATTTGAGACGTGAAAGCTCCGCCGTGAGTGTTTCGTTCTGCTCGATGAGCGCGGCCATGAGCCGGTTTTGCGCGGCCATCTTTTGCTCAACCTCGGCGGGCAACAGTTGCGTTTTCTCGGCGGGATCGGCCAGTGCCAGCACGGGCCCGAGCGGCACGACGGTGGGAGCGTGCGGCGTGAGATTCCACGCGGCAGGGTTTTCCTTTCGATAGACGATATGCGCCTCGTGCATGAGGTTCGGGTCGCGTGGATCGACATATCGGCTCACCGGATATGCGCGCATGGTTTCGCCGTGGCGCAATTTTTCCGTGTTGGCGGGATCGAGCTCGGTGCCGCTCACGGGCGAGGCCGCGATGGTCTGAACGGGCGGCGGTTGTTTCTTTTTGAAAAGCGAGCATCCGGTGAGCGGAATGCAAGCGACTGCGAATATGCAAATAAGCGCGTGTGTTTTCATTGTGATGGCGTTTCTTTCTTTTGCCACAGATCGGCGCGGAGGTTGCCGCGAGTGGCCTTCGATTTGTCGAGGGTTTGGGTGACGTAGATGTAGAATTGCTTCCCCGCGGGCACGCGGACGTAGTAGCCGTCCTGCGCGATGATTTGCTGGATGCGCGCGGCATAGGCGTTGAGCACGTCGGATGTGCCTTGTAGCGCGGCATTTTTTGCTGACGCCTTCGGCACCTGGCTCACGTCGCCAAACGCGCTGGTCTGGTCGCGCATCTCCTGCAAACCGCCCGCCATGCCCGCGAGGAAGGTAGAGGCGAAAAGTTTTATCTCCTGCCAGTCGTCGGTTTTGAGGATGTCGCCGACGAGTCCGGCGCTGCCATCGCGCAAACCAAACTCGCCTGTTGCTTCGTTGCGCTGGCGATCAAGGGCGATGCCGTTGAGGACAAGTTCGACACCGTTGTTTGTGGTGTGATCGCGCCAGACGACAATCCACTGGCCGGAGGCGGCGATGCGCTCGCGCGCATGGTCGGCGGCGGCGCGTCCGTGGACTTCCGCGCCGGCGGGAATGATGAGGCGTCCGTCGTGCCAGACATCCTCGGTGACGAGGCCGACGATGGGCGTGTCGATTTTCGAGGATTCAAGCGTGACAACCGTCTCGCAGGAAATGAGCCGCCCGTAAGGCGCGTAGTTTTGTGAGAGCGTGACATCATTCACGCGTGCGTTCTCGTCGGATAGCAAACTGATCGGCAAGGGCGCTGGCGTGTCTTTTTGCGAAACGGATTTTTCACCGCGTGCGGCACGAGGACGCGAAATGGTTTCCTCGTCGCCGGCAGGCGGCGTTCGTATTTGTAGCGGCGGTGTGTGCGGCTGTGGGATTTTCAATTCCTGTCCCCCGCGTGAAATCGTATGGCGCTCGACGGGCGCGGTTGCCGCGTGCGCACTCGCGGATATTGTCGGACGTTGTTCGCGCTTGCTGCTTCCGTGGATGAGCAACGCACCGATGCCGATGAACGCGGCGAGCATCGTGAGGCTACCGACCGGTGTTTTTATGAATTTCAGAAAACGCTTCATTGCGGAATGACGAGCTGCACATCGCGGGTGACACGCGGCACAATGATGTTAAAAACATTCTTTACGCTGAGGTTGGCGCGCCCGCCATCCGGCGTTCCAGTGATTGCGAAATACGCCGTCGTCACCGCGTGAGGCGGAATCAAGCCGGACGCGTCGGAAATGGACGCGGTGTAAACGCGCGAACCAATGCGCGCTGCAAGGCTTTGCGGCTGGTAGGCGACTTCGGTGTCACCGGTGTTTTCGAGTTTGAGTTTGAATACAAGCGTATCCTCGGGATCGAAACGAAACACTTCCTCAACCGTCGCGGAAAAATCCTTGTAGCATGTGACGGCCTCGGCGGCTGGCGGCGCGCGGTGTTCGATTTGCTGCACGGCCTCGGGATATTGCTCGTGAACGAGCCGAAAAGTTTTCGCGCGGTCGAGCAGTCCGAGAAGCGCGTCGGGCGTAACCCGCTTTGCGAGCGCGGCACTGCGACCGGCCAGGCGATCCTCATAAAACGTGATCGAGCCGTAGGGCTTTTCGGACGCGGTGAAGCGAATAATATAAGTGTGATTTTTCCAGATGACATTGAGGGTGGCCTGCGCGTCGGGTTTGAGAGCGCGCACGCTGAGATAATGACGTCCGGGAACATGCGAGAGAAGCACGGGCGCGGGTGTTTCCGGTTTCGCGGTGATGCCGGCGCTTTCGAGCGCGGACGGTGCGGAGGGAAACATGAGCGTCGTCGGCACGTTTGTGCCGATGGGGATTTCATAGACGACGCGCTCATCGAGTGGAAATTGTTTCACGACGGGAGCGTGCGGGGCCGCGTATGCTTGCGGCATAGCGAGGCTGCAAAATAGCAGTGCGCAATTTATAGAAGTGAGAATTCGTAGTTCCATACGGCGAGCGGATAGCGTTTGTTGGCGATCATGTCCGGGTTGCGGACAAGGGTGAGTGTGAGTGAAAAGCGCGGTGACTCGGCGAAGGCCTGCCGCTCGAAAACACCCGTGCGCACAAGCTGGCCCTCGATGCGCACAAGCACCTGATCCTCGCGCGTGCGCAGGATGTCGATTTTGAACACCTCTGGTTTCTGATGAATTTGTTTCACCTCGAACTCCTCGCGCGAGGCGAGCAATTCGTTCTGCGCCTTTGTTGCCGAGTCGGTGAGAAAGAGCCGTTGCAGCAAATCGGGAAAATCGAAGTTCTTCGGGTTGCGTTGCAGAAGCGCGAGCGCGGACCAGATGGCGAGCGTTTCGTGCAATGCCTTCGCCTCCTCGAAACCGAGTAGTGGCGAAATCGAAAAACTTCCACCGCCGTCGAGAACCACGACGCGCTCGCGCGTGCGGTAGGCTTCGATAATAAGAAACGGCTGGACGGCGACAAGGATGAGCGCTCCGCAGGCGACAAACATCCACATGCGCGCGGCAAAGGCGTGGTCTGCGAAAAGCCGCGCGGGCGAAAATCCACGTTTCGTTTTTGCCGGCGGAAGCTGCCTGGAGTTATCGACAGGCGTCTCGCGCAAGGGCTCGTGCGGCTCTGGTGTAGATTCAGTTTCCATTTGTTAAAGTCCTGGAGTCGTCTGGGCGGATGACAGTGGCGGCGCCTCGTTTGCCTTTGCCGCCATAGCGGTTGTCGTCGCCGCGGATGGTGCGCTCAACATGCCGCCGATCATGTTTGCGCGGTAGAGCATATCGACGCCCGAACGTCCAAGCGCGCCGGGGTTGGCGGTTTCGCCGGTGAAGGCGTAACCTTGCGCGAATATTTTCTGGCAGATAATCGGCGTGGAAATCGTTCCGATGAGCAGCGTCAGCGCGGCGAGGATGCCGCCGACATTGGTGAGAAATGGCGAGAAGGCGGCCATGTCAGCTGATGCGGCCTCCGCGCCGACAATCATGCGGAAATCCTGCCAGATCGCGATGGCGACAAGGTTGGTGATTGCGAAGCCTACGGGCCACGCGAGCACAGCGAGCACTTGCTGGAAAAAACGGACACCGATTTGCGAGCCGCCCGGAATCATGAAGCACGCGAGCGCAAACGGCGTGAGCAGATACAAAATCCATCGCAATATATATTGCAGTATTATCATCGGCGCGGTGACGAGTGTGCCGATTTGTATAAAAACCCACGACACAGCATCAGTGATGGCGTTGTAGAGTGATTCGTTCAGCTTGCGCCACGACCATTCCTTTTTCTCCGGGTTTTGCGCGGTGCCCTCGCGCAACAGTTCTGACGCACGTGCGGGGTTGTCGTTATATTGCGGATCAATGTAATCCGCCGCCGCGAGCATGGTGTTTTCTGCGAGCGCAAACCACCAGTGCATCGAGGCAATGAGCGCGACAATGGTGATGGCGCGGGCAATGGGCCGCACGATCTGGCTGTTATGATAATGATGCCGACTCAAGTGCGCGACCAGTCCGACCACGAGCATGGCGAACACGACGAAACGGAACGCCGTCACCATCGCGATGATCTTGTTTTCCAGGACTGGCAGAAACATTTCCATGGCGGAAAATCAGCGGACGTGTTTGCGCGGGTTGATCGAGCGCATGAATGTTCCCACGCGCTGGTTGGCGATGTAGCCGTCCTTTGAGGCGAGTTCGGCGGCGGCGAGTTGTTCGGTTTCGCGGCGATTGTCGTTGGCGATTTTTTGCAGAATGACCTCGTCAACCTGACGGCGGCGCGTGGTCTCGATTTGCGAAAGCTGGCCGTTCAAGACGATCAGTTTTGCTGTGAGTTTTTGCACCTGCGCGTCGGTCGAACCGCCGCGGAGTTCGGAAAGCGTGAGCGCGATTTCCTCCTGCAACTCGCGTTCGCGCGCGCGGGTTTTGTCGGTGACGGTGCGGGTATTGTCCGTGCGCGCGTCGAGCAACGCATGGCGGCGATAGGTGAGCGGATCATGCGCGACCGCACCGCCATTGAGATCGGGAACATAAACGGAGCGGTAGGTGTTTCCGTCCGTGCGCGAAAGCGTGTCGAGGCTTTGCGTGGCGCGGGCGATGTCGTTGCGCGAAAGTCCGTAGTCGCGCATGAGGTCGCTTTCGCTGAGGATGCCGAGCGAGAGAAGTTTCGCAACATCGGCTGGGTTGCCCGTCCAGTTGCGCAACTGGCCTTGGATGCTGACCTGTTCTTTTAACTGTGTGATTTGCGTTTTTAGCTGCGCAATGTTTTCGACCCACTTGGCTATGGTGGCGATGTGCGAAATCTTATTATTGATAAGATTGGCACCGTCGATGACGGGCATGCCGGCGAAGACGAGCACGCTCAACGCGGTGGATGTTGTGAGAACGAGAAATGCAAAAATCTTTTTCATGGCTGTGTGCGAATGTAAACGGTGGTGGACTTTAAGAGGACGCCGTCGGGCGTGGTGGCCTCGGGAATTTGCACGGCGACGAGGCGCGATTCTGCGGCGGTGTCGTCTTCGCGTTTTTGCAGGTTTTGAATGATCCAGTATTGCTGCTTCACGGCCTGATTCATCGCACGGTCGTAACCGCGTTTCTCGGCGTCGGTGATGGCCTTCTTGACCTGCGTTTGCGCGACCTTTGAGATGACATAGCCGCTGGCGGCGCCGATAGCCGCACCGCTGACATTGTGATCGGAGACCTCGTAGCCGATGGTCCCGCCCGCGCCGGCGAGCGCAAGGTCGGTTGCCGAGCCGCCGAGCGTGCCGCAGCCGGAAAGCAACACCATGATTAGTAGAACCGGTGGTATGAGTATTATTGTTTTCATGATTTTTTGGGCGCTTGAATGTTTCGCACCGTGCCGCAAAGCGGAGGATCGGTGACGGGTGTGAAGAAACAGATCGACGAAAACTTTTTCCCTTCCGGTTGTTGCTCCGGCATCGGATAATTTTGAATCGCCTCGCAGACGTTTTCGGGAAGCGAAATATCCCGCGCGATGTCGGCGATGTCGCTGCGGTCAAATTGCCGCATGAGGAAAAACTGCTTCGAGTTTCCGATGACAACAGGGCGGATGCGCGTGTCTTTGAACCGGCTGTATTGTTGCACGATCGAGGCTGTCCAGCATGAAAACTTGCGCAGCTGTGCGTAAGATTCCGCGACGACCTTTTCGCCGCCAGGCACGTCGAGAAAACGGGCGAGTTCTTCGTAGAGAATGCGTTTCCGCTGCGCCCGCGGCAGCGAAATTATATGCTGACGCGAAAAGCCGTTTATCAAAAGTCCGGCTGCGGTTTTGAGTTCGATGGCCTGCTCGGGAATGTAACCGAGTTCGAAATGCGCCACCTCGCCCGTGAGCGAAATATTCGATTGGCCGTCGAAGAGGCGACCGTATTGCCCGTGCGCACACCACGCGGCGAGCAGGGTGGCAATGTGATCAATGGTTTCCTTTTTGTGTTCGGGAAAACGCGAGAATTGCATCAACTCGACGAGGCTCGCGTGCTGCGGATAATCGCCCGGCTCATACCAAGCGTGCGCCATCGCCATGACAGAGCGCTCGGTCTGCGGGTTTTGCAGGAACGCGGTGATGTCGGATTCCGGTATTTTAGCTATGAATAGCTGCGCCTCATCGTCGTCGCGGGCGAGCAAGTCGCGTAACTCGGTGTAGGATTCGAGGTCGGTCGTGCCATGTGGCATTTTAGCGCGTTTCCATTTGTGCGCGGCGCACGCCATGCGCTGGATTTGCGGAATGAGCGCGCTGTGCCGCTTCGACCAATCCTCAAAACAATCCTGATAGAGCTGACTGATATATTGCCCGAGAATTGCCTGACGGATTTGCTGCGTTTCCTCGTCGGCAGCCTCGCCGATCATACGCGAGACGAGCGCGACAGCGGTGGCGGTTTGCAGTTGGTTGAGCGGGAGCTTGCGCGTATCGAGATAGTTGATCGTGAGATCGCCGTCGGGGTGTAGGATGATCGGACTCGCGCCCATCGCTTCGGTGAACTTTCCGTAGGACAAACCCTCCTCGATGATGACGGTGTAATCGTAGTAGGCGGCGGTTTGTTCGAGAAGATCGCACATGTGGACGGACTTTCCCGCACCGGTCGCGCCGAGCAGGACGGCGTGCTGCGGTGTTGGCGGGTTGCCGATAAACGTGCGCAGTCCGACGAGATTGCCTTGCTGCGCGCCGTCGTAGATCGCCTCGGCCTCGGCGAGATGCCCTGTGAACGTCGATGAGAACGGCAGCAAATCCGCAAAGTAGGAGTCCTCGGCATAAAGGTTACGATGACGGTAGCTCGAATGCGTCCAACCGGGCCATGAGGCGAAGAAAAGTTTCTTCGCGGTGCTGGGCAGGGCGCATTCGTAATACTGAGCGCCGCTGAGATTGTTGATCGCATTTTTGACGGCGGCGCACTTTGCGGAAAGCGCCTGCTCGGTTTCATCCCAAACACGAATGATGTAGGTCGTCGAAAACGGACGGATGAATCCGGTGGAGAGCGATTCGACTTTGCGTTCCTTTTTTCCGATGGCGACGAGTAGCGAGTGGCGTTCGGTGGATTTGTATTCGCCGCGCAGACGCTCGATTGAGCGCTCCTCCTTTTCGACCTCGTTTTTGGTCGGGAGCGGTTCGAGGTTGACCGTGATTTGGTAGTCGAGAAACGGCAGCGCGGTGAGGCGCAAGACAATGCCGGGATACGTGCGACTTGGCCAGCGCTTGAACGTGAACACGGTGTGATACAGTCCGTCGAAATAAAATCCGGCGGGTTTCGAAATGTTGACGCCGTCGGAACACCAGCAGTTTTCCTGGATCGTTTGGCGCGGGCTGAAGCGCGCGGCGAAGTCGATGTCGAAGGCGTCGGCGAGCGAGGGGTTGAGGAATTTCGAGTAGTAGGTGAAGTGCGCGAGGTCGTCCATCGGCGTGACAGTTGTATCGCTGCCGAAAAGTGTGCGGAGGGATGACGTGAGTTCGTCAAAGCGCGTGCGCAGTTGCGCGAGCAGTTTTGCGTAGTAGGCGGCAAGATTATCACGCGTGGCGGTCGTCGGCGTGGTAGTGTAGATGCGCGTGGAAACGAAAAGGACAAGCTGCTCGCGCCGCAGATCGCGCGCGTGCATTCGCCGCCAGTAACGCTCGAAGCGTTCGGTGCGCACGCGCTTGATATGCGCGTTTGCGACGCGCTCGGTTTCGCGATGGTAGCGCGTCAGTTCCTGGCGGTAATCGCAGTTGCACGTCCATTGAAGTTGCGCGCGCATCCCGTCGCCGAGCGCGGCGAGAAGGCTGCGGATTTTGTCCTGATAGGCGTTGAGTTGCGTGATGGTGCCGCCTCGCAAATCGGGCGGTTGCAAAAGAAACCCCTTGCTGGCGATGCCGCCCTTTTCGAGCGAACCGTAGAGGATCATCCCCTCTATGAAGTGCCCGTTAGGCGCGGCGGTTTTCATGGACGGAATTGAAGGGCGAGGGTGAAGGCTGGCTGTGCGGCGCATAGCTCCAGCCCTCGCGGTTGAGCAGTTCGTCAAAGAAGTCGCCGGCGTAACCCTCGGGTTTGTTGCGACGGAAAAGCACTACCCAAAGGAACGGACCGATGCAGACTGGCACGGTGAAGACGAGCGCGGTGAGCGGTCCGACGCCGAGCATTGCGTAGAGAACGAGGAACAGGCCGATGGCCGCGACGATGCCGATCACGACATAAAGAAAATCGTTTCCCTCGAAGCCGAGCGCGCGACCTTTCGAGTCGTTCGCGCTGTTGGTGTCGGTGATGCGCAATGTGTCGCTCATGGTGAAAGCGGTGTCGATTGGTTTTCGTTAGAATTGCGGCGTGAGCGCGCCGCCACTCATTCCGAATATATAGAAAAGCGCGGCCATGATCGCGGCGGCACCGGCAATGATAATGCCGGAAACAATGCCCATCTTGCCGTCGGCGTCGCCTTTCTTGAGCCGATCCGCTCCGCCCCAGATGTTGATGACGCCCCAGATGAACCCGACCATGAAGAGAATGCCGAGACCGTATTGGAAGCCGGTTTTCACCTGGGTGGGTATTTGCGCGATCACGGCGGTGAACGTGATTTGTGCGGCGTGTGCATGTGCCGTCGTGAGCATGGCGGTTCCGATAATAATAAGCGTGGGAAGTTTTTTCATGGCGGGATTTTTGTTTTGTCCGGCCCGCGTTGCGTGGAATCCGGTCAAAGTGTGCCGCCATGTTGCCCTGTTTCTTCCGACTTGGATTGTATATTTGTGCCCTCTGTTTGTATATTCGTGCTATGTGCAGCGATCCCCCTTGTTATCTGACGATGCATGCTGCGCGAAAGATGGCTTTGATCATGAAACCCTGTTTCCGCCGCGATTGCAGCGGTTTTCATCGTTCCTTGATGCAATAGCTCCTTTGCGCTTTTGAGCCTCTCCTCCACTATATAACGGTGAGGCGTCAGTCCTGTGGATGCTGTGAAGAGGCGGGTGAAGTATCCTTTGCTCAATCGGACCTCCCCGGCCAAGGTCTCCACCATAATTGGTTCGCTCAAATGCGCCTGAATATAATCCAATACTTTTTTAAGCTGATATGGTGCGAGACCATCTTCTGTTGTGGTTGCGGGCTGGCAAAACTTTGGATTGTTCAACAGTTGGACTGCCAGAGATGTTCCCAATCCTGCGAAATAATTGGGAATCGAACAGATCGGAGATCGGATCAAGTCACAGATGCGCTCAATCAATCCGCGCATCAACGCGTCCTCGCTGATAAATTTTCCCCACGGGTGAATAAACACGCCATGTCGTTTTAAATTTTGAGAGAAATGCCGGGGATAGTTTTCCGTTACACAAAGACAAATCAACGGAGCCTGGGCTTCCCAGCGCATGGCATGGGGAATACCTTTCCCGATAAAGCACATCATACTGCCGGTAAGCCACTGAGATCTGGCCGCCTTGCTGGTTTCGCGCCAAAATAGTTCGGCTTTGGATTGGGATTCCGGCATAATGATCACTTGATGGCGTTCATGGCTGTGCTCTCCGCGAAAATGCGGTTCAGGCGCTCCATACCAAATGCTTACATCATCACCCTCAACATGAGTAAGTTTATCCCCGTCGTCATATTCGGGTATGAAGGTATAATTGGCGGCGCTCGGCATGGGTGCAGGGGGTGTTCTGAGCACGCCGATTATATGTCGAAAAATATAATTCTTTATTGTATAAAAACATTTTGTGTTTGTATAAAAATGCCATATATATCGACATGGACACGCGCCTCCTTCCTGTGACTATTATCACAAGTTAATATATTAGAGGTATGGATTTTTAAAAAATACCAATGCCAATCATGTTTTTTTGCATGAGGCGGCTTTGATGCCGAGGCAGGGTGTCATTGAGTTTTTGCTGTTTCGCTCAAGAGCTCGTCCACGATTTGACCGCAACGGTGCATCATGCGCGGGACATGGAACGGCCCCTTCCACATGTTGCCCTTCAGGCGTGTCGCGATGGCGCCGTCGCGATGCGCGTAGCCGAACCACTCGCCAAACTCCGGATCGGCGAACACTCGCCGCGACCACGCGCGCACACGCTCAAACCATTCCGCGTATTTCGGCTCCCGCGTGAGTTGCCACGCGAGCAAGGTGGCGATCTCGGCCTCGTTGTGCGGCCACCAAAATTTCATCTCCGCAGTGTATTCCTGCACGGGCAATTCTCGCAGGTCGGTGAAGGAAAACAAACCGCCGTGCTCCGCGTCCCAGCCGCGCGCCCACATGCAGTCGAGGATCGCGAGACCGAGTTGACGCAAGCGCGTGTCGCCGCCCCGCTCCTTCGCTTCGCGCAAAATAAACCACGCGCATTCGATGGCGTGCCCGGGGTTCAGCGTGCGTCCGTCGAAATGATCGATCACCGAACCGTCCGGCGCGACGGTTTCAAGCAGGGCGCCATGCTCCGGTTTGTAGAAATCGCGCGCGATGGTTTCCACCGCGCGGTCAACCCACGACGAACACGTTTCGCCGGCAACCGCAACATCGCCAAGCGCGGCGCGGACTTCCTGCGCGATGACGATGAGCATCATTTGCGCAGCCAGCCCTTGCGAGGGACGCGTCTCCGCATCCACTTTCGGAGCGACGCCGTCAGGCATTATCATTCCCTCGATGTAACGGGAAAAATACCCCAGCGTCTCCTCCGCCGCGCAATGCTCGCCGGAGGCTTTTGCGTAGGCCGCCGCGCCCATCGCGGCGAAACATTCGCTGAAAAAATATCGCCTCATGCGCAGCGGGGCGCCCTCGCGCGTGACTTGAAAATAGAGTTTGCCGCCGGGGCCGCGCCCGTGCGCGCGGATGAAACCGATGCAACTGCGCGCGGCCTCCAGCCAGGCGTCGTCGCGCCGGATGGTGTTGCACAAGGTTGAAAACATCCAGACCGCGCGGCCTTGCAGCCAGAGCGCCTTGTCGGTGTCGATGACCGTGCCGTCGCGAGCCAGCCCCGTGAGCATTCCGCCGTGCTCGCAGTCAATCCCGTGGCGCAACCAAAACGGAATCGTGCGCTCCAGGAGTTCGTCGCGGTAGATTTGTCGCAAGCCGGCCAGCCGTTCCCGTGTCAATTTCATGGTGTGTTTTTAATCCACTCGAAAAAGCCGAGTTCCTGAAGACGCTGCCGCAACAGCTCGCGACACTCCGGCGAACATGTTGCCGTGGGTGCGCGGCTCGGACCGCAATCGGCGCCGATGAGCGCCATAACCGCCTTCAATCCGCCGCGTCCGGCCGTGTCGATTATCACCCGCACCATTTCCGCGGCACGGAACTGCCATTCGCGCGCCTCGTCCATGTCACCGCGCGCGAAGGCGTCGATCACGCGCCGGTAAACCGGCGCGGCGAAGTTATAAGTGGATCCAACCGCGCCGCCGACGCCGGTCGCGGCCGCGCCCAGAAGCATCTCGTCGACGCCGAACACGATGTCATGGCGTCCGTTTTCGAAACGCAGGCACGCTTGCAATTCGTGCAGCATCGGGTCGGAAAACTTGATGCCGCGCAGGCTCGGGACGCGCGCTCCGCCGAGCCGCAAAAACTCCACCATGTCGAAGCGCACTCCGGTGTGGCTGGGCAGGTTGTAATAATAGAACGGAAGCGCGGGTGCGCCGCCCGCGATTTCGGCCACACAATCAACGAGCGATTCCAGCGTGTCGGGTTTGAAGTAATTTGGCGGCGTGGCGGAAACCGCGTCCGCGCCAATGCGTTGCGCGTGGGCGACGAGTCCGCGCGCTTCCACGAGGCTGGCGTGGCCGACTTGCACGATCACCGGCACGCGCCTGCCTGTTGCGGCCACCACCGTCTCCGCGACTGTCTCGCGCTCGGCGGTGGTCAGCAAGGGACCCTCGCCTGTGCTGCCTAGTATGTAAAGCCCGGAGGCCCCTTGCGCGATGACGCGGTCCACCACCGGTTTGACCGCCGGCAGGTTGATCGTCCCGTCATTCTGGAAAGGCGTGAAGAGCGCGGCAATCAAGCCGCGCAATTGAAAGGGGGCGGGAGCGTCGTCCGCGTTTTTTTCCGAAACTTTATTCATGGGTTCTTGGGCGATGAGGAGGTGATGAGTGCGGCTCGAAGCTCAACGACAATCCGCCTTGCCTGAAGATAAATCTTCCGGTATGGTAACCATACCGGAAGATTTATTTTGAAAACCACGCGCCGTGCCGGAGCATACCGTGCATTCAATTCAACCAACCCGCCCCCTCCCCATGATCACCCCTCCGCAAAGAAACTCGCTGGAGCTACAAACCGCGACAATCCTGCGCAAGCAGATTGCCCAGGGCGCATGGACTGAGTGGCTACCCGGCGAGCGCGAGCTCGGCGAGACGCTCCAGGTCAGCCGTTACACGGTGCGCGCCGCGCTGGCGCAGTTGCGCAAGGACGGCGTCATTGCCACCGAAAAGGGCGTGGGCAACAAAATCGCCCGACGCCGCGGGCGGGGCAAGGCCGCCATTCCCGGCAGCAATGTCGGTTTGCTGGTGTGCGGCGAATTCCACCAACTCCTGCCGACGCATATTTTCTGGATCGACCAGCTCCGCGTAATGCTGGACGCGCGGGGCAGCCGACTGCACATGGTCGACGGACGCGCCTATGCGCGGGCCAACCCGGCGCGCGCGCTCAAAAAACTCGCTCAACAGAATCCTCACTCGTGCTGGATATTGCTCCTGTCAAGCGAGGCCGTGCAAGCGTGGTTTCAAAAAAACGCCATCCCGTGCGTCGTGGCCGGCTCGACGTATGTGGGAATCGACCTGCCTTGCTGCGATTTGGATTACCGCGCGGCATGCCGCCACGCGGCCGACATGCTCCTGCGTCGCGGACACCGGCGAATCACGCTACTCATCAAGCGCTCGCGGAGGGCGGGCGATATTCTCAGCGAGGCCGGTTTTGAGGAGGCGTTTGCACGCACTGCCGTCGAAAACGCCTCGCCAGTTATTCGTCATCACAACTCCACGGTTGAGGGCGTCGCGGAGACAGTGCGCCAGTTGATGACGCAAAAGACGCCTCCCACCGCGCTTCTTGTCGCCGATCCTTTTGACTACCTCACGGTCGCCAGTTGTCTCGCCAAACTTGGCCTCGACGTGCCTCGGGACGTGTCGGTGATCTCCCGCGACGGCGAGTCTTGTTATCATTACATGCTGCCGCGACCGTCATGCTACGCCGCCAACATGCGCTTGTTCGCCCGCGCGCTGTTGGGTGCCATCACGCCCGCGCTCAGCGGCGGACAGCTCGCTGTCCGCGTCCACTATCTCATGCCGGAATTCACGGAAGGCGCTTCGGTGTTGTCTCTGTCAGTGAAAAAATAAAGCACCCGCTCCGCGCATTCGAAGTTCCTCCAATACCCTTCGCCATCGTTCAACATCGTTCATTTTTTCCTCTAAATCCATGCCCAAACACCCGCGTTTTCCATGAAAACACCCTTTCGTTGCCAGCAATCATCAAACATTCGTTTTGTTTCCGCGCTGGCCATGTTGGTCCTCGGCGTGCTCGCCAGCTCCGCGTTGCATGGGCAGGAGTTGACCGGCAAGCGCGAGGGCGACGCGGTCTCCATCACCCGCCAGCGGAATTCGGCCAACGTCACAAACGAGGTCACAAAATCGCACACGCCGGACATGCCCGGCGCCATCAAATGGGAGCAGCTCCCGCCGCTTCCCGACAAGGAAGGTTTCGCGGGCGCGTTCTCGGGCGTATGCGGCGGGGCGCTCGTCGCCGCCGGCGGCGCGAATTTTCCCGACAAACGCCCGTGGGAAGGCGGGACAAAAACTTGGTATGACAAGGTCTTCGTGCTTGAAGCCGGCGGGGCGCAATGGCGCGAGGAAGGCCGGCTGCCGCAGCCGTCGGGCTACGGTTTGTCGCTGCCGTGGAAAGACGGCTTCCTGATGATCGGCGGCGGCGATGCGAAACAAAACTTCGCGACAGTGCTGCACGTCGCGCGCGCGTCGTCCGGCGGCTTAAAATTCACACCACTGCCCGGCCTGCCCAAGCCGCTCGCCATGCTCACGGGCGCCATCATAAAAAATCATGTCTATGTGGCGGGCGGCCTGGAAACACCCGCGGCCAATGAAGCCGAAAATGTCTTTTACAGGCTCAACCTGGACAACACCGGCGTGGGATGGGAAACGCTGCCTGCGTGCCCGGACGGCGGACGTTTTCTCGCCACTGCGGGCGCGGTGGGCGACACCTTTTACCTGTTCGGCGGCGCGCGTCCCGACGGTTCGCAAACCAAGCGGAAGTGGCTCACCGATGCGTGGTCGTTTCATCCCGAGCGCGGATGGAAACAACTCGCCGCCCTGCCGAATAACGTGGCGGCCGCGCCGCCACAGGCAATTGCCGCCGGGCAAACGCATTTGCTGCTGGTCGGCGGCGACGACGGTTCGCAATGGGGCATCAGGTCGCCCGAGCACAAGGGGTTTCCGCGCCGCGTGCTCGCCTATCACACCATCACCGACACTTGGGTAACGATGGGAGAGGCGCCGTTTTCGGTGGTCACGACAAGCATGACACCCTGGGGCGGCGGCTTCGTCATCACCAGCGGCGAAAGCGAGCCGGGCATCCGAGCCCCCAATGTCTGGAAGGCGACGATCGTCGGGCACAAGGCAAGCTTCGGCTGGATAAACTATGCTATAATTGTCGGTTATCTCGCTAGCATGGTGCTCATTGGCTGGTATTGCTCGCGGCGCAACAAAACCACCAACGACTATTTCCGCGCCGGCGGGCGCATTCCGTGGTGGGCCGCCGGCATCGCCATTTACGCGACGATGCTCAGCTCGCTGACATTCATGGCAATCCCGGCAAAAGCATACGCCACCGACTGGACATTCTTTTGGGCGCAACTCCCGGTGTTGATCGTCGCCCCGATTATCATCGCGGTCTATCTTCCGTTTTACAGGCGGCTCAACGTGACCTCCGCCTACGAATACCTCGAAAAACGATTCAACCTGCCCGTGCGCCTGTATGGCAGCGCAGCGTTTATATTATTCCAACTGGGCAGGCAGGCGGTTGTGCTGCTTCTCCCCGCGCTCGCGCTTTCCGCCGTGTGCGACCTTGATGTCACGACATGCATCCTGCTCATGGGAGTCCTCTGTGTTGTTTACACGGTGATGGGCGGCATGGAGGCCGTCATCTGGACCGATGTCGTGCAAACCCTGGTGCTTCTTGGCGCGGCATTTTTGAGCCTTGTGCTCATTATCGGCGGCACCGACGGCGGCATTTTCGGCTTTTTCAAGACCGCCACGGAAAGCAATAAATTCCACATGTTCAATTGGACGCTGAGCCCATCGGCGACGGCGAACGCGTTCTGGGTTATTTTCCTGGGAAATATATTCGTGTGTCTCGTGCCCTACACCAGCGACCAAGCCGTCGTGCAGCGCTACATGACCACGCCCGACGAAAAGAAAGCCGCGCGCTCCATCTGGCTCAACGCCATCCTGGCGGTGCCGGCGAGCGTCCTGTTTTTCGGAATCGGCACGGCGTTGTTTGTATATTATAAAAATAATCCCGCGCAGCTCGATCCCGCGCAGGCCACGGATTCCATTTTCCCCGTGTATATAGTGCAGAACCTGCCCGTCGGCGTCGCGGGGCTTGTCATCGCGGGCGTTTTTGCGGCGGCGCAGTCAACGGTTTCCGGCAGCCTGAACAGCGTTGTCACCGCGGGCATGACGGACTTCTACACGCGCTTCGGCGGAAAAGCCGATGGCGCCGCCGGGCTTCGCCTCGCGCGCATTCTGACAGCCGTCGTCGGCGTGTTCGCCACGGTCGCCGCGCTCGTGCTCGCGCAGCTCAGGCACGTTTCGCTTTGGGACACATACAACAGCATCCTCGGGCTCACGGCAAGCGGCCTGGCCGGCCTGTTTGCGCTCGGCATTTTCACAAAACGCGCAAGCGGCACGAGCGCCGTCATCGGCGTGCTCGCCAGCGCGCTCGTGCTCTACTTCGTGCAAAGCAAAACCAACGCGCACTTTTTCCTCTATGCCGCGACGGGGCTGATCTCCTGCTTCGTGGCCGGCTACCTCGCGAGCTTCATATTCCCGTCGAAGAAGTCTGTCGATGGCCTGACTTTTTCAACCCTCAACAAAATGAAATGAGTCGCGAAAAGTAGTCCGGCGAAAATCTCCGTTTCAAACATCCGCACATAAAATGAAAACACACACACGCCTCCTGCTGGCATTGGCGATGACATTCGCCTCCGGTATTTTCTTGCCCTCAAACGCGCGCGCGCAAGCTGGGGACGACATCATTTACGCGTGGTATCGCGCTGACAAGGGCCTGAAACTAAACGGATCCCGCGTCATCGGCTGGGAAAATGACGCCTCCAGGCAACGGCACCTGACATCAATCCGGGGCACGCCGAAAGCCGTGCGCGTGGACACGCCCTCCGGCGCGAGCACCATTGTGCGTTTCGACGGCGAGTCCTCGATATGGCGCGCCGCCAAGCCTTGGGGCACGCTCTCGGGCGACCGCACCATCATCGCCTACGCGCGCCTTGCCGACAACAGCGCCGGCTTCCTCTTTGACGGCGCCACCGGAGCCGGCCTCTCCCGGGCGCAAGTGCGCCGCGGCAAGTGGCAGGCCGGCGCGCAACCAACGCCCGCCAAAACCAACGCCGACAAAGTCGATCGCGCCACGCTCGCCGCCGTCACTGGCGTCTGGCAGGCGCACGCCTTTGTTTTCACCCGCGACAAGTTCGGCAATCTGTCCGTGCGTCACATGATCTCCGACGCCGGCGGCCTGCGCTCGAAAACCGTCGCCACATTTGCCGACGCCCCGCAAGGCGGCCTGATCGTCGGCTCAAACTGCCCGGGCAAATTCGGCCTCAAGGGCGACCTGGCCGAGATGCTCGTCATGACTCGCGCGATGAGCGAGCAGGAGTTCGCAAAAATAGCCGCCGTGCTCCGCGCCCGCTGGGGCGAGCCGACTGACTCGGCGCAACAAATCGCCGAGCGCGCGCTACCGGAGGCGTCCGGCCTGTTCCGCACCGTGGTGCGCAAACAAGGCGACGATGGCGTGCACACCTACCGCATTCCCGGACTCGCCACCACGCCCAAGGGCACGCTCATCGCCGTCTTTGACGCGCGCAACACCGCCGCGCGCGACGTGCCCGCCGACATCGACATCGGCATGATGCGCAGCACCGACAACGGCGCGACATGGAGTCCCATGCAACGCATCCTCGACTTCCCCGCCGACGCCCCCGGCTCGGCGGGCAACGGCGTCACCGATCCCTCAGTGCTCGTTGACGAAAAAACCGGCTCGCTTTTTGTCGCCGCGCTTTGGTCGCACGGCGAGCGCGGCTGGGCCGGCTCCGGCCCCGGACTTTCGCCCCAAGAAACCGGCCAGCTCGTTCTCACAAAAAGCACCGACGACGGCGTGACTTGGTCCGAACCGATCAACATCACCCGTCAAGTGAAGAATCCGGTGTGGCGCATCTGTTTCCAAGGCCCCGGGCGCGGCATCCAGCTTCGTGACGGCACGCTGGTTTTCCCGGCGCAATTCCGCGAGGCCAGTGGCCCGGCGCACTCCTGCTTCATTTGGAGCGCCGACGGTGGCGAAACGTGGCAAATCTCCGCGCCCGCCATCCCCGGAAAAGCAACAACAAGCGAATCACAAATCGCGCAGCTTCCCGATGGCGCGCTCCTGCTCTCGATGCGCGGCGAAAACACCGAGGGCAAGCGTCTCTGGGCGCGCTATGATTGGAGTGACAGCTTGGGCAATGGAAAATGGAGCGCGCCGTGGTTTACCGTTCCCGACCCGCGCTGTCAGGCGAGCCTCATCGCGCACCCTTCGGGGTCGCTATTGTTTTCCAACCCCAACTCGCCCACGCTGCGTGTCGCCATGACCGTGCGCACCAGCATTGACGGCGGCAAAACATGGAATGCCGGACAGCTTATCGACCCGCGCCCGAGCTCCTACTCGTGCATGGCCGTGCTCAAGGACGGCAGCGTGGGCATCCTCTACGAAACTGGCGAAACTTACCCCGCCGAAATGCTAGCCTTCGCCCGCTTCCCGCTCGAATGGATAATGGCCGCTTCGTCAGCGGAGGCACTGACACTCGCGCATCCCTTCAGCGATCACATGGTGCTGCAACAAGGCGGCCCCGCGCCGGTCTGGGGCACATGCGCGCCGAAAGCCGCGGTCACAGTCGAGTTTGCCGGTCACAACGTGAAAACGACGGCGGACGACTCCGGACGCTGGCGCGCCGACATGCCGGCGCTCGAAGCCAGCGCGGAGCCACGCACCCTGCGCGTGATCTCCGGCCCCGAAACTCTGGAAATCAAGGACGTGCTCGTGGGCGAAGTCTGGATTTGCGCGGGCCAGTCCAACATGGAATGGCCGCTCTCAAAGGAGGCTCGCGCCGACGAGGAACTGCCCCGCGCGGCCAATTCGCAAGTGCGCCTGATGGGGCTGGATTTCGCGAGCAAGTATGTTTTCGCAAAATCGTTTTCCGATAAAATTCTGGAACGCATGACACCGGAGAAATTTTACAGCGGCACTTGGACGCGTTGCGAACCGGGAAGTGCCGCGTCGTTTTCCGCAATCGGTTATTATTTCGCGCGCGACCTCCAAGCCGCGCTTGGCGTGCCGGTGGGCGTCATCAATCTCGCCGTCGGCGGCAGTCCCGCCGAGGCGTGGGTAAGCCGTGAAACGCTGTCGGCGGATTCGCGATTGGGCCCGATGGCGGCGGGCAACTGGCTCGAGAACGAGGCGTTGGATCCCTGGTGCCGTCAGCGCGGCATGGAAAATATCGGCGTGGCTTTGAAGGCTGGCACGTTCGCGCCCAATGTCGAAGGCGGCGGCCCCGATCACCCGTTCAAGCCGGGGTTCCTGTGGGATTCCGGCATTGCCCCGCTGCTTCCTCTCGCGATGCGTGGCGTGCTTTGGCATCAGGGCGAAAGCAACGCCCTGTCGGCATGGCGGGTGGCGCAACACGAGCAACTCTTCCCGCTGCTGGTGCGCGACTGGCGCGCCCGCTGGGGCCGGGGCGACTTCTCCTTTTTCTTTTGCCAGCTCTCAAGCATCGAGGCCGGACCCTACAAATCCGAAAACTGGCCGCAATTTCGCGACAGCCAGCGCCGCATGGCCGATGAAATCCCGAACGCCGGCATGGCGGTGACAAGCGATGTCGGTGCGCGCCGCGACGTTCACCCGCGCGACAAACACACCGTGGGCGCGCGCCTCACGCGCCTCGCGCTGGCGCAAGTTTACGGACAAAATATTTTGCGCGGCGGCCCCGTTCCGGCTTCGATGACAACCGAATCTGACGTGCTCCGCGTGACATTTGCGCAAGCCGGCTCCAGACTGCGCACCAGCGATGGCTCCGCTCCGCGCGCCTTTGAGGTGGCCGGAGCCGATGGCAAGTTTCATCCCGCCGAGGCAAAACTCGACCGCGACAGCGTGCTGCTAAGCGCGTCCGCTGTTCCGTCGCCGAGTCAGGTTCGCTACGCATGGACTCCCTATTCCGAGGGCAATCTCATCAACGACGAATCACTGCCCGCCTCGACCTTCAAATTACCGGCGGAAACCGGCAACTGATCCATCCTCCCCAAAAATATAACATCATGAATCGTTTATTATTACCTTTGACCACATTGACGGGATGCCTGTGTGCGACCTCATTATATTCACAGCAGCCTAATATTTTATTTATTGTCGCGGAGGACGCCTCCTTGGATCTCGGCTGTTACGGGAATCCCAATGTGCTGACCCCAAACATAGACGGTCTGGCGCGCGAGGGTGCGCGTTTCAGCAATGCTTACACGACGTATTCCGTCTGCAGCCCGTCCAGGGATCAATACTCACGGGATTGTATCCGCATCAAAACGGTCAAATAGGTTTGGCAACGCACAAATATGAAATGTTTCCCAACATCAGGACGCTTCCCATGTATATGAAAGACCTGGGATACAAGACCGGCTGCCTCGGCAAGATTCACGTGAACAAGGAATCGAACATACCTTTTGATTACTGGGAAATCAGGCACTCCAATTTCCAGAAGAAAAACCTCGGGCTATATGCTGAAAAAGCGGAAGAATTTATTAATTCATCGGACAAGCCCTTTTTCCTGATGGTTAGTTTTCCCGACTCGCACCTTCCCCTGCAACCGCAAGTGGAGGGAAGGCCCGCGAGAGTCATGCAAGAAGGCGAAATTGAGAAAGGATTGTCATTTGTTGGCGCCAATTCCGAGCGCATCAGGGAAAACACGGTTAATTATTACAACTGCATCAACAGGCTGGATGAGTCGGTGGGCCTGTTGCTCGAAGCCCTGAAACGAACGGGCAAGGCGGACAATACTGTTATTATTTTCATCTCCGATCACGGAGCCCAGTTCTCCAGGGGAAAATGCAGCAATTATGAAGGAGGCCTAAAGATTCCGTTTATATTAAAATGGCCGAAATTAATTTCAAAAAAACAAGTGAAGAACGAGTTGGTTTCGGTAATCGATTTACTGCCGACATTTATACATATCGCGGGCGGGACTGTCCCGAAGTCCCTGCCGGGGAAAAATCTCTTTGCGCTTTGGGAGCAGGCCAAACCCCAATGGCGGGAATATCTTTTTGCCGGGGGCATGGGTTCGTTCCCCCAAGTTCATTATCCGAGAAGAAGTGTCCGGGACGCCCAGTATAAGCTTATTTTAAACATAAACCACGCAAAGGAAAACCCGCACTACGCCCTTTATCTCAAAGGCGCGGGACACTTCTCCACGGGAACAAAAGAGGAGGAAATCAATGCGTCATCGGACACGATCAAACAAGCTTACAACACATGGAGATTCCCACCTGAATATGAGCTGTATGATTTGAATAATGATCCTGATGAATGGAATAACCTGGCGGGAAACCCAGAATACAAGGAAACCCTGGAGCGTTTAAAAAATGAGTTATATAAATGGAGAAAAGAAACAAAGGACATGATACTTGACCCCAAAAAACTTCAAATGCTCAACAAGGAGATGGAATCCGCCTTTAAGAACATGAAAACACGCGATTATCGGAAGGATAAGAGTTTCAAGTTTGAATATCTCCAGTATCTTGCTCCTGTTGAGTGAAAATGTTCCATGATGTGCAATTAACGAAATCAACCTCCCTTTCAGAGACCTCCAATCCCATATCAAAATGAAAAACGAACTACTGCTGTTACTTGGCGCTGGTGCGCTCATGGGCGCCACTGTTGGTGCCGCCGAGAAAAAACCTAATATCATTGTCATTCTGACCGACGACCAGGGCTATCAGGATCTTGGTTGCTACGGATCCCCGCTGATCAAAACACCAAACATAGACCGCATGGCGCGCGAGGGGGCGAGGCTCACCTCGTTCTACGCTGCCGCGTCGGTATGCTCGCCATCACGGGCAGGGCTGCTCACCGGACGTTATCCGCAGCGCACCGGAGTGAACGACCGCGTGTTTTTTCCGCACAGCGACGACGGCATGAATCTGAACGAAATCACGCTGGCGCAAGCATTGAAAACCGGCGGCTACTCCACGGCATGCATAGGCAAATGGCACCTAGGGCACCTGCCGCAATACCTGCCGACCAGCCGGGGGTTTGATTATTTTTTCGGACTCCCCTACTCAAACGACATGTGGCTTGATCCGGTGAACATCCCGCCCGCTCCGGACATCGTCTTGCGCGACGGTAAAACGCTCGATGACTACCGCGCCGTGCCCCGCCAAAAAACAAAAGCCGCATTGGCCAAGGCGCCGCTGATGCGCGGCGGTCAATGCGTGGAATGGCCGGCCGATCAGGACACGCTCACGAAGCGTTACGCTGAGGAGACAATCGCGTTCATACGAAGAAACAAGGCGACCCCGTTTTTCGTTTACATGACCCCGGCAATGCCGCACGTGCCGTTGCACGCGTCGTCGGCATTTCGCGGTAAAAGCGCGCGCGGACTTTACGGTGATTGCGTGGAAGAAATTGACTGGGCCGTCGGAGAGATCCTTCGCGTGCTGCGCGAGGAAGGGCTGGATCGAAACACGCTGGTGATTTTCACCTCGGACAACGGCCCTTGGACCACGAAAAAAGACGCGGGAGGCTCGGCGCTGCCATTGCGCGAGGGCAAAAATTCCAGTTATGAAGGCGGCGTGCGCGTCCCCGGCATCTTTTGGTGGCCGGATGTGATTCCCGCCGGGCGGATAATCGACGAGGCGCTCTCGGCGCTCGATATTTTCCCGACGGCAATGGCAATGGCCGGAGTGCGCAACTCGCGCGAAGACGAGACTGACGGGCACGACATTATGCCGGTCTTGCGTGGCGGATCTGGCGCAGGATCACCTTGGAATATCATCGGTTTCGAGGACACCGCAGTGCGCTCCGGCCAATGGAAATACCGCAACGGCCCCCTCCGCGTTCGTTACATAAGAAAAGACAACAATAACGTGTTGCAGCTTTTCGACCTGAACAACGACATGGGTGAAAAAAACAACCTGATAGGCGAGCATCCCGAAAAGGCCGCCGAGCTCCAACGAGCACTCGATAAATATAACAAGAGCGTGGAGGGGAAATAATGCCGCCTTTCGCCGCTGCAGATGACGCGAATAATCCTGCCCGATCCGACTCGGGGCCAAGGCCACTCGCTGGAAGTTACAAGTTTAACGCCGAAAAAATCACTTGATTCTGTAAAACGCGTTCAACAGCGCCGCGCATGGGGCGTGCTCCGAGAGTTTTGTGAACACCTTCACGCAAAATCGCCTCGATATCATTTGGCGTGATTTCCAATATATAACCGAGTTTTTGCAGGCGCATCAGTTCCTTTGCAATCATTGCTTCGCAAATCTCGCGCTGAATCTCGAATGACAAACGTGAAAACACAACTTTCTCCGTCATGCGTCCGACCAGCTCGGGACGGAGTTGCTGACCGACGCGAGCGAGCACGGTGCGTTCAATGCTCGCGAATGGCGCGGATTGCATACGCATCGCTTCGGATGCGCCGATGTTCGATGTGAACACCACATAAAACCTCGAGAGGTTTTTTCGCTCACCGGTGGCGAGCGTGATGCTTGCGTCATCGAGGATTTGCAAAAACAGGTCGAGCACGAGCGGATGCGCTTTCTCGACTTCATCGAAGAGTAATGTTCCGCAGTCCGCTTTCGCGAGCGCACGTCCGAGCAAACCGATATCGTCGATCTTTTCGCCGATCAATTTTTCGACTGACGACTGGTTCTGATATTCCGACATATCGAAACGGATGGGCTTCGCGCCATCGAAAAGATATCCCGTGAACGCATTCGTGATTTCCGTTTTTCCCACACCAGTCGGCCCGACAAACAGGAACGAGCCTTTCGGACGCCCCGGATGCGCGAGGCCGAGTTCGCCGCGCCGCAGCACCGACTCGATGCGCCCGATGACGTGCGGTTGTCCTTTGATATGCTTGTGCAAGTGCGCGCCGAGATTGCGGAGTTGTTCGCGGCGCGTCTCAAACCAAGTTTTATCGGTTTCTGTATTCATATTTTTCATTTTCAAAACCATCCGCTCACGCGCCCGTCGGCTTCGCGCGGCGGCAGCAACACCCGCCGAAACCCCATCTCGCAGTGCTGCACGACCGCCTGAAACTTCCGCAGTCTCCGAAACTCATGCGGCTCGATGTAATACTTTTCTTCCTCGGAAAATGACGTGGTGCGCTTTCCTGCCGAATAACCATAGGTGCGCTTTCGGTATTTCTTTTTGCCAAGTGTGTCGGCGGCAATTTTCGCCGACTCTTCATCGGCCGCCTTGAACATGATGCGGTTCGCCATGTTCGCGATGAACACTTTCGCTTTCTTCTCATCGCCAATCGGCGGGATAAGCGACGTGTAGGATTGCGTTGCCGCCACGACTGTCGCCTTCGCTTCGCGAATCACATCCACGACATTGTAATCACTCGTGCCGTCGTCATTCGCGGTGACGATTTTCTGCGCTTCGTCGGCCCAAAGTATGAGCAAATTATCCCCGACTCGCTCCTTTGTCGTTCGGTCAAATCGCAGCAACACATGCGAGTAAAAAACCAGCTTCAACAACGTATGGATATACCGTCGCTCCGTTTTGAACCGCTGCGGAATCGACACGCAGATTACTTTTCCCTGATCTATCACATCAAACGACAGCGATGATTTATCCGGGCAAAATACACGCGCGATGTCCGGCTGCGTAAAATGTTTCAACCGATTGGCCAGCGTGCCGCGCACACCGCCCAACTGCTCTGTCGGTTGGCTCGCGATTTGCGACTCATAGTGGGCGATCAACGTCCTCGATTCCGGCGTGTTCTTATTGTCCAGCATCGCGATTATTTCCTCCATGAAGGCATCGGACGCCAGTAGCTCATGCGTGTTGCCCAATGTCACCGGCAGCCCGACACAATCAAGCGCGTGAAACGCAAAGTCCATCTGGATTTCCGCCTGTGTCTTGAAAAACGTCTGATCGCCATCCTGCCCAAGCGATGCCGCCACATCGCACACATCCTTCGCTTTTGCGGAATAGGGAAGCCGCATGTCCTCCAAAAAATTAAACGTATGCGGCGGCTCCCAATCGGCGAGCGCACCCTCGGGCCGCACCTGCAACAAAATCAAATCCTTCTCGCGTCCCAGATGCCGGAACATCGCCGAAAGCGTTTCCCAATACAGTCCCTTGTCGTCGATGCAAATGCCGCCCCAGCGAGGACAGTTCCGCGACACCTGCCACAACATCGCGTTGATCGCAGCCAGCGTTTTTCCAGAGCCCGTCTCACCCGTGATCAACCATCCCCGGCAAAAATCATTCATCGACCACGTAAATCCGCCCAGCGACAAAATCGGCCTCGCGCGCCTTCGCCGACGTTCCCGCCACGCCATTATTCCGCAAAGAATCTGCGAGAACGCCAGAGCACTGAACATGGCAACCACCACAATCGACATCGACGACTGCGCGTGATGCGCGACCATCGCGCATCCCAAACAAACAACGGCAATCAGAAGATGGGTCAGCATGTGGAAACATCGCATCGTGCCACAATCACACTGCGCCGGATTGTATAATCGTGCTCTGTGTTTGTATAAAAACGCGAAACCGGATCGTTCAGCGTCCGGTTTTCTTCACCTCAATTTTTAATATTACCGGCTCGTCATCCGCATCCTCGGCCCCCGGATGCAATTTTTCGGGGATTTCGCGAAGTTCGCTTACGCGCAACCCGTCAATCTCATCCATGAGCGCTTCCAAATTCTTGCCGCGCACAAGCACTTCGTGGTGTATGAACGTCATCAGGATTTGTTCGCACCCGGCAGCGTCAGTTGTTGCGTCGCCCTTCGGAAAAAACTCCGCGCCTTGATAACACGACCACGGGAAAGACGAGCGTCGTTTTCCTATCCTAAATAATCGCAGCGTTAGCGGCAATGCCGCCGGGGGCGGCTTCGTATCATCCTTGCGAGCATTGCGCTCATACTGCACGGAGGTCGGCTTGGGCTGCGTTGCGGGACTATTTGCGCCAATGGCCTTTCGGCGTTGGTCGATCGCTTCTCTTAGGGTCATATTCGGATTCCTCGGGTTGGTTGTTGATTGTGCTGATGCAACGAAGGAGGTGATGCCGCTTGGGCGTGCGAAGTGCGCAGTTGCTCGTGCGCGCGCATGGCTCGGATATTTTCATATTCCGCCAATAGTTCCGAATGCAGTGTTTGCGCTGCGCTCGCATCCGGCTTGATCGACAAGGCGAGCTCGCGATCGGACTCCCGCTCAATCGCCACGCGCAGCGCCGTCTTGTCTTCCGTGAGCACGAGCACTTTCTGGCGCGCTCGCGAGATGGCCACATACCATTGATGTCGATTGATCGGCGCTTGTTCGACGTCATGGGAAACGAGCACGGTATCGACTGTTTTGCCCTGTGATGCATACGACGTCACCGCGTAACCGGGCACAAACATCCGTTGCGCCGGCGAGAGTGTTTTTATTGTCCCCGCATCGTCTCGAACCCGGATGCTTTTGTCTTTTAACACACGACATATCGTCACCAGTTCGCCGTTCCGTATCGGTCTTCCTTCGATTGAGTTTCCATTAAATTTCATCTGCAACCGATCCCCACGCGCCAACTCCTGTTGACGCGTCTTCACCACCACAAATCTGTCCGCGTAGCGGTGGCTTACCGTCGTGATTCGTCCGTCTTTTTCCAGGGTTACGCCGCGCTCATCCGCGCCGGCGACCTCGCAGCAGTCACCGCGTTTGAACCGCCCGTAGTCGCGCACAAACCACACCTTCGCATCGCCCGCATAAAACCGGACATCGCGCTTTTGCGCCTCGCTCAAATCGAGCGATTGCAACGACTCGACTGCCGTGCTCTCACCCAGCTTGCCCTCATTTTTCAAGCGGTCGCGGATCGCCGCGTTTGCCTCGCGCACCTCGTTCCACGTCTGCGCCACCGCGAGCACTTTTTCACCGCGATTCAACGCCTCGCAATATTCTCGCGCCAGCTCCGCCTTGCGATCCGCAGCGTCGAGCTCGCGCACGCATCCCAGCGAATCCAATTTATCAAACGAGTCCGTCAACCTCCCCTCCGATGCCGCCTTCACCGCGGAACGGTATTTCCTCACAAACGCTTTCGATTCCTTCGAGGACACGGCATCGGGATTCTGACGCCGAATCGACATCAGCCGCACCGGGCGCAACCCCGAATGCTCCTCGATCACGCGCAATGCGTCCGATGCCGCCACCGCGCCTTGCTGACGCGTGTCGCCCGACAAAATCAACCGTCCGCCACAAGCCCGCACACGCTCGATCAACGCCAGCATGTCCTTTCCGCCGACCTGTCCGGCTTCATCAACAATCACAACCGCACCATGCGGCAGCATATTTGTTCCGCTTGCAAGAAGCCGCGCCAGGGTGATTGCGTTTCCCACGCCATCCTTCCGCAAATCATCCGCCTGTTGATGCTGTGGCGCGGCAACCACCACGGGATGCCCGCCATCCGCAAGGCCGCGCGCGACTTCGCGCAAGGTATAACTTTTCCCCGTGCCCGCGCCGCCTTGGAACAGCGTGATAAAATCCCGGCTCTTCAAAATACGCGACACCGCACGGCTCTGTTCGGAGGAAAGTGACGAGTCCGGTGTATGATTTTCACTCATGGGATCATGGCGCCTCTGCCCATTTTGGGCGGCGCGCAGGATCGCCAGTTCGCACGCCAGCACACCTCGCGAGGTAATCTTCCGCGACTGCGCATCGCGGATGTAATCGCGCTGCGCCACCTGTTTTTCCAAGTCGGAAAGTCCGAAGTTTTCACCGCGCCCGCGCTCCAGCGCAGCCGACATCAATTCGTAATCGCCGACGACTGACCGGCGTTCAAACAGGTGGGCATCCGCCCATTCGACTAATTGGGGCAGCCCGCATTTTCTACGGATGTTTCCGGCAGCGGCGGAGGCAGCTTTGTCGGCTCAATTTTCGCAAGTGAGGCGCGCTCGGATTCAGGCATCTCAGCAGACCAGCGAGAACGCAGTTGTTCCGCTGGCATGTTCTTGATTTTCCGACGCCGTTTGTCGTGCGCCACCTGTTCGCGCAGCGCCTTTTCATTGCTGTGCAGCCCCTCCATTTCGATCCGTTTTTTTGTCTCCGCGTCGATCTGTTGATGCCGTTTGGAAAACCGGGCGATCACGCTTTCCGGCACACCCTGGATTTCAAATCCGGTCGGCGTATTGACGATGTCATAGCCGAGTTGCCGGAGCCCTTTTGCCAGTTCGTGATAGTAGAGATTTTCCGCAAACTTTTGCGCCCGATACATGCCCGTCGCGTGAAGCGCCTTCCACTTTTCCTCCTCGAAATCATAGGTCGCGTTGAACACCACGCAGTGCGTGTGCAAATGCGGGTCGAGTTCCCGGCTCGTGTCATGACGGAACAGCGCGGCAGCCATGCCGCCGGTCACGCGCTCGCCGTTTGCGCCGTCCTTTCGCACGCGCGTCTCGGCAAACTTTTCGAGTTCGTCCATCATCATGCGGGCGGCGTGATCGTGGAGTTCGATAATGCGGGCATCCTGATACAGCGCGACCACCGAAACCGACTTTGGCGGACTGATAGTGAAGTCATAAAACACGCGGCGATTCGATACCGTGTGCCCGCCATCGCGACGGGTCGTGTTGTGCCGCATCGTCAGGCGCTGCCCCGTGTCGGGATGAAAACCCTGGCACATCGCAAGAAATTTTTTCTCGGTGACAACGCCCTCCAATCCGAGCATCGACGCGGCGATGCCGCACCACTGGCCGGCGACCACATGGCCGTCCATGTAGTAGTCGCCCGTGGACAAATGCTCGCGGAAATACCCGAGCGCGTTCGCAAGATTCAACTGTGGCTTCGGACTTAGCACGATGGCACCTCCCTCGCGACTATCGCGACACGCGCGACGATAATGCGGACAGGCCGCGCAGACTCGAAACGCACATGCGTTTTTTGTAAGCGGGACGCCTCTCCCCTTGCGCCAAGGCGCAATGTCTTTTTCAGGGTTTCCATGCACCGCAGCATATCGGCGTCGTGCGACTCAAAATAGAGGAAGCGAGGGCGTCCTATTTGCCCTAATTTTTGTATCCCAATTTTGGATGCGTCCGACCGGCACGAAAACGCGCCGCGTCCCTTCGTCCCGGGGGGACTTGTTTCGCGGCGCGCCATCGTGCGTTAGCGGAATGCGACTACGACACGCGCGAAGAGATGCGGGAGCGTTCCTCGCGCGGCTAACGCCTCCAGTAGCCTCCGCAGTCCGCCTGCGTTCCTTGGCGGCTCTGCTTCGGCCTTCCGGCTGCGCCCCGCTCAGAACGACCCGCAACTCCTCGCGGGCCTGTTGCCGATTCGCGACGCACGCGGAAATCAGGGAACAGGCATCACACACCTCCCACTTGCGGTGAGGAAAACCCTCTGCCCTGGGGTTCGTATAGTCTGCCACGCCGTCAAGGTAGTGCGCTCCTTCGTCGCGCCTCCACCACGGCGCGCTTCGACAAGCTACGCGCGCCTTTGACTTGGCGTGCCGCAAGTCGGTGAAATCGGGCAACACCGGATGCCCCGGCACTTCGCCGGAAGCGGACGTTGGACGATTTCGCTTATCATTATGTCAAACGACTCCGCGACCCTGACCCAGCCCGAAGTTAAATCCGAACGCGCGAAAGCAATCGAATATCTGCGCAGCGACTATCTCAAATCCGGCGACACCGTTTACGTCATCCTCCGGCATGTCAGCCAAAGCGGCATGAGCCGGTTTGTGGATTTGTATGTGGTGAAAAACGGACGTCCGCTCCGCATCACTTGGACTGTCGCGACTGCACTCGCGATGCGCTACAATCGTAAACACGAATCACTCCATGTGGGAGGCTGTGGGTTCGACGCGGCGCACTCCGTGGTTTATGACCTCGCATGGACTCTTTTCGGTGATGCCAACGCCCTCAGCCACAGTTGGCTTTGACTTCAATTCATGTCGTTTATCACCAGCGCGGTGGTCATTCCGACTGTCGCGTTTTTTATAGGGAAACTCCAAATGAAAACTCCCTGCCCGCCCTGTGAAGCCCGCATTTTACCACACCAGATCAAGGTCGTTCTCGACCTCGACGCGGCTCGGTCTGCGCTCCACCACGGCACGCGTCGCACATGCTTCGCGTGCCTTTGACTTGGTGTGTTTGCGCGTGGCGAAATCGGGCGGCACCGAGATCAACCGGCAACGACGCCGGAACCGGACTGCGCCTGGTTTCAATTCATAATCATGATCGCAAACGACAATGATCCATTCGGCGGTGTCATCTATTCCTACACTCGCAAACAAGCCATCAACGACGGTGTGCTCGTTGACCTCAGTAACTACGATGTGAGCAAACAGCATTGGAAACTTCCGATCGCTTGCACCGACACGCTTTGGCAGACGATCGAAGCGGTCATGCGCCAGGATGATTCACAGGACATCAGCGGAATCCTCCATGACATCAGCACAATGGCGAAGCTTCAAATACGCGGTGCCGACACTTCAGACGTGGTGCTCTTCGACGTCAAACTCGGCAAGGAAATCCACAAGCTGAAACTCCACATGGGACCGGGCGACACATCCGATCCAGTTCTCACCTTGATGTTCTCCGACGAGGACTGATCGAAGGGGCACACGCCCCTTTTTTGGCAATCAATGGAAATTAGGGCATACGCCCACTGTGGCTGCCCGCTGCGTGTTCCGTCACGATACCACACCCGTCAATGTAGTCCTGACTCTACATAGCTCGTCAGGCTCCACACCGGACGCCTGCGCACAGGCTCCGGCGTCCTTTGACTGGGTGTGCTTTCGGAACGGCGTGAATCGGGCATGGCCGAAGACACTCCGACATGTCGCCGGAAACGGACCGCGCCTGATTCCGTCAAACATCATGATTACATGCGAAACGACGTTCGATTCGGAACTCCTCAACCTGCCCAAAGGCCGCAAGCTCACGGCACTGCGAAACGAATTGCTCCACAACATCAACCTCGGTGAAACCGCGATCTTTCGTTTTTTGAGAGGCTACTTGGTTGCGTCACTTTGGTCGTCAACCGACGACGAGGGCGAACCGCTCGACAATGATTTTGGCATAACCTCCATCGCCACCGAATCCCTCTTGAGCGCATGGGCGGAGTGCTCGCGGTTCATGCGCGAAAACGAAACCGACCTGACTCATCTCGATGACGAGCACAACGGTCAAAACCTATGGCTTACAAGGTGCCGGCACGGGGCTGGATTCTGGAGCACCTGCACCGACGACGAATCCGCCGAATATGCGATGCTGCAACTCACCCACGCCAGTCACGGTTTCGGTGAAATCGACCTCTACATCGGCGACGACAAAAAACTGCACTTTAGCAACGAGGGAGGGATTGTCTGATGAGCACGGTAATCAACGAATACCTTTTCACCATACGGGGCCGCCCCGCGCTCTTCAAGCGAAGCATGTTTTGCGGCGAACTTCTCGCCACCGAGCGCGGTGTTTGCCCATTCAGCCACACGGGGTATCGTTCACTCGCCGGGCACACACGGCTCCCGATAGACCAGCCCGACACCCGGCATCCCACCGAAATCGTCACGCAAAACTTCCTCGAATCGATTGCCGCCGAAAACGACCGCCAACGCGAAGCCGCGCTGCGCGAAGCCCGAAAAACGGTGCGGAGATGCTCCCGTAACCGGCTCCCCGCCCCCACATCCGTCGGCATTGATGCGGACGAAGCCGTGCTGCATGGCTACTTCGCGACCGACGCCCAACGCACCGAACTCTGGCAGACGGCATACCTCCTCTATCACGAATTGGCCGAGTCCGATAAATACACGCCGGACAAACTTGCCGCCACCGCGCATTGGGATGAGGAGATTTGCCACCACTGGATGGAACATGTCCAGGGGAAGCTCGCGTTGCTGCGCCGCCTCATGTCGGGAGACTTCTCAATCGAGGCCTTTTCCCAGGGCATCCCCCTCGGACTGTGTTCGGGTTATTTCGACCTGCCGCCCAAGCCAGGTGGCGAACCGATGATCGTAATCCCGACAATCATCGCCGAAATGGCGTTCGAAATTGATGAACTCGAAGCTGACTCCGCCACCGAGTCTCAAATGAATGAGGCGGACGACGATGAAGACGACACGGATGACATTGAGGAAAGTGAACTCGACAGCATTCCGACACCGGAAACTCCAGAAATCGAACAACTGCGCCTCTTTTGACGGGAATATCTGTTTAGGATCGAATTAAGCCCTTACTCCCCACTCGCCCGCAAATTGCGGAGCCGTTCGCCATAGCGGAATACGATTTTACTGTGATGTTTGAATCTAGCCGAGAACGCCATGCATGCGGAATTCGCATCCGTCCCACAGTGAGCGCATTGGTCACCATATCGTGCACATGCGCTGCCCCATGAGTGCGATACATTTGATCTGCGCAGAGCAAATCCAGAGTAGTATATAGTGCAACGTTGGGATAATCGCGCATGGCGATGCGTGTCGCCTTTTTCTCGTCGATGACTGCTATTCCACAAAAGGCCGCACAGGCCAAAGTGGCTGCTTCACCGTCACCAAGATCATCTGGCGGCGGTGCCCCCACCAAACGATAAAAATGCGTTAGCTGACCATCATCGAGTGTCGCAATTTTTAATGTCCCGTTGGCGGCAAGCCGCCCGATCACTTCTTGTCCATCGGCGTTGTCACGCGGGTCGTGCGTCAATTCACGAGCCGCATATTCGCTTACTATCAAAACGCGCCCCAATGTGGTGGCGATAAGCTCCACGCAATCGGCTGCCAGCAGATTGATCAATACGCTGGTATCCAAAAATAGAGGCTCGTTGCCGGGTTTAACTTTCGAGAGAGAGCGCATCATCCAACTCTTCGCCTCCGAAGTTGTCCAATTGTTCACGAAGTTGAACCCGTTCCAGTGAAAGCATATTACTCAACTGCCCCTCCGAGAACAACCCCCGGCGATATGCTTCAACGGCCATAAGTGTAAGGCGTGGTGGAGCAGATTGTGCGTCGTCCGTGGGTAAACCCAACGCACGCTTGGCCGCCTCAATGGTAAACCCCCGCTCCTTTAACGATTCAAAGGTTCCTTGCTTGAGAAGTTTTAGGTTTTCCAAGCGTCGAGCCATGGCCTCCACGGAAACTTTGAATGAATGAGCCATCAAGAGCAGATTCCTTGGAGAAAACGCTCCGCCCGCGGCCGTATAGTCACGAAATCGACTGCGCACGGATACCGCCGGCATCAAAAAAGCCACTGCAAATAGTGTGACAAATCGTTCTTCCCTGGAAATCTCGTGCGCTGCTTCATGCACCACATCCGGTGAATTGCGCGCACACATAAAATGCCCCAGCTCATGCGCAATAGTTAGAACCTGACGCTCACGCGGATGTTTGATATTGATCAACATGCACGGCCCAACTGCCGCATCGTAAGCGAAAACACCCGAAATCAGCGGTGCCAGTGGCCGGAAAAAAATTCGGACTCCCAGTTCTAATTCAACCAATGAAACGATGTCGGTAATCGGAGACAACCCGATACCCAGGCGGTGGCGGAGTTCGAGCGCCAAGTCCTCGGCTTGATCTTCAAGCGGGCCGGATAGGATTTGTTTTTCTGGAGGAGGATAAGATTGCTGCCGTTGTCCCAACCGAAATTCCAGTTCCATCGATGCCGTTGCCAAACGATTCAGTAACCGAATCGCATCCTCTCCAGATTTTTCCAATTCCGTTTGTTTTTTGGAATCCCCTTTTCGGAACTTTGCCACAAGATCGACATGCACTGCCGTTGAGCGCAGCAGATCATTAAAGCGTGCCTCGTAAATGTCGGCAAGCGTGCGCAGTTCCTCGGCGCGAACTTTTCTCTGTCCTTGTTCAATCGCCACCAGCGTCGGACGGGAGACACCGAGCCTTTTGGCCGCGTCTTCCTGCGTAAGCCCGGCATTGGCGCGGGCAACTCTAAGTCGCTCGCCGAGCGTGGCAGCATCAATTGATTCAACAAAACTCATAGATGCGCAATTTGTTGGTTGACCCATGATTCTGGGCCAAGTTGCTGGGTAAACTTACGCCATTCCGTCTGATGCGCCAACAAAAGCCGACGAAGCGGTTCCGCCCCTCCGGCCAGTTGCTGAGGGTTATTCCCGAAAGCATCAAACAATGCGTTTTCCATTTTTGGATGGGTTATTGGTGTGTTGGCTAAGCGTGCGAGGTCTTCCATGGCCATGACTGCATGAACTGCAATATCCCAATCATTGGTCGAAACAGGACGGCGGGCGTCCTCGCAAAGCGACTCTTCCAGTGAACTGGCGCTTAAATCCGGCCACATATAAGTGTCGGCGGGCTCGGGCAAATCCGCGCTGAACACCGCCAGCCTGCGCAGCATGCACCCTGAGCAAATGCCACAGTGAATCTTCTTATGGCGCTCAGTGCGAATATCTCTTTGCCCGCGCGAGCATGAAAATGTTTTTTCCCAACCCTCATGAAGATTCTCTTTCTTGAGCATGGTAAGAACTTCGCCTTTTGTGTGCCATAGTTGAGGATGCTCAAACGAAATCGTTTTTTGCCAGAACGCCCGAAAAAAAGCCGCCATCCGACGGCTGAATCCGGGATGCGATCCACGATGCGGTGATTCAGCACCCACGGGCACCAATGACGGCCCCAACGCGCCTTGCCCTGCTTCTGGAATGACAATGCTTTTGGCTCCCGACATGTGCGCGGCCAAGCCAGCCAGCACTGAAAAAAGAAACCCGCGCGTGCGATACGTCTGATCTGCGTTTCCCTTGAAACTAAACTTTATTGGAACGGCCACACGTCGATAACGGGTTCCATCCGCATCGGTGAGCCAGGTTCGACTGCCCGCCAAACCATGATTCCAAGCGGTTACACGAATAGGCGATATGTGAGGCCTTTCTTTTCGCAACAGACGGGACTGCGCGAACGAATCCATCCCGTTGCTAAATGGAATAACCTGGAACTCGCCTTGCCCTAAATCCATTTCAGCCTGCCTCACGCGAGGCAAACGTCCGGCGCGCTTAATGAACTTAAAACGCCACGCGTCTCCAGTAAGATAACGCAATGCTTCCAACAAGGTATCAACGATTTCCGGTTGCTGCCAAAAACGCGGTTCCGCCACTGGCATGACTATTTCAAGATTGCGACTCCAACCAAGTGACGCCTTTCGACGCACCAAGCGATCAGCAAAAGCAACAATGCCCGCCAAACACACCAGTTCTTCGTCTCGCACAGTAAGCTCCTTGAAACAAAAAGCCTCCAACTCAGTTGGAACCAAACTGACGTTGGTGCCAATTTCGCAACGAATCTGCCCGGACGGAACACGGGAATGCGAGCCTTCGCCAGAGAAGACGGCTCGGACTGTCACCAATGGGTTTGGGGAAGTTTCTACTGACATAAAAGATTTTCATCCAAAGCTACAGGTTTGGGCTTATGCGAAACCACCAATCGCCCGCAGTTGGTAATCAAGTCACGCGCAAAATCCATAACAGGCAATGAGGCCATGTGCCGATTGATCGCTTGCATGCACTCAGCCACGCCACGTCCGCGTTCTTTCATAATGTGACCACGCATCGCACGCGCTTGGCTTTCAGCACGCTCAGCGATTACTTCAGCGAGTGCCCGCTCAATAGTGCCACGATCAATTGCCCCCATTCTCTCCGCCATTTTCAAGCGATTGACCAACAGTTGCCCCATGACATGATCACCCTCAAGACCAGTGAGCTTGCTCCCGAAAAGATCCGCCTCCCGTTTGTCGCATCGCTCCAATAACTGATTGAGCATTTTGGGCGAAAATTCTTTATTGCAATCGTCCGCCAGCGCCCGCTCCGCACTTTCACGCGCACGGTCGTCACGATCCGATTCGCGGTTACAATGCCTCAAAAACCGCCGCCACATGGAATTAACCGGTGCAGATTTGTGAATATCATCGCGCATGACGTGTTAGGATTGAATATGTTTTGTGGATTAAATTTTACTATGTCAACAGAATTTCAAATTAATTTCCGACAATGCAAATAAGCGAGGCTCCAGGCGTTTTTATTTGATGTTGCATAACCTAGGTAGTTTATATTTTCTACCAAGTATTAGAAACATAATGACCAAGACCAAACTCATTGAACAGCTTGCGCGCAAACGAGGTTCGCTGCGTCCACGCGATCTCCGTGCAGACAATCTGCCAACAGCCTATCTTGGGAGGCTCGTGCGTGCCGGGCGGCTGATTCGTTTTTCTCGAGGCGTGTATGCGCCAAGCGATGCGGAAATCGACGAAAAGCACGACTGGGAGATCGCATGTCTGCGCGTGCCAAACGGCGTTCTTTGCCTGACCACGGCCCTAGCCCTCCACGAAATCGGCACTCAAAGCCCCCGTGAGGTCTGGATGGCCATTGACGGCAAAGCATGGACGCCCCGTATTACGCATCCCCCCATGCGTTATGTTCGATTTTCGCCTGCCGCGCTCCATTATGGTGTGATGACCGAAAAGATTTCTGGCCAAGCCAGACTGCGTGTTTACACGGCGGCGAAAACGGTGGCCGATTGTTTTAAATTTCGCAACAAGATCGGCATTGATGTGGCAATTGAAGCACTGCGGGAAGGTTGGCGAACGCGCAAGTTCACCATGTCGGAGCTGGCAGCGGCGGCCCACGTTTGCCGGGTCGCGCGCGTCATGCAACCTTATCTGGAAATGCTACCATGACCAAACTAAAAAACCTACCGGCGTCCGTGAAAGCGCGTTTGCTCAACGTGGCGCGCACCAGACACGAAACTTTCAACGATATTCTCGTGCGCTATTGCATCGAACGCCTGCTCTACCGACTGGGACAATCCAAACATGCCGACCGGTTTCTTCTCAAAGGTGCGTTGCTTTTTGTCCTGTGGGATGATCGCGTGCCACGCCCAACGAGGGACGTGGATTTCCTCGGCTTCGGAAACATGGAAATCGACGCCATAATTGACGCCTTCCGAGAAATCATTGCCACGAATGCGCCTCCGGATGGGCTGCACTTTGAGGAGGCATCCGTGCGCGCGGAGGAAATCCGCGAGGGACAGGAGTATGGAGGCGTTCGCATCAACATAACGGCGTGGCTCGGCAAGGCACGCATCCCCATGCAGATCGACGTTGGGTCCGGCGATGCCGTGACGCCCGCGCCGGAAGTGACCGACTTTCCCGTGTTGCTGGATTTTCCGCCGCCGCGCGTGCGCGCGTATCCGATCTACACCGTCGTCGCGGAAAAATTCGAGGCCATCGTTTCAATCGGCCCGCGCAACACGCGCATGAAGGATTTTCATGATTTGTGGTTTTTATCCCGGCGATTCGACTTCGACGGAAGCATGCTGCATCAAGCCCTCTCAGCCACCTTTCGTCGGAGGGGAACCGTCATGGAAGGAGAACTGCTTCCGTTCACGTCGGAATATGTGAACGATGCCGCCCGGCAGGCTCAATGGCATGGCTTTCTTGGGCGCAATGCGCTCAAAACACCGCCAGATCAGTTCCCGCTATTGATGGCGGAGCTGCGCGAATTTGTAGGCCCTGCGCTCAAGTCAAATAACCAGCGATGGTATGCGGGCAAGGGATGGGAATAATCGCCACCAAGGAGAACCTGAATACGGCAACGTTACCTTGTGGTTTGGGGAACGCGTGGATTCGTTATTCACAAATAGCAAATGTTCGCATTGTAAGCAGCATTCTGGAGGCGGTATTCGACCGAGACGGCAAGCGCCGTGCCCCGCGCGAGATTGTATCATTGCTATGCAATCTGTTCTCGGCCTCGACAAGCTCGGCCTGCGCTCCAGATTGACAGCAACGCTTTTCATGCGCCTATGGGGCCACGTTCGCATAGAACCCACAGGGAAGAAAAACTACATGGAGTTACGCCCCTGCCCGAAGCCAGCGAATGATGTCTGGGCGTTGTGTCCGGTTGTTTTTTTGCGCCCCGTTTTCCGAGAGTTGTGGCGTAATGCGCAAACCACGAAGCCGACACGGCGGGCGTGACCAGGCACACCGCCGCCGCCCGCAAGCCATCGAGGCAGGGATCGAAAATCACGCATGACCGGAGGCATTTTGAGCGAATCGAAAAATAGGGCGTGCAAAACCGGACAAAATCCCCATATTTAATGACCTGATTAAAGTAATCCAATTACTGGATATGCAACGAGATAGCTGGCAACCTAGGAAAGAGAGTTGGGTTGCCAGAATGTTGTCAAAATCGCTGTTTTTAGCTTCACTTCCCTGTCAATTCGTGCTCTTATATGCATGTTCTAAACCATTAACAATCAACTAAGTCCGCTAGAACTAGCGACTTGAACGTGAACCAAACGCGGGCATCCTGCCCGCAAAATAATGGGATGACCGCGTATTCGTTTTTTGAATACTGTTCATTGCGGGCAGGATGCCCGCGTTCCCGGGAAGAGCGCCCACTCCGCCATGTGCTCGTTGTAAAACGCGCTGCACAGCGAGGTGATTCTCACCGCGCGCTCCTGCGTCAACGCCTCCATGGACAGCGCTTGCGCGTTCGACATCTTTAGCGCGCGAATCAGGTGGGTATTTCACAGCCGTTCAGCCCAAACCCGGCGATGCCGGATGCGTGACGCGGGTTTTAAACCCGTGAGCGACGTCCGTCGGTGTCGAACGCCACGGGGTATTTGTCCGCAATTTTGAACATGTAAAAAATGCGGACAATTCTTTCGTTCACGACACATTTCGCGGCGGAGTTTTCGCGGCGTAACTTATTGCGCACAAATATCTTTTATCAGGACGGAAACGTCTGGAGAGATCATGACTGCCCCGGCACATCCGAAAGATTCAACCAATCGCCTAAGCGACTATACAAATCGAATATCCCCAATTATCTCAACCGCCCCTGCCTGCCATGTCCCGCAGGCGGGGCGCAGTAAAATTATTCCACTGTCCAATAAAACACGATGTCACAGGACGAGTGCTCGTTATTAAAACTTCGCATAAAAGCGTCTGAAATTAAAAAAACGATGTTCAGGGCAATGAATTATTAAAAAAATTTATTAAAATCACCGTCATATTGACATATAAATAAAACAACCATATTTTAACAAATTCTTGGTTGGTTCATGTCATTTAACAATTCAGCCGTCCCTCCAAAAAAGGCATATTCGCCCGGGCAATCCGGAAAATCCCCCATGGCATTCACCCAGAACGAATAAAGATTTTTTCAACTTTTCACCCCAAAACACACAGGACGCAGGTCGTTTAATCGTTTAGACCATTTTAATGGCAGGATGCCGCCTTGGGCCGAATGTCCCTTCTGAAATATACCACGACAATCGAACTGTCCTTATTTTTTTCAAAGCAGACAAAAAAGATGAACCGTAAGTCATTTTCCCTCCTTTTTCCCGCAACACAGTTGCTCATTGTCGCATGTCTTTGCCTGGCGCTCCCGGCGGGCGCGCCGGCGGCCAACTACACTACTCGATTGAACATTACCTCTGGTCAAACGCGAGACATCTCCTCGGGCACGTTCGCCGGTTTGACCGAAAGCAGCTACAATGGAGGTGGTGCGATCAAGAACGCGGGCCTTGTCACCGGCACCGACGTTTTTTTCGACAATAACTCGTCCACATATCGTGGCGGAGCCGTTTTTAACACAGGAACAATGTTGCTGGTGACAAGCACGTTCTCCGGCAACAAGGCCCTGAGCAATTGGGCCGGCGCGCTGGTAAACCACGGAGCCAACGCCATATTCACCGGCACGGGACTCGTATTCACCAGCAACACCGCCAGCACCGGCGGAGCCATCGTCAACAGCTCCGGCACCCTCACCCTGGCATCGGGAACGCTTTCGCACAACTACGCCGTAAAGTTCGGCGGAGCCGCCATCCATGTCGACAGCTACGTGCCCGCCTCCCGCGTCCACGGCACGGATCTCATGTTTGTCAGCAACACCGCGGCCGGCAGCGCTTCCGACGGCAATGGCGGCGCGATCTACGCCCGGAGCGGCATGCTCGTCCTCGTATCAAGCACCTTCATCGGCAATCGCTCCGCCAACGCCAGAGGCGGGGCAATCCACAGCACGGCAGTGTTCACCGGCACCAATCTGCTATTTGCCAGCAACACCGCCGCGACTTACGGGGGCGCTTATTTCAGCGCCGCATCGAGCGGCACCGACACCATCGTCTCAAGCACCTTCACCAACAACGCCGCCATCAAATATTCCGGGGGCGCCATCCATTCGGAAAAGACCCTCGATGGCACCGGTCTTGTTTTCGAGAACAACAGGGCCTACACCAGCGGCGGCGCGATCTATTTCAACAATGCCGGTGTCCTCACCTCCAGCACCTTCACCGAAAACTATGCCAGGACTGACGGCGGAGCCATTTACAACGGCAACAATCTGAAAAGCTCCAACCTGCTTTTCACCAGCAACACCGCCGGCAGCATGGGCGGGGCCATTTATATGCGCAATGCCTATGGATCGGCGGATGTGACACTGAGCACATTTGAGGGCAATTACGCCGGCTATGGCGGAGCGGTCGCAAATTACACCGGCACCTTCTCCGGCTCCAACCTGCTCTTTGTCAGCAACACAGCCTCGTCCTATGGCGGCGCCCTGTTCACTTATGTATCTGGAACCTTTCCGGCCACATCCGTCGTGACCTCGTCAACTTTTTCCAAAAACTATTCAGGAAATCTCGGCGGAGCCGTGGTCAACGGAGGTGCCTTCACAGGCTCCAACCTGCTTTTTATCAGCAACTCCTCGGCAAATGCAGGCGGCGCGATTTACAGCGATACAGCCACCGGCACGGTCACCCTCTTTTCAACAACCTTGTCCGGAAATTTTGCCAACGCAGGCGGTGCGATCTATAACAATAACAACAGCACCTTCACCGGCACTAACATCACATTCGAAAGCAACGTGGCCGGCACCTCCGGCGGCGCCATCTACAACACCGCAGGCGGCACCATTACCGGCGCCAATCTTGTGTTCACCAGCAACACCGCCACCAGCGGCTCCGGCGGGGCAATTTACTCCGGTGCCGACTTCTCGCTCGGCTCCGGCACCTTCTCCGGCAACACTGCGGCGGCAGGAAAAGGCGGCGCGATTTACGCCGGCGGCAACATCACTCTCGAGGTTGGGGCGAACGAAACCCTCTCCGCCGCCAACAACAAGGCGATCGACAACGACTCTGGCGGCTTCCTCTACATCGCAAGCGGCAGCATGGTCTTCGACATCGGCGCCAACGCGACCGCCAACATCGGCAACGCCAGTTCCATCGCCAATAACGCAGACTCCATCTCGGCAGCCGATGGCAGCGTGAATCTCACCAAAACCGGCGCGGGCACCTTGACCCTGTGGGCGCGCAACACCTACACCGGGACGACGTTTGTGAACAGCGGAAAGCTCGACCTGCGCGGACACCTTTCCAGCGTGGACACAATTGTCGCGGCAAACTCAACCCTCGCCGGCACCGGCACCCTCGCCGGCCTCGTCACGCTCGCCACAAGCGCAACCCTCTCCCCCGGCAACCTCGCCGCCACCGGCACGCTCACCATCCTCAACGGCCTTTCGCTCGCCAACGGCTCGCTCCTCCACCTCAAGCTCGGCACGCCCAACGCGGTGGACGGGCTCGCCGACGGCACCAGCGACCTGATCAACGTCACCGGCGACCTCACCCTCACAGGCACGACGAGCCTGCACGTCACCGCGCAAACCGGCTTCGGCATTGGCGTCTACCGCCTCATCAATTATTCGGGCGACCTGCTTGGCGGCGGCACGATCAGCTTTGACGCACTCAACGATTCAACCGGCAGCGGATTGGGCACCAATGACCTCCTGGTCGATTTAGCAACCGCCCACCAAGTAAACCTCATTCAAGGAGGCTCCGACCTCATCTATTGGGACGGAGATCTCAATCATTCAAACAACCAGATCGAAGGCGGCAACGGCATCTGGGACACCGGCACCGCCGGCGGCAACACCAACTGGACCGTCAACGGCGGCGTGAGCAACAAGACATGGACCGAAGGCAAGTTCGCCGTCTTCGGTTATGGCCCCGACGCCGTCATCGGCAGTCCCGTCACCGTCAGCAACACCCTCGGCGATGTCACGCTGAGCGGCGCGCAATTCCTCGTCAGCGACTACGTGCTCAACGACGGCACACTCACCTTCACTCCCGTCTCCGGCACCGCCTCGATCCTTGTCGGCGCGGGCGACGCAAGCGACTCCGCCATCACCGCCACCATCAACACCCGACTCACCGGCACCGCAGACCTCCACAAAATCCACGGCGGCACACTCGTCCTCGGCGGCAGCAACACCTACACCGGCACCACCGTCGTCGAGGGCGGCGCGCTCAAGCTTGCGCACCACGCCGCCACCGGCACGGGCAACATAACCCTCGCCGCCGACACCACGCTCGACCTCGCATTCGGCGGCACATTCACAAACAACATCGCCGGCGACGACACCACCACCGCCATCATCTCCGGCAGCGCCGTCAACCTCGCCGCCACCGACGGCGCCGCGCACACCTTCGCCGGCGCGTGGCAAATCGTCTCCGGCGGCACCGCCTCCATCGCCAACGAGGCCAACCTCGGCGCGGCCGCATCCACCGCGGACATCGCCGCCGGCGGCTGGCTCACCACGAGCGACACCACCTTCGCCCGCGCGCTCGGCGGCGCGGGCGTGCTCGCAATCAACACCTCCGGCGCTGACTTCTCCTTCAGCCCTTCAGCCATTCAGCCCTTCAGCCTTTTCACCGGCACCCTCGACCTCCAAAGCGGTTACCTCGCACTCGACGCCGCCAACACCAACGTCGCCGCCCTCGCCAACGCCACCCTCCGTGTCAGCTCCGCGGGCGTCGCCGAAGTGCTCTCCAACGCCACCATCGGCAACCTCACGCTCAACGGCGGTGTCCTCAAAATCGCCGCCGCGCCCGGCTCCAACATCAACCAATTTTCCGGCACGCTCGTCACCGGCACGCTCAACCTCGCCGCGACCAGCACCCTCGCCATCGGACTGACAGGCACCCTCAACACCGCCATCGATCCGCACAGCAACTTCTTCTCCGACTCCGGCTCGGCCACGCGCTACCAGCTCCACGTCGTCGAGTCCTCCACCCTCGTCGGCAGCGCGGGCAACGTCACGCTCACCAACTACGACGGCTCCGCAATCGCCGCCCCCGAACTCGCGCAAAACGTGACCATCCTCGCCGCCGACGGCGGCGTCAGCGGCACCGCCGTTTACAACTACCGCGCCAGCGCCACCAACAACGGCCTCCATGTCGGCTACGGCCTCTCGCAACTCATCGCCGGCACCGGCACGCAAATCCTCCTCTCCAACGCCGGCGCGACCTCCGACACCCTCGACGCCGCGCTCACCGGCGACGGCGGCTACCAATTCGCCATCACCGGCACCGCCCTCGTCGGCAACGCAAACAGCGACTACCTCGGCGCCACCCATATCACCAGCGGCACCGTGATCCTCATCTCCTCAACCGCCCTCGGCGAAACCTCGCGCCTCGACATCGCCGCCAACGCCGCCCTCGACCTCGCCGGCCACTCGCAGACCGTCGGCGCATTCAGCGGCTCGGCCAACTCCACCCTCGCCCTCTCCAACGGCGCCCTCGTCATCACCAACGGCGGCATCAGCGAAGGCGCGCTCACCGGCACCGGCAGCCTCATCCTGAACGGCGGCCTCCTCGACATCCGCGGCGCAAACACCGGCCTCAACGCCACCGCTACCATCGCCGCCACCGGCACCGCGCGCCTCGACAACACCGACGGCCTCGGCTCCTCCGGTCTCATCGCCAACACAGGCCTCCTCAAGTTCAACAACGCCCAAGGCACGCTCACCAAATCCATCGCCGGCACCGGCACCGTCGCCCTTGCCAGCACCTCCACTGTCACGCTCGCCGCCGACAACACCGACCACGCCGGCGTCTTCGACATCGCCGCCGATTCGCAACTCATCGCCACCGCGCAAAACCAGCTCGCCGACGCCGACCTTGCCATCGCCGGCATCTTCACCGCCAGCAACGCCGCCCTCATCGAACTCGGCTCCGGCAACGCCCTCACCGGCAACGGTCAACTCGTCAAAACCGGATCCGGCGAATTGCGCATCACATCGAGCAACGCCTTCAACGGCACGACCGCCATCACCGGCGGCACCCTCACACTCGCCAACCTGTTCGGCACGGGCACCGGCGCCGTGTCCAACAACGCCACCCTCAACCTCGCCGGCACCGGCACCTACGCCAACACCATCAGCGGCTCCGGCGTGAACCTGGTCACCGGCAACGTCAGCCTGCGCGGGGACAACACCGCATTCACCGGCACGCTCGCCGTCACCGGCACCGCCGACATCGACAACAACAACCAAATCGGCGGCGCCACCGCGCAAGTCGTCATCGCATCCAACGCCAAACTGGCAACCATCGCCACGACCTTCGGACACGCGCTCTCCGGCGAAGGTGTTCTCGCCATCAACACCTCCGGCGCCGGCTTCTCCTTCAGCTCATCAGTCCTTCAGTCCCCCAGCCCTTTCTCCGGCACCGTCTCGCTCACGAACAGCGTGCTCACACTCGGCACCAACGCCAACACTGACGTCCTCGTCAACGCCGCGTTGCAACTCAACGCCGGCGGCGCGCTCCACACCAACAACGAAACACGCCAAATCAAGGCCCTCGACCTCAACGGCGGCGCGCTCTGGCTCGACATGAACGGCGTCCAGCCCGAGCAAGTCCTCAAAGTCGGCACCCTCGCCGTCAGCGACACGACAGCCAGCACGGTTGTGTTTAAAAACTACACCTCATCCGGCTCCGTCGCCATCGGCACCGGCACCAACAAAAATTTCCTCGACCAGGACAACATCACCAACAACGCCACGCTCCTCGTCGAAGCCGGCGCGCTCGACGATCCCACCCAGCGCAAAATCGCCATCAAGCAAGCCGACGGCACCGCGCTCTCCAACGGACAAATTGTCGATTACGGAAACGTCCACGCCATCTACGACTACACCGCGCTCACCGTCAGCGGCACCGAGGCGGCCGCCTACACCGGCACGGGCGCGATGCCCGCCGGCCTCTACTACGACTACGTGCTCACCGCCCTCGACGTGCAAGCCGGCGAAACACTCGCCCTCACCACCGCGAGCGCGACCGACACCACCCTTTCCGCCGATATCACCGGCCTCGGCGGCGTCACCTACGCCGCGCCCGATTCCAGCATCACCCTCAGCGGCTCCAACAGCTACTCCGGCGCCAGCACCATCACCACCGGCACCGTGATCGCCAAGGCCGACAACGTCCTCGGCGCCGCCGCCCCGCTCGACATCCTCGCCGACGGAGCGCTCGACCTCGACGCCCACACGCAAACCGTCACCACCATCACGACCGCCGCCGGTTCGCTCCTCAACCTCAACTCCGGCTCGCTCGCGATCACCGCTGGCGGAGCCATCGACGGCGCGCTCGCCGGCACCAACACCGCCACGCTCAACATCGCCGGCGGCACGCTCGACATCACCGGAGCCAACGCCGGCTTCGCCGCCTCCGCCACCATCGCCGCCAACGCCACCGCGCGCCTCTCCAACCCCGCCGGCCTCGGCTTCGCCGCCATCGCCCTCTCCGGCACACTCCACCTCGACATCGCCGCCGCCGACAGCGGCACCCTGCAAAACGCCCTCTCCGGCGACGGCCTCTTCGCAAAAACCAACACCGGCGAGCTCACCCTCGCCGCCTCCGGCGCGAACTTCCACGGCACCGGCACCATCGACGCCGGACGCCTCACCGCCACGCGCACCGACAACCTCGGCGACGCCACCATCGGCATCAACGCCGCCGCGACCTACGAAATGCGCGACATCGCCGCCGGCACCCTCGCCAACACCCTGCGCGGCACCGGCACGCTCGCGCTCACCCGCGCCGACCTCCTCGTCACCCGCGCCAACGCCATTGCGAACACCCTCACCGTCGCGCTCGACCAGCCCAGCAATCTGCGCCTCGGCGCCAACGGCATCTCGCTCGGCGCCGTCCATATGAACAGCGGCACCATCACCTTCGCGACCGCCACCGGCACCGCCACCATCGACGCCCTCGGCCACGGCACGGGCAACTTTGTCCTCAACGCCGACCTCTCCGCCGCGACCGCCGGAAACAACCCCGCAGGCGCCATCGCCAACGCGCTCACCATCACCGACGCCGGCGCCGGCAGTCACAACATCTACGTCAACGCCACCGGCGACATCTCCGTCATCAACACCGCCATCGAACTTGTCACCATTGAAAACGGCTCCGCGCAGTTCGTCCTCGCCAACCCCGGCGGCAAACTTGAGCACGCCCTCACCACACTCGAACTCCTCCAAGGCGACGGCTCCGTTTACATCCCCGACACCCGCAAATGGTATCTCACCGACGCCGGCCTCTCGCACGCCGCCGACGCCATTCTCAACACCGCCTCCACCCTCGCCCTCGACTGGAACTACTCGCTCGACAGCCTGTATCTGCGCATGGGCGAACTGCGGTGGGAAAATCAAAAAGGCCTCGCCACGGCGGACAACGGCAACCTCTGGGTTCGCTCGCGCGGCTACCGCCTCAACGCTAACAACGAACTCTCCGGCCTCGGCTTCAAACAATACGGCTGGGGTGTGAATATCGGCGCCGACAAGCGCTTTGACACCCCCGCGGGCCTCGTGCTCGCCGGCGCGCTGCTCGACATGGGTGGCGTCAATCGCGACTTCGACAATCACGGCAACGGCGACACCGACAGCGTCGGCTTCGGCCTCTACGCTACGCTCATCAACGACAAAGGCTGGTTTGCCGACATGGTCGCCAAAATCGACCGTTACGACAACGAGTTCGAGGCGCGCGCCCACAACGGCGCCATCACCCGCGGCAAATACATATCCAAGGCGCAAGGCCTTTCCCTCGAGGCCGGCAAACTGCTCATGCAATCCAACGGCTGGTGGATTGAACCCGCCGTCCAAGTTTCCGTGCTCTGGATCAACAGCGCCGATTACTCGACCGCCGCAACCGATGTCCAACGCGCCATCGGCGTGTCAGTTGCCTCGTCGACAAACTACCAATACCGCGCGCGTGTGCGCGGCGGGCGCCAGTTCAAAAACACCAACTGGCATCCCTACGGCAAGTTCGCCGTTGTCGGAGTCGACAGCAGCGGCGGCAAAATCCGCGCGCATGGCAAAACCCTCGACACCGACTACGACGGCTGCCGTTTCGAGGCAGGCGTCGGCGTGATGTATCGCATCAACGACATCAGCCAGGCTTACTTCGATTACGAATACGCCAAGGCATCCAACTACGACCGCCCCTGGTCCATCAACCTCGGCTATCGTAGACTTTGGTAAGCGTGTCCGGGAATCACGGGAGGCATGCCCCCACCGTTGACGGCGCCCAAAGAATAAAACTTATTCGCAAATGGTATTATACACAAAAAAGGCGCGCCTGTCCGCGAACAGGCGCGCCCTTTCTTGAATTACCTTTTTATATATTATAATTTTGAAAGCTTGACCAAGGAATCGCGCGTCTCGCGCATGAGACGCCGGAAATCATCATATTTATTATAGAGCCCGAGCATGGCGCTGGATGAGGTTCCCGCCTTAGGCAGGGCGCGATCACCGGGCGCGTCGGTTAATGGCCCGTCCGCCGGTTCACTTCCCGCAAAAAAAGCCCCCGGCGGAACCGGGGGCTTTGTGATTGTTTATAGCAACAAGATACCAGGATATTAGCGGCGCTTTTTGACGAGGCCGAATTCCTTCTTGATATTCTGAACGCTCGGGAGCGAGATACCAAGGCTCTTGGCAATTTCGGCGCCAGTCTTGCCGCCGGCAACGAGGGCCTTCACTTGATCCTTCACCTCGGGCGTGATGCGGGCGCGCTTGCCCTTCTTGCCTTTTTTGGCCTTGGGAGCCTTGGCAACCTTCGCGCCCTTGGCGGGACGTCCGGGTTTCTTGGAGCCGCCGGCGCGCTTGAGTGCCTTGATAAAGGAATCAACGTCACTGAATCCATAAGCCGCGGGCAGGCCTGCAAGTTTCCCCTGAATCTTCTGAAACTTTTCAAGTTCTGCCAGCTTTGCCTTTGTTGCTGCAATTTCGTTTTTGATGTCGTTAGCCATACGGGCGCCAATACAGTAATATGTTTTTTCACATGCAAGCATTATTATTTACTTTATATGCTACTATGCGTTTGCACGCGGACCGAATAAACAGGCCGGGATGTCCGCGCAAAACCATATTCCGCATTTACCATAATCAGAAAATCGAGCTTTTTCGGTCTGTAATTAAATTATGCAATTATCTGTTTTAAAACAAATTAAGAAAACATAAAAGCTTTATGGAAAATTGATTTCATTATCGAAAACAATGGACGCTTTTCGTTTTTAGCACTTGCGAAAACATGCCTGTGAATCGGTAAAAAATACACAGATTTTTCGCAACTCCACAGTGTTGCAGGACTAAAAATCATTCCCCGGGAGCCGCACAAACGTCCGGGTGCCCCCGCTCTTTTAAGTATTGGGAAACGGCTGAAATCATTTGTTCCGCCATTTGGTTGCCTCTCGTAATTCTCGGCGCGCTCGGCGAGCGCGCCCTACCCGCTGACGACCAAAGCGAGTTTGCATATGGTATAGTTTAAGAATACTTTTCCGGGCAAAACTAATGGGGCGCGTTTAATTTTTTCCATGACAAAGGCACACGGAATAAAAATGGGATTCGAGAGCTTTTATTTGTCCGAATGATTGTCCGTCGAAAGCCGCCTGATAACACGCACGGGGCGCATGCGCGCCCGTGCTAAACAATCCCTGACCAAATTCTTTTGCCCTTAGAATGTCACCGAATAGGTCACCATCACGTTGCGCTCGAGAATCGGAATGCCGCCGCCGATGGTGCTTTTTTCGTTAAAGACATTGTTCATGTTGACCTGTATTTTGTGGCTCAGTTTTTTGCCGAAGCCCCGGGCCTTGAATTTGTATCCGACGCCCATTTTCCAGACGACCGAGGAGCGGTTGTAGATTTGCGTGCGCCCGTCGATCACATACACGGCGCCGTTGAGATAGGGCGAGGCGTAGGAGTATTTTTTCAACTCATCGACAGTGGTGGCACCCTGGTTGTCAGTCCAATAGAGCATGGCGGGAGTCGAACCGCTTGCGGGGGTGAAATACGAGACAATCGCATTTTCCGGAAGGTAGGGATAAGGCAGGCCGCCGTTGGGGAAGCGGACGTTGTAGATTAACTCCTGGCTCATGCGGTTGAAATCCTCGGTGCCCTTGTAGGGCGTGATGTTATAGCCGGAACCGGCGTTGACGAGTGACTTGCTGTAATAAGTCGCGCCGCCGGTGGCGAAGAGCCCCTTGAGCGGGCCGCTGACAAATTCGTAGCGAACGGAGATGCCGAGGTTGTGCTTGGGCACGCGGCGCGGGGTGGTGTTGTTCAGCCAGTTGAGTTTTCCGGCGTCGGTGATCTCGGCGTCCACATAACCATAGCCGCCGATGATGTTGAGCGAGCGGGTGAGCTGCCAGTTGAAGTCGATTTCGTAACCCTTGGCCTTTTGCTCGCCGGTGACGATTGTCTCCTTTTGCCCGGTCTCGGGATCGTTGACCGAGTAGGTGAGGTTTTCCTGGCGGATGTAGAAGCGGTTGAGGGTGATGTTGAGCGCCTCGGAAAAGAGCGTGAACTTAAAGCCGAACTCGTAGCCGTCGCTTTCCTTGTTGGGCAGCGGGTTGTCGTATTCGTCGAGCTGCGGCTGCGGGTCGAAGGCGGAGCTGGCGTTGACGTAGGCGGTGATGTTGCGATTGATCACGGCGGTGAGGCCGAGCTGGTAGGTCCACGAGTCGGGCGAATAATCGACGACCTTGGTCGTGTAGTTGTCGTCCGTGGGCATGTGCGTGGCGGTGCAGTCAACGTAGTCGTAGCGCACCCCGGCCATGGCGATGAGGCGGCCCTTGAACATGGTGGCGCGCTCGCTCACGAAGAGGCCGTAGTTGCGGTTGATGACCTTGGAGTTGTCGCCAACCCGGTTGTAGGGCGACCGATCATCGTCCCAAGTGGCGTAATCCCAACTGGCGTAGCTGGGATTGCCCGCGAGATTATACGGATCGGCCGGATCGTAGAAAAAGGCGTTGGACCATGTGGCCGAAAACTCCCGCGAGGAATTGCGGTAGTAATCGCCGGTGACGAGGAGCTGGTGCTTGATCGGGCCGGTGTCGAAACGGAAGAGGTTGTCGAGTTGGAAACCGGTGGCCTTGTTGGTGGTTTCGGCGTGCTTGGGCGTGATCCTGACCTCGGCGGTGGGCGGCTCGGTCGTGGCCGCGTTGATGACGCCGTAGCCGAAGGGATAGTAGCCGATGTTGGCGTTCTCCGTGTGCGAGAGGTTGGTGGACATGTTGAAGGAGGCGCGGATGCTCCAAAGCGAGTTCACCTTGTGGTCGAGCGTGACGCTGCCCGAGGTGAGGCGGCTGTATTTCGCGGCGGTGGGGCCGTAGAAGTTCATGTCGTAATAATCAAAATCCTGGGCAAAGTATTGCGTGAAATATTTCGCCCAAGTGCGGCGAAGGTCGCTGGTGTCGTAGGGGAACCACGAGGGAAGATTGCCTATGTCAACACGCGCCGCGGAGGTCGCCAGCTGGGAGACGGGATGATCGTGGCGGTCGGCGTGGTCGATGAACACCGACAGCGTGGTGCGCGAGGTCGGCTTGTAGGCGAGCTGCAGGGCGGCGTAGCCGTTGCGCGTTCTGGTGAACTCCTGCTGGCGCTCGGTGCGGCGGTATTCGGTGTCGAGTCGGTAGAAGAGTTTCTTGCTGTTCCCGACCGGTCCCGTCGCGTAAAAGGAAGCGCGCGCCTGGTCGTGGGTGCCAACGCCAAGGGTGAGGCCGTATTTGGGCTTGGCGGCTGGCTTTTTGCGCAGGGTGTTGACCGCGCCGCCGGGTTGAATCGCGCCGTAGATGGAGGCGGCGGGGCCCTTGATGACTTCAACGCGATCAGTAACCGTGACTCCCGTCAGCCCGACGCGGCGGAAGCCGTCAACAAGCTGCGTGGAAGCCTCGAAGCCGCGCAACTGAAACTGCCCGATATTTTCGGACGGTGAAAAGGAGCTGACGTTCGAGAGCTGGTCGGCGAGATCGAAAGCGTTGAAATCGGCGATAAACTCGTCGGTGACGACGTTGACGTTGAACGGCAAATCGCGCAACAGGCTGGCGACGCGGGTGCCCGTGACGGACTCGGAGGCGGTGTAACCCTTGATGCTCTGGCCGGTGACCTCGAACGCGGACATTGTGATGATTTCATCGTCGGGAGGCAGCTCGGCGGAGGGCGTCGCCTGCTGCGCAATCGCGAAGGGTGAAGTGTGAATGGCGAGGAACGAAAGGAACACCAACAGCGGGAGCAGTTTGGCCGGCATGCGGCGCGCGGAGAATTTCCGGACGAGTGCGAGCAGGGCCATCGCGCCGAGTATCCAAAGGCTGGGCGCGCCGCCTCCGCCGCCGCTGTCGTTCATGTTCGGGGAGTTGTCGTTGGGACCTTGGGTCGAGTCGTTGCCCGTGACGGTGAGGCGCATGCCGGCGGTGCTTTCGCCGGCCGTGTTGGAGGCGGCAATCGTATAAACGCCCGAGTCGGTGACGCTCTTCACATTGATCGTGATGGTGGCTTCGCTTCCCGCAAGAGCCGTGCCGTGCACCGACCACTGATAGGAGGCGGCGGGCGAGGCCCATGCGGTGCCGTCGAGCGTGACGGTTGTGCCGAGCTTCGCGATGCGATCAACAATCTGCGCGGCGATAACGGGTTTGATGGTGACCGCGCGCAAGGCTCCGTTGCCCGTGTCGGCGACGTTGAGGAGGCCGCTGACGGGGTTGAATGCGAGGCCGGCGGGCGCGACGAGCGTGATCGAGCCAGAGTCGCCCGCGAGCGTGGTGAGCGCGCCGGAAACGGGATCGAAACCGCGGATCAAATTGTTGCCCGTGTCGGCGATGTAGAGGAGGCCGGCGGCGTCGATGGTGATCGCCTCTGGCGTGTCGAGCGTGCCATCGGTCGCCTTTCCGTCGGAGCCTTCGCTGCCAATGTCCCCGGCGACGCCCGCCCGCCCCGCCACGGTGGTGACCGTGCCGGTGGCGAGGTCGATTGCGCGGATGGTGCAATTGACAGTGTCGGCGACGTAAAGCGTGCCGGTGTTGCCATTGAGCGCGAGGCCGGTGGGACCGTTAAAGCTGGCTGCGTCGCCGGTGGCGTCGGCAGAGCCCGCGGAACCCGAACCGGCGAGCGTGCTGACCGCGCCGGCGGGGGTGATTTTCACGATGGTGTTGGAGGCGGTTTTGCTCACATAGACATTGCCATCGGAATCAACCGCGATGCCGCCCGGCGTGGTGACTCCGGTGGCGAGCGCGGGGCTGACAACGGTGCCGTCGGCGAGGATTTTTGTCACATTACCGTCATTGCCCGCGGCGTAGAGGTTGCCGGATGAGTCGGCGGCGACGACAGCGAGCTGCGGGATGGTGGCGAAGGTGGTGACGGTGCCGTCGCCCGCGACTTTCATGATCGCGCCCGCGGCAATGTCGGCAATGTAGGCGTTGCCCGCCGCGTCAAACACCGTTGACGCGGGGCTGGTGAGCCCGCCCGAGGGAGGAACGATCGTGGTGATATCGCTTCCGCCGGCGGTAACCGTGATGATGAGTTCCCGAGTGTCGGAACCGATGGCGTTGTGCGCGCCGATGGTGACGGCGTAGGAGCCGGTGGCGGTGGGCGTGCCGGAGATGACGCCGGTGCTGGTTTCAAGTTCGAGGCCGGACGGCAACCCCTCGGCGGTGAAGCTGGTCGGAACGTTGTCGGCGACGATGGTGTAGCTGAAGGCCGCGCCGCGCGTGGCGGAGGCGGTGAGCGCGCTCGTGATGACGGGCGGCTCGGTGACCTCGGAGCTGCCGGTGGTGGTGATCCTCAGGCTGTTGAGCGTGATCTGGTTGAACTGGTTGATGCCGGCGCCGAAGCGCAGGCCGAGCGTGTCGAACTTGGTGACAGGCGTGTCGGCGTCGGCGATTTCGCAGATGAGGTTGTCGAAGTTGCCGCCCGTGATGACCGCGTTGGTGGTGATGCTGGTGGCGCTGCTGCGCGTGAGCGTGATGGTGAGCGTGTAGGCGGTGTTGGAGGCGAAACGATGACCGTCTGCCTGCGTCACCGAGTTGGAGCGCGTCCAGCTGGCGTCCGAGCCGAAGAGGTTGTCGCTCGTGAGGGCGGTGCGCTTGAAGGACTGCAAAGTCACGGGCATGGTGCTGGCCCCGGCGACGGGCGAGGGCATGAAGAACGCGTAACCCTTGTCACCGATAAACGGATCGGCGGTGGAACCCGCGCCGTCGGTTTGGCGATAGCCGTTGGGCGAGCTGTCGATCATGACGATGCGGAAGTTGTTGCCGCTGGTCGCGCCGCCGAGCGTGCCGGTGGTGAACTTGAGCCGGAGCGTGACGGTGGTGCCGTTGGCAACATTGACGGTCGGGAAATAGCCGAGTGCGGAAACGGCGTTTGTGACGAGGAAGTTCCAGTTCATGCCGCCGGTGGTGGCGATGAGCTGGCCGGCGTTGCCGATAACCCACTGGGTATTGGCGGAGGTGGGCGTGTTGATTGCGGGCGAGCTGCTGCTGGTGCTGGTGCCGTCGAAGCCGCCGATGCGATCAGTGTCGTTGAAGGAATCGTCAACAAGCACGACCTCGGAGCTGGCGGTGCGGGCGGCGCCGGTGTTGGAGGAGGCGGAGGGGCCGGCTTCGTTCACGGCGCGAACCCGATAATAATAATCGGTGTCGGCGGAGAGTCCCGTGACCATGCGGCCGGTCATCGTGCCAATGTTCAAATCGCCGTAACCGGAAACAAGACTGGTGAACCCGGCGTCGGTCGCGACATCGAGGCGGTAGCTGTCCGCCCCCGTGACAGCCTCCCAGCGGGCGATGAAGCCGGTCGTTGTTTCGCCGGTGGCGGGCAATGCGACCGGGGCGGAAAGCGCGGGCGGCAGCTCCACGGTGAGCGTGAGTGTGACGGGCGCGCTCGCGCCGATGGCATTGGTGGCGGTGAGCACGACGGTATGCGTGCCGAGATCGCCGACGGCGGCCGTGCCGCTGATGACGCCGGTGGCGGTGTCGAGCTGGAGGTTGCCGCTGGCGGGCAGCCCCGTGGCGGCGAAACTCGAAGGCTCGTTGGTCGCCGTGATCGTGTAAGTAAACGCGGCGCCGATGACGGCGGTGGCGGTTGTCTCGCTGTTGATGACGGGCGGCTCGGTGATCGCGGTCGCCACGGTGATCGCAAGCGAGTGCGGCGCGCTGGCGCCGATATCGTTGGTTGCGGTGAGCGTGACGTTGAAGGTGCCACTTTCCGTGGGCGTGCCGCTGATGACACCGGTGCTGGTGTTGAGCGTGACTCCGGCCGGGAGCGCGCCGCTGGCGAGCGCGTAGCTGGTGGGCGAATTGATCGCGGTGATGTTGTAAGTGAACGCGGCGCCTTGCGTGGCGGAAGCGGTGGCGGGGCAGGTGATCACGGGCGCGGCGGCAACCGGCGCGGGCTCGTCGCCCTCCCATACCTTGAGGCTGGTGAATTTGAGATGATCAAACTGGGTTGTGCTGCCGCCGAGGCGGAACGCGAGTGCGTTGAAACTGCCGGGAATCGCAACGGTGGTGTCCCTGTCAACGACACTGTATTCGAGTCCGGTGAAGTTTCCGCCCTCGAGCTTGGTGCCGATAGTCATCTCGGTGCCGGATGTGTTTTTCGCGAGGGTGAGCGTGAGGGTGTAGTCTGTTTCGCCCTGGAAATAGCCGGTGGAGCCGGAGCTGTTTCCGATCTGCGAAGTGGTGCCCGTGGCCGTGCCCCAGTTTCCGGCGGTGCCGAGCAAGTCGGTCGTTTCGAGGTTGATGTGCTTGTAGGTGCGCAGGACGAGGTTGGCGGTGGCGTTGCCGATGTTGCTGGCGGCGGACATGATGGCGTAGCCGGTGTCGCCCTTGTAATAGTCGCTGGCCGACGAGACGCCGTCGGTTTCAAAGCGGCCGTTGGGCGTGTCGTTGATGAGAGCGATGCGAAGGTTGTTCGTGCCGGTGCCGACGACGCCGGTGGTAAACTTTAGCTGCACGGTGACTGTGCCGCTGTTGGCCACGGTCACTTCGGGGAAGTAACCGATGGTCATGGAATTTCCGGTGCCCGCGTAATTCCAAACCATGCCGGTGCCGGTGGCGACGAGGGTGTTGGTGCTGCTGGCAACCCATTGTGTGTTGGTTGCGGTGGGCGTGCCGACCAAGGGCGCGTCGGGGGCGGTCGCGGAACCGTCGAAGCCGCCGATGCGGTCGTAATCGGTGAAGCTGTCGTTGACGAGATAGGTGTTGCCACCGCCGCCCGTGGTGACCACGGCCGTGCTGGCGCCGGTGCTCGCGCTGGTGCCGTCGGCGTTGGCGGCGCGCACGCGATAATAGTAGGTGACGCCCGCCGTGAGGCCGGTGATGGCGTGGCTGAGGTTGTTGCCGACGTAGAGGTTTTCATAGCCGGAAACGAAGCTGCCGAAGTCCGGGTCGGTGGAGACGTCGAGATAATAGCCGGTGGCTCCCGCGGCGGTGTTCCAGTTGGCGGTGAAGCCTTCCGCCGTGATGCTGTTCGGCTCGGCGAGCGTGGGCGCGGCGGGACCGGAGGCGGGTTCGGCGCCCTCCCAAATCTTGAGGTTGGTGAAGTTGATTTCGCTGAACTGGCCGACGCCCTTGCCAAGGCGGAACGCGATCGTGTTGAAGGTCAAAACAGGACTTGTTTCATCCTCGACCGTGTAGTCAAACCCCGCCAGGTCGCCGCCCGCGAGCTTTGTGTTGATGGTCATTTTGCTGCCGTTGTAATTCAGCGTGAACGTGAGCGTGTAGGACGTGTTCACGCCGAGGTTTCCGGTGGCGCCGGTGCTCGCGCCGAGGCTCGTCCAGTTGACGTCCGTGTTGATGAGGTCGGTTTTCTTGTCGTCAGTGGGGGTGCGTTTGTAAGTTTTCAGCCCGATGTCGGCGGTGCTTCCCCCGCCGACCACGGACGAGGCGGAAAACACGGCGTAGCCGGTGTCGCCTTCGAAGCGGGCGTCGGTGGACGAGATGCCGTCGTTGTTGGCCCTGCCGCTGGCGGTGTCGTTGATCAGGCCGATGCGCAGGTTGTTGGGGATGTTGTTCACGGTGCCGCCCGTCGTGCCCGTGGTGAATGTGAGCGCGATGGTCATGGGCACGCCGGATTGCACGGTGACATCGGGGAAATAGCCGAGCGCTGTTGCGCTGCTCGTGCCGGTGTAACCCCAAACCAAGCCCGTGCCCGTAGCGACAAGCGTGCTGACTTGGTTCGCCACCCATTGGGTGTTCGCGCTTGAGGGAGTGGCGACAAAGGGTCCGTTTGTCTTGTGCGTGCTGGAACCGTCGGTGCCGCCGATGCGGTCGGCATCGGTGAAGCTGTCGTTGACGAGGTAGCCGCCGCCTTCGCCGGCTGTGACAACGGTAATGGTCGCTGAGGCGTTGCCGACGACGGATTCAGTCACGGCACTGACGCGGTAATAATAAGTGGTGGCGGCATCGAGGCCGGTGACGGCGTAGCTGGTGACATCGCCGACATTGAGTTCCTCGTAACCGGCGACCATGGTGGTGAAACCGGAGTCGGTGGCGATGTCGAGCTGGTAACTGGTCGCGCCGGGCACGGCGGTCCAGTTGGCGGTGAAACCTTCGGCGGTGCGCGCGGTGGCCTCGGCGGCAACAGGCGCGGCAGCCGGTTCGGGCTCAATGGTCAGCGTGAGCGTGAAGTCCGCGCCCGCGCCATTGGCGTTGCTCGCGGTGACGATGGCGTCGAAGGAACCGTATTCCGCGGGCGTGCCGCTGATGACGCCGGTCGACGCGTTGATGCTCAGGCCCGAGGGAAGTCCCGTGGCGGAGTAGCTCGTGGCTCCGTTGGTGGAGACACAGGCGTAGTTGAACGCCGCGCCTTGCGCACCGCTTGCGGTCGGGGCGCTGTAGATCGCGGGGAGCGGATCGACCGCGGTTTCAACCACGCCGCCCGTGACCTTGAGGCTGTTGAGCGTGATGCTGCCAAACTGGTTGCTGCCCTTCGCAAAGCGCAGTGCGATCGCGTCAAAATAATTCGCGGCGGGAGCGTTGTCCGTGAAGGAAGCCGACACATTGCTCAGTCCCGGGCCGGTCAGGCTTTCCGTGACAGTGAGCGAGGAACCGTTGTTCAGGACTTGGAACACGAGCTTGTAGGTGGAGCCGGCGACAAGATTGCCGGAGGCGCCGCTGCTGGAGCTTTGCTTTGTCCAATCCCCGCTCTTCGAAAGCAAATCCGCGGGCGTGCCGGGGCTGTCATTGCGCCTGTAAGCATCCACCGCCAGCGCAGCCGTGCTGCCGCCGCCCACATTGCCGCTCTTGCTGAACAGCGCGTAACCGGTGTGCGTTTTGAAGACGTCGTTGGTGCCGCTGGTGACATCGTTCGAAAGTATTCCATCGCTGCCGCTGCTCAGGAATGCGAAGCGGAAGCCGTCCGCGGTCGCGCCCGCGGTCCCGGGTGTGAACTCAAGTGTGGCGGTCAATGTTTCGCCAACAGGCACCGTGACTTTCGGGAAATAACCGACCGCGAGAGTCCCATTGGCGGATGCAAGGGTCCATGTTATCCCGCCGGTCGTAGCGGCAAGCTGGCTGTAACTGGCGCTGTTGGCAACGACCCAGCGGGTGTTGGTGAGCGAGGGCGCGCTGAGACGGTCGGTGTCGTCCATGGGGTCGTCCACTTCCGCCGGAATATTTGCAACGGCGGCGGTCGCCGCGGCGATCGCATTGGAATCGGCGGTGCTGTAGGAGCCGACGGTGGCGCGGACGCGGTAGTAATACGTGGTCGCGGGGCTCAGGCCGGTGATTGCGTGGCTGGCGACATTGCCGACGGCGAGGTTTTCATAACCGGGCCAGCAGTTGGCAAAGGTCGGATCGGGCGAAACGTCGATGCTGTAGCCGGTGGCGTTGGCCGAGAGCGCCCAGTTGGCGGTGAAACCTTCGCCGGTGATTCCGGTCGCCGCGGCGGCAACGGGGGCGGCGGGTGGCGACGTGAGCGAGATGGTGGCGGTGGCGCTGGTGGCATCGGGTGCGATGCCGTTGGTGACGACCGCATAATAAGCGCCAACGCTGGCGGCGGAAGCGCTCGCGATAGTGAGCGTGGAGGTGGTGCCGCCGGCGACGGGCAACGAATCCTTATACCATTGGTAGGAGGGCGCGGGGCTGGCGATTGCGGAGACGGAAAGTGTGACGCTGGAACCCTCGATGACGCTTTGCGATTTTGGCTGGAGGGTGATCACCGGCGCGATATCGGACGCGGGCGCGGCGGGATAGGTGGTTTTGAGCCAGTTGTATTTGCCGTCGGTGTCGGCCCATTCGATCACGCCCGCGCCGGCTCCGGCCTCAAGGATGACGGGGAGCACCGAGGGGTCGTCCATGTTGTCAATCGTGTAGGGGAGCGTCTGCGAGTTGTCGGCGAAGCTCCACGAGAAGGGCTTGATGGCGGATTGGAAGGGGCCGAGCGGATTGCCGTCGTCGGTGCTGTTGCCGCGGATGGTGGTGGAGTCGAAATTATAGATGACGTCGAGGCCGAGAATTTTTCCGGTGTAGGCGGCGTTTGAGGGATCGGTCTGGTTGTTGCGAAGGGGCCAGAGGCAGTCGGTGTAGATGGATTTTTCGAGGAGGATGGCGCCGTCCTCTGTGGAGATGGCGCCGTTGAGGGGCGGGTTGAATTTGTATTTGTTCAACGCGCTCAAACCGGCGGAATCGAGGGCGGCGGCGCGCGTGTCGCGAAGGCGCTTGGCGGCGAGCGCCTCGGTGTCGTCGAGAATGACGTTGTAGATGTGGACGTTGCCGCCGCGCAGACGCGGGATCGCGCGATCCCAAAGGTTCGTCATGAGGATGTGATGGAAGGTGGCGGTGAGGTTCGCGTTCTCCGCCTTGAGGCTGTTGGCGCCCATGAGAATGCCTTTTTTCGCGCCGCGCGTGATGAAGGCGATTTCCTCGATGGTGAAGCCCGCCTTGGTGCGCAGGGTGTTATACATGGGATGACTGGACTTGCTGGCTTCGAGGACGTCGAGTTGCGCGCGAATGAATCCGCCGGGGGCGTCGTCGCTTCCGGTGATGCGGCACCAGGAATAGGTGACGTTGCTGGCCTTGGCCTTCATGTCGGTGATGCCGTCGTAGGCGCTGGTGAAGGTGCAGTGGTCGATCCAGATATTGGTGGTGTCACCGCCGTTGCCGAGCGTGATGAAGTCCCAGTCGTTGCTGTCGTAGTCGCCCTTGGTGGCCTCGTCCCATTCCCACATTTCGTCGAACTTGAGATTGCGGATGATGATGTTGGAGGTGTTTTTAATATTGAAGGTGCAGTGCTTGATGGTCGCGCCGTTGGCGGAGAAAATTGTGAGGCCGCCGCCCTTTGTCTTGATGTCGAGAAGGGTGACGCCGCTTGTGATGAGCGTCGGGTGAAGCTTGGGCGCGGCGTGCGCGCGGGCGGGATTGCTATCAAGGTTTTGCGCCTCCGAGCCGATTTCATTCCAGCCGAGGTTGAGGTCGTTCATGACCTCGATGACCTTCACCGCCCCGGCGGTTTTGTTGGAGTCGCGAATGGCGGTGATGAACTCGAGCGCGGTGGTGACCTTGCGGTATGCGGCGTCGGTGTCATTGATAACCCCGCCGCCCGTGGTGGTCGCGGCGAAGCCCGTGAGGTTGTAGGCGGATGAGGGGATCGTCGGCGCGGGCGCGGCGCGGAGGGTGGCGAACGAGGCGGCAAACGCGACGGCAAGTGTCGCGATGCGCACGATACGAGTGGGCGTGGTGGTGGTATGCATAAGAGGGTGCGGGTCGAGGGTTGGGCGCGGGTTAACGAAACTGAAAAGCGGTTTTCTTGGTCTTGATTTTTGCCATGTTATTTTTGACTCGCGAGGTGAAAGCCCGCGCGGGGTGTAGTCCAAAGGGGTGACATGCGGTTACTGTCCGGATACGGCGATCACTTGTGTTTTTCCCGTCGGCAAAACCGTGAGCGCGACGGCGTTGGAGTCGATGGTGTCGAGGTCGTTGGAAACAATGACGTGATAATTGCCGGCGTGGCTTGTGTCGATATTTTCGAGCGCGAGGGTGCTGGTGTTTTTTCCGGCGAGCGGGACTCCGCCCTTGCACCACTGATATGCGAGCACGGGGCTGCCGCTCGCGGCGACGGTGAAAATGACCGTGCCGCCCCTGGCCGCGGTTTGCGCCATGGGCTGGACAATGATCGTGGGCGGGCGATCCGCCGGGGCCGTCGCATAGGTCGTCTTGAGCCAGTTTTCCTTGCTCCATTCAACAACGCCCGCGCCGGCTCCGGCCGTGAGAATGGCGGAGAGCTCCGTGGGGTCGTCGGTGGTGTAAGAATACGGAAGCGCGCCGCCGGGCAGGTTCCACGCAAAGGGGATGACCGGCGCCTGGAACGGACCGAGCGGACTGCCGGGATCGGTGCTGTTGCCGCGCGTGGTGGCGATGGAGCCGTCGGGCTTGCGCAACTGATAGATGGTGTCGAGCGCGAGGATGCGGCCGGTGTAATGCGGTTTCGACGCGGCAGAGGCCGCGCCGGACTGGTTGTTGCGAAGCGGCCGGAGGCAGTCGATGTAAACGGATTTTTCGAGAAGGATCGCGCCGCCCTCGGTCGAGATACAACCGTTGAGCGGCGGGGAGAAATGGTAGGTTTTGTTGAGCACATCGCGCGCGGCGGCGGGCATGGCGGCGGCACGCACATCGCGGAGGCGCTTGGCGGCGAGCGCCCGCGTGTCGTCAACGTAAAGATTGTAGCAATGCGCGTTTCCACCGCGGAGGCGCGGCGTGGCGCGATCCCAGAGGTTTTCCATGAGCAAATGGTGAAAGGTCGCGGTGATGACAGCGTTAGAGGGATCGAATTCCCGCGCCCCGAGAAGACTGCCTTTTTTCTGCCCCTGAACTATGGTTGCAATGTCTCCGGCGGCGAAACCGTTCGTCCGCAAAAAATCGTAAAACCCATTTTCGGCACGCGACGCCTCAAGCGCCTCGATCTGGCGGCGCACAAAACTTCCCGGATTGGTCGCGCCGTCATCACCCGTGTAACGGCACCAGGAAATGGTGACGTTGCGCACGTCCGACTTCATGTCGATGATGCCGTCGTAGGACTTGGTGAACGTGCAATGATCGATCCACACATCGGAAACCGGGCCGCCGTTGCCGAGCGTGATGAAGTCCCAGTCATTGGCGTCGTAGTTGCCCCGCGTCTCCTCATCCCACTCCCAAAGTTCGTCAAAACGAAGATTGCGGATAATGATGTTCGAGGTGGACTTGATGTTAAACGTGACGTGCCTGACCGTCGCGCCGTTTGCGGAAAAAATAGTAAGCCCGCCGTTCCTCGGCTTGATGTCGAGAATCGAAACACCGGTGGCCTTGAGCACGGGATGGAGTTTCGGCGCGACCGCTTGGGGCCGAAGCGGATTGGCCGCAAGCGCGCGCGTCTCGGCCGAAACCTCGAGCCAGCCGAGATTGAGATCGGCGGTTATTTCGATCACACGCACAGCGGGCGCTCCGGCGTTGGCATCGCGGATGGCGGTCACGAATTCGAGCGGCGTGGCAACGCGCCGATACGCCGAATCGTCCTCCGCGATTTCCCCGCCGCCGGTTGTCCCCCGCCAAAACCGGCGAGGTTGTAAGCGGATGTGGGCGAGGCAAAATCACCGCGCGCGCAAACGCCAAAGGCGGCGACCAGAAACAAAATCGATGCGAGCGAGTTGATGTTGCGAGAAAGCGTTGGCATGGGGCGTGCCGCAAATATCTGAGGCGGCGGGCCGCCCGCGCGACAGCAAACAACCTCCGCCGCGTAGTCCAAAGGGGTGACAAGACAGGCGGGGCGAAACCTTCCGTCGCGCCGCAATTCTCCGCCGCAAAAAAAAACTTCCGCCCCGGCCTGGAGACTTTGCCCTACCGCTGGAAATACTTTGCCGTGGCCTGGCTTCGGGAGTGGACGTGCAGTTTTTCGTAGATGCGGCGGGTGTAGGTTTTCACGGTGAACACGCTCAGCGCGAGTTTGTCGGCGATTTCCTTGTAGAGAAACCCCTGCGCCAGCATGCCGAGGATTTCCTGCTCGCGCTCGGAAAGCGTGGCGATTTCCGAGCCCGGATCGGCGGGGACCTGCGGCGGTTGCGGCGCGGGTTGCGCGAAGGAGCGCACGACTTTGCGCGCGATGGCGCTGCTCATCGGCGAGCCGCCGGCATGCACTTGCTGAATGCCCGATATGAGCTCGTCGCGACTCGTGCTTTTGAGCAGGTAGCCGGTCGCGCCCGCGGAGAGCGCGGCAAAAATGTTTTCCGTGTCGTCATACACGGTGAGCATCATGAACTGCGTTTTCGGAAGGAGCGGCTTGAGGCGGCGCACGCACTCAATGCCGTTCATTTCCGGGAGGTTCACGTCCATCAACACGACATCGGGGCGTTGCGCGGGAAGCGCGGCGATAGCGTCCGCGCAATTGGAAAAATCGCTCACGAGACGCATCCCGGACGCGCCGGTGACGATGTTGCCGAGAAGCCGCCGCGTGTGCGGATCATCCTCGACGATTGATATGCGAACGGGTCCGTTGGACGCGGGGGGCGGTGTTGCGTCTGCGTGCTGGGTCATGTCTCGATTTTGTTAATGGGTATGCTCAGCGCAACCTCGGTTCCGCCGTTTGCTGCGTTGCGAACTTCGGCGGTTCCGCCGATGGCGGCGAGGCGGAGCCCGATGTTTGCGAGCCCCTGGCCGCCCCCGCCGGAACTGGCGACACCGGGCGCGCACGCATCGGGTGGCAGGCCGCGCCCGTCGTCGGTGATTGTGATTGCGAGTGTCCGCTCATCAATCGACACGCGCACGACGACCTCGGTGGCCGCGGAATATTTGACGCAGTTGTTGAGCGCCTCCTTGAAGGCGAGGAACAGGTCGTGCCGCACGCGGCTGCTCACCGCGAGATCGGGCAGGCGCGCCGGCGCGTAGAGGCGGTAGCGGATGCGCGCGACGGTGAGAAATCGCTGCGCGTAGCTGTCGAAATAATTCACCATGCTTTCGAGGTTGTCGTGGCGCGCGTCGAGCGCCCATACAATCTCGTTGATTGAACGCGTGACCGCCGTGGTCGTCGTATAGATTTCATCGAAGCACGCGCGTTGCGCATCGGCGTCGTCCGGGTTGTCCGCGGCGTCGTATTGGGAAAGGAGGCTGATGCGCGTGAGGCTCGCGCCGAGGTCGTCGTGAATGTCGCGCGCGATGCGGGTGCGCTCGCGATTGATCGAGGCCTCGCGCTCGCTGAGTTCGAGGCGCCGGCGAAGGCGTCGATACGACCAGGCGCGAACCGCCGCCGCAAAGAGCGCCGCAAGCAAAACCACGAGCGCCGCGCGAAACCAAATTGTCTCCCACCAGAAGGGCACGACAATGAGGGTGAGCGAAAGATCGGGCCTGACTGCGCCGCTGGCCTCGTCGGGCGCGTTCCAAAGCCCCGCCTCGTCGGCGGCATCGAGTTGCAACTGGTATTCCCCGGGATAAAGGCGCGGATAAACGAGCCGGCGCGCACCGCCCGCCGCCAGCCAGTCGGTGTCAAACCCCTCCAGGCGATAACGAACCGTGGTGCGTTCGGGCGCGGTGAAATTGAGCGCGGAAAACAAAACCTCAATGCGCCGCGCATCGGAACGAATTCTCACCGGAGGGTATCCGCCGGAGTCCCGCGCCGTTGCGAGCGGGACGGGTTTTCCATCGACATAAAGCCGGTCGATGAAAACAGGCGCGGCGTGGCCGGGAAGAATGATCTGCGGATCGATGGCGAGCACGCCGCGGCGCGTGGTGAACCAGAGCGTGCCGTCCCGCGTCTTCCAGCAATGCGGCTGGTAGCCGTTGAGGCAGGAGATGTGATCGAGCCCCTCGTTTTCGCCAAAGGTGGACGTGCGGACGACGGACAATTCGCCCCGCGTGAATGCGTCGACATCAGCGCGCGCGGCGCTGAAGATTCCATGCGAGGAACCAAACCAGACACGCCCGTGATCGTCGAAGAGCATCTGCGAAATCATCGCGTCGGGCAGCCCCGCGTTTTTGTCGAGGCAAAATTCGCGACCGTCGGCGGTGACAAGATAAACGCCCGCGCCTCCGGTGCCGACCCAGAGTGTTCCGTTCTCATCAACGAGCAGACTGCGCACCGCGGCAAGGGGCGCGGAGTCGGGCGCGCGAAACGGCCGCAGCCGCGCCACTCCATCGCGCGCCGAATCCGCCGGATCGAACACAAAAATGCCACCGCGATTTGTGCCAATAATAACGCGGCCTTGCGCATCCTCGACGATTGCGCCGGGACGCTGTTGCGCCGGAAATCCGTCCCCAGGTGTGAACGTGACAAAACCGCCGGAGGTGAAACGCCCGAGCTCGCCGGCATCACCGCCAAGCCAGAGCGTGCCGTCGCGGCTCACAAACATGACGCGCATGTTTTTGAAGAGCGCGGGATCGGATTCGCGCGGAAACAAATCGCCGTCGGCATTCGTCCTGAAAAGGCCGCTTCCCGCCGTGAACCAGACGCCACCGTCGTTGCAGGGATAAACGCGCCCCGCGGATCCGGTCGGCCACGTCGGCGGATTTTTTGTGATCCTGCCGTTTCGCACGCGCACCATGCCGCCGTCGCGATTGGCAAGCCAGACCGCGCCCGAGTTGTCCTCGCTGACGGTAAACGTGAGGTCGTCGTCGAGCCCGGCGGAGGAATCATAGAGGCGGAATCGTTTCGACTGAAGCCGGTTGAGCCCGCCGCCGTTTGTGGCGAGCCAAATGTTGCCCTCGTTGTCCTGAAAAACGCAGCGCACCGTGCGATGCGATGCCGGCATGAGCTGGTATTCGCCGCCGCCGGCCCTGACCATGTAGGCTCCTTGCGAACGCGTGCCGACCCAGAGGTTTCCCTCGCGATCCTCCTTGAGATCGTGGACGAAATGCGCCCCGAGCATGCGAGGCATCTGCATGAGGTTGGCGATCTGCGCGCCATCCCATCGTCCGAGCACCTCGCCCAAAACGATCCAAGGTTTGCCGTGGCGGCTCGTGGCAACGCTGATTTCCTCGCGCCCAAAATCAACCGGGTGAGGCGGCAGGCTGATGCCGGCGGCGCCGGTTTGCGCGGCCGCCGCGGCGGCGTCCTGCGCGCGGAAATGATACAACGCCGCGCGCGCCGCGATCCACACCCCGCCCTCCCCGTCGTCGGAAAAACTCAGCGGGCGGCCCGCAAGCAACGAGTGCCCGAGCGTGACCTTCGTCACGCGCCCGTCACGCGCATATTCAAGTCGCCCGTCGAGAAAATCCGCCCAAAGCGCGCCGTCCGCCTGCACAAACCACGACGCGATGCGCCCCTTGGAAAAAAGGGCCGCGACCGGCGCGCGGCGAAGCTCGCGCCCCGTCCACTGCCAGATTTCGCCCGTGCTGTATGCGAACAGCAACCCGTGCTCCGGATGATTCACCACGGCGGGCACTCCGCGCGACCCCACGCTCGCCACGCCGTCAAGCCCGGTCGCATCCGCCGGCGGCGCGAAGTTGTCGAAACGCAAACCATTAAAACGCGCGATGCCGCCCTCGGTCGCGACCCACAGGTAACCCTGCGCATCCTGCGCGACCGCGTGCACAACCTCGTCCGGCAAACCATCGCTGCCATGCCATTCGCGCAACGAATACTCGGCGGCCGATTCCGAGGGGCGCGCATGCGAGCAAACGATCAGCGCGGAAAAAAACACCAGCGTCGTCGCAAATGCGGGCAGTCGAGGTTTGGGCCTGAAAAGCGGAAGCATCGTCACCACACGGTTTGCCCCGGGCGACGATGAAAATCAAAGGAATAATGACATGGACAGCGCAGCGTCGAGCAGCCGCGGCCTCACGCCGGGCCGCCCGCGCGACGGCTCCGAATCAAGCAGGCTCGAATTTCTGCTTTCTTAATTCTTAATTCTTAATTCTTAATTCATCCCTCATGTCCATCCGTCTTCACGACTCGCTCACACGCACCGCGCTCGAACTCGCGCCCGGTCAACCCGACGGCGTTTTCCGTTTCTACAACTGCGGCCCCACGGTTTACGCGCCCGCGCACATCGGCAACTTCCGCACCTTTGTCGTCAACGACCTCATCCGCCGCCTGCTTGAACTCGAATTCGGCAAGGACAAAGTCCACCACGTCCGCAACATCACCGACGTTGACGACAAAACCATCCGCCGCTCGCGCGAGGAAAACCGCACGCTCTCCGAGGTCACCCGCCAGTGGACGGAAAAATTTCACGCCGATTGCGACGCGCTCAATTGCCTGCGCCCGCACGACGAGCCCCGCGCCACCGACCCGCGCTACATGAGCGAGCAGGTCAACATGATCGATGTGCTCCTCGAAAAAGGAAACGCCTACGTCGCGCCCGACGGCTCCGTGTATTTCAAAGTCTCCTCCTATCCCGCCTACGGCGCGCTCTCCCGCGTCAAGGAGCGCGAGCTCAAGCTCGGCTCCGCCCTCGCCGGCAAACCCGAGGCCTCCGCAGCCGACGCCGACGAAAAGGAGGACGGCTCCGACTTCGCCCTCTGGAAAGCGCACAAGCCCGAGGACGGCCCCAACCAGTGGCCCGGCCCGCGCAACGCCGCCGCCGGGCGCCCCGGCTGGCACATCGAATGCAGCGCCATGAGCAAGGCGATCCTCGGCCCGACCATCGACCTGCACACCGGCGGCGTCGACTTGCTCTTTCCTCATCACGAAAACGAAATCGCGCAAAGCCAGTGCTGCAACGACCGGACCTTCTCGCGCCACTGGTATCACAGCGAGCACCTCCTAGTTGACGGCAAAAAAATGAGCAAGTCGCTCGGCAACCTCTACACGCTCGACCAGCTCGCCGCGATGGGCCACACGCCGATGGCGCTTCGCTACGCGCTCCTCGCCGGGCATCCGCGCAAACAACTCAACTTCACACTCGACTCGCTCCACGCCGCCGAAAAAGCGCTCGCCACCTTCCGCGCCTTCGCCACCGCGCTCCCGCCCTCCGGTGGCGACGCCGCCGTGCTCGATCCGTTTTTCGCCGCCCTGCACGACGACCTCAACACACCCGCCGCCCTCGGCGCGCTCTTCACGCTCGTCAACCGTGGCCCCGCCGAATCGAAACTCGACGCGCCGGTTTTCGCGCGCGCCATGTTCGCCCTCGGCCTGAAACTCGACGCACCCGCCGCCCCGAAAATCGAAGTGCCCGCCGAAATCACCGCCCTCGCCGAGCAACGCTGGGCCGCGAAAAAAGCAAAGGATTTCGCCGCCGCCGACCGCCTCCGCGGAGAACTCACCGCCGCCGGCTGGACCATGCTCGACGGCAAGGACGGATACAAACTGGAACCGGCAAAAAAGTAGCACGGACATTCCTGTCTGTGCCAAGTGTGCGCACATTTTAACTTGATTTGTTTTTAATGCGCAACGCCTCACAATCGAAGTTTAGGCCTTGGGGTTTGACCACGAACCACACGGATTTTATGGATGAATCATAAGTGCGTCGATCGCGTCACCCAGTTTGTCCTTCATGTTATTGATGTTCTGTGACTAAAACCCCGGTGAAAATATTATTATTCAGTCTATTTGTCGCATCTGGTTTTTGCTGTGGCGTTTTCTTGGGGTGCAAGCCCGCAACAAAACATGCACCGTCAGATGCCGCCTCAATTATCAAAGCCGAAAATGAGATTATCGGACTTACGGAAGAGGCATTACGTCGCAGATTTCCCGATATCACCGAAGTTAGTGGAAGTTTTTCCATACTCGTTTCGAAAAATCTTCATCCCTATCAGGTGCCAAAAAACAATAAGCTGTTGCAGTTTGGCACACTATACCTTGTTGCTGAATTGAAAGACGGAAGAGTTATTGCCATCCATAAAGTGTCAGGATGAATGGTGAACAAACAGCCTCGGCTGCCCAAAACACCTGCATAAATCACTCAATCGTCCAGCAGGGAATCGTGGACACGCTGATTTTCTGAACGAATCCCAATATGAACGATGCGGCACTCACGCGCCGTCAAGGAAGCCCCCTTCCCCGCCCTGCGCCCCACCACATTGCAATATTTTCGCACATTGCGCCCCGTTTGCCCGCCCAATCTCCGCGCTTGCGCAAAGCTCATTGTTTTTAAAGCTTCTCCCTTTTTACAACGTTCAACCGACCAATGAAACAACGCACTCTCGCTCGGGAAGTCACCATACAAGGCAAAGCGCTCCACACGGGCGAAGAAGTCACCATGACCATGCGGCCCGCGCCGGCAAACCACGGCATCGTCTTCAAACGCGTCGACTTGCCCGGCAGCCCCGAGCTCCGCCCCCGCGTCGACCAAATCTCCGATCTCGTCCGCGCCACCACCATCCAGGTCGGCCACGCCAAGCTCCACACCGTCGAGCACATCCTCTCCGCCCTCACCGGCTGCGGCATCGACAACGTCCTCATCGAGATCAACGCCTCCGAACCCCCGATCATGGACGGCTCCGCGCGCCCCTTCGTAAACATGATCCTTCAGGCCGAGCCCGTCGAGCAGGACAAGGACCGCGAATACTTCACGCTCGACGCCCCCGTCTCCGTCTCGCGCGGCAACTCCACCATCATCGCCCTCCCCGCCGACGAACTCAAAATCTCCTGCACCTCGGCCGACGACCGCGGCATCCACACCCAGCACCTCTCGATCGCGATCGACCCCGACGTTTACATGTCGCAGATCGCCGCCGCGCGCACCTTCACCATCTACGAGGACATTGAGGAACTGCTCAAGCTCGGCAAAATCAAGGGCGGCACCCTCGACTGCGCCGTCGTCATCAAGGGCGACAAAATCCTCTCCAAGGAGGGCCTGCGCTTCAACGACGAGTTCGTGCGCCACAAGATCCTCGACATCATCGGCGACATCACGCTCCTCGGCATGCCCCTCAAGGCGCACATCATTGCCACGCGCCCCGGCCACGCCATCAACGCCGACCTCACCAAGGCCCTCTACGAAAAACTCCTCGAGCGCAAAAAGAAGCCCGCGAAAAAGAAGGCCGCCCGCGCCGACACGCTCCGCCCCAACGAAACCTCACTCGACATCAAGCGCATCCTCGAAATGATGCCGCACCGCTATCCCTTCGTGATGGTTGACCGCGTCATCGAATTCATCGGCGATAACGAGCTCGTCGCCATCAAAAACGTCTCCATCAACGAACCCTATTTCCAGGGGCACTATCCCGAGGAGCCCCTCATGCCCGGCGTGCTCCAGCTCGAAGCCATGGCGCAGGCCTCCGGCCTCCTCCTCCTGCGCGGAGTAAGTGTTGACGGACGCACCCCGTTTTTCATGAGCGCCGACAAGATCAAGTTCCGCCGCCCCGTGCGCCCCGGCGACCAGCTCACCATCAACGCCAAGCTCACCAAAGTCCGCGCCAACAAACTCGCCGTCGCCGAGGCCACCTGCACCGTCGGCGGCAACGTCGTGTCGAGCGCCGAGCTCATGTTCACCCTCGTCGACGCCGAAACCGGCGTCATGGGAGCGGGCTGAATTTTGGATTTTGGATTGCGGATTTTGGATTGCGCAAGCGGCATCCGAAACCGGCAATCGAAAAACAAAGACAACCCGTTTATTCAACGGCGCGGCAGCGCCTAATCCAAAATCCGCAATCCAAAATTTTCCACATGTCCTCTCTCATCCACCCCAGCGCGGTCGTCGAACCCGGCGCGCAACTCGGCGACGGCGTTGAAATTGGTCCCTTTGCCTACATCGGCGCGCAAGTCCGCCTCGGCGACGGCACCCGCGTGCGGCACCACGGCACCGTCGAAGGCAACACGCACCTCGGCAAAAACTGCGACGTCTTCCCCTACGCCTACATTGGCGCCAAGACGCAGGACCTCAAATACAAGGGTGGCAACCCCGGCGTGCGCATCGGAGACGGCAACACCTTCCGCGAATTCGTCTCCGTCCACGGAGGCACCAACGACGGCGAGCACACCATTCTCGGCAACAACAACCTCGTCCTCTGCTACGCGCACATCGCGCACGACTGCGTGCTCGGCAACAACATCATCATGAGCGGCTACGCCGGCCTCGCCGGACACGTCACGGTCGAGGATCACGTCGTCTTCGGGGCCAACGCCGGCGTGCACCAATTCTGCCGTATTGGCGCGTATGTCATGCTCGGCGGCTATTCAAAAATCGTGCAGGACATAGCCCCCTTCATGATCGCCGACGGCAACCCCGCGGCCATCCGCACGATCAACAAAATCGGCCTTGAGCGCAACGGCTTCACGCCCGAGCAAATCGAGCGCGTGAAACAAGCCTACCGAATCCTCTTCCGCGACGGCCTGAACCGCACCCAGGCGATGGAAAAACTCACCGCCCACGAGCACGCCCAAACTCCCGAGTTCCAGCGCATCATGACCTTCGCCGAAACCAGCACCCGAGGCTTGGCGCCGGGAGCGTAATCCAATCGGCGGAACCCAAAAGATGCTCTGAAAAGGTAGCACAGACATTCCTGTCTGTGCTGTTTTAGAGCATTGAAACAACGCGCATGAGGCACAGACAGGAATGTCTGTGCTACCTTTTCAGGCGACGTAACCCTTATCCACGCGCCATTTAAATCAACAGGCGTCATTGTGTGACGCCCCGATTGCTTTCATCCCCCCATTGTTTACGAACACATTCATGGACCGAACCTCTAGCAGCAGCATCGGCGCGTTTGTCGGCGTCCGGCTATTCATCAATGCCCTAAAAAGGCCTACCTCATCTCGCCGCCTGTTGCCCCTGCCGTTTTTTCACCAGACACTGCCGAAAACGGTGACTTGGCCGGCCCCGCTTTCGGTTAAAAATCGTTGGGATTTATATTACGCCGAACCCGTTTTGCCCGCCGCGGCGTCAGCGCTTTTCACATCGACGTTTTCCTTGCCGCCGTAAACGGCGAGCACGCGCTCAATGGTGTTTGTGGTTGAGCGGCCCGCGACCATGTCGGCGAGCACGACCTTGCCGCCGTTGGCCTCGACGATGTCGCGACCGCTCACATAGTGCGCCCAATCGCGCCCCTTCACGAGCACGTGCGGGATGATTTTTGCAATGAGATCCCTCGGCTCGTCCTCGTCGAAAAACACAACGTAATCAACCGAGCGGAGCGAGCCGAGCACATAGGCGCGGTCCTCCTGCGAATTGATCGGGCGGTTCGGCCCCTTGCTCCGGCGCACGGAGGCGTCGCTGTTGAGCCCGACGCAAAGCGCGTCGCCCTGCGCGCGCGCAAAGCTCATGTAGGTGACGTGGCCGCGGTGCAGAATGTCGAAACAGCCGTTGGTAAAAATGAGCTTCCCGCCCGCCGCGTGCAACCGGTCGCGCTCGGCGCGGGCTTGCTCGGGCGTGAGGATTTTGGGCTCAAATGCGTTGTTCATGTTTTTCCAATTTGTATTCGATTTTTTGATACGCGAAAATGACGGATGCGGCGGACGGCTGCATGTTGTGGGAACAGGCGGGGGCAAATCAACCCGGGATTTGCGCATCCGTCTGCAAATTAACGCACGCAAAACACCAAACACTTTATCCCAGCATTCCTTGTAATGGAGGACGAGCTTGACGGAATGCAGGTTGTGCTCGAAACCAGCCCGTCAAACGATTTGAAAGAAGCCCCCCTTTTTCGCGTCGATACTTGCGACTACCACGATTGCAGGCTAAGTTTACTCAGGCCGATCTTACGACAAACGTCGACGACGAAGACCACCGCTTTGATCGGCGTATTTTCTTCGACGCTGATGAGCACAGGCGTATCGCGACTGATTGTTTTGACTTGATGAAGGAGCACAGCGAGTTGATCCACGGTGGCTTGTTTGCCGTTGAAGCGTATATTACCGTTTTTTTCGATCACGATGGTAAGGCTGGCGTCAATGGCTTTCGGCCATCCATCTATGGATTGGGTCGATGTGTCCGGTTGGGCCGGCGTCGCCGAATTGTCGGCCTGCACGGGCAACACCGTTGCAGCAACAGTCAAAGCAAGTGCAACAACAGCCGCGAGATGCGCCCGAGGAGTTTTTTTGGCATGGTTCAGTATCATAATCATACGTTGTTTGTGGTTTTGGTTGAACTTCACAACGGTGGACGAGCCAAACGGGAGTGAAAATATCCGGCTGTGTTTCAATGCGTTGACAAAGGCCTCCCCGTAATCCTCCGCGCCGTCCCCGCCGAACCAGATGATCGCAGCCTCGTCCGCCGCCTCCTCGCGAAATCGCATCCACGCGCGCGCGCCGAGATGCGCGAACGGGTTGAACCAATGCACGGCGCACGCGAGCGTTTGCAACCAATGCAACGGAATGTCGAGCGACCGGAAGTGCGCCAGCTCGTGCAGCAAAACAGCCCGCAGTGTTTCGCGTTGTCCGGGAAAAACAAAGGCCTCCGGAAGCAAAATCCGCGGACGCAACCAGCCGAGCAGCGCCGGCGCCGGAATATCCCCCGCAACCGCGATGCCGATCGGCGCCGTGACGCCCGCCTTCTCCTTGCAATCCTCCAGCAGCGAAAGCAACGCCTCGTCCGTGCTCAGGCGAATGCGCGACCAATGCCGCGACGACCGCGCCGTCCGGATTATCACAACCGCCAGATACGCGACCACCCCGAGCAACCAGACGGCCGCGAGCGCGCTCCCGGGCGAAATCGAAAAAAATCCCGAGCTCGCCGCGGCAAGCCCGTCCGCGCCAACGCCGGGATCGCCCGCCCGCGAAAACGCCGCCGCGACGGTGTCATGATCCACCGCCGGCGCGGGAAAAAGCGGCAAACCGGCGGGCAGCAAAAAACTGACCGGCACGACAACCCACCACACGCGCCGGCTGCGCGCGCTCATCCGTCCGCGAAACGCGCGATCCAACAACCACGTCAGGAGAAATACAAACGTGCCGCGAACCGTGATTGCGAGAAGCATGCCCGTCATTTCTTTTTTGAGGCGCGCAGCAGGTTTTCGAGCTCGGCGATGTCTTCCTTGCGCAGTTTTTTGCCGGAACCGGCAAAGTGCGCCAGCAACGGCGAAAGCGCCCCGTCAAACACGCGGTCGATGAACGACTCGGCGGCATCGGCGCGGCACTGCGCCTCGGTAAACGCGGCGGCATACACATAGGACTTGCCGAGTTTCTCATGTGTCAAAACGCCCTTGCGCAGCAGGCGGTTGAGCAGCGTCTTGATCGTGGAGGCCGACCACTCGTTCGGCTCCGCAAGCGCGTCGATCACGACCTGCGCCTGGCACGGGCCGTCGCGCCAAACGATTTTCATCACATCCCATTCGGATTCGGAAATGCGGGGCGGCGTTTTCATCTACAAACGTAATCAATCTATCGATTACATCTGTCAACGGAAAAATTAAATCATCTCCCGGCAGCCGTTTCGCGCCTTGCTCAGACAAACTCTTGCCTCGCGCCGCGCGGCGCACCTAAATCGCGGTTTTCCAAAAATGCCGCCCGCCCACAAACAGCCTTTGCCGAACGCGACGCTGCCAACGCACGTCGCAATCATCATGGACGGCAACGGTCGCTGGGCGAAACAGCGCGGCCTCCCCCGGCTCGAGGGGCACCGCCGCGGCGCAAAGGCCGTGCGCTCCACGCTCACCGCCGCGTTTGAGGCCGGCGTGAAATACCTCACGCTCTACGCCTTCTCCGTCGAAAACTGGAAGCGTCCGCAGGACGAGGTCGGCGGCCTCATGCGCCTGCTCAATTATTTCCTCAAGCAGGAGCTCAAGACCCTCCAGAAAAACAAAATCTCGCTCCGCACCATCGGCCGCACCGACGCGCTTCCGCCTTCCGTGCGCAAGGAGCTCGCCGCCACAATCAAGGCCACCGCGCACCACAAGGACCGCGCGCTCATCCTCGCGCTCAACTACGGCTCGCGCACCGAAATCGCCGATGCCGCCGCCGCCTACGCAAGGGCCGTCGCCGCAGGAAAAGAAAATCCCGACGACGTCTCCTGGGACGCCTTTGCGCGCCACCTCTACACCGCCGAAATCCCCGATCCCGACCTCGTCATCCGCACATCCGGCGAGACGCGCATCAGCAATTTCCTCCTCATGCAAAGCGCCTACGCCGAGTTCATTTTCACGCCCGTGCTCTGGCCCGACTTCGGCAAGGCCGAGCTCCTCGCCTGCCTCGCCGAATACGCCAAGCGCGAACGCCGCTTCGGACAAACCGGCGAGCAAGTCGCCGGAAGAGAGAAGAGTGAAAAATGAAGGGTGAAAAAAAAGAAGCTGGCGGGATGCCGCACGACATTTGTGAACGCACCTTTTTGTTCGCGGTGCGCATTGTGAATCTTTGCCGCACACTTTCAGACCGGGCCGCGACTAACGAAGCGCGTTTGCTTTCCAGCCAGCTTTTCCGCTCCGGCACCTCGGTTGGCGCCAACGTGGAGGAAGCTCAAAGCAGTCAGAGCAAACCCGACTACATCGCCAAACTCTCCATCGCCTGCAAGGAGGCGCGGGAAACGCGCTATTGGTTGCGCCTGCTGGAGGCGGCCGGCATTCTTCAATCCGACCGCCTTCACGATATCACCGACGAAGCAAACCAGCTCATCGCCATCCTCACCACCATTATCAAAAAATGCCGCGCCTCCCTTCCTAAATAATCCCAAATCACCTCCATCTGGTTCCTTTTTCACCCTTCATTTTTCACTCTTCACTCTTTCCCTCCCATGCCCGTCATCCTCAAACGAACTTTTTCCACGCTCACGCTTTGGGCGGCGATCATTTCATTGCTCTATTTTGTCGGCGCGCACGCCGCCGTTTGGATGGTCGCGCTCATGGCCGTTGTTTCCATTTACGAGTTCAACAAACTCACGCGCGCCATCGGCCATCATCCGTTTCAAATCATGAGCATGGTCGTCGCGGGGCTGATGATCATCGTGCCCTATTATTTCCCCCAATGGAATTTCACCGCGACCGACCTGCTTGTCGTCGGCGTGCTTGGCACCGCCATCCGCATACTCGGCGAACGCGATCCGGCCACTCGCACGGAGACGCTTTCCTCGACGATTTTCGCGCTCGTTTACGTGCCGCTCATGCTCGGTTATTTCGTGCGCATCATCGGGCAATACACCGCGCCCAGCGCCTCGGCCGGCGTGCTGTTTTTTGTGTGGGTCGTGATCGTCACCAAACTTTGCGACACCGGCGCGCTCCTCACCGGCATGGCCTGCGGCAAGCATAAGATGACACCCGTCATCAGCCCGAAAAAAACATGGGAGGGCGTGGTCGGCGGCGTCATCACCTCGGCGCTCATCAGCGCGCTCTTCGCGTGGCTCTTCGCGCGCTGGCTGCCCGCGGGTTTCACGCCGCTTTTCGCCGCGCTCGTCGCCCTGCCGCTCGCCGTGCTCGGCGTGATCGGAGACCTCGTCGAATCCATCATCAAACGCCGCGCCGACATCAAGGACTCCGGCAAACTGGCCCCCGGCATCGGCGGCATGTTCGACATGACCGACAGCCTCATTCTTACGGCGCCAGCAGCCTTCTGGCTGCTGCGCCTAATGTAGAATGTATAATGAATAATGTAGAATGTAGTGACGCATACGCTCTCCTGAAAATTCTCCATAACGAATGTCCTCCGACCATTCTTCATTCTCCATTCCTCATTCTTCATTAGCCACGCGCCGCAGGCGCGTGGCGTTGCTCGGCGCGACCGGCTCCATTGGTGAAAACACGCTGCGCGTCATCGCCGCGCATCCCGACCAGCTTGAGCTCGTCGCCGTCGCCGCGCATTCGAATTGGGAAAAGCTCGCCGGCATCGTGGAAAAATTCCGCGTCCCCCACGTCGCCCTCTTCGACGAAAAAGCCCGCGCCGCCGCCGTCTCACATTCCGCATTCCGCACTCCGCATTCCGCATTCCTCCACGCCCCCGGCGTGGATGGCCTGCTCTCGCTCGCGCAACTCCCCGAGGCCGACACCGTGCTCGTCGCCGTCGTCGGCACGCAGGGGCTCCATCCCGCGCTCGCCGCGATTGAGGCCGGCAAGACACTCGCGCTCGCGAGCAAGGAAATCCTCGTGCTCGCCGGCAAGTTCGTGATGGACGCGGCCCGCCGCCACAACGCGAAACTCATCCCCGTGGACAGCGAGCACAACGCCGTTTTCCAATGCCTCGCCGGACGCCCCGCCGACGCCGCCGTGCGCCGCGTCACGCTTACCGCGAGCGGCGGCGCGTTTCGCGACTGGCCGGCCGAACGCCTCGCAAGCGCCACGCCCGCCGACGCGCTCCGGCATCCGAATTGGGCGATGGGGCCGAAGATCACCGTCGATTGCGCCACGCTCGCCAACAAGGGGCTCGAGCTCATCGAGGCCCAAATCCTCTTCGGGCTGCGTCCCGAGCAATGCGCCGCGGTGCTCCATCCGCAAAGCATCGTGCACGCGCTCGTCGAGTTCACCGATGGCGCCATGCTCGCGCAACTCTGCCCGCCCTCGATGACGTTTCCCATCCAGCACGCCCTGCTCCACCCCGCGCGCAGCGCCGCCGGCACCGAAGGCGCGCTCGACCTCGACCGCCTGCTCACGCTCGATTTCCGTCCCGTTGACGAAACGCGCTTCCCCATGCTCGCCCTCGCCAAGCAAACCATGCGCACCGGCGGCGCCGCCCCCGCGATCTACAACGCCGCAAACGAAATCGCCGTCGCCGCCTTTCTCGAAAACAAACTCCCCTTCCCCGGCATTCCGCGCACCGTTGAAAAAACACTCGCCGCCCTCGCCGCCGAGGCCGCGCGCGACCCCGCCACACTCGACACCGTCCTCGCCCTCGACGCCGAGGCCCGCCGAGTGGCGAAGAATTTCCTGTAAACCTCCTTGGAGTGCGGCGGCAGAGGGCGCAGCCCGGCGACGCCGCTTTCGCATCCGGGGAAACCCACAAATCATCCAAAGCGGTGTCGCCGGTCGCTAACGCGCCCTCTGCCACCGCACTCCAAAAATACACCATGTCCGCTCCCGCAATCACCGAACTCACCACGCCGCGCCTCCGTCTTCGCCAATGGCGCGATTCCGATCGCGAGCCGTTTTTTGAGCTTTGCCGAAATCCGCGCGTGATGGAGTTTTTGATGCCCGTCGATGACCGCGCCGCGAGCGATGTCATCATGGATCGCTGGGCCGCGCACATTACCGGGCACGGCTGGGGTTTCTGGGCCGTCGAATTGCGCGAAACAATCGCCGGAAACAGCGCGCCCGTTTTCATCGGTTCCGTCGGCCTGCAAATCCCGCGGCACCCGTTCCCCTTCATGCCTTGCGTCGAGGTCGGCTGGCGGCTTTTCCCCGACCACTGGGGCAAGGGTTATGCAATCGAGGCCGCGCGCGCCTCCATCGACTTTGGTTTCAACCGGCTCGGCCTTTCCGAAATCGTGGCAATCACCACCACCCGCAATCACCGTTCGCAAGCGGTGATGCAACGCCTCGGAATGACGCCGGGGAACCCGCCCGCGTTCCGGCACCCCTCGATCCCGCACGATCACCCGTTGAGCGAACACGTCCTCTACCGGCTCGACGCCGTGCGACGAGAAAGTTTTAAGACTGAAAATGAAACAGCGCGGGCTTGAACGCCCGCGCTGTTTTTATGAGGTCCGATTTGAAGTCGTGACGATGACAAGATTTGAGCCGGCGGATGAGTGAAGCCTCACCCGCCAGCCCAAACCCCGGTTTGGTGTGCTAGGCCTTAATCATCATCTTCATCTTCATCGTCGTCGTCGTCTTCGTCCTCATCATCATCTTCGTCCTCATCGTCGTCATCATCGTCGTCGTCGTCATCATCATCATCATCGTCATCATCATCATCGTCGTCGTCGTCGTCATCCATATCGTCGTATGGGACATAGTCGTCTTCTTCGGGATCGAGGCCGCCCTTGATGATTTGGGCGAGGCTCGGATAGGAACCGATATCGTCAATCATGTGGCCGAAGATCATCGCGTCCTGCTTGCTGCAGGTGATGCCAAGCGCGTTCAGCGAAATGAATATGTATAATCCGAGCGCGCGGTCTTCTATATTGCGATGGCTTTCGAGGTGGGCGGCGCGATAGGCGAACTTCGTGTAGAGGAGCTCCTTGAACTTCTTGTCCTTCAGCGCCTCCTCCAAGCCGTGCTCCTTCATGATGCAATCGATGTCGTCCTTTGCGTATTCGTTGTCGTCGTGGAGGAGCTGCGCCACGAGGAAGTTCATCGTGTCCTCGTCGGAGGCGGAGTATTTCCACTTGTTGAGAAGCGCGGGAACGTGGCGGCCGCCGTCGGGCGTGTCGTCGTTAAAACGCGCGATGTAACAGCCGATGGGAATACTGTCGCAGAACTCCGTGTGGGCCTTGAGGTATTTCTTGTCCGCGAGCGCGAGCGCATAAACGGCGTTTGATCCGAGCGGCACCTCGGCATCGCGCATCATCGGATCCTGCTCATAATTGCCCAGGGAGATCTTGCCGATGAACTCGGCGAGGATCGGGCGGAGTTTTGCGTGCGAGGCGACGGCCATGTAGAAATCGAGCTCGTTGTCGCCGCTTTTGGCCTCGTGCGGGACGAACTTGCCGCCCTTGACCGCGCCGTAGGCGACGCCCTTGTTTTGAACCGCGTCCGTGTATTGGTGATACTGGTCGTTGTGCTGGCGGATCACTTTTTCGAGCGAGGCCGCGTCGCCAAAATCGACGACAAACTGATTGGTGCCGAGCTCGACGCCGCCAACCGTGCGCGCCTTTTTGTCGGACTCGGTTTCGATTTGCTCGACACGGTCGAACTCAAAACCGGTGCTGCACTTTTTCATGATGAGGTCGTTCATCGTGACGGCCATCGCAGCGGCGGTGGGGTGCGTGAGCGTCACGGCCGTCTCGGGCGTCTCGCCGTGGACGATGGTCGTGCCGTCGATCTGCATGAACCAGTCCTGCTTCTTCTTTTTGTTTTTATAATAGGTGCGTGTAATCATTGTATTATGTTTTTTTGTTGGGTGGTTTTTCCGATGGTGGAAATTATATTAGGTCGGAGGCGCCGGGCATGCTTCCGGCTCCGGCTATTTGCAGCACAATCTCGACCTTTTGCTCGTTGTAATCGACCTCGAGCATGTCGAGCACGGGGGCGATATAGTATTTGAGCAACTGGTCGTAGCGGCCGCGGGTGTGGTCGTGGTGCCTGGTGGCGTCGACAAAAAGGTGGCCGATGAACGTGTCCCGCTTCTGCCCCTCGTTTTTCAACTCGGGCAAAATATGCTCCACGATGAAGCCGAGCGTCTCGATCCCGTGCTGGCCCGCGCCCGTGCACGCGCGGGTGGCGAGAAGCGCGAGCACGTTGTCGTAATCCTTCCACTTGGCGGCGATGGAAACGATCTGGCCGCCTTGGTAAACCTCGTGGTCCATGTCCATGCTGCGCAGGAGTTGTATATATTTCGGAATATATTTCTGGTCCTGCATCGCCATGGCGTAGGCGGCGTTCATGCCTTTGGGCACCTCGTCGTTGCGCCAGGCGCCGTCGGAGTCGATGGCGAGGTCGATGTAGGCGAGTATTTTTTTGTGAAGCTCGGGAAAGGCGGCCGCGGCCGTGTAAAAGGGGATTTCGCTGTCGTAGCCGATGTCGTCGGCCCTGAAATCATACTCCTTGAACTCGCCGTCTTTTTCCTCGCCGAATTCATAGTCGGCCATGTCGTCAAAGTTTTTGATGAGGAAGTTGAGCACGCGGCGCATCTGGTCCTTGTCCTTGAGATCGACGGTGATCTGGTCCTCGTCGCCCTTGTAACATTTTTTGTGATCCTCGGCGTCGTAAACGTTGAGCTCGGGATACAGGCTGCGCGACACGCCCTCGGCATCGTCCTCGTCGACCTCCTCGTCCTCCGGCTTGATCTCGGGATGATAGGTGTTGGCCTTGTATGCGTCCTTGTCCGACTCGTCGGGGATATCGCCCTCATACGGTTTTATATATTCGGCAAGGGCCGTGAATTCATCAAGGTCGTCGCGCGGAATGCCGCTGCCCGTCATGAGGACAACGCCGCCCGCGGGCGCGTCGAGGACAAGCTGGCAGCTGATGGTGCCGATCGGCGCGGGCGTGACCGAGAGCGCCGTGACGGGCATCTGCAAATCGTCGGGCAGGCTCGCGCTGATGTCCTCATACATGCCGCTGTAGTTTTGATAATAAAACTCCGCCGTGTATTCGGGCATGTGCGAAATGGAAATTGTGTATCCGGGCGCCGCGGCCGGCGGGTCGATGGCGAAGGTGCCGTCGCCGCTTTTGCAGAAGAGGTAATGCTCCCCGTCGATTTCCTTGTAACGGCGCTGCTTGAGGTCCTGTATCTTGCTGTTGTAATTTTTGGGAATCAAAAATTCGATTCCTGCATTCCGGAATACAACATGGAAGGGTTTCTTGAATAGTCGGGATTCTGTGTCGAGTTCTGGTTTCATGGGAAAAATTAATACTATTTAAGGGCCGCGCGCGCGTCAGCCGATCACATAGAGAAGGTCGCGCTCGGCGTGCTTGTCGCCGCCTTTCTGGCTGACGAATATGCAGCCGTCGGAGATGTGCATGTGGCGCTCCACCTCGTCGCTGCCGGTGAACCACGGGAAATGCCAGTGGGCCCACGCCTTTGTGTTCAAATTATAAACTCCCAGCCTTCTGTCGGCATGGGAGAGGTGAATAAATTTGTCGCCCGCGATCGCCACCGCGCCATCGGACTCGCAATCGGTCACCGTCAGCGCCTTGTTGCCGTCGATGACGCAGAGGCGGTATGTGTTTTTTTCGCGATTGCCGTCGGCGTCCTTTTGACGCGGCTGGAGGGAGGTGAATATATACAATTTCCCGTCGTGGTGCATGACCCGGCGCACGCTGTAATCGCGCCAGCGCGAGTCGTCCTCAAATTCGTGTCCCGTGGGGAGGCATTTGCCCGTGCCCAAGTCCAGCCGGTGAAGCTCCTGATACAGGAGCGCCCAGGCGGTGTCGCCGACCAGAAGCATGGGCGAATCGTGTATGTTAACGGACTGCTCGTCGGTCTTTGCGCCGCTGGCAATGTCCACATAACAAAGCATGTCCTCGCCGAGTTTCGGGGAGATAAAGACCGCCTGGTTTTTCCAGAGCAAAATCTGGTCGGGCGCGCGTTCGTCCTGGGTGAGTTTCCAGTGCTGCGCGCGCGCCGCGATATCCACGGCGACAACTGCCCGCCCCGCGCTGAAAATGGCGAGCCTGCCCTCGTGAATCTGAACGGGCGTCCGGACTTCCGAGCCCACGCCGACACTCCAAAGCTCCGCGCCGGTGGCGGGATCGAGCGCGCCGAAACGCTTGTCGTCGAGTCCGCAATAAAGCGTGCCGCCGTGCATCACCGGATAGTGCATGCCGGCATGCCGCCAGAGGATTTCCCCCGTGAGGCTGTTTATACAATGCGCCTGGTCGTGCAGTCCGATAACGAAGATGCGGTCCGGCGCGAGCGCGGTTATATAATCAATATCATATTTGCCGAGGGCGAGCGCGGCACGGAGCGCGAGTTGCGAGGCGGGCGCGTCCGGCTTGCCGGCAATAGGCACCGGACTCCACGCAATCGCGACATCGCCCGGCGCGCGGGATTTGGCGACGTATTCGCGAATCGCCTCGTCGTAACCCTTGCGGACATCGAGCTCGACCATGATGTCCTCGGGCGTCCGGCCGGTTTTGTTTTTCGCAAAAGGATTCGCGCCATGCTTGAGCAGCGCGCGGGAGGCATAACGCCCGACGCGCGGATTGCGCAGCGCCAGATGCAGCGGAGTGTTGCCGTCATTGTCGCCGATATTCGGGTCCGCACCGCCGTGGGTGACGAGGTCCTCGATGGCGTCCTCGGTGTGAAGATCCATGAACTGTTCCTCGCTAACGCAAAGCGCGGCGTAGTGCAGCGGCGTGCGACCGTTCGCGTCGCGGGCGTCCACATCGGCGCCCAGACGGCGGAAAAGCTGGTGCAGTTTTTCCTTCTCAAAAATATCCGAGCTTTGCACGCAATGCAGCGCCGTCGCGCCGTTGTCGCGATAGCGCCGGGTGACATCCGCGCCGGCGCGAAGCAGCGACCAAAGCGCATGGTAGCGGCGCATGTGCGGATCGCGCGCCATGGCGTTCGGCGACGCGTCGCACGGCGCGTCCAGCCCGTCGATTTGCGGCTCGTGGCGCGCGTGAAACAGAAGCGGCGTCATGCCCTCGTTGTCGGCGCAATCGACATCGGCGCCGGCCTTTTTCAAAATGAGCGTGAGCATGTCGCGGTCGCCGATCGCGCCGGAAAGCCATTGCTTGAAACGCTCCCCGGGCGAGGCGGGCTCCTTGTATCCGGCGGCCTCGCGCAAATCCTTCCACATAATCGAGCTGACGCCCGCCAGCACGGCGTTGTGAAAATTGTCCACGCCCAGAAATGCGTTTATCTGCTTGCCGAGCGCGGAGGGCGTGCCGGAGCTGGTGAAGTTGTAATAGAACAGCGCGTTGCGGCCGAGCGAATCGCGGGCGTTGGCGTCGATGCCGCGCTTGATGAGAAACATCGCCACGATGATCGCGTCGCTCTCGTGCTCCGTAAAACAGGCGTGGTGCAAAAGCGTGCGCCCCGCCGAATCGCGCACGTTTATTTTGCTGAACGGACGGGAAAGATAGCGCTCGATCAAATGCGTCCCGCCATGGCGCGCGGCGCGGAAAAGGTCCTCCGGCGGAATTTCGCCGTCATCGTGCGCCGCGGCAAAATGCTCCACCTCGGCGCTCATTTTACCGCGGGCATGCTCAATCGCCGTGAGACCGCCGCCATGATGACCGCGGCTGATCGCGCTGACCTTGGCGCCCGCCCCGACGAGACGGCGGACAAAATCCAAGTCGTGCCCGTAGAGCTCAAGCGCCGCATGCATCACGCCAAGCCCGCTTTGCGGATCGATCGACGAACACTGCGCGCCGTGCCCAAGAAGCCAGTCGGCAAACGGACGGTTCTTCGCCACAATCGCGCGGCAAAGCAGGTGTTCGCACGCGGCGGATTTTAAGTCGAGCCCGGCGCGCCCGATGATCTCCACGGCAAGCTCGGCGCCGACGTGCGGCAGTATTTTTATGACGTGCGGATCGCGCGCGACATCGTGGCCGGAATCAATCATGACGCGCACCATGGCGTCGCCCCGCCCCGCCGCGGTTTCGATGTGTCCGGAGCCTTGAAACGCGAATGTCTTTATCAGCGGAGTGAAAAGCCGGACGATTTCCTCGTGACCGTTTTTGATGGCCTCGTCGTAGGCGTGCCCCCACTCGGTCGCCGCGTCGGGATCGAGCCCCTCCTTGAGAAAACAGCGGACGGCCTCGATGTCGCCCTTGCCGCAAAGGCGCAGAAATTTGCGAACATCCTGGTCCTGTATGCCAAGCGAAGGACGCGAAAGAACGGATTGCGGCGCGGCGGCCGGCGCGGGAGGTGCGGACGCGACCGACTGAAAAGCGCTCGCGGCGTCGGCCAGCGCCCCGGCGTCCGTGACCTCCTCAAACCCCTTGCGCACGCGCTGCGCCACAAGCGCGGCGGCCTCCTTTTCGCAAACCTCGGACGAGGGAAAAGTTTTCGTTTCAAGTTTCCCCGCCGCCGAGCCGCCGATCTTCCCCGTCAACGTCGAAAAGCTGCTCCCGCTGATCTGCAGATACCAGTATTTGTTCGAGATTCCGTCGGAAAAAGTGAAAGCGCGAAGGGACATGTGGACAAGGGATGCGGTTTTTTAAAAAAGTGGAATGCAGCGAAACCGGACGTGAAATGTTTACAATGCTTTATGGGCAAAATGGAAAATAACTGTAAATTTCCAAGAAATCCAAACAGTCCGAAAACCGAAAAAATATTTTTGCCACCCGCCGCCCGCCAAGCCGCCGATTTCCCGGCTGCCTTACAAAATTGTAACCCCGACAATGAAAAAAACCATTGAGCCGCGACGCACAACCAACCGAGAATGACAGCCCGGTCACCTCACAGCCTCTCCTCCAATTTTCCCGATGGATCTCCTCCAAACAATTTTTTCCAACGCCTGGTATATCGCGCTCGCCATTTTTTTCCTGGGCGTGTCGATCTTTGTCCATGAACTCGGCCATTTTCTCGCAGCGCGCAAACGCGGCATGAAAGTCGAGCGCTTCTCGATTGGGTTCGGCCCGAAAATCGTTTCATGGACCGGCAAGGACGGCGTCGAATACCGGCTCTCCTGGCTGCCGCTCGGCGGCTACGTCGCGCTGCCGCAGCTCGCCGACATGGGCGCGATCGAGGGCGAGACCCAAACCGCCGCTGAAAAACTCCCGCCGATTTCATTTTCAACCAAGGTGATCGTCGCCTCGGCCGGCGCGGTCTTCAACGTGATCTTCGCATTCCTGCTCGCGACAATCGTATGGGCGGTCGGCCAGCAGGTATCGGAGCAACCCAATGTCATCGGCGTTGTGCGCCCGAGCATTGAAACAAGCGACGGCAAAATAATCACCAGTCCCGCGGCCGCGGCGGGCATCAAGGCGGGCGACACCGTGCTCGCGGTTGACGGACGCAAAGTCTCCACGTTCAGCGACATCTTCGAAAGCATCATGCTCGGCTCCGGTCGTGGTGAAAACGACAAGCCCAAGGCCACGCTCACCATCAAACGCGACGGGGCGATCCGCGACATTGATGTTTTTCCCGCTTATGTTTCGCGCGACAATCTTCGCAGCATAGGCATCTCGATTGCCACAAAAGTCGTCGCGGCGGACATCGTCCCGGGCTCCGCCGCAGCGGATGCGGGACTCAAACCCGGTGACATTCTGCTGACGGTTGACAGGCGCGAAATCCAAAGCACCTCGACAATCATCGACCATATCGCGCAAACAAAGGAGAAGCCGATCACCCTTAAATACACTCGCGCGGACAAGGAGCACACAATCACGCTCACCCCTCGCCTCTCGGAAAATCCCCAGACCAAGGAACCCGCCTACATGATTGGCGTGACACTGGGCGCCATACTCCCGGTCAGAACGGTGCACATCGCGCCCTGGGAGCAAATCGGGGAGGTTTTCACGCGCACCTGGCGCACGCTCAAAAGCCTCGGCAATCGCAACTCCGACATCGGCCTCGACAAAATGAGCGGCCCCATCGGCATCGTCACGATCATCAGTTCGGCGGCAAAATCCAGCATCATCGATGTCTTCTATTTCCTTGTCCTGATCAACGTCAGCCTCGCGATCTTCAACATGCTGCCGATCCCCGTGCTCGACGGCGGACACATTCTCTTTGCTGTCATCGCAAAACTCCGCGGACGCCCCCTGCCCGCAAGCGTCATCGCAACCACGCAAAGCGTCTTCATGCTCCTTCTGTTTTCGATGATCATCTACGTGAGCTTTTTCGATGTGCGTCGCAATCTCCCGCAATCCAAGCCCGCGCCCGCCGCGCAGCAACAAGCGCCAGCTGAACCGGCAACCGAGGCACCGTCGAAATAACACCGCGTCGCCGCCGCTGGCGCCCAACGGCAAGCCGTCCGCAAATACACAAGGACGATTCGAATCATTCCGTTTTCCGGATTCAGTTGCTCGTCGGCTCCGTCGACATCTGCGGCAGCGGCGGGGGTTTGGACGCCGCGTATTCATCCGGTGGCGCGCCTTTGCGCGTGGCGAGACACAACCACGTCACACCCGCTGCGAGCAATGCCACCCCGCCGAGATTCATCCACCAAGTGTTTTCCCAAAACAAATCAGCCTCGGACACGGTGTTCATTTTGCTCATGAAGTAGAGCGCCACCGCATTGTTGAGCGCGTGCACAAAAACGCAAAGCGCCACCGACCGCGTGCGCATGTAAATCCACCCCAGCACCAGCCCGATCGTAAACGCCGACACCGCCTGCCACGGATTCAAGTGCATGACCGCGAAAAAAACCGCCGACAGCACAATCGCCGTCCACGGACGCAACCTGTTAAGCATTCCGCGCAAAAACACCCCCCTGCACAAAAACTCCTCTGTGAAAGGCGCCACCATCACCAGCGTCACCGTCGAGCCAACCGGCCACTTTGAGACATCGCCCATGTCGCCCATCAACCGCTTGAACGAGTCCGACATGGGCAGCAATTCCTGAAAACGCACGTCCAGCTCGTTGATCAAGATTATCATCCCCAGCCCGATCAGCAGGACCGGCACGAACAGCAAGACCGGCTTGGCGCGCCACACAAGCGCCGCGCGCCAGGGCACCCGCACGCTCTTCATCTCCCAAAACATGAACACAAGCCAGGCCGATGTGTTGCCAATCGCGGCCACCCAAGGCGAAGTCATCGCGCCCATCAAGGCCTGCAGCGTCAACGCCTCGCCCGCGCACAAAAGCCGCGCCGCCGCAAACACGGCAAAGATCAAGGCAACCACTTGGTTCAGCGCGATAAAACACAGCATCCATTTGAGAAACACGATGACAGCGCGGCCCTTGGAGTAAGATAACATGTCCGCCAGAATTAGCCGCCCACACATTATAGTCACGCGAAAACCTCCAAACGCATCCGGCAAGCATTCCCGGCGTTTACAAAAACGAATGCTTGAACTCGCCCGACATTCCCCGTGAATTACCCGCGTGCAACCACCAGCGCAGGCGTAGCACAATGGATAGTGTAGCGGTCTCCGAAGCCGTTGATCCGGGTTCGACTCCCGGCGCTTGCACCATTCTCTTTTTGGAGAAAAGCCGGAGGGAAACTTTAGATTTTTTAGAAATCTAAAAAAATACCCCGTTTCAGCATTGGCTGCCCGACATGGATTCGAACCATGACTAGGCGAGTCAAAGTCGCCTGTGCTGCCATTACACCATCGGGCAAAATAAGGGGCATGACCTTGGCGCGATTCGCAGACACGTCAAGAGCGGGATTTCACCAGTCGCAATTTTTCCGCATATCCACCGGCTTTTATTCGGATATCACATACCCCTCCGCCCTCAGGGCGCTCATCGCGGCGGGAAGCGACTTCGATTGCACCAGGATGTAATCCGTATTGTAGGTCGAGAGCGCAAAAATGCTGATGCCCTTCGACGAAAGCACCCCCGTGATCCGCGCGAGGATTCCCACAAGTGAAAAGTCCAGGACGCCTTCAATTTTCAAGACGCGCCAGTCGCGCTGGATGCTTGCGCACACTGCCGATGCAGGCACCCCGCCTTCCTCGCACACAAGCGAGACTTCATCATCGGTGAGTGTGAGCGAAAACAACGCGCGTGGCTTCGCCTCCATTGGAAACGCAGGGACGGAACCGGCAAGTTTTGCGACGACGTAGGCCCCCGGTAGTAACTGGAATCGCAACTGCATTTTTTGAAATATTGGGCGGGGAACCAAGGGTTACTGTTTTCGTTTCTTCTTTCCTGTCGGCTTTTTCGCAACGGCAAACGCTTCGTAAGCGGCGGCAAGCGCGGGCGGAATGCGGCCTTCAACATACACGCCGGTGTCAAATTGCTCCTCGTGCTGCACATGCCCGAGCTTGTGCAGTTTCGCAACAAGGTCGTAACGGGTGTGCGGAATATACAGTCGCGCGGACGCGTATTGGTCGGCAATCAGCCCGGCGCAGCGGGCAAGCAGGACGTCCACGTTTTCACCAGTGGCCGCGCTCACAAAACACGCGTCGGGCGCAAGCGCCAGCGCACGCGCGCGCGCGGTGGCATCGGCGAGGTCGGTTTTGTTGAAAACCGTGACAATCGTCTTGTCCGCGGCGCCGAGCTCGTCGAGCACGGCGAGCGTCGTGGCGTGGTGCTTTTCAAAATCGGGGTTCGAGACGTCGATGACGTGTATCAGAAAATCGGATACAATCACCTCCTCGAGCGTGGCCTTGAACGCCTCCACGAGGCGGTGCGGCAGGCGCCGGATGAAGCCGACGGTGTCCGTGACCAGGAGCTTCTGGTTGTTTGGCAGCACGAGCTGGCGCGTGGTCGGGTCGAGCGTGGCGAAGAGTTTGTTTTCAGCGAGCACATGCGCGCCGGTGAGCCTGTTGAGGAGCGTGGACTTGCCCGCGTTGGTGTAGCCCACAATCGACGCGGTCGGCACCGGCACGCGCATGCGCCGGTGGCGCTGCACGTCGCGCTGGCTGACGACCTTGGAGAGCTCGAGGCGCAGGTGCGTGATGCGGTCGCGCACAATGCGGCGGTCCTGCTCGAGCTGCGTCTCGCCCTCGCCGCCAAGCTTTCCGCGTCCGCGCTGGCGCGAAAGATGCGTCCACGCGCGAGTGAGGCGCGGCAACGAGTATTCCATGCGGGCGAGCGCGACTTGAAGCACGGCTTCGCGCGTGCTGGCGCGCTCGGCAAAAATATCGAGGATCACCTCCTCGCGGTCGATAACTGCAACGCCGGATTCCTTTTCCCAGTTGCGCTGTTGCGCGGGCGAGAGCGGCTCGTCAATGACGATCAAGTCGGCGTGCGCGGCGCGGGCCGCCGCGATGACCGCATGCGTCTTGCCCGAGCCGAGCAGCGTGGCGGCATTGGGCGTGCGCAAATTGACAAGCTCCTCGGAGACGACGCCGATGCCGAGGTTTTCAACAAGTTCGCGAAGCTCATCGAGCAACTCGCGGGCCTCGCCGGGTTTCATGCCCGGAGTTTGCACGCCGACGAGAAAGGCGCGCTCGCATTTCTTGGAATCATCGGTCGATGGCGTGGCTGTGAGAAAATCTGCCATGTGTGTTTGAAAGCGCGTAGAGGAAGCGGGAATCGGGCAAAATGGAAGCCGAAAGCGTCGGAATGGAGAGAGGAGGCGATCTTTCTTTTAATTGCGCCCTTGCGAACGGGTGCGGCGCGCCTTTTATCCGTTCCCATAGACTTGGCACAGGGTTTGGTTTCGCATGCGTTTATTTCTCTCAACTTTTCTTTTCATCATGACTTCTCTCGCGACATCCGGGCAGTTCGTTTATTTTGGCACTTACACACGCAAACCTCCGAGCAGGGGATTTATGTGGCGGGGTTTGATGAAAAAGTTGGCGCGACATCCGAGCCGACGCTGGCGGCGGAAGCGGCGAACCCGACCTTTCTGGCAACGCATCCGACACTGCCGGTGCTTTACGCGGTGGGCGGCGACGACAAGACGGGCGGTGTTGTGCTGGCATACGCGATTGATCCGAAATCGGGAGGGCTCACGCTTATCAACCAAGTCGCCGATGGTGCGACAAACGGCACTTACATCTCGGTCACACCGGACGGGCGCACAGTGCTCACTGCGCATTATTCGGGCGGGTATTTGCAATCGTTTCCGATTCGCGCGGACGGCTCGCTCGGCGAGTGCGCGTCGCGTGTCGAGCACACGCTGACGGGAAAACATCCGCAGCAATCAGCGCCTCATCCGCATTGCATCAAAGTGTCCCCTGACGGATGCTTCGCATTTGCGGCGGACCTGGCGGCGGACAGGATTTTCTCATATCGCATCACGCCTGAAAGCAAACTGGCCGACGGCAAAGTGGCCGCGGCGCTTGCGGAAGGTTGCGGCGTGCGGCACCTGGCATTTTCCCCGGACGCGCGGTTCATGTATGCGATCAACGAGCTGGCCGCAACGGTGACGGTTTTCGCCTACGATGCCGCGACCGGAGGGTTGCGCGAAATCGAAACCGTTTCGACGGTTCCCCCGGATTTTTCGGGACGCCGCTGGTCGGCGGAAGTGGCGGTGCATCGCTCGGGAAAATTCCTGTATGCGTCAAATCGCGCGAACGACGAGAGCATCGCGGCGTTTGCCGTCGATCCGGCGAGCGGACGGCTGGCGTTCTTGCAGCGCACGGGCGGCCTGGCGCACCCGCGGCATTTTGCGATCAGCCCGGACGGCGGCTGGCTGCTCTGCGCGAACCAGGATGCGAATAACGTCGCAAGTTTCCGCATCGACGCGACGACAGGGAAACTCGCGGAGCCCGCAAAACGATTCGGCGTGCCGGCGTGCGTGTGTGTTGTGTTTTGGCCCGCGAAGTGATCTTATCCGTGCTTCTCGAAAAATGAGTGTTCCGCGCATGCGTTTTTGTATTTTGGGGAGCGGCAGCGATGGCAATTGCGCGCTGCTCCAGACTCCGCGCGCGCGTGTGCTGATTGACGCGGGATTTTCCGCGCGACGCACGAACGAACTGCTTGCGGGCGTGGGTGAGTCGCTTGCGAACATCGACGCGGTTTTTATCACGCACGAGCACGGCGACCATGCGTCGGCGATCTGCGGGCTGGCGAAACACGCGCAAATAAAAGTGTTCGCGAACCGGGCGACGGCGCGCGTTGTGCAGGCAAAACTAAAGCACACCCCGGCGTGGCAGTTGTTCGAGACAGGCGCGCGCTTTGATTTTCTCGATCTGCAGGTGGAAAGTTTTTCCGTGCCGCATGACGCGCAGGAACCGGTGGGTTTTTTGTTCACGCATCACGGCAATGCCGCGCCGGAGAACAACGGCGCCGCGCGCAGCGTCGCGTGGCTGACCGACCTGGGGCACACGCCGCGGCACATCCACGAGCGCATTCGCAACGCCGAGGTGCTGGTGGTCGAGGCGAACCATTGCCCGGAAATGTTGCAGGCTGACAAGCGGCGCCCGTGGTCGACCAAGCAGCGCATCAGCGGCCGCCACGGGCACCTCTCGAATCACGCGGTGCGCGAACTGCTTGAATCCGTGGAGAGCCCGGCGTGGCGGCAAATTTACCTCACGCACCTCAGCCGCGAATGCAACAGCGCCGAGGCGATCCAGCGCGCGCTTGACGGGATCGACGCGAAACTGCGGTGTCCGTTTGCCATCGTGCCCCCGGGCGAGAGCACGATGTTTTATGAGTTTGCGTGAGGGGAAAATTGGCGCGCGAACATCGCGCGCGTATTTGTTTTCGAATACATGCACCGGCGGCGTCCCATCCGCGCAGACGGCCCGGATGGCCGGGACTGCGGGGAAGGAAACACCTGCCGGCAAAGTGTGTGCGCGAGCCCTTGGACGCCGCGCGCTTATCACGCGGCCCCGGCGAGCACGGGAACAGGCGGCGCGACGCTCGCCGCTCGAACGGGCAGGTTGAGCGTGAGGATGCCGTTGCGAAGGTCCGCCGTCATTGTTGACGGATCGTAACCGTAACCCACGCGCAGGCAGAGCATGTAGTCGCGCTGCACGCGCTCGAGCTGGAGGCCGTTCCAGTTTCGCCGGATAAATCGTTTCTTGCGCGCCGTGATCGTGAGATCGGGGCCTCGCATCGTAATGTCCACCCCGGTTGCGTCGACGCCGGGAACGTAGACGATGAGTTTCATGGAGTCACCTTCGTGCTGACAATCGTAGTGCGGATTGCGGAACTCGGATTTGGCAATGCGGTTGCTACTGTCGGTTTCGGTTGTGGTGTCGGTGTGGATCATTGTGTGCATGTGTGCAGTTACTCCTCTCTCGGGTTTGAGAAGGCCGGGCTTGATTGGCTAAAACGTGTTCCGAAAGAAAAACGGATGTTTATGCCGTATTGCCCGTGCCGTTCGTTTTCTTTGTCCAGGACATGACGGAAATCTGTCGCAATTGAACGCAGAAAACACACGCGCGGGCCTTCGTAAACGAAGCGCCGGCGTGGCTGCGATAATGCTGTGATGACAGATTCATGTGATGGACTTGACGAGTGACATGGATATTCGTCCACAGGTTCCCGACAAGTTTTTATTTTGTCCCGCGAATATTTCGCATAGATTTTACCCGATTATGAAATCACTGAATGATGATAAGACAACGGTGGCCGAGCTTAAGGCGCGCATCCTCGCGTTCGTGCACGAGCGCGAGTGGGAGCAGTTTCACGCGCCCAAAAACCTGAGCATGGCGCTCGCCGCGGAGGCGGGCGAATTGATGGAGCATTTTCTCTGGGCCGAGGCCGGCGCGTCCCGCGACATTGCAAAAAATGATCCGGCCCGGCGCAAAAAGATCGAGGAGGAGCTCGCCGATGTGATCATCTACGCGCTTGAGTTTGCAAACGCGACCGGCATCGACGTGGCGGCGGCGATCGAATCAAAGATGGAGGCCAACGGAAAAAAATACCCGGTCGAGAAGGCGCGCGGGCGCTCGGAAAAATACACGGAACTGTGAAACAAGATGGCGGGGCAAACCATCCCGGCCCGGCCATAGGTTTCGATCCTCCTCGAAAAACAGAATGACAAAACTTTCCCAGAACTATCAGGACCGTTTCGGCGGTGCGGGACGATTATTCGGACGCGAGGGACTGTCGCGTTTGCACGACGCGCATGTGTGCGTGGTGGGCGTGGGCGGCGTGGGCTCCTGGACGGTCGAGGGCCTGGCGCGCTCGGGTGTCGGCGCGCTCACGCTCATCGATCTCGACGATGTGTGCGTGACCAATGTGAACCGTCAGCTGCCCGCAATCGAGGGCGAGATCGGACGGCCCAAGGTCGACGTGCTTGCGCGGCGCATGCGGCTGATCAATCCGGAAATCCGCGTCGAAACACTGCCGGAGTTTTTTACCTCGGCAACAGCGGAGCGAATGCTTGCGACACGCTTTGATTGCGTGATCGACGCGATTGACTCGGTGACAAACAAGGCGCTGCTCATCGCAAGTTGCGCGCAACGCGGACTCGCCTGCGTGACGGTGGGCGGCGCGGGCGGCAAGCGTGACGCGAGCGCGATCCGCACGGGCGACCTCGGCGAATCCGTCAGCGATGATTTGTTGCGGCTGGTGCGAAAAAAATTGCGCCGCGACCACGGGTTCGCGCGCGGCGAGGGACACCGCTACGGCGTGCGCTGCGTGTATTCGGCGGAGAAGCCGGTTTATCCGTGGGCGGACGGCACATGCTCGACCGAGCAGGAGCCGGGGAGCAACCTCAAGCTCGATTGCGAGAGCGGCTTTGGCACGGCGGTGTTTGTGACAGGGGCGTTCGGCCTCGCGGCGGCGGGCGAAGCCGTGAGGCTCATTGCGGAATTGCCACGGGAAACTTCAGGCGCTTAACTTCTGGGCGCAATGTGCTGCCGTTACATGCTTTTGGGAGACCATGCGCGGGATCTTCTCGCGGCGGCGGGCATTCCCGACGAGGAGGGCGACACCGCGTATCCAGGCGACAACTACAACATCGCGCCGTCGTCGAAAATAAAAGTGGTCCGGGCAAAACCGGGGCGCGTGAAACGCGAGCGCGAATGCGTGTCGCTGCACTGGGGATTGCGATGGCATGGCGCCGGGGTGCAGCGGACGAGCACGCCGCCGATTGTGAATGTGCGCGCGGAGTCGCTGCTCTCGAAAGCGGGGTTTCGCGATGCGCTGATGTCGCGCCGTTGCCTGATTCCCGCGAGTGGTTTTTATGAATGGGAAAAGGCCGGGCGGGCGCGTTTTCCGTGGCTTTTTCAGTTGAGGGATGAACGTCCGTTTTTTCTGGCGGGCATCTGGGACAGCTCGCCCGACCGCGACGCGAACGGGGCGTGCGCAATCATCACGACGGAGCCAAACAACGTGATGCGCCCGATCCATCACCGCATGCCAATGATCGTGCCGCCCGAAGACGCAACCAGGTGGCTCGACGGCGATGCGCGAGACGGCATGAGCACGTTATTATTGCTGCCTTTCGAGGATGCGTTGATGCGCGCGAGGCGCGTTTCAAGCCATGTAAACAACACGCGCAACGCAGGCCCGGAGTGCGTCGCCCCGCCCGCGGCTGATGACGAGCCCGACGGGCGGCAGGGAATGTTGTTTTGAGGGAGGCAGGCCGCGGCGCGCGTTCAGCGCTTGGAGCAATTGCATGCGCCAAGGGCTAGGAGTGCGACAAGCAAAAGCGGTAAAATGCTGTGCGAGGGGATTTTCATGGGGAGGGTTTTCCACTTTTCATGGTGTGAATTAAACCGGCGCGCAATGGAAAATGGGGCGGGAAGCGTATGCCCAAGGGTAAAAAAAAGCGCGCCGGAGTGCGGCGCGCCTTGAGAGTTTTTGTCTCGCGAGGGCGCACGCCAGGCGGCGCCCCTGCGGGAATCAATTAGTAGTCCATTCCGCCGCCAGGGGGCATGGCGGGAGCGGCTTTTTCCTTTTCAGGAATGTCCGTGATCATGCACTCGGTGGTGAGGAGCAGGCCGGCGATCGAGGCCGCGTTCTGCAGCGCCGTGCGGGTGACCATCGTCGGGTCAACAACACCGGCTTTCACGAGGTCCTCGAACTTGTCTGTCGCCACGTTGTAGCCGATCGCGCCTTTCGAGCCGAGCACTTCCTTCACAACCACGCCGCCGTCGATGCCGGCGTTGGCGCAGAGTTGCTTGAGGGGGTGCGCGATGGCGCGGCGCACGATTTGCGAGCCGATCTTTTCGTCGCCGTCGAGTTCGAGGGCGTCGATTGCCTTGGCGGTGCGCAGGAGGGCGACGCCGCCGCCGGCGACGATGCCTTCCTCAACCGCGGCGCGCGTGGCGTGGAGGGCGTCCTCGACGCGGGCTTTCTTTTCCTTCATCTCGACTTCGGTGGCCGCGCCGACATTGATGACGGCGACGCCGCCGGCGAGCTTGGCGAGGCGCTCCTGGAGTTTCTCGCGGTCGTAGTCGCTGGTGGTTTCGTCGATCTGGCGGCGGATTTGTTTCACGCGGCCCTGGATGTCGGACGACTTGCCGGCGCCTTGGACGATGGTGGTGTTTTCCTTGTCAACGACGATGCGCTTGGCTTTGCCGAGGTCGGCGATGGTGAGGTTCTCGAGTTTGAGGCCGAGGTCCTCGGTGATGCACTTGCCGCCGGTGAGGATGGCGATGTCCTCGAGCATGGCTTTGCGGCGGTCGCCGAAGCCGGGGGCCTTGACGGCGCACACGTTGATGGTGCCGCGGATTTTGTTCACGACGAGCGCGGCGAGGGCTTCGCCTTCGACTTCCTCGGCGATGATGAGGAATTGCTTGCCGGTCTTGGCGACGGTCTGGAGGAGGGGAAGAAATTCCTGGAGGTTGGAAATCTTCTTCTCGTGGATGAGCACGTAGGCGTCCTCGAGGACTGCTTCGAGCGTGTCGTTGTTGGTGGCGAAGTAGGGCGAGATGTAGCCTTTGTCGAACTGCATGCCTTCGACGACATCGAGGGTGGTTTCGATGGACTTGGCCTCCTCGACGGTGATGGTGCCGTCCTTGCCGACCTTGTTCATGGCGTCGGCGATGATCTGGCCAATCTCGGTGTCCCAGTTGGCGGAGACAGTGGCGACCTGACGCACTTCCTCGGTGTCGCTGACTTTCTTGGATTGTTTCTTGAGCTCGGCGACGGCGGCGGTGACGGCCTTGTCGATGCCGCGCTTGAGGAAGATCGGGTTGGCGCCGGCGGTGACGTGCTTGAGGCCTTCCTTGTAGATGGCCTCGGCGAGGACGGTGGCGGTGGTGGTGCCGTCGCCCGCGGCGTCGGAGGTCTTGGAGGCGACTTCCTTCACCATTTGCGCGCCCATGTTTTCATAGGGATCGGGGAGCTCGATTTCCTTGGCGACGCTCACGCCGTCCTTGGTGACGGTGGGAGAGCCGAATTTTTTGTCGATGACGACGTTGCGGCCCTTGGGACCGAGCGTGGCCTTGACGGCTTTGGAGAGAAGCTCGACGCCCTTGAGCATTTTCTGGCGTGCGGCTTCGTCGAAGAGGAGTTGTTTGGCTGCCATGTGATTAAATAAGTTTAAGTTTTAAGATTAAGTTTAAGGCGGGTTCTGATTCGGATTTTAACCGCAGATGGACGCGGATTGACGCAGATTCAAACAGGATTGCCGCAAAGGGGCACAGAAGTCGCAAAGAACGGAATTGTTCCTTTTTGCGCATCTTGTGCTTTTTTGCGGCTGTTTTGATCTGTGCTCATCTGTGTTTATCCGCGGTTGAAATTCTTATATTCAGATTTGGTGAGTGGTGGATTAGGCGAAGATGCCGAGGATGTCGTCTTCGCGGACGAGGGTGTATTTCTCGTCGTCGATTTTGACCTCGGTTCCGCCGTATTTGCTGATGAGGACCTTGTCGCCGACCTTCACTTCGAAGGGAACGACTTTGCCGCTGTCGTCTTTCTTGCCGGAGCCGAGCGCGATGACTTCGGCCTCCTGCGGTTTTTCCTTGGCGGAATCGGGAATGATGATGCCGCCGCGGACTTGTTCTTTTTCTTCGATGTGCTTCACGAGGACGCGATCACCGACAGGCTTGATTTTGATTTTGGCCATAGTGTGTTTTGGTTTTTGGTTTGGGTTGAGGATTGTTGGTTGAGGGGAAATTTTTTAAAAAAACTCAATTAAACACGGAGGACACTGAGAGCACAGAGATGAAAAACATGCGTTCTGTTTTCTCCGCGGACTCAGTGTTCTCCGTGGTTAGTTAATTGGTTTATTCCTTCTTCTTGTCGTCATCGACGACTTCGAAGTCGGCGTCGACTACGTCGGCTTTTTTGGGCTCGTCTTTTTTCGGCTCACCGGCGGGCGGGGGTTGCGCGCCGGCGTCGGCTGCGCCCGCGGCTCCGGCAGCTTGCTGGGCGGCCTGCGCCTGTTGATAGAATTCGGCGCCGATCTTTTGAAGGTTTTCCAAGGCGGACTTCATTTGGTCGGCGTTGTCGCTCTCCAATGCTTTTTTCGCGTCGGCGAGGGCGGGCTCGACTTTGCCTTTCACGTCGGCGGGAAGTTTGTCGCCGGCGTCCTTCATGGCTTTTTCGAGTTGGTAGATGGTGCTGTCGAGCTGGTTTTTGGTTTCGACGGCTTCCTTGCGCTTCTTGTCTTCCTCGGCGTGGAGCTCGGCCTCCTTGGTCATCTTTTCGACTTCATCCTTGGAGAGGCCGGAGGAGTTTTGGATGGTAATTTTTTGCTCCTTGCCGGTGCCGAGATCCTTGGCGGAAACGTGGAGGATGCCGTTGGCGTCGATGTCGAAGGTGACTTCGATTTGCGGCGTGCCGCGGGGCGCGGGCGGGATGCCGTCGAGCTTGAAGGTGCCGATTTGTTTGTTGTCGCGCGCCATGGGGCGCTCGCCCTGGAGGACCACGATTTCGACTCCGGGCTGGTTGTCGGAGTAGGTCGAGAAGGTTTGGGTCTTCTTTGACGGGATGGTGGTGTTGCGCGTGATCATGGGCGTGGAGACGCCGCCGGCGGTTTCGATGCCGAGCGTGAGCGGCGTGACGTCGAGGAGGAGCACGTCCTTCACGTCGCCCTTGAGGACGCCGCCCTGAATCGCGGCGCCGATGGCGACGACTTCGTCGGGGTTGACGCCTTGGTGCGGTTGTTTGCCGGCGAGTTGCTTGGCGATTTCAACGACCTTGGGCATGCGGGTCATGCCGCCGACGAGCACGAGTTCGTCGATGTTGCTGGCGGCGAGGCCGGAGTCCTTCATGCAGTTCTGGAAGGGCGGCGTGCAGCGCTGGAAGAGGGTGTCGCAGATTTGCTCCATCTTGGCGCGGGTGAGCGTGACGTTGAGGTGTTTCGGACCCGTGGCGTCGGCGGTGATGAAGGGCAGGTTGATGTCAACGGACTGCGTGGAGGAGAGGGCGATCTTGGCTTTCTCGGCCTCTTCCTTGAGGCGCTGGAGAGCCATTGGGTCCTTGCGGAGGTCGATGCCGTTGTCCTTTTTAAAATCGTCAACGAGCCAGGTGATGAGGGCTTCGTCCCAGTTGTCGCCGCCGAGGTGTGTGTCGCCGTTGGTGGCCTTCACTTCGAAAACGCCGTCGCCGATTTCGAGGACGGAAACGTCAAAGGTGCCGCCGCCGAGATCGAAGACGGCGATTTTTTCGTCCTTCTTTTTGTCGAGGCCGTAGGCGAGCGAGGCGGCGGTGGGCTCGTTGATGATGCGGAGGACTTCGAGGCCGGCGATTTTGCCGGCGTCCTTGGTGGCCTGGCGCTGGGCGTCGTTGAAGTAGGCGGGGACGGTGATGACGGCTTGCGTGATTTTGTCACCGAGGTAGGCCTCGGCGTCGGCCTTCATCTTGGCGAGGACGAACGAGGAGATTTGTTGCGGCGCGAAGGTCTCGGTTTTGTCGCCGACCTTGGCCTCGATGTAGGCGTCGCCGTTTTTGCCCTCGACGATTTTGAAGGGGAAGCTGGCGGCCTCCTTTTGGATTTCGGCGTATTTGCGCCCGATAAGGCGCTTGGCCGAGAAGATGGTGTTTTGCGGATTGGTGACGGCCTGACGTTTCGCGGCCTGACCGACGAGACGTTCGCCGGTTTTTGTGAACGCGACGACGGACGGCGTGGTGCGCGCGCCTTCGGCGTTGGGGATGACGACGGCTTCCCCGCCTTCCATGACGGACATGCAGGAGTTGGTCGTTCCAAGGTCTATTCCTAAAATGCGGCTCATAATGTGGAATCATTAAGCAATGCGCGTGCCGTCAAAAATAACGATTTACTTTAATCGCTGAAAACCAATGAGTAGAAAATTTATAAATGAGACAATGAGGCTAAAATTAGCGGAGAAAAACACCGAAAAAATTAAAAAATGAGACAGGTTGACACAACGTTGACGCAGTTGATTTTGACGCGCGCCAAGCAGTGACACAGGCGAGGCAAAATCAAAACTGCGGGATTTTCAGATATTAAAATTCTGGGCTTTGGCATTTTGCCATTTGGTTATTACCGACGTTTCCACATCGCCCAAACGCTAGGGCCGGGAAGGTTTTTCGAAGTGAGGATGGCCGAGACTCACCGAGACGGTAGTCAAACTGTCGCTTTGCCCGGAACGCCCTACCACAATACGGCAAGGTAAACCGAACATTCGCTGAAACCCACAAGTTGGCTGCCCGCGCCACTCGACTCGATCCGGTCAATTCAATGTCATGCCCCTCACAATGCCACGCTGGGGACGGCTTCGTGGACGGGGATGAGAAGTTTTTCGATTTCGGGACGCGGGAGTTTTTGCAGGTGCTCGAGGGTCACGCATTGGGCGTCGGTGAACTTGCCAGTGCCGGTGCGGCGGAGGCGCGAGAGGTGCGCGCCGCATTCAAGTTTCTGGCCGAGGTCGTGCGCGATGGTGCGCACATACGTGCCCTTGCTGCAACGGAGAGTGAAGTCGATCTCGGGCGTTTCCCAACGATGTAGTTCAAATTTGGATACGCGAATAAAGCGCGGCTCGCGCTCGATTTCCTCGCCTTTGCGCGCGGCTTTGTAGAGCGGGACGCCGTCGATCTTGATGGCGGAAAACATGGGCGGCGTCTGGTATTGGTCGCCGATGAAGGTTTTCATGGCGGCAAGGATTTGCTCCTGCGTAAAGGGCGGCACCGGGCGCGTCTCAAGCATCTCGCCCTCGGCGTCCTGCGTGTTGGTGACCTTGCCGAGGGAGATCGTGCCGGTGTATTCCTTGTCCACGCTCATGAGGTATTGCGAGGCGCGCGTGGCCTTGCCAACGAGCACGATAAGAATGCCCGTGGCCATCGGGTCGAGCGTGCCGGCGTGGCCAATGCGTTTCATTTTCAGGATGCCGCGGAGGCGCGCGATCACGTCGTGCGATGTGTGGTCGGTGGGTTTGTCGATGAGGAGGACGCCCTCGAGTTCTTTGGGTGGAACCAACATGATGAAAATTAAGAATTAAGAATTAAGAAGCGGATGCTGCCGCGCCGCGTGTGAAACGAGTTCGAGTGCATGTGCGATGCCTGAGGGTTTGTTTTTTAATTTTGAAAATCTTGGTTCTTAATTTTTTACCGCGTCGAGTTGCGCGGCGATGGCGGTGACGAGTTGGGCGCGAAATTCGGCGAGCGACGGGGCTTTTTTCATGTTGAGGCCGGCGGCGCAAGCGTGCCCTCCCCCGCCGAAAATGGCGGCGATGCGGTCAACGCGCATGGCGGGATTTTTGGCGCGAAGGCTGGCCTTGATCGCGCCGGGGCGCTCCTCGATGAGCACGCCGATTTCGACGCCGTCGATGCAACGCGCGTAATCGACCAGCCCCTCGGTGTCCTCGGGCGTGGTGCCGGTGAGGTCGAATATGCCGTCGGGGAGAATGCCGATGCAGGCGCGATTGTCGCACTCGCGGGTGAGCGAGCGGAGGAATGCGTCGAGGAGCTTGAGTTTGCCCCAGCTTTCGCGCTCGTAGATTTCGTAACCGGCCTCGGCGGGGCTGGCTCCGCGCGCGACGAGCTCGGCGGCGAGCTTGAAGGTGCGGGGCGTGGTGCTGCCGAAACGGAATTGGCCGGTGTCGGTGTTGATGCCGGCGTAGAGAGCCCTGGCGGTGATTTCGTCGATGGGAAGGCCGAGGTCGAGAAACATGCCCGCGAGCATTTCGCAAGTGGCGGCGGCGGCGGGATCGACGATGTTGTGCGCGGCGAAATCGGCGTTGGAAAGGTGATGGTCGATGCAACCCGCGGGTGAGGGAAAGCGGTTTCGAACCTTGGCGCCGCCGCGGTCGTGGTCAGCGCAATCGACGAAGATGGATGTGAGTGTGGAATTATCAGACGAGCCGGACTGCGGCTCGGTGGTTCCGGGCATTTCGTCGGGAAGGAAAAAAGGAGTTTCAGGGGCAACGAGATACTGGATGCGACGGGGAACGGGGTCGCCGTTGACGCAGATTGTTTTGTGTCCGAGTGATTGGAGAACGCGGGCCAGCGCGATTTGCGAACCGATGCAATCGCCGTCGGGACGGGCGTGACCGATCACGGCGACGGGCTGGCCGGATACGGAGTCGAGAAGGGCTTTGAAAAGTGGTGTGAGTTGCGGGAAATACATAAGGAAAAAAGAAGTCAGGAGTCAGAATACAGTAGCCTGAAGTCGGAATAACGCTGCCGCGCCGATGAAAGTTTAAGTTGGGAGTTTCAAAATTCCGGCGCTCCGACCTCTACCCTTCAGTCTTTCGGTTTTTCAGCCTTTTCCTCCAGCTCGTCGAGAATGCCGAGGATGCGGTTGCCGCGCGCGGTGGAGGTGTCGAGTGCGAAGGTGAACTTGGGCATGTATTTGAGGATGATGCGGCGTCCGAGTTCCTGGCGAAGGTCCCTTTCCTTTTTGCGCAGCCAGCGGAGTTTTTGCCCGGCGAAATCGGGATCGCCCACCACGGAGACATGCACGCGGCAGTCGCGCAAGTCGGGCGCGGTCGAAACGGCGCTGATGGTGATCGTCACCGCCTCGCTCTGATATCGCTTGCGAAGAATGTCGCTGAGTTCGCGCTGGATGAGTTCGTTGACGCGGAGTGTTCGGTTGGACATGTGTGAAGGAAATGTCTGAAGGCCTGAAGGCTGAAGAATCAAATTCGTTCGCGCCGTTTTCAGTCTTCAGACTTTCAAGTTTTCAGGCTTTCAAAGTCAGAGCGATGCCCTGACTTTTTGAATCTCGAAGCACTCGATGACGTCGCCGATTTCGTAGGCGTTGTAGTCGCCGAGCTTGATGCCGCATTCGAGGCCGGCGCGCACTTCGTTGGCGTCGTCCTTGAAGCGTTTGAGCATTTCGATTTTGCCCTCGTAGGCGATCTTGTTGCCGCGGCGGAGGCGGGACTGCGCGTTGCGAGTGATCTTGCCCTCGGTGACAAGACAGCCGGCGACAAAGCCCTTCGCGAGCGGGAAGGTGGCACGCACTTCGGCGGCGCCGAGTTTGACTTCCTTGAGATCGGGTTCGAGGAGGTCGGCCATCATTTCGCGCACGCGGTCCGCGAGTTCGTAGATGATGCCGAATGTTTCGATGCGAACCTTGTGGTGCTTGGCGAGCGGAGTGACGCCGTTTTCGAGCTTGGTGTTGAAGCCGATGATCGTGGCGGAGCCGGTGCTGGCCATGAGCACGTCGTTCTTGGAAATAAGGCCGACGTCGGTCGAAACGATTTCGAGCGCGACTTTGCTGGACTTGATGTTTTCGAGAACACTGCGAACCGCCTCGGTGGAGCCGTAAACATCCGCCTTGATGATGATCTTGAGCGTCTTTTGTTGCGAGGCGGCGATGTTGGCGAAGAGCGCGTCGATGGAAGTTTCCTTGGGCGCGGCGGCTTGGGAGGTGGCGGCGAGCTTGGCGGCGTGCTGCGCATCCTCGGCAAGGCGCTCGGCCTCGCGGGCGTTCTTGACTGCCTTGAATGTGGCGCCGCTGTCGGGCGCGCCGGACCAGCCGATGACGCGCGCGGGCGTCGAGGGAGGAGCCTCCTTGATTGCGTTGCCGCGGTCGTCATACATGGCGCGGATTTTGGCCCATTGCTGGCCGCAAACGATGGAGTCGCCGACCTTGAGCGTGCCGCGTTGCACGATGACGGTGGCGAGCGGACCGCGACCAACGTCGATTTGGGATTCGATGATGACACCGCTGGGATCGGCCTTCGGGTTGGCCTTGAGCTCGAGGACGTCGGACTGGAGAAGGATCATCTCCATGAGGTCGGATATGCCGGTGCCCTTGATTGCGGAAACAGGAACGGTGATTGTCTCGCCGCCCCAGTCTTCGGGGGCGATTCCGTGCTGCTGCATCTGCGCCTTGACCTGGTCGAGGTTGGCGCCCTTGACGTCCATTTTATTGACGGCAACGATGATCGGCACCTTGGCGTTTTGCGCGTGGGCGAGAGCCTCCTCGGTTTGCGGCTTGAATCCGTCGTCGGCGGCGATGACGAGAATGGCGATGTCGGTGGCGTCGGCTCCGCGCGCGCGCATTTTGTTGAATGCGGCGTGGCCGGGAGTGTCGAGGAATGTGATTTTGCGGCCGTTGTATTCGATCTGGTAGGCGCCGATGTGCTGCGTGATGCCGCCGGCTTCGCCCGAGGCGACATGGGCCTTGCGGATGCTGTCGAGAAGCGAGGTTTTGCCGTGGTCAACGTGGCCGAGGATGCAGACAACGGGCGGACGCGGGGCGAGGTTTTTCGGGTCGTCCTCGGCGGCGGCTTTCTTGGCGCGGGCTTTTTTCTCCTCGGCCTTGGCTGCTTGCTGCGAGGCGGCGTCACCGCGGTGTTTGACCTCAAGGAGGTAGCCGTGTTTTTCGGCAACCTTGATGGCAACGCCCTCGTCGATCGCCTGGTTCATGGAGGCGAACACGCCCATGCCCATGAGCTCGGAGATGAGCTTGAAAGGCTTGAGTCCGAGCGCGGGCGCAAAATCGCGCACGATCACGGGCGGCTTGAGGCTGATTATTTTCAGCTCGCCGTCACCGGCCTCGGATGGCTGATCCGGAGTTGCGGACGCCGGGGCAATCGGCGGCGTGGTGCCGGGAATTGCGGGCGTCGGTTTCGGCGCGCTTGCAATCGGCGGCGGGGGCGGCGCGGAAACGGGGCGCGGCGCTGGCGGCGGGGGCGCGGAAACAGGACGGGAGACTGGTGCCGCGGGCGGCGGCGAAGCCGGGCGCGGAGCGGATTGCGCGGGCGCGGCCGAGGGCGCGGGACGCACTCCGGGAGTTTGCGGAGGCGAAGGTGGAACCGCGGGCGCGGAGCGGACGGCGGGAATGCTTGCGGGGCGCGGCGAAGCCGGCTTGGGCGCGGGAATTGCGGGCGGCGGCTTCGGCGCGGAAACAACGGGGGGCGGCGGCGGAACAGCCGGGGCGGCCTTGCGGGGCGCGGCGGGCTTTTCGACGGGAGCGGCGGGGCTCGGTGACGATGCGGCTCTGGCGGCATCCTCGGCGGCTTTTTTAGCGCGGGCGGCCTCCTCTTTTTCACGCGCGACATCGGCGGCGGATTTTACCGTGGGAATCTGAACAGGCGCGGGCGCGGCCTCCGGTTCCGGCGCGGGTGGCGGTGGTTGCGCGGCGGCCTCGGCCGTTTTGTTTTTTTCCGCGAACTCCTCCACAATTGCCTCGGCGCTGATGTTGTCGATGGTGCTGGAGACGCTTTTAACGTCAAATTTGCGCTCTTTCAGCATGGCCAACAATTCCTTGTTGTTCATGCCGATTTTTTTAGCGAGTTCGTGGATGCGGATACTCATTCAGGTAAGTGTTTGCTGCGCTGTGAATCTTAATCGTGTGGTGTCAGGTGGCGAGTGGCGCGGGGCGCCGTGCGATGGGTGGTGAGCGGGAAGCGCGGAGGTTTTATTTCCGCAGCTTCGAAAGAATGCCCTCGGCCTCGTCGGCAGTGAAGCCGGCTTCGGTGAGGTCGTCGAGCTCGACGTCCTCAAGGACGGCGGGCGAGTTCATGCCGATGTTGACGAGGCGCTCCGCAATCGCGCGGTCGAGACCGAGCCCCTTGATGAGCGACTGGATGGCGTCCTCGCGCGGGTCGGCCGAGGCGGCCTTGTATTCCTCGATATCGAGTTTCCAGCCGACAAGGCGCGAGGTGAGGCGCGCGTTCTGGCCCTTGCGTCCGATGGCGATGGCGAGGTTTTCCGAGTCAACCTTCAGGGAGACGCGGTGATTTTTTCGTCGAAGACCATGTCGCGCGGAACCGCGGGCTTGAGGGCCTCGATGATGAATTGCTGCGGATCGTCGTGGTGCGGAATGATGTCGATTTTCTCGCCGTTGAGCTCGCGAACGATGGTCTTCACGCGGGCGCCGCGGGCGCCGACGCACGCGCCGACGGGATCGACTTTCGGGTCGGTCGTGGAGACGGAAATTTTTGTGCGGTAACCGGGTTCGCGCGCGAAGGATTCGATTTTCACGGTGCCGTCGGCGATTTCAGTGACCTCGAGCTCGAAGAGTCGTCGGACAAATTTCGAGCTGGCGCGGCTGAGAATGATCTCGGGGCCGCGCGGCGTGGATTCGATTTCGAGCAAGATGCAGCGCACGCGATCGCCGGCCTGGTATTCCTCGCCGGGAACCTGTTCCTTGCTGGTGAGAAGCGCCTCGGCCTTGCCAAGATCGACAACGATGTCCCCTCGCTCCCTGCGGCGGACGGTGCCGGTGACGATGTTTCCGACCATGTCCTTGAAGTCGTCGTAAATGCGATCCTTCTCGAACTGGCGGAGCTTTTGCATGACGGTCTGGCGCGCGGTTTGCGCGGCGATGCGGCCGAGCATGGCGGGATCGACTTCGCGCTCGATGATATCGCCGAGTTGCACGCTGGATTGGAGCGCCTGGGCTTTTTCGATATGAATCTCGGTCTTAGGATTGCTCACGGAGTCAACGACCTTGAGCAGCGCCCACGCCTTGAGCTTGCCGGATTTGGGATCGATTTCGATCTTGAGCTCCTGGCCCGCGTTAACGCCCTTTTGCGCGGCGGTTTTGATTGCGTTCACTATGGCGGCAATCATGTCGGCGCGCGGAATGGCCTTTTCTTTTTCCATGTATTCGAGGACGGCGAGGATTTCGTTGCTCATAGTGATGTTGTAAGGTGTTGGTGTGTGAGGAAAAAAAAAGCAGGCCAAGAGGCCCACCTTTGGTTTTCGCAAAGTGAACGTTTATATATGCGTGCGAAATTAACTATTGCGTGAAAGTCTTGTCAAGCCCTGCGCGGAAAGTGAGCCGGGCGCGAAGCTGCGATTAAACGGGGACGAATATTTTTAAGAAAAAACCGCTTGCAAGTTTGCGCGGTGTCAGCCTTGCTGCGTCTCCTTTTGTTCGGGCCGTAGCGTAGCCTGGTAGCGCGCTTGCATGGGGTGCAAGAGGTCGAGAGTTCGAATCTCTCCGGCCCGACCATTTTACCAGAAAAGCCTTCTCCTCATCGGAGAGGGCTTTCTTGTTGATTGAGGGTGATTCACGACCAAACACAGGCTTCAATGGCAACCAAGGCCGCCCCGAATGAGAACCAAGAAGGCGCCAAAATCCCCAAACTCCGCAAATATTTGTAGCTGCTTGCGTCCACAAGCCTCATGCTTGCCGTGCGATGCAGCCGCGCGTTCCTTGATTCAATCGGCATCTGGGCCGCGCAATCACCTGCAGTCTAATTTATTTCGCAACAACATATTACTATGTGGAATATACGGGGTAGTAATACAATCGCTCCCGTGATGGCACGGCCAAGTCAATAGTTGACTACGGCAGGTTCGCGCCTTTTATCTTAACCATCATGCCCCCCTCCACCACAGTCAGCATGAGAGAGATCGCCGAGGTTGCCGGCGTTTCTGTTTCGACCGTTTCGCTCGCCCTTCGCAACAGTCCGAAAATATCCGACGAGCGGCGTGACGCGATTCTCAAGCTCGTCAAGGAAATGGGCTATCGCACCGATCCGCGCATTTCGGAATTAATGGTGCATTTGCGTGTCGCCCGCGCTGATCGCGCGCCGTCCAACATCGCATTCGTAATCCCCGAGCTCACGCGCGAGCAGGTGCAGCACTACCCTCCCATCCTTGGCATGCTTGAGGGCGTGCGAAATATCGCAAAAAATGTCGGGTTTGGCGTCGATGTGTTTTATCTGGTCGAGCTTGGCATGAACGCCCGGCGGCTTCGCTCCATCCTTGTCGCGCGCGGCATACGCGGTGTTATTTTTGCGCCTTTTGCCAGCGGTGTCGCGAAAATCGATTTCGACCTCACGGGTTTTTCCGCCGCCACCGCCGGCTATAGCATTCTTTCGCCGCGCATGCATCGGGCGTGTCCCGACTATCTCCAGATGATGGACGAACTCCTCGAGACAGCCACCAATCTCGGGCATCGCCGGCTGGGGCTTGTCATGACTTACAACGAAGGCGGCATCGGCCACAAGCTCTTCACTTCGTCATTTCTCTATTACCAATCAAAGATCCCGCCGGGCGATCGCATTCCCATTTTGCCCAAGCCGCAAATCTCGCACGAACACCTTCGCGCATGGGTGAAAAAATACGATCCCGATGTCATCATCAGCGCGGCGAGCGTGTATCATCTGCTGCGCGAGATCGGCGTTCGCATCCCCGAGGATGTGTGCTTTGCGAGCATAGACCGCTCCGAGCCGCCCACCGACGCGGCCGGGGTGGATCATCGTTATCCGTTGGTCGGCGAGGAGGCGTTTCAACTTGTGATCAGCCAGCTCAACCTGAACCTCACCGGCGAGCCGGACGATCCAAAGGTCGTGATGGCGGACAGCCACCAGCGCGAGGGCTACACGCTTATATCGCCAAACGCCCGCCCGGCGCGCAGGAAAAAATCCCCGCACACTTCGAAAAAGAGCAAGCATCCCGAGTTCCTCGGCTTTCTGCAGTAACCGGTTGCGGCGGTTAAGGTCAAATGTTGACCAAAATCGGCATTCCCTTTTTCAGCCGCGACTGCATGCATGCGTGGCGCAGTTCGTTCACTTCTTGAACCGACCGCGTCTTACTTCCGCCGCCAAAACATGCACATGCTGAAATCCCCCGCCGCCGGCCTTGCAATGCTTGCATTCGCATGCGTTGCGCTCGCCACATCAACACAACCCGTTCGCGCCGCCGAAGCGACTTTGCTTGTCGAGCCGGAGACTTTTATCGCGCTCGATTCGTGGCAGCGCGTCCGCGATCACATCCAGTCCGGCAACCAGCCCGGCACGGCTTTCGCGGGCGTCAACATAACACAACCCGGCTCCTACCACGTCTGGACGCGCACCCAGAATTTCATCAACAACCAGTCCGGCAAACGCCGCCTCCTTATCAAGATCGACGGCGAGCGCGCCGCCCGCGAATCGGGCGCGCACACAGCGGACGGCTGGGCGTGGGAACATGTGGGCGAGATGAAACTCGACGCCGGGTTGCGCATGATCGAAATCGTCGACACCGCGCGCAACTACGGACGCCTCGAAGCCATTCTCCTCACCACGACCGCGATCGATCCCAACACCCGCCCGCGCAACAGCTTTAATTCGGTCCGGACGCCCGTCGTCCAACCCGGGCGTGTTTTCACAGCCCACGCGCCGCAGCCTTCGGCGCCCGACGCGAACTCGCGCACACTTGCGGAGCTGAAAAACAAAACGGCAACCATTGTTTTTCGCGCCACGCAAACCGCCGGCGGCGAGAATCGTGTATGGCGGGAGGTTCGCTGCAAAAACGCCAAGGGTCAGCCGCTCACCATCGATGCCGGCGCGGAACCATTGTTTCTATTGTCCAGTGAGAAAAACACCGCCTCATTCAATGCGTTTTATCCGGTGTGGAAAACCGACGCGCAGGTTGACTGGCGCCTTGGCGGGCATGTGATGCGCCGCGCCGCCGACTTGCGCGATCCGTATGTCGCGGGCGCGATTGCGCGCTTCGATCCGGTAAGCGCGCGCCAGCTTGCGAACGGAAAAGTTGAGGTCACATACCAGTCCGATTCCGGCGCGCCGGGCACCCCGGCCACAATTCGCGCAATCTGGAGCCTTCCGGCCGATGGCTTTGCAGCGCGCGTGGAAGTGTCGCACGAAGTCGGCAAAGACGCGTGGTATTCGTTTGCCTTTTCGTGCGGCCAGTCCGTGCCGCGCGAGGAGGTCGCCGCCGTCATGCTTCCCCCGGTTTACCAATTCCGCCGCATCCCCGAGGGTCCCGAGATGATAACCTCCTCGATCACGCCGCACCCTTACGCGCTCATCGAAGCCAAGGCGCGCGCCGAATCGCCGGCAATCACCCGCGGCATCGTTGCCGCGCCCGATTTCCTCGACACGGCGTGGCCCGGCAGAACCAACGCCCGGTTCGGCTTCACGCTTCTCGCGCCAAACGGCGAGGCGCAGCCGTGGAGTTTCTCCCCGATTCTCGGCGCCGACGGCTCGCAGTTAAAACGCGGCGACACACTCCGCGCCGCCTGGCACGTGGTCATGGCGCCGCAATCCTGGGAGCAGGTTATGAGGGACGCCGACACGCGGCTCTACGGCGTCACCGATTATCGCGAACCCGTCACGACCTCGATCACCGACCAAGCGCTCAACATCATTGACCTCATTGCCGACGACAAGGCCGGCGGATGGGACGCCCGGCTCAAGGGTCCCGAAAACATTGAAAGCCCAAGCACCGTCACCCATGCCGCGCCGCTCATTTATCTTTCGAGCGCGCTTCTCACAAAGGACGAGGACTTTTATTGGAAGCGCGCCCTTCCGACAATCGAGTATCTCCTCAGCCGCCCCAGCGCCCATTTCGCAACCAAGCCCAAAAACAATTCCTACGTCACCACCAACAGTTCGCGCATCGGCTTCAGAAACTTATTCTATGGTTCAGTCGTTTGGCAGGGCGTCGACGACCTCACCCGCCGCCTGAATCCCTGGCTCGACAGCTACATCCGCGATGCGGAAAACCGTCCCTTCAAACCCGCGAACAGCGGCACTGAAACCGATTGGTCCGGCTGGCTCGCGCTCTATCGGCAAAAACCCGACGCAGCTTTGCTGAAACGCATCCAGGCAAACGCCGACGGCTGGATAACGCGGGCGTTTGAGACGAACCCCAATCTTGCCAGTCCCATCGGCATCCAGCCCTTCTACAATGTTTCCTATTATCCCTGCTGGTGGGACCTGCTCGACCTGCATGAACTCACAGGGGAGCAACGCTACGTCGACGCCGCCCGGCGGGGCGCGGCGCACACCATCGCCGGCCTTTGGGTCGCCCCGCAACCCGCCGGGGGAAACACCACGCTGTATCCAAATAACAAATACGTTTGCAATCACACCATTTGGTGGAAGGGAGACGCCTCCTATCGACTCGGCTGGCCCGACGGACTCAAGCCGCACGCGCGCGCGACGGTCACATTTGATCTCCCCGAAAAACAGGTTCCCGCGTGGGTGGTCTCCCCGGTCGGGCTTGGCCTTGAGCAACCCACGACCTACTTCAACGCCTGCACCAACGGCATGAGCAACATCATGCTTTCCGTGTGGGCGGCCAACCTCCTGCGCCTCTACGGGGAAACCGGCGACGAGTATTATCGCACCTTCGCCCGCAACACCATCATCGGGCGCGGCGCCAACTACCCCGGATATTATCTCTCCGGCTTCACCGACATCATGCAAAACGCGGATTACCCGCGCACCGGCCCCGACATCACATCCTTCTACTGGCATCACGCGCCGGTCCATCTTGCGATGCTCGTGGATTACCTCGTCACGGACGCCGATGTGCGCACCAAGGGCGCGATCAGGTTTCCCTACTCAAAACAGCAAGGTTACGTCTGGTTCACCTCGCGCATTTACGGCGGCCGTCCGGGGCGCGTTTTCGACGACGCCGAATGCCGGCTCTGGCTCGATCGCGAGAAATTTCGCGTGGACAATCCCAAGCTCGATTATTTTGGCGCGCGCGGAAAAACAAAATTTCATCTCGTGATTCTCAACCAGGCGCGCGGTGCCGAGACAGCCGCCGTCACCATTGACCGGAACGCCATCGGAATCCCCATCGGCAAAAAACCGTTTCTGCGAATCATCGGAAATCCCAATGCAAAAACGAAGCCCAGGCTCACCGCCAACAAGCAGGGGCAATACACCGTCACCCTTCCCGCCCGCGGCATTGCTGTCATCACCTTTGACGCGAACGAGGAAGCCGCGCCCGCGATTCCCGCGCTCCAGACCAAGCCGGTAACAACCAAACTCGAAAAGCCCTGGGGCGAAATGCGCGCCTTTCGCATTCGCTCCCCCTTTGGTCGCGACTCGCTCTACGTCGCCCTTGCCGCCCAGCCGCCCGCGGGCTCAATCGCGACGATTGAAATCGAAACCGACGGCGCCGCACCCGTGACACAAACACTCGATGCCTTCCCCTATGAGTTTTCCCTGCCCGGCATCGCAATGGACAAATCCGTCCGCTTCCGGCTTGAGCTAACCGCGCCCGGCCAGCCCACAACCACCACCCGGTGGTTCGTGATGGATTAAGCAACGCATGCGCAAGGAGCGGCGGCGTCCCGCCGCCGGACGCGAGCAACGCGAGCGCCCTTTGCGTATTTGATTTTCGAATACAAAAACGAACTTGAGTTAGTCTTGGAAAACGGGCGAGGCGTTCGCCTCGTCCGGCGGCGGGACGCCGCCGCTCCTTGTGCACGCGCCGCTCTCTAAAAAAATTACAGTTGTTTATATCGCGGGGAGCCGACTGGCACCGCTCAGCGCACGCTCACGCCGGTGCGCAACCGCAAGTCGCGGGAGGACGCGCCCGCCTCGATGACATAGTCGCCCGCGCTCACCCGCCACGCGTCACGCTCCGTGTCATAATACGAAAACGCGTCCGCGTTCAGCGCGCAGGTCACAGTTCGCGATTCGCCCGGCTTGAGAAACACTTTCTCAAATCCCCTCAACTCGCGCACGGGGCGCGTTATCTTCGGGTTCTTTTGCGAAACATACACCTGCGCCACCTCCGCGCCCTCGCGCCTGCCGGTGTTGGTAACGCGAAAACTTACCGTGCGCGAAACGCCGGCACCGGACGCCGGTTCGACACGCAAATCCGAATACTCGAACTGCGTGTAGGAAAGCCCGTGACCAAAGCAGAACAGCGGCTCGATGTTCTTTTCGTCAAAATAACGATAGCCGACAAAAATTCCCTCGCGGTATTGAATCTTGTGCCCCTCGCCCGGATACATTGCGCGATCGCCCGTGGCATGGGGCGGATAATCCTCAAGCCGGCGCGCCAGCGTGATGGGCAGTTTGCCCGATGGATTCACATCTCCCGCCAAAATCCGCGCAAGCGCCGAGCCGCCCTCGCTTCCGCCATAGGGCGCAAACAACACGGCGCGCGCATCGCGCACCCATGAGTCCATCTCCATCGCCGAGCCACCGATGAGTATGACCACAGTGCGCGGATTTGCGGCGATGAGCGCGCGGATTAACTCCACCTGGCCGTAAGGCAGCGACATGTCCACGCGATCCTTCATCTCCGTCTCCACCGAGTGGTCAAAGCCGCCGACAAAAATGACGGCATCCGCCTCCCTTGCCGCCGCGACCGCCCGTTCGCGCAGCACCGCCGCGCCGCGCGCGCCAATCGCCGCATTTTCGCCCGGTTCGCCGGCGATGCTTGTCTCGCCTGATTCGCCGACGAGTTTTGAAACACCGGCCGCGCCCGCCGCATCGGCGCTGTAGCCGGCGGTATGCGTAACCGTCACACCCCGCGAGCCGAGCCTGGCAAGCAGACCGTCGAGCGGCGTGATTTCGTAAAGCGGCTTTACCGCCGAGCTGCCCCCGCCGGGCAATCCCCCGCCCGCGGGCGAATGTTTTCTGGTCGCATTGCCGCCAATGACCGCAACGCGGGTGAGTTTTTCCACGTCGAGGGGAAGCAGGTTCCCTTCATTTTTCAAAAGCACGATCCCTTCCTCCGCCACCTGGCGCGCCACCGCCTGGTGCGCCGGCGTGTTCATGGCGCCGCGCGGACGCGCGCCATTTGTATCCAAGGAACCAATACGCATCATCACGCGCAGGATGCGGCGCACCTTGTCGTCGAGCACGGACTCCGGCACCCTCCCCCGCCCCACCGCCTCGCGAAAGGGACGGCCGAGATACATCGCGTCGTAATCGCGCTTGGGGCGTCCGCTCATTTCAAGGTCAAGGCCGCCAAGCGCGCAGCCCATCGTCGAGTGCGCGCCGCCCCAATCCGACACCACCAAGCCGGTGAAGCCCCATTGTTTTTTCAGGATTTTGTTGAGCAGCGTGTCGCTTTCGCACGCCTGCTCGCCGTTCACCTTGTTGTAAGCGCCCATCACGCTGAGAACATCCGCCTCACGCACCGCCGCCTTGAAAGCCGGGAGATAAATCTCGTGCAACGTGCGCCGGTCGACAACGGCGTCAATGCCCTCGCGCGCGCCGATTTCCTGGTTGTTCACCGCAAAATGTTTCACGCACGCCGCCACGCCCTGCGCCTGCACGCCGCGAATGTAGGGCACGGTGATGCGCGAGACCAGATGCGGGTCCTCGCCGAAAAATTCAAAATTGCGGCCAAACAACGGCGTCCGCGCAATGTTGACGCCCGGCCCGAGAATAATGTCCTTGCCGCGTGCGCGCGCCTCGGCGCCGAGCACCTCGCCGTAACGCAACGCCAGCACGGTGTTCCATGTCGCGGCGAGCCCCGTGCCGGCGGGCAAGTCGGTCGTGAAATCATCGGTGCGCCCCGCCGACGCCCAACCATGCACAAGCCTCTCCTCGTGCACCCCGTGCGGCCCGTCCGACATTACCAAATCCGGCACGCCGAGCCTGGGCACGCCGGAGCTGGTGAAGTAGGTGTTGGCGTGGCACATCGCGATTTTCTCCTCAAGCGTCATGCGTCCGAGCAAATCATTCACACGCGCCTCCACGGGTTGATTTGTGTCGCGATAGAGCGGCACATCGGCCGCGCAAAGCGGCGACATTAATAAACCGGCGCAAAAAGCGCCATAAGCCAAAACCGGGAGTAATTTCATGATATTAAGAGGCTGCGGGTATGCGTTTCGGGTTTCGTAATCCTTGGACATACCAAACGGTTTATCAGCCGCTCCCGACAATGCGGGGCAAAGTCAACAGTTGACGCCTGCGCCGCGGAAGCCCCGTTCAGCGGAAATCCGCGCATCCCTGTTTTCAGTGGGAGGCGGGTGTTTCAATCGCCCTGCATTTGTAAGTTTTCAACGAGTCAACTGTTGACAGACTACATCTTTGCCAAGCGCCCCCTGAAATCTGTTTATCAAGGCAATCCCCTTCGCAACCCTCAGTTTATTTTCCCAAAACAACAGCCATGCCATTATCGCTTCGCCGCCTAGTTCCCGTTATTCTGTCCGGCCTGCTCCTGTCGGTTGCATGTCTACGCGCGCAAAACACCGGCCGGCCCGCGTCCGGTTTCCAGCCCGCCTTCACCATTCTCTTTCGCACCGACGATCCCAAGATTGCCATGCGCCCCGCCGGCATTTCCGGCGTTCCCTACAACGTGCCCTCGTGGCAAGTTTACCCGTCGCGCGCCGCAAAAACCGTGGCCAAGCGCGACATCACGCAAGGCGGCGACGGCTTCGACGAACGCATCCTCGACGGCGCGATGCGCAATCGCGCCTTCAATCTCTTCGACGCCGCCGATCGCACCGAGTTAACCGGCACGGATTCCGGCGGCACATTTTCCTTCCCCGACACAAACCCCAACGTCCGCCTCGCGGCCGTGCTCGACACGACGACCGGCGCGTTTCCCACGCTCACAATCACGGCAACCCGCAAGCGCGACGGCTACCTTTCCATCGGCTACACAGGCGCGCCCGCCTGCGCCGAGGCCGACGCGGAGGAAGGCTGGCAGCCCCTCATCTGGACGGAACGCCGCTTCCCGATGCTTCCCTACCTGACGACCGCGCACATGTGCCCGCTTCCCGGCGCTTTCGTGCGGCATGGGGGCACGCTCTACGGCGTGGTCGCCGATCCGTCCGAGCTGCCATTCCAACCGCTCCCGACATTCGACAACTCGCGCTTCGGCGTCGCCCTGCGCACCGCCGAAAAAACGCTGAGCCCGATGCTCTTCTTTCCGATGCTCGGCGGCGCGGGATCGCATGGCAAGGCGGGCGAAACGCTCACGTTCAAACTCCGCCTCGTCGCGCTTCCCGGCACCGATGTCACCGCCGCCTTTGAAAAGATAGCCCGCGAACTCTACGACTTTCGCGACCGCCGCCACAACGCCCTCGGCACCCTCAACGCCGCGCTCACCAACATCATCGACTATGGCATGAGCAAGTATTCCTACTGGAACGCCCCGCTCCGCGGCTGCGGTTACTCGACCGACGTTCCCGGCGCCGTCAAAAACGTGTCCTCGCTCAACCCGCTCGAACTCGCGTTCGTCACCGGACGCCCGGAACTTTTCAACGACCGGGCGCGCCCCATCCTCGAGTATCTTTTTTCCCGGGAAAAATTCCTCTTCAGTCTCGATCCCAAGCAAAAGATCCAGTCGCCCTCGCGCGCCCTGCTCGGCCCGTGCGCGCCCGTCAGCGAATTCGCGGCGCTTCATGATATCAGCCACGGAAACACCAACGTGTTCATCGAGACCGCGCGCAAACTCTACCCGCGCGACCGCGTCATCAATCTCGATGATGTTTCCCGCGGCCCGACTTGGTGGAACGCCCTCGCGCTCTATCGCTCGACCGGCGAAAAGCACTGGCTTGAACTCGCACGCAAAGGCGCCGACGCCTACATCACCCGTCGCGTCGACAAACCCGCCACGACATTCAAGGACCCCGACGGCCAGGGCACGTTTTTCTGGACCGGCTACGTGCCCCGCTGGCTTGACCTCCTCATGCTTCATGAGGCCACCGGGGAAAAACGCTACCTCGACGCCGCGCATCGCGGCGCGCGCCTCAACGCGCTCTACATCTGGATGTGCCCGCTCATCCCCGACACCGACATCCGCGTCAACATCGGCGGCAAGGCACCCGTGTATTGGTATCTGGGACGGCGCGGCTTTCCCGCGATTCCCATTCCCGAGGAAACCGCGCCCGCGTGGCGCCTCTCCGAGCAAGGCCTCAATCCCGAATCCTCCGGCACGGCGACAGGCCACCGCGCCATTTTCATGGCGCACCACGCGCCCTGGATGCTGCGCCTCGCGGCGCTCACCGGCGACACATTCCTCCACGACATCGCCCGCTCCGCCGTGATCGGTCGTTACCGCGGTTTTCCCGGCTACCACATCAACACCGCGCGCACCACGGTTTACGAAAAGGCGGACTATGCGCTCCGCCCGCACGAGAAAATGAGCTACAATTCCATCCACTATAATCACGTCTGGCCCATGGCCTCGATGGTGCTCGATTACCTCGTCTCCGACGTCATCACCCGCAGTCGCGACGCGATCCATTTCCCCGACCAATACATCGAGGGCTACGCCTACCTCCAAAGCCGCTTCTACGGACACCGCCCCGGAAAAATGTATGACATCAACGGCCTCAATCTCTGGATACCCGACAACCTAGTCACGGCCGGCTCCGATGAGCTCAATCATATCGCGGCCCACAACTCCGGCGGCGTCGCGCTCGCGTTCACGAATCAATCCTTCGCCCCGGTCTCCTCAAAGGTTCTGCTGAACCCGTCCTGTTTTTCCACGCTTCCCGCAAACACGAAGGTGCGGCTGTATCGGGAAAACAAATACATCGGAACAATCACCTGCAATCCGCGCGAAGGCATTCCCGTCGATGTGGCCGCAAGCGGCATCAGCGCCATTTACATCGAGGGTGCGAAACCCGCCATCGGCTGGACGCCCGGCCGGGACCTGGCAAAACCCGTCACCACCGGCGTGCAAAAACTCGCGCCCGGCGACGCCCGCGCCGCCACCTTCAGTTTCGGCGACCGCTCGACCTGGCTCTACGCTTATTTGCGCGAGGACGACTCCAAATGGAACAACGCCAAACTCACCATCACCACCGGCGGCACCACAACGACACTCACGGACGACTCCTTCCCCTTCGAATTTAGCAAAGACCTCGCCCCGGCGGACGGTTACGATCCTCAACTCAAACTCACCGCCGAGCCCAAATAATTCCACCTCTCGAACTCCGCATTTCCCACCATGAAGATTCCCAATTTCCGCTGGTTCATCATCACGCTCGTTTTCTTTGCCGCGGTGCTCAACTACATCGACCGGCAGACGCTCTCGGCGCTCGCGCCGACAATCCAGAAGGACCTCGGCCTGACCGACCGCGACTACGGCAACATCGTCAACATCTTCCTGATCGCCTACACGATCTCCTACCTCGTGTCGGGCCGCATGGTGGACAAGCTCGGCACGCGCCTGGGCATGGCCGTCTTCGTCGCCTTCTGGTCCGTGAGCAACATGCTCACCGCCGCCGCGCACGGCGTGCGTTCCATGGGATTTTTCCGCTTCATGCTCGGCCTCGGCGAGGCCGGCGTGTGGCCCGCCGCGTCCAAATCAGTCTCGGAATGGTTTCCCGCGCGCGAACGCGCCCTCGCAATCGGTGTTTACACGATGGGCTCGACCGTGGGCGCAACCGTCGCGCCCTACATCGTCATTCCGCTCGCCGCGTTCCCCTTCGCCACGCACATGCCCTTTGTCAGCAACCTGCTCGGCGAGGGCGCGGGCTGGCGCATGGCGTTTATCCTGACCGGCCTCGCCGGCCTCCTCTGGCTCATCCCGTGGATGCTCGTTTACCGCCAGCCCAAGGAATCGAAACACGCCACTGAAAAGGAACTGAAACTTCTCGCCGACTCCAACGCCGAGGAGGCCAAGTCCGCCGGCAGCGTCGTCAACGAAGCCCCGTGGAGCTGGAAACAAATCTTCTCCTCGCGCGTCGTCTGGCTGCTCCTGCTCGGGCGCCTCATCACCGATCCCGCCTGGTATTTCTTCCAGTTCTGGTTTCCGAAGTTTTTGCACGCCGAGCGCGGCCTCGACCAAAGCCAACTCACGATAACATGGATCGTCTACGCCGCCGCCGGCGTAGGCAGCCTCGCGGGCGGATGGCTCTCGGGCGTGCTCATTAAGAAACGCAAAATCGCCCCCGCCGCCTCCCGCATGTGGATCATGCTCGGCTGCGCGTGCGTCATGCCCGTGTCCATCATTGTCGTGAACGTCACCGGCATGACACCCACGATGGGCTTCACCGCGATCGTCATCATCGCCGCGCTCGCGTGGCTCATCAACATCAGCTCGCTCGTTGTCGACACTGTTCCGAAGTCCTGCCTCGGCACCGTGTTCAGCATCGTCGCAGCGGGCAGCACCGTCGGCGGCATCATCATGAACACGCTCGTCTCCGCGATGGTCTCGCCCGTCGCAAGCAACCCCGTCGGTTTTCTCGACCGCGCCGTGTATGCCGTCTTCGGCCCCATCCTCCGCGCCGTGCAAGGCGGCGGCTACACCATGTGGTTCTGGCTGATGGCGTTCCTCCACCTCGCCGCCTGGGCCATGCTCTATTTCGGACGCATCCATAAAAACGCCAAATAAATTTTCCTTCTCAAATGATCACAAATCCACCCACCAATCACGTCCGTCCCTTCAAATCCACGCGCATCCACGCCGACCTCGCAGTCGGCGGCGGCGGCCTTTCCGGAGTCTGCGCGGCGATCGCCGCTGCGCGCGCCGGCCTCAAGGTCGTGCTCGTGCAGGACCGGCCCGTGCTCGGCGGCAACGGCTCGAGCGAAGTGCGCCTGTGGATACTCGGCGCGACCTCGCACATGGGAAACAACAACCGCTGGGCCCGCGAAGGCGGCATCATCGACGAGTTCATGGTCGAGAACACCCACCGCAACCGCGAGGGCAACCCCGTCTTCGTCGACGCCCTGCTCCTCGACATGGTGCGCCGCGAACCCAACATCACCCTTCTGCTCAACACCATCGTCCACGACCTCGAAAAATCCGACGCCGACACCATCCGCTCCATCCGCGCCTTCAATCCGCAAAACGCCACCGAATACACCATCACCGCGCCCCTCTTCTGCGACGCCACCGGCGACGGCGCCATCGGCTTTCTCGCCGGGGCCGCCTTCCGCATGGGCGCCGAAAAGCGCGACGAGTTTGGCGAGCTCATGGCCCCCGGCGACGAGTTCGGCGAACTCCTCGGCCACTCCCTCTACTTCTACTCGCGCGACACCGGCAAACCCGTGACGTTCACGCCGCCCTCCTTCGCGCTCGACGACATCACAAAAATCCCCCGCTACAAAAACTTCTCCGCCGCCGAGCAAGGCTGCAAACTCTGGTGGGTCGAATACGGCGGGCGCATGGACACCGTCCACGACACCGAGGAAATCAAGTGGGAACTCTGGAAAGTCATCTACGGCGTCTGGAACCACATCAAAAACTCCGGCCTCTTTCCCGAGGCCGAAACCATGACCCTCGAATGGGTCGGCCAGCTCGCCGGCAAACGCGAAAGCCGCCGCTTCGAAGGCGACACGATGCTCGTCCAACGCGACCTCATCGAACAAATCCCGCACCCCGACGACGTTTCCTTCGGCGGCTGGGCCATCGACCTGCACCCCGCCGACGGCGTCTATTCGCCCAAGGACGGCTGCACGCAATACCATGCAAAGGGCGTTTACGGCATCCCCTACCGCACGATGTATAGCCGCAACATCCAAAACCTCTTCCTAGCCGGGCGCATCATCAGCGCCTCGCACGTCGCCTACGGCTCGACCCGCGTCATGGCCACCTGCGGGCACAACGCCGCCGCCGTCGGCCTCGCCGCCGCGCTCTGCAAAAAACACAACGCGCTCCCCCGCGACCTCGCCGCCGGCGAAAAACTCGCCGAGCTCCAGCGCGAACTCCTCAAGCGCGGCCAATACATCCCCGGCCTCGCGCTCAACGATCCCGCCGACCTCGCGCCCAAGGCCAAGCTCGCCGCCACCAGCGCGCTCACGCTCGCCGCGCTCCCGCCCAACGGCCAATACCGCCGGCTCGACGCCTCGTGGGCCATGATGATTCCAGTCGTCCCCGGCCCCGCGCCCCGCGTCACCTACCAAGTCCGCGCCGCGGAAGCGACAACCGTGAAAGTCGAACTGCGCATCAGTTCCAAACCCGGCAACCACACCCCCGACACCACACTCGCCACCCGCGAAATAAAAACCCCCGCCGGCGACAGCAACCTCGAGCTCGACTTCCCCGATCCGAACAATCCGCAATCCGCAATCCGCATTCCGCATTCCTGCTACGCGTTCTACATCATCCACGCCAACCCGCTCGTCGAAACGGCAATCTCCGACAAACGCGTTACCGGAATCCTCGCGCTCACGCACGCGGCCAACAAAGCCGTCGCCAAGTCGGCGGTGCAAACCCCCGAGCCCGATAGCGGCGTGGAAACCTTCGAGTTCTGGCTCCCGCAACGCCGCCCCAACGGCGAAAACCTCGCCTGCGTCATCGAGCCGCCCGTCGCGCTCCACAACGTAGAAAACCTCGTCAGCGGTATCGACCGCCCCGTCTCCGCGCCCAACGCCTGGGCTGCCTCCCCCGACGACAACGCGCCCGCCGTCACGCTCGCATGGGATGCGCCGCAAAAAATCCGCCGCGTCGCAATCGCCTTCGACACCGACTACGACCACCCGATGGAATCCGTGCAAATGGGCCATCCCGAAAGCGACATGCCCTTCTGTGTATCCAAATACACGATACGCGACGCCGCCACCAACCGCGCCCTCGTGGAAGTCACCGGCAACTACCTCTCGCTCCGCGAGCACGTCCTGCCCGAGCCTGTCACGACGAGCTCCCTGCGGATCGAAGTCGCGCATCCGACCCCGAACATCCCCGCCGCCCTTTTCGCCGTCAGAGTTTACGCTGAATAAGCGTATCGCCTTAATCCAGTTCTCCCATGGCGTGCGGATCAAACCGATCCGCACGCCACGCATGTCCAACAATCAGCACGATCATGAAATTACCCGCCAGCCTGTTCGTCATCCTCTGCCTGAGTCTCACCGCGCTGCCCGGATCCCCCGGGCAATCCGCGTTCTCACCCGGCACCGCATGGCTGGACACCAATGGCGCCCCGATAAACGCCCATGGCGGCGGTGTTATTTTTGTGGACGGCCGCTATTATTGGCATGGCGAACACAAGCTGCCCAACCGCTCCGAGGCGCAAAAGGCCGACGGCGGCGTGCATTGTTATTCCTCGACCGATCTTTATAATTGGCGGGACGAGGGGCTCGTGCTTTCCGTGGATTATCAGAACCCAAAATCGGAAATCGCGGCAGGTTGCATCCTCGAGCGCCCAAAGGTTGTTTATAATCCGCGCACGAAAAAATACGTGATGTATTTCAAACTCTACCCTCCGGGATCCGGCTACGATACCGGCTATGTTGGCGTTGCCGTTGCGGACAAACCCGCCGGCCCTTTCACTTACAGCCATCGTTTTGTCGGCGGAGGCTCGCCCAAGGGCACCGGCGATTTTTGCATGTTTCGCGATGCGGCGGGCGATGTCTGGCACTACACCGTGCGCAAACCCGACAAGGCGTTTGTCGCGGGCCGGCTCACCGACGACTATCTCCACCCGCGCGGTGATTATCGCGTGCTCACCGAAATCCCCGCGCTCACCGAGGCGCCCGCGATGATTCGACTCGGCGACGGCACCCACTACATGCTCGGCTCCGGCTCCTCGGGCTGGAAACCCAACGCCGCCCGCTCGTTCCGCGCTCCCGCGGCCGCCGGTCCGTTCACCGACCTCGGAAATCCCTGCGCCGGCACAAACCCGCACAACAACCTCGGCCCTGAAAAAACATTCGGCGGACAGATATCGTGCATCATTCCCGTCGAGGGACGCCCCGGCGCATACATCGCGATGTTCGACCTATGGAGACCGGATCATGCCGAAAAGGGACTCTACGCATGGCTTCCGCTTTTCATCAAAAACGGCAAGCCCGTCGTCGAGTGGCACACGAAATGGGATCTCGGCATTTTCAACCGGAGTGATTGAGCAGATGTCCAAACGAAACAACCACTCCCCATGAAAACCATCCCCCTTCTTTGCATCCTCCTTGCCATCTCGGCGAGCCTGCCTGTCGCGGGAAGGGAAACTTTCGGCATCACCACGCTCACGCCACCGCGACTGGAGTTTAATCCCAATCCCGCCTACTGGCCGCGAATGCGTCTCTGGCAGGGCATTCCGAGCATCGAGCGCGCGCCCGGCGGACGCCTCTGGGCAACATGGTATTCCGGCGGAATCGGCGAGGGCAAGGGACACAATTACCAACTCCTCGTAACAAGCGGCAACGACGGCCTCACATGGTCAAAACCCGTCGCCGTTTTTGATCCCGGACGGCAGCTCCTCGGCGGCGCGGGTGGCGACGCGCACCTCTGGCTTGATCCGAACGGACGCCTCTGGTGGTTCGTCCATCGCGTCATGCAATCGCCCGGCATTCACCCGCGCACCTGCTGGGGTTTCCATACCACCGAGCCCGACAACCCAAAGGCGAAATGGCGCGGACCCGTTTTCGCCGGCTACGGATACTCGCTCAACAAGGAGTTTGTCACCTCGGACGGCGAATGGCTTCACATGGTCGACCCGATGAGCAAAAAAACAGACGCCCCTCTTCCCGCCCGCAAAGGCGCGCACGTCTGGAAATTCACCGGTTACGACAAACCCTTTGAACATACCGGCCATGTCGAAATCAAGGACACGCCCTTCACCGAGCACATGATTGCCGAGCGAAAGGATGGCAGCCTGTTGATGCTCGCCCGCGCCAAATACGGCATCGCCCGGGCCGTCTCCAACGACAAAGGCCGGACGTGGCGCGAAATCGAACCCTTTACCAAAGACTTCAACGTCAACACGCGTTTTTACTTCGGAAAACTCAAAAGCGGCAGCCTGCTCCTCATCGTCAACGATCATCCAAGGAAACGCGAAAACATGACCGCCATGCTGTCCGACGACGACGGCAAAACCTGGCAGCACAAACTCGTCCTCGACGAGCGCACCCACGTCTCCTACCCCGACGCGACACAATCCCCGACGGCTTCATCTACGCCGTCCATGATCGCGGACGCTATCAAAAGGACATGCAGGAAATCCTTTTCGCAAAATTCACCGAGGCCGATATCCGCGCCGGAAAGATCGTCACGGAAGGCAGCTTCCTCAAACGCAAAATCAACAAGCTCGCCGACGAAGGCGGCGGCGTGCGTTTCGACGGCGAGAGCTTTGGAATGAGAAAACAATACGAAGAAATCACCGGCAAAAAACCCCGCGAACCCGAACCGGGCGAAAAAGCCGAAATGGGTGCAAAGCCCTGACGAAACATCACCACCGAACATCTCCATCAACTCCATGAAACGCCGCACATTTCTACGAAACTCCGCCCTCTACGCAGCTGGGGCCACACTGATTCCGACCGCTCATGCGGCATCGGACACACAGGTTTCAAAACCGCGCGCAGGCGCGCCAGAATCTTCGCAGACGGCGGCACCTTTATTCCAAGCGTCACCCGGCACGACTTACAGACGCATCTTCTCATCGCGCTCCGCCCTGATTTGGTTTCCCGATAATCGCGCCTATTTCGACACTCCGCGCAATGAGTGGTGCTACTTCCGAAAGACCTTCGACCTGCCCGCCGCGCCAACCAAGGCCGCGCTACGCATTTTCGCCGATTCCCGCTACCGCCTTTTTGTGAACGGCGCTTACATCGTCCGCGGCCCGGCGCGTAGCGATCCGCGCTTTCAAGCCTTCGACATCCTCGACCTTGCGCCGCATCTCAAGGCGGGCCGCAATCTGATCGCCGTTCAAGTGCTCTATTACGGATACAACACCGGCCAGTATTTGCCACGCGTCCCATGCCTGCTGGCGGAACTCGACATCGAAAACGGCTCGGGGAAAAAACGCGCGCTTCGCACCGACGCCTCATGGAAGGTGCATCGCTCCGCGTCGTTTGATCCCGACGCCCCGCGCGTCAACGGTTGCCAGGGCGCCATCGAAATTTTCGACGCGCGCAACGAGCCCGAAAACTGGACGCAGCCCGGCTTCGACGACTCCGCCTGGCCCGCCGCCAAGGCCCGCTCTCTTGGCCGAGAGCAAATCCCCTACATCCGCCTGCTGCCCCGCGATATTCCGATGCTTGAGGAAAACATTATCCCCGCCGCGCGCATTTCCTCCGCGCAGGTTGTCACTGCGCACGAAGACGAAACATTTTTCCCGCAACGCGCTCGCCTCGAACTGGACGAAATCAAAACCCGCCTTTCATTTTCGCCCTTCGCGGAAACCAGCGTTGCCGCATCGGGAAACGCCCGCGTCACAATTATCACCGTCGATTTTGCGCGAGTCACCCCGGGATATTTCCGACTCTCCGCCACGGCTCCGGCGGGCACGCGCATCGACATCGCGTATGCCGAGGATCTCTTTGAGGGACGTTGCGCGCTCTTCAATCCGCCCGCGCAACGCCCGCTCGACAGTTTCATTCTGTCCGGGGGGCGCAACGATTTGGAAATCGCATTTGCGTGGAAAGGCTTTCGCTACGCGCAGCTCATCATCCGCAATCCCGGCGGCGCGTTCACGCTGCACGGCGCGAGCCTGCGCACGCGCATGTATCCGGTAAACCAATACGGCCATGTCCGCACGCCCGACGGTTTTCAGCGGGAGCTTCACGCCATCTGCGCGCACGCGCTGCGAGGCTGCATGCAGGACGGCTTCATCGACTCGCCCAGTCGCGAGCAACAGCAATGGATGGGCGACGGTCGCTGGCAGGCCGTTTATAATTATTATCTCAGCGGCGACTCGCGGCTTCACCGCCGCCTGCTTTACCAGATCGCCTATTCGCAGGACGCCGAGGGTCTCACAAAATCCCGCTATCCCGATGGCCATGAAAACTGGTCGCCGATTCCGTCCTACTGCCTCGCGTGGGTCACGTCGTTTGACGACTACCATCGCTTCACCGGCGACATCACGCCCGCCGCCGACCTCTGGCCCAACATCATCATGGCGCTGCGTTGGTTCACCCGTTACGAAAACCAAAACGGCCTCCTCGAAAACGTCCCCTTCTGGTCATACATTGATCTCGGCGGTTATCCCGCCGGCCCCAAGCTCGACATTGAGCGCGGCGGCATCATCACCGCGTTAAATCTGCTCTATCTCGAATCACTCCGGGCCGCCGCGCACCTGGCCAAAACATTGGGCGATGCCACCGCGCAAGCGGCCTTCACCGCGCGCGCCGATACGCTCGCCGCATCCATATCGAAACATCTATGGGACGATTCCCGCGGCGCTTATCCGGATTGTTATGTGAATGGCGAGGCCAGCAAAAGCATCTCCGAACCCACCAACGCGCTCGCCATTCTTCACCTGAATAACACGAACCGGAACCGCCGAATCCTTTTGCATTTCGGACGCGCGGAGACGGTCATCAGCAGCCCCTATTCGATGCCGCTGGTCATGCGCGCGCTCCTGCGCCACAACCGCGCCGACCTCGCATGGCGGCTCGTCCGCGAACGCTACCAACCCATCGTCGACGCGGACCTGGGCACGACTTGGGAATACTGGAAAGTGTTTCATCCCGTGCCGTCGGGACGCGTCCACGCGCACAGCGCCTCGCACGCTTGGGGTGCAGCGCCGCTGGTTTTGTTCTTCGAGGGTTTTGCCGGAGTGCGAATCCTCGAACCGGCGTTCAAGCGCTTCGAAATCGCGCCGCGACTCCCCTCGTCGCTCGACGAGGCCAGCTTCGTCATTCCCACGCCCGCCGGAAAAATCGAGGGCCAATGCAAACGCAACGGCAGCCGGATCGACCTGTCCTTCACCGTTCCGCAAGGTTGCGCCGCCGTCGTCGCATCGCGCGAGTATCCCAACGGCACACACACCGTCTCCATCCCCTCATGATCTCAAACCAACGCGTGCGCAAGGAGCGGCGGCGTCCCGCCGCCGGACGAGGCGAAAGCCTCGCCTCCCGGCTGTTGCGCACTCGAATCAGTTTTTGTGCTCGAAAACCAAACACGCAAATGGCGCTCGCATCGCTCGCGTCCGGCGGCGGGGACGCCGCCGCTCCTTGCGCACGCGCCCTGACATAACCCGCAATGAAAACCACTCACCGCCTCTTCATCCGCGCGATTCCGTTTTTCGCGCTCCTTTTTTCAATCGGCGCGCTAAACGCCGCCACGCCTCTCGAGTCCGGATACGACGCGCCGCCTGATTCCGCGCGCCCGTTGACGTGGTGGCACTGGATCAACGGCAACGTCACCAAGGACGGCATCGTAGCCGACCTCACCGCCATGCGCGACGCCGGCATCGCGGGCGTGCAACTTTTCGACGCAAGCATCTACCTGCCCGCCGGCCCGGTTCGCTACGGCTCCGACGAATGGCACGAGCATGTTCAGTTCGCAATCAAGACCGCGGCGAAACTTGGCATGGAGGTAACGTTGATGAACACGCCCGGATGGTCGGCCAGCGGAGGCCCGTGGATAACGCCGGAGCGATCCATGAAAAAACTCGTCTGGACGGAAACAACGATTGAAAGCGATGGCGCGTCGCCGGTTCAGGTCACGCTCAAGCGCCCCTCCGCCAAGGAGAATTTTTATCGCGACGTCGCGGTGCTCGCCGTTCCGGCCGACCCGCCCAATGCCAAACCCTTCCGGCTCCCCGACTGGGAGAAGAAAATTAAACTCACCTCAAACGCCGTGGCGCGCGTTCCCGTTGACACGGACAACTCGCGCGCGATTCCGCGCGAGCGCATCATCAACATCACCTCGCAAGCCGATGCCGATGGCAACTGCCGCGCGACATTGCCAAAAGGCCGCTGGGCCGTGATTCGTTTTGGCTTCACGTCAACCGGCGCAAAAAATCATCCCGCCGTTCCCGAGGGCCACGGATTGGAGTGCGACAAACTCGATCCCGACGCCGTCGCATTTCAGTTCGAAAAAAGCGTCGGCCGTATCATCCGCGAAGCCGGACCGCTGGCGGGCAAGACGCTCACCGGACTCCTTTTCGACAGCTTCGAGGCGGGGTTCCAAAACTGGACCGAAACGCTCCCCGCGCAATTTCGCGCCGCGCACAATTACGACATAATGCCGCTCCTTCCCGTGTTCACGGGCCGCGTTATCGAGTCGGTTGCGTTCACTGAATGCGTGCTCGGCGATTTCCGCGCGCTCATCAACGCCAGCCTCGCGAAAAACTATTTCGGCGTCATGCAACGCCTCGCGCACAAGCACGGCCTGATCGTTTACGCCGAGGCCCAGGGCGGCCCGCTCAACCCCGCCATGATCGAGCCTTACGTGGATGTTGTCATGAACGAGTTTTGGCACCACGGCAGCGACAACCGCCTGCCCCGCATCAAACTCTGCGCATCCATCGTCAATGTTCACAACAAACACATACTCGCGGCGGAGGCGTTTTCCGCGCGCCCCGAGGAGGACGGCTGGTCCGTGACACTCGCCAGCCTCAAGCTCCCCGGCGACCACGGCTTCGCGGCGGGCGTCAACCGCTGCATCCTCCACACCTACGCGCACCAGCCCTTTTCCAACAACGCGCCCGGCTTCACGCTCGGACGCTACGGAACGCGCTTTGGCCGCATGCAAACCTGGTGGCCCGCGATGCCCGCGTGGACCAGCTACATCGCGCGCAGCCAGTTTCTCCTCCAACAGGGATGGAAACACGCCGCCGCGCTCTATCTGCACACGGAGGACATGGGTTATGCGTATCCCCCAAATGAAATCGCGGGCTTCCCCGAAACCGACGATTTTGACATCGCCTACCCGCATGATCTCGACGCGATGACCATGCGCGACGGCCGCCTCGCGCTGCCGCACGGGCCGTCATACCGGCTGCTCATCACACCAAAAATGCCTTGGGCCGCGAGCATCGCCACCCTGCGCAAGCTGAGGGATTTCTCCAAGGCGGGGCTCCTCATCCACGGCAACCCGCCCGTCTCGCCGGCGGGAGTTTCCGACCTGCGACAACTCGCCGAGTTCAACTCGCTCGTCGCCGAAATTCGCTGGGGCAACGAATCGCTCCGGCACGCCATGAACATCGCGACAGGCGGCTTGCCCGACCTCGCGTGGGATGAATCCGTCGGCAGTGGCAAAATCAAATTCACCCACCGCCGCGCAGCCGGCGGCGCGCACATTTATTTCATCTCGAACCAGGGCGATGCGCCCGTCGTTTCCGATTTCCATTTTGCCGTGACAAATCGCGCGCCCGAAATCTGGGACGCCGTGGCGGGAACGCGCGTGGCTTCCGCGCATCACGCGATGAACGACCGTCGCACCTCCATCCCGCTGCAACTCGCTCCGCGCGGATCGCTCTTTGTTGTTTTCCAAAAAACACCCGCCGCCACCGCGCCGGCGCAACGTGCAAAAATCCCCGAGTTCGTCATGCACGCGGGCCGTTATTACACCTCCGCGCAAGGCGCGACGCCCGTCGAGATCGACGGTTCCTGGCAGGTTGGTTTCGAGAACAAAAAACTCGGCGCTCCCGCGCGCGCGACCTTCGACAAACTCATCTCATGGAGCGACCACGACGACGACGCCATCAAGCACTACTCGGGCGCGGCCTCCTACACAAAGACGTTCACGCTCGCAGCCATCCCCCAAGGCTGCAACGCCATGCTCGACATCGGCCGCGTTGCCGACCTCGCGGAACTGCGCGTCAACGGCCACGACGTCGCCACGCTTTGGACGCCGCCCTTTCGCGCCGACATCACGCGGTTTCTTCGCGTTGGCGAAAACACGCTGGAAATCCGCGTCACCAACAGCTGGGTGAACCGGCTCATCGGCGACGAACGCATCCCCGTCGATTATCCCTACCAGAAACCCGGAAGAAGCAAATTCACCGACGGCCGCCTGCTCGAACTTCCCGCATGGCTCGCCGACACCACTGGCGCGCAAACAAATCCCCGCCACACTTTCAGCACATGGAAACACTACACGCCGGATTCCCCGCTCCGCCCCGCCGGCCTGTTGGGCCCCGTGAAAATCGAATGGATGCGGCCAATTCACGAATAACATCGCACCGCGCGCAACCCGTCTTCTGGAACATGAAAAAATCCGTCCGCGCCTCGTTGCCCGTCATTTCAACGCTGGCCGCAATCGCCACCGTTGCGCCTGACATCGCGCAAGCCGCCGCACCGCCTCCTTCATCCCGACCAAATGTCGTCATCTTCATCACCGACGACGAAAGCTGGCTGGAGCGTTCCGCCTATGGCTGGTCGAATCTTCCCACACCGCACTTCGATCGTGTGGCGCGCAAAGGCGCCCTTTTCACGCGTTGTTACACCTCCGCGCCGTCGTGCGCGCCCTCGCGCGCCTCGCTTCTTACCGGACGCAATTTCTGGGAGCTTGAGCAGGGCGCGTTTATTCAAGCGTGGTTGCCGAAAAAATTTCCACTCCTGCCCGATTTGCTCGCCGACGCCGGCTATCATACCGGCTACACCGGCAAGGGCTGGGGGCCCGGCATCCCGCCGCCCGGTGTTTCCAAACGCGATTACCGCAATCCCGCGGGCAAAGCCTGCAACAACATCAAACGTCCGAAGGAAGAACGATCGCCGGGCATGAGCGATTTCGACTACGCCGCCAACTTTGAAGCCTTCCTGAAAAAACGCCCCGCAGGCACGCCTTTTTATTTTTGGGTCGGCTGTGTCGAGCCGCATCATCCCATCGATCCGAACAACCACAAACATCTCGAAACGCGCCACGGCATAAAACCGGATGATATAAAAATGCCCGGATTTCAAACTGACAAACCGGAGTCGCGCCGTGAGCGCGCGGGCATCTGGCATGAGCTTTGCCGCGCCGACGACGACTTGGGCCGCATCCTCGACACGCTCGAACAATCCGGGGAACTCGACAACACCATCATCATCGTCACCGGCGACAACGGCACCGCAATCCCCCTCTCCAAGGCGTCGCCCTACGATTGGGGTGTCCACGAACCACTCGCCATCATGTGGCCCGCGCGCATGAAAGCCGCCCGTCGCGTGGATGATTTTGTCAACTTTGCCGACTTCGCGCCCACCATCCTTGAGGCCGCTGGCGTGCCAGTCCCCGAAAGCATGAGCGGACGCAGCATTCTGCCTCTCCTGCTCTCGGAAAAATCCGGACGCATTGACTCCACCCGCTCCTTTACCGTGACCGGGCTCGAATGGCACGGCCAGATGCCCCCTTACAACAGCGCAGCCCGAGCCATTCGGGACGAACGTTATCAATACATCATCAACTACGGCATCCGCCCGCCTTCCGCCACTCCGCCCAATCGCGGCGCGCCCACCTCGCTCAAGCCCGGCGAGACATGGGAGGAGCTTTACGATTGCGAAGCCGACCCGTGGCAGCAGACCAACCTCGCCGCCTCGCCCGCGCACGCCGAAACCAAGGCCCGGCTGAAAAAGCAAATGCGCGATTACCAATTAAAAACCCGCGATCCGCGCGCCACCGGTAACATGGAGATTTTCAACCAAACCCGCGCGCTGGTGGAGACCAGAAAGAAAAACAACTACAAGGACGCGCACGCTCCGTGACCCACGAAACGGGCGCGATTCGAAGTCATGCCACAAAACAAACCAAGTGGACAAACCGACGCGTGCGCAAGGAGCGGCGGCGTCCCCGCCGCCGGACGAGGCGCAAGCCTCGCCGTTAACCGGCGGGCAATCGAATCGCTTGAGTTATTCGTTGCCCAATATGCGAAACGGGCGCGCGCGTTGCACGCGTCGGGCGGCGGGGACGCCGCCCCTCCTTGTCAACGGTAAACCACTTCCCGCATTTCACCTCCGGCCTGCTTGCATGTAATCATGATTCCGCTCCAAAGGATAATCAGCATCAATGCAGCCCCTCCGCCTCACTGCTTTTGAAATATCATGAAAACCTCACGCGCGATCATAACCGCCTGCATTCTCGCACTCCTTGCGATTCACCAATACGCTTCCGCGACGGAAACCGCCTCGCTCTCCGACACGACCGCCCGGCTCGAATGGACCCGCGCCCCGGATGGCTGGCGCCTAACGACAGCCAGCGCCCTCACGCCCGCATCCGCGACGACATCCGCCACGGCGATTCCGCTCGGGACAACCTCAGGGCAATACACCATCCTCTATTCCGCCACGGAACCGCCCGCCGATCCCGTTCCGCCGCGGTTCAAGGCGACCGGCGACGTTTTTCCCGAGCCCAACTACAAATACATCATGCCAACGCGGAAGAAGTCGTTCCTTCCCGCCGCGTTCAACCTCGCGGGCGAACAACACGCCTTTTATCCATCCGACCTCGCCACCGCGCCCGACGGATCGCGCACATTCACCCACTCCACGGATGTTGCCGACATCACCGCGCGCTGGAGCCTCGACCCGTCGTTTCCCGGCGACATCCGCGTCACGCTCACGCTCACCGCCCGCAAAGCCGGCTGGTTTTCCATGACCACGCCGACGCTCGCCACGGTCGATCCCCGCGATCTCGAATGGGCGGTTGTTCCCGGCTATTACAAGGGCTCGGAACTGAACTCCGACCTCGTGCTCTCCATGTGCTACGGCCACGGCCTGCCCGACCGGCCCGTGATCGTCGGCGAAGGCTCCGCATCCACGCTCGCCTCGATCATCACAAACAAAGCCGGCGTCACCCTCGCCGTCATTGCCGAGCCCGGTCTTGTCGATCCGTCCTCGGACAAAAGAATCGCGCGCGAGCGCTGGCGGCTCGGCCTCTCGCACATGACGCGCGACAGCAAGCTCTCCCCGACACTCTACCGTCCGCTCCTCGGCGGCGAGGGCTCCAGGCTCGAAGCCGGCGAAACCCTCGCGCTCTCCTTCCGCTACTCGCTCCGGCGCGGCGACTGGTTTGCCGCGGTCAAGCACGCCACGGAAAACATCTATGCGCTCAGGGATTTTCTCGCGCTCAAGCAACCCGTCCGCTCGCTCAGCCAGCGGCTCCATTCGCTCCACAAATACGTCACCGACGACACCACCTCGCTCTGGCACACCGAGCAGTTTGAAAACAAAACCATCGGCGCGCAGGCATACAACGGCGGCGTTGTCGGGGCCAATCGCGACAAGTCGAACCCCGCCGATTATGACGCGATGAAAAACTCGGACTACGGCGCCATGTGGATGCTCGCGCGCATCACCGGTGATCCCCGGCTCGTGAAGGACCGCCTGCCCCACGCCCGCAATTTCAAACTCGTCCAGCAACAATCCGCCCCCGGCTTTTTCCAAGGCGCCGCGCTCGGCCAATACTACCTCGCGAAATCAAGTCGCTTCACGGAGGAATGGGGCGATTACGTCGAACCCGTCGCGCTTACCTACTACACGATGCTCGACATCGGCAACATCCTGCTCTTCGAACCGGGCGACGCCGAGCTGCGCGAACGCCTCCGACTCGGGGCCGAACGACTCCTCGCATGGCAACGCTCCGACGGCAGCTGGGTTGTCGCCTACGACCACGCCACGCAAAAACAACTTTTCACCGAGCTTCCCGACTACCGCCCCACTTTTTACGGACTCCTCGTCGCCCATAAAATCCTTGGCGACAAAAAATACCTCGACGCGGCCCGGCGCGGCGCCGACTGGCTCGTCGAAAATGCCGTCAAGCCCGCGCGTTTTGTCGGCGTGTGCGGCGACGCGCGTTTCGCCGCCGACTTTGCCACCGTGCAAATCGCGCAGGGGCTTCTCGACCTTCACGAACTCACCGGCGAAACCCGCTACCGCGACGCCGCGATCGAAACCGCACGCCAGTATGTCACGGAAATTTTCACGCACCCGCGCGCCACGACCGAGGCCAAGGTTGCCAACAAAGTTCCCGTCGCCGACTGGCAAATCAACCAGACCGGCCTCGCCTTCGAGCACGGCAGCACCATCGGCAGCGCCAATGGCGGCGGCCCGATCCTGCTCGCCAGCTACGCCGGCCTCTACGTGCGCATGGCGCAGATCACCGGCGAGCCGCTGTTCAAGGACCTCGCCCGTGCGAGCGCGCTCGGCCGCGACGCCTTTCTCGATCCGAAGACACAGGTCGCCTCCTATTATTGGAGCAATTTTAACCGCGGCCCCGGCTCGTTCCCCACCACGCATGGTGGCAGATTGGCTGGATCACCGACTACCTTGTATCCGAAATTCAACTACGCACGGCGGGGGCGGTTTCGTTTCCGCGCGGTTTCATCGCGCCCAAGGTCGGCCCGCACGCCTGCTTCGGTTTCGCGCCGGGGCAAATCCACGGCGAGCCCGCCAATCTCGCATGGCTTGATGTTGAAACGGGACGCCCCGAGATCGACTACCTCACGGCCAAGTCTCCCGACAAAGCAAAAACTTTCATTCTCCTGCTCAACAACAGCCCGCGCACCGTCACGAGTCCCGTCAAACTCGCCGGCGCATGGAAAAGCGTTTCCCTTCGTGATGCCTTGGGCCAGTCCGTGCCATTGTCCGCCACCGCAAAAACATGGCCCGTCGAGATTCCCGCATTCGGTTTCGCGCTCCTCACACTCGAATCAAAATGAGCCTCATCGGTCTTCGCTATTTTTCGCGCTTCTGCGTGTTTGGGCTGGGGGCCGCCGCAATGCTGGGTTCGTGTCTCAGTGGAAAATCGAACAACTCCGCCCTGCGCATACTTGAGCAGATAAAAAAACCGACCGACGATTTGCATGAGGATAAAATTGTCGTTCAAGGCCTTGGTCGCGCCAAGTCGCATGTTCTTGAATTCAGTGTATCCGCGCCATGAATCGCCGCCAATTCATTCACATCGCCTCCGCTGGCGCGGCTTCCCTGATCATGACGCGACTGCCCGCCATTGGTTCGGCGCCAGCCAATGCGATCGACCTCGCGCGTTGGATTCAACCCGTCCCGGAGCGCGCCATTTTTCGCGAGCCCGGTTATCATGTCTGGTGCGGAACGATGGTGCGCGGTCGCGATGGCCGCTGCCACCTTTACTACTCGCGCTGGCGCGCATCGGAAGGATTCTTCGCATGGGTCACTCACAGCGAAGTCGCGCATGCGGTTGCCGACGATCCGTTCGGTCCCTATCTCCCTGTCGATGTCGCCCTGCCTCCGCGTGGCCCTGATTTCTGGGACGGCCACTGCACGCACAATCCCGCGGTCATGGAGTCCGGCGGGCGATATTATCTTTACTACATGGGAAACCGCGGGGACCGCCGTCCCACCAAGGGGCTCAATTTTACTCATCGCAACAACCAGCGCATCGGCGTTGCCGTTGCCGACTCGCCGGACGGTCCGTGGCGCAGGTTCGACAAGCCGCTCATCGACACGACTGACGGTTTCCACGATGCGTTGTGCTGCGCCAATCCCTCGGTCACACGCCGGCCCGACGGCAGCTTTCTCATGATCTACAAGGCCGTCGCCAAACAGCGCGCCCTGCCCTTCGGCGGCCCCGTCACCCATGTCGTCGCCACGAGCCGCGATCCCGCCGGTCCCTTCACTAAAATTGACGCGCCCGTCTTCACCAAAACCGACGTCGATTTTCCCGCCGAGGATCCGTGCATCTGGCTTCAGGAAAACAAATACATGGCAGTCGTGAAGGACATGAAAGGTTTCTTCACCGGCGCGGGCCGCTCGCTCGCCCTCATGGAGTCAGCGGACGGCATTGAGTGGAATCCCGCCCAAAACACGCTCGTCAGCAAAACCGAATACACCACAACCGCCGGGGTTCGCGTTTCGCTGCATGCGCTTGAGCGCCCCCAAGTCTGGCTTCATCACGGCGAACCCGCGGTGCTCTTCTGCGCCGCGTCAATCGACAAGCAACCCGGAGGCGGCGAAACATTTAACGTAGCCATCCCGCTCCACCGTCCCCCGCCAAAATGAAACAACCAAGTGAACAAACCGACGCATGCGCAAGGAGCGGCGGCGTCCCCGCCGCCGGACGAGGCGCAAGCCTCGCCGCTAACCGGCGGGCAATCGAATCGCTTGAGTTATTCGTTGCCCAATATGCGAAACGGGCGCGCGCGTTGCACGCGTCGGGCGGCGGGGACGCCGCCCCTCCTTGCGCACGCGCGCCTCGCCAACATCACTTTGAATTAAACCCACTTCATATCATGACACATCCCACACTACGCCTCTTACTATCGCTCCTCTTGTCGCCGTTTGTTTTTTTCACTTTATCAGCGGCAACCGTTCAGTCGCTGGACGGCGCGGGCTGGTTTCTCGCCATGGATCCCATGCGCCGGGGCGAGCAACTCGACTGGCACAAACCGCCCGCCGACTGGAACCGTGCCAAGCCCGCCACCGCAAATGGATGGGACTTCGCCAGCTCGCCGCATTGCTGGACAAACGACGCCCGCTTCGGCGAATACACCGGTGTCATGTGGTATCGCCGCTCCTTTGTTCCCGTCGCGCCCGGCTCCGGCGACACCGAATGGCGAATCACATTCGAAGCCATCGGCGAACGATGCCGCGTCTGGCTCAACGGCCGCGATATGGGCGCGCATGACAGCGTGGGGATTCCCGTTGCCATCGACGCCACCGCCGCCATCGAGCCCGGCAAACAAAACTATCTGGTGGTCGCCGTGGACAACTCCTGGAACGAAAACACGATCCCCGGCTCGCGCACCGGCAAACGCGCCAACGACCAGTTGTATCCATGGATCAACTACGGCGGCATCCTCGGTTCCGTAAGACTGGAATCGCTTCCCGCCGCGCGCATTGACATGCAAAAAATCGAGGCCGCGCCAACAAGCCCCACCACCGCCCGCGTCGCGATCACCTTGTGGCCCGGCATCGAAAAACTGCCCAAGGACGCCGTCATTAATATTGATATCATTGATCCCGAGAATCCCGAAAAACCAATCGCAACCCGGACGCTCCACGGCAGGACGACGGCTGAGTTCACGCTCAAAAACATCACCCGCTGGACCCCCGCCAATCCCAAGCTCTACGAAAGCCGCGTCACCGTCCGCACGCCATCCTCCAGACACACGCGCACGGACGCGTTCGGCATCCGCGAAATCCGCATCGCCAACGGACAATTCTTGCTGAACGGCGAGCCCGTCCGTCTCGCGGGCGGCAATCGCACGCGCGAGAAAAACACGATTGACGGAGTCATCGCCCCCGAAGCCGTCGCCCATAGCCTTCAGCTCATGAAAGACGCGGGCTTGGTTTTCGCGCGCCTCCAGCACTATCCGGTCAGCAAACACACGCTCGATTGGGCCGACCGCAACGGCATGCTCATCATTGCGGAGTATCCGATTTGGGGCACGCCCGCCGCCGATCTTGCGCGACCGGAACTGCAGTCCCGTTTCAAGGCGGGCATGGGCGCGCTCGTTCGAGCCACATGGAACCACCCTAGCGTCGTCGGGTGGAGCGTCGGCAACGAATATGAATCATGGCTGCCCGAGGGTGTCGCGTGGACCAAACAAATGTCCGCGTTCGTCAAGTCGCTCGACACCACGCGTCCCGTCACCTTTGCCGCCATCGGCAGGCCGCTGCGCATACTCCGTGAAAAACAGCAACCACCGGAGACGTTCAGCATGAGCCACGTCGATTTCATCTGCACCAACATCTACTTCAAACCCGAGGATGCCGCCGCCTTTCTCGATCCCGTTCATGAGGCATGGCCGGACAAACCCGTGCTCATCACCGAGTTTGGCCTGCGCGCCGACCGCGTGAAAAATGAACAAGAACGCCTGGACCACTTCGACCAAATGTTCGCCATCGTAAGGGCGCGCCCGTGGATATGCGGATTTTCCTTCTGGTCCTTCAACGATTATTCCAGCCGCTATCCCGGCACCGGGCTCGACGGCTACCGACGTTGGGGCATTGTAGACGAAAACCTCAAACCGCGCGCTCTCTATGATCATGTCGCCGCGGAACTGAAAAAACACGAATGGCAGACACCCGCAATCCGCTGACAACACACCGCCATGATTCGCCCAATCACACGCCTCGCCGCCCTCGCGCTCATTTCAGCCCTTCAGCCCCTCGGCTTTTCAGTCCTTTTCTCCGCCCCGCCGCAAACACTCGGCGAAAACTTCGCGCTCGTTTTTTCCGACGACTTTGACGGACCGCGGCTTGATGAACGCGTGTGGGTTTCGCAGGCCTACGAAACCAAGATCAAGCACGACACCGCGCGCGGGCCCGACAATCTCGAAGTCCGAAACGGCGAGTTGCTCCTCCATGTGCGCAAGGAGTCGCGCACCGTCGGCAAACGCACAGTCAAATGGACATCCGGCTACGTTTACACACGGGACACATTCGGCCCCAATGTTTACATCGAGGCCCGTTTCAAATCCGGACAATGCCCCGGCGTGAACAACGCCTTCTGGCTCGCCTCGATCAGCAACCCGGGCAAGGACGGCTTTCGAGACCGCTACGAAATCGACATCGTCGAGGCGCGCAAGGACGTGCGGGTTCCCGATCTCCCCGGAATGCTCAATGGCAATGGAAACCAGGCGTGGCACGACTGGAAAACATTTGCCTACGCAAGGGACGAAAAAGGCAAACCCGTCGACATAGCCCAGGGGCAGGTCGCCCTTCACAGCTTCGGGGATTATCACACGTGGGGACTCTGGCTCGGCGAAACCGAACTGATTTATTATCTCGACGGCGTCGAGTATTGGCGTGGCGAGCAACACCCCGCGAACCGCGACCAATGGCGCACGGGCGTCGGCAAGCTCAAACAATGGCCCGCGGATCGCGAAAAATCCGCCTACGGCCGCCACGGCCAGCCCGATTGGAGCTACATGGGCGGCTACACCGGCGACCGGATGAACATCATATTTGCCAACCTCCCCTGGGGCGACAAATGGTCGCCCCTCTCGGACGCCGCCGACGGCACCTTCATGGCCGTGGATTATGTGCGCGTTTACAAACCCGCGTCTCTTGTATCCAAAAAATCGATACAAGAGACGCGGTTGAAAGCACCGGGCCCGGACTCGGCGCCCGTTGCGATCACCCGCCCCATCAACGTCAACGACCGCCATCCCAGCTACATCAGTTTCACCCTTCGCAAGACCGCCGGCGCCGCGCCCCGGGTCGCGCTTCTCAACATCGATGGCAAACCCGTCGCCACGCTCGGCGTCGACGCGGGCAACAATCTCCTCGCGTCGATCGGCAATGAATGGTCGCCCGCGAACACAAAAACCGCCTGGCCCGCCTGCGACCGGAAAGAACCCTTCTTCAAGGACGACACCGATTATCTTCTCGTCGCCCGGATAACCCCGCGGCGCGGCCTCAATCATCCGGCAATCAGCGTGTGCGCCTTCCCGCTCGACCAGCCGCTGCCCGGGGAGGAGCCCTTTTTCTACGCCAACATAACCGCGGCCGGCAGCACCAACATCACCAACGGCTGGCACATCAACCAAAAACGCGCCGCCTATGGTTGCGCCGTCTCCTTTCGCATTGAAAACACAACCGGCAAAGGCGAAGTCCGCCCGTCCACATTTCGGCTCGGCACGAGTTTTGCCAGCGTTCTGCCCAACTAACACTTTATCTCCATGAAACACACCACCCTGCTCCTTGCCGCGCTCCTGCTCACGGCAATTTTCCCCGTCTCCCATTCAGCCCGGGCATCCGCCCCCGGGGCGAATGAGCTCAATGTCCGCGCCGGGCTCCCCAACGCAGCGGAAAAAATAAACCGCAAGCAAAACGTGCGCGTGGCCTTTCTCGGCGGCAGCATCACCGCGGCCAACGGCTGGCGCGTGCACACGCTCGAGATTTTGCGACGCGCGTTTCCGAACGCCAAGTTTACGGAGATTTTCGCCGCGGTTTCCGGCACCGGCTCCAACTACGGCGCCTGCCGGCTCGAGCGCGATGTTCTCGAAAAAAATCCGGACCTCCTCTTCGTTGAATTCGCGGTCAACGACGGGGGCGTCGCTCCCGCGCTCATAGAGGCGCAGATGGAGGGCATTGTTCGCCAGGTGCGCACACGGAGCCCGGACACCGACATCTGCTTTGTTTACACACTTTCGGAACCGCAACTGCCCGCGCTCCAGTCCGGCAATTATCAACAAAGCGCGATTGCCATGGAAAAAGTGGCCGCGCACTACGGCATTCCGACGATTCACTTCGGCGTTGAGGTGGCGCGCCGTGTTGCCGCAAACACGCTCGTCTTCTCGGCGCCGGCCTCTGTCAAAGCCGACGCCAATGGAAACGATTCCGAAGGCCGCATCATTTTCACCCGGGACAAAACACACCCGACCGGGGCCGGTCACCGCGTTTACGCCGTTACGCTCGAACGCACGCTCCCCGCGCTCCTCAAAACCGGATTCCCCGCGGCCGCCCCCCTGCCCTCCCCGCTTCGCGCCGACAATTGGACGCGCGCAAAACTCATCATCCCGGCCGATGCCGCAAAATCCGGCGCATGGAAAAAACTCTCCGCAACCGATGTCGTGACCCGTCACGCGGGGCAAATGGCGCCGCCGGTCTGGTCAACATTCAAGCCCGGCGCCTCGATCGAGTTCTCGTTCAAGGGCACGCGCTTTGGAATCATCGGATTGAAAGGCGCGGAGAATGGAAAGTTTCGCTGCACCATCGACGGCAAAATCGTGGAAACCGGCACCCTGTTTGACGCCTTCTCAACTCCCGGGCGCCACCCGCTCAAGCCGTGGTTCGTTCCCAGGCCGCTCGAGGACACCGAGCATCACGTGCGAATCGAATTGCTCGACGAAAAAATCGACAAGGCCGCCATCATGAAAAAACCGGGGCTCTCCGACGCCGCCTATGAACAGCACGGCCTTTATCTTTGCGGCCTGCTCTTCGTGGGCGAACCGCTTTCACCGCCTGTCCTCAAATGAAAACACACGCGCTCGCCGCCGGCATGCTTCTCTGCGGCGCGCTTGCCTGCACCGCAAGCGCGTCGATGGACTTCCACAAATACACCACCCACAACCCCGATCTTCCGCGGCACACGCTCAATACCGCCGACTTCGCGGCCCCCTCCGGTTTCGCCAAGCCGCAGACTTGGTGGCACTGGATAAACGGAAACGTCTCGCGCGAAGGCATTGAAAACGACCTGCGCGAAATGGCCGGCAAGGGCTATGGCTTCGCGCGCATCTTTTCCGTCAACAGCAAGCTTCAGGGGCCGCTCATCTTCGGCTCGCCGGAGTGGTTCGACACTTTCAAGTTCACCGTCGAAACCGCCTCGAAATACGGAATGGGCATCGGCATCCACAACTGCGACGGCTGGTCCGAGGCGGGCGGCCCGTGGATCACGCCCGAGCTGTCCATGAAGGAGCTGTCGATGAAAACCATCCGCGTCACGGGAAACGGAGCGGAGCAAACCATCCCGCTTCCCGCGCTCGATCGCAAACTCGACTTCGCACGCGACATCGCCGTCCTCGCATGGCCCGCCAAGCGCCCCGCCCTCCTCGCCATGCACAAACCGGGCGTCCTTCAACGCGTGTATCCATCAAACGAATACACAAAGGCCACCAGCGGTCAGCGCGAATTCCGTCCCGGCCCAGGCGGGCTGCCCAAGCGCTCCAGCGACGGCGAGGGAGGCCTCGTCCGCCTTTTTGACGGCATGGCGGATGACAAGCGCGTCGGCTTCTCCTACGAGAAAAAAAGCCCCGATCAATTTGCAGGCGTCACGCTCGAGTTCGCCGAGCCGTTTGAAGCCGCGGGAATTTTCACAGAGGTTTATTGGATTTATGAACTTCCGCTAAACATCTTTCTCGAAGCGTCCGACGACGGCGTGAATTTCGAAAAGGTGTGCGAGCTCAAATTTCACCAGTCCGACACCTCCGCATCCTTTGAACCGCGCCGGGCCAAGTTTTGGAGGGTTGTCCGCTATCAAAGCAAAAAACCCACCGAGCGCGTGCATCGCGGCGTGGTGAAGGAGCATGTTTTCCAACTTTCCGAAATCGAACTTCTCGCTCCCGGGGAAAACTCCCGCGCCGCCTTCCCGATCGACAATTTCCCCGCCAAGGCGGGCGTCGTCGCCACGCATGGGCAGGTCCGCGCCACAACCGCGGCCTATCCCGAAAAACTTATTCTCAAACCCGGCGAAATTCAAAATCTCACCGCGAACACCGCCGACAACGGCGACACCCTTCGCTGGCGCGTTCCCGACGGCGAGTGGGTTGTCATGCGCATCGGCTACACCACGACGGGCAAGGTCATCCACCCCGCCACGCCCGCCGGGCGCGGCCTTGAAGTGGACAAATTCGAGCCATCCGCCGTCGAGCATCATTTCGATTCCTACGACCGCAAAATGATCGCCGCCGCCGGCCCGCTCGCCGGGAAAACCTTCTCCATCATCGAGACCGACTCATGGGAGGCCGGGCACCAAAACTGGAGCGAAAACTTCGACCGGTATTTCCGCGAGCAAAACGGCTACGACATCCTCCCCTGGCTGCCCGTCTATGCCGGTGAGTGTATTGGAAGTGTGGATACAACTGAAAACTTTCTCCGCGACCTCCGCCGCACTTTCTCGTCGCTCGTCATGAATAATTTCTACGGAAAGCTCGGCTCCCTCGCGCGCGACGCCGGATTAAAATACGAAACCGAGCCCGCCAGCGGCATCTTCATGCGCGACCCGATGAACTCTTACCGCGAGGCCGATTTTCCCATGACCGAAGTCTGGCAGGACGCGCGCGAAGCCGGGGTTGTCGCCGGAATCCGCACCGCGTTTTCCCGCGAGACCGCATCCACCGCCCATTTTTACGGAAAGCAATATGTCACTTGCGAGGCGCTCACCAGTCGCAAGGGCAACTGGGCGGAAACCCCGTGGATTATGAAGGGCACGCTCGACACGCTTCTGCTCGCCGGTCCCAACGTCTCCGTTTTCCACACCTACACGCACCAGCCCGATGAGCGCGCCCCCGGCTGGCAGATGGAGCCTTGGGGCGTTTCACAAAACCGAAAAATGCCGTGGTGGCCGCTTTCCAAGGCCTGGTTCAGCTACATCGCCCGCGTCCAATACATGCTCCAGCAGGGCAAATACGCCGCGCGGATACTCCACTTCTATTCCGACGAAATCCCCACGACACCCGGTTCCCTGTCCACGAAAACCGCGCACCAATACGACATCATCAACGGCGACGGCGTCCGCGATTTTCTTCGCGTCGAAAACGGCCGCCTCCTCAGCCCCGGGCAAATGCGCTACGATGTGATGTTCATTTCCCCGCATACCACGCTCCGTCTCGAAACCCTCGAAAAACTCAAATCGCTTCTCGCCGCCGGAGCCACGATCGCAGCCGGGCAAAAACCTGTCTTCAACCCGACACTCCGCGGCGGCGACGCGGCAAAAAAACGCTGGCACGCGCTTGCCGACGAACTTTTCGGCGACGGCTCCAAGGCCGCCCGCCGCCTTGGCAAGGGCACGCTTCACGTTGGCCACACACCGGACGAAATAATCGCCGCGCTCAAACTCCGCGAACCCTTCACCTGCGTCCTCGACAACGCCGCCGACTCAAAGGACCTCGCCTGGCAGCACCGCGAACACGCAGACGGCACGGAATGGTTCTGGGTTATCAATCGCGATTCCAGCGCCGGACGCTCCGGCATCATGTCCTTCCGAGTCACCGGCAAAAAGGCTTCGCTCTGGCATCCTGAGACCGGAAAAACAGAGCCGGTTCCCGCCGCCATCGAGGAAGAGGGCCGCACCCTCATTCCGCTGTCGCTCGGAAAATTGGAGGGGGTGTTTGTTATTTTTGAAAACAAAACGCCGTCACGGGACACCGCTGTCAAAATCATCGCCAACGGAAAAGAAATATTCCCGAAATCCGTGACTGGCGGCAAAGCCGTCGATAACACAAAAATCTCGGGCGACTTCACCTTCGCCGTCACGGTTTCCCCGTCGGGCACTCGCAAAATCACAAAAGCCTCGGCGGCCGGCATCGCCCCGGGAGGAGGAGGCAACGAAAACTTCGCGCTCTATCCCGAGCAAATGCACATCAAGCTCAATGACATGAAGCACGCCTGCGCCGGATTGAGCGTCGGCAAAAACTCCATCGCCGTTTTCGAACACGGTGCGGGCTATCTCAACAGCATCATCGTCCATGACCACCCGGTGGCGGAAAACACACGAATCGCCGTTGTATATAAAAACAACACACCCGCTTTGTATATAAACGGGAAACAAGTCGCCGCCGCCTCGAAATCATCCGGGCGCATTGTGCACCCGCCCTCGGCCGTCCGCGCCCAATACAAGGGAAGCGCCTCGAATTTCTCCATTGAAAAATCCGCGTTGTCCGCGTCCGAAGTCGTTGCGTTCATGAATAAAACTGAGGGGATCACCGACTCGCGGGACAAAACTGCCGAGCCCAAGCTTTTCATGACCAACACGGGCAAACTCGCCGCGGAATTCCTCGCGCCCGGAAACCTTGAAATCAAAAAGGCGAACGGCTCGAAAATGGTTCTCTTCGAAAAGAATGTGCCTCCCCCGACAACCATTTCGGGGCCTTTTGCGGTTACGTTCGAATCAAAATGGGGCGCGCCAGCCGACACACAGCATTTCGAAAAACTCGTCTCGTGGACCGAATCTCCCGTGCCCGGCATAAGGCATTATTCGGGCATGGCGGTTTACACAAAAGACATCGAACTCACATCCCGCGAAGTGGCGGCAAACCAGCGCGTCTATCTTGAAATCGACCAAGTGTGCGAGGTTGCCGAAGTCACCGTAAACGGAAAACGAGCCGGAACGCTTTGGCGCCCGCCTTACAAACTCGACATCACCGACTGCGTGCGCGTCGGCAAGAACGCCCTGCAAATCTCAGTCGCAAACACCTGGGTTAACCGCTGCCTCCACGACGCAACCTTGCCGGAGAGCGAACGGCTGACATGGGCAAACTCGATGCAAACGCATTATCCCGATCCGAAAACCATCAAACCGACTGATTATTATCCATGGAAATACGGTCCCCTGCCCTCGGGTTTGATCGGAGAAGCCAGGCTGGTTTTCACCAAGCTCGTGGAAGAAAAATAACGCATCAAATATGCGCGTGCGCAAGGAGCGGCGGCGTCCCCGCCGCCGGACGCGAGCAACGCGAGCGCCCCTTGCGTGGGTGTTTTCGAATACGCTATTGCGAAACGGGCGAGGCTTTCGCCTCGTCCGGCGGCGGGACGCCGCCGCTCCTTGCGCATGCGTTATTTTTGGCTCATGCTTGGTTTTAATGATCCCCGATGCCCCCTTGCGTTTCTTCAACCCTTACGCCGAAATTGAGTTTCTTCGCAACCGGCTCCCACATTGGGATCAACTGAACGCGACATATTTTGTCACATTCCGGCTTGCGGATTCCATACCGCGCGCGCTGAGGGAACAGTGGATATGGGAGCGCGACCTGTGGCTGAAACAGAATCCGTCCCCGCACACCGCCGCGCAGGAACGCGAATACCATGAACGATTTTCTTCGCAGATGGAAACGTTGCTCGACTCCGGCATTGGCTGTTGTGCGCTGCGCCAGCGCGAGGCCGCTGGGATCGTCGCTGGCGCGCTTCATCATTTTGAAGGCGTGCGCAGTCATCAGCTCGCGTTTGTCATCATGCCAAATCATGTGCATGCGCTGTTCGCCACGCTTAATGGCGTGGCGCTGATCGATCTCGTGCAAACGTGGAAAAGCTACACGGCGCACAAACTCAAACCCCTGCTCGGTGATAAATGGCCCGGCTGGCAAAAGGATTATTTCGATCGTCTCGTGCGTGACGAAAAACACTTCGGACGCTGCGTGCGTTACATTCGCAGAAATCCGGAAAAAGCGCGCCTGCCGGATTGCGATTACACGCTTTTTGAAAGTGAGCGCGCAAAAATGTATTGAATAACAAATACGCGTGCGCAAGGAGCGGCGGCGTCCCCGCCGCCGGACGAGGCGAAAGCCTCGCTCGTTTCGTAGTTGTGCATTCGAAAACACCCACGCAAGAGGCGCTCGCGTTGCTCGCGTCCGGCGGCGAGACGCCGCCGCTCCTTGCGCATGCGTTATTTTGGCGTCCGACTTGCTATTTTTTCTCGTGCGATCCTTCGGCGAGGCGTGGCGGCTTGGCGAAGGGCGCGGTGTCGGCCGCCAGATCGCCGCAGGCAAATTGGACCAGGCGCATGTGCAAATCCTGAACTCCGGGAATGAGGAAAATGTTCATGTTGTGGCCGAAACCGCTGTAGGCGACACGGCCCCTGCCGTGCCGCTTGATCCACACCAGCGCGCAGTCGCCGTCGGCGCGCGCGTTCTTGCGCTTGGGCGAGCGCTCCATGTCCAGCGCCATCAGCACGCGGAGTTTTGAGCGGTCGAAGGCGTCACCGAACATGTAAGTTTCGTGCCGCATCACAAATTCCCCGGCGGGCCACAGTCCGCGCGTAATCGGCGAGTCGCGATCCTCCACAAGCGCGACCGTCGTGTCATTGGACGTCCATGGATGGCCGGCAAAATTGCCGCCAATCATGTCTATGAAACGCGCGTAATATTGCCCGGTGCGATGATAGGCGTCGGCGCCCGCATGGAAGGCGACAAGGCCGCCGCCCGCCTCCACGTAGTCGATGAGATTGTCGCGCAGGCGGGCGTCGCGCTCCTTGATGCGCGCCTGCTGTTCCGGCGGCATTTTTTCAAGCTCGGGCTCGGGCTCCGCAAAAAACATGCCGGTGCTGTTATTCAGCACCACGCAGGCGAAACCCTTTAATACCGCGGGTTCGAAATTCGCCAGGTCATCGCTCACAACCGCCTCCCACGCGCCCGTTTTTTCACCCGTGTGCCGCATCAGGTGCTTGATTGTCGCGATTCCTTGATTGTGGCGAAATTCGCATGTGCGCGAAAACACCAGCACGCGCCGCGGCTTCATCGGCGCCACCGCGGCGGACGCCGGACTGACCGCATGCAACCGCGCCGCCTGCTCCTCCGTGATCACGGGATCGGGCTTGAACGGATACCACTGCGCACGGCCAACGGCCAGGCACACCAGCGACACCATGCACAATGTGATGATTCTTTTCATCGCGCTATCGCATTTTCAAAATGACGAGGCCGTTTCCAGCAGGGCGGCCAACGCGCGCCCTACCCGATGTTGATACCGTTTCATTTGTAACGCCCTATATTTCGAAAAGCAGTCCGCGTTACGCGAGTTTTCTGCGAATGACCGCAAGCAATCCGAGCGCGGCAAGCATCCAGAGCGAAAGCGCGCCGCCTCCCCCGCCACCGCCGCCACTGTTGCCCGAGTCCACAGGCGGCGGAGTTGTCGTGCCGCTTGTTGTCGAGGTGACTGTGAGCGTGGTCACTTTGTCGGAAGCATCAATCGCGCGAATCGCCTTGTTGCCGCTGTCGGCAACATAGAGGCTGCCATCAGGCGCGAGGGCGAGAGCTGCGGGATGGTCCAGCCACGCATTGGTGCCCGTGCCGTCCTTGAAGCCGGGAACGCCGGCAATTTCGTCGATGCCGGGATAACCCGCGACAGTCGTCACATCACCGGTCGGCGTGATCCGCCGGACAAGCGAGTTGCCCGTGTCGGCGAGGTAAATGTCGCCATCGCCATCAACAACCAAGCCGCCCGGCGCATTAAAACGGGCGGCGACGCCCGCCCCGTCGTCGCTGCCGGGGGTTCCCGGCATGCCCGCGAGCGTGCTGACGGAGCCGCTGGCGAGCGCGATTGCGCGCACGGTGTGGTTGCCGCTGTCGGCGACGTAAAGCATCGCGTCGGTCTCATTGAGCGCAATGCCGGCGGGTTTGTTGAACTTCGCGAGCGTGCCGCTGGCATCGGCCGTTCCCGACGCGGACAACACCCCGGCAACCGTGCTCACGGAGCCGGCGGCGGTGATCTTGCGGATCACATGATTGCCGCTGTCGGCGACATAAAGATTGCCCGACGAATCGGCGACGATTCCCGCGGGCGCCTTGAGTTGATTGCCACTTCCCGCGACCAGGGTGGCGACGATGCCCGCCGTGTTGATTGTCCGGATGCTGTTGTTTCCAGTGTCGGCAATATAGAGCGTGCCCGAGCGCACGGTGAGGCCGGAAGGCTTGTTGAACCTCGCCTGCAAGCGGGCGCCGTCCACCGCGCCGGAATAACCGGATATGCCGGCAAAGGTCGTCATGGTTTTGTTCGGCGCGATCACCTGAATAATGTGGCGCGTCGAGTCGGCGACATAAATGGCGCCGGTGGCATCCGCCACGATTCCAGAGGATTGGGCAAACTCGCTGTCCGGATTGGGAGTGATGGTCACCGTGGCCGGGGCGCTGGTGATCACGCCGCCCGGCGTTATGATGACAACGTCATAAACGCCCGCATCCGCCGCGCCGCCCGAAAGCACAAGCGTCGAGGAAGTCGCGCCGGGAATGGCGACGCCGTCCCTGCGCCACTGGTAATCGACGTCGCCGGACGCCTCCACGGAAAGCGTGTATCCAGAGCCATACTGCACCGTTCCGCCGGTTGGCTGCGTAATGATGGTTTGCGGCGGCGGCAGAACAGAAACCACCACGGATTCGCTAACCGTGCCGCCGGCGCTGTTGGAAACGACGACATGGTAAACGCCGTTCTCGGATTGCACGCCAATCAGATTCAGCACCGAGGTCGTGGCATCGGCTATCGCGTTCCCATCGTGATACCATTGGTAGGAAGTCGCGCCCGTGGCCGTCACCGAAAGCGTGACCGCGGTGCCTGCCGTGACCGCCTTGCCTTCCGGCTGGCTCGTGATCACGGGAGCCCCGGCAACCGGTGTGAATGTCACCGCGACCGTGTCGCTCGTGATGAAACTGGCAACCTCGCCAATCAGGCCGTAAACGATAACGTAATAGTTGCCCGAATCATGATCCGCACCGGAAAGCAGGAGCGTGCTCGATGTCGCGCCCGGCACGATTTGGCCATCCTTGAACCATTGGTAACCCGACGCGTTTTCGGCCAGGACCTCAAGCGTATAGGAATTGCCCACGGCAAGCGTCGCTCCCACGGGCTGGGTCGTTATCGACAGATCGGGCTTGGGCACGACGGTGAGTGTCGCGGGATCGCTGACGACATCAATGCGCCCCTTGCTGACGACGACGTAGAACTCGCTGCCATCATCAGACGCCGCGCAAAGGAATCCGTAGGACGAATGATCCGCGCCGGGGATGGGCACATCGTTCTTGAACCATTGATATTGATACACGCCGCCCGGGTCGTCGGTCGTGACCGTGAAGAGCACGGGCTCGCCGCTGTTTTTGGTCAATGAAACAGGGTGATTGGTGATGACGGGCGCCGGCGTGAGATAAAGCGTGGCTTCGTTGTCGCCGATCTCAGCGCCACCGCCAGCGGGAACGCCGGTGACGGAGTAGGTGAAGTATTGCGCGTCCGCGGGAAGCGGCACGCTGAACTCAAACGGAAACGCATCCTTCACCAAGGTCTGCGCCGGACCGCCGTCAATGCTGTAAGTGAGCGTGGCGGCCGAGAGCAGTGTCGGCGCGGCGTCGGTGTAAACGTAAGCGCTTTGGCGGGTCGGCGAGAGCGAGAGGACGGCGCCGGTGATGCGACCGATGTCGGCATCCGTGCGCTGGCTGAAGCTCTCCTCCGGCAGCGCCGCCCCGTTGCCATGCTGATAGTCGGCCTGCAATTCCAGTTGCGCCGCGGCGTCGTCGATCGCAATGGCGGTGATGCCGCCCGGCGAAACAGTGACCGTCGTCACGCCGTTCTCGAAGCTGCCGTGGCTTTGCGACACATTGTCGGCCCACACGCGCATGCGCGCGCCCGGTGTGAACTGCACCTTGTCGGAGCACACGGTGACGGTGGCGGTGACCGCATCCGGCGATTGGTTTGAGAAGACGATGTAGAGACGGCCGTTGCCATGGCCCGCGACGTAATTGAGCTGCACGGCATTTTCGCCCGAAAGCGAAACGAGACCGCGCGGCAGCCAGGGCCAGATTCCGGTTTCGCCGTAGAATTCGCCCGGCGCGCCGCCATACACACGACCGCGGAAGTAGGCCTTCGAATCGCTGAACTGATAGGGGAATTTGATCGCGCCCTGCGATTTGTATTCCGTGTCCGCCATGAGGTAGTCGATCGTGATCGAGGCGAGCATGGCGGGATGGTTCATGTGCGCCGTGTTCAGGTATTCCGAATACCAGCGCAGAGGATAATCGGCGCGAAGCAAATCGGCGTAATAATGATCGCGTATTGTGTAGCCCGGATAATTGAGCCAGCGGCCGATGATGCCGGAGCGCGACACCGCCGCGTAGAACGGATCGGTCGTGAGCCCCGCCACACGCATGAGCGAGGGCGCGGCATAGGCGCTCATGAAAATACCGCGATGGCTGAGCGACGTGGCCGAAGCCTCGGATGTAAGGCCGACCTCGGACACAAGCGCGGACTTGATGGCCGGTGTCGTCGCGCTTTTGCCATCCACGGTGAGTTCATTCACACCGGGGGCGAATTGGATGTGCCGGATAAACTCATCCATGGCCTTTGCTGCATGCTCGGCATAAGTGGCGTTGCCGGTCAGTTCATGCATCTCCAGCAAGGATTCCCAGCGTCCGCTGACCTGGTTCCAGAAGCTGTTCTTGACGTCGCTGAAATCCGGAGCGGGACCCTCGGTGTAACGATACTTTATGTAATTGTCGGCGATCACCTGGGCGTCCTTCAAATACTCGTCCTTGCCCGTGGCGCGATAGCCGGCGATGAGCGAATGCCATGTCGAAAAGACGTAGTTGTAGGTGTCGGCTTTCGAGAGATCGGAACTGCTTCCAATCACCTCCAGCAGCGTGGCGCCGCCGCTGAAGGAATTCGCCCAAGCCTGGTCCGCCAGTGTGGCAAAAGCGCTGGTGCGACCGCCTGTGAGGGCGAGCAGTGTGAAGAAGTCGGTCGAATAATACGTGCTCACCGGGCCACCCATCGGACTGGCGGGATCGTATGAGGCAAAAGGCATGGTGTCCTTTTGGCGTGACATGAAATACTCGATCGAGGGAAGCGCGCGCTTCTCATAATAACCCGCATCGTCGCGAACCATCGCGAGCCCGAGCGCGGTGGCGGCGGACTGGAAGCGGACGAGCGTGGGGGAATCGTTGACATACTCGTTGGCCTTGTCGTTCGCGCGCCAGTAGCTGTAGCCCTTGGCGACGCTGTCGTTCGGATCGACGTCCTCGGTGAGCAGCAAGTCCACGAGGTTGTCGAGCGCGGTGTTGAGCGAGCCGCCCTCGAGATTGCGGCGGTAATCGCGGAATCCGTAAATGCCGGTCACGACATCGTGGATTGTCGCATCAACGGTGTCCTCATTGACAACGAGCCTGACGGAGAATGACAGGGAGCCGTCCGTGAGCGAACCGGCGCTGCCGTAGAGCGGCGCGATGATCGCCGGCACGCTGCTCGCCGCCGCGAGGTCGTTGGCGCTGAGTCCGAAGCCGCCGTTGTGGCGCGTCGAAACGCGATTCGGAATTTCGAACGGGTCCACCACCACGCCGGCGGTCACCGTCTCATCGACCAGCTTGCGCAACACCGCGGGTATGGTCGCGCGGATTTCGTCGATGACATATTGTTTGTCGGGGAAGCGGCGATCATCCCAGACCCCGGGCATGTAGAAGGAGCTCACATCCTCATTGCCAACCTCGGGCAGACCCGTGAAGGAAACCGCGTAGTAACGCGCTTCCGCGGCCGAAAGTGTCCAGCGCAGGCGCGGCGCCTCCGTGCCGGCCGGCAGTTCGAGCGAGGCGAAGAAGCCGGCAATCGCGCTGTCCGCCGGCGCAAAACGCCAGACGATGCGCCCGTCGTTGATCACGGCATGATTGGACGTGATGTAAGTGCGCGTGCCCTCGGCCGCGCCGTAATCGTGCGCGCGCGCTCCCAATTCGGCGGAAAGCGAGGGATCGGTTTTCCATGAGGGAAGGCTGATCTGCAAATTGGCCCCGCCGACATTGTCAACCGAGGCATAGTTGATCTCCGGGCTGTTCGGATTATGCACCACCTCGAACGCGGCGGCGAAGCGCTTCGTCGCGCCGGTTGCCTTGTCTTGCACATCGACGCCGCGATCCGCCGCGAGCGTGACAATGTAGCGATCATTTTCGAGTTTGTCCGAGACCACCGGGGTCGATGACGCCGCGGTGTCGAAGAAGAGTTTCGGAGCGGCGGCGCCGGCTTCCTTGTCGGCAAACCGAACGCCGGCAAAATCCGATCCCGTGTCGAGGGACGTGATCACGAAGGTGACCTTGTGATCCGAATCACTGGCCTTGCCGTTGCCATAGAGATCACCACGGCGGCCGGCGGCCCAGTTGAGGAATTGCGTGATGCGCGGATCGGCAAATGTGACGGTGTCCCCCGGCGAACAGGCGGCCGTGTCGAGGGTGAGCTCCGCAAGAGGAATCGTGCCGGCGCCGGGCGAGGTTTGCGAGCTGGCCGCGGCGGGCGCGTTGTCCCACGTGATTGTGTCCTCGGCCCAAACATCGTTGCCGTCCACGATGCCGTGCAAGCGAAGCCTGACCGGATTGTTCGGAGGCGTCGCCGCCGTGCCCGTGGCAATGAACGGTTCGGCGCCGAGGGTGAGGGTGAGCGACGCGGCGGTGGCATCGGTTGACTCGACTGCGAGCGGCAAGTCAAACGCGAGATAGCTCTTGCGCGCGCCGTCCGCCGTGCCCGGGGCGGCGACAAGCAGCCCGGAGGCATTGAGATTTGCCGAGGCCTTGGCGCCATTTTCAATGGTGGCGTCCGCGGCGGATTCGGTTGAGCCGGACGTCGGCGGATTTGTCGATCCCTCGACCGTGAGCGTGACGGAATCCGACTCAACGGAACCGACGCCATTGGCGACCACCACCTTGTAAGTGGCGCCATTGTCCGCCGCGGTGAGATTGGAAAGAGTGAGCATGGCGCTCGTGCCACTGGCGATGTCAGCGCCGTTGCGCTTCCACTGATAAGTAATATCGGTGCCTTCCGCCTCGACTGTGAAGCTCACCGGACCGCCCTCATAACTCACGGCATCCTGCGGCTGGGTGATGATCGATGGCTGTGTCTGGACACGAAGCGGAACAACGCTCGACGTGAGTTTCTCCCGCGAAAGATCGACGACCTCGACATCGTAGTCACCGCTGTCCGCGACATGCGAGACGGGAATCGAAAACGCGCTGCCCGTCGCGCCGGCAATGGCCACCCCATTCTTGCGCCATTGATATTCCAGCGGCGGCGTGCCCGTCGCGGCCACCGACAGAGACACCGGCGAGCCGTCCTCCACCGTGGAGGGATTCATTGACGGCTGCTGTGTGATGGCGAGCGGAATAATATCCTCACTGATCAAAACGACCGCCAGGTCGGAAGTCGCCGAGGCCGCGCCGCCGTCGTTGCGAACGATGACACGATATTTGCCCACGTGCTCCGCCTGGACGGCGGGAATTGTGTAGCTGCTTCCCGTCGCGCCGGGAATGGGGGCGTCCCACAATGTCCACTGATAAAGCAGCGGGCTGGAACCGGTGGCGGAAACGGTGAGCGTTACCGACGCGCCGCGATTCACGACTGTTTTTGCCGCGGGCTGCGTAACGATGACCGGCGGCTCGGACATGCCGGTCACATGGGCGTAGCCAGCGGGGCCGGAGGAAAGGCGAAGCGAATCGAGCTTGCCGGCGGTGGCGGCGGAAGCCTGGCCGCCGTTGACAAAGACGCCAACGCGCATCAACGCGCCGTCGATGCCGAAAAGATCAAACGGCACGGTGTCACCGCTATCATAGGTTGGAGTGATCCCGGCAAGGTCTTCCACGCCATCCGGCAACACAGGGTCGACCCAAACGCGAAGACGTTGCGCGGTCGAATCGTATGCGAAGAGCACAAGCGCCGTCTGCCCGAGGGTGAACACCTTGGGGACAATAGCGGTCTCTTGCCCGGCGTTGTCACGCACGACGAGCGAGGTGCCGCGCGCGTAGAGCCAGCGCGAACTGGTGCCGTCATCCTCCTTTATCGTGCCGCTCCCGCCGGGAGTAAGGTTAAAGGTTATGCCGGTGCGGTGCTCGGCGTTGCCGTTCTGGACGAGGAAACTGCCCCAAACTTCACCGGAAAGCGGTGTCGCAAGCAGGCGGGTGCCCATGCGGATATTGGCAAAATCGTTGTTGTTGCCCCACAGGCAGCGCGGGTTGCCCGTCTGCGTGATGGCGTAGCGCGTGGCCTCGGGAGCAACGAGGTCTTCCGCCGCGATATTGGTGAGCGTGCTGCCGCCGCTGTCCCAACTGCTGCCGGGTTTGAAACCGATGCCGGTGTCCTGTGTGGCGGCAAGGCCGCCGGTGGCGTGATCGTTGAAATCGGCCACGACTGATGCGCCAACGATATCCGCCGGAATGACGGTGAGCGCGGCGGTGGCTGAGAACGTGGTGTAGAGAGTGGGGAAATCCGCGTTGGTGAGACGCACGGAATAGTCACCCGCGTCGGACATTTGCGCACTGGCGATGTCGTAATCCGCGGCGGTGCCGCCGGGGAGTTCCACGCCGTTGCGCAGCCATTGGTAGAGGATGGGGCTCACGCTGGTGGCCGTCACGGAAAGTGTGACAGGCGAGCGTCCGATCACTGTTGTGCCGGAGGGTTGCTCCAAGATGATGGGCGCGCCGATCACGGCGAGCGGGAGCGTGCCGGAAGTGATGGGTTCCTTGGCCGCGTCGTCCACGCGCACGGAGTAGTCACCGGTATCGGCAGTGGTGACGGGATCCATGGTAAGCGTGCCGGAAGTGGCCCCGGAAATTTCGACACCGTCCTTCAACCATTGGTAAGTGATCGGCTCGGTGTCGAACACGGTGCCGGTAGCGGAGACGATTATCGAAACCGCGGTGCCGGTGTGCACAGTCGAGGAGGGAACAAGCTCGAACGAGAGAATCTCAATCGGCACTTTTTCGTCGTCAAAAATCAGCGCGGCGGCCTTGGAGACAACCGACCCGGCGCCGGCGGCATGGGAGACGACAACCTCATACTGTCCGTGGTCCTCGCGAAGCGTGGGATTGATTGAAAGCGTGGCAGCCGTGCCCGTGGGAATGGCGGTGCCGCCGTGCAACCACTGGTAGGCGAGCGCGCCGATGCCGGTGGCGGAAACGGTAAACGAGGCCGGCGAGCCCACGGGCACAATGCGGCTCACGGGCTGCTCAAGGATCACGGGAGGAATGGAAACACCAGTGACCCGGTAATAGCCATCCGTGCCGGAAGCCAGACGGATGGAGTCTAGAAACCCATTGGAAGCCGGATCAACCGAGCTTTTACCCTGCACCGTGCGCCCCATGACGCCAATGCGCTCGAGATTCGGGGTAATCACGTGCGGCGCAATGTTGGTAAAGATGTCCAGAGTCGTGTCGATCACGGGCGTCAGCGTTTCAATCTCCGCGGCCACATCGGGAAGCACGGGATCGACCCACACGCGCAATTGTTTTGTTTCCGTATCAAAGGAAAACAGGACGAGGGCGGTTTGCCCAAAGGTGAGAACATCGGCGGCGGTCGCCTTTTGCGTCGCGCTGTATGCGACAAGCGAAGTGCCCTCGGCTGTCAGCCGGCACCGTTCAACGGGTGTGGTGGAGTTATTGGCATAGTTGAACGTCAAGCCGGTTGTGTTGCTCGAAAGATTGTGCTGCACCAAAAAACTGCCCCAAACCAAACCGGTGAGCGGAGTGGCAAGCTTGCGTGTGTTTTGCCGCACATAATCGGTTGCGTTGACGGCAGTGACGCTCCTCGGATTGCCCGATTGCGTGAAGCCATAGCGGGTGCTGGCAGGCGCGGCCAGATCAATCGCCGTCGTCAGGACGACAGAGGTGTTCACCGCCCAATTGTTTTCCGTGGTGTCAAAACCCACGCCGGAGCCGATGTTGCCGGAATTGTTCAGCGCCCCGACGACGTGATCGTTAAAATCCACCACCACCGCGGCGTCCAGGACGTCCACCAAGCTCACCTTGAGCGCGGCTGTTGAGGACATCACATAGTGGGCGGGAGCGGAAGCGTTGGAAATTTTCACGGAGTATCCGCCTGCGTCGGTCGTATCCGTGCTATCGATAACGTAGGTCGCGGCGGTTGCGCCGGTGATTTCGGCGCCATCATGGAACCATTGATAAGACATCGGCCCGGTGGCGCAAGTGGCCGAAACGGCAAAGCTGGCCGGGGCTCCCTTGATCACCGTCGTGCCCGAGGGTTGCGTGAGAATCACGGGAGGGCCGACGACGGTGAGCGTGACGGTGCCGGAAGTGAGCGGCGAGTGAACAGGATCATCAACAACAACGGAGTAATCACCCGCGTCAGCGACGACCGCCGAACTAATGACGTAGCTGGCCGAAGTCGCGCTGGCGATCGCCGCGCCGCCCTTCAGCCATTGGTATGTGAGCGGTTCGTTGCCGGAGGCCGAAATCGTCATCGTCACGGCATCTCCCGCCCCCACTGTTTCGGATGGCGATATAGTGGGGCCGCTGTTGATCACCAGCGGCTCGGGCGTGCCAACCGTCAAAACCGCAATGTTGGACACTGCGGAGCCGATGCCGCCGCTGTGGGAAACCATCACCTGATAGGCTCCGGCGTCACCAGTCTGGACGTTGGAAAGCGTCAGCGTGGCGGCCGTGCCCGAAGTGATGGCGGTGCCGCCATGCGTCCATTGATACACTAGCGGCCACTGGCTTGTCGCACTGACCGCAAAGGTCGCGGTCTCACCCGTGGTGCGGGTTTGGGATTCCGGCTGCGTGAGAATGATCGGTTTCGCGAGCAAACCGGTGACGGCGTAATAGCCGGTATCGCCGGAGGCGAGGCAGATGGCGTCAATTTTATCGGCGCTGCTGGTCAGTGAGGTCTGGCCTCCGGTGACCATGACACCGATGCGCTCGAGCGGATTGCCGTCGCCGAGAAACTCGGTGGTGACGTCGCAGGCGGGCGTGAGCGAGTCAAGACCGGTGGTGTTATCGGGGAGGACGGGATTTATCCAGACAGTGAGTTTTTTTGTGGTGGTATTGATGCGGAAAAGAACGAGGGCGGTTTCACCGAGGGTGAATGCGTCGGGAACATCGGCGACCTGGGTGCCGCCGTAGTTATACACGACAAGCGAAGTGCCGACGGCGGCGATCCAGCGATTCTTGGCCGGCGCGCCGCCTCCGCCGCCGAAAAGGTTGAAGTAGAGGCCGGCAGTGTGCCCGGACTTTCCGTTTTGGACGAGGAAGCTGCCCCATATTTCGCCGGAGAGCGGACTGGCAAGGGTGCGCCATGCGCCGCGAATATTGGTGATGACACCGTTGTTCCCCCACACGCAGCGCGGAGGGCCGGATTGCGCGACGGCGTAGCGCGTGTAGGCGGGAGGAGTGAGATCCTCGGCACCAATGGCAACAACGGAGGAGAATTGGTTGCCCGCGGTCTCATTGGCGCTGCCATCCCATTTGGCGGAGGAAAATCCGATTCCCTTGTTGTCGTTGGTCACACTTGTTGCGCTGCCGATCTGCCCGACCGCGGTGTCGTTGAAATTGGAGATTACCGGAGCGCGCGGAAAATCTGGCGGCAACGACAATCCCGTGACCGCGTAATAGGCGTGCGCGGAGGAATCAAATCGAAGCGCGTCAAGATCGCCGGAGCGGCCGTTGGGGCTGGAGCCGGGGCTGTCCCTGTCAACGAAGTAGTTGCCGCCAACACCAACAGTGGTGAGCGTGCCCGAACCGAAGAGATCAATCACACCAGAGTGGATCGCCGTGGAAGCGGAGAGAAGAAGAGCGGGATCGGCGGGGAGCTCTGCGGGGTTGACCCAGAGGTCGGTTTGTTTGCTGGCAGTGTCGTGGCGGAAAAGAACGAGCGCGGTCTGGCCGGCAGTGAAGACGGAGGAAACAGTGACTGCGTCATCGCCGGAGGCGTTGGTGCCATTGATGACGAGGTCGGCGCCGTGCGCGTAGATGCGACGCCGGTTGACGTTGGCGGCAAGCTCGGGATCGATGGATTTGGTGTTGAAAGTAATGCCGGTTTTTTGAAAGACGGGCGTGCCGGCATTGTCCTCGCTTTCGGTTTTGCTTTGTTCGAGGAGGAAGCTGCCCCAAACAGTGCCGCTCATGGGCAACGCGAGATCGCGGAAGGCCTGGCGAAGCACGGTATTGGGGGAACCATAAACACGAACAAATGTGTCTGTCGCGCCGGCCTGCTGGGCAATGGCATAGCCGGGCACGGAAGCGGGCGCCGAAAGCGATCCGGTAAGAACGTGCGGCCCCGAGGTGCCGCCGAGCCAGTCCCGGGTGCCGGTGGTGACAAGGCCCGTGTCTATGCCGTAAACCTGCGTCGGGAGATTTTCGCCGGAGAGAATGTTCTGGCCCGCAGTGTTGTCGTAGCCGTTGAAGTCAACCATGACTTGGGCGTTGACCGTTTCCGCGCGGGCGGAAGAAGAGGCAATCGCGGAAAGGGCCAGCACGCACGCGCCCAGGCGCGCAGCCGGAAACAGAATGTTGCGAATCATGCCATACATAGGCGCAAAAAGATTGGACGTTTTCATGGAGCTCAAAATTCAAGGGTTATCGTGCCGCGGACCTCACGACCATTGGGCATGTAGCTGCCGGGGGTGATGGTCATGTCGTCGAAAATGTTCACCACGTTCACTTGGAAAATCACCAGACGCTTCGCAAAACGCCGGGGATAGCTGATGAACCCGTGCCAGAGGCTCTGGCGGGGAAGCCAGCGCTCGTCCTGCGCGAGCACACTGCTCGTGGCGGGATCAAAATAAGCCATCAGGCGCCGGGGCGTGTAGGTGTGGGACATGCCGAGCTTCAGCCCTTTCAACAAACCTGATTGAAACTTGTAGGATGCGCCCGCGCCCACTGAACGCACCGGAGTGTTGGTGAAACGACCGCCCACACGATATTCGGGCTGTTCGGGATCGTCGCGGCCGGGATAGGTATCGTAGGTTTTGTCGAGCCAGTCGATCTTGCCGTTCAAGGCCAGGCCGCGAATGAAGACATTGTCACCCTTGATGTCGATGGACATGCCCTGCCCCTTGCTCGTCACGGGAACATAGTAGTCGGGCAGATCCGAAAGATCATCCACCTCGCTGGCCAGGTTGGAGTTGTCCTCCCACAGCGGATTTTGCACGGCGGCGTTTTCCTCTTTGATCTTATAAACGGCGACCTCGTATTGAAACACGGCGCCGCCGGATGCGCGAAGAACGCCCTTGATGCCGGCGTCCACACCCTTGGCCGTGCGGTTGCCAAAAATAGTCCCCTTGAAGGGATCCACCTGCATGGCAGGATCGAAGGATTTTCCGTAGCTCACATAGGCCACGAGTTTTTTGTCCTTGAGGACAGAGTAGGAGATACCGGCACTGTAGGACATGGCGCGAGTGTTGCCTGTGTTTTCACGCCCGACTTTTACAATCTGGGCGACTGCGGGATTGCTCATGTCTATGGGATTGCCCAGATCGACATTCGGATGCAGCGCCTGGGCTTTCGCGTGCTCGGAAAGCACCCAGTCGAAGGGGATCTTGCGCTCGACCTCGGAGAAGTCCTGCCGAATGGTGCCGATCATGTAAACACGATCACTAAAAAGCGAAACTTGATGGCTGAGAAGAGCGCCGTAGGTGAGGCGGTCCATGTCGTAAATATTGCTATACAAGCGGGCGACGTCATCGTAACCGTTGCGCGGCGCCCAAGGATAGGTGGCGTTGTCGAATGAGGGCGTGAGCGAATAAAGGTCCTTGGCCGAGATGGTGCGTCCGCCGGGCAGGGGAATCGCGGCATCAAGATGAAAGGGATCGGGCGAGATGTATGCGCTCCATATCTCATTTGGCAACTGTGCCGCGGAGGGATACCCAAGCATGGTCGCGATGGCGGCGCGCAGGGCGCTGTTTCTGCCGGTGGTTGCCGTGGGATCGCCGCGCAAATACCATTCACGGAAGCTGCTTTTTTCACGGAAGTAATCGAATGTGAGCAGCGAGCTTTGCCGGATTGCGGTGCGCCAGTTCTTGGTGAAGTCGATTTGGAAACCGTATTCCTTGTAGTCGTATTCGTAATGAAGCGCCTGCGCGCGGCGTCCGGGATAGGCGGCGGTGTTATTGTCATTCTGCGTCCACTTCCCGCTCTGAAGTCCCCAGTTTCCGTGGGGATGCTCGCTGGCGGGAACATAGGAGGCATTATAACCGGCCTGCCAGTCGGGATCCCATGTGGAAAGGGACGAAAGGGAATCCCGGGTAAAATCGCGCTCGGAGTAACCGAAATTGACGCGCATGGAAACATCGGATGCGAACCGGTGCTCGAGTTTCAGATAAAAGGAGTCGTTTTCACGCTTGGTCCGGCGTTCGCTTCCGGCGGCGTTAAATGACATGAGCCTGTCGCGCACATCGTCGTCGCCATACTCGCTCAAGGCCACGCGGCGCCAATACGTTTTGCCGTATTCAGTATTCTGGTAGGCGGCGTTGAACGGATCGGCCAAAAACTGCTCGTAGTTCGGATCATCGGTGCGGTCGATAAAGTAGCTGCCGACAGTCGAGTCGTTCATGAATTTCTTGGAGTGCTCAAACTCGGCGGAAAGCGCGGTGTTGGGCGTAAACTTATAGATGACGGAACCCGAAATATTAAAAGTGCGGTCGAACCAATAGTCGGTGTTGCGCTCCATATCGTAATACTCGGTGTCGACGCGGTAGAAGAGTTTGCCGCGAATGAGCGGGCCGGTCACGTAGGCGCTGGCGCGGCGATTGTTGTAGGAACCGTAGATGCCCGTGGCGCCGGTCTTAAACTTGGTCAGGGGCTGCTTGGAAAGCATGTTGACCACGCCGCCGGGCGAGGTGCGACCGAAGAGGGCGGACTGAGGACCGCGAATGACCTCGGTCTGCCGGATGCTGTTGGACTCCGGGCGCTGGGTGCGTCGAAAACCATTGCGGAAAACGGGCACGGCATAACCGCGCAGGCTGTTTGACGGAGCACCGGTGGCGGGATCTCCGGGCGTCATGCCGCCGATGTAAGCGGCCTGGTCCTCAAAGTCGAGAAGCTGGAAATCGTCGATAAAGTCCTTGGAAAGCACCTGAATGGAAAAGGGCAATTCTAGGATATCGGCCACCACGCGGGCGCCGGCGGTGGCGGTCGCGCCGATGTAGGACGCATCCTTGCTGGCCCTAACGGTGAATTCTTCGAGAGTGACGACTTCCTCGCCCTCCTGGTCATCCGCCACCGGGTTGACCGTGCCTGTGATGACGGGCACCGTCGGGTTTGGTGGCGCGTCGTTCACGGGGGAGGTTACCGCCTGTCCGAAAAGGGGAACGACCGCCGCAAACGGCAGCAAACCCGCCAAGGCGGCGCGAACAATATCATTCGGGGTTTTCATAAAAAGGTTTTTCATGACTGCATGTGTTTTGGATAATTTTTTCGGCATGCCCGCGTTTTATCAAAAACGATAGCCCGCGCCGAAGTTGACGCTGAACCCGTCGATCTTGCCGGCGCAATACCAGGCCAGATCAGTCCATATATCGAAACGGTCGTGAATGCGCACAGTCGCGCCACCGCTGAGCGTGCCGTAGGTTCCGCCGAGCGAGTTCTTATATTTTATAGTCTCGCCGATTGTATATACCGTCATGTCAGTATCGCCGCCAAACTCATTGGCAAACGAGGCGCGGGCATAGGGCCGGAGCTCCCAATTATTACCGGTGACGAAGCGTCGGCTGACCATGACGCTGGCGCGCAACGAGCTGTAATCGATCGCGCTCACACGATATTCGCGCCCGTAGTTGGTGAGGGGATCTTCGATGCCGGACACGGGCACGCTGTCCTTCGTGTTGTCCACATTGGAACGGCTCCACAGGAATTGAACTTGCGGTTCCACCAACCAGCCGTTGCCAAATTCATAATAGCGCGCGACCTCGACGGAAATACCCGCGCTGCCGGTGTCGGTGCCGAATTGGGGCGTGTTGGGAATGTTTATATCGTAGGTGCCCTTGCTCAAACGAATGAGGAGATTAAAGAACCACTTGGACGGACGGTAGGTGATATAGGCGCCAAACCCGTCGGTATCCGACTTGGTGTCGGTGGCGTAGGGCATGTCGGTGTCCGAGGTGATCTGCTCAAAGAAAACGCCGAGCGCAAACGTGCGGTTGGCATCGGTGTAATCCACACCGGCCTGCCATCCGTAGGTGTTGGCGGTCGCGCCGTCATAAATCGTGTCCGAGAATTTGTCGCGGCGATAAATGCCGTTGACCCAGAAATCGAACCCTTGCCGTCCCTTGTAACCGTCGAGCAATCCCATCGATTCAAGGCGCTGGGAAAGACCTCCAAACGAGGCGTGGTTGGCAAGCATAAGCGCGGCGTCAACCGCCACGATCGCCGGAATCTCGGAGGCGGTTGAAATGCGCCAGTGGCTCGTGCCGGTGTCCGGCTCGTAAGTGAGCACGTAATCTTTTACGCCATAGGTGAGGCGTCCGCTTTGGAGAAACTCGCCGCCGCCGCCCTCCACTCGAATCACATTGAGCGGAAGCGAATCGGCCTGGCCCGCGAGATTGTCCGCAAAGGGATCGTTCCCGGTCTGGCGCACAAAAGTCACATGCGTTTTGCCGGTCGCCGAACCGGTGATGTAAAGCGTGTCGGCGTCGATCACCTGCCCGCCCACGACAGATCCGAGGCCGAGTGTGAGATAACCGGGAGCGTCGTTGGATGCGCCGCCATGGTAATCGCCGTTGATGGTCAGTTTTTCGTTGGGGACACTTCCGCCCGCCCCAAAGCCGACGCGTATCATGCCTTGATTGCGAACCAGCGGCGTCGTCAACACCCCGCCCTTGGGAAAGCTGAACGTGCCTCGATCTCCAATGTCAACGGATGCCGCGGCCGAGATTACCAACGGCCGGCTTGTGCTGGTAAGAACGCCGTCCTCCACGCGCACGGAAGAGAGTCCGATAAACGCGGCGGTGGAACCGATATCGGCGATGCCGTCGCCGGCCTTTGCAAACGCGCCGCCGCTGATGGTGCCGGTGAACACACCGGTTGGATAATCATCCTCGGAGGCGTAAAGGGCCACCGTGCCGCTGTTGGTGATGAGGCCGGTCAACACATTGGCGCGGCCCTGGAGGACACCGGCGACAACAGTCTTTGCGCCAGTGTGAGTGCTGGTTTCATTACCGGGCAGCGTGAGGAAAAGCGTGCCCTTCCCCTCCTTTGTAAAGTCGCCCGTTCCGGAGAGGGCTAGCAACGAGGCGGTGCCGCTGTTCACGATGACCGAGCCTGCCTGGCGCATCTCGATCTTGCGCTCGCTGGTGAAGCCGCCGGCCGCGAGCAAGTTTCCGCCGTTGAGAATGACATCGCGGGGAGCGGCGATGCTCGTGTCGGTGTTGCCCAGGTTAAAATCATTGCTGACGGCGAGCACGCCACTGTCCACCCGGGTGTAGCCGACATAATTGCTGCTGCCGCTGAGCGTGGCCGTGCCGGTGCCGGCGTCCACCACGACAAACACGCCGACTCCCGTGCCCGAGCCGCCGATCTGGAAGCCCACATCGCCCTCGCGCAGCGTGATCGCGTCGCCATAACCAATGACACCGCCCGCGTTTCCGCTGAGCGTCAAGTTGGTCCACTGGTCATACGGCACATCGCCAAAGTCGCGCACATCGGCCAGGTCCAGCCAGCCGCCCGCAAGGTCAAAGGAATGCACGAGCGAGGAAATCTCCGACGGATCAATGTCGCGGACATACACGATGCCGCCCTCGATGCGCGTCTGCTTGTGCCCCATCGTCGCGGTGCCCGAAAGCGTGAGCAATCCGCCGCCCGCCTTCACAAGTGTTCCATCGCCGCCGGTCGCCGCGGTGATGGTCACCGGCTTGGCGGTGATGTTGGTCAGCGTAATCAAATCCCCCTCGGCGGCGCCGATTTTCATGCTACCGGCAAGGATGCCGCCGCCATAAATCATCGAGCCGTTTTCCATGCGCAAATCGGCCACTGAAAGTTGTTCGGCCCCGGTCACCGCGGCGCCGATTCTCAGCGCCCCGCCCCGCCCCACGGTCACACTGCCAAGAACCTCGCCTTCGCCGCCAAAAGTGCCCCCGTCGGTCACACGCACGGTGCCTCCGAGTCGTGACAACGTCATCGCCTCATTGCGCAACAGCAAATCGCCTCCGGCGACCAGCAGGGATCCGTTGTATCCTGAGTTGTCGCCCATCATTTCAAAAACACCGGCACCTGTTTTCACAAACGTGCCGCTCGATGCCGGGGCAAACACACCCGTGTAGCGAACGGTGTGCCCGTCCGTGTCAAACGCGCCGGATTTTCCGGATGCGATGTTAATTGCCTCGGACAACACGATCAGCTCGTCGGCGGCCCGCAGCGTGCCGGAATCGAGCACGATCCCCGCGCCGCCCGTGTTCAACTGCTCCGCCTTGGTAAACGCCACCGCGCCGCCCTTCACCTCGACGCCACCCTTGAATTCGTTTCCAACATTTTCAAAGGACACCGTGCCCTCGCCCTCCTTGACCAATTTTCCCTGGGCGCTGCCGGAGATGTTGGATGTCGCCGAGCTCGCGTCGGTGATGATCTGGGCATCACCACGGAAAACATAATCCGCGGTTCCCGTGACCACCATGTCCGACAGCGTCATGCGCCTGCCGGCGATCGTGATCGTGCGATTGTCGGGATTTCCGGCATCGGCCACGCCATCGAAAACAAGCTTGTCGCCATCGCCAAAAGAATACGCGGAACCGCTGCCCGCGATCTGCCAGTTGCGCGTATTGATGTTCCAATTGCCATTCACCGCGCCCGTCCATTGCATGACCTGGTTGTCCGGCATGTCTATTTTGATCAAGAGCGTGCCGGAAGCCGCGGTCGATTCATAGGTGATCTTTTGGCGCTCTCCCAGTTCCTGCCCGAAATACGTGATCTTTGCCCCGGTCAGCGTCGAGGCATTGCCCAAATTAAAGACGCCGTTCACGAGCCGGTCCAAATCGATGGTGATATCGGACACGCCTCCGCCGACGATATTCACACTCCCGGCCATCAATGACGAGTTCACGCTGGCAAGCGGATTCGCGGCGCCGGAGATAATGCTGAAATTGACCAACGAGCCCGCGTTAAGGGTGAGCGCCGAGGAGACGGTCAGTCGCTCCGCGACCAAGGCATCGGGCGTGCCCGCGTGCAGCGCGCCGCCGCCGAGCAATGTCACGTTTTGCGCGACGCCATGCCCGCCAAATCCCGCGCCTTGAGAAACCGTCACGGCGCCATCGCCCCAGCTCGCGTTGCCCGCCAACAACAAGCGCCCTTCCCGCACTTCCGTCGCGCCATGATGCGCGGCCTGGTTTGTGTTGTTTATCCACAAGTCGCCGGAACCCGCCTTGGCAATTTTTGATGAAGCCGCCGAGGTCAAGGTGCCGCTGTATTCGAGCGAGTTTTCGCGCGTGTCGAATGTCGCGGTTTTGTCAGCCGAGATGGAAACATTGGTCGCCAGCGCGGTGGTCGCATCGACACGCAAAGCCGCGTTGTTCGTAAAGCTGATGCCCGCGCCGCCAAGCTGCCCGCCGTCGCTGAACGCAATGGTGCCGGACCGGACTTCAATGCCTCCCATAAAAACATTGGCGTCATTATCAAAAACAAGTGTGCCCTCGCCCGCCTTGACGAGCTTGCTGGTCACCGCCGCGGTCGAGCCGCCGCCAAGATAAACCAAGCCGTCCGCGCCGCCGACATGCCGGTCGGAATCGGTCGCCGCATTCGTGCCGGTGATTCCGCCGCCCGCGAAAGTGAGCGCCTGCCCCGCGGCCGTCTCAACGGAGAGATCCCCGACCGTCACCCCCGCCGCGTCGATGGAAATAACACCCGACGAAGTCGCGCCAAAAATCACGCTGTCGCCATCCCGGAAATAACGCTCTCCCGAAGACTCGCCCCAATTTCCAACCTGGCCGTCCCACGTTGTGGGCGCGCCGGTGTCGCTTCCCGCCCACGTCATGCGCAAGTTGCGCACGCCGGGACTGACAACAAAAACCGTGCCCGAAGTGCTAATCGAGAGACGGGGATCGTAGCGGTTGGTCAGCGCCTCGCCGTTGACGGTGGCCACCGAAAAGTTTGCGAAATCGAACCCCGAAAGATCGCCCCAACCAAGAGAGCGTAAGCCGATTGGGCGCCGATATTGTCGAGGTTGATAAGATTATTGCCGGTGCTTGAAATATTGCCGGTTACATGAATCTGATCAGGGGCAAGGCTCCCACCGCTCACCCAGTTACGAAAATCGAAGGAGAGTTTGCCACCGGAGAGGGTGAGATTGCCGTTGATGCTGCCATAACCAGCGAGCAATTGTCCGGACGAACGAACGAGATTCCCCGCGTAAGTGGCGAAGTTTTCAAGGCGCACCGCGGAGGCTGCGTTGATGTCGCCGGAGAGAATGCCCTGATTGATGATTACCGAACCGGTGAAAGCCGAGGCGTTGGTGCCGAGCATGAGCTCGCGCACGCCGGTTTTTATCAGGGTGCCGGCTCCAGTGATGGCGCCTTGCATGGACACGTCGCCCACAGCGGCCGTCAGTGTGACACCGCCCGAAATATCCAGCGCGTTGGCAAAATCCATACCCACCCTAAAATACAACCCTGTGTCCGTGCCGGTGATACTGACGGCGCCAGTGCCGAGAGCCGTGTCGGTGGAAATACTGAGGAGTCCCTCCTCCAGCCGAGTGCCGCCGGTATAACCGCCGGTGCGCCCCATGTGCAGTTCGCCCGCCCCGGTTTTAACCACCCCACCTGCACCGGTGAGTGAGCTTGTGTAAGTTCCGGTAATGGCAAGGGTCGAGTTGGCCTGCACATCGGCAGTCACCCAGTCGCCCGCGGCGGAACCCAACACGACGACGTTGACTCCGTCGAGGGCTGTTCCAAGGGAACCGCGACCGGTGATCATGGAGCCTCCGGAAAGTTTCAGCGTGCCGCTCACACCTAGAACGCCGGAACCCATGTTGTCCGCGCCGGATGGCCCTACTTGGAAGACGCCACCGCTTTCCACCGAGACGTTGTTGGCAATCCCTACGCCGCCGAAAATGGCACCGGCCTTGACTGTGATTTGGCTCGTCCCGGTGAAACGCGCGGCGGTGCCGCCCAGCAAAACACTGCCCGCATGGACGTTCAACGCGCCGCTGTAATCGGTGCTGGCGCCGTGCAAAATGAGCGTGCCTGTGTCGCCGCCGGAGTTCACATTGATGACGACATTGGTGTTGCTGCTGGCAAGGGTGTCGTGCGCGGAGTTGGCGCTGCCGCCAATGGTGAGAGTCGCGCCTGTGGCGATGTCGATATTGGTGATGGCAGCACCGCTCATATAGATAAAGCCGCCCTTGCTCCCGCTGGGAGTGGCGTTGGTGGCGCCAGTCGCCGCGTAATTGCCCTCGTAAGTGATATCCTTGGTGGCGGTAATATTAACGGTGCCGCCGCTCAGGTAAATCGCGCCGCCGTTACCGGTGGCGATGTTGTTGGTGAAAACCGTGTCCTTGAGCCTCACGACAATGTTGGGATTGTCGGCGTAAATGGCCCCGCCGCCCAAACCGCCACGCGAGCGGTTGCCGTAAAAGAGCGAGTCCTCAATGGTGGCTTGCTGTGTTCCGGCCGACAATGCGATGGCGCCACCGTCGCCGTTGGCGTTGAGAGCGCCGCGGGCGGCCGTGTTGTGGTAGAACTGTGTGTTATAAATGGAAATGCGCGCGGCAACGTTGCCTTGGGATGCGATGGCGCCGCCGCGGCCGTCGATGGCCCAATTGCCTGTGCCGCGATCCGTGCCCGCCGCGGCATTGACCGCCGGTGTCCAGCCCGTGCTGAAGAAGTCCATCGGGTCGGCCTGCGCAAGGCTGCCGAAAGTGGAATCGTGAACTTCAAGAATGCCGCTGTTGGGGATGTAGATCGCACCGCCGAACCCGCCGCCGGTCGCGGCGCTGCCGGGCGACACACCGCGTTCGGAAACATTGCGATAGAATTCGGCGTTGCGGAGAATAAGTGTGCTATTATTGGCGACGAGGTCGATGGCGCCGCCGTGGTCGCCGATGGTGCGATTGCCGGAGCTGGCATTGGAAAGCGTGCCGAAACGCACGTTGGTGAGGGATGCGATGGCGCCGCCGGTTATGGTGATTGCGCCGCCGCGCCTGGCCATGTTGCCGGTGAACACAGTCCTGCCCGTGCCGCCGTCCACGGGACCGAGGGTGAACACGCCGCCGTTCACAAAAAGCGCGCCGCCGCCATTCGTGTCACCAAACCAGGAGCTGTTCTGATAGGTGTAGGTGACGCCGTTGTGGACGTTGATGGCATAGGTGCCGGAAATAAGAAAGCGGGAGCCTTCGAATCGGTTTCGTTCAACCTCCACCACCGTCTGCCCCGTGAGCCCGCCGCCGGCAAGCAGCATCAGGGATAGCCACGAGAAGAATAATTTGGCCGTGGGAAATTCGTTTTTGGGACTTTGCATAATATAAATGAGGGAATTCCGGTTTCGGTTTTATTTATTATATATGATATTATTTACACTCACAGCCAGGCGGCCGCGCAGTCTGTTGCGCTTCGGGTCTAATCAGTTCTTATATCATTGGCGAACGGGGCGTCGCCGGCGGAATGGGAGGGGAAAGACAAACCATAACTTCGGGGACAGCCATCTTGTAATTGAGGCCGTGTGGTGGCGCATGCCAAAAAAGAATCTGCTGTGGGGAAAAACATAAGTGGGGACGCATCCAGGGCCGTGTTGTGAATGACTGTCCGCATACCAAAAGAAGTGTTGTTTACTCGCAATAACCTCGCTGGTTTACCGTTGACTTCATTTTCGTGAAATCGTCCGCGTTTGAATCGAGCAAACACGCGCATGACTGCCGCCGTTGCGTGTTCATAACAAAAACACTCATATATTTATCAACGCAATGGTTTCGCCCCGGGCCGCCTCTGCGTTACAAGGCAATGAGTCAACGGTTGAAATACCAATATGTTTTCACCCGGGCATGAATAGTCAGTATGTCGTTAATTATTCAAGAGCCCTATGCCCCGTTCCCCCGGCTATCCAAATCATCGCCCGGCCATGCACCATCAAGTAATCCAACGCCTTATGTTTTTGCCAATGGCACTCTGCGCCTTGCTGTTTGGCATTTCCACATCAACCACGCTCAAGGGTGAGACCGCAAGCAAGAGCAACACCGTGCTGCTTGAACCCGAGACTTTTCGCGCATGCGGCGGATGGGAGGTGATGGACGGACAGGACGGCACGACGGAAATATTCATCAAGGCCACCAACACAGGCGGAACCGCCCTTGCCGGTTTCGGCATCACCACCGCCGGCACTTACACGATATGGGCAAACACCCGCGACTACGACACCAGCCCCGGCAGCCGCCGATTCAAGGTGCTGGTCGACGGACAGGAACCGGACATCGAATGCGGCGCGCACGGAGTAAACGGATGGCGCTGGGAACGAGTTAAGGAAATCCCGCTCACCTCCGGCACGCATACCATTGAAGTGAAGGACACCGCCCAATATCTCGGACGGCTGGAAGCGGTGCTTGTCACCAGCGCCGGGCTTGATCCCAATGCGGTCGAGCGCGCCTCGCTCAACACCTACCGGCAAACACCCTTGCAGGCCGCGCGCGTTCCCGTGCAATCCCCGGGGTTGGAAAACCCCACTGTCACCGAGGGCGCGGCGGGCGTCGCAGCGGAACTGCGCACCCACGACATGGCGCTGCGATTCCGCAAGGCGCGGACTGTTGACGGACAGGAATTTCTGCTGCGCGAAATCGAATTTCTCACCGGCAACGCCGCCACGCTTTCGTGGAGGGGAAATGCCGAGCCCATTTATCTCATCCGCGCGGCGGAATCCACCGTCCGCCCCGGCTGGGCTCCGCGCTGGAAAAGCGCCGAGTTTGAAAATTGGACGTTCAATGGCGGCACGTGGACATTGCCCGCCGACACGCGCAACGTCTTCCTCGCGGGTGATGCGCGCGCCGCGTATCTGCCCGATTCCGTCGCGCAAGTTGTCGACGCAAAAACAATCAAGATTCTCTACAAACTGCGCCAAGGCGCCGTCGTCACCGGGTTTCCCGACGAGATCACCGTCACCTGGCAAGTGCCCGAATCCGGCCATGCCGCGCGCATGGAAGTTTCCATGACCACGGTGCAGTCGGGTTTCTATTCGCTCGCCTTCGCCGCGACCGGCGCGGGCGGTGTTTCCTTCGACAAAGTCACCGCCGTGCAACTGCCGCCGCTTTATCAATTCAAGCGCCTGCCCGATGTGCCCGTCATGATCATGTCCTCGATGGCTCCGCATCCAATGGCCCTCGTGGAAACCTCCGAGATTTCCGGCATGCCCGCGCTCACGCACGGCGTCGTCGCCGATCCCGACCGCCTTCCGTCCGAATGGGCCGAGCGCGACAATGCCACGCACGGATTTTCCCTGCTCGGCGCGGAACTGGCGGCGCAGCCCGTTGTTTTTTCCCCCGTGCTTGGCGGACACAATTCGCAGAAAAACAACGGCGACACGCTGAACGCCGCATGGTGGGTGGTCACCGCTCCGCAGCCCTGGTTCGAAACAATGCGCGACACCGACACCGGCATCCTGAGACTGCGCGATTACCGCGAACCGTGGAACACCTCGCTCACCGAGCAGGCCATCAATATTATCAAGCTCATAAAATCCGGCCCGCAATTCCGCTGGTATGACAATCTCAAGGGACCGTCCAACATCGAAAGCAGAAGCACCGCCACGCACTCGGCGCCGCTCATGCTTGTGTCCGCCGCGCGGCTCACCCGTGACGACGAGTTTTATAAAACGCGCGGCCTTCCCACGCTCGAGTTCATGCTCAGCCGTTCCTCCGCGCACTTCGCCCTCAGCACCGACCAGACTTATGTGAAACGACCGGAGGACATCCGCCTCTCATTCCTCCGCAGCAGCTTCTACGGCACCGCGCTTTGGCAGGGGTTCGACAATCTCCTCGGCGGACTCAACCCGTGGCTGCGCGACTACATGATGAACGGCACCAATGTCGTCACCGCGGGCGGACAGGTTCCCGCATGGTCGGAAAAACTCGCGCTCCACCGCAGCATGCCCGACATCGCGCTTCTCAACACAATCAAAGCCGAGGCGAAAACCTGGGCCGCGACCCAGTTTGGAAACACCACGGCAAACCAGACGCCGCGTGACATATCCTATTTTTATAATGTGTCCTTTTATCCCTATTGGTGGGATTTGCTCGACCTCTATGAGCTGACCGGCGACGCCGAAATACTGGCCTACGCCAGACAGGGGGCGAGCCTCACCACCGCCGGGCAATGGGTGACGCCCATCGTCCCCGCCGATCCCGCCGCAAACCTGACGCTCTACGCCGGCGGCACGCTCAGCGTCACACGCACGATCTGGTGGGATGGCGACGAACGGAAGCGCATCGGATTCCCGCCAAATCATCCCCCCGGCACACCCGCGACCTTCAACATCCCCGAAAAAAATGTCCCCGCGTGGCTGCCCGCCACCACCGGACTCGGGCTCGAGCAGCCCTCCACTTATTTCACGCCAAACGGACTCAACAACATCCAGCTCGCCGTGTGGGCCGCCAACCTCATGCGCCTTCACTCCATCACCGGCGAGGACTACTGGCGCACGCACGCGCGCAACGCCATCATCGGCCGCGGCGCCTCGTATCCCGGCTACTACCTCTCCCTGTATTCAGATTTACAATACAATCCCGGTTACACCGAAAACGGCCCAGACATCACATCGCTCTACTGGCATCACGCGCCCGTGCATCTCGCGATGCTCGTCGATTTTCTTGTCACCGACGCGGACGCCCGCACCGGCGGCGCGATCCGTTTCCCCTACGTCAAATCGCAGGGATATGTCTGGTTCTCCTCGCGAATTTACGGGGGAAGCCCCGGCAGGATTTTCGACGATCCGGCGTGCTGGCTCTGGCTCGACAATCAGAAATTCAACGTCAACACGCCCAAGGTCGACCACATCGCCGCGCGCAGTGAAAACCGCTTTCACCTCGTGCTCATGAACCAGGCGCGCGACAACACCACCGCCCGCGTGTTTATTGACAAAGCCGCCCTCGGCATCGCCCTCCCGGCATCGGCCTTGCTGCGCGACGCCAACGGCAACACCTCCACGCTCGCCCCCGACGCCGATGGCAAGTTCACCGTCACGCTCGCGCAAGGCGGACTCGTCGTGCTCACGTTTGACGCGGCGCGCGAAACCATGGCGCCCGACGCCCCCGCACTTTCCGAAAAACCCATCGTCGCCAGTATCGACGCGACATGGGAGGACTTGCACGCGTTCCGCATTCGCTCGCCTCACGGGGCGGACTCGCTCTACGTCGCCCTCAGCGGCATTCCGGATGATGGCAAAATGACGCTCCTCTTTGTCGACGCCTCCGGCGGCACGCGCGCGGTCGCGACAAAAGACACAGCCCCTTCGAGCTCACCGCCGATGACATTTCCTACGGCGATGTTGTGCGCTTCAAGGTTCAGCTTGAGCAAACCGGAGGTGCTGCCGTAACCACGCAACTTTTCACATTGAACGGCACCAAGCCCGCCAACCCAAGCGGACTCAACGCCACCAACATGGACAATGGCGGCGCGCTGCTCAAATGGCCTGCCGCTCCCGGAGCGGTCACCTACAACATCAAGCGCGCCACAACACCCGGCGGACCGTTTCAAAAAATTGCGCAAATCGCCGCATCGCCTGATGCCACTATCATCGAATACACAGACGCGACAAATCTGACCGACGGCCAAGATTACTACTATGTGATTTCCGCCTCAAACGCCTACGGTGAGAGCTTCGACAGCGCCCACGCCAGGGTGGACATTTCCAACGCCGCCGCGCCGCAAATCACAACTCAACCGCTAAGTCAAAACACCGAGTGCGGCGCCTCTGTCACGCTCTCCGTGACCACGCCCGAAAGCGGAGTCACTTATCAATGGCTGAAAGACGGCCAGACCATCGCCGGAGCCACTTCCGCCACGCTCACCCTTGCCGGAATCCCGGCAGACAGTGGCAGCTATCAAGTCCGCATCACCGGTCAAAACGGCGTCACGCTCAGCACCGCCGCGACACTCACCATCGTGCCATCGCAAACCGGCGCCCACGGCACGCCCGCCGCGTTGACCGTTGACGCATCGGGCATCGTGTATGTTTCGGACGAGGAGAAAAATGTCATCCACACGCTCACGCCTCCCGGAAGCACCAATGTCTATGTGAATGTGTTTGCCGGCGCGCCCGGCGAAAGCGGCGCCCTGGACGGCACCGGCACAAACGCGCGTCTCAACCGCCCGGTTGGAATAACCGTGCGCTCGGGCACACTCTATGTGGCGGATTCCGGCAACGCCCGGTTGCGCACCATCAGCGCCGGGCGCGAAGTGAAAACACATCCCGCGATTATCTCCGGCGAACTCACCGCCATCGCCATCGACCCCGCGGGCAACATTTATGCCGCCGACAAATCCGCCCATGTGATTCGCAAAATCGAAGCCGCGACCGGCAACCCGGTCATCGTTGCCGGACAGCTCAACACCTCCGGCACGCTCGACGGCAGCGGCACCGCCGCCCAATTCAACGCGCCCGCGGGAATCGCCCACGCCGCGGGCATCCTGTATGTCGCCGACACAGGCAACCACACCATTCGCAAAATCGACCTCGCGCACAATAACAGCGTCGCCACTCACGCAGGTTGCGCCACTGTGCACGGCAGTGTCGATGGACACCGCGACGACGCGCTTTTTAACCAACCCGAGGGACTCATCGTCGATGGTGACGGCACGCTCTATGTCGCCGACACGGGCAACTCGACCATCCGCGAAATAACAGCCGGCGGTTACGTGAACACGCTCGCAGGCAACCCCGGAGCTGATGGCGTCACCGGCATCGCCGGCTTCAAGGACGCCACGGGAACAAACGCCCTCTTCAATCATCCGCGCGATCTGGCGCTCGGCAACAACGGCGAATACTTGTATGTCGCCGACTCGGGCAATCGCGCAATCCGGCGGATCGACTCGACAAACAAAGTGCAAACCATGACCGCCATCGTGTCATCGGGAACATCGACAAATCCGGAACAACCCGAAAATCCCGACAATGGAAACAAAGGCGGCGGTGGTGGTGGCGGCGCCCCTCGGCATGGTATCTCGCCGCCGCACTCGCGCTGCTCGCCGCAAAATTGCGCGAAAAGAAATAATCCCCGGCCGCCGATTCCCTTATAAAAAACCACGCGTGCGCAAGGAGCGGCGGCGTCCCCGCCGCCGGACGAGGCCAAAGCCTCGCACTTGGCCGGACCGCATTCGGATCCGCTCTTTGTATCCGAAAAACAAATACGCAAAGGGCGCTCGCGTTGCTCGCGTCCGGCGGCGGGACGCCGCCGCTCCTTGCGCACGCGCCTCTCTAAAGAATCTTATTTTATTATATATACGAAAACCGGCGCGGCATCACTCCGCATCCAAGCTCAGAACCGCGAGCCCGTATGTCGCGATCTCCACAGACCACTCGGATTGCGCGGTATCAAGTTTCGCCATCCGGTCCGGCGAGGTGCGGATTGTCGCGCTTTTCCATGCGCTGGCCTTCACTCCAACAAATGCGGATGGCGGAGCCTTCACCGTCGTTTTCACCGGACGCGCGCTGTTGTTCAAAAGAACCACATGCGTGCGCGCACCGTTTGCGCCGCGAGCCACAATATAATCCACCTCGGGCGTTCCCGTGTCGACATTCCCCCACGCAAGATTGACCGCCTCCCCATACAGCTTTCCGGGGGCAAACCCAAAACACGCATGAGGCCCGACCTTGGGCGTGAGGAATCCGCGCGGAAAGGCAATGCCGCCGGCGGAGCGCAATTCCACCTCGGAAACCAGATAGTCGGTTATCCACCCAAACTGCCACCACGCATGATGCGGAAAGGAGCCGGGGCCCGCGTTCACATGCAGCCAGTAGTAGGTCGCCGCCTGGGTCTTCGGATGCAAAAACGCGTCGCGCCCCAGCACGGCGGCGCGCGCGAGATCGCGGAAGAGCGGCTCGCCCGTGATCCCCGCCATGCGGATGAAAAGGCCGGCATAGCTGGCGAGAAGAATCGGCCCGCTGCCGCTCGCCGTGCCAATGGTTCCGCCATGCTCGAAGGCAAGCCCGGTCTGGTTGATCTGCCAGTCGGCGAGTGTGTTTTTCTTGTGCGTTTTCTTCGCATTGGTCGCAAGCGGCTGGGTAAACACATCCGTCACATACTGCCGCGCAGTCTCGATTGACGCCTCGCGGTAGCGCACATCGCCAGTGATATCGAAAAGGTCGAGAAACGCCTGCGCGGCCTGCACCGTGGCAAAGTCGGGGGCGAAACGCGCATCGCCGCACACTCCGAGAAACCGCGCGGGCGTGACCGCGTTTTTAATCATCCAGTCCGCGCCGCGGCGCGCCGCCGCGAGATATTTTTCGTCACCCAGAATCCGGTAGGCGACAATCAAGCCGTAGAATGTCGCGCGCGCGTCGGGCAGTTCCGTGAAAAGCTCCTTGTGCGTGGCGTGATCATAGGCGACCGCCCAGCTGCCATCGGCGCGCTGCCACTCCAGCAATCGCTCCGCTCCGAGTCGCAAACGCTCGCGCAACTCGGCATCGCCGGGCTCGAAGAGCAGGATGTTGCCGATGTCGAGCATCGTGTAATAGGTGATGGCAACAGGCTCGACATAATCGCCCCACTCCTCGACGAAGCGGCGCGACTTCGCGAGATAGTATTGGCCGAGCGCCGCGCCTTGGAAAAAGCCGGGGGCGCTTTGTTGCTGGACGAGTTTAAAATTGCGCGCGTAGGGCAGCCGGTCGCGCACGAGGCGCGGATCATTCGTGAGCCGCGCAAGCATCCACATCGCGCCATAGTCGGAGTTTTTCATGGCGTCGTAATCTCCCTTTATTTTCGGGTCGCGCCGGGCGCCGACCACGCCGCCATTGTAGGCCTGCGCCCCGATTGTCATGCCGCCGAATTCCTCGGTGTGCCAGAGCGACGTTGCGTCATCAGTCACATATTCGTGAAGCGAGTGAAGCCGCTGGCTGAGCGAACGAACCGGTTTCTTCAAAGCGAGAAAATCGTGCACGCGATAGATGTCCTCCGCGGCGTGCTTGATGGCGGCGAACCAATCGTCTGCGCGCAATGAGTAGCGAAACGAAAACGTGAGCGACTGCCCCGCCTCCAGTCGCGAATCACGGCTGCCGAGAAGCGCGCGGTAAAGAGTCGGCGTGAGCTCGCCCGCCCGGTTCATGTGCGAAAGCCCGATGCGCCAGATTTCGCGGGTCGCGGCGTTGGCAGAATACGGATCGACGACGCCGGGTTCGGCGATAACCGCCAGCGTGGCGCCCGCCTTGTTGGTGATGATCGAGGCAAGCGTGGAGGCCGCGCCTTCATTGGCGATGACCGGGCGGTCCGGCAAGCCGTGGCCGTATGCGAATGCGAGCGGGAAATCGCGGTTGAAACGATCACCCTTGAAGTAACCCGGCACCACCGCCCACTTCAGATCGCGTGGCGCAACCGTGGCGAGTGTCGGCGTGGGCAGTGAAAACCAGCCGTCCTTGCGGGCGGTGAGCGTCAGCTCCACGCACACATCTCCGGGAAACGAGGCGTCGATTTTCCAACGCGCAACCACATCCGCCACATCAGTCCGGTGGCGAAACACCAGCGAGCCATCGGCGCATGATTCCATTGCCGACGGATAAAAAACGCGCTCCTCGCCGACGAGGTTGAGCGCCGCGGGAATGGTCGCCTTGGCCCAGCGCGGCACGGGATATTTATAGATGGGCTCGGGAAAAACATCCGTGCGGTCGGAAAGGGAAAACGGCACGGGCGTTTTATCCGGTTCCGTTTCCGAATAGAGAATGCGGTATTGCCCCGAGGGTTCGCCAAGCGGAATCCCCTTCCCTTCCGCAACGTCGCCGAGCACATCAACGCCGCCGAGTTTCCAGCCGTCGGAAGACTGACGCCATTGCAGGCGCGCGGCGGGGCTCGAAAGCGTCGCCTCGTCGGACGCGGCCGCATTGGTTGTTGCGAACATGAAAATCTGCGCGGCAAAAATGCCGGCGGTTATCAGGCGGTTTGTTTTCATCGGTTGATTGTCGGTTAAATTAGAGTGCGTGATCGGCCGGCAAATCCTCGCCCGCCCAAATTCGTTTTTGCGTCCAGGGCAGGCTCGGCTCGGTCCAGAATGGATCACTCGGGGCAGTCCCAATTGCAGCAACCCGAACGTGCACAAATACAGGCTGCCGGTGTTGATATACCGCTCGGCCATTTGCGGCTGCGCGCCAACAACGCCGCGTTGCAACCAGCCTTCGCTGTCAAACGTCCCCGGCGCCTCGATCATTCGTTTGATGACCGCGTTCAACGCCGCGCGCACGGCGCCGCGGGGAAGCGTCGGCGGCAACTCATCTTTTAACGCGACGAGAGACAACGTTTGGAATGCGCCAAAGCGGTAGGTGGACGAGCGCCCGATCACCGGAAACGAGCCCTCGGGCGAAATCATGCGCTCCTGGATTTCCGCATACCGGCGCGCGCGGGTTTGAATCACGGGCAGTCGATTCGCAATCGGGAGTTTTTGCTCGGCGCACACCGCGAGCACATCCCAAAGCATCGGTTGAATCACGAAGCTGTTGTAATAATCCCAGTGGAGCGGCTGGCCGTCGCCGTATGTGCCGTCGCCCTTATACCAGGAGTCATGGTCGGCCACCGCGGTTTCGATGGCGCTCATTTCGCACTCCCCTGAAAACTTGAGCAACGCGGCCTCGACGGTGGCGCTGAAAAGCTCCCAGTTATTTTTCTGCGCCTTGGTGACACGCGAGGCCTTCAGTGACGCGATGACATTGGCGCGCGCGCTTTCATCGAGGTTGCCCCACAATTGTGTCGGCGCCCGAAGCAGCGCCTGCGCGAGAAACGCCGTGTCAACAAGAGGCTGGCCGCGTTCGTTAAAGATCAAATGCGCGGGCGACTTGGGATCGGTCGAGCAACGAATGGCCTTCACCGCGAGATCGATATACTCGGCGCGAAGCCTGCCCTCGGCATCCTCGCCGGGGCCGAGTTCGAGCCAGGGCGAGATTCCCGCCAGCGTGCGTCCCAATGCCTCAAGCGGAGCAAACCGGTCGCGGCCGACATAAACTTTTGGGAGCTTTTCCTTCAGCTTTCCCTCGGCCGCCGCATTCAGGACGGGCCCGGCCACGCGTTTCAAAACGGCGACTTGATAGGCGCGCTGCTCCGCGGCCTCGGGCGCGGCTGCCTTCTTCACGGACGCAAACACATCGGGAGAGGCGCGCAGGAGTTTTAAGATTTCAGACCCCGCCAGCAAAAATGCGCCCGTGCCGTATTCCTGATATGTCTTCGATGAATGCGCCCCGGGCGCGGCACCGATGGGTTGCACATAACCGAGCATGCCGTCCGGACGCTGGCACGAGCGCAACGCGCGCCATCCGCGCTCGATCGCCGGGACATACGCGCGCGCGTCAAGCAGGCCGTTGCGCACACCCCACGTGAAACCATAAATGAAAAACGCGCTGCCGCTGACCTCGCCATGGCCGTAGGCGTCGGGATCGAGCAAGCCCATGCGCCAGAGTCCGTCGGGCGATTGGAGTTCGAGAATGCGCGGCGCCATTGTTTTGAAAAGGGTTTCGAATTTTTCCCGCTGCGCGCCCCCGGGCATCCATTCAATAATACGCGGAAGCCCCGCAAACACCCAGCCGTTGCCCCGCGACCAGAACATTTTTTCCCCATTCCGCTCCTGAAACAATGCTTTCGTTCCGTTCTTCCTTATCGCAGACGGACGGAAATCCTTGTCATGGGGCATGTAGTTTTTGTCGCGGAAAAAAAGACGCTCGCGCGAGTCATATAGATAATCAACCGCCTCCCAATATAAACGCGTCATCTCATCAAGATATTTTTGATCGCCGGTCGCCTTGGCCAGGCGCGCCCATGCCGGCGGCTGCATGTAAAGCGCATCGCACCACCAGAACAATTCCGCGCCCTTGTGTTTTTGGGCGATCAATTTGTCGAATGTCTCGATGGTGGGTTTTATGTCCGCGCGCTTCGGATCGAGCATGTGGAGTTCGATATACGACTGGCATGCGATGTGGTCATCGGCATGGATCGGACGCGGACCGGGCTGCCACGACGCGTCTTCCGCCCATTTCCACGCATAGTCGATGTAGGCGTTCTCACCAGTGGTGCGCCACGCCTCCATGACGCCGGTCATGAACGCGCCATGCACCCAGCCGCGCGGGCCGGCGTGACTGTCCATGGCGTATTTACTGGTGTCCGTGGTGCGATGGGCCGCCTGCCACGCGAAGGCCTTGCTCATGCGAACTTGAATATCAGACTGGTCCGGCGCGCCCGCAAAGGCGGCGAGTGGAAGAACCACCGCGGACAAAAGGGCAAGGGTGAGGGGTTTTATTGTCGCTTTCATAACATGAATAAAATCGGCGAAATTCGGGCAATGTCACGCCACTGCTGCGGGCATGTCTCGGAATTGTGACCAAACCACGCGTGCGACAAGGAGCGGCTGCGTCCCGCTGCCGGACGCGAGCAATGCGAGCGCCCCTCGCGCAATTGGTTTCCTAACTCAAAACATCTTCGAGAGCGCACTCGCATTCGAGCGCGCACAGCCGGAGAGCGAGGCCGTTGGCCTCGTCCGGCGGCGGGACGCCGCCGCTCCTTGCGCACGCGCCTTTTCATGCGTCAGGGTTTGTTGTTTTTCACCGTGGCGTTGTCGCTGTCGATGACCGTGAGTCGCTGCTCGGGCGAACCGAGGCGCGGGTCGCCACTGGTGTCGTTGCCGGAAATCACGCAGCCATCGGTGTTGTCGACCAGGATAGCGATGTTCTCTTTTTCCGGCGCGATGAATTTCGCGCCCGCCGGGGCGGAGATCACATTGCCCGTGACCGTGCATCCCGTTGCGCTGCGCAACAGGATCGCGTGATAATTCCAATCGGTGATCGTGTTGTTCTCGATTCGAATGTCACGATGCAGGCGCGCCGGCTTGGTTGACGCCTTGCCGACGGCCTTCGCATCAACGGATGGAGTGTTAAGGTTGCGAAGATTCACCGCGATGCTTCCGCCGGACGAGGCGGAGCCGTCAACGGTCGAGGCGCTGATTTTGTTGCGCGCGATGAGCACCCGTTCGCTATGCAGACCGTTCGCCCAGGAATGCGGTTCGTTGAGCAGGGTGATCGCCGAATTGGATGAACCGGTGATATCGTTGTCGACGATGATCCCGTCGGTGGAGCGCACGATGACCGAGTAGCGGCGCACCGATTTGAAGGTGTTGTTCTTTATGACAAACCCGGAATTCTGGCGCGTGCGATTGAAGAGCTGCGCATTCTTCCACCACGTTTTGTCCCCCGCCGGAAAATCGTCCTTTGTGGCAAGGGCCGGTTTGAACGTCACATTATGCGCCCCGCCGCCCGCCGGTTTCACCGCGGTGACAGTGCGTGTTTCCCCGACAAGGCTGCCGTCGAACGGATTAAAAATGACAAACGCATCGCCGGGCTGGAGATTCATAAACGTGCCCGCAACCGTGAGCGTGTCATTTGCGGGCCTGGCATTGATCGCCATGCCCTTGTTATAAAGCGCGATGCCGTCGTCGCCGATGCTGTCGAATGTGCAACCCTCGATCCACGGACCGAGAAGATTGGCGCGAACATGCGCGCCATCGGCATTGCCCGCGTAAACCCGGGAGGCGTCCTTGGGCGACGACGCGCACGCGAGGATTTTCACATCCGAGCAATTGACGGCGATAAAATGCCCGGCGGGCGATGCGTGCGTGGTGACGCGATCGAAAGTGATGTCATCGCAGTTCATCTCGGCTGAGCAAAGGCTGCGTCCGCGTTCGCGGGAAAAAATGACAACACGGTCGCCCTTCGAGAAAAACTTGCCGTAGTTGACATGCGGCACCGCCACGTCGAAGAGATTCGGGCCGGCTGCATTGCGCGAGACCTTGGCGCCGGGGAAATTCATCACAAGGGGAGCCTTTGCTTTCATGCGACCGGTGATGACGGGATCAAGAATCACGCCCCACGACCAGTTCGCGATCATGTGCGGCGCGTCAAAATCGGGATAGCCGGGAAGGCTGCGAAGCGTGACCGTGGCGGCGGCGCCTTCTCCGGGATTAAACGACTCGACCACGCCCACCGAGTGGGGCAGCGGATCGTAATCAAAACGGAAGCGACGAACCGTGATCCGCTGGCACTCGCGCATGTTGAACGCGCCGGCACTGGGATTATCGATGATGAAAAGTGAATTGTTGCCGTCGATAATAAGGTCGTCGCGTTTGCTGAGCGTCAGGAAATGCGAATCCTTTTGGTTCATTTTCAAACGGTAGGTGGCGTTGGGCGCGAAAGTGATGAGCGAGGATGCGGGCGCCGCGTCAATCGCCGCGCGGATTTCGGCAAGCGTCGCATTGGCGGGAATGTTGATCTTGTTTGCCGGCGCGTGCAGCTTGTAAACACGCGTGCCGCTCCACTCCCCCGCCCTGCCGTTTGCCTGAATTGCGCGCGTGCGCCAAAAACGCGCGGAGGGATAAAGCGCCTGCATCGGGACGTAGCGCGGCGTTTCGACGCGCGTCACGGGAACGACCGTTTTTTTGTATGTGAAATCCGCCGCAATTTCGATCTCGTAGGCCACCGCGCCGGGCACCGCATCCCAGGTGAAGCTCGGGTTTTGCACAATGCCGGTTTGGTTGTTTGCCGGATAGACCGCGGGGCGCTTTGTCATCGCGCGCGCCTGCGAGGCCGGCGCGGGTTTCAGTTTGTAAACAAAGGTCCCGGCCCATTTGCCCGCCTTGCCCGACGCGTCGATGGTGCGCACGCGCCAGAAACGGTTTGACGGATACAAGGGTTCCGCCGGTGTGAAGCTCGGAGAATCGACGCGCGTCACGGGAACGACGGTTTTCTTATATTCATAATCCGCCGCGATCTCGATTTCGTAGGCCACCGCGCCCGTGACCGGCGTCCATGTGAAAACGGGCGTCGCGTTGGTGGATTCCTCGTTATGTTTCGGAGTGAGCAATTTCAACGTCTTGCTTTCTTTCACCGCCGAAGCGGCGGGCGTCGCGGATGCCGGGGCTTTCGCGGGCGCGCTCGTTTTCGGCTCGGGTTGCAGGCGATAAATGTATGCCGACGACCATTTGCCGGGATTCCCCGCGGAATCAATCGCCCGGACATGCCAGAAACGGTTTGTGCGATGGAGCGGCTTTGCGGGAGTGAAACTGGTGCCCTCGACGCGCGTGCGGGGAACGACAATCGTTTTGAAATCATAATCCGCCGAAACCTCGATCTCATAGGCAACGGCGCCGGGGCTTGCCGCCCATGAAAAAACGGGCGTGGCGTTGAGCGAAACCTCATTGTGTTTTGGCGTGAGAAGTTTTGGCGCATTGGGCGCGGCGGTTGCTGAAAGCGCGGTGAATACGAACAGCAAAAACAGGACGAAGCGTGATCGGTTCATGGTATGTTGGGTTGTGATATTTTGGGAATGCGCACAATAAATGCCCGGCTAACCGGGGGGATGTTTTTTGAGCAAAAGCAACGGCAACAGTTTTTGAAACCGAGGCAACGAGAGATACAGTCAACGGTAAACCTCAGCGATCGGCCCGGATCGTTTGGTTTCAAAATATGGCTCCTGAAACGAGTCAATTGTTGACCGCAAAATAGGTTTACCTTCAAGCCAAAATATCAGACTCATAATGAAACGCATACTCTGTGTATCAAGACACATGCGCACAATGCTCGTGAGCGGATAAATTACCTTTACCACCCAAAACCCGGTTCTTCACCTCAAGTCATATTTTATATGAAATTCAAACTGCTGTTTGTGATCTTTCTCGCCGCAGCCATTGTTAACTGCCCTGCGAAAAAAACAGGAAGGGCGTCAGATATAACCCCGGGGATTTCCGTAATCCCCCAAAAGAGTCCGGCCCGTTTGTCTGGTGGCATTGGGTTGGATATAATGTCGAAAAAGAAGGAATCACAAAGGATTTGGAGGCCATGAAAGAGGCCGGCATCGCCGGCGCGACACTGTTCCAACTCGTTTCCACCGCAACCGACAGATATCCTCCGCTGGCAAACAATTATTCAACAGGCGTGGATTACTTTAACGCAAAATGGTGGGAGCTGATGCGGCATACCATGGCGGAGGCCAAACGGCTCGGCTTGGAATTGGGAATGCACAACTGCATCGGATGGTCCGTCAGCGGCGGCCCCTGGATCAAACCCGAAACCGCAATGCAACATGTCGTCTGGTCGGAAATGAAAATCAACGGACCGAGGCATTTTGTCGGCTACTTGGAACAGCCCCCGTCCAGGTTGAATTTTTATAGGGACATTGCCGTGTTGCTCGTGCCCGATGGCGAACCCGGCGCCGGGCATATTATTGATGTTTCCGGCAAGATGCGCGCCGACGGAAAGTTAATCTGTGAGATTCCAAAAGGCGGCTATACTATTTATCGTTTCGGTCATACGCCCACAGGGGCCAAGCCAACCTCCGCCCCCGAAAATATAGACGCGCTCGAAGCCGACAAGATGAGCGCGCAAACCATGACGCTCCACATGAACAATGTTCTGGAGCCGCTGAAAAAGAACCTCGGCGAATATTTGGGGGAAACGCTCACTTACATGCTTTTCGACAGCTACGAGGCGGGAGACCAAAACTGGACGCCCCTTATGCGGGCGGAGTTTCTGAAACGAAATGGCTATGACATCGTTCCGTGGCTCCCGGTTTTGGCGGGACGCACACTCGAAAGCAAACAAGCCACCGACGGATTTAAGTGGGATTTGAAAAGAACCGTCTCCGACATGTTTATTGAATACAGCTATGGCATACCAAAACAGATGCTCAAGGAGCTTGGCATGTTGATACAAATCGAACCCTACGCCACGGGCCCCGTCAATGTGCCCAGACCATTCAATACTTTTGACACAGCGCATCTTTCCGATTTGCCCACCACGGAATTCTGGACCCGCATGCGCAAGGTCGACATAGACAAATGGCACGTCAACGCAGCCATACCCTTTTTTGGAATCAATATATTAAGCGCCGAGGCTTTTACCGGGGGCGGCTCCCAAAGCCGTTGGAACGAAACGCCCGCGCAGCTCAAGTTCAGCGGGGACGTCGCATTCTCCAAGGGAGTAAACCGATTGATTCTGCACCATTGGGTCCACCAGCCTTTTCCTGATAATATAAAACCGGGCATGTGCATGGGGCCGTGGGGAACACACTTCGGACGCAATCAAACCTGGTATGAATCCGGCAAGGCGTGGATTGTCTACCTGAGCCGCTCCCAATATCTGCTGCAAAAGGGCCAAAAAGTTTCCGACTTCATATCATTGGACGAATATATTCCCGGAGGTGATGTCATTTCTGAAAAGACACTGCTAAGCCATGTCCGCGTGGAAAACGGAAAACTTGTCAGTCCCTCAGGAAGGAAATACCACCTGCTTGCCGTCCCCAACACCGGCGAACTCTCCAATGCCGTTTTGACAAAGTTGCTCGATCTCGCCTCGCAAGGCGCAACAATACTTGGCCCCAAACCCTCGCAGCCCAAAGGGCTCAAGGACATCTCCCTCAATATAAAAGATCATCAACAACTCGCCTCCCGGATATGGGGACATAATACACAAGCTTCCTCCGGTGAGAACGTTTGTGGGAAAGGCAAAGTGCTCTGGGGTTATACGGTCGGGGAGGCGCTTAAAAAAATGAACATTGCGCCAAATGTTGCATTTATTGGAAACCTTGATGACTCCATTTGCTGGAGCCACCGGCAGGCGGGGGATATTGATATATTTTACTTTTCCAATACGGAGGCCAAGGCAAAACAAATAAAAGTATCATTGAGGGCCAAAGACAAAGCCCCTGAAATTTGGGATCCCGAGTCTGGAAAGATCACCCCGGCGAGTGTCTGGCAACCAACCGAAAGCGGAACCGACGTGACACTCCAATTCGCTCCCAGCCAGGCATTGTTTGTCGTTTTTAAAAGGCCAATCAACCAGTCCGACTTTATCACATCGGTCGCCTCACAAATTCCTTCGGAGGCTTTCACGATAGAAACCAGTAAAAAGAACGGTTGGTGCGTAAAAACGGCCAGCCCGGGCGTATTTGAATTGCGCACAACCGAGGGGCGGACCTTGCGTGCGTCAATTGCAAGCGTCCCTGAAGAGATCCTCATCGGGGGCGAGTGGAATGTTGATTTTAAATCACCCTTGGGGCGCGCCTTCTCCGCCACATTTGGAAAACTTGAATCCTGGGCGAAGTCCCAGAATGAACAGGTCAAATATTTTTCCGGCACCGCCACCTATCATAACACCGTGCATCTCGCGGAGAATCAAGTTGGGCGAAACATCTCCATTTCCCTCAACTTGGGAACCGTGAAGGACCTGGCATCAATTACAATAAACGGAAAACACGTCGCGGTCCTGTGGCACGCCCCCTATGAAGTGGACATCACTCAATATATAAAATCCGGTGAAAACAAAATTTCCATAGCGGTGACCAACACATGGACCAACCGCCTTATCGGTGACAATAATTACACGAATGATTGCGAGTGGGGGGATGCGCTCGGTTCCGACGGACGCGCTCTTTTGCGCTATCCCGAATGGTTGATTAACAACCAACCCCGTCCGTCGTCAAACCGGGTGGCGTTCTCATCATGGAACTATTTTAATGAAAAATCTCCTCTGCTGGATGCGGGTTTGTTAAGCGAGGTGAAGCTGCAATTCCGGCGGCATGCCGACTTCCAATAATATTACGGCAATGTCTACTCCCTTGGATTTTCGTAGGGGCGCACCTTGCGTGCGCCCTCGTGTTAGCCCGGTTTATGCATGCATATGCGCACAGTTATTCGAATGACGCGTGCGCAAGGAGCGGCGGCATCCCGCCGCCGGACGCGAACAACGCGAGCGCCCCTCGCGTATTCGTTTTTCGAATACTTGAGCATATTCCCATTCACATTTGTATTTACAATCGAACACGCTCCGACAAAGGGCGAGGCTCGCTGGCCTCGTCGGGCGGCGTGGACGCCGCCCCTCCTTGCGCACGCGTGCTTTGCACCAATACCGCTTGCGACGTTATTTTATAAACTCGATCTCAACATCATCCAACGCGAGCCCGTTGCCGGTTGATTTCGGATCCGTCGGATAATACCAGCGAATCGAAAAATACTCTCCCGGATACACACCGCGGCGGAATATCACCTCGGTCGCAGGAAACTTTTTCATGCACTCGGGAGCCATTCCATTCACGACATTGCTACCCTCGAGCTGCGGCGCGGTAAATGTCAGCGCCGGAACATCCGTCCACCATTGTTTTTGGCGCGCGGTGAAAGTGTCTGCGTTGAATTCCTTGCCGAAGAAACGCCAGCCCACGACCAGCGTCGTCGCCGCCTCGCTCTGCCGCCGCCACTGGCGGCCCGTGTAGGAAATTTTCACGCCCTTGATCGGCGCACCGGTTTCATTGAGGAATACGATCGCGGCAGCCGCGTCGCGCTCATTGCCCTGCGTGTTTCGAAATCCCACGGAGCGATTCGGATTTCCGTCCAAGCCGTAATTAAAAAATGCCGGGGCGTCGACATAAGCGCCGCTTGCCGAACAGTCTCCCTTCGAGTGCCCGACATCACGGAACCAGCCGCGCAACGTGACATTATTTTTCCAGGCGAGCGGTTCCGCCTTGTCCGGTTTTGTCGAGGCGGGGGCCGGCAATGAATTGAAGTTTTGCGAGTATGCCGCATTCACGGACACCTCGGCGGCGGACGAAGCGTCACCCTTCACAACAGCGATTTGCGCTTTCGACACAACTGATACAAGGCCAACGGACAATACAAGAACAGGGAATAGTTTTTTCATTGGATGACGGGGTTTATAATTAATAGTAGTAAATAATTCCGCATAGTTTTATCAAACGCGAGGGCAGTTTACCGTTGACCCTTGGCTCCATGCTCACGGGTTTTTATCCCCTGCCCCGGGGTGAACCTCATCGTGGACAAACTGTCCGCGTCGCCCGAAACCACAATGCCATCTTTCGCGGGCCAGCCGGAAAAAGTGTTTCGCTCCAATTGCACATTCCGGCAACGCACCAGTTCGAACTCCGTTTTTTGCCGGTTCAGCGGCGCGAAATCATTCGCAAGCTCAATCGTGTTTTCCGAAAACTCCAGCCCGTCCACCGAGCGCGCCAGCAAAACCGCGCGGTCGCACAGCCTAAACTTGTTTTTAATAATGCGGATGTTGCGATGATAATATCCCGGAGTGCCGCCGGATGGCACATCCACCTCGGGATCCAGGTCAATGGCGGCGCGTCCGTAACCGCAACGCAGCGGATTGGTGAATGTGTTTCCCTGGATCAACACGTCCGCCACTGGCCCCGACTCAAACCAACTGCGCGCATCCCCCGATATGCGTATGGCCGAGCCGGTCGCGTTGAAATGATTGTCCTCGATGATCACGCGCCCTGACGTGCTCACGAGAATGCTGCGTGCGCGATTTCCCGAAACCGTATTGCGCCGGAAAACGACATCCGCCGTCCACGATATGTTTTCAAGCGCATCCAGCGGATTCACCTCCGCCGCAATCGGCGCGTCAAATGTGATCGTCATCTCGTCCGGTCCGCGTCGCGCAACCTTTGTCACCACGGCTTCCCCCTCCGGCAACAATGTGCCGAAGCGCGCCAGCCGCAAACGGTCGCCCGCCTCCACCGCGATGAAGCCCTGCGCCTGAAAATGCGGCATGCGCACCACCAGCCTGTAATCGTCGAGCCGGCGCAATACCTGCAAATAAACGCCGTGCACGTTCATCGCGTCGTCGAGCATGTTGCGAAACTCGCCGTCCTCGATCAGCACCCGTCCGCGACATCCGACAAAATGGGTCGCGTCAAAATTCGTGGACACTTGCCGCCCCAGCGAATCATTCGGAATCACGCGCATGCCCCTCAAGGTGACATCCTCGCAACGCTGCGCAATCACCCCCATGCCGGGAGCGTGATGTATCGCCACGCCGTCAAGCGACACCTTGATCGACCGCTCCATAAAAAAAGCGGGAGCCGCGCGCAAATTGCACCGAAGGAAAATGATATTCCCCTCTCGCGGCACCCGTGGCAGCGCATAATTATCGGTCACCGAAAAACGCACCGTGCGCCCGTCGGCCGCACCGGTTTTTTCCGCATGGTAACGGAACCCGTAAGCATCGGCCGAACCCGCCGCCTGTCCGCTCCCGTCACCCGCAAATTCACAAAAGGTATCCATCGGCCAGCGCACGCCATCCGCGCTGATGACAAACGCGCCGCGATCCACCTCGAACGGTTCGTCGGCCCTCACCCGCACGGTAAAACCGCTGGCATCCGCGGCGAGCACTTCGCCCTCGTAAAGCAGCGGCACATTCCAGTCGATCGTCAGGTTTTTCACCGACACACGCTCGGAGCGCTCAATCAAAAACGGAGTCACATCGCCGTGCATCACAAAACGCGCCCCGCGCCCGTCGACGACCAAGTCCGTTGCGCCGCTCACATCAAAAACAAACCGCCTCGGCGCGCGGCTGTTGTCATGATTCGAAACATAGCGCACCAGCGCCCGCGCGTTCTCGGGATAAAAATGATACTCGCCGGGCTCAAACACCAGTGTCGCGCCGCCCTTCGCATCAAGCGCTGCGCTTAACGCCGCGCGCACGCCGGGCGTGGCATCCGCCCGTGCGTCCGGGCTCACTCCGAAATCCGCCACGCGGACTTCAACTGCCGCCGTCGCGCAGGCACCACACAGCAGAAATGCCACGGCCGAAAAAACACGCCCGAACTTCACGGGCATGGAAGATTTTGTGCTCATTTTTTTATCGGAATAAATCGCAGCACCACACCGTCGTTTTGCGACAATGCCAGGGGGATCACGCTCTTTTTTGTCACGCGGGCGATCTCGGTTCGCTTTAGCGGCTGCCCGCCCGTTCCATTCGAAATCATCACCACGCCATACTTTCCCCCGCCAAGAAAACCCAGGTCCAGCGCGTCAATTTTCCGGGCATCCGTATTCAACACGCCCACCCACCACTCGTCGCCGAGACGCCGGGCCATGACCACGCACCGGCCAATCGCGCTCGGCGCAAGCACACGCGTTTCGTCCCACTCAACCGGCAGCGCCTTGATCAAATCCAGCGCGGGCGCGCACCGCTCATCCTCGAGCAACATCGGCGGATACTCCGCGATCACTTGCAACGGTGACAAAAGGACAACCGCGGATGCCAGTTGGTGCGCCCAAGTCGTCTCGCCGGGATCCGAAAAACCCAGCGGCGTGTAGTCGCCCGGCCCGGCGGCAAGCCGGGTGAATGGCAGCGCGCAATTATGCTCCGCCGTAATCGGCCCCTCCGCCATGCCGTTCAATTCCAGGCCTCGAATTCCCTCGCGCGAAAGCTGATTCGGCCAGGTGCGCGTCTCGCCCGTCGGCTTTTGGCAGCCATGAAACAGCACGAGCAGTTTGCGTTTCGCGCCCTCGCGCATGATCGCCTCCTGCAAATCAACCATGGCTTTTGACTCCGCGTTGAAGAAATCAATCTTCACCCCCGCCACGCCCGACTCGACCAGCTTGTCGAAATACGCGCGCAAATCTGCGTATCCATTTTCCGGATTCATCACGTCCCGCATGTGCCGCCACAACAAAATGCCCACGCCGCGCTTCTTTCCCGCCGCGGTCAACTCGCGCACGCGCGCCCACGGATCATCCCATTTCAGCCAGCCCTCGTCGACGAGCGAGTATTCGAAACCGAGCTTCGCGGCGCATTCCATCATGTGCGTTTCCTCGGCGGGTGTGCCGGCGCGCCGCTTGCTCCACCAGTGCCACGTGACGCGGCCGCTGCGAACCCACGCATCGCTGTTTGCAAACAAAGCCGCGTCCGCCGCCGGGGAAAGAGCCTCAAGCAAATCCGTCGTGTCCACGAGCGAGTCCAGTGATCTCGCAAACTTCACCACGCGCCACGGCGACACCACATCACCTTCAACAAAAAATCCGTCCGCGCCCTCCGTGAAATCCGCAATCGTGCTCACACCGCCGCCATCCGCCCGTCCGGACGCCCTCAAGCGCATGCCGCTGTAATTGCGCAGTCCCGCCTCGGTAAACACCAGCCAGCCGTCCGCCTTTTCTCCCGCACGGATTGCCGGCAACTCCACAACCAGCGGCGGGCATTGAACCGGCCCGGCCTTCGAAATTTTCGGCAGCTCGCCCCACTCGGCGCGCATCCAATAGCCCGCGTAACTTTTCAACTTCCAGCTGTTCGGGCGCTCCGCGAGCCACACGCGACAATTGTCCACGGGCCGAAACTCCGATGCCTCGCCTTTCACGAGCCCCCGCGCCTCCTTTTTTACCGGCACCACATACCTCCACGCAAACGCATCATTGGACATCCTTGCCTCAATGCGCCAATCGCGGCCGCTGGATTGGTCGCGCAATGAAATCGCCAGCTCGTTGAACGTCAGCGTCACCTCCCGATGGTTGCCGCGCGTCGGAAACTTTTCCACAACCCTGCCCGTCCCCGACGAAACCACTTTCGAGCCCGCGCCAAAATCAACGCCATCCACGGAAATCCCCATGGCCGCATCCTTCGTGACGGCGCGCCCGTCGAACTCGACCCGGTAAACCGGCGCTCCGCCGGTCTCGGCTCCAACTGTTAATTCGGCCCGACTCTTTCCGTCGGGGCTCGGCAATACAAACAACGTCGCTGCAAGCGCAATGGGTGTGATCATGGGAAAAGCTAAAAAATACCAAAGGGGATGAGTGTGTCTCGAAATTGAATAACGGAGCTTTTTCAGCGAACCGCAAAGCATTAGACCGTTGACCAATCTAAAACACCAAATCCACGCGCCCCGGCAAACCCGGTCAACGATTGACACCCGCCTCATCTTGCCAAGCCCGCCCAAGAGGCAAGAGTTCCCTCCCAGTTTTCCCATGAACACGCTCCTCCCCCCGCCACTTCAAATCCGCCGGATAACCTCCGGCGTCCTCATTGCCCTTGCCGCTTTTGTTTGCCTGTCGCCCCGCATGTTTGCCGCCGCGCAGCCCGCATTCACGCCCGTCGCCAACGGACCAGTCGGCGCGGTCACGACCCGCGACGGCGACAGCGGTTTCGATGTTTCTTATCACGACGCGCCGCGGCTGGGTGGCGCGCCAACCATGACTCGATTCGAAGCGCGCATTGATGTTTCAACGCATGCGCTGGCAAACAGCATCCCCAACGGTCGCCGGGGCTCCGCGCAATGGAGCGCCACCGTCACTCCAAATCGTTCAGGCAGGCACCCTATCTCGCTTCGCGCCACCGGCGCCGCCACGCTCAAAATCGACGGCAAGCCGGTCATTCGACGCGCCGCCTCCGAAAGCAATCTGAACACGCGCAGCACAAGCGCCGTCGATCTCCAACAGGCCAAACCCTACGAATTCGTCGTCGAGTTTTCCAATACCGACAACGCCGGCCAGATCATACTCGAATGGGCCGCACCCGATATTCTAGCGACAAACAACACGGCCCCCGGCTCCGCCGTCGAAACAACAGCCGGGGCGCGCCAGGGTGAAACCATCGGCCCCGCGGCACACATTGAAAACGCCAACTACGCCCTGTCCTCGCAACCCGACGGCACCCTCGCCATCACCGAAAAACAAAGCGGTGCGAAGGCAGTTTTTTCGCCCGAATTTCTCGTTGTTTTTCAGCCCCGAGGACAGGAAACCAAACTCGATAATCGTTCCGCGAAATATACGGACAGTGGCCCGGTCAGGGGAATAAATTATCTCGTCACAACATGGGAAAAGGAAACGGATTTTTTCACCGCCGCCACACCGCGCGCGCGCCTTCGCCCCATCAAAATCGAACGCGATGGCGACAACCTCCGGTGGATATTTCCCTCGCAACCAAACTACACCCTCACCGCCACCCTCGCCCTGCCTCCCGACGGCACCGAACCCACGCTCGCTTTCCAACTCGACGCCGCGGCTCCCGGCCAAATCTCCATCGGTTACGCCGGGGCGCCCTCCGCCACACTCGCCAAGGCGGACTGGATCTGGCAGCCCCTCGTCTGGCAGGACAAACGCTTTCCAAACCGCTCATACCTGACGCGCGAGTTTCAATGCACCATTCCCTTCGTCATGGCGGGCATCGACGGAAACGCCATTGGCGTCGGCGCCGATGCGAGCGAAATCCGCTTTCGCATGCCCACGCGCGCGGACTCACGCTTCGGCGTGCTCGTGCGCAACGCCGGAGGCCGCGTCCAGCCGATGCTCTTTGCGCCCGTGCTCGGCGGCCCCGAATCGCGAGTCGAGGCCAGTTCCAGCTACGCCTTCACGCTTCGACTCGTCGCCCGCCGCGGTGCCTGGTTTGATACCTACAAACACCTCGCATCCACCCTTTGCGGCTTCCGCGACATTCGCGAAAACACACTTTGCTCGCTCAACACGACACTCGAAAACCTCACCGATTTTTTCCTCAACGACAAATACTCCTACTGGTATCCAAAATACAAGACATGGGGTTACCAAAACGACGCGGGCCCCGATGTCGGCCGCCAGCAATCCGCCGCCGATCCGCTCTCCCTCGCGCTGGTTCTTGACCGTGCCGACATCCTCCGGCGCCGGGCGCTCCCCACCCTCGAATACATGCTTTCCCGCAAGGCCAATCAAGGCCCCTTCAGCGATCCCGCCATGTTGGGCGACGGATTCCGCTATCCCGTCGATCTTGTCGCCGCCCACCACCTTACCCTCAAGCGCAACCCCGTCATCCCAAGCAAAATTCTCCCCAAGCTCAATGCTCCCAAAATCTTCGCAAACAACTACGGCACCAGCAACCGGGCGCTCCTCAACAGCCTCGCCGCCTACCGCCTCACCGGGGACAAGGCGCGCCTCCAGGAAGCATGTGCCGCCGCCGATCTTTACATCGACACGCGCATCACACGCCCCGCCACAACATTCACCGGCATCTTCAGCAGCTTCTGGCCCGACGTCGCGCCATCCTATGATTTGCTTTACGAGCTTTATAATGAAACCGGCGACAACCGTTATCTCCAAGCCGCCACCGAAGCCATGCGCGCCATGACCGCATTTATCTACATGGAGCCCATTCCCGACACCCCGTTCACCGCCAATCCCGGCGGTGTCTATAACAATCAACCCGTTCCGGAGGAAACGGTGCCCTCGTGGGTCGTCTCGGCCAACGGTCTCGCCGCCGAATGCGCCGCCACCGCGCACAGCCACCGCGGCATTTTCATGAGCGCCTACTACGCCGGTTACATGAACCGGCTTGCCCGCGATACCGGCGAAACATTCTTCACGGACATTGCCCGCAACGCCGTCGTCGGGCGATACGCCAACTATCCCAGCTACGCCTATCGCAACGGCTACACCACCCTTCACCAAAAAACCGATTATCCCCTGCGCCGCTTTGAAGAGATCAAAAAATTCACCTCGGCGCATTACAACCACCCGCTCCCGATGGCCGCCTTTCTTGTGGATTATCTCGTCACTGATGTTTACGCGCGCTCGGACGCCCAAATCGATTTCCCCTCCGAATACACCTATTCCGGCGCCTATTTCCGCAACAAAGTCTACGGCAACCGCCCCGGGAAATTCTACGACGAAAACAACACATGGCTCTGGCTTCCGCCCAAGCTTGTATCCACCGAATCAATACAACTCAACCACATCGCGGCCCGGGGAAACGGCAAACTCTACCTCGCGTTCGCCAACCAGTCGTCGCAACCCGTAAAAACGACCATCGCGATTGATCCGTCTCGCGCACGCATGGACGGCAAACGATCCGCGCGCGTCTGGATCAACAACAAACCCGCGCCCGCCATCGAGCTAACCGACGGCCGCGCCACGATCGAAGTCGCCCCCAAAGGCATCACCTGCCTCGCCATCAACGACGTCGCCGTGCAAACTGAAATCCAAGACGCGATGCTCGATCCCAAGACGCCATCCCTCCCAAAAAACAGCACCGCAACCGTCGCAACTCCCTTCGGCCAGGTAACCGCGACAGCCCTTCGACTTGGTCGCGACCTCACCACCGTGCACGTTTGGATTCAGAACAACGCCACCCCTCTTCAAAAAGCCACCCTGCGCTGGACGATTGCGGGACAATCCTCGGAAAAAGAATGTGATTCCTTTCCCTTCGAGTTCACAATCCCCGTGCCGGACGACGCACCCGATTTCACCTGCGTTGTAAACGCCACATCCAGTGAAGGAGCCCAAAGCTCGCCAAAAATACACCTGCGATTGAATACATCGCCCATCGATTAAACCGCGATCCAAAGCGCGCGGCGGTCACCACGGCATCCGCCGCCGCCGCAGTCCCGACCTTCCGCTCAACAAAAAACCCCGGGCAAATCCCGGGGTTCTTTGCTTAAAAAGGATTGATCCTCCACCTGTGCCGTATGCCCAAAGGCTCTAGTCCTTTTTATGTTAAGGTGGGCGCCTCCTACGCGGCGTCTGCTTTCCGGTGTGCGGCCTAGCATCTTCCACGGCGGTTTTGGCTCCCGTAATGACTCAAAGGCCGAGAGCGGTTATTGAAAAGCACCTCGAACACTGCAGAGGATCAAAGGAAAGACAGTAGTCCCCCGCGGCTCGCGGTCAACCGATTTGAGCATTTTGTGCCCAAGTAACACTCAAGTTCATCAATATTATCCGCCGGATGATCATGCGCATATTGCGCGCATGTTAGTAGTGTGCATGCACTTCTACCTGACTTGCCAGCCCGTGGGCACGGGCTTCGCACTCGTTGGCAGTCTCGCGAGTTTCGCGGGTCGCTTGAAGTTCGCGGCGAACCTCCGCCGTCGTATGTCTGGTGATGCGCGCCATTTCCCTCACAAGCAACCATGCACCCAACGCGGCAAACGCATAACCCGCCGCCACAAGAAGCGTCCCGCGTGTCGTCGCCTCGGCCGCCGCGGAATTAAGCGCATCAGGAGCCACAAATGCCGGCGCAAACACCGGCAGGAAGCGCATGATAAGCCCAAAGATCAAAAAGCTGAGTGAGTTTAGGATGTTCATGATGTTTTATGCTTCTCTCCATTAAGCTATATGCGTGCCAACTCCTCACGCGTTTCATAAAAACATAAGTATTAACATAAAACACAACTAGAGTATTATCTCCCAATCACCATTCGTTGCAATTTGCAACGCCCCGCGGGCAACACGGGATTGCAAGTTGCAAGACGCAAAACGCCGGTCCGGCGCAGCGAAGGGACTGCGAAATTGCGCGCCAACGTCGGCCGCGCGGGTTTACATCCGAAAATCCAGCGAGTCGGCGTTCATGCCGCCGGGGATGCCCTTGCAAATGACGCTCACGGCATCGTGCGAATGAAGCGATTCGTAATGCGCGCATATCACGCGAAAATCGCGCACGCGCGCATCCGCCGCCAAGCGCGCGTAAAGCAGGCGCGCGGCATCCTCCACAAACTTCAAATGCGCCCCGTTCAGCTCGGCAAACGCCTGCTCGTCCTCGCGCTTCACCATCACCTGCGTCTCGGTGCGAAGCGCGGCGCGGCAGTGCTCGCGAAGCGTATCAACGGTGAACGCCCGGCGCGGCGCGATCTCGACGCGAACGCGCGCCCTGGAGCGTTGCGAGTGGCCCATCGCAAAAACGCCGCGAGCCTCGCGCGCATGTTCCGCAAGCTCCGCCGAGCACGGGCAGGCCGACGAGTATTCAAAATCCATCTCCACATAACGGCGCAGTTCGCCGGCGCGCCCGAGCGCCACTTCATACGCCGCGTCGTAATACTGCCAGCCGCCCAGGCCGCTGCGCAGGCTGGCCTGCCACACGGGAAAGGAAAACGCCACGCGCAACCGCGCCTCGAGCGCGGCGTGAACCCGGCGATATTTTTTCAAAATGCGCCCGAGCGATTCCGGCGAGCACACATCTGCGCAGTGCTCGTAAAACGTCCTCACGATGCGGCTCATGTTGATGCCCTTGCGCGCCGCGTCGAGGGAAACGGTGCCGGTGACGCGGGCCTCGAGCGTGACCGGACCGGTGTCATGTTTCGCCGCCGCCCCGCCCTTTTTCCCCGAGCCCGCCTTCAACGCGAAACGCATGGGCAGCTTGAACCCGTCGATGCCGACCTGCTGGATGGCGACCCGCGCGCCCTCGATGTCGTTCGGACATTTCATCACGTCGGGCAGCGACGCGCGATAGGCGTCGGTGACTTTGAAGGATGCGTCGTAAGCGCGTTTTGGACGTGTGCTCATTGAAAACGTGAAACGGACAACAAAAACCAACTCGCGCCGCCTGCCAAGTCTGCAAAGCAACGAAGGAGGCCCTCAGGCCAACTCTCGGTCCGCGCGACAAATCTCACTCGCCGCCACCCAGGGAAACGACACTGGCCTTGTGATTGTTCGCCGGATTTTTGTCGGTCACACCGCCGGCGTTGAGCAGCGTTGTGTTCACAATGGTTTCCGCGCCCTCGGGCACCGGCACTTTCACGACAGTCGTTGCGCGGGCGTCGACCCACGGCAGCGCGACATTCGAGACAGCCCCGTTGACCTCCACCACAAGCGTCATCCCCGACATGGCCGTGGCGCTGCGGTTTTGCACAACGACATCGACCGTGCCGTCCTTGCTGTTGTAATAATGGCTCGAAATGGCCGTGTCCACGCGCGTGGGATCGTTGCTTTCCAACGCCCAGCCAAGGTCGATCACGCCCGCGCCGTAATCATCGTCGCGCCCTTCCGCGCCGGCGTCGTTGACGTGCGCCACCAAAATCGCCCACGCCTCCTGCGCGCTGATTCCGCCATAGGCCGACATCAGCGCCGCAATCGCGCCCGACACCACCGGCGCGCTCGCCGATGTGCCCGTGAAGCCAACCCGCGACTCATCCGCCCACGCGGCCAGTATGGCGTAACCCGGCGCGGTTATCTGCAACTGCGCGCCCGAGTTGGAAAAAATGAGCTGCTGCTGCATCGCGTCCGTCGCCCCCACCGAAATCACCCGCGAATAGGCGGCGGGCCACATGAGCTGCGCCGCCTGGTCGTTGCCCGCCGCCGCCACGACAACCGCGCCGCCCTGCATCGCGTATTCAATCGCGCGCAACAACACCGCGCTCGTCCCGTAGCTGCCGAGGCTCACATTGATGATCTGCGCGCCGGAATCCACCGCCTGCATGATCGCCTCCGAGATGGTGTAGAGATCGCCAAGACCGTTTGAATCCGTCACGCGGATGCTCAGGATGTCGGCCGCGGGAGCGACACCGGGCGCGTCGGCGGCGGCGCCCGCGGCGAGCGATGCCACGGCGGTGCCGTGCCCCTCCCCCGCCTCAATTGAAACGCCGTGGCCGGCGTCGAGCCTGCGCACGCGCTGCCCGAATGTCGCGTCGGCCGCCACGCCGCTGTCGAGCACCGCGATCGTCACGCCTCGCCCCCATTGGCTGTTGTCCGCGCCCGCAACGCCGATCGCCCCGAGCAAATTGTCGCGCACGGGAACCTGCGAACGCGCCGTGCGCGCCTCGGTCTCCGGCACGGTTGGAATCTCCGCGATAAAGTTGCCGCCAACCTCCTCGTAATCGGATGAGTTGTCCGTGATCTCCGACGCCAGTCCGTCGAGCGACGCATAACGCACGCGCGCCGACAGCAACTTTTCCGAGCTCGACATCACCGTCAGCCCCGCGTCTTTCGCCCGCGCCAGAAAACGTTGCAGCGCCCCCGCGTCCTTGAACGCGAGCACGGCCTCGTTTCGCCGGACATGGTCGTTGTCGAGGTGCGCCGCCAGTTGCTCCTTAAACGCCGCCGCGCCGAGTCGCCGCGCCTCCGCAGTCAACGCATTTGCGCGGGCTTTTTGCGCCGCCGCGGTCAACGCCGCCCGGTCATCCGTTGCCTCGGTCCGCGCTTTTTCAGCCGCGGCCAGCCCCTCCGCGCGCCGCTGGTGTTTCACAAGCGTCCACGCCATAAAACCGATCAGCGCCAGGGTGATCAGCGCGGGAACAATCGGGCTTCGCGGTTTTTCGTGCATGCTCTTGGGACAAATTTTTCGGCGCCGTCGTTCCACATTAATCCGCGGCGGGCGCGCCGGATTCGCTCTCGCCGTGCTTGCGCATCAGGCGCGCGAAACCGCGTTTCCCGCCCGAGAAAAACTGCAGGAAAAGCCCCGCCTCGGGCGTCGCGTAGCGCCCCGCCGCGAGCGCGTCCGCCGCCACATTGCGGATGTTGGTCCGCGCGTGATACACCTCGCGAAACGCGTCCTTGATTTCGCGAATCGCCTCGCGCGAAAAGCCGCGCCGTTTCAGCCCGATGAGATTCAGCCCCACGACGCCGTCGCGCTCCGCCACGAGCGTAAACGGCGCCAGGTCCTGCGAAATCGACGCGTTGCCGCTTATCATCACGCTTTCGCCGATGCGCACAAATTGGTGCACGACCGCGCCCCCGCCGATAAACGCGCTCGTCCCCACGCTCACGTGCCCCGCCAGCAGCACCGCGTTTGCCATGATGACATTGTCCGCCAGCGCGCAATCGTGCGCCACGTGCGCCGTCGCCATGATAAAACATTTTTCGCCGATCACGGTGGCGCAGCCCTCGTGTGTCGCGCGGCTGATCGTGACGTGCTCGCGAATGACCGTGTCCGCGCCGATCCGCACGCCCGTCTTGAGAGACCGGTCGAAACCGATTGATTGCGGCGCGCCGCCGATCACCGAGTATTCACCCACAGCCACGCGGTCGCCGAGCACGACGCCCTCCTTGATGACGGCCCCCGCGAGAATCTCGCAATCCGCGCCGATCTGCGCGCCCGGTTCGATGATGGCAGTGGGATGAATGAAAGTGGCCATGAGGAAAATTTATGCGCGGAAACACACACCATTCGCCGCCCCGCGTAAATGGAAAACCGCTGTTCTGTAAAAACCACTTGCGCCGCGGTGCCCCAGCCTGTTGCCTGTTCGTTTCCATTTTTTCCCATGAAAATCCTGGTCGCCGACAAAATATCACCAAAAGGAGTTGAATACCTGCGAAAACAAGCGGGTTTTGAAGTCATCGAGGCTTACGGTTCTTCTCCGGAAAAAGTCCTCGAACTCGTCAAGGACGTGCACGCCATCGCCGTGCGCTCGGAAACCAAGATCACGAAGCAGGTGCTCGAGGCCGCTCCGCTCCTCAAGGTCGTCGGACGCGCCGGCGTGGGAGTTGACAACGTCGATGTCGAGGCCGCCACCGAGCGCGGCGTCGTTGTCATGAACACCCCGGCGGGCAACACCATCGCCACCGCCGAGCTCACCTTCACGCACATCCTCTGCGGCGCGCGCCCCGTTCCGCAAGCCGCCGCGTCCATGAAAAACGGCGAGTGGAACCGCAAGGCTTTCAGCGGCATCGAGCTCTTCCGCAAGACGCTCGGCGTCATCGGGCTCGGCCGCATCGGCGGCGAGGTCGCCAAGCGCGCCCAGGCGTTCGGCATGCGCGTGCTCGCCTACGATCCCTATCTCGCGCCCAGCCGCGCCAAGGCCATGCAGGTCGAAATCGCCACGCTCGACGACATCCTCGCGCAAGCCGACTACATCACCGTGCACATGCCGCTCACCGAGGACACCAAGTATATGATCGACGAGGCGGCCTTTGAAAAATGCAAAAAGGGCCTGCGCATCTTCAACTGCGCGCGCGGCGGCATCATAAAGGAAAGCGCGCTCGTCGAGGCGCTCAAGTCCGGCAAGGTCGCAGCCGCCGGGCTCGACGTTTTCGAGGGCGAGCCGCTCGCCAAGGACAGCCCGCTGCGCTCCATGCCCAATGTCGTGCTCACGCCGCATCTCGGCGCCTCGACCGCGGAGGCGCAGGAATCGGTCGGCATCGAGATCGCCGAGCAAATCGCCGACGTGCTCAAGGGCGGAGTCATCCGCAACGCCGTCAACATGCCCTCGATCGACGAAGCCGCGATCAAGATTCTCGGGCCCTACCTCGACCTCGGCGCCAAGCTCGGCACGCTCGTGCAGCAAATCTCGCCGCAGCAAATCTCCACGCTCCGCATCACCTATTGGGGCAAGATCGTCGATCTTGACGCCAACGCCATCACGCGCTCCATCCAGCGCGGCTACCTGCGCCGCATCAGCGGCGAACAGGTCAACTTCGTCAACGCCCCCTCGCTCATGCAGCGCCTCGGCGTGCAGGTCGAAACCATTAAGTCCAACAACGACTGCGGTTACACCGAGCTCATGGCGGTCGATGTCATCACGCCGGACGGGAAAATTTATTCCGCGCAAGGCACGCTCATCGGCAAGGGCGGACAACCGCGCATCGTCAACATCAACAGCCGCGAGGTCGAGGTGCTGGCCGAGGGCGGACTGCTCGTGTTGGAAAACTCCGACGTGCCCGGCATGGTCGGCACGATTGGCACGATCCTCGGCAAGGACAAGGTGAACATCGCCGACATGTCGCTCTCGCGCCTCACGCCCGGCGGCACCGCCTACATGGTCGTGCGCGTTGACACCGAGCCGAGCGAGGCCGCCCGCAAGGAAATCAAAGCCCTCCCCGCCATCAAAATGGCGAAGTTCGTGCAGCTCTGAGGAAATTCAGAAGAACAGAGGCCGGAATACCAGAGGCCAGAGCGCCAGAGAACCAGAAGCCAGAAAACCAGGCCGTCGCATTTCGCGGGGCTGGTATTCTGGCTTTTGTTTTTTGTGGCCCTCTGGGCTGCGCGCGCCTCGTCAACATCGTCGCCAACGACCGCAAGCCGCTTCCGTCGCGCCCCGCAAAACCCGCCGTCTGGACTCAGGAGAACGTCACCCCGGCGAAGGGCGCCCGCTCGCATTGCGACTAAAGGGAAAAATCAACAAAACTCGACCCGTCACCTTTCATTCCCGTCAAAAAAAGTGACAAAACACGACCTGCCCCCTTCCAAACTGCCCCCTTCCAAAATCTGCACGTCAAAAATGGGGGCAAAAACAAATGCGGTTTTGCCATGCGTATCGTAAATACGACCGGAGCGCGGCAATTTGGCGACAAATGTGGATGCCAGTTCGGCAACACGCCGGAATTATCGTAAAAACCCTACGGCGCCACTTCGGCAGATTTTACGACCAGAATTCGGCTCGTAACATTTAGTTCTCTTTTAGTCTTCTTTGGGCTTCATCTCCTCCTGTTACAGAGGCCACATCAATAATATCTGCAAAAAATAATTTGAGCATATTTTCTTCTGGAACTCTGAATATGCCACGAATGATAACAGGGGCACCGTTTTTAACATTAATATAGTTTGTTTGGCGTCCGATGCGTCCACTTATTCTAATACCAATTTTAGGTTCTTTCGTCGTAAAATCACTAATGTTTTTATAAAGAATTGGCCACATGTCTCTGTATCCAGCATATATCCCTGCCACCGATATCGGCTGGCCATTATACCTGTCCGGATTATCAAATAAATCATCTATGTGCACTTCTATATAGTTCACTGCTTCGCAAGACATGCTATTTATAAGTGGTTTCGAGGTGCTCCTTGCGCATCCCACGCAAGCACTGAGCAATAAGATAACATTTGCTATATATATTATTTTACTATTCATAAATGCCATCTATAACTCCCGATAAGGTTTTGGAAGGGGTCAGGTCGTGTTTTGTCACTTTTCATGGGAGGCAAAAAAGAGGACCAGAGACGGGGGCAGTCCTTGCTTTTGACATTTTGGGAACAAGGGCTGCGTAGAGATGAAGCATGGAGGGTAAAGGAAATCATAGTGCATTTCGGGGATGCGCGCGGCCTTGGAATGTTGTTTGAATAGATTGGTGAATCGGGCGGTGGTTTTCATTCCTATGCCATTTGCATCAGTGGTCAAACATTCAGTCCGTCGTGGCTGGGTGTGGGGTGCAATTCAAAGTGTGATTGAAAGCCAGGCATGGGCAGGTCGCGCACGTCACCCGAACCGCCAATGTCATGGGCTGGAAGCCCATGCTACCCGAGCCGCATCGGGCTCAGGCACACTTTTAATCACATCCGTCGTGGTTATGGCCAATGTCAAAAGGCAAGGGCTGAGTTCGTCTCAGGTTTTGAACTCGTCTCAAGCTTTCGTTTCAGGTTTCGGCTCAGCCGGAGGCTTCGCCCTACCAAAAGGCTTTCCCATGCGACAACTTAAACCGGTAACGCCCTAATGGGTAGGGCGCGCGCGCCGGGTATTACGGGAGCCAAACTCGGCGGCCTCGGCGACGCCGCCCTACCATTGTGCTCACCAAAGAATAAAACTCATTCGCTACCGGCCTGTTGTTTTTACGGCCGCGTGAGTTGTTCCAATGCGGCGATGAGTTTTTCCGTGCTGGCGCCGGTGCAGGTTTTGCCTTTTTGCGCATAGCGCTTCCAGTCGGCGGGACGGGACATCAGGCCGGCGGCGTGCAGGTAATCGCACGCCTCGTCGAGCGTCACGCCGGGCTTTTTCTTCGAGACGGCGTTCACAATCAGTGTCGCGACGGACTGGCCTGCGCAGGTCTTGCCGGGACGGGCGTTTTTCAGCCAGTAGTCGGGCTGTTGTATGATTCCGCGCGCTTGCAGCGCGGCGAGGTTCTCCGCCAGTTTGCCGGTAGCTGCGGCGGTTGTTTTTGTGCCTGAATCCGCGGGGCGTTCGAGAATCTGGCCGTCCTTCAACAGGCGGGCGCGGAGTTTCTTGTAATCAACTTTTTGCAGCGAAACATTGTCATCAATCGCAAGCGCGGCGGCGGTGGCGGCGGACTGGCCGAATACCATGAAAACGGGCTCCATGCGAATCGAGCCGTAGGCGATGTGCGAGGCGGACATGCACACGGGCACGATGAGGTTCACGCACTCGCTTTCACGCGGCACGATCGAGCGGTAGCCGACGGGATAGGGCGGAAATTTGCCGACCTGCACATCGCCCTCGTTGCGAACGTGGCCGTTTTTGTCGACGTAACGCTGGACGTGGTGCGAATCCATCGTGTAGGCGGCCATGCCGATGGAGTCGTTCACGGTTTCGCGGCCCTGGCAGTGGTGCTGGGTCATCACCAAGTCGGAAACCATGCGGCGCGCCTCGCGCACATACAACTGCCCCTGCCAACCGCCGCCTTCGATGAACTCGTCCTTGGTCATGCCCCAGCGCGAGACGAATTCGCGGATTTCAGCGGGCACGCGCGGATGGTAGGCGAGCGACCACATGAGGCCTTGTTGATATAGCAGGTGACGGCGTGCGATTTGCTCGCGGGTTGCATAGTCGGCTTCGGGATAATCGTAATTCTGGCCGATGAAATCGGTGGAAAAACCGCCGCGATTATTAGTGTCGGTTTTGCGGTTGGGCATGGGGGAGTTTATCCATATCCACTTTTTCACAGTGGCGAGGTCAGGCGCGGCCTCGATGTTGCGGAAAAGCAACTCATACCAATCCTCGCGGTAGCCATCCGGTTTTATAAACGGGATTCTGTTTTCGGGATGATCGGTGAGGCACATGCGGTAGCAATACGCCTGCACGCGCTTGTCGCCCGCGCCCTCGACGCCGGGGCCGGTCGGGTCAATGAACGGCAGCAAGCCGCTGGCCGGATCGCCTTTTCGCACATAAGGGTCAACGCCCGGGAAAAACTGGTGCCATTTGTCCATGGCAGTTTGCACGCCGTTTAGTGCTTCGCCATACAACGAATTGGCCTCGCGTCCGACGGTGTAGGTGATGCCGGCGAGCGCCATGAGGTCGCCCTCGTAGGTGGCGTCGATGAAAACTTTGCCGCGATACTCGCGCCCCGCCTCGTCGCGGATGGCAATGATACGGGCGCCGTTTTTCACGATGCCGTTTTTCGAACGGTCGAGGCGGGCGTTTTTAACATACTCGATGCCGTCGCGCGCGAGCCAGCCGTTGTAGATGTCGAGCGCGACGTGCGGCTCGAAAATCCACCAGACATCGGCCTCGGTGCGGTTTTTGGAGGCGCGAAGCTCCTCCGACTTCTGCCATTTCCACGCCTCGGGTTTTTGATAATGGTCGCGGACGGCGCGGTAAAACTCGCGTGAGATGCCGCCGATGACATGGCGATTGCCGATGTCGGTCTGGCCGAGGCCGCCCGTGGTGAGGCCGCCGACGCGGGAGGAGTGCCCGACGATGACAACGGATTTGCCCATGCGGCGCGCCTGGACGGCGGCTGCGACGGCGGCGGAGTTGTCGCCGTAAATGACGATATCGCGTTCGACCGGCGCCGGCGCGGCGGTGGCAACGAGCGTGAGGGTAATGGCGAGTGCAAGGGTGATGATGCGGGTTTTCATGGATGAGTGAGATTTATGGTTGGTTTGTCATGCCGCGCAAAGCGGCAGCATGCCCGGTGTTCACCGGGGGGCAATGGAGGGGCTGCGGTTGTTTTTGCCGACGACGCCGGTGAGGTCGTCGCCGATGTCCTCGCGGATGGCAGCGGCGATTTGCTCCAACTTGGCGCGGACTTCGGGATATTGCCCGATGACGTTGTAGCGTTCGCCCGGGTCGCGGCGGAGGTCGTAGAGAAGCGGGATTTCCAGCTTGGCCTTTTCGTTCACGGGGCCGGGTTTGCCGTCAACGCCGGGCGCAAAACCTTCGTAGGTGCGATGGGGATGGGGGAAGATGAGTTTGAAGTTTCCGTCGGTCACGGCTTCAAGGTTGTTTTTGCGGTAGTAATAACAAAAACTCTCGCGCGGGTTGGCGTCGGGTTCGTGCCTCAGGAGCGAGATGATATTCACCCCGTCGATTTTGTGCGGGGGCAGGGGCGCGCCTGCGATGTGGGCGAAGGTGGGCAACAGGTCCAGGGTCGAGGAGAGTTTGTTGCAAATGGTGGCGGCGGGAATGGTGCCCTTCCATTGCATGATGCAGGGGACGCGTTGCCCGCCCTCGAAGCTGGTGCCCTTCCCTTCGCGCAGGCCGCCGGTGGTTCCCGCGTGATTGCCGTAGTTGAGCCAGGGGCCGTTGTCGGAAGTGACGACGACGAGTGTGTTTTCCTCCAAGCCCTCGCGCCTCAGCTTGTCCAGTATTTGGCCGACGCTCCAATCGATTTCCATGATGACGTCGCCGTAGAGTCCCTGCCGGCTTTTGCCCTTGAACTTTTCGGAGACCGCGAGCGGAACGTGCGGCATGGGATGCGCGAGATATAAAAAGAACGGTTTGTTTTTATTTTTATCTATAAACTGCAACGCCCTGTTTGTGAAATTGGTGGTGAATTGGCTCTGGTCGGGGTTCAGCTCGATGGTTTTGTCGCCCTCAATCAAGGGGAGGTCGGGAAATTTCCTCGTGGGATGACGCGGCCACATGTCGTTTGAATAGGGAATGCCGTAGTATTCATCGAAACCGTGACGCGGGGGAAGCGCGTGGGGAAGGTGGCCGATGTGCCATTTGCCGAAGGCGGCCGTGGCGTAGCCTTTTTTCCTCAAAACGTCGGCGATGGTTTCCTCCTTCTCGCCAAGGCCGATGCGGGATGACGGCCCAAGCGCGCCGGAATAGCCGATGCGATTGGGATAACACCCGGTGAGCAAACCGACGCGCGAGGCGGTGCACACGGCTTGCGCGGCGTAGAAGCGGGTGAAGCGCATGCCCTCGGCGGCCATTTTGTCGAGGTTGGGCGTTTCGTATCCGATGGCGCCGGTGGTGCCGATGTCGCCGTAGCCCATATCGTCCATGAAAATGACGATGACGTTTGGCGTCTGCTGCGCGGCCACCACCGCGAGCGGCACGAGCATGGCGGAGGGGAGGAGCAATTTTTTGAGCAAATTTGTTTTCATGGGAGTTTTTTTGAGGCGGCAACGCTCACGAACGAAATCGGAATCTTTGCGCAAATCATGCGGCACATCAACCCTTCGCCTTCGATTGTTTGGCGCCCGTTCTCGTTGGAGCCTCCTCAATGCGCAGCCGCTGGCCGCGCGCCTTCAGTTTTTCCTGCAATTCCGGCACCGGCACGTCCTGCACCGCGAGGTTGCCCCGGATCGCCATCACCGCCGCCACGCATCCCTGCGCCATTCCATTCCCAAGTTTTCGGTTAACATGCACCAGACCGTAAAAACCGTGCCGGGATTCGTTTTTGTTCATCGTGCGCATGGGATTCATTTAGTGTGGCTGGCGTTGTTTTTTGTCAGCGGGGAAAAGACACAATGGGTGTGATTATTTCAGGAGACAAAGATGCTTACCACGCGACACGGTAGCCGGTGTTCAGTGACCAAGGGCGGGTGTAACTCTCCGCGTATGTGTATTCGTAGTCGGCAAAGAACTGACTGCGGCGGGAAATGGCATAAGTGAAACCGCCGCCGAATTCGCCTCGGACATCGTCATAACCGTCGAGGGTGCGCTCGAGGCCGGGTGTGCGGATGGCGCCGTTGCGAGTGTTGCTATTGGCGATGGCGAGGCGGACGTAGGGATGCCATTTGCTTTTGCCGAGACGCCGGCCGATGCGGGTTTGGGCACGGGTATGGATTGCGGTGATCTCATCAATTTCAACGTGCAAACGTATTTGCTCGGGATGGATGTCGTAGTCGGCCTCGTCTATCAGGACGGCGGCAACCTGGGCGGAAAGCTCGAACCACCAGTTGGCGCCGTCGAAGCGGCGACCGAATTCGATACTGGCTCCCTTGGCGAGATTTTTATAGCCCGCGTCTTGGATTTGGGCATTGCGGGTCGGGAGAGAGAAATCGTTGTCGTAGTGGTCGATTCGGAGAACGATGTCGGTGAACCAACCACTGCCGGCAAGGTAGGTGGCATAAAGGCCGGCTGATGTATTTTTGGAGTCAGTGGAAGCGGGGCCGTGAGTGCGGTTAAGGTAGCCGATATCAATAAAGGCGCCGATGGCGGTGGTGATGTTGCCGGAGCGGAATTGTTTGTCGGCGCCGAAGGTAAAGCCCCATGCCACCTGGTCGAAGGAGACGCCGGAGAGCGTGTCGTCACTGTCGACGCGATTGGCATGGAAGCGAAACCAACGATCTGCCTTCGGAGGTTTTTTGCCCGAGGCGGTGGCCCTGAGGTCGCCCATGCGCAGGTTGAGTGTGTCGAGAGCATGGTGCCAGTCGTTGGTGAGCATGGCGGCATGCGTGTAAATCGTGTCGGCAATGGTTGAGTAGCCGGCGTCCGCAAGATACCACGAGGTCGTTTGAGGGAGGAGGACTGAACCATCGCCCTGCTTGAGTTCGTAGGCGGTGAGGCCGAGGGTAATTTTTTCGCCAGGGGCGTCGAGAGTGAAGGCCGCCGAGGAGGGGCCGGTCGAAATGAGTTCAATGGTGACGCCGTGATTGGCCGGGCGTGTGCCGCCGAGGTTGAGCGCGAGGGTGTGCGAACCGGAGGCCGCGGAGGTGACGCGAAGGAAGTCCGCGGTCGTGCCACCGGGGTTGACGCCTGCGGCAGCGGTCGCGAGGTTGACATTCATTTCGATGGAGCCGGCACCCGAAAGGGTGTTAATGGTTGCGGTGCGGTGTGAATTCGACGGAGAGCCACCTCCAACTTGAGAGGCGAAGGCAAGAGTGGCGTTATTAAGGTTTAGGGCGGCGAGGTGAATATTGTCGGCAGCGAGAACGAGTCGAGAGGCGGGGCCGGCGGTAACACTCGCGACGCCCGCACCGGGAGCGAGGGTATGAGCAAGGGTAAGCGTGGAGCGGTCTAGGGTGATGTTGGCGACACCGGCACCGGCGGCAACGAAATCAAGCGTGCCGGTGGTGACCAGGAGCACGCCGGCGCCGCCGAAGGCGTTGGAAAGCTCGGCCCCGGCAATGTCGCGGTATTCAAGGGTGGCGTTTTCCGCAATGTTAACGGCGGCGGAGCCGAGAGCCTCGGCATGGGTGGCGAGAAGCGTGCCGCCAGAAATACCGGCAGTGCCGGAGAACCCAGGGCTGGCGGTGGAGAGCTCGAGGATGCCACCCGCACTGTTGGCGTGAAAAACGCCAGCACCCGAAAGGGTTTGGGCGAGTGTGCCGCCGACGGCGTCGATGGCGAGTTCGAGGGTTCCGTCCGCGCCGATGTGGATGGCGGTGCCAGTGCCGAGAGCGGAGAACGAGGCGGCGGCAAGCCGGCCCGAGCCGATGGTAATGTCACCGGCAAAGGTGTTTTCGCCAGTGAGGGCAAGGGTGGCCGTGCCAGTTTTCTGGAGGGCGGCGGGCCCGGCGATGATACCGGAAAAAGTGGTGTCTTGGGTGGAATTGAGGATGAGCGTGGCATCGGCCGCGCCTTGAAGGGTGCCGGTGCCAACGAGGTTGCTTATTGTCTGGGCGCCGGTGGCGAGGAGGGTGGCGTCGGCTTCAATGCGAACGTCGGACGAGGCGGCGATGGCGTTGGGAGTGGCGAGTTGCAGCGTGCCGGCGGACACAAGTGTCGTGCCAGTGTAGGTGTTGGCAGCAGCAAGGACGAGGGTGCCGAGGCCCGCCTTCGTCAGCGATTTGCCATCCCAGTTTTGGGCGGGATTGGCGGACTGGTCGTCGAGGATGGCGGCAAGGGTGAAGGCGCCTCCCGCGTCATTGAGGGTGAATGTGCCATGCGCGCCGGTGGAGGTGGAATACCAAGTGAGGATGGCGTCCATGAGATAGCGTTTCCCGTCGGCGGTTTTTTCGGTGGCAATGGTGAGGTAGTCGGCAACTCCATCAATGGCTCCTCCTCCAATGGAGATGGTGGCAAAGGTGCCGGTGATGGCGTTGGAGGCCTGGACAAGGGTGAATGGCATTGAGGTGTTGCCGGTGACGCCGGCGATGTTAAGCGAAACACCAGCGCCCAGAGTGATGTCGGTGGCGGCAAGCGAGGGGCCTGTGCCGGAGCCGATAATAAGGGATAGGGAGGAGCCGGCTTCGAACGCGGTGGCATCGCTGACGGTGAGGGAACTGCCTGCGCCGAGGGCGAGGCTGCCGCCGGTGGCGATGGTTGCGCTGACGGCCGTCGCGGTGGTGGCGCGCGTGGCATCACCAATGGAAAGCTCGCCGGCATCGACAAGGATGTCCTTCGCGGCGAGCGAAGATCCGGCGAGGGTAACTGACCCGGCGCCGGTTTTCAGAATGGCGCCGCCACCGGCGATAACGCCGGTGAATTCGGTGGCGGGGCCGGCGGCGGCGAGTTCGAGCGTCGCGCCGGAGGCGATGGTGAGATTGCCGGCGCCGAGAGCGTCGGCGCGGGTTGCTATGAGTTTGCCACCGGCGACAGTGGCGCCACCTGTGAAGCTGTTGCTCGCGGAAAGAGTGAGGGCGGCATCGCCGGTTTTTGTGACACTGGCCGCGCCCGTTATCAGACCGGAAAAGGTCGTATCCTGGTTTGAATACAAAATGAAATCGGCACCGCCGGGAGCGGCGGCAAGCACTGGCGCCTCCGAGCCATCCGGCCCGGCGGTGGCGAGGTTGTTTATCGTCTGGGTGCCCGTGGCGAGGATCGTGGCTCCGGGGGCGATTTGGACGGCGGTGGAGGTTGCGATGGCATTTTTTGAGGCGAGTTGCAGCGTGCCGGCGGACACAAGCGTCGTGCCCGTGTAGGTGTTGACGGTGTTGAACACAAGGGTGCCCGCTCCGGTTTTCGTCAGCGATTTGCCATCCCATCCGGCAAAGGCGGTGAAGGAGCCGCCCGCGCGATCGGCAAGAGAAACGGCGGGATCGAAAATGGCGGCGGCGGCGATGTTGTAGGTGCCATGGGCGGCGCCGGTGCTGTTCCAGACGAGGTCGGCGGCGAGCTGGAGTTTGTTGCCGGTGGGGTCGGTTTTGAGTTCGTAAAGATTGTAGGTGTCGATGGAAAGGGTGTTGGCAACGCCGTTGTTGAGGAGGGATATGCTGGTGAGGGCGTCGGGCGGGAGAAGTGCGCCGGAAACGAGAAGATCAACGTCTCCATTGCCGGCGAAGGACAGGATGTTGATGGTGGCGCCGGGGGCGAAGACGGCGGTGCCGGTGTGCATGAGCGCGGAGCCGGCGGAAATGGCGAGGGTGCCGGTGCCGGCGAGGGCAAACGTGCCGCTGGCGGAAAGCGTGCCGGAAGAGAGGGCGAGCGCGCCGGCGGAGACGGTGAGATTTTCGAGCGTGGCGATTGCGCCGGTGGCGGAGAGCGCGAGCGTGGCCGCGCCGGTTTTTGTGACGCTGGCGGGACCGGTTATGACGCCGGAGAAGGTAGTATCCTGATTTGAATACAAAACGAAATCGGCGCCGGCCGGGGCGGCGGCGAGCACGGGAGCGCCGCCCGCGCCGGCGTCGGCAAGGTTGTTTATCGTCTGGGATCCCTCGGCGAGGAGCGTGGCTCCGGGGGCGATTTGGACGGCGGTGGAAGCGGCGATGGCGTCGGGAACGGCGAGTTGCAAAGTGCCGCCGGACACAAGCGTCGTGCCGGTATAGGCGGCGGCGGTGGCGAGGGTGAGCGAACCGGCTCCGGTTTTCACGAGGGTTTTGCCATCCCAGTTTTCAAACGGGGTGAAGCCCGCGCCGGAGCGGTCGGCAAACACGGCGGACAGGGTGAATGCGTCGCCCGAAGCGATATCGAAAGTGCCGTGGGCCGCGTAGGTGGTGGTGTTCCATGCGAGATCGGGGGCGACCTGAAGGAGTTTGCCGGTGGAGTCGAGAGCGAGCACAGGAAGCACCCAGCGCTCGAGGCTGGCGGCGGGAGCGACGCCATCGGCGAGAAGCGTGAGACTGGAGAGGGGCGCGGTGATGGCGGCGGCGGAATCGACGAGGGTAACGGTGGCGCCGGCAGTGGGATCGAAATTGACGGCGTTGACGGTGGCGCCGCTGCCGAAAGCAAGCGAGCCGACGGAGAGGAGTCCGGAGGCGGTGTTGATGGCAAGGGTGCCCGTGCCGGCAATGGTTGCTCCGGCCGTTACGTGGAGGTCGCCGCCAGTGATGTCGAGGACGCCGGCGTTAATGGCAAGGGCGCCGGTGACAGTGCCGGTGAGGGCGAGTCTGGCCGCGCCGGTTTTGGCAACGGAGACGGCGGTGATGTCGCCCGCAAATGCGGTGTCGGCAGCGGAGTCGAGCGTGAGTCCGGCGGTGTTGAGAATGACGCCGGAACCGGAGAGGTTTTTTAGGGTTTGGTCGGCGGCGTTGCCGTCGATGCTGCCGGTGGACTCGAGGGTGACGGCGACGCTGTTGGCGAGTGCGTTTGCGGCGGCGAGTTTGAGGGTCCCGGCGGTGACCGCAGTGGTGCCGGTGTAACCTTGCGCGGCGGAAAGCGTGAGGACGCCTTCGCCGAGCTTGGTCAGGCCGCCATCGCCGGAAAGGGAAGGCGCAACAGTGATGGCGTAACCGTTGGAGTCGATGAACGCACCCGCGCCGGTGGTGGTGACGGCAAAGGCGCCGCCCGTCGTGCGGATGAAGGTGGTGTTGTCGGCGGCGGCCTGAAGTGTGCCGCCGGCGAAAATAAGCGAGCCGGTGCCGAGGCGGTTTTCGACAATGCGGGTGGTGAGGCGTCCGCCATTGAGTGCGATGGCGCCGTGGGCGCTGGCGCTGGCGGAGATGAAGACGCGCCCGATGTTGGCAACGGCGTTGTCGGAAATTTGGAAGAGGGCATTGCCGCTCTCACCGACCATGATTGCCGCGTTGGAGTTGCCTGTCATGCTGAGATTGGCGTTGTCCTTGAGAATGAGCGCGCCGGTGCCGGAGGCGTAGCGTCCGATGAGCATGGCGGCGACGCTGGAGTTTCTAGTGAGGGCGATTGAACCGCTGTCCTGAACGGTGAGAGTGCCGGTGCCGTAGGCGCCTATGACGAAACCATAGGAATTGGTGGCGGCGGTGGTGGCGCTCCAGAAACCGTTGCCGGCGATGGTCGCAACCCCGACGTCCCTGATCGCTGAAGAGGCGCTGCCGCCGAGATAGGCGACATCGGTGGTGTGGAGGCGTCCGTTGTCAGTGATGAGCATTTCGCCGCGCACAGCGGAGCTGCCGGCGGCGATGTTAAATTTTTTGGCCTGAACGGAGGCGTTGCCGGCAATTTCAAGGTAGCCGGTGCTGCCGAGCGCGCCGCCTCGCCCGACGGAGATTTCATTGGTGTTTATCCAAACGGCGGAGTCGTTCATATAGACGGCGCCATGGGTGCTGGCGGAGGCTCCGCCGCGCCCAATCATGCCGATGCTGGTATTGTAGAGAGTGCCTGTGCCCTTGAGAATGAGGACGGCGGTGCCGTTGGCGCCGTTTTCGTAGCCGACGGAAAGGTATTTGTCCACGAGGACGCTGCCGGAGGTGATGATGGCTGTGCCGCTGGGCATGGCGGCGTTGCCGATGGTGACATTGCCGGATGGCGTCGCATTCCAGTTGGCGGTGTTGAACCAGTCGTTGTCGCCGCCGGCTCCGGTCCAGTTGGCATCAGCGCGAACCTGCGGAAGCAGCGGGTTGAAAAGCTGAAGCGCCAAGAGGCAGGAAAGAAAGCATAGGGCGCGGACAGTTTTGGAGAAATGAGTAACCTTGGTTTCGCTTTGAACGGCAGTTTTCATGGATATGGGCAGACGGTGGCGTTTGGTCAGAAGCGGATGGTGTTGCTGAGGATGAAGAGACGGGGCGAGTAATAGGGGCGCCCGAGAATGATTTCGCCGGTGGTGGAACTGGCCACAGGGATGATGCGCTGTTTGTCGAGAAGGTTTACGATGTGAAGGTTGATTGACCAAGTTACGCTCTTGGACACGCGAAGGGTATAGCGAGCAGTGGCGTCGAAATTGAGGCGGTTGGGGTCCTTCCAGAGTTTGCGTTTTCCGCCATCGGCAACGTCGTTATAATAGTATCGGCGGATGTCGCCCCTGTATTGGGTGTTGAGGCCAAGGGTAAGTCCTCGAAGGGGGCCGCGCGTGAAGCGATAGGTGTTTTCCATGGCAAAGGTGTTGACGGTGTAACCGGTGATTTTTTCGCCAGTGGAGGAAAAAAGATGGGTGGCCTCGGCGGCGGTGACATCGCGGAGTTGGTGGGCGGTGAGAGGGAGGCCGGTGCGGCCGGTGCCGACGCCGCTCTGGGAGAGAAGGTCGCGCGCGGTGGAAGGCCTGAGCGACCACCCCTCGGCAGAGTCGAGCGGGGCGTAATAATCGGGGTTGATGTCGGGGTAGCGAAGCCAGTCGACCTGAAGCGGAACGAGAGGCGAGGTGTCGTCACCATAGGTTTCATTGACCATGAGCGGGGCGAGGCTGCCGTCGGATTGTTTTTGAGCGACGACGGTGTTGCCGCCGACCTGCATGGTGTGAAATTGGTCGTTGTAGAGAATGGGGAGGTAGTTGTTGGTGTTTTTAACAGTGCCGGGGGCATGGGTTAAGCGGAGGTAGATTTCCCATCCGGAGAGGGGTTTGACCGTAAGGGTAAGGGAAAAACCCTTGGAGAGACGGTCGCGGATGGTGTAGGGCGTGCTGTCAATATGGCGGCCGTTGATGCCCTCGGGATCGAATTCATTGCGGAAGCCGGAGAGGGAAATGGCTTCCTTGGTGACAAGGGTGTGAAAGAAACTGGCGGCGCCGGAGAGTCGGCGATTAAGCGTGTTAAACTTGAAACCGGCCTCGTGCGTGGTGCCGCGCGCGTAGGGAAGCGGGTTATCCCAAAGGTCGCGGATTTGGATGTCCTCGCGGATATTTGAGTTGGTGGAGTAGTTGTAAAAGAGGCGGATATTGTTCCAGATGTCGAAAGTGAAACCGGCGGTTGCGGTGTCCATGGTATTGGGACCGAGCTTGATACCGGTGTCGCGACGATTGGTGACGAAGCGTTCGCGGCGGTAGCCGACCATGGAAGTGAGACGCTCGTCCCACCAAAAACTGGTGAGCGTGCCGGCGACAGCATCCTCGTCTATGTCGAAAATGCGGTAAGTGCCATCGCCGGAGTTGAGGCCGAGCGGGTTGGAGGCGGTGGGAGTGACCGAGCCACGGTGCTTGATGTCGTCGAGTTTGTAAGTGTCGCCGGTAATGGGATGGGTGACTCTGGTGAAAGGCCAGGAAACGCCATACCATCCACCAGAGTGGATCGCGTTCCAGTAGTTGTTGCCGCCTCCGGAGGATGTGGTGGAATTTGAGGTATTGAGAGGGATGCGGCCGAGGGAATCGGCGGCGCTGGCATCGGGGTCAATGATGATGTTGCCGTTGGCATCCGTTTTGTAGAAGCGCTGGGAAGTATGGCTGCGCTCGGTGTCGAGCATTTGATACGAAAGGTTGAATTCATGGCGTGAAAATTTGCCAACATTGAAGCGATAGTTGCCGGCCAAACGGAAGCCCTCCTGGGAGTTGATGACCTGGCCGGTGGTGGCGCCGGTGCCCCCCTCGCCACCGTAACTGACGCGGTAAATCCACTTGCCATCAAGTTCGGGGTAGAGGGCGCGGATGGCGGCGAGAGTGGAGTTGGTGAACTCGGGGTGGTAAATGGCGGCGCTGCTTTTGGAGGCGAGGGCGAAGTTGTCGCGCTCGTCGTGACCGACGCGCAGTTGGAGGGAGAGGTTGCGGGAGACGCGCGCCTCCACTGAAACGCCGTAGTATTCGTGGTCGATGGAGCGCACCTTGGTGCCGGCGCCAACGGAATCCACTGTGCTCCACTTGAAGCCGAGGTAGCCGTCGCCCTCGCGATAGAGGAGATTGCGCAGGCGCGGCGAGGCGTATGTGGAGGAAGGGCTGCGCGCCCACTCGGGCAGGTATTCGTTCGGGATGGCGGCGGTGTAGGACTGCGCCAAGGGTTCGAGGCGGTTGAATTTGCGGTATTCCGCGCGGATGACGAGCCACTTGACGGGCCGCACTGCGACGGTGGCGTAAACGCCCCTGTGCCGGCGTCCGAGGTCCTGCTTCCAATATTTGGTGTCGTCGCGCACACCGACGGCGCGAACGGCAAATTTTCTCGTGCCGAAGTTGATTTCGCCCTGATAGCGGCGTGTGCCCTCGGAGTCGAACCTCATGGAGGCGATGGCGTTTTTCCTGTTAAAACGGGCTCGCTTGCCAACGAAGTTCACGACACCGCCGGGACCGCCGGCGCCGTAGAGGAGCGACTGGGAGCCGTGGATGTATTCGCTGGCGTCAAGGTCGAAGGAGTCGAGCGTGGTGCCCTCGGAATGGAGAAAACCCTCGCGTCGCTGGTTGGTGGCCTCAAGGCCGCGAACACGGAGGTTTTTGAAATCGGTTTCGTCACCCGGTTCGAAACCGCGCGCGCTCTCGGCGCTGCCCATGACCGGCTCGGAAAAGCCCGCGTATTTGGTGAGCATTTCAGTGAGGTCAACGACGCCCATGTCCTCCATGAAGGCGGCGTTGAAGATGTCGGCGGTGAGCGGCACGCGATCCAGCGGAAGGTTGGTGCCGGTGATGGCGTTGGAGCGGGAGGTTTCGTAACGACCGTCGCCCTTGGTGCTGGCGACGACCTCGAAAGGGGTCATTATGACAACTTCCTCGTCAACATCGCTACCGGGATTCGGGACGAGCGGGGTCGGACGGGCGGCGGTGGAAGAAGATGATGTCGCCGCGAGTGATCCGTCCGAGTCAGTCCCGGCCAAATCATCGTCACTGACAGCTCGTTCGGCGGCGGCGCGCTTGACTGCGGCTTTTTTTTCGCGGGCTGCGTCCTTCGCCCTGCGCACGGTGAGCGCGCCGGTCTTCGCGTCCTGCTCCACGACAAAACGGGTGTCCTTGAGCATGAGCTCCAGCGCCTCGCGCGCGGTGTATTCACCCTTGACCGCCTTGGTGCGCACGCCACGGACGATTCTGCTCGGGACAAGAATGTCCACGCCGGACAGGTGGGAGAGTTTTTTGACGGCATTTTCCACCGAGTCGGAGGGAATATCGAGAGCATGCCTGGCCGGTCCGTCCACACCGGCCCAAAGGCTGGCGGCGGCAAAAAATGAAAACAAACAAATGAGAACCCGGGAGGGGATCGATATGCGAGTAACCATGCCAATGCAGACGCCCCACCGCGGAAAATCTGGCACAAAAATAATGATAAAATTTTAATGCGCGTGAAAACGCCTCCATGCCTGAGCCTTGCCCGAGCCCGCCAAAACGCAGTGCCATTACCGCGGCTTGCGCAAAATAATCTCGTCACCCCGGCGCTCGGCCTCAATGCCCATGCTCAACCCGAGCACTTGCACAAACGCCTCGATATTGTCGGCGCGGAAAACCCCGCTCACGGGTTCCGCCGCCAGCCCTGGCGACGCCGGATCCAGCACCAGTCGCGCACCCGCGCTCCCATCCGGCAAATGCGAGGAGCGATTGATCAGCGCGACGGTTTCCGCCAGTGGCGTTGACGAAAACTCCAGTCTCGAAATGCGCCAGGACAGGCGCGCATTGAGCTCGGCGGGCGAGACCGGCGTCACGACGGGCGCGGTCACCGTGGGCATGGTGATATCCAGAACAACGCGTTCGCACACGCCGAGCACCGCCACGGGAACGATGGGAACGGCCGGCGATGCCGCCGCGAATGTCGGGGGTATCCGCGCATCATCCAACTCCGCCCCGGGATCATCGTCCCCGCCGGTTGTGTCCAATGGCGCCGGCGCGGAAGACTGCGTTTTTTCCACCGCGACTCGGCCCTCGGTCACCAAAACCTCCATTTGCGCGGAGTCGATTTGCACGGCGAAAGCCGTGCCAACCGCGCGCACTTCCATGCCGCCGGCCTCGACCACGAACGGGCGCGGAAGTCCCTTCGCAACCTGAAAATGCGCCTCGCCGCGCTCCAGTATCACGCGGCGGGTTGTTTCGTCATAACGCACATCTATAATTGCGCCCGGCTTGAGTTCCACTGTCGAACCATCCTCAAGCACTCGACTCTCGGGCCGGGAGACCACCACGCTCGACTGCTGCTGCGCCCCGGCGTGGCTCAATTCACCCGCGTCGGGTTGCCGCCGCATGAGCGCAAACACCAAGACCACGGCAAAAGCGCACGCAGCCCCGGACATCGCGCTAACCCGCCGCGCGCGCCTGCGTTTCGAGCGCGCCTGAAGCTCGCGCATCACCGCGTCTTGCGCGCCCGCCCGAGCCGGACGATCAAAAGCCGACCACGCGCGCGCGTAATGATCGAACGCGTCCCGGTGGCGTTCGTCCGCGTCCAGCCATTGTTGAAGCTCCTCCGTTTCAAAAGGGGTCAGCCCGGCGTCGCGCCGCGCCACCCAGCGGGCGGCGACATCGGAAACACTCTTGTTGTCGGCGCGGTTGCTCATCGTTTGCCTCGTTTGCCCTGCCACGGCTTGATCACGCCGCGCCGGACGAAAAACGCCTCCATGCGGCGGATGCCGCGATAAACTTGCTCCTCGACGGTGCACTCGGCGATGCCAAGGCGCTCGGCGACCTCGCGTTGGGAGAGATGTTGGAATTTGCGAAGGATAATGATTTCACGACAACGGGCGGGGAGCGAGTCGAGCGCCTCCGCCAGCAATGCGATTTCATCACTGGTGGACGCGGCCTCGGCGGCATCCCTGCCTTCATCCATGACGTTCAACACGGCCAAATCCGGCACTGCAATTATTGGGGATTTTTTCCGGTGGCGAATCGTGTCGAGCGCAAGACGCCTGGCCACAGTGAACAAAAACGCCTTTGCCGACTTGATCGGCTGCCCCACGCTTGCCAGCCAAATGCGCAGATAGGATTCTTGCGCGACATCCTCGGCGTCAACCGCGGGAAACGCGCCGCGCAAGTAGGATTTGAGCTTGGCGTCATGAGCGTGCACCTCGTTTCTGAACCACTGCGATTTCTCCACCGGCATGTCCGCGCAAGGCGGCACGCTGAGTGGGGAATCATGGGGAGAGGAGCTCATGGGGAACAAAGGGCTTCGATCAAAACGCTCTTCAATGGCAGGCCTCCGGCATTTTCAATCATAAAGTTGCGCTGATTGGGAATACCGTGGGCAAGTGGCCGACAATGAAGTGGCAGGCAGAAATTCAAAGGCGTCCACCATGGTCGTGTTTTCAAAGTATATTGCGGCAAAGCCGCGGGTGACTTTATGCCTGCCACCCACTACGACTCGCCACTGCCGTTACCGCACTGTTCGCAATTGCACGCTGTCAACGAGACGGTCGTGCGAAAGGATGTCGGTGACCACCACCAGCTTGTCCCCGATGTCCACTTGCTTGGTGTGTTTCAAATGCGCGATGGCATGGTCAATCGTGTCGTCGGGATTCGCCTCGAACGGCATCAGGATTCCGATGACCGAGCGCAACAATCGCAACTGGCGCAGCGTTTCCACATACGGCGTGAACGCGATGATCGGCGCGCGGCCCGGGCGCAGCGCCGCCAGCCCGCGCGCAATCACGCCCTGCCTCGTGAAGGTGATGATGCGCGCGTCGTCAATCTCTCCCGCCATCATCGCGGCCGAGCGCAGCACTTTCAGTTTTTCGGGAATCGCCGGAATCTCGACTTTGACCAGCCTGGCCTCCCCCGTCTCCAATTGCTCGATGCGCCGCGAAATTTTGTCGAGGTATTCGATGCTTTCGATCGGATATTTGCCCACGGTTGTTTCGCCCGAGAGCATCACGCAATCCGCGAGCTCAAAGACGGCGTTTGCCACATCGGTAATCTCCGCGCGCGTGGGCATCGGTTGCGTGATCATCGACTCGAGCATGTGCGTGGCGATGATGACCGCCTTGCCGTGGCGGAGGCAGGCCTGCACCGCCTTGCGCTGGATGATCGGCAGCTCCTCGACCGGACACTCGATGCCGAGATCGCCGCGCGCCACCATGAGCGCGTCGGTCGCCATCACAATTTCGTCGAGGTTCACGATGGCCGACTGGTCCTCGATTTTTGCAATGATGCCCGCCTTTGAATCCTGCTTCTTGAGAAAATCGCGCAGCGTCTCGATGTCCTTTGCCTCGCGCACAAACGACAGCGCCACAAAATCAATTCCCTCCTCGATGCCGATGATCGTGTCGCCCTTGTCCTTGGCCGTGAACGAGGGCAGGTTGACGCGCACGCCGGGCAGGTTGATGTGGCGCTTCGATTTCAGCTCGCCCGGAATCAGCACGCGGCAGCGTATGCGCGCGTCCTGTTTTTCGAGCACTTCCAGGCGAATGAGCCCGTTGTCAACAAGCACGGTGTCGCCGACCTTCACATCGTTGACGAGGTCCTTGTAATTCACATGCACGGAGCGGATCTCCGTGCTGCTTCCGCCATCGTCGCCCGGCTGCATGGTGAAGTCGAAAATCTCGCCCGGCTTGAGTTCGATGGGCGCGGCGACATCGCCGGTGCGAATTTCCGGCCCCTTGATGTCCATCATGATCGCCACCTCGCGCCCGACGCGCTGCGAAACCCCGCGAATGCGGCGGATGATTGTGCGCGTCCAATCGTGCTTGGCGTGGGCCATGTTGAGCCGGAACACATCCGCCCCCGCGCGAATGGCTTTCTCGAGCATCTCCTCGCTTTCGGTGGCGGGCCCGAGGGTCACGATAATCTTGGTTCGGCGAAAACTGGCTGCGGATGGGTTCATATTATATTAAACAGTCAAACAACCTTTGAACAAGAATGCGGGCTTCGCAAGCAATGCATCAAGAAAAGCCCCTTCGCAAAACAAGCGCGGCGCGCCCGCACGCCGGGAATCGGAGACCGCAAAAATGGCGGTTGGAGGAATGTCACTGTTGCTCGAAACAGCAAATCCGCCCTGCCAAAAACGGCCATGCCATTTATGAAAACGAATTATTATTACCCGCGTTTGGGGCATTTTTGCGCCAAATAATGCAACAAAAAAGGGTTTTTCGACTCAATATACGCAGATCTTGCTTCACTTTGTGCGTATTTATTTCGTAACTTGCCTGACTCACCTACATGCAAAGAACATTTATCATATTTAAACCAGACTGCCTCGACAAAAAACTTGTCGGCACTGTCCTTGCCCGTTTTGAGCAGGCTGGTTTTTCCATTATCGGCTGTAAAATGATGATCCTCACGCCGGCGCTGCTTCGCGTTCACTACGCGCACGTCACCCATTTTCCATTTTACCCGAAACTCGAGCAGTTCATGAGCTCGCGTCCGGTGGTCGCAGTCGCGCTTCAAGGCGAAAATGTCATCGCCCGCGTCCGGGAGATGCTCGGCCCCACCGATTCCTCAAAAGCCCCCAAGGGCACTATTCGCGGCGACTTTGGCGAGTCCGGCATGATCAATGTCGTGCATGCCTCCGACAGCGTCGAAAACGCGGAAATCGAAATCAAGCGGTTCTTCAAGCCCGAGGAGGTTTTTGAATTGGAACCCGCCGCCCAAGCGCGCTAGTCCGCGCCCATTAGGGCGGTTTTGGTTTATTCAGTCACATTTTGAGGTAGGGCTAACCGTCCCGGTGCGCCGGGAATGCCACGGCTCAACCCAAGGCTTCACCCTGCCCAAAGGCATTTTGCTGCGATAAGTTTATCGCCAGAAAACAACCAATCTGAGCGGCTCGGAATGTTTTTGGAAGGCGGCCGCGCAATGATCGCGCCGGCCGCCTCCGGAATCCGAATCAATACGGGGGACGGGTTTCCTCGTCCACGACCAGGCTCACGCCGGACATTTCGTCGGGCTTGGGCAGGCCCATGAGCGCGAGAAGCGTCGGGGCGATGTCGGCGAGGCGTCCGCCTGTGCGCATCTTGGTTTTGCGCGCGGAATATTTTTCACCGACGACAAACACTTCCACGAGGTTGAGCGTGTGCGCGGTGTGCGGGCCCTTGGCGGAGGGGTCATACATTTGTTCGCAGTTGCCGTGGTCGGCGCAGACGACGGCGCTGCCTTGCATTTGCGCGACTGCCTCAAGGAGTTCGCCGACGCCCTTGTCGGTCGCCTCGACCGCCTTGATCGCGGCGGGGAGCGAACCGGTGTGACCGACCATGTCGGGATTGGCGTAGTTCACCACGACGAGCGAGAACTTGCCCGAGAGAATCGCCTCCTTGGAGAGACGCGTAACCTCGGTAGCGGACATTTCCGGCTGCATGTCGTAGGTCGGCACTTTCGGGCTGGCGGGACACGCGCGCTCCTCGCCCGGGAACGGGTCCTTGCGATAGTTGTTGAAGAAGAAGGTGACGTGCGGGTTCTTCTCGGTCTCGGCGCAGCGGAACTGCGCGAGGTTGGCGTTGCTGACAACTTCACCGAGGATGTTTTTCAGCTTGGGCGGTTTCGGAAGAATCACATGCACGGGCAGGCCGGTTTCATATTCGGCCATCGTGGCGAAATAGAGGTCGAGTTTCTGGCCGCGATCGAAGCCGTCGAAATTGTCGAGGACAAAGGCCTTCGTGATTTCGCGGGGACGGTCGCCGCGGTAGTTGTAGAAGACAACGGCGTCGCCGTCGGCAATCGAGGCAACCGGCTTGCCGTCGGCGCCGAGGATGGCGGTCGGCGCGACAAACTCGTCGCCCTTTTGCGTCTCGCTGAGGGGCTTGTCGTAGTATTGCTGGACGGCGGCGATCGCGTCCGGCGCGGTGGCGACGGCGGCGCGGCCCGTGAGCAAATCGTATGCCTTGCTGACGCGCTCCCAGCGATTGTCGCGATCCATCGCCCAGAAACGTCCGCACACCGTGGCGATGCGGCCGATGCCGAGCTCCTGGCACTTGTCCCCGACTTGTTTCACAAAGCCGATGCCGCTGGTCGGGGGCGTGTCGCGCCCGTCTGTGAAGGCGTGAATGAAAACCTTGTCCGGCGCGACACCGTCGGCCTTGGCTTGCGCAAGAAGCCCGTAAAGGTGCTCGAGCATTCCGTGCACGCCCGCGTCGGAAACGATGCCCATGAAGTGCAGATTGGAACCGCGGGTTTTGACGCGTTCGAGGGCTTCCTTCCAAACGGTGTTTTCGGCGAGGCGTTTTTCGGAGAAGAGTTTATTGATGCGGACGAGCTCCTGGTCGACGATGCGGCCCGCGCCGATATTTTCGTGGCCGACCTCGCTATTGCCCATCACGCCGTCGGGGAGGCCGACGTCGAGGCCGCTCGCCTTGACAAGCGTGCAGGGGTATTTTGCGTGCAACATGGCGTCGGTCGGGCAATTGCCAAGTTCGACGGCATTAAAAGCGTGCTGCTCGGCGTGGGGATTTTTCCCCCAGCCGTCGCGGATGATGAGAACAACGGGCTTCTGTGGTTTGCTCATAAGAATTTAAGAAACGCGCATTAAAACAACGCTACCGCCGTAACAAAAGGCAAAAATTCCCGCCTAAATTCACCACAATACGACCAATCTCGCGCCTCCACAGGGAACGGTTTTCTTGGAAAAGAGGACAGCTCCGGGCATCCCTGTTTGCATTTTGGCGCGCAACAAATCCCCCTTAACGAACGCAACAGCCCACAGCCCCATCCCCGGGGCGCCGGTGTCGTTTTTTTGAAAATAGCCGACGCGCATCAGAGCTTGTTCTTGCGGCCGGTGTGATTTTTCCAAATGTAAAAAAATCTAACGACGTCAAAAATCACCTGCCAAAAATTCCTGAAGATCAACCATCCAGCGCTTGGAAGATACCGGCCCCGTTGTCACATCCATGCCGCATTCATGCAATGAATTCGAAATTTTCCAAATTGGCCGTTTTCGCCATCATGTGCGCGTTTGTGCTGCTATGGGGCAGCGCGGCGATCTTTACCCGGTGGGCGCTCGATCATTCCTCCGTGTTTGCGGTCCTCATCCTGCGGTTTTCCCTGGCGCTCGGCGCGCTGCTGCTGATCGGTTTGCGAGGCCGCCGCTGGCTGCCCAAGCCGGGAACCCGCTGGCAGGTCGCCGGGGTCGGACTGCTTTTGATCGGATGTTATTCAGTCTGCTATTTTCAGGCCATGGCGCACGGAATCACCCCCGGATTGCTGGCCACGCTGATGGGTGTGCAGCCGGTTCTTACGTTGCTGCTGACTGAGCGGCGATTCTCGTCATGGCGCCTGCTCGGATTGCTCTTGGCGCTGGGCGGACTGGTGCTCGTGGTTTTCCAAAGTTTGGTGATGGCCAGGTTGTCCGTGCTTGGCATGCTATTCGCGCTTGGCGCACTGCTGTGCATCACCTTTGGCACGCTGTTGCAGAAACGGATCCAGCAACCATCCATTGAAGTCCTGCCGCTGCAATATCTCGCGACGCTGGTGCTGTGCCTGTGTTTCGTCCCGTTCCAACCGTTCCATTTTGAGCTCAACCTGAGTTTCATAATACCGCTGCTTTGGCTGGGTCTGGTGATTTCCGTCGGGTCGCAACTTTTGCTATACCGGATGATCCGCAGTGGAAACCTGGTCAACGTCACCAGCCTGTTTTACCTCGTGCCGGTGGTCACCGTGATTCTCGATTTCGTAATCTTGGGAAATGTCATGCCCTTGCTTGCAATCGCGGGCATGGTGGCGGTTTTGACGGGGCTGGTTTTGGTGTTTCGCATCCAGCCACCGAACACGGAGCGCCCGCAATAGTTGACAACGGGAGAAAGGAAACCACCCGGCGCGCCCAGGCCGCGCGCAAGGCCTTGCTATTGCGCAACCCCGTGGAAAAGCCGGCCCGCGTATTGTTAACAACAGCCAACATCGTTGACATTTTTGGCGATCCGTCGGGCAATTCGCGCCGCAATCAAACAAACCGACCACACCGCCCGCCGCCCATGTCCAAACGCGCAGTCCTCCTCGTCAATCTCGGCTCGCCCGATTCGCCCGCCGTGGCCGATGTGCGCGCTTATCTCTCCGAGTTTTTGGGCGACCCGCGCGTGATCGACCGTCCGCGCGCGCGATGGCTGCGGTCGTTGCTTGTGAACCGGATCATCATCCCGAGGCGCGTCGAAAACTCGGCCCATGCGTATGCATCGATCTGGACGGAGAAAGGCTCGCCGCTGGTCGTGACCTCGATGTCGGTGCGTGAAAAACTGGCGGCGGTGCTGGGCTGCGATAGCAGGGCGAAGCCTCCGGCTGAGCCGGAATCGGCGGCGACTGCGAATGCGCCAATCGAGACGCCAAGCAACGGCTCACCCGGAGGGTTCGCCCTACCCTCGCCACCGACGGTTTATCTCGCCATGCGCTACGGCAAGCCGTCCATCGCGTCGGTGGTCGCGCAAATGGCCGCGGACGGCGTGGGGCATGTTTTGCTTTTCCCTCAATATCCGCACTACGCGATGTCGTCGTGGGAAACGCTCGTCGTGGAGGTTTATGCGCAGGCCGCGCGGCTCGCGCCGCAAATGCGCATCGACTGCGTGCAGCCGTTTTACAAGGACGACGATTATCTGGCCGCGCTTGTCGAGTCGGCGAAACCGTATCTCGCGCAACCGCACGATCACCTGCTGATCAGTTTTCACGGAATCCCGGAGCGCCACCTGCGCGAAGCCGACAAATCGCGCGCGCATTGCCTGTGCGCGAAAGACTGCTGCGAAGTCGATTCGCCCGCGCACGCGACGTGTTATCGAGCCCAAGTGCTCGGAACCGCGCGCGGATTTGCCGCGCGCGCCGGAATCGCGCCGGAGCGGTATTCGATCACCTTCCAATCGCGCCTCGTCGGCGAACCGTGGCTCTCGCCCTACACCGACGAGACCCTCGCGCAACTACCCGCCCGCGGCATCAAGCGACTGCTCGTGCTCTCGCCCGCCTTCGTGACCGACTGCCTGGAGACGCTCGAGGAACTCATGGTTGCCGGACAAAAAACCTTCCTCGATGCCGGCGGCGAGTGCTTCCAACAAATCCCGTGCCTGAACGACCAGCCGGCGTATATCGATTTTCTGGCGAACCGCGCGCGGCAATGGATGCGCCCGGGAACGGCTTGATGTCACGAAGGCGCGCGCTTGCGAAGCAAAACGCGTTTCGCGCCGGAATTTCGAGTCGCGCGCGATTTTGGCCCAAGTCGTTTTTCTTATCGCAGGGAAGGGCCAAAAAAATATTCTGAACATTTTTCTATAAAACCGCGTCAGATCACGCCATACATTCACGACATACATGTTAATGACGACCCTCCTTTCCGCCATTGATGGCATGCGCATCATCAAGGAAGCCGGCCTGCTCGCCTACCCGCTCGGTTTCTGTTCCGTCGCCGCAATCTTCATCATCTGCGAACGCAGCATCGCGCTCCGCGAATCCGCCATCATCCCGATCGACCTCGCCGACTCCGTGCTCGGCGGGCAAAACATCGTCTCCGGCACGCACTCGGCGCTCGGACGCATCATCGGATTTGTCGAACGGCATCCGGGCGACATGGAGGGCGCCAAGGCCTACGCCCGCCTCGAAGTCATGAAAATGGAGCGCGGCGTCAGCTACCTGGATGTCATTTACACGGGCGCGCCGCTCATCGGGCTGATCGGAACGGTGTCCGGCCTGCTCGCAGCGTTTTCAAAAATCGACCCGGTCACAAAAATGCCCGACCCGGTGCAATTCACCGAAAGCGTCGGCTACGCGCTCTCGGCCACGTTGCTCGGTCTTGTTGTCGCGGTCATCGCGCTGATCGGCAACGGCTACCTCCAGCGACGCATCGACGCGCAGGCCGCCAAGCTCGACGTGCTCCTCGAGCGCGTGCTCCAGTATCGCAAAACCGACGGCGGCGACGCCTCCGAGGGCAACCAACTCACCAAGTCCGCATGAGCGCAACGGGATTACGCGTCAAACGCCGCCACCGGCCCGAACTGCCGCTGGTGCCCCTGATCGACGTGCTCGTGCTGCTCGTCTTTTTTGCGTTTGTGACGATGCGTTTCGCCAACACGCAAACGCTCAACCTCACGCTCCCAAAAGTCGACACCGCCGGCTCCAACCAGTTCAACGTCGAGGGCGTCACCATTGCGATTGAGAAAGACGGCACAATCCTTTTCGGAGGCAAACCAGCCACAGAAGCCCAACTCGTCGATCTGCTCCAACAAGTGAAACAGGTCAGCCGCGACATTCCCGTGCTGATCAGCGCCGACGAGGACACCCCGCTCAAAACACTCGCCTTCGTGATGGATGCCTGCCGCAAAACCGGCCTGAACAAATTCAGCCTGCAATCGCGGTAGGACGAAGCCCCAGGCGGGGTCGATTTTGCATGCCGCATTGTTCGCGGCTCACCGGGACAGGGTTAAACTGTCGCTTTGCTCGGAACGCCCTACCCTTCCTGCGTCACCGGCTTCTCGTCGTCCTGCTGCTCCTGCGAATCTTGCGCCGGCTCCTGCTGCGATTCCGGCACGTCCTGAGAAATCGCTACTTCCGTCTCCGGTTCTTGCGGCGATGCGGGCTCGGCTTCCGTTTCGGCTACGGCCTCCGCTTTCACTTCCGCCTCCGGCTCCGTTTCCTTCGGTTCGCCACCGCCCACGAGCACGCTCAGCTGCTCCTGCACTTGCATGAAAAATTCCGGCGTCAGCTCGCCGCCCGGCACCTCGATCATTTGTTTTGTTTTTGCGTGCTCGTAGAGATTCTTGCTTCCGTCCGCCGAGCGACCTTTCGGGCGCAACACGCGTTTTCGCTCCAGCATCAGCGCCAGAAACTTCACCAGCCGCTCCGTCTCCGGCGTCAGTTCCGTTGCCGGATCGACCAGCGTCATGAACAGGTTTTCCGCGGTCAGCTTGAGCTCGCGCTCCGGGTTTTCGTTGGCCTTGCGCGGCTTGTATTCGCGCACCCAGCGGCACATCAACGGCCCGTCGGCGACGAAGTTGCCCGCTTCCGACTCCAGCATGTCGCGCCTCATAATCTCATCCGGATTCTGCCGCCCGCGCAGCAGCACGCTCACCACGCGCCGCCCCTCCACGAAAGGCTGCTGCGAAACCCAACAAACGGTTGCCTGAGGCTGTATCGATATTTCCATCACCCAACTTGTTTACTTGAGGCGGCCCGTGCTGCCAGTCAATTTCTGCAAATCGAAAAAAATGACCGGACGCATCATCGCCATCGGAGACATCCACGGCTGCCACCAAGAATTTTCAGACCTGCTCGCCCTTCTCAACCTCGCGAAAGACGACCGGCTCATCCTGCTCGGCGACCTCGTCAACCGCGGCCCCGACTCCTGCAAGGTCATCGACCTCGCGCGCCAGCACCACGCCACCGCCCTCCTCGGCAACCACGAGCTGCGCCTCCTCGCCTACCACAAAACCAAGGATCCCTCGCATCTCCGCGAAACCGACATCGACACCTTCTCCAAGCTCCGGCCCGCCGACTGGGAATACATCGGTCAAATGCCCCTCACCCACCACGAGGAAACGCTCAACACCGTCTTCGTGCACGGCGGTTTTCTTCCCGGAATCCCCTGGCAAAAACAATCCGCGGAAACCGTCACCAACATCCAGGTCATCGACGCCGGGGGCCGCCCCCGCAAGCGCGCCGACGCGCCCAACGCGCCCTTTTGGGCCGATCTCTGGAGCGGCCCGCCCTTTGTCGTTTACGGCCACACTCCGCGCCCTGAAACCTACAAGCTCAAATGGTCGCTCGGCATCGACACCGCGTGCGTCATGGGTGGCGCACTCACCGCCTACATCCTTCCCGAAAAACGAATCGTGCAGGTGAAGGCCCGAAAAAAATATTTCCCCTGACTCCGGCAGTGACGCGGGCCGCCTGCCCGGCAATCCTGATATCCAATTCTCTTCTCGCTGATGCTCCGTATTTATCTGCCGCCCAATCTTCCCGCCGCCGCCGCGCGCGATGCGATTCCGATCAAACTCGAAATCGATCTCGCCGCTCCGCCAGCCGCGGCATTGCTCCCCGCGCTCGCGCTCATCCAAACGTGGTGCAACTCGCAAAAACCGCCCGCCTTCATCCAACTCACCCGCGCCCAACTGCGCCAGCTCATCGCCGCCCTCGCCGGACAACCGCTGTTTTTCTGGATAAACAAACCCGCCGTTTCTCTCGCATGGAATGACGCCGCCCTTCAAGGCGCCAGCGAGCATTTGCAAGAGGCCGGGGAACCGGAGGCAAGAATTCCAGAGGCCAGAAAGCCAGAAAGCGGCAACCGAAAACCCAACCTCTCCGCGTCTTCCTCCTCCGGCACTCTGGCATCCGGCCTTCTGGTCGACGGCTCCGAGCACTACCTCGCCATCTCGCTGCCCAGCCGCGAATCCGTTTCCTACCACACAATACTCGATTTGCTCAAAACCAACGGCTTCGCGCTCGAACCGTCGAATCGCAAATGGTGGCTGCGCAACCGCCACAAAGTCCTGAATTTCCTCGCCGCCCACGGCGACGATCTCCGCGACACCTACCACGCCGGGTTCACCGACAACTTCAAGAAGAACACCGCCCGCATCACTCGCGCCGAAGTTGCCTGCGACGCCACGCCCGCCGCCTCCGGCGGCTACGACCTGACCCTCGGACTCCGCGCGGAGGGTGTGTCCGAAAACAAAATACACGACGCCATCGCCTCCAGCCGCTCCTATCTTGAGGACGCCGAAAACAAACGCATCTACCTCGTCCCGCCCGCGCAACTCGACCGGCTCGCGCGCGCGCAAAACGCCCTCGCATCGGACAACACCGGCCTTGCGCCCGCCGCGCGCCGCACGCATCGCATCCCCGCCGCCGCGCTCGCCGAGGCCGAGGGCATAATCGAGGAAATCGCCCCGCACTTCCAGCCGCCCGCCGCCTGGCGCGCGCGCAGCGAGGCGCTCCGCAATCTTTCCAAGCTCGCGCCCGCGCCCCTGCCCGCGCAACTCGACGCCCTGCTCCGCCCCTACCAGCGCATCGGCGCCGCCTGGCTCTGGCATCTCCGCAACCACAAGCTCGGCGGAATCCTCGCCGACGAGATGGGGCTCGGCAAAACCCTTCAGGCGCTCGCGCTACTCGCCGCCGCGCACTCGGAATCACCGGGCTCCGGCGCGGCGCCCGGTCTCGTCGTGTGCCCCGCCAGCCTCGTCGAAAATTGGCGGCGCGAGGCCGCGCATTTCACCCCGCGGCTCCGCGCATTCATCCATCACGGCAACAACCGCCTCGCCCGCGCGGCCGACGCGGCCTCGCACGACCTGATCATCACCTCCTACGGCACGCTCGCCCGAGACAGCGCGTTTTTTTCAAAAATCGAATTCGACATTCTCATCGCCGACGAGGCCCAGCATCTCAAAAACCGCCGCACGCAAAACGCGCGCACACTCCGATCCCTTCGCGCCCGCTCGCGTTTTCTGCTCACCGGCACGCCGCTCGAAAACTCGCTCGACGACCTCCGCTCGCTTTTCGAAGTCCTGATGCCCGGCTACCTCGCCCCCGTTCCGCCCGGCGCGCGCGGCGACGAACGCGCATGGCACGACGAGCGCCTCCGCGCCCGCACCGCGCCCTACATTCTGCGCCGCACCAAGACCGCCGTCGCCCCCGAGCTTCCCGAGAAAATCGAGCAGGTCATCTACTGCGAACTCGAGCCCGCCCAAGCCGCCCTCTATCGCGACGTGCAGCAAAACACCGAGCGCGAACTTCTCGCCCTCGAAACCAGTGGCGCCAGTGAAAACGCAATCCGCCTCGCCACGCTCACCCAGCTTCTCCGCCTCCGCCAAGTCTGCTGCGACCCGAGGCTGCTAGGTAGGGCGAAGCCTCCGGCTGAGCCGGTGCGGGATGCGGCTCACCCGGAGGGTTCGCCCTACCCTGACAGCGGCTCCTCCACCATCCTATCTCCGGACTCCTCCAATTTTGCCTCCGCGAAACTGGCCGCCTTCCGCGAAATCCTCTCCGAGGCCATCGACGACGGACACCGCCTGCTCGTTTTTTCCCAGTTCACAAAACTCCTAGCACTCGTCCGCGAGGAGCTCGACGCGCAGCAAATCCCCTTCGCCTATCTCGACGGCTCCATGTCCGTTCGCGCGCGCCAGGCCGAGGTTGACCGCTTCAACAATCCGCCCGCCGGCGCGCCCGAACCTCCCGTTTTTCTCATCTCGCTCAAGGCCGGCGGCACCGGCCTCAACCTCACCGCCGCCGACACCGTCGTGCACTTCGACCCGTGGTGGAATCCCGCAGTCGAGGCGCAGGCAACCGACCGCGCCCACCGCATCGGGCAAAAACGAGTCGTCACCAGCTACAAACTCATTTGCAGCGGCACCGTTGAGGAAAAGGTTCTCCAGCTTCAGGAAAGCAAACGCGCGCTGCTCTCCGACGTCTTCGAGGCAAGCGACGCACTCAGCGCAAAACTCACACTCACCGATCTCAAATCGTTGCTCGCATAATGAAGCACCGCCAAAGCGCGTTTCCAAACAATCGGCCGCGCCCCGCCGGGCGGCTGTGTATGGAACATGCGTCTTGACCTTTCGCCTCTGTTTTAAGTCTATTGACACATGCAAATTAGACTCTTTTCCGTCCTGGTCGCGCTGGCTGCGAGCCTTCTTTTCGCGGCTTGCGGCAAAAATGATTCCGCTCGGACGGGCGCTTCCGGCAGCGCGCAAAACCAAAAAATCGTCGTCGGACTCGACGACAGTTTTCCGCCCATGGGCTTTCGCGACGAGCAGCACAACATCGTCGGCTTCGACATAGACATGGCTCGCGAGGCGTTCAAGCGCATGGGTTGCGCCGTCGAGTTCAAGCCCATCGACTGGAACTCCAAGGAGGCGGAGCTCTCCAGCAAGCGCATCGATGTCATCTGGAACGGCCTCACAATCCTCGAGGAGCGCAAGGAGAAAATCGCCTTCACCGATCCCTACATGGAGAACCACCAAGTCATCGTCGTCTCGTCGAAATCCCCCATTCGCACGAAGGACGCGCTGGCCGGCAAAGTCATCGGAATCCAGGAGGGCAGCAGCGCGATTGACGCCGTCAAGCGCGACACCAAGGCATTTGAAAGTTTCAGTGAAATGAAAACATACGCCGACAACGTCACCGCGCTCATGGACTTGGAAATTGGACGCCTCGACGCCGTCGTCGTGGACGAGGTTGTGGGCCGTTATTACGTCGCCAAAAAACCGGAAAATTACGTCATCCTCTGGGAACACTTTGGCACCGAGGAATACGGCATCGGTGTGCGCAAGGACGACACCGACCTTCTCGAGCGCCTGCAAAATGTGCTCAACGAAATGAAACGGGACGGCACCGCCGTGCACATCTCCCGTGCGTGGTTTGGCGGAAACGTCATCAAATAACACCAAACCCATCCTCGCGTCCCCGGCGGCGCCAAATCAAGGGCCGCGCGCGGGTTAATCATTCGAGGCAAACGAATGGACACTCTGTTCAACAACATCGTCCCGCTTCTCCACGGAGCCCGGGTCACGCTTGAGCTGTTTTTCATCACGGTGATTCTTGCGATGCCGCTCGGCCTCGCGCTCGCGCTCATGCGCATCTCGCGTTTTCGCCTGCTCACCGCCGGCGTCAACGCCTACATCTGGCTCATGCGCGGCACGCCGCTCATGCTGCAAATGTTCTTTATCTATTTCGCGCTGCCAAACATCCCCGGCTTTCCGATCATCCTCCCCGATTTTCTCACCGCAGTCATCGCCTTCACGCTCAACTACGCCGCATACCTTTCCGAGGTTTTCCGCGCAGGCATCCAGTCGATCGACAAGGGCCAGTATGAGGGAGCCAAGGTTCTCGGCTACACCTACCTGCAAACGATGCGCCACATCGTGATGCCGCAGGTCATCAAGCGCGTCCTTCCGCCCCTCAGCAACGAAACCATCACGCTCGTCAAGGACACCTCACTCATCTACGTACTCGCGCTCAGCGACCTGTTGAAAGTTGTCCGCGGCATCGTGCTCCGCGATTTCAGCCCCGCGCCCTTCGTCGTCGCGGCCGTCTTTTATTTGCTCATGACCTTCCTGCTCACCTGGGTCTTCCAGCGCATGGAAAAACACTACGCCGTCTATGACTGAGAAAAAGACAATGATCAGGGCGGTCGATGTCCGCAAAAGTTTCGGCGAGCTCCAAGTTCTCAAGGGCGTTTCGCTCGACCTCGCCGAACGCGAAGTGGTCGCCATCATCGGCCCCTCCGGCTCCGGCAAAAGCACATTCCTGCGCTGCCTCAACCGCCTCGAAAAAATCGACAGCGGGCGCATCGACATCGGGGGCGACAACCTCGCGCACACCACGCCCGACGGGCATTGCCGCCACGCGCCCGACTCCAAGGTCCGCCGCATCCGCGCGCGCATGGGAATGGTGTTCCAGCACTTCAACCTTTTCCCGCACATGACCGTGCTGGAAAACGTCATCGCCGCGCCGATGACCGTGGCCAGGCGCGCCCGCGCTGACATTCTCCCCGAGGCCGAAATCCTCCTCAACAAAGTCGGCATCTGGGACAAGTGCGACGCCTACCCCTCGCAAATTTCCGGCGGGCAAAAACAACGGCTCGCCATCGCCCGCGCCCTCGCCATGCGCCCCGAAATCATGCTCTTCGACGAACCCACGTCCTCGCTCGACCCCGAACTCACGGGCGAAGTCCTGCGCACCATGCGCCAGCTCGCCGAGGCCCGCATGACCATGCTCGTCGTCACGCACGAGATGGCTTTCGCCCGCGAAGTCGCCAACCGGGTTATTTTTATGGACAACGGCGAAATCCTAGAGGCGCGCCCCTCCGCCGAGTTTTTCGAGAACCCCATCCACAAGCGCGCCCGCGCATTCCTGGAAAACATGCTCTGAACCCCGGGAATGAGAACGCGGCACGAGTCGCTCGCGCCGCTGTTTTTTTGAAACTGGACGAATCCGCGAAACCTGTTCTACATGTTTTCCACTCGGCGGCGCAGTCGTCCGGGCCAATATGATTTCGATTCGCTAAACTTATTTTTGAACCGCATTCCCTACGCGTCCCCCGGACGCGGATGGTTTCGCGGACATTCAAGTTTATCCGGTCCGCGACACACGTCATCATTGTCGCGGGTTTCCCAAATCCTACCGAGGCCGCAAGGCTGACAGTCCGTCAAATCCGCAATCGAAAATCCAAAATTTCCGCAATGTCTTCCGCACAACTCACGCTCACCGACATCGAGTTTTCCTATCCCGGCATGGGCGCGCCAATCTTTGAAAACCTGACCGTGCAATTTCCCGCCCGCACCTGGACCGGCATCGTCGGCGCAAACGGCTCCGGCAAAACCACGCTGCTCCAAATCGCCACCGGCGCGCTCGCGCCCGCGCACGGCAGCGCGCACGCAAACGGCCTCGCGCTCTACGTCGCCCAGCGCACCGACGACCCGCCGCCGTTCTTCGAGGATTTCATCTGGGCGCCCGACGCCTCCGCGCTCAAATCGCGCCTGCGCATCGGCGACGACTGGCCCGAGCGCTGGCACACACTCAGCCACGGCGAGCGCAAGCGCGCGCAAATCGCGACGGCCTTCTGGAGGGAGCCCGCCATCCTCGCGCTCGACGAACCGACCAACCACATCGACTCCGACGCGCGCGCACTTCTCATCCAAGTCCTGAAAAACTACCACGGCGCCGGCATCCTCGTCAGCCACGACCGCGAACTCCTCGACGAACTCTGCACCCGGTGCCTCATGCTCGACCATGGACGCGCCACGCTCCGCCCCGGAAACATCACCGAGGCGCTCGCCCAGCAGGACATTGAGGAGCAAACCGCGCAAAACGAAAGCGACGCGCTCAAACACGCCGCCGCCCGTCTGCGCGCCGAGGCGCAGCGCCGCCGCGTCATCGCCGAGCAAAAAGCCGCCGCCGCCCGCGGCTCGCACCAGAAAAAGCTCACCAAAAACGACCCTGACGGACGCGCCATGCGCGGCCTCGCCAAACTCACCGGCAAGGACGCCTACGCCAACAAACTCGCCGGGCAAATGCGCGGCCGCGCCGCCCGGGTCGAAAAAGAGCGCGCCTCCATCCAAGTCACCAAGCGTTACGAAACCGGCATCTGGATCGACGGCGCATCCTACTCGCCGCGCGACTTCCTGCTGCGCCTGCCCGCGGGCAAGCTCCCGCTCGGCGAAAACGAAAACCGCCATCTGCATTTTCCCGAGCTCGCCATCGGCGGCGCCGACCGCATCGCGCTCACCGGCGCAAACGGCTCCGGCAAAAGCACGCTCATCCGGCACATCCTCTCCAACCTACAAATCCCCGGGGACAAACTCGTGCGCGTGCCACAGGAAATTTCCGCGGAGGATTCGCGCGCGCTGTTGGAAAAAATCAAACTGCACCCCAACGACGAGCGCGGCCGCATCATGACAACGATCAGCCGACTCGGCTCGCGCCCCGCCCGCCTGCTTGAAAGCGCGCAGCCCAGCCCCGGCGAAGTGCGCAAGCTCCTGCTCTCGCTCGGCATCGTGCGCGGCCCGCACCTGATCGTGATGGACGAACCCACGAACCACATGGACCTGCCGAGCATTCTCTGCCTCGAGGAAGCGCTCGCGGATTGCCCTTGCGCCATGCTGCTCGTCAGCCATGACCGCGCCTTCCTGAAAAAAATAACCCGCCAGCGCTGGCATCTAGCCGCCCTTCCCAACGGCGACACCAATCTGGAAATCCTGCCCGCGCTGGACGAGGAATAGCGAATCCCAACCAAAAACGGGATTCCATTTCCGACAGCCTAAATGGGACTGTTTTCATCCAAAGCGTAACCTATTGGGGTTACACAATTCACAAACCAGCTTTGATTTTCAACAGGTGGGGGTGTGCTCGCCGAGCGCGCCGAGAATTACGAGTGGCAAACACAGCGGTTGTCGGAATGTCGCCGTTGCGCGGAACGGCGAAACTGCCCTCCCCCATTTGATGCGCCACGTGCATTTCTCTTCAAGCTGCCACTGCGTCAAAACCAGCACAAATTACCGAAAATTGCGCATAAATTGCCTTAAATCCGACAATTTTGAACAAAATATACATATTCACGTATACCAATCTTAAGCAGCACGTCAGGCACTCGGTGTTCATTGAGAACGAAAAAGCAATATATGCGCAGGATTTGGTCAAAATCAGCTCATTTTTTTTCATTTTATCTTTCCAAAAACCATCCCACTGGTTGACTCTGCTACTCTGCCGAATATCTATTTAAATAATTACGACATATTTTCCCCCGATTTCAAAAAACGCCCGCCTTCAATCAGCCCAGTTTTTCATCATCTCCACTTAATTTCATAATTTTTTAAAAACAAACAGGTTAATTCATAATTTAGAAACAATGAACGCAACTCAAGCCGCCTCCGAAACCACCAAATCCAAACCGGCCACCATCGACGCCAATGAAGCCGTCGCGCATGTCGCCTATAAAATGACGGAGGTCTTCACGATCTATCCCATCACGCCGTCCACCCCGATGGCGGAATTCATGGACGACTGGGGTGTTCAGAAAAAGACCAACCTCTTCGGTCACATCCCCGAAGTCGTTGAAATGCAATCCGAAGCCGGCGCCGCGGGCGCGATGCACGGCTCGCTCATGGGCGGCACGCTCACCAGCACTTTCACCGCCTCTCAGGGCCTCCTGCTCATGATCCCCAACATGTTCAAGATCGCCGGCGAACTCACCCCCTGCGTCATGCACGTCACCGCGCGCACCCTCGCCACGCACGCGCTCTCCATTTTCGGCGACCACTCCGACGTCATGGCCTGCCGCCAGACCGGTTGGGCAATGCTCGCCGCCAACTCCCCGCAGGAGGCGCACGACATGGCCGCCATCGCCCACGCCGCCACCCTCAAGTCGCGCGTCCCCTTCCTCCACTTCTTCGACGGCTTCCGCACCTCGCACGAAATCAACACCGTGCATCGCATTAGCGACGACATCCTCCGCTCGATGATCGATGCCGACGCGCTCGCCGCCTTCCGCTCCCGCGGCCTCAACCCCGACGCGCCCGCCATCCGCGGCACCGCCCAAAACCCCGACGTCTTTTTCCAGGCCCGCGAATCCTGCAATAAATTCTACGAAGCCGTCCCCGCCATCGTGCAGGCCGAGATGGACAAGTTCGCCGCCGCCACCGGCCGCAAATACGGCCTCGTCAACTACGAGGGCGCGCCCGACGCCGAGCACGTTATCGTCATCATGGGCTCCGGCGCCGAGACCGCCGCCGAGACCGCCGCATGGCTCAACAAAAAGGGCCAAAAAACCGGCGTCCTCTCCGTCAACCTCTACCGTCCGTTCCCCGTCGACGCCTTCCTCAAGGCGCTCCCGAAAACCATCAAGGCCATCGCCGTCCTCGACCGCACCAAGGAGCCCGGCGCGTTTGGCGAGCCCCTCTATCTCGACGTCGTCGCCGCCGTCCGCCACGGCGAGGATAAGGGAATGCTTTCTCATCAAAATTCGCACATTCAAATAGGTGGCGTATATAGCAGCAGCGCGATTCGAGAGCATACTCCAGCCACGCGCATCAAGATCACCGGCGGCCGCTACGGCCTCGGCTCCAAGGAATTCACGCCCCCGATGGTCGCCGCCGTTTACGAGGAAATCGCCAAGGACAAACCGAAACAAACCTTCACCATCGGCATCAACGACGACCTCACCGGCCTCTCGCTCCCCTACGACAACACCCTCGACATCGAAAGCCTCGACGAAACGCTCACCCGCGCCGTCTTCTTCGGCCTCGGTTCCGACGGCACAGTCGGCGCCAACAAAAACACCATCAAAATCATCGGTGTCGACGCCGGCAAATACGCCCAGGGCTACTTCGTTTACGACTCCAAGAAATCCGGCGGCTTCACCGTCTCGCATCTCCGCTTCGGCGACCGCCCCATCCGCGCGCCCTACCTCATCAAGAACGCCGACTTCGTGGGCTGCCACCAGTTCAACCTCCTCGACCAGCAACCCGTCGTCGATTGCGCCTCCGAGGGCGGCATCCTCCTCATCAACGCCCCCGGCGACACCGAAACCGCCTGGCACCGCCTCTCCGCCGAGACGCAGCGGGAAATCATCGCCAAAAAACTCCGCGTTTACGCGATCGACGCCAGTGCCGTCGCCCGCTCCGCCGGCCTCCCCGCCAACCGCACCAACACCGTCATGCAAGTGTGCTTCTTCAAACTGAGCGAAGTGCTCCCCGTTGACGAAGCCATCGACAACATCAAAAAGGCCGCGATCAAATCCTACTCGAAAAAAGGCCAGGAAATCGTTGACCAAAACCTCCGCGCCATCGACGCCGCCCTCTCCGCGCTCAAGGAAGTCAAGATTCCCGCCGCCGCCGACTCCACCGCGCTCCGCCAGCCCCCCGTGCCCACCGACGCGCCCGACTTCGTGCGCAACGTCACCGGCATGATCCTCGCCGGCCGCGGCGACGACCTCCCCGTCTCCGCATTTCCCGTTGACGGCACCTGGCCCTCCGCCACCGCCCAATACGAAAAACGCAACATGGCCGCCACGGTTCCCGAATGGGACGCCTCCATTTGCATCCAGTGCAACAAATGCGTGCAAGCCTGCCCGCACGCCGCCATCCGCGCCAAATTCTTCGACCCCGCGCTCCTCAGCAAGGCGCCCGAGGGCTTCAAGTCCGTGCCCTTCAAATCCACGGAATACAAGGGCAACAATTACGTCCTTCAAGTCGCCGTCGAGGATTGCACCGGCTGCGAACTCTGCGTGCACGTTTGCCCGGTCAAAAACAAGGCCGACCCGAAGAAACGCGCCATCAACATGGTCGAGCAATACCCGATCCGCGAACGCGAGCGCGCCAACTTCAAGTTCTTCCTCGACCTGCCCTCGATCGACCGCGCCAGCTTCAAGGCCGACACGCCGAAGAACGTGCAATTCCTCGACCCGCTCTTCGAGTTCTCCGGCGCCTGCGCCGGCTGCGGCGAGACACCCTACATCAAACTCGTCAGCCAGCTCTTCGGCGACCGCGCCGTCATCGCCAACGCCACCGGCTGCTCCTCCATCTACGGCGGCAACCTCCCGACCACGCCCTACACGACAAACAAGGACGGACGCGGCCCCGCCTGGGCCAACTCGCTCTTCGAGGACAACGCCGAATTCGGCCTCGGCATGCGCCTCTCGATGGACCGCAGCGCCGACCGCGCCAAGCGCCTCCTCAACGCCCTCGCCGCGCAAATCGGCCAGCCGCTCGTTGACGCCATCCTCACCGCCGACCAGTCGAACGATCCCGCCATCGCCGCGCTCCGCGCCAAGATTGCGGAACTGAAAACCGCCCTCGCCGGCATCAACGACCCGCAAGCCCGCGAACTCGAAAAAGTCGCCGACTACCTCGTCAAAAAATCCGTCTGGATCTTCGGTGGCGACGGCTGGGCCTACGACATCGGCTACGGTGGCCTCGACCACGTCATCGCCTCGGGCCGCAACGTGAACATCATGGTGCTCGACACCGAAGTCTATTCCAACACGGGAGGCCAGTGCTCGAAATCGACGCCCCTCGGTGCAACCGCGAAGTTCGCCGGCGGCGGCAAGCCCACCGGCAAGAAAGACCTCGCGCTCCTCGCCACCGTTTACGGCAACGTCTACGTGGCCCGCGTGGCCATGGGTGCCCGCGACGCGCAAACGCTCAACGCCATCCGCGAAGCCGAGTCCTACGACGGCCCCTCGCTCATCCTCGCCTACGCGCCCTGCATCTCGCACGGCTTCAAGGCCATGTATGAAGGCTTCGACCGCCAGAAACTCGCCGTGGAAACCGGCTATTGGCCGCTCTTCCGCTACGACCCGCGTCGCGCCGCAGAAGGCAAGAACCCGATGCAACTCGACAGCGCCGCGCCGAAAGGCGAGCTGAGCACGTTTACCCGCGCCGAAAACCGCTACAAACTGGTGGCCCGCTCCGTGTCGCCGGAGCAAGTGGCGGTGTTCGAAGCCGAGGCTCAAAAAGGAGTCAACGACCGCTTCGCCCTCTACCAGCGCCTCGCCGACAACGGCGGCGACGTCAAAGCGGCAGTCGCCCCGACACCCGCCGCGCCATCCGCGCCCGCGCAAAAGTAAGCAAAGGCGCACTATAACGCGCCGCTTGCATCCCGGGAACGCGGGCATCCTGCCCGCAAGACGGTGCGTGCGCCGCACAACCCTCCAACCCTGCGGGCGGACGCCCGCGCTCCCGGGCGCTGCCGCGTTGCATTCGTCCCCCTGTTGTCTTTCTGGGGCGTCTCGCCCGTGGAATCGGGATGGATTGAGTGGCATGGGCGACTCGCCCATGTCTGAATATGGCCGCGAAAGCCTGCGATGCATCCCTTCGCGCAGACGGTATCGCCAATGTCAAAAAGCAAGGCCTGAGGTATTTTGCTGATTATATAAATTATCTAAATCTGCTACTTGCAATCCAAGGCGAGTGGCTAATTGAGCTAATCCGATTCCGTTCAAATACCATAGGCCTAATTTTCGAGCATATTTTTTAGCGCTTACAGAAAAATCGCCTGTTGTCCAAAATGCAAGTAAGAGAGGCGTTAGTAAGCCAACGCGATCAGGATGCTTTCGACGAAGTTCATCAGCCTGATTTATAGCCCCTCCAATAAATTCTCGGATTTCACATTCACCAACAGTATTGTTTTTTTTGTATCGTTTTGATTGTCCAATAACCAAAGCTTTAGAGGACGGAGGCATGGGATTTGTCAAATTATCCCACGGTAAACCTATTGCGTAAAAATCCACCCCTCCATCGTGTGATCCACCTACTACAAATGCCTCCGCATAAAGTTTTGAAAGAATCACTTTGCAGAATAATTCGAATATTTCAGATGATCGTTTTCGTAATTCCAACAGTAAATCCGACTCAACAGTTGACGAGGATTTAATATAATTAGCTCCTTCATCAGAGTCTATTTTAAAAGGCGCAATAATGCCATCTTGCGCATATTGATATATGCGAGACTCTAGTGATTTGCATACTTCTTGAGTGAGCTCTTCTGAATACTCTGATGCTTGTTCTTCAGATAAATTAGGGATTCGATTGCGTAATGATATAGCCAGAACATCACGGACTGGTAGATAGTCTGTTTGTTGGCAATCTTGCTCAACCCATTGAGCAACAATGTCAGGATTTAACTTCCCCACTGTTACCTCCAAGTAAATGTGTTCGATCTATTAAGATTTGGTCGATTCTTGAACGCAGTAGCTCCAAATTATTCAATTCAGATTCATTCATCTTGCGCAAGATGTCAGGCGGCAGTGAACGTAGTGTAGACTCGCAGGTTGTTACGATTGATATGTAATCAATAGGATTGTCAGCCTCTAATCTGGCCAAAGCATGTGTTAAGGTGCCTTCATTTGAACGGAATATGGCGAGCGCTTTTGAATCCTCAATAATTTTTGAAAAATCACGAACAGATTTTGCTTCTGGTAGTTTTGGATCGCTAAGCTCATTATTTTCACCAATTTCTCCTTTCATCCAACCGTAGAATTCTCTGATTTCTTTTTCTTTTGTGAATTTTTGTTGTTCATCTGACCATCCTAACCATTCCCTTACATTTGGACGTTTAAAAACTTCTTCAAAGTAACTGTAAAGCTTTGGTTCGGCATATTCTTGGTATTCCTCATCATTCCCCATTTGTTCAAGAGCAAGAAATGCGCGCCAAAGTTGATTGGATTCTCTTGTCGATAGTCCCAAACTTTGAGCTACCTCTTGAGGTGTTTTGCCCGTATTGCGGAGTTCAAAAACCATTCGAGCTTTTTGATAAGGTCCCCATTCCTTAATTCCGGAAACATGACGCAATCCAGGTAGTATCCATCGTGCAGTTTTTGGGGCACGCTGGCTATCAAGTAATAAAACTTCAAAATTTCCCAAACTCTCTAATTGATTTTTACTGAATGTTTCCTTTCCTGCGTCATGAAGTTCAAGCAGCCACGTAAGGGCTGTTAACCTGCGATTACCCTCAATAACTATATATTTTTGAGGCGTTGTTTTCTCTCTCCACTCCCTAACTACAATACGGTCCATAGGAAGAAACCCTAATTCTTTGATAGTATCACGAAGCTCAGCTACGTTAAACTTTGGCACTTTCATTTTTTCGAAAGCCGCTTTCTGAACTCTTTCTTCAGCGAAACGGTTCTCAGGAACTTGATCAATATTTTCGCCTAGTTCTGCAAAGCGGGGGTTATTAGGATCAAGGAGTAGTTGATCTATTTTTACCCTTAACGGAGTTAAAAATTCCGATATTTTTTCCATAGTGTCTGAGTAGATGATTTTTTTATTACAGTCAAAAGCTAATTCTGTATGAGGCGGAATTCTGTATGAGGGGTATGAACACACGAACATTGCTATGCGCGATGAAGGAAACCCGAAAACACCTCAGCCTTTTTTGACATTCTGAGGCCACAGCAAACCCAGTCACCCACGCCCTAATTACTCAACTCCCACCCCTTGGAGCGTTCCAGCGCGCGGTTCCAGCCGGTGCGCAGGGTGTCGATGTCCTTGCGCGCGGTGTCTGGCTTGAACTTCTGGTCAACCTGCCAGTTTTTCGTGATGTCGTCGCGGCTGGTCCAGTAGCCGACGGCGAGGCCGGCCAGGTAGGCGGCGCCCATGGCGGTGGTTTCGACGCATTTCGGGCGGATCACGGGCCTGCCCAGCAGGTCGGATTGGAACTGGAGCAGGGGCTGGCTGTGACTGGCTCCGCCGTCCACGCGCAACTCGGAGAGCGTCAGTCCGCTGTCTTTTTCCATGCACGAGATGAGGTCGGCGGTTTGGAAGGCGATGGCGTCGAGGGCCGCGCGGCAGAAGTGGGCGCGATTGGTGCCGCGCGTGATGCCGACGGCGATGCCCCGGGCATAGGGATCCCAGTGCGGGGCGCCAAGTCCGGTGAAGGCGGGCACGATGTAGAGGCCGCCGGCATCGGGCACGGTGGCGGCGAGCCGGTCAACTTCCTGCGCGGTGGAAACGATGCGGAGCTCGTCGCGCAGCCATTGCACGACCGCGCCGCCGATAAAGACCGAGCCCTCGAGCGCGTATTCGGTGCGGTTGCCGATGCGCCAGGCAATCGTGGTGAGAAGGTTGTTTTTCGAGGTGACGGCCTCCGTCCCCGTGTTCATCAGGGTAAAGCAGCCCGTGCCGTAGGTGTTCTTGACCATGCCCGGCTCGAAACATGCCTGGCCAAAAAGCGCGGCCTGCTGGTCGCCGGCGATGCCCGCAATCGGAACTCCGCCGGGATAAATCCCGGCGGCGACTTTTCCATACACCTCGGAGCTGGACTTGACCTCGGGGAGCATGGAGCGGGGAATGCCGAGGAGCTTGAGCAGGTCGTCGTCCCAATCGCCGGTGTGGATGTTGAGCAGGAGGGTGCGCGAGGCGTTTGTGGCATCGGTGACGTGCACCTTGCGCTCCGTGAGCTGCCAGATCAGCCATGTGTCCACGGTGCCGAAAAGCAGGCGGCCCTTGTCGGCGAGGGCGCGCGCGCCGTCCACGTTTTCGAGTATCCAGCGGATTTTGGTGCCGGAAAAATACGGGTCGATGCGCAGTCCGGTTTTTTCCCGGATCATGGACTCGATGCCCTGCTTTTGAAGTTCGGCGCAATAATCGGCCGTGCGGCGATCCTGCCAGACGATGGCGTTGTAAACCGGCTTGCCCGTCTCCTTATCCCAGACGACCGTGGTCTCGCGCTGGTTGGTGATGCCGACCGCGGCGATGGCGTCGGTTGAAAGATCTGCCTTGGAAACGGCCTCCGCCGCCGTGGAGCTTTGGCTCGCCCAAATATCGAACGGATCGTGCTCAACCCAGCCGGATTTCGGATAATGCTGCCGGTATTCCTTTTGCGCGACAGAAACGATTCGCCCCGAATGGTCAAAAACGATGGCGCGTGAACTGGTGGTGCCCTGGTCGAGGGCCAGAATATATTTTTGGGAGCTCATGATGTTGAATGACGATGGATTTTTTAACGATGAGTGGAGTGGATTAAGAAGTTATCCTGAAATACTGTGTCCTGATTTTTAACCACGGAGGACACGGAGCGGCACGGAGGAGGAGCGTCTGAACGTCTGGGGCTTGACCTGAATTTCCGGCCTCTGCCTCTCTGGCATTCTTGTTTTCCCTCCGTGTATCTCAGTGTTCTCCGTGGTTAAATTTTTAGCCCTAAAACCCGAGCAAAACGAAGAGTTGCGCGCCGATGATGCCGCCGACAATCGGGGCCACGACGGGCACCCAGGAATACTGCCAGTCGGAGGAGCCTTTTCCGGGAATGGGAAGCACGGCGTGGGCGATGCGCGGGCCCAAGTCACGCGCGGGATTGATGGCATACCCCGACGGACCGCCGAGCGAAAGGCCGATGGAGAAAATAAGCAGGCCGACCAACGCAGGCCCAAACCAAGTGCCCACAACCGCGGCCCACGCCTCCTGTCCGCTGGGCGCGCCCAATGCCACTTTTCCAAAGGCCAGGATGCCGAACAAAAGAACCGCGGTCCCGATCACCTCCGTGACGAAGGCGGCCCCCATCCGGCGCACGGCGGGAGCGGTGGAGAAGCAGGCGAGCTTGGTGGCGGCGTCGTTTGTCACGCCCCAATGGGCAAAATAGGTCAGGTAAACGAGAACCGCGCCGATGATGCCGCCTGCCATTTGAGCGCCGATGTATCCGGCCACCTGCCCCCAGCCGAAGCTCCCGATGCTGGCGAGCGCGAGTGTGACGGCCGGATTGAGATGCGCCCCGGAAAAGCGCCCCGTGGCATAGACGGCGATGGCCACGGCGCAGGCCCAGCCCGCGGCCACGCAGATCCAGCCCCCGCCGTTGCCCTTGGACTTGGTGAGATTCACGTTTGCGACGATGCCATTACCAAGAAGGACTAGGATGGCGGTTCCGACGAGTTCAGCGACATAAGCATTCATAGTGTGGGCGTTTTTGAATTTTTCAGGGTTATGATTGCGGAAGAAACCAAATGAACACCCGAAATCCCAGCATCGCAAACGGGTTTTCACAATTATATTTTTCGCAATAATTTACAATTTATTAATCGCTCGCCGGGAAGGCGGAAGAGTGTGGCGGAGAATTGATATTTTGCAATTCCGGCGCCCTGCCCCAACGTTACCAATCAAATCGAAAAAAAACCAATCAAGGTAGCACAGACATTCCTGTCTGTGCCTCCACTCCCGTCCGCATCCTGCGCATCCAATTAATTCTGTCTTAAGGATCATGACAGAATTAACAGAATATACAGAATGAATAGTCGATTATTATAATATGTATATATTTCATATCGACACATCGTTCATCGTGGAGAACCAGTGTCACTGGTTTTAATAATCAACAAACCGTTCGCGCGCTTCGCTGCCAAGCATGGCTATTCATCCCTGTCCGAATAAAACTTCTCCAATCGTCTCATCTCCGGCTCGAAAAGCTCTTGTTTTCGCTTGGACGTTTTCTCGAAAAAGGAGAGCTCTATTTGAACAGCGCCTTTCCTGCTCGTCTTTTTCCATGAGCCGACAATTTCGCCATTGAGCATCACAGTCGGGGAAAAGAGACCGTTCCTGGTCATCACCTTTCCATAATGCGCATCGTGAATCATCTCGGAACGGTCCTTGTAACTCACCACAAATTCGTCGAACGGCGGAAGCAGCAATGCCGACGCGCTTCCTTTCGGCGGAGTCTTAATATCATTTCGCATCCAGAACTCGCGCCCGTTTGCCTTTTCACATGCAAAATCGTTTTTGATCATCTCGACAGCGCGCCTGCTATCGGTGCGCGACAAGCCCGACCACCACTCAAAATCAAGAAGCGTCGCCGGTCCGTGGCTCGTGAAATACCTTCGAGCCAGGCGTTCCAACGCAGCCTCCCGGCTTATTGTTTGGTTTCGTTTCCGGGGAACCCATTCGTTTAGCAAAGTATAGGTTTGTTTATTCCCCTGTATTTTCCCGTTGCAAAGAATCCCCTCCATCTCGGCGCGTTGTATAATAAGATTCAGCAAGGTGGCATCCGTCTTTATTCTTCGCGCCTTCAGGGCCTCCCCGATTTCCTGCTTCTCCAAATGCCCGCCATTGGACAGGGATTTCTCCACGATGGGAACGGCGCGCGCTATGACCGCCTCGTCCGCGCCGCACATCCGGCAATAGGAGAGATAAATCGGCTTTATTTGCGGGTTGGAAAGTTCGCGCATCCAATGAATGTCATCCGCCTCCACAAAATGCCACGTCGGGCGCAGAATGTGCGTGCGAATGATTTTCCCCGTGTTCAAGGCCTTCTCGACATCCGCAACCGTCTTTGATTCGAGACGCGTTCCGATTGCCCACTTCGCCAAATCCAGCGATTGCGACTGCATCGCGCCCATCCGGGACACGACCTCACGCGGTTGCTTCAGCTCATGGCCGGAGAGCAATTGATTGTATAAACGTATATTGAGCAGGTCTGGGGTCTTCACTTGGAAATTGAAAACGGCGCGGGAAAAAATCCGCGCCGTCCTTCGCGTTTGATTATTTCGACGACAACAACCGGTCCCAAATCCATGTGTTCGTCTCGATGTGATCGATCCACGCCCATGCGCCGAAGGCCGCGAGCGCGGCGAGAACCAGGACCAGCACGATGCGACGCTTGCGGCGCTTGGCCGCCTTGTCCTCGTAGGGATCGCGAAGCGTGCGCTGCGAGCCGTCGGGGAGCGTGGCGATGTCCGTGAGCGAGGTGCCGAGCGGGACATTGATTTTTACGCGTCCGTTGACCGCCCATCCCGCCGCGTCAAGAATCGGGCCGAGTGTGCGCTGGCGGAGTTTCAACCAGGCAATGAACATCGACGGACCGGAAATGATCAGCAACAACGCCACCGGAATGAGGAGGATTTGCCAGGGCGCGAGGCGGGCGATTCCGGTTGCGATCGCGGCAATCGCGCCGGTGAGCGCGCCCGCGGCCACGCCAATCGCGGCCACGGTGCCGACGTCGATTTTTTTCGGCGCCTCGGGTGTCGCGGTTGCGGACGTGGCGGCGAGCTTGTCGGCATTGGCGGTGTTTTCCGCAACCTTGTCGAGCTTGGCGCCGGTGGCGGCCTCGGCCGCGGCGCCGCGCTTGGCGAGATGCTCCTCGATTGTGCGGATGAGTTTTTTATAGGGCGACCAAAACGCCTCGCGCACGCTGATCGGGTTCGAGACGAGCTTGGTGATCGTCGCATCCCAGTCGCGCCCCTTCATGTCGTAGAAGACGCCGTTGCGCCCCACCATCAGAAAGTCGGAGTCGCCCTGGGTGAAACAGGCCGCGATTTTCACCGGCGCCTCGCCCGCGCGCTTGAGTTCGCAGTAGGCGATGCACGCGCGGCTGAGCGCGGCGAGCACGGAATGCGCCGCGGGATCATCGACGCGGATGCACAGCTCGCAACTGCGGCTGTCGAGGTATAGCACGCCCGCCTGAAAGATCGCCGAGTGTTTCAGCGAATAAAAATCGGCGAAGTTCACGAAGTTGCGCAACAGCACGCCGAGCTGGCTGTAGTAGCGCACGAGCCGGTTGATGTCGCTGAGCGCGAGCGATTCGGATTCGAGCGCCTTGTCTTGCGCGACGAGTTTGCCGAGCGCGTCGCGGTCGGCGGCGGCGGTCGCGTGGATTTCCTCGATGCGCGCATCGCCGAGCGCGGTGATCGGCGAGCCGGCGTTTGCCGCGAGCCAGTTTTCGTAGGGGCCGAACTTCGTTTTCAGCGACTCCCACTCGGCGGCGGTGATGTCGGTTTTGCCCGCGTTGAACGCGACCGGCATCGTGTCGGAGAGAAATGCCCCGACGGCGGTCGTCCACGCGGGATTGATGCCGGCGGCAAGCGCCAGCGGCTTGTCGGGCGTGATTTTTGCGAGGGGAAACCCGGCCAGGTCGGAATCGCCCGGCTTGAGGTCGCGCGCGATGATCGCTGCGTAATCGGACTCGGGGCGGTTGAGCGCGGCGAGCGTGCGCGGATCAAACGAGGCCAGGCGGCAGCGCTCGAAGTAGTCGTCGATTTTCTCGCGCACGGCCTTGAACGCGGCGTGGGCCGCGGGCGTGGTTTTGCCGAAAACAAAAACCTGCGTCGCCGCGGCCTCGGCATTGCGCGCGATGTGCGCGGCGACCGCATCGTAAAACGCGTCGATTTTTTCCTGCGTCACGCCGGGCTTGCCGCTCAGATCCTGCGCGGCGCCTTGAGTGGCGATGATGTTTTCGACGAGCTGCTTGAGCTCGGGCGTGTCGGTGGTGTCGGCAGAAATGACGCCGTCGCCGTTAAAACGGCCGTCGAGAAATTGCTTTCGCGTTTCAGCGATGCCCGCGACGCTGAGCCCGGCTTTGCCCTCGCTGATGAGGAGATTCGCAGTGGAGAGCAGCAGCGCGCCCTCGGGCGTGCCGGCGTTGATCGCCCCGGGGGGCAGCTGCGGCTGCGGGTTGAGGATGACGCTCACGTCGGCGAGGCGCGTGGAAAGCCATTTGATCGCGCCAGTGATTTCGGCGACGCGGATGCGCCCGTCGTTGTCGGTGTCGAGCAGTTGCAGGGTGTCCTCGTCGTATTCGAGGCTTTTCACCGGACAGCTCAGGGCGACCCAGAGCTTCTGGTCGAGTTGGTCGAGGTTGAGCAGATCATCGGCTGTTTCGAGAATGACTTGGTCGAGTCCGCCGATGCGGGCAAACTTCCAGCGATGGGTTGTGCGTTGGGTGGAGGTCATGGTTTAAGGAGATGGTTGTGCGTGTGGCGCGGCACTCATTTCCGCTTTATTTGCGCGCGGCTGACAAGTGCGATGTTGCGCTGTCATAATGCGCAGGTTTGCATGAAATGCAAACATGGCGGCCCAAACGCTCACAGTCCCGAAAACAGACACCCACGTCGTGCTCGCAAAGGACGGCGGCTGGCGCGTGGTGGTGCTCAACGACCCCGTAAATCTAATGTCATACGTGGTGCTCGTTTTCAAAAAGGTCCTCGGCTTCGACGACCAGACGGCGCAAAAGCACATGCTCGAGGTGCACGAACAAGGCCGTTCCGTCGTGTGGTGCGGCCTGCGGGAAAAAGCCGAGGCCTACGCCTACACGCTTCACGAATGGCACCTGCGGGCGATCCTGGAGGCCGACGACAAATGAGCCGCATCGAGATCACGCTCAGCCTGAAAATCGTCGCGCCGCTGCTGGACTTGCTCAAGGCCACCGCGGACGAGCTCAAGACGCAACTCGCCGTGCAACTGCATCCGCCCGCAAACGGCGACGACGCCGAAATGGACGAAATGTGGCGGGACTCGCTCCTCTCCACGCAAAACGAAGGTGTCGGCGTCCTGCTCGCGCTATTCGACGGCAATTTTTTCGAAACAGGCGTCGTCACGATCAACGCCGCCGAAAGCATGCAAATAATCCGCGCCTGCACCGCGCTGCGCCTGCAAATGCGCCTGCGCCAGCTTGCGGACATCCCCGACGAAACATTGGAGCAAGGCATCGGCGATTTCGACGCGCTGCAACCCGCCGCGCGCCGCGCCCTCATGGCCTACATGTTTTTGGCCACCCTGCAGGAATTGATAATCCGGCACTTTGAACCCTGAAAAAATTCAAAAAACAACGCCCCTCTCCTTTCCAACAAAGAACAACCCAATCATGCAAAACGTAACATGCAGCCGCTGCGGCACCCCGTTCAAGACAGTCGCGAGCGCGGCGAACGAGACTCCCCCGGCGACCCATTTTTGCTGCGCCGGCTGCGCCCTGCTCGCTCGTGTGCCGGTCGATGAGAAAGGCCAGTTCCCCGTGAACGCGCACCTGATATCGGCGCTCGTGACCGGCTTTCTTTACTTCAACCAACTGCTGTTCTGGCTGCTGACGCTCCTGCTGGAGCATCAGGAAAAAATCGCGCGCGCCTCGCAATTTTGCCGGGCCGGCGCGGTCGCGGCGCTCGCCGTCTGGTGCGCCGTGGCATATATTCAATGGCGCGAACAGGCGGCGCGACGGGCGGATTATTGCGTCTCGGCAATCGCGCTCGGCATCCATGCGTGGATGATTGCGGGCGCGATAATTTCGGGCGCGACCCCGCGCGCGTGGCCGATGGCCGCGGCCAACGCGCTCCTGATCCTCTGGAACGCGCGCGGAGTGTTCCGGGGAAAAAAATCGCGCCGTTGACGGAGCGTCACAAGCGCCCTTTGCCCAAAAATATTTTCCCTTGACTCCGCAAACCCTCACCGCGCATTTTGCGGGCCACTTCAATTTTCAGACATGCGTTTGAACAAAAACATCAACAACACCTGGCGCTGGCGTTGCTCCTCAACGAGACAATGACGCACGCTCACGCACTGTAATATCAACGCACCGATTCCATTTAAACATGAAGCCTGCCGTCATTATCCGGCAGGTTTTTTATTTTTCCCATCCGGCTAATCGCGGCGCTTCAGTTTCAACAAAACCAAACAACAGAAAACAAACACACACATGAACACACAGACACCCACGCAATACACACGTCCGCAGCTCCCGATGCACCTGCAGGTGCCCGACGAGCGCGGCTTCTTCGGCAAGTTCGGCGGCTCGTTCGTCCCGCCCGAGCTCCAAAAGCAGATGGACGAAATCTATCGCGGCTACCAGCACATCTGCCGAAGCCACGATTTCATCCGCGAGCTGCGAAGCATCCGCAAGCACTTCCAGGGCCGCCCCACGCCGGTCTATTATTGCAAAAACCTCAGCGACAAGGTCGGCGGCGGGCGCATCTACCTCAAGCGCGAAGACCTCAACCACTCCGGCGCGCACAAGCTCAACCACTGCATGGGCGAGGCGCTTCTCGCCAAATACCTCGGCAAGAAAAAGCTCATCGCCGAAACCGGCGCGGGCCAGCACGGCGTCGCCCTCGCCACGGCGGGCGCGTATTTCGGAATCCCCGTTGAAATCCACATGGGCGAAGTCGACATCGCCAAGGAGCACCCGAACGTCGTGCGCATGAAAATCCTCGGCGCCAAGGTCGTGCCCGTCACCTTCGGCAACCGCACGCTCAAGGAGGCCGTCGACTCCGCGTTCGACGCCTACCTGAAGGACCCCGTCAACAGCATCTATTGCATCGGCTCGGTCATGGGGCCGCACCCCTTCCCTCTCATGGTGCGCGAGTTTCAGCGCGTCGTCGGCATCGAGGCGCGCGAGCAGTTCATCGAGATGACCGGCGAACTGCCCAACAACGTCGTCGCCTGTATCGGCGGAGGCTCAAACGCGATGGGCATTTTCTCCGGCTTCCTCGACGACCCTGTCGATCTCCACGGTGTCGAGCCGCTCGGACGCGGCGCAAAACTCGGCGACCACGCCGCCTCGCTCACCTACGGCAAGGAGGGCATCATGCACGGCTTCAACTCGATCATGCTCACCGACGAAAAAGGCGAGCCCGCGCCCGTGTATTCTGTCGCCAGCGGACTCGATTATCCGTCGAGCGGCCCCGAGCACGCCTACTTGAAATCCATCGGACGCACCAAGACCGTGACCGCCACGGACGCGGAGGCCATCCACGCGTTTTTCCAACTCTCACGACTCGAAGGCATCATCCCCGCGCTCGAAAGCGCGCACGCCGTCGCCTACGCGGTGAAGCTCGCCAAGGAGCGCCCGCAAGAGGACATCCTCGTGAACCTGAGCGGACGCGGCGACAAGGACATCGACTTCGTCATGGAAAAATACGGCGACTACGCGGACAAGGAATACTGAACTGGCTTCAACATCCTTATGCTTTCGGGCCTTTCACGGCAGGGCGAACCGTCCCGGTGAGTCGGGGCGGTTCGGGCGGCAAGGTGGAAGCGGCGGGATGCCGCTTCCACGTTACGGTAGTCGAGTGCCCCAGGGCGGTGACACCGCCTCAGGTTTCATCCCGTGCTCACAAACGCCATGAACAGATACGCCGGCATCCCCATTCATCATGCCGGCATTTCGCCCGCCCGGATTGTAGAATTCTGCTTTCTCTGGGAAAAAACAGCTGAAATCCTTCCAGTGAAAATGACCCAACGATTGGAGTTTTCGATTGACCACACGCAAAATACAGTGATTTTTGCACAGATAATTACTTTTTATTACATTATCGTATCAATTTTCGCTATATGAAGGTGTCCCGGCGACATTCGAATCCCCTGGCCCAATTCGGAATAATTCCGGTTGGCTTCAACGAACTGGCGGATGTTTTTGCCGATTACGAATCTCCCCACAAAAAAATCGCGTCACTGGAAAAGGAGGGCGCGCTGGTCCGGTTGAAAAAAGGCACATACCTCGTTTCCGGGGAAATCCACGGGCAAACTTTTTCCCGCGAACTGATCGCAAACAATCTCTACGGACCGTCCTATGTGTCGCTCGAAAGCGCCCTGGCCCATTATGGATTGATACCGGAGCGCGTGCACGCGGTTCGCTCCATGACCACCAAGCGCGCAAGGAAATTTGCCACGCCGCTCGGTGATTTCGAGTATGTCACCGTCCTGGCCAAATACCACGCCATCGGCATCCGCCAGCAAATCATCGAAAAGCAATACGCCTATCTCATCGCCTCGCCCGAAAAGGCGGTGTGCGACATGATTGTCGCCACGCGGGGGCTTCGCCTGCAATCGCCGAAGGCCGTGCGCGCCTGGCTCGAGGAGGACATGCGCGTTGATTTCGACGCCCTCGCCGCCTTCGACACCAAAATCATCCGGCAATGCGCCGCGTGTGGAAAAAAGAAAAGCGAACTCACCCACCTTTACAAGCTGCTGAAAAAATGACCTCCGTCTTTGACCAAATGTTTTCCCGCTACGAGGTGAAAACAAACGATGACTACGCAAACGCGCTTCACGAAGTAATGCAGCAAATCGCCTTGGCCGGTCTGCATCGGGGCGGTTTTTTCGACAAGGCCGCGTTTTACGGCGGCACCTGCCTGCGCATTTTCCACGGCATGCAGCGCTTTTCCGAGGACATGGATTTTTCGCTGCTGAAAGAGGACGTCGCGTTTTCGCTGGAGCATTATTTCGACGCGATAACCGCCGAGTTCAAGGCGCTGGGCCGCGACATCATTATCAGCAAAAAGCAGAAGGCGAGGCGAACCAACGTCGAGTCGGCCTTTTTAAAAGACGACACCGCCGTGTATGATCTTCGCTTCAAAAAAGAGCATGACATCAAAATAAAACTCGAAGTGGACATCCATCCGCCGCCGGGGTTTTCGACCGAGCAAAAACTCCTCCTGTTGCCATTTTCGTTCATGACACGCTGCTATTCGCTGCCGGACTTGTATGCGGGCAAAATGCACGCTCTCATGTTTCGCACATGGAAAAACCGCGTGAAGGGCCGGGATTGGTATGATTTCGAGTGGTATGTCCGCAACGGGATAAAACTGCACTTCGAGCACTTTCGCCAACGCGCGTATCAATTCGGCTCGCTCAAAAAAGGCGAACTCACGAAGCAATCCTTCAAACGACTGTTGAAGGAAAAAATCGCCGCCACAAACATCGATACGGTTAAGGCCGATGTCCGACCGTTTATAAAAGACACCAAGGTCATGGATATTTGGTCGGTGGATTATTTTTCACGGCTTGCAGACATGATTGAGTTTCAAGACGCGACCGGCGGAAAAAAATAACCCAGATTACACTCATATTGCCCGAGCCTGATTTTTGCGCGCACGATGGCCGTTTTTTCTGCGTGAGCATCCGCATCCAGAAATTTCCCGGGCACCTCGCGCAACGCCATCACGCGATGCGGACAAGGAATACTGAACTGGCTTCAACGTCCTTATGCTTTAGGGCCTTTCACGGCAGGGCGAACCGTCCCGGTGATCCGGGGCGGTTCGGGCGGCAAGGTGGAAGCGGCATCCAGGCCGCTTTGGGTTTGGCCGAGCGGAAAAAAGGCAAAGCGGCGGGACGCCGCTTCCACGCTACAATAGTCGAGTGCCCTGGGCAGTGACACCGCCTCAGGTTTCATCCCGCGCTCACAAACGCCATGAACAGATGCGCCGGCATCCCCGTTAATCATGCCGGCATTTCGCCCGCCCGGATTGTAGAATCCCCCTTTCTTTAAAAAAACCGGCCTGTCATCTTCGTTCGGCTCCCATTTTTGTCCCCAACAAAAGGCGTTGGGAACGATCATAAACAAGCCAATTCATTTGGGCTCAAATCCCAGCACTTCGAGTTCCCCCATCTTGACATTAAGGAGGTCATCATAACACTTAACTTTGCGCATATCCGTTCGAGTAACTATTATAGTCCCACCATCTTGTTCTTTAGCTTTACCCAATTCAGACGGGTGCTTAAAGTAAACCTGATTTTCCGCAGATATAGGAAAATCACTATCAGCATAAGCAAATTTACTGTTGTAAGCAAACACGTCTAAAAAATCACCATTGAGTTTTTCCACACTAAGGGGTTTTGAGAATAAAATATTATATTCTACCAAACGATTTGTTGACATATCTATCACATATTCATGCTTACTCGGGAATTTATTATAATATTGTTTTCTCCTTAGAAAACTATTCTGGAAGAAATAATTGCTTTGAGTCTCAGTGAGGACTGAAAACCGCAACATATCACGTTCATAATCAACATAACAAGAACCTCGTTGCAAAAAAATTTTCACCACGGCAGAACGAGAACGCCTTGGCAGCCGCTTGCTTCCATACCGGTTCATGAGGGATTCTTCCAGTTGAGCCTTTGCAAAATCAGATAACTTCTTATTCCTAATTAAAAAAAAACTATATACTTCCTTGGGCGGTTTTGATCCATCATATGAATAAACAGTTTTAAGATCGGGTTCGGACTGATTTTTATACAGTTCAATAACAGAATACGCTCGGCATCCTGAATAAGCATTATCAATTTTGTTCAAAGCTTCAATAAGAGGAGTCAACTCTTCCAAACTAACAGTCTTAGCATTGACCAATTCGCTAGGGTCTCCTTCCGATTTGGGAGACATAACACTGTCATATGGTGGAAGCGTTGACTCCCAAGACGCAAGCCCAAGCGCCAACTTACTATCATTCTTCGACACGCATCCGGCGCAAGCCACACAAATTAATAAACAAATACGCAAGACGAAATTCATACACGCATCGCTTGAGTTTTTGACAATTTATAAATAAAAGAGAAACTTTTCATAAAGGTCAAAAATGGGACCAGGTCGCGTCTTGTCACTTTTTACGGATATTATGGGTTGTCAGATAGTTGCGAACGGTGACAGGGTAAGAGAGCTGAGGCGGGGCCGGGCCTTGCTTTTTGATATTTGGGAAACAGGGGCTGCGTAGAAAAGAAGCAGGGGCGTAAATAAAATCATGGGGCATTTTGGAGGAGTGGCTGCCTTGGAATGTTGTTTTGAGTGGGGTGGTGAATCGTGTGTTGGTTTTTATGCTTATACCGCCTGCATCAGTGGTCAAACATTCAATCCATCATGGTTGGATGTGATTGAATGTGTGACTGAAAGCCAGGCTTGGGCGGATCGCACACGCCACCCGAACTGCCAATGGCATGGGCTGGAAGCCCATGATACCCGAGCCGCATCGGGCTCAGCCAGAGGCTTCGCTCTACCGAAAAACCGCCTGCCTGCGGCGACGGTTCGGGACGCCGCTTCCACGTTACCAAAAGCGGCGGTAGCCGAGATTTAGGGACCAGGGGCGTTCGTAGAACTGGGCCTTCGCATACTCGTAGTCGAAGTAAACTTGGCTGATGTCGTTGATGCGGTAGCTCGTGCCCAAGCCGAACTCGACTCGCTTGCCGTCGTAGTTGGCTTCAAATGTCTTGCCGTGCGCGCTGATCTCGCCGTCGGAGCTTTCCACGGAGACCGCCGCAAACTTGCCATAGGGCGCCCAGCGGCTGCCGGGGATTTGTTTTCCGAAGCGCACAAGAGCGCGGTATTGCCAGGTTTTGGAGCTGTCCACGTGCACGTCGATCGCGCGCTGGTCGGCGGTTGCTTGCGTCGAGTAGTTCGCGCTGTCGAGACTGAGCACCGCCACTTGCACTCCCGGCTCCACCCACCAGCCGTCGGTGCGCTGCAGGCGGCGGCCAAACTCGGCGCTCAGGCTTTGCGCTCCGGTTGTGTATTTGCCGCGTGTCGTGCGACCATCCACCGCCTTGGCCTCAAATTCATTCGAGTAACGGTCCAGGCGCGCCACCACGTCGAGGTGCCAGCCGGTTTGTTTGAGCAGCGTGAGGTAGGCGCCCACGGCCACGTTGCGCGTCTTGCCGTTGCCTCCGTTGTCGAAGTCGCGGTCCACTCCGCCCGTGTCGATGAAGGCGCCGAGCAGGTGCACGCCGGTTTCGGTTTCGAAGATTTTGTCCGCACCACCGGTCATGCCCCAGCCGTATTGGCGGAAGGACATGCCGGAGAGGTCGTTCGCCGCGTTGAGGCGGTAGCCGCGCGCGCGAATCCAGAGGTTTCCGGATTTTGGATTGTCGGAGCGGGTGAGGGTTTCGGCGCGGATGTCGCCCAGGCGCAGGTGGAGGGCGTCGAGGGCGTAGGCCCAGTCGAGCGCGAGTGTCGAGGCGGTGTTGATGATCGCGTCAGCGGCGTGGCTGAGGTTGCGGTCCGAGAGATACCATTTGTTTGTGTCGGGCGTGTAGACGCTGCCGTCGCCCTGGACCAGTTCGATGGTGGTGAGGTCATACTCAAGTTTGCCGCCGGGGTTTGCCATTGCGAAGGTGGCGCTGCCGCTGCCGGTCGTGATCAGTTCGATGGCGAAGTTGATCGCGGCGGGTGGTTCGCTGATGGGGTTGATGTAAACGTCGTGGCGGCCCGCGCCGGCGTCGGCGATTGCGAGGTGATTGGCGACGGTGCCGGCGGGGTTGATGCCGGCGGTGATGTCGGCGAGTTTCGCGTTGAGGATGAAGCGTCCGGTGGTGTCGCCGAGGGTGTCGATTTGCGCGGCGGCGGTCGGGGCGGTGGCGGCGAAGGCGAGGGCGCCGTTGTTCAGCTCGAGGGCGCGGAAGCGGTAGCCGGTGGTTTCGAGGATGAGCGCGCTGGTCGCGTCGAGCGTGGTGGCGGCGATGGTGTAGCCGGCGGGGTTGGCGAGGGTGAGCGTGCTGTTGGTGAGCTGGTGAAGGCCTTCGCCGTGGAGTTCGTTTTGCAGCGTGCCGGTGACGTTGAGTTGCTCGAAGGCCGCGCCGTCGGCGACGGTGATCGCGGCGGTGCCGAGCGCGTCGATCTTGGCGGCGATGAGACGGCCTTCGTCGATGCTCGCGTCGCCGGTGAAGCCGGCGTTCGAGTGGTTGATCGCCACGATGCCGGTGTTGTCCTTGATGAGGGTGCCGGTGCCAGAAAGGGTGTTTTGCAGCGCGCCGGTGCCGGTTGTGTCAACAATGAGGATGCCTTCGAGTTCGATCGCGGCGGAGCCGAGCGCGTCGATATCGGTAATGCGCGCGGTGGCTGGGGCATTGATGTTGGTTTGCGCGGTGAAGCCGGTGTTCGAACTGGTGACGAGCAACGTGCCGGTGGAGAGGGTAAGCGCGCCGGTGCCGGTGAGGAGGCCGTCGATTTGGCCGCCGTTGGCGAGGGTTTGCGTGTTGCCGTTGAGGTCGTAGGTGGCGGGGATTTCCACGACGAGGAAACTGGTTTGCCCGAGTGCCTCGTTCGCGCCGGCGATGAGCGTGCCGGTGGCGAGGGTGGTCGTGCCGGTGTAGGTGTTGGTGTTGTTGAGCGTGATCGACCCGGCCGCCTCGACGCGGAGGTTGCCCGAGCCGCTGACCTTGGCGTGCAGTTCGTCGGCTCCGTTCAGGATTGCGTCGTCGATGTCGCCGGTGAGCAGCGTGGTCTTGCCGGCGAGCAGGTCGAGCGCGGTCAACTCGTAGGAAAGATGGATGCCGGTGTTGCTCGCAACTGCGGCAAAGTCGTAGGTGCCGCTCGCCACGATGTCGCCGGACTGGGCGATGTCGAGTTGCGTGGCGTCGGTGATTTGGTTGCCAAGTTGGTCGACGAGTTGCGTGCCGGTGATGAGCGTCTTGCCGCCGGCCGCGAGGGTGGTCGATTCGACGAGGGTGATGGTGTGCGGCTCGTCCTGCTGAAGCAGCGGGAGTGTGTTGCCGGGGAGGGCGCCGGTGTCGATGACCAGGACGGTGTCGTGGACGGCGAGCGTGCCGGTGCGGATGATGCCGGCCGCCTCCGTGCCGCTCGCGGCGAGCGTGAAGCCGAGTGTGCCGCTGGTGAGCGTGAGGTTGCCGATTTGCTGCGCGCCGCTGCCGGTGGCGACAAAGGCGTTTTCGTCGATTTGCAGGGTCGCTTCGGTGAGAACGGCGGTGTTGGTGCCGGAGAGATCGAAGGCGGCGGAGTGCAATTCGAGGACGCCGCGGAAAGGGCTGAAGGGCTGAAAGACTGAAGGGCTGAAGGAGAAGGCGTTGTTGTTTGTATCCACTTTCAGGATACCGGTGCCGCTGAGCGCGTTTGTGTAGAGCCAGGCGGTCGCGCTGTCGATGTCGAGCAGGCCGTCGATGTGGGTCGCTCCCGCGCCGAGATTGGCGGTCGAGGAGACTTGCGCGGCTCCGGTGATGTGCCAGTCGGTGGAGTTGGTGCCGGTTAGGACTGTGTAGGACCCATAAGACCCTTGGGTCACATGGGACGTGCCGGTGCCGGTGATGTTGTTTGAGAAGGTGCCCGTGGCGGCGAGGTCGAGGTTCGCGTTGTTGATGACGGCACTGGTGCCGACGCCCTGGAGGTTTTCGAGTCGCAGCGTGCCGCCGGTGATTAGCGTCGTGCCGGTGAAGGTGTTGTTGGCGTGGTCGATCGTGAGCGCGGTCGCGGCGTTGATTTTCTCGAAGACGCCAGAGCCGGAGAGCGCGGCGTTGCCGAGGTTCGCATTGGTGGAGGCGGCGAGGCGGCTGGTAGCTGAGATCGCGAAGGTGCCGCTGTAGTTTGTGTTGTCGGCGGTGAGCGTGATCGTGGCACTGTTGACGAGGGAAACCCCGCCCTGCCCTGCCAGCGTCTTGGAGAGGTCGCCGGTCGCTCCGTCCGCGCTGAGTGTCGCGCCGGATGCGATCGCGATGGTGCCGGTGTTGCCGAGGGCTTGAGTGTTGTTGATGATCGTCGTGCCGGTGACGCCGACGTTGGCGGCGAAGGCGGCGTTGGTGCTTGTGATTGTCGCCAGGCCGCCGAGGCCGAGGCTGCCCGAACCGTGGAGCGTGCCGTCGATTTGCGCGCCGTTGGCGATTGTCTGCGTGTGGCCGTTGAGGTTGTAGGCGGCGGTGCCGGTGATGAGCAGGTGGGCGGTTTGGCCGAGCGCATCGTTGGCGGCGGCGATGAGCGTCCCGCTGCTGATCGTGGTTGTGCCGGTGTAGGCGTTCGAGTGGCTGAGGAATATTTGCGTGTCGCGCGCCTGGATTGTCAGGTTGCCGGTGCCGGTGATTTTGGCGCCGAGGACCGTGTCCGTCGCTCCGGCGTTGTCGAGCACGAGGTTGGTGTTCGTCTTGAGTTCGGTGAGCAGGTAGTCGACGTAGATGCCGGGGCCCTCGATGTGGTTGCTGTGCGCGCTGCCGGTGACGTGGGCAGAGCCGCTTGAGAACGCGGCGTAGTTGTAGGTGGCCTCGATGTCGGTGTTGCCGTGCCCGTCGCCGACTATGAGCGTCGTGCCGGTGTTCGAGGGCGCCGCTCCATTGAAGAGCAGGTTCATTTGTTTGCCGGCCTCGTCGAGCGAGGCCGCCTTGACCAGCTGGATGCTGTTCGTGCCGCTGTCCTGGTCGAGGAAGTTGCCCGTGGTCGGCGCGCCGGCGGGCGTGAGGCTCGTGTCGAGGTTGAAGCTCACCGAGTCCGCGTTGGCGACGGTGAGCTCGTTGACTTCGAGCACGTGCGCGGTGTCGGGCGACTGGAGGTGCACGTTGATCGTGCCGCCGATCAGTTCGAGGCCGTTGATTTTCATCGTGCCCGACACGCTGTTGGTGCCGAGGTTGATGATCGATCCGGCTTGCGTGCGCAGCGTCGCGTTGGCGAGGGCGGACTCGTTCGCGGTGTTGTGGAAGAGGTTGTAGGTGGTGTTTTCGAGGGCGAGGACGCCTTCGAAAAAGGCTGAAGAACTGAAGGCTGAAGGGCTGAAGGTGAACGCGGAGCCGGAAAGGTTGACGGCGAGGGTGCCGGTGCCGGTGAGGGTGTTCGAGTAGGCCCACGCGGTGGTGGCGGCAAGGGAGAGCTCGCCGTCGATGTGCGTGTTGCCCGCGCCGAGGTTGGTGGTCGAGGAGACTTGCGCGGCTCCGGTGATGTTCCAGTCGGTGGAGTTGGTGCCGGTTAGGACTGTGTAGGACCCATAAGACCCCGAGGACACATGGGACGTGCCGGTGCCGGTGATGTTGTTGGCGAAGGTGCCCGTGGCGGCGAGGTCGAGGATCGCGTTGTTGATGACAGCACTGGTGCCGACGCCCTGGAGGTTTTCGAGTCGCAGCGTGCCACCGGTGATTAGCGTCGTGCCGGTGAAGGTGGTGTTGGCGTGGTCGATCGTGAGCGCGGTCGCGGCGTCGATTTTCTCGAAGACGCCAGAGCCGGAGAGCGCGGCATTGCCGAGGTTCGCATTGGTAGAGGCGGCGAGGCGGCTGGCGGCGGAGATCGCGAAGGTGCCGCTGTAGGCGGTGTTGTCTCCGGCGAGCGTGATGGTGCTCGTGCCGAGAAGTTCGAAGGCGCCGGAGCCGGCAAGGGTTTTGGTGAAGGCGCCCGTGGCGCTCGCGGTTTGCAGGGCGGCGTTTGCGGCGATGGCGATGGTGCCGGTGGTCGTGCCGAGGGCTTGCGTGCTGGCGATGATCGTCGTGCCGGTGACGCCGATGTTCGCCGCGAAGTTCGCGTTGGTGCTTGTTATTGTCGCCAGGCCGCCGAGCCCGAGGCTGCCCGAACCGTGGAGTGTGCCGTCGATTTGCGCGCCGTTGGCGATTGTTTGGGTGTGGCCGTTGAGGTTGTAGGCGGCGGTGGCGGTGACGGCGAGCCATGCGGTGTTGCCGAGCGCGTTGCTCGTGCCGCTGACGAGTGTGCCGGTGTTCACGAGGGTCGTGCCGGTGTGGGTGTTGGCGGCGTTGTTGAGCGTGATCGCGCTGGTGGCGTCGATTTGCAGGTTGCCCGCTCCGGTGATCAGCGCGTGCAGTTCCGAGCCGCCGGCGGGCGGCTCGGTGTCGTCGGCGAGCGTGGTGGTTTGGTTGGCGAGGAGGTCGAGCTGCGTAAGTTCGTAGGCGACTGAAAGGCCGTTGGTGTAGTCGAGCGTTTGCGCGTAGGTTGCCGTGGCGGTCGTGACTGATGCGGTGTTCTTGATGGCGGCGGTCGTGGTCGCGCCGTCCGCGAGCGCGAAGTTGGTGCCGGTGACGGCGGTCGCGTCGATGAGCAGCACGCGGTAGCCTTCGTCCTGCTGGAGGAGCGGCTTGGCGAAAAGCCCCGTGCTTCCGCTGTAAGTCGAGGTGATCGTGACCGTGCCGCCGATGGCGTCGAGCGTGCCAGTGCGGATGATGCCGTCGGCTCGCGTGCCGGTCGCGTGGGTGAAGACGAGCGCGCCGCCGTCGATGGCGAGGTTGCCGATGGCGTGCGTGCCGGTGGCCACGGTGGTTGTGTTGTTCGCGCCGAGGATCACGTCGGCGTTGGCAAGGGCGTTGTTGTTAAGCGTGAACGCGCTTTTCAGGAACTTGGCAGTTCCTGAAAAAAGGGCTGAAGGACTGAAGGACTGAAGGCTGAAAGAGAAGGCGTCGGAGGACGATGCGAGATCGACTTCGAGGAGGCCATCGCCGGTGAGCGTGTTGCTGAATGTCATGCTGCCGGTGGCGACGCGCAGGGTCGCGCCGGCGGCGATGGTTGCGGTGTGCACGCTGAGCGCGTGCTCGTCTGCCATGACGAGCATGCCATCGAGGATGTCGGTGATGCCGTCGTAGTCGTTGGAGCCGGAAAGGACGAGCGTGCCGCCGCCGGTTTTTTCGACGCCGTGCGTGCCGGTGATTGTCGTCGCAATGGTGGTCGTCACGAGCAGGCCGGGCGTTTGGTAATCCTCGTCGTCAACGCGCAGGATTATGTTCGCGTCGCTGCCGCTTGTCGTGAGGGTGCCGCCGGTAAGAAGATAGCCGTCGGTGCGGAATTGCGCGCCGGAAAGTTCGATGGTCGTGCCGGAGTTGACGACGGTGACCGTGCCCGAAACGCCCTTGAAAATTGCGAACTCGCCCTGTTCCCACTCGCCGTTGGAGTTGCCGTCGGTGCCCGTCCACGCGGTGTGCGTGCCCGACAGGGCGCCGGGCGCATACCACGTGCCGTTGCCTCCGTTCGCCACGCCGTTGTCCCACAGATCCTTGTCCGCGCCGTCCCAGATCGCGTAGCCGTTGAGATCGTAGGCAAGCTTGATCCAGTTCGTTTCGCTGGTGACGATTTTGTATTTGGCGAGGTTGGTGTCGGCGTCGCCGCTGATCGTGCCGATGGCGAAGTTGGTCGAATCGCCGCCGAGCGTGCCGGTGTATTTAATCAGGTCATACTCGCCCTTGCTCAGCGTCGCCGTCGTGGTGATGTTCACGTGGCTCGTGCCGCTCACCGTCACGTTGCCTCCGACGACCAAGAGGTCGTTCGTGCCGCTGTGATACATGTGCCCGGGATCGGTGCGCTCGCCGAGCTCCCAGTCGAGTTGCGCGTTGTTTTCGAGCGTCAAGTTGCCGAGGATCGTGAGCCGGCCGGGGCTCGCGCCGGGCGCGATGTGGCCATGGGAGAGGATCGTGACGTTGCCGCCGGTCGTGCCGGTGCCGCCGAGGGTGGAGTTGGCCGCGACGATTGTGTGCGCGCTCGCCAGGTAACCGCGAAGGCTCAGCTTGCCGGCGTTCACGAATGTCGTGCCCGTGTAGGCGTTGTTCGCCCAGAGCGTCAATGTGCCCGTTCCGGTTTTGGTGAACGCGATTGTGTCGCTCACGGCGGCGATGCCGTCGGCGCGGATGGCGATGGAGTTTTCGTCGCCGATGGCGAGGGCTCCGGCGATGTCGAAGACGACGCTGCCGGAATGGGCGTAGAGGAAACCGCCCGCGCTGTCAGTCGCCGCGGCGGTGTTGCCGCGCGCGGTGTTGCCGGTGTAGGCGAGTGTAGAGCCGGAGCTGACGGCGATGACGGTGTTGGCGTATCCCTGGTTGTAAATCGCCCCGCCCACGCCCGCGGCGGTGTTGCTGGTGAAGATGACATCGGTGAGCGTGTTGACGTAGGCCGCGCCGTAGTTGGAGAGCGCGCCGCCGCCACCGCCCGAGTAGTTGCCGGTGAAGACACTGCCGGCGATGCCCATGGTGCCGCAGTTGGCGATGACCCCGCCATTGCTGTTGGCGCTGTTGGAGACAAACACGGAGTTGTTGATCGTGAGCGTGCCCAGGTAATTTTCGGAGACGCCGCCGTAGGTGACCGCGTGGTTGGATTCAAAACGGGAGCCCTCAATCGAAACCCGCCCCCCGGGGAACGCGGCGATGGCGCCGCTGCTGCTTGCGGCGCGATTGTTGGTGAAGGTGGAGCTGGTCACGGTTGCGCGGCTGTTGTTGGACACGGTAATCGCGCCGCCGTTGGTGCCGTTGCTCGAGTTGGAAACGAAGAGCGCGTTGCTGACAATGATCGTCCCTGCGCCAGTCGCGGCAATCGCACCGCCGGATGCCGCCGCATAATTGCGTTCGAAAAGCGCGCCGTCGATATTGACGGTGCCGCCGACGCTGATCGCGCCGCCGGTCGAGGTCGAGCGGTTGTCGAGAAACCTGACCATGCCGGTGTTCGTGAAATACCCGCCGGCGGCGACGGCAACGGCGCCACCGTCGCCGGCGCGGTTGTCCGCGAACGTGACAATGCCGTTCAGCTCGACCGTGCCCGCCGTGTAAATCGCGCCGCCGCCACCACCCGCGCGGTTGCTCGAAAAACTTCCCGTGGTGATGTCGACGGTCATTGATGATACGTTGTGAATGGCGCCGCCGGAACCGGCGCGCGCGGTGTTGCTGGTGAAGACGAGGTTGGTGCCGGAGATGACGCCGCTGTTGTGGATCGCGCCGCCGTGGGAGCCGGACACATTGCCGTCGAAGGTGAGGTCCACGCCGGCGAGGGTGGCGCCGTTGCCGTGGAACGCCCCGCCGGAGGAGGCCGCGTAATTGTTTGCAAAAGTTCCCGAGCGCAGGGTGACCGCGGCGTCGGCGGCCTGCGCATAAATGGCGCCGCCCAAGCCCGCCGAGGTGTTGCTGGCAAACACAACGCCGCCGCCGGTGAAGGCGCCCGTGGTGTAAACGGCCCCGCCTTTGAGGGCGGCGCGGTTGTTGGAGAATGTTGACGAGTTCGCGATTTCAACGCGCGCGAGGGAACCATTCCATATCGCGCCGCCGGAGGAGGCGTAATTGCCGTCGAATACGCTTGATTGCAGGTTGAGCGCGGCCGTGGCGCCCTCTTGGAAAACGGCGCCGCCGTTGGAGCCGGAGGTGTTGCTTGCGAACAAAAGACCGGAGCCGCGGATCGTGCCGGTGTTGTAAACGGCCCCGCCTTGCATCGCGGAATAATTGCCCGCGAGGGTGCCCGATGCGAGTGACATGGTGCCGGTGTTGTAGATCGCCCCCGCATAACCGGCTGTGGTGTTGCTGGCGAAAATCGCGCCGGTGGCGCTGAGCTCGCCGGCGTTGTAGATGGCGGCGCCGTTGGCGCTGACACTCGATCCGCGATTGCCCGTGAAGGTGACGCCGCCGGTGATGCCGAAGGTGCCGCCGGCGTTGACATAAACCGCGCCGCCGTTGGAGCCGAGGGGGGCGGTTGTCACAGTGAGATCCGCGCCGGACACAGCCTCGAGCGTGGCGTTGGCACCGGCCGAAATGATCTGGCGCTGCGTCATGGTGCCGCCGGTTGCGAAGACGAGACGCGCGGCGGAACCGGCGGCGCCGTCGTAATAAACGGTGTTCGCGCCGGAACCGAGCGCCCAGCCGGCGTTCGTGCCGGTGGCGGCGACGAGCGCGCCGTTGCGAATGAAAATGTCGCCGGTGAAGCTGTTGCTCGCGCTGAGGACGAGGGTGCCGCTGTTGCTGGCTGTAACGGTCAGCGAGCGTCCGTCCCAACCGCTGGCGTAGGGGCTGTTGTTTTGGTCGGCGAGGGAAATGTCCATGTCGAAGCTCGTGCCGCTCGCCACGGTGAAGTTGCCGTGGCCGTCGGTCTCGCCGCCGAGCCAGGAGAGGTTCACACCGGCGAGATATTGTTTCGCGTCTGCGGTTTTATAGATGCCGCCGTAAAGGTAATCGGGCAGGTTGGCGGCGTCGAAACCGTCGAGCGTGGCGCTGGCGAATGTGCCGCTGATCGTGCCGGTCGTCTTGATCAAAACCTGCTGGTCACTGGCGAGCACCGCGCCGGCCGTCGAAAAAACCGAGTCCGCGCCAAACCCGTCCACGCTGATCGTGCCGCCGACTGTCGCGCTGTTCGCGGTGATGAAGGCGTCGCCGAGGCCACGGTTGTTTTCCACGGTGAGGGTCAGCGTGGAGTTGGCGCCTTGCGAATAGATGCCGCCGACTGCGACCGAGCCGGAGTCGCCGATGGCCAGTGCGCCGGCGCCTGCGGAGCCGAGGGCGAGGTTGCCGGTGTTGCGCCAGAGACCGGAGCCGCTTATCGTCACGAGGCCGTTGCCGCCGAGGCCGCCAATGGTGGCGTGCTGGTTGCTCACGAGACTGTCCTTGATGTCCAGGACGGCGGCGGCGGTGTTGCCGGAGCCGACGGTGAGCGCGCCGGAGCCGAGGGCGAGCGTGGAGCTGTTTGCGAGCAGGAGCGTGCCGGAGTTTATGTTTGCGGTCATGCCGGTGCCGGCGGCCTGGATCACCGATTCGGCGGCGGTGGCGTCAACCAGGCCGTCGATTGTCCAGACGGAGGCGTTGCTGCCGGTGACGGTGCCTCCGTTCACGAGCAGCGTCGAGCCGGCAGAGCCGCTGAAGGCGCCGAGTGTCTGGGCGCGGCCGTTGATGTCGGCGATCGCGCCGGAATGGATGTCGAGGCGCGCGGTTTTGCCGAGCGCGCCGTCGATGCCGAGGCGAAGCGCGCCGTCGAAAACCGTGGTCGTGCCGGTGTGGGTGTTGGCGGCGTTGAGTGTGATTGTGCCGGTAGCCTGAATCCCGAGGTTGCCCGCGCCGGTTATTTGCGCGTGGAACTCGTCGCCGCCCGCGACGTTGTCCGTGTCGCCGTCCAAAATCGTGGTGTAGCCGGAGCGCAGGTCGAGGCGCGTGAGGACGCTGCCGAGATACAGGCCCGTGCCGGTGCCGGCGGCGCCGGTCGAGGTCATGGCGACGGCGTAGTAGCCGGTGGCGACGTCACCGTTGTTGCCGGCGATGGTGGAGCTTTGACGAATCGCGGAGCTCACGGAGCTGAGCGAAACGGCGCCGCCGTTCAGCTTGAGGCTCGACACGGAGCCGGTGATGGATTGCGCGTTGATGAGTTGCCGCACGACGCCTTCGTCCTGTTGCAGGAGCGGGGTCGCGGAACTGCCGGTCACTTGGGCGAGGTCCACTCGCACGTTGCCGGATTTCAGTTCCAGCGCGCCGGTGTCGATCCATCCGGCGGCGCGGCTGCCGGTGCCGGAGAGGTCGAAGCCCACGTTGCCGCCGTTGAAGACGAAGTTGCCGACGCGGTTGCTTCCGGAGCCGGCGATGATCGTGCTATTGGCGGAGCTGATGAGTGTCGCGGCGTTGAAGGCGCCGCCGGAAAGGGTGTGGGTGACCTTGCGGAAATTGGCCGTGCCGGTGAAGGCGTCGGTGTTGCCAGTGAGCGTGAGCGTGTTGGTCGCCACATACAGGTTCACGTCAAACAGGCCGGAGCCGGAGAGGTCGTTGTCGAAGGTGTAGTTCGCCACCGCTGCGGGCGGCGCGACATACGCCGACGCGCCGGTGTGGACGGCCAGCGTGCCGGTGCCGATCGTCTGGGAGCTGGTGGTTGCGGATAGTGTGGCGATGACGAGCGAGCCGGCCTCGACTTCCGTGCCGCCGGTGTAGGTGCTCGTGCCGGCGAGGGTCAACGTGCCGGCGCCGAGTTTGTGCAGGACGCCGGCGCCGCTGAAACCGCTGTTCCTAGCCACACCGATGCTGAACGCATTGCTGTCGATGAACGCGCCGCCGGATTGAATGACGAGGCTTCCCTTGGCGCCCGAGAAACCGGAAATAAACGACGCGCCGCCCTTGGTCGCCTGCAACGTGCCGCTGTTAAAATTGATCGTGCCGGTGCCGCTGACCTTGGCCAGCGATCCGGTTTGCAACAAGCCGCCGTTGAGATTGAGGATGCCCGAAGCGGCGCTCCCCTCCGCGAACCGAACCCAGCCCGTATTGACGATGGCGTTGTCCTCGATGGTCAGATTTCCCCGTCCGGAACTGCCAATGGTAAGGACACCGGCGGCCCTCAACAAACCGGAGCCTTCGACGGTCACGTTGCCCAGGCTGTCGCTGCCATAGCCGACAGTGAAGGCACCGGTCGCCGTCAGGGAGCCGCTGTCGGTTATGGTCAAAACCCCGGTGCCTGATCTGCCGGCATAATAAGTCTTGTTTGTTTGCCAGTGGCCGGATTTTTCGATCAGCACGCTGCCATAGCCGTCCTTGGCATCGCTGATGTAAGCCTCGCCCGACACGAAGCCGTTGTCCGTAATGGTCAGGTAACCCTTGCCCTTGCCTGAGTAGGCCAGACCAATGAAGCGGGCGATCAAGGAGCCGGATCCACCGACAGTCACACTGCCTTGGTTGCCGGTGCCGGGACCGATGTTAATGGAGTCGGTCCTAACGGTGCCTTTCTCCAAAATGGCCAGGTGGCCCTTGTTAACAGACATGCGACCAAGACCACTCATATTATCCCACAAACCGGAACCGGTCACCGTCACGGTGCCGGTGCCGTAGGTGCCTAAGCCGATATAGGCTTGGGAGCTTTGCACAGAGCCGCTGCCCTCAATGGTCAGGAAACCTTTGCTGGAATGGCCGACATACAAGTCGGCGGTATTGAGCCAAAAGCCGGAGCCGGTCACCATCACGCTGCCGGAGCTGGAGGTGTTGTAGCCAATGTAGGCGGTGGTATTTTGAACAGTGCCGTTGCCTTCAATGGACAGAAAACCGGTGCCCGAGTTGCCGACATACAAGTTGCCCGTGTTCTGCCAAACGCTGGAATCGGTCACCGTCACGACTCCGAGGCGGGAGGAATTGTTGCCGATGTAGCCGTGAACGTTTTGAACGGTGCCGCTGTCGGTGATCGTCATGAAGCCGGTGCCGGAGTTGCCGACATACAGGTTGCCGACGGCGCCGAAATATCCGCTGACGTTGACCGTGCCGCTCGTGCCGGCGGCTCCGCCGATGTGGATGGCCGAGGCGCTGCCTGTCCAGCCGGTGACGGCGAGCACGCCGCCGTTGATGGTGGTCATGCCCGTGTGGGTATTTGTGCCTGAAAGCGTGAGCGCGCCGGTGCCGGTTTTGGTGAGCGCGCCGTCGCCGGTGATGCTGCCGGAGTAGGTCGTGGCCTCGGTGTTGAGCGCGATGACGTGACCGGTAAGGTTGTTGCCATCGGCGCCCGCGATGATGTGGCCGGTGCCGGAGAGATTGGTTAGCGTTTGCTCGATGTCGCCGGTCGCGAGGGTTGCGTTGACGATGACCGCCGTGCTGCTGGCGATGGCGTTCGCTGCGGTGAAGGCGAGCGTGCCCGCGCTCACAGTGGTCGTGCCGGTGTGCGCGCTGGCGGCCGCGAGCGTGAGCGCGCCGTCGCCGGTTTTTTCAAGGGAAGCAACGCCGGAACCGCTCTGCGCGATGCCGCCGATCAGCGTCGTTTCATTGCCGGAGGCGGCGTCGAGTTTGAGTGTGATGTCCACCGCGTCGGTGCCGTCGAGTTGGCTGTCGAGATTGATGGCGTTGTCGATTGTTTGCGCGCCGGCGGCGGTGAAGGCGAGCGTCGGGGCGAGCGTGCCAGCCACCGTGAGCGTGCCGGTGCCGAGGGGGCCGGCGATCACGGAACCCGAGGAAGCAGACGAGCTGGCGGCCGCGGTCAGCGTGCCGTCGAGCAGGGTGATGCCGCCCGAAAAACTGCTGGCGTTACTGGCCAAGACCAACTCGCCCGCGCCGCTTTTGATCATGCCTTGCGTGCCGCTTACGGGCGCGTTGATCGTGAGCGTGCCGGTGCCGACCGTGCTCACGACGAGACGGTTGGCCAGGGCAACGCCGGCGTTGGCGATCGTCACGGAGTTGTTGTTTTGCAGCGTCAGGTTTGCGACCTCATCGGAATCCATTTGCTCGAAGGTGAACGCCAGCCCCCCGATCGAATAGTTTTCGCCCGTGTCGTTCATGAACATGAGGCCGCCGAGCGTGAGGTTTGCGACGTCGATGTTCACCGGGGTGCCGTTGAGTTGGAGTGTAGTCGAGAAGACCGCCACCGAGCCGGGGCCGCCGGGCGCCACATTTGTCTCCCAGTTGCCGACACTGCTCCAGTTGTTGAGGGAGGCGTTGCCGTTCCAAATGGAACTCACGCCGGTCGGGATGAGTTCGTAATACTGCTGGGTGGTTTTGATGACCCTGGCGCCGGGCGCGTAGGTGATGATTCCGCTGCTGTAAAAACTGATCGTGGCGAGTTTCGCGTGGTCGAAAGCGGTTAGGACATCGTTGACAAAGCGCACTTGGGTGAGGCCCCCGCCGTAGGTGCTGTCGCCGTTCCAGTTGATGATGTCGAGCGTGCCGTTCCATGAGCCCACATCCGCGAAGGTGAGCAGCGAGGAGCCGGACGCGCCGTTCATGTTGATGGTGCCGGAACCGGCGAGATTGAAGAGCGTGCCCGCAAAGGTTTGGCTGCCGCTGACGTTGAGCGTGGCGGAGCCGAGCGTGAAGTTCCCCAAGCCCGTGCGCGTGCTGTTCACGCTGCCAAGGTCGAGCGCGCCCTCCCGCAAAACGAGGTTGGACGTCACGATGTTGCCGCCGGTCCAGTGCAGCGTGGCCGCGCCGGTTTTGATAACATCGCCGGCGGTGCGAAGGTAGCCGTAGGCGTTTCCGCTGATGGTGGAGTCGGTGTCGACGACGAGGTTGGTGCCGATATTCGCGCCGCTGATCGCGCCGGCGGTGTCGGTGATGTTGATGCTCGCGGTGTTCACGGCGCTGTTCCCGTTGAGTGCGAGGTTGCCGTGGATATCCACCGCCGTGCCGCCGACAACCAGTTCGAGCATGCGCGCGAAGTTGCCGCTGGTGAATTTCACATGGCCCATGCCCAGGTAGTGCTCGCCCGCCGCCGTGGCGCCGCCGAGCGCGATGTCGCCGCCGGCGTTCACCCGCAGCGTGCCGTTCGTGATGGTCGTATCGCCCGTGTAATCGTTGTTATTATTGTTGATAGTCAACATGCCCGCGCCGGTTTTGTTGATGCCGTAGGCGCCGGTGAGTCGGAAGTTTTCCCCGAACACAACGCTGCCGGTGACCGTGAAGTTTGTGTTGTTGGTCAATGTAACCGGCAGGGCGCTGGTCTGCGACAAAGTCAGCGCGCCAGCCGCGCCGTCCAACCCGATGTTGTAATGATTAAACACCACCGTGTTCGCCAGGGTGACGGGGCCGCCCCAAGAGGCCAGTGTGGAAGTTTTTTGGGGTTCGTTGGACGCGATAAAAAACAGCGTGCCGCTGCTGATGGATTGCGCGTCGCCGATGGACAGCGTCGATCCACGATTGATGGAAGTGTTGCCGCTGTATTCATGCGCGCCTTCCAACCGCCATGCGCCGCCAATCACCAAACTGCCTGCCCCGGAGAAAACATGCCCGGTGGACACAACCACATTACCGGAGACGGAAGTGTCCCGCGCGAGCGTGCTGGTGCCGCTGTGGTTCAGGATAAAGGAGCCATTGATAAATTCACTTGTTTGGGTGCTATTGAATTCAAATTCGTTGCTGATTGTGCGGGCGCCACCCAGTGCGTCGAGTCGGTGGGAGGCCACCAGCCGCACCACTCCGCGGCCCAGCGCGCTGTCGGAGCCGACGCCAGTGGACATATTATTAAGATGCCCGAGGATGACATCGCCGGCAAACGTGTTGTTGCCGTAAAAGTTCACTCTCATGCCATAAAGGCTCATGCGCAGTCCACCGGGGCCCTGCAAATCCTGCTCGATGTTCAACACGGCGCTGTTGTAGCTGCCCTGCAGCGTCCATGTGCCGGATTCCACATAGCCGGGATCGGCGCTGCGGAAGGTGAGCACGCCGGTGTTGTTGCCGCCGATGCCGAAATTCCAATTGCCCGCGATGCGCAGGGAGGCGTCAACCACGCGCACCGAATTCGCGGTATCAAGCCCAACGTAATACCAGCGTCCGGGCGTGCCGTCGCCGATTGTCAGCGACTGGATGCTGCCCGCCGCGTCGGTGCCATTGTAGCTGCCGCTGCCGAACAGCGAGCCGTCGGCTGCGATCCGCACCACCGGCAGGCCCGCCGCGCCAGTGGTGGTGGCGGTGCTGCCGACAATGCGAAAGCCGCCGGTGAAATCGCTGGCGCTCGTGCCGCTGGCGTCCGCCGTGCCGACAAACATCAGGGTGTTGCTGCTGTAAACGATGCCGCCGCTGCCGGAGACGCGGCTGTTAAAGTAAAGCGTGTTCGGGCTGGTGTGACGGAAATCGAGGCCGCCATCGAGGCGCATGTCCGTTTCGAGGGTGGCGGTGTGGTTGCCGGAGTTGGACAGGACGGCGTTGTCGCCGCCGTTGTCGAACACGAGCACCCCGGCATTGGTGCCGCCGACGGTGAAGACCTGCCCGCCGGAGCTTTCCAGCAGCAGCTGCCCCACGGTAAACGCGCCATCAACAAGGATGCGGTTGCCATTGAGCAAGCCGTCGGCGTCGCGCACCACGGCGGTGCGGCCCGCGGCGTTCGACACGCCGCCGACCCAGTTGACCGTGGAGCCCCACAGGCGGTCGGTGTCGATGCCGGTGCCGCGCGCGCCCACCCATTCGTTGAGCGAGGCGCCGGTGGGAGCGAGAAACCAGAGGTTGCTGCCGCTCACCTGAACCAACTCCGCGCCCGCCTCGTAGCCGGTGAAACTCACCCGGTCGAGCCGCCAGGCATTGGCCCCGGAAAATCCCGCGGTGCTGGTGAAATAAACATAGGTGTCGTAGTCACCCGGGGCGCCGCTCGTCGACCAAATGCCGCTGTCGTTGGTGAGTGAAAGTTGGAAGCCGGTGCCCGACCAAGTGACGCCGCCCTTGAACAACAGGGACGAATGCTCGTTGAGGAAAAGCCCGGCGTTGCCAGTGAGTGTGAGGGTGTTGAACGTGGTCACGTTTGGCGAGCCCGTCGAGCCGCCCGCCAGCGTGAGCAAGCCGCCGCCCATCGCGAGAGTGGGCGCAACGGTGCCCGTGCGCGGCAGCATATAATCGTGCCCGCCGATGATGAGATTGCCCGCCTGAATGTTGAGCGCGGCGAGGTGCACGGGGGTGTGGAGATACGCCTCGCCCGCGCTTTGCTTGAAAAATGTGCCGACATTCGTGATGCCGCCGCTCATCGTCGAGGTGATGTGGATTTCCGTATTGGGAGTGGGCCGCGCGTAAAGCTGCGTGGCGCCGGTGCCGACAAACGCCGTGTTTACCACCAAGTCCCCGTCAAAAATCAGGTTCGCGCCGCTCGCACCCGTCGTTTGCCAAACCGACGCGTCGGTAAACTCGATGGCACCGCCGCCGGTGCCGGTGAAGCTGCGGCCGTTCCCCATGAGCACGGTGCCGCTGACGACAGTGGAGCCGCTGCCAATGAACAACAAGTTGCCGCCGGTCGTGGTGACGAGGCCGCGCAAGTAGGCATCGTAGCCATTGTTGGCCACGGACAGATTGCCGCCGGCAACCGTGACGCTGCCGCTGCCGTAATAATTGTGCCCCGCATCAAGGGCGCCCATGACAAGATCGCTGTGCAGATCCGCCCGCACCGTGCCCCCGCCGGACTTGGTGAAGCCGCCGGAAAACACATTGGAGCCGCTGTTCATGACCAGCGTGTTGACGGCGTTCAACGTCAACGCCCCGGCGCCGGTCAGGTTCAAATCCGGGCCGAAACCAACATCCGGGAAAGTATGCCTTTGGCCGTTCCCGCTGGTGGTGATCACGCGGTCGGCGGTCAGTTCCACATCGCCGTCATAATTCAGGTAAACGGCGGTCATAGAAAAATCGCCGTCGATGATGAGGCGGGTGTTCAGTCCGACATTGTTATGGTAACCCAAGCCCAAGCTCGATCCCTCGTGCATGACAAGCGCGCCACCCCAGTAAAACAACTGACCGGTCGTGGTGTGGTTGTAAGCGCCCAGCATCATTCTCTTGTAGGCATGGACGGTGCCTGTGTAAGTGGGCGCGTAACCCGAGCCTCCATACAACACCAGATTCCCTTCGGCGATGATGTTGCCGGTGCCGGACAACGCCCCCCCAGAGCCGCTCCGTATAAAACATCGCCGTTTGCGTAAACCACGCCGGTCGCGGTGACGACGAGGTCGTTTTCCAACACAATCGCGCTTACGATTCGCACCCCGCCCGTGCCGCTGATCGTGGACGCCATTTTGGTGCCGCCAACCATGAGGCCGCTGTCAAAAATAACCGTGCCCGAGGTGAACGTCAGCGTGCGGCTGTGACTGCTTCCCAGATGGCTGGTTTCCAGATGCCCCAAGGTGACGGAGCGCCCCTGCAAATTGACGGAGGTTTCGGAGCCAAACTGGGGCGCGATGACCGTGGTGCCCGCCCGGTCCGGAATGTCCAGAGTCCAGCGGGCGAAATCAAACCAGTTGCCCCCGCCCGTGAGCGTGGTGGTGAGAAAGTCCACCGGCGCAAGCACGCCGCCGCCCAAGTCCACCGCGCCGGGCGCGTAACCGCGAAACCAGATTTTCGACAGATCCACACCGCCTCCGGCGACAACCGTGTGCCCGCCGGACACGACCGCGCCGTCACCCAGATGGCTGGCGGGATTGCCCGTCCAGTTGTAAATGGAGAGGAAATTTTCAGCAAACGGGTTGGCTTCGCTGTTTCCGGCGAAGACGAGGCCGTTTATGCCCAGCGTGGAAGGCGTGGCGGAGTCAAACCAAAGGCCGAGGCGCGCGGCATTGCCGAGGTTCATGCTCGAAAAGTTTTGGTCGTGGCCGTTGAGCAGCAAATTGGTGATGACGCCCCCGCCGATGTTGAGCGAGGAGGCGCCCAACTGGTCGGCACGACCGAAGGACACCTGGCCCCCGGTCGTGGTTGTCAGCTGGTTCGTGAAGATGCCGTTGGCGCCGGAAAAGGTGATCCCGTTTGCCAGGTCGAGCGCGGTCTGGTTGAGCGTGATGGCGCCGAGGGCGGACTCGATCACGAACTCGTCGGCGACAAACGTGCCGGTGTCGCCGGCGGCAAAAGTGAGTGCGTTGGCGCCGGTTTTGCGCACGAGGCCGAGGCCGGATTGCATGACGGTGTTGTTGAGCGTCACACTCATGGCCGTGGTGTTTTGCGCGGTGTTGAAAACAAGCGTCGGCGCATCAATGAAGGCGCTGCCGCCGGAACCGTCGGCGTTGTAAACAAAGTCGGCGCCATTGAGCGCCAGGACGCCGCGATCACCCGCGTCCGAACCGCCGCTGATCGTGCCGGAGTTGAGGACAAGGCGAAACGCCGTGCGCGCGTCGTTTTCCGTGACGATGAGGCTGCCGCCTTTGTCGAGCGTGATGAGGCCGCCCGCAATTGTGGCGTGCTGGTTGGCGAAATTACCCGCGGCGGAATTGATCGTGAGCGAGACTCCGGTGTTGGCGATCCGGATGTCGCCAAGGCCGAGATAATTCGCCCCGGTCGCGGCAACCCCGCCGCCAAGAATCGTGCCCGCGCCGGCAGCTTTGGCGAGGGTGGTGTTAACCGTGCCGGCGGAAATATCCAAGCCGCCTGAAAACGTGTTGTTCGAATTGGAAAAGACGAGCGCGCCGCCGCCGGTCTTGACGAGCTGTGTGCCAACGCCGGTGATCGCGCCGCTGATGGTGGTGGTGGCGGGCGCGTGCCCGGCGTTGACATAGAGTGTGTTGCCATTGCCGTCGATGCGCCCGGAAATCGTCAGCTTGCTCGCAAAAGCGGGCAGCGACGGATCTGTGCCGGCCTGAATGGTAAGATCGCTGAGCAGGTTGATCACACTGCTGATAGTGATGTAATTGCTGCCCTGGTAATTGAGAAACGCGCTTTGGCCACCCGAAGCCGCGAAAGTTAAGGTGGAAGTGCGAATGAGGATCGTGGAAGCCGTGGCATTGCTGCCTTCGATGCTGAGCGTGCCGACAGTGAAGCCGGGGTTGGCAAGGTCGATTGTATGATTGCCCGCCGAGAGGTCGTTGCTGATAATGGCGGTCGCGTCGGCGGCGTTTGGCACGCCGTTGTCCCAATTGGCCGCCGCACCCCAAGTGCCATTGCCCGTTTTCTGCCATGTGGATTGTGCCTCCACAATCGGTTTAGCCGCACACATGCCGACAACAAGTGCCATTAAAAGCGCAACCTGATGAATCAAACGAAAAGACTGTGAGTGACGGTTTTTAATCATCCTTTTGAGGGTGGATATGAACAATCATGCTCCACCTTATGGCTGAGCGAGTTACGTAAAAAAATGCTACTTTTTAATAAAATTATCACAAATAATGGCCATTTTTTTGCAATACACTCAACTTTAATTGTGCCAAGTGTTGCACAATCGAAATAGGCTTCGCACGACCGCATTCAACACCAACAGAGCCGCATACCTGTCGCCCCCCGTCGCCGGCTTGTTGCAGCGTTTCCGCATCCTGCATCGCCCCCCAGATTCTACCCATTCAAAAATTAATTGGGGAAAACACATGCATGTCCGAAAATGGCGAGTATGTTTCGGAAAAACGTGTTAAAAGAACACCACAACAACACTTCAAAAAGTTCGACCTATCATGCGCACGCACTCGCAAACCCCATCGGAAAAAAGCGACCCACAAGAGTCGCGGGTTTGGTATGAAGCTTTCAAGCGAAAGGACAGCCGCTTCGACGGACGGTTTTTTGTCGGCGTTTTGTCGACGGGTGTTTACTGCAGGCCGGTGTGTCGCGCGCGATTGCCGCGGGCCGCGAATTGCACATTTTACGACACGGCGGCGGAAGCGGAGCGCGCGGGATTTCGCCCGTGCCTTTTGTGCCGCCCCGAACTCGCTCCCGGCAACGCGCCCGTTGATGCGAAGGCGGCGCTCGTTTACCGGGCGGCAAAATTGATGGAGGAGAACTGCGCCCACGGGGACGTTGTCAGGGAAATCGCCAAGCGGCTCGGCTGCACGGATCGTCATTTGCGCAGGGCGTTTCTGGAAAAATTTCGCGTCACGCCGGTTGAATACATGCAGACGTGCAGGCTGTTGCTCGCCAAAAATCTGCTCACAAGCACAACCCTCTCGGTCTTGAATGTGGCGATGGCGGCCGGATTTGGCAGCCTGCGACGATTCAACGACCTTTTCAAAAAACGCTATCGCCTCGCCCCCACCGCACTGCGGAAAAAGCTCCCGGATGCGGAAAAAAACAAGGGCTCCATAACGGTGTCATTGGGATATCGCCCGCCCTATCGCTGGCAAAAGCTGCTGGACTTTCTTGAGTTTCGCTCGATTCCCGGCGTGGAAAAAGTCGAGGGCGGCGAATACTTTCGCACCGCGCGTTTTGCAACCGGCGACGGACGCGAGGCGCGCGGCTGGGTGCGGGTGGCGCATCAACCGGAAAACCGCACACTGGCCGTCAGCGTGGACGTCGCCCTGCTGCCGGCGCTGCCGCAGGTGCTGTCGCGCGTCCGGCATCTGTTCGATTTGTGCTGCGATCCCGGCGCCGTGCATGAGTCGCTCGCGTCTATGAACGCCATCAAGCCCGGCGCTTGCGTCCCGGGCACGCGCTTGCCCGGCAGTTTTGACACGTTCGAAATGGCGGTGCGCGCGGTGCTGGGGCAACAAATCACAGTGAAGGCGGCGCGCACGCTGGCCACGCGAATCGTCAACGCCCACGGCACCCCGATCCAAACCGGCGTCGATGGGTTGACGCATGTGTTTCCATCGGCCGGGGACATCGTCGCGCTGGACGGCCCGATTGAAAACCACTTGTGCGCCCTGGGCGTCACCGGTGCGAGGGCGCGAACCATTTTGGAACTGGCCAAGGCATTTGAAACAGGAACGGTCGATTTCAGCCTTTGCGCGCAACCGGATGCCGAGGTGAAAAAACTGATGACGCTTCCCGGCATCGGCGCATGGACGGCGCACTACATCGCCATGCGAGCCATGGGATGGCCCGACGCTTTTCTGGAAACCGATTACGGCGTGAAAAAAGCCCTCGCCCCGCGTTCATCAAAGGAAATCCTGGCGCTGGCTGAAAACTGGCGCCCGTGGCGGGGCTACGCGACGGTCAACTTGTGGAACACTTTGTAAACAATCCGACGAAAGAAAAATCATGACCTGCTCCACCCTCCACGAATCTCCCCTCGGCCCGCTTCTGCTGGCGAGCGACGGTAAAAACATCACCGGCCTCTGGATGTCCGGACAAAAATACTTCGCCGCCACCGCGGGCCAAAACATGAGGGAAGCCCCCGAACTGCCGGTGTTCAAAACCGCGCAAAAATGGCTCGACCGCTATTTCAAAGGCCAAAAGCCGGAAATCTCCGAACTGCCCCTGGCGCCCGAAGGCGGCGAGTTCCGCCAGGCGGTGTGGAAAATCCTCCGCGAAATCCCGTATGGTGAAACCATCACCTACGGCGAAATCGCCAAAAAAATGGCGCGGCGAATGGGCAGGCCGGGCATGTCCAGCCAGGCCGTCGGCGGAGCCGTGGGGCACAATCCCATCTCCATCATCATCCCCTGCCACCGGGTCGTGGGCGCAAACGGCAGCCTGACCGGTTACGCCGGCGGCATTGATAAAAAAATCAAACTGCTCGAACTCGAAGGCGCAAACATGACCGCGCTTTTCATACCCAAAAAAGGCACGGCCCTTTAAGTGCGTTTTATACGAAATCCGTTCACCGCGATTCAAAACGCGCCCATTTTTTATCCGAAAAGTAACCTAATAAGTCACACTTGGCCGGCCCCTCCACAAACTGCGGCATCTGGCTGAAAACGTTTCATGAGGCAGAAGCGCGGGCGGTCTCTTGATTTTGTTTTTTGCAAATCAAAGCTCCCTTATGCCCTTAATGTTGTCCGCGGCGCGCCCGGTCTGTTCAGCGCTGCTTGGGGGTTGCGCGTCCTTTTCGGAAAAGATGAAGGCAAAACGCCGGTCGAAAAAGCACCCCTCGGAAAAACGATTTTATCCGCTTGCCCTGAATCCCCGGCGCGTTGCTCTTGGGTGATTCTTCCATGTCCAACGCCAGTAACAACCAGCCGTTTCTCAATCGCCGCATCGTCATCACGCGCACGCAGGCGCAAAATGCCGGGCTCCGCGAAAAACTCGAAAACCTCGGCGCCGAGGTTCTCGACATCCCTCTCATCACCGTCACCCCGGCCATCGACAAAACCGCCCTCGTCGAAATCTTCGCCGAACTCGGAAGCTATGACTGGATCGTTTTCACCAGCGCCAACGGCGCGCGCATTTTCTTCGAGCAGTTTTTCAAGGGCTTCGACGACATTCGCGCGCTCGGGCTCCTGCGTTTCGCCTGCGTCGGACGCGCCACGGCCCGCGAAATTGAAAAGCACCACATCAAGGTCGAGTGCATGCCCAAGACCGCCACCGGCGAATCCCTCGCCGACGCGCTTATCGACACCGACAGCCTCGACAGCGCCAAGGTGATCGTCGTCACCGGCAATCTCAACCGCGACACACTCGTGCAAAAACTCGAGGACGCCCGCGCCATTGTTGACCGCCTCCCCCTCTACAAAACCGAAAAGACAAACCTCGCCGACAATCCCGCCGCCGCCGATTACCGCGAGCACGGCGCCGACGCCCTCCTCTTCACCAGCTCATCGACAGTCGATTCCTTCGTCGCCCAAAGCGCATCGCTCCGCCGCGGCGAAAAGGCGAAACAGCCCCTCTACGGCAGCATCGGCCCGCACACCAGCGAGACGATGCGCGAGAACAAAATCCCCGTCGATTTTGAGGCGGGCGAAGCCACTCTCGACGCCTTCATCGACGCGTTGATTGCAAAATTGTAGTCGCCCCACCCCGCTCGCGCACACACACACGCGCCCCTACGCGCGCGCCCATGCCTCCCGGGCAAACGTCACCGTGCGCGCCAGCGTTTCCGGGTTTGTGTCCTCGAGCAGCACATACGCGTAAGGCTTGTGCTGTTTCGCCAGTTTAAAAAACAGCGGATAGTTCAGCAATCCGCCCTCCGTCCCCGCCGCGACTTGTCTGTATGCGCCCTCCGGCGTGATGACAAAATCCTTCGCGTGAAACGCCGCGATGCGCGCGCCGAACAGCGCAAACGATTCCTCGATGATCGCGTCATGGTCCTTGTGGTTGTCCGCGTTCACCAAGTTCACCGGATCAAAAATAATCTGCAAATTGTTCGACTCCACCTCGTCGATCAGCCGCTTGATGCGCCGTGGATTGTTGACCACATACGAGGCCACGCCCTCGACGGCCACGAACACGCCAAATTTTTCCGCCTCGCGCACCAATTCGCGCACGCGCGAAAGCACGCGTTGAAACGCCGCCTCGCCATGGTTCTCCGGATGAAATGCGAAATCCGCGCGCACCGACCCCGTTTCAGTGGCCACCATGCCGCATCCAAAATCGCGCGCATGGCGCAGGTATTCCTTGAAGCGCCCCATCTGGAAACGCGCGTCCGCATCGTCCGGTGTTCCCAGGTTGATGTAGCATCCCAGCACCGCAATCGAAACGCCCTCCGCGCGAAACGCATCGCGCACATGGGTCGCCAGCCCCGGGCTCACGCGTCCCGCGTCCGATTCGAAATCCGGAATCGATTTGACCGCGGCAAACTGCGCCGAGCACAACCCGTGCGCGGCGATCCGCCGTGCCAGATCGTCGAGTGGCATCTTTCCAAAATCATGCGCGCGAACACCAAGTCTCATAGTGCCCGTATCGTGTTCGACCGCCGCGCAAAGCGTCAACCCCGCGGACGGCCAACAGTAAGAAAGCCCCGGGACGTTTGAGCAAACCAACGCGGGTGGCGGCGCGCCCGTTTATTCGACACCGAAAACTTTTTTCAACTCGTCGATCGCCGCGTCCGGCATCGGGACAAGCGGGCCGAGCGGGCGGCTGAGGAAAAGCGCCTCGCATGTCGCCTCCAGCACTTCGAGCCGGTCGAACGCGTCGAGCACGTTTTTGCCGACCACGAGAGCGCCCTCGTTTTCGATGAGGATGACGGGGCGCTTGGCGAGCGACACATGCGCGGCGATTGTTTCCGCGTCGGCGACGACACACGCGTGCCGCAGGCGCGGCACATCGTTGAGCATGATAAAACTCTCCGGAATCGTGCGCGTGCTCAGGGCGGCGTCGGTCATGCAAAACGCGCTCGCATGGGCGGGTTGGGCGTTGATGACCGCGCCCACATCCGGATTTTTTTGATAAATGAGCGCGTGCAAAAGCGCCGCTCGGCTGGGCCGCTTGCCGGCCTCGCAGGCATTGATCGTGGCGCGCACCATGCCGGAGGGTTCGAGCTCAAGGCGGTCGCGGCGGCGCGGCGTGATGACAAACTCATCGCCCGCCAACCGCGCCGAGTATGACCCGACGGTGCTGGTGAGCAGGCGCTGCCTGTAGGAGCGCTGCACAAAATCGCATATCTGCGTGCGAAGCTCCTTCTCGCGGCTGGTCGGCCCGGCATGGGGAAGCTCGGCAAGCCCGGGCAGCGCGCGCTCCACGAGCTGCGCATCCGTGAGCGTGTTGATTTTGCCAAGCGCGGCGGCCTTGCAAAGGGTCTGCGCGACGTATTCGAGTGTTTCGAAACGTTGAAACGCGTCCTTCAAATCGCGCCCGCCAATCACAACGCCATGGTTTTCGAGCATCACGCAATCGGCGCCGCCCGCAAAGGTTTCGGCGATGTTGCGCCCGAGCTCCTCGCTGCCGGGGCACGCATACGCGGCATAGGCGATCTTGCCGCAGACGGCGTGCGCGAGCACCTGCACCCGCGTGTCCGGAATCAACCGGCAAATGCTGAACGCCACGAGCGCGCCGGGATGCGCGTGCACGATGGCCTTGATGTCGGGCCGCCTGCGGTAGATTTCGCGGTGAAAGGGAAACTCGGACGACGGCGGGTGCAACCCCTCGCGCGTGCCGTCGGGACGAACACAAACAATGTCGGAGGAATTCAACCGCCCCTTGTCCACGCGCGCGGGCGTGATCCAGATGCCGCCGTCGGCGTCGCGGATGGAAAGATTGCCGCCGGAGGTGGTGGTCATCTTGTAACGATAGATGCGACGCATTGTTTCGACGAGTTCGTCGCGCGGATGAAGCCAGGAGGAAGCCATGTGAAAAATTAAGAAGTATGAATTAAGAATTAAGAAGTCCAAATCAATGGCAACGGCGCATGCGCAATGGAACCAACATTTACAGGCACCCGCAATTTTCTGACTTCTTAATTCCTAATTTCTGCTTTCTACTTATTTCCGTGCCCGATTTTCGTTCCTATTGCCCAAGCCCGGCTGATGCCGCGAACGCAACGGAGCTTTTGCTCTCCGCCGAGGAGTCGCATCATCTCGTCGCGGTCAATCGCGCCCGCCGCGGCGATCCCGTGATCGCATTCGACGGTCACGGACGCGAATGGACCTGCGAACTCGCGCGCGATTCCAAAAACGCCGCCGTGCTCAAAGTCCTTTCCTCGCGCCAGGCCGCCGCGTTTCCCTTTCGCATCACACTCGCGCAAGCGCTGCCCAAGGGGCCGTCGATGGACGCCATCGTGCGCAAGGCCACCGAAATCGGCGCCGCGCGCATCGTGCCGCTCGAAAGCGAGCGCACCCAAGTGCACTTTGACTCCAAGCGTGAGGATAAAAAAACGGACAAGTGGCGCGTCGCCGCACTCGAAGCCGCCAAGCAATGCGGCAACCCCTGGCTGCCCGAAATCCAGCCCGTGCAAAATGCGACCGCGTTCATGCGCGCAAGCGCGACGCCCGGGGCCGGCTATGACCTGCGCCTCATCGCCAGCCTTCACGAAGGCGCGCGCACGCTCAAAACCATCCTCGCCGACTTCCGCGCCGCGCACGAAAACAACGCGCCCCGAAACGTGCTCTGGCTCATCGGCCCCGAGGGTGATTTTTCCCCGGCTGAAATGGACGCGGCGCGCGGCGCCGCCATCGAGCCGGTGACGCTCGGGCCGCTCGTGCTGCGTTGCGAAACCGCGGCGGTTTACGCACTGAGCATATTGAGTTACGAGCTGCAAAATATGTGACTAAATATTCAGGCTTTTTCGCCTCGCCCTGATTCGATGCGGGTAGTTAATTGCTGCCCTAAATTTTTCGCTTCTTATGCAAATACGCATCCCTGCCCTCATGAGCTTGTTCGCTTGCGCGCTTGTCGCGCACGCGCAACAAAACGCAACCGAGCTTCCGCCGCTTCCAAGGCCCGAACTCACCGAACAATGGGAACCGGTTCCGCCCGTCGTCAGCGTGCCCGCGTCGACCGGAATTCCGTCCGACGCCGTTGTGCTTTTCGACGGCAGCAATCTCGACGCGTGGGAGTCAACCGACAAGAAAAACGCCACGCCGCGCTGGAAACTCGACCCCGCGGAACGCTCCATGACCGTCGTTCCCAAGACTGGCAACCTGCGCACCAAGGCCTCGTTTGGCGACGTGCAGATCCACCTCGAATGGCGCTCGCCCGCCGTCATCAAAAAAGAGGGCCAGGGCCGCGGCAACAGCGGTGTGCTCATCATGGGACTCTACGAACTGCAAGTGCTCGACTCCCACGAAAACCCGACCTACGCCAACGGACAGGCCGGATCGATCTACAAACAATTTCCGCCCCTGGTGAACGCATCCCGCATACCCGGCGAATGGCAAACCTACGACATCGTGTTCATCGCGCCGCGCTTTAATGCCGACGGCTCGCTCGCCTCGCCCGCGCGCATGACCGCGATCCACAACGGCGTGGTCGTCCAGCACGACACCGTGCTCCGCGGCCCCACCGAGTATCGGGGCCTGCCCGCATACAAGGCCCACGCCGGCAAGCTGCCCTTCACGCTCCAAAACCACGGCGGCGACCTTGTCTCCTTCCGCAACATCTGGGTGCGCGACCTCTCATTCCCGCCGCCGCCTCCGATTCCCGACCTTCCCCCCCTCCCTACGCACCGCCTCCGAAAAAGAAATAACTCTCCGAAAAACACATCCCTAACAATGAAACACTCCAATACCAAAAACACATCCGCGACTCCCAACGCGCTCTCACGCCGCCGCTTCCTCCAAACCGCCGCCACAGCCACGGCGGCAGTGGCGTTCGGCGCGCCGTTCATCTCGCGCTCCTGGGCCGCCGCCGGAGCGAAGTCCCCGTATAGAAACCTCGTCTCCGCCAACCGCAAAGTCCGCGTTGCCTGCATCGGCATCGGCGGCCGAGGTTACAGCAACCTCTCCGGCATTATCGACGCCGGCGGGGAAATCGCCGCGCTTTGCGACGTGCACTTCGAGCGCGGCTCGCGCGCGTTCTACGGACATCCGAATGTGCCCCGCTACCGCGATTTCCGGCAAATGCTCGAGGAAATGGACAAGAAGATCGACGCCGTCGCCATTTCCACGCCCGACCACATGCACTTCCCGGCGACGCTCATGGCGATCGAGCGCGGCAAGCACGTTTACGTTGAAAAACCCCTCACGCACACCATCGGCGAGGCGCGCGTCCTGAAGGCCGCCACCCAAAAGCACGGTGTTGTTTCCCAAATGGGCAACCAGGGCCACGCCAAGGAAGGCACGCGCCTCACCAAGGAATGGATCGACGCCGGAGTCATCGGCACGGTGCGCGAAATCCACAGCTGGACAAACCGCCCCGGCGTGCCCGGACGCCGCCCGATCTGGCCGCAGGACGTTCCCTGGCCCACCAAGGACACCGAGAAAACGCGCTATGCGCTCAGCCCCGACACGCTCGACTGGAACCTCTGGCTCGGCGTCGCCCCCGTGCGCCCCTACACGCACAACCTCGCCCCATTCGACTGGCGCGGTTTCTGGGACTACGGCTGCGGCGCGCTCGGCGACATGGGCTGCCACATCATGGACGCCGCCTACTGGGCGCTCAACCTCAGCGGCGATTGCAAAGTCTCCGCCGACGCCGAGGGCGGCTCCGCCGTCTGCGGCCCCAAGGCCTCCACGATCACCTACGAATTCCCCGCGCGCGGCTCGCTCCCGCCCATCAAATACGTCTGGTATGACGGCGGCCGCAAACCCGTCGCCCCCAAGGAACTCGGCGCCGACGGCAAACTCAGCACCGGCGGCACGCTCTACTACGGCGACAAGGGCATCATGTATTCGCCGAGCGATTACTCGGAATCCGTCAAGCTCCTGCCCGAGTCGAAAATGAAGGAATTCACCAAGCGCCCGGCCAGGACCATCCGCCGCATTCCCAAGGCCAACCAATACCGCGAGTGGCTCGACGCCATCCAGGGCGGCGAGCACGCGCCCGGCTCCAACATCGTTGACCACGCCGCCGGCCTCACCGAATTCGTCTCGCTCGGCAACCTCGCCCTGCGCACCGGCAAACCCATCCAATGGGACGCCACCCGCGCCGTGTGCACCGGAATGCCCGAAGCCCAAATCCTCATCAACAAAAACTACCGCGTGTATTAAAAGGCTGAAGAACTGAAGGGCTGAAGGACTGAATTCAGAAAACCAAATTCCAGAAATTTGAAAATTTGAAGCCAGTCAACCAGCCCTCCGGTCCTCACCACGACAAACACAACGCAACATCAAACTTCATCATGAAAAAACAACTCTTCGCGCTCTCCGCGCTCCTGCTTTCACTCTTCACCCTTCACGCATCGCTCAATGCCGCCTCCGGTGGCATCGAGCTCGGCCTCCAGTCATACACCTTCCGCACGAAGCAATTCAACCTCACCCTCGAGGATGCCCTTGATCGCGCGGTCGCGATGAAAATCAAAAACATCCAAGCCTATCCCGGGCATAAAATCTCCGCCAAGGTCGATGAAAAGTTCGGGCACAACATGAGCGCCGCCGCCAAGGCAGAGGTCCGCAATCTCTTCAAGAAACGCGGCCTCAACCTCACCAGCTACGGCGTCGTCAACGGCAAGACCGAGGACGAGTGGCGCCAAATCTTCGCCTTCGCCAAGGAAATGGGCCTGCGCGATGTCGCCGTCGAGCCGAAGGACACCAGCGTCATACCGCTCATCGCCAAACTCGCCGGGGAATACGGCGTCAAGGCCGCAGTCCACAACCACGCGAAACCAACCGTTTACGCCGATCCCGAATTCGCCCTCGCCACCGTCGCGCCCCATGCGAAAACCATGGGACTGTGCGCCGACACCGGCCACTGGACGCGCAGCGGTTACGACCCCGTCGCCACGCTTCGCAAAGCCGAGGGCCGCCTTGTCTCGCTCCACTTCAAGGACCTCACCGAGCGCGGTGTGAAAGCCGCGCAGGACATGCCGTGGGGCACCGGCGCGAGTGACGCCGCCCTGCAAATCCTCGAACTGCGCCGCCAGGGATTCAAGGGCATCGCCTACATGGAATACGAAAACAAAGTGCCGGTCGCTCAACTCGACGCCGACACCGCCCTCTGCGCTGACTGGTTTCACCGCGCCCTCGCCGCCAGCGACGACGACCTGCGCAACGGCCGCGTGCTCCCCGCCGGTTATGTCAATGAAAAGAACATCTCCAAGCAATGGGCCAAGAAACGCCCCTCCAGCACCGAACGCTGGCCCGGCCCCAGCCCGCTCTTTAACGACACCCTCTCCAACGCGCAGTTCAAGGCAGGCACATGGGAATTCGTTGACGGCGTCCTCACCGGCAAGGCCAACGGCACCATCTGGACAAAGGAAAACTACGGCGACTTCGCATTGAACCTCGACTTCCGCTGCGCGGAAAAAGGCGACAGCGGCATCATCCTGCGCTGCACCGACATTTCCAAATGGGTGCAAAACGGCATCGAGGTGCAGATTCAGCAAAATGAATCCAAAAATCCGAAATACGCCATGGGCGCCGTGGTTGACATATCCGAGCCCAGCCGCCAGATCGAAATCGAACCCGGCCGCTGGTATCACGCCACTGTCATCGCCCAGGGTCCGAAGCTCCAGGTCGCGATCGACGGCGAGCGTGTGATCAACATCGACCTCTCCAAGTGGAAGGAAGCCGGCAAGAACCCGGACGGCACCAAGAACAAATTCCAAAAGCCATATGCCGAAATGGTCGGCGAAGGCCGCATCGGCCTGCAGTATTACACCAACAAACCCGTCTCCTTCCGCAACGTGGTTGTTGAGCGAATCCCCGCCAAGACGGAGTAAAAAACTCCGGCCCAAAGCCATTCAAAACAAGACGCGCCGGATGAAATATCCGGCGCGTTTTTTTGCGCACTGCCGTTGTTCGCCTTCGGAAAAAGAACGCTCAACGCATGTTCGATAAAAGGCCGGGGCCTTATTTTATGAACAGCATTTCCTCGTAGGTGGGCACAGGCCAGGTGTCGTCGGGACACACGGTTTCGAGGGCGTCGACCGCCTGGCGAATCGCGTTGAGCTGCGGGAGAACTTCGTGGCAATAGTGCCGCGCCTCGGCGAGCAGGTCGGGCAGTGTCGCCTGCTTGCCGCGCATGCCGGTGAGCTTGTCGAGTTCGTTTTGAAGGCCGGCGATGAGCGTGCTGACGCGTTCGAAAAGGCGCGTGTCGGGCACGGCGCCAACGGCCTTGATTTCGTTGATGTTCCGGGCGAGCTCGGTTTGGTAGCGAATCGCGGTGGGAATGTATTTTGTGCTCACCATTTCGATTACGATGCGCGTCTCGACGTTGAGCGCCTTGCAGTATTGCTCGAGCGCGATCTCGCGGCGCGATTCGAGCTCGCGCTTGGTGAGCACCTTCATGCGCTCGAAACACTCGACGGTGTCGGGCGCGACCATCCACACGGCCGCGTCAGGCGTGGTTTTTAAATTGAGCAGGCCGAGGCGCTCGGCTTCGCGGTGCCACTCGGGCGAGTAGCCGTTGCCATTGAATATGACCGCGCCGTTTTCCCTGGCGATCTGGGTCAGGACCTCGGAGACGGCGTCCTCAAGTTTTTTGCCGTCGGCGACGCCTTTTTCGAGCTGGTCGGCGATGCGGTTGAGCGAGCCGGCGACGATGGTGTTGAGCGCGGCGAGGGGCGCGCCGATGGACTGGTTGGAACCGACGGCGCGGAACTCGAATTTATTTCCGGTGAAGGCGAAGGGCGAGGTGCGGTTGCGGTCGCCGGTGTCGCGCTGGAGAACGGGAAGCGAGTCCACGCCGAGCTGGATGGTGCCCGCCTTTTTGGAGGAGCAGGCGCGGCCTTTCTTGAGTTGCTCAAAAACGTCGGAAAGTTGCGCGCCGAGAAAGATGGATATGATTGCGGGCGGCGCCTCGTTGGCCCCGAGGCGCTGGTCGTTGCTGGCCGAGCCGACGAGGGCGCGGAGGAGCCCGCCGTGGCGGTGGACGGCGCGAATGATCGCCGCGCAGAAAACGAGAAACTGCATGTTCTCATGCGGCGTGGCGCCGGGATCGAGAAGGTTGCCCTGCACGCTGTTGCCGAGCGACCAGTTGAGGTGCTTGCCGGAGCCGTTGACGCCGGAGAAGGGCTTTTCGTGGAGGATGCACTCGAAGCCGTATTTGCGGGCGACGCGCTTGAGCACGATCATCGTGAGCTGCTGATGATCGGCGGCGACATTGGCGTTTTCGTAAACGGGGGCGATTTCGTATTGCGAGGGCGCGACTTCGTTGTGGCGTGTCTTGATCGGCACGCCGAGTTTGTAGAGCTCGGCCTCGCACTCGTGCATGTAGGCGAGCACGCGCTCGGGGATGACGCCGTAGTATTGGTCGGCAAACTCCTGCCCCTTGGGCGGACGCGCGCCGAACAGCGTGCGCCCGGCGGTCATGAGGTCGGGCCGGGCAAGGAAGAAATTGCGGTCGATGAGAAAGTATTCCTGCTCGGGGCCGGCGGTCGGCGTGACGAGGGGAACATCGGTGTGACCGAAAAGTTTCAGTATGCGGCGCGCCTGTTCGTCGAGCGCCTCGGCGGAACGCAGGATCGGGGTTTTCAGGTCTAGGCTTTCACCCGTCCACGAGACAAAAACCGTCGGAATGCAAAGCGTGGCGCCGTTGGGATTCTCGAGAAGGTAGCACGGGCTGGTCACATCCCACGCCGTGTAACCGCGAGCCTCGAATGTGGCGCGAATGCCGCCGGAGGGCAGCGCGGAGGCGTCGGATTCGCCGAGGATGAGTTGTTTGCCGGAAAACTCGGCGATGGCGCCGTCCTTGCCGTCGGGTTCGAGAAAGCTGTCGTGTTTTTCTGCGGTGAGCCCGGTGAGCGGTTGAAAGACGTGCGCGTAGTGCGTCGCGCCGCGCTCGAGCGCCCAGTCCTTGATGGCGGTGGCGACGGCGTCGGCGGTGGCGGGTTCGAGCTTCGAGACAGTCTCGATGGTTTTGCGAAGCGACTTGTAGATGGCCTTGGGAAGGCGCGCCTGCATGAGCTCGTCGGTGAAAACATTCCGCCCAAACAACTCGGCGGTGTGGCTTTCATTGAAGGCCACGGTTGCGGTGACGCGGTAGTTGTTGGCGGCTGAGATCGCGCTTAATCGTGCTGGGCTTACGCTCATGTGGGAAGTGTGGTGCGGAGATCGGAATGCGGAACGAGGATATGCGAAAGGGTTTCTGATGAGGTTTTTTGGACGGGAACTCAAGCACGAGCTTTGGCGGATTACGGACTTCATCCATGCCTTGAAGCAAGAACTGGGCCAGCGCCCGCGCGAACCAAGCCACGATTCGCCATCACACTTTCCCGTCGCATTTCCAAAACGAGGCCGGCCAAATCTACATTGTTTCAAGAGCCCCCCATCGCGCTCGCAATTGCCATTTGAATCTTGCGGAGCGGGGCCGCGGCGGGTGTGTTTATCGACACGATGCCAAACAGTTTCGGAAAGATGTTCACGATTACGACCTGGGGAGAAAGCCACGGCGCGGGCGTGGGCGTGGTGGTGGACGGATGCCCGCCGCTTCTGCCAATCACAGCGGAGGAAATCCAGGCCGAACTCGACCGGCGGCGTCCGGGGCAAAGCGACATCGTGACTCCGCGCAACGAGGCCGACGCGGTGGAAATCCTATCCGGCGTGTTCGAGGGAAAAACAACCGGCACGCCAATCGCCATGCTGGTGCGCAACGCCGACCAGCGCCCCGGCGCATACGACGAGATGCGCGAAAAATTCCGCCCGTCGCACGCCGATTTCACTTATCAGGCGAAATATGGCGTGCGCGATCACCGCGGCGGCGGACGCAGCTCCGCGCGCGAAACAATCGGCCGCGTGGCGGCCGGCGCGATCGCGAAAAAACTGCTGGCAACCAAGGGCGTCGAAATCCGCGCGTTCGTGACGCGTGTGCAGGATGTCGCAATACCGGAGACCGTGCTTTCGGAAATGCCGTTTCCATCGCCCGGGCAAATCGAAGCCAGCGCGGTGCGCTGCCCGCACACGGCGACGGCGGAGGCGATGATCGAGCGCATCAAGGAAGTGCGCGCCGCGGGCGATTCCGTGGGCGGCGTGATTCGGTGCCGCGTGCGCGGCATTCCCGCCGGATTGGGCGAACCGGTGTTTGACCGGCTGGAGGCGGACCTGGCGAAGGCGATGCTTTCGCTGCCCGCGTCGAAAGGTTTTGAAATCGGAAGCGGTTTTGCGGGAACGCTGTTAAAAGGCTCCGAGCACAATGACGCATGGATCTCGCAGGACGGAAAACCGCGCACGGCGACAAACCGCTCCGGCGGCGTGCAAGGCGGCATCAGCAACGGCGAGGAGATTTTTTTCAACGTGGCATTCAAACCGACCGCCACGATTATGCTGCCGCAAAAAACCGTCGATGCGCACGGCGCGCAAACGGAACTGACCGGGCGCGGACGTCACGACGCATGCGTGCTGCCGCGCGCGGTGCCGATTGTCGAGTCAATGGCCGCGCTGGTGCTCGTCGACCACTGGATGCGACAAAACGCGCAACGCGGGACGTTTTAATTGTGAGCAAGCCGCGCCGTTTTCGGTTTTGACGCGCCATCAGCGATACAACGCCGTCACGGGAGTGGTTGTGAGCACGTTGTATTGGCGCACGGCGAGCCGCCACCATTCGGCAAGGTCGCGCGCCGGACGCCGCCAGAGTTCGCGGTGCAGCCAGATCATGGATTCCGCATCGTGGAGCAGGCTCATTTTTTCCTTCTGCGCGAGCGCACCGGGGCCGTCCAAAAGCAGGCGGTCGCGCAAGTGCGCGAAGTATTCGCGCGCCTCCTCGCTGCTCGTCTCCTTTTGCCGCAACATCGAAACATGCACGGCGTTCACATACGGATCGAGCACGGCCTGAAGCAAACCGTAGTCAGCGCGCAACACATCCAGCGGACGCATCTGCTTGTAACATTCCTCCAAGTTCAAACGCAACCGGCGCAGTTCATACGGCGGGCGCGTTTCCTCGGGCGTGAGAATCAATCCCGCCTCCGCCGCGGCGCGCCCGAAGCGCAGTTTTCCCAGGCCGATCGAAATCGGAATCGAAAACACCATCCCGGCCAGCACCGGCGAAAGCCACCAGAAGAACACCGGACGGATGTAAAACGCCAGCGCGCCCCACGCCAAACCAAAGGCGATGTGCGGCGCGTGCGTGATGATCGCCTCGCGCCAGTCGGTGCCGTCATCGCCGCCGCGTTTCTGCGTGACCCACGACACGCCCTTCCCCAGCAGCGTGTAAACGACAAACTTGCTGTGGAAAAGCATGTTGACCGGCGCCAGAAACACCGAGAGCGCAACCTCCAGCAGCGTGCTCGCGACGAGATTTTTTCTCCCGCCAAACGACTCCGCCGCATCGCGATTTTTCAGCGTCAGGAAAACGCTCATGAACTTCGACGCAAACAGCATCACCATCGTTAGCAAAAAGAGCGTGAGCGCCTCCGTCGCCTGCATCGGCATGCCAAAAACCGACGCGTCGCCGTGCGTCGCAAGCGCTCCCGCGAACGACTCTCCCACCGCCCGCCCGTGCGAGTTTGCGACGCCAAAGGCATAAACGGTGCCGAGCATCATGAACAACAGCCACAATGGCGACGACACATACGCCATCACGCCCATGAGCAGATGCAGGCGGTTGACCGGCCTGAACCCTTTCGCCAGCAGCAGCCAGCTGTGCTGCATGTTGCCCTGGCACCAGCGCCGGTCGCGCTTGGCGCTGTCGATCAGCGTCGGCGGCCCCTCCTCGTAGGTGCCCTCAATATCGCCCGCGAGCCACACCTGCCAGCCCGCCTTGCGCATGAGCGCGGCCTCGACAAAATCGTGCGACAGGATGCGTCCGCCAAACGGTTCGTGCCCCGGCAGCTCCGGCAGCCCGCAATGCTCGATGAACGGCTGCACGCGAATGACCGCGTTGTGCCCCCAGTAGTTGCCCGTGTCCTGCTGCCAAAAATTCAGCCCCGCGAGAAACAACGGACTGTAGAGCCGGTTCGCGAATTGTTGCAGGCGCGCATAAAGCGTCTCGCCGTTCACGAGGCGCGGCGCGGTCTGGATGATGCCTACTCCGGGATTTTTTTCCATCATCGCGACCAGTTTCACCAGCGCGTCGCCCGACATGATGCTGTCCGCGTCGAGCACGACCATGTAGCGGTATTTCCTTCCCCAGCGGCGCAGAAAATCGGCCACGTTGCCCGCCTTCTTGTTAATTTGCTGGCGGCGTTTGCGGTAGAAAATTTTTCCAAAGCCCCCGACCTGCTTGCAAAGCTCCACCCACGCCACCTCCTCCTGAACCAACTGGTTTGGCTGGTTGGAGTCGCTGAGGATGAAAAAATCGAAATGCTCCAGCCGCCCCGTCTCCTGCAACGAGCGAAACACCACGCGCAATCCCTCAAAAACGCGGCTCACATCCTCGTTGAACACCGGCATCACGACCGCCGTGCCCGCCAGTTGCGGAGATTCGCCAGGCGCGATGGTATTGGCAATCTGCCGGCGATCCCCGCCCCGGATCGAGATGACAAAGCCGGTCAGCGCCGTCACAAACCCCAGAGCGATCTGCGCAAACAAAATCACAAACAACACAAGCATCGCGCACTCCAGCGGGGTGAGCCGCCCGTCGAAACGCCAGAACAGATCGGCCATGAGCCACGTCGCGGCGCCCGTGATCATGAAGACGAGCGTGAAAAACACACGCCTGCGGCGCGCAATTTTTCGAGGAGCGTTCAGTTCGTGCGGAGTTATTGTCATGCGATAAAAACCCGCCTTATCGGGTGAACAAAAAGATGCCCGCGAAGACCGCCGCGAAAAAAATCCAGAGCGCGCATGTTTTCAAAACCGGCCAGCGCTCCATGCGCTCCAATGTCTCGCCCGCCGCCCCGGTGATCACGCCCAGGTCAATCGGCCTCGGCACCATGTTCGACACCGCCATGTTCGGCCCCGCCGTGATCGAGCTCTCGCGCATGGTCCTCGCGAACTCCTCCGGGATTTCGCCTGTATCCAGGAATGAATACGGCCACTTGGTCGCGCCGTTCGTGAGCAGCAGCGCCACGCGGCCCGTCGCCGCCAGCCGCTCCCCAGGAACGTCGCAGCCCGCGAACACCGCGCCGAACCAGCGATCCATCCACGCTTCGGTTTCCACGGCGGCAAGCGTGGTGGGATCAAGCGAGGGATTCCGCTCATGGCGTTTCGCGGCGTGCTCGAGAATCGCCTGAATCAACCGGCTCTGGTGCAGGCGCGAGTGAATCCGGTGCGCGCGCAGATAATCCTCCACGCGCGCATAGGCGGCGTTCCAGGCCTCGATTGAGCCGGTGCGCGGGCGAAATCCCTCCGGCAGCAGGTCGTTCATCGCGTCTCCGGATTCCACAGGTAACTCCATGTTTCGGTGAGCGCCCCGCCGCGGTTGTTGCGCAGGAAGCACCGCAGTTCCACGGGCTTTCCGGAACCGTCGGGCTCGATGGCAAACGCGGCGCGCCACGTGTTGTTGTGGGGATTTTTTTCCGCGCTCACATGCGCGACCCTCGCACCGTCGCCCACGGTCACAACCGCCTCCACCTTTTCCCCGGCGGACAGCTTCGCCAGAGCGTCGCCGCCATAATCGACCCAGAACCGCCGCAGATTTGTTTCGTGCGTAAACGATCTTCCCTGGCGCGTGGAAACGACAATTCCCGTCCGGGGCGCGGGCGTGTTTCCGCCGGCCTCGTTGAACCAGTGCATCCGATACGACACGCGCAACGGCTCGCCCGCGGGTGGCAGCGTGAAGGGCGACCAAAAGGCGACGATGTTGTCGTTGGTCTCGTCCGGCGTGGGCAACTCAACAAGGCGCACCTCTCCCCTGCCCCAGTCGCCAACCGGCTCCACCCACACGCTCGGCCGCAAATGATACGCCGCCTCGATGTCATGGTAATTTTCAAAATCGCGCTCGCGTTGCATCAACCCGAAGCCGCGCGGATTCTCGTCCGAGAAGCTGGAAACACTCATCGCGCGCGGGTTGTCGAGCGGACGCCACAGCCACTCGCCCGTTCCCGTGTGCAGCGAAAGCCCGTCCGAGTCGTGCACCTCCGGACGCAAATCATCCGGATGCGACGCGCTCGATTTGCCGAACCAAAACATGCTCGTGAGCGGCGCGATTCCGAAAACCTGCCGCCCCTCCGCCTTCGCCGCGCGCCGGTAAATCACCGCGTTAACCTCAATCAGGGTGACGCCGCCCGGCTTGATCAAAAACTGATACGCGCCCGTCACGCTCGGGCTGTCCATGAGCGCCCACACGCGCAGACCCTTCGCATTCGCCATGGGACGCTCGACCCAGAATTCCTCGAATACCGGAAACTCCTCGCCGCCCGGCCCGGCGGTGTCGATTGCCAGCCCTCGCGCGGAAAGCCCGTAATGCGAGCCCTTAGCCAGCGCGCGGAAATAACTCGCGCCCTGAAACACAATCAAGTCGTCCCACACGCCGGGCTTGTTGAGCTGGTTGTGCACGCGCAATCCACTGAACCCCATGTCCGCCGGAAGACCGGAACCGGCGGCCTGCGCCGCGCCGCGATAGTCAAACGCCTCCGCCGAAAACGGAATCCGCGCCGCCCTGCCGTCAACGACCTCGTTGATCCGCACCGTGTGCAACTGGATGAACCCCGGATGAAAAAACTGCATGCGAAACGGAATATCATCGCGCACCCACAACGCATGATCCGCCCTGTAGGCGATCTGCCGGTATTCGTCGTAATTCAGCCGCCTCAAGGCCTCCGGCACGCGCGATGGCGGAGCGACGTAAGGCTTGGCAGCCATCGCGGCGGCACGCTCCTGCAATTTTTCAAAATCAAACGCATCCTGTGCAACGGCCGACGATGCGGCGGCCGTCATGACAACGCCGCACAAAACCGCGCTTATTGCGCGCAAAAGCACCTGACATCTGAATCGAGACAACATGGTTGTGTGGAAAATCAAAAACGAAACAGACCGCGATTCGGAAAAAAGGTTACGCGCCGGGACAATCCATGAAAAACGCCATGCCCAAACCGCTCTCACGTAGCGTTTTTACGACTTACTTATTATTTCACGCCTTGTGAAACAAAGGCCCGTTTGAGTGGCCATACGATATCATCGACCGGGCAAATTGCCAAAGTGCGGTTATTGAAAAACCCTACGCTGCCTCCAACGAGTCGCGTTCGAAACGGCGCTTACTTCCCCAAAAAATATCCACGCTGCTTGTCCGTGATCGGCATGTTCGCCTTTTCCATGACCTTCAAGAAATCCTCCCACACCGTGCGTTTGGTGCGGTTGGTCGGGGTGCGCAAAATGAATGATGGATGATATGTGACCATGAGCGGCTTGCCCTCGAACTCCTTCCACTGACCGCGTATCGAACCGAGCGTCGTAAAGCTGTCGAAACCAAGCAGCGCCTTCGCCGCCGTCGCCCCGAGCGCGACGATCAATTCGGGATTCACGACCTCCAGTTGCGCGCGCAGATACGGCATGCAGTAAAGCATCTCCTCCTCGGTAGGCGGGCGGTTGCCGATTTGCTCGCGGCCGGGCGGCGTTGGCAAATCCGGACGCCAGTTCATGATGTTGCCGATGTAAACATCCTCGCGCTTCACGCCCATCGCCTGAATCATTTTCGTGAGCAGCTGCCCCGCGGGCCCGACAAACGGCTCGCCCTTGATTTCCTCCTCCGCTCCCGGAGCCTCGCCGCAGAAAAATATTTTCGCGTCGAGATTGCCCACGCCAAGCACGACTTTTTTTCCGGGCCGCACGCGCTCAAGGCAGACGGGGTTGGTCGTCACCATGTTGAGCAGCGCGTCCCAGCGCGTTTTCTTGTCGCCCTCGGGCAGCGTGACCGCCGGCGGGGGCGGCAGTTTCGGCTCGGTTTTTTTGGGCGCGGTGTGCCGCGCCGCGGGCTGGCGCAGTTGCGAGTAAACAACCGGCGCGGGCGCGACCTGAGGTTGTTCCGGCTGCGTTTTCGGCGCGCGCGTCTCGACCGCGTTGCGCAACGCCACCATCGTCTCGCTCGACACGACGACATCCTTCACGCCGCTTGCCTTGAGGCGGCGGAGTTCGTCGGCGATCGCGTTGAGTGTGGCGTGCATGGGTCGGTGTCGTTTGTGCGCCCGATCAACCGGCGCGTCCAGAGTGAAACGCGGTCAGCTTCTCGACGTATTTGCCGAGCAGGTCGAACTCCAGGTTCACCGGATCGCCGGAGTGTTTTTCCGAAAGATTGGTCACGTTGATCGTCGTCGGGATGAGCCACACCGCAAACGAGTCATCCTCAACCTCGGCGACCGTCAGCGAAATACCGTCGATCGCGATGCTGCCCTTGCTCACGAGGTAGCGGCCATTGCCCTTCGGGGCGCGAACGCGCATGTAGTAGTCGTTGCCGCGCTTCTCAAAAATCTCAATCACACCAAGCCCGTCGATGTGGCCGGTGACAAAATGCCCGCCGACCTTTCCGTCAAAACGCAGGCTGCGCTCAAGGTTCACCGCGGAACCCGCGTTGAGCGCCGAAAAACTCGTGAGGCGGCGCGTCTCCTCGAGCACGTCGAACTCCACCGTTCCCGCCGCAGCGTCGAAATCGGTGACCGTGAGGCAGCAGCCGTTGACCGCAATGCTGTCGCCGTGCGCGACGCCCTCGATGACGGTTTTTGCGGACAGCTTTAAGCGCCACGAGGCACTGCCCTGAACAAACGAAACGACACGACCTTTTTCTTCAACGATACCGGTAAACATAGCACGCGAATTGAACACCAAACCGCGCGCGCGCAAAGCCCCAAATTGCGCTGGTTATGGCGAAAAACGATGGGATGGTGGCGACTCCGCTGATGCCCTTGGAGCAAGCGAACAAAAAGGCGCGTCACGAGTGCTTGCCGGTTTGGCTTTGCGGGGTTTCGGCTTATATCGGTGCGCGTGCCGGCATTCGTTTTTTAACCGCGGTTGGTTTGGCTTAGTTTTTGGAGCATGTCCGAAGTTTAGTCCAGGATGGCGCCGGACTGGATGAGCGTTTCGCGGAGGCGGCCGATGTTTACTTGGGAGACATCGCGATTATCGGCAAGGCAGAGGGCGGCGGCGGCACCGGCCGCTTGGCCGAGACACATGGCGGAGGCTTGGACACGGACGGAGGCGGAGGCGACTTCATCTCCGGAAAAGGGGCGTCCAGCGACGAGAAGATTCGGAAACCCGGGGGAGTGCAGGCAGCGATAGGGGACGTTGCCGGGTTGCTTGAGGTATTCGGCGCGCTGACGGGCGCTGTTGCTTGAGTGAATATCAACGGGGTGGCAGCCGCGGGCGATGGTGTCGGGGAACTTGGTTGCGGCGAGGTATTCGTCGCCGGTGAGCGTGTGCGCGCCGAGGATGCGGCGGGTTTCGCGGATGCCTGTTTGCGTGGCGGTGGTGAGAAGCGTGGCGTCACGGAAGGCCGGGGCGTGTTTGCGGAGCAGGTCAACGAAGGTGTGCACATCCTCACGCAGCAGGCACTCGGCTTCGGTGGCCTCGCGGTTGTCGGCCATGTTGGCGGCGGTTCGTGTTATGTTCACAACGACAACACCCTTGGCCAGGGTGCTGTTATACCAGGGGCCGCCGAAGAGGGGAATTTTTTGGGTCTTGGAGAGTTTTTGGAGAATGGCGCGGAAGTCAGTGTCCTGCGATCCGGGGAGTCCGTGACGGAGACGGTTTGGCGGAATGGCGTCGGTGTCCACGTTGCCGAGCATAAAAATAAGGGAGGCGGGCTGAAGGTTTTCCGGGGCGGGCTGCATGGGGACGCCGGCGCGGAGGGCGAGGTCGGCGTCGCCGGTGCAGTCGATGAAATATTTCGCGGCGAGGGTTTGGGCGCCGTTTTTGTTTTCGATGACGACGTGCGAGAGGGCGCGGCCGTTTTGGCGGCAGTCTGTCAGGTAGCTGTGAAGGTAAAGGGTGACGCCGGCATCAATGACCATGCGCTGGGCAACGAGTTTGTATTTTTCCGGGCAGAAGGTGACATTGCCCCGGGGGAGGTCCACTCCGGCGCCGCCGATGGCGGAGAGTTTTTCGATAAATTCCCAAGGCGTGCCGCCGATGACACGACGTCCGTTGAGGTTGAAGACGCTGATGGGGGAAACGAGGCCGGCCGTGGCCATGCCGCCGAGAAAGCCGTAGCGTTCGACAAGGGCGGTGCGCGCGCCGCCCCGCGCGGCGGCAACGGCGGCGATGAAGCCGGCGGGACCGCCACCGCAAACAACCACGTCGTATTCGCCGACGACGGGGGCGGCGGCTTGTCGCGATGCTTCGGCGGGAGTCGCGAGGAGCGAGGGCGCGGCGAGTCCCGCGACGGCGACTCCGCCGATGCCCTTGGCGCAACCGGATAAAAAGGCGCGGCGCGAGTGTGTGTCGTCGTTGGCGGGCGGAGTGTTTGTCGGTTTGGTTTTGCGGGGTTTCGGCTTCATATGGGTGCGCGTGTTGTTATTCGTTTTTTAACCGCAGATGAACACAGATGGACGCGGATAAATACAGATAAAATACAAAAATAAGGAGGTTTGAGGTCCGTAATCCAAAAGGATTTTTTCGGTTTGTTTTTGACCACGCCCACGAGTCCGCAGTGGCCTGGCATTGTGCGAATTTTCACGGATGCAAACCAGGCGCCGCAAGCGACGCCCTACGGGTCACATTTTCAAGATCGCGTTGGTGGGGATGTAGTCGAGGCCCATTTCGAGCATTTTGAGGACGGTTTCCTTTGTGTCGCCGGCGCGGAGGCAGACGCGGAGTCCGAGGGCGTGCGTTTTTTCGACCAGCGCGGCGGAGATGTCGTCAAGTTCGGTGCGCTTGTGCGAGACGCCGGCGTGGCCGAGGCGGACGAGTTTTTGCATGTGCTCCTCGTCGCTGAATATGTGATGCAGGAACACTTTTTTGCTCGCCGCGCGCGCCGCCTCAATGTGAGGGAACTTGCTGCTCGATATGACCGAGCGCTCCTCCATTTTCATGTCGCGCACCATGCGGATGACCTCGTCGGTCACGTCGTCTTTTATCTCGATGAAAGGGACGCTTCCGTGGTCGCGGCAGATTTCAATATACTCGGCGAAGAGCGGCATGCGGAGGCGCGCGGCGGGATAATTCTCGCGTCCATTTCCGCGGGTGTAGGTGAGTTTTTTGATTTCGCCCCATGTCAGGTTTGCAACGCGCTCGTTGACGCCGAACATTTTTTTGAGCGTGGCGTCGTGGTGGCAGACGAGGATGCCGTCCTTGGTGCGGCGCACGTCGCTTTCGACGGCCCAGAAGCCTCGCTTGGCGGCTCCCTCCAGCGCGGGCAGCGAGTTTTCCGGCGCGAGCGAATGGCTGCCGCGATGCGCGATGAATCGCGGGTTTTGCGGCGTGTTGGGACCGCTGAAGATGCCGCCGTTTTTGCCTGCAACGAAGACGGGCTTGGGCGGGGTGCGCGTGGCGCGGAGCGCGGGGGAAGCAGGAACAGGCCGGTAAGCGCGGCGGCGCTGGTGATGAAGTCACGGCGGGTGGGATGGTCGGAGTTTGGGCGGGTGTTCATGGCTGGGTTTTCGGGACTTTGGGTAGGGCGAAGCCTCCGGCTGAGCCGTGAAGCATCGACTTAAATCGAATTAAGTCGATGCAAGTTAAGACCAATACATGGATGCGGGTGGGCTCGGCTCAGCCGGAGGCTTCGCCCTACCCCATGAAAGTCCGACATTGCGGATCACCTCACCTCAAACGCAAACAGGTGGGCGGTGGAGCTGCCGTAGTCGTTGATTTTTTTCGCGCTCATGTGCGTGGCGAACGGAATGAAGCGCACGGCGTCGGCGGTGACGTTGACATCGAGGCGGATGAAGCGGTGGTAGTTTTCGTCGGTCTCGAAAACGGTTTTCCACTCGCCGCCGACACGCGCCTCGATGCGGTAGGATTTTATCATGCAGCCGGGGAAGCCGAAGCTCGTCTTGTTGTGCGAGAGCGGGTGGAACATCACCCACGAGGTCAGGACGCCGTCGGGATTGCCGCCCGTGTGTTCGCGATTCAGGTCGCTGTCGAAGACGAGGCGCACTTGCGAGATTTTGGTCGGTTTCTTGAAGGTGTAGGTGATCGCTTTTTTGGTTTTGCCGTAGTAACCGTTGTCGCGGCCCCAGATGCGGCGGTCGATGCCGTTGTGCAGTTGCGAGCAGTCGCCGTAGTCGCAGCTCAGCTCGGCTTGCTTGGAGAGCGGGGAGATTTCGCGCTTGAAGCCGGGGAGGAAGCAGTCGTCCTCCATGAGCGCGGCTTGGATTTCGCGGATTTTGGTTTTTCCGACCTCGCGCGGGGTGAGTTTGTTTTGCACGGCAATCCAGGCGGCGGTGCCGGCGGCCTGCCCGAGGATGCCGCAGGTGCCCATGACGCGGGTGGTCGCGATGCCGACGTGCGTGGCGCTGATGTTGCGCCCGGCAAACATGAGGTTCTTGATGTTCTTCGAGTAGATCGAGCGGTAGGGGATCGTGTAGGGCTCGGAGAGACGGCGTTTGCGGAGGTGTTTTTCGCCGTCAACGGAGTCCATCGCGAAGCCGCCCGGGAGGTGGTCGTCGATCTGCCATCCGCCGTAGGCGATGGTGTCGGGGAAGACGGGGTGGTTTTCAACGTCCTGCTGCTTGAGCATGTAGTCGCCGATGTAGCGGCGGCTTTCGCGTTTGCCGGGAAGGAAGCCCATCCATTCGAGCTCCCAGTTCGCGGCGTTTTTCTGCGGGCACCAATTTTTGATGTGGTCCCAGACGCCGAAGGCGATTTTGAGAAGTTCGTCGCGGATTTCCTCGGTGTCGCCGATGCCGTCTTGCTCGCCGCCGAGCTCGACCCAGTAGAGGTTGGTGTTGATGGCGTAGATGTTGTGGGGCTTGTTTTTCATTTCCGCGTCGGTCTTGAAAACGTGAGCCCATTTGGGGGGTGTGAAGCTGACGGGGTGCTCGGTTTCGCGCACTTGAAACAAGATGCTCATGCCCATTGTTTTTTTGTCGGCCTTGGCCACGGCGAACTCCTCGCCGAATTCCTCGGCGGCTTCGCGTCCGAAGCGGTAATCGGCGCCGGTGAGCGGGGCGAGGATGCTGTCGCCCGAGCAGTCGATGAAGATCGGCGCGCTGACTTTGTGCCAGCGTTGCGTGGTGGTTTGGTAGCCGGTGATGCTTTTGATGGTCTTGCCGTCCATTTCCGCCTGGCAGCAGGAGCAGTTGAGCATGAGGTCGATGTTGGGCTCGAAGCGGACTTTTTCGTAGAGGATGCTGTCCCATATGGCGAAGTTGCGCTTCGGATTGCGATACATGTTTTCGACGAGGATTTCCTCCATGATGCCGGTTTCCTGCAGGTCGCGGACGCGGGTTCCGGCACCGACAATCCACTGGCGGATTTCGGAGGAGGCGTTGCCGCCGAGGACGGGGCGGTCGTGCATGAGGGCGACTTTCGCGCCGCGGCGGGCGGCGGCGATGGCGGCGCACATGCCGGCGAGGCCGGCGCCGACAACACAGAGGTCGACTTGGTGCTCGTGCGTGTCGAGTTTTCCGTCCTTGGATATGAATCCGCCCGTTTCATAGGAGGAGAGGTTTTGGCCGTGCAGGACGGTGGAGCCCGGCAGCATGAGGACGCCGGCGGCGGCGGCGGCTTCCTTAAAAAAGCTGCGTCGGGAGGTGGGAAGGAGGGGAGCTTTGCGCGTGGGTTTGGATGCGGGTTTCATGATAACCTTTCGAAAACTTCGATTGTTGGGATTCTTTTTAATGGGATTCTGACCGGGGATATTGAGCGCCGCGACAGCACCGAAAAGTGATACGCGACGACTACTGAGAACCTATTCAGTCTTTTTGCGCGAAAATGACGTTTCAAGCACTTTTAGGCCAAGCAACCTCGCACAAAGTATCATTTTCCAAACAAAATGAGCGTTTGCGCACATAATCGACTAGCTTTTGAGCGTTTTCACGGGGCGGATTTTGGAGATCGTTGGGTATTTCATTGCGAGCTGATGCCTTTGGGTAGGGCGAACCCCATAGGTGCTAACTTGTCTGTCATTTGCCGCACGCCAAAGGCGTGCCATTCGTAAGCCCGGGGTGAACGCGTGGCGTGCACCCCCGGATTGCCGATGGGAAACAATGCGCCCTGCCAGGGTGCCACAACATCGCGTCATCATGCCCCAATCCCTTTACCCACCTTGCCGTCCATCTTGTATTCAGCATTAAAAAATCGCGATGAATGTTGCATGAGGGATGGAGATGCATGTGGCGCCCCTTCAGGGCGCGTGCTCCCTATTTCAAAATCCCAGGGTCTCGCAGGCTCGACCCTGGGCTAACGAGTGAGGCGCCTTTGGCGCCTTGAAACAAGGCAACGCTTATGAGGATTCGTTCGCCCTGCGTCCTCTGCCTGGCGTTCTGAGTCCTGAGCCCTACGTCCTGTGCCATGAGCCCTGTGCCCTGTCCTGCATTCTACGTCCTGTGCCCTACTTCAAAATGACGGGAATCGGTCACGCTATTTTGTCAACAGCACGTCGCACACGATCGGCAGGTGGTCGGAGGGGTGGCGGCCTTTGTCGTAGGTGCTGGTAAGCACTGTGTAATTCAGAACTTTTGTCCGGTCGTTGATGAATACAAAGTCTATCCGCCCCCTGGGTTCGCCGCGGAAATTTCCGGCGCCCATGTTGGTGTCCTTCGGGCCGAGCGGCGGGGTGGCCGTCGCATGATAGGCGTCTTTCAAATATTCCGTGATCGCCTTGTATTGAGGCGTCGTGTCGGGCGAGTTGAAGTCGCCCGTGCAGATCACGGGGAGGCTGCCCTTGGTGATTTCCCTGACCATGCGAACCATCAACGGGCCCGAGTTCTGCCTCGCTGTGACGTAGCGCCAGTAGAAGTGGGCGGTGAAGAAATAGAATTCCCGCCCGGAGGCGTTGTCCTTCATTTTGGCCCAGGTGCAGATGCGCGTGTCGGTGGCGTCCCAGCCGATGCTTTTTTCATTGGGCGTCTCGCTAAACCAAAACACGCCCTTGTCCAGCACCTTGTATTTATCACTTCTATACACAATGGCGGCCGTGTGTATATTGCCCTGTTTTCCCCCGTAAGGATGGGCCACGTAATCGTATTCGGGCAGCAGTTTTTTCAAGTCGGCCATCTGCCTTTCGTCGCCCTCCTGCGTGCCGACGACGTCGATTTGGCTTTGCTTAATCAGGTCGGCGACGGCGGCCTTGCGCGCATCCCAGCTGTTGCCCGACTCCCCGTCCTTTGCGGAGTCGTATCGTATATTGTAGCTCGACACGCGCAGCCTGACGCCGCTGTCGCATTCCGCGGAGGATGCTGCGGCGGGAAGATTATTGACGGCGAAAAGGCATGACGCAGCGAGGGCGAGCAGTGCGATTGTATTGTTTTTCATGATTACTGTTTTTTATAATATATTACTCAAACAATGTTTTTATTTTTTTAACCGCGAATGGACGCGAATAAACGCGAATACTTCGGCCGACTGGATTTACTTCGCGTTTATTCGCGTCTATTCGCAGTTTAACAAGCTCTATGGAAGCCTGAGTATTTTTTCGAAGCGCGCGTGCAGGTCGGTTAATTCCGCGGGCGTTTTGTTGCTTCCCTGCTCGGTGGCGATCCATCTGTTCTTATACGAACCGCGCAGGGCGGTCATCACTTCGGGCCAGTTAATGTCGCCCTCGCCGAAGGGCACCTTGAAGCCTTTCCGGGCGCCCTGCTCGGCGGCGATTTTTTTGCTGAACTCCTTGAAGTGAACGCGGGCGATGCGGTCGCCAAGGATTCGGATCCATTGCTCCGGCCATCCGTAGTCGAGGATGTTGCCGACATCGAAATAGAATTTCACGAGGGGGCTGTTGAACTGGTCAACATAACGACGCGCCTCCAGCGGGCTGAGGAGAAATTTATTCCAGACGTTTTCGATGCAGATTTGGACTTTCAGTTTTTCGGCGACGGGGAGCAGCCGCTTGATGCCCTCGACGGAGCGCGTCCAGCAGTCGTCGTAGGAAACCTCGGCGTTCACGACTCCGGGAACCAGCAGCACGGCGTCGGTGCCGTAGGCGGCGGCGTCCTCGAGCGCGACGATCATGCCATCGATTCCCTCGCGGCGCACTGCGCTGTCGGGATGCGAGAGCGGTTTTTTCCAGTGCGTGTTGCAACAAACACTGCTGATCGCCAGCCCGGTCGATTTGGCGGCGGCGATCACCTCCCGGCGGTCCATGTGGCTGTTTGGCTCGATGCCCTCGTATCCGGCGGCCTTGATCGCGGTGCATTTTTCCAGCACGGAGCCCTCCATTTTGACGGTGCCCCACATGATGGATTTTTTGAAATTACCCGCGGGACGCGAGGACGTCGAGGCGGGCGCGGCTTGCGCAAAAATCCCTCCGCCGCCCAATGGGAGCGAGGCGGCGGAGAGGACGGCGGCGGATTTTAGGAAGGTGCGACGGTTCAGGTTCATGGTGGCGCGTTGGCTGGCGGTTGGTGGCAGTGGTTATTGTTGGTTTTTCCGAAATGAAGGGACATTGGGATGCGGCTGCATCCCGGGAGCGCGGGCATCTTGCCCGCAGGTTTGGAGGGTTGTGCGGGCGGGACGCCCGCGCTCCCAGGTCACACGAGCGGCGTAACGCCGGGGATGGCGATTTCGCTTTTCGGCGGGGCCATGTCGAAGCGGCAGGTTTCGGGCGTGAGGTTTTCCTTGGAGGCGTTGAGCAGCCACGCGTAGTTGATTTCGCGCCCGGTGTAGGCGGAGTTGCGCCCGAGGATTGCGGTCAGCGTGCTTTCGGCGACGCGCTTGGCGTCGTTGAGCGGGTTGCCGTTGCGAATGCCTTTGATCAGCGCGACGTGCTCGGCGACGAGACCGTTGGGCGTGTCGTCGGTGAACTTCCACGCTTTCGGGCCGGTGATGGCTGCGGGGAGCCGGGCGGTGCCCTTGGTGCCGACGAGTCGCTCGTTGTTGGAGCGGGTGGACGCGCCGGGCGCCTGGCGGCACATGCTTTGCACGCGGACGCCATTCGCATATTCATACTCGACGGCGAAGTGGTCAAAAATGTTGCCATACTTCGGGTCGGTGCGGCTCTGGCGTCCGCCCATGCCGATGGCCTTGAGGGGAGGTCCGCCGAAGGCCCAGTTCATGACGTCGATGTTGTGGATGTGCTGCTCGACGATGTGGTCGCCGCTCAGCCAGGTGTAATAAAGCCAGTTGCGAATTTGGTATTCCATATCCGTCCAGCCGGGTTTGCGGTCGTGGTGCCAGAGCCCGTTTGTCAGATAATAAAACTGCCCGCCGACAAGCTCGCCGATGTCGCCGTCGTGAACGCGGCGCATGGTCTCGATGTAGTGGCCGCTGTAGCGGAATTGCGTGCCGGCGACGATCGCGAGGCGCTTCTGTTTCGCCAGCTCGCCGACGGAGATAACGCGACGCACGCCGGCGACATCCACGGCGACGGGTTTTTCGGCGAAGACGTGCACGCCGGCGTTGATGGCGGCCTCCATGTGTTCCGGGCGGAATTGCGGCGGCGTGGCGAGGATGACGAGATCGACGCCGGAGTTGATGACTTTTTTGTAGGCGTCGAGGCCGATGAACTGGCGCTCGGGCGGAATGGCGAGGCGCTCGGGCGCGACGGGCGGGCGCGGCCTGCGGCTCTTCGGGGTGCCGTTGACCAAGTTGTCGCGGGCGCTTTCAAGACGGTCGGCGAAAGCGTCGCCGATGGCCCAGACTATCACGGAGGGATCGGCGTCGAGGCAGTTGCGCATGGCGCTGACACCGCGTCCGCCGGAGCCGATGAGGCCGACTTTGAGGCGGTCCGAGCCGGACGCAAACGCGGCGGCGGGAAGTTTCGAGAGGAGCGGAGCGGCGGAGAGCGCGGCGGCGGTGCCGAGGAATTGGCGACGGGTGAATGAAGACATGGTTTTTATTTAGGCTTAGGATTTAGTGTTTGTTTAGTGGTGAGAATATTGCGTTGAAGATTGGAAGGCGGCCATGGACGGCAACGCGTCTAACTTTTCGCGCCTTTGTTTCTTTTGTTTTTGGTTTTTGTTTTTTGGGCGTTGACGTTTCCGGGCTTGATCTTGTCCCAAGGCCAAGGTTTTGCCTTGGCCTCAACGGCCCAGTTTTCCCATGCGGCGGCGAGGCGGTTGGCGATGTCCTTGTGCTGCGCGGCGAGGTTGTTGAGCTCGGCACGGTCGGCTGCAATGTTGTAGAGTTCCCAAGGGCCGTCGGAGCCCTTGGCGACTAGCTTCCAGTCTCCATCGCGCACGGCGCGGTTGCCCTCGTGCTCCCAGAATATTGGCGCGGGGCGCTGCAAGGTTTGCGCGCCGGTGAAGAGCGGACGCAGACTGACACCGGCAAGCGGTGTGAGCGCGGTGTCGCCCCGTTTGGCGGGATATTTTGCGCCGGCCAAATCAACGCAGGTGGCGGCCACGTCGATGATGTGCGCGGGCGGGCGCACAAATGTGCCGTTGAGCGCGGCAGGGATGCCGGCGGGCCAGTGGACGATGAGCGGCGTGCTGATGCCACCTTCGTGCACCCAGTGCTTGTATTCGCGGAAGGGCGTGTTGGAGACGTTGGCCCAGTCGTGTCCGTAGCCGATGTAGGTGTCCTCGGGGCCGGGCATCGTGCCTACGCCAGTGCGGATGGGGCGTCCGTCGCGCGCTTGCATGTGAGGAGGGCGGGCCTTGGGCTGGGGCTCGTCGGGGCCGAGGGGACGGAATGTCTCGCCGGGCGCGGGCACGTTGGCGGCGGGCTCGGGCTGGCGGCCTTGCGGCTCGGCGCAACCGCCGTTATCATGCATGAACATGATGATGGTGTTGTCGAGCTGGCCGGATGCGTCGAGTTGGGCGACAATGCGCGCGATGCCCTGGTCCATGCGGTCAATCATGGCGGCGTAAACTTCCATGCAGCGGGCTTCCCACTCCTTGTCCTTCACGTTGTCCCAGCCGGCATTGTCGGACGGCGTGAGTTTCGTGCCGGGCGGGAGGACTCCGAGTTCGATTGCGCGCTTGTAACGCGCGGCGCGAATGGGGTCGTAGCCGTTGTCATAAACGCCCTTGTATTTTGCGATGTCCTCGGGCAGCGCGTGCATGGGCCAGTGCGCGGCGGTGAAGGCGACATACATGAAGAAGGGTTTGGACGTGGAGCCGTCCGCAGAGGCGTTGTCGCGCTGGTGCTGCTTGATGTAGAGCACGGCGTTGTCGGCGATGGCATCGGTGTAATAATATTTTCCCGATGGCGGCTTGTAGCCGGGATCGTTGAGGGGGGTGATGAGGGTGTTGTCACGGCAGAGCGTGGCGGGGTCATAAAAACTGCCGTAGCCGAGAATGGTGCCGTAGAACTTGTCGAAGCCGCGCCGCAAGGGCCAGTTTGCCGGTTCGCCTGATTCGAGCGAGACGTGCCATTTGCCGACGGCGTAGGTGGAATAACCTCCGGGGCGAAGCATTTCGGCAATGGTCATGCAATTGTCGCGCAATGAGCCGGTGTAGCCGGGGTGTTTTTGGTTGCGGTTCATGCCGCCCATGCCGGCTTGGTGCGCGTAGAGGCCGGTAAGCAACGAGGCGCGCGTGGGGCAACAGCGGGCGTTGTTGTAAAACTGCGTGAAGCGCAGGCCGCGCTGCGCGAGCTTGTCGATTGCGGGCGTGCGGATTTCCCCGCCATAGCAACCGATGTCGGTATAACCCATGTCGTCGCTGAGGATGATTATAATGTTTGGCTGCTTCACGGACGCGGGCGTCTTGTCGGCGGCGGTGGCGACAAGCGGGAGTGTGGCGGCGGCAAGAGCCGCGGCGGTGAGGGTGGCGGGTTTCATGGAAAGAATGGCTGGTTATTTTTTGGCGGACTTGTTTTTTGATTTTGACTTGGCCGCGCCGCCTTGGACGGGGGGCGTCTTGTCCCAGGGCCATGGTTTGGCCTTGGCCTCAACGGCCCAGTTTTCCCATGCGGTGGCGAGGCGGTTGGTGATGTCCTTGTGTTGCGCGGCGAGGTTGTTGAGCTCGGTGCGGTCGGCGGTCATGTTGTAGAGTTCCCAAGGGCCGTCGTGGCCTTTGGCGACGAGTTTCCAGTCTCCATCGCGCACGGCGCGGTTGCCCTCGTGCTCCCAGAATATCGGCGCGGGACGGTGGACTTGGGCGCCGGTGAAGAGCGGGCGCAGACTGATCCCAGCGAGCGGTGTGATCGCGGTGTCGCCGCGTTTGGCGGGATATTTTGCGCCGGCCAAGTCAACGCAGGTGGCGGCGATGTCGATGATGTGCGCGGGGGTGCAGACAAGGCTGCTGTTGAGCGCGGCGGGAATGCCGGCGGGCCAGTGGACGATGAGCGGCGTGCTGATGCCGCCTTCGTGCACCCAGTGCTTGTATTCGCGGAAGGGGGTGTTGGAGACGTTGGCCCAGTCCTGTCCGTAGCCGATGTAGGTGTCGTCGGGGCCGGGCATGACCGCGGGGCCGGTGCGCATGGGGCGTCCGTCGCGGGTTTGCACGGGATAGTTTCTCGTCTGGAGGTCGTCGGGGCCGAGGGGCGCGTAGGTGGCGGTGGCGGCGTTGGGAGGCTCGCGCATGAGGACGCGGCGCTCGGCGTGGCTGGTGGGGGGCCGTTGTGCCAGCGAAAGGTGAGGTTGTCCCTTTGGGTAAAGATTTCGGCGCAGGCGCCGTTGTCCTGCATGAAGAAGATGACGGTGTTGTCGAGCTGGCCGGTGGTTTTGAGGTGGGCGACGATGCGGGCTATGTTTTGGTCCATGCGGTCAATCATGGCGGCGTAAACCTCCATGCAGCGGATTTCCCATTCCTTGTCCTGGATGTCTTTCCACGCGGTGTTGTCGGGCGGGGAGAGCTTGGTGCCGGGAGGGAGTAGTCCGAGTTCGGCCAGGCGTTTATGACGGGCCTGGCGGATGGCGTCGTAACCGGCATCGTAGGCGCCCTTGTATTTGGCGATGTCCTCGGGGAAGGCTTGCAGGGGCCAGTGCGCCGCGGTGAACGCGACATACATGAAGAAGGGTTTGGACGCGGACGCGCCGGCTGATTTTTTTCGCTCGTGCTGCTCGAGGTAGCGGATGGCGTTGTCGCCAATGGCGTCTGTGAGATAAAATTGATTGTTGGCGGGACGGTAACCCTCGGGGTCGTTGTAGGGGGTGATGATCGTGTTGTCGCGGGCAAGCGAGGAGGGGTCGTAATAGCTGGCGGAGCCGATTAGCATTCCATAGTAGTGGTCGAAGCCACGCTGGAGGGGGAGGTTTTGCGTCTCCCTGGCGTTGCGGGAGACATGCCATTTGCCAACGGCGTAAGTGGCGTAGCCGGCGGGGCGGAGCATTTCGGCGATGGTCATGCAGTTTTCACGAATGGAGCCGGTGTAGCCGGGGAGTTTTTGGTTGCGAGTCATGCCGCCCATGCCGGCTTGGTGCGCGTAGAGGCCGGTGAGCAGCGCGGCGCGCGTGGGGCAGCAGCGGGCGCCGTTGTAGAATTGGGTGAACCGGAGGCCGCGGGCGGCAAGGGCGTCGAGCGCGGGGGTGCGGATTTCGCTGCCGTAACAGCCAATGTCCGAGTAGCCCATGTCGTCCGAAAGGATGACGATAATGTTTGGTTGTTTTCCGGGCGCGGGCGCCTTGTCGGCGGCGGCGAGCGGGAGCGTGACGGCGGCGAAGGCCGCGGCGGTGAGGGTGGCGGGTTTCATAAGGGATGTAACTGCGGGGTTTCGCATGGGATTTTGAGAGGGGATGTTTTTGGGGCTTAGTAATCTGCCTCCATCGCAGGGGCGCGCTTTACGCGCGCCCGGATGGCGCGAAGGATGGGTTGCGTGCGTTCGCACAAGGCGGACAACGCAAGGGCGCACGCGAGGTGCGCCCCTACATGGCTCAGTCGTGCAGGCGGCGTTTTTTCAGGTAGTTGAGCAGGAGCTCGGAGCGATCGGTCTGGATGATGCGCGTGCCGAGGTTGTCGATAAGGAAGCCGTAGGCGGCGTCGGGGCCTTGCGTGATCGCGCACTCGTCCTCGTGCCCGCCGGCCATGTTTGCCCAAAGCGTGTTATACCAGATGAGCGCGTTGCCCTTCAGCTCGCGCGCGAGTTGCTTGGGGAGCGGGTTGGTGTCGTGCTTGTAGAGCAGCTCGTAGGCGACGGGGTTGATGCCGGCGCGGAAATCGCGGATGATTTGCTCGGCGCCTTCCTTGTCGAGGTTCACGATGGGCATGTAAATGACCTCGTCGAGATACGCGCCGTAGAGCTTTTTAACTTCATCGTTGGGCTTGCTGCCTTTCATGATGATCTGGCGGGTGGTGCCGGTTTTTTTAAGGAGCGCGAAGACTTCGTCGAAATAACGGTCGGCCTTGTCGAGGTTGATGAGCACGCGGCCCTTGGTGGCGACGAGCAGTTCCTCGAGCGTGGGGACCTTGTGCGGCGTCCTGATGCCGCAGCCGTTTTTGAGGGTGAGTTTTTTGATTTCCGCGAGGGTTTTCTCGGAGACCTTGCCCTTGTCGCCGCCCTTCCCTTTGTAGGAAGTGGTGCGCTCAAGCGTGCTGTCATGCATAAGGATGAGCACGCCATCCTTGGTGCGCTGGAGATCAACCTCGACGACATCCACGCCCAGCGAGATCGAGCGCTCGATGCCCTGCATGGAATTTTCGGGCGCGTAACGCCAGTCGCCGCGATGCGCGACGACGAGCACGTCGGGGATGTCGCGCGAGAAGAGCTTCGCGCGCAGTTGGTCAACGCGGTCGGCGGCGTTCAACGCGGCGCTGAACATCAGGGCCAGCGCGAGGCTAAATGGCAGGAGAAATGATTTTTTCGTGATCATGTTTTGGTGTGTTTAGAGTTTGGAGTTGGTGCTTAAAAATTTGGATTTGGCAGGGCGCTCACTCAGAGTGAGCCGAGGCTCGAAACGGAGCGGCTCACCCGGAGGGTTCGCCCTACCCTTTTATTTGATGGTGATTGCTGGTCAGGGAATGTCCACATGTTCGCCCCAGGCGGTGAGGATGACGGGGCGGAGATTTTTTGCACACGGCGCACACATTGCCAATAGGACTCGCGGTGGTCAATGGTGTGGCCCATTTCGTTTTCGTGGCCGGTGAGCACAAGCGCGGGAGCGACGCCTTCCACGACGAGCGGGAGGCGCGACATCCAGCATTGCGGGAGGAAAACATCCACGCGGATTTGCTCGCGGATTTTGAGAAGCCAGGAAAGGTCCGCGCCGCCGCCAGTCTGGTCGCCGGAATGCAGGATGGTCTTACCCTCGGGCGTGGTGATTGCGTAGAGATTGTTGGGAACCTTGCCTTGGTGTCCGGGATAAACGCGCACGGCGAGCGGCGACTTGATGGAGCGGAGCGCGACGGTGATGTCGATCGGCTCGGTGGCGTCGGCGGCGCGCGGATGGAGGACGAGCGGCGAAACATCCGTCCAAAGTCCGGGCGGCGCGACGACGGGTTTGCCGGCCTCGGTGAAAAGTTTGGCGACGCGGAGGTCGGCATGGTCGTTGTGCGGATGCGAAACAAAAAGCGCGTCGCAACGCTCAATGATCGGGCGAATGAGTTCCAGGTCGAGGAAGGGTTCCTCCTCGACGCCGGTGATGACGCGCTTGCCGCCGCGCACGATGTCGATGGCGATCGTGACCGTGGGCGTTTGCAAAATAAAACCGTGATTATAAAAACGGATGATGCGCAGCCCGGAGGCGGGCTTGGGGCCGGCAAGAGTGTCGGCGACGCGCTTGGCGGTGTCCTCCATGAACCCGGTGAACGCCTCGCCCTTGTCGAGGCGGGTGTCGTGGAAAAGCGAGTCGAGCGCGTAGAAGGCGAGCAGCCGTTCGTCGGAAGGCGTGGCGGAGGGCGGGTGCGCGGCGAAAACCTTGCGGGCCTGATTGAAGATGACCCGCGCCTGCTCCTGAAGCATGGCATCGGATTTTTTTATAAAGCTAAACGCCCTTTGAGTGTCGGCGGGCTGCTTCGCGGATGTTTGCGCGGCAGCGCTGCCGGAAGAAATGATGGCGAGCGCAAAGACGAAAGCGAAGACCCGTGAGAAGGCAGGGAGGTGATGTGGAGTTTTTTGTTTCATTTTATTTTTTAACCGCGGATGGACACTGATGGTCGCTGATAAATACAAAAAACAGGAAGTTTGTATCTGTGTTAATCTGCGTTCATCCGCGGTTGGTTCAAATTGCGTGATGGTTTTTATAAAACGCCGGGGATGCGCCAGAGGCCGCCTTGCTGGCCGCAATATAAAAGCAGGGTATCGCCATAGAAATCGCAGTCCTCCGGCTCGTAGGGGCAGCTGGCGTTGATGTCTATGCTCTTCTCGATCTTCTTTGTCTTCAGGTTGACGACGATGATTTCGCGGCTCTTGAAATCCGGCGCGCCCTCCGGTGCGTCATGGAGACCGACGGGCAGGTAAAGGTAACCTTTGCGGATGCACGCGCCCTGGGTGAGATTTGGGAAGGCGACAAAAAACTGATCGACGATATCGGCTTTCTGAAAGGTGATTTTCTTTTTCCCAAGGGGCGGCAAATTCCACTTGGTGACTTGGACGCCCTTTTTCCCGTCCTTCGACTGACTGGCGAGCGAATAGATGAATTTATTTTCGCGATCCACCACCCAGTCGAAACTGCGCTCCTCGATGCCGCCGGTTTTTATTGTGAGGGTCTGGAGCAGGCGCGGTCCCTTGGGCGAGATGCTTTCAACAAAACACTGGCGGTTGCCGTAGCACTCGGAGACGTAGATCACCGGAAAAAACGCGCCCTTGGGTTGTTCCACGCCGAAGGAAACGCAGTTGACGTGGTTGGAGCCGCCGTGGCTGGCGAGGTTGAACTCGGTAAGCTTTTTCTTGGTTTTTAGATTATAAATCCGGCAATGCCCCTCGTTGTTAAAAAGCAGGGCGACTTCCTCGTAAATCGCCATGCCCTGCGCGGCCTGCCCCTCGTAGCGTCCGGGAAAATCATATTCAAGCGTGGCCTTCTGGACGATTTTCGGCTGCGCCATGATGACCGCGGGAAACATGGCGGCGAGTGCGAAGATGAATGCGAGGCGGGTATGTGGAGTTTTGGTTTTCATTTCGGTTTTTATCCACAGATGGCGCGGATGGACGCAGATAAAATACAAACATCAGCGGTTTGAATCTGTGTTCATCTGCGTCATCTGTGGATCACTTTGTTTGGGAGTGAATGGGTGGCGCCGCAAGCGATGCCACTGCGGGATTATTTTTTGGCGCGAGGTGCCAGGTTGACGGTGCCGGCGAGATCGCCTTCGTCGGTGGAGAGTTGCCAGGCGAGGGCGAGTTCGGGGATGAATTCTTCGCGGATGAGGCCGCGGTTGGGGAGCTGGCGCACTTCCCACTCCATGCGGTCGGGATAAACGCGGCACATGCGGTAGGCGTTGGGCCACTCGGCGAAGGCCGGGTTCTGGATGCAGGTGATGCCTTTGTGCGTGGCGACTTCGTTGTAGTGCATGTGGCCGTTCATCGCGGCGACGACGTTGGGCGCGGCATCGAGGACGGCCATGAGGTTCTTGTTCAAATGCGAGTTGCCGCGGTCGTAGCCGCTCACGGGTGAAACGCCGCCGTGCGAATAAAACGTATAGTGCGAAACGACAATGGTGGGCGTGGTGGTGTCCTTCGCGAGCGTGTCGCGCAGCCAGTCGAGCGCGCCGTCGCGGGGGTGGTTTTGTCGTTTTTGTTGGTGCGGTGATCGTGGAGTTTGCCGGACGAATCGCGCCAGTAGGAACCGTCGAGGACAATGAAGCGCAGCGGCGGACGGGCGAAGGCGTAGTCGGCGTTTTTCGGGCCGTCGGGGAAAATCATCGGGATGGTGGCGGCGATGTCCTTGCGGGAGTCGCGCGAGGTGTCGTGATTGCCGAGGCAGCCGTAAACGGGAAGGTTGGCGCGCTTGATGACGCGGGCGAGGTCGGAGAATTGGTCGCGACGGGCGTCGTCGGTCATGTCGCCCGCGATGATGGCAAAGGCGGCGTCCTCGCGCTTGATCTGGCGGAGCACGGCCTCGAGTTGCGGACCGGAGGGCGCGCCGGCCATGGTGTTGCGCCACTCGCGCCGGTTGTAGCTGAGGTGCGTGTCGGAGAGGAGTCCGAAGGCGTAGAGCGGTTTCTCGGCGGGCTTGGCGTCGGCGCGCAGTTCGAGTTTTGCGAAGTTGCCCGCGCCGCGGAAATGCGGGCTGGCGACGGTGATGTAATTGCGGCCTTTCGCGAGGCGGAACGGCGTAAGCGCGATGGTGGCGGACGGGCGTTCGCCGCGGAGCCCCTCGGGAACGCCGTGAATGGTGCGCGCGCCACGCGGACGTCGGACGGCTTTCCACGCGTCGGCTTTCACGGCGGGGGCTGCGATAACGGTGTCGTTCGCGAGCACGGTGACGCGCAAGCCGGGTTGCAGGTCGGCGTCGGGCTCGAGTTGGAGCGAACCGGTGAGGCTCAGGTCATCCTTGGCGTCGATGGCAAAAACGAGCATGCCGTCTGCGGGAATGACGGCGGCGGCTTCGACGGGCAGCGAAGTTTCGGCGCGGGTGATGTCGGGGGCGAGGGCGGCGTTGCGGGCGTCAAGCGCGAGGCTGCCGCCGGGCTTGAGCGAGGAGGCGCGTTTGCCCGCCGCGGAATTGAGGGCGGTCTTGAGTTGGGGCCAGACTTGCGCGGGCGTTTTCTCGGGATTGGGGCGCAGCGAAAGGTCGTCGATCCAGTAGGTGCCGTTGGCGCGGACGATGAAGCGGTAAGTGCGATCCTGTTTGCGCCAGTCGCCCGCAAACACCCGTCCGCTCAGGCGCGACCATTGGCCGGGTTTGATGGCGCCGGCGCCGTTGATCAGCGTGTAGCGTTCGCCGGTGCTGTCCTCGGCGGATATGTAGACCGAGATTTTCGTGGCTTTCTCGGTGTAAACCCAGACGGAGAAATCGTAGTTTTCGGAGAAGTCCAGTTTGCCGTCGAGCTCGAGCGAGTAGTATCCCCAAGCGGCCTTCGGCGCGGAGGTGATGCGCAGCGAATTTTTGCCCGAGTGCGCGCGGCTGGAATCGATGGCGGTGGTGAGTTTGTTTTCGTCGATGTCCGACGGAGCGCCGCGCTCAAAATCGGTGTGAACCGGCGCGGTGGCGGAAAACGCAACGGGCGCGGCAAGAAGGAGGGAAGTGAGGAGGAGTGAAGTGTATTTCTTTGAGTTCATTTATTGGGACACGGAGGAAGAATTTGTATTTCTTATTTTAGTAATATATGAGGACTGAGTTTGTTCAACTTTGATCGAATCGAGTGTTTTTGAATTACCGCGTGAGACTTTGTTCGGGAAAGGGGAAGGGGCCCTGGTCTGAGTTCAATTCATACAGAAGATAGCGCAATGCATCCCCCGCACCCGCTACCACATTTCCTTCAGCCGCCATGATGGGCTGGATGTGATGTTTATATAAATAGGCGGTGTTTAAATATTTTTCCCAAAAAAATCCGTATATTTTGGGTAAATGTTCGTCTATGAATGCTTTCATATCCCCGACGGTTTGGGCGTTCGGATCTTCGTTCATCTTATTTAATAAATCTAGCATATTTTCATAAATCGGAATTTGTTTTGTTTCATAATCATCATACATTTTTTTTAAAATCTGCAACGCCCCGGCCCCGCTTTCCTTCAAAGAATCCACAAAAGTGGAAACATGGATTACATTGCGAACTTGTATATTATATTCAATCATATTGTTATTTTGCTTGAGTATGGTATAAATCATCATCTCAAGATTATATGCAATTTTCTCCACCGGGATTGTTGGCGTGAATATAATTTCCTCCGTCTTATTTGCCTTATGCCTGCTTAACGGGAAAAGGCCGGCGATCACTTTTCCTTCGGGCGTGCCATCCAGCACCGTTTGACACTCTTCACTAAACTTCATCAATTCTTTTTTCAAACCGCTAATTTTCCGCAAATGCCTACTGGCGACGTCACGCGGCAGGTCGGTGTTTCTGACTTTTCCGTCGGTTTCATTTATAGTAATAAACTGAAAATATGGCCTGCCAATATTCAGACTGGCGTTCATCTCCTGCTCGACCTCTGTGATATTCACATTTTTCAATCGCTCCAGCAGGATCCCTGCTTTCCGGCCTGTTCTTTTATCCCCAGTCTTTTCAGCAAAAGACTGAACATTATTCAGCCAACGCTCGGAATATTTAACTATTTTAACAACATCCCGAAGCGCTTCAACGTGTTCGACCAAGATATGACTTCCCCATATTTTTTTTCTACAGAAATCATTCATAAAATAATTTAGGGATTTATGATCAATCGTCGTCTCGGAAGACGTGGATGCGCCGACATCTTGCGCTCGTGTGAGCAAACCGGCAACCAAACAGACAATCACAAGGCCAGTGATTTTGAGGCGATCAAAGCTTTTCATATGAATATTTTTCGGGGACATTCCATGATGAAGATGCAAGCGTTTTTATTTTTAGATGCTCCTTTGTAAAGTAGTGATCGTTTGCCTAGTTGGTTTTTATCCACAGGATGCCGCAGAATAATGCCAAGATTCAGTGGCTTGTATCTGCGTTTTTTGATTCTTTTCAGGAATGGTTTATTTGTTCGAAATCGCGCGGGCGCTCGTGCGCGTGGTTTTGCCTTTGTCGCTGATTTCGGCAACCCATTCGTAGGTGGCGGAGGCGTCCATGTTTTCCAATGTCGCGGTTGCGGTCGCGCCGGCGGAAACCTCGACGGTGGCGACTTTGGCGAAGGCTTCGATTTTTGCGCCGAAATCGTAGTCGAGCGTGTAGGTCGCGCAGCCGTCGAGCCGTCCGCTGTTGGTGTGCGGGGAAAAGGCGGCGGCGTGGATTTTGTTGGTGCGCGGGGAGAGCGTGAGCATGCCGAGCATGCCGTTGCCGCCGTTTTTGTCGGACTGAAAATCCATGAGGACGGAGTGGACGGTGGAGCCGTTGAAGGTGTCGGTGCGGCGGCCCTCGCCGGTGATGTGTCCGCCGATGAGGAGCATGAGGTTTTTATTGCCCTTGAGCGCGGCGTAGGCGGCGGCGCCGTCCTTGGTGTGCGCGGACTGGATGCCGGGGGTGAGCGTGGAATGGGTGATGATGATGGCACGGCGGTCGGCGTGCTTTTTCAAGATGCCGTCGGCCCATTGGAGGACTTCGGGGCGTTTCGCAGACGCGTCGTATTCGAGGGAGACGACAACGAATTTCTCGGGACCCGAGTCGAAGAATATATAGTAGTTGTTATTGTTCTTTCCGTAGTGGCCGCCGTAGTAGCTTTTTTGCGAAAAATGTTTCACGCCGAAATATTCGTTGAAGAGTGTCGCGGGGCCTTCCCACGTGCCGTTTTCGTAACGCTGGTCGTGGTTGCCGACGGCGAGGATGTAGGGGATGCCATCGGGGCGACCGGTGGCGGCGGGATCGCCGAGCCGATACATGGCATTGGCGGCATTGACCCATTCGTTGCGCTCGACATCGCCCCGGTCGGTGATGTCGCCGAGGTGAAGCACGGCGGCGATGTTGAGGGGGCGGGCGTGGCGAATGACCCAGTCGGTTTGCGCGATGAACATTGCGGCGGTGCCGTTGTGGCGCTCGCGAACGTAATACTGTGTGTCGGGTAGCAGGACGAGATTGAGGTCGCGGGCCGCGTCGGGACGGCGGCGGGCGAGGAAGGTGACGGTAAGCGGACCGCCGTCGGGATCGTCGGCGCGCAGGGAGAGCGTGGCGGAGCCGGGCGCGGCGCGGGCGGCGGCAAGGTCCGCGGCGACGGGCGCGCGATTGGCCGGATTGGCGTCGTAGGTGATGGTGAGTTGCGGACGTTTTTGCGCGGCTTTCGAATGCGAGGAGACAATGCCAAGCGCGTTGGAGGTCTTGCGGAAAACGTGATGCAGGAGCCAGCCGTGATTGGGCGCACCGCCGGACCAGGCGCGCAGCGTCCGGGTGACGTCGAAGTCGCGGGCGACATCTTTTTCGTTAAAGATGGCGAGGTCGTCGGGCTCGGCAGCCGCCTCGCGATCGTCGGTCTGGATGCCATTGCGACCCCACGCGGGATAATTCCACGCGGCGGAAGCGTCCCACGGAACCAGCATGCGGTTTAGGTTGAGACGATTGCGGCTCTCGGCGTTTTTGGAATGTCCGGAGTGGAGACGGAGCGTGGCTTTGACGATGGGCGAACCGGGGGGAATCTGGCCGGGGGCGTTGCCGAAAAGATTGTCGAAGCGAAGCAAGGCGACGCTGTTGTTTTTGAATTTATTGGTTTCGGGATCGCGCTCGTATTGAATCCAAAAGACGGCGGATTTCGGGTCGTGCGCGGCGGGAGTATTTTTTGCGACGCGCACATCGACCGTGCCGGAATAACCGTCGGAGCCGTTCTGAAAAGTGATGGTTTTAAAATCGGAGCCGGTGATGTCGGCGGCGGTATTGGTGTTCGCGAGAGCGGATGCGGCGAACAGAAACGCGAGAACGAAAAGGGCGGGCGTTTTTTTGGGGAGGTTCATTTTTGGTTTGTTCTATTATCCACAAATGACGCGGATGAACGCGGATAAATACCAAGGTCAGTGGTTTGTATCTGCGCGCATCCGCGTCATCTATGAATCACTCTGTTTAAATCAGCGTTTTAACGCGCGAGTTTCCAGAGGTCCTCGCCGCCGGCGAGCGGGCGGAGGCGGTAGTTGTATTCGAGCGCCCAGCGGTTGAGGCGGTATTGCTCGTGCGGGAGGCGGCCCCATGAGTTGTCGCCGCCGAGTCCGCGCTGGTGCAGGTCGATGTTGAACGTGACCGTGTCGCGCTCGGGGAGCTGGTAGGGATAAAACTGCCCCTTCTTGTGCGTCGGGAAGAAGAGGTCGTCGGTGGTCTGGTGGAGCGCGTTGGCGCTGAGGAGCGGGCCGTTGTAAGTCTTCGCAGCGAGCAGGCCGCGACCCTTGTCGTCAGTGAGAGCGATCCAGCGCACGCCGACGTGGTTGCCGGTCTCCTGTGGTTTTATGTAGGGGAAAAACTGGTCGCGGACTTTGCTTTTGTAGAGACCGACGCGCGCGTCCTGGCGATCCCAATAGGTTTCGTGCGGGCCTTTGCCGAACCAGGCGAGGTTGTCGAATCCGGCGCGGAGCGTGGTCTGCATTCCGAAGCGCGGCAGCTCGGCGGCGCCGCGGAGATCGGGGTCGCCATAGAGTTTGAGGCTGACAAAAATATCGCCATCGGGGCAAACCGTCCATGTGAGGACTTGCGCGCGGTTGACCGCCTCCAGCTTGCCGGCGGCGGTGAGGGTGACGCTTCCGTCCCCGGCGTTTTTCACCACCTCAAAGCGGTCGAGTTTCCAGGAGTCGGGAGCGGTGCGCCACGCGCCGGGACCGTAGGCGGAGGGACGGGCGTAGGTTGGCTTTTTGCCATCGTAGCTCACGGTGGAGCGAAGCGCGTCACCGCGGGCGGGGTTGCCGGGATCGATCATTTTGTTGCCTCGGTCGTTGTCCACGGGCGCGCGCCAGTAGTGCGGCGCGAGCGGTTTTTCAAGGAGCTCGGCGTCGCCGGTTTTGAGCGAGACAAGGAAACCGGTGGCGCGGTCGAAGGCGGCGGAGAAGGCTTTGCCGGTGACGGTAACGGCAGCGGCGGTTTCGTTGACGGCGAGGGCGTCGGGCTTGGGTTTTGCGGCGCGGGTTTCGACAAACACAGCGTCAACGGGCAGTTTGAATTGTTCCCATGCGACGACGTGGCCCGCCTTGGCCCAAGGCGTGTCGGCGCGGAGCGTGAAGTCAATTTCGAGGAAATACTCGACGCCCGGCTCGGGAGAGAAGGCGAGAGCGCTTGGGATGATGACGGTGTTGGTCTCGCGCGGAGCAAGGGAAAGAGAACCTTTTTTACCAAGTTTGCCACTACGAATTTCACGTCCCTCGGCGGTGATGCGCCATGCGGCGTCGAGCCAGTCGGCGGTATTTTGAAAGTCAGCCCAATTGGTTATGGTGATTTGGTAGGCTCCATAATGATTCGACGGCAGAACATGTCCGTGCATGGCTTGCACAGGTCTTCCGTCACGCATCTGGATTGGCTGGTAAACTTTTTTCACCTCGGCGAGTCCGGGATGCGGCGTGCGGTCGGCGTCGATGAGGCCGTTGGCGCAGAAATTGCCGTCGTGCGGGAAACGTCCGGGTTCGCCGAAGCTGCCGCCGTAGGCGTAGAAAGAGCCGAGCTTCGGATCGAGCGTGAGCGATTTCGGATTCTCGACGTATTCGACTTTGCGCGACGCGGGCACGGGCGTGCGCAGGCCCTGGTCAACCCAGTCCCAAATGAAACCGCCCTGAAGGTGGCGCGCACCGTCGTAGATGGGCCGCCAGTAGGCCCAGATGCCGCCGTTGCTGTTGCCCATCGCGTGGGAATACTCGCACATGATGAAGGGCTTGGCGCGCGGGAGGTCGGAATAGTGGACAACCGACTCGGGCGTGGGATACATGGGGCAAATCACGTCGGTGAACTCGCCGCTGTTGTCAGCCTCGTATTGGACGGGGCGGGCGTCGTGCTCCTTGAGCCAGTTGTAGCCGTCGATGAACGCCTTGCCGTGCGCGGATTCGTTACCGAGCGACCAGCCGACGACACAGGCGTGATTCTTGTCGCGCTCATACATGCGGCGAATGCGGTCGAGATGCGCCTCGTGCCACTCGGGCAGGTTGGCGAGCGCGATGGCGCGCCCCGCGTAGGTCTCGCTCATCTGGCCGTGCGATTCGATGTTGGCCTCGTCGATCACGTAGAGACCGTATTCGTCGCAAAGCGCATACCACTCGGGCGTGTTCGGATAGTGGCAGGTGCGCACGGCATTGAGATTGTTTTGTTTCATCAACAGGATGTCCGCGATCATGCCCTCGCGCGTGACGGTGTAGCCGTTGTCGGCATCCCACTCGTGACGATTCACGCCGCGGAAAAGGACGGGCTTGCCGTTGACGAGAAACTGACCGTCGCGCATCTCGGCGGACCGGAAACCGACGCGCCACGGAATGACTTCGAGCGCGCGGCCCGAGGCGTCCTTCACGGCGAGGAGCAAAGTGTGGAGCGCGGGCGACTCGGCGGACCAAAGCGCGGGCGAGGTGACGGGAATGGATTTTTCGAAACGCGAGGAAGCGGACGCGGCGAGGTTTGCCGCGGGGATGTCGAACGAGGCGAGTTGCTTGCCACCGGGCGCGAGCAGCACGGCGGAAACGGACGCGGCGCTGGCGGCGGTGGTGTAGTTTTTCAACTCGCCAGTGAGCGCGAGCGTGGCATTGCGAAGCGAAGCGTCGAGCGTGGTGGTGATTTTGAAATCGCGCAGATGCACACCGGGCGCGCTCCACAGCCAGACATCGCGGAAGATGCCGCTCAGGCGCCAGAAATCCTGGTCCTCAAGATACGAGCCGTCGTTCCAGCGGAACACCTCGACGGCGAGAATGTTTTCGCCGCCATCGGTGCGCAGATGAGGCGTGAGGCGGAAAGTCGCGGCGGTGCGGCTGTCCTTGTTGAAGCCGAGTTTTTTGCCATTGAGCCAGACGGTGAACAGCGAGCTGACTCCCTCGAACGTGATAAACACCTCGCGTCCGTCGCGCCGCCATTCGGCGGGCGTGGCGAAAGTGCGGCGGTAACTGGAGACGGGATTGTAGTCGCCGGGAATGTCGGGCGGCGTCACGTCGCGCCACGGGTAGGTTGTGTTGGTGTAGATGGGAATGCCGTAGCCCTCGGTTTCAACGCACGAAGGCACGGGAATGGTTTTCCACGCGCGGTCGTCGAAATCGGCGCGCCAAAAATCGAGCGGACGTTTTTCGGGACTCGAAACCCAGTTGAATTTCCACGCGCCATTGAGCGAGCGGTAGAAAGGCGATTTCGCGCGGTCGAGCGAACGGGCGGAAGCGGAGTCCGCAAACACGGTCATCGCCGCCGCGGCGGGCTCGAGCCCCTCGTGCTGCCGTGTCGGATCGGCCCAGACATCGGCTGCGCGAAGCGAGGGCGTCATGGCAAACGCCATTAGCATTATCGATTGGAGTAAAATAGCGAACGGGTGTTTCATTGGAAAGTGATGTCGAATGTGCGCGGAGTGTGTTGATGTGTGTATCGAAAATGGGAGCCGTCTATATGTGACGGCTCCCAAGTTGCAATACGCGGATTGTTTTTTGATTAGAAAGCGTGGCGGTAGCCGAGACTGACAGACCAAGGCTTCTGATAGCCTTCGCCGGTGGCGAACTCGTAGTCGAAGTAGAGCTGGCCGGCGGCGGTCGGACGCCAGATCAAGCCCACACCGGCCTCGCCACGAGCGCCGTCCACGTTGGGACGCCACGGGGTGCCGTCGTTCACGCGGATTTTGCCGCCGGAGCTATCCTCGTAGGCCGCGCCAATGCGTCCGGCGATTTCGATATGGCTGTTGGCGAGCTTCCAAGCGCGTCCGGCGCGCAGTGTGGCGCGCAGGCGGGCGATGGTCGCGTCGTCGCTGTCCACGGCAAGATTGTCACCCTTGGTGGTGTAATCGTCGCGCATGAGATACACGAGCGAAAGCTGCGTCGAAGGCTCGGCGAACCAGCCCGCGCCGATCTTTTGGTCGAGCGCGATGCGCTTGCCGACTTCAAGAGAAAGGCCGATGGCGGTGTCGTCGTAGTTGCCCTTGGTGGGAGTGGACCCGTTTTGGGCGGTCGAGGTGAATTCGTTGTCGTAAAGCGCGCCGGTAAGGGTCGCGTTGGCGAACCAACCTTCGGTGTTCATCCATGCGGCATAGGCGCCAAGGCTGAGCTGGTCGCTGTCGCCGTCGGCCGAGCCATTGCGCGCGTCGAAGTCTTGCGAGGCGTGTCCATATCCGAGGTAGACGCCGAGAGCCATGCGTCCGGATAGGGCGGCGATGGTCTTGTCGGCGCCGATCTCGAAGCCGTAAAGATCCATCTCAAACGGACGCATGTTGGTGCTGGAGCTGAAGCTGGAGTTTTCGGCTCGGGCGCGCAGCCAAACTGAGTATTTGCCCGAGGGCTCCTCGCTGATGGAACGCAGTTCGCCGATGCGGCGGTAGAGGTTGTCCTGAGAGGCGAACCACATGACGCTTTGCGCGCCGTGGACGCTGCTGATCGCGCTGAACGCATCGGACTGGCCGTTGGTGGCGAGAATGATGGTGCCGGGCACGCTTTGGACAACGGCGTAGTTGGTGCCCTCGAAGTCAAGGCCGCCGGTGAAGGTGGCGTTGTTTTCGCCGGAAATCGTGGCAAGAACGGGCGCCGGGCTGTCGCTGGTTGGCGCAGTGGCGCCGTCGGCGACACTGAGAACCAAATTGTGGGTTCCCTCGGCGTTGCCATTGACAATAAGGCGATCACTCGCGCCGGTGCCGGGGTCGGCGCGCATGAGGATGGAGCCGTTGCCGGAGAGCCCGGTTTCGCCGGCTCTTATCCCTCCAACCGACACGGTGCGATAGGTGGCGGGATCCGCACGAACAAGCGGCTCGTCACCGAAATCGAACACACCGTTATTGACCAAACCACCCCTGTAGTTATGCGCGGCGGGGCCTCCGAGTTGAACGGTGCCCGCGGCCACGTTGAGCGTGCCGGTAAAGATGTTCTGCGCGCTGAGGATAAGCGTGCCTCCACCGAGCTTGGTGAGCGATTTACCATCCCAATCTGCGGAGAGGCCCTCGCCAACACGATTGGCAAGCGGCGTGTCCACCTCGAAGGTCTCGCCATCCGAGAGTTCAAAAGTGCCGTGTGCACCATTCAGGGAATTCCATGCAAGGCGGTATCCGGCATAGTAGGAGGCGGTGCCATCGCCATTATCCCAAGATTGCCCCCCAATCGTGATGTAACCGGGAGTCACACCGCCGTCGATGCCGACTATGGAAGTGAAATTGCCCGCAATGGTGCCGGAGGTTGCCTTGAGAACAAGCGCACCAAAGTCAGTAAGCTCGCTGGCCTTGGTCACGGTGCCATAACCGAAACTGGCACCGTCGAGCGCGAGCGTGCCGGAAAGCGATGCTCTTTCGGCGGTAATGTAGGGGCTTGTGCGCGAGCCGGAGGCATCGACGATAAGCGTGCCGTTAACTCCCTGACGGTATGGGCCGTCAACGGTGACGGTGCCAGTCGAGGCGATGTTAAGGATGCCGGTGCCGGCATTGCCGACGAGCATCTCGCCGTTGTTGACGGCAAGGTAGCCCTTGACGTTGAGCGTGCCGTGGCTGTTCGCACCGTGACCAACTGTGATAACGCGGGTGCCCGCGCCGGTGCCCGAGGCAATAACCGTGCCAGTGCTTTCAATCGTCATCACATCCGTAGTCTGATAGCCGACATAGAGGTTTGCGTTCGAAGCGTGGCCTCGGGTGCCGGTGTCGAGCAAACCGTGGACGGTGATCTCTCCGGAGCTGCCGGCGTAGCGCGCCATGAGGAGGTAATCGTCGTTGTTTCCACCGCGAATAATCATGGTGCCGCTTTGCCCGATGATGAGCGAACCATTGCCGTTACTGCCCACTTCGTTTGATCCGCCGTTAATCTGCCAGAAACCCGCAACATTAACGGTGCCGGTGGATCCAGCCTCAATCCCAACCTTAATTTGTCCTGTGAACACAGTGCCGGTGGCGCCGACGTTGAAAACGCCAACCGCATTGCTGCCGTAGCCGACGGGCTGATAATAGGTGCCGTTGGTGCCGCTTTGGTAATAACCATCAATATTGACGATACCGGAAGAGGAAGCATTGTATCCCAAATCACCCGCGACGTAGAGGGTCGCGTGGTCGAGCACGAGGGTGCCGCCGGTTTTAACGGTGAGCTCGCCTGCGCCGTAACGGCCAACGTTGATACCGCCGCTGGTGAAATAGCCGTCACGGTGAATAATGAGAGAGCCGACACCGCTGCCGACGCCGGTGCTGCTGCTGTCCATGGTGGGATCATCTCCGATATAGTGACGGCTGCTGCCCGCGGAAACGGTTCCCCCGGCGAGGACTTCCAAGCTGCCCTTGCCTGCGTTGCCGATATACATGTTACTGCTGACATTAAGCACACCGCCGACACTGACGGTGCCACTGGAGCCGACGGCATCGCCAATGCGTAAACCGGCGACGGCCTGCACCGTGCCACCGGTAACAACCTCAAGCACGCCCGTTCCAAGGTTTCCGATCATGAGACCGCCCGTGGCGTCGAGAACACCTGAAACCTTGGCCGTGCCGAGGGAATCCACGGCGTTGCCGACAAAAGTGGTGCCGCCGACGGTGACCGTGCCGGTGGAGGCGATGTCGAGGAGATTGCCGACGGAGCCGTCATTTTGGCCGAGGTAAAGATTGCCACCGGACTTGGCGTTGCCCACGACGGCTAGGGTGCCGGTTGCGGTGGCGTCTCGGCCGATAATCAGGTCTGCCGCAGCATCAAGGAAACCATTCTGGCCAATGGTGGCAACACCTTGCGCCCCGGCATTGGCACCAATATAGATGTTTGTGCCGCTGCTGAGCTCGCCGTCAATGAGCGCGGTGCCTGAACCGTGTGCGCCAATGATGATGTCACCAACCACGCTGACGGTGCCACTGCCTTCAACAATGAGCGTGCCGCTGCTGGAGGCTTCATTGGCAAGAATGAGATTGCCCGCAGCCTGCGTGAAGACGCCGTTGTTTTCGACATGGAGAAGGCCGGACGCGTTATCGGCACTGCCGACGAAGGTGTCACTGCCTTGGTTGACAACGCCGCCGTCGGCAACGACGAGCGCACCCGTGCCGGCGCCAGTGCCGCCGATGAGGAGTGTGCCGGTATTTGTCATGACACCAGCGACGGTGACGGAGGCAGTCCTGCCGGCGCCAGTGGCGGAAATTTCGACGCTGCCGGTGTCCAGTGTGCCTGCTGCTGCGATTTCGAGGGCTCCCGATTCCACACTGACGTTGTCCGTGAATTTGGCCGCACCGCCGAGAACCAAGGTGCCGGGGCCCGTCTTTTCGAGCGTTTCAGTTTCGAACGCGACATTGATGGTGGCGGTGCCAGTGGCGGCGGTGGTGTTGATAAAGGCGTTGCCTCCATACGCCGCCAAGGAGCCGGGGCCTTCCAATGTGTAGTCAACATCATCAAACTGGAGGACGGAAATGGTTTGCCGGTCGGTGACCGTCACGGTGCCGGTGCCCGATTGGAACAGACCGAGGGATCCGAGGTTCCAATTGGCATCCGCTCCCTCACGCCGCCAGTCCGTGTCGAGCACGCCCCAGTCTCCGTCCCCACCCTTCCAGACGAGAATGTCATACTTGGCGGTGCCGATATTGAGGGTAATCGAACCGGGCGCCGTGCTGGCGCTCAAGACGCCGTCGTGGGAAAACCCGGGGCCCATGATCAGCCATGACGCCAGACTGCCCGAGTTGACGATGTCCTGATAGTTGGCAAGCGTATAAACGCCGGGAACGCCTGTCTCGATATTCAATCCATCCGGGTCGATGTAGAGCGTGCCGAAGCCGCCAATGGTAATCGTGCCGCTGACATCGAGCTCGTTCTTCCCGGTGAGGGAGTAATGCCAGAAGGCTCCGTTTTCAAAGGTAATGTTGTCAGTGATGCTGAGCGGACCTGTGCGCAGATCGAGCATGCCGCCGGACTGGATGATCACATCGCCGCCAAGCTTGGCCGCGTTTGCGCCGGGATCGCCGGCAAGGACACTGATCGTGCCCGTGGCACCGACAAAGGTCGTGCCACCGACACGCACCTCGCCGCCCGATTTAATGCCGAGCATGCCGGAGCCGGCCGTGCCGATGTTGAGATCATTGCCAATATCGAAGAAGCCCGCCACATTGACCATGCCGGATCCTGCGGCATTGTAGCCGATGGAGGCGGTATTGCTTACAGCGACCGTGCCGCCGGACTGAATATCTAGCACGCCGGTGCCAGTGGATCCAACCATGAGATTTTCAGACTTGGCGAGACCTTCAACAAAAAGAGTGCCGGAGGCTGTGGCTTCGTGGCCAATGACCAGCTTGCCGACCGCGTTGAGGACACCGTCCTGCCCGATGGTTGCAACACCTGTGCCACCATTGTAAGTGCCGACATAAGCGTCCGAGGCGGCGTGAACATAACCGTCGATGAGCGCCGTGCCCGAATGGTAGGAGCCAATTTGGAAAATGCCGCCGACGGTAACAGTGCCGCTGTCCTCGACATTAAGCGCGCCAAATCCATTTTGCCCAATGCGCAGGTTGCTGCCGACTTGCCAAAAACCGGCAACATTGGCCGTGCCGCTGGAGTTGGCGTTGGCGGCGACATTGGCGTATGAGCCAACGATAACCGTGCCGGTGGCTGCAATGTTCATGACACCCGCGCCTGAACCACCGACGAGGAGGTAGGTGGGAGTGTTCAGATAGCCATCGACATTGATGGTGCCAATCCCCGTGCCCGTGCCGACGTAGTGGCCAATGCTGGTGTAGGTTCTTGTGGTGACGGTGCCGGTGGAAGCGATGTTGAGGATGGAGGTCTCGTCGTCATGAGGGGCGATATGCAGGGAACCGTTCACGTCGAAAAGGCCGGCGACGTTGGCTGTCACAGCGCAAAGATGCGCATAGCCGATATCGGCGCCAGTGTTGAACTGGCCAGTGCGAAGGGCTCCACCCTCGGCGATGTTTAGGATGGAGGGTGCGCCATAGCCGATTTGAAAATAGTGGCCAACGAGCATCGTGCCAGTGGAGGCTATGTCCAAGTCGGCGGCTCCGGCTATGCCGATGCGGGTATAACCACCGCCGCGCATGTCAAGAAGGCCGGCGACATTGAGATAACCGTAGGAACCGGCGTTTTTGCCCATGGTAAGGGCGGCGGTGGTGGAACCGGTGCCGGAGGCGAGGACCGTCGCCCCCTGCTCGATAAACATGTGACCTGTGCCGGAATGGCCGATGATGAGGTTGCCGTCATTGGTGCCATTGGAGCGGGTGCCCGTGTCGAAATAACCATGGACGGTGACGGTGCCGCTGGACCCGGCGTTGAGCCCGATGGCGGTGTAGTTGCCGACGGCGGTGGTGGAGTTGATGATGGTGCCGGTTGACTCAATGACAAGGGCGCCGACCGAGCCGCCGTTTTTGCCGATGACGGTGTTGTTGACGCCGGTGATCTGCCAAAGGCCGGCAACGGTGCCGCTGCCCGTGGCACCGGCTTCGCGAGCGATTTCAAATCCGCCGGTTCTGGCGGTTCCCGTGAGACCGATGTTGAAGGCGCCGACGCCGCGATAGCCGATGGGCTGGTAATAGGTGCCGTTGCCGCCACTCTGGTAGTATCCGTCGATGGTAACTGCGCCGGAGGAGCCGACTTGGTCGGCAATGTAGAGGCATGCGCCGTCAAGGATGAGCGCGCCGCCTTGGGCGACATGGATTTTGCCGTTGCCGCTGTAGCCGACCGTAACGCCGCCGGTGCTTTGCCAGAGGCCGCCGTCGCGGATAAGAAGCGAGCCGTTGACGCCGGCGGTGAAGCCAATGCGGTTGGCCCCGCTGCTGCGCACGACACCGCCGGAGAGGATTTCGAGGGTGCCGTCGCCCGTGTTGCCGACAAAAACTCCGGTGCTATCGAGCTGTCCGCCGATGGAGAGCGTGCCTCCGTTGATGATGGTGGTGCCGCTGGCTGTGACGGGGCCACCGAGTGTGAGAGAGCCGAGACCGGCTTTTTTGAGATTGGTGCCGACGACGGCGGTGTTGATGGTAGCGGTGGCGGCTGCGTTAGTGACGTTGAAATTGGCGGAACCATCACCTGTAAGGAAATTGCCAACAAGGGTGCCCGTGCCCAAGAGGGTGTAGCCGTCCACGTCGAACTGGAGTCCATCGAAGGTTTGGATGCCGGTAATGGTCACTGTGCCGGCGCCGGAATCAAAGACTCCGAGACCGCCATAGCCCCACTTGACCGCGGTGCCGGAAAGTTTCCATGTGGCAGAGGCGCTATCCCAATTGCCGTCGCCGCCCTGCCAGTAGAGGAAGTCCACACCGGCGGTGTTGACGTTGACTTTGATGGTATTGGCGACGGAGGAGGTGTCTATGGCGGCCCCGTAGCCAATGGTGCCGCCGGTCACGGTCCAGTTGGCAAGATTGGAGATGCCGTTGCCGGTGGTGTAGGTGCCGAGGGTGTAAGCGGCGGGCATGGTGAGATCGGCAATGCCTAGGCTGCCGAGATCAAGGTAAAGCGTGCCATCACCAGCAATGGTGAGATTATTGGCGGCGAGCTGGTGCTGGGTGTCCAACGAATAGGCCCAGACCGCGCCTTCCGCGAAGGTAAGGTTGCCAGTGGTTCCGAGGTCGGCGTTGCGGAGGTCGAGCGCGGCACCGTCGAAAATAGTGACGTTGCCGCCGAGCTTGGCACTGTCGTTTCCGCTGGCGAGGATGCCGGAGCGGATGTTGAGGGCTCCGGAGTAGGCGGAACTGTCGGCGGTGAGCTTGAGTGTGCCGACGCCGGTTTTGTCCAAGGTGGCGGAGGAGGTTCCGGCGAGGGCGTTAGTGATAGTGATGGCGTAGGCCTGGGTGTCGAGCGTGAGCGAACCGCCGCCAAGAGCAACAACGGGAAAGTTGACGAAGAAGTTATCCGCATTTGCGCCGGCGCGAATGGTGCCACCGTTGAAGAGAATGGTGGCTGTGGAGCCGGAGCCCTGAATAATTTTGGGTGTTTGAAGGACACCGCCGGCAAGATTGAGGTAGGCGCTACTGGTGCCCGTGCTCATGGCGAGGTCAACACTGGTTTTAGCGATGACAGTGGCCCCGTCGTAGATGTTGACATAGCCCCTGCCCTGATTGCCGATGACGAACTGGTCGCCAGCCAAGGCATACCCCCAGATATTAAGGGTGCCAGTGTTAATGGGGCTCTTGGAGCCGGTGCTGCGCCCGGTGGTAAAGTCGTCGGCGGTGATGACAGTGCCACTGGCCAAAACATTGACGACCGCATTGCCGGCGCCTGCGATATCGAGCCAGCCAGTGCTGGCCAAATAACCCTCAATATTTATCTCGCTGTAGGAAATGCCATTGACGTTATTGCCGTTGGAAACACGGATATTGCCAGCGAGAACAGTGCCAGTCTGGGCGATGTTTAGATAGCCATCACCGGAGCGACCGACAAGAAGCTGTGTGCCATTGGTGTTGAGCAGACCGGCGACATTGACGGTGCCAGAAGCTGAAGTGACGTAATGGTTGGTGGCAGTGCCTGAACCGACACCCATGCGAGCAATGCTGACTTCGGTTGCACCTTGGATATAAACGGTGCCGGTCTGGCCGATATTGAGGACACCAATGGCATTTGCCGTGGATGCGTTAGTGGTGTTGCCGCCGTAGCCGACTGCGAAAACGCGGTCGCCGGCAGTGTAGGTGGTGATGTAGGAAAGATAGCCATCGACATTGACTTCGCCATAGGCACCGGCAGCGTTGGTGCCTATGTAGAAATGAGTCGCCGAACCCGAGGTGTTGAGGGCCATGGTGCCGCCTTGGGCAATATTGACGATGCCGGAGGCATTGGCACCGTTACTGACACGAAAACCGCCGCCGTTGGCGGTGGCGTTGACGACGAAGGATCCGCCATCATGGATGTTTATGACGTTTGAACCGATACCCATGGTGCCGGAGTCACCCAGATAGATGCCGTTGCCTTTGCTTACCCATGAGCCCCAGATGTTGATGGTGCCGCTGGCACCGACGTGGTCGCCAATATAGACGTTATTGTTACTGACGGTGCCCCCTGCCATGACGTCAATGCGTCCCGTTCCGCCGAAGCCGGCGGCGATGGTTTTGCCCGCTCCATCAAGAAACCCGTAAATGACAGCATGACCATTGCCTGAACCAAGCAGAAAGTTGCCGCCCGGGGAATCGCCAGCTCCGGTGTAACCACCGACTCGGAAGGAGTTGTTAATTTTGTAAGTTCCAGATGATCCAATAATAATGGTGCCGTCACCACGCCCGCCGATATAGGAAACAGCATTGGTGTAGAGAAATCCATCGATGGTGACAGTGCCGGTGGAGTCAATGCCATCGGCGATGTCAAGAATCGCGACGGAACCAGTTGTCCCAAGAGCGATGTTGGCGAGGCCGTTGTTTACGATGGCGGTGCCTGTGCCTAGCGGAACAGCGCCGCCCGTCCAGTTTGCGCCGACATCCCATGCGCCAGTGCCACCTGCCCATGTGGTGACTTGAGCACCGGCTGGGGTAAGGAGAAGTGCGAGCGTCGCCACGGCACCCGCAAATTTGGTTTTCATGTTTATGTTTGGGTGTTTGAGGGGTTTCATAAAATTTATTTAGGGCAAGTTTACACAACTTATTTTGATATCTTTGTGCGTTTTAGTTAAATCAATTATTTGAGAATTATCTGACTGCTCGCATTTTGACACTGTCTATCCAACATTCGCCGTGGGTGCGAACCACAAGGCGGACGTCTTTCTCGTCCATGCGCCAGTAGCCGGCGGGGATTTGCGCTTTCAACTGGCACCATTTACCAGGTTCGATTTTGCCGGCGACACGAGCGACCGTATGGCGATCCTTATTGCCGATTACCTGTGCGGAAACATACGCCGACACGCGCGCGGCGGGCTCGGCATAAACCCAAAGGGAAATCTCCCCTGCGGCGCTGAAGTCCATCAGTTGGTCGAGGTCAAAACCGACGGTCCCCCAATCCTTGCCCGTCGTCTTAACGCGGAGTGAAGATTTGCCGGAATGTGCGCGGGTTGTGTCAATCTCACGGCTCACGCGATAACCGAAAACGCTGCGCGGCAGGGTGCTTCCCTCGAAATCCTCGTCAATCACGGTCGTCACAGGTGTGCGCGGTGCCAGTTTTACGGTGCCGGCAAGGTCATCATTGGTAGTGGAAAGCATCCACAGGAGCGCTTTTTCTTTTACCACCCCCTCGCGGATAAGTCCGCGATTGGACATCTGGCGAACTTCCCATTCAATGCGGTCGGGGTAGACGCGGCAGACGCGATAGGCGTTGGGCCACTCAACAAAGGCTGGGGTCTGAATGCTGGTGATGCCTTGGTAATTACCAACGGCGTTGTAATGCATGTGACCGTTCATTGTGGCGACAACATTGGGCGCGGCGGCAAGCGTGGTCATGAGCTTTTTATCCATCGAGGAGCCTTTGCCGAGATCATAACCGCTCACGGGAGAAACACCACGATTGAGAAAGAATTCATAGTGGGAAATAACAATGGTGGGTGTGCCGGTATCAGTGGCGAGGGTGGCGCGCAACCAATCGATCATGCCCTCGCGATAGGTGGTTTTGTCGGCCTTGCCGCCCCTGAACCCTTGAACAGGAGCATCCTTGCCATACCAGTGGGAACCGTCGAGCACGATGAAGCGCAGGGGGCCTTGGAAAAGGCATAGTCGGTGTTCGTGGGACCATCGGGGAAGAGTTTCGGTATTGTTTCCGCGATGTCTTTTTTGCGCGAATCGCGGAAAGTGTCATGGTTGCCGAGGCAGCCGTAAACGGGCAGGTTGGCGCGCTTGACGATACGGGAAAGCTCATCGTATTGGCTGCGGCGCCCGGCATCGGTCATATCACCGGCAATGATTGCAAAGCCAGCGCCTTCGCGCTTGAGCTGGCGGAGCGCAGCCTCCAACTCGGCGCCAGCCTGGGCGTTGAGTTTCAGGTTAATCCATTCGGGGCGGCCGCTGCCAAGATGCGTGTCGGAAAGAAGTCCGAAGGTGTAGAGGGGCTTCTCGGCAGGCTGCGTGCCGGCCTGCAGTTCGAGTTTCGCAAAGGTGCCCCCGGAGCGGATGTGGGGCCCCGCGACAGTGATATAATGGCGCCCCTTGCTTAGACGGAAGGGCGCAAGGGGGACGGTAGAGGATGGGCGCTCGCCCTTGATGTTCGGTGCGGGGCCGGGACGATTGCCGGATTGAGTCCCCTTCCACGCCTTGGCCTTTACGGCGGGAGCAGCAATAACAGTGTCGTCGGCAAGCACAGTGACGCGCAATCCGGGGCGCAGGTCAGCGTCGGGTTCGAGCTGGAGCGAGCCGGTAAGCGCAAGATCTTCCGTGGCGTTAATGGCAAACACCAGCAGTCCCTCTTCCGGGATGATAGTCGAGGCAGTGTCGGGCAGGGAAACTTCCACGCGGGCAGTGTCGGGAGCGAGGACGGCGTTGCGTGCGTCGAGAGTGAGGGTGTCGCCAAGTTTGACGGTTGAGATGCGCTTGGCTGTCCTCGATTGGATCATTGCCTTGAGGCGGGGCCACGCTTGCGCGGGCGTCGCGGTCGTGCTGGTTTCAAGCGAAACGTCGTCGACCCAGCACTCGCCATAGCTGCGAATGACAAAGCGCGTTTGCTGATCCTGCTTGCGCCAGTCACCCGCGTGGACAACCCCCTTCATCTGGCACCATTTGCCGGGCGTGAGCGTGCCATATGCCTCGGCAACATTGTAACGGCCGCCACCATCGTCCGTCGAAATGTAAATGGCGACCCTTGTCTTGGACTTGGTATAGACCCAAACGGAAAATTCGCAGGCATCGACAAAATCCATCCGTCCATCGAGATCGTAATAAACGGCATTTGATGTGGCTCCGGCATTCTTGGCGAGATGCAACGAAGCTTTTCCGGAGCGAGCATAAGCGGTGTCCGTCGAAATTTTGAAGTTCTTATCGGGGCTGTATTCCCGGGGAACCCCCTTTTCGAAGTCATTTTTAATAATCACCTTGGAGAATGCGACGGAAGTTGTCAGCAAAAAGGCAATTAGAATCAAGGTGTGGAGTTTTTTTACAGGGGATGTCATTGCAGTAAACTGAAAAACTGACGGCATGAGGAAAACTTTTCCCCAATCAAAAAGAAAGGGGGATTCAGAGGAAAGACGGACACCGCACCATGCGGCACAAGTTGTTTCGCTGATATGATGCGAACATTCGCATCATATCGGAGGAACAGCATTGATGGGGCAGGCCCCGGCCTTTCCGGGAAAAAAAGGGCGAGGGCCTGCGTATTAAGAGTGGATGAAGAACGTATTTAGAGTGACAGACGGAATCCGACACTAATGCCCCAAGGTTTCTGGTAGCTGCTACCGGAAGCAAATTCGTAATCGAAGTAGAGCTGGCCCGATTCAAACGGCATCCAATAGAAACCTACGCCGGCCTCGAATCGCTCGCCGTCGAGATTGGGCCGCCAGCGATTGGCTTCGCCGATGTTGACCTCGCCACCGGTGCTGCGCTCGCGGACGGCACCGCCGCGACCGGCGATCTCCATCCATTGTCCGTTGCCGAACGACCATGCGCGCCCGATGCGCATGACTCCGCGCATGCGGGTGATGGTGGCATCGGCACCATGCACGCGCAAGCCGCCTGCATTTGAATCGCCTTCGGTGGTGTAGCTGCCGCGGATGAGACGGACGACCGCTCCTTGCAGCGCCGGCTCAACAAACCAGCCCTTGGTTATGTCAAAACGACGCCCGCCCTCGACAGTCACACCAAACCCGCGATCCTTGTAATCGCCGGTGGCGTGATTGTAACTGAGGTCAACCGCATCGAATTTATTTTTGTAATGGGACGTGGTTAGGGAGGAATTCACAAACCAGCCGGCATCGGAAAGCCAGGCTGCGTAAGCGCCGATGCTGAACAGATCGCTGTCACCCGTGGCCGAATTGGCATAGGGAACTGACTGGAAGTCTTGATCGGCGGAATTAAACCCAATGAAGGCACCAACGGTGAGTCGATCACTGTCGAAGCGCCAAGTGTAGTCGCCGCCAATTTCAGCGCCCCAAACATCCACGTCGGATTTGCGCATTTCCGTGTCACCGCCGCCGATCGTTGTGCTGGCGGCGTGGGCACGGACCCAAAAATCAAGTCCGAAACCAGTGTCACGAGGAGCGCGAAGCTCGCCGAGACGGCGTCCTAGATTGTCCTGCTGGTCAAACCAGAGGAGGCTTTGCGCACCGGGAACACCCCGAATGGTATCGAAAACGACAGGATCCAAGCCGGTGTTTACGATGACAAGATTATTGCCGCGCATTTCGACAGCGTATTTGAAAACGCCGTGGTCGAAACTACCGTGGAATGTCGTGCCGCTGATCGAAATGTCGGACTCGTGGGTGATTTCATTCACACCGCCGATGCTGAGAAGCGTGATCATGGGCTCGTCGCCGGTGGGCGGCTCTCCACTCCCTATGCCGGTAATTAGGAAACGATGGGCGCCCGCCGCATCACCGGTGATTGCGATGCGATCTCCGGTGCCGTTGTTGAGGTTCACCGTCATGCGGTAGGTGCCGGAACCGGCAAGCGATGAAGCGGTAAGGAGCCGTTGTCCGGTGCCTCCGAGATCTATGACACCATGGTTGACGAGTTCACCCATGATATGTGATTTGGGCCCGGTAAATATGATGGTGCCCGCCTCGATTTTAGTTAAGCCAGTGTAGGCGTTCTCGACAGAGAAGATAAGGGTGCCCTCACCTTTTTTGATGAGCGATTTGCCGTCCCAACCACTATCGAATACAAGCTCACGGTCAGAAAGCTGGAGATCCACCTCAAATGTTTTACCAGCATCCACAGTGAACTCACCGTGTGCTGACCCAACGCCACTCCGCCAAGCGAGCCCGTAGCCTATATCGTAACGGGTATCCACCGGACCACCTTCGTTGACTTTGAGCCCCCCACCACGAATAAAATCAGGGAGCCCTGAGGGGATAACCATGCCATCAATTTTGACCGTATCAAAATCGCCGGTGATACCACCAGATGCGCGCAGAACAGGAATGCCTGTGAGGGTGCTGGCTTTGGCATACCCGCTTCCATCGTATTTGAATTCAGGGATATCGGCGACCGCATCACCATGAACATAAAGCGTCCCGGAAAGCATGGCGGCACCGTTTGCGGAAAGAAGTGGCCGGGATAGGGACGGGTCAACAGTATCGGCTGCCCGCCCTCTGTCGAGTTCAACCGAAAGCGTAGAAAGCGAGTTCTGTGTGTAATTGCCGCCGGCGATGACGTTGGCGGTGGTTTTGATATCAAGACTGCCTGTAGCAGTGGCATTATTACCAACAGTAAAATTGCCGCCAACCTGCCAGAGACCTTCTACTATGGCAGATCCAGTCGAACCGGCCGCGTTGGCAACAACACCAACTGTCCGACCAAGAAGCGTGCCTGTCGTGGTGATGTGAAGAGTCCCGTTAGAGTTTGAACCGTGACCGACGGTAGCCCCAGCGCGGGTGCCAGAATAAAAACCCGCCAAGTTAACAATGGCGACAGTGTTGTTACCGCCAATACGCAAATCGTTGCTGATGACAGTGCCAGTAACGCCGACATTGAGGACGCTAGGTGCGGCAGTTGCTCCGCCGTTTCCAATGACGTTGTAGGCGTCTCCTGAGGCGCTCTTGAGCCAATTTCCGTCAACAGTAAGAGTGCCTGATGAGCCGGCATTGCGACCAAACCAGCCGTTGGCGGTGTTGACAAGCGTGGCTCCCTCGGCAATGTATACGGAACCAACGCCGTTTTCGCCTACATAGAAGGTGGCCGCCTTAACATAACCGCCGGGGAGGATGACAAGATCACCATTGCCACTGCTGCCAACGGTCATTGTGCTGGCAATGGTGACAGAGCCCGCAATAGTGCCGGTGCCATAGGAGCCGGCGACACTTCCGAAGCGCATCCATCCCGATGAACTATTGATAGAACCGCCGGCCTCGACAATGAGTGTGCCGGTGCCCTTGTTTCCGATGGCATTGTTGCCATTGGCCTGCCAATAACCGGAGACTATGGCAGTGCCCACGGCACCGGCATTCATACCGATATTCATCTGTGCGGTAATGGCCGTGCCTGTGCTTCCGATGATAAAAACGCTGTTATCTGTGCTATTTTTTCCAATAGGCTGGTATACAGGATTGCCCGCTGCATTCTTACCAGTCTCGAAGTAACCATCAATGATGGCAGTGCCGCTGCCACCGGTGCGCTCGCCAAGATAAAGCGACGCCCCGCCATCGATGATGAGGGTGCCACCGGCCTCGACATGAAGAAGCCCTGTGCCATTATTGCCCACATAGATGCCTCCGTAGCTGCGCCACACGCCACCGTCCTTAATAACGACCGTGCCGCTGGAGCCGGCGATATTGCCTATTTGATTGCCATAAATATAACCGCCGGTCTGAAGGGTGCCGCCGCTCTGTATTTCGAGGTAACCACTGCCTGCCTCGCCAACCGAAAAAACCTTGTTGTCCGTAACCAAATGACCTCCACTGGTAATGATAAGAGAGGAGGACTTGTCGGCGGTAAGCCCAATGGCGGTGGTGCCGGTTGCCTTGGATGTTCCTGTTACGCCGACGATAACACTGTCGCCCACAGTGATCGTCCCGGAGTCCGCAAGAACACTGTCAGCCTCGGTTGGAAGGACTCCTCCTTGCCAGTTGACAGGGCTGGTCCAGTCACCGCTGACACCGGGTGTCCAAATAACATCGGCGGATCGAAGACCGGGCATCGTGGCTGCGACTAGCGCGGCGCAGATAAACGGAAGTTTAAATTTCAAGTTTAAGAGGGACGGGCGTGTGGTGGTCATCGTGGGGGTGGCATCGGGCGTTTTCATAATGATTTTTTGAAATTATCGGTTTTTACCAGCGGTGGCTGTAGCCGAAGTAGACGGAGCAGGGGCGGTCATAGGCATCGGCCTCGGTATAGGAAAGATCGAGATTCAGGCGTCCGGCGCGTCCGACGAGCCAAGAAACACCAAGGGAAACTTCGGCGCGATCCTCGGCGATTGTAAAGTCGGCCTTGTCAACGCCTCTGGCAGTGAACTCACCGCCGCTGGCGTCAATTGTTGCCGCCAAGACATGGCCGCGGATGCTCCATCGCTTGCCAAGAGCCCTGCCGAATGCGAAACGGAAGAGGTTTTGGGTGGCACGGGCGTCAGCGATATCAATATCAACGATATTATTGTCCTCCCTGTTGGACTTGGTGGTGTAGGAAACACTGGGGAATTTGGCCAAGGCGATCTGATATGCGGGCTCAAACCACCAGCCGGAGTCATCACCAAGATTGAAACGCCAGCCAATGTCGATGGCGACACCACCAGCCTGGGAATGGTAATCCCCGCTCAAATCATTAGTGGGATCATTATTGTTGAGGGAGTGCTCGTAAATATCGAAACGGGCAATGGCAGAAACAAAGACTCCCGTGCGGTGCTGGTAATGAACGTAAGCGCCCGCACCAGCGCTGGTAGTGTGTCCATCGCCAGTGCCGATAAAATCGCGTCCGGTAAGAGAAGTATCGGCAAAGATGCCTGTGGAAACGGTGCTGGTGTCATAATCCCAACGAGCATCGCCGCCGGCGGTAAGGCCAACAGCACGCGAAGTGAAGTCACGGGAGCTTCCATCTAGGTCAACACGGGTATAATTGAAGCGGGATTGGAACCAGAACGAACCCGAATCGCCACTTGATGGGGAGTCCTCACCAGTAAGAACTCCCCTGTTGTTTTCGCGAAGTTGATTGAGTCGGTAGTTGATCGGCGCAAGGGCGGCATACCACTCCTCGACAACGAGTGCTTGGGTGTTGAAAACCGCCGCGCCGCCCGCGCCGTAGGAACCTGAATCGAGACCACCGACAAGATAAGCGCCATCCGGACGGTTTTCGAGGTCATAGGCGAAGAGACCGTAATCAACGGGATGCGCAAGAATTAGGGCGTCCGGGGCAAAATTCCCTGTCTGATCGTAAATCACACGAATTTCAGATCCACCTATCGTGGCACTGTCGAAAGATTCAATGGCTAGACGACCATTACCTGTGAGTCCGTTTGCAAGGATGAGGCTGTCATGGGACGCATTGGCAATTGAGATGGTGCCGAGGGAACTGGTGATATCCAGAGACCCCTCAAGGGTAGTTTTTCCGGGAATCCTCCAAATACCGCCGAGTGTGAGTCCGCGGTTGAGATAGATGGGGGTATTGGCAAAGGTGGAAAGCGCGAGAGTCGCGCGATCACGCACAACAAGATCGCCAGTGAATTGATCGACGCTGGAAAGCACGATGAAAACCGAGGAACTGCCGGAAAGGGTGACGCCACCATTCAAGGAGGAGCTCTCTTCAAAACGGAAAACACCCGTGGCTGTGTCAGTGGCGGTGATACCGCCGGAAACGACAGAATCCGCGCCGACAAACGTGAGATCAACAGTGGAGGCGCCCGCGAGTGTAAACCCATCGGTAATGGCGGAATTTTTGAGAACCGCGCGACGGTTGTGGAGATCGAGCCCGGGACGATTCCGTAGAGTTGCCGTGCCCTCAATATAGACGCCACCGGTTATGGACGAGTCTATAAAGTCAAGATAAGTGTTGGTGGAGCCGGAAAGAACAATATCACCCGTGAGCGGAGTGCGAACGAAATTAAAAACGGACTCACCACGATTGGTGGCGGTGATATCGCCGGTAAAAGTGGAGTCAGTGAGATCGAATCTAGCTAGATGAACTTTGCGCGCGCCCTCAGTGCCGGTGATAAAGAAGCCGCCGGTGAAAACAGAATTGGTGCCCTGAACGACAAGACTAGCGCCAGTGGTTTCGGCCATGGCGTCAATGGACCCCCCAGCAAGCATCTCAATGCAACCATTGATGGTGGAGTCAAAAACATTCATATTTACCCACGTTGAGTAGGGACTGTTAATAGCACCCGCGGTTGCCATGCGGGCTGCGCTTGTTCCGGTAAGAGTGGAGCTGACAAAAATGAGATCCCATGTGCTGGTAATAAGCGTGGTGACTTCCTTGCCAACACCTCCTCCATCCTCGCCGTAGTTGGCCGTATCCTTGATTGACATGTCCAAGTCAATGGCGGAGGAATTCTGGGCCTCCATGACGACACCCTTAAAAATGCCGGTGAACTTGGATTCATCCCTGGCATCATTGGCTCCGGCGAGGCGAATAATGGGCGAGCCTATGCCAGTTGTGGTGAGAGTGCCGCCAGTGACCTCGGCCCAACCAAGACGTCCGGTCTGCTGAAAAATCGGCGCGTAATCACCGTTGGCTGTCACATTTGTATTTTCCAGAAAAACCTTGCTGGTAAACCCGTCCGCCATCGCTTCATTGCCGCCAGCGTTTCCGCCGGTGCCTTCGGCAGTTTTCCAACGAAAAACAGCGCCCTTGCCCCCGCCGGTTGTGACAGTGGAGTCTTTGAGCGTGATGCTATTTGCGCCATAACCAAAAGCGAAGGTGCGGATGGCCATGTTGCTGGTGTTGGTCACTTCTATTGTGAGATTTTCACCATAGAAGTGAGCGCCTCCTTGGGATTGCTGGTCGTTGAGATTGAAGACCTGTGTGTTGGCGTTGGCGCCGCCGATGGTGCTGCTTATGGTGGTGTCGTAGAGTTCGACGGAAGTGTTGCCATTTCCCTGGTTGAATGCCTCGAGTGCCTGTCCAGAAGTAACGATAGTGAGATCCTTGCCATAGAATGTCGCGGAACTGCCCGCTCCCTCCTGATTGGCCACCATGTAAACGGTTTCCGAACCATCGCCGCTGGCCGTGACGGTTTTTGAAATGGTGCTGCTGTAAAGATAAATCGACGCGCCGCTGCGGACGGAAATAGCTTGCCGTGAACTGTTGCTGCCCACGGTGGCGTCAACCGTGATATTGGTGCCGGAAAAAGCGACTGGGTGAATGGTGGTTCCGGTATAACCGACAAGCCAAATGCCCGACCCATCCGCATCACCCTCGTCGCCATTAAGCGTAAACGTGGTGTCGTTTGCATACCATGTGCCCGAACGCACGGCATAACTGGTTCCCGAGTCGTCAACAGTATGGAGCCCGGCATGGGAGTTGATGAACTGGAAGGTGCTGGTGTTCTTTCCGTTGGAGACAATGGCGCGGTAAGGCGAGGAAACTGGATAGCCGGCCGCCCCACCGATGGTGCTAACTCCAGCGGTATCCACATAATAATAGGTGCCAGTGGTGGTGACGACACCAGTATCTATATCAGTGATGGAAAATGGCGCTATATAAACATAACGATTGTTTGCAGCATCAAATCCCTGATAATAATATGTGCCGTCAATATCGGGAACAAGAGGCGTTCCGGAGATCGAGCCAACAGTTTCCGTTGATTGGGAAAAAATCGAGGGTGAAAGGATGGCCAGTGAAAGAAAGACGGCAAACGCGGTGAGCTTGGACTTAAGCGAAGAGGCATTTTGCGTTTTCTCCGGAACGGCAAACTGACGGAGAGGCGAGTGGATGCCGTTTTCAATTTGAATGACGGCGTCTTCGTGAGCGTGTGTGTTCATAAAAGGTAGTCTGATTTGGAGTTAAACTTGAAACTTAAACCGCGCGGCGGAGGCTCGCTCAGTATTTGCCCCTCAGGCTAAGATTCCAGATGGTATCGGGAACACTATACCAATTCATGCGATCAGGGACGTTGGAATAACGGATATAAGGTTCCTGAGTGAGATTGCGTATGGAAAAGACGAGCTCTAAGTTTTTGTTGAGTTTCCAACCACCTGAAAGATCAACGACAAACCGAGCCTTTACATATTGATATTCATTTAGCGTCCATTTGCGTCCGGGATAAGGGCGGGTGATGGACCGTAGTGCATCGTCCGTCCAAGAACCGCGGAGCTGTATATTGAAGCGTCCGTAGCGGTATTTGATGCCACCGTTGGCGGATTTGCTGGCGCGTCCGATTTTTTCCTCGTCGATTTCAGCGTTTCTCAACGACGCTGTGGTAAAGGATCCAAAAATACCAAGTCCCTTGAGTGGACCGGGAAGGAATGTGAGCTGCTGGTCGTATCTGACAGTGATACCGTAAACGGTGCGGGTGCCCGCGGCATTGATGGTGGATCGGTAAACCATGTCTCTCATAGACTTGTAAACCTCGTCGGATTCCAAAGTTTCCTCGTCAATCACAACCTCGGACTCCTCCAACAGGCCTTTCATGGCATCTTGAAGAGAGTAACCAAGTTGGGCTTCCGCCTGCTCCTTGGATATTTGCATATTTCCGATTTGCAATCCCTTGATATCAAGACGATATGCGGAAATTTCAAAGATACCGGAGGGCTTGAGATACCACTGGAAGCCGGCATAAAATTTGGTAGTTTTCTCAGGTTTGAGCTTGGGATTGGGAATCCACAGACTGGTGGGATAGTAGTCCGGATAGTTCACCGTGGCAGAAAGATTACCGTAGTCGGGTCGGAGAATGGCTTGGGAGAACGAAAGCTGAAACCTCAGATTTTTGGTAAAATCGTATTTGAGACCACCTGAAAGGAACAGATTTTCGTAATTTTCTTTGCGCACGTCACGGTTGCCATAGTTATATTGAAAACGGACACCTTCGACGGTGCCTGTGTTAAATTTCCCAGTGGCAATTTCTTCCGGTGTGGCATATTTTTCAGCGAGGGCCATTTCCTCCTTGGAAAGCATCCGAGTAAACTTAGCCTCCGTCGAGGTGCGCTCACCACGAATACCGAAGTTGAGTTGAAATTTTCCGACACGAGTGGTGGCCTCGGCGTAGAGGGCGTCGATGTTTTCAGTCAGATCACGTCGCCCCACGAGCTTCTGAAGGACATTGTCCGTCGCATTCAGCAGAAACCATTCCGGGTGCTCTTCATAAACAGACCAAAGCGCATTTTGATCAACAACAGTCCAGTTTTGCTGGTTTACGTTACCGGACTTGCCTCCGAGATCCATGTTGAAAACGTAGTTGTCAGCAAACGGAAAGAGTGCGGACATTTGAAGTCCCTCGGGGCCGATGTAGTCGTAGCGCTTCCGGCTGTAACGGCGTCTGTAAACATTCTCAAGGACGCCCCGCCCGTGCGGAAAGTGACGGGATGGCCGAAAACGCGGGCGGCGTAGGTAACGTCGAGATAACCGGAAAGCTGAGTGTTTCTGACAAAATGAGGATCGTCATACCAAGTATCCCATAGATAGGTGGCCGCACGACCTATGTTTTGGGGTTCGGTCCAAAGGGAGCCGGCGGTTTGGGTAAGGGTCCATTCGGGGGAGTCAGTGGAAGGACGTTCGGCAATCCAGCCAATTCCACCAAGACGGTTGCGAACCGCTCTAAAGCGTCCTTCGTCGCCATCGCTCAATTTAGTGTGAGAATATGAATAGGCGGTGCGCAATTGGATTTCGAGCGGCCCCTTCTTGTAATTGAGGCGAGGGGAAATCATATAATTCTCGTTCTTGCTGACGCGGAAAGAGGGCGATTCCGTAAGGACGGATTCCAGTGCTTGGGTGCCACCGGGGCCGGTGGGATCCACAACCCAGCGAGTAAGCGTGGAAGTGGGGTGCTGACCGGGGGTAGGTGCCCAGAGATTGACGTCCATGTCATCGTCGCGATTCGTGCCAAGCAACTGGTAGTAGATATTGAAATATTCATTCTCATTGTAGGTGTATTGACTGCGAATAGCAAATGTGAGCTCGGGCGTGATCTTAAAATCGAGGGACAGATTGGCGGATTCGGATGTTTTGATACGCGGGCCGTCGAGCCATTCAATTTGACGGATGGAGGGACCTTCCACCGCTTCGAGATGGCCGTTGCGTGAGACAAAAGTGGTGCCGGGATTCGGATTGTGAAACTGACCATCCGTAATGTTATAGTGGGGTGCGACAGGATAGGTGTATTGGACAGTATGCCGCTGGTCATTCCGGTATTGCTGGTAGCGAGAAACTGCTGCCTCAATGCCAAGACGGCGTTTGAGGAAAGCTCCGCCAAAACCGAGACGCCCGCCAATGTAAGTGCGCCTGTGCTTTTTGTTATCAGGCATGTAGGCGCTGCCCCATTCGATAGTCTCGCCGGTGCCGTCAAGACCGAGATCAAAGCTGATTTCGGGTTTTTTGCGGTTGAAGGCATAACGGGTTTTCATCTCAAACTTGCCCGCGGGAGTGTTGGCGGGCATGCGAGCGAGGAGTGTTTGGTTGAACTCAATAGACTCGATGGCGGTAATGGACATTTGCTGGAAGTGATTGGCGCGAGTGCTGCCCTCGGTCGCTGAGGCAAGCGAAATCCCGTCCATGGAGAAACCTGCATACTTGGGATCAAGACCGCCGACGCGGACATATGCGGTCTCCCCCTCGTCATCGAGATCAAGAGTAACGCCGGGCATATATTTCATAAACTCGCCAACCGAGCCTTGGGTTAGTTCACCAAACTGATCGACGGCAATGACCGTCTTGGCATTGTCGGCGGCTTTTTGTTCCATGAAGGCTTGGGCTTGGCCGGCGCGTTCCGAGGTAACCGTAAATTTTTCGAGAACCACCAAGTCGGAGCTGGAAATCGCCTTTGATGTGCCCGTGGTGCCAATGCCCGTGCTTAAACTGATGGGTTGCAACTCGAAATCAAGCACGTTTGGAGCCCCCACACGCGCCTCAATAGTAAGTGTGGAGGAACGGGCATTGGCATAACTAGCAGTAAGGGACACCTTGCCGACAGGGACGACAATGCTGTAAAGACCGCCGTCCTCGGTGTAGACGATTGTGTTCGTGCCATCGAGACGAACTTCAGCACTCTTGATGTAAAGGCCGGAATCAACATTAAAGACGCGGCCCGTGACGGTCACGGTTTGCCCGGTGCTCTGCGCCATTAACGGGGAATGCATGACAATGAATGCAAAGAATGCGGCAAGGGCGAATAATGATGGTAGACGGTGCGTTTTCATGGAGGGGAAGCGTGGTGTTAAAAGAAATTGTAAATGATGGCGTGCTTTCGATTGGAACCGAGATAATTCGTTTGGTGAAAACGATTACCAAGTGTATGCGACCAGTGCCGAGAGGGTGGTGCGATCATGATTGGATGCGGTTTCATAGTCGAAGGCGAACCCGACGACAGTGTGCGGACTCAAAGCGGCACGAGCAGAGACGCCGATGGCAATGGGATCATCGTAGTAGTCGCCACGTTTGAGGGTAACAGGTGTGTTGGGCGAGTCGAAATAGTGAGTATCCAAGGTCGCCCGCGGAGCAGTGACGGTGTGTTTGCGGGCAAGGGAAAGATCGATTGCAAGATCACGGTTGAAGATGACGAACTTTCGGCCCAAGGCCACGCCGTAAAAGACTTGAGACGAAGTGTCATTGAAATTATCGATCACGAGTGGGGAGGCTCCACGTTCATAGTGATTGGTGATTTTGATTTTGGAATAGCGAAGGCCGACATAGGGCTTGAGCTTGATTTTAGCCCACGATTCAAAGACGCCCCCAAACTGAATGGATCCGGAGTAGTATGAGGTATCCCACTTACCGCGAACATAATTATCGTCTTCATGTCGGAAGGAGTCGGTGGTGACACGCCCGATATCGGCGGAAAACGAGAGATAGAATTTACCAAAACGCTGTGCCGCATGGAGACCGAGAAACTTTTGTTTTGAGGAGAGGGAGGTGTCGTTTGTTGTGTCGAGCTCGTTTTCAGCGATGCCTGCATGGAACCCAAGCATAACGCGACCGGGAAGCATGCCGTCGAGACCAGCAATGACTCCCTTGATATTGCCCTCAACACCAGGGGTTGTGCTTGACTCGTTGTCGTAATCAAGATCGCTGGTGAGATAACGCACCCACGCTGCGTTGACCCATTTGCGTCCCTTGGCGGGAACGTGAAAGGTAACAGGGTCAATCAGTTCGTCAGCAAGGCGCGAGGAAACGGTGTCGTGGATGGCATCAATGGCCGTCAACGTCATGGCAATGTCCTTGAGGGGATTGGCACCCTGATTTACAAGGACAAACTCGCGACACCAGCCGGAGGAGCTATTGTCGTTGGGAAGGCTCTCGTTGGGAGAAACAGGCACGGGAATGTCATTGACGATGAGTTCCATGCCATGGGGCACAATATAGCGGGCGCTGTTGCTGCCCGTCGAGACCAGGGTGATGGTGTCCGGGTCGATGCCCTCTTGCCAGCGAAGTCGGGATACACCGGAGGCGGTAAAAGCGATGGCACAAGTCGTGTCGGTTACGATGAGAGCGCCCGTGCTGAGATAGGCATTGGGTTTGAGAACGAGCGTGGAATGGTCGGAAAGGTCAATGCGATTTGCAAGTATCGCATAGGTCATCGGAATTTTGGTGGCTCCAGAACCACGAGCCGACAAACCCTCGCGTCCAATAACAAGGGAGGAGCCTTCAGTGACGGTAACGTAGACGCTAGCGCCGCCAAGTACGCTGGAGTAGGTGCCGCTGGCAATAGCCGAAAAGCGGGACTGCCCTGAAATTGCAAGAGTGCCAATCTCATTCATGGCGGGATGCCAGCTCCCATTGCCCGACATGCCATCAAAATCATCGAGCGTGCCGTTGCGCCAGTTGAAAGTGAGATCACTGCCATGGGTAACCTCAATGTGTCCCCCACCCACAAATGCCTGCCGCATTGTGCCGCTGACGCCACTAAATTCAAGATAGGCATCGGGATCAATAGTTGTTGCGCCGCTGCCCAATGCATGGGGACTTTTAAGAATCACACGTCCCGCGTTGATCTGGTTGTAGTTCTTGCTGGAACCATAAAACCAGTTGCGAGTGCCGGTAAGGGTGAGGGTGCCGGCGCCATTTTTGATGAGGGTGCCCGCGCTGGAGCCATAGCTGCCGGCATTGCCCACAATGCGGCCGGAGATAGTGGCATCACCGTCGATGGTGAGGGTGACGATGCGGTTGGCGATGAACATGTCCCCCGTGATATCAATCCCATCGGCAGTATCGGCTATATGAAGAGTGACGTCACTGAGCCCGCTATTGGTGAAAAGATCTCCGGCGGAGCTCAAGACTACGGCAGGCAGCAAGTTGCCTCCTGTTGAAACACCTGGTTGCTGGATCAAGTTGATTAAATTCTCGCCAAAATAATCACCGTATGTGCCCGCAACGCCGCCTACGTTGGTTAAGTAGCTCATAACAATGTGATTATCTCCAAGGGCGCGATTGTCGGCTATGGTAAGTGTGCCCTCTAAAAGATGAACTCCACCGGCAAACCGATTGGCAGCGGTATTGGATAGGGTAAGACTGCCCGCGCCGAGTTTGATAAGGCGACCTGCGGGGGGATGGCTCCGGCGGCAAGTCCGACACCAGTGCCGGAAAGCTGCACCGAGCCGGGTGCCACGGCAGCGGGATCGGCAATAATGGCCCCCCGGTAAAGACATAGTTGCTCTCGGCAATACTACCATCCTCGGTGCTGACGGCTCTCACTGCGTTGACAATGACATCTGAAGCGGTGACACCACCATCGGCGATGGTGATGACCCGGGTGCCTCCAGGCCCGCTCGAAGGGCCCGTCCACACACTTCCAGTCCAAACAAACCCGCGATCTGTCCAGCTATCGAAAACGACCACATCGCCAGCGATGAAGGAAGCATCGGGAAGTGCGTCAGTGGCAACCCAGGTGTCGGAGCCTGCGGTGTTATTTAAGTATGAGAGATAGGATCCTGTGGTCATCCAAGATGCCGTGGTGGTGTCCCACACGTCGCCGTTGGCACCTGTCCAGAAGAGGCGGCGATTGTCAGTGCGAGCCCCCTGCGCGACCGCATCGTGCGTGGCGGCGCAGGCGAAGATGACCAGAAGTCCCGCCAGCGCGGCGCGCATTGCTTTGCGGGGAGTCAGTTTGTTCAGCGTGTTCGAGGGAGTGTGGTGTGCATGACGGGATATTTGGAAGATGGGATGGTGGTGCAGTGATGCTGGTGGATGTTATGGTTTTTTACGAAAAAACGATGGGCGTGTTTCTCAGTTAAACATGCCGGGACAGGGGGACGAAAAGGGGGCTGTGTAGGAGCAGTGAGGTTTCAAGACTCTGGTGCGAACGGTTACTGGGATAAATCCCAGTGGGCTGGTGTGTGAAAAAGCTGGTAAGGAAAATTCATGAGTCAATGTTTTTTAAAACGAATAATTATTCATCTCTTTAAACTCATTAACTTATCGTTGTTTATTTCGTAGAAAAAGGTGCTCGCGTGGAGCGCGTGGGTGTTGGTCAGAATGAATGTCATTGGTCGCCGCGTTTTCCAACACCGGCCTCAATGGTGCTGGAAACTTCGACGACATGATAATAAAGATCGATGGGGAAACGGGATGAAAAAAATGAATATATATTCAAAACAGGTGAGAGTTTCAAATCTGCGTATGGCAATTTGCTTATTTTGGGTTATTGCGTTTTGCGGCGAATCAGCCTGATCAAAGACAGCGGAGTCGGTTTTATTGATCTTTTATTTTGATGCAAGCTTATCGTTGGGTGTATTGCGATGTTTCAGCGTGAGCGCGCTAAACACCATCGTGAGCGCGCAGCAGATGACCATGACTATGAACACGCCGTTCCAGCCCCAGTGATCCGCCAGCCAGCCCACGCCGGTTCCCGCGATCGCCGAGCCGAACACATATCCGAAAAATCCCGTGAACCCGGCGGCCGTTCCGGCGGCGTTCTTGGGGACGAGTTCCAGGGCGTGAAGCCCGATCATCATCACGGGGCCGTAAACGAAAAAGCCAATCGATATCAGCGCGGCGTAGTCGATCCACAGCGGGCCGTTCGCGTTGAACCAGTAAACGAGCACACCGAGCAGGGTCATCGCCATGAACAGGATCGTGGCCGGGGCGCGCCGACTTTTGAAAACTTTGTCGGACATCCAGCCGCAAAGCAGCGTGCCGGGGATCGCCGCGTATTCATAGAGCGACCAGGCGATGCTCGATTCCTTGAAGGAAAAGCCTTTCGCTGTTTGCAGGTAGGTGGGGATCCAGTCAACCACGCCGTAGCGCACAAAATACACAAAGGCGTTGGCGATGGCGATTGCCCACAGATAGCGGTTGTTGAGGACGTTTTTGAAAAAGATTTCCTTGAAGCTGAGGATGCGTTCGTTGTCCGCGGAGTATTTTTCGGGATAGTCGTTTTTATGCTTCTCGATGGGCGGCAGTCCGCAACTTTGGGGCGTGTCCCGCATCAGCACAAACGCGATGATTGCGATGACGCCCGCGATGATTGCGTTGAAATAAAACTTCGCCCCCCAGTCGCCAAAAAGCATGACGCCCCACAGCGCAAAGGTCGCAACCAAGCCGCCGCCGACATTGTGCGCGACATTCCAGCCGGCAACCACGGTGCCGCGCTCGCGCGAGCTGAACCAGTGCACCATCGTTTTTCCGCAGGGAGGCCAGCCCATGCCGTTCACCCAGCCGTTCAGGGTTTGCAAAAGGATGATCAATATCAGCGACGAATAAACGGCTTTCACGAAGCCGCACACCAGCATGATCGCGCAGGAAAGAAGCAGGCCGAGCGGAAGAAAATAACGCGGATTGCTGCGATCCGACACCGAGCCCATCACAAACTTGGAAAGTCCGTAGGCGGCCGAAAGTCCCGTGATCGCCCAGCCGAGCTGCGCCTTTGTGTATTGGGGATAGTCCGCCAGGATGTCCGGAATCACCAGCGCCATGTTTTTCCGCACCAAGTAAAAGGCGGCGTAGCCAATAAAAATTCCAATAAACACTTGAATGCGCAGGCGCTTGTATTCGGCGTCAACGCGTTCGGACGGCAGGGGAGTCGCGGCGGGAGCGGGTTTGAGAAATGAGAACATGGATGCTTTGTTTATATTAAAAAAATCAGAAATTCTTTTAACCGCAGATGGTCACGGATGAACGCGGAGTAGATACAAGAATCAGGAGGCTTGGCGTCTGTGTTGATTTGAGTTTATCCGCGTTTTTCTGGCCTGTATTGAAGCGGTTTTTGAAAAAACTTTATATTAATTGTCGAATAATTCGTTCAGCGTGCGGGCGAGGCGGTAGCCGGCTTTTACAATTTGCATTTCCGCGAGCTCGTGCGCCTGGTTTATATAATCCTGGCCGAGATCGGCGCCCGGCTTGGCCCAGTCGTAGATTTTAACGCAGTCCTTCGCGCTTTCGTGAAACCAATCGGCGGGCGTGCCCTTGCTCATGGCGATCCGCTCGGCGTTCGAATAACGGTCGAGCTGGTGACGGTATTCCATGTAGCCCCAAGCGTGCGAGGCCTCGATCAGGCCGGAATCCCAGACGGCGTGATATGTCATTTCCCTGCCCTTCATCTTCACCTTAAAATTCATTTTGATGTCGGGATACTTTATATGCACGGGGCAGTGCATGTCGCCGGCGAGGTGTATTACAAACTTCAGGTTCAGGTTGACCGTGGCAGCGTCGAGTTTCTTATAATTCTTCAGGGTGGCGATGGCTTTTTCGAGCTCGGCAACCGCGTCGCCGTCCGGCTTGCGTCCCTCGGGCGTGCTTTTCAAGTTCTTGTCAACCCCGCCGGTGTGCCAGGGGTGCGTGTATTTATATTCCGGTGTCCGCCTGTATTCATCCATCCATGTGGAATAATATACAATCGACCGGTTCCCCAGGTATTTCTCGATGGTGGCCTTCGCCTTCGGGGTGAGGTTGCACTCGGCGATGTAGGCGATGGAGTCGTGGCCCCTCTTGCCCCAGGCGAACATCGTTTGCGCGGAGCAGAACGCCAATATTACGAGCGGAAGTATTATTTTTTTCATTTTGGGTTTATATATTAAAATAAGAAGCGATGGTTTATTGGAAAATATAACAGGAGGGGCTCACGCCTGCTCGTCGTAGCCGTCGGCCTTGGCGCCCCACATCAGCAAAAAGCCGCCCATGCCGATGAACGCCATGATGATGATGGCGATGTAGGCGAAGTTCCAGCCGTAGTGCTGGGCGACGTAGCCGAAGCCCACGCCCGAGACGGCGGTGCTCGCGTAGGCGAATATGCCCGTGATTCCGTTGGCGCTGGCAGCGGCTTTTTTGGTGGCCTGGTTGGCCGCCGCGATGCCGACGAGCGCCTGCGGGCCGTAAATGAAAAAGCCCGTGGAGCAAAGGACGGCCAGCAGCATCCACATGGGGGCGGACGCGGGGATTTGCCAGAGGGCGATGGCGCAAATCGCGGCGCCGAGCATGCAAAACACGCAGGTGCGGTGCGCGCGGCCCTTGAGCCAGCGGTCGGTCGCCCACCCCGCCACGAGCATTCCGACGATGCCGGCGATCTCAAACAGAGCCACCAGCCAGCCCGACTTCGCCACGCTCACGCCCTTGGATTGCTGGAGCAGCGTCGGCCCCCAATCGAGCACGGAAAAACGGACGACATAGACAAAGAAGTTGGAGAATCCGAGAATCCAGATCAGCGGGTTAAAAAACACCTTTTCGCGCAGAAGCGCCAAGTGCTCCGCCGATTTGGTTTTTCCGCTCGTTTTTTTCAATTTTACCGTGGTGCCCTCCAGTTCCGGCAGGCCGACGTCGGTGGGAGTGTCGCGCAAAAACGCAAACAGCCCGATCGATCCGAGCAGGGCGATGCTTGCCGGTATCCAGAAACACCAGCGCCACGCGCCCGTGTGGTTTTCACCGGTGCCCATGTGAGCCATGATGTATCCGCAAAGGATGACCACCAAACCCGCGCCGATGGAGTGCGAGGTGTTCCAAACCGACATTTTTGTGGCGAGCTCCTTCGGCGGAACCCAGTGCGTGAGCAACCGCGCGCAGGGAGGGAAACCGGAGCCTTGAAGGAATCCGTTGACCACCCAAGTGATGCCCAGAAACAAGATCAGAGCGTTTGAAAAGGCCGGCCCCGAAGGTTCACCGGATATCCAAGCGGCGATGTCCACGCCGAAACCGAACGCGAAGTTCGCCAGCGCGCACAAGGCGAGCCCCGTCGCCATGTAGAAGCGGGCGTTGAGCACGTCGGCCAGCATGCCGTTCAGAAAACGCGACCCGCCGTAAACCAAACCGTTGAGTGTGAGAAAGATACCGAGGCTTGTTTTCGAAATACCCAAGTCCGCCTCCATGCCGGGCATGGCCATGCTGAAGTTTTTCCGCACAAAATAAAACAAGGCGTAGCCGACCATCGTCGCGATGATCGTGCGCCATTGCCAATACTTAAAGCGTTTCGCGGTTTCTGCGGAGGAGGGGTCTGCTGTTTGCGCGGATGTGGTCATTTATGTCGGTGTCCCAATAAAAGCGTGCGGGTGCGTTTTTTAATAAAAAAAACTGAAACCTCAGAGTTTGAGCTCTTTGCGCAGGTAAGCGGGGCGATTTGTGGTGATGCTCATCGTGCCGAGTTCGATCCAATGTCTACCCAAGACGGGATCGTCAACCGTCCACACGTGCAATTCGAGCCCGGCGTCCTTGATTCGTTTCACGTCGGCCTTGCTGAGGGCCAGGTTGACTGCAAGTCGAGTCCGGTGAAATTGGCGGTCTTGGCCTCCTTGATGACTTCGTCGATCGTGGGCTGCACATAGCCGGGCTTGCGCTTGGCGGGATCGCGGTAGCCCTTGAGATACTGGGCGGGGATTTCAGGGAGCGCCTCATGGGCGGCCTTGAGGGCGTCGTAGTTGAAGCTGATGAAAGTGATGTTGTGCTTGCCGGCGCCGGCCTTGGCGAGGCAGCGGACGAGTTCGGGAACGATTTCGGGGCCGACCTTGATTTCGATGAACATGCGCTTGCCGCTGGGGATCAGCGCGAGCTGCTCGTCGAGCGTGGGGATTTTTTCACCGGCGTATTTCGAGGATTTCCATGAGCCGGCGTCGAGCGCGCGCAATTCGGCGAGCGTGGATTTCGAGGGCGTGAGCTTCTTTCCCGTGGTGCGATTGGTGGTTTTGTCGTGCAGGGCGATGATTTTGCCGTCCTTGGTCAGGTAGATATCGGTCTCAACGGCGTCGGCTCCCTGTTCCCATGCGAGTTTTTGGGCGGCGAGGGTGTTTTCGGGCGCGTCATAGGAGGCGCCGCGGTGGGCGACGATGCCGACGGGCGCGCCGGGCGCGGAAGCGGTGGACTGCGCTTTATCCTTGCTGGCGCAGCCGGAAAGGAAAGGGAACGCCACAAGCGCGGCGATGACTAGAGCGGATGCTGTGCGGGTTTTCATTTTCTTGGGTGTTGGAATATTGGGCGTTTTATCAAATAAGTAGGCAAATTTACTGGGGATTTAAATAACGCGGGCAACGTTCAAAAGAGAAGGGAAAAAAAAGACTTGTCGATTGGAAAGTTTATATGAATAAATATTTAATCTTTTATTTCAACCACTTTATTTATTACTTCAATATCCCATGCCCAGAAAAGCCGACTATTCCGATGATGAACTCCGCCTGGTAGCCACACTCTACTACGTGGACGGCTTGGGGCAGGCCGAAATCACAAACCTCGTCCGCGTTTCGCAGACCAAAATCTCGCGCATGCTGGCCGTGGCCTTGGAGCGCGGAATCGTCCGCATCTCGGTCGACCAATACAATGCGCGTAACCCCAAGCTGGAGCACGAGTTATGCGCCCGGTTTGGCCTGACGGAAGTCGCCGTCGTGAAAACCGCGCCGAACGCGAATCCCGAGACCGCGCGCCAGACAGTCGGCCACTTCGGGGCGCCGTTTGTATCCGAACAGCTCCCAAACTCCGGCACGCTCGCGATGGGCGGCGGGCGCAGCGTCTCCGAATTGGTGCACCGCTTCCGGCGCAACGACGCCCGGCGCCTCACAATCGTGCAGGCAATGGGCAGTATCGATTCCAACGTCTCCTCCGTTGACTCGCTCGAACTCGGACGCTCCCTTGTGAAGCTCTGGGGCGGCGAATTCCTGACACTGAGCACGCCCGCCTTCGTGGAGGACAAGAAAACGCGCGATTTTTTCCTGGCCTCCGAGCAAATCCGATCCGTGAGCGAACGCCTGAAAAAAGCGGACGCCGCGATCGTGGGTGTTGGGCCGCTCGATCTTTCGGTTTACGTTGAACGCAACGTGTTGGATGAAAATGATTTCATTCAACTCAGAAAAATCGGCGCGGTCGGGGAAATCTGCGGACGTTTCTTCGACAAAAACGGCCGCGAATGCGCCTCTTACTGGCGCGACCGGGTGATCAGCATCGACTTGGACGACTTGCGCAAAATCCCGCAAGTAATCGGGATCTCATCGGGAGCCGTGCGCGCCCCCGCCATCGCCGGTGCGCTAAAAGGAGGCATGCTAAAAACCCTCCTGACTGACGAAAGTGCAGCCGAAGCATTGCTAGCAATGTAAAAGCACCTGTTGGTCAACAACATAAAAACGATCAGCCCGCATGACAAAGAATGTGAGTGTTCCGCCTTTCGCCTGCGCACAGCCGCGAATACTCCCGTCTTGCCGCATCGCATGCGCGCTGCTTTTTTCCTCGTAAAATTTTCATGCGAGCAATCGGCATAGATTACGGTGAACGCCGCATCGGCCTGAGCTACGGCGACGAGATCGGCGTGGCCACTCCCCTGCCCGCCCTCACGGATGCCGACGCCGAAAAACGCTGGGCCGCGCTCGGATCCGTCATAAGGCAAAGGCGCATCACCGACATCGTCCTCGGCTGGCCGCTCAACATGGACGACTCCGAGGGATTCAAGGCGAAGGAAGTCGAAAAGTTCGCGAGGCGGTTGGAAAGCGAGTTTCAGCTGCCGGTGCATTTGGTGGATGAACGGCTCACGTCCTATGAGGCCGAGTCGTCGATTCCAAAAGCCCAGCGGCGCGACGTGCGCGCAAGCGGGCTGATCGACTCGCGCGCGGCGACGATCATCCTGCAAGATTTTCTGGAGCAGAATCTGCGCTTGCCCGCGCCCGAAGGCTTTCAAGCCGAAACGGAGGATGATTTGTGAGCGGCGGCAAAATAATCCGCTGGAAATGCGTCTGCGCCTACGACGGCGCCCCGTTCGAAGGCTGGCAATCGCAACGCGGCGGGCGCGCGATTCAGGACGTGATCGAATCGCGCCTGCGCGAGATTTTCGGCGAGCTGATTCGCGTGCACGCGAGCGGGCGCACCGACGCGGGCGTGCATGCGCGCGGCCAGGTTTTTCATTTCGACGCGGCATGGAAACACGGGCCGGAAAAACTGCGCGCGGCGTTGCGCGGCGGGCTGCCGCAGCAAATCCAAATCAAGTCCGTGCGCGCGGTGCTGGAGGATTTCCACTCGCGCTTTTCGGCGACGGGAAAACTTTACCTGTATCATTTGTATCTCGGCGACGCCGACCCGTTCACACGGCCTTACGCGTGGGCAATCGACCGCCCGCGTCCGCTCGACATCGAGGCGATGAAAAAAGGCGCGGCGATTTTGCGAGGAAAACACGACTTCCGCGCGTTTTCCGCGCTGAACGGCCCGCCAAAGGAAGACACGGTGCGCGACCTGCGGCGGCTCGAAATCGCGAAACGCGGACGTCATGTGCGCATCGCCGCCGAGGCCGACGGGTTCATGTATAAAATGGTGCGCAGCCTCGTCGGCGCGCTCGTGGCGGTCGGCGAAGGCAAGCTCGCGCCCGATGATTTGCGCGGATTGCTAAAAAGTGGAAAACGCACGACGCGCGTGCAGACCGCGCCGCCGCGGGGACTTTTTCTGGAAAAAGTGTTTTATTAAAAACGCGGCTCTGTCATTTCGGACTGGTCGCACACAACATGAACCTCGAAAACATCAAACGCGCCCTGCTCGCCTCCTACCAAAACGAAGGCGGCATCAACCATCTCGAAGGCAGCAACCTGCCCGCCGAGGAATCGATCAACCAGCTCGCGCGCGATTTTATGTATGTCCTTTTCCCGGGATTTTTCGGGGAGGACGCGCTTGAGAAAAAAAACGTGCCGGCATTCGTCGACCGGATGCTGGAAAGCATCGAAACGCGCCTCACAAACGACATCCGCAAAAGTCTTGTTTTCGCGGGTATCGAGGATGCCGAAACGCGCGCGAAGGAAAAAACAATGGCGCTGCTTGAATGCCTGCCGGAGTTGCGCCGCGTGACCCAGACCGACGTGGTGGCGGCGTATGAGGGCGACCCTGCGGCGCGCAGCGTGGAGGAAATCATCCTGGCGTATCCGTGCGTGCTGGTGATTTCGCTGCAACGCATCGCGCACGAACTCTACCTGCTGAACGTGCCGCTGCTGCCGCGCATGTTGACCGAATACGGCCACGAACGCACGGGCACCGACATCCACCCGGGCGCGACAATCGGCACGCATTTTTTTATCGACCACTGCACGGGCGTCGTGATCGGCGAGACGGCGCGCATCGGAAATCACGTGAAGATTTACCAGGGCGTGACGCTCGGCGCGAAGTCGTTCGAGCTGGATGAAAAGGGCCATCCCGTAAAAGGCGTGAAGCGCCATCCGGAGCTGCGCGACAACGTCATCGTGTATCCCGGCGCGACGATTCTCGGCGGCGACACGGTGATCGGCGAAAACTCAATCGTCGGCTCGAACGTGTGGCTGATGCAATCGATGCCCGCCAACAGCATCGCCTATTACCAAGGCGACGCCGCCTCGGTGATCCGCCCGCGCTCGACCAAGGAGCAGCTTCTCGGAGAAACGGGCGATTGAGCGGTTTCTTCGCGCCGTAAAAAAATTCATCCACCGCTTTCCGTTTGAACCTCATCCTTTTCACGCCTGACGATTTTTCGACAGCCTCGCGGGACGCTGTCACGCTCGCGAAAAACGACGCGCGCGCCGCGCACATCATCGGCGTGCTTCGCCGAAGGCCGGGCGACACCTTCGACGCAGGCCTCGTCAACGGCCCTCGCGGCAAAGGCACGCTCTCCGGTATCGCATCCGACGGCGCGATTTCGCTCGCCTTTGCGTGGGACAAAACCGAGCCGCCGCCACTCCCGCCCGTCACGCTTGTCATCGGACTTCCGCGGCCGCAAACCGCGCGCAAAATCCTCAACGAAGCCACCGCGCTGGGTGTTTCGGAAATGCACTTTGCCACGACCGCGCGCGGCGAGCCTTCCTACGCGCAAAGCACGCTCTGGACAACCGGCGAATACCGCCGTCACCTGGAGGCAGGCGCCGCGCAGGCTTTTTGCACGCGCATCCCGCGTATTGAGTTTTCGAATACACTCGACGAAACCCTCGCGAGCCTGGCACGCGACCGGCCCTCGGCGCGACGCGTCGCGCTCGACAACTACGAGTCCCCCGCGTCGCTGGGCGAACTGCTTTCCTCCCATTCCGCGCCCCGCGCCCCGAATTCCGAATTCATCCTCGCGCTCGGTTCCGAACGCGGCTGGACGGCGGATGAACGCGACCGGCTCCGCGCCGCGCATTTCGCATTCGCGCACCTCGGCCCGCGCGTGTTGCGCCTCGAAACCGCGATCGTCTCCGCCGTCGCGCTCGCGCTCGCACACATGGGGCGCATGTGACAGGAACCCGCCGCATTTATCTCGCCCTGTTTCCATGCCGGACGTAATCCACGGATACTCCCCCCCACCCTCTTTTCTCATGAAAAACCCAAACATCACATCGTCGATAAAAGCACTGGGCCTCTGCGCGCTCGCGCTTTCGCTCACGGCAATCGCCTCCGCCCAAAACGAAACCAAAACCGACGCGCCCATGCTCACCCCCTGGGCCGCCGACGCCCAGGCCGGACGCGGCTGGCAGGAATACCCGCGCCCGCAAATGACGCGCGCCGCCTGGCAAAATCTCAACGGCCAGTGGGACTACGCCATCACGCCCATCGCCGCGCCCGCGCCCGCAAAATACGACGGCAAAATCCGCGTGCCCTATCCGGTCGAGTCCGTCCTTTCCGGCGTCGCGCGCGGGTTCAAACCCGACCAGCGCCTCTGGTATCACCGCAGCTTTTCAATTCCAAAGGCGTGGGACGGACAGCGCGTGCTCCTGCATTTCGGCGCGGTTGACTGGGAGGCGCACATTTACGTGAACGGCGCGCCCGTCGGTTCGCATCGCGGCGGTTTTGATCCGTTCAGCTTCGACATCACGCCCTACATCAAGGCGGGCGGCGAGCAGAAGCTCGTTGTCGCCGTCACCGATCCCACGAGCGAGGGCGACCAGCCGCGCGGCAAACAAAAACTCGAGCAGCACGGCATCTGGTATACGCCCGCCTCCGGCATCTGGCAGACCGTCTGGCTCGAACCCGTGCCCGCCGAAATGAGCATCGCCGTCGTGAAATGCGAGCCCAACCTCGACGCCGGCCTGCTCACGCTCACCGCGCTCGGCAACCGCGTCGCCCTCGGCAAAACGCACTACGCCATCCGCGCGCGCGTGCTCGACGGCGGCAAGCTCGTCGCCGAGGCCAGCGGACGCCTCAACCGCGAGCTCAACATCCCGGTCCCCAACGCAAAAACATGGAGCCCTGACTCACCGCACCTCTACGATTTGCAGATCGATTTGTTCCGCGTCGAGAACCCGTTCAAGGGTGAAAAAATCAACCCTAAAACCTGGCATCCCGTGCGTTATTTCGGCCCCGAGGAGCAGGCGTTTTACGCAAAACTACCCGACGGCGCCGAGCGGATCGACTCCGTGAAAAGTTATTTCGGCATGCGCAAAATCTCGCTCGGCCAGGGTCCTAAGGGCGTCGTCATGATGCTCAACAACAAACCGCTTTTCCACTACGGCCCGCTCGACCAGGGCTACTGGCCCGACGGCCTGCTCACGCCCCCGACTGAGGCGGCGATGCGCTTCGACTTGGACTACCTGAAAAAAGCCGGTTTCAACATGCTCCGCAAACACATCAAGGTCGAACCCGCGCTCTACTACGCGCACTGCGACCGCATCGGCCTGCTCGTGTGGCAGGACATGCCCAGCGGCATGGTCGAGAGCCCCGAGCGCGTCCCCGGCGAGGACAGCCAGTTCGTCAGGCGCGAGGGACGCCGGGAAGTGGTGCGCAGCCCCGAGTCCGCGCGGCAATTCGAGACCGAGCTTCGCGCCATGATCGACGCGCTCTATTCGCATCCGAGCATCGTCGTCTGGGTGCCCATGAACGAGGGCTGGGGCCAATACGACAGCGTGCGCATCGGCGCCGCCGTGAAAGCCTGCGACCCGGGCCGCCTCGTCAACAACGTCAGCGGCTGGCTCGACACCGGCGCCGGCGACATTCTCGACTACCACAACTACAAGGAAAAAATGCCCGTCATGGAGCGCAACGACACGCGCCGCGCGCTCGTGCTCGGCGAGTTTGGCGGGCTCGGTTATCCCATCGAGGGCCATCTCTGGTGGACGAACAAGCGCAACTGGGGCTACCAGACTTATCACAACGCCGCCGACCTTGAAAAACACTACATCGACCGCCTCTCGCAACTCCGTGAGTTTGCGGAAAACCAAGGCATGTGCGCCGGCGTTTACACGCAAACAACCGACGTCGAGGGCGAGGTCAACGGCCTGCTGACCTACGACCGCAAAATCGAAAAAATTCCCGCCGCCCGCCTCAAGGAAATCCATCAGGCAACAAAACTCTATTAACACCCTCGCAAGGGCGCGCGCGATGCGAGTCCTTGTTCGCCCATGACATCACTGGCTGATTTTTCCACGGAAGAATTCGCGCGCCACATTGAGGCGCGCGGATACAAACCCATGCACGCCGCGCGGGTGTTGAAGGCGTTTTATGAGGGAGACGGCGCGGCGGATTTTGACGCGCTGAAATTGCCCTTGGGCCTGGCGGAGCATTTGCGCGGACTTGCAAAGGGCTGCGAAATCGCGGCGCGCCAGCAAGCGGAGGACGGCACGGTGAAAGTGCTGCTGAAGCTTGCCGACGGACGCACGGTCGAGGCCGTCATGATGACGAACTTTGCGTCGGATAGCGCGGCGGGGTGCGTGTCGTCGCAAGTGGGCTGCGCGATGGGTTGCGATTTTTGCGCGACAACAAAAACGGGCTTTGAACGCAACCTGACCGCCGGAGAAATGGTCGGCCAGTTCCTGGCGATCCGTCGCGAGGCGGCAATGGCGGGCCGGCGATTGCAGACGCTTGTTTTCATGGGCATGGGCGAGCCGATGCTGAATCTCGACGCCGTGCTTGAGGCGGTGCGCCGGATTGCGTCAAACGGCATGGGGAATCTCGGCTGGCGGCAGATCACCGTTTCCACCGTCGGCATCGTGCCGGGAATCGACGCGATGGCGGAGGCGGACTTGAACATCCACCTAGCGGTGTCGCTTCATGCGCCGGACGACGCCACGCGCGCGCGGCTGCTGCCGGCGGGAAAGCGTTTTCGCGTGGAGGATATTTTGGCCGCGGCGGATCGCTACCAGGCGAAGACAAAACGCATTGTGACGATTCAGTATTGCCTGTTGAAGGGCGTGAACGACTCGCCCGCGCAGGCGCACCAACTGGCGGCGTTGTTAAAGGGACGGCGGATGCACGTGAACCTGCTCCGCTACAACCCGACCGGAACCAGCCTGAGCGGCGCGGCGTATGAGGGCGCCGACGAGGAAACGGCGATGGCGTTTTTAAAAGTGCTGCGCGAGAGCGGCGCGGTGGCGCATTTCCGCAGACCGCGCGGACGCGACATCGACGCGGCATGCGGCCAGTTGCGAAAACGCGCGGGCGACGCGCGCTGAGGACGTTCCTCACCGCCCGGCTTCGGTGTATGCGATCGGCGCCTTGTCGCGCGGATGGAAAAACCGCGTCATCATGTAACCGAAAAATGCCAGCGCGCCGCTCACCGCGACAAACCAGTCGCCGTATCGCACATAAAAACTTTCCGTCCCGACCCAGCGCGTGTCGCGTTCGACAACGAACGTCCCGGTGCCGCGAAAATAAATCGAATCATCCTTGTTTTTCATCATCCCGCGCATCCCGCCGTATTCGTCGATCCAGCCGCTCCAGCCGCTGTTGCCGCAACGAATGACGGGGCGGCGCGTCTCCACGGCGCGCAGCATCGAATGCGCCGCGTGCTGGTAGGCCGCCCCGCCCTGCCCGAACCAGCCGTTGTTGGTGACGACCACATGCACATCCGCGCCCGAGATCACGTTGTTCACGGCGAGACTCGGAAAAATATCCTCGTAGCAAACCAGCATGCCCGCGGCGATGATCCGGCGCGGCGTGTGAATGTAGAGCGGTTTGGCCGAGGCGCCGGCCTGAGTGTCGCCCGAGCTTGCGTCGGTTACTTTTTCCAGCCAGCCGAGCAAGGGACGCAGCGGCACGTATTCTCCAAACGGAACAAGGTGCCGCTTTTTGTAGCCCTCGGGTTGCACGCCCCCGCGCCCGGCATCGACCACGAAGGCCGCGTTGTAAAAGGTTTCGTCGGGTCGCGCGGGATCGTCAGCGGTGATCGCCCCCGTGAGCAGCGGCGCCCTGGCTTTTTCCGACACATCGACCAGCCACTCGCGAAGCTCCGCGCTCGAAGGCCAGCCAAACACGGCATAAGGCGGCGCCGCCTCGGGCCAGACAATGACCTCCGGGTGAGGCGTCTTTGGCTTCGTCTCCAGGCTGAGCCTGCGAAGCTCCCGGTAGCTCAACTCCTCGTTCTCCTTGGACCACTTGATGGCCGCGGGAATATCGGGTTGCACGAGCTTAAAAACGGCAACCGACTCGGTCCGCCTAGTCATCAAGACATCGGTCAGGGACGGCGTCACCACAAGCAGGAGCATGATCAACGCCATGCTGAACTCGGGACTGCGCTTGCGAAGCCCCGAGTGTTTTTCCTTGAAAATTCGGTGCGTATAGGAGGCGACCGCAAAATTAAACACGATCAGCACAAACGCAATTCCGCCCTGCCCCGTATAGGAGGCGACCTGCCACAACGAGAGCACATACCACTGGCTCGCGCCGAGCGGCAGCCACGGAAATCCGCTCAGGAACCACACGCGCGTCCACTCGATGACAACCCACAATCCCGCCAGCCCGAGCATGACCGCGGCGCGCACCAGGAACGGACGCCCCGCGAAATTGCGCGCGGCCCACCACACCGCGAGATACCAGACGCCGATCCACGCGCCCACGAACGGCCCGAGCAGGAAAACGCCGGCCCACGTCACATGATGCAGCCACCACAGAATGATCGTCCACGCCACGGCCTGCGCGCCGAGCATGACGAGCGCGTAGGTTTTGAAACGCGGTTTGGTAAGCGCCCAAAAACACAGCGGCGCGGCAAACACATACGCAAACGCCATCGCCCTGAACGGCGGAAACGAAAGCACCGTCAGCACCACCGTCAGCACGAACACGGCAAGCGGCGCCATCCACCGGGCGTTCAACGCCCAGAATGAGGGTTCGTATTTTTCAAAATCAAAATCGCGCGCTGTGTGTTTTCGCTGCATGGAAGGTTGTGAAACCCGAAAGGATCACCGGCCCGGGCCCCCGCGACAAGAAAGAAGCTAGGGGGCGGGAAAACTAATCGGAGCCCCAACACGCGCGCCTTGCTCAATCGCCGCACGCCACCGCCACCGTCACCGCCCACCACGGACCGCGTCCGCGCACCGCTGCCCAATACCAAGCCGACACATCCGTCCACGCTCCGCCCGCGTCATCGTGCCAGCGTTCGCGCACGCGCCAGGTTTCACCGTCCTTCGTCGCAAGAAACTCCGACCACATCACATCGTTGGCATCGCGGACGAGTCCGCCCGGCTTGATCTCAAACCCACTCGCCCGGAAACAATCCGCCGCCGGATGCACCCCGCGCGACGCCTCGCGTATCCAGCGCAGCACCACAATGCGCCCGGCGCCATCGGCGCCGGTTTGCTTGAACACGCCTGTTTTCCCCGCGAATCCGGAGGCGAATGCGGCGGCGTTCCGGGGATTCCGCAAACGTATCCACGGTTTGCCCTCGAACAACTCCGGCCAGCCGGGAAAGTCCGAGTCCGACGCCGCGGTTACCGTTCCTTGCTGGCCGATCAACGGCATCACCGCCGCGCCGGAGCACATCACCGTAAACACAAAAAACACGGTGGGGCGAAGCCTCCGGCTGAGCCGAACCCGCTCAAATGGCGCATCCAATTTCGACTTGGCCGGAGGTTTTGCACCACCCTCGTGATTCGCACCCTTCAGCCTGAATCCCAGCCACAACAAACCCGCGGCGAGCACGGCAAAAATTACCAGCCCCACGCCTTCGTGCGCCCAGCCCGGCGCGCGCCACAATCCCGATTCGATAAAAAATAAAACCGCCGCGCGCACCGTGTTGCCGAGCAGGATCGCGCACAATCCCGCGACGCCGAAAAAAACCGTGCGCCATGCGCCGAGGCGCAGCCACGCCGCAACCGCGCACACCAGCACCCCGCCCGTCCAAAGCATGTGCACGCCGCTGCACGGCGCATCGACCACCACCACGCCGCCGGCCCACTCCAGCGCCACGCCGGATCGTTCCGTTGCGACACCAAACAACGCGATCAACGGACGCCCCAGCTCCGCGGTCAGCACACGCAGCGGATACCCCGCGAAAAATTGCAGCGTGGCCGTCACCGGCAACGACAACGCGAGCAATCCCGCGCGGCCCAACGCACCCCCGCCCCGGCAAAACAAAACCGACAGCGCGCATACCAGCAACAGCGCGCGCAACAGCATGGGCGTCCCCGAAACTGGAAACGCGACGGCCAGCGCGAACACACCCGCGACAATCAACCGCCACGCCGCAATGCGTTCGCGCCACACCGCGCGCGGCGTCAATACGAGTGCCAAGGCCAGCGCGACCAAGCCGAAGCGTTCGTCGCCGCCGTCGCCAAGCCGCGCCACAAACCAGCGCAACACCGGCCAGCCCGCAAGAAGCACGCCGGCGCACGGAGCGGCTTGCCCGCGCAATTCGCGCACGCTGTCGTTCACGCCGCGCCTCTCCGCATTTTTTGCTCGCGCTTGCGCCACATCACCGCGGCGACCATCGCGGCGACAATCAGGAGTGCGACCGTTTCCGGCTCCGGCGATGTTGGCACGCTGTCGACGGCTTCCTCGGTGACTCCGACCGCGAGCTCGCTCACGCCCTTGGGCAGCGGCAAAGCCTGCGTTACTTTTTTCGCCTGCGACGCGGCATCGGCGGACAAACGCGGCGTCAAATCAACCGCGACAAACGAGGTGAAGGGCGTCAGCAAGTTGTATTTCAAACCCAGCTCGATGATCGCCGCCTTTTGTTTCGGCGCGTCCGCGCGCAGCGCGTGCAAGTCCTTCAACTCCCACAAGCGTTCGCGCGCCCAGAGCAGCGCGAGCGTGCCGTTCGAGTTCAGGTCAACGGCGTCGGCCACGGAGATTTCCGTGCTCCATTCGCCGCCTCCGGTTTGGCCGCCCAGCCGGATTGTCTGGGTCGAGGGGTCAATGTGGTCGGGCCATTTTCCGCACATCACGATGGGGCGCTGCGAGAGCACGTCGGGCGCGCTGAGCGAGCCGCCGGCAAACTCGACGCGCACGTTGGTGAGCACGGGCGACTCGATCATTTTGCGAAATTTCTCGGCGGCGTTTTGCGCGCGTTTTTCATTTTCGATCACGGTCGGCTCGGTGCGCCCGGCGCGCGCGAGGCGCTCGATCAACTCGCGATTCACCGAGCTGCCGATGCCGAACGCGAACAGGTTGGCGTCGCCAAGGCTTTCATGCACGAGCGCGTAGGCCTCGGCCTCCAGATCGACATAACCGTCGGTAATCACGACGATGTTGCGCGACACGCCCGCGCGCGTCCGCGGCAGCTCAAACGCGCGCTTGAGCGCGGGCAGCAACTCGGTGCCGCCGCCGTAATCGTTGTATTTGCGCCCGCTCTCGAAAAGGGCGATGGCGGCGGCGATATTTTCAGTCGTGGCGGCGACCGGGGTTTCAAAAAGCGTGCGGCTGGAGCCGGAAAAAAGCAGCACGTTGAACGTGTCGATGTCACGCAAGTTGATCAGCATTTCCTTGAGAAGGCGTTGCGAGACCTCCAGCGGAAATCCCCACATCGAGCCGGACACATCCATGACAAACACATAATCGCGCGCCGGCATTTGCGCGGGTTCGACGCGCGCGGGCGGCTGCACGGTGAGAAGAAAATAATTTTCGCCCTTGAACGAATCGACCATGAGCCCCGTGGCGAGCGCGCCGCCCGCGAGCCGGTAGCGCAGGATGAAATCGCGGTTCATCGCGATGCCCGCGCGCGGCGGCAGCGACACGCGCACGCCTCCGCCGGTCGCCTCCGTGTCGATGCGGTGCGAAACGCATTTCATTTTTTGCACGCGGGTGCCCGCGAGGATTTCGGCGGTGAGCGTGAAAACCGGCTCGTTTTCGCCATCCTCGTTTTCGCCCAAGTATGCCAGGCCTTCGCCGCCGAGGCGCTTGGAGCCGGCGAGCGGGTCGAGCGGAAGCGTCTCCTGTTTTTCCCGGGCGGGACCGGTCGCCTTCCTCGTGTAACGCGGCCCGACGACAGTCGGAAAAAACCACTCGTATTCGCCCTCCTCGGGAGTGATGAGCTCGTTGTAGCGAAGCTCGACGGTCACCGTGTCGCCGGGCAGGATGTTGGCGACATTCATCTCGAAAACATTGCTGCGGTGCGATTCGAGAAGCGACGCGGTTTTGCCCTCGCGCCTTGCTTTTTCGTAGGTTTTGCGCGCCTCGGCCTTTTCCTTGATCTGCGCCTCGATGCGCCGTTCACCGACGGTCATTGTCATGCCGTGGACGGCGGCGCGCGTGGAGGCGGGAAAAATGTAGCGCGCCTCGAGCGGTGTCGCACCCTCGTTTTGGTAGGTTTGCACGACTCGCACCCCGGCGATCACGCCCGCGAGCACGGCATCGACCTGCGTGCTTTTGAGCGGGAGCGCGTCAACGCCATCCTCCGCGCCCTTCACCTGAAAATAAGGCGAAAGCGAAACATCGGGATCATCCAGGTCGGCTGAGCGATCCGGCGCGGCGACGACCGTGATGCCGAACGCGATGAAGCCGAGCAAAAGCGCCGCGGCAAAATACAGGGCGCTGAGTTTTTGGTTGAAGTTCTTTGGCGCGAAGTGATGCGAAGGGTTTTCCATGCGCGCGAGCATGCGCGCGCTGCGTGAACGCAGTATGAAGCCTGCGTGAAGTCGCGGTGAAATCGCCGCGCTTACTTCGACCAGAGATAGCTTTGGCGCGCAAAAATTTCCGCGCCGTCGGCGGCGAGCAGCCTCATGCGCCAGGCCGTGGGACGGGCCTTTGCGTCAGGCCAGTCGGCGCCGGTGAGTCCGGGATTGAGAAGCACCGTGCCCTTGCGCAGCGGCGGCACGGGCAGCGAGTGGATTTTCGGATCGGGCGAGGTCGGCATGATGACATCGATCACAATGCGCGCGTTCGAAATATCGGCGGGGATTTTCACGCGGGTGAAAAAGTAGTAGCCCTCCCGACTTTCGGGGCGTGTGCGAAGAACGATTTGGCCGCCCGTGTTTTCCTTGTCGGAAAAATATTCCGAGATGCGGTCGAACGACTCCGCCGCGCGGTATTCCGGCCAGACGCGCACGACTTCGACCGCGCCGGATTTTGAGCCGCTGCTCGCGCATCCGGCGACGATGGCGACGGCGGCGAGCATGGACGAAAAGGAAAATATTTGGGCGAGATTGCGTTTCATGACAGCGAAAGCGGCATGTTTGAAATTAAGCGGGATGGCGAGTCGAAGATTTGAGTTGGGTGGATAATGAGAGAGAATGTGTGCGTGTGGGAGGAGGTGGGGACGGAGAGGATTTTTTTGGGGGAGCGGGGCGTTGAATGGATTTTTATGCGGAGGCGGTATCAAAGTATGGTGCGGATCTAAGCATGGGCGAATTGCGCGTGCCACTAAAAATATTTTTCTTGCGTCTCATTCGCAAAACAGCCGAATCTATTTTTGAGACTGCGTCTCTGTATCTTTAACCGTAATTTTTAACTTATCTTTTCGAAGTCGTTTCATGAAGAGCAAAATCGCACAAATTATCAGTGTAACTTTCATCATAACAAATTGTTATGTTGCCAATGGCGCGCCCCATTCTGACGATGAGGTCATCAATTTGGACCGCATGAGTGTCACTACGGGCACGCGAACGGAGCGGCTGGCTTCCGACGCGCCCGTCAAAACCGAGTTTTTCCTCGCATCCGAAATCAAGGCCCACGGGGGCGTCACCCTCGCCGATAGCCTGCGCTTGATACCGAGCGCCCGTTTCGAGTCGAACTGCTCCAATTGCGGCCTCAACGAAATCCAGCTTCTCGGGCTCAGCACCGATTACACCGCGATTTTGTTTGATGGCGCGCCGCTTTACTCGGGACTGGCCAAGGTTTATGGCGCCGATCTTTTCCCCACGATTTTCATCGACCGCATCGAAATCGTCAAAGGCAGCAGTTCCGTGCTTTACGGACCGGAGGCGGTCGCCGGCGTCGTCAACCTCATCACCACGATGCCAACGCACAACCACACCAGCGCGCTGTTGAGCTACTCCAATTTGAAAAACGACGCGGATGAGTGGAAGTTCACCTTCAAATCCAGCTGGCTGGACCGATCTGAAAAACTTGCCCTCACCGTCTACGGTCTATGGGAGAACCGGGACGGCCTCGACTTGACGACGGACGGATTCACCGAACTGCCCGAATTTGAAAACAAGGTCGTCGGCCTTCAGTTTCACTATCGCCCCGACGAGGACAAGCTGCTCAAGGCCTCCTATCAATACATCGACCAGTCGCACCGCGGCGGCGACCGGCTTGACTTGCCCGAGGAACAGGCCCGCGTCGCCGAATCACTGGCACACAAAATCCACATGATCAACCTGCAGTGGGAGCAACAGCTCACGCCCGCCCTTTCCTATTCGCTGCGCGGCTCCTACCTGCGCCTGCAACGCGATGCGTTCTACGGAGCGCGGGCTGACGCCGAGTTCGGCGCGTTCGACGAGGCTGGCGGATTCGCCGATCCCGACAATCCCACGCCCGCCGAGGAGGCCGCGCTGGACGTGTTCGCCGCCGATCCCGCAAACCAGTCCGCAATCGACGCCGTCGCGCATCGCATCTGGAGCGACACGCGCAACCAGGTCGTTTTTCTGGACGCCCAAGTCACGCAAAAACTCGGCGCGCACGAGCTCGTTTACGGCGCGCAATACCGTTACGAAAAGCTGAAGGAACACCGCCCCAACGATCCCGCCATCGCCGACACCACCGACGACTTTGCCACCTACGGATTTTTTGCCCAGGACATCTGGACAATCCGGCCCGGGCTCGAGCTCGTGCCCGGCGTGCGCGTCGACCGGCATGACAATGTTGGCGGCGCCATCTTTTCGCCGCGCGTCGCCTTGCGATACCAACCGCGCAACGCCCTCACACTGCGGGCCTCATACTCGGCGGGCTTCAACGCCCCCGGCGCCTACAACGAGGATCTCCACATCGGCGTGAGTTCCGGCGGCGCCATTTTTCTGCGCAACTCGCCCGACCTTGAGGAGGAGCGCTCGGACTCCTTCACGCTCGGCGCCGACTGGCTGGTTCCCTCCCTTGGAAAACGCCTCATGCTCAGCTCGACCGTCCACTACACATTCCTGCACGACACGTTCGACATTGACGACAGCGACGTCAACGGCACGGGAATTTGGGAACGCGTCAACGGCCCCGACGCCAGGGTTTTTGTCTGGGAAAACGGTTTCCAATGGATGGTCGTCCCCGGCTTGCGACTCGAAGGCAGCATCAGCTACATCCGCGCGCGCTTCGACGATCCCATCTTTCGCGTCACTGGCCTGACCACGAGAGAGTTTGTCAAGCGTCCGGAATGGACGGGTAAATTCTCCGTTACATACGATTGCGGCGCGGGCTGGCAATTCGTGTCCCTGCTCAACTACACCGGCAGCATGCTGGCCGTCGGCGAGGAGGCGGACATTCATCGCAGAACCCCGAAGTTCTGGGAGTTCGACCTGAACCTGAGCAAAACCTTCCGCCTCTCAACACACATGGACCTGAAAATCGGCGTCGGCGTGCGAAACCTGTTTGATGATCGTCAGGATGACCTTTTCGACAATGGCGAAGACCGCGATCCGACCTACTTTTACGGCCCCGTGCGTCCGCGCACCCTCTTCGCAACCGCGGGCATTGAGTTCTGATCACGGATCTCTTGGCACGGAGCAAACGCAACCTAAACAAACGGGAAAGCGCCACCAAAGGCAGGGCGGTTGGCAGACTGTCGCTAACGCTAGGAACGTCGAAACCGAAGCGTTTGCCTTTGAGATTCCCCGACAATCACTCCACCCACACTTTTTGATAACGGTGGATTCCCAGGAGCGAGGGCACCCAGTTTTTCACTCGCGGGGAAATCAGGTAGCTGCGCGTGCCAAAGAAGATCGGCGCGATCGGAGCCTCGTCGAGGAGGATTTTTTCGGCGCGCTGATAAAGCTCGAAGCGTTTCTCCCGGTCGGACGCGCGGCCGGCCTCGGCGATGAGGCGGTCGTATTCGGCGTTGCTCCAGTGTGTCTGGTTTTGCCCGCCGTTGGTCACAAACATGTCGAGAAAGGTGATCGGGTCGTTGAAATCGCCGACCCAGCGCGAGCGGCTGATGTCGAAGCCAATGGCGCGCTGCGCGTCGAGATACACGCGGTATTCCTTGTTTGTGATTGTGACGCTGATGCCGAGTTCGCGCCGCCACATTTCCTGAATGGCCTCGAGCACGGTTCGGTTGACTGCGTCGTTGTTCATCTGGATGTCGAGTTTCGGAAACCCTTTTCCTTTCGGATAACCCGCCTCGGCGAGCAGGCAGCGGGCGGCGGCGAAGTCGTCGGGAATCGCGGTCGCGCAGGTGTAACCTCCGGTGTTCGGCGGCGTGTAAAAGCGCGCGGGCGTGCGGCTGTTGTGGAGCACGCGCGCGATCAGGTCGCGGTTGATGGCGCGGGCGAGCGCGGCGCGGACTTTCGGATTGTCGAGCGGAGGGCGCTTGGTGTTGAAGCGCAGGAAAAAGGTTTCCAGCAACGGGTCGATGCGCAGGGCGGCGGGGTTGTTTTTGCGGTAGGCGCGGATTTTTTCGGGGAGAATATCGTAGGTGATGTCAACCTGTCCGGAGCGGAAGTTGCGCTCGTCGGTGGCAATGTCGTCGTTCGGGAAAAACACGACCGCGTCGAGCCGTGTGCCGGCGGCGTCCCAGTAGAGCGGATTTTTCTCAACGGTGATCTGGCGGTTCGGCTCCCAACTTTTCATCGTGAACGCGCCGTTGCCGACGATGTTTTCCGGGCGCGTCCAAGCCGTGCCGCGCTGGTCGAGCTTTCCAAAGCGCAAAATCGTCGGCGCGTGAACGGGAAACCACATCGGTTGCGCGACAATGGAGAGCAGGTGCGGCGTCGGGGCATCGAGCGTGAGCACGAGAGTGCGCGCGTCGGGCGCGGCGACGCCCACTTGCGCAAAATCGGAGAGCTTGCCGGTGTTGAAGGCCCCGGCGTTTTTGACCGGGTAAAGCATGTAGGCGTATTCGGCGCCGAGCATGGGTGAAAGGATGCGCCGGAATGATGTCGCGAAATCTTGCGCGGTCACCGGGTCGCCGTTGGACCAGCGGGCGCCGGCGCGCAGGCGAAATGTCCACGTGAGTCCGTCGGGCGAGGTCTCCCAGCTCTCGGCAACGGCGGGGACGGGTTGCGAAGTGGCCTCGTCGATCGCCACCAACCCCTCGAAGAGCGCGATTGCGATGTTTTGGTCGGTGTAGGCCGACATCGTTTGCGGGTCCATATCCTGCGGCTCCGCGCCATTGCCGATGCGCAAGACGGAAGAGGACGCGAAAAGGGCTGAAAGACCGAAAGGCTGAAGGGCCGAAAGAAACAGCAGCGCGAGGAAATGGAGAAATCGCATGTTTGAAATGTGTAGGCAGTATTTTATGCGGTGGAAGTGGAAAAACGCGCGCGATCGAACACGCTTTGAACGGGCGCTGGTTTAACGCATGCGCGACTTCACAAAATGGCGAAAAACCAACAGCAGACTTGGCAGCCCGCGCCACGTTCCGCACTTTCCCCTTTATGTGCACATCTCCACGCACCCTGGCCCTCGCCGTCTTTTCATTCTTCATTTTTCATTTTTCATTCTGCATTAGCGCGCGCGCCGACGGCGCACGCGCGCCCAAGCCTCTTTATCGCGACACCATTTACGACGGCACTGCCGATCCCGTCGTCATTCACAACCGCGCCGAGAACAACTGGCTCATGTTCTACACCAACCGCCGCGCCAACGTCCCCGGGCTCGACGGCGTGAGCTGGGTGCACGGCACGCCCGTCGGCATCGCGCAATCCAACGACGGCGGCGCGACGTGGACCTACCGTTGCGACGCGCGCTTCCACGGCATCCCGGTCCCCGCGGGCGCCGACCCAAAAACGCTCACGCACTGGGCGCCCGACGTCATCGAGCACGATGGCGTTTACCACATGTATCTCACACTCGTGCCCGGCGTTTTCACCGATTGGAAACACCCACGCGACATCATCCACCTCACCAGCCGCAACCTCATCGACTGGCACTACCAAAGCACGCTCGCGCTCGCCAGCGACCGTGTCATTGACGCGTGCGTGTTTCCGCTGCCTCAAGGCGGCTGGCGCATGTGGTATAACAACGAGCGCGACGCCAAATCCATCTACTACGCCGACAGCCCCGACCTCCACAACTGGACCGACAAGGGCAAGTGCGCCGGCGTCGGCGAGCGCCCCGGCGAGGGCCCGTATGTTTTCCGCTGGCGCGGACACTACTGGATGCTCGTCGATCTCTGGCGCGGCATCGGCGTTTACCGCTCCGACGACCTCCTTAACTGGACGCCGCAGCCCGGCGATCCGCTCCTCGGCAAACCCGGCAAGGGCGCGGATGACGGCGTGAACGGCGGGCATTGCGGCGTCGTGGTCGATCACGCCACCGACCGCGCGTATTGCTTCTATTTCACGCATCCCGGACGCAACGGCACCATTTCGCCCGACGACAAAAACAACCTCGAACTCCGCCGCAGCTCCATCCAAGTCGTCGAGCTCCGCGAAAAAGACGGCGTGATTTCGTGCGACCGCGACGCGCCGGCTTACGTGAAACTCAACGCAACTGCGGCAAACTTCACGCTCGCCGGCGAAACCGTCGTCGCGCGTATCCATTATTCCGATACAGACGCCAAGGTCGTTTCCATCGCCGCCAACCACCTCGCCGCCGACATCGAACGCGTCTCTGGCAAACGCCCCGCCCTCTCTGAAATTTCAGATTTGAAATTTGCAATCACAAGCACTGCTCCCGCGGTGCTTGTCGGCACGCTCGGCAAATCGCCGCTCATCGATTCGCTCGTCGCATCGGGCAAACTCGACGTCTCCGCACTGCGCGGCCAATGGGAAACCTTCCTCATCACCACGCTCGACAACAACACGCTCGTCATCGCCGGCAGCGATCCGCGCGGCACGTCGTTTGGCGTTTACGAACTCTCGCGCATGATCGGCATTTCGCCCTGGCATTGGTGGGCGGACGTCACGCCCGAAAAGAAAACCCGCATTTCGATTCCCGCCGGCACGCACGTTTTCGGTCCGCCCTCGGTCAAATACCGGGGCATTTTCATCAACGACGAGGACTGGGGCCTCCAGCCTTGGGCCGCAAAAACCTTCGAGCCGGAAAACGGCGGCATCGGCCCGAAGACCTACGAAAAAGTTTTCGAACTCCTCCTGCGCCTCAAGGCCAACACACTCTGGCCCGCCATGCACGCCTGCTCGCCCGCGTTCAACAGCAACCCCGCCAACGCCGCGCTCGCCTCCGACTACGCCATCGTCATGGGCAGCTCGCACGCCGAGCCCATGCTCCGCAACAACGTCACCGAGTGGACCGCCCCCCACAAGGACTACAACTACGCCACAAACCGCGACGGCGTCCTTGCCTACTGGGAGGAGCGCGCCAAAACCAACGGCCGTTACGAAAACATCTACACCATCGGCATGCGCGGCATCCACGACAGCGGCATGCAAGGCGGCGGAACCAGGGAGGAGCAAATTGCCCGCCTCGAAAAAATCTTCGCCGACCAGCGCGCGCTCATCGCCAAGCACGTTTCGCCCGGCGTCGAGCGCGTTCCCCAAATGTTCTGCGCCTACAAGGAAGTGCTCGACCTCTACCGCGGCGGCCTGCGCGTGCCCGACGACGTCACAATCATGTTTCCCGACGACAACTTTGGCTACATCCGCAACTTCCCCTCCGCCGCCGATCGCGCCGCCATGCGCGACGGCAAACGCACCGGCGGTTTCGGCATCTACTACCACCTCTCCTACCTCGGACGCCCCATGGCCTACCTTTGGCTCAGCACCACGCCGCCCGCGCTCATCTGGGAGGAAATGAACAAAGCCCACCAGCTCGGCGCCGACCGCATCTGGATCGCCAACGTCGGCGACATCAAGCCCGCCGAAATCACCACCGAGTTTTTCCTGCAAATGGCATGGGACATCGGTTCCATCGCCACGCTTCCGGATGTGCAAACCGATTTTCTGCGCCAATGGGCCGCGCGCGAATTCGGCGCCGAACACGCGCCCGACATCGCGCAACTGATGGACATGTATTACCGCTACAATTTCGAACGCCGCCCCGAGCACCTGCAATGGTGGCTGCCTCGCGAAAAACCAAAACCATCCACGTTCACCCCCGCACAACGCGAACGCCGCGACGAACTCGCGCGCAAAATGAACGAACTCCTCGCCACGATCCGCGAACGCATCCCCGCCGAAAAGCAGGACGCGTTTTATCAACTCGTCGAGTATCCCGTGCAAGGCTCCATTCTCGCCAACAACCGCTACTTCACCGGCGAGGAAGCCGCGCTCAAGCACATCGCCGGCGACAAAACCGCGCTCAACAAACTCGGCTACCAAGCCGACGTCCTCAACCTCCAGCTCGCGCGCATCACGCACCGCTACAACAACCTCATCGCCGGCGGCAAATGGCGACACCTCATGCAACTCGAACCCGCCGACAACGACTGGAAATCCATGCGCATCTCGAAATGGCGCGTCCCCAATTTCCAGCAACCGCTTCCGTCCGCGCCGAAAAATCCGCTCGCGAAAGCGACGCTCAGTGAAATCGAAATCTGGACGACAGGCATGCTCACTCCGATTGACGGATTGGGACGCTCAGGAACAGTCACTACCATTACTCCCGCCACGACATCAGCGACATCGATATTAGAAGCAAAAACAGCCCCCACTCTTATTTTTAAATACACCCTCGCCGCCCAACCCAATTCCGCAACCCTGCGCATCCACGTCCTCCCCACGCACGCCATCGACGGCTCCGGCAAACTCCGCATCGCCTACGCAATCGACGGTGCCCCCGAACCGCAACTCGCCGAACTCATCATCAACGACGGCAAACCCGAGTGGGCGCAAGGCGTCCTCGCCAACGAGCGCACCTTCGACATCCCGCTTCCGCCCTCCACGCTCACCGCGGGCGAGCACACGCTGCATCTCCACGGCATCGACTCCAGCGTCGTGATCGACCGCGTAACGATTGAGTGAGAATATCGATGAGCTTAAACCAACAATGCCCGAATAATATTCCGTGAAAAAAGCCCGCTTCATTTTTAATCCGCGCTCGGGTTACAACATCAGCAATCCGCGTGTTGTCGAACGGGTGCGGCGGTTCATCGCGGAGCAAAACGCGGCGGGCGTGCTCGATGCGCGGCTCGTGAGCACGGAGCGTCCGCATCACGCGACGGAACTGGCGCGCGCCGCAATCGCGGACGGATGCGAGCTCGTCGTCGCGGTCGGCGGCGACGGAACAATAAACGAAACCGCGACCGCGCTCGTCAACGCGCCCGCCCCGGTTGCGCTCGGCCTTGTCCCGTGCGGATCGGGCAACGGACTTGGGCGGCACCTCGGCATTCCCCGCCCGGACGAAAGCGCCCTGCGCGCGCTTGTCGACGGCACGCCGCGCATGATCGACACGGCGATGGCAAACGAACATCCGTTTTTCAACATGATGGGACTCGGCTTCGACGCCGGGATCAGTGCCCGGTTTCGCTCGCTCAAAAAACGCGGATTTCCGCGCTACCTGAAAATCATCCTCTCGGAATTTTTCCGCTACAAACCGGCGTCCTGCGCAATCACGCCCCTCGATGAAAACGAACTCCCGGCACCCGCCACGGCAAAGCAACGGCTCGAGGCGGAGGCGTTTATTTTGGCGATCGGCAATTCCGACCAATACGGCAACGACGGCTTCATCACTCCGCTGGCGCGCATCGACGACGGACAGCTCGACCTGACGTTGGTGCGCGGCGTGTCGCTGCTCAACGCGCTGCCGCTTGCGATCCGCCTGCTCACGCGCCGCCTGTATGGCAGCAAAAAAGTCACGCACCTGCGCGCGCCGGGATTTGTCATCGAACGTCCCGAGCCGGGCCTGATTCACACCGACGGCGAACCGCGCGAAGCGGCGGCGCGAATCGAAGTGAAAATCCTGTCGCAAAGTTTGCGTGTGATGACCCCGCGCGGGAAGGCGCCTTAATATATTGGGCGAAAGTATAAATCGCCCGCGTGTTAAATTGTTTCACCAAAAGCGCGAAACAATGGCGCGGTTTTCGGCGAGCGCCCCACGGTCCGCCCAAACCTTACTTGCCCTTCTCCTCCTCAAAATGCTCGTGAACATCCAGCGTGGTGACACGGAAATTTTTGATCTGCATTTTTGAGTCCACCGTGCGAAAACCAAACCAGCCCTCCTTGAGCGGCTTTGGATCCTTGTAGGAGAATATTGTTTTGCCGTCGCAAACAAAGCGCGCCTCGCCATCCTGCGCGATCAGCACGATCTTGTATGTGTGATCGGGCTTGAGCATGTGCCCGGCGTCGGTGAGGTCGTGCTCCGGAAGCAGCGGACGCGCGCCCGTGCCATCGTAACGGCGGAAGCGCGTTGTCGTGTTCGCATTGCCGCCGTAGCCGGCATAGTAGAGGTTGAGCGCGTCGTAAGTCGCAAATTGTCCCGTGCGGCCGTGCTTCGCGTGAAACAAATCCTTCGGGTTCTTCGGATCCGTCGCCATCCAGAAACAGTTCATGTCCGACACGCGCGCGGCGGAGCTCATCGTGACCTCGTAGGAAATCGCGACTGGCGCGGTCAGCTTTTCCCTCAGCCACACCGTGCAGCCCTTCGCGTCCGTGATTGTGAGCACTCCGTTTTCCGCCGTCACGGTGCCGCCCGGCATTTGTTCGACGACCCACTTGTCGAGGCCGCCCGAAAAATCATCACTCGCCACAACCTTCGACTTGATCGTCACCGAATCGGGCTTGGGTTTGCATCCGGTGAAAAACGCGAGCGTGGATAAAATTGCCGCGGCAAACGCGAGCGCAGACTTGGCGTGAGGACGTTTCATGGTTTGCATGTTGGACGAATCGCATGTCCCTGCCCAACGAAAAAATTCTACACGTGCTCACCGGCCCGACCGCCGTTGGCAAAACCGAGCTCGCGCTTCGCTGGGCCGGGGCGAACAACGCGGAGATCGTCTCGTGCGACTCGCTCCTCTTTTATCGCGGCATGGACATTGGCACCGCAAAACCCGCGCCCGCCGAACTCGCCCGCGTGCCGCACCACCTGGTCGACGTGTGCGACTGCGCCCGGCAAATGGACATCGCCCGCTACATCGCCCTTGCGCGCGCCGCCGTTGACGACATCGCCTCGCGCGGCAAACAAATCCTCGTCACCGGCGGCAGCGGTTTTTACCTGAAGGCGTTTTTCGCGCCCGTCATTGATGACATCGCCGTGCCGCCCGCGCTCCGCTCCGAAATCGCCGGACAACTCGCCGCGGAAGGCCTGCCCGCGCTTGTCGCGCGGCTCCGCGCGCTCAACCCCGAAGGGCTCGGCGCGCTCGACACCGCCAATCCGCGCCGCGTCACCCGCGCGCTCGAGCGCTGCCGCGCATCGGGCCTCACGCTCGCCGAACTCGCCGCCGACTTCGCGCGCCGCCCCCTCCCTTTCGCCGGCTGGAAAACGCGCATTGCCGTGCTCGACCGCGAGCGCGACGACTTGGAAAAACGCATCGCCATCCGTGTTGACGCGATGCTCGCCGCCGGACTGGTTGACGAGGTTCGCCGTCTGCGCGCGCTTGGCTTTGAGAAAAACACCAGCGGTTCCGGGGCCATCGGCTATCGCGAAACCCTCGCCATGCTCGACGGCAAACTCCCGCCCGAATCCCTCGCCGCTGAAATCACAAAAAACACCCGAGGCCTTGTCAAAAAACAACGCACTTGGTTTCGCACGCAACTGCCCGCGCACAAACTCATCGACGCGGACAGCGCCACAATCGGGACAATCTTCGCGGCGTGACGCGCGCGCAAGGAGCGGCGGCGTCCCGCCGCCGGACGAGGTGCAACGCACCTCGCAAAAAAGATTACCGAACAACTCAAAGGCCCCGACTGCGTCGCGTCCGGCAACGAGACGCCGCCGCGCCGCCATTGACGACTTCCGGCATCCGTGCGCATAGTGGCGCTTTTTCATGTCTAAAAATCCTGACCGCAATATCGCCGCCCAACGCTCCGCATCCGATGCGGGCGGCGGTGCCAACACCACGCTCGCAGGCATCGCCCTGCTTGTCGCGGCGGTGGCATGTTTCGCGTGCATGGACACCACGGTCAAATGGCTGAGCGCGTCACTGCCGTCGCTGCAAATCGCCGCGATCCGTTATGTCGGCAGTTTTTTGATCACGCTCGTTCTACTGCGCCCTTCGCCCGGCACTTCCATGCTGAAAGCCAAGCGCCCCGGGCTGCAAATTCTGCGCTCGCTCGGCATCGTGCTCACGACCGTGTGCTCGTTCACCGCGCTGCAATACATTCCGCTCACCGAGGTGACCTCGGTCACGTTTTCCTCGCCGCTTATCGTCGCCGTCATCGCATGGCCGTTGCTCGGAGAAAAAATGGGACCGCGCCGCGTGGTGGCCGTGCTCGTCGGATTCGCGGGCGTGATCGTGATCACGCGCCCCGGAATCCATGGCGTGCATCCCGCCATCGCGCTCGCGGTTTTGGCCGCGATCACCAACGCCCTGTATGCCGTCGCCACGCGCATGCTCGCCGCGCACGACTCGCCGAAAACCACCATATTTTACACGGGGCTTTGCGGCACGATCGTCATGCTCCCCATCATCCCCTTCGCATGGAAAACGCCGCCGACAATCGGCACATGGCTGGGCTTGCTGCTGACGGGTGTGTTCGGCGCGCTCGGGCACTGGCTGCTCATCCTCGCGCATCAACGCGCCACGGCGACGGTGCTCGCGCCCTTCTTCTACGCGCAGCTCGTCTTCGCGATGGGACTCGCCATGCTCTTTCTCGGCGAGCGCCCCGACGTGTGGACATTCGTCGGCGCGTCCATCGTAATGGGTTCGGGCCTGTATCTCATCTACCGCGAACGCGTGCGCAAAGTCCCCGTCCCCAGCAGCGACATGCCGGCGTAGCGCGCAAGATCGCGCCGCGCAACTCCGCCCCGGCTTTTGCACACGCCTCTTGAACCGGGGGCGGTTCCGTGTTTCTGTGTCCCATTGATTTTTCCGCGTTTTCGCACTTCCGCGCTTCCGCGATTGTTCTTCCACTCATAGAAAACTTTTCCATGCCCATACGCACACGCGAAAAAAAGATCACGCAAGCCTGGTTCGAAGCGCCGAATCGCGGCCACATCGAGCTCGCCGCCGACTGGCGCGGACGCACCCCGCCCCCGCTTTCCCTCGGCCCGGACGCCCCCGCGTTCACCTCCATCACCCCCGTTCCCTCGCTCCAATTTGCGCGGCACACCGCCTACTACATCGACCACAAAACCAACGAGATTCATTTCTGCATCTGGCCCGAAAGCCTCCCCGCCGAACTCAGGCAGCCGCTCCCCCGAGTCTATCTCGCCGGCGACCACAACGAGTGGCAGAAAGCCGTCGGCAATCCCGAATGGGAACTCCACCTCGCGAACCACGACGGCACGGAGCTTCTCACATGGAGCGGCCCCGCGGCCGACTTCATGGCGCAGCCGCCCAAACGCTTCAAATTCGTCACCGGGCAGCATCAGTGGCTCGAAGTTCCCCAGTCCGCGTTCAACGCAGTCCGCGACGACACCGGCAACCTCAACCGCCAGATCGACCCCACCCGCACCGGCCTCCACGTCTATCAATTCACACTCGACACGCCGCTCGACCTCGCAGCCAACAACCGCGCCCATTGGAACAACGACCCGCAGGCCACGCTCCGCCCCACCACCTTTTTCACGGAACACCGCACCGACGCGCCGCTCGGCGCCATCCCCGGCAAGGACGAAACCCTCTTTCGCATCTACGCGCCGCGCGCGGGCAGCGTCGAGCTTTGCGTGATCGACGACCTCGGCCGCACCGACGCGCCCCACCGCTACCCCCTCCAGCGCAACCCCGATCACACGTGGGAAATCACCCTCTCCCAAAATCTTCACGGCTGGTATTATTGGTATCACATCGACGGCGCGCAAAACGAGTTCACCCGCTTCAACCCCGCGCAACGCATCCTCGATCCCTACGCCCTCGCCGCCGTTGATCGCGACGGCCCGGGCATCATCATCGACCGCGCGCGGCTCACCCATCGGCGCCATCACGACCACGCGCGCTTCCAAACGCCCGCATGGCAGGACCTCGTCATCTGCGAGGCGCATGTCCGCGATCTCATAGCCCGCGCCCCCATCGACCTCGCGCCCGATGAACGCCTCACCTTCGCCGGCCTCGCCAAATGGGTCGAGCATCCCGACTTCTACCTGCACCGCCTCGGCGTCAACGCCGTCGAGCTCCAACCCGTCCAGGAATTCGACAACATCGCCCCCGGCGACTACCATTGGGGCTACATGACCAACAACTACTTCGCGCCCGAAAGTAGTTACTCGACCGACCCCGCCCGCGCCTCGGGCATCCACGACCTCCAGCAGCTCGTCGCCGCGTTCCACCGTCGTGGCATGGCCGTCATCCTCGATGTCGTTTACAACCACGTCGGCGAACCCGCCCACCTGCTCCACATCGACCAGCTCGCCTATTTCTACACCAACGCCGACGGCTCGCTCTCCAACTGGTCCGGCTGCGGAAACGACATCAATGCCGATTCCGCCATGGCGCGCCGCCTCATCATCGACAGCCTCGTGCACCTCGTCGAAACCTTCGGCGTTGACGGTTTCCGCCTCGACCTCGCCGAGCTCCTCGGCATCGACGCGCTCAAGGAAATCGAGCGCGCCCTCAAGAAAACAAAACCCGACATCATCCTCATCGCCGAACCCTGGAGCTTCAAAGGCCACATCGCCGGCGCCCTCCGCGACACCGGCTGGGCCTCATGGAACGACGGCTACCGCAATTTCATTCGCGAATACGTCCGCGGCGGCTCCAGTCAGGAATCCTACGAATACAACCTCAAGGGCTCCCCGTGGCACTTCGCCAAGTTTCCGGCGCAAACCGTCAACTACTCCGAGTCGCACGACGACCGCTGCTGGCTCGACGTCATCACGGAAAACGCCGGCCACAACGGCAACATCCCCACCTACAAGGACCGCCGCCGCACCCGCCTCATGGCCTCCGTCCTCTGCATGTCGCTCGGCATCCCGATGTTTTCCGCCGGGCAGGATTTTCTCCGCTCCAAGCAAGGCGTGAACAACACCTATCTGCGCGGCGACCTCAACGCGCTCGACTACACCCGCATCCTGCGCTTCCCCAGCACGCACGCCTGTTTCGCCGAATGGATTGCATTCCGTCGCTCCCCGCGCGGCGCGATTCTCCGCCACTACACCCGCCCGCGCGACGAGTTCTTCCGATTCTTCTTCGCTGAAAACTCCACCGCCGCCGCCACGCTCTACAACGCCGACTGCGAAATGGGCCCGCACCGCCTCCTCTTCGCGATCAACGCCACCGAAAACGACGTAACGATCAAACTCCCCCCGAAGTCGTGAAACTAAAATGGCGCCAACTTGCCGACCACGACCGTTTCTACTCCCCCGGCGACCCCGCGCACCCCTACCGCGCGCCCGCCGAAAACCTCTTCCTCCCCCGCTGAGCTGCGTGCTGTGGGAAACGGAGTGAGAAACGTATTCCGTTTCGAATCACCGCGCCGTTGCGCGAAAGATAAAAACAACGAACTCACATGATCCAAATCCAGCCCATCCGCGGCGCATTTGGATTCTCTCATCTCATTACGGAAACCCACGGTGCCGATACACGCGCAATTCTCATCGACGCCTGTCCCGGCTGCACCCCGCGAAAACTTTCCGCGCTCTTCGGCAAACTCGGCATTCGGCCCGGCGACCTTTGCGCGATTCAACTCACGCACGCGCATTTCGACCACTGTGTGAACGCCGCCGACATCCGCCGCGGCGCTGCGTAGCGCCGCGCCGTCACACGCTTGTGATACTTCCCGCGGGCCGCTCGTCAGCCGCGTCACCCCGCCGCTTTTCGCAAACAAAGGATGTGCTTGTCCCGCGCGGACGCATCGGCACATCCTTTTTTCATGTCCGCCAAGCCCGTATCCCCCGCATCCGCATCCAAGAACGCCGCGCTTCAGCGTCCGGCCGCCGAGATCCTTTACGCCGACGAACTGGCGCGCCTTGCCGAGGCCGATAAAAATCTCCCGCGCCCCGGCGGCTGGCGGCTTACCCCGCGCTCCGTGCTTCGTTTTATCATGGGCGAACCCGGCGCCGCGCCCGACTCGCCCGGCGCGCCGAAATTCGTCGGCGCGCAAAGTTTTCTCGAACGTTGCATTGTCGCGCTCGCCACCAACCGCGGCCTCATGCTTGTCGGCGAGCCCGGCACCGCGAAAAGCTGGCTCAGCGAACTGCTCGCCGCCGCCATCAGCGGCGACTCCACGCTCATCATCCAGGGCAGCGCCGGCACCACCGAGGACGCGATAAAATACTCGTGGAACTACGCGCTCCTGCTCGCCGAGGGCCCGACCGGCCGCGCGCTCGTCCCCGCGCCGCTGCACCGCGGCATGCGCGACGGCAAGCTCGTGCGCTTCGAGGAAATCACGCGCTGCCCGCTCGAAATCCAGGACACGCTCCTCACCATCCTCTCCGACCGCGTCATGGCGATTCCCGAGCGCGAGGACGACGGCCGCACGCTCTACGCCCAGGTCGGTTTCAACATCATCGCCACCGCCAACACCCGCGACCGCGGCGTCAACGAAATGAGCGCCGCGCTCAAGCGCCGCCTCAATTTCGAAACCGTCTCGCCCATCGCGAACCTCGCCGACGAGATGGCGCTTGTGAGCCGCGAGTCGTCGCGCCTCCTCTCCCGCGCCGGCATTCCCCTCGCGCTCCCCGCCGACCTCACCGAGGTGCTCCTCACCACGTTCCACGAATTGCGCACCGGCAAAACCGCATCCGAGGGCAAGGCGCTCGAACCGCTCGGCACCGTGATGAGCACCGCCGAGGCGGTCTCCGTGGCCTACGCCGCCGGCCTGCACGCCTATTATTATGACGGCGGAAAAATCTCCGCCGCGCACCTCGTGCAAAGCCTGCTCGGCTCCGCGCTCAAGGACAGCCCCGACGACATCAAGCGCCTGCAACATTATTTTCACCACGTCGTGAAACCCCGCAAAAAAGGCCGCTGGCCCGAGTTTTACGACGGCATAAAATACCTGCCCCAACCCGCCGCCGAAAAGTGAGCGAAGCGCGCGCAGAAGTTTTTTTGAAAGCCGACGCCGATCCGCGACTCTGGTCGTGCGACGGGCCGGTTGTGTTTTTTCCGGTGCGCCATCACAGCCCCGCGTGCGCGCGCTTTGTCGGTGAACTCGTTCGCCGGCTCCGTCCCGCCGCCGTTCTCATCGAGGGCCCGTCCGATTTTAATCCGCGCCTGGGCGAACTGCTCGCGCCGCACACGCTGCCGATCGCGATCTACAGCTACTTCACCGACGCCGGGCAAAACCGGCGTGGCGCGTTTTATCCGTTCTGTGAATTCTCCCCCGAGTGGGTTGCGCTCCGCGCCGCCGCCGCGCTCGAAATCCCCGCCGAGTTCATCGACCTGCCGTGGAGCGAAACCGCCGCGCTCGACCGCGCCGCCAACCGTTACGCCGACGGCGCGCTTGGCCGCTCCTCTTACACCGCGCAACTCTGCCGCCGCCTCGGCGTGGACGACTGGGACACGCTTTGGGACACGCTCTTCGAAATCGACCCCGCGCTTTCGCCAGACGAGTTTTTGCGCCGCTGCCACGCGTTCTGCCGCAACGCCCGCCTCGCCGACGGCGGCGCGAGCGCCGCCGACCTCGCGCGCGAGGCGTTCATGCTCTCGCGCATCCGCGCCGCGCTCGCGCGACATCCGCTCGGCCCCGTGCTCGTCGTCACCGGCGGCTTCCACAGCTCCGCGCTCTTCGACGGCCTGTATTCGGAAAACGAATACAATGAAAACACCGCCAGCCCGCCCGACGGTGTCATCGCGCCTGAATGTCAACCGCGCCCGCCCGCCGGCGGTCACGGCATCGCGCTCACGCCGTATTCCTACGAGCGCCTCGATTCGCTCACCGGCTATGAGGCCGGACTCGTTAATCCCGGCTTCTATCACCGCGTCTGGCTGGATCATTCGCCGGGCACGCACGCCGCGCTCCTCGCCGCCGCAGCGCAGTCGCTCCGCGCGCGCGGGCAAACCGCGAGCACCGCCGACCTCGTCGCGGTCGAGACCACCGCCGCCGCGCTCGCCACGCTGCGCGGCCACGCAATCGTCTGGCGCACGGACCTCGTTGACGCGCTCACGGGCGCGCTTGTGAAAGAGGAAATCGCCACGGCGGCGCGCGGCTCCGGCGCGGCGCGGCATCCGTTTCTCGACGCGCTGCACGCCGTGTTTCGCGGCGACGCGCGCGGACGCCTCGCGCCCGGCACGCCGCTCCCGCCGCTCGTCGCCGACATCGCCGCGGCGCTCCGCGCGCACGACATCGAGCCGCCCTCCCAGGAGCGCCGCCTCGAACTCGCGCTCGACAAACCCGGCGACATCGCCCGCTCGCACACGCTGCACCGCCTGCGCATCCTCGAAATCCCCGGCTTCTCGCGCACGGACGGCACCGACTTCACCGGGCGCGACGACCTCTCGCGTCTATGGGAAACGTGGGCGCTTCGCTGGACGCCCGACTTCGACGCCGCGTGCATCGAGCGCTCGCTCTACGGCGCCGCGCTTCCGGACGCCGCCGGCGCGCGCCTTGTCGAAAACGCCGCGCTCGCCGGCTGGCACGACGGTTTTGCGCGACTGCGCGCGCGTGTGATCGAGCTGCTTCGCGCCGACGCCTCCTTCGTGAGCGTGGCGCGCGCGCTCGGCCACCTGTATTATCTTTATCGTTACAACGATTCCGTCGCCATGGCCGCAGCCGCGACGCGCGATGAAATCGCCGCGCTGCTCACCGAGTCCCACGCGCGCGCCATCTGGCTCCTCGAGGCGCAGGCGCCCGCGGCCGACGAAGCCGCGATCAAGGGCCTGCGCGCGTTGCTCGCCGCCGTCCACACCGCCGGCAAAACGCTCGCGTGGGACACCGCCGGGCTTGTCGCCACGCTGCGCCGCCTCTGCGCGACATCATCGCATCCGCCGCTCCTGCGCGGCGGCGCGGCGGGCGCGCTCTGGTCGCTTGGCGAGACGGGCCTCGCCGATATCCTGGGCCAAATCCCCTCCGCGCCCGACGAACTCGGTGATTTCCTGCAAGGCGTCTTCGCGCTCGCTCGCGAGGAGTCGCAACGCCACCCCGACCTGCTCCTTGCGATTGACCGCCACCTGCTCGCCTACGACACGGAAATGTTTCTCGCCGCGCTGCCCGCGCTCCGCCTCGCCTTCACCTATTTCACGCCCCGCGAAAAAGACCACCTCGCCCGCCGCCTCCTCGAGGCGACCGGAGCGACCGCCGCCGCGCCGCTTCCAGCGCTCGCCGTTTCCCCCGCCGCCGCGGCCCGCGCGCTCGCCTTCGAATCCCGCCTCCAACAAGAACTCGTCCGCCACGGCCTCCGCGCTCCCCTCGTCAAATGAGTAATGTTTCCCCGCCATCTTCCGATGAACAAACCCGCACGCGCCAGACGCGCTGGCGGCTTGTGCTTGGCGACGGCGTCGAATCCACGCTTGGCGGGCTTTCCGGCGAGGACGCCGAGCGCGATGCCGCGCTCGCCTACCTCTACAACCGCGAATACTCCCCCGGGCGCAACGTCCGCGGCGGCCATCCCGCCGGCGATCTCGGCGAATCGCGGCTCACCGTGCCCGAGTGGATCAACCACGTTCACCGCCTCTTTCCGCAAAAGACAATCGAGCGAATCGAGCGCGACGCGCTGGAGCGTTACCAGCTTCAGGAAATGGTCACCAACCCCGACCTGCTCGCCCGCGCGCAGCCCAGCCAGACGCTCCTCAAGGCCGTGCTCCACACCAAGCACCTCATGAACGAGCAAGTGCTCGCGCTCGCCCGCGACCTCGTGCGCCGCGTCGTCGCGCAGCTCATGGAAAAGCTCGCCTCCGAGGTGCGCCAGCCCTTCAGCGGCGCGCTCGACCGCCGCCGCCGCTCGCTCGTCAGGGTTGCCAAAAATTTCGACATCCGCACCACGCTCCGCCGCAACCTCAAGCACTGGCGGCCCGACGAAAAACGCCTCGTCCTCCAAACGCCGCACTTCTACTCGCGTGTGCGCCGCCAGACCGACCGCTGGCAGCTCGTCATCCTCGTCGATGAATCCGGCTCCATGCTCGACAGCGTCATCCACGCCGCGATCACCGCCGCCTGCTTCTGGAATCTCCGCGCGCTGCGCACGCACCTCGTGCTCTTCGACACCGCCGTCGTCGATGTCACGGAGCACTGCGTCGATCCCGTCGAGACGCTCATGAAAGTGCAGCTCGGCGGCGGCACCGACATCGGCCAGGCGCTCAACTACGCGCATTCGCTCATCGACAATCCGCGCCGCGCCATCGTGCTGCTCGTCACCGATTTCTTCGAGGGCGCGCCCGTCGGGCGCCTTTACGCCGAGGCGCGCCGCATCATCGGCGGCGGCTCCACGCTCTTGGGCCTTGCCGCGCTCGACCCCGACGCGCGCCCGCGTTACGACGAGCACGTCGCGCGCCAGCTCGCGCAACTCGGCGCGCATGTCGGCGCCATGACACCCGGCGAGCTCGCCGAATGGATCGCCCAAAAAGTCGGCTGAGCAACACCTGCCCAACGAAAACATTTTCCCAAATTTCAAAAATCGAAACCCATGCGCGCCGACCTTCTCGCACTCAACGACGACGATCTCGCCTCGCTCGCGAACCGAGGCCTCGCCCGGCGCGCGCGCCAGGAGGCCGAATCGTCCGCGCTCGCGTGCGAGTTCGAGGAGACGCCCGCGGGCGACATCACCGCGCGCTGGTCGGACGGCCCCGAATGCCGCCTGCCCGCCGGCGCGCGCCTCACCGACGCGCGCTGCACCTGCCCCTCGACAACGCTCTGCCGGCACGTCCTGCGCACCGTCATCCGTTACCAGCTTTCGCAAACCTCCGCGCCGGCGCCCAAAGGCGAAAACACGTCCGTGTCCGCGAATGCCGAATGGTCGCCCGCCGAAATCACCGACGCGCAACTCGACGCGTTTTTTTCGCCCGCCGAGCTCGCGCGCTGGCGGCGCGATTTCGAAGCCGGCCACGTCATCCAAATCTGGACGGGCGCAAAGCCGCGCGCGCACCTGCACACGCTCGGCTGCACGGTTAATTTTCTCGTGCCGCGCGACCCGCGCTACGCCGTGTGCGATTGCGCCGCCACCGCGCCCTGCGGCCACGCGCTGCTCTCCATTTGGGCCGCGCGCAAAATGCCCGCCGGGCAAACCGCCGCGCTTGTCTCCACCGCGGCGGAAATTTCCGCCGCGTCCGATGACGCCGCGCTCTCCGTGCTCGGCCAGATCGAGGCGGAACTCGCCACGTTCGCCGCCACCGGGCTCGCCCGCTCCTCGCCGCTCCAGGCCGACACCTGGCGCCTCCTTTCCACGCTCGCGCGCGACGCCGCGCTCGTCTGGCCCGCCGACGTGCTGCACGACATCGCGGAGCTTCACACCGCCTACCTCGCGCGCGACGCCCGCTTCGCGCCGCGCGATTTTCTCGCGCTCGCCGCCGAGCTTCTCCAGCGCGCCGACGCCATCCGCTCGGGCGTGTCGCCGGTGCCGCCGCTTTTCATTCGCGGCACGCCGCGCGACCGCGAGACGGAAATCGCCTCCGCGCGCCTGATCGGCCTCGGCTGCGCCGCGCGCACCTGGAAAACGGGAACGGAAATTTCCGCCTACCTCCAGGATGCCGACACCGGCACCACGCTCGCCATCACGCGCGCCTTCGCGCACGAGCCGGGCGGGACGCCGAAAAGTTTTGCCGCGCTCGCCCGCACCTTCGCGCTCAAGGGCGCCACGCTCGCCGCCATCGGGCGCGGACAGCTCCTTGTCAAGGGCGGGCGCCGCTCGCCCTCCGGCCGCTTCATCGCCGGCCGCGCGCCGGTGAGCGTGACGCCGCAGGCCTGCGCGTGGGAGACGCTCCGCGCGCCGCTGCTCGTTTCCAGTTTCGCCGCGCTGCGCGAGCAACTCCGCGCCGAGCCGCCCGCCGCGCTCGGTCCGCGCCGCGTCGCCGCGCGCCTCGCAGTGTGCCCCGTCGCGGGCGCGGGCGAGGTCGTATTTTCCGTCGCGTCGCAGGAAATCCGCGCGCGCCTCGCCGACGCCGAGGGCGGCACAGCGGTCCTCGCGCACCCCTGCGTGACGCGCGCCTCCGCCGGCAACGAGTCGCTTCTCGCCGCGTTGCGCGCCACGCCCGGCAACGTGCGTTTTGTGTGCGCGCAGGCCCGGCTTGAGGGCGCGGAGCTCGTGCTCGCGCCGTTGAGCGTCGTTTTTGAAAACGCCTCCGGGCGCACCTGCATCCAGCCGTGGGTTGACGACGCGCCGCCGCAAAGCGGCCCGGACAACCGGCCCGCTGCCCCCGAAAAACTTTCCTCGTCGTTATCAATCGCCGCAACCGCCGCCGACGCGTTGCACGATTACATCGACGAATTGCAGGAGCACCTCGCCGAGACGTGGCTGCTCGGCCCGTCCGCGACCGCCGCCGAAAGCGCGCGCCTCGCCGCGCTCGGGCGATCGCTCGGCCTGGACGCGCTCGTGCCGGACGCGAACGGTTTTGCCCAAAACATCGGCGCGCTGCTCGCGCTCACCGTCGCCGCCGATTTTGCGTTTCGCGAATACGCGACACTGGAAAATTTCCAGATTCTTCCACCGCCTTTTACATCGCATTAACGCGCCGAAATCCGTTGCCTCGTGCGCATCATGACCACCCGCACGTTTGAATTCTCCGACGGTTCCTCCAACAAATTCTGGACAATCACACTCGACGGCAAGGCGCACACCGTGAACTACGGACGCATCGGCACGGCGGGCCAGACGCAGACAAAGGAGTTCGCCTCCGACTCCGACGCGCAAAAGTCGTTCGACAAGCTCGTCGCCGAAAAAACGAAAAAAGGTTACGTCGAAAAAACCGCCGGCGCGCCCCTGGCGCCCGTTGCTCCCGTTGCGAAAAAAGAAAAACCCGCGCCCGTCGCGGCCGCGAAGAAGGAGGCGGTTCCCGCGCAACCGGCCGCCGCGCCGGCTCCCGCACCCGAACCCGCGCCGGCGTTTTCCATCAACGCCGCGCTGCGCCGCGAGATCGATCTTGATGCCGCCGATTGGGCGGCCGTGCCGGAGGATTTTCCGCTGCCCGACGGCGCGGTTCGCGTGATGTCCGCCGCGCTCGCCCCACAGCCGCCCGCGAAGCCGTTTGACCTGGAGGATTGCCTGAAGCGACTCGCGACCAAGGTGCGCGCGCGCACATACGGCTGGGAATGGGATTTTTCCGCCGCGCTGCCCGTCACGCAGCTTTCGCGCGAGGAGGCGGAGTTCTGGTGCTCGGTCATGCTCGCGCCGCGCAAACGCGATGAGAAACCCGCCGAGCACGCCGAAAAAATCCGAAAGGAAAACACCGTGTTCACCGGAAAGGCGCCGGCGACGCTCGATACAAAAAACAATTATGTGCCGGCCGAGTTTGTCCGTTGCCTCGCGGTTTTGCTGACGCCCGCCGAGTTAATCGAATACATGTTTCGCCCGGTTGGGGGACGCGGCTTTGGTTTTCAAATGACACGCATGCGCGTTTACCGCGACGGGTTTCGCAAATACGTTTTCCCGTGGCTGACCGCCGCGGAGCGCGCCGCGTGGAAGGAGGCCGCCAAGGCCGCGTGGAATTCCGCCGTGTGGCCGACTGATTTTTACGCCACTCCGCCGGCGCCGTTTATGTTCGGCGTGATGTTCGGCCTGCGTGACGAGGCTCTCTCTCTCGTCGAAAGCTGGGCGGACAACCTTTACGCCGCCGACACCTCGTGGGATCACGCGCACTACCATTGCCCGCAGGAAATCGTGCTCGGCCTCGGCACGCCCGAGCTTGTCGCGTTTCATATGCGCCGCCTGAAACTGCCGCTCAACCGGCCTGTTTACATCCGCGGTTTTCTCGCGCGCACCGGGCTCACCGCGCTCGACGTCATCGCGCGCAGCATCGCCGCAATCGGCAAAAAGGAGGATGCCGAGGAATTGTTCGCCGAGTTCGGGCGCGTGCACGCGCCCGAGGCCGCGCCGCACATGCTCGACCTCGCGCACAACTCAAAAGCCCCGCGCTCATCGCGCGAATGGCTCGACGCGCATCCCGCCGAAAGCGTGGCCGGGCTGATCCCCGTCGCCGCCGGGGGCGGCAAGGGCGCGGCGGCCGCCGTCGATTATCTCAACACGCTCAAGCGCCGCGGAGCCTCCGCGCTCATCGAGGCGCAGCTCGCGCATTTCCCCGCCGATACCGTCGCACGCATCCGCGCGAGCGTGCTCGATGTCGTTGAAAAAGTTTACCCGGCGCTGCCGCCGGAAAAAATTCCCGCGTGGTGGGGCGGGGCGCTCGCCGCCGCGCCGCTTGGAAAAAACAAGAGGCCCGCGTGGGTGAAACTGCCCGACTTGACGCCGCTCATTCTCGACATCGCGGGCGGGCAATACGCGCTCGGCGAGGCGCAACTCGGCGAGGTGATCGCCGCGCTCCAGGCGAGCACGCCGGAGCAAAAACACCCGCTCGCCGTCGCGCTTCGCGAACACGCCGAGGCCGACAGCCTCGACGCGTTTGGCTGGCGGCTGTTCGAGCTCTGGCTCGGCGAGGGCGCGCCCTCGAAGGAGAAGTGGGCGTTTCTCGCGCTCGGACTTCTCGGAGGCGACTGCTCCGTGCTCAAACTCGCGCCGCTCATCCGCGTGTGGCCGGGCGAGTCGCAGCATCAGCGCGCCGTCATGGGACTCGAAGTGCTGCGCGCAATCGGCACCGACACCGCGCTCATGCAGATAAACGGCATCGCGCAGAAGGTGAAATTCAAGGGCATCAAGGAGCGCGCCGCGCAGTGCATGGAGGCGATCGCGGAAACGCGCGGCATGTCGCGCGCGCAGCTGGAGGATCGCATCGTGCCGGATTGCGGACTCGATGAGCGCGGCTCGCGCGTGTTCGACTTCGGCCCGCGCCAGTTCCGCTTCATCCTCGGCCCGGAGATGAAACCAATGATCCGCCATGCCGACGGCACGATCAAATCCGACCTGCCAAAACCCGGCGCGAAGGACGACGCCACGCTCGCGCCCGCCGCCGTGGCCGAGTGGAAGTTGTTGAAAAAACAAATCGCCGAGGTCGCAAAAATCCAGGCCGTGCGGCTGGAGCAGGCGATGGTCACCGGGCGTCGCTGGGCTCCGGGCGAATTCCAGCAACTGATCGTAAAACAACCGCTGATGATCAACCTCGCGCGCCTGCTGCTCTGGGGTGTTTACGACGCGCAGGGCAAGCTCACCGGCGCGTTTCGCGTGACGGAGGACCAGACTTTCGCCGACGAGAACGACGCCGATTTTACGCTTCCCGGCGACGCGGCGGGCGCGAGCATCGGCCTCGCGCACCCGTTGCAAATGTCCGGGCAAAAGCAACTCCTCGACCAGTGGGGACAGATATTTGGCGACTACGAAATCGTGCCGCCCTTCGCGCAACTCGGACGGACGATTCACACGCTCGCGCCGGAGCACGCGCAGGGCGCGGAGATCAAGCACCTCGCCACGCGCGGAAAACTCGTGGCTCAGACGCTTGTGTTCGGCCTGGAAAAACTCGGCTGGCAGCGCGGCATACCGCAGGACGCGGGCTGGGTGAACGAGCACACGAAGCAATTCCCCGGAGCGGACATCACGGCGGTGATCAACTACGACGAAGGGTTTTCGGTTGGCTATTGGGAAGGCGCGGGCGAGCAGACGATCGAGCGCGTGTTTTTTGTGCCCGGCCTTTACACGCCGCGCATGTATCCCGACCACAAAAACGCAATCCCGCTCGCGCAAGTTGACGCGCTCGTGCTCAGCGAAGTGCTCAACGATTGCGAGCTGTTGCTGATGAAGGCGAAGTGAGGCGAGGCTGGGTGGAAACAGTATCCCGCCGTTTTACTTCACCAGATCGGCAGCACGGTCGGCAGCACGTTTTGTATCAGCGCGTCGCCGATGCCGATCAGCGCGGCGCCGGTGATCAGGCCCGCGCAAATAGGCTCAAGGCACTCGACCCAGATCGTGTTGCCCATGCGGACGACTTCGAACAACAGCGCCGCCACCGCCGCGATCACCATCGCCACGACCGCGGTCGCCGGCAGGCTTGAGAGTCCGTTCTGTTAATAAATCACAGCAGATCCGCCGCCTCGCTCAGCGGGACCTGCGGGCGATAGACGGCGGTGAATGTGGGCGTTTGTTTTGTGGGCGGCGCGATGCCCCAGCGCAAATCGCCCACCACACGGTGCGCGACTTCCGTGGGGGAAAATCCTATGCAATCAATCGCAACCGGACGGTATTGAAAATAAGGCACGCGAATGGGGCCCCGGCAAAACGCAACCCGCGACTGATTCATCACCTGCTCCATGATGACGGGTTCGCAATTGCAAATCGTCTCCGCGCCCAGCTGGTCGAGAAATGCCACCGCGCATCGCGCGGCCGGCTGCTGCCTCACTTCCGCCAGGATTGTCGATGCGTCGCCGGCGACGGATTTTATCTTCAACCCGCGCGCCTCAAGCGTCACGGTGAAACTCCGCAGCGCCCGTTTCGACGGCAGGTAAAGCGGGTCCGGCACGATCACTTTTCGGATCCCCGCCTCGGCCCACGTCGCCGCCATCTCCGCATACGCGTGCGTCCAGTCCTGCAAATACATGGGCAGCGTGATGCTCGTCGGATTGTCGGCCGGGTGCACGAGAATCTGCTTGATGCCGTGATCCTTGAGCGAGAGCAGCGTCTGGTTGGCAAGCGGATGCGGCGTGTGCCAGATCACATAGTCGAGCCGGTGCTGCAACAGGCGCCTCGCAAAGTCGGGGCTCGTGGCCTCCTTGTCCCGGAAAAAAATAATGTCCGCGACGAATCCGTGGGACCGCAGCCGCTCCTCCAGCTCGAGATACAGCATGCGCGAATATGGCGACACGACGATCGCGTGCAGCCAGATCGGCAGCCCCACAATCGCGCGCACCGGATCGCGCGATGTCGCCGCGCGCCCCTCCAAAATCGTTTGCGATCCCCGGATGCGATTGAGCACCGCCTCTTTTTCGAGCTGCTCGTAGGCGATCGCCACCGTGCGCAGCGGAAGCTCAAACAACGCCGCGATCTGGCGCATCGAATAAAACGGCCGCGACTCCTCGCTGCGCATTTTTTCCGCGGCTTTGCGCAACAGGTCCAATATCGCCGCCTGCCGGTTGGCCTGCGGGCCGAGGGATTTGAACGCATTCACATATTCCTGAAGCGAGGGGAGATCACGGATAACTTGTTTGCGCGCCATAGCGCGGCCGATTGATGCGCGGGCCGGCACACTTTGCAAGAGCCGGATTCACAATCCCCTCCAAAACGTCCGCGTTTTAAACAGTCTATACAGTGTGCGCGGCGGGTTATGGACATATTCCATACACTTCAAGACGACTTGGCCGAAACCCGTAATTGGAGCAAACATGCACACGCCTTCACCCCTTTTGCCAATCAAACGTGAACAAGCTCATCACGCACATTTTTCTTTCGATGTTCCTCGCCCTCGCGGGTCAATCGCGTGCGGACGCAAAATCACAATTTCCATGGAGCGATCCGGACGCGCTCGCTTTTGCGGACGAAACACCGCTCCCGGCGCCGGATGCCGCCGCGCTAAACCGCACGCTCCCCCTGAATGGCAAGCGCCTGGCAAGCGGCGAGCCGTTCACAATCCTCGCCATCGGTGACTCAGTCACCGCCACCGGCCCCTATCCGGAAATACTCGCGCGTTATTTGCGGCGGGCCACGGGCAACGAAAATATCGCCGTCGCGCGCGCCGCGTATCCGGGCAAAAGCGTCGATGCCGCGGTGCGCCGCTCGGGGAGGGACATTGATGCGCGCCCCTGCGATCTTGCGCTAATCATGTTCGGGCTTAACGACCAAGGCGCGCTCACCCCGGTCGAATCCTACATTGAGCAAACAGAATGGCTCATCAATCACCTGCGCGCGCGCGGCGCGGATGTGATCCTTCTCGAACCCACGCCCCATATCAACATTCTCGCCCGGCCCGGTGACAAAAATCCGCCGCCGCCAGAGGCCTCCATATTTCGCACGCTGGGGTTTGCCGGAGCGCTTCGTATGCTCGGCGCCAAAACCAACACGCCGGTTGCGCGCACCTTCGATGCGCTATGGAACGCCGGGGCGGGTGCCAGCCTCGCACAAACCGCCCGCAATCTCCGGCCGTATTATCCGCGTCATTATAATGAAATCTTCTCAAGATTGACCGAAACGGGGGACGGCGGGGACACCATTCACCCAAACGCATACGGCCACCAGTTGCTGGCCTGTGCGGTTTACGAAACCATCACCAACACGATTTCGCAAACAACACCCGCGTCGCTCGAAATCACGGGAAAAACACTTTGGAAACAAAACGACAAAGGCGCCTATACACTTATCACCCGGCTCGCCATTTCGAACACAACTTCGCTTGCCCGCTCCGGCACGCTCGCGATCTATCCGTTTCCACAAGACGACCGGCATGAGACGCTCGCCTACGCCCTTCAGCCCGGCGGCGAGCTCGCGCACGATTTCACATGGCCCGGAGTCGGCGCGCCCGGTGATCTTCTTGCACATCCCTGCGTGCATGTGTTCGCCGGGCCGGCGCCTTTTCTTCAAATCGTGAATTATGCAAACGGACGAAACCGCGTCCGCGCCATCCCCGCGCCATTTTTCCCGGAGGTAGGGTTCGTGCGCGAACGTATCGTTGCCACAAATGCGACCGCGGCGGTCCGCATTAAAACACCATCGGGCATCCGCAAAATCAATGTGCCGATCCCCGAGGGCTCCCCTGTCGGGCGCATTCCGCTTTCAACAACAATCGAAACTCCACAAGGCCAGATACCAATCGCGGGCGAACTCGCTTATGTGCGCCAGGCCGCCGTGTTTTCGGGCGAGGCCATCACCGATGGATCGCTCGATGAGTGGCTTGGCGCGGACACCGTCGGCGCATGGTTTCCCGTCGGGGAACCCGTGCAGGCGCGCTGGATCCGGGGCCACGCCGATTACAGGAAAACACCCGCGGAATGTCATACGACATGGGCGCTCAAGGCGGGACGCGATGGCATCCACCTCGCCTTTCGCGCTCGCGGTGACATCGGCAAGGATTCGTTTGCCGTGTATTTCGACACACGCCCGCCCGAACACTTGGGAACAGCCGGGCCGTATTCATGGGTTGATGGAATTATAAAACCGTCCGGCAAAATCATCCTCAAGCCGGGCGACACGTTTTTGAATGCAAACGCGGGATTGAAGGCCGCGTATAAAACAGGCGGCGACGGAACCACGGGCGGCGAAATTTTCATACCATACAAAACAATCGGCATCACACAATGGCCGGACGGCGGCGAACTCGGACTGTCCATTGTATGGACGCACCGGCACGAGTCCGGTCCCCCCACCCGCCTCATGTGGTCCGAGAACGGCCATCCGTGGAGCTCGCGCTGGTTTGGCGTCGCCCGCCGCGATCCGGCCGGGGCGCAGCCTTACATAATTCGCATACTATAATTCTATATAATGGAAACAAACGATCTTAACACAACCGGCAGCGTCCTCGTTTCGCCCGGCGACGCCAATGAAACAAAGGAGGATTCGATCCGCGAGCGAATCGCCCTTCTGTATCCGAGTGAACAAGCCGGCGCCATTGCGCGCCAGCTGATCGCGCTCGCCCGTGAATACAAACAGCGCATTATTTCGCGCGCGTCCGGCTGGTCCCAGCGCGACGCCCTGCTGATCACCTACGCCGACACAATCCAAAGCGCAAACCGCCCGCCGCTGCAGGCGCTTGACCGGTTTCTTTCCGCCAATATCGGCGACGCCATCAGCTTCGTCCACCTGCTGCCTTTTTTTCCTTTTTCCAGCGACGACGGTTTTTCCATTATTGATTATCGCCAGGTGCGCCCCGAGCTGGGCGCGTGGACCGACGTGGTAAAGCTCGCCTCGCACTATCGCATTGTCGCCGATGCCGTCGTCAACCACGCGTCCCAGCACAGCCGCTACGTCCGGGGGCATTGCGCGGGCGATCCCGACTACATGGACTTCGTTGTCCGGCTCGACCCCAAGACGGACACCAGCGGCGTCCTGCGCACGCGCAATCTTCCCTTGCTGCATCCGTTCGCGACCAAGCGAGGACAGGAATATTTTTGGACGACATTTTCCGCCGACCAAGTCGATCTCAACTTCAAGAATCCAAAGGTCCTGGTCGAGATGACCGATGTGCTTCTTTTCTATGTTCTCAACGGCGCGTCCGTCCTCCGCCTGGACGCCATTCCCTACCTGTGGAAACAAATCGGCACGTCCTGCGCGCACCTGCCGCAAACCCACGAAATAATAAAGCTCTGGCGCGATATTATAGACATCGCCGCGCCCCACGTGCTGTTGCTCACGGAAACCAATGTCCCCCACGACGAGAATATCAGTTATTTTGGAAACGCGGGCGACGAGGCGCAGATTATATATAATTTTTCCCTTCCCCCGCTTCTTCTCTGGAGCCTTCACTCGGGCAATGCGAGCGTGCTCACCGACTGGGCGCGCACGCTCGAATACATCGGCCCCAATGCCACTTATTTGAACATCACCGCCACGCATGACGGCATCGGAATGCGCCCGACCGAGGGCATCCTCACGGAGGCGCAACGCGCGGAGCTTTGCGATCTCGCCAGGAAAAACGGCGGCGACATCACGGGCAAATTCAATTCCGACGGCTCGATCTCCGTGTATGAACTCAACATCACCTATTTTGATGCGATCAACAATCCATCCGGCGACACTCCGCTCTCCACGCAAATAGATCGCTTTGTTTTGTCGCAAGCCGTGCCCATGGCGCTCATGGGAATCCCCGCCTTTTACCTCCCTTCCCTCCTAGGCTCGCGCAACGCCACCGACCTCGTCAAGGCAACGGGACGCCCGCGCAGCATCAACCGCCCCTCGTTCGACACCGCCGCGCTCGACAGCGAGCTCGCGGACGCCGCGTCCCTGCGCCCGGCGGTGCTTTCTCGAATAACACAACTGCTGAGAATCCGCGCCACGCTTCCCGCGTTTCATCCGGACGCGGCGCAGCAAATCCTCGACCAGGGCGCGGCGCTCTTCCTGGTGCGCCGGCAATCGCGCGACGCCCGGCAAACAATTGTCGCCGCGCACAACGTCACCGGAACACCCGCGACGCTCACACTTCCCGGCGGGCCCTGGCGCGACGCGATTTCGGGCGGGACGGCAACCGGGCAAACAACACTCCCCGCCTATGCGGTCCGGTGGTTTGTGTCACAAGAATAATACAACGTCATTTTTAACACTAAATTATATTATATGAAAAAACTAACCATTGCTTTGTCCGCATTTATAATCGCCGTCGCGCTCCAGGACATCCGCGCGGCAAAACCGGCCCCGGTGCTGCAACCGGGCGACCTTGTAGCCGTCTGCGGCGATTCCATAACCGAGCAGAAATTATACTCGCTCCACATCCAGCAATACTTGCTTTTCTGCCAGCCCGCGCCCGGGCTCATGTCCATGCAATTCGGCTGGGGCGGCGAGCGCGCGGGCGGTTTTGTCGCGCGCGTTGACAACGACGTCCTTCCCTTCAAGCCCACCGTGGCCACCACTTGCTACGGCATGAACGACGGGCGCTATCAGCGCGTCAACGACGAGACCGTCGCCATCTACCGCAGCGCCACCACGGAGTCCGTCCACAAACTCAAGGCCGGGGGCGTGCGCGCGATCATTGTCGGATCGCCCGGAGTCGTTGATCCCGCCGGGTTCAAGCGCGCCGGTGCCAGCGCGGACGACTATAATAAAACGCTCGCGGCATTGCGCGACGCCGCGCGCGCAGTCGCAACCGCCGAGGGCGTCCTCTTCGCCGATGTCCACACACCCATGATGGACGCGATGACCAGGGCCAAGGCCGCGCACGGCGAAAAATATGCGCTCGCCCGCGACGGCGTGCATCCCGGGGAAAACGGCCAGCTCGTCATGGCCTACGCCTTTCTCAAGGCGCTCGGCGTCAGCGGCGATATCGGCGCCTACACCGTTGACTACGCGGCAAAACGCGCAAGCGCGACCGGGGGGCACCGGGTCATCAACTACTCCGACGGCCTGCTCCACGTCGAATCCACCCGATACCCGTTCTGCTTCACCGGCGAGCCGAACGGCTCCGGCACGCTCGCCATGACCGCGTTCATTCCGTTCAACGACGAGCTCAACCGGCTGCTTCTCGTAGTCAAAAACGCGCCCGCCAAAACACGCGTGACTTGGGGCGGCACGCAAAAAACATTCACCGCCGCGCAACTCGCTTCGGGCGTCAACCTGGCCGCCGAGTTTCCGCAAAACCCGTTTTGCGCGCCATTCTTCGAGGCGACCAAAAAATTGCAGGCTCAGCAGCGTTTTGAAACGGATGCCATCAAGGGCCCGCTCAATTCGCTCATCAAATGGCGCCGCGACCTCCCCGACGCCGAGCCCGAATACAAGGCGATCACGCAAAAACTATTCTCCAAAATGAGCGCCCAGCGCGAGGACTCGCGCGCCGCGGTCAAGCCCGTGCGGCATCAAATCAAGATCGAGCCGGCGCCGTGATCAAATTATTCACCTTTGCCTCCGTTCGAAATCCCTTGATACGTTTGCGCACATCCGCGCCGCCTCGAGCTCATTGGCGGCCCGCCCCATCAACAAAATAAATCTCATCATGCTGCGTGTCGCTCTTTACGGAACAAACGGCCACCAAATCCAAAACGCGCTCGTCTCGCAGCCCGGCGCGCGCATCGCCGCCATTTGCGAATTCCCACGCGGGCAACTCCCGCCCCCGCTTCGCGACGACACTGCGATTCGCGAGCATCCGACGCTCGACGCACTCCTCGCGGATCCGAACATCGACCTCGTCTCGCTCTGCTCGCCACGACGCGCCGATCAAGCGGCCCAAGCCATCCGCGCGCTCCGCGCGGGCAAGCATGTGCTCGCCGAAAAACCCTGCGCGCTGACCGAGGCCGATCTCGACACCATCATTCGCACCGCGCGCGAAACAGGACGCGCCTTCCACGAAATGGCCGGCACCGCTTTCGCGCAACCCTACCTCGCCATGCGCGAAATCGCCCGCTCGGGCCGCCTTGGTGAAATCGTGCAAATCATCGCCGAAAAATCCTACCCATATTTCGACGCCCGCCCGCAGGACGAGGCTGTTGACGGAGGCATCATCATGCAGAACGCCATTCACGCGCTCCGTTTTGTGGAGCACGTCGCCTGCGTTCCCATCGCATCGATTCGCGCCGCGGAAACCACGCTCGGCAATCCGCGCCCCGACGGCGGGCTCCGCATGGCCGCGTCATTCCTGCTCACATTAAAAAACGGCGGCCTCGCCAGCATCGCGGCCAATTACCTCAACCCCCGCGGCACCAAAATATGGGGCGATGAATCGCTCAAAATTATCGGCACACTGGGCATCGTCGAGTCACGGGGCGGCGGCCAAACCACGCGTCTCGTCATCGGAGACGACGACCTCGGCCCCGTCGATGCCACGCCGCCGGAATGCGGTTTTCTGCAAACGCTCCTCGCCTCGCTCCAAGGCCGCGCATCCATGCCGTTTTCAATCGAGGATGAACTTTCACCCACGCGCTGGGTCATTCGCGCAAAACAATCCGCAACACAAAACCTGAACCCGCCCACGCCTCCTTTCCAATGAAAAAACCTCCCGTATCCCTCCAGCTCTTTTCACTTCGCACGCTCACGAAGGACGATTTCGCCGCGGCCATCGCGCCACTCGCCTCCCACGGTTACGCGGGAGTCGAAACCGCCGGCTACGGAAACCTTGATGCCGCCGGGGCCGCCGCGGCGATCAAGGCCGCGGGCCTCGCGTGCTCCGGCCAGCATGTCTCCATCGCCGCCTTGCGCGGCGATTTTAACAAGGTCGTTTGCGAGGCGCATCTGCTCGGCACGACAAACATCATCGTGCCATATTTCCCTCGCGAGATGCTCGCCACCGCCGCGGCCGCCCGCGAACTCGGGCGCGAACTCAACGAGCTCGGCGCGCGGCTCCATGCCCACGGGCTCCAACTTCACTACCACAATCACGACCACGAAGTGCGCACGGTCGAGGGCCGGCTCATTCTCGACTGGATGCTCGATGTTTCGGCGCCCCAAAATCTCCTCTGCCAGGCCGATGTTTACTGGCTGCACACGGCCGGAAAAAACCCGGTCGATTTCATTCGCGAACAAGGCCGCCGCATCAAGCTCATGCACTTCAAGGACGAAAAGGAAATCGGCCTGGGCCCGGTTGATTTCGCCCCCATTTTCGACGCCGCCGATTCCGTGGGCGCGCTTGAATGGCAGGTTCTTGAAATCGAAAAATACAACCACGAACCGCTCGAATCCATCCGTCTCTCAATCGAGCAATTCAAAAAATGGGGCCGCTGCTAAACACGCCGGCCCGCGCCCCGCGCATCGCAATTTATGAAGGACAAAAAGAAGAACGACAGAATCTACAACGTGGCGGTCATCGGCGCCGGCGGCATCGGCATTGACCACATAACCTCGTTTCAAAAGCACCCGAACGCCCGCGTCGTCGCCATTGCCGAAACCTCGGCCGCGCGCGGCTCCGAGGCCGCCGAGCTCCACAATATCCCCGAGGTCGTCACCGACTACAAAAAACTCATCGCGCACCCCGGCATCGACGTCATTTCCATCGCGCTGCCCAATTACCTTCACGCGCCCGTCGCGCTCGCCGCGCTTCGCGCCGGAAAACATGTGATGATCGACAAGCCAATGGCCACCCGCGCGGCGGACGCGGCCAGGCTTGTCGCCGAGGCGCGAAACCAAAAAAGGCTTCTCATGGTCGGCCAGAACAACCGCTTCACGCCCGAGGTGCAGACCGCGAAAAAACTCATTGCCGACGGCGTGCCCGGCGATGTTTACCACGCCAAAACCGCATGGACGCGCCGCGCGGGAATCCCGCGCATCGGCTCCTGGTTTACCCAGAAAAAATACGCGTCAGGCGGCGCCACCTACGACATCGGCGTGCACGCGCTTGACCGCTGCCTGTATCTCATGGGCGAGTTCGACGCGGCCGCCGTCAGCGGGCAAACCTACTCGAAGTTTGGTCCGCGCGGCTTGGGCGACGGCAACTGGGGCAAGGGCGAAATCGACCCGTCCCGCCGGTTCGACGTGGACGACCTCTCCGTCGCCCTCATCAAACTCAAGAGCGGACGCACCGTTTTGCTCGAGGCATCGTGGGCCGCGCACCAGCCCGCGCCCGATTTCAACGGCACGCAACTCTTCGGCACCGACGCGGGAATTCTGTTTCCCCCGCTCCAGCTCTTTCGCGACACCCCGCGCGGTTATGTCACCGAACTGGTCAAAACATCGGCGCCCTATGCGAGCACAAACCGCATGACTCACTTCATCGATTGCCTTCTCGGCAAGGCCGAGCCTTATGTGAAGCCCGCCGAATCGCTCGCCGTCCAAAAAATCCTCGACGCCATTTACCTCTCCGCGAAAACCGGAAAAGAAGTGCGCGTTAAATAATCCTCACGCCCTCCTCCCCATGCCCGCAACTCCCGACACCCGCATTCCCCTCGCCATGGTCGGCCTCAACTTTGGCCGGCACATCGTGGATCAAATCGTGAACGGCACAGGCGCCCCGCATCTGCGCCTCGTCGCGCTTTGCGACATCGACCGCTCCCGCGCCGAGGCCATCGCCCAAAAACTCCCCGCCGGCCACCCGCCGGTCGCGATCCACACCGACATCCAGGACCTGCTCGACGATCCCGCCATTCCCGCCATCGGCCTCTTCACCGGCCCCGCCGGACGCGCCGCGCTCATTCGCCGGATCATCAACGCCGGGAAGGACATCATCACCACCAAACCCTTCGAGACCGATCCCGACGCCGCGCTGCAAGTTCTCCGCGAGGCGCGAACGCTCGGACGCGTTGTGCACCTCAATTCCCCCGCGCCCCTCCCCGCCCCGGACATCGCGCAAATCCAACGCTGGGTGCGCGAACACGATCTCGGCGCCCCCGTTGCCGTGCGCGCCGAGGCCCATGTCTCCTACCGCGAGCAACCCGACGGCACCTGGTATGATGATCCCGTCAAGTGCCCCGCCGCCCCGATTTTCCGCCTCGGCATCTACCTCATCAACGACCTCGTCCAACTCTTCGGCCCCGTCGCCGGCACGCACGTTTTTCAAACCCGCCTTTTCACCAAGCGCCCCACCGCCGACAACGCCCAGCTCTCGCTTCGCTTCGAAAACGGCGCGCTTGGCAGCATCTTCGCCTCGTTCTGCATCAACGACGGCGACCACTACCGCAACACGCTCGCGCTCAATTACGAAAACGGCACCATCTACCGCAACTGCGGCCCCGAGCGCGCGGGCGCCAAAAGCGAACTCGCGCTCGTCATGGCGAGCAACCGCGAAACCAACGGCCGCCGCGAGATTGTCGCCCGCGCCGAAGTTTCCGGCGGCAGCGGCGCGTATCAATGGGAAAACTTTGCCCGCGCCGTCCGTCGCGAAATTCCCGCCGATGATCCGTCGCTCACGACACCCGAACAAATTGTCGCCGGACTCCGGGTGATCCAATCCATGACGCAACAATTCCGATTGTCGTAAGTTAATATAATCTGTGTGCCTTGGCACGGCGGCACGTTTTTCGGAGACACATCAAATGATCACGGATTCACCCAAAAATTCGCGCACCCTGCGAACCATTGAACACGATGCCGACCTCGTCGTGGTGGGCGGAGGGCTTTCGGGCGCGTGCGCGGCCATCGCCGCCGCGCGCCACGGCCTCAATGTCGTGCTCATCCAGGACCGCCCCGTCCCCGGCGGCAATTCATCCAGCGAAGTCCGCTTGTGGGTGCTCGGCGCGACCGTCCACATGACCACAAACAACCGCTGGGCGCGCGAGGGCGGAATCATCAACGAGATCATGATGGAAAACGTCTGGCGCAACCCGGGCGGCAACCCCGTCGTATGGGACACCATTCTCCTCGAAAAACTCGCCGCCGAAACGCGCGTCACGCTTCTCCTCAACACCGCCTGCCACGCCTGCGAAAAACATCCGGATGACGAGGCGCGCATCACCTCCGTCACCGCGTTCAACGCCCAGACAAGCACGCTGCACATCGCCCGCGCGCCGCTCTTTTGCGACGCCTCCGGCGACGGCATCCTTGGTTTTCTCGCCGGAGCCGCGTTTCGCATGGGCGCTGAACCTCGCGGGGAATTCGACGAGGCCTTCGCGCGCTCGGACGATTTCGGGCACCTTCTCGGGCACTCCATCTATTTCCAATCGCGCGATACCGGCCATCCCGTTCCCTACGTCGCGCCGTCCTTCGCGCTCAAGGGCACCGAAATCGAAAGCAAGATTCCGCGCCACAAACACATCTCCGGCACCGAGCACGGCTGCCATCTCTGGTGGCTCGAATGGGGCGGGCGCCTCGACACCATTCACGACACCGAAAAAATAAAATGGGAGCTCTGGCGCGTCACCTATGGCATTTGGGACTACATTAAAAACTCCGGCAAATTTCCCGAGTCCGAAAACCTCGCGCTCGACTGGGTCGGCCTCATTCCCGGCAAGCGCGAAAGCCGCCGCTTCGAGGGCGACTACATGCTCTCGCAAAAAGACATCGTCGGGCGCCGCAACCACCCCGACGCCGTCGCCTACGGCGGATGGTCGATCGACCTCCATCCCGCCGACGGACTTTTCGCGCCCGTCGCCGGATCGCATCACGTCTTTCCGAAAGGCGTGTATTCAATCCCCTACCGTTGTTATTACAGCCGCAACATAAACAACCTCTTCCTCGCCGGCCGCATCATCAGCGCGACACACGTGGCGTTCGGCTCCACCCGCGTCATGTGCACCTGCGCCATCGGCGGGCAGGTTGTCGGCACCGCCGCCGCCCTTTGCAAAAAACTGGATCAATTGCCCCGCGCCATCGGCAAAGGCGACGCGCTGGCCCGCCTCCAACGCCAGCTCCTGCGAGACGAACAGCACATCCCGGCCATCCCGCTTCGCGATTCCGACGATCTTGCGCGGCAAGCCGCAATCACAGCCAGCAGCGAGCGCATCATCGAATCACTGCCGGCGGACGCCAACGCGGTTCCCCTCGACTGCGCCCGCGCCCAACTGTTTCCCCTCCAGCCCGGCGCCGCGCCGCGCATCACGCTCACGCTCGACGCCGACTCCTCCGTCGAAATCCACGCGGAACTTCGCACGACCAGCGATCCCAACCACCACACGCCAGACGTCACTCTCGCCGCGCGCACGCTCGCAATCACGAAGGGAATACGGCAGGCGCACACGCTCGATTTCAGCGACATCACAATTTCCGAAAACTGCTACGCGTTTCTCATCCTGCGTCCGGCCGCCGGCGTCCGCTGGCACACAACCACCGGACGCGTCTCCGGCATGCTCGCCCTTCGCAACTGGCGCGCCGAGAAAAAGACCGATGTCGGCGGTGAGGAATATGAGGTTTTCCGCGCCGACAGGCGCCCGGACGGACGCAATTTTGCCCTCCGTTTCGATCCGCCGCTCCGGCCTTACGCGCCCGCGAACATCCTCAACGGCTACCACCGGCCCACCAATCAAACCAACACCTGGGTGGCCGCGGACGGCGACCTCGCTCCCGCGCTCACACTTTCGTGGCCCGAGTCGCAAACCATCTCGCACATTCGCATCGGCCTCGACGCCGATTACGAGCACCCGATGGAAACCGTGGTTTACAGGCACCCTGAGCGCGCGGTTCCCTTCTGCGTAAAAGACATCCGCGTTCTTGCCGACGACGGGCGCCCGCTCGCCGAAATCCGAGACAACCACCAAGGCTGGATCACCATAACGCTCCCCTCCCCCGTCTCGACAAAAACGCTTTCAATCGAAGTCCTCGCCACGCACGGCGCGCCCGCCGCGATCACACAAGTGCGCGCCTACGCGGCCGCGCCCGCATTGTAATCCGGCATGCGGATTTCCCTACTCATGCCCGCCCATAATCGCTCCATAATCGCCGCGCTGGCTTTCCTCATGCTGGCAATTTCGGGTCCCGTCTGTCCGGCCTCGGGCAACGCCCCGAAGCAAAACGCCGTCATCCTCGTATTTGGCGATTCGCTCACCGCGGGCAACATGCTCCCGGCCGCCGATCGCGAACGCCTCTGGGTGAGGCGGGCCGCGCGCAATTCAGACGGGCGGCTCACGCTCATCAACGAAGGCAAGGGCGGACGCCCCACCGGCAGCGTTGCCGATTTCAAAGCCGCCCTCGCCCGACACCCCGGCGCCACCGCGCTCGCGATCATGCTCGGCACAAATGATTCCCGCGACACCTCCGCCCAATGCGTCGCCAAGGCCACCGCCAATATAACCGCCATGATTGAACATGCCCGTGCCGTCCGCGGCGCGGATTTTTCCATCCTCCTCATCGCTCCGCCCAACATAAACAAAGACGCCCTCGGCCCCTCCAAACCCATCGCCAGCGAACGCGAGGCCAACCTTCGCAACCTCGCCGCCGCCTACCGCGCGCTCGCCGAAAAACACAACACTCGCTTCGCGACACTCCACGGCATCCTCCCTCCCGAAACCCTCGCCAAAGACGGCGTCCACCCCGACGCCCGCGGCAACGACCTCATCGCCGCCGCCCTGCTTCCCGATTTGTTGAAACTGCAAAACACACGCTAAAACTCCCTCCCACTCATGACCAAGGCACTCATCCTCACCGGCGGCTGGCCCGAACACCAACCCGCCAAATTTTCCGAGATTCTCGCCACTTCACTTCGCGCCCGGGGCGTCGAGTGTGACAACGAAACCTCGCTCGACATCCTGGCGGACACAAAGCGCCTCTCCGACTACGCCCTCATTATTCCCAACTGGACGATGGGGCTGATCACCAATGAGCAGACGCAAGGATTGTCATCCGCCATCCGTTCCGGCGCCGGGCTCGGCGGCATTCACGGCGGAATGTGCGACGCCTTTCGCGGCAACACCGAATACGAATGGATGACCGGAGGCATCTTTGCCGGGCATCCGCATGTGGGCGACTACACCGTGCGCATCCGCGACACGGCCCACCCCGCCACGGCGGGTTTGCCTGCCAGTTTTGCGTATTCATCCGAGCAATACTACATGCTCGTCGATCCCGGCCTGCACATTCTCGCCGACACTGATTACACTTACGAAAACCGCATCACAACCATGCCGGTCGCATGGACAAAACAATGGGGGCAAGGGCGCGTCTTTTATTGTTCGCTCGGCCACGCGCCCGGGGAATTCTCAAAATATCCCGCCGCCCTCGAGCTTGTCACGCGCGGCCTTCTCTGGGCGGCACGCATTCTCTGAAACCAACAAACATCATGAAAAAATTCTCCGCACCCGCCGAAATCAAAACCGGCGTCATCGGCTACGGTGGCGCCTACAACATGGGACGCCATCACCTCCACGAGATGAAAGCCGCGGGCATGACGCCCCTGGCCGTCGCCGAAATCAACCCGGACCGCCTCAATGCCGCGCGCGCTGATTTTCCCGACATTGAAACCTACGCGACCGTCGGTGAAATGCTCGCGAAATCCGCCGTTGATCTTGTCACAGTCATCACGCCTCACAACACCCACGCCGCGCTCGGCGTGCAAATTTTGGAGGCGGGACGCCACTGCGTCCTCGAAAAACCCATGGCGCTCACCACCACCGAATGCGACACCCTGATCGCCACCGCCGGAAAACACCATGCCGTCGTCAGCACCTATCACAACCGCCATTGGGACGGATGTATATTGAAGGCGCTCGACGTTGTTAACTCCGGCGCGCTCGGTGACATCGTCCGCATTGACTTGCGCGCCGGCGCGCACGAACGGCCGCAAAAATGGTGGCGCTCATCGCGCGAGATTTCGGGCGGAAGTCTCTACGACTGGGGCGTGCACCTCCTCGAATACGCCCTGCAAATCGTGCGCGGCGAACTCGTCGAGGTAAGCGCTTATGCGTGGGACGGTTTTTGGGCCGCCGAAAAAAACGCAGCGCACCCGCCCGGCGTGCTCAACGAGGACGAGGCCCAGCTCGTCGCGCGTTTTTCGAGCGGACAGCGCGTCAGCCTCACGCAAACCAGCATCGACGTGCTGCCCGAGCGCGGCATGGGCCGCATCGTCGGCACCCGCGGCACGCACCTCATCGACAGCTCCGGATACGAAACCACAATCATGCTGCCGACAGGCGATCGCCAAACCACGCGCGGCAAAAATCCGCCATCCCAAGGTGAAAAGTTCTACCAAAATATCGCCGCCCATCTTGTGACGGGCGAACCGCTCGTCATCACTCCCGAGTGGGCGCGCCGTCCGATTCAAATCCTCGATCTCGCGATGCAAAGCACCCGGCAAAAACGCGCCATTTCAGTTTAATTGCCCGCGCCTTCACACGAACTTTCGCTCCCTCAGCCAGCCTTCAAGGCACACAGTCCACGGTGGCGAGCCCGGGAGCATGCCGAGTCCGTGGCCGCCTTTTTCAAAAACATGCAATGCGAAGGGCACCGACGCGCGCCTCAGCGCGTTCGCGAACAACATGGAGTTTTCCACTGAAACGACAGGATCCTCCAGCGTGTGCCAGAGAAACGTGGGCGGCGTTTGCGGCGTCACCTGGGTTTCAGTGGACATTTGCCAAGCGAGATCGGCGGGAGGATTCGGGCCAAGAAGATTGTCCATTGATCCGGCGTGGGCGGCGGACGTGCCGCACGAAATCACGGGATAACAAAGAACGCCCAAATCGGGGCGCGCGCTTTCGCGCTCGACGGGATCGTCGCCTCCGGGCCGCCCGGCGTCGTAATGCGTGAGCGCGGTCGAGGCGAGGTGCCCGCCGGCGGAGCAGCCGATGATGCCCGCGCGGCTTGGGTCACGCCCCTCCTTGCGCGCGAGATGCCGGACGAGACGCATGGCCCGCAGGACATCCAGCATCATGCACGGATGGCGATAACCGTTGGACGCAAGCCGGTAGGTGAGGACAAAACTGGTGATGCCGCGTTGCGTGAACCACGGGGCAAACCCCGCGCCCTCGTGTCCGGTCAGGCTGCAATAACCGCCGCCGGGAACGATGAGCATGGTGGCGCCGTTTGGGTTTGCCGCCGCGTGGCGCGTGAGCGTCGGGATATCGGTGGGCGCGGAGCCAAGAGCGCCGGGCGCCGCGTCCTTCCACAAGGGGATTGTGTCGGTTGTCATAATGGATGGGGATGCCTTTTGGATTTCTGCTCCTCGTTATGTATCTATTCAGTGCGCCGCCACCGCCCGCGCAACCTCATCCGCTGCGTGCAAGGCAACCGCCCAATTGCATTATACATAACCGGCCTTGCCCATGGGTATGAAAACAGAAGTTTTATGATTTCATATCAGAAGGCAGCCCAGGCACACCGGCCGCCGCCAGTCGCGCGTCCTCGGCGGTTTTCTTTTTCCAGTTTCTATACACTTTTATAAAGAGAAACACCGCGGCAAACTGCCACACCGCGCTCCACGCATAGGCAAATTGATAATTGTCCACCCAATCGAAAAACGGACCAACGACGAGGTTCAGCAGCATCACAAAAACAGTGGCGGAAAGCGTTTGCGCGGAGCAGAACTGGCCCATCTTGGCGCGAGGATAAATTTCCACATTCATCACGCCCCATGAAATCGAAAACAGAAAGTGGCACAGTGTGATAAGCCCCATGAAAATGAGCATTGTCGTGGGTGTGCGCAGGAAGAAAAACGACGCCACGTTCACGCAAGCCCACAAGCCCAGCGCAATCGGCATCATGCGAAGCGATTTGAATTTATCCACCATCGTGCCGAGCAAATACCCAATTATCACAATCCCAAGCTGCGGCCACGCCTGCATTTTCCCTATGGTATCCATGCTGAACCCGAGTGTCTCCTTCCAGTGAAACAGCCGGAACGTATTCGCAACATTGCTGCCCTGATACACCAGGAACGCCAGAAATACCCACACATAATACGGATTTAAATAACACTCCTTCACATAGGTCGCCACCGGACCGAAAATTCTCACATGCCACGCGGGCTTTTCAACACCCGGGGCGATTGGTTCGGGCGGCGGATACTCGCCCTCCTTTACCATGATCAAACTCACGATATAACAGACGGCGCATGCCCCGGCCAAACCGCCGTAAATCCATTTCATATTATGCTCGGCAAGTCCGAACACCCAATAATTCCAAATAAACTGTTGTATCATTGTGACGATTCGCAAAATCGCATTAAATCGTCCCATCACAGACTTCGGCACCACGTCGATAAAAAACAACGTGAAGATCGCCAGAATAAAATTATTAAACACACCCGACACCACATAACAAAAACCGATCGCCGCGACCGCGCCACGCGCCGACCCCGGCGTGCAAAACTGCGCGACAAACGGCAGGTGCGAAAACCAGTTCCAAATATCGGGCATCCACGGAATCAATCCCATGATAATAACCATGGGCGGGGTGCAGATCAGCAGAAACGGCCTGCGCCGCCCCCACTTCGTCCGGGTGCGGTCCGACCATGTGCTTGCAAGCGGATTTATCCAAAAAGTAAACAGCGATCCCAGCGTGCCCAAATACAACGCGATTTCAGTGTTTGTCGCCCCGTGGCTGCGGATCAGAATGCCGGTGAGGTTCGGCTTGATCTGCTCCATCAGCATCAAAAAGAAATCATTAAACATCAGCCACCCGAACAACACAAGCAGCCCGCCCTGCGTGTAGCGGAGCGTGCCCACCGACCAAATCTTTTTGCCGGTTTTTTGGTCGATGCTGACATCGGGGGGAAGTTTTTCGGTGTGATGAAATGACATGATCTTAATTTGTCTTAATTATAAAATAATCCGCCGCTCGATATCCGCGCCCACCAATATCGATTCAGTTTTGTTATTGTGAAATATGCGAACCTCCCCGGCCCCTTGGGCCGCCATGCGCGCCTCCGAACCTGTGATGGTTAGGGCGATCCCGGGGCCGTCGCTCTCCACGCGCCACCCGCCGTGCGAAAGACTCCCCTCGCCCATCAGGGCCAGCACCTGGCGGTCGGCGCCGAGCAGCAAGCCGCCCGATTTTCCTGAAAATTCGTGATCTTCGCCATGACTGTCGATGCGCGCATCGCGTCCAAACCACACACGATTAACAGTGCCGTCCGCACCCGTTATTCGCGCGCCCGTTATGCGCCCCGAGTTGTCTTTCAACGCCTCCGCGCACACCTGATCCCGCTCGCCCCTTCCCGCGTCGAGCGGCTGCAACACCGCCAGATATTCGCGCGCGCCGCGCTTTGCGACTTCGAGATGCTGCATGGCAAACCACTCCGACGGAGCGCCGCGGTATTCAAACGTCGGCAGTTCGCTCACCGACTCCGCATCCATTTGCTGCCCCGGGAACAAGACCTGCAAATCCACCCCGAATCGTCCCGGGAAAACAAAACCGTTTTGCGCGCCGCCCCGGGGCGAACCGCCCACGACCTGCAAATGCCACTGGCTGGGGATTTCCGGCGACACCGAAATCGCGTCATGCACAACCAGCGTGCGCCCGTCGATCCACGCCAGCGAACGCACAATGCCCGCGGGCGCATGGTAGCGCCGGAGGCAGTCCTGAATGCGCTCGCGGCTCGGCCTGTCGCCGCACCACACGGGCTCGTCCGGCGGCACCGGCCCCGCGTGCGAGCCTTGGGTAAATTGAAATGCGGGCGAGGCCGTGAAAACTTTTTCAAGGCGTCCCGCCATCATCGGCATCTTCACATCATAAAACGACAGCGTGCTGTGCCGCCACGCCTCGCCCGCCTCGCCGCCGTCAAAAAGAAGCGGCTTCCCGTCCGCGAAAAATATGATGCCCCCCTCGGTGCGGTGATAACGGTATCCGCCCGGCCCTTGTTTCAACAGCACGCAGCCCTCGCGTTCCGTGTCCACGCCGTGGCGCAGCATCGCGCCAAATCCCTCCAGGCGGCGGCTCTCCAGTTTTATCACGGGCGCGGAGGGAATGTCCTCCTCATCGATCACGGTGAAAAACAGCGGCAGGTTGCCGAATGTCGCGCTCGAATAAATGTCGTGGAAAAGCTGCTCGCCCTCCTGCTCGACGGGCAGCGCATAGTTTGTGAGCAGGCGTTTGCCATCGGCGTTGGAGAGGAAATACGCGTCGATTAATTCCTGTCCGAATTTTCTATCCACCTCCGTCGCGCCCGTGTCGCGAAACAGTTTTCCAATCGTCGCGTAGTGTTCCGGCAGCCAGCGCCCGACGGTCGCATGGTCGCCGATTGGCGCGATCTTGCGCACCTTCTCGACACGGGCATACAGGGACGCCCCGCTCTCCGCCCCGTCCTTGGCGCCGTCGCGCATGACCGCGTAGGAGACCGGATTCGGAGGCGTCAGCAAATTGATTCCCCACATCAAAAAATCCTTGAGCAAGGGAATCTCGTCCAGGCGCACCCGACCGTGCTGCACCAGATGATAAACAAGATTCATCCTGCATTTCGCCGCCTGCAAATAGTAGCATGCGGGATTCTCCTGCCATTTGCCGCTGCCCGGCGTGCAATACACTTTCAGCGAGCGCTTCGTGACATCAACCAGGTGCGCGCGAAATTTTCCCGAGTCCGGATGCCCGTCGAACGCCGCGCACACCGCGCCAACGATATCCGTGCGATCGGCCTCGAAGTTGGCGTTGCGCGCGTTGAAGCGCCAGTTCATGAAATCCGTCTCCATATACATGTGCCCCATCAGCACGAGAAAATCGCGAACCGTGCGCTCGTCCTCCTCGCTGAACACGCCGCTCGCGGCGATCAGGTCATACTCCTCCGCCCACTCGGTGATCGGCCGGCCGAGCACCGGCGAATACATGTCGGACCAGTCGCGCCCGAGCAAAACCATGCGGCTGCGCACCTCGGCAATGCACACAAGCTCGGTTCGTTTGCGCCATGCAACAAGCGGATCGCCATCGACCGCAAACGCCAGCCCCCGCCCCGGCCCGCGCACATTGTCCCCCGCGATTTTTTTCCACAAGCGCTCGAAGCGCGGCGAGCGGCGCTTCCTCCGAAGCCCGGGCAACTGCCCGCGTTTGGCCACGGCATGCGGGCGCGCCTGCGCGTCGGGCACGTCGAAATGCCAGTCCTTGAAATCCTGCAACCGTGGCGACGAATACGCATGTTGCGCGGCGGAAAATTCCTTCCACACGCCGTCGTTTGCCTCCAGCGAGGAAACGAACAATCCCCAGCGCCTCTCCCCGTCGAAAAATCCAAAGCGAAAAAATGCGTCGCCGGCCCTGCTTGTGCCCGCGTGAATCGGCGAGATCGACGAACCGAGCATTTCGGGATACGGCCAGTCGAGCTCGTAATTCGGCTTCCCGTCCTCCCCGAGCGGCCCCTGCGCAATATGCTCGAACTCGCGGTCAATCCACTCGCCGCGGCGCATCGAAAAAACACCCACGTAATCACGTTCGGCCAGGCCGTCCGCCGTCATCGCAAAGGCAAAACATTGCGGAGGCACCCACCAGGGCACCGACTCCACCATCTCGCCATGCACGGCATCCTTCGCCTCAAGGTTAAACCAGTGCCGTCCGCCATCGGGATTCTCCCTCGTCCAGTTTCGAAAACCGCGACCGCCGGAAAACTCCTTCAGCGAAAACTCGAAGGCGGCCCCGTCCAGCCTTGGCGAGATTTCGCGCGCACCAAGAAACGCCTCGCCCGCGTATGCCGTGAGTATCAACGTGTAAACGGAACCGTTGCTCAGCGCATGTTCGCAACTGATCTCCACCATCACAGGGCCTTCGTGAACAATGCGCACATCGCGCTTCACAACGCGCACGCCCTCCGGAAAAACAAAGCGCCCGCGACCGCGCCAGCGCTCATCCACACCGCGCACCGCGACAATCGGCGGCGCGTCAGGCCGCGCATCAGGGCCGCTGACTCGAAACTGCGCCGCACCGGTGTCGATAATCCATTCGCCATTTTCCAGCCCCTCCTTCTTCAGGCGCGGAAAGCCGGAAGGCTCCGCCGTCACAGGCCGCGGCTTCGCGTTTTCGGAAGCATAAAAACCGACAAAACGATTCGAGCGAGCCGGCAAGTCAACCATCACGATCACATCATCCCCGGCGACCTGATGCGATATCTCCATGCCGTTCGCGCCGCATCCATCACCGGCAAGCATGACGCGCAGCGGTTCGCCCGACGCGTTGAAATTCTCCGGCAATTTAAGACGCAGCGCCTGTTTTCTGAATTCGTAATAAAACGGATTATGCAGGCGCGTCTCCCCGAGTTTTCGCCATTCGCAACCCGAGGCATCGTTGAGAACCGCCGGCAGCGGATTCGCAATCTCTCGCGACGGCGCGCTTGTCCATTCGGCGGCGACCAGGCGCCCGAGCTTCGTTTCCTCACCGGCGCGCACCTTGATCGCCCGGGCCAGAAAGCGCGTCGCGATCGCATGCGTGTTCGCATCGAGTGTCACGGCCAGAAATTCCTGCATGCCTTCCGGCACGTCTTTTATGCAAAACGCGCCGGCCTCGTCGGTATGAGTCACGAGTTTTTTCATCGGCCCGATGACAGGCGCGTAGTCCGCGGCCCAGTGCGTGTAGGCGGCCGGATTCGCATGCTCCACGCGCACCGGCAATCCGAGCGTCACCGTCACGCGCGACGCGGGGGTTCCATCCGGCATCAGGATCACTCCGCTTATGCTGCCGGTGCCCGGAGCGGTGTCTTCCGCCACAACACTGGGGCGCTCCAAACCGGCGTCCGCCGCGAGCCCCGGGGGAAACGCCATGCCTCGTTTGCGCAAACTCGACGCCAGCTCCATCCTGTCATCGTCGCTTTTTGCTTTCTTGAGCGCGGCCTCGTAACGCTCCTTCGCGAGCGCGCGGTATTTCGACTGATACTCGTCGAGCGTGAGCCCCGCCACGGCTTCAGGAGAAATCCGGTAACTGCTTTCGCGTATCAACCCGTGCGCATCCTCCGCGAGACGGCGCGCCACGGCGAACGCCTCGTCTTTCAGCACCCGCCCATGTTTTTCGAGCAGCGCCTGCGCCTCGTGAAATTCAGCGAGCGACACATGCGCGTCATGCAAACCGAACACCGCCGCGGCCGTGCAGGTTTCTTTTTTTCCCACCAAAATTGCCCCCGCGCGCCGGGCTGTTTCGAACCGCATCTCCGCAAGCAGCCGCGGCAGGATGGAAACATTGATGTCTGTCAGGGTCGTGCGCATGGGGAGTGTTTGGGAATGTTACACAATGCAAATCGCAACAGTGTTCGCACGCGCTGCAAACAGAAAGCATACACGCAAACAATAATCGCGGGACAGATAGGAATAAAGCGGACCTTTCGCGAACACGATCAGGGTTAACAAAGTTCGGCCTCGACCATGATTTTTGAACCGGACGGAGCCGCCGGGATGACATTGCCCGTGATTTCGCGGCCATCGACGGTGAGGCGGGCGACGCCCTTGCTGAGGTTGCTCGGGTTGCGAACGGTGATGATGTATTCAACTTCCCGATACACACGGCGCACGGTGAAGCCGGGCCAGTTTTTCGGCATGCACGGGTCGATGCGCAGTCCGTCGTAGGTCGGCTGGATTCCGAGGATGCCCTGCGAGACCGTCACAAATGTCCATGCGGCGGTGCCGGTGAGCCAGGCATTTTTCGCCTCGCCGGGCGTCGCGGCATCGCGGCCCGCGATCATTTGCGCATAGACGTAAGGTTCGCAGCGGTAGGTTTCGATTTGTTGCTCCTTCGCGGCGGGGCAAATGCTCAGGTAATACTCGTAGGCGCGGTCGCCTTCGCCGAGCTGGCACCAGCCGAGATGTATCCATGTGTTGTTGTGGCAGAAGATGCCCGCGTTTTCCTTGTAGCCGGGCGGGTAGCTGGTGACTTCGCCGAGGTTGAGGTGATAGGTCGAGTAGGCGGGTTGTTGCAGGATGATGCCGTCGGGTGTGTAGAGATGTTTGTGAACGCTTTCGAGCGCCTGCCGTGCGCGTCCGTTGTTTGCGCCTGCGCCGCCGAGCACGCACCACGCCTGGCTTTCGATAAAGATTTTCCCTTCGCCACAGGTTTTCGAGCCGACGGGTTTTCCGGCCGCGTCGAAGGCGCGGATATACCACTCGCCGTCCCATGCGTGGGTTTCGACGGCGTCGAGCATGGTCGCGTGCTGTTCCGCGATGCGAGCGGCGTCGGTGTCGCGTTGCAGCCAGCGGTAGAGCGCTTCGAGCTCGCGTGTGGCGTGGAGAAACAGGCCTGCGATCATCACGGACTCGGCGATGGAGCCCTTGACGTCGCCTGCGCATTGGAAGGACTCGTTGGGTTCGGTGGAAAAGCAGTTGAGGTTCAAGCAATCGTTCCAGTCGGCGTGGCCGATGAGCGGCAGGCCGTGCGGACCGCGTTGTTTCATCGTGTAGGCGATGCTGGTTTCGAGGTGGTGCAGGAGCGTGTCGCGGCTGCCAGATTTGTCCGCGTAACCGACGGGTGTGTCGAGGATGGCACGGTCGCCGGTTTCCTTTATGTAGGCGCAGGTGCTCAGGACGAGCCAGAGGTGGTCGTCGTAAAAGTCGCCGCCGATTTCGGCGTTACCTTTTTTGGTGAGCGGCTGGTATTGGTGGTAACAAGTCCCGTCGCTGAGTTGCGTGGCGGCGATGTCGAGGATGCGCTGGCGGGCGCGGTCGGGCAGCATGTGCACGAAGCCGAGGATGTCCTGGTTGCTGTCGCGGAAACCCATGCCGCGTCCGATGCCCGTTTCGAACATGCTGGCGGAACGCGAGAGGTTGAAGGTCGCCATGCACTGGTATTGGTTCCATGTGTTTGCCATGCGCGCCGCAATCGGGTCGGGGCAGTCGGTGACTTGAAACGCGGACAGATGCGAGGCCCATGTGGCGCGCAGGCGGGCGAAGGCGTCATCCACGGCGGCGATGTCTCGGTATTTCGCCATGATCGCGCGGCCCTTGGTTTTGTTGATGACAAAGGGCGCCGTGAACTTGGGATTCTCCGGCGAGTCGGGGCCCTGGTCAATGTAGGCGAGCACGAAGGCAAACTCGCGCGTCTCGCCGGGTTTGAGGTCGAGTTCGATGAAGTGCGAGCCGATGGGATTCCATCCGTGCGCGATGCTGTTGCGCGGCTTGCCCGCGAGGACGGCTTGCGGTTCGTGAAGGCCGTTGTGCACGCCGACGAAGGCGTCGCGGTCCGTGTCGTATCCATTAATTGGATGCGCGCAGCCGAAGAGCGCGTAGTGGTTGCGCCGCTCGCGGTATTCGGTCTTGTGGTAGATCGCGCCGTCGCCGGGCTCGACCTCGACTTCGCCGATGGAATACGTGCGCTGGTAATTGGTCATGTCGTTGAGCGCCTCGAACAGGCAGAACTCGACAAAGGAGAAGATCTGCACTTTGCGCGGCACGGGGCCGGTGTTGCGGATGGTCGCGCGCCAGAGTTCGAGCGTTTCGCCGGGCGGCACGAAGAAGAGCATTTCGGTTTCGATGCCGTCGCGCGCGCCGGTGATGCGCGTGTAGCCGGTGCCGTGGCGGCACTCGTAGCGGTCGAGCGCGGTTTTCATTGGCTTCCATCCGGGATTCCACACATCGCCCGTCGCCGCGTCGCGGATGTAGAGGTAACGTCCGCCGAGATCCATGGGGACGTTGTTGTAGCGGTAGCGCGTGAGGCGGCGCAGCTTCGCGTCGCGCCAGAACGAGTAGCCGCCGGCGGTGTTGGTGCACAGGCCGAAAAAATCGTCCTGCCCGAGGTAGTTGAGCCACGGCAGGGGCGTGTCGGGACGAGTGATCACATACTCGCGATTCGCGTCGTCAAAATATCCGTAGGGGTTGGAGGCGGGGGCGGGATTGGTGCTCATGTTTTGTTGAGGAAACCCCATTGGTTGCGGCATTTTTGCAGCGCTGAACACCGGCACGATATCCATACACTCAGCGGCAGTGTTCCGTTTATCATTATTTGTGTGTCGATTCTGTATCACGATTTTCGGCCCTTTTGGGATTTTCAAAACGCCTATTTTTGCCACGGTTCCGTTCGCACCTTTTATTCTTATGAACCTCCCCAAAAATCGTCGTGTCCTTCCGCGCATTCACGCCCTTGCCGTCCTCGCAGCCGGCGTTTTCACATTGTCCGCTGTTCACGCGGCGCTCCCGGTCGTCTCCGATGGCGAGACGGTCGTCTTCTCGGAAGACTTTGCGGACAACAGCAACAAATGGACGAGCGTTGCCGGCGAACCCGTTGTCAAACACGCCCTGATCGCCGATTCATTTTGGGGACCGTCAATCATCTCGGACGGCAAGGATGTGGCGTCCAACGCATACCTTCCAAAAATCGTCGATCTCGCGGACGGCCCCATCTCGGTTTATTTCCGGGTTCGCACGGAAAACCCCAGGGGCACGGATGGCAGCCGCTTTGAGATCACTCTTCGCGAATCCACCGGCAACCATCTTGTCACGCTCTCGCTCCGCCCCGCGCTGCCCGTCGGCATAGCCTATCGCGATCCCGCGGGCAAGGGCACGCGAACCAATGTCGGCAGCACCTCGCGCCTTTTCAAAAAGCCCGGTGCACTGGTCTCGTTCAAACTCGTCGTCACCCCCGGCAAGGACCGGTTTCCCGCGACGGCCGAGGTGTTTTATTACGACGAGACAAAGGCCGTTTACACGAGCCTGGGCAAGGCGGCGGACGTCGTGAATCTGACAACCGGAAAATTCAACCGCCTCTCGATCTTCAGCCGCAACGGGGAAAAAGGCGCCACGTGGTTTGACTCCGTGGCAGTCGCCCAGGCCGCCAAGTGACAATCGCCGCCACGCGCACGGGGATGGCGGATCGAGCGGGATGTTGTTTCATGCAAGCCCGATTGGGCGCCGCCCAACCTCGGCGTGAACGACCTGAACAACATTCGGGAAGCGCGTTTCACACACGCGAGTTTGGCATCGTGACGTTCGCGAACTAAACGCGTGGCTCCGCGCCGCGCAAACGCGGACTGTATGATTTCTGTGCGGCTTAACCCGTGCCGTCGTATTTTTTTGATCATATATAAAACACCTCCCTAATCCCCCCACATGACACATCGCGTCTCCAGCGTCATACGCACGCTCGCCATCCTTATTTTTTGCATGAGCGCCAGCATCAACACCAACGCCGCGCAACCCGCGCGCCAGGGCAGCACCATCGCCGGTTTCGCAGCGCGCGCGGAAGCCCGAGAGCCGCTCACCGTCGTGTTTTTCGGCGGCTCGCTCACTTGGGGCGCAAACGCCTCCGATCCCAACCGAACCAGTTATCGCGGGCGCATGATGCGGTGGCTCCGCGAAAAATATCCCCGCACATCCTTCAATTTTCATGATGCCGCGATCGGCGGCACCGGCTCGGCGCTCGGCCTCTTCCGGCTCGACCGCGACGTGCTCGCGCACATACCCGATCTCGTTTTTCTCGATTTCACGGTCAACGACGGCATATCCGGCGCGGACGAGTTTAACATGGCCAGCTACGAGCGCATTGTTCGCAACCTGCTCGAGTCCGGCGCGGCAGTCATGCCCGTGCTCACCTGCATGCAGGCGCAGATGATCGACACCGACCCCGCGCAACCCGCGCGCACGGCGGCGCACCAAAAACTCGCCGACGCCTACGGCCTTCACACCGCCGACATCATGAATCATGCGCGCCGCGCCATCGCCGAGGGGCGCGCCGATCCGGTGAAAATGTATCCGTTCGGCAGGGACCGCACACACCCGGACGATTGTGGTTACGAGATTTTTTTCGAGGCCGTGCGCGATGCGTTTGTGAAAGCGGCCGCCGCGCCCGCGCCTAAAACCGCGCCCATTCCGCCGAAAACAGTTTACCCCGATCTCTACCCCGAACGCACGCGCCATGTTCTCGCAAACACGCCGCTGCCCGAGGGGTGGAGTCGGGTTCATTGCTACCGCAACGCCATGTGGTTCGACCGGCTTTCGGGCCGCTGGATCGGCGATGTCGCGCGCACTGAAACCAACGCCCCGCTGAGCGTCGCGTTCCGCGGTTCATTTGTGGGACTCGTGGGGAGAGCAGCCCGATAACGGCGCCGTTTCGGGTGTGGATAGACGGCGCCCCGGTCCCGCAGCCAAACTCGAAAGCCGCCGACCCGTTTCTTTGGGACATAAGCACCAAGCGCTTTGACAGTCCCACGGACGGCGCCGGATGCCTCTTCGCCTGGGTGATGATCACCAAGCAACTCGGCGACGGCGCGCACACGCTCAAAATAGTCCCCGATTTTTCGAACGCCGCCAAGGGCGCGGACCTTCGGATTGAGAGCATCTGCTCCGCCGGGCGCTGACGTATCCATTTATCAAATACAAAACCATGAAAATCCATTCCGCCGCCATTGCCGTTTTTCTTGCCCTCGCCCCGACACTGGCCGCCGCCCCCGCGGCAATCACGCCCGTGTTCCCCTTCAGCCTCGCGCCGGGCGGCGTTGTCAACGACGACGCCCTTGCCGAGTGGGAAAACGGAGCCGAAAAACCAATCACAGCGCGCGGAAACACAATCACCTTCGGCAACTCCAAGAGGCACGGGCCGCGCCATCTGCGCATCGCGTTTCACACGCCGCAAGAAATCGGCTCCATCCTCGTCCTTGGCGGCGGGCGGTTAAGCGTTCTCAAGCCCGGCGCGCCCGTCCCCGGCGACATGGCGGACGAATCGCAATGGATACCCGCGCAACGTTTCTCCGCCGGCCGCATGACGGACAAGGTTCCGGGAACCGGAGCCGCGGGAAACATCCACTGGCTCAGCGCCGCCGACAACCAAAAGACCACGCAGCTCACGCTTTGGGTGCTACCTCCCGGCACCGTCACAAGCGCGCTGCGCTTCACCCACACCGCCGCGCAAACCGATCTGCACTACGCGGGCACGCTCGGCGCGGTGACGCTCCTCTCCGGGCGTTTCGCAAACATCGCGCCGCTCGCCGTCGCCTCGGCCAGCGCCGACAGCCAATATGCCGGGCGCATTTCCAACGAAACCGCCGAGGGTGCGAACGGCGCCTGGGCAAACATCAACGCCAAAGAAACGCCCGGCGCATCCGCCCCGTCCGTTTCCCCGGGGCGCCCCGAATGGACGGTTCTCACATGGCCGGCGCCCGTCGCGCTCGGCGGCCTTGTCGCCGTCTGCCCCGGCTTCGCCTCCGCCGAGGCGCAAGCCTACGCGGGGCCGGAGGAGCAAAATCCCCGCGACGCGGGCGACGCCCACTGGGAGCGTATCGGAATTTTGAATACGAACGCGGGCGACGCAAACAAACAGCCCCAGCGCCACTCCACGCTCCATCTCCCCTTTGAGCGAGAAATAACCACGCGCGCCATCCGCGTCAAAATCACCGCGCCGCTCGGCGACGGCGTGAAACCCGCGAAATCCGGCAAACGCGTCTGGCTCGGCGAGCTTCTCGCGCTCTCCTCCCTCGGCGCAACCGCGCCCGAAACTTTCGCGACCAGCCTCGCCGCCGCGCTCGACGCGTCCCCGCCCGCGCACCCGCCGATTCCGATTCGCTTCACGCTTCCGCGCGCCGGCCGCGTCACGCTCGTCATCGAAAACCCCGACGGCACGCGCGTCCGCAATCTCTTTTCCGACACGCCCTTCCCCGCCGGTGAAAACACCGCGTGGTGGGACGGATGCGACGACCTCGGGCGCGATCCCGACGCGGCCATGCACGGCGTCTTCAACATTCCCGCGCGCCCCGTCGCCCCGGGCAAATACCGCGTGCGCGGACTTGTGCGCGACGAGATCAAGCCGCACTACGAATTTTCGGTTTACGCCTCGGGCAATCCTCCGTGGAACACCGCGGACGCCTCCGGCGCCTGGCTCGCCAACCACACGCCGCCGCAGTCCGCGCTTTTTATACCCGCGGACCAATCGCCCGTCGCAAACGAGCCGCTGGTGCTGCTCGGCTGCTTCATCACCGAGGGTCCCGCCGGACTCGCCTGGGTCACGCTCGACGGCCGCAAACTCGGCGGCAAGCGCTGGGTCGGCGGCCATTGGACGGCCGCGCCCTACATGGCGCGCGATACGGGCGACGATCCCGCGAAAAAAGTCCCCGGCGATGTCGCCTATGTCGCGTCCGCTTGGGAATCCGGGAAAAATACCCGCACACCCGAGCTGCGCATCACCGCCGTCGTCGCCAACAAGAACATCACGCTCGCCAACGCGCACGATGCCTTCGCCGGCAGGGATCGCGAAGTCATCAAATACGTTCTCGGAAAAATCCCCGGCTCCGGCCCCATGCAGGGCGGCGCCAACGAAATGGAAACAATCGTCAGCAAGGAGATCGGCGGCATCGCCGTTTATAACGGCCTCATCGCAGTCAGTCTCACCGCAAAAAACCAGCTCATGTTTGTGGACGCGCGCTCGGGCGGGCACCTCACCACCATCCCGCTCGACAAACCGCGCGGCCTCGCCTTCGACGCACAGGGCCGCCTCCTCGCCATTTCCGGAAAACGCCTCGTCCGCTACGACTCGCTCGCCGATCTCTCCGCCCTTCCCGCCCCCGCCGCACTCATCTCCACCGGCCTTGAGGCGCCCGCGGGCATCACGATCAATTTTGATGGCCCGCAAAACACCGGTGACGCGCGCGGCACCCTCTACATCAGCGACCACGGAAACAGCCATCAGGTGAAAGTGTTTTCCCCCGACGGAAAACCGCTCCGCACAATCGGGAACCCCGGCGCACCCGCCGCCGGCGCCTACGATCCGCTTCACATGAACAATCCATTCGGCCTCGCCGTTGATTCGCGCGGACGCCTCTGGGTTGCCGAAAATGATTTTCTGCCGAAACGCGTCAGCATCTGGACCCCCGACGGCAAGCTCGCCAAGGCGATCTACGGTCCCGGAAAATACGGCGGAGGCGGCACGCTCGATCCCGTGGATCGCACGCGCTTTTATTACGCCGACGAAAAACACGGCGCGATGGAGTTTCGCCTCGATTGGGACAAGGGCGGCTATGAGCTCGCCCGCGTTTATCACCGCGCCAGCGCGACCGACATGCCGCTCGCATTCCGCAGCGCCGGCCCCGAGACGCCGCTTTATTTCAAAGGCAGGCGTTACTTCACCAACTGCTACAACAGCAATCCCACCAACGGACATGGCACGGCGTTTTTGTTTATCGAGCGCGACGGACTCGCGCGCCCGTGCGCCGCCATGGGCCGCGCCGCCGATTGGGCAGTCCTCAAAACAGATTCCTTCAAAAAACGCTGGCCCGAGGGCACGGACCTCAATGCCAAAAATGCCCGCGCCAATGTCTTCTTCATTTGGCACGACTTGAACGGCGACGCACAAGCCCAGCCCAATGAAGTTTCCTATATCAAAGGCATTGTTGATGGAGTCACGATCATGCCCGACCTGTCGTTCTGCGTCGCCCGACTCGGCAACGAAACCAAGGGCCAGTCCGTCCGCTTTGCGCCCGTCGGGTTCACGAACAACGGCGCACCGCGCTACGACATTTCCAAGCCCGTCGTCCTCGCCGAAGGCGTCATGCGACCCGCCTCGTCGGGCGGCGCGCAAGTCCTCGTCTCCCCGCTCAACGACGGATGGACCGCCGTCACGCTCGGCATCGCACCCTACGACCGCCTCTCGATCAGTGGCGCGCAAAACGCCGCGCCCAAATGGAGCTACCCGAATCCGTGGCCCGGGCTGCACGCCTCGCACCGCGCGCCCGCCCCCGACCGCGCCGGGCAACTCATCGCGCCGACGCGACTTCTCGGCGGTTTCTTCAGCCCCGGCAAAACCTCCGACGCCGGCCCGCTCTGGGCCACCAACACCAACCACGGGCGCGTCCACATTTTCACGCGCGACGGACTGCTCGCCGCCACGCTCTTCGAGGACATGCGCAAGGGCAAAATCTGGCGCATGCCCTCCGCCACGCGCAACATGCCGCTCGACGGCGTCACGCTCGGCGAGGAAAACTTCTGGCCCACAATCACCAGCACCTCCGACGGCAACGTTTACATCGTCGATGGCGCGCGCAGCGCCCTCATCCGGCTCGACGGAATCGACAGCATTCGCCGCCTGGCCGATTTCCCCATCAACATCACCGCCTCCGATCTCGAAAAAGCCGCCGCCTGGCGCGTCGAGGCCGAGGCCGCCCGCCAGCGTTCGCTGGGCAGCGGAACGGTTGAAATTCAAATGCAAAAATCCGGCGCGCCCGACTGGGGCGCCGCGCGTTTTGTCGACATCGACAAGGCGGGCGTCGCCGCCTACTTCAGCTCGCGGAGCAAACCCTACGATGTCACCGCCGCCCTTGCCGTTTCCGGCGACAGGCTCCATGCGCAATGGCGCACCGGCGATCCGAAACTCCTCGCCAACACCGGCGAGCAGCCCGTCGCCCCGTTCAAAACCGGCGGCGCGCTCGACATCATGATCGGCGCCGACGCCGGCGCCGATCCCGCGCGCAAAACCCCGGTGGCCGGCGACCAGCGCCTCCTCATAACCGTCGTGAAAGGCAAGCCGCTCGCCCTGCTCTATCGCGCCGTCGTGCCAGGCACAAAGGCAAGGGACCGCGTCCCCTTCTCCTCGCCCTGGCGCACGATTCATTTCGACCGCGTGGACGACGTGAGCGCGCAAATCCAATTCACCGCCGGCAAGGACGGCGTCTATGAAATCGCCGTCCCGCTAAAAACCCTCGGCCTCGCGCCCGACCGGCTCAAACCCGGCGCGAAACTCAAGGGCGACATCGGCATCCTCCGCGGCGACGGCAACCAGACCACCGCGCGCCTCTACTGGCACAACAAGGCGACCGGCATCGTGAGCGACGTTCCCGACGAGGCAATGCTGCGGCCCGCATTGTGGGGCGCGTTCGAGTTTCGCTAACAAAACGCCGCGCCTGACCGCATCGCCCCGCCTGTATTCAATTTTATGATACGAAAACCAATCCTCCTCCTCGCACTCGGCGCGCTTCTCGCCACCGCCCCCATTCGCGCCGCCGATGATGATTCCGGCGCCACCATGTCCTACGTCACCAACGTCACGGTCGTGCCCGCGCCCGGTGCCGTCACCATCGACGGCCGCGACAACGACTGGGATCTCTCCGCAGGCATGTGGAGCTACAACAGCCCCGAGCTCGTGGACACGTATTCCATCTGGACACACATGATGTGGGATGAAAAAGGCATCTACTACCTCGCGCGCATCCACGACATCGACCCGCTCAAAAACGCCTCCAAGGGTGTCGACTTCGACCGCGCCTGGCGTGGCGACGCCGTGCAGCTGCGCACGATCTTCGACAACAAATCCCCCGACGAGCATCAAATCCACATCACGCTCTACTACTCCACCGCCGAGCAAAAACCCTACATGCTCGCGCAACACGGCGGCTGGCGAGACAAGCCGCCCTACGACAACACCGGCCCCGCGCGCCCCGACCTCACGAAGCGCTTCGGCAACTCCATGGAGGCCTTCGGCGGCAAGGTCGCCATGCGCGCGTGGGACAACGGCAAGGGCTACAACATGGAGGCCTTCATGCCTTGGAGCTACCTGCGCCTCGGCGGCAAGCCGATCGCGCCCGGCGGCCAGTTTGTCATCGGCTGGGAAACCATGTGGGCCGCCAACATGGGCCCAGGCGACGTCCCCGAGTCCAGCACCAGGCACCGCCTCGCCGACGGCGTGAACACGCCCAAGGCCAACCGCATTTTCATGTTCCGCGCCCGCGACCACTGGGGCTCCGCGACGATCTCGAACACCGGCAATCTCAACATCACCGCCGGGCAACGCGCGCTCCAGCAACAACGCCTCGCCGCGCTCCTCAACCTCGACACCGCCGGCTCCATCGCGATCAATTACACGATTCCCGCCATCGCCGCCGACGCGCCCGCGCGCGAGGTCACCATCGCCATCGACAACGCCAGGGGCGAGCGCGTCCGCAATCTCATCGCGCAGTATCCGCGCACCGGCGAAAAAATCACCGACTACTGGGACGGTCTCGACGACGCCGGCAAACCCGTCGCACCCGGTTCCTACACCGCCGTCATCGCCGACCACGCGCCCGTAAAACTCGAACTCCTCACCACCGTTTACAACGCCGGCACGCCGCCCTGGCTCACCCTCGAAAGAAACGTGACCTGGGGCAGCGACCACGGCTCCGCCACATCCATCGCCACGCACGGCAAACGCGTTGTCGCGGGCTTCTCCATGCCCGAGGCCGGGCGCGGTATGAGCAGCCTCGACATCGACTCCGGCGCCGACTGGAGCGTGCGCACCTCCGCCTCCGACATCATCGCGACCGATGATTACATTTACGCCTTCGAGTTCGACATCTGGCAGAAAAAATACCTCGTCACACGCATCGACGCCAAAACCGGCCGCACCGCGCCCTTTGTGCTTCCAGACGGCCGGCAACTCGTTTCGCGCGAGCTCGACCTGCCGCTCCCCAAGGTCGATGTCGCCTCCGCCACCGCCATCACCGAGGGCCTCGCGCGCGTGGCGTTCGCGCAAAGCATCACCATCGCGCTCGGCGAGCGCGCGCTCTGGCTTCTCCTGCCCGAAAACAAACTTTATAAAATCGACATCGACTCCGGCCAAATTCTAGAAAACCGTCCCGCCCCCGGCCTCCGCGCCATCCGCTCGCGCAATGGAAATATCTACGCCGTCCTCGCCGACAAAACACTCTGGCAACTCAACGCCTCCACGCTCGAGCGCCAGCGCCAGCTCCTGAATCTCTCCGCGGTCAGCAAGCCCGTGCGAATCGGCGTCTCGCAAGACGAACGCCGCGTCGCCGTCTGCGACGCCGGCACAAACCAGGTGTTCGTTTACGACCTCAACGGCGACGCCGCGCCCTCCGCCATCATCGGCAAACCCAAACCCGGCGCGACCGACCGCGCCGCCGGACCCTTTGATCGCGACGATGTCATGCTGCCCGTCTCGGCCGACTTCGACGCGCGCGGACGCATCTGGATCGCCGAGGGCACCTCCAACGTCCACCGCGTTTCCGTTTGGAAACCCAACGGTTCCTTCGACGACGAATACTGGGGCGCGTCACCCTACGGGGCCACGCACGGTTACGCGATTCCGCACGACCCCACGCGCTTCATCGCCATGGGGCTTGAGTTCAAAGTTGACGCCGGCATCGACTCCGCGCGCCGCAAGTCCGCCGAAATCCCGCTCTATTACCACCCCGCCCTCGTGCGCACGCAGGGCCAGGTCCGACGCGTCACCGACGCCGGCGGGCGCGTCCACGAATTCGCCTTTGCCACGGGCCCCACCGACCAGCGCGCGCTCATCATCTGCCGACGCGCCGCGAACGGCGAGTTCGTTCCCGCCACCGCGCTCTTCCCGCCGATCGACAACCGCACGCGCCGCGACCGCACGCCGCTCAGCGAATTCCTTCCCGACTCCAAGCAGCCTTGCGCCTGGATTGACAAAAACGGAAACGGCTGCGTCGAGCGCAACGAGCTCATCACCGCCGGCATCGCCTTCAAGGCCCACTACTGGTCGCCCGGCTGGGTGCGCCCGGACATGACCATCTTCGATCCCGCGCAAAACATTTACCCGCTCCAAAAAATCGACGCCAACGGCGTCCCCGTTTACGATTTCAAAAATCCGCGCCGCCCGAAAAACACCATAACCGTCATTGAGCGGCCCAGCTCCTGCGGCACGCCGCTCGTTGACGACGCGGGCAACATCACCGACGGCATCAGCTACCACACCGCCGACGGACGTCGCGGCGCCTATCCGAATCCCTACGGCCGCTGGGACGCGCCCGCCGCGCGCGCCGGCCTTCTCATCGCCCCCTTCCGCACCAACGGCGTCATTGAAAACATCCCCGGTGTCGGCAGCGCCACCATGCTCCAAGGCGACCGCGGCCAGTGGTTCATGATGAGTTTCGACGGCCTCTACCTCACCTCGCTCTTCCAGGACATCAAGGGCATCGTCACCATGGACGCCACGCACATAGGCGGCGAAAGTTTTGGCGGCCACGTCTGGCGCGTCACCGACGGCCCCATGAAGGGCAAAGTCCTGGTGCAATCCGGCCAGGCATATTTCGGCATCTTCGAAGTCAAGAACCTCGACACCATGCGCCGCCAGACCGTCGCCCTCAAAGTCACAGCGGACGACATCGCGCGCGGCCGGGCCATCGCGGCCTCGCGCAAAAAATCCGACGACGCCGAGGCCCCCCTCGTCATCACCAAGCGCAAAACACTTCCCTCCGCCGCGCCCGCGACAACCCTCGCCCGCGGCGACGCACTTGCAAAAGACACGCCCTTCACACTGGTGCGGGAAAGCGGCAACGATTCGCGCTGGTTCAAAGTCTCTCTCCTCGCCGACAAGCGCGAACTTGCGCTCGCCTGGCAGGTCGCCGATCCCTCGCCGTGGAAAAACGGCGCCGACAACATCACGCACGCCTTCATCGGCGGCGATGCGCTTGATCTCAAGCTCGACATCCCCGGACGCGGCCCCGTCCGGCTCCTCACAGCAAAAGTCAACGGCGAACCGCGCGTGATTTATTGGCAGAAAAGCGCCTCCAAAAAGGAAAATCCGCAAACCTACGTCGTCGGCAACAACCTCTCCAACGCGCGCAACTTCGACATCGTGAAGATTCTGCCCGGCGCAAAAATCGATGTGAAAATCGCGCCCGACGGCAAGGGCTACACCGCGCTCGTGCGCATCCCGCTTGCCGACATCGGCCTCGATGGAAAGAAGCTCCCCGAGAAATTGCGGGGTGTCGCCGGCGTCATCTATTCCGACGCATCCGGCACAAACCGCGCCGCGCGCCTCTACTGGCACGACAAGGCGACCGACATGGTCAACGACGTGCCCACGGAATCCGACGTAAACCCGGCCCGCTTCGGCGAAATCGAAATCAAGTAAATGGAAGGGGATGCCTTCCCTTTTCAAAAACTCCCCGGTTAACAAACCAGCAAAATGAGAAAACTGACGTCGCTTTGTAGGGGCGCACCTTGCGTGCGCCCTCGTATGCGAATAGCTGTTTGCATGCGCATTCACAAAGCGGGCTAGCATCAGAGCGCACGCAAGGTGCGCCCCCACAAAACCCAAGTCGAAACATGAGTTCGTCAGCGCCCTCCGTTTTCTTCGCCCCCAGCGCGCGCTGGATTTGGTCGGCGCAAGCAACACGCCCCGCACACAATGTCGTTTGTTTCCGTCGCGAGTTCGAAATCCACGGCGGTATCCAAGCGGACGCTGACACGCCCACCCTGCTCATCACGGCCGACTCGCGTTATGAGGTTTACGTCAACGGCGTTTGGCTCGGCCACGGCCCCGCGCGCTCGTGGCAATCGCCCTGGCCCGTTGATCCCTACGACTTGCGCGCCGTGCTTCGCCCCGGGCGCAATGTCATCGCAGTCCTCGCGCAGCACTTCGGCATCGGCACATTCCAATATCTGCACGCCGCGCCCGGCATGATCGCGCAGCTCGCATGGCGCGACGCTTCCGGCGCGCGCACGCTCGTCACCGACGATTCCGGCGAATGGCGCGCGGCACCCCACGCCGGGCACCTCTGGCCAGTCCCGCGCATCAGTTGCATGCAGGCATGGGAGGAGCAATTCGACGCGCGCGCCTTTCCGCACGACTGGTCCTCGCACACGCCCCCGGCCGAAACCGCCGCGCAACTCGCCGCATGGCCGGCCGCCATTGCCGTCGCCAACGCGGGCGGAGGCGCGCACGACAAATTCGTGCTGCGCGACATCCCGCAACTCACCCGCAACCCCGTCGATCCGGTTCGCGTCCGCGAGGTCGAAGCCGTTCGCACGGCCGACTATTCGTGGAATCTCAACCCGCGCGCATATCTCAATCCGGACGATTTCACGGCCAACGCGCCGTGCTGCGACATGCTGTTGCTCACGCATATTTACAGCGAGCGAGCGCAGGCGATCCAGCTCCACCAACCGCACCTCCGCCCGTTTGTCCCGTGGACGCTCAATGGAAAACCACTCGCCTTCGACGACAACACGCTCCAGCGCACCGACACCGGAGTCGCGCACGCCCGCCTCAAGGCCGGGTGGAACACCCTCATGTGCGAGATGCCGCCGCGCGACCGCTACTGGTGGATCGTTCTCAACGTCTGGGTCGCACGCCCCGTCACATGGGCGGCCTATCCGCGGCACGCGGACGACGCGCCGGCGCCCTGGCTTGCGGTCGGCCCGTTCGAACTCCCCGCCCCGCCTCCGATCACCGGCGAACAACATCCTGTTTGCGCCGCCGCAATCCCCTCCGGCGCCACCGCTAAACAATTCAAGCGCATCCGTGCGCGCGGATGCCTCGACGACGGCGAACTCGCGGCCGAATATGTTCGCCCGCTCACGCGCGACATGGTCGCTGGCGCCGACATCTACGCGCAATGCGCCTCGGAGCGCGTCATCCCCGACATTCGTCCGCGCGTCGAAAACCCGGCCGCGCTTCAACACGGCACGGCGGAATGGACAACCATCCATCCAACGCCCGCAAGCGGCGGCGTCCGCCTGTTGCTCGACTTTGGCCGGGAGGTGATCGGTTATCACGAAATCGAAATCGACGCGCCCTGCGGCACGATTGTTGACAACCACAACTTCGAGTTCATCCAGCCCGACGGCCGTTTCAATCTCGCGGAAAACATGAAGAACTCCTTCCGCTATATCTGCCGGGAAGGTCCGCAACGTTACCGCACGCTCGTCCGCCGCGGTTTTCAGTATTCCTGGTTCAGCCTGCGCAACTTCGACCGGCCCGTTCGTATTCGTCACATTCGTGCGCTCCTCAGCACCTATCCGCAGCAACGCCAGGGCGCGTTCACCTGTTCCGACACGCTGCTCGAGCGAATCTGGGAGGCCGGCGCGCACTCCGTCTGCTGCTGCTCCGAGGACACCTACACCGACTGCCCCAGCTACGAGCAGACATTCTGGGTTGGCGACGGCCGCAACGAGGCGCTTGTTGACCTCGTGGCAAACGGCGACCCGCGCCTCAGCGCGCATTCCTGGCGCGTCGCCGCCCAAAGCCTCGCGCGTTCGCCACTCGTCGAAAGCCAGGTTCCCAGCGCGTGGCAGAACATTCTTCCCGCGTGGAGCTTTTTGTGGATGCGCTGGGCGGAGGAGCATTACCGGCACACTGGCGACCATGCCTTCGCTCGCGAAATGATCCGGGCCATCGACCTCAATGTTGACGGCATCGAAAGCTTCATCAGCCCGCGCGGCCTCATAAAAATCCACGCATGGAACATGTTTGACTGGGCCGCGCTCGACACGCCCTCAGGCGGCGAAGTCACGCACCTCAACTGCCTCGCCGTCCTCGGGCTTCGCCAGTGCGCCGCGCTCGCCCGCGCCCTCGGCAGGGATGCCGCCAGTCAAGCGCGACGCTGGACGCGCCTCGCCGACAAAATCGCCGCCGCGATCAACACGCATCTCTGGGACGCGAAACGCCGCGCCTACATCGACTGCATTCGCGCCGACGGCACGCGCTCCGTCGTGTTCAGCCAGCAAACCCACACCGCCGCAACCATCGCGGGCGTTCCGACGCCGGAGCGCGCCGCGCGCGCGCGCAAAATCATGAGCGAAGCCCCAGAAGGGTTCGTAAAAGCGGGCAGCCCGTTCTTCATGTTTTTCGTCCTAGAGGGTCTCGCCCGTGAAAAACGCGGAGCCGACATGACGCGCCTCATTCGCGACTATTGGGGCAAACAAATCAAGGCCGGCGCCACGACGTTCTGGGAAATGTATCACGCGGACAAACCGCGCATGACCCGCAGCCATTGCCACGGCTGGTCGGCCGCGCCGACGTATTTTCTCAGCGCCCACGTTCTCGGCGTGCAGCCCGCCAGACCCGGCTACGCCACCGTGCGCATCGCCCCGCAACCGGGCGGGCTTGATTGGGCGCGCGGACGTGTTCCGACTCCGCGCGGAGTTGTCGAAGTTTTCTGGAAAATAAACCGCGACAAAAAACGCGCCGCAAACGCCGCGCCCGCATTTGAGCTGCGCGCCACGCTGCCGCCGGGCACGCCCGCCGAGATTGAAATTCCCGCCGAAGTAGATCCCAAGGCCCGCGTGAAAATTTTCGCGGGAAAAATACGAAACGCATCCGCCGGCGCCGCGCGGCGCGTTTGCGCGACAGGAGAATCACTTCACATCATTCTCGTCAGCTGAGACCTCATGCCTCCGAACGGTTGCGCGTGGATGAATCTTTTCGATTCTCACGGACATCCCGCAAACATTCCGGCTAATTGTTCCTTTTCTGTATATGCGCCGCAATGGGTCTATTTACTTGATGGTGATTTGCGCGCGCCGGATATTTTGCGCATGATATTTCGTTTTCCAGAAAACCCCATTCTTCGCCCGGCGGACGTCAAGCCGAGCCGCCCGGACATGGAGGTCGCATGCCTGTTGAATCCGGGCGCGTTTGTCCACAACGGGCGCATCGGCCTTTTGCTGCGCGTGGCGGAGCGTCCCGTGCAGGAAGACGGTTTTATATCCACACCGGTGCTTGATCCGGAGGCTCCGGATGGAATGCGCATCGTGAAATCCAGCACGGCCGAACGCGGACAGGCTTCGGACGCCCGCCTGTTTGTCCACGAGGGGCAATGTTACCTGACCACGCTTTCGCACCTGCGCCTCGCGTGGAGCGATGACGGTGTGCGCTTCGAGGTCGAACCGGAACCCGTGCTGATTGGTAATGGAAAACTCGAAAGCTTCGGCATTGAGGACGCCCGCGTGTGCTGCATCGACGGTGTTTATAACATCACCTACACGGCGGTTTCCGACGCGGGTTACGGCGTCGGCCTGATACGCACGAAAGATTGGAAAACTTTTGATCGGGAAGGGATGATCTTCCCGCCGCCAAACAAAGACTGCGCGCTGTTTCCCGAAAAAATAAACGGACATTATTACGCGCTGCACCGCCCGACGCACAACGACATCGGCGGACCGTGGATATGGATTTCACGCTCGCCGGATTTGCTGCACTGGGGCGCGCACCAATGGATCGCCCGCCCGCGCCCCGGCTGGGAGGCGATGAAGATTGGCGCCGGCGCCGAGCCCATTCGCACGCCCAGGGGGTGGCTTGAAATTTATCACGCCGTGGACGCAAAGGGCGAATACTCACTGGGACTGCTGCTTCTGGATTTGAACGATCCGACAAAAGTGCTGGCCCGCTCGACGAGCCCGATCATGCGCCCGGCGGAGGATTACGAAACCGCCGGGTTTATGCAAAACGTGGTGTTCACAAACGGCCATGTCGTCGATGGCGACACGGTGACGATGTATTACGGCGCCGCCGACTCGGTGATTTGCGGAGCCAGGCTGTCGATTGCGCAAATGCTCGAATCGCTCAATGCGCTGGATTCGGGCGAGTGAGCGATGAGGGGCGGGCGCGAGGCTTATCGCCTCGCCGCCCTTTTTGAGCAAACAGCCACGGGCATTCCCCTTGCGTCCGACTCGAAACAGGCGTCGAGCACGCGTTGGATTTCGGCGCCGCGGGCGAAATCCGGCTGCTCGCGCCGTCCCGTGCGGATGCTTGTGATGAAGCGCTCGTAGTTGGTGGGTGTCGGTTTCACCGCGACATCGCGCCACGTCGCCGTGTCGAGATCCCCGCCCGCGCAAATGCGATAGCCTTCCGTCGTTTTCTCCGAGTCAATTTCCACCGTCCCGCGCGTGCCCGCGATTTTCAGGAACAGACGGTTGGCGTGGCCGCCCATCCAGCGGGTGGTGTGAATCGTGCCAAGGGCGCCGCTGGCAAACTCGACCGTCATGACGGCAGAATCGTTCGCATCGAGTTTGTATTCGCCGACGCGATTTTTTGGCGCCTTGCCGAACGTTCCGAGCTTGCAATGCACGCGTTTGATCGGCCCGGCGGGATACGTCGCGAAGTCCACGATATGCACGCCGATATCGCCGAGCGCACCCTTGCTGCCGTGCCTGCCCGAAAGACGCCAAAGCCATTTCGGCGACGTGCGCCAGTCACCCCACGCCTTGCTCACGAGCCACGCCTGCAAATAGCTCGCCTCCACATGGCGAATCTCCCCCACCCCGCCCTTCCGCACCAGCGCGGCCACGGCCTGGATGCACGACCAGTTGCGATAGGAAAAATTGACCATGTTGACGGTGCCGGCCTTGCGCGCCGCCGAGACCATCGCGGATGCCTCGCGATAGTCGGTCGCGAGCGGTTTTTCGCAAAGCACATGCTTGCCCGCCGCGAGGCACTGGATCGACTGCGCCGCATGAAACACGTCCGGCGTGACTATGCTCACCGCATCGACATCAACCCCGGCGAGCATCTCATCAACGCGCCCGAACGAATGCGGTATTCCGTGCGCCGCGCAAAACTCGGCGGCGCGCCCGGCGTCCACATCCACGGCCGCCACGAGCTCGCAACCGGGAATTTTCCGAAAGCAGTCCGCATGCGTGTTTCCCATGCCGCCCGCGCCGATGATCGCGATGCGAACGGGCTTTTTTCGGGAAGACGTTTTTCGCATGGCTTACTTGTAGCCAACTTTGGAACGCGTCTCCGCCTCGGAATCAACGGGCAGCGGCTCGAGCGCTTTGACATTCGGGCAAACATCGGCAATCCGCACGGTCGGGCGCGCCCAGCGCACGGCGTTGGCAATCACGCGCTGGATATTTTTGTCGTGATACGTCGGGTAGGTTTCGTGCCCCGGCTGGAAATAAAACACCCGTCCGTGACCGCGCCGCCACGTTGCGCCGCTGCGAAACACCTCGCCGCCCGTGAACCACGAGATGAACACCAGTTCGTCGGGCTCCGGAATGCCAAACGGCTCGCCATACATTTCCTCGGCGGGCAGTTCAAAATGCTCCGGCAGGCCGGCCGCGATGGGATGCGCGGGACTCACGTTCCAGATACGCTCCTTGTCCGTCGATTCGCGCCACTTGAGCGAACATGTCGTGCCCATGAGCGCCTTGAAGATTTTTGAATAATGGCCCGAGTGCAGCACGATGAGCCCCATGCCCTCGAGCACGCGTTTTTTCACGCGGGCGACAATCTCGTCCCGCACATCGCCGTGGGCCATGTGCCCCCACCAGATGAGGACATCGGTCGCATCAAGCACGTCCTGCGCGAGCCCGTGCTCCGGCTCGTCCAATGTGGCCGTTTTCGCATCAATGCCGCCGGTGGCGCGCAGCGGCGCGGCAATCGCCTCGTGAATGCCCTGTGGATAAATCGCGGCAACTTTCGGATTATTCTTTTCGTGCCGGTTTTCGTTCCAAACCACCACGCGGACTGGCTCGTCAATATTGCTCATGCTTATAAATAATTGTTTTTGGATAATATAATCGACCGCGGTTCACGCCGCCGGCTCGCCGGGAATCCAGAATGTTGTTTGTTGAGTCAAAGGTTCCGGCGCGCCCTCCACAGTCAATTCAATTGTGCTCGTCAGCGGATCGGGCAGTTCCACGGGAAGGTCGCGCAGGAAAAGGCGTTCACCTTGTTGGTCAAATTTGACCGGAGCTCCGCCGTCGAGCCAGCGCGCCGCGAGCACTTTGTTTTTCAACTCCGCCCAGCACAGCTCGCGTCCCGTGCCGTTTCGGATGTGCAGGTAAACGCGATTCCCCCGCACGGTGACGCGGCCCCAGTTGTTCCAAGTGAACGGCGAGCGCTCGCAACCGCGGATCGCGTCGCCATTGCGCGCCAGCCACGCGCCCGACTCGCGCAAAATGCGAACGGTCTCCCCGGGAACCGAGCCATCCGGGCGCGGCCCGATGTTGAGCAGCAGATTTCCGCCGCCGGCGGCGGTTTCGCAGAGCATCTTGACGACCTCGCGGGCCGACTTCCAATTTGTGTCGCCCGCGTGCCATCCCCAGTTGTCGTTGAGGGTCATGCACGCCTCCCAGCGCATATCGCGCCGCTTGGGAGGGTTGATCGCCTGCTCGGAAATATGCACATGCCACGGCGCGCCATTGCGCTCGTTTATGAGAATGTGCGGCTGCAAGCGAATCACCTCCTCATTGATTTCGGGCGTTGCGAGATCCGCCGGGATGCAACCGTCATACCAAAGATAATCGATTTTCCCGTAACCCGTCATCAGCTCGACCAACTGCTCGCGATAACAGGACAGCATGCGCGCCCTGGCATCCGGCGAACACCAGTCGCCCGTCCCCGGCCAGTCGCGATAATAAGACCCCGGATAATCGGAATGCCGCCAGTCGGCGGGGGAAAAATAAAATCCTACCCTTAATCCCGCGGCCCGCACGGCCTCGACAAACGGCTTCAACAAATCGCGCTTGGGGCCGACGCGCCCCGCGTGAAAATCGCTGGTTGCCGTGGGCCACAACGCAAACCCGTCATGGTGCCGTGTCGTGATGACGACATACCCCATGCCCGCCTCCTTCGCGAGCGCGGCCCAGGCGGCGGGATCATATTTCTCGGCGCGAAAATTGTCCGCGTATAAACGCGCGTATTCGTCCTGCGGAATGCGCTCGCGGTTTCGCACCCACTCGCCGCGCGCGGCGACCGAATACGCCCCCCAATGCACAAACATTCCGTAACGGGAATGATCAAACCACGAAAAATCCGCCGATGTTGAGTTTTGTTGATTCATGACAAGGTATTAAAAAGCGGGAACCCATGACGAGTTCCCGCAAGTTGTGTGAGTTATTGAATATTAAAATTTATAACCGAAGGTGGCGTGGTAATTATATTGCGTGTCGAAACCGCCGTCGCGCTGGGCGGTCGCGCCCACTTGAAATGTCCAGCGGCTGTCAAGCGCGGCCGACATGCCGAGCGTCGCGCGCACACCGCTGTCGGATAGTTCCGGCACCACGGCATCCACGGAATAACCCTCCAGTGACGTTCTCACGGTTCGCGCATCGGTGCCCTTCCATAGATAAACCCACGACACATCCAAAAACAGATGAAACAGCGAATTCGGATGATTCTGCGCAAACAGGGCTTTTTCGGCGCGAACGCCCAACCGGGATTGTATCAAATCCTCCTTTTGTTTCTCAACGGTGAGCGCCACGGAGGAGGGGCCGTCTTCCTCGAAACGATTCATGGTCCAATTCATCCAGTGCATGGCTCCATACGGGCTTATGGAAAATGAGCCGATGTCATGCTTGTATGAAACCCAGGCGCCCAATCCGCTGCGCGAACCATCGATATCGGCGGAAACATAATCCGCCTGCCCGGTTTTTTTAACGGAACGATTCGATGAATAATCATCGGAGCCAAACAGCGCCAGCCCGCCCACGGTCAGCTTGTCGCGTTTCCATGCGCCAAACACACTGACGGTGTAACTATTGCCCTTGATTTTGGACCCGTCCTTGTCGGGTATGTAGGAACCGTCACCAATGACCAGCTCCGCGCCAAGCATCAGGTTTTCGCCCACCGATTTGGATCCGCCGATTGTATAATAATAATTGTCCAGCTTGGCGCTTTCGGTATCCAGCGTCGCCTCCGTCTTCGAGGTGCTGTATTCAAAATTCGTATAAAGGCTAAACTTGTCCCTGAACGGCTGCTTGAAGGCCAGGTTGACCCGGTTTTCCACCCCCTCGGCCAGTGTGCTCATGCCGGCAATGGCTGTTTCATACAAGGACACATACGCCATGGGTGTTAGCTGGTTCATGGCGTCGGCCAATAATTTCAACGACGCGTCCCGGTCGATGGCCGTTTCATAAAAACCGCGGCTTGCCTTGCCATTCATCACGCCAACCAGCGGATTGTATGACTCGGGCGAATTGGGATCGGCCTGGGTGATCAAATAATCAAGGTAACCGGCCACTTTCAACTGTCCGTCCGAAAGCCCCCGCACGTCGGAGAACGGAAGCTGCAGCATTTTAACGCTCATGGTTTTTTTGTCGGCGGAAACGCTGACGGGATTTTCAGGATCGGCGGGAACCAGGGTAAGAGATTCGGGAATCATCACCTTATTCTTTGCGAACGTGCCCTCGATAAGCGAATCCGAGGTTAGAAATTTATACTCGCCGGCGACGATGGAGCCGGCCGCCACCCAAAGGCGCAGAAGCGGCGTGCTTCCGGAAACAACCGCCGAGCCGCTCACATGAATGCGGTCGTATGTGCCGTTTTTGCCGATGTCTATCCACAGGGTGCTGGAGCCGGTGGCGCGCATCTCGAAATTGCCGTCCACAAACAGCGTGCCGACATCGGGGCTGTTTCTGCCGGCCCCGCCGGTCACGGTGCCCTGCTCCACGATCACCGACCCCGTTCGTCCGTGCCCGGCAAGGGTGGCGCCGGCGGAGGTGACGCGCGTGTCCCCGATATTGCTGTTCACAACCATGACGCCGTTGTTCACTTGGGACATGACGAGGTTGCGGGAGGAGGTTCTTGCGTCTGAGACCGTGCCAGTGAAAAGAAATCCGTTGTCATCCAAAAGGTTTCCCGTCCGCAACTCTGTTTCGTATTCACCATAACCAAAATAATTTTGCCCGGATATAATAACCGTCCCCGGATCGGACTTGATCAATATCCCCCCCTCGGAAGCCTCCATATTGCCGGCAATCTCGACGCTGCTGACCGCACGCGCGCTGTAATTATCGCCGATTCGCAACGAATTGCGCCCCATCTTGATGGTGGTGCCGGCCTCGGCCTGCAACATGCTCACGGCAGCCAGCGCCCGTCGGGGCGGCATCGTGCCCGAACCATCGGGATCCATCCACACGCGCTCCGACACATCGAAAACGGCATTGTCAGTCAGGCGCACGTGGGCGACATCGCCATTATAGCGGGTGAAATCCGTCCCGCCTCCCGTGCCGCTGCTGACCAGGCTGAATTTCAACACGCCATTTTTGCCGATATTAAAGATGACCTGCGGCAGGTCGTCTATATTGATTCCGGAACTCGGCACGCCGCCGCTATGCAAATACCACATGACGGGAAGGCCGGTGATATCCATGGTGACCGTTTCGGCGTCGGTGCCCCGGATGTTCATGACGGTGCCGTTGGCCCTGTCATTTAAATCGAAGCCGTTCAGCTGAAATGTCCCGCTCACGCCCGTGAGATCAAGCACCACCGGGTGCAGCGCCGGCTTGATATTTATATAAGTGTTCGCGTCGGGCACCGCGCCGGTTCGCCAGTTGGCGGGATTATCCCAGCGCGTGTCCCCACCGGACCCGGTCCAGATGGTTTCTATCAATTGCGCCCGCAGGGCCGGGACAACCGCCAGGCAAAGGAAGGCAAGGATCAGGGAAATGTGTGTTTTCATAAAATGTTTTTATTAAATCTCGGAAAAATGCGGTGAAACGGTTTCTTTAATGGTTCGGCGATTCCGTGATTATTTTATTAATTGGGTTTTATTAAACATCAGAAGCGGAAGGCTATTCCCGCGTAACCGCTGACATTGTCCACGTCGTGCAGCCCGTCCTCCTTGCCCGCGCTCAAATGGAGCGTCAGACGCTTGGAGAAATCGATCTCGAAGGCGGCCCGCAGCACGTAACCGTTGCCGTCGTTGGTCAGGTCCAGCTCATAATTGTTGTCATTCAGGCTGGCGCGAACGGTGCGGTCCTTGTCCCCCATCTCGAATTGCCAGCCGGCATTGAGCACCGTGCGGCACGACAATTTCAGCAACTTGAAAGGATACACAAACCGGATGCCCGCCTTCCCGACCAGGGAGGTCGCGCTTTGATCGTCCACGCTCATCGGCAGCGTGGCGCCGGTCTCGGCGTAACCGTCGGCATCCCATTTTACATATTGCAAACCGGCATAAGGACTCAGGGCGCCGCCGATGACATCCTCGAAAACATAGCTGACATTCAGCGCGCCGCCAAGCCGCTTGCCCGAGCTCGATGCGCGCACCCAGTCCCCCGCCCCGGCAAGCGCGACGCTGCGCGTCGATTCATAGTCATCGGTGCCGTAAAACGCCATCGCCTTGAGGTCCCACTTGCCCGCGCGCCAGTTCACATGGAGCCCATAGGTATTGCTCTTGATCTTGCCCTCGCTGCCGAGGGGATCGAGGTCGGATTTTGTTTCGTCCCTGGCATAAAAAACAGTGGCCGAAAGGTTGTTCGCGACGTGGAAGTCCACACCGCCGAGGAAACGAATCATGGTTCCCTCCCAGCTTTCCGCGCCGTCGGTGGCGGGAATGTCCATGTCGAGCGCGGAGCATCCCGCAAAGATGCCAAAACGATGCCGTGCGTCATCCAGTGGCTGGACAACCCGCTCGTCCAGTCGCTGGGTCAGATCGCCCGTGCCGATCACCGCGTTGGTGAACCAGTAGCGATCCGCGAGCGGCGTCAACTGGGCGATTGCGCGGTCCAATTGCCCAATCCCGGTGGCGGCATTGAGTGTGCCGATGATACCATCCGCCCCGGCATTGCCAATCAGCGAATCCAGCAAAGGCGCAACCTTGCCGGAGACATCGGAAAGCCCCCGCACTCCGGTGAAAGGAAGCTGGGTCATGACCACGTCAACATGCTGGCTGAAAACCTGAACTTCGCAATCGAGCGTCAGCAGGCCGGGCTTTGACACATCAAAGAAACTTCCCGTGATGCCGCCCTCTGCCTCAATGATGCGATAGGTTCCGGCATGCAGTGTCGAGTTTGGCACGGGCGACAGTTGCAGGTGCCCGTCAAGCGCGATCGTGCCGCCCGCCTTTATGACATCATAGTTGCCCAGGTTTTCAATATCCACGAGGGTCCAAGCCTCAGACGATCCCATTATAATGTTGCCCTTGACTCGCAGCTCGCCAATCGCGCCGCCCGTGGCGCCCGCGGAAACATATCCCCGGGTGTTGCTCAGGTTCCCGGCAATGGTCCAATAATCCTGCGGCTTGCCCTTGGAGTCGCCGCCAAACGATGTAACCCGGTTTGTGGCCAGGACAACCGAACCCGCGACTTTTCCATATATAAAGAGCGCCCCTTCCTGGACAGTGGTGTTGCCGGTGTAGGTGTTTTCGCCGCCCAAATAAAGGGTGCCCACCCCATATTTTTGCAATGCCTGAGAACCTATGGCGCCGGCGATAATGTCGGAGTCTATACGCATGTCATAACGCCGTCCCGTGCCATTCGAGGCCGCGCCAAAATATATTGAGGGGGAGCCCGAGGGCAGCAGGATTTGGGAGCCTTTCACACCGTCCACTTTATAAAAATAACAATGCGTCGTGTCCACCAGCTCGCTCATGTCGAACACGGCGGAGGAATCGGCCAGATTGATCTGAGAGTTCACATTGCCCCAGTTCGCCCGGTATGATTGCTCCCACTGGTCTATTCGATCCCTGCCCACCGTGCTGCCGGCGCCGGGGGTGGGAGAACTGTATTTTAATGTCGCGTTTTTCCCGATGTTTATAATCAACGGCGGCATGTTGGTCGGCCCGCGTGGGTTTGACGAGCCGGTGAACTCCGGCGCCGTGGACGAGGTGCCGTCGTTGTCGGTGTTCCAGCGCACGATCCCCATTCCATTTATATCAAGCGTATAGCGGCCGCTGTCGTTGCCGCTCAAATCCAGCGCGTAGCCGTCAACATATTGGATGTGGTCTATGTTTTGATAAAAATCGCCGGAACCGGTCCAGGCCAACTGGAGATGCACGGGCTCGTATTTGTTTCCCCCATACCACTCAACCTTGGTGGGATCCACCGTGTCGGGGATCGCATAACCGCCGCTGGTCGTCTTATAAGGCAGCACCAACACCGTGCCCGGTATGAAATCAGGCGAGTCCGGAGGCGGCGGCCCCATCAACGTGCCCGAGACATAATACCCCGTGCCCGAATAACCGGTGCCGTAAGTCCGCGCGCCCTCCGGATCATTGGGCACCGTGCCCGTGCTCCATGCGGCGGGATCAAGAAGGTTCGTGGTGGCGCCGGTCCAGCGCGCCTCTATAAATAGCCGCGTCGTGCCATCGCTGTAATACGGCTTGTTGGGATCGCGGAGATTGCCGCCGTATTGATTTGGCGGGGGAATCTGAGCGTGCAGCGCCGCCATGAGGGCCATGCCGCCCGCGAAGGCGGCGGCTGCGCGGAAAATCCTGAATCCCCGAAGGTCCGCGCCCACGGGCATATTATTATCATGTGTTTTCATAAAATAAATAAACTCCATTTTTGCGGTTAGAACCCGGCCTTCAGTCCGATCGACACATTGGAAAGCCCCCTGTGATATTCACGCATTACGTTGGAATAATTCCAGCGTCTCACGGCGGCCTCGCCCGTGATGTTTCTCCAGTCAAAATAAAGGGTCCATGTCCGTGAAAACGAATAACTGGCGCCCAGGTCGAACTGGAGTGTCTCATCCCATCTGTAAACGGAATAGGGTGTCGTGGTCGGCTTGTTGGTATTCTGCCCCCAATAATACATCTCGTTCACGTAGGATCCCCGCCAGTTGCACTTCACCCGCCACGAGAGACGGCGTCCCGAGTAGGAGATCGCGACATTGGCCGTGTCGCGGGGCGAGCCATAGTCCTTTGTTTTCAGCCATGTGCCCGGGGAGCCCAACTGCGTGCGCTTGCTTTCGTTGTAAGTATAATTGCAGTTCAGGCGCAGATTTTTGAGCAGCCAGGGCAAATAATACAAACGCTGTGAAAATGAAAACTCAACGCCCTGAATCTTCACATTGGTCGCGTTTATATTCTGATAAACGGTGTAGTTCTCATACATGCCGTCGAATCCGTTGTCCATGCCGGCCCCGACTGTGTATCGGACTTCCTCAATCCGGTTTTTCTGGTCCTTGTAGAATCCCGCCAGCGAGACCACGCCGTTTTTAATATAATACTCAATGCTCACGTCGTAATTGCGCCCCGCCTGCGGAACGAGGTCGGGGTTGGACATCCTGATGCTCCGCCCCTGGTGGTCAAACGAGGCATTGGCGATCATGTTGCCCACCGAGGGACGCCCGATGTCGTTGGTGATGCTGCCGCGAAGGATAAAGTTTTTCACCGGCTCATATTTCAAATGCAAACTGGGCAGCCAGTTGTCGTAGGATTTTGACGCGGACCGGGGTTGCCAGCGCCCAAAGGCGCGCTCGGCGGCATCGGGCTCGTAGGAGGGATCGCTGCTGGAGCCCTCCTCGGACAGCCTTACGTAACCGTGGCTGGAATTGTCCGTCAGCTCCCAGCGCGCTCCGGCCAGGATGGTGAGGTCGGCGAGTTTCCAGGTGCCCATGAAATACACGGCGGTGACCTTCTCCTTGAAGGATTTGCTGTTTTGCCTCACGGCCTGAGCGTTGTTGGCGTGCTGCCCCCAAAACTGATCCGGATGGGAGAGAAAATGATCCCAAATCGCATCCGGGCTCACCCACGCGATCTCCGGCATGCGATCTCCGTAGTAAAAATCGGACGAGGTCCGGTTCTTGTCCAAAAAGCTTCCCAGCCTTGGATCGTCCGGCGTGCCCAGCAACTTGTCGGCGCCAGTCAGATCATACCTGTATTCCGGTCGCTCGTATGCGCTATCGCGCACATTATATGCGGCGCCCGATTGTAGCTGGAGAGGAAAGCGAAAAAGAAGGCTCTTCTTGGCGTCTATTTTTCCGCCATAACGCTCGTCGCTCACGGACTGCGGCTTGTAACCCAGGGTGAGGGAATTCCAACTGTCGAGATCCGCCGGATCGGCCCCGGAAACCATCCGCAAATTCGCGCCGTCGCCCTCGCTCGCAATGATGTTATCGACCACAAACTTCACGCGCGACGCGGCGTTCTCCGAATTGTCGGCCAGATAATAATCCACTCTCTTCTCATCGCGGTCGCTGGTGGATTTACTATAAAAAACATCGTAGTTGAGCGAGAAGTCGCCCCACTTGTGTTTCATGCCGGGGTTAATCCTGAAGTTCTTATTTTCAAACCGAAACAAGCCGACGCTCGCGTTAATATTAACGCCCTGCGCCTCCGAGGCCTCTATTCTGTCGATGGTGGAACCGGGGAGCACAGTGCCCGCGGTTGCGATCAACCGGCGATAACCGCCGTCAGACTGCTTTTGCTTGTCCCAGCCAAACACGGCATAGGCGCTGGTGTGGGGAGACACTTTAAAATCCACCGTGAGCCCCGCCCGCAGCGAGTCGTATATGGAATCCTCGTCCTGCCATTGATAGCTTGTGGCGGCCACGGGCACATCGGATAGCTCCGGCTGCCCCCAGGGCAACTCGCCGTTCACCCCGGCATATCCCGCCTTCAGGCGGACGCCATACCGGGCGCTCCGGTTGGCGCCAAGCGTGAGCGAAATCCCAATGGGATGCGCCGTGTTTTGAAAAAATGCCTCGGAGTAATTAAGCGTCATGCCGGGATAAAACTTGCGGGCTGGTTCGGTGTTGCTGTGCAAACGGCTGCCCAGACCCCATTCGCTTTCTATAAAGTTTATCTGCGTGTCCAGCGTGAGCCGCCTGCCCTTTTGCTGAAACGCGCTTCTGGTGGTGAAGTTGACCAGTCCGCCCAGCGTGTTGCCGGGATGCGCGGGCGTGGAGGCCTTGAAAATTTCCAGGCTCTCGATGTTGTCCACGTTAAAACCTTTCAGCGAAAACGAGCGCGAGGCCGAGCCAATGGCCGAGGCGCTGCTGGCTTCGTTGCCGTTCAGAGTCACCAGCGCGGACTGGTCGCCCATCGCGCCACGGATTTGGATTCCGGTCAGTTCGCCGGGCGCGCCCTCGCCCTCGACCGCCGCGCTGGAGTCGAACACCATGACGCCGGGCAACTGCTTGAGCAGCTCGCCGACATTGCCGTCCTGAATATTGCCGAAGCTGTCCGCGGCCAAAACATAACGGCTGTCCACCGCCATTTTCTGCTCCTGAATCGCCTGCGCCTGGCCTTCTCGATCGGAGGAAACGACAAACGTCTCCAAGTGATACACATCCGCCGTCATTTCGACATCAAGGCTGGTCGTTTTTCCCGGAGCCACTTGCACCACCGTGCGCTCGGTGTCCAACCCTGTGTATTCAAAAATCAATGAATACGAACCCGGCTTCAAATTTTGTATCGTATAGTTGCCGTCCTGGTCCGTGCTCGCGCGGATGGGCGTGTCCGCCACTGAAATGGCCACGTTGATCAGGTATTTTTTCGTGGCCTTGTTGGTGACCTGTCCGGCAATGGCCCCGGGATCCTGCAATTTTTCATCCTGCCCGGCAACCGGCAAGGACAGCGCCATGATTGCGGCCAGCACCCCAAACACATGAAATTGGAATACACGCATCAAACGCTGGTTCACGGCGAATGCCTTTATTATATTATTGGGTTCTTTGTGCATAAGGGTAATATATATTAAAAGATTTGATTATTAAATCATGCGCCCAAGCCTGGCTTGGCCTTGGCGCATGCCTCAAAGGGTCAGGGATGAATGGAACGGGTTTACAAGGGTTGAGGGAATTGGCTTGGCTAAAGTTAAACACTTTAAACACAGATGAGTGTAATTAGTAGCACGGGCGGCCATCTTGAGTATAATTACCAGTGGAGGGCGACGCCGAGGTTGACGCCGTAGCTTTCCATCTTGCCGCCCATGGCGCATCCGGCATCCGCCCAGGCATCGAAACGGTCGCGGATGCGCAGTGTCGAACCGATGGCTATGATTCCCGAGCTTCCTCCGAAGTTGTCCGAAAAATCATAACGGTTGCGCAAATACTTCCTTGTGGCGTCGGTGTATTGCAGCACGGTCACATCGTTTTTGCCCTCAAGCTCCTGCACGAATCCGGCCCGCACGTATGGATTGAGACGGTTGCCGTTGTTAAAGACAATTGTCTTTGAAATTTGGGCTCCGACCCGAGCGCGGAACGACGCGATTGTGTTCACCTTGAAGAGGCGGTAGCCGGGATCGAATGTTTCGTCCACGTTGGTGCGGCTCCATGTCAGTTGCACCTGCGGCTCGACATTCCATCCCGAGCGCGTCTTGAACTCGTAGCCATACATGACGGACGCGCCGAAGCCGTCGGCGTCCATGTCAAAATCGCGCACGCCGGGCAGCGATACCGTGTGTGTGCTGGTGTGCGCGCGCAGGAGCACATCCACATACCAGGCGCTGGCGGGCCGCATGGTGAGATATGCGCCGTAGCCCGTGACGTCGGTCTTGGTCTCGCCGCCCGGCATGTCCATGTCGGTGTTTATATAATCGGCAAAAACACCGACGGCATACCGCTTGATCTTTCCGGTATAATCCAGCCCGACTTGCACGCCCTGCGTGTCGGTTTTTGTGCCATCGTAAAGGGTTTCGCTAATTTCGTCGTGCCGGTAAATGCCGTTGACCCAGACGTCAAAACCCTGGCGCGTCACGCCATTGTTTGCGAGGCGCATGGCGCCCAGCCGCTGGCCCAGCGCATCGAACGCGGCCTGCGTGCTGATAAACACGGCCGCGTCAATTCCCACAACCCCGGGGATGAGCGGAGAGAGCGGGCCGCGCGTCAGGACGTAATCGGTGTCGATCTTTTCAACGGCCCATCCGTAAACATCCGTGATATGCCCGCCATTGATGACAATGGAGTAATCCGACGTGTTGCTGGCGCCGCTGATCAGCACCGTCCGATCCGTGCCGGTTGTCACCGTCGGGGCGACGTCGATGAGGCTGAGGTTGATGGTGCCGCTTCCCAAAATGGCGCCGGCGACGGCAAGCTGGTCGGCGCGGCTCACCAAGCCCAGGCGGGAATTCACATCGGCCGTGAGGAGAATGCCGCCTTCATTGTCAAGCGACTCAACCGCCTGGCGCGTGCCCCGCATGTCAAGCGTGGCGCCGTTGGAAATGGCATGCGCCGACGCCGCGCCGAGCAAATTGTCAGCCCCCACCCTGAGCGTGCCGGAAAGTATGCGCGTCGCGCCTGTCAGCGCGCTGGGCATGGTCATTGTGAGAGTCGCCGCGCCGCGTTTCTCAAACGTGCCCGCGCCGGAGATGATTCCATTGTATTGGCCGTCGGTTTCCTGGACAAAGGCAACGTTGCCCGCGGTTTCCACCGTTATGTCATTTCGAAGGCTTCGCGTGCTGCCCTGGAGCGTGCCTTCCCCGACGTTAAACTTGAGCGCGGCATCGTTGCTGCCGGTTAGGACAAGCGTGCCGCCGCCGGTTTTGGACAGGGTGCGCGAGGAGCCGCTGATCACACCGTCCCATGAGGCCGTCGCACTGAAAACCACGCTGATGCCGCCGTCTTCGCGAAGATTGATCGCGCGGGTGCTGGCGTAGCCGTTGGCCGCGATTTCGAGCGTCGCCCCCGCGCCCTCAAAACGTATTTCGCGGTTAAGCTCCGCCAGGCCGAGCTGGTTGTCGGCGGTAACGCGAAGGACGCCGCTCTTGAGCACGGTGGAGCCGGCGTGGCTGTTTGAACCGGTCATCGTCACCACGCCGTTTGCGCCCGCATCGACGACAACATACACGCCCTGCTTGGCAATGGCTCCGTCTGATGCCGCGCCAATGCCGGAAACGACACTGCCGTCGCGCAGCGTGATTTTGTCGTTGGCGCCAATGACACCGCCGAGCGTCCCGGAGATGTTCAACCCGAGCCAGTCGTTTGTGCCGATGCTGGCGTCGGGATTGTCGCGGTCAAAGCCGGTGGCATCGGAAAGGTCGAGCCAGCCGCCATTGATGATAAAGTTATGCGCGACCGAGGCGATGTCGGCGGCCGCGAAATCACGCAGCTCGACATAACCGGCATCGATGCGCGTGGTCGCATTGGCATCGAGCAAGCCGGCGCCGGCGACCGCGCCGGAATAGGTCAACCCGCCCGCGCCCTGCTTGGCGATTGTGCCGGAACCCGTGAGCGCGCCGTCAAAAACGACATTGTTGGCGCCCGTGTCGAGCGCGGCATTGGCGCCGGACGCGAGCGCAAGGGTGTGGCTGATCGTCATGCTTGCGTTGGCGCGCAAGGTTCCGGAATCCGAAAAATTGATCGCCTTGCCGGCGGTGTTGATTTGCGCGGTGTCGCTGATGGCAAGCACGCCGCCCGAAATATCGATGCCGCCCGAAAAATAATTCGCGCCATTTTCGAAAACGAGAGTTCCGGCGCCGCTCTTGACGAGCTTGGATTTGGCATCGGTGACGAGATTGCCGGTGATGATGCTGGTATCCGTGGTTATGCCCTCGCCCGCAAAGGTCAGCGTGCCGCTGGTGTTGGCGACCTCCATGTCGGAAATGTAGGCCGTGGAATCAATCGTGATCGTGGTGTCGCCGGTGGTTGCAAAACGAACGGTGTCGCCATCCTGATAATTCTTCTCGGTGCTGGTGTCTCCGTTGTATCCCGTCCAGTTGGAAAGGCCGGGATTCCAGTTGTGCGTTCCGGACGCCCCCGTCCACTCCATGTAACGGGAATCGTCCATGCCGTAGAAAAAGAAGAGCGTGCCACTGGTGACGCCAAGATCATATCGCGCACGCAGGGCCGTGTTCACAAGGGCGTCGTTGATCATGATGGTCCGCACGCCGGCGAGCCCCGCGGCGTTGCCGAGAAAATAAGTGCCGGAAGCGAGGGAACCGTAGTGCAGGCTGATGATGTTGTTATTATCATCCGCGTCGATGGTGCCCGAGACGTTGAGCATGTCGTTGGAACCCGCGCCAAATATGCGGAAGTTCACGCGTGCGGTGCCGGTGAGCGTGAGCGAGCCTCCGATGTCGAGGACGCCCGGGCCGCCGGTGTCGGCGGCGTCCCCGGTGCCGACGCGCAAAATGCCGCCGTCATTAACAACGACATTGTTTGCAAAGGCTCCCTTGCCGCCCGCCAGCGCGCCTTGGGCAATGGAAATCGTCCCGCCGAGCCTGGCGGAATCCGCGAGCAAAAGTTGGCCGGAGTTTACGGCGACAATGCCGTTAAAATTCGAGCTGTCTCCCGCGCGAATGAGAAGGGTTCCGTCGCCGGCCTTGGCGAAGGTCGAGGCGGTGTCCCCGCCGCTCAGCGTGCCGGTGTATTCGACGGTGTGCGATTGCGTGTCGAAGACGCCGGTGATCGCGCTTTCGACATGGATGTTGCTCGCGAGGGTGCCGGATGCGCCGAGGATATCGGCATCGGCGCGAAGCGTGCCGCTTCCCGCGAAACGAATGTGCGTGCCCGTGACGCCAAGCTGCGCGGCCTTGTTGAAGGAAACAACGCCCGCATTGATATCGAGTCCTCCGAGAAAATCATTGGCCGCATTCTCAAATGTAAGCGTGCCCGCGCCGTTTTTCACAAGTTTGCCTGATGACGCGATCGAGCCGCTGGCGTCAATTGAACCATCGACATAAACATACCCAACGTCGCCCGCGATGTCGGATGCGCTTGCTTTTGTCGTGATCGTGCCGCCGGTGAATATCTGGGTCGCGGAATCACTGGTTACATTCACGACAACATCGCTGGCAATGACTCCGGCTGCGGCCACAGTGACTGTGTTTGTGGCAGCGGACTCAAACACCGCATAATCCCCGGCGCGGAAAATGATCTCCTTGGGAAGCGCACTGGCCGCCTCGGACCAGTTGGCGCTTTGCATGTCCCAGAGAATCGGCGAGGTCGAGTCGCCGCCGGTCCACTTCATCATGAGACTGCGGACAGCCGGTGTGAGCACCACGTCGTTGCCGATTATGGCGAGCGTGGGCGTGGCGCGGTTGGTGAGATCGCGGCCGCCCAGCTTGAATGTGAAATTGCCCAGGTTGGCGCTCGTAAGATCGCCCGCAGTGACGATTGTATATTGCAGCGCCGTTCCAAAATTGGACAAATCGATAATACTGGCGGCGCTCGCGCCAAATGCGCCCGTCACGGAAAAAGCGTCGTAGGTTCCCGCCGTGCCATTGCTGCCCCGCAAGTCGAACAGCAGCGTGCCGCCGCTGACGTCCAAGTTGCCGTTGATAGTGCCCGAAGAGACGGCCAGGGACTGGTTGGCCGCGCGCGTCAGGTTGCCGGTGAGAACAGACTGGTTGGCGATGACCACGGCCCCGCTTGAACTGATGTCGCCCGCAAGCGTGCCGCCAAGAATCGCCGTGGTGCCTGTATGGGAGACTGCGCCGGAAAGCGTGAGTGTGCCCGCGCCTTCTTTTCCAAAACCACCATTGCCGGAAATCGCGCCGGAAAGCGTGGCATTGTAATTTGCAGTGTCGAAAGTTGTATAATTTCCAGTATTGGGTATGAAAATGTCATTGGCGACAGTCAGCGCGTCAGCGGAAAAAGTAACGTTCGACGAGCCGGTTGACCCAATATTGAGCGTGCCACTGCCAAGGGCCGCGTTTGCCCCAATTGCGAGCGTGCCCTCGTAAAGGTGCACGCCTCCCGAAAAAGTATTGTCACTGGCAAGCTCCAGCGTGCCAGCGCCTTGTTTATGAAGTCCGCCAAGTCCGCCAATGTTGCCGGAAATCGTCACGGCCTTCGTGTCGGCAATACCCGCGAAAACCATGCCATCAATCGTCGCGGAGCCTCCAGTCACATCGAGAATGCCATCGCCCGTGATTGTGCTGGTGTCCACAAGATGAAGCGCACCTGTAAATGCAAGCGTCTGCGTCTGCCCGCTGGCACCATCAAGGCCGACCTGCAAATTGCTGAGTTGATCGAAAATCACATTTTTATTCGCGCCGCTTTTGGCAGCCACGGCACCCTGTCCGCCAAACGTGGCGCCTGTGCCCACGTTGATTAACCCGCCAAGCCTGGCGTCACTGTTGCCGAGCAGCAGCTTGCCGCCGAGCACATTCACGGTGCCGGTGTAGGTGGAGTTGTCGGCATTGAGGATGACCGCCCCTTGCGCGCCGCCCGTATTGATTTCAAGACGCACGGCGGAAGCGGAACTGGAAATATTGTCCTTCGTGACATCGGAGGCGCTGCCGACAACCATCGTCGCGCCCGCGTTGGCGCTCAGGCTCAAATAAGCGCCATTCGCAAGCATGTGCGCAAACCCTCCGGTGCCGCTGCCAGCGGCGTTGCCGGAGTGCACAATATCACGAGTGGCGAGCAGGCGCACGGTGCCGGATTCCCTCAGATGCATGGCTCCGCCCAGCGTGCCCGCGTAATTGTTGGTAAACGTGACATCGGTCAGGTCCAGCACGGCGGCACTGTTATTGTTTCCCACCCAAAGGGCGCCGCCGGAAACCCCGGCGGAATTGCTTATAAATAGTGTGTTATTAATATTGGCCTGGGCTTTCACCTCGATCCAGATCGCGCCGCCCTGTGACTGCGCGTAGTTGCCGCTGAACGTGCCGCTATTTAACACGGAAAGACTGCCGCCGCGCATGAAGATGGCGCCTCCCTGGCCGTTGTTTCCCTGTATGGTTTTGTTATTATCAAACGCCACATTGTTAAAACTGATGATGGCGTCGGCGTAATTGCAAATCGCGCCACCGGTGTTGCCGGTGCTCATGGTGGCGTTGTTGCGAAACACCACCGTGCCGTCGCCGGTAAACGAAAACGTGACGACATTGGCGCCGCTGTTCTTCATGCGCACCGCGCCGCCGCGATAACTGTTGCCATCGGCGTCCGAGGAAAACGAGTTCTCAAAGGTAAAAGTCGCGCCGGCCTCAATTTCGCGCAGGTATTTCGATCCGGCGCCCAGGCTCAGGCGGGTGCCCGAAGTGGACACCGATTCGGAGATGGTCGCCGAATTCACGACATTGGTGCCGATCACCTGCGTGGGCGACTTTGTTTGCCCGGACAGCGGGCCGGCCATGCCAAGGATGAATGCGAATGCGGGCAGAAGTTTTGCTTTCATAAAAAACGTTCTAGGGCGGAGTCGGATCAAGGGTTTGTCGTTTGGGAGAGGATGTCTACAGCGCGGTCATCCCGTCCACGGAATGAGTGAATGACAAACGCTGTTTAGGTGAGGAGGCAGGGGCGGGCATTTGGGGAAAAATTAAAACGTAACGATGCACCGACGGAACACAATTCCACCGCCACCGGAAAGCCACACACTTTGAACACACCTGTGCTCCGGCGCATGCGCGGCCCCATGGAAAACACATAATATACGGATATACGCTCCTTGCCATTTCACCCGTCGCCTTCCTGCAATGACCGAGCCTTTTGCCCCGAACAAAAAAGAATGCCGCATCACCACACCATCCCCATGCCATACGCAATTATTTTGGGACTGCTCCTTCTGTCCTTGATCGGGAATTCCTCCACGGCGCGCGCGCAAACAAAACTACCGGCGGATGCGGCGCGGGAGGATTTTGTCGAGCTGCCCGCCTACATAGTGAAGGGCGAACGCGTGCTGCCCGATCCCGAATCATGGCTCCATGTCGTCATCCCCGACATGGAGGTTACCATCGGAAAACGCGTCATCATGATGCAGGGATTCGAGGTTCTGAGCAGACTGTCCGCCAAGAATACGAATGTGTTCGTAAAGGAACTCCAACTGCGCCAGCTGGCCTCCGCGTTGTTCTGGCCGGCGCTCGGAACCAAAATCCCGGGAGACAACCCGCTCATACTCATCGATTCCGAGGACAACCCATGGCTCTCCAGCGAGAACCCCATGCCCATCGAATGGGAGAACATCGCCGCCTCCGCCCGAATCACTCCGCCATCCCAAAGTGCGGCGATGCCAATCCACACGGACATGACGGACAACAATGCCAATGACATATTTCAAGATCCCGCAATCGAAGCCATGCTCCCGCCCGGGCAACCTGACGAATCCCGAATATCCACACCCGACGACCTGCCGCTCGTTGATGGCGTGGTCAACATTCACACACTCGGCGCCGGTATTTATATAAAAGTCCGCGCCGGCGGCACCCTCAACAATTCCAAAATTTCGGAAGAACGCCTTGCGGGCATGACGAACTCAAAATTTGCCCGCCTCAGAATATCCCGGCTGCGCCCCCCCGCCCCGCCGTGGCTTCAGCAAGGCTTGGGCTGGCTCATCGAATCGATGACCGTCTCGCAAAGTGAAATCGCCCTCGGAAACAAACCCATCAGAATCGCCCGGGGTGGCGACCATCAGCTCGCCCCGCTGAAATCAATTATTGAAGATTTCAACCCGCGCAATCCCGGCCACGTTCATGCCGCCAGCGCCTTTGTCCAGTTCGGCCTTTACGGGGAGGGCTCCCGCTACTCGCCACAATTCATCCAGTTTGCCAGCCAGACGAGCCAGGGTCCCGTCGACGAATCCACCTTCACCGCCATATTCGGCATGTCGTATGCAAAAATGGACCGGCTGCTGGTTTCCTTCACATCGTCAACAAGCATCCTGCGCTCAACCGGCATGCGCGGCAAAATCCCGCCGATGCCCGAAACGATAATCTCGCAATCAACACAGTCGGACATCGCGCGAATCAAGTCGGGCATCCTCCAATCCGAGGGCAAAAACACGCAGGCGCTCGACGAGCTGCGCGTCGCCTACTGGCGCGGGGAGCGGGACACAAAACTACTCGCCGCGCTTGGGGACTTGGAATCGCAATTCGGCGATTCCGTCCGCGCGCATAAAATCCTCAAGCGCGTGACGGAAAAAACGGATGCCCCCGCCCGCGCGCTCGTCGCTTACGCGCGCATGCTCCTCGGCGAAAAACAGGAAAAACTTTCGCCCGGTCAAAAAATGCCCGATGCCGAAGCCCGGAAACTTCTCGAAATATGCGCAAGGGCCGCCCGTCAACGCCCCGTCCAAGAAGACCTGTGCGCACTTGTTGCCGACATCACCCTCAGCGTCGAAACGCCCCCCGATTCACAAACCGCCGCTTTTCTAAAAAACGCACTTGTTCAGTTCCCCGATAACAAAAGCATCCGGGAAGCCGCCGCCCGCGTCAAACCGCCGGCAAACTGAACGCTTTTTATGAATTAAACTCCCTCACCAAAAATAATCCTTCCCATGCCAACCGCCCCCTCATTCAAGTCACCGGCTCGCAGCCGCTCTTCTTCCTCCAATGCGCCGCTTCGAGCTACGTGATCGGCGTGCATCCGCAAGGCACGCTCTGCCACCTTTACTGGGGGCCGAAAGTTTCAGCCGATGCGTGCGCCGACTTCGCCAAGCTGCTCGATATTCCCGTGCGTCCGTTCAGCACTGACATCCGCAACAGCGACGGCGCGCGCACACCGCTCGACATTCTCCCCTCCGAATATCCAACCGCCAACACCGGCGACTTCGCCCCGCCCGCCATTGACGTCGAGCATGCCGACGGCTCGCGCGGATTGCGCCTCGCCTACGAAAGCCACCGCATCATTCCGGGAAAGCCGCCCATCCCCGGCCTGCCCTCCACCTACGCCGAAACCGACGACGAGGCCGCCACGCTCGAAATCCTCCTGCGCGACGCGCCATCCAACATTCTCGTCACGCTGCGCTATGCGGTTTTCGCAAACAGGGACGCCATCGCGCGCTCCGCTGAAGTGAAAAATGAAGGCGCGCAACCCGTCACGCTTCGCCGGGCTCTCAGCGCCGCGATCGATTTCCCGGAGCGCCCGCTCGACATGATCCATCTTCCCGGCGCGTGGGCGCGTGAACGCTGGGTGGAGCGCCAGCCTCTTCACTCCGGCGAACAATGGATCGCCAGCCGGCGCGGCGCGAGCAGCCACCAGCACAATCCCTTTTTCGCACTCGCCTCGCCCGAAACCACGGAAGAGCAAGGCGAGGTTTTCGGCTTCAGTTTCGTTTACAGCGGAAATCACATTGGCGGCGTTGACGTTGATCAATACCGGCGTCCGCGGGCGCTCGCCGGCATTCATCCCGATGGCTTTGCGTGGCGGCTCGAAACCGGCGAAACTTTTCACACGCCCGAAGTTGTTCTCGCTCATTCCTCGCAAGGACTCGGAGCGCTTTCCCGCACCTACCACAGGCTCTATCGCGAACGACTCGTGCGCGGGCCGTGGCGTGATCGCGAGCGCCCCGTCCTCATCAACAACTGGGAGGCCACCTATTTTGATTTCACGGAGGACAAACTCGCCGGCATCGCCTCCATCGCCGCCGAAATCGGTTGCGAGCTCTTCGTCCTCGACGACGGATGGTTCGGCCGACGCGGCGCCCCCGACAGCGCCCTTGGCGACTGGTTTGTCAACAAGGACAAACTCCCCGACGGACTTTCCGCACTCGTCAAGCGCATCAACGACCAAGGCCTCGCATTCGGCCTCTGGTTCGAGCCGGAAATGGTTTCCGAAAAAAGTCGCCTCCACGAGCAACACCCCGACTGGTGCCTGCACCTTCCAAATCGCCCCCGCACACAAAGCCGCTTCCAGCTCGTCCTCGATTTCTCCCGCGCCGAAGTCGTTGATGCGATTTTTGCGCAAATGGAGGCGGTCATAGCCTCCGCGCCGATCCGCTATATCAAATGGGACATGAACCGGCACCTCACCGAAATCGGCTCCGCCGCGCTTCCGCCCGGGCGGCAAGGTGAAACCGCGCACCGTCACATCCTCGGTGTGTATTCGCTCCTCGAGCGCATACTCGCCCGCTTCCCCGAAATCCTCATCGAGGGCTGCTCCGGCGGCGGCGGACGCTTTGATCCGGGCATGCTGCATTACACGCCGCAAATCTGGACGAGCGACAACTCCGACGCCATCGCCCGCCTCCGCATCCAGCACGGCACCAGTCTGGTTTATCCTCTCTGCACAATGGGCGCGCACATCTCCGCCGTCCCCAACCACCAGGTTCACCGCGCCACAAGCATGCGCACGCGCGGCCATGTCGCGCTCGCCGGCATATTTGGATTCGAACTCGATCTGGGCGCGCTCAATCAAGCCGACCGCGATGAAGCCGCAACGCTCACCCGTCTCGCAAAAAAACTCCGCCACCTCATTCGCCACGGCGACCATTACCGCCTCGCCGATCCATTTGCCACCGAGGATGCCGCGTGGATGATCGCGCTTCCGGACGCGAGCGAGGCCATCGTCACGCACGTCACCACATTGATTCACGCCAACTGGCATGCGCCGCGGTTGCGGCTGCGCGCGCTCGATCCCGACGCCACTTATCGCAACGAAATCAATTCCGCCGAACAGTGGCGCGGCGACTTCCTGATGCGCGTCGGCCTGCCACTGACGCACCGGCACGATTTCACCAGCACGCTCTGGCACCTCAAGCGCGTGTAGGTTTCATTCCTTCCTCCGAGCCCAAGCCGAGGGCATCCGCCCCGTCTGTTTCTTGAACCAGCGCGCAAAATAACTCTGGTCGGGCAAACCCGTCTCGGCGGCCACCTCGCTCACGCGCACGCCCTGCGCCAGCAACTCCTTTGCGCGCGCCAGCCGTTGCTGCGCGCGGTATCGCCCCAGCGTCAGCCCCGTCTCACGCTTCACGAGCCGGTTCAAATAATCGCGCTGATAACCGCTCTGTTTCACGACCTGCGCGAGGGCCGCATTCTTGTCCATCTTCGCGAGCAATTGCCTGACCGCCGCGCCGCTCCCGAGCTCGTCCGCCTGCGCGGGCCGCAGGCGCGCAATCCAGCCCGCCGCGCGCAAAAACATCACCAGCAATTGTAGCATCACCGGCACACATTCCCATCGAAACGCCTTCCCCGCGCCGTCGTATAGCCTGAGCAAATGCGCCAGGTGCCGCTGCACCTCCGCAAGTTCCGAGCGACCCAGGCCGCACACGTCCGCCCGATGAGCGCGCGCGCCCTTCATCTGAAAATCGATCATCAGGCACAGCGGCGCGCGCGCCTTCTCCCTCCGAAACGCATGCGGCGCGCCGGGCGGCAGCACCACGAGCGAGCCCGGCTCGATCCGCGCCTCCGCGTTGCGCAACATCTGCACGCCCCGCCCGTCCATGTAAAACAGCACCTGGCTCCACGCGTGTTTGTGCAGCTCGACCGACGCGTGCTCCGGCATGTGCCTGTGCAGCGCAAACCGCATCACATGCAACCCCGGCATCCGCACGCCGGCCTTGTCGATAAGGAGTGAGCGAAAACGCGTCATCGTCATATTGCACAAAATCAAAGTCGATTTTGTCCTAATTTGAAACGACAAAATCCTCACGCACCCGCCAATATTTGTGTATCCTCGCGCCCATGCCCAATCCCCCCGTTCCCGTCATCCTCGTCACCGGAGCCAGTCGCGGCCTGGGCCGCGGCATCGCCGTCCAGCTTGCGACCGCCGGCTGCTCCGTCGCCATCAACTACGCGGGCAACCTCGACGCCGCCAACGAAACCGCCGCGCTCTGCCGCGCCGCCGCGCCAAACCCAGCCGCGCAACGTTTTATCCCCGTCCAGGCCGACATCTCCAGCGCCGACGACCGCCGTCGCCTCGTCTCCGAAACACTCGCGCAACTCGGCCGCGTCGACGCCCTCGTGAACAACGCCGGCATCGCGCCAAAAATCCGCGCCGACATCACGGAAGCCACCGAGGAATCCTTCGAGCACCTCATCCGCACAAACCTGCAAGGCCCGTATTTTCTCACGCAAGCGATCGCCAGTCACTGGCTCACCGAGCCGCGCCCCGAATGCGCGCTCCCAAGTGGTTTTAAAATTATCTACGTCACATCGACATCGGCCAACACCGCGTCGATTTCGCGCGGCGATTATTGCATTTCAAAGGCGGGCCTCGCGATGGCCGCGCAACTCTGGGCGATCCGCCTCGCGCCGGAAAACATCCAGGTCGTCGAGCTGCGCCCCGGCATCATGGCGACCGACATGACCAGCACGGTGAAAACCAAATACGACCAGTTCCTCGCCGACGGCAACGTCCCGCAAAACCGCTGGGGCACGCCCGAGGATGTCGGCCTCGCCGTGCGCGCCGTGATCGAAGGCCGGCTCCCGTTTTCCACCGGCGCGGTCATCCCCATCGACGGCGGCTTCACCCTCCGAAAACTCTGATTCTTTTTATCATAATCAAACTCGACACAACCCTCACCCCGCGCGCACTCGCCGCCGACACCGCGCGCCTTTTCTCCACCGCCGCAAAAAAAATCACGCTCCTCAACCGCGCGTGGAATCCCGACAAGGGCACGCCCGTTTTCACCGTCGAGGGACGCTACACCTCGCGCGGCTGGACCGAGTGGACGCAGGGCTTTCAGTTCGGCATGCCCATCCTGCAATACGCGGCCACCGGTGAGAAAAAATTCCTCGCGCTCGGCCGCGAAAACACGCGCCGCCACATGGCCGGTCACGTCAGCCACATCGGCGTGCACGACCACGGTTTTAACAACGTTTCCACCTACGGCAACCTGCTCCACCTCGCCCGCGCCGGACTCGCGCCCGCGACCGCCGGCGACATCGATTTTTATGAGCTCGCCATCAAAATAAGCGGCGCTGTGCAAGCCGCGCGCTGGACCGACCTGCCCGACGGCACCGGTTACATTTATTCCTTCAACGGCCCGCACTCGCTCTTCTCCGACACCGTGCGCTCGCTCCGCGCGCTCGCACTCTCGCACCGCCTCGGCCACGTTCTCATGGGCGAGCGCGACCGGCGCATTTCGTTGCTCGAACGCCTCATCAAACACGCCGGCACCACCGCGCGTTACAACGTCTATTACGGCAAAAATCGCGACGCCTACGACATCCGCGGACGCGTCGTGCACGAATCCATTTTCAACACCAACGACGGCTCCTACCGCTGCCCCAGCACGCAACAAGGCTACTCTCCCTTCACCACGTGGACGCGCGGCCTCTCGTGGATTCTCTGCGGTTACGCCGAGCAACTTGAGTTTCTCTCCACGCTTTCCGACGCCGAGTTCAAACCCCACGGCGGCAAGGCGCGCGTCCTCGCATCGTTCCTCGAAACCGCCTGCGCCACGGCCGATTTCCACATCGGGCAAACTCCGACCGACGGCATTCCGTATTGGGACACTGGCGCGCCCGGCCTCGCGCACATGGGCGATTACCTCAACCGCCCCGCCGATCCCTTCAACGACCACGAACCCGTTGACAGCTCCGCCGCCGCCATCTCCGCGCAAGGCCTCATCCGCCTCGCAAACTATCTCGCAAAAAAGAAACCCAAGCTCGCCGCCCGCTATCTCGCCGCCGGCCTGACAACCGCCCGGACACTTTTCAGCGAACCGTATCTCTCCACCGCGACCAAGCACGAGGGCCTTCTCCTCCACAGCATCTACCACCGTCCCAACGGCTGGGATCACACACCCGCCGGAAGCAAAATTCCCTGCGGCGAATCTTGCATGTGGGGCGATTACCACGCCATGGAACTCGCCCTCCTCATCCAGCGCATGGCCGAAGGCAAATATTACACGTTCTTCAGTTTCTAATTCATTCCGCAATCCGAACTCCGCATTCCACATTTATGCCAACACTCCCGCCCGAACAAGACATCGTCAAAATCGCCACACTGCGCGACACCGCCTCGCTTCGCCAACGAATGGCCGCCCTTGGAATCGACATTCCGGTGGACGACGCGATCAAAACATCCGCGACCTCACCGCTGGCCGCGCCGATGCGCATCGGCTCCGTCACGGTCGGCAATCGCTGGGCCATTCATCCGATGGAAGGCTGGGACGCCACCACCGACGGACATCCCAACGAACTCGTTGCCCGCCGCTGGCGGCGCTTCGGCCAGTCCGGTGCCAAATTGCTTTGGGGCTTGGAAGCCATGGCCGTTGTTCCCGAAGGCCGAGCCAACCCCAATCAACTCATCCTTCGCGAAGACACCATCGGCGAAATCGTCGCCACCGCCGGACAAATGCTCGACGCGCACAAAGAACGCTTCGGCACGACATCGGACCTCCTCTGGGGCGTGCAACTCACGCACTCCGGACGCTTCTGCCGTCCCAACGAAAAGACGCGACTCGAACCCCGCGTCGCTTATCGGCACCCCATTCTCGACCGCAAGTTCCAAGTCACTTCCGACGCCGCCGTTTTCACCGACGACGAACTCAAGCGACTCGTCGAAAAATTCGTGAGCGTCGCCGTGATGTGCGAACGCGAAGGCATCCCGTTTGTCGATGTGAAGCAATGCCACGGTTATCTGCTCCACGAGTTTCTCTCCGCCCGCACGCGCCCCGGACCCTACGGCGGCGAATCGCTCGAAAATCGCACGCGACTCGCGCGGGAGATTATTCAAGGCATCCAACAAGCCGCCCCGCGCCTCATCATCGGCGTGCGCCTCTCCGCGTTCGATCTCGTGCCCCATCGCCCCGATCCGGCCAAGTCGCGCCCCGGCGCGCCGGGCTCCGGCATCCCCGAAGATTGCTCCGCCTGCCTGCCCTACCGGCACGGCTTCGGCGTCAATCCGAACAACCCGACGGAATTCGACCTGACGGAGCCAATTGAATACATAAAACTCCTGCAAAGCTGGGGCGTGGCAATGGTGAACATCACCTGCGGCTCGCCCTACTACAATCCCCACATTCAGCGCCCCGCGTTCATCCCGCCCTCCGACGGCTACCAACTCATACGCGACCCGTTGAACGAAGTGGCGCGCATCATTCACGCCACGCAAACGCTCAAGCAAGCCGTGCCCGAAATGCCAATTGTTTCGACCGGGTTGAGTTATCTGCAAGACTACCTGCCCCAAGTCGCGCAAGCGCTCGTTGAAAACAAATGGACGGACATGGTCGGCATGGGCCGCATGGTCCTGTCCTACCCGGGGATGATTGCCGACTCGCTTGAAACCGGCAAACTGCAAACCCGCGCAATTTGCCGCACGCTATCCGATTGCACGACAGCCCGAGAAACGGCCTGGTCTCCGGCTGCTACCCGCTAGACCCGAACTACCGCGACTGCCCTGCGAACGCCATCCTCAAGCAACTCAAGCGCGACGCGAAAAAAACCGGATGAGTGATTCCGTTTGCATGCGCAACACCTCGCGTTGCGCATGCAACTATACAACCCCATCCGAGGAAGTCTTCAGGAAGCTCGGCAACAACATAAAACCACCAACGCCCAAGCACGCGATCACCGTGTTGACACCGATGAACATGGGCACCCGCACCAACGGCCACGGGGCACTTCTCGTAACCGGAGTCGACAGGGTGAGCGTCGACATCGACGGAAACGAAACATTCATCCTCAACATCGACTCCGGCGCGTGCACCCGTCCGTTCTGCGGCTCTTATGAATACGCGCGACAAGACGAGGGCGTTTTTGGCGTTCCGTGGTTTGCATTTTACCCGTTTTGAACGTAGTTTGACTTAGTCAAACCTTATCGCATCCCTATGACGCTCGCCATTCCCGCTCACTTGGTGGACCCGATCAGAATCGAACTGACGACCTCCTCAATGCCATTGAGGCGCTCTGCCAACTGAGCTACGAGCCCGTAACCAAAGTGAGGGGCGAGGATCAAAGTTTCGCCGTCAAATGCAAGGACTTTTTTGCCCCATTTTTTCTCCACACACCCAAACGCCCCCTCCGTCGGAAAATTTCCGCCCCCGCAAACTTACTTTTTCTTGTAACGTGTCCGCCTCACCGCATATCCATTACCTTTCCCGATGAAATACATTTTTGTAACTGGTGGTGTTGTATCTTCACTTGGCAAAGGCCTCACGGCTGCTGCTCTCGGAGCGCTTCTCGAACAGCGCGGCCTCAAAGTCCGCATGCAAAAGTTCGACCCCTACCTCAACGTCGATCCGGGCACCATGAGCCCGTTCCAACACGGCGAGGTTTACGTGCTTGAGGACGGCGCGGAAACCGACCTCGACCTCGGCCACTACGAGCGCTTCACCAGCGGCAAGCTCTCCCGCCTCAACAGCATGAGCTCCGGCCAGATTTACGAAAACGTGATCCAAAAGGAACGCCAGGGCGCCTACCTCGGCAACACCGTCCAGGTCATCCCGCACGTCACCAACGAAATCAAGGAGCGCATCTACCAATCCACCAAGGACGTCGATGTGCTCATCACCGAAATCGGCGGCACCACCGGCGACATCGAGGGCCTGCCCTTCGTCGAGGCGCTCCGCCAGTTCGCCCTCGAAGTGGGGCGCAACGACTGCATTTTCATCCACGTCACGCTCGTCCCCTTCCTCCAGGCCGCCGGCGAACTCAAGACCAAGCCCACGCAGCAATCCGTCGCCAAGCTGCGCGAAATCGGCATCCAGCCGCACATCATCGCCTGCCGTTGCGAGCACCCGCTCGACGCCAGCCTGCGCGGAAAAATTTCCCTTTTCTGCAACGTCCCCGTCAAGGCCGTCGTCCAGTGCGCCGACGTTTCCTCGATCTACGAACTCCCTCTCGCGCTTCAAAAAGAGGGCCTCGACGACCTTGTGATCGAACTCTTCGGCCTCACCGAAAAACATCCGCGCCCGGCCAAGAACATCTGGCAGCAAATCGTGCGCCGCATCAAAAACCCCGCTCACGAAGTCACCATCGGCGTCGTCGGCAAATACATCGAGCTTCAGGACGCCTACAAATCCGTTTACGAATCCATCACCCACGGCGGCATCGCCAACAACTGCAAGGTCAACATCGTCCGCATCGACGCCGAGGAGCTCGACTCCAAAAACGCCCCGAAAAAACTCAAGGGCCTCGACGGCATTCTCGTGCCCGGCGGTTTCGGCGACCGGGGCACCGATGGCAAAATCGCCGCGGCCCGCTACGCCCGCGAAAACAACATTCCCTACTACGGCCTCTGCCTCGGCCTGCAAATCGCCGTCATCGAATTCGCCCGCAACGTCCTCAAGCTCGATGATGTCAACAGCACCGAGTTTGCGCCCGACTGCACCAACCCCGTCATCAACCTGATGGAGGAGCAGAAAAAGGTCATCGACAAGGGCGCGACCATGCGCCTCGGCAGCTACGACTGCGCGCTCACTCCCGGCACGCTCGCGGCCAAGGCCTACAAACAGTCCAAGGTTCGCGAACGCCACCGCCACCGTTTCGAGGTCAACAACGCCTACATCGACCAGCTCCACCGCGCCGGCATGATTGTCAGCGGCATCAATCCCCGCCGAAACCTCGTCGAAATCGTCGAGATCAAAAACCACCCCTGGTTTCTCGCGGTGCAGTTCCATCCCGAGTTTCAATCGAAGCCGAACCAGCCGCACCCGCTCTTCGCCGCATTCATCGGCGCCGCGGTGAAGCACGCCAAGAAAGCAAAACCCGCCGCAAAGAAAAACACGCGCGGAAAGTAAGCGGTATTGAGGCAGGCCGGCACATGGCATGGGCCCATGTGTTTCGGCCGCGGAAAAGACGCCGCTTGCACACACAAAAAAACGCCGGACGCGCTTGATGCGTCCGGCGTTTTTGTTGAAACGATGCGATGCGCTCGCCTCCCGTATTAGTAGGAGGCCTGAACGCCCTTGAGGTTTTTCTTGGACATCCAGGGCATCATGCTGCGAAGGCGGGAGCCGGTCTTCTCGATGAGGTGCTTCTCACCCTTCTTGAGCAGCGCGTTGTATTTCTTGAGGCCGCCCTTGTATTCGGCGACCCACTGTTTCACGAACGTGCCGTTCTGGATTTCCTTCAAAATCTTCTTCATCTCGGCCTTCGTCTTCGCGTTCACGACGCGGGGGCCGCGGGTGATGTCGCCGTATTTCGCGGTCTCGGAAATCGAGAAGCGCATGCCGGCGATGCCGGACTCATACATGAGGTCGCAGATGAGTTTCAGTTCGTGCAAGCACTCGAAGTAGGCCATCTCGGGCTGGTAGCCGGCCTCGACGAGCACTTCGAATCCGGCCTGGACGAGCGCGCTGGCGCCGCCGCAGAGAACGGCTTGCTCGCCGAAGAGGTCGGTTTCGCACTCTTCCTTGAAGGTGGTCTGGAGAACGCCGGCGCGCGTGGAGCCGATTCCCTTGGCCCAGGCGAGCGCGGTTTTCTTGGCTTTTCTGGACTTGTCCTGCGCAACGGCAATGAGCGCGGGCATGCCCTTTCCTTCGGTGTAAAGGCGGCGCACCATGTGGCCGGGGCCTTTCGGCGCGACCATCACGCAGTCGATCTCGGGATGCAGCTTGATGAGCTTGAAGTGGACGGCGAGGCCGTGCGTGAAGATGAGCGTCTTGCCCTTCGAGAGATTCGGGAGGATGTCCTTTTCGTAAACGGCGGCCTGCTTCATGTCGGGAAGCGCGACCATGATGACGTCGGCGGTGCGAACGGCCTCACCGGTGTCGAGCACCTTGAAACCTTGCTGCGCGGCGACGGCGCGCGACTTGCTGCCGGGATAAAGGCCGATGACGACTTTGCAACCGGAGTCCTTGAGGTTAAGCGCGTGCGCGTGGCCTTGGGAACCGTAGCCGAGAACGGCGAGGGTTTTGTTTTTGAACACGCCGAGATCGGCGTCTTTGTCGGTGTATACTTTTGCAGGCATGATGATAAAAATTAAGGTTTATGAATTAAGAAGTGATAAGAACAGGCTCAGCGTTTCAATGCGAGCATGCCGGTGCGGGCAAGTTCGATGATGCCGAAATCCTGGATGAGGCCGAGAAACGCGGCCAGCTTGGTCTCGTCGCCGGTGATCTCGATGATCACATCGCTTCGCCCGACGTTGACGATCTTCGCGCGAAAGATGCCGCAAATCTGAATGATCTCGGCGCGTGTCTTGCGGTCGGCCTTCACCTTGGCGATGAGCAGCTCGCGATTCACGGACTGACCTTCCTCGAAGTCGATCACCTCGACGACGTTCACGAGTTTGCGCAGTTGCTTGATCACCATGTCGAGCGAGGATTCGTCGCCCATGAGGACGGCGGTGATGCGCGAAAGCGCGGGGTCGTGCGTGGGCGCGACGTTGAGCGTGTCGATGTTGAAACCGCGGCCGCTGAACATTCCGGCTACGCGCGCGAGAACGCCGAACTTGTTTTCAACGAGGACTGAGATCGTGTGTCGCATGAGTGTGTCGTGAACGGAGTTTGTGAAAAATGAAAACTCGTTAATTTACACTTCGCACGGCGAACATCAAGAACGCTTATTGGGCGCCGGCACGCTTTGTTTTTTGAGAAAAGCGGGCTCTCCGGCCGCTATCCCTCCCTGCTTTTCGCCCCCGACCCTTCGCGCCCCAGGCGCATCCATGCGAGCGCGGTGCACACCACGGCGATTATCATCAGGTGCAGGATTTCGCCGCGCGCCTCGGGCAATGTCGCGCCCATTTGCCCAAGCTTGGTGAATGCCGCGACCCCCGGCATCGCCGGAACAAGCTGGCACACCGCGCGCACCGACGCCGGCATCGCCTCGGGCGGCCACGACACTCCCAGCGCAAAAAATATCGGCATCGAGGTGAACGTGAAAAACTGCAATGCCCGCTCGGTGCGATCCACAAATCCCCCCGCAAAAAACGCCACCGCGACGATGGCGGACGCATACGCCACCATGTAAACTAACATCCCGCCGACATTGGCGGCGCGCGGATAATCATGCAGCCACAGGCAGTGGCCGTTCACCCACATCGCGTTCATCAGGGCGATGAGAAACAAGGCGCCAAACATTCCAAAAAACTCGCGCCAGTGCATCGCCGGCACGCGAAGGCCCGCCTCCTCCGAGCGCTGCCTGCGCCAGCCAAAGATCATGAGAATGCCAAAAATCGTCGCCTGGTGCACGACCAGTTGCGCGACGGCGGGCACGGCAAAACTGCCATAACCCTCGCGCGTGTTGAAAAGCGGCCTCGGCACGATGCGCGCGGGCAGCATGCGCGCCGCCGCGGCGTCCGCCCCGATGCCCGCCTGCAACAGTTGCGGCTCCGCGATATCCAGCGCCGCGTCCTGCGCGGCCTCGCCAAGCGCGTTGAGCAGCACCGAGCAACGAACGATGAACGCATTGTTGCCGTAAATCGACAGCCGCCCCGTCCGCCCCGAAAGCGCGTCACGCCCGAAGTTTTCGTCGATCAACAAAATGCCGTCCACCTCGCGACGCTCGACCAGCCTTCGCGCGTCCTCAAAGGACGCCGGCCGCGCCGCCACCTCAGCGGCTTTCAGCGCCATGACTTTTCGCAGCAGTTTCCGGCTCTGCGCGCTGTTGTCCAAATCAACCACGGCCACCGGCAAGCGCGACGAAACCTGCTCCACGTAGGCGGCGGGATAATAGAATGTATACAAAACCGTCGCGACAAACAGCAGCACGGCGACGCTGAACTCGGCCTTGATCGCCTGCGCGACAATCCGCGCGCCCCGAAAAAAACCGCCGCGCACAATATTGTTTTTATTGTCCGCCGAAGGCAAATCCGCGTCGTCGCGCGCGCGCTTCCGGTCGCCAAATGCAAGCGACACGCGCAACGCCAGCAACCCCGCCAGTAACACGATCATCGCGAACAGCCCGAGCTTGCACAAAAACCAAAGCGAATCACCCGGCGGCGAGCCCATTTGCATCTGCTGCGTCTGCACCTGCATGTAGGTCGTGTAGGGCATGATCTCGCTGATCAACCTGGTATACCACGGCGATGTGTTGACCGGGAAAAGGATGTCGCCAAACGAAATGCCGCCGCCCGTGTAAAAGTTGATCGCGCTCAACGCAAAGAGCAGGTTCTTGCGCGCGACCCCGGCAATCAGAACGCACACCGCGCCGTTCCCAAGAAACAACAGCATCTGTGCCGCGACAATCACGCCCATGCTTCCGTTCACCGGCCAGCCGCGCCAGCGCATCCACAACACGCCCAGCGTCCCGATCACAGTAAACACCAGCGCGTAAAAAATCACCTTGCAGACAATCGCGAAAACCATGCTTCCGCCCGCGTCCGCCACCCACGCCGCGCGCCGCTCCGGCCCCAAGTCCCCGACCAGCGAAACCATCAGCGCGTTGCCCATGATCACGAGCAAAATCACGGGGATCAGGCTTCCGCCCAGCGCCCATTCATAGCTGTTCGCCGCGTTGTATAAAAACGCGACCTGCACGGAAAGCGGCGCGCCAAACGCCTGCGCGCCATCGACCGCGCGATTCGTCACCCCGCCCGCGCGCGCCGCCGACAAGTTCGTGTTCAACTGGGAAACCGCCGACGCCAGGTCACGCTGGATGAGATTCGCCGACGAGTAATAAAGCGTGTTGTAATACGAGTAGATGTGAGCCTGCTCGCCGCGCGCGACATCCCGCTCCGCCCCCGCGGGAATAAACACCGCCGCGTAAGCCTCGCGCTTGCGCACCGCCTCGCGAATGTCCTCGAAATTATCGCTGACACGCACCACGCCCGCAACCGGCGAAGCCTGCAACAAACGCACGAGCTGCCGGCTCATCGCCGACTGGTCCGCGTCCGCGACGAGCACCGGCAGCTGGCGCGGCGAGCTTTCCGAAAACACAAGCCCGAACCAGACAATCGCCACCACCGGCACCCAGGTGACCAGTGAAAGATTCCACTTGTCCCCCTAAGAAAACGCAACTCGCGGGCGATGGAATTGAGGAATGCGGAGATCATTTTTGGAGTGCGGTGGCAAAGCGGAGCGGCGACACCGCTTTGAATGGTTTGCGAATTTTGCTGGCATGCGAAACCGGCGGCGCCGGGCGTCGACCTCTGCCGCCGCACTCCAAAGAAAAACCGCCGTGTTCATCGAACATCATTCGCAATTAATAATTCGTGATTTTCATCGCGTCAGCGCCCGCCTTGCGGCCAGTCGAACAGCACGCTCATGCCCGGCCTCAGTTTTCCCTTTTCGGAATCCGCGACGCTCACCGGCCGCGCGCGAATCTCAAAAGTCTTCACATCATATCCCTCCGACTGGCGCACGGCGCGCCACGTCGCAAACGCGCCCTGCGGGCTGATGAAATACACCTTGAATTGCATGCGCTTTCCGTCGAGCGCGGGCACGGAGCCCTCCACGATTTTGCCGATCTCCATTCCAGAGAATTGATTCTCGCGCACATTAAACGACACCCACAAGTCGTCGGGGTTTATCATCGAAAACACGGGAAATCCCGGCGGCACGATTTCGCCGACATTCGCGTAACGCTTCGTGATCTGCCCGTCGATCGGCGCAGGCGTTTTCAATTCCTCCTCCAGCGATTTCACCGCGGCAACCGCAGCGCCGGCCTGCGCGACTTGCGCATCGACCGCCGCCTTGTCCTCAACGCGCGTGCCCGCGAGCGCCTTTTCGTATTGCTTGCGCGCGGCCTCCGCCGACTCGGCGGTCGCGGCCGCGTTTGCCACGGCCTCGTCGCGTTTCTGCTCCGAGATCACGCCCTCGGAAAACAATCTTTTCAACCGTTCCGCGGTTTTGGCCGCCACATCCGCGGCGGCCTGGTGCGCCTGCCAGACGGCCCTGGCCGAGGCAATGTCCTCGTCCTGCGCGCCCTTTTCCGCCTTCGCCTGAAGCGCCTTCACCGAAGTTTCGAGCGCGCTTACCTCGCGGAGTTTTGCGTCGAGCTCGGCATTGGAAAGCGTGAACAGGATTTGCCCCGCGCGAACGCTGTCGCCCTCGGCGGCGAGCACGGTTTCGAGTCGCCCGGGTGCCTTGGCCGCGACGCGGATTTCGTCGGTGTCAATCATGCCCTGTATCTGCGAGGGGATCGGCTTCGACGAAAGCCGGATGCCGACGGCAAGTATGGCCGCGATGCCGAGAAGCAAGATCACGGCGAGCACTTTGTAGCGAACGGGTTTTGCTGAGGCTTTTTGAGTCATGGCAAAATATTTTATCTTTGGACGTTACGGAATAATCACATCGGCCTGGCGCATGTAGGCGGAGAACTGATCCATCTGGCCGCTTGCGTGGAGGAGCTTGGCGAGCTCGAGGTCGAACTGGTAGGCGGCGACGGCGCGTTCGACGAGCACATTGGTGAGCGCGATGCGCGCGTTGGTGACATCAGTCGAAATCCCCTGCCCTTCCTTGAATGAAACTTCCTGCACGCGCAGGTTTTCGCGGGCCGACTCGAGGTTGCTTTCGAGCAACTCGAACTGGCGCAGCGCGCTGGCGAGTCCGTCGTAGGCCTGGCGCGCGCCGGCGTCGGCCAGCATGCGCGCGTGCTCGGCGGATTCGGCGGCCTCGGCGACGGTCTGCTTCGCGGCGCTGTAACTTTTTCGCCGGTCGATCTTGTCAAACACCGACCAGCGCACGCCGATGCCCGCCATCCAGTCGGTGTCGACGAGCGTCTCGCTGTCCTTGTCAAAATTGTAGCTGCCAAACGCGAGCACCTTGGGCATCCAGCGGGCGCGCTCGGCCTTCACGCCCTGCTCGGCGGCGCGTTTGAGCGATTCGATGGCGCGCACCTGCGGATTGCGCTCGCGCGCGCCGACAACAAACGTGGCGAGCGATGCGATTGGCTGTCTTATGACAAAGAGTCGCGTGGTCGGCTCGACCGGCTCGTTCGTGTGCAGGATTGCGGACAATCCTATGCGCGCGTTTTTGACCGAGTGCTCCGCGGCGTCGTAACCGCGCTGCGCGGCATCGCATGCAACCTGCGCCTGCAGGCGCTGCGCCTTGGTGACGAGCCCGCCCTTTTCGAGCTTGATGGCGTTGTCGAGGTGCTCGCGCATTCCGTCAAGGAGCTCCTTGCGCAGCACGAGCACGCGCGACGCGAGTTGCTGGCCAAAGTAAGCCCGCACGAGTTCGAGATCGAGCGCCTCGCGCACCGCCTCAAGTTGCGCGCCGGCTTGCTCGGCGGCCGCGCTCGCCGCGCGTTTGGCCGCCGTGATTTCGCCTCCTGAGTAAAGCACCCATGACGCGGTGGCAAGCGGTTGAAGCGCGGTCTGCGAAAGCCGCGCCTCGTATGAACCCAGCCCGAGCGCCGAGAGCGGGACTGGGTTTCCGTTCACCGAAAGCGAGTCGATGTCGGCCTGTTTGTTGTTGATCGTGTGCTCGTATCGGAAATAGCGCAGCTCAAGGCCGAGCTCGGGATAGTTAAGCCCCTTGAGCGAATCAGTGGTGTCCTTTTTGCCGGCGAAACGAGCCTGCGCCGCCTTGAGCGAAGGAGCGTTTGTGATGAGCTGCGCGCGCGCCTCGTCAAAAGTGAGCGGCGCGGCCGCCGGCCGGGCAACCGCGCTTGCCGCGATGCAAACGATGGCCATCGCGCAAAAAAAACAACGAAACTGAAAATGCCTGCGTGCGAGTTTCATGGTCGCGCACAGACTGGCAAAAGCGGGCGGTTTTGAGCAAACGTATTATGGCAACCCGCAGTTGCCAGCCAACGGCATCAGCGCGCGCGGCGGCCGCGCATCACGCGCCCCTCGCCACCCCCGGCGCTCGTCATGAGCTCGCGCAATTGTTTCTGGTCGTTCTGCTCGGATTGCAACTGGCGTAACGCCTCAACTTGCGCCGCGCTTAAAAAACTCTGCGCCTCGATAACGACCTGGTCGGTGATTTCCACGCCGCCATAACCGCCGCCCATCATCATGGGGCCGCCTCCCCACGAAGGTCCGCCGGGGCCGCCGCTGTCGGAGGACGCGGGCGTGTTTGCCGCCAGCAAACTGACAAGCTGTTCGCTCTGCGATTGTGTGAGCGCGTCGCTGGTGTAGCTGAGTTGTTGCTCGATCGTGCCGACCACGGCGCGCTGGCTGCCCGTCTGCTCGTAGGTTTGGTATTGCGCGAATTTATCCGCGCCGAGCACCGAGGCGATATTCGCGTCAATCTCGGCGCCGGTCTGCTGGATGAGCTGCCGGATCTCGCCGCGATTCGCGCGCGCGTCAAGACCCTGCTCGCGAGCCACCGACATCACGTCGCGCCCGGCGTTTTGTTTTTCAACAAGGAGATCCTTCACCTTCTCGATTTGGCCGGGCGACAGGTTGAGCTTTTTGAAGAGACCGGCATAACGCGCGTCGAGCCTGCGCCGCTGCTCCGCCGTCCGCACCTTCACGGCCTCGGGAGACTCCCACACCGCGCGCATGTTTTCCCTGCGCTCCTCGCGCGCGGCGCGCTGTTCGTCATCGGCGACGGGAGCCTGTCCATCCTCGGGATTCTGCTGGCGCCGCTCGCTGGAGGCCCGGCGCTGGCCGCGCCCGGCGCGCTCCTCGGCGGCCTTGTTGAGCGCGGCGACCTGGGTGTCGAGCGCGTTGGCGCGCTGGTATTGCCGCCAGGCAAAAACGCCGGCGCCAATCGTGGTGAGTGCAAGGATAACAATCGCTGCGTTTTTAATATTGGAGTTCACGATGAAAAAATAAGACGCGAAAAACAGGCAAAAGTTGCCCGCCGAAAAAACCTGTGTCGCGACGCTGGGTGTTGCGCCGCCGTTTTTCCAGAAAATTAAAACTGGAATGCCCGCCCCAATCGCGCCTCTATCTAACGCCACACACATGCCCGCCGTCCAATTCCAGAATATTGAGAACACCCGCCTGCCCGCGAAGCCGCTTCATCTCGCGATCGGCATGTTCGACGGCATGCACCTCGGGCACCGCGCGGTGATCGACATGGCGATCCAATCCGCGCGACGCAGCGGCGGACTGGCCGGCGTGCTCACTTTCGCCCCCCACCCCACCGTGCTGCTGCGCCCCGACAATCCCACGCGCCTGATCTGCAACCCCGGCACCAAGGCGCGCCTGCTCGTCGAAACGGGCGTCGACTTTGTCATCACGCAACAATTCACGCCCGAACTCGCGCAAGTCGAGGCGGAGGACTTCATCCCGCTCCTGCTGAAACACCTGCCGCGCCTCAACACGATCTACGTCGGCGAAAACTGGCGCTTCGGGCGAGGCCGCCGAGGCGACATGGCGATGCTTGTTGCCGGGGCAAAAAAACACCGCCTCACGGTGGTCGGCGTGTCGCATGTCAGCGAAAACGGAAAACCGATCAGCAGCACCCGCATACGAGCCTGCCTCGAAGACGGCGAAATCGAGGAGGCGAACATCATGCTCGGCTACAGTTATTTTGCCGAGGGCACCGTCATGCCGGGCAAGGCCCTCGGGCGCGATCTCGGTTACCCGACGCTCAACATTCCCTGGGAACCCGGACTCCGCCCGCGCCTCGGCGTGTATGCCGTGGAGGTTTCCGGCGAAAAAGCACCGGGGAAATACCGCGCCGTCGCCAACTACGGCCTGCGCCCCACGGTCGAAAACAGCACCCAGCCGCGCATTGAGGCGCACCTGCTCGGCCCGTGCCCGTTCACAGGCGGCGACCAAATCCGCGTCGACTGGCTGCGATTTATCCGCCCCGAAATGAAATTCGCAAGTGTGGATGAATTGACCGCGCAAATCGCCAAAGACCGCGCCAAGGCGGAGGCGTTTTTTGATTTGGCATGAACTGAACCGAAAATGGACGCGAATCGACATGCATTCGCGGCATGCGTCTGTTTCGCCTTTATTTGCGCCCCAAACTTTTTTGTCCTCAAAAATCCTGCAAGCGGCCCTCGGCTTTCACGCCTTTTTGCAGGCGGGCTAAGATTTCGCCAATCAGGTAAATCGAACCCGACACGACCACGGGGGCATGCGAATCCGAAATCGCGCAACGATCCGGCTCGGGAAACAACTCCTCGACTGTCGCGTGATAAATCCTCCCCTTGAAATCGCGCGGCACCTGCGCCTCCAACTCCTCGAACGAACACGCGCGCGCTTGATGCGGCACGACCAGGTGCAACTCGCGCGCATGCCTCGCCTCGACTTCCAGCAACGCCCGCGCGCGCAACGCGCCCAGCGCGCCCGTCACGATGACCGGCTTGCCCTCCTCTCCCCCGCCGAGTTCGGCGCGCAGGCGCGCGAGGTTTTCGTCGAGTGTTTGCGCGCCCTCGGGATTGTGCGATGCGTCAAGAATCAACGGCTGCCCGCCAACCGTGATGCGCTGCCAGCGTCCCGGCCAGTCGACGCGTTGCAAGCCGCGCGCGATCACGTCACCGGTCAACCGCCAGCGCGAGTCCGGTGCTTTCATCAGCACGCGGGCCACGAGCGCCGCCGTGGCGGCGTTCCATCGCTGGTAATCGCCTTCGAGGTTCGTGCGCGGATAACCGGGGCTGTCGATGTCCGCGCCAAACTCCTCCTCAATCGAATATACGGGGGAGCCGAGTTCGCCCGCGACACGACGCACGACCGCTGCCGCAGCCCCGGGCAAATGTCCGATCACAACAGGTTTTCCGGGCTTGATGATACCGGCTTTTTCAAACGCGATTTTTTCGACCTCATCACCGAGAAACTCGCAATGATCCAGGCTTATTGTCGTGATCACCGACACTTCGGGCACGACGACATTGGTCGCGTCAAACCGCCCGCCCATGCCGACCTCGACGATGCTCGCGTCGCATTTTTTCCGCGCGAACTGTATGAACGCCATCGCCGTCATGAACTCGAAAAAGCTTGGGTGGTCGTCGGGATTCTCGCGCGAAACCGCCGCGGCAATCGGGCGCAACTCGTTTGTGTAGTCGAGAATTTCCGGCTCGTTGAGCCGCTCGCGATTTACCTGCACGCGCTCGCCGAGCAGCACCAGATGCGGCGATGTGTAGAGCCCCGTGCGCCAGCCCGCCTCGCGAAAAATCGCGTCGAGCATCGCCGCCGTCGAGCCCTTGCCGTTTGTGCCCGCGATGTGGATGACCGGCACGGCCCGCTCGGGATGCCCCAGCGCGCTGATCCACGACTGCATGCGATCAATCCCAAATTTCACGCCGCGCGCCTTCAGGCTGAAAAGATAATCCTGCACGCACGCGTAATCCGTGAAAACGTCGCTGCCGGCGGATGTGGAAACAGTGCTCATGTTGTCGAAAAGAAACGCACCATGAACAAATTGTCCGCGCGTGCAAATTGAGAAATCGGGCAACTAGGCGCGGCTGATGCGCACAAAAAAAGCACGGACGAAATCGCCCGTGCCATTTGAGCAACCAATCGAGGTCTTCAGTTAAACGAAACCTTCGGCGCCTGTTTCACCTGCGCGCTTTCGACCTGGAACAATTCCGCGGGGCCGAAACCGAACATGCCCGCAAAAATAACCGACGGGAAAACTTCGCGCTGGGTGTTGTAGGTCATCACCGAGTCGTTGTAGGCCTGGCGCGCGAACGACACCTTGTTTTCGGTCGAAGTCAGTTCCTCGCTAAGCTGCATCATGTTTTGATTGGCCTTCAGGTCGGGATACTGCTCGGCGACAACCATCAGGCGCGAGAGCGCGCTGCCGAGGCCGGACTCGGCGCCGAGCAGCGATTTCATCGCGCCGTTGTCGGCGGGATTCGCGGCAGCGGCCTTCGACGCGGCGTAGGCGGTGTTGCGCGCGGCGATCACGGCCTCGAGCGTCTCGCGCTCGTGTTTCATGTAGGCCTTGGCCGTCTCGACGAGATTCGGAATCAGGTCGTAGCGGCGCTGCAGTTGCACGTCGATTTGAGCGAAGGCGTTTTTGAAGCGGTTCCTAAGCCCGACGAGCTTGTTGTAAATGCCGATTACAAAAAGGACGATCAGGACGAGGACGATTAGCGATACGATTAGTGCGATGCTCATGGTGGTGTTTGGAAAAGTTGAAACTGCGTGTAACTTACAGCACAATGCCCGGGAAATGAAATGGAATAATGCGCCTCCTTTCCATTTTGGCAACACGTCCCGGCGCCATTGAACGTATTTTTAATTGCCGCAAACCGCGACCGCGTGTTCACTCCCGGGAAAACTCCCTCTTTCCCTCAACAAACCCAAACAACAACCCGAACCCTAGAAAAACATGTCACGATTAGTCACGTTGTTCACCGGCCAATGGGCCGATCTCCCGCTCGAAAAACTCGCGCCCCTCGCGCACAAGATGGGCTACGACGGCCTCGAACTCGCCTGCTGGGGCGATCACTTCGATGTCGAGAAAGCCGTCTCGAGCAAGACGTATCTCCGCGATCGCTGGGCCATGCTCCTCGACCACGGCCTCACCTGTGTCGCCATCTCAAACCACCTCAACGGCCAAGCCGTGTGCGACCGCATCGACGACCGCCACCGCGAGGTCGTCGCACCCGATGTCTGGGGCGACGGCGATCCCGAGGGCGTGCGCAAGCGCGCCGCGAAAAAAATGATCACCACCGCCAAGGCCGCGCGTGCGTTCTACGACGCCCGCCCGAAAAACGACAGCGTCGGGCGCACCTACTCCGCGAAATTCCCCGCGGTCGTCAACGGCTTCACCGGCTCGCCGATCTGGCATTCCATCTACGCGTTTCCGCCGACCTCGCAGGCGTATTGGGAAAAAGGATACGCCGAGTTCGCCAAGCGCTGGCTCCCCATCCTCGACGCGTTCGAAAAGGTCGATGTGAACTTCGCCCTCGAGGTCCATCCCACCGAGATCGCCTTCGACATTGTCAGCGCCAGCCGCGCCATCGACGCGGTCAAGGGCCACCGCCGCTTCGGTTTCAATTACGATCCCTCGCATCTCGGTTATCAGGGCGTGGACTACGTGAAGTTCATCCGCACCTTCGCCAGCCGCATTTACCACGCGCACATCAAGGACGCCTGGTGGGGCCACGGCGACGGCACCGCGGGCGTCTTCGGCGGACACACCGACTTCGGCGATCCGCGCCGCTACTGGGACTTCCGCTCGCCCGGCCACGGCGACATCAACTTCGAGGAAGTCATCGTCGCGCTCAACGACGTCGGCTACCGCGGCCCGCTCTCCGTCGAGTGGGAAGACTCGCGCATGGACCGCGTCCACGGCGGCACGGAGGCGGCGGCCTTTGTCCGCAAAATCGACTTCCCGTCCAGCACCGTCGCCTTCGACGCCGCGTTTGCGAACAAGTAACCTGTTCACCACGGAGGCCCGGAAAAACACGGAGAAAAACCAGGAGAGTTTCCTCAAAAAAACTCCTCCTAACTCCGAGTCCTCCGCGCTCTCCGTGGTGAAGATTATACCTCAAAAAACATCATGCCCTCCATCCTCCAAAAACTCATCTTCCAAAAAGACAAAACCGCGAGTGACGGTCTCACACAACCCGAGCGCGAGGCCATTGTCGATGCGCTGCACTATTGCATGTATGCCGACTCAAGCATCGCGCTTGCGGAAACCAAGGTCATCGCCGACTGGAACGAAACCCTCGACTGGGATCCCAACCACCCCTTCTCGACCTACGAACCGCGCTCCATCGCCGCCGCGCGGCAGGCGCTGGAAAGCATGGAAGCCCGAATGGAGTTCATTCTCTCCATCGTGAGGCGCATGGGCTCGGAAAAATCCAGCGACACATTGCTTCGGCTCTGCCGCAAACTCGCCGACTCCGACGGCAAGCGCAGCGACGGCGAATGGGCGTTCATCGAAGCGCTGAGCAACGCCCTCGCCACCGCCAAAAAGTAAGAACGCTCCATGCGCGGGCGCGGCAAACATACCACCGCGCCTGGCATCCAACCGCTTATTTTTGCTCCGTCACCCTGACATTGCGGAATAGAAAGCGGTTTTTGCTTACTATATACGGTTTTCCGCTTTTTGTTTTCAGCCCGCGTATATTAACCTCCCTGGTTATCGCATAGGGATACTTTTCAACATAATCCGCGTCTTTATAGTCGGCGTTAAACGGGGCGAAAATTTTGGGGCCCTGGTAATTCTCCACCGGGTTGCCATCGTCTATCACAAGACCGTCAATCGTCACCTTCTCCGGCATGTGACACGCGTATCCGAAATTATGCCGCCCCGAATTGCCGCCGTTTATAAGCACGGCGTCCGCCCGAACGCCGTTGCGCGGAATGTATTCGCAATTGCGTATTATTATTTCGCCCTCCCAGGTGCTCCCGTAATCACGGCGTAAATTTATAAAACTCGCGCCATGCACCCTGGTGTTCTCCACAAGAAACACGCCGCTTCCTATGAGATTGATGCCCTGGTGCCCGAGAGCGGAATTTTTTATGGTCGCGTTTGCCACGCCCATGTGCGCGTCGAAACGCGAAAACACAACATTATCAAACGTGAGGTTCTTCGAATAATTCGAGCCGAATATTCCCCATATTTTCCCGTCGTGTATATTGTTCAACTGTCTGCAATCCTTGAAAGTCACATTGGCTGCCTTGTTGACAATAATATCGTATGATCCCATCGAAACCGGCGCGTTCGCGCGGCCGATTGTGGTGTAGGTTTTATGCCCCGAGAGCCTGCAGTTTTTCACCATCACGCCGCTGCAGCCCGCGATCATGATGAATCCGTTATATGGCGCGCCGTGATCACGCTCGCCTTTTATCGCATGAGTCACGCCGTCGATTGCCACATTGGAACGCGTGATTCCCACTCCCCGGGCATAGTATGTATAACGCGACTCGGCCTGGTTGGCGATGGTCGTGAAATGCCCTCCGCGAACGGTCAATATCCCGGGATCGATGGGCCATGCCGTCATGGAGGTTATATTATCATAGTCCCATATTACGGGCGTGCCTCCGTCTATATTGCCGTTTTTATCAACGACAAACACATCAGTCTGGGCGGAGCCGTCGTTTTTATTCAAACCCATGCGAATATAACGCCTGGTCGTGTTGTCGGTCACCACCACAAATGCGTTATGTGGAAGCGTGACGCCAAGACTGGCCTGATTCTTCCGCAGCGTTTTCACGGATGTTATTTTAACCGGGGAAAGTTTGGAGGATATGTTGAACACATTTTTGCCACGGTTTTCGACGGTCACTTTCGAATCGTCGATAATGAACCTGGCGTCGCCCCAATCGGTGTCGGTCTGTATTGTGGCGGTCTTGCTTGCCGCGCCGATGTAGTAGACGGCCCCCGCGTCGGCGCGCACCCGCAGTCCCTTTTCATTCGCTGCCGCATGGGCCCTGATGATTGCGTCAAAATCATCGGTCACGCCGTCGCCCGCGGCGCCATATTCGCTGTAATAAACAACCTTGTTCAAATCGGCGGCGTGAATGCCCGCCCCGAAGACAAAAAATGCGAGCAATAGAAGACGGAAACGAGGGGAGACGGGTGTTTTCATTTTTTGAGGGAATGAGACTTGAACAGGTAGGAAACCTTCAAAACGAAACGAGGCAAGACCCGCGTAACGTGACGCGGACAGCCAGCCCGTGCTTCCGCCCTTTTTCGCCTTCCCGCGCGCGCGCTCATCTGTCGTAATGCCGGCCCATGCAGCAGCCCGCATCACCACACGCCAGCCCGACCGACCTCCACGGTCTCACCCGTGATGAATTGCGCGCGCTCATAACCTCGTGGGATTTTTCACCGGTGCATGCCGCGCGCCTTTGGAACTATCTCTACTACGAGGCTGCCGGGGCGCTCGATTCCGCCGCCATGCCCGACATTCCCGCGCGCCTCATGGACCGCCTCCAGGCCGAAACCGCGTTCAACATTCTCCCCGTCTCGCACGAGGCGCGCAGCACCGACGGCTTCACGCGCAAATATCTCCTCGCGCTCGCCGACGGCAAAAAAATTGAAACCGTCCTCATGCGTTTCACCGGGCGCGTCACCGCCTGCATCAGCTCGCAGGCCGGTTGCGCGATGGGCTGCGTGTTTTGCGCCACCGGGCAAATGGGTTTCGCGCGGCACCTCACCGCATCCGAAATCGTCGCGCAGGCGCTCCATGTGCAGCGCATTCTCAAGGCGCAGGGCGAGCGCCTCCGCAACGTCGTGCTCATGGGCATGGGCGAGCCGCTCCACAATTACGACGCCGTTATGCGCGCCGCAGAAATCATGCGCGACGGCAGCGGCCTCGCGCTCGGCGCGCGCCGCATCACACTCAGCACCGTCGGCGTCGTTCCCGGCATCATGCGCATGGCCAACGAGGCCAGCCCGATCCACCTCGCCGTCTCGTTGCACGCCGCCACTCAAGCCGAGCGCAGCAAACTCGTCCCCGCCGCCAAACGCTGGCCGCTCGACCAGTTGATCGACGCCTGCCGCTACTATGCGGAAAAACTCAACCGCCGCATCTTTTTCGAGTGGACGCTCATCGACGGCCAAAACGACACCGAGGACCACGCCCACGCCGTCGGACGCCTCCTCACCGGAATCCAGGCGCAAGTAAACCTGATCCCGCTCAACCCCACCACCGGCTACGCCGGCGCGCCCGGACACACCGATGCCGCGAAAAAATTCCAAGCCGTGCTCGCCACCTACAATCTACCGAGCACGATCCGCCAGCGACGCGGCATCGACATCGCCGCCGGCTGCGGCCAGCTCGCTGCGACGTCGTAGAAACGAATATCCGGGGACGCTCGGACAATACAAACCATCAAAATCCGACGCATGCCGCCGTTTGTTTTCCAAATCCGGGCGCCCGAGTTCCGCCCCGCCTTTGTATAAGCACCATTGCAAATCAACCCCGCCGGTCCCCTTATCGATTATTAATATTTAAATATGAAACGCATAAAATCCCCAATAATTCTCCCCCTGGTGTTTCTCTCCTTCTTGTTCGCACTGGGCGACCCCGCCGTCATTCTTGAAACCAATGTCATCAGCCAGCAGCCGGAATATTATCACGGCTGGCCCACTGTGGCTCGCCGTGACAACAATGAACTCTGGGTCGTCTGGTCCGGGGGACGGGACGGCCACATCTGCCCATTCGGCCAAGTGGTGGCCATGATCTCGCGGGATGATGGCCGCACCTGGACATGGCCCCGCGTGCTGCTTGACACGGCGATGGATGATCGTGACGCCGGCGTGATGGAAACGGCGAAAGGCACCTTAATCGTCACCACCTTCACCTCCTCCCATTATGCGAGTCAGCTCAACGCCGTCCTCGCGGGCAAAAAGAGTTCGCATGTGCGCGAAGGCCGCCTGCCGGCGTGGCAGGCAGCCCATGCGTGGCTGGACGCCGAGGAAAGGAAATCGCAACTGGGCGAATGGAGCATCCGCAGCACCGATGGTGGAAAAACTTGGTCGGCGCTTATCCCCACCATCGTCAACAGCCCGCACGGCCCCATCCAGCTCAAGGATGGCCGCCTGCTCTACGTCGGAAAACAGCTCTGGACCAAGGAAAAGAAAATCGGCGTCGCCGAGTCCCGCGACGACGGCCTCACCTGGCAATGGCTGGCAAGCATCCCCGCGCGCCCCGGAGACAGCATCGCGAGTTATCATGAGCTGCACGCAGTCGAGGCAGGCGATGGCACGCTCATCGCGCAGATACGCACCCACGGCAAAAACAACAATCGCGAAACCCTCCAGTCCGAGTCCGCGGACGGCGGCAGGACATGGACCGAGCCTCATCCCATAGGCGTGTGGGGGCTGCCGTCGCACCTGTTGCGACTGCGCGACAACCGCCTTGTGATGACCTATGGCTATCGTCGCGCGCCCTTCGGCAACCAAGCCCGCGTCAGCACGGACAACGGAAAAACTTGGGGAGACCCCATCACCATTTCCAGTGACGGCGACTCGTCCGACCTCGGTTATCCCAGCACCGCCGAGCTCGCCGACGGCACGCTCCTCACCGTCTGGTATGAGCGACTAAAGGAGTCCCCGCGCGCCGTGCTGCGGCAGGCAAAATGGAAGCTGCCCCCGCAGTAAAGTCGTTGATTCGGCCCGTGCCGCGGATTCACGGCTTCACCACCAGCTGCGTGCGCAGCGCGCGCTTGAAGTGCCGGCGCGCAAAATCGCGCAGGTCCTTCGCGCCCACCGCGTCGATGCGCTTGTCGTAGTTGAGCCAGTCGTTCACCGGCTGGCCGTAGAGCGCGTTCAGGCCGGCCTGCATCGCGCGCGAGGCGTTTGTCTGCAGGCTCATCCGCCGCCCCGCCTTCAGGCGCACGCGGCAGCGCTCCACCTCGTCCTCGCCGATCCTGCCCGATTGCACGCGGGCGATCTCGGCGTCGATCTCGCGCAACACCTCCTCGTAATGCGCCGGGCTCGTCCCCGCGAAAAACAAAAACATGCCCGCGCGCAAACCCGTCACGCGGCTCGACCGCACGAAATACGCCAGCCCTTTCTCCTCGCGCACGCGCTCGAACAAACGCGACGACATGCCGCTGAAAAACTCGTCCATCACCTCGCCCGCGTAAAAATCATCCGCCAGCAAGCCCGGCCCCGGAAACGCCTGATACACCACCGCCTGCTCGCGCGGTTGCGTGTCGGTGAAATCACCCGGGGACGCGGGCATTCCGCCCGCATGATCTTCCGCCGCCAATCCCCCATTCGGCACGCGTCTCAAAAACGCCTTCAATTTCGGCAGCAGTTTTCCTTTCTCAAAATCGCCCGCCACCGCGAGCACGACGTTTTGCGACACAAACAACCGCTTCCACAACGCCGCCAAATCCGACGGCGCGAGCGCGCGCACGCCCTCCGCGTCGCCGCTCGCGTCGCAGGCCAGCGGATATGCGCCGAAAAACTTTTTGCGCACCAGCTTCCTGCCGTGCGCGACGACATCGTCCTCGTCCTGCGCGAGCGCCGCGAGCAACGCCTCGCGCTCCGTCTCGAACGTCCCGCGCTTGAACGCCGGCGCGAACACCGCGTCCGCCAGCAACTCCAGCCCGCGCTCCACATCCGCGCCGTCCGACAACACCTCCACGCCGAGCCCGATGCTGTTGTTCCCCGAAAACGGATACAGCACGCCGCCGATTTCCTCGATCGCCTGCGCGACCTCCGCCGCCGTGCGCCGGCGCGTGTCGCGCGCGAGCATCGTGCCCAAAAGCGCCGTCGCGCCGCGCTTGCCCGGCGTCTCAAACAAAGGCCCGCCCTGGCAAAGCAGCCGCACATGCAGGCTCGGCAAATGCGCGTCGCGTTGCAGCAACAAGCGCGCGCCATTCGGCATTTTGATTTCCTCAAACTCCGGCGCGAATGCCGATGTGGCGCGGATTGCCAATTCGGCCTTCTTCGCTTCGCCCTTCGGACTCAGCGACACCGTCGTCAACCGCTCCGGCACGAGATACGCCTTCAGCACGCGCTTCAAATCCGACGGTGTCACCTTGCGCAACCGCTCGAAATACGCGCGCGCATAACCAAGGTCGCCGACAATCACCTCGCTCGCGCCAAGGCGCGCCGCCTGCCCCGACATCGTCTTGCGGCTGTTGATTTCGCCAACGACAAGCTGCCGGATCGCCTTCTTGATTTGCGCCGCCGTGAACCCCTTCGACGCGCAACGCGCCAGCGCTTCGTTTATCGCGCGAATCGCCGGATCGCGTTTTTCCGGGTCGCAAATAAATGAAATTGAAAACAACCCCGCCCCGCCCGGCGTCCAGCTCTGCGCGTCGATGGCGTGCACGAGGCGCGCCTTCTCGCGAATCGCCTGCCAGAGTATCGAGCTGTCGCCCGCGCCAAGAATCGTCGCCAGCAAGTCGAGCAGCGGCGCGTCGGGATGCGCGATGCCCGGCGCCTGCCACGCCAGCCCCGCGCGCGTGATCTCGACATCCTCGTAAAAATGCGCCTCGCGGGGCGCGAGCTGCGCGGGCTCGTCCTCCACAAGCACGGGCGCCAGGCGCGCGCGCGGCGCGTCCGCGAAATGTTTTTCAATCTCCGCAAGCACGCCCGCCCCATCCACATCGCCCGCCACGACGACGACCATGTTGTTCGCCACGTAGCGCGCGCGGTAATACGCCATCAGCTCCTCGCGTGTCACCGTCGAGAAAACATCCCTGTATCCGATAACCGGATACCGATACGGATGCCGGCGAAACGCCGTGTCGAAAAGCGACTCGCCGAGCCGCGTGTCGGGATCGTCGCGGCACATGTCGATCTCGCGCAGGATGACGTCCTTCTCGCGCGCCGTCTCGTCCGCATCAATCGACGAATGCAGCATCATGTCGGCGAGCACATCGACGGCGAGCGCCGTGTGCTCCGAGGGCAGGTCGATATGGTAAACCGTGCGGTCAAAGGTCGTGTAGGCGTTGATCAGCCCGCCGTGCGCCTGCACCGTCGCGGAAATCTCCCGCGCCGCGCGCCGCTTCGTGCCCTTGAACAGCATGTGCTCCAGGTAGTGCGACAGCCCCGCGCCAAGATTCTCGCCCTCGTGAATCGACCCCGTGCGCACCCATACCTGCACCGACGCGACCGGCGCGGAATGGTCGGGCTTCACGAGCACGGTCAGCCCGTTGGGAAGAACGGTGCGCGCGACCGGCTCGCGCCAAAAGGTGTTGAGAAGATCGAAGTCGGACTTTGTTTTCGAGGGACGTCTGGTTTTGGACATTGGTGAAATTTTTGAATAAGAGAACGATCCACGGATGGAACAGGTTTTCACAGATGCGGAGATTTAGCCGAGTTCATCCGCGTCATCTTTGGGTTATGCAAAATCGCGGGCATGATTGTTGTCGTCAAACCCAGTTCCGCGCGACGGCGCGCCAATCGAAAATCCAGAATCCAAAATCGAAAATCTTATCACTTTTCATCCTCAATGATGCTGAAGCGCACCGCTTTTTCGGGACGGAACGGTTTCTCGAAGGCATCGTCAAAGGTGTAGATTGACGCGAAATCCTCGCGCCGGTCGTCGGGGGTTTTGCTGAAAACCTGGTATTCGATCAGGTTGAACACGATCTCTCCAAAGTCCTCGCAGCGTGTGACGCCCCATTCGTTGAGCACGGTTTTTGAAAGCGGTCCGAACTGGTTCAGCGTGTATTCGCGCAGTCCCTCAAGCAGTTGCGGCCCCTTGACATGCTTTGTGCGCTGCGCGCCCTTGCCCGCCTTCTCCGCGTTTTTTTTGCGGATTTCGCCCACGGTGTAGTCCAGCCCCATGCGCACAAATCCGTAGGCGCGCCGGTCATAGCGCGGGTCCTCTTTGCAAATCTGCTCAACGACTTCGTGAAACTTGATGTCCTGCATTGGAAAAGAAAGGGGGAATCTTAATGCACGGCGGCGCAACCTTAACAATCCTGAAAAATATCGCTTGCACTCCGCGAAGAATCCCTGCTTTCTTTCTCCCCTCAAATGCAGCCGTAGCTCAATTGGATAGAGCATCTGACTACGGATCAGAAGGTTTGGGGTTCGACTCCCTACGGCTGCGCCACTTTTCAACGAAACACCCTAACCATCAATCAGTTAAGGTGTTTTCATTTCTCCAAACGCTAGCAAAAATGCTAATCAATGGGGAGCGTGCTACGATGATGTAATCTTCATCCTGCGGTTGTAGAGGACGTTGACGTAGAGGACGAATGGATCACATGTGCCGTCATTGTGTGAAAGAATTTTTCATCCCCCCCCCCCAACAGAGACTAGGGAAAACAAACCTTGATCGTGCATGTTTCCTTGTCGATGGCCTTGGTGTCAACCTTGAGGATGCAATCCAAGGGTTTCGAAAGCTCGGCGGGCATGACCGCCGTCACGCGTAAGGCAACCGCGAAGAAAGGAGGGAGTGTTTTTGCGAATGAGGCACATCGGTATAGTGGGAGGGTAAGCGATGTGCAAGCGAGAGGGCTTGTGCGGGGAATGCTTTGCCCTACGGGATTGCATTGACGCGCATCTATCTAACGAGAGCGATCCAACCGACCGTGGCGAAGGCTGGACACGCAACGACAATATCCGCCTTGGCCTACCAGCATGCCGATTGGCTGGATATAAACCGTGCGACATCGATGGATATGGAGCCGATCATGATCGCAACCGCAGCGATGTATGACAGGTATAACACCACACCGACAGCCGTAGCCAAATAGTGTAGCGGACGGGCTCATCTCGTGCTGGCGTGACGACCACTTTATCAACATCCATGCGACCACACAAAATATCCCGCCCCACACACTTGCCGACAATCCGAGTGCGCCAACAACACGGTCAGACTCCGCAAGGGGCTTGATATACCTTCTGTAGCGTTAACGAGTGTTGTTTTTCTGTCCGACGCCCTTGCAAAGAATTTCCGCTAATGTTGTCGGGGAAGTGTTCTTGACACAGTGCTTCCCCTATTGAATATAGAATGCGCCGTAGGAATGCTCGGCGGAGTAGTATCACGGGGATGTGCCGCTTCCGAAAGTGTGCGTCCACGAGGTGACCGTGTTGGCGGAGAAATAGTCGCCATTCGCAGGCTCGACGGTGACTGTTACAGTATCGCCATAGGAAAAATAATACTCACCCTCATAAGCCTCATCGGTGTTAATGCTATAGGTGACTTGGCCCGTTCCCGGAGAGGGGATGATAACGATGAAGCGATTATTGGCATCAATAAAAACAGGGGGTCTGGGCCCGACATATCTAATGGTATGTGTCCATGTTGTGACGGTATCTTCGGGGAACTCATACCCTTCCACAGGTGTGGCTGTGACAGTAACCGCAGTGCCAACAGGAACGAATTGTTCGGCCTCACAAATTTCGCCGTTGAGACGGTAGATGATCGTGTCTGAATAGTGAGGCATGATGACGCAGCCATATGCGTTCACGGTTTCAGCATCCAGAAAGTAAGGTGCAACAGGAGTGACTATGCCGGCGTTGGCAGGAGCCACATGGCTAGGGCTGGCAATGACACCAGCTTGGCCCACCTCTGTTTTCGCAGATACTTTGCATGCAACAAACAACACAACAAGACATATGATAATTGATTTCATGGGTGATAAGGAGAGGCTACAAGGGCTGAAAATAATACTTATACATGGTCAATAGCTGGCTACAGTATCAAGCATCGAAAATGCTTGGCTGGACTATACTTTGCATTCGTTAGGGAATGCAAAAAATGAAACTACAAAATGAAAGCACACATGAGTCTCACTGTTTTCATTCATGTGTCAAGACTGTATATAAAATAAATATTTACGGGATCTCAAAATATAGATTTCGACTCTCAAGAGTGGTTTATTTAGAAAATCTAGTAAAATGAACTTTAGAACGTGTCGTCAAGGTGCGCATTTAGTCCAATTGGCTATTACCGCGATGGTTGTTAAGCGAAGGAAGGCTTCGGCGAGTTGTGACAGCAGATGGTGCGACAAGGCAGTATATTTTGATGCAGCAGAAGAGGTTTCCGGCGACATGGCGTAGTTTATAAAGTCCCTGTCAATTGGAATTAAGCCACAGTCACCGCATTATTGTCCAAGCAGACGCATTTTTACGTTTGGTTTGGCATTCTTGATGAGTTACGCTTTATCGGACACAGTGGAGCAGAACTAAATGGGGTAGCTATCACAAACGGTGCCAAGGAATCAATTCTAAAAATAGCTCAAACGATTGAATATCAATAGAGCAACAGTCTTTCTACAAATAAAAAACACTGCCGATATTATCAGAAGTAAAAAGCGCACTATATCATGTTTTTGAGGATAATTGTTGTATTAGTTGCTCCGGAAAGCGTGACTGTCGGATCGAGCAATCGAGGGATTGCATGTCGTTTTCCTCGTTGGTGATTCGCTCCAAGTTAACCAAAGCGTTCGCGGATGACTTGCGAACGGGATTTCTTTGAGGAGGTGGCCTTTTCCTCAGTGGCTATTTCGATGGCAGGGGCGATCTAGGATCCAGCCCCAGCGGTGGCCATTGAACTTAACGGCGTGGTATTTTGCGATGTCAGAGGTGCGAGAGGGTTTGTTGTTGATGAGGATTGCTCCCATGAGAAACGAATACTCCTGTCGCGCAAGTAAGACGGAATACGGTGCGAATGAGACATACCAGACCTGCATGGTTTTCCAAACTTCGCGCTTATCGGGCACGCTTTGGCGGATAGAGGAAAAGTTTACACTGGCGAGGGCAAAAAAAAGTGGCCAGGCACTCCACGGCACTGGGAGAACGTCGTTGCCGTTGCTACCTTCCGGTCCTGGCGGAGTTCACGCGCCTGCCCATGCATGGCACCTGGCCGACGCGAACAGTGCGCGGTGCGCGGCGGCTTTCAACATTTATTTCTCGTTACAATGAAATGAGCGCCTTCGTCATCACCTCGCACGCGCGCGCGATCGCGCCGCCCTCGTGCGCCGTGCTCAGGAACGCCGCCTCATACGCGCTCGGTGCGAGATAAACGCCGCCGTCGAGACACGCGTGAAAAAAGCGCGCGTAAAGTTTCGCGTCGGACTTGGTCGCGGTCGCGTAATCGCGCACCGGCGCGTCGTTAAAAAACGCGCTGAACATCGAGCCGCGCTGCGGCACTTGCAGCGCGAGGCCCTTCTGTTTCGCGGCGTCGAGAAGCGCGTCGCGCAACTGGCGGCCGAGCGCGTCGAGCCGCGCGTAAACACCCGGTTCCCCGTCCAGCAATTTCAGCGCCGCGATGCCCGCCGCCATCGCCAGCGGATTCCCGCTGAGCGTGCCCGCCTGGTAAACCGGCCCCTCGGGCGCGAGATAATCCATGATGTCGGCGCGCCCGCCGATCGCGCCAACGGGCAAACCGCCGCCGATGATTTTCCCAAGCGTGGTCAAGTCGGGCACAATGTTTTCGAGCTCCTGCACGCCGCCGCGCGCAAGGCGAAAACCGGTCATCACCTCGTCAAAAATGAGCACTGCGCCATGCCGCGCCGTGATGTCGCGCAGATGCTCGAGGTAGCCCGCATCCGGCATGATGAAACCGACATTGCCGCAATACGGCTCGACGATGACGCCCGCGATTTCGCCCGGATTCGCCGCAAACGCCGCGTCGAGCGCGGCGGTGTCGTTGTAGGGGAGCACGATTGTTTCGCGCGCAAACGACGCCGGCACGCCCGCGCTGTCGGGATTGCCGTGCGTGAGCGCGCCGGAGCCGGCCTTGATGAGAAGCGAGTCCGAGTGCCCGTGATAACAACCGGCAAACTTGATGATCTTGTCGCGCCCCGTGAAACCGCGCGCGAGGCGGATCGCCGTCATCGTGGCCTCGGTGCCGCTGTTGCACATGCGGACTTTTTTTACCGACGGAAAAAATTGCGTAATCAACTCCGCCATCTCCACCTCGGCGGGATTGGGCGTGCCAAACGAAGTGCCGCGCTCCAGCGCCGCCGCCACCGCGCCGCGAATCGCGGGATGGTTGTGCCCGTGAATCGCCGGCCCCCACGTGCAGACGAAGTCGATCAGCTCGCGCCCGTCCGCCGTCGTGAGCGTCGCGCCGCGCGCCGACTCCACGAAAAACGGCGAGCCGCCCACCGAACGAAACGCGCGCACGGGCGAATTGACGCCGCCGGGAATAAGCCGGCGCGCGCGCGCGAAAAGTTGATCGGAGGACTGGCCGCCCTGAAAAGACTGGTTCGACATGCGCGCAACCGAAACGCATCGCGCGCCCGTTTGCAATTCCTTGCGCTCCGCCCTCGCCAATGCCCGCGATTTTTGCATTTCTCGTGCTTTCGTTTTTCCGCGTCATGTCCAACACGCTCCCACAACCGCTCCCGCACATCGCAAAACTCCACGCCTACACGCCCGGACTCCAGCCGACCGAATCCGGCTGGATCAAGCTGAACACAAACGAATGCCCCCACCCGCCAAGCCCGCGCGTCGCCGGGGCGATCATCCGCGAACTCGGCGCGGACAAATCCGGCTCGAACCTCCGGCTCTACCCGAATCCGACAAGCGCCGCGCTTCGCGAAACCATCGCCGCGCACCACGCCCCGCAATGCCCCTCGCTCACCGCCGCCGGCGTCTGCGTCGGCAACGGCTCCGACGACATCCTCAATCTCCTCGTGCGCGCCTATTGCTCCGCCGGCGCGCCGCTCGCGCACACCGTGCCCAGCTACTCGCTTTACCCCGTGCTCGTCGCCATCGAAAACGGCCGCTGCGAAACAATCCCGTTCGAGCGCGACATGCGCCTGCCCGTCGAGACGCTCGCCGCCTCCACCGCGCCCATCCTCTTCCTCACCTCGCCCAACGCGCCCACCGGCGTCGGCTTCGCAAACGCCGAAATCGAACGCATCCTCGCCGGCTACCGCGGGCTGCTCGTCGTTGACGAAGCCTACGCGCCCTTCGCAAACGAAAACGCCGTGCCGCTCCTCGCGCGCCACCCGAACCTCGTCATCGTGCGCACGCTTTCAAAAGCCCATGCGCTCGCGGGCATCCGCATCGGCTACGCGCTCGCGCATCCCGAAGTCATCAGCGTGCTCGACCGCGTGCGCGACAGCTACAACACCTCGCGCCTCTCGCAAGCCGCCGCCATCGCCGCGCTCGAAGACGGCGACTATTACGCCGGCATCATCGAAAAAATAAAAACCACGCGCGACCACTGGCAAAAGGAATGGACCGCGCGCGGCTGGTTTTCCTATCCCTCGCAGACCAACTTCATTTTCGTCGAGCCGAAAAACGCGCGCGGCGAAAGCGGCGCGGCGGTCGCGCAATCCGCCTACGATTGGCTCCGCGCGCACAAGGTGCTCGTGCGATATTTTCCCTCACATCCCTTGACCGCGCCCTTCCTGCGCATCAGTGTCGGCACTGACACCGAAATGGTCGCACTCGACAACACCCTCCAAGCATGGATCAAAAACGCATAGCAAAAATCGCGCGCAAAACCGCGGAAACCGACATCAACCTCACGCTCGAAATCGACGGCTCCGGCCGCTCGAAAATCGACACCGGCGTGCCGTTCTTCGATCACATGCTCACGCTCTTCGCCAAGCACGGCCTCTTCGACCTCGAGGTCACCTGCAAGGGCGACGTCGCCGTGGATTACCACCACACCGTCGAGGATGTCGGCATTGTTTTGGGCGAGGCGTTTCGCGCCGCGCTTGGCGACAAGCTCGGCATCCGCCGCTACGGATTTTTCCTGCTCCCGATGGACGAGTCGCTCGCCCGCGTCGTCGTCGATCTCGGCGGCCGCGCGCACCTTGTTTACGAGGCGAACGCGCCGACGATGTTTGTGCGCGATTTCAACATCATCCTAGTGAAGGAATTCTGCCGCGCCTTCAGCAACGCGCTCGCGTGCAACCTGCACGTGAAGCTCGAATACGGCGAGGAACCGCACCACGTCGCCGAGGCCGTCTTCAAGGGACTCGCCCGCGCGCTCGACGCCGCGACGCAATACGACCCGCGCGCGGCAGGCCAGCTGCCAAGCACCAAAGGCAAGCTGTAATCACAAAAAAGCCGTCCGCACAGGACGGCTTTTTTCGCGAAATCGATTAACGCCTAGGCTGCTGGGCGGCTTGGCACGTGCACGACTTGCATTCCGGCGGCGACGGCGGCTTGGAGACCGGGCGTGGCGTCCTCGAAGGCGAGGCATTTTTCAGGGTCCACGTTGCAGAGTTTTGCGGCGAGCAGATACATGTCGGGCGCCGGTTTGCCGCGGCCCGGGGCACGTCGGCGGGCGTCACCACGATTTTGAAAATGTGGTCGAGCTTCGCGGCCTTGAGGATGGGAATCGCGAATTCGCGCAGGCCGCCCGTGGCGATGGCGACGGGATGCGTTTTTGCGACGCGCTCCGCGAAATCGGCGACGGGAGCGATGCGGCCGGCCTCGGGGAGCAGCTCCATAAAAATGGCCTCCTTGACGTGCATGATCTCGTCGTGGTCGAGCGTGAGGCCGTAGCGCTTGCCGAAGACGGCGGAGACCCCGTGCGAGTGCACGCCACCGAGCGAGTAGAACAAGTCGGGGTCGATGTTCTCATCCGCCTTCATGCCGAACTTGTGCAAGGCGGCGTTCCACGCGCGGTAGTGCAGCGGCATCGTGTCGGCAAGCGTGCCATCGAGATCGAAGATGTATCCGGCGAAATCGCCCTCGGGTATGTTGAGTTTCATTTGAAAAGGTGCTCCCAGCTTCGCGCATGAAATCGCGGCAATCAAGGCCGAGTCGCGTTTGCGGACAAAATAATGCGCTCAAACAAACGCGCGAAAAAAACGGGACGCGTTTTTCACGTCCCGAGTTTTTGTTTTTAAACGATGCGCGACTTTGCCGAGTCCGGCGACTGGAAGCCGCCGCTGACTCGCGCGCTTATCACATCACCGCCGCGCCGTCACCGGTCTGGCAGTGGATCACCTCGGGTTTTGCGCCGTATTTTTGTTCGTAGGCGGCGGCAACCTGCGCGGCCTGCGCCTCGCCGAACTGCGCGTCGGTCATCGCCATCACCGCGCCGCCAAACCCGCCGCCGGTCAAGCGCGCGCCGTAAACGCGAGGCGTGGCCGTGAGCAGATCGACTAGCGTGTCGAGTTCCTCCGCGCTGTTCTCAAACAAATTCTGCGAGCTGCGATGCGAGGCGGTGAGCAGCGAGCCCACCGCGGCCAGGTCGCCCTTGGCGAGCAGCGTTTTTGTCTCGTCCACGCGGGCGATTTCCTCGACCACGTGGCGCGCGCGCTTGAGCGCATCGCCCGCCAGCGTTCCGTCAGCGGCGGCCTTGTCGAGCATCGCGGTGCCTGCGTCCGCGAGCAGGGACACGCCGAGCGCCTTGGCGGCTTCCATGCACTCGCGATTGCGCGCCGCGTAGAAGCCGTCCACGAGCGCGTGTTTTTTGTGCGTGTTGAAAATCCAGAAATGCGCGCCGGAGGGAATCGGCACCGTGTCAAATTTCGGCCCGCGGCAATCGATGAACACAAGGTGGTCTTTTTTGCCGAAGCCCGACACGCCCTGGTCGAGAATACCGCACGGCATGCCCACGAATTCGTTTTCCGCATGCTTGCCGATTTTCACGATTGTCTCGCGGTCAACCTTGCCCGCCTGGCCCGTGATTTCGAGAAACGCGAGCACTGACGCCAGCTCAATTGCCGCGCTGCTGCTCATGCCGGCGCCCGCGGGCAGGTCCGACATGTCATAATAGTCAAACCCCTCGGGAATGCTCAGGCCGAAATGCGGAAACGCGGCAATCACGCCGAGCGCATAGTTGGTCCATTTGTTGGAACCGTCCTGCTTTTGCGGAATGCCGGAGGGCATGGTGACGATTTCGCCGCCATGCGCGCTGAAAAAACGGCGCTGCCCGTCATCGCGCCTCGCGATGGCGACCCAGATATTACGATCCACCGACGCGCCCAGCACGGTGCCGCCGTTGTAGTCGGTGTGGTTGCCGATAAATTCGATGCGTCCCGGGGCACGGGTGACAAATTCGGGGCTGCGGTCGAAGACGGTTTGGAATTGGGCGATGAGTTTGTTTTTCATGGGAATGACTTAAAAATTGCGAAACAGGCACGTTCGCCACGCCGGGAAAAAAGGCGAGGCATTTTCAGGGAAAGATTATTTTCCGTTGACCCGAACGGATGAGCACGCCTTATTTCGCCCCTTCACTCGACGGTTGGCGCGTCCGCGCGCTGGCTGAAACTACCAGGAGAGGTGGCAGAGTGGTCGAATGCGCGCGCTTGGAAAGCGCGTATACCGCAAGGTATCGGGGGTTCGAATCCCCCCTCTCCGCCAGTTTTCCCCGCGACCATGAGGGTGAGGGATGCCATGAGGTTTGGCAGGAAGCTGAATCAGCGCGAAAAAGGCTGAATTAGCACGAAAATCAACGACTTAGAAGAAATCAGCCGCGGTGGGCAGGTTTGACATGAAAATCAGGCGCAACGTGCCATTTTGCCATTGGTTTGACATGAATCCGCGCGGCTTGCATCGGCGTTGCAGCGGTTCTTCACAGGCCGGGCAAGCGGGGTGCATCGGGGGTGCAGGGTGGTTTCTTGGCGGGGCGCTTGGGGGCTGGCTGGCGGTCGGCGATCAGTTCGGTGAGGCTCTTGCCTTTTGATTTCAACGCGCCTGCGATGCCGAGCGCGCCCATGATCGCGGCCATGCTTTGCGCGCCTTCGTCGGCTCCGGTGCGGCGGGCGTGGAATTGTATCTCCTCGGCGTTCGCGCCGACGTAGCGGCGCACGGCGGCGCAGAAGTAGGGCCAGAAGTCGCCCACCTTTCCGGCGCGCTGCTGCTCGGCGATGGGAGCGATGCAGGCTTTGACGTGCCCGGCGAGGGCTTCGCCGTCGAGGAGCCAGCCGCGCCCGCGCAGTTGCTTGACGAGGCGTGTGAGCTCGTTGGCGCACTGGCATTGCAGGCGGAGCGCGGCGTCGGCGTTTGCGGGCCATCTGAGCGTCTTGGCGAGGGTTTTGCGCAGCCACGCGTCCCACCGGCGTAGGCGCTCCTCTGGATCGATTCCGGCGCGTTCCTGCATCCAGCGGTTGTCGGCATCTTCCTCGCGCGCGGCGCGGCCTTCGTGGTCGTCAAGGTATTGTCCGAGGATGTTCATCGTTTCACAGGATTGCGGCGTAGCCATTCTTGTATTCCGGCAATGAACCCTTGCCGGTTTGCCTCCTGCTCTGGAGTCAACGGTTGATGCCCTCCGGTTGCTTGGAACGAATAACCCTCATTCCACGCACGCACACGACAGGCTGTGCGGTATGGGCAACGCGAGCGTTTTCCGCTGTTTCGCTCATCCATCAGGCAGGCGAGCTTTCCCTCGTCGTAGGCTGTTTGTTCGAGATGTGTCATGGGCGGGCGAAGCGGCGCGCTCCCCGCCAAGGACGAGGCCATCCAGGCCAAGTGGGCCGGACTCATCGAGGCCGATCCCTCCAACGCCGACCTGCTCGACAGGCTCGAAGGCAGCGGCATCACCAAAACCGTGACCACCGGCTCCGGTGTCGTCGCCGCCAAGGACGGCCTCGCCGAGAGCCTGCGCGCCCTCAAGGCCGCCTCCGATCCGAAGACCCGCGCCGCGATCTACGCCAAGGACGTGCGCGCCGCCCTCGTCGGCGTGCGCGATACGCTCGGCCCGATCCTCGCCGCGCACGACCTCGGCACCCTCGCGCCCGAGCTCATCGTGCAGCAGGCCTTTGCCCGCCTCAAGGAGGCTTACCCGTGGTTGCGCGCCGTCACGACGGATTTCTCCGCCGAAAACGCCAACTTCGGCCAGACCATCAAGACACGCCTGCTCGGCTCGCTCGCCGCCAAGGACTACGATCCGGCAAACGGCTACGGGGACAATGACGCCTCCTCCACCGACGTGCCCATCACCATCAACAAGCACAAGGGCGTGCCGCTCTCGTTTAATGTCAACGAGCTCGCCTCCACGAGCCGCGACATCTTCGCCATCGCCTCCGGCTCCGCGCTGCCAATCGAGCGCACGCTGATCACGGTGCGCGTCGCCTGCGTGTTCCCCGCTCGCGGAAACTGGCGGCTGCGCGCAATCGCGAGCGACGAGGCCGGTGGCGAAACCGAGGAAATCTCCGAAACTTTCGCCGTGCTCCCAAACACCACGGGCGGCAATTTTGAGCTCCCGCCGACGCCTCCCGAGACTCCCGCGGTCACTGTCGCCGGTGGCTTCCAGACGCTGGTGATCGCCATCGCACAACCAAAGCTCACCGAGGTGCTCGGTTGGCAGCTCTGCGTGCAGGCCACCCCCGGAGAAATCCCCATCGTCACACATGACGGCCTGCAAATCCTCACCACCACACTCACCGGTCTCGCTGCGTCGACAACACGCTACGTGCGCGCCCGCGCAATCGGGAAAAACGGACTCAACTCCGAATGGTCAGCCGAAGTCCAGGGCACATCGCTCGCCGTATCGGCAGAGCAAATACAAGACACCGCCGACAACCTCTCCGCCGTCGCCGACCGGCTCAACGACGAGATTGTGACGCGCGAGGCGCAGGCAGTCGCCACGGACAACGCGCTTGCCGGCGTGCAGACCGAACTTGAAGGGCATGCGAGCGAAATCGAGGCGCTAATCACGGCGACAGAAACCTTCCTTGCGCAGCTCGAGAAAAACACCGCGGCCATCACCATCGAGCAGCAGGCCCGCGTCGACAACATGCGTGCGCTCGCCCGAGAGCTCAAAAACGCCGTCGCCCTTTTCGGTGACTCGCATGCCAACGTGCAGACGCTCGCGGAGGCGTTGATTGATGAGTCTGGCAATATCATCGCCCGCTGCCCTATCCAACAGGCTACACCGCCGGCGACCGCCTCCGCCTCGCCATCCACCAAAACGCCAGCCGTTGGGCCATCTCCCTCAACGGCGGCGAGCGCGTCTCCGACGACACCGTCCAGCTCCTCGCCCTCGAAACCCTCTGGCTCGGCAGCACACGCACCGGCGCCGCGCGCATCAACGGCATCCTCTCAGCGGTGCAAATCCTCCGCTACGCCGTCGCCGTCACCTCGCTCCCCGTCTGGTCCGAACTCACCGAAGCCGACGCCGAGCCCGACGACCGCATCCCCGTCACCCCGGCCGCGCCCGCATTTGAGGATGCCACCGTGGTCGGCGGCCAGGCGCGCATCACCATCCCGGAGACCACCGGCGTGGTCTATCTCATCGACGGCGCCGAGGTCACCGCCGGCTACCATTACGTGGCCGGCAACGCCATCGGCATCGTCACCGCCAACCCGCTCGATGGCTACAAGATCGCCGCCGGCGCGGTTGACTCGTGGCCCTTCGCCTTTGTCGCGCCGCAATACGTCACGCCTGCCGCGCCCACATTCACGCCGGCCGTCTGGGGCGGTCAGGCCACCATAACGATCCCCGGCACCACTGGCGTGCGTTACCTCCTCAACGCCGTCGTCACCGAGGCCGGCACCTACAATGTCGCTGCTGACGCCTCCGGCATCGTCGAAGCCGAGGCGCTCGAACACTACGTCATCCCATCCGGAGCAACCGTCGTCTGGCCTTACTCCTTCACCCCTCCAGATCAACCGGTCTCCCCCGCCGCGCCCACTTTCACCGCAGCCGAAACAGAGGAAGACGACGCCACCGTCACCATCCCCGCGAGCACCGGCGTGCGCTACCTCATGGCGGTCGACTCCGCGCCTGCCGTAGAGACAGCCGAGGGCGCTCATGCCGTCCCCAACAACGCCACCGTCGTCGTCACCGCCGATGCGCTCGCCGGCTACGTCATCAACGGCACGGCCCGATGGTCGCACACATTCGTGCCGCCCGGCACGGTGGTGCGTATCACGCCGGCGATGACGAGCGACACATCGCCGTCGCCCTATGTTTGCAGCGCATCTTCCACGGCCGGCGCAGGACACGCCGCCGCCGGCGCATTTGATCAGGTCTCCGACGGCACCTTTAGCGGTTGGATTTCTGCCAGTGGATTCAATTCCTCGACGGGGGTTGGCTCAGGATGGGTTCGAAATTATTTTGGCGGGACAACGCGAACGCTTAAAGAGGTGATAATCCGCTCGCGCGCCATTAGCTCCAGCGCGCTTGAAACAGGGCGCAGTCCGCGTGATTTCCAGCTCATCGCGCTCGATGAAAACGGGGCGGAAGCGGGAGTAATTGTTGACGTTGTTGACAACCCAAGAGCCACCGGAGTCAACTACGCTGTCATATATTCTGCCAGCGTCCCTGATACTGTTATCGGCGGCATAAAAATGTTGATAACGCGCACTTGGGGCAACGACACACGATGCGCGGTCGGGGAAATCGAACTCTACGGAGTGTAGCTATCCCTAGTGCCTTTCCCATGCCAACCCAAACCAAAACACCCAAACCGCGCCTGAGTGGCATCAACAAAAAGAAAGTCAATTCCGGCACGTTGGTTAATTGCGATCTCGCGTCCTCTCCCTTTCGAGTGTTGCGAGTCGCTGTCTGAGCGCCGCATTTTCCTGCTCTAGGCGTTCGCATCTGGTTTCCGCCGATCTAAGCCGCGACAGGATCGTATTGGCGCAATACCGCTGCAAGGTATCTAGGCCGGTTGTGTCGACCTTTTCTAGGTGTCTTGTCATGCGGGTCATTATGGGTAGGGGTTCCCCCATTTTATTCGGTTGCGAGCCGTTCCTGCTCGGCAACTACATCACCCTTGGTCGCGTCAGTTTGGCGCACTCCGAGAGAAGGGATAAAAAACGCAAGCGTGTGCGCATGCAGACCTCGCTGCCCGTGCCCAAGTTCGGCCCGTAGCCGCGGCTTGGCGGCGTGAAATAGCCCTGCAACGCCAGTGGCGGCGGTTTGCAAGCTCACGGCAAGGCAGGTGCGCGGCATGGCGGATTTTTACGAATCCTGTCAAACCAATGTCACAACACCATCAAACCTCGCGGCACGATACAAGGGAAACATGGCTTTGTCCGGTTTGGTTTGGGAAGAATTCCGGCGAGTTTGAGAAAACCGCCCAAAAAATTCAGGCCGGCTGCACGCGGGACGTCATGAAAACATTCCGCCGCGCACTTCGAACATTTGCCACGAGCCGAGCTCGGCGTCGGGAGGGGCGGTGCCGGTGGCGAGGATTTGGTTGCGCGAATCATCGCTGTTGATGCTCGCCCAAAAGCGGCGGCGGCGCTGCGGGTCGAGCTCGCCCAAAACGTCGTCGGCCAGGAGCACGGGATTCACGCCTGTTTGCTCGCGCAGATACGCGGCCTCGGCGAGGCGCAGCGAAATGGCGAGGCCGCGTTGCTGGCCCTCGGAGGCGAACTCGCGCGCGGGGCGTCCGCCGACGGTCAGTTCGCAATCGTCGCGGTGCGGGCCGGAAAGCGTGGTGCGCATGAGCGTGTCGCGTTCGCGTCCCGAGGCAAACTGGCTTGCCCAGCCGGTTTCGTCGAGCTCGGTTCCGTTGGCGACGCTGGGCGCGTAGGCGATGGCGGCGGCGGGTGATTTGGAGGCGGGGTAGGGCGAAGCCTCTGGCTGAGCCGCGGGCGTCGACTGGTTATCGATGCGATCCGGCTCAGCCGGAGGCTTCGCCCTACCTTCGGCGACGGCGGTGATTTTTTCGTAGGCGGCGGCGACGTGTGCGTTCAGTTTTTCCACGCCCGCGGCGCGGCGTTTCGCAAGTTGCGCGGCGGCGCGGGCAAGCGGTTGCTCAAAGGCGTCGAGTTCGGCGGAGAGCGCGGACGCGCCGCCGTTGCCGCGCTTGAGGAGCTGGTTTCGCGAGGCGAGAGCGCGGTGGTATTCCTGAAGCGCGCGGAGGTATTCGGGATCGGTTTCGGCGAGGGCGAGGTCGAGCCAGCGGCGGCGTCCGCCGGGCGAGCCGCGCACAAGAAGCAGGTCCTGCGAGGTGAAAACGACCGTGGGAAAGCGTCCGATGTAATCGCCGAGTTTGCGGATGCGTTCGCCGTCGCAATGCACTTCCTTGCCGCCGGGGCGCAGGCGGATGGTCACGCGCGTGAGGCCGAATTTCTCGTGCTCGATTTCGCAGGCGATGGCGGCCTCCGCTTTGCCGTGCGCGATGAGCGTGCGGTCCTCGCTTGTGCGAAACGAGCGGAGCGCGGAGATGAATCCGGCGGCCTCAAGGAGGTTGGTTTTTCCCTGCGCATTTTCACCGACGAAAAACTGCCGCGAGTTGTCGAACGCGAGCTCGGCAAACGCGATGTTGCGGAAGTTTTGAACGGTGATGCTTTTTAGATGCACGAGGAGGATTGTTTAATCGCGAAATCACGGAAGGGCGGAATCGCGGAAGTAGTCATTCCGTTTTTCCGCGCTTCCGCGATTGGTTTTAATCCTTGCGGCTCAAAATCAATTTTTTGGCTGATACACCTTTTGCTCCAGGTGCGCGCCGAGGTGTTTGCGGAACTCGGCTTTGTTTTTGACGGCGCGGAGGGCGATGAGCTGGTTCGCGATGTTGCCGACCGCGGTGCCTTCGAGGTTGAAGGAGACGACGGGGACCTTGGCGGCGTTGGCCGTGGACTGGCAGAGCAGCGGGCTGCGCGAGCCGCCGCCGACAATGAGGATGCGCTTGAACTCGCGGCCGGTCATGCGCTCGAAGGCGGCCTTGGCGTCGGCGTGGCCGCGGGCGAGCGAGTCGCAGATGAGGCGCATGTAGCCTTTCACGTTTTTCGGGGGGACGGCTTTTTTGCGGCGGAGTTGTCCGTCGATGACGGCTTTCATCGAGGGCGGGTTGGAGAGCGCGGGGTCGGTGACGTCGATGAGGACTTTTGAGACGGAGGCGGGCAGGCGCGCCGCGTCGTCGATGAGCTTGTCCCAGGCCTCGGGTGTTTTCGGGCGGGCGGAGGGGCCGAGGTCGAGCATGGTGCGCTCGAGGAGCCACATGCCGATGACGTTTGTGAGGGGGCGGTAGCGGCCGTCGCCGATGCGTTCGTTGGCGACGCGGGCCTTGAGCGCGTCGGGGCCGAGCACGGGCGTGTCGCTTTCGAAGCCGACGAGCGACCAGGTGCCGGAGCTGAGGAAGAGGTCGGTGCCGTCGGGGCTGGCGGGCATGGCGTCGTAGGCGCACGCGGTGTCGTGGCCGGGCACGGCGATGACCTTGGCGCCGGCGAGCTCGGGAATGTTTTTCACCGTGCCGAGGCGCGTGCCGGCGAGGACGGGTTTGCCGAGCCACGAGGGCGGGACGCGGAAGTAGTCGAGCGCGGGGCGCGACCAGTCGGTGGAGTTTACGTCGAGGAGTTGCGTGGTGCTGGCGATGGTGAGCTCGTTGGCCATCGTGCCGGAGAGGAGGTAGTTGAAGTAGTCCGGCAGGAAGAGGCAGCGCGTGGCGAGGTCGGTGATGGCGGGGCAGTCGGCGATCGTTTCGGCGAGCTGGAGCGAGGAGTTGTAAAAGACGTTGGGGATGCCGGTGGCGGCGTAAACGCGCTCGAGCGCGGCGCGCGTGTTGCCGAGGTGGCTCAGGCCGGCTTGCGTGCGGTTGTCGCGGTAGGCGTGGACGGGGAACACGAGGCGGCCCCTGTCGTTGAGGAGCGCGTAATCGACGCCCCACGTGTCGACGCCGACGGAGGCGATTTTCTTGCCACGCGGCAGGGCGGCGGCGGCCTTGCGGAGGCCGGTTTGCACTTCGTGCCAGAGCGCGCCGATTTCCCAATAGTCGTTGCCGTTGAGCGTGCGGAATGTGTTGGGGAAGCGGTGCGCAACGGTGAGCTTGAGGCGGTTGTTTTGCCATGCGCCGAGGATGACGCGCCCGCTCGTGGCGCCGAGATCGACGGCCGCGCAATAGGTGGTGGATTTTGAGGTGTTTTTGGTGGCCATGAAATGAGGTGTTAAACCCCATGAGTGAACGCGGACGCGCAAAAAGGTGAAGTGCGAAAATCACACAACCGCGATGTGTGTTTGCATGACAGTTTGAACGCCCGGGCGCAAACGGTCCCGGGAAAAGGACGCCCGAGGTGTGATTAAGAGCAAAGCGCGGCGGTTTCTGCGAAACCGCCCTGCCCTCATCACAACCGCATTATAATCACGCACGAACGCCCGGTGCTTTGGATAACTCGGCGCCGGACTGAATGCACCCCGGCGATTATTTTTTCCGGGGACGCCGGGAACGGTTTGTCGATTCGCGCAAATAGACGGGCGGCACGACGAGGATTTCCTGGGGATGCTCGGTTTTTCCCGAAAGCTGGTTGAACAGCAGCGGGATTGCCTCCGCAACCATCGTGTCGTTTGCGCCCGCGAGCGTGGACAGGGACGGGTTGAAAAACTCCTCGATTTCATGATCCCCCACGCCCACCACGGCCGCGTCGTTGGGAATCGAAAGTCCGCGCTCCTGAAAGGCGCGATACACTCCGACCGCCAGGCTGTCCGTCACCGCAAAAACTCCGTCGCAGCGTCCGCCGCCACCAAGAAACGCGTCCAGCGCCGCGACGGCATCCCGGGGTTGAAGCCCGTCGCATTCGATCACGGCGGGGGTGGCGAGTTTCCCGGCCTTGGCGGCGTCCTTGAACGCGGCGACACGCTGGGAGGTGGCTTGCGTCAGCGCCTTGCCATGAATGACCGCGAGGTTTCGGCAGCCGGCGTCAATCAACACTTCGGCGGCCCGTTTTCCAACAAAGTTGGGGATTTCGAGCACGCAGTTGTGCCCCTCGATTCGGCGGCCCAGAACGACCGACGCATACGGAAACTTTGCCGTCGCGAGAAACCGGTCGTCGGCCGGCAGCGTGTTGGTTATGATGATTCCGTGATACCGGTCCGACTCCAAGAGGCCCGGTTTTTCCGCCAGCTTCCCGGCGTGAAACATCTCAATGGCGACCGCGTAGCGGGTGTGCTTGTCCGAGCGCTTGTCCGCCTCCTTTTGAATGGCGTGCAACGCCTGGCCGACAAGCGGCAAGGGAGCCTCAAACGAGGTCAGGATTGCGATGTCGTATTGCCGGGTCAGGGGGCGATGGGTTCTGAGGCGGCGCCCCGCCATGTTGGGGACATAACCAAGCTCCTTGATTGCCTTGCGTATCCGGTTCGCGGTTTTTTCCGAAATCCGCCTCTCCAAATAATGGTTGGAAAGCACTGAGGAAACCGCGGCGGGGGACACTCCTATGTGCCGCGCAACTTCGTAAATGGTCACTGCCGGTTTGCTGTTCATGTTTGTTGCGGAAGCGTTGCTAAATTTATAAGTTTAGCAAATCAAAAATACTCAAACTGAAACATGTCGTTAAAATGGTGTTGACTTTAGCTAAATCATTTTAGCATTTTCAGCCAGAACCCTGCCATAAACATGAATGCACCCAAGTTTCTCCCCCTTGCCATCGCGCTTTGCCTGTCGTGCGGTTTTGCGTCCGCACAACCCGCGAATGATTCGAGCCGGTTTGTCCGCTTGAAGCACAATAATCCCGGACTGGTTGTCGATCTTGGCGTCGGCTTGTGGGCGTGGCCTGTCGTGTGCGATCGCAACGGCGACGGATTGCCCGACCTGATTGTCGTCGCGGGAGGCTCGCCCGACAAGGGATGCCATTATTTTGAAAACACGGGCAAAAAGGACGCCGAAACCGGCATGGATATATTCAAGCCCGCGGTTTATATTGGCCCCGGCAACGGCAATGTGACCGCCTCATACACACCGGACGGATTGCGCGTGGTCGCGTCGGGATATGAATATCCTGATTTTATAAAAAACGGGCTCGCGCAGGCGAACAGGAAAAAACTTCCGCTGACCGCAAGGCAGATCCACCGCACATCCGGGCGGATTCGCGGCGAGCAGTGGAGTTATGTGGATTATGATGGCGATGGAACCCTGGACTTGGTTTTTGGCGTCGGGGACTGGACGGATTACGGTTGGGACAATGCATACGATTCCAACGGGCGCTGGACAAACGGGCCGCTGCACGGATTTGTATATATAATGATTAACAAGGGCACCAACGCGAAGCCCCGTTATGAAAAGCCGGTCCGCCTGCAGGCGGATAATCGCGACATTGATGTCTATGGCATGCCGTCCCCTGTTTTCGGCGATTTTCGCGGCACGGGAAAACTCGATTTGATCTGCGGGGAGTTTGTAGACGGATTCACTTTTTATGAAAATGTGGGAACGCGGGAGTCGCCGAAATACGCGCCCGGCCAGCGGCTGTCCGCCGGGGGCGCGGCGCTGACGATGCCACTGGAGATGATTGTGCTCACGGCATGCGACTGGAACAGGGACGGGCACTTGGATTTGATCGTGGCGCAGGAGGACGGACGCGTGGCCCTGATGGAGAACACCGGCAATGTCATCAACTCGGAATGGCAGCCCAATCCGCGCGGCAAGCCGGTCGCCAAAAGCATGCCCGAGTTCAAGCCGCCGCGCTTTTTCAAGCAGGAGGCGGACAGTGTGAAGTTCGGCGTGCTCACCACGCCCGTTGCCGCGGACTGGGACGGCGACGGACTTGTGGATATATTGACGGGAAACACCGCGGGCGAAATTGCATTTATAAAAAACCTCGGCGGTTCCCCCGTGCGCTGGGCGGCTCCGCGGCTGCTCGAGGCGAACGGCAAGCCCATATTGATAATGGCCGGATATAATGGATCGATACAAGGGCCGGCGGAATCAAAATGGGGATACACCAATATACATGTGGCGGATTGGGACGGCGACGGACTGCTTGATATCATGGTGAATTCCATCATCGGAAATATTATATGGTATAAAAACATCGGAACCAAAACGTCGCCCAAGCTGGCCGCCGCGCAACCCGTGCGCGCAATCTGGAAAACCGGCGCGAAAAAACCCGCGTGGAATTGGTGGGATCCGAAAGGCGACGAGCTCGTGCTTCAATGGCGCTGCACGCCTTATATGATCGACATCGACAAGGACGGGGTGCCGGACCTTGTGGCGCCCGACCACGAGGGTTACCTGGCATGGTTCCGCCATGTGGTTCGCAACGGCGAGCATTATGTAATGCCGGGTGAGCGCATCTTCAAAATGAAAGGATTGTCCGAGTTTGATTCCAGGGGCGCGGCCAACAAGGACGGGCCCTCCGGCGGGGCGTTGCGCATGAATTATGGCGAGGCGGGAAAAAGCGGACGGCGCACATTTCATTTCACCGACTGGGACGGCGACGGCCGGGTGGATTTGCTCGTGAACAGTGTTAATATTAATTTCTATCGCAATGTCGCCACCAAGCCCGGGGAATGGATATTTGAGGACATGGGACAAGTGGACTCGAAAAAACTCGCGGGCCACAGCACGGCCCCGGCCACTTGGGATTGGGACGGCGACGGAAAGGAAGAACTGCTCGCGGGGGCGGAGGATGGATTCTTCTACTTGTTGAAAAAGGAATAAACAAAATCATACAATTTTTATGGCATCCTCATACCCAAAAAAAGGCATACTTGCGGCGCTCTGGCTGCCAACGGATGCGGAAGGCAACCTTCTCAAGCGCGAGCTCGCCGCCAATATCGGCTGGCTGAAAAGCAAGGGCATACACGGGGTGCTGGCACTCGGAAGCACCGGCGAGTTTCCGCAGATGAGCTCCGACCAGCGGAAGGAGGCGATAACCGCCGTGATCGAATGCGCGGCGCCGCTGCCCGTCGTTGTTAATATAAGCGATATACGCCCCGGCATTGTGGGCGAGCTGGGCAGGCATGCGCGTGCCGCCGGGGCTTGCGCGGTGGCGATCATGCCGCCGGGGTTTTATCCCTCGACGCAGGATGATGTGCTGGCGCACTTTTTATACGCTGCGGAACACGCGGATTTGCCCGTGTTTTTGTATAATTTCCCCGAGTTGACCGGCACGCGAATCAATGTCGACACCGTGGCTAAATTCGCGGACCGGGCAAACATGGCGGGCATCAAACAAAGCGGCGGCGAATTTGATTATCACAAGGAGTTGATCGCGCTTGGAAAGGAAAAGAACTATGTTGTGTTCTCAGGAGCGGACACGCGGCTTGCCGAAGTTTTCAAACTGGGCGCGGTTGGCTGCATAGGCGGACTGGTGAACATTGTCCCGGATCTGATGCTGGATTTATATAATATATGCCAGGAGGGAAAACCCGGAGACCCCGGCATCTTGACGGACAGGATTAAGTTTACCGGCGCCATGGTTGACAGGCTCACATTTCCGCTAAACGTCTCGGCGGGCATGGCCGCCCGCGGGCGGCCGGTCGGCGAACCCAAGGCACGGGTTTCCCCCGAGTCAAAACGCATCCACGACACCATCATCCACGATCTTTCCGCCGCCTTTAATGAGTGGGGGCTGGAGTGCGTCAACGCGGAAAACAAGATGGCTTTCGTCCCATAAATTAACGCATGATTTTAAGGATTTGATTCATGAACCGAAAATACCCTGCAAGTTTGATTGTATTGATGGCGGTCTTTCTTATGGCGCCGGGAGTGGCCGCGGAAAACAGCGCGCCCATGCTCCGCTCGGAGTTTATATACAAGGAGGCGCCTTATCCGGAATGCCATGCGTCAACCATCGCCCAAACAGCCGGGGGCACCATGGTCGCGTCGTGGTTTGGCGGCACCAAGGAAAAGAATCCCGACGTATGCATTTGGGTGTCGCGCCTTGAGAATGATAAATGGACCGAGCCGGTCAACGTGGCCAACGGCATCCAGCCTGACGGCACGCGCCATCCCACCTGGAACCCGGTTTTGCTTCAGGCTCCCGGCAAGAACGCGCCCTTGATTTTATATTATAAAGTCGGCCCGTCGCCTCAAAAATGGTGGGGCATGCAGATGATTTCCAAGGACGGCGGACGCTCGTGGGAGGAGCCGACCCGTTTGCCCGAGGGGATTTTGGGCCCCATCAAAAACAAGCCGGTTGTCCTGCCCGACGGCACTTGGATTTCGCCCTCGAGCACGGAAGCGCGGCGAACGGACTGGCAGGTGCATTTTGAAATATCAAAGGACCAGGGGAACACCTGGCGCAAAGCGGGTCCCGTGAAAAAGGGCGCGGGTTTTGACGCGATACAGCCGAGCGTTTTGGTAATGAAGGACGGACGACTGGAGGCGCTTTGCCGCACCCGGCAGGGAGTGATCGCCATGACGTGGTCCGCGGACAATGGCGAGACATGGAGCCCGCTCTCGGCCCTGGCCTTGCCCAATCCGAACTCGGGAACCGACGCGGTCACGCTTTCCGACGGGCGGCAGTTGTTGATATATAATCATTCGGCGCATCGCGCGGATCGTTCGGGCCGGGGCGTGCGCTATCCGCTCAAGCTGGCGCTTTCCGACGACGGGCTCAACTGGACGCCGGTTCTAACACTGGAGGACCAGCCCCTGCCCGAGGGTTATGCCTACCCGGCCATTATACAAACGTCCGACGGATTGGTGCACATCACATATACATGGGATCGCAAGCGCATCAAATATACAGTTATAGACCCTTCAAAATTGTGAAAACCTCCGGCCATTTTGCATCACTTGATATTATCGTTCTGGTTGCCTACTTCATGGCAACACTGGGAATCGGCGTTGCCTGCTGGCGGAAAAGCAGGTCGGTTGACGGCTTCACCGCGGCGGAAGGCAGTTTGCCGGGCTGGCTGACCGGCCTCTCCATACTGGGAACATATATCAGCAGCATTAGTTTTATCGCGCTTCCGGGAAAGGCGTTTGCGGCGAACTGGAACTCCTTTGTGTTCAGCCTTTCCATTCCTTTCGCGGCGTGGATTGGCGTGAAATATTTCCTACCATTCTACCGAAACAGCGGATGCATCTCCGCATACACGCACCTCGAGGAGCGCTTCGGCGGCTGGGCGAGAACCTATGCGAGCGCCTGCTACCTGCTCACGCAAATGGCCCGCGTAGGAACGGTCACTTATTTGATGGCACTGCCCATGAACGTCCTGCTCGGCTGGGATATCAGGCTGATCATTCTCATCACCGGAATAAGCACCACGTTATACACATTCATCGGCGGCATCGTGGGCGTGATATGGACGGAGGCGGCGCAAACAGTCGTGCTTGTGCTGGGCGCGCTGGTGTGCGCGTTTTTGATGCTGACCGGATTGCCCGAGGGGCCTGGGCAGTTGTTCCAGATCGCGTCGGCGCATGATAAATTCAGCCTCGGCAGTTTCGGCGCCAGCCTGGCGGAACCCACGTTTTGGGTGGTGCTTGTTTATGGCGTGGTAATCAACCTTCAAAACTTCGGCGTGGACCAAAACTATGTCCAACGCTACCACGCCGCAAAATCCGACCGCGAGGCGCGCAAAAGCCTGTGGATGGGGGCGCTGTTGTATGTTCCCGTGTCGGCTGTGTTCTTTTTCATAGGAACCGCGCTGTTTGCATATTATTCCACCCACGCGGGCGACCTTCCCCTTGAGTATCAAGCCGCCGACAAGAGCGACTACGTGTTTCCTTGGTTCATCGTGAGCGTTTTGCCCAAAGGGATCACCGGCCTGCTCATAGCGTCGATTTTTGCCGCGGCGATGAGCACGATTTCGAGCAGCCTGAATTCGTCGGCCACCATTTTCCTCAACGATTATTACCAAAGATACATAAACAAATCATCCACGGAGCGGCAAAGGATGCGGGTGCTGTATCTTTCCACGATTGTGGTCGGAATAATCGGGACCTCGCTGGCGTTCGGCATGATCAACGTGAAAAGCGCGCTGGACGCGTGGTGGACGCTGGCCGGGATATTCGGCGGCGGCATGCTGGGATTGTTCCTCCTGGGATTCATCAGCCGCCGCGCCGGAAAGCCGGCCGGGGTAATCAGCGTGGCGGTCGGAATTTTGGTGATTTTGTGGATGAGCGTTTCGCCCAAGCTCGGCTGGGTGCCGGAGGGGATGAGGAGCCCGTTTCATTCGTTTTTGACGATCGTGTTTGGCACGGCGGCGCTACTGCTCACGGGATTGCTGGTGACCGCGTTCGCGCGGCCGCGGAAGCGCGACGGGGCATAGGGATTCGCGCACGTTTCGTTTATTTTCTGCTTTCTTGAAATTATTTTTTAAGAAAGCGTGAAGTCGCGCGTTAACAGGCAAAGGTCACCACACATCCACCGACCCCAACAATGAAACCGGAGCCATCCAACCATGAGCAATCACGCACCACAAATGCGAACGACTTTGCGCGCGCAATCGTCAACGAATACCAGGGCCCGCTCACGCGCTACGCCACCCGCTTCCTCGGCGACGCCGACCGGGCGCGCGACGTCGTGCAGGACACCTTCATGCGCCTCATGGAGCGTCCGGTTGGCGAGGTGGACGGACATCTCGCCGAATGGCTTTTCACTGTCTGCCGCCACCGCGCGCTCGACATTCTTAGAAAGGAGGCCCGCATGAGCCGCTTTGAGGAAGGCCAGATCGAACGCGTCGCAACCGACGATCCGCGCCCCGGCCGCGCCCTCGAGCACGAGGAGGCCCACACCGCCATGCTGCGCCTCATCGACGGCCTGCCCGCCAGCCAGCAGGAGGTCATCCGCCTGAAGTTCCAAAACGGATTCAGCTACAAGGAAATCAGCCGCATCACCGACCTCTCGGTCAGCCACGTCGGCGTCCTCATCCACAACGCCGTGCAACGCCTCCGCGCCGACTTCGCCGCGCAAAAATCGTAACACCAACGGGAGCCACAGAAATGAAACACAACGACAACAACCACTCTTCCGACAACACGCCCGCGCCCCAATTCTCCGCCGACGACCCGCGCCTCACCGCCTACGCCCTCGGCGAAATGGACGCCGCCGAACGCGCCGTCTTCGAAACCGAAATCGCCGGCAACCCCGCCGCGCAAGCCGCCGTCGCCGAAATCCGCGCCCTCGCCGGGCAACTCGAAACCGTCTTCGCCGCCGAACCCGCGACGGAGCAAAAAACCGTGCCCATCACCCCCGAGCAAATCGAGGACTGGCGCGCCGCCCGCGAAGCCGAGGCACAAGAAGCGCGCAAGCGCGCGAAAAAACCGTTTCGTTTCCCGTATTTCCTCGTCGCCGGACTGGCGACCGCGTGTTTCGCAGTGGCGTTTTTCACGATTCTGAAACCGGCGCACGATTCCCAACAGGCAGAAAAACTTGCCAGGAAAAAAGAGCAGACAATCTATGTATCGCTGCCTGTTGAAGCTGAATCCCGCGCGAAAGAGGCAACCGGCGCTCCTGCACTCGCAGTCCCCGCACCAACTTGGCCAACCGGCATTGATGCTGGCATAAAAACTGCGCTACTAGCAGACGTTCATTTGGAAGACCCAATTTTGACTACCGGAGTGACAAGTGCCAGCAAACCACGAATGCATTTTTCCACTGGCGAGGTGACCTATCAGGCAAACTCTAGTTCAACCACAGTCGGAAATACCATCACATCAACAGACTTTTTTACTGATTCGCCCAGCAGCTCAGTCGGCGGATACATACCTCGCATTACCTTCGGCAATGACCATGCCCGTCATGTTAGCGTTGGCGGCTTGGATCCCAAATACAGATTTTCCATCGCAAATGGCACCGCTAGCACTGCCAGATGGGGTGTTCGCACTCATGCGCATCGAAACCCCCACGCCGAATCCTACACCCGCTACGCCGACAATGGCTTTCTCGGCACCACTGAAAATCCGCTCTCGACCTTCTCCGCCGACATCGACACGGCCAGCTACACAAACGTCCGCCGATTCCTCAATCGCGGACAGCGCCCGCCAGTCGACGCCGTGCGCGTCGAGGAGATGATAAACTACTTCGCCTACAACTACGCGCCGCCCGCGAAGGAAAGCGGCGCGCCCTTCGCCGCCACGATGGAAGTCGCCGCCGCGCCCTGGAATCCCGAGCATCGCCTCGTGCGCATCGGCATCAAGGGCCGCGAAGTCGCCGACGATTCGCGCCCGCCCGCCAACCTCGTTTTCCTGCTCGATGTCTCCGGCTCGATGGACGAACCCAACAAACTCCCGCTCGTGAAGGAATCCATGCGCATGCTCGTCAACCGCCTGCGCCCAAGCGACCGCATCGCCATCGTCACCTACGCAAACACGATCGACCTCGCCCTGCCCTCCACGGCGGTGAGCGAGAAAACCAAAATCCTCGACACCCTCGACGCCCTCCGCGCCACCGGCGGCACCAACGGCGGCAAGGGCATCCAGCTCGCCTATGAAATTGCCAAGGCCAACTTCCTCAAGGAGGGCGCCAACCGCGTCATTCTCTGCACAGATGGAGATTTTAACATCGGCGTCACCAGCAACGACGAGCTCGCCACCATGATCGAGGAAAAGGCCAAAAGCGGCGTCTTCCTTTCCGTCCTCGGATTCGGCATGGGCAACCTCAAGGACTCCCGGCTCCAGACACTCGCCAACAAAGGCAACGGCAACCACGGCTACATCGACAACCGCGCCGAGGCCCGCCGCCTCCTCGTCGAGCAAACCGCCGGCACTCTCGTCACCATCGCCAAGGACGTGAAACTCCAAGTCGAGTTCAATCCCGCGCAGGCCGCCGCGTATCGGCTTATTGGATACGAAAAACGCCTCCTTGCGAAAGAGGATTTCAACAACGACAAAGCTGACGCCGGTGAAATCGGCGCGGGCCACACCGTCACCGCCCTCTACGAGGTAATCCCCGCAAAATCCGCCGCGGAGGCGCCGCTTGCGACGTCCGCCGAAACCGACGCTCCCGCATCAACCGTCGATCCCCTCAAATACCAGACCCAAACCGTCGTCACCACCGCGCCCAAGCTCGAACTCAAGGGAGAGCTTCTCACCCTGAAAATCCGCTACAAGGCGCCGAGTGCCGACATGAGCAACAAAATCGAGTTCACGCTCGAGGACAAAGGCGTGGCATTTGACGAGGCCAGTCCCGACTTCAAGTTCACCTGTTCGGTCGCCGCCTTCGCGATGCTGCTTCGCAACTCGCCCGACAAGGGCGTGGCGACCTACGACAGCGTCCTCGAATGGGCCGAACCCGGCATGACCGGCGCAACCGGCGCCGAGCTCGAACGCCGCGGCGAATTCACCGACCTCGTCCGCCGCGCCAAACAGATCGCGACGAACTGAAAATGAAAAAACTGTATGTCATAGTTCCGACTGTGGCGACAGTTGCATTTGCGGCCTTTGTCTATTGGACGGCGGCCCCGAACCCGTGGCGCACTTTGGATTGCACAACCAACGGAAGCAACCAGTGCGAAGTGCATCACACCGCAATGGAAAAAAAGAAAGTAGCGGTCATCTACGGGCTCATGGCACCGGAAGCATGGCTTCGCAATCACCTGAGGAAGGAAATCAATTATTTAAGTTTTTCTCGCATGGCGAAAAAAGAATTTCCCCATGCGAGAGACATTGTCTTCGGGGGATGCGAGATTTCGAACACCTCACCTGCATCAGCATATCTTTATGTTTGCCCGCAATGTGTGAACGCACTCGCAACCAAGATGAAAGTAAGCTTTGAACAATGAAGCGATCTCGCCTCATTGCCCCCATGCCCGCGCTCTGCTTTGCCGGTTATGGGTGTTGGCATTCAAAAAAACGCGCGGAAAATAGCTGAGCACGAGGCGACCATTGTTAGCGAACCGCTGGTTGCATTTACCGATACCTAGAACGCGAGAATCAATCGACACATTACCGGAAAACTCGCACCAATGAGTTCGAAAAAATCGAACATTTGGCACATGACCGATGGCGCAGGCAAAGAGCCGCACCTGCATCAGAACCCAGAGGACAATAGCAACTATTCAGATCAGGGGGCATCCCTCTTGCCCCTCCGACATGAACATTGAGAGAAGTGCAACAATGCGTTCTTAAAAGAGGGTGCAAAAACGCCGGATTAGTTATCGTTTTTCGTGCCGGTGATATTCAATTTGTAACGCTCCGGCATGAGTTTTGAGAGGATGAAGGCGATGTAGGTTTTGCGAGCAACAGGCGTCTCGGGCGAATGGAAATTTTTCTCAAGATAGGCAGCGATCTTCTGATCCTCCGCGCCATTGACCTGCAGCGACCACAAGGCGGCACCAAACATTGCCTCTTTCATTGCAGCATCCCTGTCCTCGTCGTTTTTTTTGCTGGTTTTGAATTTCTCAAGCGCCCCTGCGTAGCGTGAATAATCAAGTGTGGCGATAATTGGATCGAGCGCCCCGGTGTCGCCCGTCCCGAAAAACCAGCCCCAGCAAAAGTCAAGCGCGCTCGGATCGGTGATTTCATGGCTGGAAATTTCAGGCACAGGGCGGACGGCCGCTTCCTCAAGGTTATTGGCTTTCAGGATTGCGCGTCCCTCGCCGGTGTCGCTCAGCCAAAGGATGGCCACAATCGCATTCATCATGGAGCCCGACATGTTTTCAAAATTATCCATGCGCCCTTTGATAAGAGAGGGATCACGTCGTATCACCTGACTCAGAAAAGCAATTATCGGCAAACTGCTCTGCGAATTTTCCAATACCTTTTCCCTGCAAAGATTATCCCAAAAGGCGGCGAACGGCCGGGTGTCGCGGGTGCGATAAAAATTTTTAAACCATGTGTTTTCGTCCGAACGATCCTGCATTGCCTTGTTTTTTTCATCCGCGACCGCAGTTTGGGCAGAATCGGTTTTTTCGTAAAAAGCCTCCCGTTCAACGCCGCATTCTTAATGTCGCGCAGCATCTTGTCGTTAGGCGCCAAGGCGAGGCAGTGGTCGACTTGTTTGATGAGATTGTCCGTTTGCTGCATATATATATACGCGAAAACTAAGCCGCGCTCGACATCCAGGTTTTTGTCCGTGCCGAGCAACTCTCTCAATTTGAGCAGTGCGGCTTCACCCTTCGGCGCATTTTCCGGATTGGTTTGAAGATAAAAATAGGAAGCCTCCCAATTGATTGGAATGGAACGCGTATATTGTTTGAGCGCGGCTTCAAGAAGTATGGCGGCCTCACTGCCACTTTGCGCGACATCCAAATTGTGTCCGTAACGATAGAGCTGAATGAGCAACAGGGTTGTGCGCTCGTTTCCGCCGGAGACACGGTTGTGCAAACGGGCTTCCGGAACAAGATACGCCCACTGGCGGTAAGTGGCTTGCCTGTCTTCGTCATCCTTGATGTTGGGAGGATAATTGCCGAGTTTTTGGCAAAGCAAAACAGTTTGTTTTTCAATTTGATCAAGATCAAGTGACACCTGCTTGATATCGACGTCGGGAAATGGCAGCGCCTTGACTTTGGTAAACGAAGGTTCCTGCGCCGGCGCGTTTTTTGGGGACCCGGCAAGCATCGCACCCGCAAACATGGGCACGGACAATAATACGAGCATCCGGAGCACACTTTTAAAAAGGCAAGACATGGATATTATTTGGGGATTTAGATTTAAAGCATTAAGGCTGTGTCAGCCAACACCGGAACAATGAATCGCTCTTGTTTGTTTCTCAATGAGTTTTTGAAAGAATGTTTATTGGAACCCTCCCAATAATACTGCCCCCGCATGTTTTTTGTCTCTTCTGACGCGCCATTTTAAGAAGGCGTCTTTCCTTAGAAACCCTCGATCTATGACGTCATAATTTCAACGTCTTTGTTGGCGACATTGAATGAGCTTTGCGCTGAAACTCACGCGCATCGGCATTCCGATGGCGCCTCTCGCCAAGAAAACAAAACCGACTTCAACCACACACGAGGTGACGTCGCCACCGTGAACACCTCCACTTCAAAGTGCGCGTGAGTGACACACGCCCGTTGATGGTGACGGGATGTGCCGCCGACACGGGCGGGGTGTCCGCATGGAAAACATTTTCGCAAAATATTGCGCACGCGGCCGCGCATTTTAAAGATGCGCAAACCATGCGACATATCACACAGGACTCCGGATTCGGCCTGAAGACGGAACAAGTCAAACGCCGTCACATTCTTGTGAAGGCGGTGATCATCGGCCTGGTGTCGGGCGGGCTGGCATGCGCGTTTCGCTGGACCTTGATGCAGGTGGAGCACGGACGCACCGGAGCGCTTGCATGGTTGCGGGAAAATGCGCACTGGGCGGCCGGCTTGCTGGCGGCGGTCGGCATCGGCGCGGCTGGGTGCGCGCTGGCCTTGTGGCTTGTGCGCCGTTTCGCGCCGGAAACTTCGGGCAGCGGGATTCCACACTTAAAATCCGTCATGCTCGACCAGGCGGAAATGTGCTGGTGGCGGGTGATCCCGGTCAAGTTCGCGGCGGGTGTGATCGGCATAGGCGCGGGCCTTGCGCTCGGGCGAGAGGGGCCGACAATCCAGATGGGCGGGGCGACGGGCCAAATGGTTTCGCGGTGGTTTCGCGTGCGCGGCGGCGAGGGCGAGCGCAAGGCGCTCATGAGCGCGGGCGCGGCGGCGGGTTTGTCGGCGGCGTTCAACGCGCCTCTCGCGGGCGTCATGTTTGTGCTCGAGGAACTGCACGGCGTTTTTGCGCCGGTGCTGTTTGTGGCCGCTTTTGTGTCGTCGGTTGTCGCGGACATTGTGTGCCGTCTGCTTCTCGGCGCGTCGCCTGTTTTTGCCACACCAAGCATCGCCGCGCCCACGCTGGCCGCGCTACCGCTCGCCGCCGTGCTCGGCCTGGTGTGCGGGTTTGGCGGCGTGGCGTTCAACAAAGTGCTGCTTCGCAGCCTGGACTGGTTCGACGGTCTGCGTGCGCGCCGCTGGCCCGTGATCGCAATCGGCGCGCTTGCGGGCGCGGTGGTCGGGATCGCGGCATGGATTTGCCCCGATGTAGTCGGATCGGGTTCGCATCTCGCCGAGCACGCGCTGGGCGGCGGGCTCAAAGTGATCGGCGTCATCACCCTGATGATGCTGGCGCGTTTTGCGCTGACGATGTGGAGCTTTGGCTCGGGCGCGGCGGGCGGCATTTTCGCGCCGCTGCTTGTAATCGGCGCGCTCGTCGGGCTCGGAACGGGACACGCGGTGCATCAAGTGTGGCCCCCGCTTGTCGAGCATCCGGAAATTTTTGCGGTGATTGGCATGGGAGGACTGCTGACGGCCATCGTGCGCGCGCCGCTCACGAGCATGGTGCTGATTATCGAGCTGACCGGAAAATACGATTTTATGCTGCCGGTGCTGACCTGCTCGCTGATCGCATACGGCGTGGCCGAGGCGATGAATTGCGCGCCGATCTACGAATCGTTGCGCCTGCGCGCGCTGGAAAAGTCCGCTGAAATCGCACCCGCCGCGTGATTTTTGTCTTTTCTGCCGCGCCATTTTAGGGAGGCATCTTGTTTGAAAACCTTGATCCATGACTCATAACTTCGACGTCCTTGTTGTCGGCACCGGAATCGCCGGGCTGAGCTTTGCGCTGAAAACCGCGCGCGCCGGCCTCTCGGTGGCGCTTCTCACCAAGAAAAACAAGGCCGAGTCCAACACCAACCACGCGCAGGGCGGCATCGCCGTCGTGATGTCGCAAACGGACGACTTCGAGGCGCATGTGCGCGACACGCTCGTGGCGGGCGACGGGTTGTGCAACGAAAAGGCCGTGCGCGAAATCGTCCGCGACGGCCCCGAGCGCGTCCGCGAGTTGATCGACTTGGGGCTGGAGTTTTCGCGCGACAAATCGGGCGCGTTCGACCTCGGGCGCGAGGGCGGCCACAGCGCGCGGCGCATCCTGCACGTCAAGGACATGACCGGCAAGGCGGTCGAGGAGGCGCTGCTGCGCGCGATCGCGAACGAAAAACGCATCAAGCTGCTCGAGCACTTTTTTGCAATCGACGTCGTCACATCGGGCAAGCTCCGGCTCGGCGGCGCCAATCGCATCGCCGGCCTCTACGCGCTCAATGTGCGCAAGCGCCGCGTCGAGGCGTTTCACGCGCCCGTCGTCGTGCTCTCGACCGGCGGCGCGGGCCAGGTCTACCGCTACACGACAAATCCCGGCATCGCCACGGGCGACGGCATCGCGATGGCGTATCGCGCGGGCGTCGAGGTGCGCAACATGGAGTTCATCCAGTTTCACCCGACCGCGCTCTACTCGCTGAAAGGCGAGCGCTTTCTTATCAGCGAGGCGGTGCGCGGCGAGGGCGCGATCCTGCGCAATGCCGATGGTGTGGCGTTCATGAAACGCTACCACAAAATGGCCGACCTCGCGCCGCGCGACATCGTGGCGCGCGCCATCGACGCCGAGATGAAAAAATCCGGCGCGCCCCATGTGTGGCTCGACATCACGCATCGCGACAGGGCGTTTCTGCGCGGTCGATTCCCGCAAATTTTTGAGACATGCCTCGCGCTCGGCATCGACATCTCCCGCGATAAAATCCCCGTCGTGCCCGCCGCGCACTACACTTGCGGAGGCGTGGCCACCAATCTCTCCGCCGAAACCTCGCTGCCCGGGCTCTACGCCTGCGGCGAGGTGGCCTGCACCGGCCTGCACGGCGCGAACCGGCTCGCCAGCAATTCGCTGCTCGAGGCCGTCGTGCTCGCGCATCGCGGCGCGCTTTCCGTCATCAAATACATCGGCGCGCTCCAGCGCGAAAAGCGCAAACGCGCCGCGAGCCCGAAGATTCCCGCGTGGCGCGACCTCGGCGGCGGCGACGAGGACGAGCGCGTGGTCATCTCGCACAACTGGGACGAGCTTCGCTCCACGATGTGGGATTACGTGAGCATCCTGCGCACATCGAAGCGGCTCGCGCGCGCCCGGCGCCGCATCGCCAACCTCGCGCACGAAACGCACGAGTATTACTGGAATTTTTCCGTCGATTCGCGCCTGCTCGAACTGCGCAACTTGATACAAGTCGCCGAACTCGTCGTGAAGTGCGCGCAGCAGCGTAAGGAAAGCCGCGGACTGCACGCGATCGTCGATTACCCGAGAAAACTGAAAACCGCGCGCGACTCCCGCGCGCGCAGCAGAAGCGGAAATCCCCGCCAGATGAAGGCCTGAAGCGCCCGGGGCGCCGGCCGCCGCGTCACGACAATGGCGAGAGTGTTTCGGCCACGGGCACGCGGTAGGCCTTTACCGCGGGGATGATTCCGCCGAGCGCGCCGAGCGCGATCATGCCGAGCGGGCACCACACCAGAACCGCATGCCACGCGGCCACGGAAATGACGACGCCCGTTTGCTCGCGAATCAATTCCGCCGCGCCCGTCATCAACACAAAATATATGGCAAAGCCGCACGCCGCGCCGAGCGCGCCAATCACCATCGCCTCCAGCACCATGCCGCCAAACACCGTGCCGCGACGGGCGCCAAGCGCGCGCAGGATCGCGATGTCGCGCTGCCTCGTGCTCATCGACGCGTAGATGCTCGCGAGCACGGAGCCCGCCGCGACTAGGACGACAACAAACGCCACCAGCGCCAGCACGCGGTCAAACCAGCCGATCTTGTTGAAAAAATCCGCGATGATCGCGCTCGTCGGATAGGCAAACGTGAGGCGCTCGCCCTGCTTGTTGTAATACTGGTCGAGCGCAAATCCCGCCGACGGCGCGCGCAGCTGCACAAGCACCGCGCTCAACTCCGAGCGCGACGACTCGGCGTGCCCCGCCATGTGTTGCACGCCCTCGAGCGGAATCCAGATCACGCGGTCGGCGGGCGTGTTGGTCGGCGCGAGGACGCCGGTGATCCTGTATTCCTCGTCGTGCTCGCGATCGGGCGCATGGGCGAGGCCGTGACTAGGGCGAAACACCGAGCCGACGGAGAGCCCGAGTTGCGCGGCCGCGAAACTGCCGGCCAGCGCCTCGCGCGAATGCGCGCCCGGCGAAAAAACTTTTCCATGCGCGAGCGCGAATTTTTTCCCGCTCGTGTATTCCACATCCGTGAACAGTTCCGGCACCGTGCCAACGATGCGCCAGCCCTTGTGATTGTCACCGGTGGCGACCGGTATGGCCGCCTTCACCGCGGGATGTTTTTTGACCCGCTCGTAGTCGGCGACCGAAATGTTTCCGGGCGAGGACTCCATGTGAAAAATGGCGTTGAGCACGATCTGCAATTCCGAACCGCGCGCGGCGAGCACGCCGTCGAAACTCGTGCTGGTCTCCAAGAACGCGCGTTGCGATTGCGCCCTCACCATCCACACCGTCATGAGCAGGCCGGTCGCCAGCGCGATGCTGGCCGCGGTGACAAGCGTCGAAAGCGCGTGCTGGCGGAGGCTGCGGTAAATGATGAGCGGGATGGTCATTTGAATGCGGGATGCGAAATGCGGAATGCGGAATGCATTCCGAGGCTTCGCCCTGCCTGATATGTGATTCTGTTCATGCCGTGTTTTTTATTCCACGATGCGCGAGGGTGCCTCGCCGGATTTGCGCGGCTGGCCCCAGGGAGTGCGCGAGGCGTTGTCCATGCGGTTGATTTCGGTGAAGTCGCGCACGTTGTCGAAGCGCGCGAGCGTGGCGTCGTCATGGCTCACGAGGAGGAGCGCCGCGCCGCACTCGCGGCAAGTGTCCTTCATGAGATCAAGCGCGCCGGCGGTGTTGCGGTTGTCGAGGTTGCCGGTCGGCTCGTCGGCGATGACGAGCTTGGGGCGGTTCGCGAGCGCGCGCGCCACGGCGACGCGCTGCTGCTGCCCGGTCGAAAGCTCGCGCGGAAAATGTTGCAGGCGGTGCGAAAGGCCCACGCGGTCGAGCATCGCGCGCGCGCGGACGCCGTCCGCCCCGCCCGGCGCGAACGACATGCCGAGCAGGACATTTTCAAGGACCGTGTGCCCTTGCAGCAAATTGAACGCCTGGAAAATGTAGCCGATCTTGGCAGCGCGGAGGGCGTCGCGTCGCGACTCGCCGAGCGCGGTCATCTCGACGCCGTCGATTGTGATGACGCCGCTGTTGGGGCGCAGGATTCCGGCGATGAGGTGCAGAAATGTGGTCTTGCCCGATCCGCTTTCGCCGCGCAACGCGATCTGGTCGCCGGGATCGATGTGGAAGTCCGCCACGTCGATGACACGCACCTTGGCGCCCTCGGGCGTTGTGAAACTTTTGGTGAGATTGCGGACGGTGAGCATGGGTGTGCGGCGGATGCGTTTTGCGCGAATACTGTCGCTCATGCCGGCAAAAAGCGCGAGTGTAATTTATGCGACCGGCGCGCGACGGCGCGCCGGTGTTTCACGAGGTCATCGAACTCATCGCGCGGTCATCCACGCGCTCGATCTCATTTTTCGCCCCGGCGTTCTCCGAGAGCAGCCAGTTTATTTGCTTCCTCAGGAACTTGATTCTTTTGCGCTTGGACATCCGGTTGTAGAAACGGAAATAGCTGCAAAGCTTGATGGCGTTTTTATCGCCGATGCCGTCGATTATCACAAAGCGCATGCGGCTCGTTTCGCGATCAAAGGAATACACCATGTTATCCGGGCGCAGATCGCCCACCACGACGTCGTTGGCGACAAACGCCACGGCAAACTCCTCCAACGCGGCGCGCACTTTTTTGTCGAACTTTCCCTGCTTGATGATCTGCGTGAAATTCAGCGCGTAGTTTCCTTCCTCGTCGCGCTCGGCTCCGCTCACCGAGGCGAGGCCCAAATCGGTTTCCAAAAATCCATAAAAACGCTGCAAGAAAGGAGGCCGCGCCTCGTTTGCCGCGTAACATGCCATATGCTCGATGGCCTCGCGCGCGGTGTCGCTGTAATATTTGAAACGGTCAAAATGACGCCGCCAAAATGATTGCGAGGCCTGCGTCCTTTGCCGGAACTCCGGCTTCGGCACTTTCAGCACAAGCGAATCGTTGTGCGGGTGCGCGTAGATCATGCGGTGCCCGCCCACTGCAATCGGGGTGCGATGGCTCAGTTTTAAAGGCAGATGTGTGATGTCTTGTGACATTTATGCGGCGGAGGCTTTTTCTCAGGCAACAAATTGAAACCATTTGATTACCCCATCGCCGGGGGGCGCGTCAAAGGGTTTGTCGTTCCCGGAAGAGGCGGGCCTGTCGCCGCGAAAGGTCGATTTTTTTGCCGTTGTCCAGGGTGATCATGAGGCTGCCGCTAAACCAGGGTTCCACCGCGGTGATGTGCCGGAGGTTGATGAGCTGGGCGCGGTTGGCACGAAAAAAGAGCGCGGCCGGCAAGCGCGCCTCAAGCGAGCTGAGGGAGCGTTTGACGACGGCCGTGCCTTTATCGAGCCAAAGCACCGTGTGCGCGCCGATCGACTCGGCGCCGCGAATGCTCTCGACCACGACAAACGCGAGATGATCACCGTCGCCGACAAGGATGCGGTCGCTTGCGCCGAACGTCGGCGCGGAAGCACCCGCAGGGTCGTCGGGCGAGGGGGAATCATCCGCGGCGGCGTGGTCGTCGGGCACGAGGCGGTCGATGGCCGTCGCCAGGCGCGCGGGCGAGATGGGCTTCAAAAGATAATCCTTGGCGGCAAACTCGAACGCGCGCAGCGCATGCGAATCGTATGCCGTGGTGAAGATGACTCGCGGCGCATTTTCACCGAGCGAGACGAGCAGGTCGAAGCCGGTTTCCTCGGGCATTTGCACGTCGAGAAAGATGAGCGAGGGTTTGTGTTTTGCGATGAGTTCGCGCGCCTGCGCAGCGTTGCCCGCCTCGCCCACAATGTCCACTTCGGGATGGGCCTGGAGCAGGTCGCGCAACTCGGCGCGCGCGAGACGTTCGTCGTCGATGATGAGGGCTTTGATCATGGCTGTGTGTCGGGATTTAAAGCGGGTTTCTCGCCGGCGATCAGGAAGTCGACCCCGTTGGCCGATGCGGGCACGGCGGGGAGCACGACCTCGGCGACCACATGATCCTCCTGTTGCGAAACGGCAAGCGACGCGCGGTCGCCGTAGAGAAGGCGGAGCCGTTCGCTGATGTTGCGCAAGCCCGTGCCGGTCGTGGGCGGCGCGTCCTCGCCGACAGGCTTGTCCGCCAGCACGAGAAATCCCTGGTTGGTGACGCGCAGATGAATCATTTTCGCGTTGTCGGCCCCGGCGTCGCCGGCGGGCGGCTCAAGCCAGATTTCGCATACCACGTCGATGCCCCCGCTGCGCTGGTTGAGGCCGTGCTTGACGGCGTTTTCAACAAGCGTGAGCAGAAGCATGGGAGGAATGTTTTCGCGCAGCGCCTCCGGCGCGATTCGTTGCTTGATGCGAAGCCGGTCCTCGTGGCGCAGATGCTCGAGCGCGAGGTAGTCGTTCACGAAGTTGAGCTCGGCCGCGAGCGGGATGATCGGAAAATCAGAGAGTGTGAGCGAGTAGCGCATCATGTCGGCCAGGTGCGTGACCGCGTCGCGCGCCGCCTTGGGCTCGCGCTGTATGAGCGCGCGCAATGTGTTGAGGCTGTTGAACAGAAAATGCGGATTGAGCTGGCCCTTGAGCGTCATGAGTTGCGCCTCGCGACTGGCGGCGAGCAAGCGGGCGCGCTCGGTTTCGAGGTAGCGGGTTCGCGCCTGATAATAATAGGCGCTATACAAGCCGCCCCAGATCGTAAGCCCCACCGCAATGCCGATCCAGTTCAGGAACAATATGAAAAATAAGTTGTGCTCAACGGCGCCCTCGCTTCTGGCGATGCTGTTGAGCTTCCAAATAAGGGGGCCGAGATGGCCAGAACGGCGGTCGAGGCGAGCAGGCATATCACCGAAACGCGAACCCTCAGCGGCTTGGTCCGCGAGAACCACCTGCGCTTGCGCGCCACCAGCCAGATGATGTGCGAGCAGGTCGCCATCATGAGGGTCTCATAGACTTTTATGCCGGCTATGTAAGACCTGTATTCCGTCGGCGTGCCGTCCCATGTGAAGTGTATGAAACTGAGAAGCAAAAAAAAGCCCCACAAGCAAAACTGAAACCGAATGTAGTCGCGACGCGCCGTCGGATCGAACGGCTGCGCGCAGCAGTCCGTCTCGGGCGTGTTTGGTTGTGTTGTGGTTGCCATGATGGGATTGCGAATGCTGTGCGAGGGGGAAATCGCAAACGAGGTTGGGGAAACTACGGGACTAAAAACTTATTTTGCCATGCTAAAAAAAAGCTAACCCGGGCTCCTGTTACTCGTTTGAGCGTTATGTCTCTCCTACAATGCTCTTTTGCGAGGGAGCCCGGGCGCTATCCATGCTATACCAAACGCAGCTGAAGACCGCTGCGGAAACCGATAGACAAATTAGAACTTCACCGCGCAGTTGAGACCCACGAGGGCCATGTTGCGCTCGCGCAGGTCGTTGGTTTCGTCGACATACAGCCACTTGCCGCCGACGCCCACGGAAACGTTTTTGTTAATCACCCAGTCGAGCCCGAGCGACGCGCCGCCGGTGAACGCCGTGCGGTTCTTGTTGCGGATGCCCGGCTGGTCCTTGCTCTTTTCAAACATCGCGCCGACATGGACGCCCGCGCGCGCCTGGAAACATTTTCCGAAGGGAATCAGGTATTGGTAGCTGGTGGTGAGCGGCATAAACTTCATCTTGCCCGGCCCCTTGTCGTAGTCCGCCTCGAAGTAGGCGAAGTCGAGGCCGACCTGATGGTGATTGTAGAGAATGACGCCGCCGGAAATCGCGCCGCCGAAACCATCATCAAGACCATTGTTGGATGGAACCCAAAAAACCGAGGGTTCCACGTAATAACTGACGGGACGCGTCGAGACATCCCCGCTCAGTTGTGCGAAAGCCGAGCCGGCAAACGCGATTGCTAGGATTGAGAGTGCGATTTGTTTTTTCATGGCTGTCTTTGTGTTCTGTTTTAAGGCCCGCGCGGAAACTCTCGAGAACCCCGCGCGGGGCAGGTTATTATGCTTCAGGGAAGCCGTGTGACCGGCCGCCGATGTGCGCAATTGATGGCAACCGAACACGCTGTCGCGACAAAGAGTTCACGAACGGTCGCACGCCGAATACGAACGGCGAACGTTCTCCCGCGAACGGAGCATTATCGCGCCCCGTTTTTTTGGGAGCACAGCAATTCTGGCCCGGCAATTCTGCTCGCGCGCCGCGCGCAATTTGCCTTGTATTTCCCCATGCATACTCTCGAAAAAATCACCCGTGTCGCACCTCTGGCAGCCCTCCTCGCACTCCCGTTTTTTCTCTCCGCCACGGCGCGCGCGTGGGACTACGAGAGCCACCGCGCCATCAACCTCATCGCGCTTGACTCGCTGCCCGCCGACGCGCCCGCGTTTCTCCACACACCCGAGGCGCGCGAACGCATAGGCTTCCTCGCGGGCGAGCCCGACCGCTGGCGCAACTCCTACGATCCCTCCATCCGCCACATCAACCAAATCGAGCACTTCTTCGACGTCGAGGACATGGAGCCCCTCGGCATCAAGTTCGCCGATCTCCCTCAATTCCGCTACGTCTTCGTGAGCGAACTCACCCGCGCCCGCGACATCCACGCCGACAAGCTCCCCAAAATCGACCCCGCCCGAAACCGCGACGCCACGCGCGCCTACCCCGGGTTCATCCCTGGGCCATCGCCGAAAACTACGGCAAGCTCAAGTCCGGCTTCTCCTACTTGAAAGCCTACGAGGAGCACGGCGGCACCGCGGAGGAAATCGCGCAGGCCAAGGCCAACATCCTCTACGTCATGGGCACGATGGGCCACTACGTCGGCGACGGCTGCCAGCCGCTCCATATCACAAAACACTTCAACGGCTGGGTCGGCGACAACCCCAACGGCTACACAAAAGCGCGCACCATCCATAGCTGGATCGACAGTGGTCTCTTCAGAAAAACCGGCGGCATCAACGCCGCCATGATCGCCGACCGCGCCAAACCCGCCGCGCGCCTCTCCAACGTCCCCAACGACCCCGCCGGACGCGACCCGATCTTCGTGCAAATCCTCGACTACATCGGGAGCCAGACTCCCGTCGTCGAGCAAATCTACATCTATGAAAAAGCCGGCAAGCTCGACCCCGCGCAACCGCAGTCCAAGGAAGGCCGCGCGCTCCTCGAAAACCAGCTCCTTCGCGGCGCCAAAATGCTCGGCGACCTCTGGTATACCGCCTACAAGGACGCCGGCCCCGACAACTACCTCATCACCCACCTCAAAGCACGGAAAGCCGCGCTTCGCGCGGAAGAGTGAAGGGTGACTGGTGAAGGGTGAAAATCGGAACTTTGGCGGGGCTGGTCCGCCGGCCCTCCACCTTTAGCTTCCAGACTCCCACATTCTACCTTCCATAGTTCTGTCTTCCATCCTCCTTCAGCCTTTCAGTCCTTCAGTCTTTCAGCCTTTCCCCTCATGGATCTCACACGCATCACGCAACAAATCCGCTTCATTATCGAAGCAGACAAGCTCAAGGAAATTTTTCGCCAGACCATCTGCACGCAAAGTCGGCGCGCCGAAAACGACGCCGAGCATTCATGGCACCTCGCGCTTCTCGTCGTGATCCTCGCCGAGCACAGCAACACGCCGGACATCGACCTCCTGCGCGTCCTGAAAATGGTCACCATTCACGACCTCGTCGAAATCGACGCGGGCGACACCTTCGCCTACGACACCGCCGGCATGGCCGACCAACACGAACGCGAAGCCGTCGCAGCCGACCGTATTTTCGGCATGCTCCCCGCGCCGCAAAACGCCGAATACCGCGCGCTCTGGGACGAGTTCGAGGCGCGCGAAACGCCCGAGGCGAAATTCGCCGCCGCCGTTGACCGCTTCCAACCGATGCTCCTCAACTGCCTGACCGAGGGCGCCGCGTGGAAAAAGCACGGCATCACGAGCGACCGCGTCATCGCGCGCAACAAGCACATCGCCGAAGGCTCCGCGACACTCTGGGCCTACGCCGAAAAAATGCTGGCCGACGCCATCGCCGCCGGCCACCTGAAGTAGTGCGGACGACCAAGTCTACCTCATCTCCAAAATACTTCGCGTATCACAATATACAATAATAAGGGAAAACGGAAGGTGGCAATCTGCCCCCTTCCATTTTTCATGGTCACGGAGAATAAGCGATACGCGTATGGGGCGTCTTGTGCGGGAGGATAATTGTTTGTTTGCTACAAAGAATTTTACTAACAAAAATTCGAGCTTTTATCATGAAACACCCCCATCTTTCCCACGCATCATCGGTGGTAACTTATTCTGCAAACACACGCGTTGCCACAACCGTCCAAGAATTCATCGCATTGGTTGAAAACCTAAGCCCAAAAAACGGAGAGGTTTTTTTTCGGGGGCACGAAATTTATGATTGGAATCTACAACCGTCCGTCTACCGGAATGGATTCAAAGAATTCGAATGCGATATTTACAATGAAGCGTTGGCGATGTGCCCTACTGATTTTCAAGATGATGCTTCTGCTTTTGAAAAGCTCGTCAGGATGCAACATTACAAAGTGCCCACGCGCATTCTTGATATAACGTCCAATCCCTTGATCGCGCTGTATTTTGCCTGCGAAGAATACGACAAAATAGACAGAACTGCAGACAAAGATGGCGCTATTGTGTTAATGGCCATTAAAGATGAGCTCATAAAGCCATTTAACGGAGATACAGTAAGTTGTCTTTCTAACTTAGCCCGATTAAGTGAGGCAGAACGTGAGGAGTTGCATGTCGTTGGCGAGTGTGGCCGCAAGGATTTCGAAACTGAAATTAATCGATATCAAACAGAGTGGGACAATCGATTTAGAACACAAGGATCACTAATGAATGTTGAGGCAATCAACACGCACAGGAAAAACCGCCTGAAAATAGTCAAAGCCTTTAATGAAAACACTCGACGCTTGTTGCATTTTATTAGAGAGGAGAAATCGTATTTTGAACCACTAATGGATCCTCGGGATTTCAATAAAGTTTTTTGCATTCGGCCCAAGATGAGTAACCAACGTGTTATTGCTCAATCAGGCGCATTTTTACTTTTTGGTATTCTCGATGAGTTATGCTATACTGGGCACAGCGGAATAGAAACAAATAGGATAATCATCCGAAGTAGTTCCAAGAAACCGATTCTTCAGCAACTCGAACGATTAAATATCAATAAAGCAACGGTCTTCCCGCAGATGGAGAGCACTGCCGAGATAATTCGAAGCAAAATAAGGCGACCTAAGAATCGTTTTGGAGAGATGTGAACATGTGTTGTCATGGATGAAGAGGAGTCGAACAGCGTTCCGTTTTCCGGCACCGTGCCGGAGTTGTCATCGGAGCTGTCCGACTCGCGTCGTTTCCGCAGGCACATCAAGTCAAAAAGAAAAGACAAAGAAAAGAGCCTAGGGGATTATTATTGATTGAAAAAATATAGAAATACTCTTCTGAGCGCATGCCCGTATCTTGCGAATTCAATATCTCGAACGTGCGCAGCCACCTCTCCCCGGAAACCCCTCACCGAATCCAACCGAAGTTGATTGCGAGAAGCGTGAGCGCGGAAACGGCGAACCATAGGGTGACGCCGAGGACGAGCGGGCGGACGCCGACGGCGCGGAGCGCGGCGGGCGTCAGATTTGCGCCGATAAGAAAAAGCGTGAGAACAAGCAGCCGTCGCGAGAAAGCGGCCACTTCCCGCCCCGCGTCGGCCAGCGGCGGAATCCAGGTGACAACGGCCGCGGCGGCGATGAACCCGAAGATAAACCACGGGATCGGCGGGCGGCGGCGTGTCGCGGTCGCATCCTTGTTCTTGTTGCGGGAAACCGCCCAGCCGATGACGAGGGAGAGCGGCGCGATCCAGAGGGCGCGGGTGAGCTTGACGGTTGTTGCAACGGGGAGCGATTCGGGGTCGTAGTTGCCGGCGGCGCCGACAACGGAGCTGGTGTCGTGAATGGCTAGCGCGGACCAGAGGCCGAAGGCTTGCGGGTCGAGTTTGAAAAAATGTCCGAGCGCGGGAAAGATGAAGAGCGCGGCCGCGTTGAGCAGGAAAACCGTGGCGAGGGCGACGGTGGCGTCCTCGGATTTTGGCCGGATGACACCTGCGATGGCCGCGATGGCGCTGCCGCCGCAAATCGCAGTGCCGCCGGTGATGAGCAGGGTGATGTCGCGCGGAACTTTTGCGCGACGCCCGAGAAAAATCCCGAGGGCAAACGCAAGCGCGATGCCGACGATGGTGTAGAGGACGCCGCTTGCGCCAACGCGGATGAGGACGGCGAGGTTCATGCCGGCGCCGAGCCCGATGACGGACGCCTGGAGGAGTTTCGTCGAGAGGGGTTTTGTGAGTTGGGGAACGGGATTGAGTCGCGCAAGGCCGATCACGATTCCGATGAGCAACGCCCACGCGCTATTGACCCAGTAGCAGGCGGCGAGTCCGGCGACGAGTGCGACATAAGCTGCCGTCTTGTGGAGAGTGGCGTTCACAAGACGCCGACTATTGCGCGGGCGGGCGGAAAGACAAGCGACAGGTTTGCCGCAAGTTTTCGAGGCCCGCAAACGCACGCTCAAGCGTCGTGGCGCAGCCCGCTATGCCTCGTGGAAATTCTCGGAAAATTCCCAAAACGCACACCGCGTATTGCGCCATTCATCCGCGCGCGTCATTTCCGATGTCTGCCATGCCCGCGTCCAAACCCTCCGATAAAGCCGCCCGTCGCCACCCCGCCGCCACCCCTGCCGATCCTCCGCCCATGAACACAAGCACCACCCGGCGGGCCATTCGCCAAATCAGCAAACAATGCGCCGCCGCGCTCGCCCCGCACGGCTTCAAGCTCCAGTCGCCGCACCTCCACCGTCTTATGCCGGACGGCCTTTATCACGCCATCAATTTCCAATCGTCGCAATGGGGCGACCGCCACGAGGGGCGCTTCACCATCAACCTCATTGTGACAAGCCAGTGGCTCCACACGCATTGGACAAACCTGCCTTTCCCCAAAAACCCCGGCAGCGCGCCATGGCCAATCCTGCGGCGACTCGGCCAACAACTCCCCGCCGGGAACGACAAATGGTGGGATGTCAACGCAGACACCAACCTCGACGCGCTCTTCACCGAAATATCACGCGCCCTCATCAAACACGCGCTGCCCTTTTTTGCCCAATACCCCGATTCGCAAGCCATACTTGATCGCGTTCGCACCGGAGGCTTTGTCCACAGCGCGTCCGATGCGCAACGTCCGCTCATCGCGGCAATTCTCCTTGTCGAAAAGCGCCAGCCAGAGGCCGCCCGTGAAATTCTCTTAAACGCGCTCAAGGAAAACGCCGGTTCCCCGTTTGCAAAAACCATCAACCTCATCGCCAGCCGTCTTGGTATAAAACTGCAAGCCCCGGCATAATCATATAAACCAAAAACAAACACTCTCCCCATCCAACCCAATGCCGACATTGCCGCAATCCACACGCAAAATCGCCCCCCGCCCCGGCGACATCTTTGCGCAACGCAGCGCCGACACCGGACGCTATTGCGCCTACCAAATCACCCTCACCGAAAACGCCAGCCCTCACGCGCGGGGCGGCAAGACCCTCGCGCTCCTCTCGCTCGACTGGGTCGGCGACGCGCTCCCGACCGAGGCCGATCTCGCCGCCATGCGGCCGCTTAATAACACGCGCTACTACTGGGGCCACGGCTTGGATTACCGCATCGTAACCCCGTCCGTCGTTCCCGCGACATTTCAATTCATCGCCAACCGCCCTTCCCTCGTTACGAAACAAACAACCTCGTTCGGAGGCTGGCCGCCGCCCTCCAGCCAGGCCGCCGAGCAGGAGGCCGACTGGCGCGCCCGCGATCCCGAACGCCTCCGCCGCTTCGAAGCCGCCCGCGGCAGCGGACGTGAATTCACCCTCGCCGGTCAAACTGTCCGCGACACTTTCACCCATGCCGGCCCCGGGTTGCTCGACGGCCTCGCCAACCTCGCCGAGCTCGACAAGCTCCCGCGCCTTCTCGAACTCGAAGCCCGCGGACCGCGCCCCGACCTCATCGCCTATCTCCGCACGCACGATCTTCTCCACCGCGTCATCTGGAACGCGCACGGCGCGCGCGCGCTCGACTTTCGCGGCGTGCCCCACGTTCACGACCTCGAACTCGACGCCACCGGCCTCGAAACGCTCCACCTTCACGACAACCTCTGTTCCCTCAAGCTCACCGGCACGCTCCACCCGCGCCTCCGCATCCACGCGCACGACGGCGGCGCGCGCATCCGCCTCAACGCGCCGCCATCCATCGCCGACACCGACCGCGCCGACCCCGGACTGCCCAGGCTTGCCACCATCCGCATCGAAGGCATCGACAAACTCGACCTCGCCCTCATCGTCGCGCGGCACCCCGCGCTCGAAACCCTGAGCATCGCAGGCAAACCCGGAACGCTTCAAAACGTCTCCGCAATCTCCCGCCTCCCCAAACTGCGCAGCCTCTACATTGACGACCTCTTCGGCTACGCGCCCGCCGACATTCCGCCGCCCGGCACTCATCCGCGCCTCGCCGAACTCTGGCTCGAAAGCATCCCCGCCGACGTCGCCACGCACATCAAAAAAAACTACGCCCCGCTCAAAAAAACCGCGCGCCTCGACCTGCAAGTCCGCAAACCCCGCGCTCCCGAATGGCTTGCCGACAATCTGGACAACCCCTTCCGCGCATGGGATGGCGACGAATTTGTCACGCCCGCCAACGCCCGTCGCGCCGCCGCCCTCTACAAAAAAACACGCGCCGAGCTCCGCGTCCGTCTCGACTCGCCCGACGCCGCCCCCGCGCTCCCCGAATACCTGGAGCAACTCGTCCGCGACTGGGCCGCCGCCTTCAACACATGGGACAAGCGCACCAACTGGATCGAAACCGAGGAACGCGAAACCATCTGCGAGGTCGTTGACAACCTCCTCGCCGAAGCCGCCCGTCGCCACCCCGCCGCAAACATCGACATCGCCAAACTCTCCTCCCTCTTCGACGAACTCCGCGATTTTTGAAAAATTGCCACCCGCAAATTCCACACATCATGTCCGACAACACCTCCGCGCCGCCCGCGCCCGCTTCGCCGGACGTCCGTCCAACGCGCAGGACACCCGCGCCGTTTACATGGAAGCCTGCGCCGCCATCGCCGCCGCCTTCGAGCCACGCGGCTACAAGTTCTCAAAATCAGGCCCGCACTTCACAGCCAAGAGCCGGGACAAACAATTCACCTATCGCATTTCATTTCAGTCGAGCCACAACAACATCCCCGGCCAGCACATCAGGCTCCTCGTCCACACCTCCATTTCCTCGCCCGTCGTCAAGAAATGGGAAACCGCGCTCTGGGCGCGCCACGGCCGGACATACCAGGGCAACGGCAACATCGCCGGCACTCAACTCGGCTACCTCGCCGAGCCAGGCAAACGCGCCTGGGTCGCATGGGAACTCGCGCACGAGCACACTCGCGCCGCCGCCATTGCCGAGGTCACCGACCGCATCACCCGCCACGCGCTCCCGTGGTTCGCCCAATGCGAGGATATCCCGCGCCTCGTCGGGCGCATTGTCGAAACCGGCGTTTTTCCCGATTGTCACGTCGAGAATTTCCCCGCCGAGCTCCTCCTCTGCTTCGCAAGCAGGGAACAAACCGCGCGTGCGCTCGCTGCTTATATAAAAACACTGCATCCCAAGGCCCGCGCCAATCTTCACAAAGACTTCGCCGCGGCGCGCGACGAGTCGCCGCTCAAAATAAACCACAGCGGCTTCTTCGGCTGCCGCATCCGTTATCTCCTCGCCGAAGGCATCGAATTTCCAAAAGAATAAAACGCACGCCGCGTCGCACACATATTCAAAATCATGAAAGCCGAAATCCACGCGCATCTGCGCACGCATAATATAGAAATCCCCGACGCCCCGGACGAAGCCGTCAATCTCTACCTTGGCTCGCTGCTCGTCGAAAAACTCGATTACTGGCTCGCACGCGGATTTGATTATATAGACAATCCGCAGCCGCCGGCGCCTTACGCCAGACCCTCAAGCGAAACCGCCAAAAAAGACACCGCCCGCCGAACCGCGCTCGCCAAACTCGACAACGACACCAAGCAAACAATAAAAAACCTGCTTCGCGAATCACTTGAAGGCATCCTTTTTAGCACGCTTCTGACATTCGACCAAACTCCCGCCGGAAAATGGAAACTCCAATTCCGAACCAAGGACATGACCGCCCGCGCCAACCCGGGACGCGATTATGAGCTGCACGACGATTTATATAAATGGATGGATTTGTTTAGCAAAAACAAACAGTGAAAACAAATCCCTCCATCGCATAAGTATATTCTCAACCTCCATATTTTTCCCAATATGAATCGCGAAACATTATTAAAACAAATCGAACAATGGCACGCCGACGGAAACCATCAGGAGATCGAGGACGCCGTGCGCGCGCTGCCTGAAACCGGGCGCGACTTCGACCTGTCCTGCATGCTCGCCCGCGCGCTTAACAACCTCAGCCGCTACGGGGACGCGCTTGAAATTCTGGAATCCGTGCGCGAGCAGGGGCGCGACGACGCGCTGTGGCATTACCGCGTCGCCTATTCATTATATTATTTGGACCGCGAGGCGGATCCCATTCCGCATTTCGAGCGCGCAATCGCGCTCGGCGACGACCATCCCGACACGTATCAAATGCTGCTCTGGGCAAAGAAGGCCGCGAAGCAGCACCTGGACGCGAAACCCGAAGGCAAAAACACGGACGGCGAAGCGCGGACGGCATTTGTCGCCAAGGCCATTGCGACACTCGCGCTCAACATGCGCCTGCAACCGAACGCCCGCACCATGCGACTGGAGGACGGGCTCGACTTCATGCTCCGCGACAAGGGCCTCGGCTACGTGAACGGCGGCGGCTCGCAACTCTCGCCCGAGGGGGAAATCATATCCTGCGACATTGAAATTAAACTCGCGGAGGACTCGCCTGAAATTATCGAAACAATCCTGACCACCGCCAAAAAACTCGATATCGCTAAAGGCTCCAAACTCAAATACCGCGCCCTCGCCGGCGGCACCGAAGTGGAATACCCGATCGGAAAACTGGAGGGATTCGCGGTTTATATAAACCACGCGGACCAGCCGCCCGAAGTGTGGCAAAAACACAACGTCAACGAGGTCGCCGACGAATTGCACCGCCTCCTCGGAAACAACGGCACGCTCGTGTTCAGCCATTGGAACGGCCCGAGGGAAGTCGCGCTGTATTTTTACGGCGAGGGCGGAGCCGATGCGATGCAGGCAAAGGCAAAGCCGTTCCTCGACACGCACCCGCTCTGCCAAAACTGCCGCATTGCCCGGCTCGCCTGAAACGTCTGAAACCCACCGCCCGCCTCATGTCCATCAACCCGCTCTCACTCCCCGGCATCATCGCCGAACAAATTGAAATCTGCGACGACACTGAGTTCGCCGAGGCCCGCCAAACGCTCGCCGACTTTGAGCGCCAGTGCGTCGCCGAACCCTCCGTGCAAAACGACGAATTCCTCGCCGGCGCGCACCGCCAGCTCCTCGAAGCCTTCGACGACTACGACGCGCCGTTCGACGCCGAGCCGCACCTCGACGCGCTCCGCCGCCTCCACGAACGCCATCCCGCCAATCCGCGCATCATCGAGGATTACGCCAACGCACTCGCGCATCACCACGACGCCTGGCTCACCGCCGAGGACGCCGACCCCGCGCGCGCCGCCATCCCCTACCAAGCGCTTCTCGCCCTCGCCGAAAAAAATCCCGAGCACGATCTCTCCGAGGAAATCGCCGACGCCTATTTTAACCAAATCCACCACTACATCACCCGAGGGGAACACCGCGCGGCCGACACCATCCACGGCCAGCTTGCCGCGCACCACGACCGCCACCCCGCCAGCGCGCACATCACCCAGCGGCTCGCCCAAGCGCACCTGACCCGGATTTATTCTTGCGCCGACACCGACGAACTCGATTCAGCCCGCGCCGCGTATCACACGCTCGAAGCGTTTATCCAAAAGCACATCGACGCGCTGCCGCCACCCGCGCAACACAACCTCCGCCACATGCAAATCCGCGCGCTCGCGCACCTTGTCGAGACAAGCGCGTCCCCGAGCAACACCGGCGAAAACCCCGCGCCAAGCGATCCCACCGAAATCGCCGCGGCCGAAACCCACTACGCCGCCATGCGCGAACTCTGCGCGCCTCTCGCCGATGCCGAGCCCCGCATCGCCCGCCATTTTGCCGACGCCGCCATCGCGCTCTGCAACCACTACAATCTTTCAGACGAACCCGCGGCCGCCGCCGAAAAATACCGCGACCTCGAACGCCTCGCCGACCGTTATCCGCAACACTGCGCGCCCCAGTTTTCCCGCGCGCTCTACGCGCAAATCACCTCCGCCATCCGCGAGCGCCGTTTCGCCGACGCCGAAAAACACCACGCCGCGTTCGAGCGTCACGCGATCGCGAAACGGGATGCCGGCGCGCCCGAAAAACACGATGACACCGAACCCGTCGAAAACCTCGCGCAAGCCTCCGCCGCCCTTGCCAATGCCTACGGCAGCGCCTCCCGCATGCCCGACGCGGAACGCCACACGCGCAAAATCGCCGACCTCCTCGACACTGCGAAACGCAATCCCGACACCGGCGCATCCACCCTCGCGAACCTCGCCGCCCTTCACGCCCTGACGCTCCACAACCTCATCGTTGATTACGTCAACACCGGCGACACCGCAACCGCCGCCGCCCGCCACGCCGATCTCGCCGCCCTCGCCGCGCAACACCCCGACTCCGCGGCCGCCGTCGAAAACCTCGCCGACGCCACAGACCAGATCGCAACCAACCTCGCAAAAAACAGCGGCATCGCCGCAGTCGAGAAATTCCTCTCGCAACACGTCCCCGAAACACTCGCGAGCAACCCGGCCTATTCCAAAACACTCTACAACCTCATCGTCATCGCCTCCGATGCGAAGGACATCACCGCCGCCGAGCGCCTCTACGCCGTGCTCCGCCAGCTCGTGCAGAAAAACCCGCCGCACACCACCGCCGCGCTGCGCCTCGCGAAAGCCGCCTACAACCTCCACTACGACCACTCCGACGCCGGCGATTTTCCCCGTGCCGAAACCAAATACCGCGACCTCGTCGTCCTCTCGCGCATTCACGAAGGCAATCCCGCCCTCGAAAACGGCAACCCCATCGGACTCGAAATCGCGCTCCGCCAATCCAACGCCGCGCGCAACTACGCCATCGACCTGAAAAACAAAAACGCCGCGCACCGAATCCCCGCGCTCCTCGCCGACATCCGCCACCTCGCAGCCCGCTGGACCTCGCCCGCCGCCAAGCCGGTCCACGACGCCCTCGCCCAAATCACAACCCTCTGCCCGCCCCAGCCCCCGCCGCTCCCCGGCGCATGAATACGCCTAGCCACCCTACGAAGTGAAGCCGAGCGGCCTGACAAAATGACCTTAACCCAAACTCACATCTCCCGCGCGCCCATGGGCGCATCGCAATATTCGTTTGCCGGACGGAATTTTTTGCGGCCAAAAATTCGCCATCTATCTTCGCGCCTCTTGCGCCTTTTGTCAGGCCACTCGCAGACTCGTAGAGCGGCTATTCCATCCGGTTGCGGCCACTCCACCGCGTGAAACGCAAATCGTCCGAACCATGCTCACAAAAGAATTCCTGTATTTTCTGACCCCGCTCATCGTGACAATCCCGTTGTATCTATTGGGGCGAAAAACGCTGTTCCGCCGCCACCGGCAGGCGGAAATGCACCGCGTCGCATCGGGCAAAATCTTCACGCTCGCGATGTTCCTCCTGCACATCGCGCTCATGACCGCCCTGTTTTTCATTTTCGAATCCACCCCCCTTTCAGCCCAAACACCCGGCGTCCCCGCGTCCATGAACGAAAACAAAAACAAGCGCCACGAGGACGACTCCGATTTTTCCACCAACGGCATGGTTGACATGCTCCTCGCCGGGGCCACCGGCGACATGGACGCCGCCCTCTCGATCGAAACCGCCTGCCGCAAACACACCGGCCACTCGCGCATCATCACGGGGCCAAACACCACGACCATCGTCCGGGGCAGCACGCGCCCCGGCGACACCCGCGAATACCACTGCGTCATCACCCCCGCCGCGCGCAAAGCCGTCCTCAAATCCCCCGACGGCGCCGAAGTCACGCTCACAATAAGCAAGGACTTCGCGGACTTCATCAGCGCCCTGCGCAAAGGACTCGTTGATGACGAACCCGACGCGGGTCCCGAAATCGTCCTCGCCGAAAACCCGCATATCGATCTCGGCCTTGCCGCGCCGCCGCGCGTCACCTTCGCCCAAATCGCCGGACACCTCGCACCCGCGCTTCCGCCCGGCGAGCAAACGATCCTGCAAAAACACGCCGACGACTGGAAACGATTCGCGCACGAGCACGCCCTCCCCGACACCGGTGGCGTCATGCTCGTCGCCTGCGACATCACCGCCGGCAGACTCTATCTCAAGGCGCCCTCGCTGCACTGCCGCGTTTCCCCCGCCACGCGCACCGTCTCAATCAGCCGCCACGACTACGACAACGAATCCGGCACGCACCACGAACTCCACCCCGCCCCCGCGTTCTTCGAAACCATCGACCGGCTCGTCACCGGCGAAACCGCGCCCGCCGCCGCAACCGCCGACCTCGCTTATCCCGACGAAAACCTATTCAAGAACAAAAAACGAAACGACAGGAAACAGCCGCAATTCGAACTCTGGCATGACACAAAAACAATCAACGCCATCCTCCGCGGCCTGATTGAAAAAGGCGGCTTGCTCGCGAAAGAATTGGACGCCGCGAAACGCTTTGTCCGCGAAATCCCAAACCAGTCCGACCTCTACTGCATGTTTATCCGCGGCGGCACTCTGCAAATCGTCTGTCTCGGTGCGAAAAGCAACATCACGCAATGCGTCATCATCTCGATTCCCGCCGGCACGGCCACTATCACGGGTTCCGGTTCCGGCGTCACCATCCCCCTGACGCCCGCCTTCAAAACCCACCTCATCGACGTGCTCAAAGCCTGCAAAAAATCCACGTGGCTCGAATGACGCAGCCACCGCAAATCTCCCCGCGCCAAACCATGCCCAACTGCGATTTCTACGCCACCGCCGCCGACCACGCGCCGCTCCTCGAATGGCTCCTCGCGGAAAATACCTGCTCCATTTACGAGCTCTCTTCCATCGGCGAAAACCCGCTCCGCCGCTTCACCTCCGCCGCCGAAATCATGGATGAGTTCAAGCGCACCTACACAAACGGCGTTCCGTGGCACAGCGTGTATCTCCAACTCCACGTCAACGGTTCCGGCCCGATGCCCAAACCGCGCCGCATCGACATCAACCCCGACGCGCAAGCACGCTGCGGTTTCCGTTATCGTTACGCAATGGAGGGTTGGAGCCTCGTGCAGCTCTACCTCTCCGTTCCGCGACACAACAAACGTTTCCTCGACAATTCGCACACCAACCACAACAGCCAAAAACGCGCCGAGACATGGGCCGCGGTGAGCAACAACCTGGGCAATCCCAGCGCGTGGGATTACAAAAAAATCACCTCCTTCTCCTCGCGCCTGAACCGCGAAATCCGCAAGCGCGCCGTCGCCAAACTCGGCTCGCGCCCCGTCCTCCCCGGCGCGCTCGCCGAATGGAAAAACGGCGGCACCCTCGGTGTTTATAATATCGCCACTCACGCGAAATCCCTCGCTCAATCATAACCGCAAGACCGCCGTCGCCACTGTTCAACGTCCCGCAAAACACCCGCATCACTTTTGACATGAGAGAAAAACTACTCGCCAAACTGCAACAACTCCACGCGCAGGCACCCGACAAGCTTCCGGTTGTCACGCTCGACGAATATTTTTCAGGCAACACCGAAGAGGAGTGCATTGCCCCGAATCAAGTCGGTTACGGACGCCCCTCGCTTGCCGATTTATACAAGCGTTTTCAAACAATCGAACAACGCCCCGAAGTGCAGGGCGTTTTTGTCGGCATGCATTCCGACTGGGACATGGCGCTCGAAGATTCCGCCACGTGGCCTGCCGCGGAAAACATACACATCCTCGCAAATGCGACCCAGGATGCTGTCGCCGCATGGATCGCCGGACTTGAAGCCGACGGTGTCATTAAAGGCTGGCCCTACGGCGAACATCCCTCCGCGCCAAAACCAAAGCCGGGATTTCAAGTTTTCACCGTATGCTGGGATTAACCAGTCATTCACCCATGCCCGAACACAATAACACCAACAAATATACAAACGACGACCTCGACGACATCACGCTCGACGAAATAATGGGCTTTGTCATTGCCAACTGCGCGGGCGACATCGAGGCGGCCGGCGCGTTCGCGGACGAGTGCCGCGAGCGTTGCGACCGCGAGCACCTTCTCGTCGGCGGCAAGGCGACCGTCATTGTGCGCGGTTACAGCGACGCCGCCGGTCCGCACGAATACACTTGCACGCTCACACCGGACACGCGGCAGGCGGTTTTGAAATCGCCCGGCGGCGCGGAAATCGCGCTCACGATGGACGAATCCTGCGTGGAATTTCTTCGCGAACTGCGCGTCGGCCTCACCGGAAACGAGGCGGGCGAGGGGCCGGAAATCGTCCTCGACGAAACCCAATACATCGACCTCGACGACGCCGTGGCGCCGCGCATCACTTTTGCGCAACTCGTGGAACTCGCCGAGCCGCACCTCGACACCATTGATCGCGCCCGCCTGCGGCGCCACCGCCTCGCCTGGGACAAATACAAGCACACGCACGAACTCCCCGGCAACGACCCGCACCTCGTCGCGTGCGACGCGCCCTCCGGCAAACTCTACTACGGCACCCCTTCGCTGCAGTGCGAAATCTCGCTTGCTGCGCGGCGTGTCATCATCAGCCGCCACGGCGTGAACCCCGAAGGCAGTCTTCACCTGAACATCCATCCCGCGCCCGAGTTTTTCACAGAGCTCCATCAGTTGCTCGAAGGCAAAACGCCGACCGATACGGCGGCGCCCGGCGACGACCTGCCATATCCCGACGAGAAGAGTTTTTCCGACACAAAAAACGACAAAAAGACCGCGCAATTTGAACTCTGGCACAACACCGCGGCGCTCAACACCCTCCTGCGCGGCCTTGTCGAAAAAAACAATCTCGTCGGCAGGGAGCTCGACATTGCGCGCGGCTACATCCGCAACATCGCCGAGCAATCCGATTTCTACTGCATGCTGATTCGCGGCGGTGTTTTGCAGATTGTGTGTCTCGGCCCAAATCGCGCGCCCTCGCAAACAGTCATGATCTCCATGTCCGCCGACACCGTCATGATCGCGGCATCCGGCGCCGGAGCGAATTGCCCGCTCGCGCCCGAATACAAGCGCCACATCGCCGCCACCCTCGCCGAATATAAAAAGGACGGATGGATCAAATAACCCGCGCCGAAACTGTAGGGGCGCACCTTGCGTGCGCCCTCGCGCCAACCCGCTTTGTGAATGCGCACGCAAGCAGTCTTCCGCACACGAGGTCGCGCGCAAGGCGCGCCCCTACAGTTCACCGCGCCCGCACGCCGCAACAACCCCCATTGCGCAAACGTGGGACTGTAAACTTGCAACCGTGATTGAGCGAATCGCCGTCCGACGCACAGTTCACCGTCATTGCATGAACACCCGCGAACGCACCCTCGCTGTTTTTAATTATCAAAACTACGACCAAATGCCCGTCGTGCATTTCGGCTACTGGACCGAGCTCCTCGCTAAATGGCACAAGGAGGGACACCTCACCGCCGACGAGGCCGAATTCTATTTCGACAAAAACGAATACGACAAAATCATCTGCGACAAACTCGGCTTCGATTTCTGCTGGGGACACCAGCTCACGCCCAAGCACAAAGTGCATCCTTTCTTCGAAAAGAAGATTCTCGAAACACACCCCAACGGCGTCATTCGTTATATAAATCCCGACGGCCTCATCGAGGAAACCGATCCCAACACGACCACCATCCCCGCCACCATCGGCACGCTCATGACCGGACGCGAGGCGTGGGAGGAACTCTACAAACCGCGCCTCCAATCCGGCCCCGCGCGCCACGGCACGCCCGGCGAACTCGCGCGCTGGAAACAACTCAGCGAAGAAACCACCGACGCGCCCTTCGGCGTTTATGCCGGCAGCATGTTCGGCTACGCGCGCGACATGATCGGTGTCGAGGCGCTCAGTTATCTTCAAGTCGACGACGAGGACCTCTTCATCGAAATCATCGACACCGTCGCAAACCTCTCCTTCGAAACGGTGAAGGCTGTGCTCGAGGCCGGACTGCGTGTGGACTTCCTGCATTTTTGGGAGGACATCTGTTTCAAAAACGGCCCGCTCATAAACCCCGCCACCTTTGAAAAATACGTCGCACCGCATTATAAAAAAATAACCGACATGGCGAAGGCGCACGGCGTGAACCTCTTCTCGGTCGATAGCGACGGCCTCATCGACAAACTCATCCCAGCCTGGTTCGCGAACGGCGTGAACATCATGTTCCCGATCGAAGTCGGCACTTGGGACGCAAGCATCGCCCCGTGGCGCGAAAAATACGGACGCGAACTGCGCGGCGTCGGCGGCGTCCGCAAAAGCGTGCTCGGCGAGGACCGCGCCGCCATCGACGCAGAAATCGAGCGCATCAAACCGCTCGTCGATCTCGGCGGCTACATCCCCTGCCCCGACCACCGCATCTCGCTGGAGGCCACATGGGACAACGTCCGCTACTACGCCGACCGCATGCGCGCGACATTCTGCCGGTAGCACAAACCGTCCCCGGTGAGCCGGGATCTTCGCGCGCCGGAACCTTGCGCTTTACGCAATCCCTTTCCCAAACATCATCCCGACACATGAACACTGTTGCCCGACGCATCGCGCGCCTTTGCGCGTTTGCCACCCTCGCGCTCCTCGCCGCGCGCGCCATCGCGCTTCCCCCGCCTGAAAAACTCCCCGCCTCGCCAACGCCGCCCGACCCGCTTGTCATAACCGACGGCCCGCGCATCACGACCGCGAAGGACTGGCACGCCAAGCGCGCGCCCGGTCTTCGCGCCCTGTTTCAAAACTACGAATACGGCCTGCGCCCCAGGGAAGTCGCGCCCGTCGCCACCATTATCCGCGAGGACAAAAACGCGCTCGGCGGCAAGGCCACGCTCCGCGAAATCTCGGTCGACACCACACTCGCCGCCAACCCCGTCCACCTGCTCGTCATCGTGCCCAACAAACAAACGCGCCCCGCTCCGTGTTTTCTCGGCATGAGCTTCCAGCCCGTTTACACACTCCTCGCCGATCCGCTCATCAAAATGCCGGCCGACGGCTCGGAGGGAAAACGCGGCTCGCGAGCCTCCAGGTGGCCCGTCGAGCAGATCATCGACCGCGGTTACGCCCTCGCCTGTTTCTTCAACGGCGACATCATGGTCGACTCACCCGCACCCGCAAAAGAAGCGCTCAAGCGCTTCGCCAAGGCCGCCGGTGTCAACCCCGACGCGCCCAACGCCCCCGGCACAATCATGGCGTGGGCGTGGGGTTACTCGCGCATGTTTGACTGCCTGAAAGACATTCCCGGAATCGACACGCGCCGCGTCGCCATCGTGGGCCATTCGCGCAACGGCAAGGCCGCGCTCCTCGCCGCCGCGTTCGACGAACGCTTCGCGCTCGTCATCCCCAACCAGGCCGGTTGCGGCGGCACCGCGCCCAGCCGCGTGTCAGCCGACGACGCCAAGCCCGGCCCCAAGGGCCGCCCCCGCGTGGAAACCGTCGCCGCGATCACCTCGCGTTTCCCGCACTGGTTCTGCCAAAACTTTTCCACGTTCGCCGGGGCGCCCGAAAAACTGCCCTTCGACCAGCACGCACTCATCGCGCTCTGCGCGCCGCGCCCCGTGCTCATTTCTTGCGCGACCAAGGACGTGTGGGCAAACCCGCCCGGCCAGCTCGCCATGCTCCGCGCCGCCGATCCCGTTTACCAACTCGTCGCAAAAGAAGGCCTGCGCGCCGGTGTCACCGAAATGCCCGCCACGGGAAAACTGATCGACTCGCGCCTCGGATTTTTCATCCGCGAGGGCAAGCACGACATGACGCACGAGGACTGGCGCGCCTGGCTCGACTACGCCGACAAGTGGTTGCGCTGAGCAAAGCGAAAGCGGCCTAATGCCGCCCCCGCTATTCGATCCGCTTCCCCACACGCAACGCGTCGCCCTCCTCCTCGATTTCAAAAATCACCGCGCGTTCGCTGAGCGTCCGCGCCTTGTTCGGCGTGTGCAAAATCATCATCAATTTTCCGTCGTCGAATCTGCGGAACAGCATCGGATGCCCGCCATCGTCCGTGAAAAGCGGCGTCTGCTCCTGACGCCACGGCCCGGCGAGTTTCCCGGAATCCGAAATCGCGTATCCCGTCGTGTAACCGCCCTCGCCGCCCGTTGACCAAAGCATGAGCAGCTTGCCCGACTTCGTGCGATGCAACCATGAGCCGTCGGTCACATGGCAGCCATATTGGGCGGACTTTTTGCTCCACGCCGCGTCGCTGCCGTTGAACAAACGCCTCGGCTCGCCGACCGTCGCGGAAAGATCATCCGTCAGGCGCACATACTCCACCGTGCCATCCTTGATCTGCACCCACTCGTGACAAAACACCATGTAAGGCGCGCCATCCTCAACCCAAAGCGTGCCGTCGAGCGTCATCATGTCGGACGGCAGCGTGGACTGATTTGGCTTTTTGCCGAACGCACGAAACGGCCCCTCCGGCGAATCCGCCACGAGCACCTGCGAACCGCGTTTCACGCGAGGCAGCCAGTCGCGCCATTGCTCGGGCAGCCGGTCGTCCGTGTCGAACGTGAGAAACAAATAATACTTCCCCTTATACGCGTGCAACTCCGGCGCCCAGATTCCCTGCATCGCCCAAAAGCCCTCGGGAATTTCAAACACCACGCGAGGCCCCGTCCAATCGACAAGGTTTTTGCTCGTGTATTGAACAACCGCCGGCCGCCCGTTCGGCCCGACCCGCCCCGTGGAGCTGACGAGATAATACGTCCGCGTTTTCGCATCCGCATACACGCAACAATCCCGCAACCGCACATCGGCCAGCCTCACGCTCCGCTCCCCGGCGGCATGACACTCGGAAATCAGCGATGTGAAAAACCCCGCCGCCAAAATACAAAAAACGGAAAACAGTTTCATGCCCCGAATCGCATCCCACGCACCCGACTGCCGCAATCCCGCAAGGCATCTTACGGTTCGAAACAATCAGCGCCCCGTCATGCGGTAGGTGCTTTCCAGCACCATGTGTTCTATCCCGGCAGTTTTCACATGATCAATCGCCCTCGCCAACAAGGCATATCGGGCGCGATCATCACCGCTCACAAGCACACGCGGAACATGTCCCGTGCGCGCGCACTCCTCTTTGTATGAAGCAATCTTCTGAGGGAGATCGCTGATATCGTAAGGCTCCCTATTTATATAAACTGTTGTGTTTTCAGAAACCTGAACAACCAGCGGATCGTGACTCCCGCATCCGCCACATCCACCTGCAATGTTGACATCCATTTTCCCCACGTTCGTCAACGCCAGCGAAAACATTACAAACGTCACGAGCAGAAACATCAGCACGCTTATCATCGCTGTCAGATTAAAACGCGCACCGTCCCGTCTTTCCTCAATCGGGGCGTTAATTCTGTTCACATCACCAAAATCGTCGAGATTCATGGTTATTTGATATTCGGGGTTGATGCGCGGCGAAAAATTGACGCGCCCAGATCATACCCAACGACAGGCAAAGTCAAGTGAGCCGGGGCATTACGCGTGAAAGCACGCGCGGCAAAAAATCGCGCACTCGCCGGAAAAACAACCGCATGAAATCGGACACTAAATACATACCAGCGGGAACCCCACCGGCACGGCGTGGCGTTACATTTTCGCTGGCTTGGCTGCGCGGAGTTTGCTTCGATTTTCGGCAACATGCGCATTCTAGTTACAGGCGGAGCCGGTTTTCTCGGCTCGAATCTTTGCACCCGTCTAATCAACGACGGACATGAGGTGGTCTGCCTCGATAATTTTTTTACGGGACGAAAAGCCAACATCGCCCATCTGCTCGGCAATCCGCGCTTCGAGCTCGTGCGGCACGACGTGATCGACCCGTTCAAGTTTGAGGTCGACCAAATCTACAACCTCGCATGCCCGGCGTCGCCGCCGCACTACCAATACAATCCGATCAAGACCACAAAGACGTCGGTGATGGGCGCGATTAACTGCCTCGGTCTGGCCAAGCGCGTGAAGGCGCGGGTGTTTCAGGCGAGCACATCCGAGGTTTACGGCGACCCGCAGGTGCATCCGCAGCCCGAGGAATATTGGGGCAATGTCAACCCGATCGGAAAACGCTCGTGTTATGACGAGGGCAAGCGTTGCGCCGAGACGCTGTTTTTTGATTACCACCGCGAGAACAAGGTCGATATCCGCGTCATTCGCATCTTCAACACCTACGGTCCGCACATGCTTTCGAACGACGGTCGCGTCGTGTCCAATTTCATCGTGCAAGCGCTCAGCGGCGAGGACATCACGATCTACGGCGACGGTTCGCAAACGCGTTCGTTTTGCTACGTGGACGACCTGATCGAGGGCTTTGTGCGCTTCATGGACCAGACGGAAATCGTCGGTCCGATGAATTGTGGAAATCCGGGCGAGTTCACGATGCTGCAGCTCGCCGAGGCGGTGCTGCGCGAGGTCGGCGGAAAATCAAAAATCGTGCACAAGCCGCTTCCGGCGGATGACCCGAAGCAGCGCAAGCCGGACATCTCGCTCGCGCGCCGCGTGTTGAAATGGGAGCCGCAGATTCCGCTCGAGGAAGGCTTGCGGCGCACGATCGCGTATTTCCGCACACAGGCTTGAGCCGCGTGACAAAACGGAAACGCCAAACGGATGTTCCGTTCGCGCATCCGCCCCGCCGCCACACTTTGACTTGGAGTTTTCCCAAAAAACCCAAAGAGTCTTTCCCTTTCGATCAGTTCACCGCCCAGACACAAAAACCCACCATGAAGAAAATCACCCTTGGACTCATCAGCTGCCTGCTCCTTTCCGGAGTCGCAATGGCGCAAAAAACCGCAACGCCCCGGATCGTGAAAATCGACACCGAGAGCCTTTCCCTGGTCATGGGCGTGAACAAGGAGGGCGACCTGCTCTTCCATCACTTCGGACCGAAAATCGAGGACGCTACACCCTTCCTCCAAAAAGGCGAATACCGCCGCGAGCCGACCTACGAGATGGCCTACCTCTCCTCCGGCGGACGCAACATCCGCGAACCCGCGCTGCGCGTCACGCACGCCAACGGCGACATCAACACCGAGCTCGTTTACGTGAGCCACAAGGAAACCGCCGCCGGCGCTTCCGGCGCGCGCACGCTCGAGGTCCTGCTCCGCGACAAGGTCAACCCGCTCGAAGTCACGCTCATCGTCAAGGCCTGGCAAAAGGAAAACGTCATCAGCGAGCACGTCGTCATCCGCAACGCCGGGGCCAAGCCCGTGACGCTGCACAACTACTACTCCGCCTACATGCCCCTGAAGGCGAACAAGTATTACCTCAACCATTTCTACGGCGCCTGGGCGCGCGAGATGATGCTCGCCGAAACCCAGCTCACCGCCGGAATCAAGACCGTGGAAAGCAAGCGGGGCGCTCGCGCCACCCGCTGCGAAAACCCGTCCTTCCTGCTCGCCCTCGACACCCCGCTCGCAGAAAACAGCGGCAACGTAATCGGCGGCGCGCTCGCGTGGAGCGGCAACTGGAAACTGAATTTCGAAATCGACGAGTTTGCCATTCTCAACATCAGCGCGGGCATCAGCCCCTTCGCCAGTGACTACACGCTGCCCGCCGGCGCCACCTTCGAGACGCCCGAGATGATCTTCACCTACTCGACCGCCGGCGCCGGGGGCGTCTCCCGCAACCTCCACGACTGGGCGCGCAACCACCGCGTCTACGACGTGCAAACCATCCGCCCCACCCTCCTCAACAGCTGGGAGGGCGCCTACTTCACCTTCGACGAAAAAACGCTCACCGACATGATCGACGACGCCGCCGAAATGGGACTCGAAATGTTCGTGCTCGACGACGGCTGGTTCGGCAACAAATACCCGCGCGACAACAACAAGACCGCCCTCGGCGACTGGCAGGTGAACAAGAAAAAACTCCCCCGCGGCATCGGCTACCTCGCCGACTACACCGTTTCCAAGGGCCTGAAATTCGGCATCTGGATCGAACCCGAAATGGTGAGCCCCAAGAGCGAACTCGCCGAAAAACACCCCGACTGGATCGTCAAGGGCAAGGGCCGCGAAATCCCCACGATGCGCTACCAATGGCTCCTCGACCTCACCAACCCCGAGGTGCAGGACTTCGTCTTCAGCGTCTTCGATGAAACGATGAAACTCTCCCCCAACATCAGCTACATCAAGTGGGACGCCAACCGCCACGTCGAGAACGCCGGCTCCGCCTACCTCGACGACGATAAACAATCGCACTTCTGGGTCGAATACACCCGCGGCCTCTACAAAGTCTACGAACGCGTGCGCGCGAAATACCCCAACGTCATCGTGCAAGCCTGCGCCTCCGGCGGCGGCCGCGTTGACTACGGCGCGCTGAAATACCACCAGGAAGTCTGGACCAGCGACAACACCGACGCCATCAGCCGCGTGCGCATCCAGTATGGCACAAACCTCATCTACCCCTCGCTCGTGACCGGCTCGCACGTCTCGCAAGTCCCCAACCACCAGACGAACAACGTCACCCCGCTGAAGTTCCGCTTCGACCTCGCCATGACGGGCCGCTTCGGAATGGAACTCCAGCCCAAGGACATGAACGAGGCGGACAAGGAGTTCGCGAAAATGGCTATCGCCAACTACAAAAACATCCGCGACATCGTCATGCAAGGCGACCTCTACCGCATCAACAGCCCCTACGACAGCTCCGGCCTCTATTCGCTCATGTATGTGAGCAAGGACAAAACCCGCGCCGTCATGTCCGCCTTCTGCATCGACTACCGCAACATCATGCCCACCTTCAAACTCAACGGCCTCGATCCGGCAAAACGCTACAAGGTGACCGAGTTGAACGAGAAAAAGTCAAAATTCTGGGCGAACGGAAAAACCTTCACCGGCGAGTTCCTTATCAACGGCGGCCTCAACCCCGCCTGATGAAAAACCTCCAAAGCATGGTTCTCCTTCTGGAAGAGGTAAAATAATCGCGGCGCAGAAAACCGCCCGGCACAAGTGCTGCCGGGCTTTACGCAAAGGCGCCGTCCCTCGGACGGCGCGCACAGGAATTGCAAACGCACACGCGTTTTGCAAAACCCGCATTGTCATCTAATAGACGACAATGGTTTGGTGTGCTCGCAAACACTGCCAAAATCAAATTTGCCAAAAACTTAATCGAAAATGCAATTGGCTATGGCCCTCCCCTTCGGGTAACTTTTTAAGGCAAACCCACATTATGGCATGCCGCCGTCATCACCAAACCCCATGAAACGCACCTGCTCCCTTCTCTCGCTGCTCCTGATTTTCGCGTTCTCCGCTTCCGGACTTCCGGCGGCGGACGCGCCGCAAAAGGCAGAGATCAATCGCGCCGCCGCGCGCACCATGACGCGCCTTTTAAAAACCTCCCCACTTCAGTTGAACAACAAACGGGCCGGTCTTTTGGAAACAATTCAGTATTATTCCGAGCAATTGCCCCACCCGGTTTTCAGGCAATACCTGAAAGCCAACGAGAGCGAGGCCGACGCGATGGAACGCGAGTATCCGATCCTGGGTTGGTATCGGCTGGCCTTTGACCGCGTCCTTGACGAGGTCGCCAACACAAAGGTCGAGCAGGGAACGGCCGTGATCTGGATGCTCTACAACATGGGGATCGTAGTTAAAACACCCTCCGGGTGCTTCGGCGTGGACATCAACCACAAGTATGCGGAAAAGTTTGAGCCCCTGCTGGATTTCCTCTGCGTGACGCATAATCACGGCGACCACAAGAGCGTGGAGTTAATGAGCGCGATGCGCGCGCGCGGCAAACCTGTGCTGTCCAATTTCTACAAGGATGACGCCCAATATTATTCAAAGAACCCGGCAAAATATAAAATCGGCGCCTTCTCAATCCGCACGGACATCACCGATCACAATGCCAAGCTGCTAAAATTTGTCACGGTGTATAGGTTTGATTGTGGCAAGGACACGGGCGGCCTTTCCATTTTGCATGGCGGGGATTCCAATTTTAAACCGGAGCAGTTTGAGCACACTCAGGGGCCGGTTGGACTGTTTATTACCCGCTGGGGCGCGCCGGAGGAAAACAACTTGCTGGACGCAAAACCGGGCAAGGGCCGAATCGAGCCCAGCTGCACAATCTTCTCCCACATGATCGAGCTGCGCCACGACATTGATAAGTCCCCGCGCCGCCGAACCCTCAACTTTGCGATGGAAAACATTCCCAAAATGCACTGCCCGCAAACAATCATGCCGTTTTGGGGCGAAAAAGTGATTTGGAAGAACGGCAAGTTGCAGTGAAACCGTCCGCGCAATCCGCACATCTATGAAGAAACATAATTTTCAAAAATGGGGAGTCTTTACCGCGGCGACAATCGGCTACGGATTATACTATGTCTGCCGGCTGAGCCTGAATGTTGTAAAGAAGCCGATGGTGGATGACGGTTACCTGACGGAAACGCAGTTGGGCATCATCGGGTCGGCGTTGTTTTTCTCCTATGCGGTGGGAAAGTTTATCAACGGGTTTCTCGCCGATCGCATCAACGTGCGCTATTTCATGGCGGGCAGCCTGCTCGTCGCCGTGGGGGTCAACTTCCTTCTGGGTTTCGCCATTCCCTTCTGGGCGCTTGTTATTCTTTGGGGACTGAACGGCTGGTTTCAATCGGCGGGCGGCCCGTGCAGTGTCATTGCGCTGAACAATTGGTTTTCGAGCAAACAACGCGGAACCGTGTATGGGTTTTGGAGCGCGAGCCACAACATAGGCGAGGCGGCGACTTATATACTGGCGGCCGTCGTGGTCGGCGCATTGGGCTGGCAATACGGTTTTTGGAGCGCGGCGTGCATGGGCGCGTTCGGCGTGGTTTTTATATTTGTATTCCTAAAACCGTCCCCGCCTGAAAAAGAGTCTGTTTCGTCCGTGCAAACAGAAGCGCCAAAAGCGGAGAAAAGCTCCGTCAAGAAACTGCAAATAGAGGTAATCAAAAACCCCATTATCTGGCTGCTGGCCCTGGCAAGCGGAGTGATGTATATTTGCCGTTACGCGGTAAACAGCTGGGGCATTTATTATTTTGCCGCGGAAAAATCATACACACTGGTCGAGGCGGGCTCGTTGATATCGGTCAGCGCGATCTGCGGAACAGTCGGAACCATATTTTCAGGCTGGATTTCCGACCGCTTTTTCAACGCAAAACGCCTGCCCCTCGCGTGGATGGCGAGCCTCACCAATCTGATCGCGATCGCCCTGTTTATGTTCGCCCCGCACAGCACGGTGATCGACATCGTGAGCATGGTTTTGTTCGGCGTGTCGATTGGCGTGTTGATCAGTTTCATGGGCGGGTTGATCGCCATGGACCTGGCGCCGAAGGGCGCTGTCGGCGCCGCGGTGGGCATTATCGGGCTGGGCAATTATATCGGCGCGGGAATGCAGGAAATACTCAGCGGCTACCTGATTGAATCGAACAAAACGATCGTTGACGGCCAGACAGTTTACGACTTCTCGCACATTCGCATCTTTTGGGTGGCCGCGGCGCTTATATCCCTGAGCTTGATTTCAGTCATCTGGAAAAAGACGTCTCAACAGAAGCAAGCGAACAATTAATATATATATTTTTCAAAACACAAACCCATGAAAAAAGTAATCCAAGTATTCGTCGCCGCGGCCATAATATTACAGGCGGCGAACCTCTGCCCGGCCAGCGCGCCGGCGACTTCGCAAAAAGAAACAAAACTCAGGTTATGCACATTCAACATTCGCGGCGACAAGCCCTCGGACGGACCGAATCAATGGGTTCACCGCAAGGACTGGCTTTGCGAAATCATCCGCAATAACGATTTTGATATTGTGGGCTTTCAGGAGGCCGTGCTGAAGCAGTTCGAGGACATACTGGAGCGGGTGCCCCACGGCTTTGTGGGAATACGCGGATTGTATAATCCCATTATATATAAAACCGAGCGATTCGAACTGTTGCAGACCGACACGTTCTGGCTGTCCGAAACGATGGCGCCCGGCTCGGTGGGATGGGACGGAAAATACGACCGCTATTGCACCTGGGCAAGATTCAAGGAGCGCAAGTCGGGCAATGTGTTTCTGGTGTTCAACACACATTTCGACCATCGCGGAGTGAACGCCCGGACCAAGGCGGCGGAGCTGATGATCGCGCAAATCAAACGCATCGCCAAGGAAGGCGAGCCGGTGTTCTTTTGCGGAGATTTGAACAGGCGCGACACGACGGAGGCCTACAAATTGCTGGCGGCTGTTTTTAACGACACCTACATCACCGCACCCGTTAAAACCGGGCCGATGAACACCGCGCACAGCTGGGGCAGAATAGAACCCATCCACCGAATCGATTATATTTTCGTGAACAACGAGGTGAATGTGACCGACTATCATGTGATCGACGACAAGCGCGGCGACAACTTGTATCCGTCGGACCATTATCCCGTGTATATAAACGCGATCATTGGAAAAAAGAAACCGTGATGAACAATAAACTGTTTGATTCCCTGCGGGGAAAACTGGTCGTTTCCTGCCAGGCCGAGGAAGGCTCGCCGTTTAACACGCCCGAGGGCGTAAGCGCCTTCGCGCAGTCGGCCGTCCGGGGCGGCGCAGCCGGGATTCGCACATGCGGCATTGAGAAAACGGCCTGCATTGTGAAGAATGTCACCGTTCCGGTCATCGGACTGACCAAGGCGTATTTTCCCGACGGCACAGTGTGCATCACAGGTGCCTTTGAGGACGTGGAGCAGCTAGTCAAAGCCGGCGCCTCAATCGTGGCGGTTGACGGCACCAGTCGCGCAAGGGCGGGCGGACTGGGCGGAGCGGACTATATTCGCGCCATCAAACAGCGGCATAATATTATAATCATGGCCGACATTGCCACGCCCGAAGAGGCGCTTGCCTGCCATGAGGCGGGCGCGGATTGCGTTTCCACGACGCTCTGCGGCTACACTCCCGACACTCTCGCATTTGCCAGGGGAAACCGCCCGGCGTTCGACATGCTGGACAAGTGCCTTCAAGTTTTGCCAAGGGATTATCCTGTTTTTGCCGAGGGACGTTTTAACACGCCCACCGACGCGCAAAAGGCCGTCGAACTCGGCGCATGGGCGGTGGTTGTCGGCTCGGCAATCACCCGTCCGCACCTGATTACACAGTGGTTTGTGGACGCCATTAACGAAAAGGGAAAGGATGACGGGAAATGAATATATTTTTCGGAACAGACGGATGGCGGGGCCGCCTCGGCGCGGTGATGAACGAGGAAAGCGTCACCGTGGTGGCGCAGGCCTTTGCTGATTATATAAACAGCCAGGGCTCGCAAGCGCCGGTTGCCATTGGTTATGATACAAGACTGGCGTCATCACTCTTCGCCCGTCGTTTTGCGGAAACACTGTCCGGCAATGGCATCAATGTGTTGTTGGCGGACAAAATAACGCCCACGCCCGTGCTTTCACACGCGGTGAAACATTATCATTGCGCGGCGGGCGTTATGATCACGGCGTCACACAATCCGCCAGAATACAATGGCATCAAGTTTAAATCCACCCACGGCGGCCCGTTTTCCACCGAGGAAACCAAGAAGGTAGAGTCATTATTATATGCCTCGCCGCGCAAACACTCGGACGAAAGAGTAAAGCAAGCGGATTTCCTGCCCGCATATATAGCCCGCTTGGGCGAGTTAATAGATTTCGACGCCATCCGCGGCGCGGCCCTGCCGGTGCTGGTTGACAGCATGGGCGGCGCGGGCACGACGCTCCTCGAAACAATACTGCGGCCGCTGGGTTGCGAAGTGCGAACTATTGACGGCACCCCGTCCGAAAACTTTCACGGACGGCTCGCCGAGCCGATAGAAAAAAATCTCGCCCCGCTCATGGAGGCGCTCGCGAACGGCGCTTATGCCCTGGGCGTCGCAACCGACGGCGATGCCGACCGCGTCGGAGCTTGTCTCGACAACGGCGGATGGCTCTCTGCGCAAAAGACGATTTTGCTGCTGGTTGATTATTTAAAACGAGTGAGAAAAGTTCCCGGAGGAATTATAAAGACAAGCTCCGTGTCGGATAAAATACGAGTCTGCTTTGCCTCGCCCGGCACACCGATTCATGAAGTGCAGGTGGGCTTCAAATATATTTCCGACGTGATGCTCCAGGAACAAATCGCCTTTGGCGGTGAGGAAAGCGGCGGCTTCGGCTATGGCATGCATCTCCCCGAACGGGACGGCATTTTCTCCGCCTTGATGTTGATCGAGATGCTGTCGAAATCGGGATTCCGGCGTCTGTCCGACTATGCAGCGGACGCAACCGCGCGCTTGGGCGAAATCTATTACGACAGAATTGACGTTCATTATGACAAGCCGGACAAAAACCAACTGCTCCCCAACCTGTATAAACGAGGCTGCGCAAACGTGGCCGGTTTTCCTGTCGGGCAAGTGCAGGCGTTTCAAAGCAGCAGGGGCATCGTCAACGGGTTGAAATTTATCTGTCAGGGCTCGTGCCGCTGGCTGCTGATACGAAGCTCGGAAACAGAGGATATTATTCGCCTGTATGCCGAGGGATGCTCGAACGAGGAAGTGAAGGCGCTGCTGGACGGAGGGCTGAAAGAAGCGATTGGTTACGGCTTGTAGACCAAGGGATATTTCAGCCTGGGAACGCGGGCATCTTGCCCGCAGGTTTGGGCGTCGCGCCGTCTTGCGGGCAGGATGCCCGCGCTCCCCGGGGGCAAGCGCATGTCCGCAAAAAACCGCGTATTCATTTTTCGAATACGCGGCTTGTTTTTTTAGGCGGAGTTTTTCCGACGGTTACTTTTTCTTTGCCTTCTTCGCGGGTTTCGCGGCGCGGGCTTCCTCGACTGCCGCTTGGGCGGCGGCGAGGATTGCGACGGGCACGCGATAGGGCGAGCAGCTCACGTAGTTGAGGCCGAGGTTGTGGCAGAACCTCACCGAGTCGGGGTCGCCGCCGTGCTCGCCGCAGATGCCGAGCTTGATGTCGGGGCGCGTGGAGCGGCCTTTCGCGACGGCGAGCTTCATGAACTCGCCCACGCCGTTCTGGTCGATCGAGGCGAAGGGGTTCTTCTTGATGATCTCGGCCTCCTGATACGCGCCGAGGAAGCCGCCGGCGTCGTCGCGCGACATGCCGAGCACGGTTTGCGTGAGGTCGTTGGTGCCGAAGCTGAAGAACTCGGCGCTTTGGGCGATTTTCTCCGCAACCATCGCGGCGCGCGGAATCTCGATCATGGTGCCGACCTTGTAGGTGAAGCGCACTTTTTGCTCGGATTGCACGGCCTTGGCGACTTCGTGCACGATGGAGGACTGGATGTCGATTTCATTGGTGAAGCCGACGAGCGGGATCATGATTTCCGGGTTCACCTTGATGCCGAGTTTGCGCACGGCGGCGGCGGCCTCGAAGACGGCGCGCGCCTGCATGCGGGTGATTTCCGGATACTTGATGCCGAGGCGGCAGCCGCGGAAGCCGAGCATCGGGTTGAACTCGTGGAGTTCGTTGACGCGGGCCATGATTTTCTCGACGGGAATGCCGAGTTTGCGCGCGAGGTCCATCTGCTGCTCCTTGGTGTGGGGAAGGAATTCGTGGAGCGGGGGATCGAGGAAGCGGATGGTGGCGGGAAAGCCCTTGAGCGCCTTGAAGATGCCGAGGAAGTCGGCGCGCTGGTAGGGGAGGAGCTTGGCGAGGGCGGCTTCGCGGGCGGCGGTGTCGTTGGCGAGGATCATCTCGCGCATGGAGTCGATGCGGTCGCCTTCGAAGAACATGTGCTCGGTGCGCGTGAGGCCGATGCCGACGGCGCCGAACGCGATGGCGTTGGCGGCCTGCTCGGGCGTGTCGGCGTTGGTGCGCACTTGGAGGCGGGCCGCCTTTTTGCACCATGCGATGAGTTGCGTGTAGTGCTTGAACTTCTCGGTCTTTTGCGCGGCCTTGTTGCCCTGGATGGTGCCGGTGATGATTTCGGAGGGCGCGGTCTTGACCTGGCCGGCGTAGACGTTGCCGGCGGTGCCGTCGATCGAGAGGTAATCGCCTTCGTTGTAAACCTTGTCCTCGATGGTGGCGGTTTTCTTTTCGTAGTCGATCTGGATGGCGGACGCGCCGCAGACGCAGACTTTGCCCATCTGGCGGGCGACGAGGGCGGCATGCGAGGAGACGCCGCCGCGCGCGGTGATGATGCCTTCGGCGGCGATCATGCCGCGGAGATCCTCGGGCGAGGTTTCGAGGCGGACGAGGAGGACTTTCTCGCCGCGTTCGTGCGCGAGGACGGCGCGATCGGCGTTGAAATAAATCTGTCCGGTGGCGGCGCCGGGGCCGGCGGGAAGGCCGGTGGCGATGACGGCGGCTTTTTTGATTTCGGCGGGATCGAAGATGGGCGCGAGGAGCTGGTCGAGCTGGTCGGCCGGGTTGCGCATGATGGCGGTCTGCCAGTCGATGAGCTTCTCCTTGACCATGTCCATGGAGAACTTGAGCGCGGCGGCGGCGGTGCGCTTGCCGTTGCGCGTCTGGAGCATGAAGAGTTTGCCTTCCTGAATGGTGAACTCGATGTCCTGAACGTCCTTGAAATGTTTTTCGAGGATGGCGCGAACCTTGAGGAGCTCGGCGTAGGAGGCGGGCATCTTCTTCTTGAGGTTGATGACGGGCTCGGGTGTGCGAACGCCCGCGACGACGTCCTCGCCTTGCGCGTTGATGAGGAACTCGCCGTAGAATTCATTGGCGCCGTTGGCCGGGTTGCGGGTGAAGGCGACGCCGGAGCCGGATTTTTCGCCGGTGTTGCCGTAGACCATGGCCTGCACGTTGACGGCGGTGCCCCATTCGGTGGGGATGTTGTATTTGCGGCGGTAAACGATGGCGCGGTCGTTCATCCACGAGCCGAAGACGGCGCCGGCGGCGCCGCGGAGTTGCGCCCAGGGGTCGTTGGGGAAGGTTTTTCCGGTGCGTTCCTTGATGAGGTTTTTGAAGAGGGCGACGAGGTTTTGCTGGTCGGTGGCGGTGAGCGCGGAGTCCTCGATGTCGGTGTGGTAGGTTTCGTGTTTGTATTCGTGGATGACGGCCTCGAAGGGTTCGTGGTCTTCGTTTTCACGCTTCTGCACACCGAGGACGACGTCGCCATACATCTGGACGAAGCGGCGGTAGCAGTCCCAGGCGAAGCGCTCATTGTTGGTGGCCTTGGCGAGGGAGAGGACGGTGGTGTCGTTGAGGCCGAGGTTGAGAATGGTGTCCATCATGCCGGGCATGGAGTCGCGCGCGCCGGAGCGCACGGAAACGAGGAGCGGCATGCCGTTGGCGTCGCCGAACTTGGTGCCCATGATGCGCTCCATGTTGGCAACGCCGGCTTCCATCTGCGCCTGGAGGGCGGCGGGATAGGTGCGCTTGTTGGCGTAATAATAGGTGCAGACGTCGGTGGTGACGGTGAAGCCGGGAGGCACCGGGAGGCCGATGCGTGTCATCTCGGCGAGATTGGCGCCCTTGCCGCCGAGGAGCGGCTTCATGGTGCCGTCGCCGTCGGCCTTGCCCTTGCCGAAGAGGTAAACGTATTTCGCGGATTTCGCGGGTTTGCCCTTGGCGGATTTGGAGCCTTTTGGGGCGGTTGATTTTTTAGCGACGGCCTTTTTGGCGGGCTTGGTCGCGGATTTTTTTGTTTTGGTAGCCATTGCTGGTGTTGTTTGGTGATGTTAAAAGAAGATGCCGAGTCGGATGCGCATGCGCAAAAAACCGGGGCAGTCATGCGCGTCAAAGCGGACGGGTAGGCAAAACAGGCAAACCGCCAACTGTCAACGGCGCAGAGTGCAAGGCATGAGCAAGCGCAATGTTTTTTGTAAAACGAAAAAAAACCCGCCTGATGAATCAGACGGGCTTCTTAAAAAAAACGGATGGTTTATTATTTGGGAAGACCGACGGGAGGAACCGCGCTGGTGCCGGTAGCGGGAGTGGCGGGTTTGTTCTTGTTAAGCTCGGTGAGCACTTCCTCGGTGATGTCGTAAGCTTCGTCAGTATAAACCAAAACACCGCGATCAACGAGAAGGGTAATACCTTTCTTTTTGGCGATGTTGGCCGCAACTTCGTTGATTTCCACGAGGAGAGCCTGACGAGTGGTGGCAACTCCTTGCTGGATGAAACGATCTGCTTGCTGGCGGAATTCAGCCAACTCCTGCTCTTTCTTCTGAAGGTCGCCGAGAAGTCGCTGGGCGTCAGCTTCGGCAGCTTTCTTAGCGGTGTCGCTGAGGACAGGATTCTTTAGGGATTCCTGAAGGCTTTGGAATTGGCTCGCCATGGCTTTGCCTTCGTTGAGGCGTTTTTCAAAGTCCTGTTGGGCACTTTGGCCATAGGCTTGAATCTTGGCCTCCTCCTCTTGCGTCTTGTAATAGCCAGCCATGGCCTTGGCACGATCAACCGTGCCGACCTTGAGCGCTTGAGCCTGAACGAAAAGTGCGGAAGAACCGAAGGCAATTAATGCAATGAATGCTTTGATGGATGTTTTCATGTGTTTGGTGTAGGTAGATGAGCAATAGCCAGAGGCAAAAACCCGAAGACGAAAATACAAAAATATTTATTTAATGATTACAATTGCAAAATTAATGCAATTAACGCCTTGCATTCATATAACCCACTTACATTAAGCAAGATATATTTATTCAAATTTGAAGCAAACTCCTTCGACCTGATCTACCATGTCGCGTAATCACTGTTTTGAACTGCACGCTGCACTATTAGCACAACGTATTACCCGCACTGCGGCTCAGTTCGCGCGTTTTTGTCCGAGCACCTATATTTGCGATGTAGTCCGTTTGTTCCAACGAAGCTTCGGATCGCCTTCCACTAAAGCTTCACCTTTGTTACCAATCACTTACAACAATTCACCCTTCCACGACCTTTTTCGCGCACCCCGGTTCACACAAACCTTACAACGCCGCACTTTCGATTTCCGTGACAAAAACGATCTCGCATGCCCCTCCTCCAGTGTCCGTCCGCGAGGTTGAGGACGTGAAATCATTTTTCCCTCTCACAGCCTTGATCAAATACCCCTTGAGGGTGACCAAATCGTGGCGCTTCACACGAAGTAGCGCCTCGCGGATTGCAGAATCAGCGGGCACGCAGTGGGTGTTTGCCGAATGCCTGCCCACCTCGGGTTTTGACAATTTCAGCCTCGGCACATTTTTCGCACTCACACGCCAGTCCATCCAGCGAAGCGACTGGCTGAAATCGATCAAGTTAATCCGTTCCGCCTCGGACAAGGGTCCCCACCCCAGCCCAAGATCAACCGGACAAATCTCCGCCATGGCATCAAACCGGTAACGCTCCCGTGCCAGCACGACCGCCGTCACCGAATAATGAGCCAGCGGCGTGATCACATATCCCTCATGCTCAAATGGCGACGGCAAGCCACCCGAAGTTTGTGCCGGCGCGACTGGAGCAGGCGTCCCCTCCCATGTCGCATTAGGCTCGTGCCGCCACCAGAAAAACAGCAACAAAACGAGCCCCAGCACAGCCACCTGTTTGAGCCATATTTTTATCCGGTCAGGATCGTGGTGATGAAACGGCCATTGCATTATGTGCGTAAAAATAAATCACCAGCCATGTCAGTGTTCTATAATGATTGGCCCGAAGACCGAGTTTTCGTAGTAACCCGCAAACGACATGACCAGCCTGCTTTCCTCGTCCGAAAGCGTGGTAATGAATAATGTTTTCTTGCTGCGTAAATGGAGCGAATATTTTGCGCCGTATTTGTGCAGGGACACTCTGATTACCTCTCCCTTGTTTGTCGTGAAATTGACTGCGCATCCTGTTTCGCCATCAGCGGGCAGCGTGAAAAAATAACTCCTCCATGCAAGTTTACCCAAAAAGGCCCGCGCTTGGGAGATTTCCGCGGGATAAAGCGATTTGACCAAGCCTGATGATTGAAGCACTCCGCTCACCCAATCGTTTTTTTCAGCAGCGAACGTGATGAGGAAACACACCCGGCCATGAGCAAACCGATCCCGCACATCAATATTATCGCATAGTTTTTTATTTTGCCGGGTGGATTCATTTATTCTCGCGAAAAAGCCGTTGCCCGCCCGTTCACTGCAACTTCAGCGGCATGCCTTGGACTCGGGTGTTGAGGTGGTTTATGAGGGCGCCGATGCCTTGCCTGCCGGTGTCCTCGCCGGTGGTGATTGTGCGGGTGGGCAGGAAATTGTTCACCAGCGCGCAATAGTCCTTGTTCACCATGATGCCGAGCAATTCGCCGGATTTGCTGATCACAAGGTCGCCTCGCTTGCTGGCGAAAAAGCTCACTCGCATTTGCACGTAGCCGGGTTGCGTGGCGTCGAGCTTGAAGGGCGTTTCCTCATACTTGGTTTTTGTCGGTTCACTGTTGGTGCTGATCAGGATCGCATCGGAAAATTTGAAGGGTTCGAGCGAGGTCATGTAAACTTTCACGCCAAGGCCTGCGGCTTGCGCGGGCGTGAGTGGCACGACGAGGATGCGAGGGTCAATGGATAGGTAATGGAGCTCGCCGGCGGTGGTGCTGTAGTCGCCGTTTGTGAATGTGATCGCGATGCGCGAGATGTCGGCGCCGGGATAGGTGAGCGCGAAGGGCGTGTCGCTGGCGTGGAAGATCGCGTAGGTGTCGCGTCCGTCGCTCACGAGGATTGTGCGCAGGTCGGCAACGCGCGCGGCCGGGCCGAAGAGTCCGGGGCGCGTGGTTTCGACGCGGGTTCGCACATTGTTGGCGAGGTATTCGCTGAAAAGCGTGTTGGCGTTGATGGGACGGTTGTCGCGGATTTCCTTTTGAAGGTCGTCCGATTTCACGGCGAGGGTGCCGACGCCTTGCGCAAGCTGCACGGTGGTTTCCTGCACGCGGAGGCGTTCCTGCCGCTCGGCCTCGACTTGCGTTTTGTAGGTCTCGGCAGTTTCGCGAAGGACGGTTTTCTCGTGCTCGGCAACTTTCACGGCAACGTTGAGGTCCTCGATTTTTTGGCGCGCCTCGGTCTGCGCCTGTTCGAGTTTGGCGATGCTGGCTTTTTCGCGCGCGAGCTCGGCCTCGCGATGATCGAGGTCGCGCTGGAGCGCGGCGATGCGCTCCTTGGACATGCCTGCGTCGCGCTTGGCGGCATCGACCTCCTGCGCGAGGAGCACGGCGCTTTGCCTGGCGGTGTCGATTTGTTGCGCGAGTTGCCCCGCGTTGCGTTGCGTGGCGTCGAGGTTTTCGGCGAGTTTGTTTTTCTCGGCCTCGAGTTGCGCGAGATTTTGCTCGCGCGTCTGGAGGTTTAGCTCGGTGTCCCGCAACTGGCGGGCGAGCTCGTCGCGGCGGGCGCGCTCATCCTCGAGGGAGAGTTTCATCACATCGACGAGGTCCTGGTCCTTGGTCGCGGCGGGCGGGGAATCGCGCTCGGTTGACAGCGAGGGATCTTGCTGGATTGAGGACGCGGCGATGGGTGCATCCCAGCGCGTGAGCGCGAGGAGGTTGAGAAGAAGAAAATCGCAGATGATGAGGAGAAGCGTCTTGTTCATCGGAGAGGGCTGAATTCTCGATTTTCGATTGCGCGCCATCGCGCGGCCTCGAAATTGAAAACGGAGCGGAAGCTCCCAATCGAAAATCGAGAATTCAAAATCGAAAATTTCCTAGGGATTCGTTGTGGCTGGTTTGATGGTCGCGTCCTCGGGTTGCGGCGTCGCGTCTCCGCTCCCGTGCACCTGTAGAATGAGCTGGCGCTTGAAGTGGCGAACGTGGCGGATTTTCACGATCGCGACGCAGAGGATGCCGAAGAGGTTCGACGAATACGCGGCGAGGAGGTTGGCCTGGATGTAGCCGAGCACTTGGAGAACGAGCGCGGTGGCCGTGCCCGCGATGCCCACGTAGAGGCCGGCGTCGAAGAGGTTTTCCTCGTTGTCCATGAGGCGCAGCTTGAGCTGGGGCGAGATCGGCTGTCGCGAGATGTAGCGGATCTTGAGCAGGCAGATCACATAGACGGCGATTTGCAGCGCGGCGAAGAGGAGGATGGAGAGGATGGTGGTTGTGTCCATGGCGGTGGTGACGGGAACTTCTGTTATTGGAGAATCGGGTTTGTCGGCGGCCAGCACGGGCACGACGAGTTTGAATTTAAATTCCGAGGGCGGAGGTGTTTTTATGAGAAACGGCTCGCTGGCAAAAACGAGAAACAGGGCGATCATTCCGGCGAGAACGAAACTGCGCAAGCGCAGGGGCGAGGCGCGCGAATCGCCGGACGGCGCCCTCATCGCGCCGCCAAGGAAAACCTCGAGCGCGTGGAAAAGCAAAAACGCGCCGACAAAAAACGCGGCGTATTTGACGGCGAGCGCGACGCGCGGGTTGAGAAGCGTGAACTCGGCGACGGCGGAAATATTGAGGGTTGCGCTGTGGTTGACGGGCGCGCGGTTGCGCAGGAGGAGCCGCACGGCTCCCTGCCCTTCCCCGAGCGCGAGTCGCAGGTCGGCGAGCCCCTGCCTGCCGTATTCCATGAGATAGTCGGCCACGTTGTCGGCGGAACCGGAATAGAGCGCGGCGGTGTAGATGAGAAACAGGTTGTCGGATGCGACGCGCGCGAGCTGCGCGAACTCGCCCACCGTGCGCGTGCTGCCACTTACGCGCAGAAGCTCGCAAAGCTGCATCCAGTTGAGGCGTTTGCCGAGCGAGAGGAGGTCGAGGTAAAAGGTTTCGAGCGGGCCGAGTTGTTTTTCAACGGCGGCGGTCTCGGCAAGCGTGCGCAACTCGCGCTGAAGCGCGGGCGAAAGATTGTCGGACTGATAGAGGAGCGCGGTGAGGAGGATCACGGCGTCGAGCGCCTCGCCGCCGGGCCGGTTGGCGGGAACGAAGCGCGTGGTGCCCTGGTTGTCGTGCGTTTGCAGAATCGTCTGCACGCCGATGCTGCGCGAATTGGAAAGATACCGCTGCAACTCGCGACGCGCCTTTTCCGTTATAAAAAAAGTGAGCACGGGCGTGCTTTCGGTGCGCCCTGTGTTTTCCTTGAGCGAGAAAATCGGATCGAGAAACGGGTCCCAACCGCCCCACGGCACCCACTCGGGGCGGCGAGCCTCGATATTCCGGATGCCTCGCTCGAGCGAAGCCGCGCCGGGGTCGTTGACGAGCCTCGCCGCCTCAAGGATGAGGCTGGCCGCGCCGAGCTTTTCCGAATCGAGCCGCTGCTGGCCGAACGCGGCGACACGCGGCGTGTTCTCTCCGGCGGCGCGCAGGAGCGCGGGCGTGACGGATTTCAAGTTGACGGGCACCATCCACGCGAGCACGAGCAGCGCGAGCCCGGCCGTGAGCCAGGCCACGGCCGCGGTCAGCTTGCTGTTTTTTTCGCGCGTCGGTGACATTCTGCAGGCAGTGGAGAATATTGGTTGCGGGCCGGCAATTGCAAACCCACGATGCAAGCGAACATCGACCCATGCTGCTTCCAATAGTTCAATATAATGATCCGATTTTAAGAAAAAAGGGTGTCAAGATCGACGTCTTCGACGCGCCCCTCGCCACGCTCGCGCGCGACATGGTCGAGACAATGCACGCCGCGCCCGGCATCGGGCTGGCCGCGCAACAAATCGGGAAGGCATTGCAGTTTTGCGTCGTGGACGTATCGCAAGTGGACGACGACTTCGACTGGGAGCTCGACGGCAGCCACCCGCCGCTGGAGTTGATCATGCCGATGGTGATCGTGAACCCGGAGGTAAAAGTGCATCCGGTCGAAAAGGAAATCGTGGAGGAAGGCTGCCTGTCATTTCCCGACATTCGCGGCGACGTCGAGCGGCGCGACGAGATCACGGTAAAATACCAGGATGCCGAGGGCGTGCCGCATCTGCTCGTGTGCAACGGCATGTTCGCCCGCTGCATCCAGCACGAGGTCGACCACCTCAACGGCATGCTGTTCATCGACCGCATGTCGAAAAAAACGCGCGCCTCAATTGACAAAAAACTCAAGGCGCTGGCGGCAAAAACAGGCGGAGCGTAAGTCAGCCCTCGGAACGCAAACAGCCCGCGCAGCCGGGCGCCGGCGTCACTGCTTTGGCAGCGTCACGACATCCGGATTCGCCTTTATGAACGCGAGAATTTCCGCGCGCATCTCCTTGATGGCTTTCTGTGTGGTTTGAGTTTTCAACATTTCATCCGCGATGAGAAAACCGAGTTTCCTGCCTGCGTGCGTGTCGGTCGGATAGTGCATGCCAGCCATGACGCGGCACCACATCGTTTCGCGCACCTCCTCAAAAAGCTGCTCCTTGTATTCGGGCATTGCCGCCGCGATTATTCCCGCCCAAGCCGCGCTGGCGGCGGAATGTCCGCTGGGATAGGAGCTTTCCTTGGACCGGCGCGCGGTCGGCTGGATGCTCGGGTCGCGGACATACGGACGGGGACGGTTCCAGTGGTCCTTGACGGTGAGGCCGATGTAGTGGCGCTCCATATTTACCTCCTTCAATATTTCCGCGGTGCGGGGGAGATTTTCCTTTGAGAACCAGGAGCCGAGCGCCTGCGCGCCCATGCCCATGACATTGCGCGCGGTGTGCGAATCGACGCGCTTAATCCGCTCGATTTGCGCCGGGGTAACGTCTTTCTGCAGCTGGATGACAGTCTCAAGGTCGGCCATGCCCGCAATCGAATCATCCGCGGGCGGCGACGGTATCTGCGCGATGAGATCCTGAATGTTGCTCTTAAAATAACGATATTCGAATGACTTCGGCTGCGCCGATGCGACGGCTGCGAGAAAGAAAATGGACAGGAACGCGACGGCGAACCGGGCTGGGCGATGTGATGTTTTCATAGTTTGGTCGAATAAGAGGTCGAGGTAATGACAAATGAGATCGGAAATGAAGGCCCGCGCGGATGGCCAATAAGCCGGCAAGCGGAAAAAAAACCAACAGGACGGAATCCCCAACGCCAAGGCGAAAATGGCGGGGACTGGAGTTAGCCGTTTTCCATGCGCGATTCTGCTCACGTCGTTTACGCAATTCCGCGCATCCAACGCAGTCGGGATATCACTTGTATATCGCTACTTTCGAAACAGTGACGGCAACGAAACGGTTTTGTTTTCGAAGAGTTCCATCAGCACAAACAAACCGGTCCACGGCACCATGGGATCGCAGAGCACAACGTCGCCACCCTTGCCGGTGATTGCGGAGAAATTTTCGAAGAGGCGCATGCGATTACTATATCAGTAAACAAGCATGCGATTGGAACCAACGAAGCGTTCGTTGACTCGTTAGATGAATTTTCGCACGAGGTGGCACAATGTGCCAGTTTTACCAAGTTATCCTCACGCTCGAGTTGAAGGTATGGCGTCCGGTGCCGTTGTTTTGATCGCCGAACGGCACGCAATCGTAATCGTAGGCCAGCGAGAATATCATGGATTTCGACAACATCATCCTGATGTTCAAGCCAGCCATGACGCTGTTTTTGTCGTATTTGTCACCGCGGATTTGTATGCGCGCGTCCGGATACTCCACCAGTGTCGCCCATGCGTCCGTCCGATCATTGCGGAAGTTCTGCCGCCAGCCCACGCTCAGGCCCACCGCGCCGGGAAGCCCCCATGGCATTTCAATGCGTTTGCTGGCGTCGATCTTGACCACGCCTTGCAACAGCGATGCGTTGACATCATCCAGTCGCACCGCGCCTTTTCCTTCCTCGGCATAATTATAAAATGACAGGTTCATGTAATGAATCCCCACGGAAGGCCTGACTTCGCCGCTGGCGAAAATCGGCAGGCTATAGCTGACTTCCATGCTGGCGCCGAGTGTGTCGAGTTTGTGGGAGCCGGTCACAAAATTGCCGAAATCCTCCGTGCGTTCGGTGTCGGCTTTTCCAGTGCCAAGCATCACATCCGCCGAGACACAAAACGCGCCCAGTTTTCGCGCGGCGTATACGCCCATAAAAGGCATGTCCATGTCCGTTTTGGCATCATTGGAAGTTTCCACTTTTGAGAACGAATAGCCGACATAGGCGCCCAGCATGAGATTCTTTTGGAGGAGCCAGTCGTAGCCGATGAGTCCCGTGTAAGTGTTGTCGGTGTAGCCGATGTGTTCCTCGTCATCACCATATTCCATGAAGGAACCGATGGCGCGGAACCACAGGCTTCGTTTGCCTCGCGGCGCGTTTTCATCCGCCAGCGGAGTGATGAATTCCTCGCTTATGCGCGCGTTCACGGCGCGCATCGTGGAGGACAGCGCGTCGAAGGCCACGACGATGTCCTTGCCCGGCTCCAGCGCCTTGTTGTAGGCGGTGAGGACCAGGGTGTCTCCATTGACGATGTCAGCCACCATGAACATGCCGCCTTGATGCGGATCGTAGTCGGGCATGTTCGCGATGCCGCCATACGCCACGGCAGCGGTGTAAACGCCCGTGGGAAGGAGCGCGGCCAGGCGGATCTCGCCGCCATTCGTAAAGCCAAGTGTGCCGGAGAGCGCGAGTGACCCCATGCCTTGCTCCGAGCCGAATACAAGAGCGCCACCATCCACGTTCATATTGCCGCCTGTCACGCCCACGACCGGAAGTGCGAGCCACGCGCCGTCGCGCACGGTGATGTTGGAACCGATGCCGCCGAGCGCGCCGGTGGAAGCGGCGCTCACTCGCGAGTTGTCGGCGATGTCAACTCGCGACAGTGTGTTTGCTCCCCTCAGGGCCATTGTGCTCGAGGTGAACAGCACTCGGTTGCCGGTAATGTCGCCGTTGACCTGCCCCATGCTGACACCGCGGAACTCCAGTGTGTTTCCGGCGCCGATTTGCACATCGCCGGAAACCGACTCGGCGCGGCGGGCGATTGCATGCGGGACGTTGATCGCCATATTGGCGATGGTGTTGTTACCCGAGAGCATCAGCGTGCCGGTGCCCGCGAGGGCGATTGTGTCGGCGGTGATGTTTCCCGAAAACTCCGCGCCGAGGCCGTTGCTCTCGATGGTGAGCATGCCGGTGCCCGCCGTGATGGGGTTGGCGATGTTCAGGCCGTCCGCCTCGACAGACAACCCGGTGGCGGCTGGTGCGACTGTCAGCGAACTCGTGCCGAGGGCATCGTTGTTGGCCAGTCCGAGTTCGCCGGCGACCAGTTGGAAGGTGCCGTCAAAACTGCTCACGCCGGAGAGTGTCCATTTGCCGTCGCCCGTCTTGTTGATCGTGCCCGAGCCGGCAAGGCTGCCAGCAAAAGTGCCCACGCTGGAGGCGGAATCCACGTTATATATAAGGTATCCGCCCGCCACGTCGACCTCGCCCGCGCCGGACAGGCCGCGCATTAGCAGGCTGTGCCCGGCAAGATCGATTTTCGCGCCGGCGTCCACAACGATGGACGCTCCTTCATTGGTTGAAAAAACATAATCCGCGCCCACGCGCACCGTGCCTTCGCGCACGATGAGCGCACTGGTGTCTGGCAGGGAAAGCCGCTGTTCAATCGTGGCAACACCCTCGCCTTGCTTCACGAAGGCGGCATTCGTTCCAAGATACACGCTTTGGAGCACCATGTCGTGACCGTTGCTGTCCACCGCGCCGGTGTAGCCCGATGTGACGAAAATTTGGTTGTCGAGCGAGAGATCGTTCGTCGCACGCAGTGTCGCGTCGTTGGTAAAGACGATGCCGGCGTTAGTGTCGGTGGTTGTGAGCTGATTGCCATTGCCCACGGCGAGCACACCGCCGCCGAGTTCAACCCTGGTGAATGTGTTTTGTCCGTTTGCCAATGTCAGCGTTCCATTGCCGGTTTTCACCAGCCTGCCGGTGCCGACGATATGCGCGACGCCGCCGGAGTCCGGCTGCACATTGTCCGCGGAGGCGTGGATGCCCCCGCCGGTGAATGTGTAATCCGTGTTGCCGTTGACGGTCATGTCGGCGATGCGCACCTCGCCGGCGTCGATGAAGATTTCCCGATTGGCGGCGGAGGAGGTGTCGTCGAAGATGATGCGGTCGCCGTAGCTGAACTGGTTTACCGAGCCGCCGTCGCTCCAATTTTTTTCCGCGAGATTCCAAGTGGAGTTGGCTCCGCCCTTCCAGGTCATCACGCGGGACTGGTCGGAGGTCGTGATCATCTCCAATGTGCCGGAGGCGTTGGTTAATTCCGCTGAGAGTCGTCCGCCGACGGGCAGTGTCATGCCGCTTAGTGTCACGCTTCCGGCGGCGGCGAGGCCGCCAAGGTTGCCGAGATTAAAGGTGCCGGTCGCGAACGAGGTGAGGTCGATTGTATTGGCGCCACTGATGGAGGAGGTGCCGGAGTCGAACACGCGGTCGCTTTTTTGATACGCGCCGTCGGCATCCTTGAACAGGTCCAGCCTCAGTGTCGCGCCGCCGGACATTTCCAAGTTATGGACGGTGAGCGTGCCGGATTGCGTGCTGTCCAGCCCGGCGTCCAGAATGCCCCCGGCGGCAATCTTGACCGAGCCGCCCGCGCCCGCCGCGCCCACGCCGCCGAGAGTCGCGCCGGCGCCCACGGTGATTTTTCCTCCGAGCGCTGCATTAGTCTCCACCAGCGTTACCGCACCCTTGTCAATTGCGAGCGCGCCGGCATTTGCCGAGCTGTCGCCTGTGAGGAGGAGCGAGCCTTCGCCGGTTTTTCGCAACGTTGAGTCCGCCGCCGAACTCAGCACGCCACCGTAAATGAACGAGCCTCCCCGCTCCACCTCGATCGCGGCGGTTTTGCCCGCCGCGACGCGCACGTTGTCGGTCAGGGTTCCCGTGACCGTGCTTGCGGCGCGCAGCGTGCCGGAATCGGCAAACGTGATGCCGCCCGTGCCGGAGCCGAGTTGCGCCGCGTTGTCAAAGCCGATCAAGCCGCCCGAAATTTCGATGCCCCCTTGAAGGTGTTTGCGGCGGTGTTGGCGAAAACCAACTCGCCCTCACCGCTCTTTTTCAACTTGCCCGATGGCGTGAAGGCCGCGCTGCCCACGGCGTTGGCGTCGGCTTCGATTCCGCCCTCGCCGCGAAACACGTAATCCGCGGCTCCCGATACTTCCATATCGGAAACGACCACGCCACCGGCCTCGATGGTGATGTCTCGGTTGGAGGCGTTTGCGGCATCCGCCACGCCATCGAACACCACGCTGTCCGCGTTGAAAAACCGGCTTTCCTCGGAGCCTCCCGCATCGGCCCAGTTTTGCTGCGCCCCACGGGGGCGGCGCATCCAACTGCCGCCCTCGGCGCCCGTCCAGCGCATGACGAGGTTGTTGACCGTGTTGGTGACGACGAGCTGGTTGCCCGACAGTGAAAGCGCGGCGGTGCTGCGGGGGTTGTTGGTGACGCCGTCCACGGTGAGAGTGAGCTTGCCCAAGTCTCCCGCGCCAAGCCCGACGCCCGACCACTCCATGATCGCAAACGAACCCGTGGCCAGCAGGCTGAGGTTGACTGTGCCGGTGCCCGCCATGCTGAGGTTGTTCACGGACAGCAGACTGGCCGAGCCGCTGGTGAAAAGATCGTGCGTGAAGGTGATGCCCGTGCCAACGCTCAAGTCGCCCGCGACTGCGAGTGTTTCCGCGTCGAGAGCCGTGTCGGTGCCGATCTGAAGGGAGGCATTGTCGCCAATGACGAGTTTTGTGCGCCCGGCGAAAACCGTGTCGTTCTGTTTGTGCGTGATCAATTCCCCCGCCCCGCCAAAACCCGCGCCATCGGCGACGGTGACAACGCCGCCGAGCTTGGCGTTTCGGTTGCCGAGGAGAAGCGTGCCCTTGTCCACGTTGACCGAGCCTTGGAAGTAGGAGTTGTCGGCATGCAAAATCAGCGTTCCGCCACCGGTGGCGACGGTGCCGGTGAGTTCAAGTCTCGCACTGGTGCCGGAAGTGTCGCTGTTGGCGATGGAATCCCACGCGGAGGGATTGCCGGCTTTGCCGATTTCGACAGTGACGTTTTCGGCGATGTCGAAACGAAGCAGGGTGCCCACGGCGTTTGAAAAATAGAAGCCGCCGGCCTTTGCGGAAGCCGCGGCGCTAAAGGCGAAGGAGCCGCTGCGAGCGGCGGTAATTTCGTCCGCCGTCATTGCCTCGCCGCGGGCAATGTTGCCCGAGGAAACGTATTCGGTGGCACCGGTGGTGCCGGTGAAGACGAAGCGCTGGCCGTTGATGTGTCGCGCTCCGCTAATAAGATTATTGGTATTTGCGATGTCGTAGATCGCGCCGCCGCCGAGAGCGGCGAAGTTGTCGTCGAAGCCGATGTGATCCCAGTAGGTGATGGAGTGGTGGGGATTGTTACCATCCACGCCGATGGCGCCGCCGTAGCGGGAGGCCCAGTTGTCTGCGAAGTAGCTTTCGGTGATAATGCTTTGCTGGATGCCATTGTTATTGAGGTTGAGGCCGCCCGCGGTGGCGGCGATGGCGCCGCCGAAGCCGGTGGTGGCGGTGGTGCCGCTGGCGTGATTGCCGGTGAAGGTGCCGGAGGTAATCGTAAGGCCGTGAAGGGTGCGGATGGCACCGCCGAGAGAATATGCGAAATTCTTATCGAAGACGACGTTGGTGAGACGGGTCTCGATGGCGGTGGAGCCGATTCTGAATACGCCGCCGCCGTGGACGGCAGCCTTGGTGGAGCCGTTACCGATGAAGGAGGCGTTGGTGATATTAACGGATGCGCGATTTTGATAAAAAACGCTGCCCTCGCCGCTGGTGATGTTGCCTCTGAAAATGACGCGTCCGGTTGATCCTGTGGGCGCAATGGTGAAAACGGTGTTATTACCAACGCCACCTCCGATAGAAATGACACCGCCGCTGCTGGCGGTGCTCACGTTGGCTATTGTGACAGTGACTCCGTCGGCAATCAGCCACGTGGGGGTGGCCGTTGCGTCCATCGTCTGCCGGGTGGGCGGATCAAACGTGATATCTTCCCCAAAGGCATGAGTTCCGGAGCTAACCGGCGGTTGTTGTTGCGCCATGGCACATGGCGAAAGCGTCAAAGCAACAAACGCTATCACAAAGATGTGTTTTAAAATTGTTTGGGTTAAGTTTTTCATAAAAATTATTCTTTGTTTTTAAAACAGCGCGTTGTCTTTCATCCGGCTGTTTGTTTCATCGCGACACACACGTTAGGAGTTTGCCGTCTTAGAATCTCCCTTTCACGCCAATCATAATGTAGGACGGGACGATGTAGCGCTGGTAGTTTTGCGCATAGGCGGGAGTGTCGGCTGCGCGACGGTAAACATAGGTGTCCTTGCCGAATATATTATTCCAATTCATATACAGGGTAAATGCTCGGGAGAGACTGTATTCGGCTGTGATTCCGTAGCGAATACTGGAAGCTTGATATTCATAAGTGTCCTGCGGGGTAAAGCGCGCCGCCTGTGTGCCCTCCGCCACGGGAACCTCCTTTGACTTTGTCTCCGCCTGATAAGCGCAGGTGAGACGAATGGAAAAGCGCGGGCGGATGTAATTTATGCCGCAGGAAAGCGCGTCGGGGGTGAATCCGGTGAATTCCTCGGCGTTGGGACCGCCGACCTTCAGATGCGTGTAATTCGCCCATACCTGTATTTTTTGAAGCCACGACGGAAGAAAAAACAGGTCCTGTCGGTAGCTTATTTCGAGCCCTGTCAGGTGCGCGTCGCCGACATTCACCCATCGGCGGATCGCGTAATCATTTTCTATCATAAAATCGATATCGGCATCGCTTATGCCATAATACTCGAGATCCTGCCGGTTGGCGGTAAACGCGCGATCCGCAAAAAAATTGGTCACATTCTTGCGGTAAACACCGATAGAGCCAAACCCGCCCTTTAAATGGTATGAATCGAGAGAAAGGTGGAAACTGTCCGCAGTCCATGGTTTCAACCCGGGATTCCCCACCCTGATCACACGCGCAGCCGTGTTGGTTTCGTCATCGTCTTCCTCACTTCCCGGGTCAGGCACCTCTTTCGCGGTCAGCTCGGGCACTCGGATGCCGTCCACGACATACCTCACGTCCGGACGCCCGATAGTGCGCGCGTAGGCGGCGCGGAGCACCAGATTATCGGTGAAGGCATAATTGATATTCAGGCTGGGATAAAATCCATCGTAGTTTTGCCCCTCATAAAAAGCGCGCGCCTTATAGATAAGACGGGTTTGCTCTACGGTATCAGTTGTGATCAATTGCAAACTGTCATCGGGATTTCTCAAGGGCTGGCCGGTTTCAGGATCCCGATGGTATTTTGCGGTGTGGTCTATTTTCACGCTCCAACCCTCGAGGTCGGTTCTTTCGTAGCGCACGCCACCGATGATGTGCATGCGATTGCTAAAAAGGTTCAGGTCAAAGCGCAGATAAGCCGAGGAAATGTCCTCAATCATTTTTTTCGAGTATTCCGCCTTATATTGGATGGTGCTGGTGTTTTGCTGAAAATACTCCGGATTGGAGAGAAAGAGTTGGTAAAGTTTTACCGGGCTGATCCAGCGGACGGCATTGCCGTTGCTGTCCACATCGATGCTCTCGTCAAGAATATCGTAGTGACGCACCATCTTCCTTTCAATGCGTCCGGCGGCAGTGTCGGCCCCATATTGCTCGTCGCCCACAAAGGTATAATTAATCGGCAACCTCCAATCGTCCTTTTTCAATCGGCTGAAAGCTCCGCCGGCCTTGAGGGAAAAACGGTGGTTGAAAACACGAGTCACATCCACCCGCCCTGAATACATGTCGGTTTTATACTTGCCGTCCTCTTCGCGGACTGACTGGAGGTAGTAAGTGTCTCCGTCATACCGGTCCACAGTCTCGCCTGTGTCCGAATTTTTAATGACGTAGCTATTCGGAAGGATGCTGTCGCCCACATTGATATCATAACCCTTCATGTCATATCCTCTCGTCGTGCTTTGATTGCCCAAAGCGTAATAGCCGTTGAAGTAGCCTTCATTCATACTACTGCGCACACGCTCGGCGCTAGAGTAGACGGCTTGTGCGTCAATCTGCCACTTCGAGCTGCGGTGCCTGTAACGCAACGTCATATGAGTGCTATCCGTCACTTCCGAATAATTGAGCGCTGCGTTGCCACCCATTTCGATCGTGCCGCCGCCCGGCTCAGTCGCGCCGGTTGTGCTTCCTGGCAACGGTCCGCCCGCCTCCTTTGTGGAGGTTGAGCCAGCATCGCCCACAGGATCGTATTGCATGTTGTAATGAAAACGGGTGGTAAGGCGGCTGGTTGCCCGGTCGGAGGTGACTTGCCGGGTTTGGACGGTGAACGACAGGGTGTCGTTGCGTGACAACCTCATCTCCACCCCAGCCTGAATATTCTCCGAAACGGAGATTTGCGCGATTTGAGACCATTGCCCGGTGGCCAATGCGAAATCTTTTTGGATTTTTTATCACGGTATTCCTTGGCTTGCAGATTCCAATATGCGATCTCGCTCGGCGTGCCCTCGGCAGGGCGTTGTTTCCATGTGCGCGATGCACCTGCGCTGAAGACCAGGCGCTTGCCAGCCGGCACCACTGCGGAAACGCTGAAGGAGGGTTTTTTGGTTTTCGGCGTAACTTGTGGGATTGGTTGCTTGCCGCCGCCATCAAAGGATAGTCCCTCCTTGTTGTTAAAAGTCATATACATCGAGTAATTGAGATAGGGGCGCCGTGTTCCCAAAAGGCTTTTGGTAACAAGATTCATCGAGCCGCCCAAGCCGGTGGCCGACATGTCGGGTGTGGGGACTTTTGTGACCTCAACACGCTCAATGTTCACCATGGGCACCTCTTGGAGCGCAAGCGTGCGCCCCATCTCCGTGCCAACACCGGTGCTTGCGACATCGCCGCCGTCGAGTTGCACATTAGTCATCTCCGCGGGGAAGCCGCCAAGCGCAAGCCGTCCGGCCTCCTCGCCGTCGTCAATGATAGCCACACCCGGGAGAAACCGGATATATTCACCAATGTTTTCGGTGCCAAAATCTCCGAGATCCTCCAGCGCAACAACATTCTTAATGTTGGGTGCGTGGCGCTGTTCATTCATGGCAATGGCCTGAGCGCTCATGGCCTGATCGGCCACCACGGAAAACTTTTCCAACATGACAACCTCGCCGTCCTCGGCCCGGCGTCTAGGCAAACCTTCGCGGGTGATTTGAAAATCGCGGACCGTGGTTTTCCCAGCCTCCACGGTCACCGAGGCGGTTTGCGTGTTAAAGCCAAGATAGGATACATCCAGCTCGACGGTGCTCGCGGCAACATTCTGAAAATAGAAACGGCCCTCGTCATCCGTGAGCGTTTCTTGGTTGGCTCCCTTGATGCTCACTTTTGCCCTGCCCACGGGAAGACTGTTGGTCGCGTTATACACCGCGCCCTCGATGGCGCCGGCCGACGCAGACTGGGCCGGAGCCGGTGTGGTTATCCACGCGCCCGCCAGGACAACAGCCGCGGCCAGCTTTAGCACACGTAGCGCAGGTTGCCAAATCCACCTTGCCGGGATGCCCGAAGACATGAGCGGGGCGGCCTTGTCAGTGTGCTGCGCTACGCGGGTAAATGGTGTGAATATATTATGCATGGGGAGACGTTTTTTGATTTGGATTATGAAAAATAGGACCGGGCTCACGGGAGCTTATTGAGGGGGATGCGGGCGTTGAGTCCGCCCATCTGGGCGAAAAGATATAGGTGGCTGTCGTGCTCGAAGAGGGTGACGTAGGAAATCCAGCCACCCTTGAACACGCCGCTTTTGCGGGGATGCCGGGCAACGACAAGGGGCTCGCTCCACGTTTTGCCCTCGTCGGAGGAAGTGGCGAGGTGGAGCTCGCGACGGTGCCAGCTTGCCACGGCGAGGGAGTAGTCCGTGGTGTCGGCGCCGCCGCGCGTCTGCGGTGGATTGCCCTCGGTATCCTTCCATGGATTCCAAACAAGCACGAGGCGTCCGTCGGAAAGACGCTCAAGCGTGGGCGGCGACGAGGAGGCGTAGATGCGGGTGGGGCGCAAAGGCGACCACGTGAGCCCGTCGTCGGTGGAGCGCGACTCCCAAAGCGCGCCGAGGTTGGTGCGGGTGAGAAACCAAACGGTGCCGTCCTTGAGCTGGATGAGGGTCGGCTCGACAACGCCGTCATGGTTGCCGTTGGAGTTTGGCAGATCGAAGGCGGGTGCGGGAGCGGACCACGAAACGCCGTCGTCGGTCGAGCGGAGGATGGAGACGGTGTGTCGTCCGGGGTTCGGCGTGCGGTATTGCGCGGGAATGAGGAGGACGCCGGATTTCGTCTGGAGTATTTTTCGCGGCGGATGCCCGTTGGTATAGCGTGAGTCGGAAATGCGAAGCGGCTCCGACCAGGTTTTGCCGGAGTCAACGGAACGCGCCACCATGAGCTGCCCGCCTGTGAGATGCGGGACGTAGTTGTGGGTGGACTTGTCCCAAAACTCGGCGAGCTTTCCGGGCGTGTGCGCGGTGCGCCAGAGCACGAGCCAGGCGCCACTGCTGCTGATGGCGAGGCGCGCCCCGCGCACAGGCTCGGCGCGGGACTTGACGAACGGGATGTTGTTTTCCACGGGGAAAGTTTTCATGCCGTCGGTCGAGACAGCGATGTATCCACCCCGAGCAGTGAGGATGCGCCCGTCGGGAAGTCCGATGCAGGATGTTTCGCCAAAACCGATGGAGGAAGCCGGAAAGGGCTCGAATCCGTTGCCGGGGATGAGCCAGGTGGCGGGCTGTTTTGGATTCGGGGCCACGGACGCGGCGTCTGCCAAGGCATGGGACAGCGTTGAGCACAAGGCCAAGCACAAGAGCAGCATTGAGGGCTTTATTAAATACATCGTGCGGGTTGTTTGCATAAAGGCGGCGAAAAATTGGCTGGGTGTCTATAAGGGTGGAAACAAATGACGTGGGAGGGCGCGGGAATATGGGAACGGGGTATTAATCAATAGTGGGTGACGCGGATGAAAGACGCCATTCCGGCGAATTCGCAATAACGTCAAGCTGGTCTCCAATGTATCCCAGTAAATTGACAGGCACATGAAACGATTTTCGTGATTAATAGTATTATATGGAAGCGCCGCTGAAAAAGGCGTCGCACGACACCCCTTTTATATAATCGGGAATTGATGCGAGTGATTCAGGTCGTCCGCGAATGCCACAGCGCCCGCCATCACTGAGGCTCGTGGGATTGGTCCGGAAATGTCCATGAATCGTTGATCTTCCCTTGGGAATCCTGCCTGCTTCCGGATTGTCCCACGGCCAGGGTTTCACCTTGGCGCGCAACGCCCATGCATCCCAATCGGAGGCGAGTTTTTGCACGATGTCCGGATGCTGCGAGGCGAGGTCGTTCAACTCGGCGCGATCCGCCTCCATGTCGTAAAGCTCCCACGCACCCTTGCGCCCCTTGGCGACGAGTTTCCATTTGCCGAGCCGAATCGCGCGGTTGCCCTCGTGCTCCCAGCACAACGGCGAGGGACGGTCGAGTGTTTCGCCGGAAAACGCCGGTCGCAAACTGATTCCCTCAAGTGGAGTAATGGGTGTGCCGTCGCGCTTGTTCGGATAGGCGGCGTTTGCGACATCCCGGCAGGTGGCGGCGATGTCGATGATATGACCGACTGAATGAACGAGTGAACCGCCGAGGTTCCTCCGAATGCCTTTGGGCCAGTGCGCAATGAGCGGCGTGGATATGCCGCCTTCGTGAACCCAGTGTTTGTATTCGCGGAAGGGCGTGTTTGACACATTGGCCCAGCCCTTGCCGTAGGCGATGTAGGTGTCCTCGGCGCCGGGCATGATGCCGTGCTGGGTGCGCACGGGCCGGCCGTCGCGGGTTTGCATTGGCGGCAGCACCTTGGTCTGAAGCTCATCGGGGCCGAGGGGGTTTATATTTTCTGGAAAAGCCCTGGGAGTGCCTCGTCCCAACCCCATGGTTTCGGCGCAACCTCCGTTGTCGTGAAGAAACAAGATCAGCGTGTTCTCAAGCTGGCCGGCGGCCTCAAGTTCGGCGACAATGCGCGCGATGCCTTGATCCATGCGGTCAACCATGGCCGCATACACTTCCATGCAGCGAGCCTCCCATTCCTTGTCGGCGGTGTCCGCCCAACTCACGGCAGGCGGACCAAGCCGGGTGGACGGCGGGACAAGGCCGAATTCGCGCACACGGCGGTAACGCCCGGCGCGGATGGCCTCAAACCCGGCGTCGTAGCGGCCCTTGTATCGCGCAATATCCTCCGGCGGCGCGTGCATGGGCCAGTGCGCGGCGGTGAACGCCACATACATGAAGAAAGGCTTGGCTGCGCTCGCCGGATCACCCGTGTGATCCCGCAAATAACGCACGGCATTGTCGGCAATGGCGTCGGTATAATAAAACCTCGCGGATTTATACTCAGGATCGTTTTCGGGAGTGATGAACGTGTTGCCGCGGCAAAGCGTGGCGGGATCATAATAACTGCCGGCTCCGGCGAGCGTGCCGTAAAACCGATCAAAGCCGCGCTGGAGCGGCCAGTTGGCTTTTGCGTCGGGAGTGGATGGCGAGACATGCCATTTGCCAACGGCGTAAGTGGCGTAGCCGGCGGGGCGCAGCACTTCGGCGATGGTCAGACAACTCTTGGAAAACTCGCCCTGATATCCGGGCAAATTGCCGCGAGGATTGCCGACCATGAGGCCGACGCCGGCCTGATGAGGATAAAGCCCCGTGAGCAATGATGCGCGCGTGGGACAGCAACGCGCGCCATTATAAAATTGGGTGAAGCGCAGGCCATTGCGCGCCAGTTTGTCGAGCGCCGGCGTGCGAATCTCGCCGCCATAGCAACCGATGTCGCTAAAGCCCATGTCGTCCGACATGATGACAATAATGTTGGGCCGCGCGGGCGCGGGCGTGACCAAAATGTCTGACTGAAAAGAGATGAGCGCGGTGGCGGCAAGAGTGACGCCGGAAGACAGAATGGCTTTACGGGGCGTGGGGCTCATGGGGAAAAGACAAATAATACTGTTGTGCCAATGGACAATTTAACAACTGAACTACCGGGCACTCCTATTCGGAATAGGCGGTGTGTTTTGGGTTTCCCTCAACACAAGTGCGGCATCGGTTTCCTTGAGCGTGAATCGGACTGCGACGACGTAGTTGCCCTCGTCGCCTTCGGTGTATTTGGCGTAGGTGGTCGCCACGAGGGTGCCGTCGGGCAGCACTTCAAGCCCGGGGTAACCGCAGTCGTCCATGAGGCGGCCGGAGAAAATTTTTCCGCGCCGGTGGTTGTGGATGAGTTTCACGCGATAGCCGGCTTCGCGGACGTTGACGATGTCGTCGTAGGAGCCGACCCACGCGACGAAGTGATTGTTGCTGGGGCTGGTTTTGCGGCCCACGTCGCGGAAGACGACAACGAGGCGGCCGTCGGGCGTGTATTTGGCCTTGTGGCGGTCGCCCCAGAGCGCCTTGGGAAGTGTTCGCTCCTTCGACCACGTGCGGCCTTCGTCGTCGCTGGTCATGAAAAGCGACTCGTGCTTCGCATCCTCGCGGATGAGGCAGAGAAGTTGTTTGCCGTCGGGCGAGCGGACAATCTCCGGTTCGCAAAGACGGAGGCCGGGAATGTCGCGAACAATTTCAAGCGGCGACCATGTAAGGCCGCCGTCGGTGGAGAAACTTTGCGCGAGAACGTTGGAATATTTCTCCCTGGTCTCTCCGGGGCGGCGGATATTGGTCATGGCGAGGAGCCGCTTGCCGCCGTCAACCGGCTTCACGTCTGTGAAGGGCATGACGGAGGGAACGATGCCGTCGCCGGCGGGCTGCATGGGCGACCATGTTTTGCCGTCGTCCTCGGAATAGGCGCGGCGCATGACGCCGTTTTCCTGCGCAAAGACGACAAGGCGCGCCTTGCCGCGCGGATCGACGAGCCGGTAGATGGAGGGGCAGTTTTTTGTGCTCTTCCAGTTTTCGGGAACCGGGAGCAGGCCGCTCCATGTGAGACCGCCGTCGTCGCTGCGCTTCATGGGGCCGCAGGGTCCGCCGTGGTTGATGGTCCACACGCAGTATATTGTTTTTCCGTCAGGCAGCAGGACGGTGGTCGGGTGCCCCTGATAGACTTCCGTCGTTCCACGGGCGATTGTAACATGCCGTGCGGCGGCCTCGGCGGGGCCGGAAAGGTCAACGGTGGGCAGCGGGAAATTCTCCGTTGGGGGAATGACAGCGGCCTTTGCCAATGGAACAAAAATAAAAAGGAGCGCGACGATGAGAAAACGACAGGGCATGTGATGGTGGAGTTATTTAGTTTGTTGGGAATTTCACGCGAGACCTCAAGGCCTCGGGATGTAATGATGCCGACAATGATATAAATCATCCGACATGGCGTGGTGCGACTGATGGCTTTCGATGCGGCGGGACAATCCCGCTGATCAAACGACGCAAAGTTACAACACTACAATGTCACGCTTCCAACAATGCTCCAGTGGCACCCACTGGATACCTGATGATGGGGCTCAGTTCAAGACAGACAGAGTCAAGCACCTCACGCACACCGAAAGAGTCCCGTCAGCGAACATTACATTTGCAGCCCCGGCACTAATGCTCGACAAGAAATGCGATGCGGCGCTGTAAGAATCGCCCATGTTGATCGTTGTCAGCCGCACTATGGATACCCAATCGGGCGCACTCCCATCGTCACCGCGGATGCAAAACGCCGAGTAAACAGGACATTCCCGATGGTAACCGCAAATGCCGCGTAGTGACGATGAAACACCTCTAACATGGCGAACACCACCTCGCGTAAAGAATAGTTTGAAAAAGAAAATTTCACTCTCGTCAACCGCGTCGTCTGTGATGCGTGTAGCGTTTACCGATACTTCGCCGGGACGAATTGTGCTGCCATGCACGGCTCAAGGATCGCCGAAATTGCGCAACCGCCCCGTATCACCGGAAATACAGTCCCATGGGCTGGAGATCGTCGCCTTCGTTGCGTTTGCGACGCGCCACCGGAAAATCTACGCTGTCATCGTGCACGAAAACATCTCTGGCGCGGAACGCGGATCCGCGCGGATGGCCAATAAGCCGGCAAGCGGAAAAAACCAACAGGACGGAATCCCCAACGCCAAGGCGAAAATGGCGGGGACTGGAACGCGCGTTTATTCCGCAAATTAACCAACAAGGGCGGCGCGTCCGGTATGTCCGACGCCGCCGGTTGGTGTTGGTTGGTTGTCAAAAAAGCTTAGCGGAGCTCCTTGATGATGGGGGTGAGCGTCATGTTGCGATAGCTGGCGTTGGTGTGGTCGCCTTGGAGGTAGATGGGACCAGGGACAAATTCGTCGGCGGTGATGGCTCCGCCGGTGACGCCGAGGACGGGCTGGTTGTCGATGATTGTGACGCCGTTGAGGACGACGGTGACGTGCCGGTCGGCGAGGATGACGTCAACGGTCTGCCACTCGTTCGCGGGTTTTTCGGCATTGGTCGAGGGGGCGTGGCGGCCATAGAGGGAGCCCATGGTTTGGTGCGCGTTTTCCTGTCGGCTGTTGCTCATCTGAATCTCGTAGATGCCGCGAAGATAGGCGCCGCTGTTGCTGTTGGCGGGGAGGCTGACCTCGAAGGCGAGGCGGAAGTCCTTGAAGGATTTGTCGGTCGTGCTGAGGTTGGCGCCGCGCTTTTTCGAGCCGTCGGGGAAAACGACGGTGTTGGTGAGGACGCCGTTTTTGAGGGTCCAGCCATTGTAGGCCTTGGGATTCATGGATTCCCAGTTGGAGAGGTCGTCGCGGATGAGTTTGACCGGGGCGCCGTATTTGAGCTTGGAGAGATCGGGCGCGGGCGGGAGATCGGGAATGCGGGTGGCGGTGAAGGTGGCGGGACGTCCGACGGGTTTGCCGTTTTCGTTGAGCGTTTGGATTTCAAAGGCGAGGGCGCCACCGGCGGTTTGCCGGGCGGTGAGGAGGTCGGTGCGGTCGAGCTTGGCACCGTTTTTCCCCGTGTGCTTGTAGGCGCGGCGAAGTTCGACTGCATCGTTTTTGAGGGCGACGGCGACTGGCCGCGGGTGCCCGCTGCCCCAGAGGAGAAGGGCGGTGAGCTTATCGTTTTCCCGTGAGAAACCGAGCCAGCCGGCGCGGTCGTTGGGAAGCGTGAAGGCCCAGCGGGAGTTTTCCAAGGAAGCGGCAAAGGCGGGCGATTTCAGGGTGGTTTCACCGGCGGGGCGGGCTCCGAGGGAGGAGAAGCCTGCGAGCGAAAACACGAGGGATGCTAGGATGAGGATCGTTTTTTTCATGATGAGTTGGTTGTTAAAAATGAAATAGGTCTTACACTATTTTCGGGAATTATGAGCGGATAGCCCGCATATTTCACCCCAAAAAAACGTGAAAAGACAAAACGCTTCTGTCCGCCAATCCGCCGCAACCGTTGGGCTTCGGACTCCAGCACAAGCGTGTTTTGGATTTAGCGGAGGATTTCCACCGAGGAGACTTTTAGCATGAGGGTGAGCTGGGTGGGATTGGCCACGTTGGAGGGCTGGATTGTGAGCTGGTCGAGGCCGATGTAGGGGGTGCGTTTTTTAATCTCCTCGTAAAACTTCACCACCGTGGCGTAGTCCGTGTTGCGAACCGTTATCTGGGCGCTGTTCACCGAGAATTGCGCGGTTTTTTCCGTGCGCGCGTCACTGATGGTCTTGTTCGTGATGCCGACGGCGGTGGCAATGGTGTCGAGCTCGGCTTGCAGGCGCACAGTGTCGTAGGTGCGCGAGGGGTCGAGTTGGCGGATGGCGGCGTTGGCGCGGGCTTGGATCGATTCGCGCGCGTCGAGCGTCATTTGCTGCACTTTGAGCGTGAGGCTCGTGCTTTTGAAATCGCGGATGAAGGTCGTGGTGCGTCCGATGGCGGCGGTCAGCCACCAGAGCGCGGCGACAAGGACGAGTCCGACGAGGAGAACTTTTTCGCGTGTTTGGCGGCTCAGGAAAAAGGCTTTCATTGGTTGGGCTCCTCCTCGGCGGTTTCATTGGCGGGGGGCGGCGCGGGTTGAGGAATGTTGATTTTTTGACCGGGCTGGAGGTTGCGCGGATTGGCCAATCCGGGGTTGGCGGCAATGATGTCGCGCGGGGAAACGCCGGCTTGCCTGGCGATGCGCGCGAGGGTGTCGCCTGTGACAATGGTGTGCTCGGTGGTTTGTGGCGCGGGTTGTCCGTTGGCGGGAGGGACGGCGTCGGGGGATGGCGCGTCGGATTGGCCGGGAGTAAGCTGTTGCTGGATTTGGTCGTGGATGCTGGGTGCGGCGGGTTGCGGAGCGCCGGACTGGGGCGCGGCATTCTCGGCGGCGGTCTCGCTGGCGGCGTCAGTTTTTGGGGTTGCGGTGTTCTTTGGTTGCGGAGGGGGAATGTCCTCGGCGGCGATCACGGTGCCGGGTTTGAAGGTGATGAGCATCGTGAAGGTGGTGGAGCCGTCGCGGGTGGCGGGGTTGTTGATGTCGAGTTTTTCGATGGCGGGCAGGGAAACGAGGGAAGTGCGGAAGGAGTTGAAGTCGGCGGCGCGGTTGGTGCGGGCCTGGATTTCAATACTGTTGAGGCTGCGTGTGATGACGCGGGTGAAAACGATCGTGTCGGGGAGCGCGGGGCGGAGCAGGTCGATCATCTCAAAGGGAAGCAGGCGCTTGTTGGAGAGATCCTCGATGCGAGTGGCGAGGGTGTTGGCGCGGTCGATTTCGGCGACGTAGGGAGCTTGCTCCTTTACTTGGTAGATTCGTTTTTCCTGCAAAAACTTTCCGCCTTTGAGCGCGATGTCGATGAGGGCGCAAAGGGCGAGGAGGCTGAGGCAGCCCAGGAAAGCGCGCCAGAGAAGGAGGTCGCGGCGGCGGGAGGCACGACGGGCGACGAGCTCGGCCTTGTCACGAACGTCGAGCATGTCGAGTTGCGCGGTGGTGAAGGTGGTGGAGCTTGGCGTGGTGCGGGTGTTTTTGGCGGGCGGGGTGGCGAAGACGAGGGCGTTGTCGGCGCGGGCGGGCGCCGGGACGGTGTCGAGCGCGGGGTATTCGTATTCGTGGAGATGGATTGTGCCGGGCGTGGCGCGCAGAAGCTCGTTGCGGAGGGCGGCGCGCGCGGCGTCCCTGTCCGATTCGGAGAGGGGCGGTTTGTCGTCGTCGGGCTCGGGGAGTGCGCGGGAAATAACGAGGGAGGGCACGCCGCTGTTGTCAGCCCAGTGGATCGCGGTAAGGCTGTCGGGGGTGGAGAGGATCGCGGTGGTTCCGGGGCTGGCGGCGGGATTCAGAAGAGTGGCGAATGCGGGGAGCACGGCATCGGCGGCGGACCAGGTTTCGACACTGGCCTGGCTGAAACGCTTGCGGTAGGCGGCGTAGATGAGTGCGTGCCGGGCGCCGGGCCGCCAATGGTAGCCGTAATACATCTGCGCAACGGGAAAGGGCGCGAGGGTTTCGAGGGCGAGTTCGACCTGGGTGGAAAGTTCCTCCGGCGTTTGATCCGCGGGCACGGGAATGGCGCGCACAAAAAACTGCGTGTCGGGCAGAAGCACGACATTGGGCGGGGGAGCTTTTAGAAACTTGAGGGCCATGTAAGAGTGCGGAATGCGGATTTTGGAATACGGAATGGCGCAATCCTCAGCGCGTGATGTTAGTTGTGAAAGTGTTTTGCCGTGTTGGCTAATAGAAAATTCATTCGGTTTCGGTTTCGCCGATGACGGGCGCGGGCGGGGGGACGAGGTCGTTTTCGCGGATTTCGAGGAAGGTGTATGGGTAGTTCAGGTTTTTTTGCGTGGTGCCGGCGGAGGCGTTGGCCCGGGTGGTGTTGGCGTTGTTAGACGTTCGCGAGGTGCCTTGGTTGCCGGGCGTGGTGTTATTGTTTGAGTTTGTGCCGCTGGTGGAGGTGGAGGCGGTGTTTTGCTGCGCCCACGCGGCGGGGAGTTTGGCGCCGCCCGTGCCGGGCATGGAAACGAGGGCGTTGAGCCGGTAGTTGGCCGGGCCTTGGCGGATGGTGATGATGACGCGAAGCGCGCTAATCGTGACGCCGAGCTGGCTGGCGGGAGTGCCGGCGCCGAGGAGGGTGTCGACCTCGTCCTTGCTGGCAAAATAGCCGCCGGTGCCGGCGAGGGTGCGGCCATCCTCACCCTGGAGGAAGTTGGAGAGTTTTTCGTCGAGCGAGGTGTCGAGATTGCCGAGCGCGCCGAGGATGTCGGGCGGGGCGGCGTTGATGTTGGGAGTTTGGAAATCGTAAAGGGAAAAGGTTTGAACGAAGCGGTGCCAGAGTTCGTTGGGGCGGCCGGTTTCGTCGTAAAAAATATCGCGCGCGAATTCGATGGAGGCGAGTTCGTCGAACGAGCGGAGCGTGCGCGCGGGCGGCGTGAACGGAAGGTCGCCGGTGTCGTAGTCCTCGGGCAGGGGCGCGCCCGCCGTGGCGGGGATGTAATCGGCGCGCATCCAACCGAGGAGCGCGTCGGTGAGTTTGGCCGCGGTGGTTTCGTCGAGCCCCCAGTAGGTGAAGAGCGAGGTGAGCGTGGTGGCGTTAACGTTGGGCAGGGAAAGTTTGCCGCTCTCATCCTCGAAGGCGACCTCGACGGTGTAATCGGGGTTGATGGGTTCGTAGCCGGCAAAGCCGAGCGGATCGGCCCAGCCCTCGGCGGGGCTGTGGAGCGAGCCGAGTGCGGCGCGAAAATCCTCAAGGACGGCGAGCGTGGTCTCCATCGCGGAATACGCCTCGACGCGCATGTTCGCCGCGTCGTTTGCGCGAACCTCGACGGCAAGGTCGTTGAACGCCTTCTCCATGAAGAGGGCGAGCGCGATCGATGCGAAGGCCATCATCACGAGAACAACGATGATGATCGAAGCGCGGCGGGAGCGGAGTTTGCGCGGGTGAAAGTTCATGGCTCGCTGCTTCGATAAACTTCAAAATCCCGAAACCCCAAAGGGCGAGCCCGCGCCTCGTCCGGCGGAGTGGAGACCGCCGATCCATTCGCAAGCGACACGCGAAGGCCGGAGTTTGTGTTTTGGGATTTGACCATTGGGATTTGGTGGTTTGCTGGAATTAAATATTGGAATTTTTATAGCATCGGAAGTCCTTGCGGAGGCGCGCCGGGAATGTCGATTACGGTTTCGAGTGTGCGGCCCGAGTAGGTGAAAGTGAGGCGGATGCGCTGCGGGAGGACGCCCTGGTTGGAGTTGTCCTTGCGAAGCACGGTTTCATTTTTCCATGTCTTGAGATCAATGTCGTAATAATCGTAGGTCATGCCGGTGACGAGCGGCGTGATGACGGTTTCGCGGGGGGCGTCGATGTCGAAGTTGGTTTCGAGCCGCGAATGCCAGAGGAGGATAAGCCCCTCGCCCTCGCGGCAGGCGAGCGAGCACACGACACTGGGAAGCGCGCGGTCGGGCCACACGCAAAGGCGGCTGCCGTTGGGAAGCTCGTAGGTGAGGTAGAGGTCGGAGTTGCCCGTCTGGTCGCGCACTTCCTGAATCGTCACGGGCGCGGCGGCGGTGTTCGAGGCGTTGGCTTGCGCGCCCGCGGTGCCGCCGGTGGGAGGGAGCGCGGCGGAGGCGAGTTCGCTTTCGAGAAAACGGGTGACGTTGCGGGAGTGCAGGTCGAACAGGCGCACGTCGGAGTTGCGCCCCCAGAGTTCGCCCATCGAAAAAATAAGCGTGGTGGAGGCGACAATCACCATCGACACAATCGCCACCGCGATGAGGACTTCGATCAGTGTGAATGCGGAATGCGGAGCGCAAGCGCGAAGGCGGGATGTGCGGCGGAGGTTCATCGTTTCGGCGCGCCTCCCCCGCCGGTGTTTCCGCCGGCGCGGCTTCCTTGTTTATTGCCACCGCCACCGCCGGATTTGGTGCCGCCGCCGGACTTGCCGCCGCCACTGCCGCCACTTGAGGAGCTGGAGGAGCCGAATCCGGAAAGGGGCGAGGGCTGCTGGTCTTGAACAATGCGGTCGCGCGCCTCGGCCCGGAGCGTGGCGGCGTCGGGCGAAAAACCGGAGGTCGTCGACCAGGTGGGCCGGAGCAAACGAAACACCTCGGTGATGGTCTCCTCTTTTTCGTCGGGTGTGTTTCCGGCGCTCAACTCGCAAGTGAAGGTGACGTGGAAAAGGTTCGCGGTGTTCGTGGCCTCGATGACGGCGGACCATTTTACCTGGCGGCCGGTCGCGCCCTCGAACGAGTCGCCTTTTTGCGCGGTTTCAAAATCGGCCTCGGCGAGGAGCATGTTGCGCGCGAAGCGGAGGTCGAGGTTGCGCTTGGGATTCGCGGCGGCGGCTTCGTAGGCGTAGAGCACGTTCATGTAGGCGCCGACAAGCATGACGCCCATCATCGCGCAGATCGCGAGCGCGACGAGCACCTCGACAATCGTGAACGCGCGGCGGCGCTGGCGCGATGCGCGGCAGGTCATCGCGCGTCCTCCTTTTGCGCGAGCATTTGCGCGCACGTCCACGGGTCGATGGCGAGCGTGTGCGCGGTGGTGCCGATGCGGAATTGCGCGCGAAAGGGCGTGCAGGTGCCGTCGCCGTAAAATGTCACATGCGCGATGGTCTGCGTTTCGATGAGTTCGCCGCCGACGAGGATCGAGCTGGCGCCTTTTTGCGTGGTGAGAAAATCGCACGTCACCTCGCCCATGCCCTCGAACGGGAAAAACTCCGCGCCGTCGTCGGCCCACGTGGCGGAAAGCCCGGCGGGCGTGTCGGAGCCCTCGCCTGTGACGGCGGGGACGTAGGCGAGGCGGACTTCCCTGCCGCTCATGAGCGCCTGCTTGCGCGCGGCGGTGACGGCGACCCAAAACACCTCGTCGGGCGTCGTGGGTTTGTCGTTGGTAAGGTGAGAGCCGCCGATGATGAGCACGGCCGTCATCATTCCGATGAGAGCAAGCGCAAGCAGGATTTCCAAAAGCGTAAACGCATCATGCCGCCCGCGCCCGTGGCGCGGAAAACCCCGGATGCCCACTCCCAATTTCCAAGGCGAGCGGGCGCGGAGGGGATGATTGTGCGTGGACGACCTCACCAAGATTGAGCGTGTGCGAGGCGCGGTTGCGGGAGGGGTTGTTACTGGCCCGTGGTGGCGGAGCCTGTTGCCCAGTTGCCAATGTCGTCGGCGGTGCCGCTTTGCTTGTCGGGGCCGTTTGACCAGACGTCGTAGCCGGTTTTGTTGCGAGTGCCGGGATAATTGTATTGGTAGGCGACGCCCCAGGGGTCGAGAAGGGTGGATTTGTCGCCGTCGAGATAAGGGCCGCGCCAACGCTCGGCCTTGTCGGCGGGAGCGATGATGAGCGCCTGAAGCCCCTCGGCGGTTGAGGGGAAATCGCCCATGTGCATGCGGTAGGACTGAAGGGGAACCTTGAGACTGCTGGAAACAAACATCTTGGCCACGTCCTCCTTGGCCCCGCCAAAGATGTTGTCGAAATTGGCGACCGCGAGGCCGATGATCATGCCGGCGATGGCGAGCACGACGAGAATTTCGAGAAGCGTGAACGCGCGCGCGGTCGTGTGGAGAAACCGGCGGGCGGTGTGGCGGATGAGGGCTTTTGCATGATGTGTGTGTTTTGGTGAGCGTGTTTGGTTGGGAATGAAGACGAACGCCCGGCGGGAGGCGTTTCAAAAAATGAGGCGTGCATGTTGTTATGTTGGCGGGCGCTTGTCGAGAGCGGGCGCGCACCGGCTCATCGTCCGCCATTGCGCATCTGGAGCTTGCTCGGGGGACGCCGTGCACGGAGCGAAAGACCCGCGAGAAATGCAGCGCGTCTGTGAACCCTACACGCTGGGCGGCCTCCTTGACGAGCACGCCGCCGTCTACAAGCAGTTCGGCGGCGATGTTCATTTTTCGGCGCAACAAATATTGATAGGGGCTGATTCCCTGATGCTGGCGAAAGAGGCGGCACAGGCTCGAAACCTCCAGGCGCGCACTGTCCGCGACCTCGGCGAGCGTGGTGATGCGTTCCGCCTGTCCGTCGATGATCGCCTTGCAGCGCTGGAAGCGTTCGAGCGTGCGAGTATTGTGCGCTGTCGGGTTTCGCGCGGCGCGGCGCCGGGCGGGCAAGAGCAATCCGGCGGTCTTGAGACAGAGGAGTTCAAAAAGGACGTTGCATATTTGGGGAGCGCGCGGGCCGGGACGCCGGCCTTCGCGGATCAGGTCCTCAAGTATGCTGCGGATTTCGCCCTGGGCGGTGAGCGCGCGCGCGCGATTCGCGCCCAGTCCGGCACGGCGCAAACGCGCGAGCGCGGCGCGTTCCGAAATGCAAAGAAAATATTTCACCAGCGGACGCTCCGGATCGGTGCGCATCACGCAGCGGGTTGTTTTTTCGCAAACAAAAACGTTGCCCGCGGCAATCTCGTGCGCGGAGCCTCCGCCGAAACGCACCCACCCCGCGCCCTCGACGATAAACTCGACCACGTGATAGGCAAAGCGCGCGCGGTCGATCAGGTAGTCGGCGTTGCACTGCTCAAACCCGCCCATCGCGATCGCGTTGCCGGAGCGCCGCCGGCCGGGATCGAGAAAAAAGTAACGGGAACCCGCGCCGGAGACTTGCGGGGAAAGCAGCTCGTCCGCGGCGGGGCGCGAAGTCTTGGGGACGGATGGCATGGCAGGGAGCAAAGGTGACGCATCCATTCGGTTCAATCACAAATGCGCCAATTTTATCCATGCCGTTGTTCGTTATCTCCATTAGAATAACCTGCCAATCGCGCCGATTTTTTGCCAATTTTGTCTATCCTTTTTAATTAACCCTCATTGATTCCCATGAAAAAGAAACCCGCCTCAAAAATGAAAACCGTCCTCCTCGTCGCCTCCGGCGATCTTCGCCAGTCCGCCAACGAAACCTGCTGGCCCGCGCAGGCCGCGATGGAAAAGCAGCTCACCGCATGCCTCGCCAAGCTCGGCTACAAACTCATCCGCGCGCATCCCTACAAACCCGCACTCAAGCACGGATTCATCGCCTCGCAAAAGGAGGGCATGGAAATTTTCGCCAGGCTCAACCCGGAGATGCCGCTCATCGTCGCCGAGTCGGTCTGGCAGTATTCGCATCACGTGCTGCCGGGGCTCATTTCGCACCAGGGGCCGATTCTCACCGTCGCCAATTGGTCCGGCCAGTGGCCCGGCCTCGTCGGCATGCTCAACCTCAACGGCGGCCTCACCAAGGCCGGCAAAAAATATTCCACGCTCTGGAGCGAAAACTTCGACGACGAGTATTTCCTCTCGCATCTCAAGGAGTGGCTCGCGACCGGCGTCACCAAGCACAAGACCTCGCATGTCAAGGCGCTCGCCAAGTGCGCCGTGCCATCGAAGGCGAAGGCTGTTGCGAAAAAAATCGCCGCCGATCTGCGCACGCGCAAATCGATCATGGGCGTGTTCGACGAGGGCTGCATGGGCATGTATAACGCGATCATTCCCGACGAGCTGCTTTTCTCCACCGGCGTTTACAAGGAGCGCCTCTCGCAATCCGCCCTCTACTACGGCGCGACGCAGGTGAGCGACGCCGAGGCGCGCGAGGTGTTTAATTGGTATAAGAAAAAAGGCTTCACGTTCCACTTCGGCTCCGACGAGGAAAACGAGCTCACCGAGAGCCAGGTCATCTGGCAGTGCAAAATGTATATCGCCGCGTGCCGCATCGCCGACGAGTTCGGCTGCGAAGCCATCGGCATCCAATACCAGCAGGGATTGAAGGACTTGATTCCCGCGTCCGATCTCGTCGAGGGCACGCTGAACAGCTCCGACCGTCCGCCGGTGAAAAACGCCGCGGGCAAGGTCATTCGCGCCGGCGAGCCGATTCCGCATTTCAACGAAGTTGACGAGTGCGCCGGTTTCGACGGCCTCATCACGAACCGCGTCCACAAGGCGCTCGGCCAGCCCGTCGAAAACACGCTGCACGATCTTCGCTGGGGCGACTGGGACAAGAGCGGCACGGTCAAGGATTACGTGTGGGTGTATCTCATCTCCGGAGGCGCGCCCGCGGAGCACCACATCGGCGGCTGGGCGGGCAGCGACGGCTGGCGCCAGAGCAAATGGTATTTCCGCCTTGGCGGCTCGACGCTGCGCGGCATTGCCAAGCCGGGCGAAATCGTCTGGAGCCGCGTGTTTGTTGAAAACGGAAAACTCAAAATGGACCTCGGCCGCGCGAAAGTCGTCGAGCTTCCCGCCGAGGAAACGCAGCGCCGCTGGGACGCCACCTCAAACGTGTGGCCGATCATGCACGCCGTGACCTACGGTGTGACGCGCGACCAAATGATGGCCCGCCACAAGGCCAACCACATCCAAGTCGCCTACGCAAAATCCGCGAAGGACGCCGACATGGCGATGTATGCCAAAGCCGCGCTCGCCGCCGAACTCGGCATTGAAGTCAGCCTCTGCGGCACCAAGGCCAACGGAAAGGCGTTTTGATACGTAGAAATGTATAACAGTATATAATACAGTAAAACGGACGCATGAAAATGCGTCCGTTTTTGCAGGCGCGCGCGTTGCGCGAGGAACGGAAAGGGTGTAATTGCGATTGGTGGCAGTTTGGAGGAATACGCGGCGAAGCGGAATCATTTTGGAGTGCGGTGGCAGAGGGAGCGCAAGCGACCGGCGGCACCGCTTTGAATAGCGTAAGATTTTCACCGGGCGCAAATCGCCCAAGGCGGTGTCGCCGCTTCGCTTTGTCACCATTCGCAATTACACCCGAACGAAAAGATAAAGAATCGCGCCGCTCGACACGCGCCGTTGATCTGCTTCACTTTCGCGAAACACAAACACATGAGCACACCGGCATTTCGTTCGCGCTACGTTTTGGCGCTTCTTTTGATGTTTATCGCCGTCACGGTAAGGTCGGGCATTGGCGCGCATTATCCGCAGGATTGGATTCTTGAAAACGGACTCGTTTTTATACTGATCGTTTTGTTCGTGGTGTTTCGCCGGCGGTTTTTATCCATCTTTTCGCTCACCAGCTGGACGGTGCTTTTTGTGTTTTTCTGCATCAACGCAATCGGCGCGCACTGGACTTACTCCGAGGTGCCCTACCGCGAATGGTGGGCGTCGATCACCGGCGCTCCCCTGCCCCACGATGGCGTTTGGCCCGGACGCAACCACTTCGACCGCATGGTGCATTTTCTTTACGGGCTTCTGTTTCTTGTTCCCATCCGCGAATTCATGACGGCGGTTTCGCCCATCAAGCGCGGCTTTTGGAGCTACTTCGTGCCGCTTAATCTTATCATGTCCACCTCAATGGTTTACGAACTCATCGAGTGGGCCGCGGCCGAGGTTTTCGGCGGCGAACTCGGCCTCGCCTACAACGGCTCCCAAGGCGACATCTGGGACGCGCAGAAAGACATGATGCTGGCCACTTTGGGCGGGCTGATTGTCACACTTGTCATTCTGGTCGCAAACAGGCGCAATCAATCTGCCAAAAACTAAATTGGCATTTTTTTAAGCCGCATTAGGACGTGTATCAAAAGGCGAGATAAACTTTGACCGGATGTAGACAATTTGCGCCGCCTTCGCGTCAGTGTTAGTTGGAGCGCAGCGTCCCTTTAAAGCCGGATTTCTTGAGCGCGTTGTTCATTTCCATTTCCTGCGGAGGCGTAACATTGTCATTTCCCGGCGGAATTGAGGTGTTTTTGAAAAAGTTCAACTGCTCCGGTGTCAGAAAACCCATGGCCGCATCATACACTGCGTCCCAATCCTGATCCGTGCCCGTCGCCGCCATCCTTACCGTATCTCCATTCTGAAACAATGTGTTCGCATTCGCTATCGCACCGGCAAGAAGCGACGCCTGCGCCAAGCTCAACGGCATATCCGCCAACGACAGCATGCCTCCAAAATTACCCACGTAATCCCATGCCGGACGCTGGCGTTCGTAGAGCGAAAACTTTTCGTATAAATCCGCGCCGAGCATCTCTTGCACCGCCGCCGCAAGCTCCGCGTCGGCATCGGCCTTCGCGATTCGCACATCATCGACCGAACCGCCTGCCTGATTGTCGGAGGCAGCTTTGTCGTGGCGCAACCGCCTTTGGAAAAGCGCCTCCGCCAAAGCACCGGTTTGCTCTTTCGTGAGATGTTGCAGGCGGTAAAACGGACCGTAATGCCTGTCCACGTCCGATCGCAACGCCGCATAGTATTTAAGGCCGAACTCGCGGTCGTTCAGTATATGCTCTTCAAGCGCCTTGCGTTTCTCCTGCTGGTAGGCGTGCGTTTCTGAAATGCCTCGCGGCCCTTTTGCCCGCCCCGTGCCTTTTAGCGCGTTTGCCATCGCGTCGGTTTGCTGCGATGCCGGTTTGGAGCTGTTGATTTGCGCCTTCAGTTCGACATTTTTTTCAAGCACGGCGGCCAGCGCTTTTTTATTCGTTTCTTCCGCAGCAAACCGCTGCATGAGTCCAACAGCGGTCGCAACCAGTGCCATAACCACGGTCACAGTCAGCAAAATGTTGATCGGGGCTCTCATTTTTTGATGGGTTTCGAAATCGTTACCGTCCTGGTTTCATCGTAATCGTTGCGCCACTTTTGTGATGTCTGTTTCCAAACATACCGGTCTCCAACCGACATAAGCGCGTGCATTTGCGCGGGCGATAAAGTTGACCCGGCCTGTTCCATAAATGCGTTCCAACGTGCCTGTGGATCAGTAATACCGGCATGGTTCTTTTCCAAATCGATGGCGATTTTTTCGAGACTCCGCGCCTGTTCGGACGTCAGGGGATCGTCGGTGAAATACAATGCATTGCTTAATCCGATGATATTATAATCCGCGCCGGCATTTTCGAGAGCGAGCAGCTCGCCGAATTTTTCATACCCCGCCTCGCCCAGCAAATCGCGCATCTCCTGTTCACGTTTTGAACGCGGTTTCCAGTTGCCGAATCTGAGCAACACCTCGCCATATCCCGACACGACGTCGCCAAAACTGGTCACAGGCCCGCGTATGATTCCAGCCAGCCGCGCGCTTTGCCCGGGTGACAAATTCATCTCATGTGCAACGCGAAACGCATATCTCGCCCCCATGGCGTTTGTCCACGCCCGCATCTTTTCCTTCAGTTCCGGATGGGCGTCCACAAATGCCTCCCCGGCGGCTATCCGGTCTTCTCTGGAAGCGGATGCGGACGGCGTGACACTCGCGGCGTTTAGCTTTTCCAATTCGCGCAACTGCGCCGCCAGATTGGCGTTTTCCCGCGTCGCACGCGCCAGCGCCTCCGACGCGGCGCGGTCGTCTTGCGCACCATAATAAAAGCCGCCCGCGGCAAGCAAAAGCGCCACGATGGCTGCGGTTGTTATTTTTGTTGAACTCATAAAAGCCAAAAGCACGCCCGTCCCCGCAACAGTCGCGGCGCTCGTTCCCGCCGTCGCCCGCGCGCCCGCCAACACGATCGACGACAGTCCCGCCGGAGCACCGTGCGCGGCCTCGGAGACCATCAACGCCCCCAGCGCCGCCGCGCCCGACGTCACGCCGCGCTTCGCAAACACACCACGCATTTTCTCGACGGCCCGCTCCACGCGTTTTCGGGCGGCCTCCTCGGACATTTTTAGTTTCGCGCCGATCTCCGCGAACGCCCTTCCCTCAAAATACCTCAGCAACACCGCCTCGCGCTCAATCTCGCGCAACCCGCCCAGCGCTTCGTCCAGTATGGGGCGCAGTTTCGCCGTCATATTATCACCTTCCCTTTCCGCGGCGCCGGCCGCCGTCGCACGGACCTCCTGCTCAATCGCGCTCATGCGGATGGCCTCCTGTTCGCGCGCGCTCCGGCGGCGAGCATCACGCATCGTCTGGCGCGACACGTTGCAAGTCGTCGTGTATAGCCAGCCCGCAAGCCGCTCGTGCACGGCAAGCTCCCCGGCCTTGGCGGCGACAATCGCGAACACCGCCTGAGTGACATCATGCGCCATGTGCGAGTCGCCACCGGCCATCCGCAGCGCCGTCCCATGCACAAAACCGATGCGCTGCTCCACGAATCCGGCAAAAGCCGCCTCGGAACGATTTTCAGCATAAGCGCGAAGTAATCCGGCGTCATCCATCATGTGTTGTTTACAATATAATGGCCGAATATGGTCAAACCGGACAACAATCCCAAAAAAACAACCCCACCAAGACGCTTGACGCCGCGGCTCCGCGCCTTTTACTACCTCGCCTTCACACAACTTCCAAGCGCCCGGATAAACCTCCGCGCCCTCTTACAACACTCAACGACCAACCCACTTTTCATCATGGCTAATCCGAAACGCAAACAATCCAAGCGTCGCAGCGCACTCCGTCGCTCCGCCAACGCCTTCAAGGCTCCGCAATACGCGACCGACCCGACCGACGGCACCGCGTTCCGCCCCCACCGCGTCAACCCGAACAACGGCATGTATCGCGGCCGTCAAGTCCTCAACGTCGAGGTCTGACCCGCGACTTTTCGCAACTCCATCCGCCTGCGATGGAAGCCGCAATTCCCACGGCAGCGCAAACTGTGCCGCCCATTGAGCGCGTCAACCGCATAGCCGTGGACGCGATGGGTGGTGACCTCGGCCCAGCCGAAGTCGTTGCCGCCGCAAAGCTCGCCCTGTCCGAGTTTCCCGACCTCTCGCCCGTCACCCTCGTCGGCGACGAGGCAATCGTGCGCAAACATGCCGCCGAGGCGGGCATTGAGAACCACCCCAAGCTCTCCTATTTCCACGCGTCGGAAGTCATCACCATGGACGACAAGCCCCTCGTCGTCCTGAAAAAGAAAAAAGACGCCTCGACCATTCGCGCCATCGAACTCGTCAAGCTCGGGGCCGCCCGCGCCGTCGTCAGTTGCGCCAACACCGGCTGCCTCGTCGGCGCGAGCATCATCAAGCTCCGCACGCTCAAGGGCGCGGATCGCGCCGCGCTCTCCGCCATCATCCCGCGCGACGGCGGCCACTTTGTCCTCATCGACGCCGGGGCCAACCCCGAGGCAAAACCCGAGCACCTCGTGCATAACGCCATCATGGGCTCGCACTTTTCGCGCCTCGAATTCGGCATCGAAAAACCGCGCGTCGGACTGCTCACCATCGGCACCGAGGAAGGCAAGGGCAACGCTCTCATCACACAAACCCACGAGGCGCTCAAACGCCTCGGCGACCTCATCAACTACGCCGGCCCCGTCGAAGGCTTCCAAATCTTCACGAACGGCGGCGAACACGGACAAGCCATCGACGTCGTCGTTTGCGACGGCTTTGTCGGCAACATCTGCCTCAAAAGCTGGGAATCACTCGCCAAATTTTTCACAACCGAACTCAAACGCAATCTCATGGCCAACCCCGTTCGCAAACTCGGGGCGCTCCTCGCCAAAGGCGCATTCGGAGAACTCCGCGAACGCGTGAAGCCCGAACGCTACGGCGGCGCGCCGCTCCTCGGCGTCAAGGGGGTTGTGGTCAAAGCTCACGGCTCGGCAAACCGCCAGGCCCTCAAAAATGCGATCTTCGATGCAAGCGAGATGATCAAAACCGACATCAACCAGCTCATCGAAAACGACATCGCGCGGGCGCAAGCCCTCATTGAAAACGCCGGCGAAGCCTGAGCGCGACGCGGCCGCGGTGCCATCACACCCCGAATGAGCGCGTCCGCGCCCAACAGCGAATTGTAACCCGTAAACCGTAAACTTTACCAACGCACTCTCTATGCCCGACGCCAACGCCTCCACCGCCGCCAGCGCCAACCAAACGCCCCTCGAGGCCGCCATCGCCCGCGGAGCCATCGCCATCCTCGGCACCGGCTCCTGCGCACCGGCAAACATCATCACCAACAACGAGCTCGCCCGCCGCGGCCTCAACACCACCGACGAGTGGATACGCACCCGCACCGGCATCTCATCCCGCCACGTCGCATCGGAAGGCGAGGCCACCTCCGACTTCGCCACCGTCGCCGGCCGCCGCGCCCTCACCGACGCCGGGCTCACCCCCGCCGACATCGACCTCGTGATCGTCGCCACCCTCACCCCCGACCTCCGCATGCCCGCCTGCGCCACCCTCGTGATGCAGAAACTCGGCATCAAAAACGGCACCCCCGGCTTCGACCTCAACGCCGCCTGCACCGGCTTCCTCTACGCCCTCGACACCGCCTGGGCCATGATCTCCAGCGGACGCTACAAACACGCCCTCATCATCGGCGCCGAGACAATTTCCTCCATCCTTGACTGGAAGGACCGCAACACCTGCGTGCTCTTCGGCGACGGCGCCGGCGCCGCAGTCCTCGGCAAAACCCGCGCCCGCCGCGCCACCTTCGCCGGCCTGCACTTTTCCCCGAAACGCGCCCACACCCTTCCCCCCGAAATCCTCGGCGTGCGCCTCTACTGCACCCCCGACACCGAACTCCTCCGCATCCCCGTCGGCGGCTCGCTGCGCCCCCTCACCCCGGAAAACCACGCCGAGCGCCAGCACTACATCCAGATGCACGGCAAGGAAGTCTTCAAAATCGCCGTCCGTGAAATGGAGCGCGCCGCGCGCGAAATTTTGGAACAACACAACCTGGGCACCGATCAAATCTCCCTTGTCATTCCGCACCAGGCGAACCACCGCATCATCGATGCCATCGCCAGAAATCTCAACTACACCCGCGACCGCGTTTACGTGAACCTCGACCGCTACGGCAACACCTCCGCCGCCTCCATCCCCATCGCGCTCGACGAGGCGCGCCGCTCCGGACGCATCCACCCAGGTGACCTGACACTTTTTCTCGCATTCGGAGCGGGCTTGACCTATGGCTCCGCTCTTGTTCGCTGGTAATCAACTCTCAACATGTCCAACCACACCGCCACACGCCTCCGCACGCTTCTTGCCCTCGCACTCGTCACCCTCATCGCAGCGCCCCTCGGCATCGCCGCCGACCTCGTGTGGACACCCGAAACCGGTTGGAAATCCGAAGGCGGCATTCTCACCGGACTCACCGGCCCCGATGGACGCAACGCCCTCGCCCTCATGAACGCCGCGCGCAAGGAGGAGGAGGCCGGCAAGACAAAGGACGCCATTAAAAGTTACGAACGCGTTGGCAAACGCTACGGCAATTCCATCTACGCCCCCGAGGCCATGTATCGCGCCGCCACGCTCCGCTTCGAGAGAAACGAATTTCCAAAAGCCTTCACCGACTACCAGACCGTTGTCAGCCGCTACCCCAACACAACCCGCTTCAACCAGATCATCGGCGAGCAATACATAATCGCCGCCGCCTACCTCAACGGCGCCCGCAGCCCATTCCTCTGGATATTCCCCGGCTTCACCAACCGCGAAAAAGCCATCCAGTATTTTGAGACCATCCTCTTCAACGCCCCCTATTCCGAATACGCCCCGCTCTGCCTCATGCACATCGCCGCCGGCCACCAGCGCATCGGCAACACCAACGAATCCCTCTACGCCCTCGACCGCCTCATCAACAACTACGGCCACAGCACCCTCACGCCCGAGGCCTACATTAAAATCGCCGACATCTACGCCTCGCTCGTTGACGGCGCCGACTACGACCAGGGCGCGACCAAGGAAGCCGTCACCTACTACGAGGATTTCATGATCCTCTATCCCAACGACCCCCACATCGTCCAAGCGGAAAAAGGCCTTCGCAAGATGAAGGAAATCATGGCCCAGAGCAAAATTAACATCGCCGACTTCTACTTCAAGAAACGCGCAAACTACAAAGCCGCGCGCGTGTTCTACAACGAAGCCATCACCGTCTTCCCCGATTCCGACATCGCCGCCCGCGCGCGCAAACGCCTGGAGGAAGTCGAAGTCGCCGCCGCCAAGGCCACCCAAACCCCCAAGAAAAGAAAAAGAAATTCCTGGGTATCTTCTGAGCCAATAAACGATTTTCAACTCCCACACATGAGCCCCATCGGTCCTATTGGCCGTATGGGGCTCATGGTTTTGAGCCCCTTTGAAATTTGAGATTTGAGTATTCGAAACCGTTATCTCAATGCCGCATCGTCTATGCTGATGATCGCACGCTTCGCCCTTATCATCAACAAATGCCGTCTGGGACATTGTGGCGCATCGGTGTTGTCACACTGTGCGCGGACGTCCCGTGTTTTTTACGGTTCGGCTTGGGCAACCAATATTTTCCCCATGCGTCCAGCATATCGCTTGCCTGAATCGTCATGGCATAAAGACTGCATCAGCCAAAAAACGACAAACGAAAACAACACATCGGTTGAATCTCTTTTCATATCGCGCTAACCACACTATTTAGAACATTTTTTGAATCCTTCTTGTCGATACCATCGACAAACGTGTTATATTCCAATCATGGCCAATCAGCTCAAATGCGTCTCCTGCGGAAAACCCGCAACCGTGCACTTTACTCAAATTCTTAACAATAAAGTGCATAAGGTCGATCTCTGCGAGGCGTGCGCCCAGGAAAAAGGCCTCACCACACTCGCGGGATTTGAGCTCCCCCTCGATCTTTTCCCGCCCAAGGCCACATCTGAACCGACCGCCGCCGCTCCCGAATCCGGCCTCACGCTTCGTTGCGAAAAATGCGGCTTCACCGAGGCCGACTTCAAGAAAACGGGCCGCTTCGGCTGTCCCCACTGCTACGAAACCTTCAAACAAATGCTCGGCCCCATGCTCGACGGCATGCACAAGGGCACCGCGCACACCGGCAAGGTTCCCCGCCACGCCGCCGCGCGCAAGGAATACCACGACCGCCTTTCACAACTAGAACTCACACTGGCCAGCGCCATCAAGGACGAACGCTACGAGGACGCTGCCCGCTACCGCGATGAAATCGCCCAAGTCAAACAAACCTACGGGAAACAGGAAGCCGCGAGCTAAGACCGCGAAGGCCGCCGCGACCGCCAAACCAATGACGTTTGGCAGTCTCATCGCCACGCCGTCCGACCTCACCGACACCGCCTCCAGCAAATGCGCCATCGTCATGATGACGCGCATCCGCCTCGCGCGCAACCTCGCCTCCCACCGCTTCCCCGGACGCGCCAGCCCGGACGAACGCGCCGAAATCCGCGCCGCATGCCAGCAGACCATCAACAACCTCCCGTTGATGCAGCCTGCCTACGACCTCGCGATCTCCGATCTCACCGAGCTTCAAAAGCAAATCCTCGTCGAACGCCACCTCATCTCGCGCGAGCTCTCCGCCTCGCCCGACGGCGCCGCCGCCATGATCAGCAACGACCACACGTGCTCCGTCATGATCAACGAGGAGGACCACCTCCGCATCCAGTTTCTCCGCGCCGGCTTCCAGCTCAAGAAAACCTGGGCCGCCATCAACGCCTTCGACACCGCCATCGAGGACACGCTCGAATACGCCTTCTCGCCCACCCTCGGCTATCTCACCGCCTGCCCGACCAACGTCGGCACCGGCCTGCGCGCCTCCGCCATGATGCACCTCCCCGCCCTCGTCATCGGCGGTCACATGGAAAAAGTCGTCCGCGCCGTGAACCAGCTCGGCATCGTCGTGCGCGGCCAGTTCGGCGAGGGCTCCGACGCCTCCGGCTCCATCTTCCAAATCTCCAACCAAACCACGCTCGGCGAATCCGAGGAGCAAATCATCAAGCGCCTCTCCGCCGTGCTCAGCTCCATCGTCGAGCACGAGCTCAACGCCCGCGCGCGCCTCATCGAAAACGACTCCTCCAAGCTCTTCGACAAAATCGGCCGCGCCTACGGCATCCTCCAAAACGCGCACCTGCTCACCTCCAGCGAGGCGATGAACCTCCTCTCGCTCGTGCGCCTCGGCATCGACCTCGGCATCTTCCCCGACTCGGGGCGCCCGCTCGTCGACCGCCTCTTCATCGAAAGCCAGCCCGGCCATATCCAAAACAACGCAGGCCAGGCCCAAATCGAACCCGCCCTCCGCGACACGCTCCGCGCCGCCCAAACCCGCGCCGCCTTCGCCGACTTCGCGCCGCCCAACTTCATCCCTGCCATCGAAGAGCCGCCGTCCGAACCCGACGCCGCCCCTTCGCAAAACTAATCGCCGCGTCAGCACAATCGCCCGCCGCCACTTCCTAATTTCTAATTTCTAACTTTTCAGCATGGAACCAATGAACAACTTCACTCCCCGCGCCACCCAAGTCCTCGCTCTTGCGCGCAAGGAGGCCGACCGCTTCCAACACAACTACGTCGGCACCGAACACCTCCTTCTCGGCCTCATCAAACTCGGCCAGGGCGTCGCCGTCAGCGTGCTCCAGAAAATGGGCCTCGACCTCGAAACCGTCCGCGGCGCGGTCGAGAAACAAGTCGGCGTCGGCAACGACGGCAAAAGCGCCGGCAACATTCCCTACACGCCCCGCGTGAAAAAAGTCCTCGCGCTCGCCGGCAAGGAGGCAAAGACACTCAACCACTCCTACGTCGGCACCGAGCATCTCCTCCTCGGCCTCCTGCGCGAAGGCGAGGGCGTCGCCGCCCGCGTCCTCAAGTCGCTCGACGTCGACATCGAGCGCACCCGCAACGAAATCCTTCGCGAGCTCGATCCCAACTTCACCGGCGGCGCGGGCTCCTCCGCGGGCGAAGCCGACACACCCGAGGAAGCCGGCGCGGGCTCTCCGCAACGCCCCGGTGGCGCCCCCGAGGACAAAAAGGAAGTCAAGACACCCGCGCTCAAGGCATTCGGACGCGACCTCACCGAACTCGCCCGCAAAGGCGAGCTCGACCCCGTCGTCGGTCGCAAAAACGAAATCCGCCGCGTCATCCAGATCCTCTGCCGCCGCACGAAAAACAATCCCGTTTTGATTGGCGAAGCCGGTGTCGGCAAAACCGCCATCGTCGAGGGTCTCGCCCTCGAAATCGCCAACGGCATTGTCCCTGAAATCCTCATGGACAAAAAGATCATCGGCCTCGACCTCGCGCTCATGGTTGCCGGCACCAAATACCGCGGCCAGTTCGAGGAACGCATCAAGGCCGTCATGGACGAAATCCGCCGCGCCAAGAACGTCATCCTCTTCATCGACGAACTCCACACCATCGTCGGAGCCGGCGCCGCCGAGGGCGCGATGGACGCCTCCAACATCTTCAAGCCCGCGCTCTCGCGCGGCGAGCTCCAGTGCATCGGCGCCACCACCCTCAACGAATACCGCAAGTATATCGAAAAGGACAGCGCCCTCGACCGCCGTTTCCAGTCCGTGAAAGTCGAGCCGCCCTCCATCGAGGACACCATCACCATCCTCAAGGGCATCCGCGGCAAATACGAGGATCACCACAAGGCCATCTTCACCGACAAATCACTCGAGGCCGCCGTCAAGCTCTCCGACCGCTACATCACCGGCCGCTTCCTTCCCGACAAGGCCATCGATGTCATGGACGAGGCCGGCTCGCGCGCCCGCATCGCCAACATGGCCCGTCCGCCCGACATCGAGGCCCTCACCAAGGAAATCGAGGAAACCTGCAAACAAAAGGAAGCCGCCATCGCGCAACAACAATTCGAGGAGGCCGCCAAATTTCGCGACCAGGAAAAACAACTCCGCGCCAAGCAGGAGCAAATCCTCGCCGACTGGAAAAAATCCCGCGACGAAAAACGCGTTGAAATCGGCGAGGACCTCATGATGCAGGTCGTCGCCGACTGGACCGGCATTCCGCTCACGCGCATGGAGAAAAAAGACAGCGAAAAACTCCTCACGCTCGAAACCGAAATCCAGAAAGTCGTCATCGGCCAGGACCCCGCCGCCAGCGCCATCGCGCGCGCGCTGCGCCGCTCCCGCGCCGACCTCAAGGACCCGCGCCGCCCCATCGGCAGCTTCATGTTTGTCGGCCCCACCGGCGTCGGCAAAACCGAGACCGCCAAGCAACTCGCCGCGCAAATGTTCGGCAACCAGGACGCGCTCATCCAGATCGACATGAGCGAATACATGGAAAAGCACGCCGTCTCGCGCCTCATCGGCTCGCCCCCCGGCTACGTCGGTTACGACGAGGGCGGCCAGCTCACCGAGGCCGTGCGCCGCAAACCCTACGCCGTCATCCTCTTCGACGAAGTGGAAAAAGCGCACCCCGACGTGCTGCAAATCCTCCTCCAAATCCTTGAGGACGGACGCCTCACCGACGCGATGGGCCGCAGCGTTGATTTCCGAAACACCATCATCATCATGACCTCGAACGTCGGCGCCTCGCTCCTGCAACGCCAGACCTCGATGGGCTTCGCCGCCGCCACCAGCGGCATCAGCGACCATGAGAAAATGCGTGAGAAAGTTCTCGAGGAGGCGAAGCGCGTCTTCCGTCCCGAGTTCCTGAACCGCATCTCGGACATCATCTTCTTCCGTCCGCTCGACAAAGCCGACATCACGAAAATCGTGGAGCTCGAAGTTTCGAAATTTGCGAAACGCCTCGTTGAGCGCAAAATCACGCTCAACTTCACCGATGAAGCCAAGATGCTGCTCGTTGACAAAGGCTACGACGAAAAATACGGCGCCCGCCCGCTGCGCCGCGCCGTGGAGCATTATCTTGAAGACCCGCTTGCCGAGGCGATCCTGCGCGGCGACATCAAGGACGGCGCGCCGGTGGAAATCACCCGTGACGGCGAAAAACTCGCCTTCGCCCAACCCAACGCCCCGACCACGCCCCCCGCACCGGCGTCGTCGGAGTGAGCCGGAGTAAGCGCAAGCATGAATGATTAACTCCAACGGGGGGGCACAACTTAACCCAAGGTTGGCGACAACAGAGCCGACCTTGGGTGTTTTGTTTTTGGATACACAACCCTAATAACGTCCGGAAACTTGCGCAGACTCACCGGGACGGTTCGCCCTACCAAAAGGCATTTTCTCGCGCTAATTTAAATCGAAACAGCTCTAAGACAGAAACAAGGTTAGTTTTATTCGAAGAGTAACCCGTTTGGTTACATCGGATGCACCTTCGGCTGAAATATCGCATCAAACGGCCCTTGTGTTAATCAGGACTGTATGAAGTCATTATAGCGAGTGAGTCACAGTAATCTATCCAATGGGCGATCTTTTTGTCCCTTACCGTTACGATGGAGCAAAACCGATTGTCGTATTTTTTGCCCGTGGACGGGATTATTCCGTGCACTTCATACTCTAAGATAATAACCCCCGCTGCGGTCGCTTCATAAGTCCTTAGATTATCCGTCGAGTGCAAGACGGCGGAATAACCTTCAAACCATTCCATGTATGCATCCCGGCCAACTATTTTACCGGCAAAACCCGGGAAACGGTATCTGAACTCGAAAACAGCGTCCTCCGACACCGCGTCCCAGAAATGATCGCCGTCCACGCGCCCCTTCAATCCCTCCATTACTATATTAAAAAAGGGTTCCGCCTCTTTCTTAAATCCCGGATGATTTCTGTCCGCGGCATTTGTTTTAATCGGATTGTTTTTCATATCTTTAATCTCTTCGAGTTCAATTCCTCGAAGCTTGTTTCGTTTGTTTATGTTTTGGCAACGGAATCCGTCATCGAGAAACTGTCCGTCAATGCGCAGCGTCAGATTGCGGCGTGGCTCAACTCAAAACTTTAGGCGGAAACACCAGCCAAGCTTGATGCCATCGACAAGGCCGAACGTTCGTTCGCTGCCGAGGGCGGTGATTGTCCTGATGGCGATTGCCCCCCTCCGTATCACTGAGCTTTTGCGAATCGGATTGCGTTTCCAAATCGAGATACACCGGCAGGCGTTTATCGAGGAATTCCCGCGCCAGCGTGGTTTTCGCGGCCCAAGCAATGAGACGGCGGGAAACCATCCGAGCAATTTCCCCAAGTTTTTTGTGATTTCGATTTATGTGCGAACCGCACACTCCCACTCCAACTGCATAAACATTCCCATTGCCCAATTTTTTCCAAACTGTTGCATTGCAAACTCACTCCCAAAAAAACGAAACCCATGAAATTACTAAAAGACTCCATGATTCTGGCGTGTGGGCTGGCGTTTGCCGCCTTTTGCGCAGTGCCGCAAACCGCCCTCGCAAAGGGCATGACTCCCAAACCCGGCGAAGACCCGGACATTAGCTACACGGTGGGCTTTGGCAAGGAGCTCAGCAAAACACCGGCCAAACGCAGCATCACGATCCCGAATGTCGGCGAGTTCCGCGTGCTGAAGGGCGACTTCCACATTCACACACTGCTTTCCGACGGGCGCGTCTGGCCCACTCAGCGCGTGGTCGAGGCGGACGGCAACGGACTGGATGTGATCGCAATCACCGACCACATCGAATACCGCATATTTGTCGGCGGCATCCCCCGCAAAAACAAGGCGGGCAAAGTCACCAACTTTCCCCTGCTCAACGGAACCGAGAACTATAACCTCTCCTACGAGATTGCCAAGGTCGAAGCCGACAAGCGCAAGCTCCTTCTGGTGCGCGGCACGGAAATCACCAAAACGACAATGCCCCCCGGCCACGTCAACGCGCTCTTCGTCACCGACGTGAACAAGATCGCGGCGAAGCAGGACGACTTCCGCGAAATGTTCAAGGAGGCCGTGGCGCAAGGCGGCTTCCTGCTCTGGAACCATCCCGGCTGGGAGGCGCCCAAAAGCGGCGGCATTGCCAAAGGCGCGCCGACCACCTTCACCGACGTTCACACGGAAATGTATGAAAAGGGCTGGATGCACGGCATCGAGGCTTTTAACGGCAAGCAGTTTTATCCCGTTGTGGCAAAATGGTGCACCGACAAAAACCTCGCCGTTTTTGCCAACAGCGACATCCACCCGCCCGAGTTCGACATGTATGGCGTGCGCAATCCCCTGCGCCCAATCACGCTCGTGCTCGCGAAGGAAAAAACGCTGGAATCGGTTCGCGAGGCGTTCTTCGCCAAGCGCACCATCGGCTGGGCCGCGAACATGGTATTCGGACAGGAAAAATGGGTGCGCCAGCTGTTCGAAGCATGCGTTGAAATCAAAAAGGAAAGCGGAAGCCTGATCTTTGTGAACCGCAGCAGCATTCCCGCCAAAATCAAGGTCGGCGAAAAAACCGTGCAACTCGATCCGATGTCCAACGCCACCGCCCAATCCGGTGCGACGGCCAAGACGATCACCGTGGAAAACTGGCTGGTCGGCAAATACAAGCCGCTCGAAGTGCCCGTAAAGTGACCCAACCAACAACAGTATAATCTCATCCCCAAAAGGGCGGCTATTTCAGCCGCTCTTTTTTTTTGGGACGCACGCAAAGTGTGTCCCACGGTAAAAGCCTTAAATGATTTCGGCCACCAGCGGCTCCACCGCGACCGGCGCCTGCGAAAACGTGATTGCCCTCGTCACGCTTTCTCGGGCCTCCGCAAGCGCGCCCTCGTTGTTCGCATGGATAACCGCGAGCGTGTCGCCCTCCTCGACGCGCTCGCCCGCTTTCACGAGACTCGAAATGCCAACCGCATGGTCGACCTTATCCTCCGCGCGAACACGGCCCGCGCCGAGATTGAGCGCGGCAAGCGCAATGCCCATCGCGTCAACCCCCGCGACATAGCCGCCCGCGCCGGAACCGGCAACAACCGCCTCCTGATATTTCGCCCGAGGCAAATACGCAGCCGGATCATCGATCACGCGGGGATCGCCGTTTTGCGCGACGATGAGCGCGCGCAGTTTTTCGAGCGCCGCGCCGCCCGCGATTGCGTTTTCCAATTTTGCACGCGCCTCGTCCGCCGTTTTCGCAACACCCGCGAGAAGCAGCATCTGTTCGCCAAGCGCATAAGTGACCTCCATCAAATCCGCCGGGCCGTTGCCGCGCAGGCAATCAACGCACTCCGCGATTTCGAGCGCGTTGCCCACGGCGCGGCCAAGCGGCTGGTTCATCGCGGTGAGCAATGCGCGCGCGGGTTTGCCCAGATGGCGGCACGCGGCGACCATCGTCGTCGCGAGTTCGCGCGCGCGGGCCTTTTCCCTCATGAACGCGCCCGCGCCGAACTTCACGTCGAGCACGAGCGAGTCGATTCCCTCGGCGAGCTTTTTGGACAGAATGCTGCCCGTGATGAGCGGAATGCTTTCGACCGTGCCCGTCACATCGCGCAACGCGTAAAGTTTTTTGTCGGCGGGCGCGAGTTCGGCGGTCTGCCCGATGAGCGCAACGCCGAGCGTTTCCATTTGCGCGCGATACTCAGGCAGGGTCAGCCCGACGCGAAAGCCCGGAATCGCCTCCAGCTTGTCGAGCGTGCCGCCCGTGTGCCCGAGGCCGCGCCCGCTCATCATCGGCACCGCCACGCCGCACGCCGCGACCATCGGCGCGAGGTGAATGGAGACCTTGTCCCCCACCCCGCCGGTCGAGTGCTTGTCAACCTTGGGAAGGCAAACGCCCGGCAAGTCCGCGACCGTGCCCGAGTTCATCATCGCTTCCGTGAGCGCGGCGGTTTCGTCTGTATCCATTCCTCGAATACAAATTGCCATGAGCATCGCGCTCAGTTGGTAATCGGTCCAGGAGCCGTCGGTCGCGCCGCGCACAAAAGCGTCGATCTCGTCGCGCGTGAGTTTTCGCGCGTCCCTTTTCGCGGCGATCACATGCTGGGGGAAAAGCGATGAGGATTTTGGCACGGCGCTCATGTAGGCAAAGCGTGGCGTCCGTTTTTTGCGAGGGCAACGAAAACCCTCGGGCTCAGCACCGGAAGCATCGCAAAATTTCGCAGAATAAAAATGATGCGCTTGCGCCCGGGAGCGAGGGAGTCCCGCCCGCAAGACGGCGCGCCGCGTAGATCCCTCGCCAAACCTGCGGACAGGATGTCCGCGTTCCCAAGCCCAGGCATAGTCCGGTCAAAATTTGGCACCCCTCGGCACCCGCGGCAAAACCCCGTGCTTGCACGCCGGCCCGCGTCTCACTTTGCTCCCGCGAATCGTGATTCGTCGCCTTTTCGCCATTTTTATTCTCACATTGCCGTCGCTCTGCGTTTTTGCGGACGGCACGGCGACGGTGTCACGCACGGCGTCCGCGCTCGCGCGCGAGTTTGTTTTTCAGGATTTCGAATTCACCGCGGACAATGTGCGCACTGATCGCGCAACGCGTGATGTCGTTTACACCGGCGACGCCCGTTTCACCCAGGGCATCGCGCTCCTCACCGCCGACGAGCTGCGCTACAACCGCGCGGGCAACACCGCCGTCGCGCGCGGCCATGTCGTTTTCACGCGCGGCCCCATGCGCATGCTGGCCGACGAGCTTGTCTACAACATCGCCGACGGCACGTTCTCCGTCGAGGCGCCGCGGCTCGGCGAGTTTCCCTACTACATTTCGGGCGCGCGCGCGTCCGGCTCCGCGCAGGCCGTCACGCTCACGGAGGCCACCGTCTCGTATCAGGAACCCGGCGTCTTTGTCCCGCAGCTCGGTGCCGGCTCGCTCACCTACACAAGCGGGCCCGACCAGCGTATCCACACATCGAATACACGCATCGGCATCGGCGCGGTTCCCGTCATCAAGCTGCCGCGCCTTTCGCAGGGCGTCGGAGGGAATTCTTTCATCGGCAACACCAGCGGCAGGATTGGTTATCGCGGCAACCTCGGCGCGTTCCTCGACCTTGGCACGCTTGTGCCCGTCGCCGACGGACTCCGGCTCGGCGGCGATGTGGGTTACTACACCAAGCGCGGCCTCCTTTTCGGCCCCGCCGCCGCCTACGACATCGCCACACCCGGCGGCGGGCGCATGACCGGCTCGCTCAACACCGGCTACATCCACGACAACGGCAACCGCCTTACCGATATCCTCGACCGCCCCGTGCCGACCGACCGGGGATTCGTCACGTGGCGGCACAGCCAGGGTGTCACGTCCAACCTGCGCATTTTTGGCGAGATAAACTACTGGAGCGATTCCGAAATCATTCGCGATTTCAGGCGCAACGAGTTCTATCCCGTGCAGCAGCCGGACAACTTTCTCGAGGCCGACTATGCGCGCGACAACTTCATCATTTCCGTCTTCGCCCGCGCGCAGCTCAACTCCTACTACCCCGTCCAGCAACGCCTCCCCGAAGTCCGCTTCGACCTCCTCCCCTCCCTCATCGGCGTGCAGGGTATTTATCAAAAAGGCCAGGCCAGCGCCGCCTCGCTCACCGACGACTCGCCGCTTTATCTGCCCGCAAGCATCGACAGCAACCGCCTCGATGCCTACTACGCGCTCTACCGCCCCGTCGCCTACAAGGGCATAGCCACGCTCACTCCCGTGTTCGGCGCGCGCGTCACCCACTATGCCGATGCCAACGGCAAAAAAGACTACACGCGCTACCTCGGCGAAATCGGCTTCGACGCCACGCTCCGCGCCGCCGGCACTTTTGATTACAAAAACGAAAAATGGGGCATCGACGGCCTCCGCCACCTCGTCACGCCGCGCCTCTCCTACCGCTACATCCCGAAAGCCGACAAGGGCTCGGCCTATATTCCGCCCGTTGACGACCAAACTTTCTCCACCTATCTCCAGCCGCTCGGCCTCGATGAGATTCGCAACATCGACCAAATCAGCCCCACGAACACCTTCCGCATCGGCCTCGACAACACACTCCAGACCCGCGACAAGGAATACGGCTCGCGCGACCTCGCCATGCTCAACCTCGCCGCCGATTTTCGTCTCGACCGCACCGCGCCCGACGGCGAGCACGACCTCTCCGCAATCCATGCCGAACTCGCGCTCATGCCCGCGCCGTGGCTCCGCTTCAATCTCTACCAAAGTTTCACGCCGCAGGATTTCACACTCCGTGAAATCAACACCGGTTTCTCAATCAACGACGGCTCGCTCTGGTCTGCCGGCCTGTCCACGCACTACCTGAAAGGCCAGATCAACGAATACATCGCCGAGGGCCGCTACCGCCTCAACGAAACCTACCAGGCCTACGCACGCCTGCGCTACGACGCGCGCGAGCATCGCTTCAACGAGCGCAGCTTCGGCATCATCCAAAAACTCGGCCACAACCTCTGGACGATTCGCTACGGCATCTCGCTCTACGAAGGCCAGGCCCGCGAAAGCAAATTCGGCTTTAGCATCGAGGTTCGCCTCATGAATTTCTAGAAATTGTGGATTTTGGATCCTCGATTTTGAATTGTGCGCTCCCACGCCAAACAACACACGAACAACGCTTGCGAAATCCAGAATCCAGTTACCGAGCATAGCGACATCCGCCATCGAAAATCCCGCCACCATGTCCCGCGCCGAAAACCAGCTTCGCACCTTTGAGACACTTTGGGGCGAAATCCATCCCCACGTCCGCATCGACCGCAACCTCCCCGCGCGCATCCAGCAACGCCTCGCCAAGGAAAAACGCTTCGGCTCGCGAGACCGCCGCCTCTACCGCGAACTTATCTACACCGCGCTGCGCCACTTGCCCTGGCTCGAAACCCAAAACACCCACGCCAGCCCGTCCTTCATTCCGCATTCCGAACTCCGCATTTCGCATTTGGTGCTCTGGCTCGCCTCCGACACTCCCGCCACGCTTCCCCTCAAACAGCAACTCCTCGCCAACTTTCCGCCCGCGCCCGCCACCATCGCCGAACGCGCCGCAATCCTCGAACAACAACCCGCCAGGCTCCTCCCCGCGTGGTTTCGCGAACATTGTCCCGCCGCCTTCGAGCCGCCCGAAATCGACGCGCTCCACACCCGCGCGCCGCTCTGGCTCCGCCTGCAAACCGACAACCCCGCACCCGTCTTTGCCGAGTTCACAGCGCGCGGCTGGACATGGCAAGTTTCCGACACGCTCCCCGGCGCCATCGAACTCCTCGCCGTCAACGATCCCGATCTCACAAAAACCGAAGCTCACCAGCGCGGCCTCATCGAAATCCAAGACCTCGGCTCGCAGCTTATCCTCCCGACCGCGCTCTCATCTTTCAGCCCTTCAGACCTTCAGTCTTTCAGCCTTTTTCTCGACGCCTGCGCCGGCGCCGGGGGCAAAACACTCCAACTCGCAAGACTCCTCGGTCCCGCCGCGCAAATCGACGCCACCGATCCACGCCCCGACGCCCTCGCCGAGCTCAAAACCCGCGCCGCGCGCGCAAATATAAAAAACATCCGCATCCTCCCCCAACCCGCGCTTGCGTCCGGCAAGCCAAGATCCTACGACGCAGTCGTGGTCGACGCCCCGTGCAGCGGCACCGGCACATGGCGGCGCAGTCCACACCTCAAATACACGACAACAGAGGAAACCATCCGCGCCGCCGCCGCGCGCCAGCTCGAAATCCTGGCGCGCCACGCACCGCTCGTCCGCGCCGCCGGCATCCTCATCTACGCCACCTGCTCGCTCAGCCGCCGTGAAAACGAGGATGTTGTCACCGCCTTCCTCGCCGATCCCGCGCACGCCGGCTTTTCGCTCGTGCGACAAAACACCATTCTCCCCGCCGCCCACAACACCGACGGTTTTTTCACGGCCACGCTGCGGCGCGCCGACGATTTAAATCGACTTAAGTCGACTTAAATCGAATTAAGTCGGTTTTAGAAATTTTCTCCGTCCGTGAACAACGCCCAGACAAACACCGCCGCCACACACATTGCCGTCATCGACAACGGCATTTGCAACCTGCGCAGCGTCACCAAGGCGCTCGAAACCGTTGGCGCAACCACGCACATCATACGCGCGCCTGACGAGCTGCCCGCCTCGGCCACCGGGCTCGTCCTGCCCGGCGTCGGCGCGCTCCGCGATTGTGTCGCCTCGCTGCAAACCACCGGCCTCGCCGACACCGTGCGAGCATGGATCGCCGCCGACCGTCCTTTCCTCGGCGTGTGCCTCGGCATGCAGGCGCTCTTTGAGTATTCCGAGGAAGGCGACACACGCGGCCTCGGAATCCTTCCCGGCAAAGTCGTTCGTTTCGAGCGTCCGCCCGAATACAAAATTCCGCACATGGGCTGGAACACCGTGCGCTTCACGCAACCCGCGTCGCCGCTCGCCGCCGACCTCAAGCCCGGGGCGAGTCGTTTTATTTCGTGCACAGCTACCACTGCCAGCCCGCAGATCCCTCGCTCGTCCTCGCCACCAGCGATTACGGCGGCGAGTTCACGGCGGCCATCGCGCGCGGCAACTGCCACGCCACGCAATTCCATCCCGAAAAAAGCCAGGCGCGCGGCCTGCAACTTTACCGCAACTTTGTGAAAATCTCCCGCTGAACAAATTTTCGATTGGGATATTCCGCTCCAATTTCGAATTCGACACCGCGCGGCAGCGCACAATCGAAAATCCAAAATCGAGAAACCCCACCATGCTATCCAAAGCCGACATCGCCCGACTCCGCTCACTTCGCGAAAAAAAACATCGCGAAGCGCTCGGCCTGTTTGTCGTCGAGGGCGAAAAAGTCATTGCCGAGCTTATCGCCGAAAAATTTCCCCTAATCGAAATCTACGCCACGCCTGATTTCCGTTCCGAAATTTCAAACCTAAAATTTAAAGTCACCCCGGTCACCGACGCCGAGATGGCTCGCATCAGCCACTACCCGACGCCGAGCACCGCGCTTGCCGTCGGCCGCATCACACGCCACGCGCCCGCCCCCGGCGAGCTTGCCCGCGGGCTCACCCTCGCGCTCGACGACATTCAGGACCCGGGCAACGTCGGCACGCTTTTGCGCATCGCCGACTGGTTTGCGTTCGACCGAGTCGTCTGCTCACCCGAATGCGCCGACCTCTTCAGCCAGAAAGTCATCAACGCCAGCATGGGCTCGTTCAGCCGCGTGCGCGTTATCACCGCCCCGCTCGCCCCCGTCCTCATCGAGGCCGCGCAAGCAGGCACGCCCGTCCTCGGCTGCGATCTCGGCGGCGGCGATGTGCACGAGCTCGATCCGCTGCACAACGCCATCGTTGTCGTCGGCAGCGAGGGGCGCGGACTCACGCCGGAAGTTCGCGCGGCGGTCACGCGACTTGTCACTATTCCCCGCCACGGCCGCGCCGAATCACTCAACGCCGCCATCGCCGCCGCCATTGTCGCCGACAATCTCCGTCGCCGGCAATCGTGACGCGACTTCGCCCTCGGGCGTCCGGCGGATTTATTCCGCGCGATTGTTTCCGGCGGGCTGGGCGGCATCTCCGGCAATATCGCGCAGGAGGCGTTGGAACTCCGGCGAGTCGCGCAGGATTTTTCCTCCCGCAGCCGTCAGGAGGTCGATTGTTTTATCGGGCAAACTGAACCGGGTCGGCAGGGTTTGGAAAAACTCGCGCTCCTTATCGTCGGCAAGTTTTTCAAAATCGACAATGACGATATAAAATTCAGGCGCGGGCTGCCCGGCGACGGCAAGGGGGCGGTTCCTGTCCTTCCATTCCTCGACGAGGTGCATGAGCGCCTCGAGCGTGCGCGCGTTGCGCTGGTTTCCGCGGATGTCGTTCACTTGCCGCATGGTTTCGAACGAGCCGGGCGTGCGTTCCGTTTCAGTGAGGTGGCCGCCGCGCCTCGCCTCGGCGTTTACGATCACGAAGAGGAGTTTTTCGGGCGGCTTCATGCGCACGTGATCCATCAGTTCGTGCAAGCCGCCGAGCATCACGCTCGCGTCGATGATGCCGTGCAGTCCGAGGTTGTCGGACATGCCCCCGTCAACGAGGTGAATGAAGGGACGCTCGCCCTCGTCGGTGTAGGAGCGCACGATTTTGCGCAAGTATTGCTCGCGCTCGGTGAGGGGGCGCATCGGGTCAGCCTTGCGCGCAGGAAGCAAAAGCGGATCGACGTAGGACTGCACGCCGGTCTTATTGGAATAATTCTTGAGCGTGACCGGCGTGAGCGCAAAGGGCACGGCGGACGAGGCGGCGACGGCGCGGGAAATGGGGTAGCGGGAAAGGTCGGATGAGATCAGGTCGAAGGTCGTCTGCGTGAAGGAGAACTGCTCGGCGTTGGCCGCGTCGGTGGCGTTGATGGAAAGGAAGGGACGGTTTCCGTTTTTGAGGAGATCGCCAAACGTGGCGCCCTTGAAGAGGCGCTTGTCGTAATAGCGGGCCGCCATGTCGCTGCGCCCGTAGTAACCGGAGCCGAGACGAAACCACCAGTAGGGATTCAAGAGGCGCAAGCTGAGCGCGGCGTCGGTGTTGTGCTTGAGGTAGCGTTTTTCGAAGTCCTCGAAAATGCGATCCCCGTAGAGGCCGTAATAGGCGGCGGTGAAGCTCCCGCCTGAAACAGAGGAGATGAACTCGACCCGGTCGCTCAGGCGGTGTGTGTGCCCGTCGAGCAAAACGGTCGTGTCGGAGAGGGCCTTGAGCACGCCGTAGGAAAGCGCGGAGGCGCGTTTGCCGCCTCCGGAAAAAAACAGGAAAACAGCGAGGTCGGTTGTGTTTTCAGCGGGCATGCGCAGGCTCTCGGCACGCGGCGCGTTTTTTTCGAGCGGCTGGTTGAGTGGCGCGTGGGCGCAGCCGGAAAACAAAAACGCAATGGCAAACGACGTCACCCAAACAGCTGCGCGACATGCGAGACGCACGCGTAAAATCAAAACCTGAAGAATGTGGCCCGGGCGCGACATGACGGAATTTTGTCCATCAAAGAAAACGACCACGGAAAATAAGTGTCAACGTCTCACGCAACGGCCAAGGGCGAACCGTGAGGCACGGTCTCGCCGAAAAAATCCATCAGGCCGCGCCCGCTTGCATGGGCTAGCCACGAACGGATCACTCCCGCGTGCGTGATGATTGCGATGCGCAACGCGCCGTTTTCATCCGCCGCGATGCGCGAAAGAATCTCGTCGCGAGCCGCGCCGACTCGCGCGTGCAACTCCTCGCCCGTCTCGCCGCCGGGCGGGCGAACACGCATCGGATCGAGCGCCCACGCCTCGCTCCGGGGCGAGCGAAAACTTTCCCACGCGCGATTTTCCCACTCGCCGAAATCGAGTTCGAGCAGGCGCGGATCGACGCGGATATTGGAAATGCCAAAATGCTCCGCGAGCCGCGTGCAGCGCGATGCCGGGCTCGTCCAAATTTCGGACGGCGGCCAGGGCATGAGCGAAAGCGCGGCCGTGGCTTCCCCGGCAAAAGTGGACGCGAGCGGCACATCCGTCCGTCCGTAGCAAACCCCCGGCGCAACATCGACACGCGTGTGGCGGATGAGAACAACACGGGAGGCACTCCGGGAAGGTAGCACGGACATTCCTGTCTGTGTCGTCTTATTTTTTATACAACCAGTATTCATCGGAACTCAGGCCGGCCTTACGCGGGTTGTCCGCGACATAGCGAAAGTAATATGCAAGCTGTTCATTGCTGCGAACAATGTGGTCATAGCTCTCGTCATGCCAGAATGATCCTGTCGCGCCGAGCAGTTGATTGGCCAGCCGCGCGCTCGCACCCTTGATGCCCTTCAGGAGCGCGGTGATGGTGTGATGTTGGAGCGGCTGCATCAAAGCATGGACGTGAGTGGGCATGATCACGGCCGCATGCAGCAAAAAACGTTCGCCGGCAAAACGCGTCAGACAGCTGATGACAACATCCCTGACATGGGATTTTGCGAGTGCGCGCGAACCGTTGCCCTGATCGAGCCATGCTTCATAATGATTGCCAAAACGTTCGTCATATTCGGCCCAAACCGCGGCATCCCAAGGCGGCGGATGCGTTTGTTTCCAAACATTAAAATTGTTCCGCCATGCGCGCAGCGTTTTCTGCGGAATGGAATCAGCGAGTCTAAAGGTGATCCAATAAACGGCCCCGGTGTTTGTGCTGATTGTCCAGTGGGGAAGATTGCGCCGGGATATGTGTATATCCGCGCCGAAGCCGACGAGATCGCGTTCGAGGGGCATGGGATTAATGGGGTTCGCGAGGACTTTTCAGTCGCGCAATTTGAACGCAAGAGAATACCTCATCCTTCATAAAAGCAGCGCACGGTCATTTCTGATTGTGTCTGCCTGTGTCCGGCGCGCGAGTGATTTATGGCACAGACAGGAATGTCTGTGCTACCTTGCCCAAACAAGCGCGACTGCGCAGAGATAAAACGCGGCCTCGCAAACCTGCTGGGTTGCGCCGAGGCAGTCTCCCGTGTAGCCGCCGATGCGGCGTTTGCAGAGCCACGCCATCACCGCGCGCGCCACGCCAACCGCGACCAGCGTCCACCAAAATCGCAACGGCAGCAGCGCGAACGGTGCCAGCGCGAAGACAAGCGAAACCACCAGGCGCCAGCCGCGCAGCGTGGTGGCAAGCGGCTTCGCCTTCCCCTGCTCGCTCACATACGCGAGCGTGGTCATGAGCGTGCCGGACGCGCCGCGCGACACCGTGTGCGCCGCGAACAAAAGCGCGGGCGCCAGCCACGCCGGTTGCAACGGCAGCGCGGCGACCGCCTGCCATTTGAGCGTGAGCATGACGACAAGCCCGATCGCGCCGAACGCGCCGATGCGCGAGTCGCGCATGATTTCGAGCACGCGGTCCTTCGGCGCGCCGCTTCCAAAACCGTCGCACATGTCGGCAAAGCCATCCTCATGAAACGCACCGGTGAGCAAAAGCGTGACTGCAAGGCTCGCGCCGCTCGCGATTGCGGGCGGCCAGATTTGAATCGCACCCCACCACGCGAGCGCCGCCGCGCCGCCCGTGATCCAGCCGACCAGCGGAAAATAAGCCGACGAGCGCTGCAAGTCGCCGGGATCGTAGTCCTTGAACGACGGCATTGGAATTCGCGTGAAAAACATCACCGCGGAATGCAGCGCGCGAAGCTCGCGTGAAAGAAATGCGTTCATGGATTTCAGTCGTTATTTAAGAAACGGCATCAGGCTCGCATCATGACGCATTGGAATGCGTATTTTGAGGAATTTCGGCATCGATCATTCCCTATTGCTGATCGTCGAGATTGCGGAACCATGGTGCGAAATAATGTTTAATCCTATTAGCGATCATGACGCAATTCTTCGATTAGCGCTTCGTAAAAACGCGCCCCAGCGTATTTCTCAAACCATGGCGTGTGCCCGCATTTTTCAAGGCGGATCATTCTAAAATTCGCCAAAGTCCGCGCAAGCGGCTCCTCCACCCCGCGCATGGGATGCGAGTCGTGATCACCGTGCATCGCAACCACGGCGCATTGTATGCTTTTCACACGTTCCAGCAGTTCACCCGAATCCCTCAAGCGCACTGCCTCCGGCCAGATTGAACGATAAATATCCATGTTTGGACATGTCGTTCCGCCACCACGCGGATCGTATTCAAAGGAATCAGCAATGGCCATCAATTCTCCAAATCGTTTCAACATGGCGTCATCCATTTTCGAACCTTCGAGCTCCGCAATTAAGGCCCCAGCTTCGTTGCGTTGCGGAATTGAGAGCCTTTGCATGCGCAATGGCATGAGGTCGCGATTGTATTGTTTGAGGAACGCGCCGGCACTTACCAAAACAAGTTTCCTCACAAGATCGGGATACCGGCTCGCAAACAAACACCCAAGCCATGCGCCCCATGAAAAGCCAACCAGTGTGACAGGCGGCGATGCGTCCGCGACCAATTGGGCATGCAACTCCTCCAATTGCCCTGCAATCGTTTTGGATGTCTGCAGGCACTCCAGAACGCCGGGCACATTGGGATTTTTCGACAGGAATTCGGCCACCGGACGCATTTCACCGGCAGCGCCGGGGCCTCCATGCAAAAGTGCAATTCGAAACGGCGCCACGCCGTATGCCCTGTTCGTATCCACTTTTGAATATACCCGTTTACGGTCATTCCCTGTTGCTGATTTTGGCCGACTCGAATGTGGCCATTTCGCGGAGAAAGGCGGCGGCGCTCATGACGAGCGGCCACGCAAGCGCGGCGCCGGTGCCCTCGCCGAGACGCAGGTCGAGCGCGATGAGCGGTTTGCCGCCAAGCCGCGAAACTAGTTTCGGATGCGCGCCCTCGGCACTCGTGTGCCCGAAAATCGTGTAGTCGAGGACGGCGGGGTTGATGCGCGAGGCAACGAGCAGCGCGCTCGTCACGATGAAGCCGTCGTTCATCACCAACATGCGGCGTGAGGCGGCGGAAAGCATCGCGCCGGCCATCATCGCGACTTCGCATCCGCCGTAGGCCGCGAGCGCGGCGCGCGGATCTGTGATCGGGCCGTGACGCGCCTGCACGCGTTTGAGAATGTCGATTTTGCGGGCGAGCCCGGCGGGATCGTGCCCCGCGCCGCGCCCGGTGCAGTCCTCAAGCGGAGTGCCGGTGAGCGCGCTCATGAGGAGCGAGGCGATGGAGGTGTTGCCGATGCCCATTTCGCCAAAAATGACGGCGTTGCAACCGCGCGCGTGAAGATCGCCAATGATGCGGTCTGCGTGCGCAAAGCAGAGCTCGACCTCGGCGGGTGTCATTGCCGGTTCGCGCAGGGCGTTGCGCGTGCCGGGCATGACCTTGCGCGCGATGAGATCGGGATGCTCGGGCAGCGCTCCGGCGACACCGGCATCGATCACCTTGAGGTGGAGGCCGTGCTGGCGCGCGAAGACATTGATCGCCGCGCCGCCCGCGAGGAAATTGAGCACCATTTGCACGGTGACGGCCTTGGGAAACGGACTCACACCCTCGTCGGCGAGCCCGTGATCACCCGCAAACACGAGCGACGCCGGCGCGCGGAGTTCGGGCGCGAGCGTGCCCTGCATGAGGCCGAGCCGAAGCGCGACCTCCTCAAGCCGTCCAAGCGAACCGGGCGGCTTGGTTTTGTTGTCGATGGCCGCGCGGAGCGCGGGTTCCAGTTCGCGGGAAAGCGGAGGGATGGTTGGGTTGGTCATTTTGAATATTGTTTCTGTAAAGTTGGGTTTTTATCCGTCGAATTCGACGCATTTCAAAACTCGATGCCCGCCTGCGCTTGGACGCCGGTGTTGAAGGGGTGTTTGATTTCGCGCATTTCGGTGACGAGGTCGGCGAGCTCGATCAACGCGGCGGGGGCGTTGCGCCCGGTGCAGACGATGTGCTGGTCGGGACGTTTTTGGCGGAGCGCGGCAAGCACTTCGTCGACGGAAAGATAACCGAGATCAAGAACGACGTTGATTTCGTCGAGGTCGATCAGCGTGATTTCGGGGTCGCGCATGTAGTCGAGCGCGAGTTGCCAGCCGGCGCGGCATTGGGCTATGTCGGCGTCGCGGTTTTGCGTGTCCCACGTGAACCCCTCACCAACGTGGTGCCAGCGGAGATTGGGACCGGCGAGGAGTTTGGCGACGGCATCGTTGGAGGCCTTGATGAACTGGATGACGGCGCATTTGCGTTTGTGCGCGAGCATGCGCGCGACCATGCCGAAACCGGCGGTGCTTTTGCCCTTGCCGTTGCCAGTGTGCACGATGACGAGGCCGCGTTTTTCGCGGGTCGCTTCGAGCTTGGCGCGCATATCGGCCTGAATGGCTTTCATGTGTCCGGCGTGCTCGGCTTCGGTTTGAGGCCCGGTTTTTTCGGCGGTGGTTTGCGGTGTGTGCGACATGGCGATTCTGGTGATTGGGTTTCTGTTTGTTTTCAGGGCAGCGCGAAGGAAAGGCTTGAGGTGATTTCGGCGCGAACGCCGAAGACGTCGAGGAGGAGTTCGGGGGTGAGCACGTCGGCGGGTTTGCCGGCGGCGCGGAGGCGGCCCTCGTGCATCACCACGACCATGTCGAGGATGTAAGCCATGCGAAGGTCGTGCAGCGAAAAGAGGAGCGTGCCGCCGGCGCGCGTGTGCTTGTTGCCGAGCAGGAGAATCTTCAGGGCGTGGCGCGGGTCGAGCGCGGCGAGCGGTTCGTCCCAGAGTTGCAGGGGCGCGGCGGTGGCGTGCGCGCGGGCAAGGAGCACGCGCTGGCGTTCGCCGCCGGAGAGTCGGTTGACGGGGCGGTGCGCGAGCGCGGTGAGATCGAAGCGGGCAAGTGTCTCGTCAACGTGTTTGCCGTCGTCGTCGTGCGCGTAGCGGCCCTGCGCCACGACGGAGCGCACGGTGAAACCAAACTCGAAATGCGCCTCCTGAGGCACCCACGTTGCGCGGCGGCCGCGTTCGAGAATCGGGATGCGCGCGAGCGGAACTCCGTTCCATTGCACGCCGCCACCAGGCTCGGGCGGAAGCAGTCCGGCGGCAACGTGGAGCAGCGTGGATTTCCCGGAGCCGTTGGGTCCGACGAGTCCCGCCATGACACCGGGCGCAAGCGCGAGGCTGACGCCGGCGATGCGTCCGGGAACGGTGGCATTGGAAATTTCGAGGACGCTGGTTTTCATGCCTGCCTCCTTAATAGCCACAGGAAAAACGGTCCTCCGATTAACGACGTGACGATGCCGATGCGCAGTCCGCCGGCTTCGCGTCCGATGAGATCGCACGCGACAACAAAGGCCGCGCCGCCAACCAGCGAAAGCGGAACGAGTCGCCGGTGCTCGGGGCCGACGAGCAGGCGAAAAATGTGCGGCACGACGAGTCCGACAAATCCGACCGTGCCGGTGACCGCCGTCGCAAGCGCGGTGAGCACGGTCGAGAGCACGAGCAGCCAGCCGCGCAGTCGGCGCACATCGACACCGAGGCTTTGCGCCTCGTCGGCGCCGAGGCTGAGCAGGTCCATTTGGCGGCCAAGCGGCCAGAGCAGAAGCGCGGCGAGCAGGATTGGCGACGCCATCATGACGTGCTCCCACGTGCGATCCTCAAGCCCGCCGAGAAGCCAGAAAAGGATTTGCGCGTTGCGCTCGTAGGTGAGCGTGGCGTTGGATAGCACGTAACTGGAAACGGCGCCGAGCATGGCGTTGAGCGCGATGCCGGCGAGCAGGAGCCGCTCGGTGCCCGCGCCGCGCCGCGCGAGCGCGATGACACACGCCGTCGCAATAAACGCGCCCGCGATAGATGCGAATGGCAGGAGAAAAAACGAGCCCGCTGCGAAACCCGCCCCAATCGCAACGACCGCGCCCGCAGTGCCGCCGGCGCTCACGCCGAGAAGTCCGGGACTCGCGAGGCTGTTGCGAAAATACGCCTGCATGACAAGTCCGCTCGACGCCAGCGCGCCGCCGATAAGCATCGCAACAAGAAGACGCGGGAGGCGCATGTTCCAAATGACAAACGTGGCGAGTTCGTCGCGCCGGAGCAGTCCGTCAAGCGTGCGCGCGGGCGAGAGGTTCATGTCGCCGACGCATAGCGAGACGACGCATAGCCCTGCGAGCAGGACTATGCTAATGAATAATGGAAAATGTAGAATGAAGAATGAACCCGGACGCGAAGAGCGCGCACGCTTTGCAGCGTTCGAGTCCTCCCGGACCCCGGATGAGCTGGGTTCCCCATTTTTCATTTTCCATTATTCATTAGCGGGAACCGCGCCGAGTGCAGCTCCCGCGCCAGCCGCTCGTAGGCGTCGATGCGCAGGTGGGAGACGCAGCTTATTTGCCAGGGTTCGAGGAGCACGACACGGCCTTCACGGATTGCGGACATGTATTGATAGGGCGGAAGTTTTTTGAAGGGCGCAAGCGCGGCGTTTTTGTCCGCGCCCACGAGCACGGCCTTGTCGATTGGCCAAGTGAGCATTTTTTCCGAGGGAGGCGCTTGATGCCCCTTCAAACGGCCGAGCGTGAAAGCGAGATTTTCCGCGCCCGCGTAATCGCAAAGATCCTGAAAGGTGCTCTGGCTGCCGGGAATGAGGCCGTAGGTCGAGGGCGCGATGACGCGAACGGGCTTGGCGCCCTTGAGCGTTTCGCGGAGGGCCGCGACACGGCGCAGGCCGTCGGCAATGATGGCCTCGGCGCGGGCCTCGGCGCGGGGGCCGAGTTCGCGCGCGATCATGCGTAGATTATCAAACGCATCATCAAGCGTGTAGTATTTGGTGATGACGATCACACGCACGCCGGCGCGCCGCACTTGCTCGACGAGCTCGGTGCGGCTGTAATCGTTGAAGATGACGAGCGTGGGTTCGTAGGAGAGGATCGTTTCGGCGGTGGCGTTTTTCTGGAGGCTGGGAAACGCTGCGGCCGCCCCGGCGATGGCGGAAAAACTGGAGTCGCGCGAAAGGTGGCTGAGGCAGGCGATTTGCCCGGGATCGGCGACCGCGTAAAGCAACTCGTCGTTGCCAACAGTCTGGGAAACGACGCGCGGCTGCGGACGCGGTGCGTCCGCGCGCACGCGAAGGGTGAAGGGTGAAAGATGAAGGGTGAAAAGAAGGAGGACAAAAACAACAAGGCAGGACGATGCCTCCGGCCAGGCCGCGAGCAACCTGAGCAGCGGTTGGTGTCTCGGCTCGCCGGGGACGGTTCGCCCTGCCTTGTGAAGCTGTGTCATTTTTAGAACTTCCACTCGATGCCGCCAAACACGCCAAAGGGCAATGCGGGATAGCCGGCAACGGTGTCGTATTTTTTGTTGAAGAGATTTTCGAGGCGCAGTTTGAGTTTCAAGCCGGAGCAAACCTCGTAGCCGCCGTAGAGGCGGACTGTCGAATAACTTGGCATTTCGGACGTGGCCCATGAGGAGTCGACTGGTCGGCCGCCAACCCAATTGAATCCGACACCGGCAAACAGCCGCTTGGTGAACTGGTAGTTGACATCGGCAGCGAGGACGTGGCGGGGCATGCGCGGAAGACACGCGCCATTATTGTCGCGAGTGTCGAGATAGGTGTAGGCAATTTGCACGCCCATGTTATCGACGGGACGCGCATAGATGTAGGTTTCCACACCCTTGGTCGTCGCATCTGGAATATTGTATGTCGGATACGGATAGCTACCGTAATCCCAGGCAAATTTATTGTCGAAATCGTTTCGAAAATAAGTCGCGCCAAGGGTAATGCGATCATTCCAGAGGTCTTGCTCGACGCCAATGTCCCAACCCTTGGATTTTTCGGGCTTGAGATCGGGGCTGGGCGCATAGTGACCACCGCCTTGGGCATATTGTGGCGCGGGCGCATTGAAGCCGGTGCCGTAGGTGGCGCGAAATGTGGTTTTGCTTTGCTCAATGCGGTAAGCCGCTCCTGCGCGCCATGTGGCATGCGAATCGAGTGTGCTGTAATCGTCACCACGAACACCGGCTGTGAGTTCGAGATTTTTGACCGGATTGGCGACGACATTGATATAGGCGGAGGCGAGGCGCTCACTGGCTGGAGCATCACCGGAATCATAATGCGACCACTCGGCGTTGACGCCGGCAACGACTTGAATCTGCTCAATCGCGCGCCAAGTGTTTTGCCAGTCGATCACATTGCGCGTGCTGTGCGCATTGGAAGGCCAGGAACCGTCCCGGTTAACCCAATCGTATATGTTTTGAACCCATCCGTAGGTGAGCCGGGTATCGAAGGCGGCAATGGGACTCCAATCAACATAGACCGTGGCGATGTCGAGATTGAGATTGAGATCCCCTGCCTGCGTGGGATCACCGACGGGGCCGGGCTCCTCGTAATGGGAGCGGAGCCCCCGATAGGTGAAGCCGGCGGTGAAGGAATCGGCGAGTTGGTATTCGATACGGGTGGAGCCGCTGGCTTGCCTGAAAATGTTATAGTCGCGGTCATTTTCCGTGTAAGAAGCGGAAAGCGAAGCGCTGTAACTGAGTGACTGCGGACTTGCGGAAAGACCGCTCATGAGCGGTTTGCGTCCCGCAATGGCGGCAGTTCCGCCAATGCTGTTGAACGAGCCGCCCTCAATCGAAACCGAACCATGCGCGGAACCGCGACCGCGGGCGGTTTCAAGCGAAACAACGCCACCCATCGCGGCGCTGCCGTAAAGCGTGCTTTGCGGACCGCGCAAAACTTCGACACGATCAAAACCGGCGAGGTCGGCCGCGCCGAGATAATTGGCATAATTGCCCGTCCAGTCCTCGGCGTTCATGCGAATACCATCGATTAAAAAGAGGGTCTGATTTCGATTGGCGCCCCGGATGTATATCGCGGACTGGCTGCCGGCCGCGCCGCCGGTTTCGGAGACATTGACGCCGGGAATGGTTTGCAGGGCGGTGCGCAAATCGGGGATCTGCAAGTTCTCCATGTGGGAGAGCGAAATGGAGGTCACGCTGCTGGGCGTGAGTTTGACATTTTGCGCGGTGCGCGAGGCGGACACCACGTAGGCTTCGAGCTCGACGGTGCCGGGCTGTTGTTGCGGCGCGGACGCGGTCGCGGTCACGCTTTGGGCACGCGCGGCGGGGCCGGTGGCGGCGATGGCGATTAGGGCGAACGCGGCGGCGGCCGCGATGTTCGCGAATGAAAAAAGCTGTCCCGACGCGCGAAAGGCGCGGACGCGGGCCAGCGAACGGTTTTTGTGTTGGTTCACGGGTCTGTCTCTCTTGGTTGGTGGCAAGAGCAGACAGGGCTCGTTGCGCGCCCTGCGTTTTTTGTGGCGCGCAATCGAACTCGAGGCACTGCTCTCACGCTTCATTTTTGCGATGAAGATTTCGCGGGGTCGGCGCGCGCAAAAGTTTCGCGCCGGCCGCGTGAGCGCCCAAGGGTGGATATTCGGACTCCGCATGTGCCGGGGCGCGCGCGATTCGTGAAACGTGTTTTGCGTTTTCGATATCGGACGCGCCGCCTGCCTCGCCATCTCCTTCGCCGACCGGGAGGCCGACTGGTTTTATCGCGCGTTTAAGACGCGAACGATGGTCTGGACTGATGCGTTACCGCAGCGCAACTGTAGCCGGTTTTCACGGCTTTTCCCAGTGCCCTGAGCGTGATGTGTCGGGTGTGAAAAGAACATCCGGCACAAATGCCGGATTTGTGGAACATGCGGCGAAGCAACGCGCGGGCGCAAGCCTGTTTTTGGCACAGGCTAATTCGCGCCGGCACAACGGCATTTTCACACGAAAATGAATGTGGTCGAAACCAGCGCCACCGAAAACGGTTCGCCCTACCCCTTCGGCTGGCGCGGAGGTTTGGCGCGCCTGCCCTTTTCCGTCTCGGGCGGACGGGCGTCCTTGAGTGTGCGCAGCATCAGGATCTTTGTCTCCTGTATTGCGCCGACCTTGAGGCCGACTTTTAGCTGGAACTCGCCGTCCGAAAGGCCGAGCAGCGATGTCATGGGATCGGGCGCCCCCGTCTCGCCGGCGGCGATTGTGATTTTTTCCGGACGCACCGCAAAATTGCCCAGCAGCGAATTGCACTCGATGAATTCCACCTCGACCGATTCAGCCATCTGGTTGGTGACGCGCAGGCGAAGCGCGATCGGGGGCAGCGTGCTGTTGTTCATGCGCGGGATGAAATATTGCTCCTCGGGCTCGTCGTCGCTATCGACATAATACACCTCGGTGAAACCTTCCCCGCGTTCGCGCCGACCGTCCATGTCGCGCATTTTTCCGGGGCGCATGCGGAAGCCGCGACCAAGGCTTGCCTCGACAAGGAGCTTGCCGTCGAAAAATTCCCCGTAGCCTTGCATCGCGGGCGGCGGGGGCGCGTTCGGATCGGTTTCGGGAACATACTCTTTTTTATGCGCGCACCCTGAAAAAGGCAGAAGCACGAGCGAACAAACACCGAGGATAAAGGGGACGATGCGGAGCGTTGGATTTGTCATGTCGAGTGTGGCGGAATTGTCACCGGTTGCGTGACGAGGGCAAGTGTTCAGTTAATGCCGGACACCCGCCGCTTGTTTGCCCGGCCGGCGGGGCTCATTTTTTCCTCGGAGTATTTTCGCTGAACAGTTTGTCGACGAGTTTTTCGGCGATTTCGTGCGGTGCTTTTGTAAACGAGGTGTGCCCGACGTAGGTCGCGGTCGCGATCGGGAAATCGATTTTAGTGTCCTTAAACGAAAGCGTCAGCCCGGTCATGTGGTCCTTGAAATCCCACGCCCATGAATCGGTGAAGGAGATGATCGCCTGCGTGTTCAACGGCATCATGGTGAGCGGGCCGAGGTCGGATTCGAGGCCGCGGGCCCGGAGCGCCTCGCGAATGAAGTGCCCTATGCCGCGATTGTCGTTCATGTTGCTCTTCACCCAAACGCGCTGGTATTTGGAAAGGTCCGCATCAGGCTTCACGTTCGCCTTGTAGGTGGCGCATCCCGAAAACAAAAAAGCACACAATGCGGCCAGCGGTAAAAAGCGTAAGGATCTCATCACACGCAGAGCACACACCATGAAATTGGATTTGCGCAAGCCCAAGCGTGTCTCACACAACCTGCCATGCGCAAAAAAAACGCCAACACCCGGCGTCCAAATTGCCATTGCATGCCAACGAAACGCCTCACTTCTTCGCGAGCATGCTGACGATGTGCCGCACCAGGCTGGCTGTGTTCAGGTTTGAGGGGGTTCCCTCCATGCTGAAATTTTCCAGCAACGGCATGTAGCCGAGCGTGTCGGCGTCCGTTTCCTTTTTCAAGATGTTGAGCGCGCGCAAATCCTCCGCCTGCTCGCCGCGCACCGCCATTTGCAGGTTCATCGAAAGCGCCTGATTGAACAGCGAAAGCGCGGGCTTGTTGCCAAGCGACCCCGCCCCCGCAAAGCGCATGTCGGGCGAGAGCAGGCTGAAATTTCTTATCTCGATCTCCCGTCCCGCCCTGTAGGAGGCGTCGAGGTTGATCTGGTCAAAGTCGATTTCGCCGAGTCGCTCCAAAACGCGCCGTCCCGCCTGAATTTTTTCGAGCGTCGCCGAGCTGTCGTTCTTGCCAACAATGGACAAAATCGCGCCGCTGATTGCCGCGATCGTCGATGTCGCGGCGGCGTCTTTTTGCAGCTTGTCTATGCCCGACGATTTTACCGACGAGGAAAACCCGTGGAACTTGCCGCCGCGGCTCGTGAGCGTCAGGTCCGCGTTCACGCCATCGGCAATCGTCACAAGCGAGGCGGCCGTGCCCGCCACAACGCCGTTGATATCAAACCGCCCCTCGACCGTCGGCGTCTTGCCGGGGTTCGCCATGCGCAGGAACGGGGCGGGATCAAAATTCGCGAGCGCCACCTTCGCATCGACACTGTATGCCGATGCGCCCGCGGCGGCGTCATATTTCATGCTGCCGTCCGCCTTGATCTCGGCGCCGTCGCTCAGTTGGCCGCGCAGGTTTTCCAGTGAAAAAAGCGAAGGGGTAACCTTGATCTCTCCGCCAACATTGGCCGCCTGAAGATCCTGCGACCAAACCACATTTTTCAACGCAAACTTGACCTGTCCGCTCACACCATTCCGCGGCGCGCCTGTTTCCTTCGCGTCGCCGCCGGTGTCCCCGTCCGCGTTTGCCCCTCCGGAATCCTCGGAAACCACCGAGGAAAAAACCATCAGGTCCTCGATATAAAGATCAGTGCTTGCAATGGACGCGTCGATGTTTTGGCGCGCGCCGTCGGGCTTGAGGGTCGCGCCCAGTTCAATGTCCGACTTGCGCCCGTTGAGTTCAAATACCGCGGGGGCCTGAACCTCGAGCGTGCCATCCGCATGAACGTCCGCGCGAATGTTGGCTGAGATTTCCGGCAGGACTTTACTGTCGCCCGCGCGCAAATCCGAGGCGGCGAGTTTCGCCTCGAGCGAGGAGATTTTCTCCGAAACGCGACCGGAAAAATCGACGTCGACCGCGCCGCCCGACAATGAGCAAAGCCCCTCGGCAACCGGTTGCGCAAGGATGGCGGGGATATTGAGCCGCACCCTGCCCGTCGTGGAAATTCCCGCGTCCGGCGCGGCCGATCCCACGGCGCCGCCCGCCCTCGCGTGCGTCGCGATCGCGACCGGCGCGCCGTTGCTATGTATTGAAAAATCGGATACACTCACGGCCCAGGCGTCGTTCGAGTAGTCGACCGTGAGCGACGCGGACACATCAAGGCTTTTTACGAGCGCGGCCCCGTCCCGCGCCACGGACAGGCCGCCCAGCGTGAGCGGCGCTGCGCTGCGAATCGAATAGCCGTTGCCCTGCGCCCTGCCCGTGAAGCTGCCGCGCAGCGGATCACCCGATATCGCGAGCCCCGTGTCCTTGATGAACGGCCGCGCCCACGCCAGGGGCAGCCCGTGCACATCCACGCGCAAAAGGTCGCCCTGGAGGTTGGGCACCTTGATCTCGCCGTTCGCCGTGTTGATCTCGATGAGTTGCAGCGTTTTTATCGAGGCGACCGGAACATCCGAAAGCACGTCCGCCGAAAGCACGCCGATGCGCAACAAGTCCCCCTCGTTGACCACGTCGAACTCGCTCGAAAAGTTGACATGCCCCAGCGCCGAAAGCGCCGCGTCGAAAACCTCGAGCCGGTTCGCGTCGCCGCTGATTTTCCCGGCGGCGTGGAAACTCGTGAAATTATCGGCCGCGGCAAATGTGCCCTGCCCGCTGGCCCTGAAGGAAGGCAGTTTCAACCCCAGGCCGCTCGTGAATGGCGCGAGGTCGGCATCGCGCAAATCGACCACCCACATCGCGTTCAATCCCTCGGGCCCGGACGGGTTGGTGGCTTTTATGCTGAGGATGTTTTTTTCCGAGTCCGCCTCCTGCGATTTCAGGGTGATCGAATAATCCTCGCCGCTCGCGCTCTTTGAGGCCGCAATGTTGATCTGCAATCGCGCGCCCTGGGGCAGCTGCGCGCCGGAGGCCCTCGCATCGACGTCGAACGTGAGCGACTGGATGTCGCGCGACGCGCCCATGCGCACGAGCAGGTTGCTCGACACTTGAATGGCGGAAACCGCGGCGTCGCTTTCCGGGCTCTCCATACTGAGCGCGAGTTCGAACCGTCCGTCGTTGCCGGGCCGCAACTGGCCGCCGCGCACGCTGACCCCGGCGCGCACGGGCGCGGCATCCGGCGTTTCCGGCGGCAAAATAATCGCGCCCTCGATGTCCGCATCCTCAACCGCGAGATCGACGGGAAAACGCAACATGTCGAGGATCCCGCCAAGATTCTTGTCGCCGCTTGCGGGAGTGTCCGCATCCGGTGCGGGCGCGCCGGCAGTTGGCGGGGGCTCCGCCGCCGGTTGCGAAAGATCAAGCGTCCAGCCTTTCGCCGTGATTTTTTTCACCTCCACCTTTTCGCGAATCAAAGCTATCAGAGGCATTTCGACCACGGCCTGCGGCAAATCAATCGCCAGCCTCCGCCCCTTCACGTACACGCCGGTGAGCTCGACATTGTTCAGTCCGGCGCTCACGCGACCGATCTCAATCTCGTAACCTTGCTGACTGGAAACAACTTTTCGGGCCAGCCACGTCTGCACCGGCGGTTGAAACAACGCTATCACCACAACCGCCAACAGGAGCAAAAGCGCACCTGCCGAAACGAGAACTATGCGAACCGCTTTTTTCATACACAAGATGGTGAGAGACTCCGAAGATCGTAGGAATATCTCCGACGAACGGTCAATGATCGCTTCGCATTGTTTGGTAAAAAAACACCAAAGCACGATCATCGGCCTTGATGCGAGACATCCACACTCGCTCGAACCGGATTTTGCCGGGATTTGCTCGATCAAACAACCGTCATTGAAACCTTCCGCAGCTTTTGGGGTTTACGCACGCGCGTGTTGTTGCAGTTTTTCCGTGAAACATCGCGACGCCGCGCGTTTCCAATTTCACACTCCCCGCACATGACCCGCGCCCTGACAGCACGCATCACTTTTTCGCTTCGCCGCATTGCGCCGGCGGCGGCGATTGTCGTGATGTGCGCGCTGCCCGCGCTGCGTGGCTCGGACTCGCAGCCGCCAGCGGTGCCAATTTTCTCGGGCACCACCGCGGGCGCGGACCGGCGGCCGCTCATATCCGACGACGACATGAATGCGCTCTACGACCTGGGCCGCCAGTTTTTCGAGGACTACGCGCCCGGGCAAATCAAGGAACACTACGAGTTCATGAGTCGCGAGGAGTGGACTGCGGCGATCACTCAGTTTCAACAAACACTCGAAAGCGGATCGTTTGAGGAAATCGCCTCGCTCGAACCCAAGGCCAAGCGCACACTCGACGCCCTTCGCGCAAAACCGGAAATGTCCGAATACACCGATTGGTTCGCCGAGCGCCTCGAACTCATCGAAAGCGCAAAGGACGCCATCAGCCCCGGCCAGCCCCCAGCGCTCGTCCCCGCGCCCAAACAGCCCGCGCCGTTCACGCTGCCGCCGATCACACTCGCGCCAAAACCGTTCTACCAAACGCCTCCGCCAAACAACGCGATCCCCTATTACAACCTTTGCCACAAACGCGTCAGCAACCGGGCCAAGCCGAAAAATGCCGACCTGCTCGCGCCGTTGCTCAAAATCATTTTTGCCACTGAAAACATTCCCGTCGAATTCGTCTGGCTCGCCGAGGTCGAGTCCTCGTTCAACCCGCTCGCGAAAAGTCCCGTCGGCGCGCGCGGTCTCTACCAGCTCATGCCCGCCACGGCGCGCGCGCTCGGCCTGAGCACCGCGCCCGAGGACGAGCGCATTTACGCGGTGAAAAACGCGCGCGCGGCGGCCCGCCTGCTCGGCATGTTATACAAACGCTTCAATTCCTGGCCGCTTGCCCTCGCCGCCTACAACGCGGGCGAAGGCCGCGTCGCCGTGGCGCTCAAGAAAACCCCCGGCGCCAAAACCTACGCCGACATCGCCGCGAAGCTCCCCGCCGAGACGCGCCTCTACGTCCCCCAAGTGCTCGCCACGCTCGTAATCCGCGAAAACGTGCCGCTGGAAAAATTCGTGGACGACCTGCCGCCCATCCCCGCGATCAAGTTTCCGCTGGCGGGATAGCGGAGGCGGGTGCTTTTTCAACATCTCCCCAGCGCCCCATCCCTATATATCGGCGGTTATACTCCTTCCAAAACTCTCTCAAAAACTCCTTTTCCTCGGGCGTATTCCCCTCCCGGTTTATTGTTCGTTTAAACTCAAACTCATTTTGATTGTTCAATTCGTAAAACAAGAATCCGTTCTGATCCCGCAAAATGATGCTCAATGGTCGCCCGTTTTTCGGACTTTGGAATTCAAGATTATGGGTAAATAGCGTCTGCCATGAGCCCAAGCATAACGCATTATCTGATTTCTTGAAATGTCCGCCCTCGGCTCTATCCGCATAACTAACGTAATAATCACCATGAATATAGTATATATAATGAAGCCGGCTCCCGGCCATATAACAATCGAAAAAAATCTTGCGGGCGTCATCCGGAGTTAGGGCCGCCGCATGGCTGTCGATAATGGCTTCGCGGCCGTTTTCCACAAATAACAAGCGTGACCTGTGCTCATTTGCCGTTTGCTTCTCGTCAAACAAAAAGGACGCCGGCCTTTTTTCAGGGCATGGATACCCCAACGGCAGAAAAACTTTATTTGGAAAAAAACCTTTTTTTCTTTTCCACACCGTATCATCGGGCAACGGCTCCTTTTTTACAACCGGACTGTTGCGCATGCGATCCCAAATTCTTTGATACACGACCCTCCCCTCGGGGGTCCCGTCATCCTTCAGTATCGCCTGGCTTAATTTAAAGCTATTTGAATAATCATCTAGTTCATAAACCTTGAGGCCGGTTTTTAGAAAACTGCGACTAAATCCGACAAAGATACTCAATGGATATTTTCCGTAGGGAGCGGAAAACTTTAATCGACCAGTATGATGCCTCTGCCCGATTTCCAATATATCGCCCCACCTTATGATCCGCCCATCTCCGGCGTCATCAGCGTATGAGACATACACGCGCCCGCCAGATCTGTATATATAGTGAATTCGATTCCCGATAAGGTAAGAATCCATAAAAGTATCAACGTCATCCACCCCGGAGGGTGCGCGATCGTGCCTCGATTTAATCGTGTCAACCACAGCTTCGCGCCCGTTTTTTATGAATAAAAGTTTCATTCTCTCATCCCTGTCATTATATTCCGTTTCCAGCGCAAAAACCCCGTCCTTTTCTTTTATATATAAAGCTTGCGTATAAAAAATCCACCTTCTTATTTTCATCACGCCGTCCTGGTTGCTTATCTTGATCGGCTCAAGTAGCTGGCGCGTGATTTTTGTATTTTCATCCGATGGCCCGGCTGCCGCATTTTCACCGTTTGCAGGCGACGCCATGAGCATGACCGCCGCCATATATCCAGCCACTGCGCATAAGATTTTATTCATTTTCAAAGGGGAAGGGGTTGCGGCCTTCTGTTCTGGCAGTCACTTTGCCCCGAGTAAAACCATTTCGAGCCGGCCATGCCTTGCGCGGCGAACGCGACAGCTAGAAGAAACACTGATGAGGGCAATGCGAAAAGCTGTTTCGCCTTGGGGCGCGTCGCCATTTCCCAATACGGACGACGACGTGGACGCGCATTTTTGAAAGCGCCCCGCCCGCGCCTATTTCCCGAATGCAGCCCCCGTATTGGAAAACCTTTGACCCAGCCTGCGCATTTCGCACTGATCCTTCTTTTTAATTACACTGCCAACATGATCGTCGAACTTTTTGCTTCATCAACAGCCGGCGTCGAAATCCCGCTTTGGCTCATTGCCCCATTCGCGCTCCTGCTGCTTCTCATCGCGGTGATGCCCCTGACGCCCCATGCCATCAAGGCGTTTTGGGAAAAATACTACCCCGTCATCTCGATCGGCCTGGGGCTGCTGGTCGCCGCCTACTACGTGGCGTTCATGCCAAACGGCGGAACCAGCGTCGTGCACACGGCGCATGAATATTTTTCGTTCATCTGCCTGATCGGATCGCTGTTCGTCGTCGCGGGCGGCATCCACATCAATGTGAATGGCGAGTCCTCGCCCTTTGAAAATGTCATCTTCCTGGCGTTCGCCGCGCTGCTGTCGAACTTCATCGGCACCACAGGCGCGTCGATGGTGCTCATCCGCCCGTGGATGCGCATGAACCACCGCCGCCTCAATCCCTATCACATCGTGTTTTTCATTTTCATCGTGTCGAACGTCGGCGGCGCGCTCACACCGATTGGCGATCCACCGCTGTTTCTCGGTTTTCTGCGCGGCGTGCCGTTCTTCTGGCTCGTCGGCCAGGTGGTTGTCGAATGGCTGTGCACGCTCGGATTGCTCATGCTGGTCTTCTACATAGTCGACCGCCGCTACTTCAAAAAAATACCCGCCGAGATGCAGGCCGAGCTCAAGCAGAGGGACGAGTGGCGCTTTAGCGGCATGTTCAACGTGGCCTTCCTGCTCATGATCATCAGCGGCGTGTTCCTGCCCACATGGCTGAGAAACCTCGGCATCATGGAAAACCCCGAGAACTACCTCGTGGGCGAAATCGTGATGATTGCCGCGGCGGTGCTCTCCTACGTTATCACGCCGAAAAAAATCCACGCGGAAAACGTCTTCAACTTCGGCCCAATCAAGGAGGTCGGCTTTCTGTTCGCGGGCATCTTCATGACCATGATGCCCGCGCTCATGTATCTCTCGCAACACGGCGAGAGCTTCGGGTTCGTCCACGCCTGGCAGTATTACTTCACCACCGGCGGGCTTTCCTCGGTCCTCGACAACGCCCCCACCTACGCGAGCTTCTTCGAACTCGCCAAGGCCAGCGCCGCCGCCGCCGAGCCCGCCGCCTTTGCCGCGGTCGGCGACAACGTCAAGGCCGCCACGCACCTGCTCCTCGAGCACAAGCCGCACCTCGTGATCGCGGTCAGCCTCGGCTCGGTGTTCTTCGGAGCCATGACCTACATCGGCAACGGCCCCAACTTCATGGTCAAGTCCATCGCCGAAAGCTCCGGCGTAAAAATGCCCACCTTCTTCGGCTACATCCTCAAATACAGCCTGCCCATCCTCCTGCCCATCCTGATACTCGGCGGCTTCGTTTTCCTGCGCTAACCCGGCATTGAGCAAAAAAACTTAACACCCATATGACAAAGGCGCAAACCCGCGGGCCTCGCAACCTGTCGTCTTTGCGCCTTTGTCGTTAACCACATCCACCCATGTCACAAAATCGCAACCCCGGCGACCCGTTGAACAACGCCGGCATCACCCACGACCACCACTTCGCCAGCGACAACACCTCGGGCATCTGCCCCGAGGCGTGGATCGCGCTCGCCGAGGCCAACACCGGACGCCTGCCCTCCTACGGCGCGGACGCATGGACGCAACAGGCGTGCGACCTCATTCGCGGCGTCTTTGAAAAACCCGACGCCGAGGTGTTCTTCGTGTTCAACGGCACCTCGGCAAACTCGCTCGCCCTCGCCTCGCTCTGCCAGAGCTACCACAGCGTGATCTGCCACGATTACGCGCACGTCGAAACCGACGAATGCGGCGCGCCCGAATTTTTCTCCAACGGCACCAAACTCCTCGTCGGCAGCGGCCCCCGGGGAAAACTCACGCCCGAGGCCGTCGAAAAACTCATCCACAAGCGCACCGACATCCATTACCCCAAACCCCGCGTGCTCTCGCTCACTCAAAGCACCGAATGGGGCACCGTTTACACTGTCGACGAAATCCGCGCGCTCACCGCCATCACCAAGCGCCACGGACTCCACATCCACATGGACGGCGCGCGCTTTGCCAACGCCGCCTCCGCGCTCGAATACCGCACCGGCGCCGCCCCCGCCGACATCACTTGGCGCGCCGGCGTCGACGTGCTCTGCCTCGGCGGCACCAAGAACGGCATGACCACCACCGAGGCCGTCGTGTTTTTCGACTCACAACTCGCGAAGGAATTCGACTACCGCTGCAAACAGGCGGGACAGCTCGCCTCCAAGATGCGCTTCCTCAGCGCGCAATGGGTGGGCATGCTCAAGGACGGCGCGTGGCTGCGCAACGCCGCGCACGCAAACCTGATGACCAAGCGCCTCGCCGCCGCCCTGCGCGAAATCCCCGGCATCACACCAATCATCGAGCCGGAGGCAAACGCACTCTTTGTCGACATGCCCGCGCCCGTCGCCGCCAGGCTCCAGCAACAGGGCTGGCACTTCTACAATTTCATCGGCGCAAACGGCTACCGCCTCATGTGCTCGTGGGACACGCGCGAGGAGGATATCGACCGCTTCACCCAAGCCGTGCGCGCGGCAGCGGAAACGCAAAGCCCAGATCCGGCATGAACCCGGGGCATTTTTAGAAATAGCGTGGCCGCGTAGGCAGGGCGGCCTCGTCGAGGCCGCCGCGTTTATCATTCGAAACGCTCAACGCTCCCGGCATCACAAAATCCCGTCGAGCCGACCGGTGTCGTCGCGAGCCTCCTGAGCCTCATCGCCATCCGCCCGCGCTTGCTGCGCCGCCGCCAGTTGCGCCGCCTTGCACTCCTTGCGCCTGCGCCAGCAACGTGTAATTGGAAAATGGATACAACCGTAATAAAACCCGAGTATCACGCCAATGCCCGCGACCGCATACGCCAGCCCCTCGCCAGTCGTCGGCACGGCGGGTTTAAAAATCGCCCAAGTGTTCGAGGCGACCTCCCAGTCGATATGACGCAAAAATGCGAACGGCCGCGTGAACATCGACGCGTCCTGAATCGCCGCCTGCGCCGCCGACAAATCCTGCACGCGATCAACCACGCCCCGCATGACCTCCGCGTGCCTCGCCACCACGGTGTCCGCATTTGCGCCCGTGCGCGCGATAAAATCATCGAGCGACAGATTCGCCTGCCTCGCGATCCCCTCGTATTGAGCGAGCATGCGCCGGGCCTCGTCGAGATGCCCCCCGAGCCGTTGCAAGTATTGCTGCATGAACTCGGGCGCCTGTGAAAACAGCACCGCGCCGACCACGCACAACACGCGATCGACAACCGCCTCCCCCGAGGAAAGTGCCCGTCTGCCGAAACTCATTGACGCGAAACTGGTGCTCCAGTCAGCCAAGCGCAAGACCGGAGACTTTGGGCGACACGAGGCAATCGGTATCTGCATCATGCATTTCACCGGCTTGCCATCTTTGGTGGCGGGTGTGAAACGTCATTTTCTGACAGAGTTTATCGCGGAATTTACAAAAATCGAATGGGTTGCGCGAACCGCCTGCATCTGTTCCGTCCCGCCGGTTTCCGATACTACGTTTCCGCAAAAGCAGACTGGCGGTTTGCGGGGCGATTCGTTTTTGTGGGCTCAAATTTTATCTCGAACAGTGAGCACGCACACACATTACGACGTCGCCATCATCGGCGCGGGCATGTCCGGCCTCGCGGCCGGCATACGCCTCGCGCACTTTGGCAAGCGCGTGTGCATCTTCGAGCGTCACAACGCCCCCGGCGGACTCAACGGCTTCTACTCCATCGCCGGGCGCAAATACGATGTCGGACTGCACGCAGTCACCAATTACGTGCGCCCCGGAGTCAAGGGCACGCCGCTCACCAAGCTCCTCCGCCAGCTCCGCATCGACCGCGACGAGTTCGCCCTCTGCGAGCAAAAACAATCGCGGGTCACCTTCGGTCCGCGCGGCGCCGCCGGCTCGGTTTCGCTCCGGTTCACAAACGATTTTGCCGTCTTCGAAAACGAGGTCGCTCAAAACTTCCCCTCGCAAATCGACGGCTTCCGCGCGCTTGTCGCCGCCGTCCGCGCGCACAACGAAGTGTCGCTCGACGCAAAACCCGTTTCCGCGCGCGAAATCGTGCGCCGGCACATCGCCGATCCGCTTCTCGAGGACATGCTCTTCTGCCCCGTCATGTATTACGGCAGCGCGCAGGAGCACGACATGGAGTGGAGCCAGTTTGTGATCATGTTCAAGGCGCTCTTCTTCGAGGGTTTCGCACGCCCCTTCGACGGAGTGCGCGTGATCATCCGGGTGCTTCTCGAAAAATACCGCGCCGCCGGGGGCGAGCGACGCATGAAGTGCGGGGTGAAAAAAATCATCCCCCGTGAAAACCGCGCCGCCGCGCTCGTGCTCGACAATGGCGAAGAGATCACCGCCACGCACATCCTCAGCAGCATCGGCGCGGTGGAGACGGAGGCGTTGATCAAATGCGGAACACGGAATGCGGAATGCGGAATGGAAAACACCCAGGCATTGGGCCAGCCGCTTGCGTCCGACAATTCCGAAATCCGCATTCCGCATGGCGGGCATGTCGCTTCGCTCGGAATCGCATTCGCCGTCCCTCCGGGACGCTTGAGCTACGTCGAAACCATCACCGTGCTCAATCGACAACCCGCCGACTTCGGCTGGGGCGACGACACGATCATTTTTTTCAACGACTCCCCGCGCTTCAACTACGAGCGCCCCGAACATGCGCAAGTGGACACCCGCAGCGGCGTGATTTGTTTTCCGAACAACTTCGCCTACCCAGGCGACCAACAGCTCCCCGAGGGCCTTTTCCGCTGCACCTGCCTCGCCAACTACGATCTTTGGAAAAACCTTTCCGACAGCCCCGGTGAATATCGCGCCGCCAAGCAACGCTGGTTCGACGACATCGCCGCGAGCGCAAAACGATTCCTCCCGCCACTCGCGCAGCCCGCCGCGCTCGAAGCCGCGACCGTGGCAACCGACATGTTCACGCCGCTCACAATCACAAAGTTCACCGGGCACGCCGCCGGCGCGATCTACGGCTCGCCCGTAAAAAACCGTCAGGGACGCACCGCGTTGGACAACGTGTATCTCTGCGGCACCGACCAGGGTTTCCTCGGCATCATCGGCGCCATGCTCAGCGGCATCTCAATGGCAAACTATCACGTCCTGCAAAAGTAGGCGCGCCGCTTGCGACGCCCCGCAAAAAAATCACTCCAGCAGAAACGCCACTTGCACGCCGGGGCCGTGGACACCCTCGATTAAAATCCCCTCGACATCGGCCGTGCGCGAGGGACCGGTGCACCAGATTACGTTCGGGTCGGCGGGCATTTTTTTCAGGGCATCCGCCACGTCCGCAAAAATCTGCCCGCGTTTCAGCACCGCCACATGCGTCCACGGCGCGAGCGCGGCGAGTCGGCTCGAAGTCGTCGCGTCCGTCAGCACCAGCGAGCCGGTTTCCGCAATCGCGGCCTCCGCGCGCGTGATGCCGAACTGATACTCATCGACCCGCGCGCGATCAAATATCGTCTCAACCGCGCAGCCCGCCGCCGCCAGCGCCTCGCCGAACAGCGGCAGCAATTCCGGGTCGCAATAACCGTGATGCAGGTTTTGCCCGTGCAGCCAGTCGGCGAGCACCGCCGGCTTGCCCGAAAGGGGCGTGCCGTGCACGAGTTTTGCGCGCTCGCAAAACGCTGCCCACAAGTCGCCATTGCGATCAAGCGCGGGCATTACCGCCACGTCGTCGGCAAATTCTGGATACGGCGCGCGCTCCTTGAGCGGCGCGAGCGCGTCGTTCACGCGCTTTAAAATGGCATCACGGGAAGCAGTCATGGCTGGAAGGGTTATTTCGAGGCTTGTTGTTTGCGATTTTTCATCCATGCGCGGAATTTTCCACCGCGCCATTTGGGCATGCCGCGGGTGCGCACCCACGCCTTTCCGTAGGACGGCATCAGGAACGTCGGATACAGTGCCGACAGGCCTCCCGTTTTCATGGCGGCTTTCCAAAGCGATGGATGATTCGCCAGCGTGCCGAACGCGCCCATCGGCGGCGTGTCGGCGGCGGCGACTTTGCTGTGCTCGCGCTTGCCGCGATCCCGCAGTCGCAGCAGCAAATCGGGTATTGGTATGTTGACCGGGCAGACCTCGTTGCACGCGCCGCAAAGCGAGGACGCCTTTGGCAGGTCGGCCATTTCGGGAAACTCATCCCCAGCGAGCAAAGGCGAAAGCACCGCACCGACCGGCCCCGGATAAACGGCGCGGTAAGCGTGGCCGCTCGCCTGCCGGTAAACCGGGCAGACGTTCAGGCACGCGCTGCAACGAATGCAGCGGAGAATGGCGCGGCAGTCGTCCGCGAGCACGCGAGCGCGCCCGTTGTCAACGAAGATGACGTGCATTTCCTCCGGTCCGTCGGGCTGGTTCGCCGAGCGCGCGCCGCCGATGAATTCGGTGTAGGAGGTGAGCTGCTGTCCCGTCGCCGAGCGCGCGAGCAGGTTTAGAAACACGCCGAGGTCGCGGTCGCGCGGCACGATTTTTTCAATGCCCACAAGCGCGATGTGAACCTTTGTCGCGGCAATCGAAAAGCGCGAGTTGCCCTCGTTTGTCACAAGCACGATGCGGCCGCTTTCCGCCGAGACAAAATTGGCGCCCGACAAACCCACGTCGGCCGCCAGGTATTTGTGTCGCAAAAACTGACGCGCGCGCGCCGTGATCACCTCGGGATCGTCGTTGTAGGAGCCGAGTCCGTTTTTCTCGAACGACGTCGCGATTTCGCGCCGGTTCTTGTGGATGATCGGCTTGACGATGTGCGACGGATGATCGTGGTCGATTTGGATGATGAACTCGCCGAGGTCGGTTTCCAGGCATTCCATGCCGCGCTTTTCGAGATAGTCGGCGAGGTGGATTTCCTCGCTCACCATCGTCTTGGCCTTCACCATTTTTTTCGCGCCGCGCGCCTCCATTATGCGATGCACGTGCGCGCACGCCTCGCCGCCGTCAACCGCCCAATGCACTTTCACGCCGTTCGTCCGCAGGCGCGCCTCGACTTGCGGCAGGTAGGTGTCGAGGTTTTCGATTGTGTGCTGCTTGATCCGGCCGGCAAGCAGGCGGAGATGATCAGGGGCTGGGTAGGAAGTGTTGAGCGAGCGAAGCCGGGCGTCGTAGCCGGACTTGGTGCCGTCATAAACGGATGCGCGTTTGTCGGCGGACAGCTTGGCGGCGTATTGGTCAATTGGCTGGTGCATTTTGATGCGGGAAATTACGGAAAGAAAACATGCGTTTATGATTGGAGTCGAGCAAATGGAAAATCGCCCTTTTCACCGCATGATTTTCGCCGGGGCGCATATTTTATCCGTGAAATTCTGGCGCCCCGCGGTTACCGTTTCCCCATGATAAACGGCATTCAGGTGAAGGTTTGCGGAATCACGTCACTCATTGATGCGGAGGCGGCGGATCGGGTCGGCGCGGATTTTCTCGGGTTCGACCTCAATCCAAAATCGCCGCGCCACGTGCCGTTGGAGGTTTATCACAACATTGTCACGCACCTGCCCTACAGGAAAAAAATCGCCGTCATGACGGAGCCCCGCAAGGAGGAGTTGAGGCATGCGCTGGCGATCGGTTTTTCACTTGCGCAAATCCACTTCAACCACACGACACCGCTCGAGCAAATTGAAAAATGGTCGCGCACGGTCGGCGCGCGGCACCTGTGGCTCGCGCCGGAGCTTCCTCCCGAAATGGACGTGCCCGGCGAATGGCTGTCGCTTGCCGACGGTTTTCTGCTGGATCCATTTTGCGCGGATGAAAACACGCGCGACTCCGGCGACTGGCGGAAGTTTGCGCGGCATCGCGAGACGCATCCGGACAATTTGTGGATTCTCTCCGGCGACTTGACGCCCGACAACGCGGGCGAAGCCGTGAACAAAAGCGGCGCGCGTTTTGTCGACGTGAGCAGCGGCGTTGAGATTTCGCCCGGCGTGAAAAACACGGCAAAACTGGAGGCATTCGCCCGCGCACTGCGGCAAAGATAAAGCAGCCCCAGAAATGGCATGACCGTTTGGGGCGCGGCGGCTTTGCTGAAACACACCGAGTATCCGCCGGCCTGAATGGGCTTGATGCCCGGGTCGTTTGGTGGCGTGCTTTGCGGCATGCCGTTTACCCCCGGACATCTTGCGCGCGGATTAAGCGAGACGCTGTTTCCCCCGATATGCGCGCACTGCGACGGAATTGTCGGACGTAGTGAAAACTTGGATACATTTCGGCATGTCTGCGCAAAGTGCGAGTCGCGGATCGAGTTTGTCGGCGAGCCGTGTTGCTCGACATGCGGACATCCGTTTTACGGGGAGCTGGCGGGCGGGCGCATGTGCGAGCATTGCGAGAATTTGGCGCCGGCGTTCAACGAGGGGCGCACGGCGGTGCTGTTTCGCGGCGCGGCAAGAGCGTTGATTCACGAGCTGAAATATCATGGCGCGCGTTATGTGCTGCGCGACATCGAGACTATTTTGCGACGCTCGCCGCGCGTGCTGGAGCTCGCCCGCGGCGCGACGCTCGTGCCGGTGCCGCTGCATCCCCGGAAGGAGCGCGAGCGCGGCTACAACCAGGGGCGACTGGTCGCGGAATGCCTTGCGCGCGCTGCGGGAGGCGAGGCGGCGGGAACGCGCGTGAAAATGCTTTTACGGCGCGTGGTGGACACGGTTTCACAAACCGCGCTCGATCGCGCCACCCGGCGAAAGAACCTGAAGGACGCGTTCTCGCTGGTCCGCGGCGCGCGCGTGGATGCCGCCGAGAAATACGTGGTTGTTGACGACGTGTTCACCACCGGCTCCACGCTCAACAGTTGCGCCCGGGTGCTGCGCCGCGCGGGTTGCGAAAACCTGTTCGTGATCACGTTCGGTCACGGATAATCGCAGAAACAAAAGAGGCCGGGCGCGTTTTCATCTAAAACGCGGCCGATGCCATTTTTACGACTCCCTCGAATCGACCACGATTGTCACGGGGCCGTCGTTGACGAGCGCGACCTGCATCATCGCGCCGAACTCACCGCATGCGACGGGGCGGCCAAGCACGGCGCTCAAGTGGGAGAGAAATTGCTCGTAGAGCGGACGCGCCCCGGCGGGTTTCGCCGCGCGATGAAACGAGGGGCGAGAGCCTTTGCGGCAGCTCGCGATCAAGGTGAACTGGCTGATCACGAGCGCGCCGCCGCCGATGTCGACAAGCGAGCGGTTCATCGCGTTTGCATCGTCGGCAAAGATGCGCAGCGCGGCGCATTTTTCGGCAAGCCAGCGAACATCATCGGCCGTGTCGCCCTCGGCAATCCCAAGAAGAATCACCAGCCCCGCGCCGATTTCGCCGCGAACGATTCCGTCGATCGTGACGCTTGCGGAGGTGACTCGTTGGACAACTGCTCTCATGGGAAAATCTCAAATCCCAAAATTCCAAAATCTCAAAATATACCTTCGCTGACGCATGTTTATTTTGAGATTTGGATATTGGAATTTAGAATTCTTTTGGAATTTGGGATTCCGGAACTTACCGATGCCGGGTGTTGGTGTGCGCACGCCGGCGCCGCGTTATTCCGGCATCGTTTGGTGCGGCTCGACCGCGACGTCGTAGTTGACACCGGGCAGGCCGAAACCGAACAGGCGCAGAAACTCGCTGCGGTAGCCGGCAATATCGGTGAGTTCGTCGAGGGTTTCGGTTGTTACGCGCGGCCAGATTTCCGCGGTTTCCCCCTGCACGTCAGCGCGCATTTCCAGATCGTCGACGCGCACGCGCCCGCCATCGTCGAATGTGAGCGCGGAGTCGTTATACATCTGCGTGGCGAAGAGGCGTTGCATTTGCTCGATGCAGCCCTCGTGAAGGCCCTTTGCCTTCATCACCTTGTAGAGAATCGAAATGTAGAGCGGCACGACGGGGATTGCCGAGCTGGCTTGAGTGACGAGCGCCTTGTTGACCGAGATGAAGGCGCGTCCGTAACCGTGCGCCTTGAGCGTGGCGTCGATTTTTTTGGCGGCGCGCTCAAGGTCGATCTTGGCCATGCCGATGGTGCCGTTTTTGTAGATGGGCCAGGTGACTTCGGGGCCGATGTAGGAAAACGCGACCGAGGTGGCGCCGGGCGCGAGCACGCCGGCCTTGAGAAGCGCGTCGATCCACATTTCCCAATCCTCGCCGCCCATGACCGCGACGGTGTCGGCAACATCGGCCTCGGTGGCGGGTTCGAGCGTGATGTCAGAGACAACGCCCTTGTCGGTGTCCACGGTTTTCGCGGTGTAGGAGGCGCCGATGGGCTTGAGGCAGGATTTGTGAACAACGCCGGTGCGCGGATGCTGGCGGCGGGGCGAGGCGAGCGAATAAACGACGAGGTCAACCTGGCCGAGGTCGGCCTTGATGGTGTCGATTGCTTGCTGCTTGATCGCGTCGGAATAGGCGTCGCCGTTTATGTTTTTCGCATAACGTCCGGCTGCGCGCGCGGCCTTGGTGAACGCGATTGTGTTATACCAGCCGGGCGTGCCGAGGCGTCCGTCGTCCGAGGGGCGCTCAAAGAAAACGCCCAGCGTGTCGGCGCCGGCCCCGAAGGCGGCCGTGATGCGCGAGGCGAGGCCGAAACCGGTCGATGAGCCGATGACGAGCACTTTTTTCGGGCCGTTTTTGATCGGACCTTTGGCGAGCACATGGTCGATCTGTTGCTGCACGTGGGCGGCACAGCCGGTCGGGTGCGCCGTGACACAAATGAATCCGCGAACTTTGGGCTTTATAAGCATAAGGACTGCGAGATTGGGCGCGCAGGCGGTCGCGTCAAGAGTTGCGAAAAACGAGCGCGCCGAAAAATGACGAAGCAATGGCAGCCCCTGCACGCGAATACTTTGACTACGCGCAATTATCTCGAAACCTTTATTGAAAAACAAAAGCCCCAAATGAAAATTGAAACTAATAGCGTAACGCTTGTGGATTATCGCGACGCTGAACACGCGGGACGACTCTCCTCATGGTTGAGAAGCCCGCATGTCGTTCAATGGTGGGGCGAAACTTCGCTCGACGAAGCAACGAGCACGAAATCAAACGGCGGCAGCCGAATCATCCTCATCGATAAGATGCTGGCCGGGTATGTGCATTGGCATGTGTTAGACCGCGCTGAGCTGGATGAAGCCGGACTCAACGACATTCCCGAAGGCGGCATTGATCTGGATATTCTTATTGGTGAAGCAGCCTTTCTCCAAAAAGGCGTGGGCGCGCAGGCACTCCGGCTGACGGTTGATTTCTTGCGGCACAAATATCGGCCGCGGTTTTTCAGCATGTGCACGCAGATTGAAAACGCGCGCGCGATTGCATGCTACCGCAAGGTCGGGTTTGTGATTGTGCGAACATTCAAGGAAAACGGGCGCGCCTATTATTTCCTGCGCGGGTTTTGATCGCATTTCCCCATCACCAGAATCACCAAAGAAACCGGTAACTCAGGGTCAGGGCGCGCTGCTGGCCGATGCGATGAAGGGTGTTCAACTGGTCGCGATCAAAAAGGTTGCGCACGCTCGCGCTGAGCGTGTGCCGCATGGGGCGTTTTTTGTCGCCAAACAGCCAGGTGCGAGAAATGGACAGGCTCACGAGGGTGTTGCTCGGATAGTCGAGATACTCGCGCGCGTAATTGCCGTAGTGCGCGACAAAATCGCTGACGTGAGTGAGCGTTACGCTCGTGCTCAGCCCCGCGAGCAGCTTGGGCGCGCTCTTTTGAAAAGTGTAGCGCGCGGTCACTCCGATGGTCGTCTTGGGCATGCGGGTGACGACGCGATCAACCTCGCCGGGGAAGTCCGGCGACTTGGTTGTGATCGGATCGATGTAGGCGATGCGCGAGGTGATCGTGAAGCCGCGCGCAAGGGTGGCCTTCAGGTCGAGCGAGCCGCCCGTGAAACGCTCCTCGACCGCGCTGAGAAGCTGGGGCTGCGTGTGGTCGGCATCATCCACCGGGTCGTTGTAGAGCGGGTTTCCACGCGAGATGTTTTGGTTGTAATATTGAAAAAGAAGAAGCGTGGCGCCGAGGCGTTTGTCGAAGAACATGCCCTTGAGTCCGGCTTCGTAGCCGAAGGTGCTTTCGTTGCCCTGCAAATCCCCGGTGCGCGCGTCAACACGCGTTGACGGCTCGACGGCCTTGCTTATGCCCGCGAAGAAAAGCAACCGCCCCGGGCGCACGACGTAGTTGGCGCCGCCGTGCCAGGTGAACTTGGTCACGTTGCTGTGGACGTTTTCTTGGGCGGCGTTGGGACGGCGGTCGTGAATATCGATCGACATGACGTCGATGCGCCCGCCCGCGGTGGCGACGAGCTTGCCGCGCCAGAAGGCGGTGCGGTCGCTGAGCGCGATGCTGGTGTAGTCGGCGGCCTCGCGGCGGTTGGTGACGAAGTAGTCGTAAGCCTCCTCGGAAAACTCCGGACGGTAATAGTTCGGCGCGTAGGGATCGAATATGCGCACATCGGCGGGAAGCGAATTGGCGGAGCGCACCCTGCGGTCGATGCGTTTATAGGAGGAGTGCGTGTGCTCGACGCGAAGGGTGACCTTGCTGTCCGTCCTGCCTGCCAGAAGGCGCGCGGTGGCCTCGACGCTGCCGATGAGGGCGCGCATTGGCTGCTCGATGCGTCGCGGGTAACGCGTGCCGCCAAACTTGCCCGTGTATCTTTGATTCGAATACCTATCATCCTCGATAATATACTGGCCGGTGGTGTAGCGGTCGTCGGTCGTGCGCCGGTCGTAGGCGAAAAGATTGGCGCGCATGGAAACGCGACGGGTGAGCCGTGTCTCGACCTGGAGTGTCGTGGAAAGAAGCTGCTTGTCGACGGAGGCGTTCGGGCCGAAGGCATTGAACGTGGCGAGCGGCAGATACGGGCCGACGATTTTGCCCAAAAGTTTTTCGCGATACTCGGGAATGCCGGAGGAGGGATTTCCGTCCAATTCGAGGTAATCCACCGAAAACATAATGCTGGTGGAACGGCTGTGCTTGTATGTGAGCTGCGCGTTCAAATAGCGCGTGCGAATGTGCGCGAAGCTCATGGGGCCCTTTGTCTGGCGCCAGCCGGCGGCCACGCGCTGCCAGAGTTTTTTCTGAATGATGGGCGTGCTTTCATCAAAGCGGACATCGCGCACGTTCACGCTGTTGCCCATCGCGTAAAGCATGACGCGCGAGCGCCCCAGCGGACGCCCCGTGATGTAGTTCTGGATGCCGCCCGGCGCGGCGCGTCCCGTCACGGATATGATCGGGCCCTGAATGAGTTGGGTGTGGTTGACGTTTATTATCTCGGGGATTCCCGTTTGCGAAAACCCGTTGCGCAGGCGCGGCGTGGGAAATCCGCGAAGGTTGACGCGGTTCACCGCGGTGACGAGATCAACGGGACTCGCCCCGGACGCAAGCTCGAGCTCGTTGGTGATCTCGACATCAAATTCCTCCGGGTGCCGCGACTCGCTCGCGGTCAATTCGTCGGCAAACGGCGCCTCCTCCAACTCCGCGTCAGGACCGCCCATTCCGGTGGAATCGTAATTTTCATCGGCGGGATCGCGCTCGCTGCTAACGACGAGCTCGTCGAGCGTGATGATGGTGTCATCGCTGAGTTTGTTGAGATCGGGCTGCAGCGCCTGCGCACGGAGCGACGGCCCCGCCGCGCACAGCATCAACACGATTGATAGAACCATGAGCCGGGCCGGGCCCGCGCGCATCTGGCGCGGCATCGAAAGCTCTAGGGCGGGGTTGTTTTCGTCGTCAGTCAAGGCGATGTGTTTGGTAAAGTATTTTGCGAAGTGGAGAGTCAGACATTGTTTCATCCCGAACCGCCACAATAAATGTTTGAGACGATGAAAATCCCGGCCTGGTAACAGCAAAATTATTTATGTTTTCCGCGCATGGCGGTATCGCGGGCGGGCAAATATACAAGATTGTCAAACCCAGTGGCTTTGGTAGATGCTTCACCCTTTAACACCAACCATATGATAAGAAAGATCATGTCGAAGCTGCGCAAAGCACTCGCGCCTTCGTCCAAGAAACCGGCTTCCTCCAAGGCCGCCGGCAAAGCCAATTCCAAAACGCAACAGCGTGGCCGCAACACCAAGTCCCGTCACAAAACGGACGGTTCCCCCGCGCCCGCGCAACAACGCAAAGGCCGCTCGCAGGAGCATCGCGGGACGCGCAACGCCGAGCCCCGCCATCGCGGCAAGGGCGGCGCGCTGCAACGCGGAGGCCCCAAGCCAAAACGCGAGGCCGTTTACGAACCGCCCCTGCGCAGCGGCCCGCCAAAACAAATCGCCGAGGTGCCTCCGCAGGACACTCCGTTTTCCAAACTAGGCCTCAACGATCGCATCGCCTACGCCGTCGCGCAAAAAGGTTATGTCGAACCCACGCCCATCCAGGCGCAGGCCATCCCGCACGTCCTCGCCGGACGCGACGTGACCGGCTCCGCGCAAACCGGCACGGGCAAGACGGCCGCGTTCGCGCTGCCCATCCTGCAACGCCTCGGCTCGCACGGACGCCTCCGCTGCCTCGTGCTCGAACCCACGCGTGAACTCGCGCTCCAAGTCGAGGAAGCCTTCAAGGAATACAGCGAATACACCGACCTCGACGTGACGATCGTCTATGGCGGCGTCGGCTACGGAAAACAGCGCGACGACCTCCAGCGCGGCGTCGACATCCTCGCCGCGACCCCGGGCCGCCTGCTCGACCACATGGAGCAAGGCACCGTGAACCTCAACAGCATCGAAATCCTCGTGCTCGACGAAGTGGACCGCATGCTCGACATGGGCTTCCTGCCCGACGTGAAACGCATCGTGCAAAAATGCCCCAATGCCCGGCAAACGCTCTTCTTCACCGCCACGCTCCCGCCTGAAATCGCGCAGCTCGCCTCGTGGGCGCTGAACGATCCCGTCGAGGTGAAAATCGGCGCGCAACGCTCGCCCGCCGAAACAGTGTCGCACGCGTTTTATCCCGTCGTCGCCTCGCAAAAAGCCGACCTGCTCGACGAACTGCTCAAGCGCACCGACTACCACAGCATCATCATTTTCAGCCGCACAAAGTTTGGCGCCGACCGCATCGCGGGCCGCCTTCGTGGCGCGGGCCGCAAGGTCGGGGTGCTCCACTCCGACCGCAACCAGCGCGAACGCCTTGAGGCACTCTCGGGATTCAAGTCAGGGAAATACGAAATTCTCGTGGCCACCGACATCGCCGCGCGCGGCCTGGACATCGCCGACGTGTCGCACGTGATCAACTACGACGTGCCCGAAAACCCCGAGGACTACGTGCACCGCATCGGCCGCACCGGGCGCGCCCAAAAAACCGGCGACGCCTTCACGCTTGTGACCGAGGACGACGTGCGCGACGCGCGCTCGATCGAACGCTTCATAAACTCGAGCATCGAGCGCAAAAAACTCGACGGCTTCAACTACATCTACTCGGCGCTGTTCGACGAGGCCGCCCAAACCGCCGCCACTCCGCCCAAAGCCACAAGCCGTCTGCGTCGCGGACGGTAAAGGCATGAAACGCTTCCGGTGCGCCCGCCAAGCGCGCCGTGAAATTCGCCCCGCTGTCGCACGAGCCAAAAGTTAAGCCACGCGCGGCAGCGTGAGCCGGAACGCCGTGCCGGTTTTGCCGGTCGAGAGCAGCGCAATATCGCCGTGATGGCTGAGCATGATGCGCTTTGCGATTGCCAGCCCCAAGCCCGTGCCGTCGGAACGGCCCGACAAAAACGAGTCAAAAATATGCCCGCGCACCTTTTCAGGCAGCCCCGGCCCGTTGTCGGCCACATTCACGTGTATTGAATTTTCGGATACAACGGTCGAAATCGTGATCGCGCCGCCGTCGGGCATGGCCTGCATCGAGTTGAGCAGCAAGTTGAGCAGCACCTGTTGGATTTGCCCCTTGTTCACATCAACGCGCAACTGCCGCGGCGGTGGTTCGTAATGAAGCCGGATTTTGTGCTGCGCGAGCTTCAAGCGAATCAACACCGCCGTGTCATCAATGATGTCGGCAAGCACCCGGGGCGAATGCAGGCCGGACGGCGCCTTTGCAAAATTGAGCACGCGCGAGACAATCGCCTCGAGCTGGTCGAGCTTTTCACCAATCACGCGCATGTCGGTGCGGCGCGGATCGTCAGGCGGAAAGTCCAGCCCCAGATAACCGTAGAGCAGCTTGATCACGGTGAGCGGATTGCGAATCTCGTGCGCGATCTCGGCGGCGAGCAGGCCGAGCGTGGTGAGCTGTTCGTTTTTGCGCAGCAACGCCTCGCCCTGGAACACACGCGAATAAAGCCTCGCGTTTTGCAACGCCACCGCGCCAAGGCTCGCGAGCACGTCGAGCATACGCTTCTCGTCGTTGCTGAACCGGTGCGCGCGATCCGTAAAAACCGCGAGCACGCCCAGCAACTCACCCTCGCAGATCATTGGCGACGCGAGCGCGGAGTGCAGGCCGGTGTCGCGCGGAATGTCGTCGAGGGCGAGATAGTCGGGGCCGCGGATGTTTGCAAAATCCAACTGGCGGCGCGTGCGAATGACCGACGCGACAAGCGACGAATCGAGCGGAATCTCGCTTGGCGGAAGCCCGGGCCGCCGCCCCGGCGACGAAAACGCGGCGAGCGTCACCGAGTCGCGCGCCGGCTGGTAAAGATAAAGCGCGCTCGCATAGTTTTGGGTGATCGCCTGCGTGTCGCGCGCGAGCGCGGCGAACAATTCGTGTTGCTCGACTTTCGCCACGAGCGTCCGGCCAATGCCAATCAATGACTCAAGTTGCCGCGCCTTGCCGCGCAGTTGCCCGAGCTGCCAGAGCCGAGTGATCACCGCGGCCGCCTCGCGCGCGAGCCGCGCGAAAAATGCGAGATCGTTTTCGTTGAACGCGCCGCGCTTGTCGTGATCGATGTTGATGATGCCGGTCACGCGCCCCTCGCCGTCGCCGAGCGGCGCGGCCATCACGCAACGCGCCCCGGGGCGGATCGATATGTGGCGCGGCTCGGCTTTTGTGTCGGGCACGAGGCGCGGCACGGCGTGGGCAAACACCCAGCCGGTGACGCCCTGCCCGGGGCGCAGCGCAAACTCGCGCGCGCCGTCCGGCATGTTTTTTTGCACCTCGATTTCGAGCCTGCCCGTGTCCGGGTCGAGCAGCGCAATGTAACCCGATGTGGCGCCAAAGGCGCCCGTCACACAGTCGAGGATTTTTTGCAAAGCGACATCGGTTTTGCAGTCACCCAGCGCAAGCGATGCGATGAAATAAAGCGGCGCAAGCGCGCGCGGATCATCCACTGCCTCGAACTCAAAACTGTGATTCTCTGACGGCACGGCTGGCGAGCGTGCGCAAAAAGAACGCGATGCGCGAGAATGTCTTGGTGAAGAAATCAAAAAAATGCGGCCCCTTGCGCCGCGGTGCGATTGCGGGGTGCGGCGCAATTCGCAGGCTCGCGTTTGAGGGGAAGTTGGCTTTTGCTTCGCGCATTCATCAATCCATGTCCGCGCCGAAAAACATGATTCCCGGACGCATCGCCGACGCGCTGATGCGCTTTCCTCCCTTTTCCATGCTGCCCGCGGAGTCTGTCGCCGAGCTCGCCGCCGAGGCCGACGTCTGGGTCGTGCCGATGGGCGACTACATTTGGAGGCAGGGCGCCAACCCCTCCGGCGAGGTGCTCTTTCTTGCGCAGGGCCGCGTCGAATATATCTGGGACAACGAGGGGCAGTCCGAGCGAGTCGATGTGCGCGATGTCGGCGACGTGCTCGGACTGAGCGCGCTGGTGCGCAACGAGGCCAATCGCGTAAGCGCGCAGGCAGTCGAGGACTCCATGCTCTACAGCCTTTCGTGGGCGATGCTCCGCGCGATGCTCGAAAAAAACGACGAGGCGCGAAACTATGTGCGCCGCCACCTCTCCTGGGCCGTGCGTGTCGGCAGCCAGATTCACTACTCGGACGAACCGACCGAATCGCACATGGCGGGCCGCGCAAAAAACATCCTCCAGTCGCATCTCGACGGCGCGCAAATCATCCAGCCGCGCCCGATCGAGCGCCTGCTCACGTGCGGCCCCGACGCCGAGATCGGGCGGGCCGCCGCGCTCATTTCAGCGAAACGCGTGCCGTCGATTCTCGTTGTCGATTCCGAACGCCGCCCGCTCGGCATCGTCAGCAGCAACGCGCTCGTCAAAAACGTCGTCGTTGACGGAATGCCCAAAACCGAGCCCGTCTCGCGCATCATGGCGAAGCCCGTCTGCACCGTCTCGCCCAACTCCAGCGCCACCGCCGCGATGCTGATCATGCTCCGCGAACGCATCGGGCAGGTTTGCGTCACCGAGGACGGCACGCCCAACACCAAGGCGCTCGACGTCTGCACGCACAAGGACCTGCTCGCGCAAACCGGCCACCATCCCGCGGGGCTGTTGCGCGAAATCCGTTTCGCCAAGTCAAACGCGCGCTTCCGCGAACTTTGCGACGAGATCGAGAACATCGCCCGCAGCTACCTCGACGCCGGTGTCTCCGCCATCTACGTCGGCCAAATCTGCGCCGAGCTTTACGACGAGCTCACGCAACGCCTGGTCGACCTCTCCACCGACGAGCTGCAGGGCGAGGGCGTCTCGCTTCCGCGCGGCGTGGCGTGGGCGTGGATGTCGGTCGGCAGCGACGGGCGCCGCGAGCAGATCCTGCGCACCGACATGGACAACGCCATCGTCTTCGCCCCCTCGAAAACACAGGAGGAGGACGAGGCCGCGCGCGCCATTTTCACGCGCCTCGCCGCGCGCGTGATCGACAAGCTTGTCGCCGCCGGCTTCGCCCGCTGCCAGGGCGGCGTCATGGCGCTCAACCCGCGCTGGTGCCGCACGACGAACGAGTGGCTCGACGAGATCGCCTCCTTCAATGCCGACATCGACGGCGACGGGCTCCTGCGCGCCACCATCCTCTACGACCTGCGCCACGTCGCCGGCGACCGCGCGCTCTGCGACAGGCTCCGCGAAAGGATTTTCGCAACCGCCTCCGCCGACACCCCGCTCCAGCGCCGCCTCGCGCAAACGATCGTGGACAACACGCCCCCGCTCAATTTCATCGGCCGCTTCGTCATCGAAAAACTCGGCGTTGGCGGCAGCAGCGAGTTCGACCTGAAAAACCGCGGCATGGGACCGCTTCGCGACGCCGCGCGCCTCTTCTCGCTCCACTACAAACTCAACCGCCGCTACTCGACCGGCGGGCGCTGGGAGGAGCTTCGCCGCGTCGTGCCCGAGCGCGCCGAACTCGCCTCCCTTGCGCGCGACGCCTACGACTTCCTCCTCGGCCTGCGCACGCTCAACGGCCTGCGCCGCGGCGACTCGGGCCGCACCCTCGATCCCTCCACGCTCACTAAAATCGAGCGCGCTCAACTCTCCAGCGTGTTCGACGTGGTGCGCACCGTGCAGCACGCCGTGCAGTTTCAATTCTCAATCGACGGACGCATCTGATGAAACAAATGCGAAATGCGGATTTCGGAATGCGGAATGGCAATCCGGCAAACAATGCCCGGCCATTCGTAATTCGTCCGCGCGTCTTTTCCTTTCCGCATTCCGCGCTCCGAAATCCACATTTCACATGAATTGGAAATTCTGGAAACGCCCGCCCTCAAACCCGGTTGTCGCCGCCTATCGCGAGGCAACCTCGCCCCGCCCGGCGCGAAAAACACCCGTCGCCGACGCGCGATTTGTCATTCTCGATTGCGAGACATCCGGCTTCGACATCCAGGCCAACCGCATACTCTCGCTCGCCATTGCCGAGGTCAGCAAAGGCCGCCTGCGCATCGCAAAATCGCGTTCGTGGACGGTCTTTCAGGAGGACGCCCCGATCAACAAAGCCGTTGCGATTCACGGCATCCTGCCCTCGCAAACCGCGGGCGGCCAGCCGGAGACCGAGGTGCTGCTCGAATTCCTGCCCTGCATCCACGACGCGATTCTTGTCGGGCATCACATCCGTTTCGACATCGCCATGCTCAACGCATCGCTCGAACGGCACTACCGCGCCGCATTGCGCAATCCCACGCTCGACACGGCGGCGTTTGCCATGACGTCAATCGAGGCGTTCGCCAAAACCGCCTACCCCGGCCAGCATGAGCCCTCGCTTGAGGAAGTGTGCGCGCAATGCAAAATCGCCCCGCTCGAACGCCACACCGCCGAGGGCGACACATTCACAACCGCGCAGATTTTTCTCTCCATGTGCGCCCTGCACCAGCGCCACCTCGGCCGACCGCTGACGTTGGCGGATTTGCCGGTGCTGAACGGCTGATAACTTGAGGCATAACACATCGGCGACTTTTAACAAATTTCTCTTTGTCCCGCCGAACCCTCCTGGGTAAAAAAAATCCATTCCAAACAACCTCGCACATATTTCCGCACATGTCCGCCCCCGCGCTCAAAGACACGCTCTTCAACACCGACCGCTTCCGCCTCGTCGCCAGGGAACTCTCCCGCATCGAAAAACGCTTCGACGCAAAACGCTTTCTCGCGCTTTCCTTCCGCGACTTTGAAAGCCTTTCGCTCATGCAGCGTCTGCGCCGCATGACCGAGTCGCTCCACGCCACGCTGCCCGACGCCGAAACCAACTACCGCAAAACACTCGCCACGCTCCGCGCGCTCGCGCCCGTCCTCGCTCCCGGTTTCGCAATGCTTGTGTTTCCCGACTATGTCGCTCTCCACGGAACCGCCCCGCGCGATTTCGACATGTCGATGGACGCGCTAAAATTTTTCACGCCATTTGGTTCGTCCGAGTTTGCCGTGCGCGAGTTCATTCGCCGCGACCAGCCGCGCGCGCTTGCCATCATGCAAAAATGGTCGCGCGCCCCCGACGAGCACGTGCGCCGTCTCTCAAGCGAAGGCTGCCGCCCGCGCCTTCCGTGGTCATTTCGACTCGATTCGCTCGTGCAAAATCCCGCCCCCGTCGCGCCAATCCTCGAAAACCTCCGAGCCGACTCGAGCCTCTACGTGCGCAAATCCGTCGCCAATCACCTCAACGACATCACCAAGGACAATCCCGACTGGGTATTCGCGCGCATCAAGGACTGGCCGCTTGAAAACGAGCACACCACCTGGATCGTAAAACACGCACTGCGCACCCTCATCAAAAAAGGCGATCGTCGCGCGCTTGCCGTTATCGGCGCGGGCGAAAAAGCCCGCGTGCAAATCGACGATTTCAAGATCACTCCGCGCACACTCAAACTCGGCGAACGCCTGGGCTTTTCATTCACGCTCAAATCGACCGCGAAAAAGTCGCAACGGCTCGTCGTGGACTACGCCGTGCATTATGTGAAAAAAGCCGGCCACACCACGCGCAAGGTTTTCAAATTAAAAACCCTCGCGCTCGCGCCAAGGGAAACGATAAAAATCACCCGCAACCAACGCATCGAAAATTTCACCACCCGCACCCACTACGCCGGACGGCATGAAATCGAGATTATAGTGAACGGGGAGACATTTGCGAACGGTGGGTTTGATTTGAAAACAAAGTAGCACAGACGTTGGCGGACTGTCGCTCCACCCGAAACCTGCATGTGCACAAACTGTCCAATTTAATAATCTTTATTACTTAACCACGGATTACACGAATTTCGCTGATAAATACTATAGGGGCATCGCAAGCGCCCCCCGGTTTATCACCCGTGAAACCAACCTAATCCGAAGTTATTATTATTCAGAAACAATATCCGAAACATATCCGCGCCACCCCAAAAGAAACATTATTATCTTTTTCTTTTTGGTTTATCGCCCCTTTCGATACGCTCCTTTGAGGCCTCGTATGTTTCTCCGCCTGTTTTTTTATGAGGCACAGACACGGGAAACTGCATGCAACCGCCCAAGATCGCGACAACAAGGCAACCAAACATTACTTTGATCACTTTGCTCATACTATCTTGATGGTTTCGAGCAGTTGCGAGATTGCATTTGGCAATCCGCGCCACGCTTTAATTCCGGCTGCGCAGAAGCAGGATTCGCAGGATATACCAGAACAGCAGCATCACACCGGAGAACAGCGCGAGGGAGGCGGCGACGTGCTGGTCGGTGCGGTAATGATGAATGATATTGGACGTTGTATAAAGAATCGAGCCGCCCGCAAAAAACACCATGATCGCCGAGAAGAGCAGGCCGAGCGTGAATCCAAACACAATGCTGCATATAATAACACCCATCGCAACAAACCCGCCGATTGTCAGGATGCTTCGCAAAAACGAAAAATCTTTTCGCGTCATGAAGGCCGTCGCGGTGAGCCCCGCGAAAAGCAGCCCGGTGATAATGCCCGCGGTCGGAATAATCGTCGGGTCGCTGTAGTAAGCCGCAATATAAAGCAGCGGCAAAAATATAACAGCCTCGGCCACGATATAAACACCAAGCCCGAGATATTGCGCCGACGGCGACGCGTCCGAGCGCGCCCATTTGTCCGCAAGCCACGAAACGCCCATGAATGCCGCGAGGACGATCAGCCAGCCGTAGCCGCCGGTCATCAGGGCGATAAGTTTTTCGATTCCCGGCAACTTGAGCAACGCGGCTTCGAGCGCGACAAAGGCGATCAGCGCGCCGGCGAGATGAATGTAGGTGCGCCTGATGAACAGCGCGCGTTCGGAAGCGGCGGCTTCGGAGGCGGTCAAGAACGGGTTTTCGTATGCTTGGTTCATGACCGACATTCGTGGCGGCATCATGCTCGCGAGGCAAACCGGAAAACCGTCACGCCTTTGCCCGCCGCATCCACAGTATCATCGGCACCATGATGAACGGTGCCACGGCGGAAATCGCCAGCCCCCAGTGCAGGTCGCGCCAGTCGGCAATCATTCCCACGAGCCACGGCATGAAGATGCCGCCCGCGTTGCCGAGCGCGGCCAGCATGCCAAACATGCTCGCGCCACCGTTCGGGTAGCGGTCCGCGGTCACCGCAAGCGTTGTCGGCCACAGGCAGCTTCCAGTGAACCCCGCCGCGATGCACGCGAGCAACGCCACCGGCGCGCTCGGGAAAAACGCTCCGATCCAGAAAAGCACCACCGAAAATCCGCAACCCCACGCCATCATCACAAACGGATCCATGCGCCGCCCCGCCATGCCCACGATCATGCGCCCGGCGGTCATCGCCACGGAAAATAACAACAGCGACAAGCCGCCGATCCACACGGGATAACCGAGACTCTTTTCCGCGTAGAGCGGCAGCCACTGCGCCATGCCCGCCTCCGTTGCGCCGCCGAGAAAAATCGCCGCCATCGCGACGACAAACCATCCGCGGCGCACCAACTGGCTCATCGGCATGCGCGCTTTTTGGGCGACGGAGTCGCGCCGGGACTTGTCCACCCCATCGCCAACCATCGACGGAAAACGCAACGGCGCCATCATCGCCGCCAGCACGAGCGGCAGCGGCAGCAGGAGCAGGCACGTTCCCGACCAGCCGAGCCCGATGCTCAGCGTCACGGTTCCCACGCCAATTGTCATCACCGCGCCCACGCAATAAAACGAATGCAGCCAGTTGAGCGCCACCGTGCGACGCTCGGGGTTGAGCACCGACACAATCGGGCTGAGAATCATGTCTGTCATGCCCGCGCCCAGCCCCATCGAAAACAGCGCGCCGCACAACAACCCGTAACTGGGCGCCCACGCCATCGCCGCGAGACTCGCCGCCGTGGCGACGTTGCCGAGCAACGCAAACAGTTTTGCGCCCCACCGGTCCGCAAGCGGCCCCGTGATAAGAATCCCCGTGACCAGCCCCGAAAAACACCACGCGCTCAAGCGCCCGAGCTGTTCCTTTGACAGCCCCGCCTCGCCGCCAAACTCCACGCTCAACTCCGTGAGAAACACCGGCAGCAAATTCATGCCGATGGACAGCGCCATCATCGACCCGTAGCAAAGCCGGGTGAGAAGTTGCGCGCGCACTGCGGTGCTGGGTTGAAAAGACGACATCACGCCAAACTGGAACAATCCCCAGCCGCAATGCAATCACGGCATTTGCACATTCAACGATTCGAATAGTCGCGAACAGTTGCCCATTGTGACTGTCGCGCCGCGCCGCCCTCCCCCGCCACCCCGCAATTCACCAGCCCCAAACGAGCCTGATGCATAGAACCCATGCGTGCCGAACCAAAGCGGCCCTCCCCTGAAAAGTTTTCAGCAAACGATCACAATCTCGCTATTAAGACCCAGTCTCGATTTTTAAGCAAAAAAATCCTCTTTTTTGAGAACGAAGCCTCGACAAAACGCGTTCCAATTCTTCCCTTGTATCAGCCCGCCGTCCGACCTTTGCCGGAAACCACCGTTCCCGCGCAGTGTCGCCGGCGGGCAAAACCTTTTCTCTGAACCAGCCACCCACATCAAACGATGACTCCCATCGCCAACCTCGTAACATCCTCAATAGGTCGAAAATTCCTCATGGCCCTGACAGGCCTCGTGCTCACCGGCTTCGTCACAGGCCACATGGTGGGCAATTTGCAGATATTCCTGCATCCCGACCACATCAATGGTTACGCCCATTTCCTCCAGGGACTCGGGCTCGCACTCTGGGCCGTTCGCGGCTTTCTGCTGCTTTGCGTGGTGATCCACGTTTGGGCGGCCGTCACACTTTGGGTTGAGAGCAAAAAGGCTCGCGGCCCCGAAAAATACGACCGCAACAAGTGGCTCGCCGCCACCACGGCCTCGCGTTACATGCGCCTCACCGGCCTCGTGGTGCTCGCGTTCATCATCTACCACATCCTGCATTTCACGGTTGGCGTGCAAGGCACGGGCGGCATGTTCAAGGACGCGCTTCCTCACTGGGAAATGACCGACAACGTCAAGGAATTCGGCATCCCCCTCGCAAACAAGGGCGAGTCCGTCCACGACGTTTACAGCATGGTTTTCCTCGGCTTCATGAACCCGATTGTCGCCGGTTTCTACATGCTCGCCGTCGCCCTCCTCGCCATGCACCTCTGGCACGGTGTCGAGTCGCTCTTCCAGACCCTCGGCTGGCGCAACCATAAATGGTCCTGCCTGCTGCGCGGCATCGTCGGCCTATTCGCCTTTGTCTACCTGCTCGGCAATCTCGCGATGCCCGGCTTGATCGTCAGCGGAGTCGCCAAGCCCGCCGAAGGCACCTCCGCCGCCAAGGCCGCTGCGATCCAATGCTCCGCTGGCGCCACGCAAACCCCCGCGCAAAAATAACCGACGCGCTCCCGCATCACCGAAACCTCACTTCCTAATTCCTAATTTTTAACTCCTAATTTTTTTACCATGGCCAAACTCGAATCCAAGATTCCCACAGGCCCGCTCGCCGACAAGTGGAGCACCTACAAGTCCGAAGCGCTCAAGCTCGTCAACCCCGCCAACAAGCGCAAATACGAAGTCATCGTCGTCGGCGCCGGCCTCGCGGGCGCATCCGCCGCGGCCACCCTCGCCGAACTCGGCTACAAGGTGAAATGCTTCGTGTTTCACGACACCCCGCGCCGCGCCCACTCCATCGCCGCGCAAGGCGGCATCAACGCCGCGAAGAATTACCAGAACGACGGTGACAGCGTCCACCGCCTCTACTACGACACCATCAAGGGCGGCGACTACCGCTCCCGCGAGGCCAACGTCCACCGCCTCGCCGAAGTGTCCGTCAACATCATCGACCAATGCGTCGCGCAAGGCGTGCCCTTCGCCCGCGAATACGGCGGCCTGCTCGCCAACCGCTCCTTCGGCGGCGCGCAAGTATCGCGCACCTTCTACGCCCGCGGCCAGACCGGCCAGCAACTCCTCCTCGGCGCCTACTCCGCGCTCATGAAGGAGGCCGGACGCGGCGCGGTCGAAGTGCACCCCTTCGAGGAAATGTCCGACCTCGTCGTCATTGAGGGACAGGCCAAGGGCATCATCACCCGCAACCTCGTCTCCGGCGAAATCCGCCGCTGGTCCGCCGACGCCGTCATCCTCGCCACCGGCGGCTACGGCAACGTCTTCAACCTCTCCACCTACGCGCGCGGCTCCAACGCCACCGCCGCCTGGCGCGCCTACAAACGCGGCGCCTGTTTCGCCAATCCCTGCTTCACGCAAATCCACCCCACCTGCATCCCCGTCTCCGGCGATTACCAGTCGAAACTCACCCTCATGTCCGAGTCGCTCCGCAACGACGGACGCATCTGGGTTCCGAAAAACGCCGCCGACTGCGACAAACCCGCCAGCCAAATCCCCGAAGAAGCGCGCGACTACTATCTCGAACGCATCTATCCGAGCTTCGGCAACCTCGCCCCCCGCGACGTCTCCTCGCGCGCGGCGATGCGCATGTGCGACGAAGGCCGCGGCGTCGGCCCCGGCAAGCGCGGCGTTTACCTTGACTTCGCCGACGCCATCCAGCGCCTCACCGAGGACGGCGTGCGCGAACGCTACGGCAACCTCTTCGACATCTACCACGAAATCACCAACGAAAACGCCTACAAACAACCCATGCGCATCTACCCCGCGGTGCACTACACCATGGGCGGCCTCTGGGTTGACTACAACCTCATGTCGAACGTCCCCGGCCTCTTCATTCTCGGCGAAGCGAACTTCTCCGACCACGGCGCGAACCGCCTCGGCGCCTCCGCGCTCATGCAAGGCCTCGCCGACGGCTACTTCGTCATCCCCTACACCATCGGCAATTACCTCGCCACGCAGAAACCCGGCTCCCGTCCGAAAACCGACGCCACCGAGTTCGCGCAAGCCGAGCAAAACGTCCGCGGCATCAATGACCGCCTCCTCGGCGCCAACGGCAAGGAACCCGTCTCGCACTTCCACAAGCGCCTCGGCCTCATCATGTGGGAAAATTGCGGCATGGCCCGCACCAAGGAATCGCTCCAAAAGGCGATCAAGCTCATCCCCGAGCTCCGCGCCGAATACTGGCAAAACGTCCGCGTGCCCGGCTCGGGCGCGACCCTCAACCAGTCGCTCGAAAACGCCAGCCGCGTCGCCGACTACATGGAACTGAGCGAACTGATGTGCCGCGACGCCCTCGCCCGCGAGGAAAGCTGCGGCGGCCACTTCCGCGAGGAATACCAATATCCGGACGGCGAATGCAAACGCGACGACGCGAACTTCGGCCACGTCGCCGCCTGGGAATACCAAGGCGACGGCAAGGACCCGCTCCGCAACGTCGAACCGCTCAACTACGAATTCACCCAGATGAGCGTCCGCTCCTACAAATAAGCCAAAAGGGCATACGCACAACCAAACACATTTAACAAACACACTCCCATGGTTGCCGAATCATCCGAAAAAAACATCAACGTGACCCTTCGCGTCTGGCGCCAGGCCGGACCGAACCAGCCCGGCAAGTTCGTCGAGTATCAGGCGAAGAACTGCAACCCGAACATGTCGTTCCTCGAAATGCTCGACGTTGTTAACGACAACCTCGTCACGCAAGGCGAGGAGCCCATCGCGTTCGCGCACGACTGCCGCGAAGGCATCTGCGGCACCTGCAACCTCGTCATCGACGGCAAGCCGCACGGTCCGCACAAAGCCATCGCCACCTGCCAGACCTACATGCGCAGCTTCGCCGACGGCGCGGTCATCACCGTCGAGCCCTTCCGCGCGAAACCCTTCCCGGTCATCAAGGACCTCATCACCGACCGCAGCGCGTTCGACAAAATCCAGCAGGCCGGCGGCTTCATCAGCGTGCGCACCGGCGCCGGAGCCGACGCCAACGCGACCCCGATCTCGAAGGACAACGCCGACCTCGCCATGGACGCCGCCCAATGCATCGGCTGCGGCGCCTGTGTCGCGGCCTGCAAAAACGCCAGCGCCATGCTCTTCGTCGCGGCCAAAGTCTCACAGTTCAGCCTCCTCCCGCAAGGCCAGCCCGAGCGCGACCGCCGCGTGCTCGCCATGGTCGCCAAGATGGACGAACTCGGCTTCGGCAGCTGCACCAACCAATACGAATGCAGCGCCGCGTGCCCAAAGCTCATCAGTCACGATTTCATCGCCCGCATGAACCGCGACTACATCAAGGCGACGATCCGCCAGACCTTCAAACCGAAGAGCAACGCCGTCGCCGGCGGCGCATAAGCAACGCGGCGCGGACCGCCAGGTCCGCCTGTTTTTCTAACGAACAAAAAAGCGCGCCAATTTCCGGCGCGCTTTTTTTGTTTTCACTTCTTGGCCGTCAACGCCTCGTTCACGTATTTCTCAAACACGCCGTAAAGCCCGCTTTCCCGCAACGGCTGCTTGGTCGCCATGCCATCGCGATTTCTGCCGCTGTCCTCCAGAATTTCGGTGAAGAGGATTTGGATCGCAGTGGTGTTGTCCGGCCCGACTCCGAAGCGCACACTGGCGCTCACCTGACGCGCCGCGCGCCCCATGTCGCCCGAACTGATCGCGCTGATGGCCTCGATTTTTTTCTGCGCAACCCCGCTGCTCGTGATCTTGTAGCCCATCTGGACAAGCGCGGTGCGGGCCGCGGCAAACGCGGTATCCTCGTCAGTTTCGACAATCACATCGTGGTAGGTGGGATTGATGTGCTCGCGAAGGTTTGCGATATTGGATTTGCAGCCGGCGCCCAAAAGGAGCGCAAGCGTTGCGAGTAACAAGCTGATTTGTTTCATATAAAAATTATGCGTTGGTTTGTGACGGGCAATTTTCAGGCGGGCTGTTGTTGTGAGATGCAATGCAAAGTGCCGAGCCCCCAGATGAGCTCGTAGCAATCGACGGGGACGATTTCGCGGTCCGGGAAACAACCGGCGATGATTTCGCACGCCGCGCCGTCGCGCTTTGGCTGGCGGAAGGTGGGCACGAGCACGGCGTCGTTTATGATGAGAAAATTCGCGTAGCTCGCCGGGACGCGCTGGCCTTGAAACGCGAAGGGCTTCGGCATGGGCAACTCAACGATGTCGAACTTTTTGCCCGACGGCGTGCGCATGGAGCGCAGCCGCTCGGTGTTTTCCGCGAGGATGGCGTGATTTGCGTCGCGCTTGTTTGGCTCGACCACGGTGATGAAGCCGTTGGGTTTGTAGAAACGCGTGATGTCGTCGATGTGTCCGTCGGTGTCGTCGCCGACAATGCCGTCGCCCACCCAGAGGATCGTGCTCACGCCGAGGTAGTCGCGGAGGTTTTGCTCGATCTGTTCGCGCGTGAGTTGCGGGTTGCGGTTTTTGTTGAGCAGGCATTGCTCGCTGGTGAGGAGCAGGCCCTTGCCGTTGACATCAATCGAACCACCCTCGAGGACGACGTTTTTTACGAAGCGGCGCATCTTGAGTTTTCTCGCGACGAGCGGCGGGATGGTGTTGTCGAGATCGTAGGGCGGATATTTGCCGCCCCAGGCGTTGTGCATCCAGTCGGTGACGGCAACTTCGCCCGTGCGGTCGTTTTTCACAAAGATCGGCCCGTGATCGCGGCACCACGCGTCATTGGTCGGGTGATTGTAGAAGAACACGCGCGACATGTCGGCTCCGGCGCGGTCGCAGAGTTTTTTCGCGCGCGGCTGGAGCGCGGCGGCGCAATTGATGCGGACGTTTTCGCGATAGCTGATGAGCGCGACGATTTGCGCAAAGACGTAGGGGATGGGCCGGAATTGTCCGGGCCACGACGCGCGCTTGTGCGGCCACGAAAGCCAGACTGCATCCTGCGGCTCCCACTCGGCGGGCATGCGGAAACCGAGGGCGGCGGGTGTCGCTGCCGCGGAGGAGTCGGCGCGTTGTTTGGAGTTTGGAGTTTGGTGTTTGGTGTTTTTGCTCACGATGGAGATTCCGTTAATGAAAAACTTATGTTCGCTAAAAATATTTCAATGCTGCGTTGTAGTTATCCTCGCCAACCCAATTTTTTAAGTAATCTGCATTCAATACGAATTCTTCCTTGTGCATGAGTTTTGGCAAGAGGGCGCGTGTGTGATTCATGTCGAACAGTTCCTCGTAGAGTGCCACCATGAGAATGGTATCAATGTCATCTTCCGCAGTTTGTCCGAATGGTAGGGATTCGCACCAATGTGTGAAATCTTGAAGGCGTTTGATGATGTTCGGTGAAATTGCTTTTGGACCCAAGTCTTTCAACCAGCGAGCAATGTATCCCACCATTGAATATGGTAACTCTTCGTCTCCATCGGTGACATAATGATGGATTTCTGGGAATCGACGGAGAATCTCGTCATAAAGCTGCTTGGTAATATGTTTGGAGTTTTTAGGCACGACGACGTTTTGCGGATTTGTTTAGATTCGTTTTTTCGCAGCCCATCAATTTTTCATTTCTCGTGCAACTTGTGCGAGAAATTCAGGCTGCGTATGAATCTCGTAAAGCTGCCGCATGCGCCAGATGTTTGCCGTCGAAAATCCACGCATGTCTGGAAACTCGCGGCGGAGATCGGCAGCAAGTTGCTCAACCACGGAATCGCCCCATTTTGCAATGCGCTGCTTTTCGACAATTGCCCTTCCGATATCCCAATAAAGCAGGATCAACTCGCTGTTCACAGCGCGCGCCGCGCCGAGGCGGGCCGTGACGATGCGTAACTTCAAATCCGCGACGAACGAAACATAGTCCGGGCTGGTCAGTTTTTTCGTTTTCATCGAGGATATGGTTTTGCTCACGGCGGCTGAATTGCTTTTCGACAATGCTTTGGCGCGTTTGTGCGAATGGCGACACAAGAATCTGCGTGGAGGCACAGCGGCCTCGCGTATCCGGCGCAAACACCGCCCTGCTTCACAATAAATCCGCCGCCAGCTCCGCGAGCTTGGATCGCTCGCCCTTGGTCAGCGTCACGTGCGCGGCGAGCGACTGGCCGCGCATCCGGTTGTGACAATAGACAAGGCCGTTGCTGCGCGAATCCACATACGGGTTGTCAATCTGCGCCGGATCGCCGATGAGCACGATTTTAGATCCTTCCGCAATGCGGGTGATCACCGTTTTCACTTCGTGCGGCGTGAGTTGCTGCGCCTCGTCCAATATGAAAAAGCGCCGCGCAATCGAACGCCCGCGAATGAAGCACAGCGCCTCGATTTCAACCATGCCGTTGCGAATCAGGCGTTCGTAGGGTTTTATCATTCCGGCGGTCGCGCCGCCGCCATTTCCATTTCCGCCGGCGGAAGCGCCCGCGGTCTGCGCCACAGGTGACATCTCCATCGCGTGGGCGCGGGCGTCGTGCTTCGCCTTCTTTTTCTTAGAGACTTTTTTCACCGCAAACTGCGGATCCTTCGGCGGCTTCGAGGGGATGAGCACTTCGAGCGCGTCGAAATACGGCTGGAGCCACGGTTTCATTTTTTCCTCAAGGTCGCCGGGCAGAAACCCGATCTCCTTGCCGACCGCAATCACGGGACGCGAAATCGAGACGCCGTCGTAGCGCGAGCAGGCGTCCTGCGTTTGATGCAGCGCGCACGCGATTGAAAGCAGCGTCTTGCCGGTGCCCGCCTTGCCGAAGCAGGTGACAACCGAGACCGAATCATCAAGCAGCGCGTCCATGAGAAACTGTTGTTCGAGATTGCGCGGGCGGATTGGAATGCCGCCGGGCGCGCGCACGCTTTCGGGAATGCGCAGGCGCCCGACCGTGCACGAGCCGTCGGCCTCCACACCCGCCACGCGCGCGGGCATGGTTTTGTCCACCTCGGAACGCAGCAGCACATAGTCGTTGAGGGCGAGTCCGCGCGACGCCTCGGCACCCAAATCGAAACGGCCCTCCGAGCAGAACCGCTGCATTTCATAAATGGTGACGGGGATCTCGCGATATGCGTCCTCGCGCGCCTCGGCGAGGGCCTCGGGCACCTTGTCGTTGAGATAATCCTGCGACTCCAGTCCGACGGCGCGCGCCTTGAGCTGCACGTTCACGTCCTTCGTCACAAGGATCACGGGCGGCGGAAACTGCTCCTGCACATACAGCGCGCAGGCGATGATTCGGTTGTCCTTCTTGGACAAGTCGGGAAGCACGGCCTGCAAGCGCAGCATCGCCGGATTCGCCCCCGCAAAGTGCTGGTCGACCATGTAGTGGTTTATGATCACGGACAACGAGCCTCCGTTTCGCAATCGCACGCCCTCGTCCATCGAATGCGCATCCGGCAGCAACTCCTGCAGGATTCGATGAACACGGCGCGCATTGCGCCCGCGCTCGGTCGATTGTTCAGTCTTGATGGTGTCCAGTTCCTCCAAAACCTCCACGGGAATGACGAGGTTGTTGTCCTCAAACTTGAAGATCGACTGTGGATCGTGCAGGAGGACGTTGGTATCCAAAACGAAGGTCTTAGCCCTCGTCTTGGGCTCCTTGAGCAACTGTGATTTTGGGGCTTTCGCCCGGCTCAGGCTTTCCATTGGTGTGGATAAGATGTGAACAAGTCAGCACAGGTGCGCGCATTTGTCGAACGCGGAATTCACTTTTCAAAAAAAGAGGCGGCCCGCCTACCCCTAAGCGGACCGCCATTGCTTTCTTTGTTACCCCAAATCTCCCGCTATGCGGGAGAAATCTGAACTACCTACGCAGAGTAAGACGCCGTCACTTCAAAAAGGATTCAAAAAAATTAAAGATTTTTTCGCAGCCTCAAACAGTCGTCTCAAACACGCGTTTGAACACCTTTGTCAGGCTATCACTGATAACAGGCAAAAAAAGAGGCGGTCCGCCTACCCCTAAGCGGACCGCCATTGCTTTCTTTGTTACCCCAAATCTCCCGCTATGCGGGAGAAAGCTGAACTACCTACGCAGAGTAAGACGCCGTCACTCCAAAAAGGATTCAAAAAAATTAAAGATTTTTTTCGCAGCCTCAAACAGTCGTCTCAAACACACGTTTGAACACCTTTGTCAGGCTATCACTGATAACAGGCAAAAAAGAGGGCGGCCCGCCTACCCCTAAGCGGACCGCCCATTGCTTTCTTTGTTACCCCAAATCTCCCGCTATGCGGGAGAAATCTGAACTACCTACGCAGAGTAAGACGCGGTTACCCGCGAAATGTTTCAAAAATAATCCGACACTTTTTCAAAAAAATCAAACGACCGTTTGAATGGCTCGACAAAAATCTTAAAAGAAGAAGCCAAAAACTGCATTTAACTACATTAAAATAAACAAATTACAGAATCATATTTTTCGATTTGATCGATGACTCGAATCGCTCAAATACTCAATTCGCCCGCGCCCCGCGCATGAGTTTAACATAGTTTTTAAACTAAAACTGAGCGTCGTCGCGCCACAAAGTGAACTGATCCCCGGCTTTTTTCTTCTTCGGCCGCGGATCAGTCCAGATGAGTATCAAGTATTCCGCCAGATTGCGCATGCTCATGCCGGTCGAAACATCCTCCAGCTGCCTCACCACGCGGGCGCGTTCGATAAGATAGGCGCGCAATTCCCTGCCCAAGGCTTCCGCCGCCAGATAATCATCGGGCTGCGAGGCTGCCACACTGCGAACCTTTTGCTCCCAGTAGGATTTTTCCTCGGGGTTTGCCCGTATGTAATCGTGAAGCTGCTGTTCGCCTTGATTTAATGCCATGCGCGCAAACTTGTAAGGCCGCTCCACAAAAACAACCGCAAATAGTGGCGGATTTCACAGTTGTTTATCACGGGCAAACGGGTGGCGGCGGTTTCACCGAAACCACCGCGTTTTGCGCCTGCCACACATCTTCCGTAATTCTCTGCGCGCCCGGCGAGCGCGCCCCACCCCGCAAGCCCCAATCATTCCTCCTGCCTGACGGGGCAGATGAGCGTCGCCACGGTGCCGCCGCCCTCGCGGTCACTCATGATCAAGTCGCCGCCAAGCGTGCGCAAAGTATGCCGCGCAATACTCAGGCCCATGCCCACGCCGACATTTTGTTTCGTGCTTACAAAAGGCTCGAACATGTGGTCGCGGATTTCCGGCGAAATGCCCCGCCCCTGATCCTCGACACTGATCCGGAACGCATCCCCTCCTTGCGCCAGCTTTGCCGGGCTGACGGTAAGCGTGATCGGGCGCGCACTCGCGCCATCAACGTCCGCGCCGGGAAACCCGTAACTTTCCCACGCGTTGATCAGCAGCTTGCCCAAAATATCCTCGAACGATTCCACGTGCACATCGACCTCCATCTCGCCCAGCGGATTCGAAACGGCCACGGGAGCGGTGATGCCAAACGCGTCCTGATAACGCGCGATACTGTTTCCGATGAGCGTTTGCAGGGAAACACGGGTCACCGGCGGACGCGTCCTCACAACAAGTTGGTTGAGCTGTTTGATCACACCGGCAATGCGCTTCACCGCGCTCTCGACATTGGTCGCGTTGCTCTTGACGAGCTCCGGCCTGTTATACTGGAGCTTCATCAAATCGACGTAGCCGAGCACCACGGCGAGCATGTTGTTCAGGTTGTGCTCGATGCCCTGCGTAACCGCGCCGATCAACGCCGCGCGCCGCGCCTCGGCCAGGCGCTTTTGCAAATCAGCCATCTCGCGGTTTATGCTGATGAGGCGCAGTTGGGTGCGCACGCGCGCCACCATCTCGTCGAGGTCAACCGGCTTTGTGATGTAATCGACCGCGCCCATCGAAAGCCCCTCGATCTTGTGTTCGCGCGCCCCGCGCGCCGTGACAAAAATAACGGGGATGGCGCGCGTGCATTCCGCCGCCTGCAAGCGCCGGCAGACCTCGATGCCGTCCATGTCGGGCATCATGACATCGAGCAAAATCAACGAGGGTCGCGCCCGCGCCACCACATCAAGCGCCTCCTGCCCGGAATGGGCGGTCGCCACCTGCAGCCCCTCGCGCTCGAGCTTGCGCTTGAGCAGCTGGACGTTGACCGGCTGGTCGTCGACAACGAGGATTTTTTCACGGGTAAAAGAATTCATGCGCTGAAAGGTTTCTGGAGGGCCCGCGCGCCGTGCATCCAGAATGCCTGACGGACGGGAAAGTAAGTTCGATGCTCAAATTGACTCCAACCGGCGCGGCGCGCGAGTTCGCAAATTTCGTTTTCCGTGAACGCGCGGCGCACCGACAGTCGCGAATCATATTTCATCATGGCGCGGCGGTAAACCGTCGCCGTGAGCAGCCAGATCGCAAAACGCCCCTTCCAGCAACGCAGCAAGTCCGAAACAAGCACGCGCCCTCGCGACGCTTCGCGGCAAAGCCGGAGCACGCGCACGGCGTCGTCCTCGCTGAAGTGGTGCAACGCCTGGGAACAGATCACGACATCATACGCGCCGGCGCCTGGCTCGAACTTTAGGATGTCGGCCTCGATGTAGTTGATTTCCGGATACGCCGTGCTCCGCTTGCGCGCGATGCCGATTGTGAGCGGGTTAAAATCCACCGCGTCGATCCGCGCCTTGATGCCGCGCGCGCGCGCCCAGTCGACGATCATGCGCGGAATGTCGCCCGATGCCGTGGCAAGGTCGAGCAAGCGGTATTCGATTGGCGCCCCGGAGTCAGCTTCAGGCGCGCCCAGCCAAAGTGGCAGAAACTGCTGGATGATTTCGTGCCCGCCAAACCGGGCGTTCAGGCTTTCGAGATCGTCGAGATCCTTCTCAAGCGCAGTCGCGTCGCCGCTTTGCGTGACGTCCATCAGCTCCGGGGTGTCTGGCGAAAAAAAGCGGCGCATGTCGGATGGTTGCAAAAAAATTCGAACTGGGGATGCGGAACAAAAACCCCTTGTCGCGCATCACTTCCCCCGCGACTGCCGCCACGCTTTCACGGTGTTGCTCATGAGCATCGCAACGGTCATCGGGCCGACGCCGCCGGGCACGGGCGTGATCTGGCTGCACAGCGGCGCGACGCTTGCGAAGGCAACGTCGCCGGTAAGCCGGTAGCCGGTTTTCTTCGTGGCGTCGGGAACGCGGTTGATGCCCACGTCGATCACCACGGCGCCGGGCTTGACCATGCCGGCGGTGACAAACTCCGCGCGGCCAATCGCCGCGATGAGCACGTCGGCCTGGCGCGTGATTTCGGGGAGATTCGCCGTCTGCGAATGGCAAATGGTGACGGTGCCGTTGGCCCCCGCTTTTTTCTGGAGGGCGAGAAGCGCGACGGGTTTGCCGACAATAAGCGAGCGGCCGAGCACAACGACATGCCTGCCTTTCAGGTCCACGCCGGAGCGCGCGAGCATTTCCATAATGCCGGCGGGCGTGCAGGCCACAAAGCCGGTAGGATCCTCCTGCGCGACCTTGCCGAGGTTGATGGTGTTAAAACCATCGACATCCTTTTCGGGCGACACGCGCCTGAACACCGCGACCTCGTCGATGTGCTTGGGAAGCGGCGATTGCACAAGGATGCCATCAACCTCCGGATCGGCGTTGAGCTGGTCGATCAGCGCGAAAAGCTCGTCCTGCGAAATGGTGACCGGCGGCAAAATCACGCGGCTGGAGATTCCTATTTCGGCGGATGTTTTTTCCTTTTTGCGCACATAGGAAATCGACGCGGGATCATCGCCCACGCGCACGAGCGCAATGCAGGGTTTGCGTCCGTCAATGGCGGACACCTCGGCCTTAAGTTCGGCGATGATGGTTTGTGCGATTTGGTTTCCGTCGATCAGTTTCATAAAGTCTTGGATTTTCGATTTTCAATTTTGGATTGGCGGCATCCCGCGCCATTGGATTTTCGACGGACGCTTGCGCAATTCAAAGTCGAAAATCCAGAATCCAAAACTCACTCACTTTGCCTGCAGCGTCTCGGCCTTGATCACGATGTCCTGGGTGTTGGGAACGCCCGCGATGGAGCCGTTCACAACCACGGTGCGTCCGATGTAGGTCTCAAATTGCTCGGTCACGACGATCTTGCTCAGGTCGAGGTAGGCAAGGCGCGTGCCGTCCGCGGCGGTGAGTTGAAACTCATACGGGCGGCGCGGCATGAAGGCGCGGCGTGTCGATGCAAAGGTGCCCTCAAACGTGCGCGGCACCGCGGCGCTGGCGGCGTCGGCCGGCTTGGCCTCGTAGGTGCGCCCGCCGCCCATCGGCGTGGTCGCGGCCGCGGATGCGGTTGCCGTCGGGGTTGCCGCGGCGGAACGAGTTTGTTGTTGAGGCAATTGCGAACCGCCCTGGGTGGAAACGGAAAGCGGACGCTGATCTTGGGGCGCGGCGGTCTGGTGCGGCGCGTAAGGAACGGTCCCGGCTTGTTGCACGACCTGCGCATCCGCGGTTGCGGGCGCGGGCGAAGCGGCTGGCGGCGGTGTTTCCTGCGCGGGCGCGGGTGCCGCCGGTGCGGATGCGGGAGGTGTGGGCGCGACGGTGTTGATGTAGCCGGTCGATTTTTTGATGATGTGCATTTGCACCCATTTGCCCTGAATGCCGCGCAGTTCCGTGACGTCGCCCGCAACCATCGTGCCGAGGGAAGCGGCTTCGAGGTTGGGCTCGGCGCGCAATGTGACGCCGGGTTTCACGTCGAGTTCCTTGTTCAGCTCGCTGTCGCGCACCCACACATCGAGCGCGGCGGTGATGGAGATCGCTTGCCAGCCTTCGGGCAGGGCGACCGCGGAGGCCGCGGTGGCGGGCGAGGGCTCTTCGCCTGCCTTCAGGGTGAGCAAAACCGGCGCGGCATAATCGGGGCTGGCGTGGACGGGCGTGTCGCCGGCAAGCGGCGCGGCATTGAGCGCGGCGGCAAACGCGGCGCAAAATGCGGGGATGAAGACGAGGCGCGTGATGTGTTTCATTGTTTTTTACTCCTTGAAGACCGGTTTTTGAGGGGTGTTTTTTTGCTTTTTTCCACGACGGGCGAGGGAATCTTGAAAAGTTTTTCGATTTCGCGCGGCGTGAGCGGCTTCACCGCGCGCACGGGAATCCCCTTCAGCGAAAACGCGCCGATTTGATAGCGCTTGAGTCGTTTCACGTCGAAGCCGAGCGTGGAAAAGAGGAGGCGGATTTCGCGCTTTTTGCCGTGGTGCATCTGCACGTCGAGCTGCGCGGAATCGCCGGCGGAGTTGGGCGCGAGAAACCGGACGCGCTCGACCTTGAGCCGCTCGCCCTCGTAAACGATGCCCTTGGTGAGCAGATTTTTTTTCGCGGAGGGAAAAGGTTTTTTGAGCAACACGAGGTAGTGCTTCACGACCACGTTGCTCGGATGCATGAGCCGGTGCGCGAGGTCGCCGTCGGTGGTGAGGATGACGAGCCCCTCGCTGTCCTTGTCGAGACGGCCCGCGCAGAAAAAGCGGTGCTTGGAAAAATCGCGCGGAAGCACGGTGAAAATCGTGTCGGCGTCGTGCGGGTCGTAGTTGGAGCAGATGAGGCCGCGCGGTTTGTGCACGGCGAGCGTGATGCGCGGCGCGGCGGCAACGCGGATGGTCGAGCCGGAGACGGTGACCTTGTCCACGCCGGGCGTGATGCGCTGGCCGATGGTGGCGCAGGCGCCGTTGACCCACACTTCGCCTTCGCGAATGAGCGTTTCTGCGGCGCGCCGCGAACACACGCCGGCATCGGCGATGTATTTCTGGATGCGTATGGTCTCGGTGGCGTCGCTCATGTCTTGGTGCAAGGCCGCATTGCGACGCAATTTGACGGGCGACGCAAGCCCTTGCACATTTCGCGCGGCATTATTGCCCCAGCAGATTTTCCCTCAAAAACAGAATCGTTGTCAGGAACTGGTAGTCGATGTTGGCCTTTTTCTTGAAACCGTGGCCCTCGTCGTTGGCCATGAGATACCAGACTTGGTTGCCCTGGGCGCGGAGCGCGGCAAGAACTTGCTCCGCCTCGGAGGCGGGCACGCGCGGATCGTTTTTGCCCTGCACGATGAGCATGGGCTTTTTGATTTTCGAGATGCTCGTGGTGGGCGAAACTTGCTCAAGAAACGCATGCATCCTTGGGTCGCGCTCGTCGCCGTATTCGGCGCGGCGCAGATCGCGACGGTAGTCCTGTGTGTTTTTCAGGAATGTGAGGAAATTCGAAATGCCCACGACATCGATGCCGCAGCGCATGCGGTCGCCGTAGTGAATCATCGTCGAGAGCGACATGAACCCGCCGTAACTGCCGCCGGTCACGGCCATGCGCCCGGCGTCGAGGCGCGAGTCGGCCTTGAGCGCGTCGAGCAGCGCGCCGATGTCCTTCACCGAGTCCGCGCGCTTGTAACCGTTGTCAAGCGAGACAAAGGTTTTCCCGTAGCCGCTCGATCCGCGGACGTTTGGATACACAATGGCGATGCCGAGCTCGTTGAGATAATAATTGTTCTGCGCCAGGAAGCGCGGACGAAACTGCGACTCGGGGCCGCCGTGGATGTTGATGAGCACGGGACGCGGACCGGGAAACTTTTTCGAGTCGGGCAGGTAGAGAAACGCCGAGATTTCAAGTCCGTCAAAACTCTTGAACGAAATCAGCTGCGGCTCGACAAACGCGCCCGCGTCCAAGCCGCCCGTCTCGCTTTCCGTCCAGCGCTCAAGCGCGCCGGTCGCGAGGTTGATCGAATAGGTGTCGGCGGGACTGCGCGCGGAGGTGAGCGTGAACGCAAAATCGACGCCATTCGCATGCCACTCCATCGAGCCGATGACTCCCGCGGGAATTCGCGGCGCGGGCAGCTCGCGGCCTGTTTCCAAATCGATAAAATGCAGCGTGCTGACACCGGCCTCGTTGACCGAGTAGGCGAGCCTTTTGCCGTCGGGCGATTGATCAAATCCCTCGACATCCCAGCGCAGCCCCCGGGTGAGCGGCGTGATCGCGCGCGTGGCGAGATCGTAGCGCACAAGCGTCAGGAACTCCGAGCCGGTGTCAGTGACGACGATGATCGACTTTCCATCGCGCGCGAATTGCGCGCCCGCCCAGGAAGCCCTCGCGACGCCTTCACCGGCGGGCGTGACAAGCTCCATTTTCCCGCTGGCAACATCGACCACGTAGTAGCGGCTTTCGTTGATCGAAACATATTCGCGCACGAGCAGCCGTTTGTCGTCAAACGACCATCCGCCCGCGCGCCATCCCCCGCCCTTCATTTGCACAAGCATGCGATCCGTGCGCGCGGGATCGGCGGGATTCATGATGTAAATGTCATTGTCGGCGCCATTGCGGCGCGTGGAGGTGTAGGCGATGCGGTCGCCACGGTGCGACCAGATGCCACCGCTGTTGCGCGATTTGCCGTCGGTCAAAAGCGTGACGCGTCCGTCGGAATCGTAACGATAAAGCTGATAAAATTCACCGCCGCCCCTGTCCTGACTGAAAAGGATGTAGTCGCCCGTTTTTGGATGATACGAAGCGCCGGCCACCGGTTCGGAAAGAAAGGTGAGCTGCTTGCGCTGGCCGAGCGGGTTGCGCACGAGGTGCAGTTGCGCGGACTCGGCAAAGCGCGTGGTGACGAGCAACTCACGCCGCACCGGATGCCAGCCTTTGAACACAGCCGAGCGAAACTCCAGATACCGCGAAATATCCCCCCTCAACTCGGACGGGATCGCCGGAATGCCATCGGCAACAAGATTCGCGGGCACTCGCGCGGCCAGCGGCAACCCCGCAAACACCGGCAAAAGAACAAGGGCAAGGACAACGGCAAAGAAAGGTTTTTTCATGCGCAAATGTTGGCCGTCCGAAAAGCGGCGTGGCAACGGAAAAGGCGGCTGAAAAAGAATGCGAGGGAAGGATTCAGAATACAGGAGTTGGGCGTCGAACTGAAGAAGGCGCCCGCGACATGGGCGTTACCCGCAAGACTAGTCCGCGCCGCGCCAAGTGAACGCATGGCACAACGCCACGCCCGCGGCATCGGCTTCGTCGTAGGCGAGCTGACGCCCGTGGCCGAGCATGCCCATGACGGTGCGCGCCATTTGCTCCTTGCTCGCGCGGCCCGCGCCGACAACGGCCTGCTTCACGCGCAACGGCGGATATTCAAAAATCGGCAGCTCGTGCAATGCCGCCGCGGCGATTGCCGCGCCGCGCGCCGCGCCGAGGATTTGCGCGGTCTGGAAATTCTGCACGTAGATTGTCTGCTCGAGCGCGACATGGCGCACCGGCACGGTCGATTCGGTTATGAATGAGGTTACCGCGCGGTGAATTTCGGCGAGCGCGACGGGCATTGGCAGTTTTGACTTCACCGTGACCGTCCGGCAGCGCAGGAGCACGGGCGCGCATTTGGACGCAAACTCGATCAACGCGAGGCCGGTGCCGCGCAAACTTGGGTCGATGCCGAGGATGCATCCGGCATAGGGCGCGCGAGTAAGCGCAAAATCACCGCGCGTGACCTCGTCCGTCGGGGAAAGTTTCCCCGACAGCTTTGCCGCCCACATTTGTCTGACTGTCATGCGCGCCATGATTGGGAAAACAAAACCACCATCTGGCGCAAACTGCCAAGTCCGCATTTTAACTAACAACGCACAAAATCCTTAATCACGGCCGATTGCCATCAACTTGTTCAAGAGCATGAGCACCAAAATCAAGAAACGCCCGTGGCAGTCGCAAAGCAGGGAGACCGCCTAAATATCCACCTCACCCGGTTTGTTCCTGGCAATGCTCACAAAGCCCCCGGGGCACCCTGCTGTTTCTGCAAAGTTCGAAGCGCCTTGTAGCCCATGCAGAGACAGACGACGGCGACAATGTGGAAAATAATTCCCACCATGGATTCCGCGCCGGTCAGAGCGACCAGCAGAAGCGTGTCGAGCGTGAGCGCGATGATCCCAACAATGAATGCCCACGCCTGATGTTTCGTCGCGGCGTAACCCAGGCCGACGAGACAGCCGACCGCGCTGATAGTGGTAATCGCACCCGCAGTCGTGCCAAGCGCGCCAAATTGCAGGCCGATGGCGTAAATCAATTCGGTGATCCCAAGCCCGATCGCGAAGCGCCATGTCGCCTCCGTGTGCGCGAGCAAAACATTTATCCTAAAAAGGAAAATGAAAAAGAGAGTAAAATGGGGATAAACGTGGTAAGGACAGGGAGATGGAAGCCCCGACACGCCCAATTTCCGCTCACCCTGCGGGTGAGTCGCCAAACAGTCCTGCAAACGGGGCCTACCCGCCGGGCAACTGGCCGGTGGACACGCCCGGCGGACGTTTTTACGCGGAATGGGACGACCATGCGCCAGTTACCCGGGAGGGACAATTGATTTTCTTCTTCCAGTTTTTGCAAACCGGCGGGCGCTGGGAGGAGTTTTTGCGAGATTGCCCGCTGCATTACACGGGCAACCGGGGCAGCGGAGCGCCCAGGGTGATGGGCACGGTGCTGCTCAGTGTGTTGTGCGGCCACTGGCGTTACGCGCACATCAACGCGGTGCGCGGCGACGGGGTGAACCCCGGGCTTTTGGGCGTGGAGGGCACGGTGAGCGAGGACGCGGTGCGCCTGGCGATGCGCCGCATTGACGAAAAAGCCGGCCTCGAGTGGCTCTCGGCGCAAATCCTCGGAAGCATCGCGCCGGCGTTGATGCTGCCATGGGTTCTGGACATCGACGTGACGGTCAAGCCGCTCTACGGGCATCAGGAGGGGGCGGCGATAGGCTACAATCCGCAAAACCCCGGACGGCCCAGCCACGTTTACCACAGCTATTTTGTGTCGGGGCTGCGCATCAGCCTGGGAGTGGAAGTGCGACCCGGCAACGAGCACGCCGCGGCCAGGGGCCTGCCCGGACTCTGGCGGATGCTCGAAAAGCTCCCCCGCCACCAATGGCCCCTGTTCGTGCGCGGGGACTGCGGCTATGGAAACGAAACGGTGATGCTCGAGCACGAGGAGCGCGGCCTGCCGTATCTGTTCAAGCTGCGCCACACCGCCAAGGTCAAGGAACTGGTCAAGCACATGATGCGCCAGGGAGCGCTCTGGCAGGATTGCGGCGATGGCTGGAGCGCGATGGAAACGACCCTGCGACTGGGCGGCTGGACCCGCGCGCGCCGCGTGGTTCTGGTGAGGGAAACCCCCGCGCGCGCGCCGCTCAAGCAACCCGGCAAACCCAGGCGCGGCAAGGACCGCCAGGGCAACCTGCCGCACGCCACAGGCGATGGCTGGGACGCGCAACCCACGCCCTGGTGCGGCAAAATCTCGGTGCTTTGCACCAGCCTTGACGGGCGGGACTTCCCCGCGCAAGCCATGCCCCGGCACTACCGCGAGCGCGCCGACGCGGAGAACAACTTTGACGAGCTCAAAAACCAATGGGGGTGGAACGGCTATGCGAGCAGACACTTGGGCGGGAGCCGCCTGATGGCCAACCTCGTGGCGCTGTTTTACAACTGGTGGACGCTGTATTTGCGCTTCTACGACGAGGAGCGCCACCGCGAGGCAATCCGCGCGCGCCCGATGCTCATGGCCGCGGTGGGACGGCAAACCCAAAGCGGCGGCCAGCGCACCGTCAAAGTAAGCCTCGTGCATGAGAAAGGCGCGTTGATCGCGCAAGCCGTCAGCCGTATCAGCAACGAGTTAACGCGCATCAGCGCCATCACGGAGCGATGGAGCGCGCATCAACGCTGGACGCTGCTGCTGACGCGGTTATTGCGGCGATTGCTTGGCGGCAAGTGGCTGCCAGACCTGCCGCCGGACGCGCAATTGCTGCTCAGCGGGTAGCAAAACGCCCGCCCCGCCATCCCGACACCTCCGACACGACCACGCGCTGCCGTGTCGCTCCTTCAACGCGCCCATTTTCCTTTTTAGGTTTATGCCTGACAACCCCGCAACCCAATACAACCAGTGCGCGCCCGATTTGATTTTTTTCAACAACTCCGCATCGAATGGCGCAAGGTCGGGTTGCGGAATAGGAGGCGGTGAGGTTGCAACATCAGACTCCATGGGCACTCCGGATGCCGCAGCCGGCGCAGTTGACACCTGATTCTTTTGAATGGCGTCGATGAGAGCCGCACGGAATGAGTCAAAGTCCAAATCGCCCGCGGTTGGATGCGTGAGATCGAACAACGGCGCGCCATGCTCGTCCTTGAATGTCTCCACATCGCGCACTTTTAGCGCTTGAAAAAACGCGAGAACAAAAGGGACGGCGAGTGCCAGCGCCACCACCCAAATCCATGTCGGATTCACGGAAAAAATCACATTCACGTTCACGCCGATGACTGCAATCAGGAGCAGCACCGAGGCGCTTCCTTTCAGCACCTTGGGGCTTCGGCCCTTGACGCGCATTGACGGGAGCGACACCCGGACAAGTTCGATTGTTGTCGCGGATTTCTTTTTGTCGTTTGTGAATGTCTCAATAGTGAGCGTGCCGTCCCTGAGTTCAAAGATTCTGTGTGAGCCAAAGAAAGGGGGTTCAGTATAAATGGAAGATGCGGACATGGGGAATGCGTTTGTTTATTGGAGGTCAGAGCAACACGAAAACTAGATCATGAATACGCGGGCGCAAGGCAAGTGTATCTTAGAATACGCGCCCCTCCCGAATCCCGCCATTTCCCGCCATTGACGCTTGCGCGCATTTTCAGCACAGTCGCTCTTTTTCATTTTCCAATGGCCACGAACTGCACCGATTACGACTTCTCCCAAATTGAACCGCACTGGCAGAAAATCTGGGACGAAAACAAAACCTTCCGCACCACCAACGACACGTCGAAACCCAAGTTCTACGTGCTCGACATGTTTCCGTATCCGTCCGGCAGCGGCCTCCACATTGGTCACCCCGAGGGCTACACCGCCACCGATATCATCACCCGCGCCAAGCGCGCCCAGGGGCAAAACGTCCTGCATCCGATCGGTTGGGACGCGTTCGGCCTGCCCGCCGAGCAGCACGCGGTGAAAACCGGCGCGCATCCCGCCACCAACACGCAGGCCAACATCGCCGCCTTCCGCCGCCAGCTCAAGGCGCTCGGCTTCGCCTACGACTGGGACCGCCAGGTCGACACCACCGACCCGAAATACTACAAGTGGACGCAGTGGATTTTCCTCCAGCTCTTCAAGCGCGGCCTCGCCTACGTCGACGAGCGCCCCGTGTGGTGGTGCCCCGAACTGCGCACCGTGCTCGCCAACGAGGAAGTCATCGACGGCAAATCCGAGGTCGGCCAATTCCCCGTAGAGCGCCGAAACCTCCGCCAATGGGTGCTCCGCATCACCGCCTACGCCGAGCGCCTCCTCGCCGATCTCGCGCAAGTTGACTGGCCCGACTCCACCAAGCGCATGCAGGAGGCGTGGATCGGTCGCAGCGAGGGCGCGGAAATTGTTTTCTCGCTCGAACCCGGCACGCCCGCCGCCGCCTCGTCACCCGAGGGACTGAAAGTTTTCACCACGCGCCCCGACACGCTCTACGGCGCCACCTACATGGTCATCGCGCCCGAGCACCCGCTCGTCGACGCGCTCACCACGCCCGAAAACCGCGACGCCGTCGCCGCCTACCGCAAGCAGGCCGCCGCGAAATCCGACCTCGACCGCACCGACCTCGCCAAGGACAAGTCCGGCATCTTCTCCGGCTCCCACGCGATTAATCCCGTCAACGGCGCGCGCATCCCGATCTGGATCGCCGACTACGTGCTCATGGGTTACGGCACCGGCGCGATCATGGCCGTGCCCGCGCACGACCAGCGCGACTGGGAGTTCGCCAAGAAATTCTCGCTCCCCATCATCCCCGTCGTGCAATCGCCCGCCGGCGTGGAAGTCGATCTCGAAAAAGCCTCCTTCGAGGCCGACGGCACCATGGTCAACTCCGCCGAGTTCGACGGCCTGCCCGTCGAGGATGCGAAGAAAAAAATCACCGCCAAGCTCGCCGCGCAAAACCGCGGCAAACCCACAGTGAACTACAAGCTGCGCGACTGGCTCTTCTCGCGCCAGCGTTACTGGGGCGAGCCGTTTCCCATCGTGTGGGTCAGCGAGGCCGATTACAAAAAAGCCGCCGCCACCCGCGCCGCCGACCTGCCGCCGCAACCCGTCACCTACACCGACAGCGAAACGAAACAGGCGCTCTATGCGCTCCCGCTCCCCGAGCGCGCGCTCCCGCTCACGCTGCCCGAAATTCAAAACTATCTTCCCAGCGGCACCGGCGAAAGCCCGCTCGCCAACGCGACCGACTGGCTCGAAATCTGGTTCAACACCGCCACCGGCGAGGCCGTTCCCGCCGCGCAGCCGAAACCCGCCGGAGACGAATGGGCGCGCGCCCGTCGCGAGACAAACACCATGCCGCAATGGGCCGGCTCCTGCTGGTATTACCTGCGCTATCTCGACCCGCAAAACGAAAACGCCATCGCCGATCCCGCGCTCCTCAAATACTGGGGCGTGCCCGACCTCTATGTCGGCGGCGCGGAGCACGCCGTGCTCCACCTCCTCTACGCGCGCTTCTGGCACAAAGTGCTTTTTGACATCGGAGTCGTTCCGCAAAACGAGCCCTTCACGAAACTCTTTCACCAGGGAATCATCCTCGGCGAGGACGGCGAAAAAATGTCCAAGAGCCGCGGCAACACCGTCAATCCCGACGACATCATCAAGACGCACGGCGCCGATTCGCTCCGCCTCTATTTGATGTTCCTCGGCCCGCTCGAGGCAATGAAACCCTGGAACCCGCAAGGCATCGAGGGCGTGCACCGCTTCCTGCAAAAAGTCTGGCGCGAAATCATCTCGCGCGAAGGCGGCATCAACCCGAAAATATCCGACGACGCGAAAGACAGTGACGAGCTCGTCAAACTCCTCCACGAAACAATCAAGAAGGTCACCGACGACATCGAGGGCCTGCGTTTCAACACGGCGATTTCGGCGATGATGATCTTCATCAACGCGCTCCAAAAAGCGCCCGCCGCGAGCACCGCGACCGTCCGCGCCTTCATTCAACTCCTCGCGCCCTTTGCCCCGCACATGACGGCGGAACTCTGGTCGCGCCTCGGCGAAACCGGCCCGGTGCTCGACGCCCCGTGGCCGAAATACGATCCCGCGAAACTCGTCGCAACCGAGCAGAAAATTGTGATTCAGGTGAACGGCAAAAAACGCGGCGAAATCATGATGCCCGTCGGCGCGACGCAAGACACCGTCCTCGCCGCCGCCAGGGAAAACCCCGACGCGCAACCGCATCTCGCCGGCAAGGAAATCAAAAAAGTAATCTACGTCCCCGGCCGAATTCTGAATCTCGTGGTCGGGTAACCGGCTCCACGTCCGCGCCAGCTTGCATCCTGTAAATCCCGTTCATCCTGCCTGAATTTTGGACAGAATGAACGGGATTTACAGGATGTCGAAATAAGGCATGCTGGGAGTTCAAAGCTCCCCATGAATATCCGCATTCGTCCCCTTCTGTTTGCAGTCCTGATTGTGCAACTGGCTTGTTCTCTGCCCGCCACGAATCCCGCGACTCAAACTGTTTCGTTGCCAGGCAAGGCCGCTGTCCTTGATGCCATTGCCGTAATTGAGGAAAGGCTGCCCGACGAGTCGGCGAGCGATGCCATGCGGCTCCTCATGCATTATGCGAGCGAAAGCGATGATGTGGTTGCAACACTTTCGACAGCCACAACGCCTTGGATGAGGGAAACAGGAGAACTCGAAGACTCGAAGCAAACCAGCCACGCGCACAAACTGCTCCTCGCCGCATATATTGCGGGCAATGTGAAATCCCAGCTTCAACAAACGCCGTCAAAACCCTCAGACGATCCGCGCGCGGGCTGGCTCACGGTAATTCGTGTTCACGAAAGGCTCGCGGTGAAAAACCTTGGGGCCTTTTTGTCCGTTCAACGGCTCGCGCAACTTGAGCGAGCCGGGCTGCTCGAAGAATATGCGGAGATTATAAAGCAGGAGATTGCCGCTGCAAAGAAAGCCAAGCCCATGCCGCCCGTTTCCGCAAAAGAACGTCTCACGCGCGATTATCTTGATCCGGCACATGAGCTCACCCGGCAAAACAAATTTTCCAAGGCTTACGCCATTTACGACGCGTGGCTCGAACAAAACCCCGACGATGCGGAGGTGCATTTCAATTATGCCTTTGCACTAAACCTCGAAGCCAGCGCGGCCAAAAAGAACAAGGTCGCAAATGCGGCAAAAAAAGCGGCGCGGCCCCACATTTTCAAAGCACTGATTTTCGGATCGAACTCCCCCTTGCTGCCGGAAATTTTGGTCGCCACCAACCCCAAGGGCAAGGACTCGGATTTCGCCGCTTATTCGGACAGCAAAAAAGCGCACGACTACATAACCCGCGCTGAAAAGGCCTTCTCGCAACGTCGCTTTGACGATGCGATCAAAGAATATAAACAGGCGCTCAAACACGATCCCAAATCCTATATCGCCACGCTCTACATCGGCGATTGTTATTATGCGCAAGGCAACCCTGCCGAGGCCATTCCGTGGTTTGAAAAGGCGATCGCGATCAATCCAAATCGCGAAACCGCACACCGCTACATGGCGGATGCCTTGTTGAAATCCGGCAAGCAAAAGGAAGGCATCGCCAAGCACATCGACGCGCTCATAGCCGAACCCGCGAACAGACTGCCACGCTCCGTGATGCAACGCGTGGCGCAGGCCGTGAATCCGCTCTTCAAGCCGTCACCCGTGAACAAACTGCCGGTGGGGTCGGTGAGCTTTGATCCAAAGAATAAAAAAAAACCATCAATGTCGCGCCCGAAAACCAATCAGCGTATATGATGGCATATCTGATTGGACGCGCTCATTGGATAGGCGAGGAAAGCGCCAAGTATTTTCCCGAAGGAACTCCACCGCGTTACTGCGCCGCTGAGGAGGCGGCGGGGCTGTCTTTGTTTTCCCAAACTATTTTTGAGCTCAACGAAAATAAAGATGCCGAGGCGTCAAACTGGCTGGCCGCAGCGGAGACAATTCGCCGACTCGATGCGAAAGGCCTGCTTGAGGCGTTTGTTTATATCGATCGGATGAGCGGTGAAATCGAAAAAGATTATCCGGCATACCGGGAAAAGCATCGCGATTTACTTGTGCGCTATATCCGCGAATTCTGGCTGGGCGAAGAACCGCCAAAATGATGCCGGTGTTGTCCTCTCCTCAACTCACATACTTCTGCACAATCGGGATTCTCCGCCCCACGCCGAAGGCGAGCGGGGTGATTTTCAGGCCGGGGGCGGCTTGCTTGCGCTTGTATTCGTTGAGGTCGATTTTGCGGATGATGTCGTTCACCACGGCGGCGTCGAATCCGCGCGCAATCAGCTCGCGGCGGCTTTCTCCCTCTTCGACATAACCTTGTATCAACGCGTCGAGTATTTCGTAGGGTGGCAGACTGTCCTGATCAGCCTGGCCGGGACGCAGCTCGGCGCTCGGAATTTTGTCGATTGTGTTCTGCGGAATGATTTCGCGGTCGCGATTGATCCAGCGCGAGAGGGCGTAAACTTGCGTTTTCAACACGTCGGAAATCACGGCGAGGCCGCCGCACATGTCGCCGTAAAGCGTGCAGTAGCCGACGGCGATTTCGCTTTTGTTGCCGGTGGTGAGAAGCAGCGAGCCGAACTTGTTTGAGAGCGCCATCATGAGCACGCCGCGAATGCGCGCCTGAATGTTTTCCTCGGCGACATCGCGGGCGCGTCCGGCGAAGGACGGTGCGAGCGCGGTTTCGCACGCGGCGACGGCATCGGCTATGGAAATGGTTTCAAAACGAATGCCGAGATTTTGCGCGAGGGCGCGCGCGTCGTCGCGCGAATGTTGCGACGAGATTTCCGAGGGCAGCGAGATGCCGGTGACGTTTTCCGCGCCGAGCGCCTCGACCGCAATCACCGCGACAAGCGCCGAGTCGATGCCGCCGGAAAGCGCGATGTGCGCGCGCTTGAAGCCGGACTTTTGCGCGTAGTCGCGCAGCCCGAGAACCAATGCCTCAAAGATCGCGGCATTGGAATGCGGAATGCGGAGTTCGGAGTGCGGAATGGCGGACGCAAGCGGCGAGGCGGATGACGCTGGCGGTTTTTCATTCCGCAATCCGCAATCCGCAATCCGCATTTCTTCAGAGAATGCGGCGAGGCGAGTGGATATGTTTCCGTCTGCGTCCACCACGAGCGACTGGCCGTCGAAAATCAGCTCGTCGTTGCCGCCGATGGCGTTGACGTAAACGAGCGGGCAGCGCATTGCGCGCGCGGCGTCGGTGACGAGCTGCTCGCAGATGCGGCCCTTGTTGTAATGCCAGGGGCTGGCGGAGAGATTGATGGCGATGTCGGGATTTTGCGCGGCGAGCGTGGCGACGGGATTGGCGCGGTAGAGGCGCGCTGTTTCGATGGCCGGGTTTTTCCAAAGGTCCTCGCAAATCGTCACACCGATGCGCAGGGCGTTGTGGTGGATGATGCGCGGGATGTCAGCGGGCTCGAAGTAGCGATCCTCGTCGAAAACGTCGTAGGAAGGCAGCAGCGATTTGCGCGCGATGGCGGTAATCTCGCCGTTGTGGCAAAACGCGGCGGCGTTGAAAAAGCGGCGGCCCTCCGCGGACGGATTGGTTTCGACGAACCCGACGAGCGCGGGCACGGCGCCGATTTGCACGGCGATTTCGTTGAGAGAGTCCTCGTTGTCGGGCACGAAGCTACGCTTGAAAAGCAGGTCGCGCGGCGGATAGCCGGTGACGGCGAGCTCGGGGAATACGACGAGTTCCGCGCCCCGGGCGACGAGCGCGCGGTAGGCGTCGAGGATTTTGGCGCGATTGCCGGCGAGGTCGCCGACGATGGTGTTGATTTGTGCGAGGCCGATGCGCATGTGAATCGACAGAGTGAAGAGCGAAGGATGAAGGGTGAAAAGGGGAAAGTGTCCAAATGCGCGCCTCCGCGCCGCGCACCGACTGGCCATCAACCTCATTGTGACAGTGCAAAAATATGGACAAGCGCACCGGTCACTTGGCGGGAACTGGCACGGTCATTCGAAAACCAACCGCGACGCCATTTTTTCTACCCGGCGTGAAAAGCCATTGGCCGGCCGCCTTGATGGCCGCGGCTTCCGCTTCCGTGCCCCTCGGGTTCACGATACGCGCATCACGCACAACACCGTGCTTGTCCACGATGACGAGCACCTCAAACGTCTCAAATTGCGCGCCGCGATCATCAACAAAACCAAGCCCCCATGCGCTGTTCTCCGGTTTTATAATCACGGGTTTCCCGTCGAGATCCTCATAATTGTGAATGACCTCCCCATCAGGAAATCGGTCGCGAGCATGTTTGTTTTTGAAGTGAATCGCGACTTCGTCACCCTCCGGCCAACGCAGCGGCATTTGAACCACTAATTGCGGCTGCCAGCGCATCGGCGCCAAGCCCATTGGGATCTTTTCGATCCGCGGCATTTGCATTTCAGGGGGCGCAAACCTGTCGCCTGTGAGTCCCAGGCTTGTCTGCGCAAAACAACCAACAAAACAGCAACCGAGTGCTACCGGCTCGATATAAAACGGCTTAAACATATTGCTGGTCTCAATCCGCTCATTTTTCGGCGGTATAAAAAATACCGCCGCCAAAACACCGCCCGTGAAGAGCGCGGCAACGAAATATCTTAAAGCCGTGGTTTTCATAATGAAGCGGTTAAATGCGTGATTCATCCTGAATAACGTGCCTGCCACATGTTTCTTAATGGTTTTCAGAAAACAAATGCTCCGAATCCCGAAACCTCGCATCGTCCCACAAACCCGCTTGCCTCGCCTCGCGACACTTGGTTCCCTTTCCCCTTTTCATTCCGTATACGCATTCCGAAATCCTTCAGCCTTTCAGTCCTTCAATTTTTCAGCCTTTTCCTTACGAACCATGTCCGCAGAAATCACCAAGAGTTACGAGCCGCACGACGTTGAGAAAAAATGGTATTCCGCCTGGATGCAGGCGCGCGCCTTCGCCGCACCCGCGCCAAAGCCCGGCCAGGAAACGCACACCATCGTCATCCCGCCGCCCAACGTCACCGGCATTCTGCACATGGGCCACGCGCTCAACAACACCCTGCAGGACGTGCTCACGCGCCGCGCCCGACTCGAGGGCAAGGCCGCCTGCTGGATCCCCGGCACCGACCACGCCGGCATCGCCACGCAGACGATGGTCGAAAAACACATCAAGAAAACCGAGGGCAAAACCCGCTACGATCTCGGCCGCGAGGAATTCCTGAAGCGCGTCTGGGCCTGGCGCGACGAAAAGGGCGACCTCATCCTCCGGCAACTCCGCGAGCTCGGCTGCTCGTGCGATTGGGATCGCACGCACTTCACGATGGATCCCGGTTACAGCCGCGCCGTTATCACCGCCTTCGTCAAACTCTACAAACAGGGTCTCATCTACCGCGGCAAACGCATGGTCAACTGGTGCCCCGTCTCGCTCACCGCGCTCTCCGACGAGGAGGTCGAAATGCGTCCGACCAAGGGCCACATTTACCGCGTCCGCTACGAGCTCGTCGAACCCGCACCGATTCCCGAAATCCCCGAGGACGCCCGCCCGCTTCCGCCCGAGGCGATCAACGACGGACGCGTCACGCACATCGTCCTCGAAACCACGCGCCCCGAAACCATCGCCGCCGACGTCGCCGTCGCCGTGCATCCCGACGACCCGCGCTACAAAACCCTCATCGGCAAAAAAGTCTGGCGCCCGCTCGGCGAGCGCGTGCAGATCGCCATCATCGCCGACGCCGCCGTCGATCCCGTCTTCGCCGCCGGCGCGCTCAAGGTCACGCCCGCCCACGACAAAGTGGACTTCGATATCGGCCAGCGCCACAAGCTCCCCGTCATCGACAGCATCAACGCCGACGGCACCATGAACGCCGACGCCGGCCCCGAACTCGCCGGACTCGACCGCTTCGTCGCGCGCAAAAAATCCGCCGAGATTCTCGCCGAATGCGGCGCGCTCATCGAGGCCAAGCCCTATGAAAACAATGTCGGCTACTCGCAACGCGCCGGCGTGCCCATCGAGCCGCGCCTCACCTGGCAGTGGTGGCTCCGCTACCCGCGCGTCGAGGAGGCGAAGCAAGTCGTGCGCGACGGCACGATCAAGTTTCACCCCGAGCGCTGGACGAAAGTTTACCTGAACTGGCTCGAAAATATTCAGGACTGGTGCATCAGCCGCCAGCTCTGGTGGGGCCATCGCATCCCCGTTTGGTATCGCAAGGGCGTCGACCGCGACACGCTCACGCCCGCCGATCTCGCCGATTCGCAAAAAATCCACGTCTCGCTCGACGGCCCCGCCGATCCCGAAAACTGGACGCAGGAGGACGACGTGCTCGACACCTGGGCCTCATCGTGGCTCTGGCCCTTCGCCACGCTCGGCTGGCCCGATGCCGACGCGATGAAAGCCGCTAACTACAACACGCTCTACCCGACCACAACGCTCGCCACCGGCGCCGACATCATTTTCTTCTGGGTCGCCCGCATGATCATGGCCGGCTTGGAATTTACGCACGAAGGCGAACCCCTCGAAAAACGAATCCCCTTCAAGCACGTTTATTTCAACGGCATCGTGCGCGACAAGCAGGGACGCAAAATGTCGAAGTCGCTCGGCAACTCGCCCGACCCGCTCGACCTCATCCACAAATACGGCGCCGACGGACTGCGCTTCGGCCTCCTGCAAATCGCCCCGCTCGGCCAGGATGTAAAATTCGACGAGGACCGCATCGAAGGCGGCAAAAACTTCTGCAACAAACTCTGGAACGCCTGCCGCTTCCGCCAGATGAGCGGCGAGATGTCCGACAACTCCTCGCTCGACACCATCCTCGCGCGCCTCAACCCCGCGCAACTCGACGACGACGACCACGCGCTCCTCGGCGCGCTCCTCGACACCATGCGCGTGCTTGAGCGCAGCTTCGCCGAGTTCGAATTCGCGACCGCCACGCAACGCCTGTATTCATTTTTCTGGAACGATTTTTGCGACTGGTATGTCGAGGTCGCCAAGACCCGCGTGCAGGATCCCGCCGCGAAAACGCACGCGCTCGCGATGCAAGACCTCGTCATCCGCGAGTTCCTGCTCCTCTTCGCGCCCTTCGCGCCCTTCATCACCGAGGAGCTCTGGCACCTCCTCGGCTACGGCGCGGCAAACGACCTGCTGCAAAACACACGCCTCGAAACCGCAACCGAACTGGGCGACATACTCCGTAAAAAGGACGTGCTCATTTCCGACAGTGCCACCGCGCGCGTGGAAAAACTGCAACAAACCGCCACGCTCGCCCGCCAGCTCAAGGCCGAGCAATCCGTCGCCCAAAAGCGCGACGTGAAATTCCTCGTCCTTGCCGACGACGCCAACTGGACCGCCCTTTCCTCGAACGCCGCCAAGCTCGCCCGCCTCGTCGGCGCCGCAAGCATTGAGCGCGCCGCGAGCGAACCCGCGCTCCCCGCAATCGTCACGCCGCTCGGCACGCTCTATCTCGACACCGGCGTGAAAGTTGACGCCGACGCCGAACGCGCGCGCCTGACCAAGGAACTTGCGCAATTGGAAAAACACATCGCCGGCACGCAAGCGCGCCTCGCAAACGAAGCCTTCGTCAGCAAAGCCCCGCCGGCAGTGCTCGAAGGCGCGAAAAAACAACTCGCCGACCAACAAACCAAAAAAGCCGAGCTGGAACGTTTGCTGAAAGCGCTGTGAACTTGGGAGCCGGGCGTCCCACCCGCAGTTTGGAGCTTCATTTTGCGGGCGAGACGCCCGCGCTCCCAGGAATGATCACTCTACAGCAACCGTGAAATTTGCGCCGCGAGCGCTTTGCTTGCGGCGTCCATCCACGCCCTGCCTTTTTCCGCGGTCGCGGCGGTCGCGTCGCCCATCACGCCGCTTTGGGAAACGTCGCGCGTCATCCACGCAACCGAATCGAGCGGGCGCGCGGGGCATTCACGCACGGCCTTGTCCATGCGCACGAGCTCCGGCGCGCACGCGAGCATGAGGGCGGTTTCCCATTCGCCGGCGTGGATGCCGTTTCTCGCCTCGTGATCGGAGAGTTCAAGCGAGAGAGGCGCCTTTAGCATTCCGGCGCGCATGCCGAGCGTGGATTGAATTTCGCGCAGCGTATAAACAATCACGGGGCTGTTGCCGCCGTGCGTATTCAAAATTGCGATACGACCAAAACCCATCGAGCACAACTCCGCCGCCACTTCGTAAAGCACACGGCGCAGCGTCCTCGCCGAGATCGTGATCGTGCCCGGAAAGCCGTCGTGCTCGTTGCTTTTTCCAAACGTAACCGGCGGCGCGACAAACACGCGCCGCGCGGCTTCGGCGGAAAGTTTCGGCAGCGTGCCAGCAAGCAACGCCTGCCCGAGAATCGCGTCCACACCGACCGGCAGATGCGGCCCGTGCTGCTCGATTGCGCCCGCGGGAATGATTACGAGCGCGTTGTGCTTGTCCGGCAGCGAGTCGATTTCAGCGGGTGTGAACGCGGGAAGGTAATTCCTGGGAGCGCGGGCGTCCCGCCCGCTTGTTTGGGCGGGCGGGACGCCCGCGCTCCCAGGATGCCCTGCGCTGCCAAACTTCCACTCTTGCGCGGTTTTCGCCAGGCCGGCTTTCACGGGGTTGTTGCGAATATACTCCCGAATTCCGGCGAGATGTCCCTCATCACGGACGTAGCGGTCGTGATAGTCGGGCATCCAAAAGGCTCCTTGGTCTCCAAGAATCGCGTTGGCCTTTTTGGCAACGAAAGATTTCCATGAATGCACGATGTCGGACACGGTGTGCCCCTCGCGCGTGGCGATGAGCACATGCACGTGATTGGGCATGACGCACCATTCGAGAAGCGCGTAGCGTTCGCCGTCGAAATGCAGAAGGGCGTTTTCGACGAGCTCGGCAATGCTGGCATCGCGCAAGTGGCATGCCCCGTGGCCGGCGTCCTCATACTCGGCAATGCGTTTGCGCAGCTCAACGGAGCGTGGATCGTCGGACGGAACGACCGTTCCATCGTCGCCGCAATCAAGCTCGATCCGCCATTGTTCAACAACCTTTGCCGGAACACTGTCGTGCAAGCGGAAGGTAATGGACTGGACGAGGCCAGGCTGGTCGAAATGGGGCAGGTAATCGCGAGAATGCCAGCCCTTTCCCGGGAGCGCGGGCGTCCCGCCCGCTTGTTTGGGCGGTTTGGGCGGGCGGGACGCCCGCGCTCCCAGGGCTTGCGAAAAATGCGCCGCCACCGCAGCCAAAATCGTTTCGCCGTCCAGCGATTCGTCGGGCGCGAGCAGTTCGGGTTGCTGAAAATTTCCCGGGCGAAAATCCGCGTCGCGCACATCGCCCCTGCCGGCGCGTTCGAGATTCGCACGCACCCCGGCGGCTGACAAACCCAGCAAGTGCATCGCGGCGGCCTGCGCGTTCGCGCGCGCCGGGATTGGCGCGCCGGGATGAAAACTCATCCCGAGTTTGGAAACATTGACGACGCGGGTTTCCATTCCCCACTCGACATGCGTGTCGAGCGCGACCGTGGCGGCGAGTTCCTCGTTCCAGGGGCTTGTGTTGAAGAAAATAATTTTGGCGAAGCCCGCGGACTTCACCGATTTCACGATCTCGCGCATGTGGTCATAAGCGGTGTCCGCATCCACTCCGAAAAATGTAGAGCGCTGATACGGTGCGAGCGCAAAACGCAGCGGTGGCAGCACGAGCAGCGAATCGCATCCCATCGCGGCGCGTTTCAAAATCTCGCTCCCGACAACTTCCTCGGCATCGAGCGGCAGGCCGAGTCCATGATCGGCAAACCCGTGCACGGGCAGCACAACGCTCGTGCGCGCCCTGGCGTCGTCCGAAAGCGCGGCAAACTCCGGCCACGAGTGATGAGGCCAGAAGTTTTCATGATGCGCGTTCGCGAGCCAGGAGGTGCCCATGTGGTGAAGAAAATGAAATGCGCGACGATACGCAATAAAGTTAGAAAACGGACGCATGGCGAAAGCGCCGTTTGGCAATGTGGTTTCGCAAGGCGCAGTTTTTGGTGGCTAAACGCTCGCCGCTTGCGCCATTTTGCGCGCTGAAAAACACATGAGTGAAAAGACACCGGAATCCAACACCTCGCACCGCGCGCCGCTGACGCTGCAGGAGCATCGCGCGGCGACCGACTTGTGCCTGCAAACCGGCATCCTGCTCATGCAGCACGGCGTGGAAAGCGCCTTTGTGGAATCGATCACGCGGCGCACGGGTTTCGCGCTCGAACTCGACCGCGTCGATGTCGCGATCATGGCAAACGCAATCACCGTGACGAGCTACGCGGGGCCGCACAGCATGACGCGCGTGCGGCGCAACGAGGACCGCGGCATCAACATGCACGTGGCAATGGAGGTGCAGCGCGCCGCGCTCGCGTTCGAGGCGGGTGAAATCGACCGCGCCAAATTTGAAAAATGCGTGCGCTCGGTAAAGACGTTTCGCTATCCGCGCTGGCTCGTGGTGCTCGCGATCGGGTTGTCGTGCGCGTGCTTCGCGCGGCTGGCGGGAGCGGACTGGATCGGATGCGGATTTGCGTTTGTCGCAAGCGCCGCGGCGATGGTGACGCGTCAGGTTTTCGCGCATTTTCATTTCAACCCGATTGTCGGATTTTTCGCGGCGGCATTTGTCGCCACGTCGATTTGCGCGCAAGCGTTGTTGATGTCAATCGGCACGACCCCGCGGCTGGCGATGGCGGCGAGCGTGTTGCTGCTGGTGCCGGGGTTTCCATTGATCAACGGTGTTTCGGACATGGTGAAGGGTTACGTGAACACGGGCATCTCGCGCATCGCGCTCGCGATGTTGATGGCGCTCGCCACGTGCGCCGGGATCGTGCTGGCAATGTCGGCGTGGGACACATGGGGGTGGGTGTCATGAGCAACGCCGCGATTATTTCCCTGCTGGTGGAATTGCTTCAGGACATGGCGCTGGCAGCGGTGCCGGCGGCGGGTTTTGCGATGGTGTTCAACGTGCCGGTGCGCGTGCTGAAGTATTGCGCAATGTTCGGCGCGCTGGCGCACGGAATGCGTTTTCTGATGATGCGCGCGGGCATGCCCATCGAATGGGGCACATTGATCGCGGCGACGGCGGTGAGCTTCGCGGGCGTGTGGCTCGCGCAACGGCTGCGCGCGCACCCGAAGGTGTTCACCGTGGCGGCAATGATCCCGATGATTCCGGGCGTGCCGTTTTTCACGACAATCATCGCGCTGCACCATCTCGGCACGCGCGGGTTCGAGGCGGAACTTTTCTCGATGGCGCTGACAAACGGGCTGCGAACATTTTTTATCATCGGCGCAATCGCCATCGGCCTGGCAATGCCGGGCCTGCTGCTCTACCGGCGGCGTCCGGTGGTGTGAATCAGGCTGGCGCCGCGGCGCGGGGCGTGCGAGCGTGAACGAGTCAATTGCATCGTCGCTTCTCAAATCGTGAAACCGGGATTTCTCAGAACATTCGCCTTGCTGGCCGCCATCATCGCGGGGGCGCTTTGCCCGTGGGCGCGGGCGCTCGCGTTTCTCATTCCGTGGCTGATCGTGGGAATGTTGTTTGTCGTTTTTCTCGGCACGAAGTTTTCGCGGGAATCGTTTCAGCGTTCGCACTTCTGGCTGGTGCTGGCCAATGTGTTGATGGGCGGGGTCGGGTTTGCGATCGGCTGGGCGGCCGGAGGGCGCGACATCGCAGTCGCGGGTTTCTTCGCGGGAATCGGCCCCACGGCGACCGCGGCGGCGGTGATCACGGGATTTCTCGACGGGCGCGTCGATTATGTGGTCACGACGTTCATGCTCACGAACCCAATCATCTCCGCGCTCATGCCGTTTTTAATGCCGCTCGCGCTCGGCCACGCGACACCCGCGGCGTCGCTCGACATTGCATTGAGTGTGTTGCTGCTGGTTTTCCTGCCGCTTTTGGTGGCGGTGATTTTGCGGCGTGTTTATCCGGCGGTAACGACATGGCCGGGCCGCGCAAAAAACGCGTCGTTCTTCGCGTGGGTGCTCGCGTTGTTCCTGATCATGGCGAAGACGAGCCATTTTTTACGTTACGAAATGAGCGACGCGCCGGGTGTGCTGCTGCTGAAAATCGCCGCGGTTTCACTGGTCGTGTGCGCGATGAGTTTCGCAATCGGAAGATTGATCGGCGGACGCACATTTGCGCGGGAGGCGAGCCAGGCGCTCGGCCAGAAAAACAACAACTTCACAATCTACCTGGCCATGACCTACGCGAATCCGCTGATCGCGCTCGGGCCGACTTTTTATGTGATCTGGCACAACCTCTGGAACTCGTGGCAGCTGCACCGGCACGGAAGGAAAAAATAGGGGCGGCCTGAATCGCCGCGCCTCACACTGGCGCTGCCGTTTTTTAGAACGCCGACTTGGGCACGTGCAACGAATCGCCGGGCAGCATCCGCGGATCCTCGGCGGGATTTCGCTCGGCGAGCTCCGCGTCGATTGCGTAGGACTTGCCGGCGCGGGCGAGCGAGACGCGGGTTTGTTTCGCGTAAATCGCAAAGCCGCCCGCGGCCTGAACCGCCTTCGTCACCGTCAAGTCGGGCGCCCAGACCACGCGGCCGGGCCGCGCCACTTCGCCGCCGACATACACGTAACGCTCGGTCGCAGTCACCGAGACATCGACCGCGTTGTAGATTTTTTTATCGAGGTAATTCTCGCGGATTCTTTGCGCAAGCACCGCCGCCGTTTCGCCCGAGGCGGTGATCGCGCCGATATACGGCAGCGAAATCAACCCCTGGTCGTCGATCTGGAGCTGGTTGCTGCTCGGGTCGGGAATGCCCTGAAGCGTGACCACGAGGTTGTCGCCGGGGCGGAGCACCGCGACGTTTTCGGCGTCGGGCAGGACGGGATTGTGCCGCTGCCCGTCGGCGCCCTTGGGTGTCTTGCAACCGGCAAGCGCGAAAACCATCGCGAGGGCGATCAGGGAAAGGAGGAGTTGCCGGAGTGTGTTTAACATCGGAAGGAAATTTAACGCATTATTTCCGATTTAAACGGCGCGTGTCGATTCAACGTTTTCCCCGGCTGCGACGCTTCGGCTTGGTGTCTTCCTCGTCGTCATCATCATCGTCGCCGGCTTCGATGTCGAAACCCTCGCCACCGTCGCCGCCTTCGATTTCGCCGTCCTCCGACTCCTCTTCCTCGTCCTCGTCCCACTTGAGGGACTGGTCGTTCTTGAGTTTTTCCTCCTCCTCCTCGTCGAGCTCGGGGAGGTCGGCGTCGGCGGCCTCGTCGTCCTCCTTGGTGGCGGGACGCTCCTCGTCGGTGTCCCAGCCCGCGGGAACGTATTCGAGAATCGCGGCAAGCTCGTCGAATGTGTGGATCGCCCGGCCCTCGATGAACGAGGCGTTTTGGTCCTCGCGGATTTCCTCCTCGACCTCGTCAACGGTGAGCTTCGCCTCGAAGTTGAACAGGTCGTTGAGCATTTTCACGCGGCAGCGCGTGATATGGTCGAGCAGGTCGGCGTAGGGGCCGTTTTCGTCGTCGATCGTGTCGGCGAGCGCAAAAAGTTTTTCGTCGGAGTCAAAGATGGAATCCTTCACGCGGCGCAGGCGCACGCGACCTTCGCCCAAGTCCTTTTCGATGCGGAACGGGATGAACGCCGCCTCCATGATGTCCTGGTCAAAACCGTAATCGCGCAATGCTTCGACCAGATCGGTCAGATAATCGAGCTGCCGGGGGTCAACGATGCTCAACCCGTCGACATCCCAACGGACTGGATCGCTGACTTCTTCGACCCACCAGTTGTGATCATCGCCAAGACGGACTATGCACCAATCGAGACTTTTAGAGGATTTTGCCATGGTATGTTTGCGTGATAATTTTCGGGAGGAAAAAGAGCAGGGATTGGTCGAGTCAACCCAGGAATCATCGCACCCGGATTTTTCCACCCAAAACCTCCTGTTTCTCCAAAACGAGGCGGAGCGTGAAAGGGCATAAGTGAAAAACAAGCCCAAAATTCAAGATATTGCGCCCCGTCAATCTTGTGTGAAAAACAACGGCATTTCGGCGAGCCGCGCTTGATTTATTTCCGGCAAATACCAACGTCTTGCATACATGGATTATTTTTATGAACGCGTCCTGCGCCCGATCTTCTTCAAGCTCGACTGCGAGCTCGCGCACAACCTCGGCGCTTTTGGCATGACCGCCCTCGGCTGGATGCCCCCTGTCTGCCGCGTCATGGAGCGCTGCGGACGCCTCCCCGCCGCCGCGCGTCCCATCGAGGCGTTCGGCCTGAAATTTCCCAACGCCGTCGGTCTCGCCGCCGGCTTCGACAAACACGCCACGGCCTGGCCCGCCGCCGCCGCGCTCGGTTTCGGCCACATCGAAATCGGCACCATCACCGCCCTCGCCCAGCCCGGCAATCCCAAGCCCCGCGCCTTCCGCTACCCGAGCGAGGAGGCGGTCATCAACCGCATGGGCTTTAACAACGAAGGCGCCGAAACCGTCGCCAAGCGCCTCGCAAAAATGCCCAAGCGAGGCAAACGCCGCATCCCTCTCGGCATCAACATCGGCAAATCAAAAGTCACCCCGCTCGAAAAAGCCGTCGAGGATTACCTCACCAGCTTTTCGCTCCTCGCCGACCACGCCGACTATCTCGTGCTCAACGTCAGCAGCCCGAACACCCCCGACCTCCGCAAGCTCCAGGATGAGCAGCGCCTCTCCGAGCTCCTCGCCGCGCTCGACGCCGCCAACCGCGACCGCGCCTCGCAAAAAGACGCGGCGGGCAACGCCAAAACACGAGTGCCCCTGCTCCTGAAAATCGCCCCCGATCTCACCTACCCGCAAATCGACGCCGTCCTCGAGCAGCTCGAGGCAAACCACTTCGACGGCATCATCGCCACCAACACCACCCTCGCCCGCCCCGGCTATTTTGAAAACATCGACCAAACCGGCGGACTCAGCGGCAAGCCCCTGACAAAAAAATCGACCGAAATCATTCGCTACATTTCTCGCGCAACAAACGGCAGGCTGCCGATCATCGGCGTGGGCGGAATCCACACCTCCGGGGACGCGGGCGAAAAACTCGATGCCGGCGCGACCCTCGTGCAAATCTACACCGGCATGATCTATCGCGGCCCCTTCTTCGCCCGCGAACTCGCCCGCGAACTCAGCGCCCGCCAGCTCCGCCCCACCCGCGGGTATTGACGGAAAACAACCTCACCGACGGATCAGTCATTGAAAGCTGATCCAGTTTTCCGAGCAAGCCTACCTCCGCCACCTCGCGCAACGGAATCAAAACAAACGCGCGCTCCCACATGCGCGGATGAGGCAGCGCGAGCGTTTCCGACGCGCGCTCTACGTCGCCAAACAAAAGCAAATCCAGGTCGAGCGTGCGCGGCCCCCAGCGCACTTCGTTTTCACGCCGCCGCCCAAACGCGTGCTCAATCCGCTGCATTTCACCGAGCAACGCCTCGGGTGAAACGGACCGCCCAACACCCAGCCTCGCCGCCAGATTCAAATACGCAGGCTGTTCCACGCCGCCAACCGGATCGGTTTCATAAATCACCGACACCGCATCGACACGCACATCAGCCGCATCGCCAAGCGCGCGCAACGCGCCACGCAGTGTCGCCTCGCGATCACCTAGATTCGAACCCGCGCTGATGTAGGCGACACAACCGCTCATTTGCGCTCCCTGCGCACCCGCGCTTTCAGTCCGTCGAAATCAAAATCCACCGGTGGCTTTAACTTGGTCACGTCAACACTCACGGCGCGCACTTGCGCAAACGCGCGCAACAAATCCTCCGCAATGCGGCAGGCAAGCGTCTCGACAAGATTGACCGGCGGCCCCTCCATCACCGCGCGCGCGGCCTCGTGGATGCGCCGGTAGTCGATAGTTTTTTCCAGGTCGTCCGTGCGTCCGGCCTCGTCGAGCGGCAGTTCGAGCGTGACGGTCACCTCCCATGGTTGCGGCCGTGTTTTTTCCTCCGGCAGCGCGCCGTGGCACGAGTGAAAACGCATTCGGGAAAGTGTGATGGAATCGGTGCTCATGATTTTTCAACCTCCGTCCATTCCGCGCCCGCGCGGATCGCGTCGGCCATCTCAACGAAGGGGCGCATGCGCGCCACATCGTGCACGCGCACCATGCGCGCGCCCTGCTGGACGCCCCACACGAGTGTCGCCGCCGTGCCGTCCTCGCGCTCGGTTGGTATCCGTTTTTTCAATACACTGCCGATTGTCGATTTGCGCGACGTGGCGAGCAACACCGGATGCCCAAGGTCAACGATGCAAGAAAGGTGTTTCAGCACTTCAAGGTTCTGCGCGACATTCTTTGCAAAACCAAAACCCGGATCAGTCCATATCTGCCCCGCCTCAACTCCCGCCCCGAGCATGGTGTCGATCGAAGCTCGCAAATCGGCAATCACGTCGGGCCAAAAATCCGTGTAATCGGACGCGGGCCGGTTGTGCATCAGGATGATCGGACAGCGAAGATCGGCGGCCGCCCGCGCCATGTTTTCGCCCTCGAAACGCCCGCCCCAAACATCGTTGATAATGTCGGCGCCGCCGCGCACCGCCGCGCGCGCGACACCCGCCTTGTAGGTGTCCACGGAAATCGCCGCCTCGGGAAACGCACCGCGCACCGCCTCAATTACGGGAAGAATGCGATCAATTTCCGCCGCCTCGCTCACGGGCGCGTGGCCGGGGCGCGTGGACTCGCCGCCGATGTCGATCACATCCGCGCCCCCCGCGAGCATCGCGCCCGCGCGCTCAAGCGCCGCCTGCGCGCCGATGAATTTTCCACCGTCGGAAAACGAGTCGGGCGTCACGTTGAGAATCCCCATGATGAGCGTGCGCTCGCCGTCCGGCAGCGCGCGGCCGTGAGGGCTTCGCCATTGGAGCTTATGAGGATGAGTCGCGGCCTTCATTTCGCCTTCAAACTTTCGATGAGCGCCGCCGTTCCCCCGGCCATGCTGACGCGCGGTGAGTATCCAATATCCCGATACGACGCGGTTGCGTTGAACCAGTGGTCCTTGGCGAGCTCCGAGGCCACAAAGCGCGTCATGGGCGGCTCGCCGCGCAACGGCAGCACGCGCCACGCGGCCTCGCAACACGCGCCAATGGCGGACGCGGCTCTCAACGAAATGCGTTTCCCAACCGGACGTTCGCCGAGCGAAACGAGCAGGTTATTGATCCACTCCCAAAGCACGACGGGCTCGTTGTTGGTAATGAAATAGGCGCGGCCCGCGCATTGCCCGATATTGGTTTCGGCGAGCAGGTGCGCGTCGGTTGCGTTTTCAACATGCACCATGTCCACACGATTGCGCCCGTCGCCAACGATGCGGAGGCGTCCGCCGCGCGCCTGCGCGAGCACGCGCGGGATGAGATGCGGGTCGTCGTTGCCCCAAATCAAATGCGGACGCAACGCGACGGTTCTCAGCCCGGGCGAATTCGCCGCCAGCACCTCGCGCTCGGCGATTGCCTTGGTGAGCGGATACGCGCTTGGGCAGCGCGTGGTAAGCGGCAGCGATTCGTCGGCGCCGGCGAGGTCGAGGCCGTTGTAAACCACGCTCGGCGTGCTCGTGTGCACAAAACAACGCACGCCGTGCTCGCGCGCGCTCGCCAGCAGCGTGCGCGTGCCGATCACGTTGGCGCGATAAAAATCATCGTAGCGCCCCCACACGCCAACCTTGGCGGCGACATGAAAAACCGTGTGAACGCCCGCGCACGCGTCGCGAAGCGCGCCGGCGTCGTCAAGCGATGCGGCGATAAAGCGCGCGCCGCGCGCCACAAGATCGTCCGCAACCCGTCGCGCCAGCACGGTGACCGGACGCCCCTGCGCGAGAAGGCGCCCGACAATGTGCCGCCCGAGAAACCCCGTGCCGCCCGTGACAAGCACGGGGAAAGAATGGGCTGAATGGCTGAGTGGTTGAATAGCTGAATCGGAAGAAGGCATCGGTCGCGGGAAGTTTGTCAGGGCGGTCTGTCTTTCAGCCCTTCAGCTTTTCAGTTCTTCAGACTTTCCGCTCGCGGCCCAAGCCGCGAGCGTGAGGCGGTGGATTTTGGCGTTGTGGCGCACGTCCACGGGAAACTTCGGATGATGGAAGAAGTGCGTGATCCCCGCCGTGTGCGGCTGCGCGAGGGCAAGCGCGCGAAGTTCGGAGGCGAGTTTGACCCGGTCGAAATGTTTGGATGATGGCTGAACAATGATCGCGGGAGTTTGCGAACCGCGCGCGCCAAGCCCAATGAGCGCGCAGCGCGCGACCTGCGGATGCGCGCGAAAAACTTGCTCGCATGGTTCCGTGTAAAGCGGCCCGGCGGCAGTCTCAACGCGTTCGGCCTTGCGTCCGCAAAACCACAGGCGTCCATCCGTGTCGAGACACCCGGTGTCGCCCATGCGGTGCCAGATGGTGTCGCCGGACTTTATTTTTGCCGCGGCGGTGGCGGGGGGAGGTCGTCATACTCGCGCGTAACCGCGGGGCCGGTGACAATGATCTCGCCGATCTCGCCGGGCGGGAGCTCGCGCGCGTCGGCGAGCGCGGCAATGGGCGCGTCGCTGATGGCGATTATTTTGATTTGGATTTCCGGCGTGGCGCGGCCCACGCAAGCGCCGGAACACGGGCGGGACTCCCGCGCCGCCTCGAGTATTTCGTCGCCGTTGACGTTGCTCACGGGCAGGCACTCGGTCGCTCCGTAGGGGCTGTGGAGTTTTCCGTTTGGGAGAATTTTTCGCGCCTTTTCCCAAAGCGCGGCGGGCACGGGGGCACCGGCGCAGAGCACGCGTTTCATGCTCGGGAGCGTGATGTTGTTCGCAATGCAGTAGTCGGCGATTTTGTTCCAGAGCGTCGGCGAGCCGAAGGAATTGTTCACATTTTCCTGCTGGATGGCGCGCACGATTTTTGAGGGATCAAGCGTCGCGGGGCGGCTCGGGTCGATCTCGGGCACGATGGTCGTCATGCCGAGCGCGGGGGAAAAAAGCGCGAAGACCGGCAGCATCGACAAGTCGCCCTCGCCGGGCTCGATTTCGTAGGTGTCGCGAATCGAGCGCACCTGCGCCTCAAACATTTCGTGTTTGTAGCAGACGCCCTTTGGCGCGCCGGTGGAACCGGAGGTGAAGAGAATCGCGGCGAGGCCGTTGTTGGAAACCTCCGTGTTATTCTGGATTTTAGATTCTGGATTTTGGGCGTTCATCCGCGCGAGCGGAGAACTGCTTGCGGGCACCCGTATTTCGACGGAGCGAAACGCGCGACGACACACGCGGCTGAGAAATCGCGCGACCGGAATGCCGAGCAGCACGCGCGGGCGCGAGTGCGCGACGCAACGCAAAAAACTTCTCATGCCCATGCCCGGGTCAATGATCACGGGCACCGCGCCCATTCTGAAAAGCGCGAACACCGCCGCGATGAGCGGCAGCCCCTGGCGCACCATCACTAGCACGCGATCGCCCTCGCGCACGCCGCGTTTGACGAGGTTGGCCTCCCACGCGCCGACCTCGGCATGGAGATCGGTAAACGTAAGCGTGAGATAATCTATTTTCTCGCCGGCGGCATCGTGAACGCGTCCGCGCGGCACTTTTACCGCAACCGCGTCCGGCCGCGCCTTCGCCATGATGGTGAGGTGCCGCGCGATGTTCATTCAGCAACACCCTCGCCGCGCGACGGCTCGGCGGCGGTTTCGCGAGCGAGGTTGTCCGCCTCGCGTTTTTCCTTTTTGCCGCGCGCGAGCAATTCGACCTGCCAGGGCAGGAGCACCTCGCCGGGTTTGTCGGGAATGCGGGCGATCTGGGCGAGCTGCGCGCGGTTGGCGATAAGCGTCGGGTCGAGCTGAATTTTTTGCGCGATGAAATCACGCTCGGCCTTGATCGCATCCTGCACGGCGAGCTCGGCGGCCGTGAGCGGAAGGATGTTCGGATCGCGGCCGCGACGGCGCGGGAGCGTGTGCGGGTCGCGCGAAAGCCCGGCCTCAATCGCAGCCCGCAGGCTTGGCGCGAGACGGTCGTGGCGGCGCCCGAGCTTGATCGTCTCCATGAGAGAGCGGGCGGACAGGCCGTGGTCGGCGCCCTCGGCGATTTTGAGAAGCAGGTCGTTGCTCGTGACCTTGAACGGCGGCGTGTCGAGCTTGCGGGCCCAGTTTTCGCGCCAGTGCCAGAGCGCGTGCAACACCGCGAGACCGTGCGGGCGCAGGCGTTCGGAGCGGCCGATGCGCCAGTCGTTTTCGTCGTCGGGAGGAAACCCGGTCGCGCCGGATTCGATTTGGCGGTCGCATTGCTGGCGCAGCCAGTCGAGGCGGCCAAGCGCATCCAGCTCCGATGTCAGCTGGTCGCGCAGCGCGGGCAAATAATACACATCGAGTGCGGCGTAATCGAGCAGGCGCGGCGTGAGCGGGCGCTGGGACCAGTTGGCCGTTTGGGAATCCTTGTCGAGCGCGACGCCGTAGTGCTCCTCGAGCAGCGCGGCGAGCCCGATGCGCCGGCGGTTGAGCAGCTGCGCCGCAAGCATCGTGTCGAAAAGACTGCGCGCGCGAAACCCGCACAGGTCGGCCAGCAGCCGCAAGTCGAAATCGCTGCCGTGCATGACGAGATGCTTGCCCGCGAGCCGCTGCCACAATGGCGAAAAGTCGAGCCCGGCCAGCGCGTCCACGAGGAAAAATCTCCCCTCCACATTGAACTGCAGCAGGCAGAGCCGCGTGCGGTAGTGATAAAGATTGTCCGCCTCGGTATCGAGAAAGACCTCGTCCACGCGGTCAAGCGCCTCAAGCAAAGGCGCAAGCTGGCCTGCTTGATCAATGAGTTGGTATTCGGGCGTGTCTGGCATCGGCGAAAAGAAATGTCACAGGAAACACAAACATCCCGAAACGGAAAGACTGAAAGAAATGAGCCGCGGGGAAAATATCGCAAAAAAACACGTGTGCAAAACCGCTTGCGTTTGACGGCCCGTCCTCTCGAAATGTCTGCTGTGAAAGATTCGTTTCACATTTCAGCAAAAGCGTAAACACCATCATCAACACAAATGCACTCTGAACAACTCAGCGCCAACGGAGTCAGCCCGATGCCGCACGGCTACGCGCTCATGACCAATCCCGCCCTCAACAAGGGCACCTGTTTCTCGGAACGCGAACGCGACGCGTTGGGGTTGCGCGGGCTGCTGCCCCCGCGGGCGTTCAGCCTCGAGGAGCAAATGCGGCGCGCCCTCGGCAACATGCGCCGCAAACCCGACGCGCTCGAAAAATACATCTTCCTCACCACGCTCCAGACGCGCAACGAAACGCTCTACTACCGCCTGCTCCAGGACAACATCGAGGAAACCATGCCTCTCGTTTACACGCCCACCGTCGGCCAGGCGTGCCTCGAATACGGCTCCATTTTCCGCCGCCCGCGCGGCCTCTTCATCAGCCTGCGCGAAAAAGGCCGCGTCGCCGAAGTGCTGCGCAACTGGCCGATCGCCGACGTGCGCATGATCGTCGTCACCGACGGCGAGCGCATCCTCGGACTCGGCGACCTCGGCGCGCTCGGCATGGGCATCCCCGTCGGCAAGCTCTCGCTTTACACCGCATGCGCCGGCGTGCATCCGAGCTACTGCCTGCCCATCACGATCGACGTCGGCACCGACAACGGGAAACTCCTTGATGATCCCTTCTACATCGGCCTCCAGCAAAAGCGCGTGCGCGGCGCCGAATACGACGAGCTCCTGCGCGAGTTCGTCGAGGCCGTGAAAACCGTCTATCCGAAAGCGCTCCTCCAATGGGAGGATTTCGGAAACACCAACGCGTTCCGCCTCCTCGAGGAAAATCGCAAAAACCTCCTCTCCTTCAACGACGACATCCAGGGCACCGCCGCCGTCGCCATTGGCGGCCTCATCGCATCGCTGCGACTCACCGGAAAAAAACTCACCGACCAGCGCCTCCTCTTCCTCGGCGCGGGCGAGGCCGGCACGGGCATCGGCGAGCTCTTCACCGCCGCCGCGCAAAAGGCGGGCCTCTCCGAAGCCGACGCGCGCGCCTGCTGCTGGTATGTCGATTCGCAAGGCCTCGTCGTGAAAAACAGGCCCGGCAAACCGCTCGCGCACCACAAGCTCCCCTTCGCGCACGACCACGCGCCCGTCGCCACGCTCGCCGAGGCGGTCGAGGCGGTCAAACCCACCGCGCTCATCGGCGTGTCGGGCATGCCGCGCACCTTCACCGAGCAAATCATCCGCCGCATGGGCGAACTCAACAAGCGCCCGGTTATCTTCGCCCTCTCAAATCCCACCTCGCGCGCCGAATGCACCGCGGAGGACGCCTACAAATGGACGGAAGGCCGCGCGATCTTTGCGAGTGGAAGCCCCTTTGATCCCGTCACCATTGACGGCAAGACGCACCATCCCGGCCAGGGCAACAATGTGTATATCTTCCCCGGCGTCGGCCTGGGCGCGCTCGCCTGCGGTGCGCGCGAAGTGACCGACCGCATGTTCCTCGCCGCCGCAGAAACACTCGCAGGTCAAGTGACCCAAGCCGACCTTGACCTTGGCCGGGTGTATCCCGCGCTCACCAAGATCCGCGACGTCTCCGCAAAAATCGCCGCGGCCGTGGCCGAGGAAGCCCATCGCGAAAACCTCGCCACCACGCCGCGCCCCGCCGACATCGAAGCCGACATCAAGGCCAAGATGTATGAGCCGGCGTATCGCGAATTTGAGTGAGCCGCGTTTTTTGAATTGCGCACTGAAATCAAAACAGCCGCGGACTATCCGCGGCTCAAAACAGTTTCGCCATGACTTGGACCGCGGGGTTCAAGCCAGTGGCTTTGTGGTCTCAATCTCGCACATGGCGTCGTGCACGCGCACGATTTCGGCAATCTCGGGCCGCATGGTTTTGATTTCAGCGCCGACGGTTTCGATGTGACGGCAGGTGGCGAAATCGGACGGGTTGCGAAGGGTTTTGGTGCGCGGCACCGGGAAGAATAATCTCGAAAAGAATCCCCTCGATTCGGACGCCTGTTGTTCCCCCGGCGAAAGCGGCACTTTTTTGAAACAGCGCCAGGGTTTCGGGCTAAGCCGCGCGCGATAGCATTTTTGTTTCCTGCAAAGCAGGACATAACGCGCGTCGGATTTTAACTGCGTGAGAATGGCCTCGCTCTCGGGCGACTCGGGGTCAAAGAGCGTGCTCGTGCAAAGATAACGAAGGCCGGCGGCGGTCGAATAAACACGGAAGGCGAGATCGGGGCGCGCGGCCAGAAGATCGGCGAGCGCGCTTAACGCCTCAGCCTGCGTGGTGCCGCCAACGGACTGCACGATTTGCCCGGTCCTTGGATCCCTGCCCTGCTGCTCAAAATCGACATCCACAAACATCACGCGGTTTGCATTGAGCACGGAGGCTCCGTAGGCATTGCGGGTGATGCGCGCGATCGGTGATCCGTCCGCGTAAAGTTGCTTGAGCACGGGCTCGGTCAGGTCGCGCACACCGTAGGGGTAGCGTTCGCGCTCATGGGGCGCGTGAGCGCCGCCGGAGGCGGCCTTGTTCGCCTCGGCTTGGGCGAGCGCGGCGGCCTTTTGTTGCGCGTCGGACTGGCTGATGGAGGAGGAGGCTCTTGCGCTGCGGAAGACGCGCCCGGAGGCGCCGTCGGCGCCGCGGGTTTCCATAGCGGTGAATTGTTTCGGGGTGGTCATGGCGTGAATGGGATTTTTGTCTGCGCGGAGAATCGCATGAACGCGGTGGCGCAGACAAAATAAAAAACCGCGAGCGTTGCGGCTCGCGGCTTGTGGGTGATAAATGAATACAACCTAAATCAGTCTTTTTTCTCCTCTTCCGCGGCGGGCGTGGGAGCCTCGGCGGGTGCCGCCGCTTCTTCCGCTGCGGGCTTGGCGGCGGCGGGTTTCTTCGCCTTCTTGGCGCGGCTCTTGTTCTTCTTGTAGCCGGGATCGTCGGCTTTCACGAACTCAATGAGAGCCATCTCGGCGGCGTCGCTGTCGCGGCGGCCGAGCTTGTAGATGCGGGTGTAACCGCCGCTGCGATCGGCAAACTGCTTGTAGGTTTCGTTGAAGAGCTTGGTGACTGCATTCTCGTCGCGGACGTCCGCGAGGGCGAGACGGCGCAGGTGAATGGCGTCCTTCTTGTCCTTGGCAACACCGGCCTTCTTGGCCTTGGTGATGACTTTTTCGATGAAGGGACGCAAGGCCTTGGCCTTGGTGAGGGTGGTTTGGATGCGCTCATGCTTGATGAGCGAGGCGGCCATGTTGGCCATCATTGCCTTGCGGTGCTCGCGCGTGATGCCGAGTCCGTATTTGTGCACTTTGTGACGCATTGTATTTCAGTTTTTATTTGGTTTTTGGTTGTGCTTCCCGATCGGCTTTCCGGTCGCAGCGTTGGGCGGCAGCGGACGGCGCGAGAAGCCCCGCCGCGTAGCGGCGGGAAGGGTGAAATGTGAAGAGTGAAAGGTGAAAAAAGAAAACCGGCGCGGCGCGGGAGCACCCTCAGTTTTCACTCTTTACCATTCGCTCCTCACTCTTCGACTCAGAGATCCTTCTTTGAGTCGAGCAGGCGCTCGTCGAACTTCATGCCGAGGGAGAGGCCGAGGGCTTCGAGCTTGTCCTTGATTTCGTTGAGGGACTTTTTGCCGAAGTTGCGATACTTGAGCATTTCCTGCTCGGTCTTCATGGCGAGTTCGCCGACGGTGGTGATGTTCGCGTTGTTGAGGCAGTTCGCGGCGCGGACGGAGAGTTCGATTTCGTTGACCGACATGTTGAGCAGCTTGCGGAGCTTGTTCTGCTCCTCGCTGACTTCGTTGGCTTGGGTCTCGAAGGCGTATTCCTCGTTGCTGACGCGGTTGAAGACGTCGAGGTGGTGCGCGAGGATCGAGGATGATTGCTTGAGGGCGTCGTCCGGCGTGATGCGGCCGTCGGTCCAGACTTCAAGGATGAGTTTGTCGTAGTCGGTGATCTGGCCGACGCGGGTGTTCTCGACGGTGTATTTGACGAGCTTGACGGGCGAGAAGAGCGAGTCGATCGGAATGACGCCGATGGTTTGCTCCTCCTTCTTGTTTTGCTCACCGGGATAATAACCGCGGCCGGTCTTGATTTCGATCTCGGCCTCGAAGGTTTTGTTTTTGTCGAGCGTGCAGATGACTTGCTCGGGGTTGACAATCTTGACGTTGGCGTCGGCCTGAATGTCGGCGGCGGTGACGGGACCCTCGCGGCTCACCTTGATGAGGAGGGAGAAGGGTTCGCGTTTTTCCGAGACGATGAGGATTTTCTTGAGGTTGAGGACGATGTCTGTGACGTCCTCGACGACGCCGTCGATGCTCTGGAATTCGTGGTTCACGCCGTCGATCTTGATGGACGAGATGGCGGAGCCCTCAATGGAGCTCAGGAGGACGCGACGGAGGGAGTTGCCGATGGTGTGGCCGTAACCTGCTTCGAATGGTTCGGCGATGAATTTTGCGTAGGTGGGCGTGGAGCCTTCCTCAACTTTGCTGAGTTTGCTGGGGAGTTCGAACTTTCCGAGTCGTTTTGGCATGGCGGGAATGTGGAAGTTTTCTGACAGTTGCGCGTTAAGCGATAATAATTGTGACTGTTTCGAATTGGAAGAGGGCGCGCGCGAGGCGCGCCCCTACGAATTAGCGCGAGTAGAATTCAACGATGAGCTGCTCGTTGATGCCGGGTTCCATTTCGTCGCGGTTGGGCATGCGGGTCATGGTGGCCTTGAGAGCTTCGTCGTTGCGGGTCAGCCAGCCGGGGACGTTGCGGGCGCGGGTTTCCTCGAGGTTGCGGGTGGCAATCTGGCGGGAAGTGGGCGCGTTCTTGACCTCGATTTCGTCGCCGGGCTGGACGCTGTAGCTGGCGATGTCGACCTTGTGGCCGTTGACGCGGATGTGGCCGTGGTTGACGATCTGGCGGGCGGCGGCGCGGGACTTGGCGAAGCCGAGGAGATAGACAACGCTGTCGAGGCGGGTCTCGAGGAGCTGGAGGAAGACCTCGCCGGTGACTCCGCGGGAGCGCTTGGCCTTGGCGAAGACGCGGCGGAACTGGCGCTCGAGCAGGCCGTAGATGTAGCGGAGCTTTTGCTTTTCGTTGAGGCCGACGGCGTATTCAGAGAGCTTGCGACGAAGCTTGGGGCCGTGCTGGCCGGGGGATACGTGCGTTTTTCGTAAGCTTTCGTGGAGCCGAAGAGCGGCTGCGAGAAGCGGCGGCTGAGGCGGGTTGTTGGTCCGGTATAACGAGCCATGGTGTTTTAAAAATTAAGAATTAAGAGTTGTGAATTAAGAAGTGAGAAACCGGCGGAACGCGGATTAGACGCGACGGCGCTTGGGCGGACGGCAGCCGTTGTGGGGAACGGGTGTGACGTCGACGATGGCATTGATTTCGAGACCAATGGCCTGAATGGCGCGGATGGCGGAGTCGCGTCCGAGGCCGGGGCCGGAGACTTCGATGACGACGTCCTTAAGGCCGTGCGCCATGGCGTTGCGGGCGGCGTCCTGGGCGACGATTTGCGCGGCGTAGGCGGTGGATTTGCGGGAGCCGCGGAAGTTGCACTTGCCTGCGCTCGACCAGGAGATGACGTTGCCCTTCGGGTCGGTGATCGAGACGATCGTGTTGTTGAAGGAGGCGTTCACCTTGACGATACCGGAGGTGATATTCTTGGAGCCCTTGGCCTTGCGAACCTTGATGGCGCCGACTTCCTCCTTGAGGAGTTCCTCGGCGGTGGGCTGGCGGGCGACGCCGCCAACGAGTTCAACGGGTTTTTCCTCGGCGGGAGCGGCGGCATCGGCAGCCGGAGCGGCGGCCTTTTCCTTCTTGGCCTTGGGGGCTTTTGCAGGTTTCTCGGCGGCGGCTTCGGGAGCGGCGGCGGCAGGAGCGGTTTCCTTCGTGGGATCGGATTTGTCTTCAGCCATGGTGGTTGTGTTTGTTTAAAGGTGTTATTTGGCGGCCTTGGTGACACCGACGGTGCGGCGCGGGCCTTTGCGGGTGCGGGCGTTGGTGGAGGTGCGCTGGCCGCGGACGGGCAGGCTGCGGCGATGGCGGATGCCACGGTAGCAGCTGATGGCCTGGAGGCGCTTCAGGTTGCCGGTGATTTCGCGGCGGAGATCGCCCTCGACGACCCACTTGTGGTCGGTGATGACGTTGAGGATTTTGTTGAGCTGCTCCTCGGTAAGGTCCGAGGCGCGCATGTTGCCGTCGATTCCTGCCTCTTCGCAGATGATGGCGGATCGGGCGGGGCCGATGCCGTAGATATAATTGAGCGAGAAGACGACTTTCTTCTTCGCGGGAATGTCAACACCGAGTAGACGTGGCATAGTGGTTTAGGTTGGTTGGTTTAGTGAATTGTTGTGGTTTGTGAGAATGGACTGGCGGGGGAGAAAAAGTTCTGAAGGCCTGAAAGGCTGAAATATCTGAATTCGGCAGTCTGTGAATTTGGATGGTTTGTTTTCAGCCTTTGGGGACCGTTAGGATTTCCGGACCGTGGTCTGTCGTGAGCACTGTGTGTTCGAAGTGGGCCGAGGGACTGTCGTCGGCGGTGACGATTGTCCAGCCGTCGGCGGCTGTCTTCGTGCGCCAAGAGCCGAGGTTTATCATGGGTTCGATGGCGAGGGTCATGCCGGGCTTGATGACGTCGGTCTTCGATTTTTTGCGTTCGATGAAGTTCGGGATTTGCGGTTCCTCGTGCATCGATGCGCCGACTCCGTGGCCGACCATGTCGCGAACAATACCATAGCCGTGCGGCGTGATGTAGTTCTGGACCGCCTCGGAGATGTCGCCGATGCGGTTGCCGACCTTGGCCTGGGCGATGCCGGCTGCGCGGGCTTCCTCTGTGATGCGAAGGAGCTTGGCGACTTCGGGCGAAACCGCGCCAACGGGGACGGTGTAGGCGTTGTCGCCGACGTAGCCGTTGTAGGTGACACAAATGTCTAGAGTGACAACATCGCCGTCGCGGAGGATGCGCTTGAAGGAGCCGATTCCGTGGACAACTTCCTCGTTAACGGAAATGCATGCGTAGGCGGGAAAGGGACGGACGCCGCGGGAGTGCGACGGATAACCGTAACAGGCGCTCTTCGCGCCGTATTCCTCAATGTATTTCCGGGCTAGATCATCCAGGTCAAAAGTAGAAATTCCGGGCTGCACGGCTTGCTTGAGGCGGTGCAGAACGGTCGCGGCAATGGCGCATGATTCCCTCATGCGGGCAATGGCATCCTTGTTTTTAATCGGAATAGCCATGGCGTTATTTCGCGAGAACCGGCGCGAGGGCTTCGTCGTCGAGAAGAAGACCGTGCGCGCGGTAGTGATTGACGACGTGCCGGCTTGCCGTGTCGTTCGCGTCGGCGGCGTCGATGACGCCGTCGAGCGACTCGCCGCGGGCGTCGAGCCATTCGTCAAATACTTTTGCTTGGAGCAGCGTAGCCGGGAAGCCGGTGAGGGCGAATCCCGCATCAGGTTTGCGCGCCCAAAACCAGCGCCGCATAATCGCGGTGACGGTTTCCCCGGAGGGGGATTGACCCCGGCGGGCAGCGGCTTCGGCCTTCTGGCCGAGCGGCGTGTGACGCGAAATCTCCTGGCGTATCAGGCCGGTGGGAGAGACGTGCTCTTGATTCAAAGAACTGAGTTGGAGCATCACGTTTTCGATTTTCGAAGCGGTGGAGCCAACGATGACTAGCTTGATCTTGGCCGCGAGGCCTTGATTGGAAAAGTAGGTGAGTAAGCCGGACACGGTGACCGGTGTAAAGTCCTTATTTTATGATGCCTGAATACATCAGATACCATGAAACAAGGCCGATGAGGAAAAGGCCGCCCAGCACATACCAGAGGCGGGAGACGGTTTTCCAGTCGGCGGCTTCGCCGGTGGCGCTGGCAACATTCGGGTTGCGGGCGTGGATGCGGCCTTTTTTCAAGAACCCGTCGTAGTGGCGCTGGAGGAGATAGGTCTCAACCTGGCGCATGGTGTCGAGGACGACGCCGACGGTGATGAGCATGCCGGTGCCGCCGAAGAAGGAGGCGACACGTTGCGGGACGTGGAAGTTGAACAAAAGCACGTCCGGGAAAATGGCGATGACGGTGAGGAAGATCGAGCCGGCCAGGGTGAGGCGCGTCATGATGAAGTCGAGGAACTTGGCGGTGGGCTCGCCGGGGCGAACGCCGGGCACATAACCGCCGTATTTCTTGAGATCATCCGCGATCTGGATGGGCTTGAACATGACCGACACCCAGAAATAGCTGAAGAAAAGGATGAGGGACGCCATCAGCACGTAATAGATCGGATCCCCGCGAAGAAGGTCGGCCGCAAGCCGGGTCATCCAACGCCATTCCATCGCGCCGCCGAGCATCTGGAAAATCTGCTGGGGGAAGAGGAGGATGGCGCTCGCAAAAATAACGGGCATAACGCCGGAGTAGTTGACCTTGAGCGGAAGGAACGAGCTCTGGCCGCCCATGACCTTGTTGCCAACGACGCGCTTGGCGTATTGGACCGGAATCTTGCGCTGTCCCTGGACAACGAGAACGATGCCCATGGTGACAATGATGAAGAGCGCGACCATGAACACGGCGATGAGCGGGCCGGGCTTGTCAACACCGACGGGGCCGGTGAAAAGCTGCCAGGTGGTTTGGGCCGCGCCGGGCAAGTCGGCGAGAATGCCGACGGTGATAAGGAGCGAGACGCCGTTGCCAATGCCGCGCGAGGTGATCTGCTCGCCGAGCCACATGAGGAGCATGGTGCCGGCGGTGATGAACACCACGGAGGTGAACATGAACCAAGTCTTGTTGACGAGGATGAGCGAGGGACCGGTGTAACCGCCGAAGAGCGAGGCGGGGTTCTCAAGGCCCAAAACCAGAAGGACGGCCTGGATGACACAAATCGCGACAGCGAGGTAGCGGGTGTATTGGGTGAGCTTCTGGCGGCCAACATCGCCTTCCTGCGAGAGGCGGGCGAGCGAGGGCACGACGGCGCTCATGAGCTGGAAAATAATGGACGCGCTGATGTAGGGCATGATGCCGAGCGCGCAAATGGCGCCCTTGGTGAGCGCGCCGCCCGTGAACATGTTGTAGAGCCCCATCAGGGAGCCGGTGGTCCCGGAGGTCGCGCTCTGGTCGGCAAAAAAGTCCATGAGCGGGCGCGGATCCAGACCGGGAAGCGGAATGTTCGCACCGACGCGGGCCACAAAGAGAAGGGCGAAGGTGTAGAAAATTCGCGAGCGAAGCTCGGGGATTTTCAGGGAGTTGGAGAAGGCGGAGAACATGTGGAAATTTTCGATTTTGGATTTGGCGAACTGTCGCTGTCGCTCGAGGCGATTTTGGATTGGGAGCTGCCGCTCCGTTCTATTTTCAATGCTCGATTTTCAATCCGCGCGGCAGCGCGCAATCGAAAACCGAGGATCGAAAATCGAAAATCAGGCGACGGTCGCGGTGCCGCCGGCTTTTTCGAGCTTGGCCTTGGCGGACTCGGAGAACTTGGCGGCGGTGACCTTGAACGCGCGGGAGACTTCGCCGTCACCGAGAACCTTGAGCTTGGCGCAGGCGCAGCGGATGAGGCCGGCCTTGGCGAGGATTTCCGCGTTCACTTCCGTGACGCTTTCGTCGAGGGACGCGAGCTCGCCGACGTTGACGACGGCGTATTCGGTGCGGAAGTTGTAGTTGTTAAAGCCGCGGTGCGGAAGCTTGCGATAAAGGGGCATCTGGCCGCCTTCGAAGCCGGGGCGGATGGAGCCGCCGGAACGGGCGGTCTGGCCCTTGCCTCCCCTGCCCGAGGTCTTGCCGTGGCCGCCGCCTTCGCCGCAGCCTATGCGTTTGCGACGGTGAACCGCGCCTTTAACGTTTTTGAGTTCGTGAAGTTTCATGTGTTTTTCCTGATGGTTTGGACGCCCGGCCGCGCGTGTTTTCAGAAGCGTGGCCGGACTCGGATTTAAGTTTTATTACTCGGCGGAGGGCGCGACCACGGTTTGGCGGGCGGCTTTGATTTGCGCGGCGAGACGGAGTTTCTTGAGACCGTTGAGGGTGGCGTGCACCACGGCGTTGTGGTTCTTGGAACCCATCGACTTGGTGAGCACGTTCTTGACGCCGGCGGCTTCGAGAACCGCACGGACGGCGCCACCGGCGATGAGGCCGGTGCCGGGGACCGCGGGGCGGAGGAGGACTCGACCGCCGTCATATTCGCCGTAAACTTCGTGGGGGATCGTGTCGCCCTTGATTTTCACGGAGATCATGCGCTTCTTGGCGTGCTCGGTGCTCTTCTTGATGGCGTCGGGCACTTCGTTTGCCTTGCCGTAGCCGATGCCGATGGAGCCTTTCTTGTCGCCGACGACGGCGAGGGCGGAAAAGCTGAAGCGGCGGCCGCCTTTGACGACCTTGGCGCAACGGTTGATGTAAACAATTTTTTCGACGAGTTCGGGCGCGTTGGGATCGATGTTCGCGGTGTCGCGACGATCGCGACGGGGGCCGCGTCCGCGCTCTCCGCCTTCGCGGCGTTCGCCGCGGGAGGTGCGTCCGCGACGCGGCGTTTCGACAACGGCTTCGGGTGCGGCGGGTGCGCTTTCAGCGGCGGCGGCCGCGGGGGCGGCTTCGGCTGGTGTGACGGGAGATTCGTTTTCGGTGCTCATTTTATTAGAATACGAGGCCGCCTTCGCGTGCTGCGTCGGCGAATACTTTGACTTTGCCGTGGTAAGGTGCGCCCGCGCGGTCGAAGACAACGCTCTCAATGCCGGCGGCCTTGGCCTTGGCAGCGAAGGCGACGCCGAGCTCCTTGGCTCCATTGAGGTTGGCGGCGAGTTTCTTGGCGCGGAGTTCCTTGTCGAGGCTGGAGAGGAAGGCGAGCGTGGTGCCCGCGTCGTCGTTGATGGCCTGGGCGTAGATGTGCTTGGTGGTGAAGCGCACGCAGAGACGCGGGCGCGCGGCTGTGCCTTGGACCTTCTTGCGGATTCTCCAGCGGCGTTTCTGGAGGAGGTCGGCTTTGCGTTGAGTGTTCATTTTGAAATAATGTGGGTTGCGGGTTATTAGGCGACGGTCTTGCCTTCCTTGCGGCGGACGCGCTCGGCGTGCTCTCCGACGATGCGGACACCTTTGCCCTTGTAGGGTTCGGGCGGGTAGTAGGCGCGGATGTTGGCGGTGACTTCGCCGACGACTTGCTTGTCAGCGCCCTCGACCTTGAGCTTGGTCTGGTCGGTGACGGTGATTTTGATGCCTTCGGGAATGTCGTAAACGATGGGATGCGAATAGCCGAGGGCGAGGTCGAGCTGGTTGGCGCCCTTGAGGGCGGCCTTGAAACCGACGCCCTGGATTTCGAGCTCCTTGGCGTAGCCGTCGGTGACACCCTTGATCATGTTGCTGATGACAGCGCGGGCGGTGCCATACATGGAGCGCGCGAAGCGGGTTTCGTCAACAGGCGTGACGGTGATTTTGCCATCCTTGTTTTCGAGCTTTACGACGGGGGCGAAGGTTTTTGTGAGTTTGCCCTTCGGGCCTTCGACGTGGACGGTGGTGTCCTTGATCTCGACTTTTACTTTTTCGGGAATGGTAACGGGAACTTTGCCGATACGTGACATGGTGATGATCTCCTTTTCTCGGTGTTGCGGGTTACCAGACGTTGCAGATGAGCTCGCCGCCGAGTTTCTCGCGACGGCAGTCCTGATCCTTGAGGACGCCTTTGGAGGTCGAGAGAATGGCGATGCCGAGTCCGTTGAGGACGCGGGGGATTTCATTGTAACCGCAGTAGAGGCGGCGGCCGGGCGTGGAAACGCGGGTGATGTTGGTGAGCACGGGAGCGTTGTCCACATACTTCATTTTGACGACGAGGGTCTTGTGGCCCTGCGTGTCGGAACCGGTGGTGTAGTCGGAGACGTAACCCTCGGCCTTGAGGATGGCGGCGATGCCTTCCTTGTATTTGGAGTGCGGCGCGGCGCACTCGGCGAGACCGGCCTTCGACGCATTGCGGAGACGGGTCAGGAAATCACTGATCGGATCTGTCATGATGTTGGATGTTTTTGTTTAATTTCCCTCGGGTCATATCCGACCCCCGGGGAGAAAATTAAGTTTTTCGCTTTGTTACCAGGAGGACTTCGTGACGCCGGGGATTTTGCCGGAGAGGGCGAGTTCGCGGAACTGGATGCGGGATACGCCGTATTTGCGGTTGTAGGCGCGGGGGCGTCCGGAGAGGGCGCAACGGTTGCGGATGCGCACGGACGAGGAGTTGCGCGGAAGCTTCTGGAGCTTTTTCTGTGCGGCGTAGAATTCCTCCTCCGGGGTGTCCGGATTGGCGAGGATGGCTTTCAAATCGGCGCGCCGTGCCTTGTATTTCTCGGTCATGGCAATGCGCTTCTTGTTGCGTTCGATGGCTGATGTTTTCGGCATGTCGAAAAAAGTTTAAAAGTTGTTTTGAGTTACGCTGCCTTGGGCGCGGGCGCGGCGGCGGCGGTTTCGGAGCGGCGGAAGGGCATTCCGAGGAGTTTGAGGAGTTCGCGGCCTTCCTCGTCGTTGGTCGCGGTGGTGTTGATGGAGATGTCGAGACCCATGGTCTTCTTCACGTTCTCAACGGTGATTTCGGGGAAGATGGTGAAGTCGGTGATGCCGAGGTTGTAGTTGCCCTGGCCGTCGAGCTTGGAGGAAACGCCGCGGAAGTCGCGAATGGTGGGGAGGGCGACGGCGAGGAGGCGATAGAGGAAATCCCACATGGCGTTGCCGCGAAGGGTGACAAACGCGCCAACGATCTGGCCTTGGCGGAGCTTGAAGTTCGAGACGGCCTTTTTGCTCTTGGTGAAGACGGGCTTTTGTCCGGCGATGAGGCCGAGGTCGCGGCCGACGTCGGTGATCTGGTTTTTGTCGGCGTCGGAATCAATGCCGGTGTTGAGCACGATTTTGACGAGTTTCGGCACTTCGTGCCTGTTCTTGTAGCCGCGGTTCTTGACGAGTTCGGCTATGATTTGCTCTGTGTAGAGCTTCTTGAGTGCGGGTGTGTATTTTTCGCTCATTGGTGCAAGGCCCCGGATTTCCAACCCGTGGGCATCTGAGTTTTTGAAAAGTGTGAAGTGTGCGGTGTGAAAGGTGAAAAGGGGACAACGCTAGGGTTCGTCCCGCTCGTGGCGATTACTTTTTCGCGGATTTTTCCTTCTTCTCGGCCGCGGCCTGCAGCTTGAGGTTGGAAATGTGAATGGTGCCTTCGCGCTCGATGATGCCGCCGGGCTTTTGCTCGCCCTGGGCCTTGGTGTGGCGCTTGATGAGGGCGAGGCCTTCAACGCGGGCGCGCTGCTTGCCGGGGAGGATTTCGAGAATCTTGCCCGACTTGCCTTTGTGGGAGCCTGAGATGACGGCGACGGTGTCGCCGCGTTTGACGTGGAATTTGGTAGCCATTGTTAGAGAACCTCCGGTGCGAGGGAGATGATTTTCATGAAGTTCTTGGCGCGCAGTTCGCGAGCCACGGGGCCGAAGATGCGGGTGCCCTTCGGGTTGCCATCGGGTCCGATGATGACGATCGCGTTGCTGTCGAAGCGCAGGTAGCTGCCGTCGGCGCGGCGGATGGGCGCCTTGGTGCGGACGACAACGGCCTTGGTGACTTCGCCTTTCTTGACGGTGGCATCGGTCGTGCTGTCCTTGATGTGGACGGTGATGATGTCGCCAACGGCGGCGGTGTCCGTCATCTGGCCTTTTTTGCGAATGTAGGAGGCGGTGCGCGCGCCGGTGTTGTCGGCTACGTCGAGGAGTGAGCGGAGTTGGATCATGGTGTGTGGCTCCTTGTATTATTCGGCCTTGGCTTCGTCAGCGGCGGCTTTTGCGGTTTTGGTGGGAACGGTCGCGGCAACATCGGCTTCGGTGACGGCGGCGGAGGCGCTCACGGCTTTTTCGATGATGCTCACAAGGCGCCAGCGCTTGAGGCGCGAGATCGGGCGCGTCTCCATGATCTCAACCTTGTCGCCGAGGCCGGCTTCGTTCTTCTCGTCGTGAACGTGAACGACGGTTTTGCGGTTGATGACTTTGCGGTAGCGCGGATGCGGAACCTTGAAGGGGACGGTGACTTTGATTGACTTGTCGCCGGAGCGGCTGGTGACGATGCCGACGAGGTCTTTGCGATTGTTGCGTGTCATGTTAAGTGCGGATTGCGGATTGCGGTATGACCTCTTATTTCGCGGCGGCGGCGAGCTTGGCGGTCTTGGTGGTTTCCATGCGGGCGATGTCCTTGCGAATGCCGCGGATGGTGTGGGTTTTCTCGACCTGGCCGGTTTGCTTGCGCAGGCGGAGCTGGAGGAGCTGCTCGCGGGCTTCGCGGAGCTTGACGTCGAGTTCCTTGAGGGAGAGTTCGTTGATTTCTTTGGAAGTCATGGCGTGTCGTCTTTTGGTTTCAGGTTGTGGTTTTAGACGTTCGCGCCTTCACGGGTGATGAAGCGGCAGTGGAAGGGGAGCTTCGCGTCGGCGAGGCGGAAGGCCTCCTTGGCGATCGTGGCGGGAACGCCGGCGAGTTCGAAGAGAACCGCGCCCGGCTTGATCACGGCGACGTAGTATTCGACGGGACCCTTGCCTTGGCCCTGACGAACCTCGGCGGGTTTTTTCGTGATCGGCTTGTGGGGGAAAACGCGAATCCAGAGTTTGCCCTTGCGCTTGAGGTGGCGGGAAATGGTGACGCGAGCGGCCTCGATTTGGCGGCCGGTCATGTTGCCACGGGTGAGGGACTGGAGCGCGTAGTCGCCGAAAGCGACTGTGTTTCCGCCCTTGGCATTCCCTTTGCGGGAGCCTTTTTGGACTTTGCGATATTTGGTGCGTGATGGTGCGAGAGCCATGGAGTGTGTCTCCTTTGTTTAAAGATGTTGCGGCTGGGTGCTGCGGATTAGTTGGTTGCTTCGGCTTCTTTTTTACAGATCCAGCACTTGACGCCGATCTTGCCGTAAACGGTTTGGGCTTCGGAGAAGCCGTAGTCGATTTGTTCGCGCATGGTGTGGAGCGGAACGCGGCCCTTGCGCTGCCATTCGCGGCGGGCGATGTCGGAACCGCCGAGACGGCCCGAGCACTGGATTCGGATGCCCTCGACGCCGAGGTTCATGGCGATTTCGACGGCCTTTTTCATGGCGCGGCGGAAGGCGATGCGGCGTTCGAGCTGGAGGGCGACGGACTCGGCGACGAGTTGCGCGTCGGTCTCGGGTTTCTTGACCTCGGTGATGTCGAGGAGGATTTCCTTGCCGGTGAGCTTGGCGAGATCGTCCTTGATCTTGTCGATTTCCTGTCCCTTGCGGCCGATGACGATGCCGGGACGGGCGGTGTAGATTTTGACGCGGACGCGGTTGGAGGCGCGCTCGATGAAGATGCGGGGGACGGAGGCTTGCTTGAGTTTCTCCATCAGTTTCTCGCGGATGAGCTGGTCTTCAGCGAGGAGCTTGGCGAAGTCTTTCTTGTTCGCATACCAGCGGGATTGCCAGTTGCGGTGAACTGCGAGGCGGAAGCCGACGGGATTGGTTTTTTGGCCCATGGTGGTTGCGTAAAATTAGTTGTTGTCTTGGCCGTCGGTGAGGACGATGCGGATGTGGGACATCTTCTTGCGGCGGGGCGCGGCGGAACCGCGGGCGGCCGCCTTGAATCGCTTGAGCACGGGGCCGTTTTCAATGACGGCGAGCTTCACTGTGAGCGCGTCGGCATTGAGATTGTGGTTGTTCTCCGCGTTTGCGACGGCGGAGTTGAGGGTCTTGGCGATGAGACGCGCGGATTTGCGCGTAATGACGCTCAAGAGGTTGCGCGCGTCGGCCACGGTGCGGCCTTGAATGGTGCGCGAGACTTCGCGCATTTTTTTCGGCGACATGCGCGCGTATCGTGTGAGTGCTTGGACTTCCATGTGTTTGTTAACGATTCCGGTTTGGCGGCGATAGCAGGAGGGCTCCTGGAGGGGCGCTCCCCTACCCTTTTGGTTGTGTTGGTTGTTGGTGTTGGAGATTAGACTTCCTTGCGGGTCATGCCGCCGTGAGCCTTGAAGACGCGGGTGAGCGCGAATTCGCCGAGCTTGTGGCCGACCATGTTTTCGGTGACGTGCACGGACACAAAGGCCTTGCCGTTGTGGACGTTGAAGGTGTGGCCGACGAATTCGGGAGTGATTGTCGAGCGGCGCGACCAGGTCTGGATGGGTTTGCGCGACTTGGTTTCGACTGCCTTCTCAATTTTTTCCATGAGATGGTAGTCGACGTAGAAACCTTTTTTGATTGAGCGTGCCATGTGGGAGGAATTTCTGAAGACCTGAAAGCCTGAAGGCTGAAGGTCGGGTTGTTATTCGGTGAGTGGTTTTGCGGTTTATTGTTTTCAGCCTTCAGGTTTTCAGGCTTTCAGACTTTTATTTCTTGCCGCGCGGCGGACGGCCGTTGTGGCGGGTGATAATAAGGCTGTTGGAGGGCTTGGAGCGCTTGCGTGTCGGGAAGCCCTTGGCGAGCTGGCCCCAAGGGGACATGAGGTGCTGGCGACCGCCACCGCCCTTGGACTTGCCGGCGCCACCACCGTTGGGGTGGTCGACGGGATTCATGACCATACCGCGAACGCGGGGGCGTTTGCCGAGCCAGCGGTTGCGGCCGGCCTTGCCGAGCGAGATGTTCTTGTGGTCGGCGTTGCCAATGACGCCGATGGTGGCGCGGCAGTTGGCGTTGACGCGGCGGAGTTCGCCGGAGGGAAGCTTGATGGTGGCCTGGCCGTTCTCGACGTTGACGAGCTCGATCGCAGTGCCGGCGGTGCGGCCCATCTGGGCGCCGCGGCCGGGGAGGAGTTCCACGCAGTTGAGCTTGGTGGAGGGCGGAATGACTTCGAGGGGGAAGTTGTTGCCGACAACAAAGTCGTTGTTCGTGGCTTTCTTCGAGCTGAAGATGGTGGCGCCGACCTTGAGGCCCTCGGGGGCGAGGATGTAGCGCTTCTCGCCGTTGGTGTAGCAAATGAGGGCGATGCGCGCGGTGCGGTTCGGATCATACTCGATGGCCTGCACTTTGGCGGGCATGTCGAGGATGTCGCGACGGAAGTCGATGACGCGGTAGAGGCGCTTGTGTCCGCCGCCGCGACGGCGCGTGGTGATGCGGCCGTTGTTGTTGCGGCCGCCGGTCTTGCCGTGCGATTCGGTGAGCGCGCGCTCCGGGCGCTTCTTGGCGAGGCCGGGCGTGACGTTCAGTTTCGTGAATCGCGTGGAGGCGGTCAGGGGACGAAGTGATTTGATAGGCATTGTGATGGTTCTCCTTGTTGATGGCGCGTGCGCGTGGCTCGTTAGAGGAGCTCGATTTTATCGCCCGTCTTGAGGGTCACGATCGCCTTTTTGTAGGCGGAGGTTTTCGACGGGCGGCCCTGGCGGCTGCGCTTGTTTTTGCCGTCGATGTTCATGATGTTCACGCGGGTGACGGTGACCTTGAAGGCTTTCTCAACGGCTTCGGCTACCTGATATTTGGTGGCCTCGCGGTGAACTTCGAAGGTGTATTGTCCGTAGTCCGACGAGAGTTTGTTGGATTTCTCGGTGAGGAGAACTTGCTTGAGGACGTGCGTGGTGTTCATGCGTTGGCTCCTTTCGTGCGGGCGATGATTTTCTCGAGGGCCGCGGTGGAGACGATGATCTTCTTGTATTGCGCGAGGTCGAGGGTGTTGAGTTTCGAGGCTTCCTGCATTTCGACGCTGCAGAGGTTGCGCGTGGCGCGGGCTGCCTCGAGGGTGAAGGTTTCGTCAACGACGAGCACCTTGCCCTTGGGGCGATGGTGCGGATGACTTTCTTCATTTCCTTGGTCTTGGCGGCGGGCGTCTCGAACTTTTCGATGACGTCGATCTCGCCGGCGGCGCAGCGGTCAAACAGCGCGCGGCTGAATGCGAGGGCCTTGACCTTGGAGTTGATTTTCTTGGAGAAGTCGCGGGGACGGGGGCCGAAGACGACGCCGCCGCCTGCCCAGATGGGCGAGCGCTTTTCGCCGGCGCGGGCGCGTCCGGTGCCTTTTTGCTTGAAGGGCTTCTTGTTGGAGCCGGCAACTTCGCCGCGGGTCTTCGTCGAGCGGGTGCCCTGGCGGTTGTTGGCGTTGATGGCGACGATGACTTCCTTGACGGCTTGAAGGCCTTTGTCGCCTTCGAAGGTCGGAATGCCGTCGAATTCTTTTTCAACGGAGCTGGCGGCGTCGGATGTGAAAACTTTGAGTTTCATGGTCTGCGTTTTCCTTGTGGGTTAGGCCTTATTTGGCGGCAGCGCGGGGCTGGCCTTTGATGGCGGTGCGGACGATGACGTCGTCTCCGTTCGCGCCGGGAATGGCGCCTTTCACGAGGATGAGATTTTTCTCGGCGATGATCTTGACGACCGTGAGGTTTTGCACGGTGCGGCGGACATTGCCCATGTGACCCGGCATTTTTTGGTTTTTCCAAACGCGGCCGGGGGTCTGGCGCATGCCGACCGAGCCGATGCGGCGGTGGAACATGGAGCCGTGGGAGGCGACGCCGCCGGCGACGCGGAAGCGACGCACGACGCCTTGGAAGCCCTTGCCCTTGGCAATGCCGATCACGTCGATGATCTGGCCTTCCTTGAAGATGTCGACCTTGACGATGTCGCCGACTTTAAGCGTGGGCACCTCCTCGAGGCGGACTTCGCTGAGAACGCGGGGGGCTTCTTCGAGCCCGGCCTTTTTGGCGTGGGAAGTCTCGGCTTTCGAGGTGTTCTTGACCTTCTTGTTGGAGAAGCCGAGCTGGACGGCGTTGTAACCGTCGGTTTCCGTGGTTTTGACTTGGACGACCGGGCAGGGACCGGCTTCCACGACGGTGACGGGGACCAGGACGTTTTGGGCGTCATAGACCTGCGTCATTCCGAGTTTTTTGCCTAGGAGCGTAGTGATCATGGGCTAAGTGGTAGGTGGATTGTTTCCGTTTAACGACCTACATTAGTCGAAACCCAGCGGTGCGTTTTCGCCCGGGGGCGGCCCGCACATGGGCAACTGCTATGTATGTTGTGAAAAAGGTTTCTGGTTGTGGTTGAAATTGGTTTCTGTCGGTTGGGAGCGGCGCAAGCGCACGCCCCGCGCGAGTCGAATGGAAAAGAGGTCGAAAAACTCAGACCGTGATCGTAATGTCAACACCAGAAGGAAGATTGAGCTTTTTTAGCTCATCAACCGTCTGGGCGGTCGGCTCGATGATGTCGATGAGGCGCTTGTGGGTGCGCGACTCGAATTGCTCCATCGACTTTTTGTCGACGTGCGGCGAGCGGTTCACGGAGAGCTTCTCGATGCGGGTGGGCAGCGGAATGGGGCCGGAAACACGGGCGCCGGAGCGCTTGGCGGTCTCGACGATTTCGAGGGCGGACTGGTCGATTACGCGGTAATCGAAGCCCTTGAGTTTGATGCGAATGCGTTGGCCTTTCATGGCGGTATATAAAGAACGGTGTTGCGTGGGAGAGTTTAGCTGCGGGCCGGGGCCTTGGACGAGGTCTCGACAATCTTCGCGAGGAGCGAGGCGGGAACCTGCTCGAAGTGCGAGGGTGTGATCGAGGCACTGGCGCGGCCTTTGGAGAGCGAGCGGATGTCGGTGACGTAGCCGAAGAGGTTTTCGAGCGGAACGTGCGCGTTGACGATCGCGGCGCCGTTTTTGTTCTCGATGCCCTGGATGGTGCCACGGCGGCGGTTGATGTCGCCCATGAGGTCGCCCTGGTATTCCTCGGGTGTCGTGACTTCGACGGCCATGATCGGCTCGAGGAGGATCGGCGTGGCTTTTTTCATGGCTTCCTTGAAGCCGAAGATGCCGGCCATCTTAAACGCGAGTTCCGACGAGTCGACTTCGTGGAAGGAGCCGTCAACGATGCGGACCTTGACGTCCACGACCGGGTAGCCGGCGACGACGCCGTTGTTACAGGCTTCCATGATGCCGTCGGTGGTGGGCTTGATGAATTCCTTCGGGATGACGCCGCCAACGATTTCGTTGATGACCTCGATGCCCTGGCCCTTTTCATTGGGCTCAACCTTGAGCACGCAATGACCGTATTGGCCCTTACCACCGGACTGGCGGATGAATTTGCCCTCGCCTTCGGCGGCGGAGAGAATGGTTTCGCGGTAGGCGATCTGAGGCTTGCCAACGGCGGCCTCGACCTTGAACTCGCGCTTCATGCGGTCGACGATGATGTCGAGGTGAAGCTCGCCCATGCCGGAGAGAATTGTTTGGCCGGTGTCGGCGTCGGTCTTGACCTTGAGAGTCGGATCCTCCGCGACGAGGCGCTGGAGCGCGATGGACATTTTTTCCTGGTCGCCCTTCGAGTTCGGCTCGACGGACATCGAGATGACGGGCTCGGGGAATGACGGCGGCTCGAGGCGGACGTCGAGGTCTTCGTCGCAGAACGTGTCACCGGTGATGACGTCCTTCACGCCGACGACGGCGCAAATGTCACCGGCGTAGGCGATGTCGATTTCCTCGCGATCCATGGCGCGCATGAGGACGAGGCGGGAGACGCGCTCGCTGCGGCGGGTGCGGGGATTGTAAACCGGTGTGCCCTTGAGGAGCTTGCCGGAGTAAATGCGGTAGAACACGAGACGGCCGACAAACGGGTCGGTCCAGAGCTTGAAGGCGAGGCCGGCGAGCTTGCTGTTGTCGGAAACGGGAATCTCGATTTCCTTGCCGTCGGAATCGACGCCGCGGATCGGCGGCACTTCCATCGGGTTCGGGAGGTAGTTGACCACGCAGTCGAGGAGGCGCTGGACGCCTTTTTTCTTGAAGGCCGAGCCGGGGATGGCGCCGAAGAACTTCATCGAAATGGTGGCCTTGCGCACGGCGAGCATGAGCTCTTCCGTGGTGATTTCCTCGCCGCCGAGGTATTTCTCGGCGATCACATCGTCGAAATCGGAAACCGCCTCGATGAGGCCGTCGCGCCATTTCTTGGCGTCGTCCTTCATGTCGTCGGGAATTTCGCGGATGTCCGGCGTCATGCCGAGCGGATCTTCCTTGGTGGATTCGGTGAAATAGTAGGCGACGTTCTGGACGAGGTCAACGAGACCGACGAAGCCGTCTTCCTTGCCGATGGGGAGGTAAAGCGGGTGGGCGTTGGCCTTGAGCTTCTCGCGCATTTCGGAAACGGCGCGAAGGAAGTCGGCGCCGGTGCGGTCCATCTTGTTGACGAACGCAACGCGGGGAACGTGGTATTTGTTGGCCTGGCGCCAGACGGTTTCGGACTGGGGCTGCACGCCGGCGACCGCGCAGAAAACGGCGACCGCGCCGTCGAGCACGCGCATGGAGCGCTCCACCTCGGCGGTGAAGTCCACGTGGCCCGGGGTGTCGATGATATTGATGCGCTGCTTGATGCCCTTCCACGGGCCCCAGCTCGCGAGCCAGGCGCACGAAATGGCGGAAGCGGTGATGGTGATGCCGCGCTCGCGCTCCTGCTCCATCCAGTCGGTGACTGCGGTGCCTTCGTGCACTTCGCCCATCTTGTGGACGGTGCCGGAATAATAGAGGATGCGCTCGGAAGTGGTGGTCTTGCCGGCGTCAATGTGCGCGGCAATGCCGATATTGCGGGTCCATTCGAGCGGGAAGGGACGGTCTTTGGCGTTCTCCGACGAGACTTTGGACTTGTCGGTGACGATGGTAAGTTTGGAAACGTCGAATTCGGTGGCTGACATGTGATGCGGGCGCGAAGCGATGGTTGACGATGGGCGGGTGGACGCGGCGGGTTCGAATTACCAGCGCAAGTGGGCGAAGGCGCGATTGGCTTGGGCCATCCTGTGCGTGTCTTCCTTCTTTTTGACGACAGTGCCGGTGTTGTTGTAGGCGTCGACGATTTCAGCGGCCAGGGCGTCCTTCATGGGGATGCCCTTGCGGGTCTTGGCAGCATTGGTGATCCAGCGAAGAGCAAGGCTCTCCTGGCGTTCATAGGAAATTTCCACGGGCACCTGGTAAGTGGCGCCACCGACGCGGCGGCTCTTCACTTCAAGGCGGGGGCGGGCGTTTTCAAGCGCGCCGATCAAAAGGTCAACCGGATCGCCCTTCTCGAGCTTGGCGGAAACCTTCTCAAAGGCTCCGTAGACGATGCGCTGGGCGAGGCTCTTCTTGCCACTCTTCATGATGACATTGACCAAATGGGCAACGAGAGGGCTGTTGTAGCGCGAATCGGGAACAGTGGTGCGCTTGGTGGCTCTGTGACGGCGTGACATGATTGGAAATGTAAATGAACGACGGTTAAAGATTGCGGGTTATGGCTTATTTGGCGGCCTTCGGGCGCTTGACACCGTATTTGGAACGGCTGCGACGGCGCTTCTCGACACCGGTGGCGTCGAGCGTGCCGCGAACGATATGGTAACGGACGCCGGGAAGATCCTTCACACGGCCGCCGCGAACGAGCACGATCGAGTGCTCCTGGAGATTGTGCCCCTCGTCGGGGATGTAGGAGATGACCTCGTTGCCGTTGGTGAGGCGCACCTTGGCCACCTTGCGAATGGCGGAGTTGGGCTTCTTGGGAGTGCGGGTCATGACTTGCACGCAAACACCGCGGCGAAACGGGTTTCTGTCGAGTGCGGGAGACTTGGACTTTGTGCGAATAATGCGACGTCCTTTGCGAACAAGTTGGTTGATGGTTGGCATAACGGTTTGATTAAAAAATTGGAAACTGAGTGTCGGAAAAAGAGGAAAAGGGGGCAGACGCTACCTTTCCTGAAGAAGTGAGCAAGGATTTTTTGCGAAAAAATGATTGCACGAAGAATTGAGGGCTAAACGAGAGCCCGGATTTCTTCGGTATCACGATGGTCGCGCCGCCAACCAGCTACAGTCCTTCGGCGCATAAAAGTGAGGGAGAAAAATGTTGAACCGCAAAAAAGAGCGTCCCGCGGCACGTCAAGCAAGCGAAAAACAACCAAATCGTCTCAACAAAGCGAAATCGTCCCATGATTCTTCAAAAAATGTGATTCGCCGGACACTCTTGACGCCGAGCGGCGTCTGAAGTTCAACACATCCCTGCAAATGAGCCTCTCCAAATTCCCTGCCCTCGCCGCCCTGTGCCTTGCCGCAACCCTCGCGTTTCCCCTCGCATCGTCGGGCGCCGAACTCGAATGGACCAACGCCGATGATTCCAACAATTGGGTGACCGGCTCCGGCACCAACTGGTGGAGCGGCACCGCCACGCATTTCTCCGCGAGCAGCGCGGTCGTCTTCGGCTCGCCCAACCAGCCGTCCGTCACTCCCGGCACGATCACCATCACCTCGTCCAACGGCGTGACCATCGGCGCGTCCGGCACGAATCCCGGCATGATCGTCACCGGCGACGGCAACTGGGAATTCACGCTGCGTTACGCGCTCACCGCGACCACGAGCACCAACGCCGGCATCGGTCTCTCCGGCTCGGGCGCGGGCGTGCTCATGGAGGGCACGGGCACGCTCACGTTTTCCATGACCACCGCCTACACGGGCACGACCGATGTGCGCGCCGGCGCGCTGCGCCTCAACGTCGCCGACGCCATCGCGCAAAGCTCCGCCGTCAACCTCGCTTCCTCCGCGCGACTCGACCTCGGCGGTTACAACCAAACATTAAAAAGCCTCGCCGTCTCGTCCGGCGCCACCATCGCCTTCAGCAGCACCGGCGCGAATTATAACAAGCTCACACTCGACTCGCTCACCGGCGACGGCGCGGAGTTCCAACTCCGCTACAACCCCGGAGCGGGTTACAGCGACCAAATCATTCTCACCGGCACGAGCGAAGGCGCGCACAGGCTGACGTTTGAGAAATACGGCGACACTCCCGAAAACAACGACACCTCGATCCTCGTTGTTCATAACAAGGGCGGCGGCACGGCGGTCTTCAGCGGCTCGACGGAAACAGCAGCCCACACCTACAAAGTCGAGCAGGGCGCAAACGGAAACTGGTATTTGAACAACACCGAACTGCCCAGTCGCATCGCCTCCGCCGTGATCGCCTCCGCCGCCGCGGCGGGACAGGACTGGCACTACGAACTCGATTCGCTCCACAAACGCATGGGCGAACTGCGCGAGCTCCCGCTCGGCGGCGCGGCCAACCTTTGGTTTCGCGTCAACGCCGCGCGGTTCAACGCCGACTCGCGCCTCACCGGGCGCAATTTCAGCCAATACAACTACGGCGCCACAATCGGCGCCGACAAGGCGTTTTATCCCGGGGGCGACTCCGGTGCCTCAACCTGGTTCCTCGGCGCGTTCGGCACGGTGACCCACGTCAACCGCGATTTCAAAAACGGTGCGGGTGACGGAAAAACCAACGGCGCGGGCGGAGGCCTCTACGTGACATGGCTGCACGAAACCGGCTGGTTCGCCGATCTGCTCGGGCGCATGGATCGCAATAAAAACGACATCAATGCCGTGAGCACCGACGGCTACCTCGCCGAGGCCGATTACAACGCCAACGTCAAGGGCCTCTCGTTCGAGTTCGGACGCCGCCTGCTCTGGAGCGAGGAGTGGTGGGTGGAGCCCTTTGTGCAATATGCCGTCGCGCACATCGACGGCGCGGATTACAACGCGCATTACCACTACAACGAAAGAACCTCGGTTCCCGTTCACGTGGAAAAATCGAAATCCGCGCAAGCCCGCATCGCGTTGCGCATCGGCGAAGTCGCCAGCGCGAGCCTCGGCTGGCATCCGTATGCGAAAGCGGCGGCCGTGTATTCGCACACGAGCGACGGACGCGTGCGCGTCGGCTCCGGCGCCAATGAGCGCAGCTTCACCGCCAACTTCGACGGCTGGCGCTGGGAGGTCGGCTTCGGCGCCGCCTACGTGATCAACGAGCGCAGCCAGTTTTATTACGATTACGAATACTCGCGCGCCAAGCGCTACAACCGCCCCTGGGCGGTGAACGCCGGCTACCGTTACGCGTGGTGACGCCGCCCCGTTTTTCCGCCGCCATGCAAGCCCGCCCCGAAGTTCGCCGCCAAGACCGCCTGCTGGACGAGGCCGGGCAAGAACGCCTTCTCGACACGGGCGAATACGGATTTCTCGCGATGAACACCGGCCAGGGCGGCTACGGAATCCCGATCAATTTTGTGCGCGAAAAAACCGGCGACGGCGCGGATCGCATCTATTTTCACTGCGCGCCGGAAGGCCGCAAACTCGACGCGCTCGCGGCGGACAACCGCGCGAGCTTCTGCGTGGTCGGCGCGACGCAAGTCGTCCCGGACAAATTCACAACCGCGTATGAAAGCGTGATCGTGTCTGGCAGGATCGCGTCAAATCTTGACGCCGACGAACGCCGCGCCGCGCTCCGCCTGCTCGTAAAAAAATACTGCCCCGGGCTCATCGAGAAAGGCGAAAAATACATGGAGGCGTCCTTCCATCGCACGCACATCCTGCGCCTCGACATCGAGCACCGCACGGGCAAGACAAAGCGCGTCATGCCGCGCGCGTGATTTTTTCCCGATGAAAAAAGTCATCGCATTCAACGGAAGCCCCCGAACGAAGTGGAACACGCACACGCTGCTCGAGCACGCGCTGTCCGGCGCAAAATCGAAAGGCGCGGAGACGGAGCTGATCAACCTCTACGACATCGACTACAAAGGCTGCCGGAGTTGTTTTGCGTGCAAGCGAAAGGGCGCGCTGCTTGAGCAATGCGCGATCAAGGATGACCTGCTGCCCGTGCTCAAAAAAGTGCGCGACTGCGACGCGGTGCTGCTCGGCTCGCCGGTTTACCTCGGCTGCGTCACCGGCGAAACGCGCTCCTTCATGGAGCGGTTGCTGTTTCCGTATAAATCATACGATCGATTTGTTTTGCCGCATTTTTGGGTAGGGCGAACCCTCCGGGTGAGCCGTTCACCATCCCGGCGCACCCGGAGGGTTCGCCCTGCCTAAAGGCATTTCCATGCGACAATTTAAACCCTAAAACTATTTTCCCGCGTCCATCCGGAACGGGACGGCGGGGAGGCCGGCTTTGTTGAAGAGGTTGGGTTGCGCGGCCTCGTCCCACGCGAAGCGCACGGTTTTGGGCGCGGGGACTTTCGGGTTGGAGAGGATCACGCGACCGCCTTCGATCACGGCCTTGGCGGGGTAAAAGAGGCCGTCGTCACCCGCGATCACGAACCAGCGCGGCGGCTTGCCGTCGTTCGTGATGAGGCCGCCGTGCACATGGTCGAACGTCAGGTAGGCGAGTTGGCCCTTCACCTCCATCGACTGGAAGACCGGGCCGGAAAACACCACGTCGCTGCGCGCGTAGTCATGCGCGAGCGCCCAGCGCGCGAGGCGTTCGCCCACGTCGCGTTTGTTGCGCGGGTGAATGTCGAAAAGGTCGTCAACAAGGTCGGTGGTCACGACCATGCCGGTGCGCGGCAGCAGTTGCATCGCGCGGGTTTGGGCCTCCTGCAAAATCGGCGCGGCCTCGGGCGACGCCACCTGTGTGTTGCGCGCCACGTGATACAGGAAGGGCGCGATCTGCACGTAATAAAACGACATCTCGCTTTTCCAAGCGGCGCGCCAGCCTTGCACAAGCGCGACCATTTTTTGCGCGTAGTTCGCGCCGTCGCCCGAGGTGAGGTTTGACTCGCCTTGATACCAGATCACGCCGCGAATGGCATACGGCGCGAGCGGGTAAATCATCGCGTTGTAGAGCGACGACGGCTGCGTGTTCTCGACTTTTGCGCCCGGCTGCCGCGCGGCCACCGCGAAGACCGACAATTCCGGCACTGCGTCAAACCCCTCCGGCGCGGTCCATGGCTCGATGCGCGTGCCGCCCCAGCTCGCTTCGATCAGGCCAACGGGCACGTTGAGCTCGGTGTGCAGTTTGCGTCCGAAGAAATATCCCGCAGCGGAAAACTTGATCGCGTCGATTGTGTCGGGCGAGCACACGGTCCACGGCGCGGCCAGCTCGACGTCGTCCCTGGGTTCGTCGGCGCGTATTTTTTTGACTCGAAACAGGCGGATTTGCGGAAAGCCCGCCGCGCGTATTTCCTCCTCGGCGTTAAAAACGGGCTTCTGCCTGCGCCGTTCGCCGATCGGTTTTTCCATGTTGGACTGCCCCGAGCACAGCCACACCTCGCCCACAAGCACGTCGGCGAAACGCGCCTCGCCATCCGGCCCCTTCACCACCAGCTCGCGCGGCTGCGCGCTTGGCTCGAGCGGGTCGAGGCGCGCGATCCAGCGGCCGTCCGCGCCGGCCTTCACGCGTTTTGTCTGCTCGGCAAATGTCACCGTGATTTCATCGCCCGCCCTCGCCTTTCCCCATACCGGCGCCTCGACGCCGCTTTGCAAAACCATGCGGTCGGCAAACAGCCCCGGCAACTCGACCGCCTCGAGCGGCGCGAGCAGCGCAAACGCAAAAACAACCGTGAGAAGGAAACGCGCGGCGGTGCATTTTTTCATGATGCGCAAAATCTCGCACACAACGCGCATTGTGTGGAGACTATTTTCGGATACATTAACCGCCACAATCATGAACACCACCGCGCCCGAACGCCTGCGCAGCTCACCCCTGCTCACCGACCTGTATCAACTCACCATGGCGCATGGCTATTGGAAAACCGGCGCGCACAACAAGGACGCCGTCTTCCACCTTTTCTTCCGGCATAATCCCTTCAAGGGCGGCTACACCGTCGCCGCGGGGCTTGCGGACGCGGTCGCGTGGTTGCGCGAGTTGCACTTCAACAGCGACGAGATCGCCTACCTCGCCACGCTCAAGGGCAACGACGGCGCGCCGCTTTTTTCGAGCGGATTTCTCGAATACCTGCGCGGATTTGAGTTCACCTGCGATGTCGACGCCATTCCCGAGGGCACGGTCGTGTTTCCCAACGAGCCGCTGTTGCGCGTTCGCGGCCCAATCATCCAGGGGCAGCTCGTCGAAACCGCGCTTCTCAACACCATCAATTTTCAAACGCTCGTCGCGACCAAGGCCGCGCGCATCTGCCACATCACGCGCGACGAACCGGTGCTCGAGTTCGGCCTGCGCCGCGCGCAGGGTGTCGACGGCGCGCTTGCCGCGAGCCGCGCCGCGTATATCGGAGGCTGCGCGTCCACCTCGAACGTGCTCGCCGGGCAACTCTTCGGCATTCCCGTGAGCGGCACGCACGCGCACAGCTGGGTGATGTCGTTCGACAGCGAACCGGAGGCGTTTCAAGCCTACGCCGAGGCGATGCCCAACAACTGCGTGTTTCTTGTGGACACCTACGACTCGCTCGAAGGCGTGCGCCGCGCCGTCGAGTCCGGCAAATGGCTGCGCGCGCGCGGACACAAAATGGCCGGCATCCGGCTCGACTCCGGCGACCTCGCCTACCTGAGCATCGAGGCGCGGAAAATCCTCGACGAAGCGGGTTTTGCGGACACGGCGATTTTTGCGAGCAACGACCTGGACGAGCACATCATCTCAAGCCTCAAGCAACAAGGCGCGCGAATCGCGTTCTGGGGTGTGGGCACGAAACTCGTCACCGCATACGACCAGCCCGCGCTCGGCGGCGTTTACAAACTCGCCGCGCTTCGCAACGGCGACGGCGCGTGGGACCACAAAATCAAACTCTCCGAGCAAACGATAAAAATCACCAACCCCGGAATCCAGCAAGTGCGCCGCTTCACGCTCGATGGCGAATACGTCGGCGACATGATCTACAACGAGGACGGCCCGCCGATCGACGACGCGAACCGCACGATCTACGACGCGGTGAACTTCATCCGATTCAAGCCGATTCCGCCCAACGCGACAACCGAGGACCTGCTCGTGCCGGTTTTCCGAAACGGCAAACTCGTCCTCGAAATGCCGACACTCGAAGAAATCCGCGCCCGCCGCCGCGCGCAACTCGCCGCGCTTCATGAAGGCAGCAAACGCCTCCTCAACCCGCACGAATATCCGGTGGGATTGGAGCGCAGCCTCCTCGACATGAAAACCGCGCTCATCATGAAAGCGCGCGGATAAATGAACCGGAGGGGATTGAGCGCCCCACCCTCCGCATGCCCGGGACTCCGGACATTATCCCCGGCCATTTACGAGTAGGATTCTTTGGGCTCCGGCGGATGGCAGAACGGTTGGATCGCTACATGCGGAACGAACCGCTGAGGGTGAAGATGGCGGAGACAATTGCGAAGGCGATGAACCCGACAAAAACAAAGGTGCCGCCGAGCATGACGCTCGTAATGACCTTCATGAAAAAGTTGAGCTGCGCCGAAACAATCTTGCGGTAGCTGTTCGAGATTTTTTTCAGGCTGGGCACAATGCTGCCGGTGTTTTCGCCGATGGCGAGCTGGTCGAGCACGAGCGGCGGGAAACAATCCGTGCGCTGCAGCGCGGAGGAAAGCGCCTCGCCCTCCATGACGTGCGCGCTGGCGTCGCCGAACGCCTCGCGATGCACGGTGTTGCCGATTTGGCGCTCAGTGATCTTGAGCGCGTCGGTGGTGGTGATTCCGTTTTCGAGAAGGATCGAAAGCGTCTGACTGAAGGCGAGCACGCTCTGGCTCATGGAAAAGTTTTTCGTGAGCGGAAGCTTGAGCAGCCAGCCGTCGGTGGCGTGGCGGCCCCTGGCGGTTTTCCGCCAGCGCCAGAAGGCGATCGCGCCAAAGATCGCCGCGCCGACCACGAAGATGCCGTAGTGCAGCGCGAAGTCCGACATGCCGACCATGAGGCGCGTGGACGCGGGGAGCTTGCCGCCGAGCGAGTTGAAGAGCCCTTGCATGCGGGGCATCAGGAAGAACATGAAAAAGAGGATGACGCCGAACGCGACCGTGAGCAGCAGTATCGGATAGGCGAGCGCGCTGACAAACTGGCGGCGCAGTTCGTTTTGCTCGTTGTAATGCGCGATGAGCCGCGTGAGCACCTCGCTGAGACCGCCGGTCGCCTCGCCCGCCTGGATGAGGTTGATTGCCGACGTATCGAAGACTTGCGGGAACTCCGCCATCGCGCGCGAGAGCGTGGCGCCTTCGCCGATGCGCTCCCAAAGGCTCGAGCACAAAAACCGGAGCTTGGGCTCGCGTATGCGCTGCGAGAGCATGCGGAGCGACTCGCCCGCGGAGAGTCCGCTAGAGACGAGATCGGAAAGCGCCTCAAGGAACGGAAGCTGTTCCTTTTTGGAAAGAGGCTTGGGCTTTTTCGATTTCGAGCCGCGGGAGGGGGAGGATTGTTTTGGGGACGACGCGGCGGCGCCCGATCTGGCGGCCTTGCTTTTTGCGGGCTTGGCGATGACCGCGCCGCCCGCGGTGACCTCCTCGATCCGCTGGGGTTGCAAACCGCGCGCGGTGAGGTGGCGGAGGGCATCCTTGCGACTGGGCGCCTCCAGCGTCGAGGTGACGGTCTGGCCGGAACGGTCGCGGGCGGTGTAAGTGTAGGCGGGCATTTAGAAAGTAGCGAGTAGCGGGTAGCGGGTAGTGAGTGGAAGAAGTGAGGCGGCGGAGTCGCAGGTGGCTCCATGCTCGCTACTCGATGCTCGATGCTCGCTACTTTTCATTTCACTTTTCCGCGGCGATGACTCGCACGATTTCGTCGAGGGTGGTGTGGCCGGCCTTCACTTTTTCCCAGCCCGAGATTTGCAGGGGTTTCATTCCGTTTTCGCGGGCGCAGGTGGCGAGGGCTTGCGTGCTTTCCCGGCGGAGGATGAGTTCGTGGAGGGCTTCGTCGGGTTTGAAGATTTCAAAGATGCCGATGCGCCCGCGGTAGCCGGTGTTGCGGCAGCGATCGCAACCGCAGGGGACCTTGAGGGTTTCGACGCGGTCGGCCTCGTCGGGGTCGATGCCGAGGACGCCGAGCGTTTCGCGGAGCTTGAGCTTGTTGACGGGTTCGTGCTTCGAGCAGTCGGGACAGAGACGGCGCACGAGGCGCTGGGCGATGACAAGCTCGATCGCGGAGGCGACGAGGAAGGGCTCGATGCCCATGTCGATGAGGCGGGTGATGGCGCCGGGGGCGTCGTTGGTGTGGAGCGTGGAAAACACCAAGTGGCCGGTGAGCGAGGCGCGGATGGCGATGTCGGCGGTATCGCGGTCGCGGATTTCACCGACCATGATAACGTCGGGGTCCTGACGGAGAATCGAGCGGAGCGCGGTGGCGAAGGTGAGGCCGATTTCCGGTTTCATCTGCATCTGGTTGACGCCGGGAACCTCGTATTCGATGGGGTCCTCGACGGTGACGATGCGCAAGTCGGGCGAGTTGATGTAGCGCAGAAATGCGTTGAGCGACGTGGATTTGCCGGAGCCGGTGGGGCCGGTGACGAGAATGATGCCGTGCGGGTATTCGAGCACGGTTTTGATTTCGCGTTGCTCGTCGGCGCTCATGCCGAGGCGGTCCATCGTGTAGGCCTCCTTTTTCTGATTGAGGAGGCGGAGCGAAACGGACTCGGCGTAAATGGTGGGCGCGGTGGCGACACGGATGTCGAGGACGTTGCCTCCGGCGCGAAAGTTGATGCGTCCGTCCTGCGGCAGGCGCTTCTCGGAGATGTTGAGCTTCGCCATGATCTTGAGGCGCGAGATGATGGCGTCCTGAAAGCGGAGCAGGTTTTCGGGCACGGGCACGGGCACGAGCAGGCCGTCAACACGGTAGCGGATTTGGAGGCGGCCCTCCTGCGGTTCGAAATGAATGTCGGTCGCCTCGTCGTTGACAGCCTGCGTGATAACGTCGGTGACGAAGCGCACGACGGCGGCGTCCTCATCGACATCGTCGTCGGCCTGCTGAATGTTTTCGGGGGCGATGTAATCGTCGTCGCTGCCCTCGAGCGAACCGGAGCCGACACCGAAGCGCTCGATTATGAGCTGGTGGACTTTGTCGGGATTGCCGAGATACCAGACGAGGGGACGCGGCGTGAAGGTGCGTATCCAATCGGCGATGGCGGAATCAGGAGGCCAGGAAGTCGCAAGCACGAGGGGCGCTTGCGAAGAGGACGGAGGGGCGGAGTTTGCGAAAACTTGATTCTGGTCTTCCTGCCTCTGGATTTCCGGCCTCTTTTCCTCCTCCTCATCCGGCTTCCGGATCGGAATGATTTGGTAATCGTGGACGAGGCGGGCGGGCAGGAGGCCGAGGGAGTCGGAGTCCGCCACTAGGTTTGTGACGGTGGGGAGGTTCGCGGCGGCGCCGAGTGCGTCGAGGGTGTCGGGGTCGGTTTTGACGAGGGCCGCGGCCAGGATTTTGAACCGCTGGGCGCGCGGAGCCTCATTGATTGCCTGCACTTGATCTTCGTCGAGACGACGGGCGAGTGAGTCGGGAAGCGAGGTGTCGGTTAATAACATGGCGCGCGCTTTTCTGGTGCGGTTTTTGCAAGGGAACGCGAACGCTCAGCCCCTTTTCTTTTTCTTGTGACGCTTGGGCTCGGCGGGGAGGTCCGGCAGCGCATTGACGTCGCCCTTCGGCGGCGTGGGTGTTTGCCCGAGGACTTTTTGCACCTCGGCTTTGTTGCTCATGCGCTCGAGCTGTTCCATGGCGGGCGCGTTGTCCGCGGCGGTGTTGGTAAGGACGGTGGGGCGCAGGAAGAAGATGAGTTCGGTGCGCGTCTGGCTGCGGGAACGTTTGCCAAAAAGATCGCCTATGATCGGAATGGGGCCGAGACGACTTCTAGTTTTACTTGCAGAGCTTTTTTGAATTCCGCCGAGGACAATAATTTCCCCGCTTTTCACTATAATGGAGGAGGAGGTATTGCGCTTTCCGATGATGTATTGCTTGTTGCGATCAAGCTCAACCTCGCCGGAAACATCGCTGATTTCCTGTTGCACGTCGAGTTGCACGCTGCCGTCGTAACCGATGAGCGGGGTGACGGTGATGGTGGTGCCGATTTCCATCTGGGTGATGGATGAGGTGGTGGCGTTGTTGACGTTGCCTGTGTTAACGGTGCTGGCTGTGATGACGGGGCGCGTTTCACCAATGAATATTTTGCCCTCCTTGTTGTGCATCGTGGTGATGGCGGGAACGGAAACGATATTGGTGTTGTTTTTGCGCGGTGTGGTTTTAAGGCCGATGACGGCGGTAAGGGGCTGTAATGATGGCGAATAGCCTCCATCTTCATTGCCTGCAAAACCAAAGCCGGGGCCGCTGCCAAGTATCCCGGTGAGTTTGCCATTCTCCACACTGAATCCGAGCTCGTCGATGCCGCTGCTAGCCTCGTCGGTGAGGCCGACCTCGGCAATGACGACCTCGATGCGGACTTGCGCGAGAAGAACATCGAGTTTTTCGACGAGCTCCTTGATGATGCGGATGTCATCAACCGTGCCGGACACAACGATGGCGTTGATGCGGGTGTCGGGTTGCACGGTGATGAAGCTGCTGAACTCGTTGCCCTCGAGCCCGAGGCTGCCGCCGGTGATGCCGCTGGCGGGCGTGGCGAAGGCGGGCCGCACACTCGCGGGCTGGGTTCGTTGCTGGGTGGTGTTGCGATTTTGTGTCGTGGTGCGGTTGGTCGCGGTGGTTTGCGTTGTGCGCTGGCGCTGGGTGGCGCTGGTGCCGCCGGTGGATTGCGCGGCCTGGGCGGCGCGGGTTTGCCCCGAGATGATGTTGCTGAGAAGCGTGGCGACATCGCCGCACTGCGCGCTCTTGAGGCGGATGACTTCGTTGCGGGTGTTGGGGTCGGCCTTGGTGTCGAGTTTTTTGATGAGGTCGTCGAAAAACGGAAGCTGCCGCGGGTCGCCGATGACAACAACCTGATTGGTGCGATCGTCGGAGTTGAACGTGGTGGAGGCGCCGAGCTGCTGCTGGAGCGGGCCAGTGAAGAGCGCCTTGATTTTGTTCACGATGTCCGAGGCCTTGGCGTATTCGAGCGAGTAAAACTTGGCCTGCACGGGCGTGGCGGCGGGACGGTCAACCTGCTTGATGATGGTTTCAACACGCTGGAGCGTGGAAACGGTGTCGGTGACAAGGAAGGCGTTGGCGCGCTCAAAAATGGAAATCGTCTGGATCTGCGCGTTGAGCATCGTGCTGATCATGGGAACGAACTCGCTGGCGCGAAGAAACTCGAGCTGGAAAAACTTGCTGGCGATGCGGCCCGAGGGCGGCAGGTCGAGCGTGGAGCCCTCTATAATCGTCGGCGCCTCGCTGCGAACGGTGTTGATGGGGACGAGCAGGAGGAGTTTTTCGCCGCGTGGAACGAGCGCGAGCTGGTTGACGGTGAAAAGCGTCTCGATGGCCTGCAACGCCTCGGCGCGCGTGGGCGGGGTGGCGAAGGAAAGCGAGAGGTCGGCGACATTGGGGAGCGTGGCGGGGCGGATGACGGTGCGTCCCGTGAGTTTTTCAAGCTCGGGGATGGCCATCGAAAGCGGCAGCGCGGTCCAGTTGATCGTGATGCGCTCATCGGGATTGCCGGAGGGCTCGAGCGCTGGGGTGGCGGGGATTTCCGCGTCGGCCTGCGTCCACGGGGGCGAAAGGAGTATGGGAGCGCCTCCGGGTTGCGCCTGCGGCGCTGCCGGTGTGTTTCGCGCGCTGGCCGGCAAAAACGCAGTGGCGGTGAAAATTGAGGCAAGGGCGATGCGGAGGATGCGCGGGTCATGCTGGAGAGATGGGAAATTGGCTGCGATGGTTTGCTCGGCGGAAGGCGGAGAGTTGAGAGGGTGTTGGCTGAAAAGAAAAGAGCGAAGAACGGGTTGGGCATGAAATTTGGCGGAGGTTTTGCAACGGGGCAAGACGTCCCTTGGCGCGGCAGGTTGCACGGGGCATGACTCTAAATTCCACGGAGGGCGCAAAAACGCCCGTGGCAGGGTGGCGCGAGGTGTTTCGCCAAACCCGCCTTGGATTTGCGGGAGACCGGGCAGTCGTCGCGCGGCCATCGGCCTCGGGGTCGGTGTATTTTTGGGTCAAGGAAGTTTCTCCTTGATGCGCGGCGGCGGGACTCTCATCTTCCGTGGTTCAATCGGATCGGGGCGTAGCTTAGCCTGGTAGAGCGCTACGTTCGGGACGTAGAGGTCGTGAGTTCGAATCTCACCGCCCCGACCATTTTGAAAACCGGAGCGGACGTGTGTCCGCTTTTTTTATTTTGAGAACGGATTATGCAGCCGTTCGTTTTCCAGGGTCGTGAGCGGGCCGTGTCCCGGGGCGATCACTGTCTTGCCGGGAAGCTCGGTGAAAAGGCGTTTCAGGCTGTCGGCAAAACTCTGCGCGCAAAAATAGCCGCGTCCCGCCGAACCCGCGAAAATCAGGTCGCCCGACACAAGCAGTTGCGTGGCGTCGGACAACGCGGGCGCGCTCACGACATAGCTGTTGTGCGCCTCGGTGTGGCCGGGCGTCTTGATCGCGCGCACCTCAAACGCGCCGTAGCGCAAGCGCGCGCCCTCGCCCATCGCGAAGCCGCCACCGACCTCGCCGGCCCTGGCGCTTGTGTCCGAAATGCAAATGCCCTCGGGGAAAAACACGGGCACGCGGCCAAGGATGCGCTGGAGCTCCTCCAGCCCGCCGGTGTGCTCGGTTTCGACATGCGTGATAAAAATGGCCTCGATCTTGCGAATGCGTTTCGGCCAGACGCGCTCGATTTGCGCATAGTCGGAACCGGCGTCGAAAAGTATGCCGGAGGACTGGCCGCACTCGGCGACGATGTAGGCGTTGGCCACGCCGATGCCGTGGGGCGTGCGCAGCGGATAAAGGCAGAAAGGCAGGCCGGAAATCTCGGGCAGCGGATAACGATTCTGCGCGAGGGCGAGCAGGCCCGGCTCGTTGAGGCCGAGCGCGACGGCGAGCCGCTTGAGCTCGCCGGCCGTCAACTCGTAGCGATAGTCGATGGCGTCGTGTATTTTTTCGGCGGACACGCCCGAGTGCTCGGCGAGCGCCTGCTCGGTGCAGCAGGCGTGCCGCATCGCCTTGTCCAGGACGTCGCCGAGCTCGTCTTCCAGAGGTGCGTATTCGATGACCACGGTGGAAATGTGGCACGGGTTTTTGCGAGGCGCACGTTAAAAGTGCCCGCTTCTACTTTACAGGCGGCGCGGCTGCGGGCAATTTCCCAGCCGATGGATTCGCAACAACAAGAGATTCTGGATATTTTCACTCGCACGCGCGCGTTGTTGCGCGGGCATTTTGTGCTGCGCTCGGGATTGCACAGCGGGCACTTTTTCCAATGCGCGCAGGTGTGCCAGAATATGGCCGCGGTCACGCGGCTGACCGAGTTGCTGCTACCGAAGCTCGCCGGCTTGAAATTCGAAACCGTGCTCGCTCCCGCGATGGGCGGGCTCGTGATCGGGCAGGAGGTCGCGCGCCAGACAAATTCGCGCTACATTTTTGTTGAGAAGGAAAACAACGCGCTCGTGATGCGCCGCGGCTTCAAGATCGCTCCCGGCGAGCGCGTGCTCGTGGTCGAGGACGTGGTGACGCGCGGCGGCCGCGTGGTCGAGGCGCTCAACATCGTCAAGGCATGCGGCGGCACGCCCGCCGGCGTGGCGATGCTCGTGGACCGCAGCGCGGGCGCGGCCAAGTTCGAGGTGCCCGCGGTTTCGCTGCTGGAGTTGAGCTTCCCGACCTGGCCGGCCGACCAGCTGCCTCCGGAAATCGCAAAACTGCCGGTCGAAAAACCGGGCAGTTGACGGATTCTGGCGCGGATAAATTTCCCAAAAAACACAAAACGCAGATAGCTGAAAATTCCCATGTCACAATTCGATCTCATTGTCATTGGCGGCGGACCGGGCGGTTATGTCTGCGCTTTTCGCGCCTCGCAACTCGGCCTCAAGGTCGCGCTCGTCGAAAAGCGCCCCACGCTCGGCGGCACGTGCCTCAACGTCGGCTGCATCCCGACAAAGGCGCTTTTGCATTCAACCGAGCAATACGTTTTCGCCCGTGATCACGCCGCCGCGCATGGCATCAAGTTCGACGGCGTCGCCGCCGACATCGCGACCATGATGAAACGCAAGGACTCCGTCATCGCCAAACTCACCGGCGGTGTCGCGCAGCTCGCGAAGGCGCGCAAGGTCACCGTGTTCAACGGCAGCGCGAGTTTTGCCGGCGGCCCGGGCCACCAAGTCGAAGTCACCTCGACCGACGCCTCGACGGGCGGCAAACCCATCACGCAAACCATCTCCGCTCCGAATGTCGTCATCGCCACGGGATCGCTGCCCGCCGAATTGCCCTCGGTCAGGATCGACGGCAAAAACATCATTTCCAGCGACCAGGCCATCGCGCTCGACGAGGTGCCGAAAAAACTCGTCGTCATCGGCGGCGGCGCGATCGGGCTCGAGCTCGGCTCCGTTTGGGCGCGCCTCGGCGCCGATGTGACTGTTGTCGAATTCCTGCCCAAAATCGCCGCGGCGTGCGACGACGACATCGTGCGCAACTTCACGCGCCTCCTCCAAAAACAAGGCCTCAAAATCGAAACCAACGCCAAGGTCACCGGCGCGAAATTCAACGGCCCCAGCGGCGTGCTCACCGCCGAGCGCGACAGGGCGGCGCTTGAGTTTACCGCGGATAAAATCCTTCTCGCAGTGGGCCGCCGCCCCAACACCGAAAACCTCGGCCTGGAAAAAATCGGCGTCGCGCTCGATCCCAAAGGCCGCATCCAAGTCGATTCGGAATTGCGCACCAGCGTCCCCGGCATTCGCGCCATCGGCGATGCTGTCGCCGGCCCGATGCTCGCTCACAAGGCCGAGGAGGACGGCGTTGCCGCCGCCGAGTGGATCGCGGGAAAACACGGCCGCATCAACTGGAATTTTGTTCCGGCGATCATCTACACCGCGCCCGAAGTCGCCACGGTCGGCCTGGGCGAGGACGCGGCGAAGGCGAAAGGCATCGAGGTCAAGACGGGGCGCTTCAACTTTGCCGCAAACGGACGCGCCATCGCCAGCGACACGACCGACGGCTACGCGAAAATTATCGCCGACGCAAAAACCGACACGATTCTTGGCGCGCAAATCCTCGGCCACGGCGCGGGGGAGTTGATCGCCGAGGTCGTCGCTCACATGGAATATGGCGGCAGCGCCGAGGACCTCGCGCGCACCATCCACGCGCACCCGACGCTGGGCGAATCGATCAAGGAAGCCGCGCTCGCCGTCAGCAAATCGGCGATTCACGCATTGTGAAATCAGGGAAGGCGGAGTCCCGCCCCGCCCTTTTTTGCATGAAAAAACCCGGCGCGCGGAAGCGGGCCGGGCTCGGAAACGCGATGCGTTTGGAGAATGCTATTTGATTTCCTTGTGAACCGTGCGGCGCTTGAGGAAGGGATTGTATTTCTTCTTCTCAATACGCTCTGTCACCGTCTTTTTGTTGCGCGTGGTGAGATAACGCGAGACGGGTTTCCCCTCTTTGCGGGCTTCGGTGCACTCGAGTATGACGACTTCTTGCATAATGTTTTAAAATTGTTGAACGGGTGAGCAAACCAGCGCTGCGGCACAGCGCAACCACAATCTTGCGTCTAAAAATTTCGCCAAAACACAATCCATACGCCCCTCCGGCATGCGCGGACGCTCGACTTTCCCTCGCCGACTCGCATTAGCTGTGGGGGTTCACCTCCCCTCCATTTCAAAAATTCAAAAAACTCTCCCATGCCACTGACCTTCGACAAACCGCTTCCCGAATTGCGCAAATATCGCGGCACCAATCCGCGCCCGGCGGATTTCGACGCCTACTGGCGCGCCGCCCTGCGCGAGCTCGACGCGACGCCCGCCAACGCCGAGCTCGTCCCCAACCGCACCATCGCGCCCGCCGGTGTCGAATGTTTCGACCTGTGGTTCGACGGCACGCACGGCGCCCGCATTCACGCCAAATACCTGCGGCCCGAGCGCACGCCCGAAAACACGGACAAACGGCATCCCGCCGTGCTTCTTTTTCACGGCTACTCGGGGAACAGCGGCGACTGGCAGGACAAGCTCGCGCTCGTCTCGCAGGGTTTTTGCGTGGCCGCGATGGATGTGCGCGGACAGGGCGGGCTTTCGGAGGACACCGGCGGTGTCAAGGGCAACACCCTGCGAGGGCAGATCATTCGCGGCCTCGACGATCCCGATCCGCACAGGCTGTTTTTCCGCGATGTGTTTCTGGACACCGCGCAACTGGCGCGCGCCGTGATGACGTTTCCGGAGGTCGATGAAAAACGAGTCGGGGCAACCGGCTGGTCGCAAGGCGGCGCGCTCACACTCGCGTGCGCCGCGCTCGAACCGCGCATCAAGCGCGCCGCGCCCGTGTATCCGTTTCTCTGCGACTACCAGCGCGTCTGGCAAATGGACCAGGCAAAAGACGCGTATGACGAGTTGCGCTATTTTTTCCGCCAGCACGATCCGCTCCACGAACGCGAAGAGGCGATCTTCACAAAGCTCGGCTACATCGACTGCCAGCATCACGCGCACCGCATCAAGGCGCGGATCATGCTCGGCATTGGGTTAATGGACACGGTCTGCCCGCCATCGACGCAGTTCGCCGCCTACAATAAAATCAAATCGAAAAAGCAGATGGTGTTTTACCCGGATTTCGCCCACGAGCCGCTGCCCGGCATGCACGATAAAATTTTTGAGTTCATGCGCGGATTGTGAAACTGCGTCCGCATTGGGCGGGGTGAGCGCGCCGGAAATTGCGAGAGGCAAACGCCGCGCCCTCGCGCATCCGTTGGACGTGTTTCGATGCGGCGACGTAGCGCGCCCCCCCGGCAAGACACAAAAAAACGAACCGGCTTTGGGCCGGTTCGTTTGTGTTAAAACGTGTCGATTGTCGTTTATTAACCGAGGCGGGCCTTGAGGGCTTCGCGCTGGGCCTTGAGCTCGGCGGGGAGCTTGCTGCCAACCTTCGCGAAGAAGGTCTCCTGGTCGGCCACTTCGGCTTTCCATTTCTCGACGTCAACCGCTTGGAGCTCGTCGAAGATGGCTTTGTCGAAGTTGGCGCCGTCCCAGTCGATATCATCGAAGGAGGGCTGGTAGCCGATCGCGCTTTCCGCGGCCTTGGCGCAGTCGCAGCCGACGGCGCGGCCAACGATCCACTTGAGCACGCGGGCGTTTTCGCCGAAGCCGGGCCAGATGAACTTGCCTTCGGCGTTCTTGCGGAACCAGTTGACGTGGAACACGGCGGGCATCTTGGCCTTCTTGGCCATGTTGAGCCAGTGCTGGAAGTAGTCGCCGATGTGGTAGCCGCAGAAGGGCAGCATGGCCATCGGGTCGCGACGGACTTGGCCGACTTTGCCCGCGGCGGCGGCGGTCATTTCGGAGCCCATCGTGGCGGCGATGTAAACGCCTTGTTCCCAGCTCTTGGCCTGGTAGATGAGCGGCATGGTGTCGGGGCGGCGGCCGCCGAAGATGAAGGCGCTGATGGGCACGCCGGCGGGATCTTCCCAAGCGGGGTCGATCGTCGGGCATTGCGCGGCGGGCGCGGTGAAGCGGGCGTTCGGGTGAGCGGCCTTGACGCCGTTCTTGCCGTCCGCGGGCGTCCACTTGTTGCCCTTCCAGTCGATGAGTTCGGCCGGGGGCTCGTCGGTCATGCCTTCCCACCAGACTCCGCCTTCGGGTGTGAGGGCGACGTTGGTGAAGATGGTGTTCTTGGCGAGCGAGGCCATCGCGTTCGGGTTGGTCTTGACGGAGGTGCCGGGCGCAACGCCGAAGAAGCCGGCCTCGGGGTTGATCGCGCGGAGGGTGCCGGTGGCATCGGGTTTGATCCATGCGATGTCGTCGCCGACGGTCCAGACTTTCCAGCCTTTGTCGAGGAGCGCCTTGGGCGGGATGAGCATGGCGAAGTTGGTCTTGCCGCAGGCGGACGGGAAGGCGGCGGAGACGTAGGTCTTTTCGCCTTTCGGGTTTTCAACGCCGAGGATGAGCATGTGCTCGGCCATCCAGCCTTCGTCGCGGGCCATGTTGGAGGCGATGCGGAGGGCGAAGCACTTTTTGCCGAGGAGGGCGTTTCCACCGTATCCGGAGCCGAAGGACCAGATTTCGCGGGTCTCGGGGAAATGGACGATGTATTTGTCGGGGTTGCAGGGCCAGATGACGTCTTTTTGGCCTTCCGCGAGGGGAGCGCCGACGGAGTGAAGGCAGGGGACGAAGGGTTTCTCGCCCTTGTCGATTTCCTTGAACACGGCGGCGCCGATACGGGCCATGATGCGCATGTTGGTGACGACGTAGGCGGAGTCGGTGAGCTCGACGCCGTTTTGGGCGATGGGCGAGCCGATCGGGCCCATGCTGTAACCGAGCACATACATGGTGCGACCTTTCATCGAGCCCTTGAAGAGGCCGGTGAGCTTGGCGCGCATTTCGACGGGGTCGGCCCAGTTGTTGGTCGGGCCGGCGTCGTCCTGCGACTTGGAGCAGATGAAGGTGCGCTCTTCGACGCGGGCGACATCGCTGGCGTCGGAACGGGCGTAGTAGCAGCCGGGCCAGAGGTTTTCGTTAAGTTTGGTGTAGGTGCCGCCGGCGACGAGCTTGTTGCACAGATCGTCGTATTCGGCTTGCGAGCCGTCGACCCAGTGGATGGCGGCGGGCTCGCACAAGGCGGCCATTTCATCGACCCAGGCGAGAAGCTTGGCGTTTTCGCTGAGTGGTTTGTTGGATGGTATGTTTGTTTTCATCGGGTGGAAACTGGGTTGTGTGAGTGTTTCTGATGTTTTGGTTTTGTTCGTGTGTTTCTATCTTTGGAAATGACGAGACAGAAAAGGAACGCGTATTTTACGAAGGCTTCGCGCCGCAATTCAATCATTTGTTTTTTCGGACGGCGTTTTTTATGAGTTGACGACGGAGGGTAGACGCGCCTCGCGGGCCGATGCCGGGGAGTGCGGCGATTCATCGCCGCTTTGACGGCGGGATTTATCCCGCCGCCGGGCGCCGCATTTTCGGGACGCGTCCCCGTCCAGAGTCCGCCTCCCCTGCGAAAATCATGAAATCAACACCCCTGACGGAATCGCAAAGAGGCGTTCATCAAGGCGAACGGCGGTTGTGCCATTATAGGCAAGAATCGCCGCTTTGCAGGACGGGGTTCGCGCAAGAGCCCGGAAAGGTCGGCGGAGCTCCAGCGCGTGGCGCTCTTGCAGTCCACCGCAAACACATCGCGTCCGGATTCGATGACAAAATCCACCTCGTGCCGTCCTTGCTCGCTCCAAAAGCAAAGCCGGGCAATGCACAAACGCAAAATCGACTTTGCCCGCATTGATGACTGAACCGAAAATCAACAAACCCCAGCCCGTCACCATTCCCTCCATTTTCACCCCGCGCCGGTTCTCAAGTTTGCAAATCCCATTTGGACGGCGTTGCAAAATGGACGCTCAAGTCGCCGTAACGCCGGGTGTAACGTCGGGGGACGCGCGGCGAAATTACCCAATTTTCCCCCTCGGGATAGAGTCCCCTGAAGTTGCGCAGATGCGCGGGATCAAACGAATCGGGATTCCATTTGCATTCGACGGTGTCGCATGCGCCGCGTCCACGCGGCAGGACAAAGTCGATTTCACGCTGGGATTTGTCGCGCCAATAACAAACGTCGCGCGCAGGCAGTTGGCTGCGCAACTCGTCAAGCACAAGATGTTCCCATAGCAGTCCGAGGTTGCTGTCGTGCAATGTTTCGTATCCGAGCGCGTGGCAGACAAAGCCGGTGTCGAAACCGTAAACCTTGGGCTGGCGCAACAACTCGCGCGTGCCGCCGCCGCTCCACGGGCGCAGGATTTGTATCACATGCGTCGTTTCAAGCGCCTCCATATAATTGAGAACGGTGGGACGCGTGAGCCCCGTGTCGCGGGACAGGCTGGTGACTTCAAACAGCCCGCCGCTTTGGCGCAGAAGCAACTCCGCGAGCAGGAGATATTCACGGCGTTTTCCAACACGAAACAACTCCTGCACATCGCGCGCAAAATAGGAATCCATCCACTCCTGATAATACATGGGGTCGCGGACGCCGGCCAGAAGCGGTTGGGGAAGTCCGCCGCTGAGCAGACGGGCGCGGATGTCGCGAACACCGAAATTTTCCAGTTCCGAAAACAGCACCGGCGTAAGCCGGACTTCGCGTTTGCGCCCGGTCAGCGAATCGCGAAATTTCGCAGTGGCCGAGAGTGTCGAGGAGCCGGTTGCCAGAATGCGCAAGTTCTGAAATGCGTCGGCCGCGATTTTGAGCACGCGGCTCGGATCCGGGAGTTGGTGCACCTCGTCGAGAACGATGTGCGAGGCATCGGTATTTGAGAAGAACACCTCGGGATCGGCGAGTTCGCGCGACGCCGAGGGCAGGTCGCAGTTCACGAAAAGAGTGTCGGGCAGGGCTTGGGCAAGCATGGTTTTGCCGACGCGTCGCACACCGGTAAGCCACACGATGGGTGCCTTTTCCCATGAATCGGTGATTTGCTTGAGCCAAAAAGGGCGATTTACCATGAAATTGCTTTTTACATTTAGTCGTCTAAATGTAAAGTGTGTTTTTCATTTGGACGGATCCGGGAATGTAATTACGATTGTTAGCTGTTTGATTAAATGCCATCGGAGTGATGTTCATTTGGGAATACCGTGAGGCATGGTATCCCAAAAAATGCGTTTCCCTTCACGCTTTGCTACCAATCGCAGCCCCACACGCATATTAATGCATAAATCGATAATCAACAAAACTCAGCCCGGCCCCCTTCCCCCCCCCTTTTTTCCCCACATCAGGCTGTGCACGACGCTCACCGACGAGGCGGCGTATTGCGACAGGGCGATCATCGAACTGTATCTGCGGCGCTGGAGAATTGAACTGTTTTTCCGGGACATAAAAATATCGCTTGGTCTGGACGTGGCGCGCTGCCTGACTCCCGGCATGGTGGAGAAGGAAATCTGGATGCAGGCGATAGCCCACAACACGGTGCGCGCGCTCATGCTCGAGGCGGCAAAAACCCACGGCGCCGATGTTGAAAGGCTCGGCTTCATGGGTGCGGTTGACGCCATGCGCGCGTGGGCCGAATGGCTGAACCGTGCGGATGTGCGCCAGAACAAAAGGCTTCTGCTCGAAATGCTGCTGGCAATCGCCTCGGACCAGGTGCCGTTTAGACTGGGGCGATCGGAGCCGTGCGCCAAAAAACGACGGCCCAAAAGCCACCAGTTGCTCACCAATCCCAGACATGAAATGGTCCTCTCAAAATCCCGCCGCAACAAATGACGACAATCGCCCTTAACTAAGCGCCATTCAGGCCCGACCCCTTTTTTGCTGCCCCATTTTTTGTTTTGGCGTCCATTTTTTGCCCCCTTTCGGCTGATGCAGCAAAATCAATCGCAGGTAACATAAGCGATGACTTCGGAAGTTCGGGCATCCAGAGCCCACGCCATCACATGGCGAAGCGGCAATGATTTTCCGGCAACGCTATATTCCCACTTGCATACGATTATCCAGCATTCGCCCCTTGCCGAGCTTGCTGCATAAGCGGCAACCGGGATGATTGCCAGGCGTTCATTATGCCACTTTTCAGGATGATTTTTCCAGTGTTCCAATGCCGATTGATAGTCGGTTTCGACATCTTTTTTCGTTGATGCGATTATTTCAGGAGAAAGAGTGTGGTCTGAGCGCTGCTCGTGTTTGATTGGATACAAAATTGTTTGTTGGTTGCGGCCTTCATTCAAGGCTTGGAGGCATTTTTGCAAGCTTGGCGAGTTGAGGCTCCGGGCTTTTGCATTTGCCACAAGTGCGCCTGCAAATATCTGCCATTTAGCGTGCCAGTTTTCAGTGCTAATGCTTGAAAATTGAATGTCTGCAGGTTGATCGAAAAACTGTTTTGCGAGCAACTTTGCCGCGTTTGCGGGATCAATTGGCAAACGGAAATCGCTCTTTTCAACAATTACACGGGCCACGGCATCCCGCAGATCAGAGTCGGTTAGCGGCGCATGATACGAGGCAAGTTTTTTGGCGTTTGACACATCATCAGCAAGGGAAGGCGCCGTTCTAACGGGCACACGTGGCAAAAGGGCGGGATCCGGTTGGGGAAAGCTGGTGCGCTTGAGTTCGTCGATAATATCCCGGCACTCTTTTATGCGCATTGTGTGCTCCGCCTCGTTATTTGCCAGTGGCAGGGACCATAATTTCACACCGAGTCTGGCGATATTGATGGTTTTTCCGCCTGTATTGTTTGCGAGTCTTCCATAGCGATTATTGCAATAAAAAAACACGCTTCCTACGTCCAAAATCACGGGCTCATAATCGGGTGTGCGCACATTTCGCAAAGCCTCTGCCCAAATGCTGATTATTTTTCCCGCACAATGATCTGAAATTTTGATATTGCGGCGCTCCACATCGGTTGTTGCCGAGGCAAATTCAGATCGGTTGCTTTTCCAATACCAGATATGTTGCTTTGCACGGGCGTTTTCCAAAATCCATTGTGCGGGTGTTGTGCTTGTGTCTCGAAATAAAATCAACGCAGATTCCGGAAGTCCGCCTGAGTATATAATCCACATTGCAGCATCATACGGTCCAACGAGTATGCGCTCCAATGCCTCATAATATCCGTCAAGGTCTTGAAAATTCAGTGGTGCAAGATGATCCATATTCGATGGATCGCGATTGTGGGTGACATTGAATGTTGGGAGTTGTCCGACGATGTCTTTTGATTGTGCGGGCAAATCAGAATGTGGGAATGCGCAAACCACGCAAACGATAATCCACAAGGGGCTGATGAAGATATTTTTCATGTCAGAGAGCAAAAAGGGGCTGGGCCGAGTTTTGTTGATTTTTTGCTCAAAGGCTTTGCAAAAGCGCGGCGGTGATCTTCTCACGCAGGTGGGTGCTGCGGAGTTTGGACTCGTTGTTGCGCACGGCCATGCCGTAGGCGGCGGGTTCGCCGACGATAAAAACTTTTTTCTTTCCGCGCGTGATCGCCGTGTAGAGTAGGTTGCGCTGGAGCATCATGAAGTGGCCCTTGAGCAGCGGGATGATAACGACGGGGTATTCGCTGCCCTGGCTCTTGTGGATGCTGATCGCGTAGGCGAGCGCGAGGTCGCCGGTTTCGTTTTTCTCGAAGGTCTGGATGTTGCCGTCGAAGTCGATCGTGAGCGCGCCGGTCTCGGGGTCGGCGGAGGTGACGGCGCCGATGTCGCCGTTGAAGATGTTTTTGTCGTAGTTGTTGCGGAGCTGGATGACTTTGTCGCCGGTGCGGTAGCGGCCGGAGAGCGACTGGTAGCCGCGCGCGTGCGGATTGAGCGCGGTCTGGAGCTGCGTGTTGAGGTTGCCGACGCCGGCGACGCCCTTGTGCATGGGCGCGAGCACTTGCACGTCGCGAATGCGGTCGAACCAGTCGTAATGGCGGGGGATGAACTCGGTGCAGAGCGCGATGGTTTTGCGCAGGCAGTCGTCGGGCGAATCGGCGATGACAAACGTGAGGTCGCCCCATGCCTGAATCGCGGAGAGTTCGTGCGCCGATGGCGGAAGCGACGGATCGCCGTTGTTGATGGCGTGCGCCGTGATGACAATCTGGCTCTGCCCCTTCTGCCGGTGGATGACGTCAAGACGGGTTACGGGAATGCGGAATGATCCGGAGTCGGATGCGCCGTTTTTTGGAATTTGAGTATTGGAATTTGGAATTTGCGACGGAGGCGGCAGCGCCGACGCAGTCGCTATGATGTCCTTGAGGACGTTGCCGGCGCCGACGCTGGGGAGCTGGTCGGTGTCGCCGACGAGGAGCAGGTGCGCGCGCGAGGGGATGGCTTGGAGCAGCGAGGCGGCGAGGCGGGTGTCGAGCATCGAGGCTTCGTCAACAATGAGAAAATCGGTGGAGAGTGGCGTGTCCTCGTTGGCGGAAAAACCGCCCTTGGCGGGATCGTATTTGAGGAGGCGGTGGATGGTGCTGGCGAAACCGCCGGTGGATTCGGCGAGGCGCTGCGCTGCGCGGCCGGTGGGCGCGGCGAGGTGCACGCGCACGCGCTTGGCCTTGAGGATTTCGACGAGCGCGCGGAGCGACGATGTTTTCCCGGTGCCGGGGCCGCCGGTGAGGATGGAGATTTTTGAGCGGAGCGCGGCGAGGATTGCGGCGCGTTGCTTGTCGGCAAAATTGATGCCCGCTTTTTTCTCCGCCCACTCGACGGCGATCTCGTCCTTGATGGGCGGCAATCCGCTGGGAACGCGAACGAGTCGCGCGATGGTGGCGGCGATTTTTTGCTCGGCGCGATTGAGAAGCGGAAGCTGGATGAGCGGAAGAATAGCAGAGGCCGGAGTGCCAGAGGCCAGAGGACCAGAGTCGGACTCCGGCAGAGTGGCGTCGGTGGGATTGGTGAAAACAGTTTCTGGATTTCGTCCCTCCGGCTTCTGGCATTCTGGCCTCTGGTATTCTGGTCTCTGAAAATGCGCGACGAGTTGCTTGGTCTCGATGAGCTTGGCGACACGGTTGGCGAGAAGCTCGGAGCTGGTTTCGAGGAGTTGCGCGGTGTAGTCGATGAGGTCGGCCTCGCGGAGCGCGGTGTGGCCTTCCTCCTGAAGCTCGTCCATCGCGAAGAGGATGCCGGCGTCGAGACGCGGCGGGGCGTCATTGGCAAAGCCGAGGTTGATGGCGATGCGGTCGGCGGTTTTGAAACCGATGCCGTCGATTTCGCGGGCGACGCGGTAGGGCTCGTTTTTCAGGATCGGCATGGCCTCGTGGCCGTAGCGGTCGATGAGCTTCACGCATTGCGACGTGGTGACGCCGTAGGTCTGAAGAAAGATGTGGATTTCGCGAAGGGCGCGCTGGTCGTCCCATGCTTTTTTGATCGCGGCGGCGCGGACCTTGCCGATGCCGGGAATATTGCGGAGCTTGGCGGATTCCTCGGAGAGCACGCGAAACGTGTCGGTGCCGAGCGCGTCGACGATTTTGTTGGCGTAAACCTTGCCGATGCCGGGGACGAGTCCTGAGCCGAGATATTTGCGGATGCCGTAAACGGACGAGGGCAGCTCAGCTTTGAAGGACTCGACCTTGAACTGGTCGCCGTGCTGCGAGTGTTTTGTCCACTGGCCGGCGAGGTGGAGCGTCTCGCCGCATTGCGCGCCGGGGAGCGCGCCGACGATGGTGATTTTTTCGGCGGGTTTGGCGCCGTCGCTGTCGGGGCGGAACTCGGCGATGGTGTAGTGGTTTTCCTCGTTAAGAAAGATGATGCGCTCAAGCACGCCGGTGAGTTTGTCGGCATGTGCGGCGGAGGCGGAGCGTGTGTTTTGAAAATTGGCCACGTGCGAGGAATTGGGCGGAATGAACCCTGAAAAAAGCGGATTCACCGGAAAAGTCCAACGGCGAAATCGTTCGATTCTTTCCTCAATCGGGACTTGTGGCGGGGCCTACAATCTTTTTGCTTTCCTTCCTTATGTCTCCGCAGCAACCCGACACCAACCCATCCGAAAAACTCTCGCGCTATGAGCCCGAAGTGCGCGAGGCCTACGCGCGCTATTGTGAAACAGGCGACGTGGATGCGGTGCAAATCGTAATCATTGCAATGGTGCGCGAACATCTGCCGAAACCCTCGGACGCGCCGATCACCGACGAGCAAAAACTGGTCGAGGACCTGGGTTACGATTCGCTCGCGGTGGCCGAGGTGGTCTTCGCAATCGAGGACACATTCGGGCTGCGCATCGAGACAAGCGAGATCATGCAGATCAGCACAGTCGGAAGCCTGAAGGAATTTATCGCCAAAAAACTCGGGCCGAAAAATGAGTGAGGCGCGCGTCATGCCCACGGATAAAAACGGACGCCGGCGCGTGGTGATTTCGGGCGTGGGGTTTATCACGCCGATCGGAAACGACTGGGCGGGCGTGGCGTCGAGCCTGCGCGAGGGGCGGCACGGTTTCGAGCGGGTGGAATTTTTCGGAAACCCGAACGTCCCCGTGAAGGTGGCGGGCACGGTGAAGGATTTTGTCGTGGAATCGATGAACTGGCGCGATTGGAAATGGCCCGCGCGCTACGAGATCGCCCGCGAGACATTGCGCGGCCTGGCGCCGCACGGCGTGTATGCGATCTGCGCGATCGACCAAGCGGTTGAGCACGCGGGACTGGCGCGCGAGACGCTGGCGAACGACGACGCGGCGGGCCTGTATTGCGCATCGGCGGGCTCGGCGATGATGCTGCACGGGCATCTCAGCCAAATGGACAGGACGCGCGGCGAACGCGGCAACCCGATGGGCGTGGTGAGCTCGATCAGCGGAACGCTGAACTTCAACCTTGCGGCGCACTACAAGATCACCGGCTCGGTGTGCGGGTTTGTGTCGGCGTGCGCGTCGGGCAGCCATGCGCTCGGCTACGCGTGCGACGACATCCGGCTCGGCCGCCTCAATCGCGCGGTCGTGGTGGCGGGCGAGGAACTGAACGCGGAAACACTGCTGCCTTTTGCGGCGATGCGCGCTCTCTCGCCGCAAAGCGACCCGAACGTGGCATCGCGTCCGTTCGACACGGCGCGCGACGGTTTTGTGGGCGCGGGCGGCGCGGTGGCGTTGATTTTGGAGGATGCCGAGACCGCCGCGGCGCGCGGCGCGCGCGCGCTTGCCGAAATCGCCGGCTGGGGACAGGCGGCGGACGGCCACAGCGTGGCCATGTCGCATCCCGAGGGGCGCGGTCTCGCAAACGCGATGAAACGCGCGCTGTCCGACGCCGGCGCAAGCACCGGGGAAATTGACTACATCAACGCGCACGGCACCTCCACGCCGGTCGGCGACCGCGCCGAGGCGCTGGCGATCAAGACGGTTTTTGACACAAACAAAAAGCAACCGCGAATCAGCAGCACCAAGGCGCTGACCGGACATCCGCTGTCACTCGCCGGAGCGATGGAAACGGCGTTCTGCGTGCTGGCGATGAACGAGGGCTTCATCCCCGGCAACCCGCATTTAGTGAACACCGACCCCGTGTGCGAAGGCCTGGATTTGCCCCGCGAAACGCTGAATGAGCGCCCGCGCCTCGTGTTGAACAACAGCAGCGGCTTCGGCGGCAGCAACGTGTGCCACGTGCTGCGCGCGGTGGGATGAGCGGTTATTTGGAATCGATGCGCCAGGGCAATCCCTCATAGGCGCTAACTTGCGTGTTCATTTGCCGCGCGCCAAAGGCGTGTCATTCGTCAGCCCAAGGTCGAGCTTGCGAGACCTTGGGTAAACAATGGAAAATCAATGCGCGTTATTTCCGGCGGTTGTAAACCGTCGCGCCATTTTCATTTTTTGGAAGGGCCAGCATGCCGCCTATGCGGGGCAGGAGCTCATGCTGAACAGGGCGCATGGGGCGCTCCTCCAATACGGCTTGTTGCGCGTCGTCGCTGCTGCTGGGCATCGTAATGCCCCAGTAAATGTAGACGTTGGACTCGCGGCGCTTCTTGTAAATCTTGTCGTAATACACCCCGATCGGAAATATCTCGTTGATGGTTTTTCCGGGCAGCAGCGGCAGGTTTCCCATGACCACGCCGCCGGGCAGAAGCTCGCTCGCCCAATCGCCCGTGCTCGTTATGATCGGCGTGTCGTCGGTCGAAAAAAACACGGACATGTGGCCCGGCACATCAAACGCGCCGCGCGCAATGAAGTAGGGTTTGTCCGAGTTGTTCTTCATTTTGAAGCGGATCGCGAGCCGCGAGGTCACGTCGTCCTCGAGCGTCACCGTGTATTCAATCGCCGTGCCGGGAATTGTCCCGGTGTTGGTCGAATACACCATCGCCTGGGCTTGGACGGCATTTGCAAAAACAACACTGCCGAGGGCCAGCAGCACGAGGCTGAGTTTGTTGGAAAAAAGGCGGCGAAAGAAAAGCATGGGCAAAAGGTTTATCGATGTAGTTCTTTGCTTTGCCTTGGCAAAGCGAAAATCAATTGGTGTTTGAATTTTTCCACCGCCTGAAAAACCTCGCACAAAATTTGTTCGCCGTTTTCATCTTGGGCGTGAGCCAGCCCCAAGACGCCACCCCGGAGGCCTCCCCGCGGACAATGCCCAAGCTGCGCTCGCTGCGCCATCGGGCTCCGTTGCTCTGGATATTGATTCCGTTCATGGCCGGGCTTGCGGCCGCAAAAACCGCCCCGCACGCGCTGCCTGCCGGCTGGATTCTTGGTGGCGCGCTTGTGCTCGCGCTCGCGAGCATCGCCCTGGCACCGCGGCACTGGAGCGGTCTCGCCGCGCTTGTGTTAAGCGTGTTTTTAAGCGGGGCGGCGTCCTACGAAATCAATCGCAGCCGGCTCGCCGCCTACGATGCGCTTCCGCCGCGCGAAGCCCGGCTCACGCTGCGAGTCACGCACACCTTTGCCCAGGGCGTCCGCGGCGCGCAGGGCAAATCCGCCGCGCCGCGAATCAGCGGACTGGCCCGCGTGACGGATGCCGCGCCGCATTTAAAGGAGCTTGTCGGACAGCGCGTTTATTATTCCCTCTCGCTACCCGCGGCACCCGGCGGAGGAAAAGAAAACATGCCGCCCGCGATACTCCGCTCCTCCGAGATCACCGCCATCGGCGTGCTTTATTCGCTGCCACGCCGCGTCGCGACGGATTCCTTTGACGGATACCTCGCGTCCTCGGGCATGAACTTCAAGTTTTCGCGCGGGCGGCTGCTCGGCGTGGAGAAACAGCCAACCGCCACCGCCGCTTTCTACGAACGAACACGGCAGCGTTTTTCCGAAATTCTTTCCGCCGGGCTCGACCACCGGCCGCAACAGGCGGGCGTCTTGCGCGCAATGGTGCTCGGCCAAAAACAGGACATCGAGGAGCAGCAGCACGCGCTCTTTCTCGGCAGCGGCACGATGCACTTGTTTGCCATATCGGGTCTCCATATCGCCGTGATCGCCACGGGCATCCAGTTCCTTCTTTTGTTTTTGCGACTGCCCGTGTGGCCGCGCGTGATCGCCGGCACGCTCGCACTCTACGTCTATGTGCAAATCACCGGGGCGAGCCCCTCGGCCACGCGCGCGTTCACGATGGTCGCGCTCCTTCAGGCGTCGTTGCTGCTCAGACTGCCGGCAAACGCCATCGCCACGCTCGCGTTTGCGGCGCTCGCCACGCTTCTGGTCGCGCCCATGCAGCTCTTCAGCGCAAGTTTTCAAATGTCATACAGCATCGTGGCCGCGCTACTTTTATTCGGGCTTCCGCTTGGTGAAACCTGGCTCGCGCGCTGGGTGCTGTTTCGCGACACTCCGCAGGTGGCGCGCAACTGGCTTCAGAAAAAAGCCGTTGTCGCGCACCGGGCGGTTATTTCCGCGCTCGGCATCAGCATCGCGGCAAGCCTCGTCAGCGCGATTTGCAGCACGATTTATTTCAAGCTCTTCACGCCCGGCGCGCTCCTTGCCAACCTCGTGCTGATACCCGCCGCGGCGCTTGTGATTCTCTCGGGTTTTATTTCGCTGTTTTTCGGGATCATCGGAATCACGCCCCTAAGCGTCCTTTTTAATCACGCCTCGGCGCTCTTGCTTTGCACAATGGAAAAATCGCTGGAGATGTTTTTGAAAATCCCGGTGGTTGCCATGCCCGCGCATTTCTCGCCGCAATGGATCGGCTACTGCGCGCTCGCGCTGCTGCTCGCATCCATGCTTTGCGGCTATTCGCAAAAATGGGCGCGGCGGAGCGGCGGGTTTTGGCTGCCCGTCAGTGTTGCTGTCCTGGTTCTGGCATTTTTCGCGCGCGGCAATTGACACCTCCGGCGCGACACAAACGGAGCTCACTCAACATAGGCCTTGCCATGCGGGCGCTAGTCGCGGCACTTTTCATTTGTTAACTTAATTACAATGAAACTGAAACATTGCACCCCTGTATTGTTTGTAAAGGATGCCCCAAAGGCATGCCAGTTCTACACAAAACTGCTTGGCTTTACTGTCACGCTCAACAACGGCGACTTAAACTATATGTTCGAGGAAGGCCTCACCCTGTGGCAGATAATGGATGACAACATCGTCTCGAAAACGCTTGGCTCGGAAAACATTTATAATTCGGAAAGCCCGAGCCGTTTTGAGCTGTGCTTTGAAACCGAGAACCTCGACGCCATCCACAAGAGGCTCAAGGAGCACGGCGTCAAATTCCTGCACGAAATAAACACGGAAATATGGGGGCAGCGCGCGGTGCGTTTTTATGACATCGACGGGCATCTGATCGAAATCGGCGAGGCAATGCCCATCTTCCTAAAGAGAATATACGATGAGGAGGGCGGGAATCTGGAAGCCACGGCCAAACGCACATTCATGCCGGTGCCGGCGTTAAAACAGATTCTGCAATTATAAACTGACGCGGCGCGCGCAGGCGGCCGCGGTCTCACGGAATTCGCAACGTCATGCCGAGCTTGAGGGCGTCGGGGCTTTTGAGCTGGTCGCGGTTGGCTTCGTAGATGCGGCTCCAGTGCTCGCTGCCGCCGTAATACTTTCTCGCAATCGACGAAAGCGTTTCACCCGCCGCGATTGTGTGCGTGCGCGTTTCCGGGGCCGCCGTTGTTCCGCTTGCGACCACGGTCTGCGAGTCCGGCTGCGCGGAAACCTCGGGTTGCGGCTGCGCCGGACGAGAGGGGGCGCGGGCGGCCGGCGCGGCTGCCGGGCGGGACTGCGCCTGCGTTTGCGCGATCAATGCGATCTGTGTTTTCAGCCGCACGTTCTCCCCGGCGACATCGGCCGACTGGAGCTGCAATTGCTTGAAATTTTCCTGGGCAACGGCCAGCTGCCTGGCGGTTTCCTTGGCGGCATCCCTGTCGTCCGCTGCGAGTTTTTCAGCCTCCGCAAATTTCGTTTCAAACTCGGCCAGCTGCGCGGTGAGCGCCGCGTTCTTTTCCCCGGCGGCGTCGAACTGTTTTTGCAGCTCGTCGAGTTCCTCCTGCTTGAGCTGATGGGCGCGCGATGATGCCGCGAGTTTTTCCTCCGCGTCCGCCATTTGTTTCCGCAACTCGTCCGCCGCGGCGGTGGATGCCGCCGCGTCGTCGGCGATTTGTTTCTCCAACGCGGCCACGCCCTGGGTGAGTTCGTCGCGCGCCTTGGTGGCTTCGGCAAGCGCGGTCTCGGTTTCCGCAAGCTTGGTTTCCGCTTTTGCAAGCCGGTCCTGAAGCGCGTCGCGCGCGCCGAGAACATCGCCGTGTTCGCGGACGGTGCTTTCGTTTTTGGCGGACAGCTCGGCAATGCGGGCGGTGAGTGTCGCGATTTCCGCCTTTGCCCCGGCCGTTTCTCTTTGGGCTGCGGCCAGACTTTCCTCTGCCGCTTCAACAGTCTTTGCGTGCCTTGCCGCGTCATCGCCAAGCTGCGCTCCGAGGCGCTGGTTTTCGGCGTGGAGCGCCTGAATTTGTTCGCCCAGCGCAATCGAGCCCTGACGCGCGGCGGCGAGGTCGATGCGCAGCGTGCTCATCTCCTTCCGGGCGGCGACCAGTTTTGCGTTCGCGTCCTCAATGGCCTGGTTGTTTTGGGCGATGGCACCCGTCGCGGTTTCTTTTTCGGCGGTCAGTTTTTCGATCTGCAATTTGAGCGAGTCGATTGTGAGGCGCGCCGATTTTAACTCGGTCGAAATGGTGGTGACGTTTTCGTCCGCCTTGTCCTTGTCCTGCGCGGCGAGTTGCGCGGCGGCGAGTTTTTGGATGAGAATGTTGCGCTCGTTTTCACGGTTGATCGCGGCCCGCTTCAACTCGGCGTTTTCGCGGCGAAGCGATTCGATGGTTTCGTTCAACTCGGTTTGCGCGCGCTCGTTTTCCTTGGCGGTCTTTCGTATTTCGCCCTTCAACTTCGCCATCTCGATGCGCAGTTCGAGATCCGTCTCCGGGATTGTGGTGAGTTCCACGACGGGCTGGATCGGGCTGGAGGATGTTTTGGCATTGTCCCCCGACGGGCTCACCGGGCTGACTGGCGAACCGTCCTGCGCGCACAGCGGCGCGATGGCCGGAGACAGCAAAAGAACTGTCAGCGCGCAGGCAAAAATAAAGGGCGGTATGCGTGTCATGATGGATTTTCGAAGCGTGGTGTCGTGGCTTCAAACGATGAGGAAGTTAATGACACTGAATGCAAATGCGAGTCATCTCAATTTTTTTATGACAGCCAACCGCGTTTTTGCGCGGGGACAACCGCGGCCCCGGCAGGCCGGGGCGCGGCAATCGCAACTCACGCGCCCGGACCGCGCAGAAGCACTTTGCCGTTGCGGCCGTAGCCGCCGGCGCGGGCGAGCGCCTCGGCGTATTGGTTTATCGGATACACGGAATCGACCGCCATCTTGAGCGAGCCGTCGCGCAGGCGCGCATACACGGCGTCAAACACGGCTTGCAGCGCGCCGGGTTTCGCCGAGCGCGCCCAGCGGTCCATCCAGAATCCCCGCAGCGCCACGTTTTTGAAGATGAACTCGCGCGTGGGGAAACGAATCGCGTCCCCCGTCATTCCGCCAAAAGTGACGAGCTGGCCGTCCTGGCCGAGCGAGCGGGTGAGCGTGATCGCGCTCATGCCGCCGATGCTGTTGAGCGCGAGGCGCGGCGCGGCTCCGCCGAGTTGCGGCATCACGGCTTTGAGCGCCTTGTCGTCGTCGGCCACAACGACATCCGCGCCCATCGCGCGAAGCTTTGCCTCGTGTTTTTCCGGCGAGCGAACAAGGCAGGCCGTCCGCAGGCCGAGCGCGTGCGCAAGCTGGATCACACACTCGCCCACGGCGGAGTTGGAGGCGTTTTGAATAATCCAGTCCCCGGGCTTCAGGTCCGCAAACTCGTGCAGCAACAGCCAGGCGGTCGGCGGATTGATGAACGCCATCGCCGCCTGTTCCGCGGGCAGATCAGCAGGGACTGACATCAAGTCGTCCGCGCGCGCGACGATTGCCTCGCGCCACACGCCCGCGTCCTCGGGCATGCGCACACGATCGCCGATTTTAAATTTTGTCACGTCCGCGCCAAGCTTGGCGACGCGGCCCACGCCCTCGCGTCCGGCGACGGCGGGCAGCGCGCGCAGGCGTCCGTAGGTGCCGCCGATCATTCCGAGGTCGGACGGATGAATGACGGCCGTTTCCATGAGCACGAGCACTTCGCCGGCCGCGGGTTCGCGCGCGTCGTCGGAAACCGCCTCGTATTTCAAAACCTCATCGGGTTTGCCGGTGGCGTGGTAACGAACCGCGTTCGGCGTGGTTGGAATTGTGTAGTTTGTTGTCATTGGAATTTTTTTCGATTTACGCCGCGAGCCCCGCCGCGAGCGCGAGGGCGCTGCGGGCGCGGTTCAATATGTAAAGGTGGTAGCCGTGCGCATTGTTTGCAAGCAGGCCGCGGATTTGCGTGAGCGCCCAGTCGATGCCGATCATCTCGGAGGTGTCGGCATCGTCGTGCGCGGCCTCAAGGCGCTTGATGAGCGCGGGCGGCAGATACGCGGAGCTCAATTGTGTGATGCGCCGCACTTGTTTCAGCGAAAGCACGGGCATGATTCCGGGAATGACGGGCACGGTGATGCCGCGCGCGTGGCATTTTTCCACGAAGCGGTAATACACGGTGTTGTCGAAAAAAAGCTGCGTGGTGATGAACGACGCGCCGGCGTCAACCTTGCGCTTCAAGTTGTCCAGATCGACGTCCTCGTTGGACGCCTCGGGATGCTTCTCCGGATAACCGCCGACACCGAGGCAAAGGTCCGCGTGGCGCGCCTTGAGCAGGGCGACGAGTTCGTTCGCATAACGCAGGCCGTTCGGCGCGGGCTTGAACTCGACCGAGCCCTTCGGCGGGTCGCCGCGCAGCGCCATGATGTTTCTGAAACCGTTTTCGTAAATCCGGTCGGCAAGTTCGTTCAGCTCGTCGCGCGAATGCCCGACACAGGTGAGGTGCGGCATCACCGTGAGGCCGAAGTCGGTTTTCAGCATCGCGCTGACCTGCGTGGTGCGTTCGCGCGTGCTGCCGCCGGCCCCGTAGGTCACGGAGACAAAATCCGGATTGATGCGTCGAAGCGCCTCGGCGGCGGCGCGCAGGTTCTCAACTCCCGCATCATCGCGAGGCGGAAAAAATTCGAGCGATCGCAACGGACGTTTTTGCGCGAAGAGCTCGGATATGGGACGGTTTGCGGTCATTGAAAAAAATTAGGAAACAGTGATTAAGGATTAAGAAACCGGCGTTTGGAAACCAGAAATGCACGACGGATTCGCATCGGACGCGCGGCGTGTTGCCTTCTTAAATTCCCCTCACTTCACCAAATCGAAAACAGGAATCACCATCGGCTCCTCGCGCTGGCCCCTGACGAATGTGTAGGTGATTTCCCCGGACTCGCGCACGAGCGTGTCGTAGCGCTGCAGCTGCCATTCGGACACATGCTCGCCATTGATGCGCGCAACGATGTCGCCCGCCTGCACACCCGCGCCCTCCGCGGGCGAGCCGGGCACGACGGACAGCACGCGCCAGTAGGCCGGCGTCTTGGCGAAGGAAAGGCCGGCGCTGCGTTGCGAGCCCATTTCGAGGGGGACGTCCGCGCTCCGCTGAAACGTCACCGTGCCGAGTTTGGAGTCAAAAACGAGGCAGTAGTTTTTCAGTATCTCACCGCCGATCGCCGATAGCTGGTCGGTGATGTCGACGATCGGTTGCTCGACCTTGCAATCGCCGATGTGCAGCGGCGTGGAAAGCCGGCCGATTTCCTGCACGCGGTCGCCAAGGATCGTGCCGATTGTCGCGCCCGTCCGCGGTGGTTGCGAAAACTCGGGCGCGAGGCCGAGCGGGTTGAGGACGAGCGCGCCGTCGCTTCCGGAGTCGATCAGCGCGCTGAACGTCTCGCCGTTAATGCTCACGGGGATGATCGGCGCGCGGATTTCATTGTTAAACTTGACCGTCGCGCCGGGAACCGAGCGGACCGCCGAGCGGCGGCTGATAATCAGGCGCGACTGCGGGTAATCCAGCGAGAAAACCGTGTCGCGAAAAAGCGGGAAGCCGATGATGCCGTCGATCCGCATGCCGAAGTGCGCGGAGAGTTCCGAGCAGTCGTAAATGAGCACGGGCACGTTGGAGAACATCGCGTCGCCGAGTTTGATGATGCGCACGTTTGCGGGCGGGAGTTTTTGCACGCGGCCGCTGGCCGTGCGCACGTTGATCGAGCGCGCGCTGGCGCCGTCCTTTTTTTCCGCCGGGTAGCGTTTCACGTAGTCGGGCGAGAGCAGCGTCACCGACGAGCCGGTGTCCACGATGAAACGCCAGGGGCCGTGCTTGTCCCACTTCGCCTCGACGATAAAATAGTTGGCCTCGATGCGCGCCGGTATGGTGGTCACCGGCTCCGAAAGGCGCGTGTGGCCGGGGCGCGACTCGCGCTTGTAGAAATGCAACAGGTGCCGCTGCACGCTCGAACAACCCGCCGAGAAAACCACCATGAACGCCAAGAACAACAGCGCCGCGGCGTGGCCGGGGCGCGGGGCCGGGTGTTTTTGGGCGGTGCGCGGAATCATGCGGGCGGGTTATTTTTCAGGTTCTGGAAGCCGTTGACTAAACCCCCAAGCGACCGCGGCAAGCAAGGCTGCAATTGCATATAATGCGCGCCCGCCCGCGGTGAAAAAGATCACGCCCGCAACGACGGGGGCGACCGCGCGCGCCAGCGATCCCAGCGAGCGAAAAATGCCGAGCACACGGCCTTGCTCAAGCACGCCCGCGTAAAGCGAAATCAGCCCGCTCGTGGACGGGTTGACGAGCCCGCCGCCGAGCGCGAGCAACGCCACGCCCGCATAAAGCAGGGCGGGGGCCGGAGCGAACCCGATTGTCAGAAACCCGAGCGCCGAGCAAACCAGCCCGCAAGAAAGCACGGTGGTCTCGCGCAGGCGTTTGTAGAGGCGGCGCACGATCAATCCCTGGGTGAGGATCGAGCAGAGTCCGAGGAAGCCCATCAGCACGCCGTTCTCATACGCCGTGTAGTCGAAGCGCTCCGCGCCCAAAAACACAAGCGAGGTTTCCATCGCCACAAACGCCAGCGAATGCGTGAACGAGACGAGGTTCACCCGGCGCACCGGCGCGTTGTCGAGCGAAAGAATCTCGCGAAGAGGATTTCGCAGGCGCCAGCCCTCCACTTGCGCGCGCGCCTCGGGCGGAAGCGTTTCGCGAAATCGGGCGTTGATCCAAACGAGGTTCACCAGCGCAAGGCCGAGCGCGACGAGCGCCGGCATGGAAAACGGATTTATCCCCAGCGCGACGAGCTCCGGCCAGAGCGCAGGCAAATCGATGCGAGCGGAAAATGCGCCGACAAGCGGCCCCGTGACAAGGCCAAGCCCGAACGCCGCGCCGACATAACCCATCGACTTCGCCCGCTCCCCGCGCGTGGTCACATCGGCGACCGCGGCGGTGGCGACGGAAAGGTTTCCGCCAAACACGCCGGCAAGGACGCGCGACGCCAGAAACAGCCAGAACGATCCGCTGAAAGCCCAGAGCAGATAACTCGCCGCCGTGCCGAGCACAGTGAGGCGAAGCACATTGCGCCGCCCGATCCTGTCGGAAAGACCTCCCCACAACGGCGCGGAAACAAACTGAAGCACGGCAAACACCGAGCTCACCACGCCGCCAAAAAGCACCTCGGGCAGATGCGCGCCGCCGCCGAGCGCGCCTGCGATTGTGTTGAGCTGCGCGAGCATCCAGCCGAGCGCGCCGCCGGAGCCGTGAATCAGGAGATAGTGCTTGAGCAGGTCGGGAGTGAGCGGAAACAGAATCGAAAACCCGGCGAGGTCGATGTAGAGCGTGAGGAAAATCACCCCGAGCGAAAGCGGGCGCACGGGCTTTTGACTGGAGTCGTTGGAGATGGCCACGATGGTTTTCTTCTACCTTGGGTTCCCTGCCTAATTTCCCGGAGCGTGTCCGGAAATATTTACCGAAAAGGACCGCGCCGCGGAATCAATCCCGCCTCGGCAGCGTTGAAATGGGATTCCGGATGCGCGCGATTGTCGCCGGGGGAAGATAACCCGCGAAGGCGACGGTCGGCATGACGAGCGCGCGCTTGCCCATGATCACGCCGGGTTGCAAAACGGCGTTGCAGCCAACCTCCGCCCCCTCGCCGAGAAGCGCGCCGAGCTTGCGCAATCCGGTGTCGGCGACACCATCGGGTGTTCGCACCGTCACGGTTTTTTTGTCGAGACGCAGGTTCGAGAGGACGACGCCCGCGCCGAGATGCGCTCGATTGCCGAGGATGGAATCCCCAACGTAGCTGAAATGCGGCACCTGCACGCCATCCATCAACAGGCAGTTTTTGAACTCGCACGAATTGCCGACCACACAATTGGCGCCGATAATGACATTGCCCCGGATGAACGCGCCGGGACGGATTTCGGTGCCGGGACCGATCCACGCCGGGCCGATAATCGTGGCGTGCGCGGGTAGCTTTACGCCCGCCCCGATAACCACCCCGCCCTCGATATGCACGCCGGGCGGGACTGGCGGAAGCGGACTTTGAGGCGCGGCGGCAAGAACGGCCTCGAGCGCCGGGCCGATCGCATCAAGCCATGTCCACGGGGCGGCGTCGGCGGGAAAATGCGGTGCGAACGCGCCGAGCGATTCCGGCAGGTCGTAGAGGTCGGAGGCTTTCATTTGTGTGAAACTATAAACCCGGGGCTTGTTGCGCCGCTAGACATAAATTCCCCCGCCGAGGAGTCGCTCGCCGTCGTAGAGCGCGAGCACCTGGCCCGAGGCGAGCGCGCGTTGCGGTTCGCGAAAACGAACGGTCGCGCTGCCGCCGCTTGTGTTTTCCGGGTCGGGAATGAATTCCAGGTGCACGCGCGGATCGCGATAACGCACGCGACCCTCGATCAAACACGGCGCGGTGACCGGCCCCCCCACCCAGCTCAACGAATGCACCCGCACTTCACTCGTGAAAAGCCCCGGCGCGTCCGGCGCGTCGAAGGCGACGAGCAGCGCGCGATCAGCGGCGCGTTTGCCAACGACCACATATTTTTGGAAATCCGCATTCGAGGGGACGCCGATGCCCCGGCGCTGCCCGATCGTGTAATAATGCAAACCGCGATGCCGGCCGAGCACCTGCTCGTCGGTCGCGCGCACAATCGGGCCGGGCTCGTCGGGCACGTATTGGCGCAGAAAATCCTGCATTTTCACCTCGCCGATAAAACAAATGCCCTGGCTGTCCTTTTTCGCGGCGGTGGCGAGGCCGGCCTCGGTGGCGAGCCTGCGCAGCTCGGGCTTGGGCAGGTGCCCGATGGGAAAACGCGCCGCGCGCAACTGCTCTTGGTTGATCAGCGCGAGAAAATACGACTGGTCCTTGTTTTTGTCCGCGCCCTCGACCAGCGAAAACGCGCCGCCGGGGTTTTCGACGCGCCGCGCGTAGTGCCCGGTCGCGACGGCGTCGAAACCGTGGTCGCGCGCCCACGCCAGGAACACGCCAAACTTGATCTCGCGATTGCACATCACGTCGGGATTCGGCGTGATGCCGCGCTTGTATCCATCCAGCAAATACGCGACCACGCGCTCGCTGTATTCCCGCATCAAGTTGACCACGCGGAACTCGATGCCGATTTTTTCAGCGACCGCGCGCGCGTCCTCGATGTCCTGCTGCCACGGGCAGTCGCCCACGATATTGTCCTCGTTGATCCAGTTTTTCATATACGCGCCCGCGATGTCGAAGCCCTGCTGCTTGAGCACGAGCGCGGCGACGGAGCTGTCCACTCCGCCCGACATGGCGACAAGGATTTTTTCGCGCGATTGCGGCATGGCAATAGCAGGCGCGCGCGGGGGCGGTTTGTCAACAACGCGCGCACCGTCAATGCGCCGCGCACGGGCGGTTTTTTCGCAACCGCCGCGACAATTTAATACGTTTCTGAATAACCCCCATGCGCAAACGCTTATATTTCGGGCCTGAAATTGCAGGTTTGAGTTTAGTGTTTGGAGTTTCAAATAATTTGGCGTTACCAAATTTCCATGCACAACTCACACGAAACGCCAAACGCCAAGTCCCACGGCGCCCCGGACGCGCCCGTTTACATGGGGCTGCCCGATTTTCATGTGCTGCTGCCGCGTTTCTACGTGGCGCTCGTGCTCACCATCCCGCTGCTCGTGCTCTCAATGGGCGAGATGATCGCCCCCGCGTTTTTCCAGGAGCTCTTCGCGCGCCTCTCGATCACCCCGCGCACCAACGCATGGCTTCAGTTCGCGCTCGCCACGCCCGTGTTTTTCTGGAGCGGCAAGTATTTCATCCGCCGCTGGTGGTATTCCATCCGCGAGCGCGACACGAACATGTTCACGCTCACCGTCACCGGCACCGGCGCGGCGTGGCTTTACAGCACCGTGGCGCTCCTGCTCGGCGATTATTTTCCCGAGTCCATACGCGGCCCGCACGGACTCCCGCTCTACTTCGAATCCACCGCCGTCATCACCACGCTCGTCCTCTTCGGGCAAATCATCGAGCAGCAGGCGCACTCGCGCACCGACGCCGCCATCCGTGCGCTCATGGCGCTCGCGCCCTCGGTCGCCCGCCGCGTCAATCCCGACGGCACCGAGCAGGACGTGCCCATCGAGGACATCCACCCGGGCGACATCCTCCGCGTGCGCCCCGGCGAAAGAATCCCCGTCGACGGTGAAATCACCTCCGGCGAAAGCCCCGTCAACGAGGCCATGCTCACCGGCGAGGCGATTCCCGTGGACAAACACACAGGCGATTCCGTCTCGGCGGGCACGCTCAACACCACCGGCACGTTCACACTCCGCTCCACGCGCGTGGGCGGTGAGACGCTCCTCGCGCACATCATCCGCCTCGTCGAGGAGGCGCAGGAAAGCGAGCCCCCCATCGCGCGCCTCGCCGACCGCGTCTCCGCGATTTTTGTCCCGATCGTGCTCGGCATCTCCGCGCTCACCTTCGTGCTCTGGCTTGCCTGCGGCCCGTCGCCCTCCTTCGTCCACGCGCTCCTCAACGCCGTCGCCGTGCTCATCATCGCCTGCCCCTGCGCGCTCGGCCTCGCCACGCCCGTCGCCATCGTCACCGGCATCGGACGCGGCGCGCAAGCCGGCGTGCTCGTGAAAAGCGCCGCCGCGCTCGAGCGCCTTTCCTCCGCGCGCACGCTCCTTATCGACAAAACCGGCACGCTCACCACAGGCCGCCCCACCCTCACCGCGCTCGCCCCCGACCCCGGTTGCGAGCTCTCGGAAAACGAGCTCCTCGCATTCGCCGCCGCCGCCGAGGCGCACAGCGAGCATCCCCTGGCGCTCGCCGTGCTCGCCGCCGCGCGCGCGCGCGGCCTCGGCATCCCGCCCGCCGAAAACTTCGCCGCCATGCCCGGCCTCGGCGTCGCCGCCACTGTATCCGGAAAGCAAATACAAATCACCCGCGCCGAGCGCCACAAGGAGCGCGACACCGACACGCTCGCCGCGCTTTCAATCGACGGCAGGCACGCCGCCACGCTCGCCTTCACCGACACGCTCAAGCCCACCACCCCCGCCGCCATCGCCGAGCTCCAGGCGGCCGGCCTCCGCATCGTGATCGCCTCCGGCGACCGTCCCGCCGCCGTCCGCGCCGTGGCCGAGCAGCTTCACCTCCCGCCAATCGACATTCACGCCGGCGCCACGCCCGCATCCAAGCAACAGCTCGTGCGCGACCACCAGGCCCACGGCGAGACGGTTATTTTTGCCGGCGACGGACTCAACGACGCCCCCGCGCTCGCCGCCGCCGACATCGGCATTGCGATGGGCGCGGGCACCGACGCGGCAATGGCCAGCGCCGGTATCGTCCTTGTCAAAAGCGACCTGCTTGCGATTTCCAAGGCCATCCGCCTGAGCCGCGCCACGCTGCGCACGATCAAGCAAAATCTTTTCTGGGCGTTTTTCTACAACGCTCTCGGCATCCCGCTTGCCGCCGGACTTTTTTATCCGCTGTTCGGATGGACGCTCAACCCGATGTATGCCGGCGTGGCAATGAGTGTGAGCAGCCTCACCGTCGTCCTCAACGCCCTCCGCCTGCGCAGATTGAAGTTGTCGTAACGCCGCGGCGCTAGACGGCTTGGGTGTCCGCCCCGCCGCCGTCCAGCATTCGCACAAACTCCGCCTCGTCGATCACGGGCACGCCGAGTGACTCGGCTTTGGCGAGCTTCGAGCCGGCCTCCGCGCCCGCGAGCACGTAACTGGTTTTCTTGCTCACACTGCCGCTGACCTTGCCGCCGGCGGCCTCGATTTTTTCGGTCGCCTGCTCGCGCGTCATTGTCGGCAGCGTGCCTGTCAGCACAAACGTCTTCCCGGCGAACAACGCGCTCGTGGCCGCGCTCCGTTCCGGCGGCGGTGTCGGGTTCACGCCCAGCGCGAGCAACTCGCCGACCAGCATGCGGTTTTGCGGTTCGTTGAAATATTCGATGATCGCGAGCGCCATCGTTTCGCCGATGCCCTCAATCACCGTTTTCTTTTCCAGGATAAAATCCTCGTATTTCGATTTGGCGAGCGCATCGATGCTGCGGAAATTTTGCGCGAGATCCTTCGACGCCGACGCGCCGATGTGCGTGATGCCGAGCCCGTGGATGAAGCGCCACAAGTCCGCGCGCTTGCTCGTCTCGATGGCGGCGAGCAGGTTGTCGGTCGATTTTTCCACGCTCTTGCCGAGCGTCATCAGGTCGTCGCGGCGCAGCCGGTAAATGTCCGCCACGCTGCGCACCCAGCCCTTCTCGACAACCGTGTCTACCATCGCCTCGCCGAGGCCGTCGATGTCAACGCACGCCTTCGACGCGAAATGCCGCACGCGCCGCCGCACCTGCACCGGGCACTCGCGGTTCGGGCAGCGCAACGCCACCTCGCCCTCAAGCTGCACGACGGGCGTTTCGCACACCGGGCATTTTTCGGGATACACAAACGGCACGCATTCCGGCGCGCGCTTCGCGGTGTTCACGCCCACGACCGCAGGGATGATTTCGCCGGCTTTCTCAACGTAAACAAAATCGCCCACGCGGATGTCCTTGCGCGCGATTTCGTCGCGGTTGTGCAAAGTCGCGCGCTGCACCGTCGAGCCCGCCAGATGCACCGGCTCGAGTTCCGCGACCGGGGTCAGCACGCCCGTGCGGCCGACTTGAATCGTGATCGCGTTCAGGCGCGTCTCGGCGCGCTCCGGCGCAAACTTGTATGCCATCGCCCAGCGCGGCGCCTTCGAGGTCGCGCCCGCCTCGCGCTGCAACGGGATCGAGTCGAGCTTCACCACCGCGCCGTCGGTCGCGTAGGCGAACTTTTCGCGCATCTTGTCGAGTTCGCGAATGGCGTCGCAAATTTCGTCGGCGCTTTTCACCACCCAATATTTTTCCAGCGTCGGCAGTCCCCACGCGCGCACCTGTTCGTGCCAGTCGTGCTGAGTCGGTGGCAGCGCCGGCGCCGGTTCGCACGCGCCCAGGCCGTAGAGCACGATCTCCAGTTTGCGCTGCGCGACCTCGCGCGGGTCGAGCTGCTTGATCGTGCCAGCCGCGAGATTGCGGGGGTTGGCGTAGAGCGGTTCGGCGGCCTCCTCGCGCAGTTTGTTGATGCGCTGAAACTCCGCGGTCGTCATGAAAATCTCGCCGCGGATCTCGATCAAATCGGGCGACTGCGAAAACAAATCGTCGCCCTTTTTCAGCGTGCGTGGAAGCGTTTTGATCGTGAGCGCGTTGGCCGTGATGTCGTCGCCCTCGACGCCGTTGCCACGCGTCACGGCGCGCACGAGTTTTCCGTGCTCGTAGGTGACGCTCACCGCGAGGCCGTCGATTTTGGGCTCCACGACATAAGTCAATTCCTCGCGCCCGAGCAGTTTTTCCAGGCGCGCGCAAAACTCGCGCAGCTCGGTTTCCGAATAGGTGTTGTCGAGGCTCATCATGCGCTCGCGGTGCGTGTAGGTGGCGAAACCCTCCGTGCGGTCGTCCCCCACCCTTTCCGTCGGCGAGTCAGCGGACGCGTCTTGCGCACAATCCGGATGCGCGTCCTCCAGCTCGGTGAGCGATTTTTTCAGGCGGTCGTATTCGACGTCGGAAATCTCCGGCTCGGCCTTGCGGTAATAAAGCTCGTCGTGATGCGCGATGTCCGCGCGAAGTTTTTTGATGCGTGCCCTGATCTCGTCGGGATTCATGGAAATTGGATTGTTCGAAACAAAACCCATGGCCGCAAAAAGGCGCAAGAAGCGCAAAGGAAATTTCCCGGCATTTTGGCGGGTGCTCCACCGGGATATTTCGTCAAAAATCAATTATGCCTTGAATTCCGAATGTCACGGCGTGGTTGAACTGGAGCGTGCATTCGAGACCCAAGGTGGTGCTGCCGCCCGCAAAGGGCTTGCCCCTGATGCCCGCCTTGGGACCGGCCGAGAGCATATGATGGACTTTTGAGGTCTGGTTTTTGTCGGAGCCATACCTATCCCAGCCGTGCTCAACCAGCACGCTTGCAAGCTGGGTTTCAACGCCGAGCGAAAAATGTTTGAAATGATATGACATGCCCGCGGCCGCGAGCGCTCCGAAACGAGCCTGCGAATAAACGAACGCTGCATTGCCGGGAAGCCGATCGTCATTGGCGTTTTGATGGCGGTCGCGATTGTCGCCCAATAAAATGCCCGCATCAAAATTGAGGGTAACGCAGTCCGAAAGGCGCGGCTGCCACCCCAGGGTGATCGACATAAAATGCTGCCTGTTTCCAATGTCGGTCGTGCCGGCGGAACCGGGAACATGGGCGTCGGGCAGGAATGAATCGTCTGGATGCGTGTTATGGGAAAAGGTCTGCTGCTTGAGGCTTATCATTCTGTATCCAAGCAGACCGGCCCTGAATTTTCCCTCCGGCGCCTGCGCGCGAAGCGGTTGTCCGAACAATGCAAACGCCGCCGCCAACACCAGCGGGATGATGAGTATTTTGTCCTTCATTGTGTTTTCTCCAAAGTGAAAAAGGCGGCAAGGGGCGGGAAGGCGACCATTGCGCCATTCGACGCCAAAAGCGGGAACGCGCAAAGAATAAAACAAACGCCAAAAACGCGCAACGGCCGCCGCTCAATGATTTCTCAACACGCAGCGGGCCCGCCACGCCATGCCCGCCGCCAGCATCAGAACACCCAGCGCGCGCGCAGGCCGAAGCGCACGCGCTCCAGGTTGCGCCCGGAATCATCAGAGTGCACATAATCGTAATCGCATGTCAGCGACGCGGACCATTTTTCCTTGAATGTGTAGGTGAGCGCGCCGCCGATTTTCAGGTTCGACTCGTCGATGTCAGGGATATTTGAGCGCCCGTTCAGTTGCGACGGCTGCCAGTCCGTCATGCATGAAACTATGAACTGCCTGTTTAGCGCATGCTGCACGTTCACGAAAAAATGATGCGTATACATGTCGGTGTAGAGAATCACGTTCGAGGATTCCTGCGCCGAGAACGTGTAACCGGCCGATATGAAACTCAAGTCGCTGTAATCATGCTTCACGCCCAGCTCGACATAGGGCAGCGCCGAGTCGCCGCCATTGCGCCGGAACAGCGCCTCGATTCCCAGCCGCGCCGTGTAGGCAGTGCGCTTGGTCAGCGCGTAATCCACGCCCGCGAACAGAAAGTGCGAGTCCTTGTTTTTCAACGCGCCGTGCTCGTCGTAGCGTATCGCCTTGTAACGATACTCCGCTGAGAACTGCAAATTTTCACGCGAGAGCCGCACCGCCTCCACGCCCACGAGATACTCCGCGCGATCAAGGTCCTCGCTCAAATAATCGTTGTCATAGGTCATGTGCATCGTGCGCGCCTTTCCCTTCAGGCCGACGCGCTTGCTCATGTTGTAAACCAGTTTTCCGTCGAGCTGGTTGTATTTGTAGGACTGGTCGGGATTGGCGACCTCGCCGCCGATTCCCGGCAGCAGCGACTCCGGGTTCTTCACGATTTGAAACGAGTCGCTGAGCTCGCCCTCGAGCCGCGGCGTGAACGCGTGCGCCACGCGTGCGCTAAGCGAATGGCTCGCCAGGAATTTGTCGTCCGGTCTGTTCTCGAGATAGTCCATCGACAACTGGTAGCTCGCGGACAAAAATGTCTGCTGGCTCGCCGATATGTTTGCGACGATTGTCGGCTGCGCCTGAAACACGATGCTCTCGATCTCGCCCTTCGCCGAGCCAAAGATGTTCGTGTCGTAATAATATCCCGCGCTCAGGTATGCCGTCAGCAGGCGCCCCTGCTCCACTTCCGGAATTGGCGCGTAAACCGCGCGCGCGGAATTCGCCGCCAGCAACAGGCCGGCGCAGGCGATCAGGAAGGATGACAGGCGTTTCATCGGGACAAAAAAGAAGCGCCACACTAGAATCACAGGGCCCGCCCCGGCAACGTCTTTATTTTTCATGCGCGCCCTCCGCGGCAATCTTCGGCGATCCCGGATCGATGAGCACATAAAAATCCGGCGCGATCCGCACCGGCACCGCCAGGGGGAAATCCGGGGGCAGCCGGCCCGCCGCCAAACCGCGATAAACCGGGGCCCAGTCGCCCCTGCCGTGCGACTGCTCGTTCGCGATTTCGCCGAAAAACGGCCGCGCAAGCGTCTCCGGCGTCAGCACCAGCGCGCGCACGCGCTGCCAGCGCGCCACCTCATGAAAACCGTTCATCGTCGCCGGCTGCGCCCACACGCGCTGCTTGGCATACCACGACGCGCCCGCCGGCACATCGGACATCCACGCGGGCGGCTCGGCGCGATTTTCCGACAGCTTTTGACCAATGCCCGAAAACAGCGCCGGCAGATACGGCGGGTAGTTGTAACGCGTCCCGCGCGGCTCCAGCACATCGCGCGCAAGCGGCACCGCCTGCAGGGCCAGCAGCACCAGCGCCGCCGCCAGCACGCGCGATTCGAGCGCCTCGCTGCTCTTCACGAGCACCAGGAAAAAACCCGTTCCGAAAACAATCACCAGCGGCGTCATGCACAGCCACACATCGCGCTCGCCCTCCCCGAGCTCAAAAACGCCTGCGCCAGCGCCACGCTCGCAATCACCGCAACGGCAAACCAGCGCAGACGGTTGGCCCGCGCGTCGCGAAACCGGTATGCAAACCCCGCCACAAAAAACGCCGCCAGAAAAATTCCGCCGCCCGACCACAAGCGCTCGCCCGCCCCGCGCTGCAAACTCGTCAGCGCCTTGTTGCCGAGTTTTTTGAAATCAATCGCCGGAGAATCCGTCGTGAACATCGCGCGCTGCGTCGCGGGCTCCGCCGTCGGGTCGCCCGCCTTGAGCGCGAGCTCCTGAGAGGCGAATCCAACGGGGTTGCCCGTCAGCGACACGTTGCGAATCATCCACGGCCCCGCCACCACAATGAACGCCGCCGCGATCAATACGAGCGACCTGAAAACCCGCCAGTCCGACACTTTTGTCCAAATCACCGCCGCCACCAGCGGGGCGACAATGATCGTCGTGTAATCACTCAAAAACAGCGCGCCCAAAATCATCCCGGTCAAAGCGGGACGCCAGAGGGACATGGTTATGCGCCTCCTCAAAGTCTGGGCGCTCCCGTCGCACGCTTTCATCACCCGCGTCTCGGCTGACCAGGTCACCTGGAACAAAGCCAGCCAAAGCGCCATGGTCAGCACGGCGCCGTTCACGGCCACCGTCGCCGCCCAAATCGGCGCCGACAACATCACGCCGAGCAACGCAATCACGCCGCCCATTTCACCGAAAAGGTTTTTCGCCAGGAAAAAACTCTGCATCGCCACGCACCACAACAACACGATGTTCAACGCAAGCAGAGTCGTGTCGCCGTTGAACCAGCGCGCAGGAAGCAACCGGTGCGCGGCCGCAATCACCGCCGAATACAAGGGCGGCTGGTGCAACTCCGGCAGCGGTTTGCGCACGTTCACAAACTTCCCGCGCGAGATTCGCTCCTGCGCCCACGCGAACGACTGCGGATGGTTCACCAGCGTCGTGAAACCGTGCCCCTCCGCCACCTGCCGCCCGACGACCGCCTGCGCCATCGTCACCTCGGTGAGCGGCCCGCGAAACAATTTGTATCCGACAAACCATGACAGCAACAGCACGCCCGCCGCCAGCCCCGCGACCCGCACCCAGCGCGAGCCCTCGCCGATCTCAAACCAGTGCACCCATTCCTGGAGTGAACGTTTTGGTTGCGTGCTCATTTTTGAAAACGTGAGGCGGGATTGGGTTGGCGGTTCCTCTACTTGTCCAGCACGTCGAGATCCGGCCAGCGCTGCAACTTCCGGTGCAAGGTGCGCCGGCTTATCCCCATCAACTCCGCCGCGCGCGTGCGGTTGCCGCGCGCCTTGATCAAGGCTTCGCGCAACAGGCGCTTTTCATTTTCCTCAATCGAATACGCGCTCGACTCCCCCGGGGTGTCGCGGGCGCCAGCGCGCCGCCGGACGGCGTCGCATCAACCGGCGGCACCGGATGCGCCTCCACGACCAGCGCGGGCAGCGCCGGTTTCAACTCGCCGCGAAAACGCGGCTCCAAGTCGAACTCCGTGAGCTTGCCGCCTCGCCGCAGCACGACCGCGTTCTCGCAGAAATTGCGCAGCTCGCGAATGTTCCCCGGCCACGGATACGCCTGCAAATAACGCATCGCGCCCGGCTCCACGGTGAGCGGCGGCACCTTGTTTTCCTTGCTGAATTGCTTGATGTAATGCGCCAGCAACGGCGGGATGTCCTCCGGCCTCGCGCGCAGCGGCGGCATTGTGATGCGCACGACGTTCAGGCGGAAAAACAAGTCCTCGCGAAATTTTTTCTCGATCACCAGTTGCTCAAGCGAGCGGTTTGTCGCCGCCACCAGGCGCACATCGAGCGGAATCGGCTTTGTGCCGCCCACGCGCTCGATTGTTTTTGTTTCAAGAAACCGCAGCAATTTCACCTGCGTGCTTTGCGAGATCTCGCCGATTTCGTCGAGGAACAGCGTGCCGCCGTCCGCCGCCTCGAAACGGCCCACGCGCCGCTCCGTCGCGCCGGTGAACGCGCCGCGCTCGTGGCCGAAGATTTCGCTCTCCAGCAAGTTTTCCGACAACGCCGCGCAATGCACCGCCACGAACGGCGCGCGCGCGCGCGAACTCGCCTGGTGGACCGCCTGCGCCACGAGCTCCTTGCCCGTGCCCGACTCGCCCTCGATCAAAATAGTCGCCCTGGACGGCGCGACCAGGCGCACCCGGTCCAGCACATCCTTCAGCACCTGCGAATTTCCGATGATTCCATCGAAGTTAAATTTGTCGTCCAGCCGCTCGTGCAACTGCTGCACCTCCACCTCGAGCGTTTTTGTTTTCAGCGCGCGCTGGATGAGCATTTCGAGCCGCTCGATGTTCACCGGCTTTGTCAGGAAATCCACCGCGCCGCGCTTCATCGCCTCGACCGCGGTCTCGATGCTTCCGTAGGCCGTCATCATGATCACCGCCGGCTTGTTCGGCAGCGTCAGCGCGCGGTCGATCACGCGCAGCCCGTTTTTCCCGCCCGGCATGCGCAGGTCGGTCACGACCACGTCAAACTCCTGCGCATCCATCAAGTTGAACGCCTCGTCCGCGTTGCTCGCGATGGACACATCGTAATTGTCCTCCAACGCCTGTTGGAGACCCTCGCGAGTATTTTTTTCGTCATCAACGATGAGCACACTGGGAACCATGCCCCCGTATTCACGCGAGCCGTTGCAAAACGGTCAATGAGTAATTCACCCCGGCGGCGGCCCGCGGCACCCGTGCTTGGCGCATTCAAAAATTCCGTATTCGACAAACGGCGAGCGCGTTTATTAGTAGTTTCGCTTTGCCATGAAAATCTATCTCGACGGAAAATTTGTAGACAAGGCCGAAGCCAAAATCTCCGTGTTCGACCACGGACTCCTCTACGGCGACGGCATTTTTGAGGGCATCCGCCTCTACTCCGGCAACGTATTCCGTCTCGAAGAGCACCTCGAGCGCCTCGAATACTCCGCCAAGGCCATCATGCTTAAAATGCCTTGGAGCCGGAAGGAAATCGCCGACGCCACCTGCGAAACCTGCCGCCAAAACGGCCTCACCGACGGCTACATCCGCCTCGTCGTCACGCGCGGTGTCGGCGACCTCGGCCTCTCGCCCTGGCTCTGCCCCGTGCCCTCGATCTTCATCATCGCGGACAAGATCAACCTCTATCCGCAGGAGTATTATGAAAAGGGTCTCGACATCGTCACCGTGCCCACGCGCCGCGTGAACGCCGCCGCGTTCAGCCCCGCCATCAAGTCGCTCAACTACCTCAACAACATCCTCGCCAAGATGGAGGCGCGACAGGCCGGTGTGCAGGAGGCGATCATGCTCAACGACCAGGGCTACGTCGCCGAGTGCACGGGCGACAATATCTTCATCGTCCACAAGGGCGAAATCATCACACCCGCCGCCTCGCAAGGCGCGCTCAAGGGCATCACCCGCGGCGCGATCTTCGACGTCGCCAGGGAAATCGGCGTGCCCATCCGCGAGGACAACCTCACCCGCTACGACATCTGGAACGCCGACGAGGCATTCCTCACCGGCACCGCCGCCGAGACCGTCCCCGTGGTGAAACTCGACGGCCGCGAGGTCGGCAACGGCAAGCCCGGCCCGATCTTCCAAAAGGTCCTCGCCGATTTCCGCCGCCGCGTCGTCACCGAAGGCACGCGAATCTAAGCGATCCAAAATCAAGCGGCATCGGACACGGGCGCGTCAACGAGCCGGCCATTGACAGTCAATATAGCGGAAGGTTTTTAGCTTCGAACCAACTATAAAACTGCGATGAACGGCTCCTTGACCGCTCCTCCCGCCGCTTCGAAACCCCAAAGTATATTTCAACCTCCTTTGCGCATCCTCGCGCTTCCTTGCGGCTGTTCGACCCGGCCGCGGCAGCGCCGCGCAAAGTTTTCCGTGGCCCGAAAATAGACTTAACCTCAAGCGTTTCCCCGCGTCTCAATCCAAATGAACCCAAAAACTCCCCGCAGCCTCCACACGCTCCTCCTAATCGCCGCGCTCGTCCTTTCGCCGCTTCTTTCGGCGAAGGCGGTGATCGACGCCAACTTCGAGGCGGAATTTCCAGCCGGCGTGGTTGCCAGCCGTATCAAGCTCGCCACCGACACCAGCCGCGCGCGCACGGGACTCGCCTCGTTGCGGCTCACCTCTGAATCGAGGGGCGAATGGAGCGACCTCACGTTTGCGCTCGACGGCAAGCTGGACTTCTCCGCCAACCACGAGTTTTCCGTGTGGGTTTACACCGAGCCGAAAACAAGGGTCTCCGCATACATGGCCGCCGATGACGGCAGCGGCGAACCCTACGTCGTCGTCCGCGCCCTCGGCAATGTCGAGCCCGGCAAATGGTGCCGGCTCAGCGGCACGGTTTATGCCGGCGACTGGCGCAAAAACGACCGCGACTTCAAGCTCGTCATTCGCGTCCGCGGCACCTGCTGGATCGACGACCTCTCGCTCGTCTCCGGCCTGCCCGAAACGCCCTCGCAAGTCTGGCCCCGCCTCAAGGACGACCTCCACGCCGCGGCGGACAAGCGCGCATCAACCATCGCCCCCGGCGGTTCACTCGTGCTCGACGCCCGCAACGGCGCGCTCGCCCCCGACACCGCCCGCGCCGAAACCGCCCTGCCCTCCGGCGCGACCGCCGTCATTCCGAGCGAGGGCATGCTCATCTTCGCAATCGACGCCAAGGACGACCTCGATCTCACCGGCTCGATTCAACTCGAACCCGACGCCGACGACCTCCGCCCCGGCCTGCGCGTCACCGTGCTTTCCGACGACACCGTGATCGCCGCCCCCGGCGTGAAAGCCGCCCCGTGGAGAACCAAATACGACGCCAAAAAACGCCCGTCCCCCATTACAACAGAACTTCGCGGCGAACGCCCTCCCTCCACCATTCCGCTCAACAACTGGCGCATGACCAAGGGCCGCCACTACATCGCCGTCGCCGGACCGCACATGCGCCCCGGCGGCACCTTTGCCCGGCTGGAACTTCGCGCCGCCGCCCGTCCCGCTGAAAAACCGCTCCACACCTTCGGTTTTTTCGCCGACACGCACCTCGGTTTTGGTCGCATCACAAAGGCCACCGCCAAGCTCAACGCCCGCACGGCCGGGCAACTGGAATCCACGCTCCGCCAGCTCAAGCGCGAGGGCGCGGACTTCGCCATCATCGCCGGCGACATGACCGACAACGGCCGCCGCAGCCAGTTCGAGGATCTTGCCCGCGCCACCAAAAACGCGGGCCTCCCCGTTTACGGCTGTGTCGGCAATCACGACACCGGACGCGACTCCCGCGCCGACATTGCCGCCACGATTCCGCATCTCTTCCCCGACGGTCCCGACAAAACCGATTACGCTTTCACGCGCCCGCCGCTGCGCTTCATCGTGCTCGACGGTTCCCACTGGCGCGTGAAGGGCGGCCCCATCACGCCCCACCGCGTTTCCGGGATCCCCGACCAAACCATGGTCTATCGCGAAGACATGCTCGACTGGCTGCGCGACACCCTCGCCGCCGACACCGACACGCCCACCATCGTCATTTCGCATTATTTGTTTCACCTCCGTCGCGGGATTTCGACCGTGAGCGGCTACAACCTCGGCAAGACGCCCGCGATGAACAAGGAACTCATGGCCGTGCTCGCCGCCTCGCCCAACGTCGTCGCCACGTTGAACGGCCATCATCACAGCAATGCGGTCACGCGCCATCGCGGCATCACCAGCATCCAGAACCCGGCCTTCGCGTCGTGGCCCAACGCCTATCGCGTGTTCCGCGTTTACGCCGACCGCATCGAATGGGAAGTCCGCCAAATGCCCAACCGCGGCCTCATCCGCGAAAGCGCCAATCCCAAGATGGGAATACTCTGGATGCTTTCAATCTACGACAACGACCTCGCCGGCACCATCCCGCTCGCCCCGCGAGGCATCACTTCAACCCAAACAGAATAATCCACAGATAACGCAGATGGACACAGATGAATCCCGGTATTTATCTGCGTGCATCTGCGTTATCTGTGGATAAAAAAAACACAATGAACCCAAAACACTCCCACAACCTCCGCTTTTCCCTTCTCGCCGCGATTGCGCTTGTGCTCGCGCCGATGCTCCACGCCGGGCCGTTTGCCGATAGTGCGCGACCTTACGTTGACGACGGCACGATCGCCGGAACCGTTTTCCTCGCCGCCGACGGGAAAAAAGTTCTCGCCTGCGAAGCCGTTGGACTGGCCGACATCGCGGACAAAAAGCCCATGCGCGAGGACAGTTTGTTTTGGATCGCCTCCATGAGCAAACCCATGACCGCCGCCGCGTTCATGATGCTGGTTGACGAGGGCAAGGTCTCGCTCGACGACCCCGTTTCAAAATACATCCCCTCGTTCGCCCAGCGGCAAAAAATCGTTTCCAAGGAATCCGAGAAACTCGGCGACATTGCCAACTACACCCGCGACCCGGGCGCGCCCGAGGCCGAGTCCAAGCAGGCCGCCGCACCCGCCGCCGTTTACCGAAAAACCACGATCACCATCCGCCACTTGCTCAGCCACACCGCCGGGCTCCGTTACAGCGTGCCCGAGGAAAAACCCACCTTCGACCTCCTTCCGCTTTCCAAGCTGGTCGAGATTTACGCCGCCAGCGACCTGCTCTTCGAGCCCGGCACCGATTATTCCTACGCCAACACCGACATCAACACCATCGGGCGCATCATCGAAATCGTCAGCGGCATGCCCTACGAGGACTTCCTGCAAAAACGCCTCCTCGATCCGCTCGGCATGATGGACACCACTTTCTGGCCCGACGCAAAACAGGTCGGGCGCATCGCCACCTGCTACCGCGGCGACCCGAAAAAGCGCACGCTCACCGCGCAGCCCAACGCCTACCTCCGCTATCCGCTCAATGACCGCGTCAACCGCCACCCCTTCCCCGGCGGAGGCCTGTTCTCGAGCGCGAGGGACGTCGCGCGCTTCGGACAATTCCTGCTCAACAAAGGCGAGTTCAACGGCAAGCGCCTTCTCAGCGAGGCCGCCGTCGCCGAAATGACGCGCCGCCAGACTCCGCCGCACACAAAGACCGCCTACGGCCTCGGCCTGAATCTCGGCAAGGGTGAACCCGGCGGCAAATACGGCCACGGCGGAGCCTACAGCACCAACCTCTCGATCTGGCCCAAGGAAAACCTCGTGACCGTTTTCATGGTTCAAAGAATCAGCAAGTGGGGCGGCCCCAACGGCAACAAAATCCGCCCCGCCCTCGAAGATGACGCCCTCAAACTCATAACAAAATAATACTTCAAACTACCAATCCGTTTTAGCCGCGAAGAGGCACAAAGGGGTCTCTCTGCATATTATATCTCCCGTGCGCCTATAGGCGCATCAACCATTCATCCGCATACTGTTTTATAAAATAATAAATCCGTATTTCTCAAAAAAACACACCGAAGCGCCTATAGGCGCAATGGAGACTTTAATACGCATACAATCCCCTTGTCAGACCACTCAGCTTCGCTTCGTAGAGCGCCTTTTGTCAGGCCACTCGCAGACTCGTAGAGTGGCTAAAAAAATTCATCCCTTCGTGTTCCTTTGCGGCTAAAAACAAAATCCTTCCCATGAAAAAAAACATCCTCCTCACACTGCTTGCATTCACGAGCGCGGCCTTTGCACTCACCGGCTTTTCCGCGCCCGTGCGCGTGCTCACCTATAATATTCTCGCCTCCCAGCCGAGCTGGGAAGTGAGCGCCAAATGCGATGTGTGGGAAAAACGAATGCCCCTCGTCATCGAAGTCATGAGCAACAAGGCCGGCGGCACGGGTTACGATTTTATCGGCACGCAGGAAACGTCGATTCACCCCAACGCCGAGCTTCACCAAGTCAACCAGCTCGCCGACGCGATGAGGAGATACGGCTCGCTTCACGCCGCTGTTTCCGGCGAGGAAAACAGCAAGGTCGCGAAAAAATTCGCGCTCACCAACATGATCTTCTGGCGCAAGGACCGCTGGGAAATCGACCCCGACGACAGCGGCACATTCTGGCTTTCCGACACGCCCGAAATCCCCGGCTCGAACACCTGGTCGCCCGTTGATCCCAAGACCGGCAAAAGCACGAACAAGGGCGGCCAGCGCAATGTCAGCTACGGCCTCTTCCACGAAATCGCCAACGGCAAGCGCACCGGCAAAAAAGTGTATTTCTACAACACCCACCTCAATGTTTTCGTGCCCGAGGCCCGCATGAAATCCGCGATCCTCATCATGGACCGCATTAAAAACCGCAAGGACAAGTCCGCGCCGATCATCCTCACGGGCGATTTTAATTCCCTGCGCGACGACTCCCGCGGCGACGGCTACATTTACAAATACCTCACCGGTTTTCCGATCAAGTTTGAGGATGCCACCTACACGCCGCCGCAAGCGTTGACCGAGGCGTTCGAGGAGGCGGGGCCGAAGGAAAAGCTGCCGCGCATCGACTTCATCTTTTCGAGCAAGGGTCTGAAACCGGCGTCCGCCGCCAATGTGGACATCCGCCGCAACGGCATCCGTCCCAGCGACCACGCCCCCATCGCCGCCGTGCTGAATTGGGAGTGAAAAACTCGTCTTAATTCGGACAGGGCAATCCACAGATTTCGCGGATAAACACAGATACGAACCCCTGAGCTTGGTATTTATCCGCGGTCATCTGCGACATCTGTGGACACAAAAATAAACCTTCGGCATGCCCCAAAAGCATCCGATTGATCTCCCCGTCGTCAGCGCCGTTCGTGTCAAAAAAATTCACAAAACAGTTCCGATCTTTCGCCTCTTAAATTTTCATCCCACTCTTTTTTATTGCATGAAAACAAAACGCTCCGCCCTACCGCTCCACCTATCCCTGCTCGCCCTCGCGTTCACGGTTTTGACCCTCGCCGGGCATTCCGCGCCGGACACGAAAAATGCCGACGACATCATCTCCGTCATCACCAACGCCGACTGGCACATGCGCAGCGGCGAAAATGTCTCGGTGTATAAATTCCACGCCGACTTCACTTGGGAGGAAAGCTGGAAGGACGACGTCAAGAACGGCCGGTGGCACAAGACCGGCGACGGACGCTTCTCCATCGGCTCCTACACATTTCAAATCGAAAAGGACGGCGCGCAACTGCGCCGCAACGACCGCAAGGCATGGAAGCGCGCCCCCGCCACGCCGGGCCGGCTGGCCGCGCCCGCGCCCGACATGGAGGCGTTGCGCGCGAGCATCCTCACGCCGCCGCCGCCCGCCACGCCGCGCATCAACGGCCCGCGCGTGTTTGGCGCGCGCCCCGGCTCGGTTTTCCTTTACACAATCCCGGCGACCGGCGACCGCCCCATGACGTTTTCCGCCGACAACCTGCCCGCGGGCCTGAGCCTTGATTCCGCCTCCGGCCGCATCACAGGCCGCGTCGCCGCGGCCGGCGAATACAAAGTCACCCTGCGCGCCGCCAATTCGCTCGGCAAGGCCGCCCGCGACTTCAAAATCGTGATCGGCGACAAACTCGCGCTCACCCCGCCGCTCGGCTGGAGCAGCTGGAACGCCTACGGCAACGACGTCTCGCAGGAAAAAATTCTCGCCGTCGCGCGCGCTTTCGCCAGCACCGGCCTCGTCAATCACGGCTGGTCCTACATAAACATCGACGACTGCTGGCAGGGCGTCCGCGGCGGAAAACACAACGCCATCCAGCCGAACAAAAAATTCCCCGACATGAAAAAACTCGCCGACGAGATCCACGCGCTCGGCCTCAAGTTCGGCATTTATTCCGGCCCCTGGGTCGGCACCTACGCGGGCTACATCGGCTCCTACGCCGACAACGCCGACGGCACCCACGACTGGATCAAACAAAAACAGCACGACGAGCATTACCGCTTCGACATCGGCAATCCCGTGCGCGACCGCAGGCAGCACTACAAGCACGGCAAATACTCCTTCGTCAAAAACGACGTGGCGCAGTGGGTTGAGTGGGGCGTTGACTATTTGAAATACGACTGGGCGCCCAACGACATCGCCCACACCAAGGAAATGCTCGACGCGCTCCGCGCCACCGACCGCGACATTGTTTACAGCATTTCCAACTCCGCCCCCTACGGCGACGCGCCGAAATGGGCGGAGCTCACGGATGTGTATCGCACCACCGGCGATATTCGCGACACCTGGAAAAGCGTTTCCGCCCTCGGCTTCACGCAATCGAAATGGGCCGCGTTTTCCGGCCCGGGGCACTGGGCCGATCCGGACATGCTCGTCATCGGCCACGTCGGCGGCTGGACGGGCGGCACGCTTCACTACACCAAGCTCACCGCCGACGAGCAATACTCGCACATCAGCCTCTGGGCGCTCCTGTCCTCGCCGCTCCTGCTCGGCTGCGACATGGCGCAAATCGACGAGTTCACGCTCAGCCTCCTCACCAACGACGAGGTCCTCGACATAAACCAGGACCCGCTCGGCCTGCTCGCCATGCCGGTGCTGGAAAAAGGCGACACCGTCGTTTACGCCAAGCACCTTGAGGACGGCTCGATGGCCGTCGGCCTGTTCAACAAGGGCGCGGAAAAAAGCGAAATCGAATTCACGCTGAAGTCGCTCGGCCTGCGCGGAACCCAAACCATCCGCGACGTGTGGCGCCAAAAAGACATTGCCACGACAAAGGATAAATTCTCCGCCACGGTGAACCCGCACGGCGTGCTCCTGCTGAGAATCTCGCCGGGCAACAATCGCAAATGACCGGCCGCGGGCGCGCACCGGTTTTCAGTCGCGCCCGGCCGCATTTTTTGCATTTCAAATCACAACAAAAACAAACCCTCCCTAATTCTCCAAACGGTCACACACACACCATGAGCGCGCGTATTTCCATGAAAAAACTAATCCTGTCGGCAGCATTTGCATTGCTGGGCGCGGCATCACTTTCCCTGCACGGGAATCCGCTGACGTTCGGGAACAAACGCGTCACCATTATTTCGCCGACGCTGTTCCGGCTGGAATATGCCAACGACGCCAAGTTCCTTAACGACCGGACCCTGTTCGCCCATCATCGCGACGCGCGTTGCGACGACTTCACCGTCACGGAGCTTGGCGGGGGACGCTACCGCATCACCACCTCCGCGCTTCGCATGGAGTTTCACGACGACGGATTCCCCTTCGGCCTTCACAACTTCGAGGCGTGGTTCACGCACAACGGAGCCGATAAAAAATTCACCCTGCGCAATCGCAAGGGCGGCAACCTCGGCGGCGCGATCTCGACGCTCGACCGCGTCGCGGGTCCCATCCCGCTCGACGAGGGACTGTTGAGCCGCAACGGCTGGTATATAATCAACGACTCGGGCAAGGACATCATAAAGGACGACTGGATCGCGCGCCGCGACGCGGACCATGTGCAGGACGTTTATTGTTTTCTCTATGGCGGCGACTACCGCGCCGCGCTTGCCGACTTGGGCCGCATCAGCGGCAACGTCCCGATGACCCGCCGCCACGTGCACGGCGTGTGGTATTGCCGTTGGTGGGATTATAACGCCGACGAATACCGGCAGATTGTGGATGAATACCGCCAGCACGGCTTCCCGCTCGACAATCTCGTCTTCGACATGGGCTGGCACACGCAGGACGCCACGGCCGGCACCGGGCACGCCAGCAACCGCGGATGGGTTGGCTACACATGGAACCGCAAATTGATACCCGACCCGGCGGCGCTCGTGGGCGATCTGCTCAAGGACAACATATACATTTCCCTCAACGACCATCCGCACGACGGCATCCGCCCCCACGAGGCCATGTATAAGGCGTTCATGGCCGACATGGGCCTCCCCGCCGACGGCTCGACAGTGATGTTCGACGCGGGCAACCGTCGCTACATGGAAACATTCCTGCGGCACGCGCACGGGGAATCGTGGGACATGGGCGTGGCCTTCTGGTGGCTGGACTGGCAGCAGGATTATCTTTACCCGACGGTTCGCGGCACATCGACCACGCACCTGGCCTGGCTCAACGAATTATATTACAAGGAATCGCAACGCAACGGACTGCGCGGCGCGAATTACAGCCGCTGGGCCGGCTGGGGCGACCAACGGCATCCCATCCAGTTCTCGGGCGACGCCCACGCGAACTGGAAAGTGCTGGCCTTCGAGGTCGAGCTGACGGCGACCAGCGGAAACGCCGGATGCTATTATTGGGCGCACGACATCGGCGGTTTCTACGGCGGCAAGGACCCCGAGCTTTACGCCCGCTGGACGCAGTTCGGAGCCATGAGCGCCGCGATGAGGATACATTCGCAATACGACGCCAAGCTCGACCGCCGCCCGTGGCTTTGGGGAAAACAAGCCGAGGCCTCGATGAAAAAAGCCTACGTCCTGCGCTCCGAGCTGATGCCCTATATTTACTCAAGTGTGTGGCAAACCCACCGGACGATGGTGCCGCTCAACAGGGCCATGTATATCGACCACGGCGGCAGCCCGGAGTCTTACAAAAACCCGCAGCAATTCATGTTCGGCGACTTGCTTCTGGCCGCGCCAATCACATCGGCCGGCGAGGGCGAAAACAAAATCGCAAAACAGAAAGTGTGGTTCCCGGCGGGCGACGCATGGTATGACTTTTTCACCGGCGAGCGCCATGAGGGCGGGCAGACAAAAACCGTCGCCAAGGACATCGACCAATTCCCGCTGTATGTCAAAGGCGGCTGGCTGCTCCCGCTGCAACCCTACCGCGAGCGCCCGGCATCGGCGCCACTGGACACGCTCGTGATGCGGGTCTATCCGGGCGCCGACGGCGCCGACAACACCTTCACGCTCTACGAGGACGACGGCCTCACGCGCCAATACGAGGACGGCAGGTTTGCGACAACCGCCCTGCGCTACCAGCGCGCCGGCGACAAAGTCACGCTGACGGTGACGCCCAACGGAGGGACATTCGACGGCAAGGTCGCCAACCGCGCCCACCGCGTCGAAACATCCGCCGCCAGCATCAAAAACATCAAGGCCAACGGACGTCCCGTGAAAGCCATCCGGCGAGGCGGATTACAGATAATCGAAATCCCCGCGCAACCGGTCGACGCGCCGCTGGTTATTGAAATGCAAATCGGAAAATAAAGAGCCTCGGGGCAAGCCCCGGGGCCTTGGCGGGACGGGCTCCGTCCCGTCCGCGAACGCTTGCATTTTATCTATGGCCATTCACGTCCATCCGCGGTTAAAAAAAACTTTCTTAATTATGAAAACCACGCTCCCCGTCCGTCGTCTCACCCTGCTCGCGCTCGCGAGCGTCGCGCTCGCCCTCACCGGTTTTTCCGAGCCCGTGCGCGTGCTCACCTACAACCTCCTCGGCTCCCGCCCGAGCACCGAAAAAAACGCCAAATGCGAGCCTTGGGTTAAACGCAAGCCGCTCGTCCTCGAAATCATGCGCGACCGGACAGGCGGCGCGGGCTACGACTTCATCGGCACGCAGGAAACCTCCACCAACCCCGACCCCGTGCTCGACCAGGTCAACCAGCTCGCCGTTGAGATGGAAAAGTCCGGCTACGGCTCGCTCTACGCGGCGTGCAACGGCGAGCCAAACACGCTGAAACCGAAGGAACTCTCGATGTCCAACATGTTCTTCTGGCGCAAGGATCGCTGGGAAATCGACCCCAACGACAGCGGCACATTCTGGCTTTCCGACACGCCCGAAATCCCCGGCTCAAACACCTGGTCGCCCATTGATCCCAAGACCGGCAAAAGCACCAACAAAGGCGCGCGCCGCAATGTCAGCTACGGCCTTTTCCACGAAATCGCCAACGGCAAGCGCACCGGCAAAAAAGTGTATTTCTACAACACCCACCTCAACGTCCACGTGCCCGAGGCCCGCATGAAATCCGCGATCCTCATCATGGACCGCATCAAGAACCGCAAGGACAAGTCCGCTCCGATTGTCCTCACGGGCGACTTCAACTCCCTGCGTAACGACTCCCGTGGCGACGGCTACGTTTACAAATACCTCACCGGTTTCCCGATCAAGTTCGAGGACGCCACCCACACGCCGCCGCAAGCGCTGGCCGAGGCGTTCGAAGAGGCGGGGCCTAAGGACAAGCTGCCGCGCATCGACTTCATCTTTTCGAGCAAGGGCCTGAAAGCGACCTCCGCCGCCAACGTAAACATCCGCCGCAACGGCATCCGCCCCAGCGACCACGCCCCCATCGCCGCCGTGCTGGATTGGGAATAATTCACTCAATCCGTTTTAGCCGCCAAAAGGCACAAAGAGGCACTTACCCCGACGCACATCCCCCGCGCGCCTATAGGCGCATCGCACATTTATCCGCATACGATTTTATATTAAAAGAAACGCACCGATGCGCCTATAGGCGCGCGGGAGATATCAACACGCAAACAATCCCTCTTGCGCCTTTTTGTGGCTATTCCTTCGGTTGAGGCGGAGCCGCCTCGGAACATCTGAGGACTAACAAAAGAGTTTCGACACGCCTCAAAAATTCCCCGAACAACTGGCTCGCCCTTCGCGCCCTCTTTGTCATAGCTCTGTCCCCTTTCCGGCAAAACATCCCCCTCAAACCACCCCGCTTCCGCCACCTTAAATTCAAACCTTAATCGTCAATGTTCAAACGCCTGCTCAACTTCTTCCGTGTCAGCCAGCCCGCCGCCGTGCAATTGCCGCACGACGAAAATACGGACGCGCTCTACAAACGCCTGCGCTGGCAGGTGTTTCTCGCAGGCACGATCGGCTATAGCTTGTTTTACGTCTGCCGCACCACACTCAACGTCGTCAAAAAACCCATGCTCGACGCCGGCTTGGTTGACGCCAGCCAGCTCGGCGTCGTCGGCTCCGCGCTCCTCTTCGCCTACGCGGGCGGCAAGTTTTTCAACGGCTTCATCGCCGACCATTCCAACATCAAGCGCTTCATGGCGACCGGGCTCGCGCTCTCCGCGTGCGCCAACCTCGTCATGGGCGTGATGGGCTTTACCACCGGCGTGATCTCCGCCGGCGCGTTCACCGCAGTCTTCGCCACCATGTGGGCGATCAGCGGCTGGGGCCAGTCCGTCGGCTCGCCCTGCGCGGTCATCGGGCTCTCCCGCTGGTATCCGTTGAAAAAGCGCGGCACCTTTTACGGCTTCTTCAGCCTGAGCCACAACCTCGGCGAATTTTTGTCCTTTGTGCTCGTCGGCCTCATCGTCTCCGCCGTCGGCTGGCAATGGGGCTTCTGGGGCGCCGCACTCGCGGGCGTGTTGGGCGTGGTTGTCATCATCTGGCTCATGCACGACACACCCGAAAGCCAAAAGCTTCCGCCTGTCGAAGTGCTCACTGGCGAGGCCGCGCAACAAAATGCGTCCGCGCCCGCCGAAAGCACCGCCTCGCTCCAGCGCCTCGCGTTGCGCACGCCCGGCGTGTGGATACTCGCCGCGTCGAGCGCGTTCATGTATATGGCGCGCTACGCGGTGAACAGTTGGGGCGTGCTCTTCCTGCAGGAGACAAAGGACTACAGCCTCGTCGAATCGACCAACCTCATTTCCGTCAACGCGCTGCTCGGCATCTTCGGCACGGTGCTCTCGGGCTGGTTTTCCGACAAATTTTTCCGTGGCGACCGCCGCCTGCCCGCGATCATCTTCGGCGTGTGCAACACCGTCTCGCTCATCCTCTTCCTTTATGGAGGCAACGGCATCGTCGTGAACGTGATCAGCATGATCCTCTTTGGCATATCCATCGGCGTGCTCATCTGTTTCCTCGGCGGACTGATGGCGGTTGACCTCGTGCCGCGCAAGGCCACGGGCGCGGCGATGGGCGTTGTCGGCCTCGCGAGTTACATCGCCGCCGGCTGCCAGGACATCATCAGCGGCAAACTAATCGACGCGCGCATAACAATCGTCGAAGGCGTGAAGGTTTACGATTTCAGCCACGCCTCGGCCTTCTGGGTAATCGCCTCGACGCTCTCCTTCCTCCTGATCGTCCCCCTGCTCTTCAGCAAAAAGAAACCGAACACATAACTACCCGCGCACGAACCGCCGCCTGCGCAAGGAGCGGCGGCGTCCCGCCGCCGGACGAGGCCAACGAGCCTCGCCCCATGATCATGAAAATCAACAAAACATGTCTGTCTCTTTTTTGCCTCCATTAAGAATATATTAATCCTATGAATATTTCTCCGTTGCGCATCCTGTTCGTCTGTTGCCTTGCGACTTGTGGTATTATATTAAATCGTGCCTATGCTGAAAAAGCAAATGCCGGGATATCCGCATCAACTGTTTCGTGGAGTCGAATAAAATTGGTGCCACGATCTCCGGATGAAAAATCGCCACAAATAACACCGGAGCAGCAGGCTGCCATTGAGAAAATCGAAAAAATATATGGAAAGCCAGTTACCCACTCTGATAAGAAAAACTCCGGCAACCGCCCTGCCCTATGAAGGCTGTCATGGTGCCGTTGACCGTGGATGAGAAAAATGCCCTGCAAGAAAAAGTTGGCGGCGATTTCGAGAAGATCGCTTTGCTAAAGCCAAAATTACAAGGCATTGTGGCCGAACCCCACGTCCCTTACACGGCAAAGAAAACGGCATGGCAGAGTTGATTGTGATGGTGGTTCATGATCGGGTCGTGCTCGACACTGTGATATCGGCCACGCGCCCGGATTATGTATATGCTGTCAGATCCTCCATGCGTCTATGGAAAGTAAAACCCGGCACCGAAGGATATTATAGAACACAAGTTATTTTCACAAGAAAAGGGAAAGACAAATATCAAATAACAATAAAATGAGAGACAAAATGGGCGGTGAAATTAAAAAAAGACTGAGCGAGTTTTGTCGAGTTGTTATCTTTATAATATTTTAAATAAAAGTGCAGTTTATCCAATGTCACTTAATACATGACGCTCTGAGTGCGTTGCCTCTGTTTTTAAATCAAAAAAGGCTACTTTTTATTTAAAATTCTTTAGTTGTCACGAGAGCCGAATTCCAAATTTGACAGGAAGGTCAAAGGAAGTCGGCTGAGCTTTGTTGATTTTTGCCTTTAGCCATTGCAATCTGGGTTTTTATTCCAGCAACTCTGATCTTCATAATAAACACGAAACGGGCGTTATAAAACAAATCAGAGTCCGGAATTGAATAATTATTCCTATCGCCATTTTTCGTTTTCCTCATGACATAAACCCTTTCCCTTTTTCCGTCTCATTCCCCGTCTTTATTAGCGTCCATTTGCGTCCATTCGCGGTTACAATTTTCCCTTTCTCCAATGAACCACAAAAACCAAACTATGAAACATTGCCTGCCGTTATTCCTTGCCGCGATGCTCTTCGTCGGCGCCACCGCAACCGCCAAATCTTGGGCGCCCGCCGGCGACCTTATCAAAACGCCCTGGGCCGCGCAGGTTGATCCCTCCAATCCGCTGCCCGAGTATCCGCGCCCGCGCCTCGCGCGCACCGAGTGGCAAAATCTCAATGGCCTGTGGGACTACACCATCGCCCCGAAGGGCGCGGCGCTGCCCGTCGCCTACGAGGGGCAAATCCTCGTGCCCTTCGCCATCGAATCCTCACTCTCCGGCGTGCAGCGCGAGGTCGGCTCGGACAACGAACTTTGGTATCAACGCCAGCTCGCCATCCCCGCCGCGTGGCGCGGAAAAAACATCATCCTGCACTTCGGCGCGGTTGACTGGCGCGCTGATGTGTTTGTCAACGGCGCGCCCGTCGGCTCGCACACCGGCGGCTACGCCCCATTCTCGTTTGACATCACCCGTTTCCTCAACGCCTCCGGCTCGAATACGCTCGTCGTCCGCGTCTGGGACCCGACCGACGCCTCCGACAATCCCGTCGGCAAGCAGGTGCGCAATCCCAAGGGCATTTGGTATACCCCCGTCACCGGCATCTGGCAAACCGTGTGGATGGAACCGGTGCCGAAAAACCACATCAAGGACGTGCAAACCGTCTCCGACATCGACGCCGGCACACTCGCCGTGACCGTCGACACCGCCGCGCCCGCCACCGTCGAGGTGGAGTTGGTTGACAACAACAAGGTCGTCGCCACCGCGCGCGGCAACGCCGGCGAGGCACTGACGCTCTCGTTGAAAACCCCGACGCTCTGGTCGCCGGAAAACCCGAAACTCTACGACCTGCGCACGCGCCTTCTCTCCGGCGGCAAAACCGTCGATGAAGCCCGCTCCTACGCCGCCTTCCGCAAAATCTCCATGAAGCGCGACGCCTCCGGCATGGTGCGCATGCAATTGAACGGAAAAAACTATTTTCACTTCGGCCCGCTCGACCAAGGCTGGTGGCCCGACGGCCTCTACACCGCGCCGACCGACGAGGCGCTGTTGTTTGACATTATCAAGACCAAGGAGCTCGGCTTTAACATGATTCGCAAGCACGTGAAAGTGGAGCCGCAGCGCTGGTATTACCACTGCGACCGCGAAGGCATTCTCGTGTGGCAGGACATGCCCAGCACGCACAGCTACGGCCTCGGCGCGAAGTGGGGCCGCAACACGCTCGGCGGCGGAATCGACACACTGCGCACGCCGCTCTCGAAGGATAATTTCCAAAAGGAGTGGGGCGAAATCATGGACTTCTGCAAGGGACATCCCTCGGTCGTCGTGTGGGTGCCGTTCAACGAAGCGTGGGGCCAGTTCGACACGGAAAGAATCGCCAAGTGGACGAAAGAGCGCGATCCCTCGCGCCTCGTCAACGCGGCCAGCGGCGGCAACATGCGCGCGTGCGGCGACATCGTTGACTTCCACAATTATCCCGCGCCGAAAATGTTCCCCGGCTACACAAACCTCGCGCTCGTGCTCGGCGAATACGGCGGCCTCGCCCTCCCGCTGCCAGGCCACCTCTGGAAACCGGACGGCAAGAACTGGGGTTACGGCAAAGTCAAATTCACCGGCAAGGACGACCTCACGGCGAAGTATGTTGAATACACAAAAATGCTGAAGGACATGGTCGCCGAAGGTTATGCCGCCGCCGTTTACACGCAGACGACCGATGTCGAAATCGAGGCCAACGGATTCTACACCTACGACCGCAAAGTCTTGAAAATGGACGGTCCCGCCGTCCGCGACGCCAACCGCAAGGTGATCGAAGCCCTGGCCGAATAGTTTGGCAGGGCGAACCGCCCCGGTGAGCCGAGATCGTAAACGGCTCACCCAAGGGGCGTCAAACTGTCGCTTCGCCCGGCACTCCCCGCCAAAATCCAAAATCAAAAATCCGCAATGAACCGCGCGCAACGCATCATTCGCACGTTTGCCAAAACGGCATTGATCGCGGCGCCCGCTATTTTCGCCCTGTCATTGCCGGCGCAAACGAACGACATTCCGGCGCGCAAACGGCAAAATGCAGACGCCCTCCGCGTCGTCACAGCCAACATCCGCCATACCTATTTTCTGGCAGACAAGAAAACCGGCGACGACTGGGATTCCCGCAAGGAGCTTTGCCGCAACGTCCTCCTCGCGCAGGATGCCGACATCATTTGCCTTCAGGAAAATCACGCCGGCCAGGTCAGCTACCTCCGCGACCGTCTTCCGGACACCGAATTCCATAATTTTTTCGAGATGAAGGATGCGGCCAGAAGCACCAAGAAAGACCTCTACGTTCCGATTCTCTACTCCACCAAGCGCTTTGAGAAACTCGACGGCGGAGGTTTCTGGCTCTCCGACACTCCGGAAATTGCCTTCTCAAAATACGAGGACGCCTACATGGCGCGCTCCGCGAACTGGCTCGTCCTCAAGGACAAAAACACCGGCAAAAAACTCTGCGTTCTCAACACCCATCTCGAGCACAAGTTCAGCACGGCGCGCGTGAAACAAATCGCCGTCCTGCTCAAATTCGCCGGCAAGCTGTCGAAAGACATTCCCGTCGTCATCACCGGCGACTTTAACGCCGACGCGGATTCCCCCTCGCTCCAGCTGGCGCGGAAGGAAGGCTGGCTCGACAGCCACGCGGCCATCCACGGCCCCGCCGACCCCGGAGGCACCGCGCATCGTTTTCTCGGCGCCGAATTCCTCTCCACGCCCCAAGGCAAAACCCGCAAAAAAATCGACTTCATCCTCCACAACAAACTCCTCACGCCCATCGACGCCGAAATCATCAAGGACGCTCGCAAGGGCAAACACCCGAGCGACCATTATTTCGTCTCCGCAGAATTCGAACACACCCGTTAATACTATATTTGGCAGGGCGAACCGTCGCGGTGAGCCGAAACAGCAAACCGACCCGCCGCGACGGTTCGCCCCGCCTTAATCCAAATCAAAACCACTAATCCAAACCCGAAAACCCATCATGCAACGCCGCCAATTCATCACCTCAATCGGAACCCTCGGCACGCTCGCCGCCGCCGGACTCGCCAAGCCGCTCGTCGCAGCATCCGCGAACAGCGCGCCCTCAAGCGCCACCGCCGGCACGGACGCGTCCCCCTCGCTACTCGGCGGCACGCCCGCCGTCTTCGCGCCCACGTCTGAAAGTTTCACCGTCACGCTTCCCCTCAGCGCTGCCGCGCTCGCATGGATCGAATACGGTGAAACCAAAAGCCTCGGCCTCACGGCAAGCTCCGACCAATGGGGCTTCGTCCCCCACGACAGCAAGGTTGTCAAAATCCGCGTCACCGGCCTGAAACCCGGAACGCGTTATCATTGGCGCGCCGTGCTGAAGCCGCTCGGCGGCAAGGGTGCAGGGGAAACACGCACGCGCATCTACACCACCAAAACCCTCTCGCCCGGCGCCGCCGAAACCCGGTTCTCCGTCTGGAACGACACGCACGACCAAGCCCCCACTATCCAGAAACTCCACTCGCTTCGCCGCAACGACGACGATTTTCTTTTGTGGAACGGCGATCTCAGCAACAACGTCAACGACGCCTCGTTGATCCCCGGCATCTATGTCAGCCCCAAGGGCGTCGACCTCGCCGAGGGACCGCCAATCTTCCTGGCCCGCGGCAATCACGACGTGCGCGGCCTCTGGGCAAACAAGATGACCGACTACGTGGACTTCCCCGGCGACCGCCCCTTCTACGCCCTGCGCACCGGCCCGGTAGGCATGATAGTGCTCGACACCTGCGAGGACAAACCCGACGCGCACCGCACCTTCAAGGGTGTCGCAGCCTTCGAGCCGCTCATCCGCGAACAATCCCGCTGGCTGGACGAAGTCACCCAGCAACCCGCGCTGCGCGACGCGCCCTACCGCGTCGTTTTTTGCCACATCCCGCTGCGCTGGACCAAGGAAGTCCAGGCCGACTACAACAACAAGGAATGGGATCACGTAAGCCTGCGCGGCCGCGCCGCGTGGCACGACACGCTCGTGCGCTGGGGCGCGCAAGTCATCGTCTCCGCCCACAACCACCGCGCCACGTTGATACCCGCGACAAGCAAGTTCCCCTACGCCCAAATCCTCGGCGGCGGACGCGCAATCTCCAACGCCACAATCATCCGCGGCCACGCCGACGCCAAACAACTGAAGCTCGCCGCAACAATGATCCACGACGGCTCCATCTCGCACGAGATAAGCTTCAACCCGCTGGCGTGAACCCGCGCGCTTACCAAGAGATTATCGCGAATTAAAACCCTCTGATTTTTAATCACGGAGGACGCAGGGAGGCACGGAGAAACACATGCGGACTCGCCGATGTTTTTCTCCTGCCTCCGTGCATCTCCGCGCCCTCAGCGGTTAATCTTTGTTCAGAAACAAACATTAAATCAACAGCACCCCAATGAATATAAAACACTCACTGATATTAATATTCTGCCTGTCGCTGATTGTCTGCGCGCAAGCATCGGCGGCGTCAGCCCGGAAACAAGAAGCGGAACTGGTGACGGATGTTTCCTATTTCTCGGGCCTGAATGTAGCCTCTGGAAAAACCTACACGATCCGGGGAATTGGTTTCAAAGCGAATGATAAAATAAAGCTAACCCCGACGGAAAAAAATAACGCAGGGGAAATAATTCTGAACGGCGAGGTTACCCGCGACAGGTTGACAATCATCATTCCCGAAGGATTTCAGTCCGGCAGGTATCAATTGGAGTTGATTCGTAATAACAAAACCCGGCACTTGGGTTTCACCCAACTGAACAAAGTCGATGCGCTTCCCTCCACGCCCAAAGTCACGGCGCACAGGGGTTATTGGAATACAGTCGGCTCCGCGCAAAACTCGATCACCGCGCTGCGCAAAGCGCAGGAGCTCGGAGTATTCGCCTCGGAGTTTGACGTGTGGCTCACGGCCGACGGCAAACTGGTCATCCATCACGACGCAAAAACCATAAACGGAATCACGATTCAGGATTCGACCCATGACGAGGTTAAGGGATTCATCCTGGAAAATGGCGAGCCCATCCCGACCCTCGAAGCGTTTCTGGAACAAGCCAAGGCCAAGCCCGAAATGACGCTCGCGGTGGAGATAAAAACGCACAAGACCAAGGAGAAAAACTACGCCGTCGTCGCCGCCACGGTCAAGGCGATCAACAAGGCAGGATTGATGAACCAAGTGATGTTCCTCGCGTTCAACCTTGATATTTGCAAGGAGCTGATACGCATCCAGCCGGGTTGCAAGGTGGCCTACCTGAACGGAGACAAACCCCCGAGTGAACTCCACGCGCTCGGAATCACCGGCGCCAACTACGGCGTCAAGGCCATCCGCGCCAATCCCCGTTGGATCAAGGAAGCCCACGACTTGGGCATGACCATCAATGTGAGGACACTCAACACGATGGCCAATGTGATCGAAATGGCCAACCTCGGAGTGGACTACATTTCATCCGACTGCCCGGCCCAAGCCCAACAAATCGTCGAGCACTTTCAGGGGAAATAATGACGGCATTCCCCTGCCCGCGCGCAAACAGGTCTTGAAAAAATAGTCCGCACAAACACTCTTTCCCAAACCCACCAAGGCGCGCGTAAAGTGCGCGTCTTCCCCCTCCATCCCATGAAAAACACCCCTGTCACACTCTTTATTTTTGCTCTCGCACTCACCCTCGCGCCCGCGACCCGCGCCGCCGACGTTTACTGGGGCGACGGTGTCAGCGGCACTTGGTTTACGCCCAACGGCTGGCGCACCGGCTCGCCTTCCGGCGCCGTGCGAAATGCCCCCGGAGCCACCGACGCCGCCTTCATAACTAATGGTCACATCGCCATCGGCAACGGCATCACGACCGACAGTGGATCCGCATCCATCGGTCACGGCGCGGGAGCATCCGGCACGCTCTCCATTGCGGGCGGCGGCGTATGGACAAATACCACCAGCAACAATACCTATGTCGGTTACGAAGGCACGGGCGTGCTCAACATCGACCAAGGCGGCGTGGCAAACACCAACTACCTGCAAATCGCAGCGAAGGACACATCCTCGTCGGGCACAGTCATAGTCAACGGTTATCTCAACAACCGTGTTGGCATGCTCTATGTCGGCGGTGTCGGCAACGGCCATCTTGAAATCGGTCAAACCGGCACGCTTTACATCAACTCTTCCCTGCGCGCGGGTGGTTACAACTCCGCCACAGCCGACCCAAATCCCAACCCCAATTTTATCAAGGGCGCGGGCACTGGCGCCATTGTTGTTCACGGTTTGATCAACGGGGCCAGCCGCACCATTGCCGCCGGATTCGACGGCGTCGGGCGCATCGACGTCATGAAGACCGGCACCATCATGAACAACAATGTTTATATCGGCGACCGTGCCTCGGCCTCCGGCACCATCAATATCCGGGGCCTCTGGCAAAGCGCCGGCAATATTGTCTATATTGGCAACTCCGGTTCAGGTGGCGCTGGCTCAAATGTTCTCAATATTCACAATGGCGGAGCCTTCGTCCAAAATAACAACGTGGCTGCAATCTATGTCGGCAGGAATGCCGGCTCCTCCGGTATCGTCAACATCGCCAAGAGTGGAACCATGATCGTCACCGGCAGCTCCTTCTATCTTGGCCAGGCCGCCAACACCTACGGCGAAGTCAATGTTGAAGGGCTTCTTCAATTTACCGGATCAATCTTCTCGATAGGTTATCAAAGAAGCACCACGGCGGGAGTGGATTCCTCCGTTGGCGTGTTGAAAATCACCGAAACCGGCACCGTTATCGTCTCCGGCACCGAGACGTCCCTCGGACATCTGGGAATGGCCTCCTCCGCCGTCTCCGTCAACAACGCCTCCGGCACCGCCTTCGTTGAAGGCGTCTGGAAAAACGCCGGCAACCTCATCGTCGGACGCTCCGGCCACGGACACCTCGAAATCTCCCGAACCGGCACCGTCACCGTCGGCACCTTCCTCACCATCGCCAACGGCAACAGCATGTCCAACGCCAATCACACCGCCACAGGCCCCGTCGGAGGCACCGTCATCGTTGACGGCTATTTGGGCGTCGGAGACCATTTTGCTATCGGCAACGGCGCCCACGCCAATCTCCACATCACCGAAAACGGCACCGTCATCACCGGCACAAACGGCACCGGCAATGGTTACCTCCAAGTCGGACGCAACGGCTCCACCGTCGGCACCGGAACAGCCGTCCCCGTCCCCGGCGACTCCATCGTGCGAGTGGACGGCCTGCTCGACATCCGCGGCAACTTCAACTTCGGCATGCGCAGCAAATCCGAGCTCACCGTCGGCGCCGAGGGCTACATCCTCGTTGCGGGCAACCACTACCAAAACCCGCAAACCCTCCTCGCCTTCACCCCTGGATCCACCCGCGACCTCCCGCTCGTCGCCACCGCCGGGGCGGCCTACATTTCCGGCACGCTCAAAATCACCAACATCAACACGCTCGCCGGCTACTCCTCCGCCGCGTCCGCCACCGCCGCCAGCGCGTTGCCATATATCACCGTTGTGAGTGCCGGCGCTGGCATCGAGGGCGATTTTAAAACTATCTCCATCACACCCGCCCTCACCGGCGCCACCGGCCTGCCCGACTACATTTATAATGGCAAAATCATCCTCGACGCCCCCAACGGCTCCGCCGAATACCGCGTCGGCCAGCTCCTTTCATGGCATGCACCCGCCGCCAACGCGCACGGCGCCTTCACTATCGGCGCGGGCAATACCTTCACCATCGACACCCCGCTCGCCGACCGCGCCAACGCAAACTCCCTCGCCACTGGCTGGGACGGGCGCTCCCTCACAAAACGCGGCCCCGGCACGCTCGTCATCGCCGCGGTCGGCTCGCGCACCGGTGACACCACCGTCGAGTCCGGCACTCTTCGCATAGCCACCAGCGCCATCTCCCTCGGCAACCTTGTCAACAACGCCGTCCTTGACCTCGGCGGTTCATCCGGGAGCTACCACACCGCCACCGCCGACACCCTCGCCGGCGCCGGCACAATCATCCTCGCCATCGACTCCGCTACCGGCAAAGGCGACCGACTGATCATCACCGGCAACGCCTCCGGCGCGCACACCGTTCGCGTCTCGATAGACGGCGCGCCGGCAACCACACCCACCCCCGCTCAACTCACGAACGCCATTACCGTCCAAGGCGGCAACACAGCCACATTCAACGACGCCACGCCCCCGGGTCTCACCGTCACCTTCGCCCCGCAAGGAGGCGACGTTTCCCCCGCCGGCAAAACAATCACCCCAAACACCGCCTACGGCACGCTCCCCGTGCCCGTGCGCGCCGGCGCCACGTTCGGCGGCTGGTTCACCGCACCCAACGGCGGCTCACCAGTCACCGACTCCACCACTGTCGCTTCCGACGCCGCCAGCCATATCCTCTACGCGCGCTGGATGGAGGGAAAACATCCCGTCATCACCCCCGACGCCGGCATGGACCTCTACGGCTCCATCGTTGACGACACCGGCGCGCCCGTCGCAGGTGTCGTTGTCAGCGACGGATTCCAATGCGTCAAAACCAACGCCAACGGCATCTACCAGATGAAACGCACGAACAAGGGTGGCACCACCAAGGCTCGCGTCGTCTTTTACTCCACCCCCGAAACTCACGCAGTCAACACCCTCGGTGCTGATCGCACCGGCTATGCGTGGTTCTCGCAAAAACTCGTCGAGGGCGTTAACCGCTATGACTTCGACCTGATCCGCCTCCCCTCCGCCGAGAAAGACTTCATTCTCCTCGGCATTGGCGATCCGCAAGTCACCTCCCTTGCCCAACTCAAACGCTACGAGACGGAAACCATTGCCGACATCGGCAAGCTCCGCCAAGCCACCCACGCCAGCCTTCCCATCTACGCCATCATGCTCGGTGACATCGTCGGCGACAACCTCCACCTCCACGCTCCGCTCCGCGATGTCGTCAACGCCTCCCCCGTCACCTACTTCTCCGTCCCCGGAAACCACGACCACGATCAGGCCTACTCCAAGCTCAACAAGGACTATGAATCCGGCGAGAGCTACGAAAACATCTACGGCCCGCTCAACTACTCCGTTAACATCGGCAACACTCACATCATCGGCCTCGACGACATCCTTTACACCGCACAATCCGGCTACGGCACTGGCCTCACCAACGACATCTACGAATGGGTTAAGCAAGATCTCAGTTTTGTCCCCAAGACAAAAACCATCATCATAGCCTTCCACATTCCGTTGCGCGGCAGCACCTATACAAAGGCACAAGAACTCTATGGTCTGCTCAAGGACTACGCCGACGTCCACTTCCTTGCCGGGCACACTCACTATCAGGAAAACATCACCTTCCCCATCAACGGCTCCACCAAAAACATCACCGCCTACGAGCACATCCACGGCGGTGCCTGCGGCGCTTGGTGGAACTCCTTGCTCAATGTTGACGGCGCACCCAACGGCTACGGCGTCTACACCATCTCCGGCACCAAGCTCACCGACTGGTATTACAAGTCCACCGGCTACAGCGACACCTACCAAATGCGCATGTATCGCGGCGACATCAGCTTCGGCGGTGCCAGCGGCACATACACCTACAACCAGCCTCCATACGCCACCCTTGGCGCCAACGATGTCGTTGTTGATGTTTGGAACGCCGACGCCAACTGGAAATTCGTCGTTTATGAAAACGGCGTCAAGGTGGCCGACACCTTGAAAAAACTCAACATGCTGGTAGACGCCTATGCCGCCGGCTACCACGTCGGCGTCCTCAAACGCACTTACGACAGCCGCAGCAACAAGCACCTGTATTCCCACACACTAAAAACCCCTGGAGCCAGCGTCGAAATCCGCGCCACGGATCGCTTCGGAAAAACCTACTCACTGTCTGAATTCACAACCGACCTCTCCGAGTTCCCCGCCAACTTCGCCTCACCGGAAATCACCACGCAACCGGCGGACGCCACCGTGACAGCCGGCCAGTCCGCCACCTTCACCGCCGCCGTCACTGGCGCGCCTAACCCCTCGCTCAAATGGCAGTCCTCAAGCGACGGAGCCACATGGACGGACATCTCCGGAGCGACCACCGCATCCCACACCATCCCCAACGCCACCACCGCGCAAAACGGCACGCAATACCGCCTCGCCGCAAGCAACGCGCGCGGCCTCGCCACCAGCTATGCCACCCTGCTCACCGTCAATCCCGACCCCGCATTCACCGCCGCGCAAACGCTCAAGACGCAGCTCGAAGCCACGGGAACCGCGACCATCACCGTGACCGGATCCGTCAACCTCTCGCTCGTCGGCGGCGCCACCGTCGCCAAGGGCAAAACCATCGTCGGGGCGGATGCCACCTCCACCGTCTCCGGCACCCTCACCATCGCGGCGAGCGCGAGCGACACCATCATCCGCGGCGTAAACTTCACCACCGGCGCGCTCACCATCAACGGTGCGAACGACGTGGACGTTTCCCATTGCACATTCACCGACGCGCCCGTCTCCATCACCGGCAACGCCGACAACGTCGCCTTCTCGTGGAATGAATTCACCGCGACACCCGGCGGTGCCGACTCGGCCATGACCATCTCCAACGCCGGCCCGACCACGGGAATCCTCCTCGACCACAACCGCTGGGGCGCCAACCTGAAAAACAACATGCCGAGCGTGACCAACGCCCGCGTTTACATGTATAACAACTACATCACCGCGACCGGTAACACCACCGCCACCATCGCCGGCGCGGGCGCGCAAATCCTCTCGGTGCGCAACATCTACCAAGGCGTGAAAAATCCGCTCACCAAGCAATCCACCGGACGCCTCCGCGCGATCGACAATCTCATGAACGCGACCACCGGCACGACCGCGACCGGCAATGACAAAGTTTTCGTCCCCGGCTATGCGCACATCATCGACTCTGGCGACAGCAGCACCGCGGCCTCCATCGCCGCAAACGCTGGCAACACCGCGGGCAAAAACTCCGTCACACCCGCGCAAACAAACGGCGCCGCAAGCATCAGCGCGACCGTGACCGGCACCGGCGCGAACAAGACCGCGAGCAGCGCCCACGTGCCCTCGGGAGGCGGTTTCACGCTCACGGCAAACGCGACCGGTTTCACACCCGCCGCACGGCAATGGTATCGCGACAACACCGTCATTGCCGGCGCGGCCTCCGCCACCTACGCAATCACCAACGCCGATGCGAACACGCACGCCGGCTCCTACGCCGTGACATTGACAACCAGCACGGGCGAAATCGTGACCTCCGGCGCATTCACGGTGACAGTTGCCGCGCCCCCCATCGACACGCCGGACACCGGCAACAGCTCCGGCGGCGGTGGAGGAGGCGGCGCACCCTCGCTATTCCTTCTCTCCTCCCTACTGATTCTTCTGGTAGGGCGAAGCCTCCGGCTGAGCCGCAAACGATAACCCATCCGACATCCGCCGAACAACCCATCTCCAACTCCCATCAACTCATCACCATGAAAAAACAACATCACCACCATATCCGTAACTGTTCATTGTTCGCCATGCTTTTTGCATTGGCGCTCTGCACGCTTCACGCGCAGCACGACCCGTTCCGTGTCGAAATCCCCGACATCCCCGGCTACAAAACCCTCCGTTGCGACCTGCACATGCACACCGTGTTTTCCGACGGACAAGTCTGGCCCGCAGTCCGCGCCAGCGAGGCCTCCCGCGAGGGACTCGCCGCCATCGCCATGACCGACCACCAGGAGCGCCGCCGCAACGTTTACGACGAAAAAGTCTCGCGCAACTACTCCTTCGAAATCGCCAGCAAGGCGGCGCCCAAAAACCTCGTCGTCATCCCCGGCACCGAGGTCACCTACGGAATGCCCCCCGGCCACTTCAACGCCATCTTCATCAAGGACGCCGACGCCATGAGCACGACCGACTGGCGCAAGGCGCTAGAGGAGGCGAAAAAACAGGGCGCGTTCATCACATGGAACCACCCGCGCTGGGAAAACCAGCAGGCGCACATCACCCGCTGGCTCCCCGAGCACGAGGAAATATTCCAGAACGGCTGGATGCAGGGCATCGAAGTCGCCAACGGCAGCCTTTACAGCCCGCACGCCTTCCAATGGGCGCTCGATAAAAAACTCACCATGATCGGCGCGTCCGATGTGCACGCGCCCATCCAGAACGGCTATGATTTTCAAAAAGGCGAGCATCGCACGACCACGATCGTTTTTGCCAAGGAAGCCACGGCGGCATCCATCCGCGAGGCCCTCGACAACCGCCGCACCGCCGTGTATTTTCGGGAGTTTATCTACGGTGAGGAACAATGGCTGCGCCCGCTCGTCGAGGCATGCCTCTCAGTCAAAGTTGCGCACAACGTGGGCTCCAACACCCAGACGCCCCGCTTTGTGGTCACCATCAAAAACAACTCCGGCCTGACCTTCAAACTCCTCAAAGTCGTGCCCGGTGAAAAACCCGCATTCTACCGCGACTACCTCGTAAAACCGCACTCTTCGCGCGGCATCGGCGTCGGCTTCCCCGACGAGATAGGCTCCGACGAGGTCGTTTTCCAAGTGAGCAATTTCCTCACTTCGCCCGAGACCCCGCTGACCTTCACGGTAAAACTCCCGAAAACACCCAAGGACAAAAGGGTCAAATCCAAGGCCAAAGCCAAGTAATACCGTTTGCGAATAAGTATTGATCTTTAAACGGGCAGGGCGGTTTCACGAAACCGCCCTGCTTTGTATAGTGCGCACAAGGCCGCCGGCCGCGCAGTCTGCTCAGGATTGATTTTGCTCCGTGGCGGCCTGGTGCCGGTCCGCGATTTCGGCGAGGAGTTTTTCGGGGTCGCGGAAGAGCGCGGGACTCCAGATGCGATGGAGGCTCCAGCCTTGCGACTGGAGGATTTGCGCGCGGAAATTTTCCCACGCAACCGGGTCGGGTGTTTTTTTGTAGCGGTTGAAATCCGTGAGCACTCCGATCGTGACGTCGGCGGGCATGTGGGGGTGCGTGAGAGCGATGTCCACGCAGAAGCCGTCGTTGCCCCAATAGACGGTGGAGCCGATGTTGCTTGCGGCGTGAAGGCGGCGGGCGAGGGCTTCGGCAAGCGCGGAGGGTTGCGTGGTTTCATCGCGGAGGACTTGCGCATGCTCGTGGCGGCGCGCGGTTTCAAGTTCGGTCTGCCATTCGTCGAAACGCGCGCCGAGGGTTTCGGCATAGCGGAGGTAGGCGTAGAGTTGGTGGCGGCCGGTGATGGAGCGTCCGGGCTCGGGCGGCGTGACGGAGGTGTATTCGACGCGGGGGATTGAGGTGAGGACGTGGATGGCGTCGCGAGCGCGGGTGACGAGGACGTTGAGGCGGCGGTCGCCGCCGATGCGCGAGAGGGCGCCGAAGTTGCGGCGGAACTTGCCGTCCTTGTCGGGGCCGAACGTGGTGCAGATGATCATGTGGTCGCGTTCGTCGCCTTGCACGTTTTCGAGGTTTTTCACGAAGAGGCCCTCGAACGAATCGCGTCCGCGCCGGCGGCGGGCGGTTTCGAGTTTTTGGGCGAAGGCGGGATCGGCGGCGGCTTTTTCGTCGAGCGCGTCGATGATGAGGTCGCGTTGGTTGAGGTTGAAGCAGGCGACGCCGATGGAGGGCGGCTCGGCGGTGTCGAGGAGTTCGGCGACGAGATTGGCGGCGGCGCGGGCCTCGGCTTCGTTGCCGCGTTCGTGGTAAACGCCGTCCACATGGGTGAGGAGGATGGGGGCGTGGACGGCGCGGTTTTTCGGATGGCCGGGGATGGGCTGGAGGCGCTTGTTGTAGAATGAGTCGTTGGAGAAGCCGATAAGCGCGGCGTTGCGCGAGCGGTAGTGGACGTCGAGAAATGCCTCCTGCACGTTGAGGTTGAGCGCGGCGCCGAGGAGGTCCTCGGTTTCGGATTGTTGCTGCGCAAAAACTTCCTCCGCGGTTTCGGCGGCGGTGTCGTTGCTTTCGGTGAGGGCGCTTTCAAAGAAGCGCGTGGGCGGGAGCTGCTTGGGATCGCCGGCGATGACGACGCGTTTGCCGCGGAGGAGAACGGGCAACGCTTCCTCGAGTCGGCACTGGCTGGCTTCGTCGAAAATGATGACGTCGAAGAGGTGGGCGCGGGGAAAAATCTGCGCGACGGTTGACGGGCCGGCCATCCAGACGGGGCAGAAATCGAAGAGCGGATCGCCTCCGGGAATGTCGGCTCCGGCGGCGATCATCTGGCGGAGTTTCATGGCGCGCTGGCCGCGGACAAAGAGGCGCTGGCGGAGCGAGGCGCCGAGTGTGTTGAGGCGTCCGCCGGTGGCGGCGAGGAGGCGGTCGCGCCAGACTTTTTGCCAGCGGTAAAGGATGAGCTGGCGCACGAGCGAGGCTTTCTCGGCGGTGCGTTCGAGTTTCTCGGAAAACGCGGCTTCGACGCGGTGCGTGTCGATGCGGGCGAGCGCGGGATTTTCGCGGAGTTGCGTCTGGATTTCGAGCGTGAGGGCGGAGAGGCGGAGCGCGGGCTCGGCGGTTTCCCAGGGGAGCGCGGCGTCGGCGGCGTGGGTGAGCGCGATGCTCAGGGCGGGCGAAAGGCGGCTGATCACGTCGGTGTAACGGACGCATTCCTCGAGCGTGTTTTGGAACTCGACGAAGCGCTGGGTTTCGACGGTGACGGCGGGGTTGGAGCGCCAGGCGTCGATGAGTTCGTCGATTGCGGCGGCGTGGAAAAGTTTCGTGGCGGCAAGGGTGTCGCGAAGGTCGATGAGCGCGGAGGCGCGTTGCGCGCCCTGGCGGAGGAGCGCGGGGAAATTGGCCGAGGTTGCCTGCTCGCCCAGCGCGAAGAGGGCTGCGGATTTCAGGTGGGAGTTGGCGGGAAGTGAGGCGGCTTCGAGGGCGTCGAGAATTGACGGAAGCGCGTCGGCGAGGGCGCGGAGGGTTTTGTCGGGAGGGAGCGCGTCGGCGGGTTGCGCGGCGTGGATGCGCTCGTGGACATCGGCCCAGAGGTGGCGGGCCTTGAGCGCGGCGTAGTAGGTTTGGGCGCGTTCGGCGGAGGCGCGGTCGAGCGGAAGTGCGAGCGGTTCGAGGGCGCGGCGCGCGGCGCTTTTTTTGGAGAAGGCGAAATGGCGTTTCCACGAATCGGCGAGCGGAAGCCATTCGCGGAGCGCAAGCAGGCGCTGGTTGCACTGGGCGAGCGCGGGGAGCGCACCCTTGGTCTGGAGGTGGAGTTCGCGGTCGAGGGGTTTGGCGAGCGGTTCTTTTTCGGGGGCGAGGGTTTCGATTTCCGCGCGCCAGTTTTGCCAGTGCGGATCGGCGGCGAGGCGCGCGGCGGTGGCGTGCCGGGCGTGCGCAATCGCGGCGTCGAGCTTGGCGGCGAGTTCGACGCGGGCGCCGACTTGCTCGTCGAGCGCGATGCCGGCGGAGAGCGGGGCGGCGGGCGAATCGGGGTAGCGGTCGAGTATCGAGGATTTGGATACAAGGTCGCGAAGTTGCGCGGCGGTGGCCGCGGCGGGCTTGGCGAGCCAGTCGGCGAGCGAAATGCCGACGCGGTTGCGAAATGGATTCTCGGGCCAGCGGGCGGCGAGGGCGCGCTGCACGCCTTCCTCAAGATCGACGCGGTGCTCCTCGATGAGCGCGGGCGTGAGGCCGTCAACCGCGGGGATGGGCGTGGCGACGGCACCCGCGAGTTCGAGCCATTTGCCGCAGGTATCGTGGAAGGAGGCGCAGCCGTCCGCGGTGGCGTGGAGGCTGTCGAAGTTTTCGCGGAGCTCGGCGTGGAGTTTGTTGAGGCGGGTGTTAATGCGGTCGAGCTCGGGGGCGGGGTTTGGGTGAAGCTGGTCTTGGGCGAGATTTTCGAGGCGTTCGCGGAGACCGAGGTAGAGGTCGCGGCGATCACGTTGCGGATCGTGGATGACGCCGCAAAGCGGGCCGAGGCCCATGCCGTCGAGGCGATATTTGACGACGTCGAGCGCAGTGCGTTTGTCGCAGACAAAGAGGACTTTTTCTCCGCGGGCAAGGTGGTCGCCGATGACGTTGGCGATGGTCTGGCTTTTGCCGGTGCCGGGAGGACCGTGGATGACGAGGGCGGCGCTGTTGCGGGCGTGAAGGACAGCCTCGGCCTGGCATGGATCGGCGTGTGTGACGAGAAGCTCGTTGGAAAAATCGCGCGCGGGGAGTTGCGCGTGGTCGCGAATGGCTTCGGCCGCGGCCTCGGCGGCGTGATGATCGGGATCGGTTTCGACGAGCGCTTCGGGCGTGAGGAAGGGGCGGATGGGGTTGTCGAGCGCGGGCTCGTTTTCGATCATCCACTGGGTGTCGCGGAGGAGTCCGGGATTGGTGACGGGAAAGAGGCCGAGGACTGCGCACGGGAGGATCGCGGGGACGTCGGGAAGCGCGTCGGTTTTTGGGACGGGCTGGAGCGGCGTGGCATCGTCGAAGAGGGCGGGCGGCGGCGGTTGCGCGCCAGGTTGCGGGAGCGGGATGCCGGCGGCCTTGGCGACGAGGTTGATGATCTCGGTGATTTCGCGCCAGGGGGCCTCGGCGTTGTCGTCGGCAAAAAGTTCGTCGGTGTCGGCGCCGGTTTTTTGCTCGATCCAGGCCATGAGCGCGGGGTTGGGTTGCACGAGGTCGGCGCCGTTTCCGCTGGTGGAAATCGAGATGCCGGGGCGCGTGTCGCGGCGCACCGTGAGGTTGACGGGGACGAGCGCGAGGGGCGCGAGGATGCGGGCGCTGCGCGAGCGGGCGCGGGAGCCGTGGTTGTCGTCGCGCGCGGGGATGGAGAGAAGCGGGAAGCCGATGTAGAGGGCTTGTTCGCCGTAGTCGTTGTAGTAGTCAACGGCGTCAGCGGCAATCTCGCGGGTTTTGTTGAGCACGCGAGTCTGGCGTTCGGCGGCGGCGCGGGCGTCCTTCTGCTCGTCGGACCACTCGCTCTCGGGGTAGTCGGGTTTTTTGAAGGCGGGGGTCTTGGCGGGAAACTCGATCGACTTGCCCGCGGCGGAAAGGAGTTGCGCGAGAAACCCGGCGGCGGGATCGGCGCCTTGCAGGTGGCGGAAATCGTGAAGGTCAATGCGCTGGCGGCTGCCGTGGGGGCGGGCGTTGAGTCCGGGGCCTGAGGTGAGGCTCGCGTAGAGCCGCTGGAGCATGGTTTCGAGAATCATGGCGGTGAAAGAACCGAACACTGAAACACGAAACATGGGCGGAGCAATGGAGATGTTGGGGCACGCACAGAGCCGAGAGCCCGCCGATAATTTCAAATCCCAGATTCCAAAAAACAAATCGGTATGATTTGGAGAGATTTGAAATTTTGCCGAACGAGTTTTTGAAATTTAAAAAACTAAAACGCCAGAGCCTAAAAAATCCTCACGGTGTGGCGGTGCGGTGCCAGTCGATGAGTTCCATCTGGAGGAGCTTGCGATCGTTAAAATGGTTCCAGGCGATTTTGACGGCGATGTCGATTGGTTCGCCGACAGGGGGAATGCGGCCGGCCATTTTCCAAGCGACACCGAAAAGGCGACGACCAAGGCCGTCGTCAAAATGGAAGCGGAAATGCTGCTGCTTGAAAACATCGGGGCGATGATCGAGGACGATGCCGCGAATGCCAAAAACGGGCTCGGGGTTGCCCTGTCCGAAGGGATGCAGAGTGCAGATTTCGTCCATCAGGTTTTCGCGGACTTGCTCGGGCTGGAGCCAGGCGGCGATGTCGAGCGTGGGCTCGGGAATGGCGCTTCCGGCATGAGCGACGACGGCTTTCTCGAACTGGTCGCGAAAGGTGTCGATGTTTTGATGCACGAGCGAGACACCGACGGCCATGGGATGTCCGCCCCAGCTGTTGAGTTGTTCGGCGCAGGCGCCGAGAACCTCGACGAGGTTGATGCCGTCAACGCTGCGTCCAGAGCCCTTGGCCTGCTCGGTTTCATGTCCGAGGACGACGGTGGGGCGGTGGTATTTGCGCGAAATGCGCCCGGCAACGATGCCGACCACGCCGGGGTGCCAGTTTTCGGAATAGAGAACAAAACCGGGCCGGTCGGCGTAGAGGGTTTCGACCATGCGCTCGGCCTCCTCGGTCATCTGGCGCTCGATGTCCTGACGCTCGCGGTTGAAGGCGTCGAGTTCCTGCGCGGTTTTGGTGCAGAACTCGGCGTCGTCGGAGAGCATGAGCTCGACGGAGATGGCGGCGTCGGCGAGGCGTCCGCTGGCGTTGATGCGGGGGCCGAGCCGGAAGGAGACATCAACGGGCATGATGTCGTTTTCGGGATTGACCCCGGCGACTTGCATGAGGGCGAGCACGCCAGGGCGCTTTGTCTTTTGGAGAATGCGCAGGCCGGTGCGGGCGAGGATGCGATTTTCGCCGTGGAGGGGAACGAGGTCGGCGACGGTGCCGAGGGCGACGAGGTCGAGCGAGTCGCGGAGTTTTATCTTGAAGGCTGTCTCGTTGTTTTCGGTGCGGAGCAGCTTGAGCAGGCCGTGCGCGAGTTTGAAAACGAGGCCGACGGTGCAGAGATTGCGCCAAGGTTCGTCACCCTCGTCCTCGGAGACGTGGGGGTTGACGAGGATGCCCTGCTCGAGGGTTTTCTCGCGGGAGCGGTGATGGTCAACGACAAGGACGTCGATACCCTGCGAGATGAGGTAGGCAACTTCCTCGTGCGAGTTGGTGCCGCAATCGAGGGCGATGAAGAGCTGGGGCTTGCCGAGTTCGAGGGCGCGGTCGATGGCCGAGCGCGAGAGGCCGTAGCCGTCCTCCATGCGCCGCGGGACGATGAAGCGCGGGAAGAGGCCGAAGGCGCGCAGGGCGTTGACGAGGAGCGCGGTCGAGGTGACGCCGTCCACATCGTAGTCGCCAAGGACGACCACTTCCTCCTTGTTGGCGATGGCGGTGCGGAGCCGCATGGCGGCTTGCTCGAGATTCTTGAGAAGGAAGGGGTCGTTGAGTTCGCTGAGCGTGGGATGCAGGAACTTGTTCGCCTCCTCCGGCGTGCGCAGGCCGGCGCGCATGAGCAGCTCGGCCAGCACGGGGCTTGCGCCCACGGAGTGACTTAGTTTCTCAACCTCGGCGGTTGGAAAGGGCGTGTATATCCAGCGCATTGTGTGAAATGCGGAATGCGGATTTCGGAATGCGGAATGTATGCGGGCACGAGGGCGCGCGCTTTGCGGAGTGCGCGGATCATTGATTCCGCATTCCGCAATCCGAGTTCCGCATTCGTGTTATTCGCTGGCCTTGCTGGCGCCGGTCCACTCGTAGGTGGGCTTCACGTCCTGGTGTTTTTCAACGCGCTTGCGGTCGCCCCTGTGATACCAGTAGAAGACCTGCGAGGAAATGAAGATGGCGGAGAAGGTGGAGGTGATGATGCCGACGGTGAACGTGAAGGCGATTTCCTTGAGCACGCCGCTGCCAAATATGAAGAGCGACAGGGAGGCGAGGAGCGTGGTCGTCGATGTCATGATCGTGCGGGCGAAGACCTTGTTGATCGCGGTGTTCACGATGTCCTTGAGCGAGCCGGTCATGTTGATGCGCAGTTCCTCGCGGATGCGGTCGAACACAACAACGGTTTCGTTGATCGAGTAACCGGTGATGGCGAGGATGCCGGCGACCATGGGCGCGGTGAACTGGAAGCCCAGGAAGCCGTGGCCGATGATCACGAAGACGCCGACGGTCATGAGCACGTCGTGCGCCGACGAGAACATGGCGCCGATGCCGAAGCCGAGCTCGAAGCGGAAGGCGATGTAGAGGAGCGTGACGAGCATCGCGATGGCGATGGCCGTGATGGCCTTCCAGAGGATTTCATTGCCGATGGAGGGACCGACGGAACTGACGCCAAGGCTTTGGAAATTGGCCTCGGGGAATTTGGCCTGAAGGGCGGAGACGAGTTTCGGCGCGTCGTTGTAAGTGGTGTCGACGCGGAGGATTTCGTTGTCAGAGCCGATGTCCTTGACGTAGGCGGGCATGATCTCGCCGATGCCGGCTCCGGTGGCGGCGGCGCGAATGGCGCCGGTGTCGACTTTTTTGTCCTTGTTGAACTTGAGCGAAACGGAGTCACCGCCCGCGAAATCGATGCCGTAGATTGCCTTGCCGGTGTAGATGATGCCGCCGACGCCGATGGCGACGATGAGCCACGAGGCGATGAGGGCTTTCCAGCCCCACTTCACGAAGTCCCAGTGCGGAGCCTTGCGGAGGAGGTGGCGCATGGTGATTTTTTTCAGCACGCCGCCGTCGACGAGAAGTTCGAGGAGCATGTGTCCGGTGATGAGCACCGAGAAGAGCGTGGAGCACACACCGATGGCGAGTGTGACGCCGAAGCCCTTGATCGGGCCGCTGCCGTAAATAATCATGACGGCGCAAATGAGGAGCTGCACAAAGTGCGCGTCGAGAATTGTCCAGAGCGCCTTCATGAAGCCCGCGTGGTTGGCGGCGCTGAGCGATTTGCCCTCGCGTATCTCCTCGCGCATGCGCTCGAAGATAAGGATGTTGGCGTCAACCGCCATGCCGATCGTGAGCACGATACCGGCGAGTCCCGGGAGTGTGAGGGTGGCGTTGAAGTTGGCCATGACGCCGAAGATGATAACGACGTTGATGCCGAGCATGATGACGGCGAGGAGACCGCCGCTCGAATAAAACATGATCATGAACGCGGCCACGAGCGCGGCGCCGATGATGGAGGCGCGCAGACCGCTGGAAATGGCGTCCTCGGCGAGCGAGGGCCCGATTTCGTATTGCTCCCTGACGTGCATGGGGACGTCGAGCGGATTGTTGAGCACGGCGGCGAGGTTTTGCGCCTCCATGGTGGTGAAGCGTCCGGTGATTTCGGCGCCGTTGCTGTCGATTTCGTCCTTCACGCCGGGATAGGACTGGAGTTTGCCGTCGAGCACGATGGCCATGCTGGCGCGGGCCTCGGGGTTGCCGGATTGCTGCTGGAGTTGCTTGCTGTAACGGGCGACCTCGCGGGTGATTTCGGCAAATTTCACGCGACCGGTGTCGGTGAATTCCATGTTGATTTGCGGCCTGTTCCACTGGTCGAGCGAGGCGTAGGCGCGCTTGATAATCTTGCCGTCGGCGAGGGGGCGGCGCTGCACAAAGAGATCAACGGTGCCGCCGTCGTCATTTTCGGCGGAGGTCATTTTTTCGTAACCGGCGGGGATTTGCTCGCCGGGCTGACCGGTCGGATAAACAAAGGGATGCACGAGACGGAACTCCAGCATGGCGGGCTTTTGGAGGCTGTCCACAACGCCGGGATCATCCTTGGTGTTGACGCCGGGGAGCTGCACTTCGAGACGGGTGTCGCCAACCGCGCGAATGATGGGCTCGGTGACACCGAAGGAGTTGATGCGCTTCTCAATGATTTCCTGCGCTTTTTTCAACTTGTCCGCGCGGGCATCGCGGTCGAGGTCGGCGATGGCCTTGGCGTCAAGTTCGAGGGTAAACGCGACGCCGCCCTTGAGGTCGAGACCGAGCTGGAGCTTGGCCTTGGACGACTTGAGCAGGTGCTTGAGGAGGATTTCGTTCTTGGTGTCGGGGTTCTTGGAGCGGCCGACGTCGATGTTGGGAAAGTATTCCTTTTGGAGGTCAATCTTCCGGTCGCTGGACAGCTGCTTGAGGGCGAGGTAGGCGGTGCGGGCGCGGCCCTTGTCCTTGAGATCGACGGCCTCTTTCATGAGGGCGTTGAACTCGGATTGCTTGGCCGAGGCTTCGAGTTTCACGAAGTCGATGAATTCCTGGTCCTTGAGCGGAACCAGTGATGTTGCGCAAAAGACCACCACCGCAAGGCTGATGATGATCTTCCAGAGGTTACGTTTTATCATATGTTTGTTTTATTGGTTGAAATTGGTTGTGCCGCGCGGGGTTCGGGGAGTTTTTCAGGTAACGGGGAGGCTGGGAAACGTAACGGCATTTTTGCCACCTTCTTCACGTTCCGGAGCCGTGTCCTTGGATGACATCCGGCGCCGGAATCGCGCGAAGCGCAGGGGCGGGGCGGGGTTATTTCTGGTCGCTGGCGCCTTTTTCTTGATGACGGTCTGGACGAAGTTTTTCGCGACCTCGACCTTCACACCGTCGGCGATGCGAACCACGAAGCGGTCGTCCTTGCGGTTGGTGATTTCACCGAAGATGCCGCTGGCGAGCAGGACTTGGTCGCCGGAGTCGAGCTCGGAGAGGAGTTTCTGGTGCTCTTTTTGTTTTTTGCGCTGCGGGGCGATGAGGAGGAAATAGAACGCGACGACCATCAGGATGATCGGGCCGAATTGCATGAGGAAGTTGCTGCCACCGGCGGCGGGTTGACTCGCCGGCGCGCCTTCGGCCTGGGCAATGATTTGCAGTGCGAAATTGGAAATAGTGGCGATAGTCATGATTTGAGTGTTGAGTGTTTTGCGAAAAGAAAACACGAAGTAAACCAATCCTGCCGATTAAATAGCAAGCAACAAACCTTGGTCATTTTTTCTTTACACACATCTTGAAAAAACAATCCGCATCCACCTGGTCAGTCGAAAAATCCGAGGAACTCTACGGTTTCAATCGCTGGGGCACGGGGCATTTTGGCGTTGATGACGAGGGCTTTGCCGAGGTGCGGCCCGTTCCGGACGGCCCGACAATCCGCATCATGGACGTCGTTGACGAGGCCGCGGGCATGGGCATCAAGGCGCCGATGGTGATCCGGTTTCAGGATTTGCTGCGACATCGCGTGCAACGGCTCAACCAGGCGTTCCGCCGCGCCATCCGCGAGGAGAACTACAAGGGCGACTACCGCGGGGTGTTCCCCATCAAGGTCAACCAGCTGCGCGAGGTGGTCGAGGAAATCATGTCGGCGGGCAAGGATTACAACCACGGGCTCGAGGCCGGATCAAAGCCCGAGCTCATGATCGCGCTCGCGATGCACGACAGCAACCAGCGCCTCATCATCTGCAACGGTTACAAGGACAACGACTACATCCGCCTCGCGCTCCTCGGGCGGAAGCTCGGCAAGCGAATCATCATCGTCATCGAGCAACTGGGCGAGGTGGACGACATCATCCGCATTTCGCAGGAGCTCGACGTGAAGCCGCTCATCGGCTTTCGCATAAAACTCCAGACGCGCGGCGAGGGCAAATGGTCGTCGTCGTCGGGCGACAACGCAAAGTTCGGCCTGAACACCGCGGAGATCCTTTTTGCCATCGAAAAACTCAAGGCCGCCAAGCTCTCAAAATCGCTGAAGCTGGTGCATTTTCACATCGGCTCGCAGGTGCCGAACATCCTCACGATCAAAAACGCCGTCGTCGAGGCCACGCGCTTTTACTGCCAGCTCGCGAAAATGGGGTTCCCGATGGGCTACCTCGACATCGGCGGCGGACTCGGCGTCGACTACGACGGCTCGCGCACCAACTTCGAGTCGTCGATGAACTATACGCTCGAGGAATACGCGCGCGACGTCGTCTCGAACGTCATGGACATTTGCGAGGCCTCCAACGTGCGCGTGCCCGACCTCATCAGCGAAAGCGGCCGCGCCATCGTCGCGCCACACTCCATGCTCGTCGTGGAGGTTTTCGAGCGCATCAACAAAAAGGAGACGCTCCGCCAGCAGCACCTGCCGAAGCAAAAGCACGACATTGTTTACGCGCTCGAGGCGCAGTTGAAAAACAAGTCGCGCCTCGGACGCCTCGAGCGCTTCCACGACGCGCTCCAGAAAAAAGAGGAGGCGCTTTCGCTCTTCAACCTCGGCTACCTCGACATCGAAAACCGCGCCGCCGCCGAGTCGCTCTTCTGGCAGATTTGCGAAAAAATCGACCGCGAGGACAACGAGGCCGGCTACCAGCCCGAGGAGTTGCGCGACCTCAAAAAACTCCTCGCCGACCAATACGTCTGCAACTTTTCCGTCTTCCAATCGCTGCTGGACCACTGGGCGCTCAAGCAACTTTTCCCCGTCGTGCCGCTGCACCGCCTCAAGGAAAAACCCACCGTCAACGCGATCCTCGTGGACATCACCTGCGACTCCGACGGCAAGATCAGCAGCTTCATCGACCTGCAGGACACGAAGGACTACCTCACGCTCCATTCGCTCAACGGCAAACCCTACTACCTCGGCATATTCCTGACCGGCGCGTATCAGGACATCATGGGCGACCTGCACAACCTCTTCGGCCGCGTGAGCGAGGCGCACGTCTTCCTCGAGCCCGACGAACCGAACGGCTTTTACATCGAGGAAGCGATCAATGGCAGCCGCATCGCCGAGGTGATCGAAGGCGTGCAATACCAGTGGGAGGAACTCTGCCGCCGCATGAAGGCGCAAATCGACACCGCGACCCGCAAGGACCTCGTAAAGCCGCGCGAAGGCGTGCGCCTGCTGGAGTTCTACGAAACCCAGCTCCAGACCAAAACCTACCTGAACATCGAGCGCGCAAAGCGAAAAAAGAGGCAGAAAAAGTAGGCCGGGAACTCCCCGGCGCCTTCACGAGGCAAACCACACCTCAGCCCGGCAAATCGCCGGCTTGCGCGTCCGCATTCCGCTCACGCCGCGCGTGTCAAAATGCCGCGAGCAAACGATCCATGTCCACGTGATCCATGATGAGTTTTTTGATCACGGGGAATTTGTCGGTGTCCTGCGGCTGCGTTTTCACGGTCATGCTGTGAATGCGCGAGGAAACGTCGTAGCATTCACGATGCGCGGCAATCACCGGGATTTCCGTCTGCTCGAGCAAGTCCATCAACTTCGGATGCGGCATGATGTCGTTTGAGAGAATCAACCCCGAAATCGTTTTTTCACCCGAGAGCTGCGCGCTCGAAATGGCGGCGAGGATGATGTCGTCGCGATCGCCGGGCGTGATGATCACGACGCCGGGTTGCAGGTAATCGACGATGCCCTTCGCCGTCATCGCGCCGACAATCACGCGCTCGGCGCGGTGCACCGGCGCATTCCAGTGACCGTTGAGCCAGCGCCCGTCGATCTCCTCTGCGATTTGCGAAATGCTCGGCGTCGAAAGCATCCGGTGAATCGGCAGCACGCCGAGGAGCGGCACGCCGAGGCGGCGCAGCCCCTCGCCCGCGTATTCGGAAATCATGTCCATCTTGTCGGGCTCGACCTTGTTGAGGATCGCGCCGATCACCTCCACGCCGGCCTTGTCAAAAAGCGCCTTGTTGAGCGCGATTTCGTCGATGGGCCGCCCGATGCCGCCGGGGGAAACAAGGATCACTTTTGCGTTGAGTAGTTGCGCGACGCGCGCGTTCGAAAGGTCAAACACCGAGCCGACGCCCGCGTGCCCCGTGCCCTCGATGAGCGTGAAATCCTTTTCCCAGGAGACCCGGTCGAAGGCGCGGCAGATTTTGTCCTCGAGCGCGGCAAGCATCTCGGCGGGCTGTTTGATGTAGCGGCGCGTGAGCGTGCTGTCGATTGTCACGGGGCTCATGCTCTGGATCGGCACGCTCACCTTGTAGATCACGTCGAGCAGGTAGGAGTCCTCGTCGATGAGCGTGCCCTCAATGGTGACGAAACGCTGGCCCACGGGCTTGATAAAACCCACGCGCGGATAAAGCGCCTGGAGCGCGGCGTAGAGGCCGAGGCAGGTGGTTGTCTTGCCGTCGTTCATGCGCGTGGCAGCGACAAAGATGCGCTTCGTCTCGGTGTTGGTCGGCTTTGTCAGCAGGGGAAGCGCGGGTTGCTCGAAAGGATTGGCGGTCGGTTCGGAGGACATGCGGAAAAATTATGAATCAGAATTTAAAGACAACGCGATGAGACGGATCAGGGAAACAATCGGGTGAAATTTGAATAATGCACAGGCTTGGACTTTCTAACTTCTAAATCCTAATTCCTAATTTTCTCACGTCCCGTAGAGCAGCTTGTGGTCGATGGCCTGGCAGCCGACAATAACCGCGGCGCCGTAAACATCGTGCGCGCTGGAGCCGCGGCTGATTTCTGCTGCGGGACGGCTCAGGCCGGTGAGGATTTGTCCGTAGGCGTAGGAACCGCCGAGTATGTTCACGAGCTTGAACGCGATGTTGCCGCTGGCCAGGTCGGGGAAGATGAGGACGTTGGCGCGGCCGGCGACGGGACCTCCGATTTTTTTCGTCTGCGCCGTGAGTGCGTCGAGCGCCGCGTCGGCCTGAATCTCGCCCTCGATCTCAACGGTGAGACCGGCCTCGATTGCCTTGACGCGGGCCAGTTGCGTCGCCCTGCGAACCCTCACGATGGACGGATGCGACGCGTCACTGTGCGTCGCCCAGCTGAGCATCGCGATGCGCGGCGTCTCGTTTGTGATGTGATACGCGATCTGCGCCGTGGACACGGCGATGTCGGCGAGCTGCTCGGCCGTGGGCTCGGGAATCACGCCGCAATCCGCAAAAAACAACGTGCCGTCGGAACCGACCTTGTGCTCGTCAAAGGCGATGATCATGAGCGACGCGACATTTTGCGCGTGCTCGTGCTTCGGGATGATTTGGAAAAGCGGACGCAGCGCGCTCGACGCAACGCGCGTGGCGCCGCCGACGAGGCAGTCGGCCTGCGCGTTGGCGAGCATCATTGTGGCAAAGTAGCTGGTGTCGCGCATGGTGTCGCGCGCCTCGTCGAGCGAGATTTCCTTGTCGCGACTTCTGCGCAGCTCGGCGAATTGCAACGCAAACGGCTCGAACTCCTCGCTCTGCGCGGGGTCGATGATACGCATGCCCTGAAGGTTGATGTCGAGGCGCATAGCGGAGTTTTTGATGAGCGTGCGGTCTCCGAGCAAAATGGGCGCGCCCATGCGGCGCGTGACCCACTGGCGCGCGGCTTGGAGTATGCGCGGATCGTTGCCCTCGGCGAAAACGACGCGCTTGGGGTGTCTTTGCAATTTTGCAGCGAGTTTGGGGATGATCGGCATTGAAAACAGGAGAATGCGCGCCTTCGCCGCCCTCGTCAATGGCTCGTTCAATCGCCAAAAAAAGTTCGTCCAAACAGTCACGGTTTTAAAGCGAGCCCGCAGGCGCCTCGCGCCCGAAACAAACAGCGCAAAAAATCATTCCCCCGCGATCTCGATCACCTTGCCCGCCGCGCTCGAATACACGAACAGACGCACCCGCGCCTTCGGGAAAAATCCGGTCACGCAACGTCCGTAGGCGCGCAACTGCGGCGCGTATTCATCGGCGAGCCGCGCCAGCAGCGCATCGTCGCTTTCGCCCGCGCGCCGCCTGTTGGTTTTCCAATCGACCACGCGCGCCTCGTTCGCCGCGGCATCGTGAATCACCATGTCCATGATGCCGTCAACCCACGTATCACCCGCCTCGTTTGCAGGCGCGAAGATCGGCAACTCCGCCTCGCGCGTCCAGCGCGGCTCGCGCAATTCGCGCAGCGTTTCGCCCGCCTGAAAACGCTCGAGCTCCTCGCGTCCGCGTGCAAGGCCGGCCTCGCCGCACCGCTCCCGCGCGGCCTCCAGCGATTTCTCGAAATACGCGGACAGCACGACATCGTCCGCGTCCCACGGCAGCGACTCCATCACGCCATGCCACCAAAGCCCGTATTCGATCGCCTCGTCGCCGTCGCGCGCCGGGCGCAAGTCGTCCGCCGTCGCCTCGTGGAGCGCGCCGCGCACCGCGTCGAAATGCGCAAGCTGGTGCGGCAGCACGCGCGCCGGAAGCGGCGGCAATTCCGCTTGCGCAAGGAGCGGCGGCGTCCCGTTGCCGGACGGGGAGGAGACCTCGTCCGCCCCACCCTCTTGCGCCACGCCCGCCGCATCCGCAATTTCCGCCTCGCTTTCGCACAATGGCAGCGCCTCGATCAAATCCACTCGTCCGAAAATATCCGCGAAGCTCGCGCCATTTCCGGCTTTCCCAAAACCGCCGCCGCCCCACGGAATCACGAGCCTCTTTTTCGCGCGCGTGAGCGTGACATACAGCAGCCGCGCCTGTTCGCGCTTCGCCTCGCGGTCGCGCGAGACGCGCATGTCCTCCGGCATGCTGGCCGTGTCAAAATATACGACCGGCCCGACGCCCGGCACCTCCGGCACGAGCTGCATCCCCGGCACGGGAGGCTTTTGCTGCGGACGCCAGAAACCGAGCGGAATCACGACATCCCATTCCAGCCCCTTCGACGAGTGCGAGGTGACGAGGTTGATCGCGTCGCGCTCCGCCTTGCCCGTCGGGCGCTGCTCGTCGAGCCCGTCGAGCAAATGCGCAAGCCACTCGCGCGGCCCCGCGCCCTCGAGCCCGAGCGCCGCCGCGTTCGCAAGCAGCCGGTGCAACTCGTCCGCCAGTTCGCCGCCCGGCGAGATCGCAAGCGCGCGCTCCTCGATTTTGCACGCGCGCGCCAGCTCCTCCGCGAAGCGCGCGAGCGGCAGGCCGCCGTCGTTGGCCCGCAGCACAAACGGCCGCATCGTCTCAAGCGCGTCGCGCAACGGCCGCGGGTGCTCCTCCGGCGTTTCCCATAGCCAGTTGCGCCCGCCCTTGCCCAGCGCGTCCAGCTCCGGCTCGCGGATTTCCGCGGCGAGCAGCGCATCGCTCACGCCGAAGACCTCGCGCAGCACGCCGAACCATTCGAACGCGTTGTCCGGATCGCAAATCACCGCGAGCAGTCCCGTCATCCACGCGTAAACGGGGTTGTCGCCGCAACGGTTTCGCCGCGCCTGCAACGCGACCTTGAGCCCGCTTTCCTTCAAAATTTTTCCAACGGTAACCAGCCACGGATTGGCCGGCGCGAGCAGGCACACGTCGCCCCACTCCTTCGCGCCCACGCCCGCCGGCCCGCGCGCCTTGAAAAACGCCGCGAGTTGAAGCGCCTCCAGCTGCATCCAGTGCTCGACGCTGAGCCTGTTGTCGGAGGGGAGGCTCAACTCGATCCGGCACGCCGCGCCCTCGGCGTTCGACGGGCCGGGAATCAACGGCTGATACGGCACCTGCAACAGCGGCGGCTCCGCGCCCTCCGCCGGCGGCAGCCCGTAGTTAAAATCGTTGCCCTTGCCGAACGCGCCCGGAAACGCCTCGTTGAAAAGTGCGATCGCGCGGCGCGGCGTGCGAAATGTCACGCTGAACTCAAGCTTCTCGCCGCCGTCTCCGCGCTCGAACGCCGCGAGGTGCCGCGTGAAATTGCGCACGTCGGCGCGGCTTCCGTAAATCGCCTGCTGCCCGTCGCCGACCATGCAAAAATGTCCCGGCCTCGGCGCGGGTCCGGACTTGCCCGCGCGCGCGTCGGGCCACGTGCCGAGCGCCGCGCCCGGCGGCCGCGCGATCTCCACGAGCACGGCGAACTGCATCGGGTCGGTGTCCTGAGCCTCGTCGAGAATCACGCGCCAGCCCTCGGCGCGGATTTTGTCGAGAAACGCCTCGTTGTGCAAAACGGCCAGCGCCGTCTCGACCTGGTCGGCAAACGTCTGCACGCCGCGTTCGAAACGCCAGTTGCGATAACGCTCGGACAACTCCGCCGCGAGCGTCGCGCTCGCCGCCGCCAGCCAGCTTTTCATCGGCACGAAAAACTGCGCGTAATGCTCCTTGATATTCGCGGCCGAGCCCTCCGGCGAAATGAACGGCAGGAAAGTTTTTTCCTCGCGAAACCGCCGCGACCATTCGACCGCGTTTTGCTGGTTGCGTCTGAGCGCGTCGGTGGATTTTCCCGCGCGCGTGCTCAGCTCCATGATTTCATCGAGCGCCCGCGCGTCCGGGCCGGGCGGCAGGCCGGCGGGCTTGCGCGCGCGCAACTCCTTCGCGACCGACGCGGTTATTTTTCCCGCGAGCCCGAAAATGCTTGTCAGCGGCATGTGCCGCAAAAACGCGCGCAACTGCTCCGCCGAGAGAGCGTCGAAACGCATCGGGTCCTGCTCGACAAATTCCTCCCAGCACGCCGCGTCGCCGTCGCTGACCACCTCGGGATTCAGGTTCACGCCGAGCGCCTGCCCGTGGCGCTTCGCCAGCGTGAGGCAGAAGCCGTGGATCGTGCCGAAAAACGCGCGTTCCAGATGATTGAGCGCGGCCTGCCCCGATTGATTTGGGTAGGGCGAAGCCTCCGGCTGAGCCGCATCCGAAAGATCATTGCCATTCGACGGCTCAGCCGGAGGCTTCGCCCTACCTTCCGCGAGTCGCCGCAAGAGCACCGCGCGCGCGCGTTCGCCGATTTGCTGCGCCGCCTTTTTTGTGTAGGTGACGACGGCGGTCTTCGGCAGCATGACCGCCGCCTCGGGAGACATCGCCATCGCGGCAAGCCGCTCGGAAATCGCGGTGGTTTTCCCCGAGCCCGCGTTCGCGCTCACGGCAAAATTGCTCCGCCACTCGTTGCGGAAACGCTCGCGCGGCCCGGCGTCGGCGAGGGGTTGTTGTGCGTTCGCGTCACTCATGGGAGACCGCCTTTCCAAACGTCACCCCGTGTTTCGCCTTGAGCACCGCGTGCGGAATCGGCGCGCACGCGATCGGCCAGCCTCCGCCGCCAAACGAATACTCCGACCGGTCCTCCGTCAGCGCGCCGTAACGCCCCCCCTCCAGATAACGCTTGATCTGCCGCAACCCCGCGAGCGCCTCCGGAAGCTCCTCCATGCCGATGCACGCCGGTTCGCTTGAGTCGGGCTTGAAGAGCCACACGCGGCCATTCGCAACGCCGAGCGTCCGCGCGGCCTCCAGATAAATTCCCAGTTGCAACAGCTCGCCCTTTTTCGACATCGCCGCCGCCGAGAGCGTGCCCGCCCTGCCGGTTTTAAAATCAATGATGTCCGCGCTCGCACCGTGAAAATCCGGTTTGTCGAGCCGCAGCAAATCCATGCGCCCGCTCACGCAAATGCGCGAGTCCTCGTCCGCGGGGTCGAGCTGCAGGCGCGTGTCGCGGGGCAGCGAGTATTCCGTCGCCACAAAACCACCCGCATCGTGCGCGAAGATTTTTCCCAGCAACGCGTGGCACGCCTCCGCCAGCTCCATGTGGAAGGATTCCCAATACGCGTCGTCCGGCCACGCCTTGCGCAACTCCGCGAGCGAGGCGTCGAGCTGCGCGCGCGCCGCGGCCCCGGAGGGCATGGTGCGAAACTGCCCCCCGCCGGATCGCCGCGCAACGCGTCAGCGAGCAGCCGGTGCGCAAGTTGTCCGCGAATCTTGTTTGGCGCGCGCTCGAACCCCCCCCAGTCCACCGCGCCCGCGCCCAGCACCGAGCTGAACCACAAACTCGCGGGATCGCCCGCGCCGGCCTCGATCTGCCGCACGCCGAGCCGCACGTCGGCGAGTTTGCGCGGCGCCGCGCAGAAAAAGTATTCATCAAATGGATACGCCGGATCGCGCCGCGATTTCCAGACGGCGAGCCAGCCCGTGGGGGAAGTAACGCAATCGGGTTGGGTGGCATGGGCGTCCCGCCCATGCGGATTGAGTGGCACGGGCGACTCGCCCGTGTTTTGCGAAGTTGCAGCCAAACCCACGGGCGAGTCGCCCGTGCCACTCGATCCGCTCCGCCGCGCCAGCCGGTCGAAAATTTCCTCGTGTCCCGGCGCCGCGCCGCCGGCCGCGTGCGAGAGCGCCTGCCAGCGCACGCGCTCCACCCAGCTGTTCGGCGCGAGCTTCAACTCCGGCTCCTCCTCGTTGAAAAGCGACGCGGTGAAAACAATGCCCGCGCCCGTGTCGCGCGCGAGCGCCGCGTAGCCGCGCTTCTCCAAGAACGCGCGGTCGTCCGCCGTGAACAAATCGATGCCGCCGTGGCCGCGCGCGTTGAGCGCGGCGCGCGCCTCGTCGGGCAGCCAGCAGCTCGCCTCCTGGCGCTCGGGCCACACGCCCGCGTTGGCCTCGACAAAAATCAGGTGCGACCAGACGCCGCCCTCGGCGCGCCGGCGCGTCGTCAGCGTGACGCGCGCGAAACACCCGCGCCCCGGCACGCCCTCCGCCACGCCCTTCGCGGGAATGAACGACTCGATCAGCGAAAACACAATCGGCGCGGGCAGCACCCGCTGATCGTGCCGCGCAAACTCATCCAGCGCCGCGCGCCCCGGAATCTCGCCGAGGTTGAGACGTTCGCACGCCGCCGAAAAGCGCTTGAGCGCGTCGGCGAGCGAGAGCCGCTCCGGCCACGCAAACTCGTTGTCCGCGCCGAGCAATTTTTCCACGCACACCCCGGCGACATCCTTCCACTCGCGACGTTCTTCCGCGCGTGCGATCAGCGTCGGCATGCACTTCGCGAGCGAGTGAGTCTGGTGCTCGTCGAACAGGCGCTCGCACACATCGCGCGCGGTGGCGAGCGTCTGCCCGTTCGCCTCGCCCGTCGCCTGCAATAACGGCCACAACGCGAGCAAGTCCTCCAGGCGGCAGTCGTTGCGGTAAAACGCAAGCAACGCGCGCTGCGCCTGGATTTCGACCGGCACCGGCGCGGCGGTTTCGAGCTGGTCGACAAACGCGATGCCGCGCTCCGCGAGCAGCTCCGCGAGCCGGAGGTGCGCCGCGTCGCTCGTCGGAAAAATGACGCCGATGTTTTCCGCGCCCCGCTTGAGCAGCGCGTCGATTTTTTCGCACGCAAGCTCCATCTCCGCCGCGCGCGTGGTGCCGACAATCACGTCCGACTGCGCCTCAAGCGAGCGCGCCGCCTCGTCCGGCAAACCGTCGCTCGACGCCCAAACCTCGGCGACATTTTCGCACGACGCCGGAGGCTCGCCGGGCTCGTCGATCGGGACGGCGTTTGCGCCAAGCGCGGGCTCCCACAATTCGATCCACGTTTCGTCGAGCGCCTTGCGCCCGCGAAATTCAGGCTCGGGCAGCGTGAGCGTCACGTCATCGAAACAGCGCGCGAACGCGGCGACATTAAAAAACTCCCCGCGCTGCTCGGCGCTGAAACCGTGAACGAGCAGGCGTCCGCGAATTCGCGGGCCGGGCTCGTCGCCCCGCACAAACGCGGCAGTCTGGCGCGGCGCAAAATCGCAGCCGAGTTTTTCCACCCACGCGGCCAGCTCGCCGAACACCCCGCGCAAAATTGGCTCGGGGAAATCGTCCGCCGAAAACCCGCTTTTTATCAGGTCGTCGAAATCGCCGAGCGCCCGTTCGCAATCGCTCTGAAGGCTCTTGAGAAATCCCCACTCCGGGCGATCCTCCTCGCGCGCGGGATCAAGCGGCTCCAACCGCCGCCCGATGATTTCGCGCAAGCCGAACAGGAGAAATTCGCGCCCCAGCGCCGGACGAAAACGCCCCGGCTCCATGCGCGCCAGCCAGCGCGCGCGCGCCAGCCCCGGCGTGAGCAACTCGACGCCGAACAGCGAAATGCCGAGCTCGAGGCAGCGCTGCTTGAACGCATGCGCCTGCCCGCGCGTCGGCACGACCACATGGCTGCGAACGAGCCCTCGCGCATGTCCGTCGGCGGCAAGCCACGGCGTCACGACATCCCTCCACGCGCTCTGCATGTGACGGTAGAGGTGAATGGCTGCGGGCATGGTGAAAAGCGAAAAGCGAAGCGCGCGCGCGGTCAATGTTTTGAGTCGGCGACGCGTGGAAAAAGAGCGCCCGGCGAAGGGGCGCAAAAAAAGCCCCGGACGCTTTTCGCATCCGGAGCTTTGTATTTGAAAATTGGATACTCTTTATCCGGCGCTTATTTCACGAGCACGACGATTTCGGCGCGACGGTCCTTGGCCATGACTTCCTCGGAGCCGCGTTCGACGGCCTGTGTCGAGCCCTTGGAGCGCACGTCGACCTTGGCGGGGTCGATGCCGATGGTCGTGGCGTATTTTTTGGCGGAGCTTGCACGGCGGCTTCCAAGAGCCATGTTGTATTCGGCGGTGCCGCGCCAGTCGCAGTGGCCTTCGAAGATGACGCGATACTGCGGGTTTTTCGCGAGATAGTCTTTGATCGCCTGGAATTTCGAGCGCTCCTTCTGGTCAATCGCCGAGCGGTCGAAGCCGAAGTAAATCGACTGGAGCTCGGGGACGTTGCGCAGCTCATTGCCAACGAGATCGCCGGAAGGTTTGTTATGCTCTACAAGCGGCTCATACTGGGTGGTTATTACCGATTGGTCAGAATTATAACGTGTAAAGCTACTATCCGGAATGTATTCAGATTCAGCTCCCTTGGCGAGAAGCGTTTGGTCAGGTGTTGCGCGGGAGGCTTTTTTGGTCGCGCAGCCAGTGGAAAACAGGAGCAATGCGCCGGCGACGGCGAGGATGAGCTTTTTGCTGAAGATGTTCATGGTTGATTGGGAAAAAAGTGGTGTAAGTCCGAACTTATCGTGCAATGCCGTTGGCTCGGCAAGTTATTTATCCTCGTTTTTCGTCATTCTTGCGCGGAATACACCAAGCCAAAACTGCAGGCGCGGGGAACCCAAGTTACGCGTCGAGTTTCATGTGTTTTTGAAAAATTTCCCCCGTGAAAACACATTGGGGCAAAATATGATAACTATTTTGATTTCCAACACATTACACTCTAGCCGCCCTGAATCCATGCAGCGCTTGGAATTTTTGCCCCATGTGCGCGGGGTGCAGCAGTTGCATCAGCGAGCGTTTGCGCGAACCCGCCCCGGCGGCGCACGCGGCATCCTCCGCGAACGCGTTTTCCAAATACTTGCCGGCATGGCGCACAAAAAACGCCTCCTGTGACTCGACTCTCGGCGGGGAAAAACCGTTTTCGGCCAGCGCCTCCGCAAGCCAGTCCCAGCAGATGTGGCACGTCAGGTCTTGTTCGCCGGGGTGCGCGAGCAGGTCGTTCGATTGCGTGTGGCGGTGATACGCGCGCGCTGTGCCCGCCGGAGTCGTCTCGAGAAGTTCGCGCCAGCTTTTTCCATAATCGCACGCGAGGAAAAGTCCGCTCCACGGTTGCGCCGCGATTTCACGCACAAGCGCGCTCGCGGCCAGCGGCAAATCGAGATGCCAGCCCCCGGGCATTGGCGCGGGTGGCAATGGAGGCGCGTCGCGCATCGGCGCGCCTTCAATCGCGGGCAGTTCTGTTTCGATTAGCGCGCCCGCGCGCGCATTCAGCGCCACGCCGAGCTCGCGCCACGCGCCGTCGCGAAACACAAAACGTCGAAATGGCTGCGCGTCGAAAAGCTCGTTCGAAAACACCACGCATTTTCCCGTCAGCGCGGCATTGCCCGCCACGGATTCGCCGACCCTGATCGTGCGCGCGCGCGCGAACGGATGCGTCACGCCCGCAAGCACGCCGCCCCGGGTTCCGCGCCGATTTCAACAAAAACATAATCGCGCAAATCCGCGCCCGCGTCCTGTTCGCGCAAAAGCTTTTCCGCCGCCGCGCAAATCAGCTCGCCAAAAACCGGCCCGCTCGTGCTCGCCGTGAAAAAATCCGTGCCCTCCCCGCGCCCCACGCGTTTGCGATCCCGCCGGTAATAACCGAGCTCGGGATCGTAGAGCGCCAGCGCCATGAAGCGATCAAACGGCATCCGCAAAACACCGTCCGCCCCGGCATCGGCGCGCGCGCGAAAAAGCTCAAGAAAATCGCTCATGGGAGGTGAGGTTGAATTATGACAGAACGGTTGACGAATCCATTTACAACAAGACCGTTGAGCCACAGTCTATATTTTCAAAAATAATCCGCAGCCCGTGAAGCCCTCCCATTCATCCACATTTCGAACCATCCTGACCGTCGCCTGCGGTGTCGCGCTGGGGATACTGTTGATTGGCGGCGTCGAGCGGGTCGCGATTGCGATCGGCATTCTGCCCGACGGCGAGCTGCGCAAGGCGTCCGCCTATGTGCGCGATGTGATGACGCTCGTGAACAACAAATACGTGGACCCGGAAAAATCGCGCGCGCCCGAGCTCGCTAAATCCGCGCTGCACGGCGTCCTCGAATCGCTCGATCCGCACTCCGAGTTTCTTGAGGAAAAATATTTCCGCGAACTCGAGGAGGGAATGACCAGCGAGTTCGGCGGCATCGGCGTGCAGATCGAGCTGCGCAAGGAGCGCGTGCGCGTCATCACCCCGATGCCGAACACGCCCGGCGAGCGCGCGGGCATCCGGCGCGGCGACGAAATCAGAAGCATCGACGGCGTCGCGCTTGAAAATCCGACAATGGACGGCGTCGTGGAAAAACTGCGCGGCAAACCCAAGACCAAGGTTGACGTCGGTTTATTCCGCACGTCGGAAAATCGCGAGTTCACCGTCACGCTCACGCGCGAAAAAATCCAATCCGAAAGCGTCCGCAATGCGCGCCTGCTGGAGGGCGATGTCGGCTACCTCCAGATCACGCAATTCACCGACCGCACCGGCGAGGAATTCTACAAGGCGCTCAACGCACTCGCCTCGCAAAACGCAACCAGCCTCATCATCGACCTGCGCAACAATCCCGGGGGCGTCCTCGACTCGGCGATTGATGTGGCGGAGCCGTTTTTCAAAAAAGGAGAGTTGATCCTGTTCACGCAGGGCCGGGCGCCGGGGGATCGCGAGGAGTTTCGCTCCGGCTCGGACGAGCCGCCGATCGACGTTCCCGTGGCGGTCCTGATCAACGCGAACAGCGCGAGCGCGGCCGAAATCGTGGCGGGCGCGCTGAAGGACACAAACCGCGCCGTGATCGTCGGCGAGCGCTCCTTCGGCAAGGGCTCGGTTCAAAGTGTTTTTAAACTTAAAAACGGCGAGGGCATGCGACTGACAACCGCCCGTTATTTTACGCCAAGCGGCGTGACCATCCATGAGCGCGGTGTCGCGCCGCAGATCGAAGTCGTGCTGGAGCCAAAGGAGGAGGAAAACATCGGGCTGCAACTTTCCCGGCCCGATCTCGCCGCCGACCCCGCCGAGTTCAAGGAGCGCCTCGGCACGGAAATAATGCCCGACCGCCAGTTGCAGGCCGCCATCACCGCGATTCAAGGCGTGACGATTTTGGGCCGCAAATAAGCGCATCGCCGGAAACGCAAAATCCCTTTCTTGAACCGGCCTCCAAAAGCCTTACGGTAGTCCAGATTACAAACAGTTCCCGTCCCGAAACGGGCGTTGCTTTTCATCTCCCGCAAAAACCCAAAAACATCCCTGACACATGACACATCGACTCCGCCGGTCATTGACCGTCTCGCTCGCATTGCTGGCCTGCGCGTTTGCAAACGCCGCCATCACACCCGACCAACTGCCCAAAAACCTCGGGCCCAATCTCGCGCTTGGAAAGCCCTACTTTTCGAGCGATACAAACAAGCACGGCTGGGATCCAGGCCTCACGAACGGCTCGTGGGTGACCGACAAAGCCAACACCTACGCGTCGGGCAACACCAACGAATTTCCGAAAGGCGTCGTCATCGACCTCGAAAAAACACAGGTAATCTCGGCCGTGTTTGTTGGCACGCCAAACTTTGGGTCGACGAAAACCGTGGTCATTGCAACCAGCGAAAATGGCAAGAAATACAAGGATGTCGGCAGCCATGATTTTGAGATGGGGAAAAACGACAACCACCTCTACCAATTCAAACCCGTCAAGGCGCGCTACGTCCGGCTCACATTCACGGGCAACCATTCGGAAAAAGCCGGCGCCTACTCCCCCGCATTTTGCTTCATCACCGAAGTGGAGGTGTTCGGCACCGCCGGCGGCCCGACGCAAAGCGGCCTCGCCGCTGACCAGAAACCGCCCCCGCCGAAGGCCGACCCGAAGAAGGAGCTTCGCCCCGGCCGTCTGCCGAGCGGCCTCGTGATGAACCTCGCCCTCGGCAAACCCCACACCTGCGACGCGCCCAACACCACCGGCTGGGACACCGGCATCAACGATGGCCTCTGGGCAATGCGCCGGGGCGCCACCTTCGCCACCAACCCCGCGAACAAATTTCCGAAAAACGTGACCATTGACCTGAACACGACCGCCAAGCTCACCCACGTGCGCGTCGGCGTGCCGAACTTCGGCTCCACAAAAACCATCGCCGTTTCCGTCAGCTACGACGGCGTGAACTACACCGAGGTTGGACGCCACGACTTCCCGCTCGGCCAGGCGGAAGTGAAGCTCTTCGAATTCACGCCCACGCTCGCCCGGCACGTCCGCCTCACCTACCTCGGCAACCACACCGAGAAAAAAGGGTTCAACCCCACGTATTGCTTCACCACCGAAGTCGAGGCCTACGCGCAAACCGAACGCTGAGTCCAACCCGCAACCACTCTCACAAACATGATCACTCAAAAACCCATCCACTCGCGAAACCGCCTCGTCGCGCTTGCCGCGCTCCTCGCAATCTCGCTCACGACCGCAGCCGCCGACGTCGTGTTCTCACCCTATTTTCGCGACAACGCCGTGCTCCAGCGCGACAAGGACGTGCCCGTCTGGGGTCGCGCCGATCCCGGCGAAAAAGTCACCGTCACCTTCCAGTCGCAAACCGTCTCGGCCACCGCCGACGACATGGGACGCTGGAGCGTGAAACTCGCGCCCATGCCCGCCAACGCCACGCCCGCCAACCTCGTTGCCAAGGGGAAGAACACCGTCACCGTGGGCAACGTCCTCGTCGGCGAAGTGTGGCTCTGCTCCGGCCAGTCGAACATGGCGTGGGTCGTCAAACCCATGAACAACGCCAAGAACGAAATCGCCGCCGCGAACTATCCGCTCATCCGGCATTTCAAGACAAAGCTCGTCCCCTCCACCACGCCCGCCGACGACGCCGTCGGCGAATGGACCGTGTGCAGCCCCGAGACGGCGGGCGAGTTTTCCGCCACCGCGTTTTTCTTCGGACGCGAACTCTTCAAAAAACTCAACGTCCCAATCGGCCTGCTCAACAGCTCGTGGGGCGGCACGCAAATCGAGCCGTGGATGAGCCTGCAAGGACTGGCCTCCGACACCGCCGCGCGCGCGGTCTTCGAACGCTGGCAGGATGAGGTGAAATCATACCCCTACCGCGCCGAGAAATACGAGAAGGATTCCGACCAGTGGAAAAAGAATCGCGACACCGCCAAGAAGGAGGGCAAAAACTTCACGACCGCCGCGCCCAAAAAACCCGAGGGGCCCACCAGCCGCCGCGCCCCCTGCTCGCTCTACAACGGCATGATCGCCCCGTTCGTCCCCGCCGCCATACGCGGCGTGATCTGGTATCAAGGCGAGGCCAACGCCTCCCGCTACGCCGAATACCGCACGCTCTTCCCCACGATGATCCGCCAGTGGCGCGCCGACTTCCAGCAAGGCGACATCCCCTTCTACTACGTGCAGCTCGCCAACTACGCCCGGGGCAACAACTGGGCGTTTCTGCGCGAGGCGCAGGAATACGCGCTCAAGCTCCCCAATACCGGCCAGGCCGTCACAATCGACATCGGCGCCAGCAACGACATCCATCCCAGAAACAAGCAGGACGTCGGCCTCCGCCTCGCGCTCAACGCCTTCGCCCATACCTACAAACTCGGCGGCGAATACTCCGGCCCGATGTTTGCCGGAGTCTCCAAGGAAAACAGCGCACTGCGAGTGAAGTTTGACCACGCCGCCGGGTTGAAGTCGAAAGACCCGAACCTTCCCGGCTTTGTCATAGCCGGGGCCGACAAAAGATTCTTCCCCGCGCAAGCGCGCATCGAAGGCGAAACCATCGTCGTGTCCAGCGAACGCGTGAAAGAGCCCGTCGCCGTCCGCTACGCATGGGACAACGACCCGCCCGCCCCGCTCTACAACGGCGCCGACCTCCCCGCCTCGCCCTTCCGCAGCGACGATTGGAAGTGATAATCATATGTTTATATGACAGTATCGCAGCCTGAGTTTCAAGATTCAGGCTGCGATTATAAAAATACGTGTGCTTTGTAATCACACGTCCATTGACAGCAAAGCCAAGCGCTACTGGGTTTAATCCATCGTTCGTTTTGACGCACGAAATAATAATACAATCCAATACTAAACCCTAAAGAATAAAACCATGGCTAATGAAAATCTGGCTGATCTCTGGAAAGACGCGGGAGCCTCTTTTGAGGCGATGACCAAAATGAAAAAACCGGTCGAAAGTGTGAAGAAATGCTGGTTGCGATCCAATAAAGACCTAACCGTAACCCTTAAGGAGTTCGACAACGCATTCGCAGATTTCGAGAGAATGGGACCCAAGAGCACGCCAAAGCAGCTAAAAGACAAGCTGGACATGATGAAACGCCGTCTCGAATCGCTGAAGAAGATGGCTTCGGGATATACAATCCCCCTCATGGAGCTGCTCTATGAAGCAGACACACAACAATCCACACTTTATAAAAAAGGCGTGAAGTTTTTGGAGAAGGAACTGAATGCCATCACCAAGAGAGCAATGCAGCGATATGACACATCGGTAAACAGCGCGGAGAGCAGGGCCACGCAAATCAATGGTTTGGAAGCTCAACTAAAAAACTTCGAAAAAATTTTCTCAGCCAACATTGCCAAGGCCAGGGCTCGAGCAGCAAAGACCAAGGTTCAGGTCGCAGTTGCCGTAAAAACGGCGAAGCCCGAGGACGCCAAAAAAGCAATCCTGCTCTTTAATAGTATAATAGCAGATTGCGGACGCTCTCTCGTCATGGATGTCAAGACTGCCTTGGCTGGTTGTCAAAAGTATCAAAACGACATGGATGTCGACCAGCTGAAAAAACTACATGCTGAAACGCTTCCATGGAACAACAAGTCCAATGAACTCGATGTCAAAATGGTTGATACCGAGGTTCGAATGGGGAAAAAGCATTTTGAGCCCATTTTGAAAATCGTGCTCGAAAAACTCAAGTCCTTCAAAACGTATGCCGACAAAGCAGAGCGTGCATTACCATATATAGTGCATCCTCTTCGTTGAAAAATAATAATGAAACATGGAAAATAATCACAAACTCCATGTTTCATACAAACAGACACGGCCTTGGTTTTTTTCGTTTATATACCGCGCGCGAAATTCATTTATAAACAAAACCCGGCAGCGCGTCCGCCTTGCGCAGCAACGTCATCGCGCGGTTTTCGGCGGCACGCATCCTGCGCTTTTTGGCGGGTTGCAAGTCGTCGTAACCCGCCAGGTGCAGCCAGCCGTGCGCGACGTATAACATCAATTCCTCCGCGAATTCGCGCCCGTGCGCCCGTGCGTAATTCGCGGCGGTGTCCGCCGACACGCACACCTCGCCCGCCACGCCAAACTCCGGCGCGCCCTCGAAGGTAATAACGTCGGTTGTCGTCGGGTCGTTTAGAAATTCGTCGTGCAACTTTGCCAGCGCCGCGTCGGACAGAAACACAATCGACAGCTCGCCATCGGGGCATCCGCCGAGGAACTTCGCGCGGTTTTCATCAAGCACGCCGATGGCGCGCTCAAGCGCGGCGCGACACTTCCGGTCGAGCCTCAAGCGGCGGTGTGAGTTGCGGACAAGGACTTCGCGCATAACCCGCACATCAATGCACGAATCACCCGCGACGTGAAGCCCCGCGTTTGGATAATTTTCCCCAAAGCACCCCGCTGACGAAGGCAGCGTTTTCACGCGTCCGCAAACAATCCGCCTTCAATGCCGTCGTCTTATTTTTTCACGGCGGGTGCATCCGCCTTGGGCGCCATGGCCGCCGCAAGTTCCGCGCGAGCCTCCTCAAAATCGATCAGAAATTGCGGATTCCGCGCGAGCGAGGATGCAAGCGAGCGACCGAGCACGCGCCCCGCGTAAACATCCAGCGGCGTCACCACGCCGCCCTGCACGCGCAGCCAGCCTGCCTCGCGCCCCTGCTCCAAAATCGCGGCCCGTTGGTCGGGGAAAAACTCGGCGAGCAAAAGCGCGTAAAGCGTGCCCAGCGTGGAGTTCCTGCTCGGGTAGGAGCCGGTGTCGCCCTTCGCAATCGCGTCCTTGAAACGCTCCGAGTCAACCTGCGCCGGATACGGACGTTGATAATACTTTTTCGCATTGGTAATCATTGCCTGCACCTCGCGGTCAACTTGAGCAAAAAGCGCCTCGGTTTTGGGAATGGCTCCCTTCTTGAACGCGGGGCCGATGCTTGGCGAAAAATGAAACATATTCAGTTTGTCCTGCGCCTTGCCCTTGGTCGTCTGCTCGGGCGTGCGCGCGGAATAAACGGCGAAACTGCTCTCGCGGTCGGCCTGCTCCTCCTGCGTTCCCGCATCCGGCGGCATTGGGAGAAGCGCCACGATGTTTGGCGTCGTCGCGTCACTGAAATAGGCGGCCTTCTTGTCAGGCGCGGCAAACACAAGCACGAATTGGGCGGGCAGGAGAAGCAATGCGATCGCCGCCGCTTTCCGCAGTTTGCCAAGGGGCATGATTGTGGCATTCATGACTGGAATAGTGTCCTAAAAAATATGTTGGTTCCAAATCTAACGAGGCACTTTTGCCGAACGGCCTCATCGTTGTAAGCAAATAAACAATAGTTTTTTGTAAAACATAAACACAAATTTTCCCGACGAAATCCGTGGGCGCCGGGCCGCTTGCGCGGCATTTTTTGCGACAAGCCATCTCCAATGCGCCGCGCCCCCGCTTCGGCTTGAAAGTCTCGCGGTTTTAGTATGCCCATAATTGCAGCCTCCAATTTTCCGCCCGCCCATGCTTCAATCGATCCGCATCAAAAACCTGGCCTTGCTTAAGGAAGTCTCGCTCGACTTCGAGCCCGGCTTCACCGCCGTCACAGGCGAAACCGGCGCGGGCAAAAGCATCCTCCTCGGCGCGCTCAGCCTGCTCGCCGGCGAGCGCGCGGACAAAACCCTCATCCGCCAGGGCGCGCCTTCGTGCGAAGTCGAGGCCGCGCTCTTTTTCAAGAGCGAGAAAAAAATCAACGCCCTGCTCGCCTCGCTCGACCTGCCCGAATGCGACGACGGCCTGCTCATCCTGAAACGCAGCCTCGCCCGCGAAAAAGCCCCCAAGATCACCGTCAACGGCGGCCTCGCCTCGCTCTCGACACTCCAGCAACTCGGCGAGGCTTGGATCGACTTTCACGGCCCGAGCGAACCGCGCCGCCTGCTCAAGGAAAACTGCCAGCTCGAACTGCTCGACCTCTTCGGCCGCGCCTCGCCCGAGCTCTCCGCCTACCAGGAAAAATACCGCGCGTGGCGCGAGCTCCTCGCCGAGCGCGATCGCATCACCAAGGAAACCCGCCTCTCGCCCGACCAGATCGATTTTCTGGAAACCCAGCTCGCCAAACTCGACTCGCTCGAACTCACCGAGGAAGCCGTTGAAAACCTCGAGCGCGATTTCCAGCGCCAAAGCCGCGCGCAGGAACTCATCAGCCTCGCCTCCGCGCTTTCCGAGGGACTCATGGGCGAGGACGGCGCGACCGCGCGAATCGCCGCGCTTGTGCGCGAGGCACGCCATCTTGAAACACTCGACCCCGCCAGCAAGGCGCTCGCCGACCGCCTTTCCTCCGCCTCGCTCGAACTCGCCGACCTCGGCTCGGAATTCGAGGCCCTCGGCGGCGAATACCAATTCGACCCCGAACAGGCCGCCGAACTGCAAGCCCGCATGGACGCGTGGCTCGACGCCCGCCGCAAGCACGGCAACGACGTCCGCGCCGTCATCGCCGCGCGCGACGACATGCGCCGTCGCCTTGAAATCCAAGGCGACATCGAAGGCTCGCTCGCGCGCATCGAAAAACAAATCTCCGATGCCTCACGCGCCATGAAAAAAGCCGCGCAAGCACTGCGCGAAGTTCGCGAAAAGGCATCCAAGGAACTCGCCAAGGTCGCCGCCAAAAGCATCGCCCAGCTCGGTTTCAAAAAGGCCGATTTCCGCGTGAGCATCACCTCGCTCGCCGAGCCGGGGCCGACGGGCGATTGCGGCTGCGAGTTTCTCTTCTCGCCAAACATCGGCGAGCCGCCGCTTCCGCTCAACCGGGTTGCATCGAGCGGCGAGCTTGCGCGCGTGATGCTCGCGTTAAAAACCGTGCTCGCCGACCTCGACGAAGTGCCGCTGCTTGTGTTCGACGAAGTCGATGCCAACGTCGGCGGCGAAATCGGAAAAGTGGTCGGCGAAAAAATGGCGGCCATCGCGCGCAACCACCAAGTGCTCTGCGTCACGCACCTGCCGCAAGTCGCGGCGCAGGCGGCAAATCATCTTGTTGTGACAAAAGACCAGTCGAAAAACCGCACTGTTGTCGAAATCGAGCCGATCCACGAAGACCGCAAGGCCCGCGTGAGCGAGCTCGCCCGCATGCTTGGAGACCGCACCGCCAAAAGCGCCCTCGCCCACGCCGGGGAATTGTTGGGGAAATAGCGCCTGTTTGTTAATGGATTTTGAGCAGGGCGAAGCTTCCGGCTGAGCCGATTGATCATTTCTATATATGCCGGCTCAGCCGAAGACTTCGCCCTACCGTTATGGCCAACAACAAATAAAACAAAAACGGACGCCGATCTGATATCGGCGCCCGTTTTTGTTTTTAGAATTTTTAAGCGATGCGGACTCGTTATTTATTGGCCGCCTTCGCCGCCTCGCCGCGCGTTTTTTCAAAGCGCTCGCGAATTTGTGTGATGCATTTGTTAAACGCGGTCACCTCGGTCTCGCCTTGGAGCTCCTTGACAACCTCGGCCTGGCGTTTCGCAAACTCGGCCATTTTTTCGGGAATCTGCGCGTATTGCTGCGGCTCCTTCACCGAATCGCAATAGGCCGCGTAGTCTTTCAAATACAGGTTCACGTTGTTGCTCTTGAAGGTCGGAATCTCGAGCGTGTTTTCCTGTTTCTTCGAGCAGCCAACAAGAACGAAGGCGCTGGCGCAAAGGGCGATGACGATGGATGACAGAATTTTTTTCATGATGGTTGGATGGTTTTGATGCGATTTCCTGTGATGGACTGCGCCAAAGAGTGCCGCACCGATGGACTGTTGCAAGTTTTTGTCCATGCAAACCCGCGTCAAAAAAAGGTTTATTTGGTTCCCGAGTGCAGCGCCACGATGCCGCAGGTCATGCCGTGCGAGGCCACCTTTTCAAAACCGGCCGCGCGCAATTCGGCCTCAAGCACCGGGCGCGCGGGGAATTGCTCGATTGTGTTGTTCAGGTAATTGTAGGCCTCGCGGTCGCCGGTCACCCATCCCGCGATTCGCGGCAGCAGGTGCCTGAGATAAAAATAATAAACCGGCCTGAACCATCGCCACGGTTGCGAGAATTCCAGCACAAACACGCGCCCGCCGGGGCGAAGCACGCGGCGCATCTCGCAAAGTGATTTGTGCCGGTCGGCCATGTTGCGCAGTCCAAACGAAATCGTGACCGCGTCCGCGCACGCGTCGGGCAGGGGCAGCGCCATGCCGTCGCCCTGCCGGAAAACAATCCGGTCCGCGCGCGCCGCATGTCGTCCGCCGCGCTTCCTCATCGCCGCTTTTTTCACCTCCGCCTCGTCGAGCATCGGCTGGCAAAAGTCCATGCCTGTGATCCGCGTGCCGGCATCCAGTCCGCGCGCGAGCGCAAACGCCACGTCGCCGCTGCCGGTCGCCAAGTCGAGCACCGCGTCCGGACCGCCCTTGCGCACGGCGCGCACGAGCCGCCACCGCCACCACCGGTCCATGCCGAAACTGAGCAGGCGATTCGCCAAATCATAGCGGCGCGCAATGCGCGAAAACATGGAATTGACTGCGACAGGATCGGGCATGACGGAAAGAAAGGCTGAAAGACTGAAGGGCTGAAAGACTGAAAAGCAAACCTACTGGGCAAGGATGCGGGCAAAAAGGTTTCCAAGACGCACAGGCGGGGAGGTTGGCGGACTGTCGATATCGCTCGAAACGCCGATGCCGCCGTGTGGTGATTTTGCAATCCCCGGCCCGCCCCGCCACGGCAAACCTGACGGACAATCTTCTATTCCCTTTTGCGACGTTTGCGCCTTTTTGCGGCTATTAAAAAACCCCCTCCATTGCGGGAGAGGGTTTCGAAAAAGAGTTTTTTATGCGCCTTATTTCGTGGCGACTTTGCCACGGCGGCGGAACTTCGACGTGAACTTCTCGACACGACCGGCCGTGTCCACGAGGCGCTTCTCGCCGGTGTAGGCGGGATGCGAGTCCATCGTCACGTCGCGCACGACGACGAAGTATTCCTGGCCATCAATCGTCTCCTTGCGGGCGGACTTCATGGTGGACTTGGTAAGGAAACGCTTTCCGGTTGCGACGTCGAGGAAGCAAACGTTGTTGAGAGTAGGATGACCTTCGGCTTTCACGGTAATTATTCCTGATTAAATAGTTGGGAGATCAACCCTGACGCGCCTTGTAACGCGGGTCGGTCTTGTTGATAACGTAGATTTTGCCACGACGACGAACCACCTGGCAGTCAGGATGGCGTTTCTTCGCGGATTTGATGGAGGAGACGACTTTCATAAAAACCGGAAAAGACACCGCTCCCTTCATCGTCTGTCAAATGAAATGTGGAAAAAAGCGCGCCTTCGCCCGGGTAAATATCAGTCGGCCTTCGCGTCCGCGTGAAATTGCCGCAGAAGCGCCTCCGGTGAAACGCCCCGCTCCCGCAGCGTGCGCAGCGCCAGCGCGTCATGGCGTTTGGCAAGCCGCCGCCCGCTTTCATCGGCCATCAAGGGGCAATGAAAATACTGCGGCGCATTTGCGCCAAGCGCACGCATCAGCAAAATCTGGCGAAATGTCGAGCGCACCAAATCCGCCCCGCGCACGACTTCCGTCACGCCAAGCGCGGCGTCATCGACCGCGCACGCGAGTTGGTAGCTCGGCATGTCATCGCGGCGCCACACGATAAAATCGCCAAGGTCGCGCCCCGCCACCGCGCTTTGCCGCCCGAGCGCGTTGTCGATAAACACAACCTCCCCGTCGTCCGGCACACGGAAACGCCAGTTGGTCGTGATCGGTTCGTCGCGCGGCGGGAGCGCGGGAAGTTTCGCATCCGGTGGCGGACGCCACTCGCGGGGAAACACCGGCTCGTCATCCTGCGCCCCGCCCTCATGCGGCGCGCCGACGGCCCCGGCAACATCGCGCCGCGAACGATCGCACGGATAGATTAACCCCGCCTCATGCAAACGCTCCAGCGCCTCGCGATAGACCGGAATTCGCCCGCTCTGCGAATAGACGGGCTCCCTCCATGAAAAACCGAGCCAGCGCAAATCCTCGAGCATCGCCCCGACAAATTCCGGCCGGCACCGGGCGCGGTCAAGGTCGTCGTTGCGCATTAAAAGCACGCCGCCCGCCGCTCGCGCGCGCTCGGCGGCAAACCAAAATGTGCGCGCATGTCCGAGGTGCAAATATCCGGTCGGCGACGGCGCGAGGCGTCCGACGTAGCGCGGGGATGCTGGCGATGGGTTTTCAAGAGACACGTTTTGCGGGCGAAGAATCCAGAAAGGCGGCAACCGAAAGCGATGTCAATTTGCGCATGCGCCGCGGAATGCAATTAATCGCGCCACTCGATCCGGCCCTCCGCCGGTTTCGTTTTTTTAATTTCGCTGGCGGCGGAGCAACTGCTCACCTTTACTTCGCTCTCACTTAACTCATGAAGATTCTTGTCACAGGTGCCGCCGGGTTCATCGGCTATCACATCAGCCGCCAACTCGCGGAAACAAAACGCTGCGAAGTGCTGGGCGTTGACAGCCTCAACAGCTATTATCCCGCCGAGCTGAAACGCGCGCGCCTCGCGCAACTCGACGGCCTGGACGGGTTTCGTTTTGTCCAGATGGATTTTGCCGACGCGGACGCCTTTTCCAGCCTGTATGAAAACTACCGGCCCGACTACGTCGCGCATTTCGGCGCGCAGGCGGGCGTGCGTTACAGCACGGAAAATCCCGACGCCTACGTGCGCAGCAACATCACCGGCTTTCTCAACATCCTCGAAGCCTGCCGCAAGCATCCGCCGCGGCACATCGTCTTCGCCTCGTCGAGCAGCATTTACGGCGCAAGCGCGCGCCTGCCCTTTTCGGAGGACCAGATCACCGACCAACCCCTGTCGTTTTACGGCGCGACCAAAAAATGCAACGAGCTCATGGCCTACAGCTACGCGCACCTGCACGGACTGATGATCACAGGCCTGCGCCTTTTCACCGTCTACGGCCCGTGGGGCCGCCCCGACATGTCGCCGGTCATCTTTGCGAAAAAAATCCGCGACGGAGAGACACTGCCACTCTTCAACCACGGCAAATCATTGCGCGACTTCACCTACATCGACGACATCGTCGACGGCGTGCTCAAGGTCCTTTTCAAACTGCCCGTGCAGGAACCGCAGCCCAAGCCGCCCTATCGCGTGTTCAACCTCGGACACAACAAACCCGTCCGAATGCTGGAGTTCGTGGAAAAACTGGAAAAACTGATGGGCCGCAAAGCCGACGTGAAACTCCTTCCCCCTCAACCCGGCGACATGCCTGAAACTTGGGCCGACATCGAACGCATAAAAATCGCCACTGGCTACGAACCGCAAACCACGCTCGACACCGGCCTCGCGAACTTCGTCGATTGGTTCAAGGACTACTATAAGGAATAGCTCGGGCAAAAATGGCGCATTCAGGTTTGGTTGCGCTCCACCTTCTTTTCCCAAAGAACACGTCTAATAAATACAGTTATTGTATTTATTAGCAATACGTTGCGTGTTCGCTGAAATTGCCCCTCGTCGGCAAACTCACGAAAAACTCATTAGTTTCGCCAATTACGGCATGTTCACAGAATCTTGCAATGGGACATTATTTCATCTTTTTTGCAAATTCAGGGATCCTTTTTAACATATTTTTTTCTTTTAGCACACACATGATGAAAACACACATTCGCCATTCGTTAGCCTCGCTGGCTGGTTTTTCCCCGGCATTTACCCTCTCGCTCATTTTCATGGCGGGCATTGCCAATGGCCAGCCGGCCACGGCCAATGTGTCGGGCATCACCTCGTCCACCAATTATCTCGTCGCGGGCGACCCCAACTTTTCACCCGCATTCAGCACGCTCGGACAGGGTGCCATCCTCACAATAAATGGAGCGGCCATTGGCACCGACGCATCACACGCAACAGGCGCGGGCGGTCACCCCTCGTTGATTTCGCTGGGCGGCAACAATGGCACTGCTTTGACAAGCGATCAGGATTACGGCGACCTCACGCTCAACCTCGAAGGCTCGATCCTGCTTTACGGCCAGGGCAGCCACACCGTGGAGGGAATCTACACCAAAACCAAATCCGTCAATTCCACCAACACGGTCAACTTCAACGCATCCAACAGCGTGGTGGATGTTGCCACCAGCATCGCCGGCGCCGGCAACAACAACTACACAAACACCATCCTTGCCGAAAACCAAGCCGCCTCGGGCGGCAGCACAATCGTCAACATCACCGGCAGCAACAATTCCTTCATAACAAACTACACTGGCGGCACCATGCGCGAGATGGGAACCGGCGCCAACATTTACGCCTCCGGACGCAAACAGGCCGCCATCAACATCACCGGGGACAACACCACCGTGGAATCGCGGGGCTCGGGCGCGACAGGTCTCTCCGCCAGCTCATCCACCAACGCCATCGTCAACATCACCGGCAGCAACACGCACATTCGCACGGACAGTGTCGGCATTTACGTGAACGGCGGCGAGCAGGCATCGGTGAACATCACCGGCCCCGGCTCATCCATCACCACGACCGCGGCAAACGCCCACGGCATTTCCACCAGCAGCACCGCGGGATCAATCAGAATCGACACCACTGCCAACATCACCACGGCAGGGGCCGCGGCTGTCGCAATCCGCGCCATCGCCACCGGCTCCGGCAGCATCGACATCGGCGATGCCGCCTCCCCCGTCACCGGCACGCTCGCCACCACCGGACCCGACGCGCACGGCATCGCGGCCACGAACTCGGGCACCGGAAACATCAACATCCATTCCGCCGCCGAAATCACGACCGACGGCAATTCATCGCACGGCATTTATGCCAACGCCAGCGCCCCGGTCACCAGCAGCGCGATCACCATCAGCAACAGCGGCGCGATCTCCACCTCCGGCACCGGTGCCATGGGCATTTACGCCAGCGGCTCCGGCTCCGGCAAAATCATCATCAACAACACCGGCGAAATCGTAACCACATCGACCGCCGCCGTCAGCGGCACCTATTCTCACGCGATCCACGCCTACGTGACCGCCACCGGAGCCTCCGACGGCATCGAAATCAACCACGCCAACGGCAACATCACCACCGCGAGCTACGACGCCACCGGCATCCGCGCCGAAAGCACCGCCACCTCCGGCGACATCAATATCACTGTCACCAATGCGAACATCACCGCCAACGGCGTCAACGGCGACGGCATCCTTGTGCAAACCAAGGGCGTGAACGGCACCAACGCCGACATCAACATCACCACCAACGGCGGCAGCATCAACATCCTCGAAACACCCTCGCAAACCGGCAACGGCTCCGCCAACTACGGCATCGCCGCGCTCCACATCACCGGCACCGGCGCGCTGGCCGACGCCACCGGCGACATCAACATCGACAACAACGGCACCACCATCGCCACCGGCACCGGCGCGACCGGCGTCGCCAACGCCGCCTCCGCCATCTACGCGCATCAACAGACCAACGCCGGCGCCACCTTCGCCTCCCGCGGCAACATCCGCATCACCAGCACCGGCGACCTCTCCACCCTTGGGGGCAACTCGCACGGCATCTACGCGCTCATCACCGGCACCGACGCCACCGGAAACATCGGCATCGGTGTGAACAGCTCCGGCGCCGCCGCGCCCGTCTCGGGCAAAATCACAACCTCAGGCACGACTTCGCACGGCATTTACGCCAGCAACGCCGGCTCGGGCGGCATCACCATCAACAACGCCGCCGACATCGAAACCTCCGGCATCGCCGCCCACGGCATCTACGCCCATGCGACCGGCGACAGCAATATCACGGTCCTCAACACCGGCAACATCACCACCACCGGCACCGCATCCCACGGCATCCTCGCGCAAATCACCGGCGCCGCCTCGACCGGCACAGTCACCATCGGCACGGCCGCAAATCCACTTTCCGGCGCGATCACCAACACCGGCAACGGCGGATATAGCATTTACGCGCAAAACGCCGGCAACGGCGACGCCATCATCCACGCCGCCGCCACGGTTTCCCACACCGGCGACGTCAACGGCACAAGCGTGCCCGAAGGCATCGCCGCCCACTCAACCGGTAACGGCAGCGCCATCATCCATTACACCGGCGCCAAAGTAGAAGTCACCGGCTTCAACGCCGATGCACTCTGGGCGCGGCAAATCGGCGCCACCGGTTCCGGCAACGCCCAAATCTACGCCACCGGCGAAATCATCGCCAGTGGTTCCGGCACACATCCGCAAGGTATCGTCGCGCACGTCAGCGGCACCGGTCAAATCGCCATCGAATACACCGGCACCCACATCCTCGCCGGCAACGCCGACACCGCGGGCGGCACCGGCATCAACGCCGGCCACGACGGCACCTCCGGCAACGTCACCGTCACCTCCAACAACGCCGATTCGCTCATCGAAACCCTCGGCACCGACAACCGCGGCATCCGCGCCTACATCAGCAACACCACCGGCAACGGCGACGTCCGCATCGGCTACACCGCAGACCGTGCTGGCGCGACCGACACCCTCACCGGCGCCTACACCGCATCCGCCGTCAGCGGCACCATCCGAACCGCCGGCGACCGCTCGCACGGCATCATGGCATTCACCACCGGCGGCACCGGCGCGATACTCGTCAACACCGCCGCCACCATCGAAACCAGCGGCTCCGCCGCGCACGGCATCTCCGCAACCGGATACGACAGCAGCACCAGGGAACTCCTCCAAGCCGCCGGCTCCATCACCATCACCAACGCCGGCAACATCACCACCAACGGCGAAAACTCCCACGCCATTTACGCCACCGGCTCCGGCAACATCGACATCACCAACACCGGCGCACTCGCCACAACCGGCACGCAGTCCACCGGCATCTACGCCATCGGCAAAGGCAGCATAACCATCGATAACACCGCCTCAATCACCACCTCCGCCGAGAGCGCGCACGGCATCATCGTCAATGCCAGCCGCAGCGACGGCGATGTGGACATCACGCACGCCATCGGCAAGATCACCATTCAGAAAGGCTCGACCGACACGGACACGGGCAACTGGATCGACAGCGCGGGCTCCGCCATCTATGTTACCAAATCCGGCACCGGCGACATCCGCATGGTCATCGACGGCGACATCGAAACCCACGCTCAAAACCGCGGCGCCGGTGCGTATATCCACGCCATAAACAACATCGGCAACCTCTCCATCACCGGTTCGGGCAACATCCTTGCCGCCGCTGACATCCCCGAGAGCACGGGCACAAACGTCTATTCCTACGGTCTCGCCGCGACCATCAACGGCGGTGCGGGCCGCAACGACGGCAACGTGACGATCACCTATTCCTCCGGCACCATCGAAACCCGCGGCGATTCCGCCTACGCGCTCTATGCCGGCGTCACCTCCGGAACCACGACGGACGGCTCCAACAACGCAGCCACCATCATTAACACTGGCCGCCTCATCACTGAGGGAGGCTCGTCGAGCGCCATTTACGCCCGCACCGAGAATACCGAGGGCGCGGCCATTGTCGTAAACTCCGGCAACATCAACACGAGCGGCACATCCGCTTACGGCATTCATGCTTATTCGGGTTCCGCAAGCGCCAACGCCCACAACAACGCCGAAACCAGCTCCGTTTACCGAACCGCGCTCGCAACAACGCCCGTCCCCGGCACCGTCAGCACAATCGCCACGATCGGAGACTATTCGCACGGCATCTACGCAATAGGCTCCGGCGCGCGCATCGTCAGCACCGCCGAAACAACCAACATCAGCACGACCGGTGACGCATCCTACGGCATCCACGCCACCAACGGCGCCATCCTCTCCTTCAAGAACGGCTCTATCACCACGCAAGGCGACCACTCCTTCGGCGCGGCGGCCAGCGGTGTGGGAGCACTCTTCACCAGCACGCTCGCTCTCGACAACTTCAACATCACCACCGAGGGCAACATGGCGCACGCCGCTTTCGCCAACTACGATGCCTTCGTGAGCATCACCGGCGGCACGCTCACCACGACCAGCGCCAACGCCAGCACCGCCGCGATCAAGGCCTCCGGCTACGACACCACCGCGAATCGCGGCGGAAAACTCGTCGCGCAAAACACCACCCTCATCGCCAAAAACAACGCCGTGGCCGTGACCGTTGACAACGCCGGCGCAATCGAAACCACCAACGCCATCATCACCAGCGAGACGAGCGCCATCCTCTTCGGAATCGACAGCCAGCCCGCCGGCACGCCCCTCGGCAGCAGCGTCACGATCAAGACCGGCTCCATCACCGCCGCCGCCGAACTCGTCCGCGCCGTCAACACCAGCGGCACGCTCACGCTCGACGGCGTCACCTCGATCACCAACGGCACAAACGCCATCTCGCTCCACGCCAGCGCCACCAACTCCAACGCCCTGCGCGTCATCCTCGACAACGCCACCAGCGTCACCGGCGACATCATCGGCGGACGCCAGGGCGAGACCGTCCCCGACGACACCCTCTGGTCCTACACCGCCGCCACCGGCTCGAACACCCTCAACCTCGACCTCCTCAACGGCTCGCAATTCCACGTCCAGCGCGCCGTCTCGGGCGACTACACCTACAACCACCGCACGACGACCGACGCCACCAGCGTTCTCAAAATCAGCCTCGCCGACGGCAGCGGCACAAACCTGATCGCCCTCGGCACCAACGCCGCCGCCGACATGGTTAACGATTTCCGCGGCACCCTCGCCCTCGGCAACGGCCGCTTCATCCTTGGCGGCACCGCCAACTCGCAAGGCGCGACCAACATGTCCGCCCTCGCCAACGCCACCCTCCGCCTCGACGCCCTCAACCGCACCGCCGTCGAGGGCGCGGGCACCATCGCCGGACTCTCCTTCAACAGCGGCACCCTCGCCGTCCGCACCTCCGGCAGCACCGGCGTGAACTTCGTCGAGGACCTCCTCACCGTCTCCGGCACGCTCGACGCCTCCGGTGGCGGCACCGTCGAAGTCGCCCTCTCCGGCACCGTGCACAACATCATCCCCTCATCAACCAAGGCCCCCGCGCTCATTGATCAGGACAACTACATGCCTCCTCCCGCATTCGAAACCGGCACAGCCGGCATGCTGCAAAACCAGCTCGTCGCCGTCACCGGCACCGTGCGCAACGTCGGCACGCAACTCTCCATCAGCATCATCCCCTCATCGGCCAGCTCCGGCACGATCGCCAGCGCGGTCTCCTCCACCAGCGCCCTCGTGCAATCCGGCACGCACGTCGCCGACCTCACCTACGATTATTACGGCGCCGTCACCGGCAGCGGCATCTACCTCAACTACGGCCTCGCGCAAATCGACGCCCTCGCCGGCCAGACCGTGCAAATCTCCACCGACGGCGCGACCGACGACACCCTCGGCGCCATCCTCTCCGGCTCCGGCAACTACACCTTCACCGCCACCGACGGCATGGTCATCCGCGTCGGCAACGGCCTCAGCGATTACACCGGCGCCACCACCATCGCCACCGGCACCGTCACCGCCATCACCAACAACGCCCTCGGCGAAACCGGCGAGCTCACCCTCAACCCGGATTCAGTCCTAAACCTCGACGGCCACTCGCAAACCGTCCACGGACGCGTCATCGTCAACAACGCCGAAATCCAAACCGGCGCGGGCGGTATCCTGAATTTGGATACGCTCACAAACGCCACCGGCGCGGCGGGCGTTCATGTTTACAGCGGCGGCAAAATCAACGCCGACGGCTCGGGCATCTTCACCGGCACCATCAAGACCACCGGCACGGGCGCGCACGGCGTGCTCGTCACCGGCACCGGCTCGCTCATCAACGCCGCCGGCCTCTCGATCACCACCACCGGCAATGGCAACAGCTACGGCATCGGCGCAAGCGACGGCGCCGTCTTCACCGGCACCGCCATCGAAATCACCACCACCGGCAACCGCGGCATCGGCATCGTCGCCGAAAAAGGCGGCACCGTGAACCTCGTCGACGCCAGCATCGACGTGCAAAACGCCCCCGCCGACAACTCCGGCGGCATCGTCGCATGGACCGACAACGCCAGCACCAGCGCTGTCAACGCCGAAAACCTCCGGCTCAAATCAGTCGGCCACGGCATCGCCGCCAACGGCGGCAGCACCGTCGCGCTCACCGGCGACAACGCCATCGCCACCACCGGCACCGGCTCATACGGCCTCCGCGCCACCGGGGTTAACAGCACCGACACCTCGAAGATCTCCACGATCACCGCCGACAACACCATCATAATGACCGAAGGCGACGCCTCCCACGGCGTCCATTCCTCCGCCGCCACCATCACCCTGAACGGCGGCGCGATCAGAACCAACGGCGCCAACGCAAACGCCATCAACATCCTCGCCGGCGCCGCCGCCACATCGACCGTCACCGGCGGCACCATGACGATTGATGTTACCGGCCACGGCATCGCCATCTCCGGCACCGGCGAAAGCGCCGTCGCGCTCACCGGCGGCGCGCTCGTCGCCGAAGGCAACCTCATCGACGTCTCGCACGACAGCGGCGCCGCCACCGTCACCCTCGACAGCCTTGCGCACGCCATCACCGACAGCGGCGTCGTGCTCAACGCCGCCGGCACGGGCACGACCAACGCCACCTTCAACAACATGACGCTCGCCGGCGACATCCTCGCCGACACCGCCGCCACGGTAAACGTCTCCCTCACCGGCGCGACCGCGCTCACCGGCAAAATCGACATCGCCAACGTGAACATCGACGCCACCAGCTCGTGGACGCTCACCGCCAGCTCCGACGTCAACAACCTCACCCTCGCCACCGGCGCGAAAATCTTCTTCGGCGCGCCCGCCGCCGACAACACCGCCTTCAAAACCCTGCGCGTCCACGGCAACCTCGCCGGCGGCGTCAACACCATCACGATGTCCGCGAACCTCGCCCTCCTCCGCGGCGACCTCCTCCGCATCGACGGCGCCACCACGGGCGCCTACACGCTCGACCTCTCCAACCACGGCGGCAACCCGACCAAGGCCGGACAACGCCTCATGATTGTGCAGGCCGCGAACGAAGCCGACTTCAGCCTCACCGGCCCGCAATACCGCGACGCCGGCCTCTACCGTTATTATTGGGTCAAGGGCGAAACCGACCCGGCCAACTGGTATCTTGCCAACCCCACCGGCACCGGCGACGAACCCTCGCCCTACAGCGACGCCGGCCAGACCATTGTCAACTCCGCCTCCCTCCTCGGCCTGAGCTGGCACTACGGCATGGACTCCCTGCACAAACGCATGGGCGACGTGCGCGCCGAAAACCTCGCCACCAACGCGCCGCTCACCGGCAACATCTGGATGCGCGGCTACACCTACCGCCTCAACGCCCTGAGCCCGATGCGCTCCAGCCGCTTCAGCCAGGACACCTACGGCATCACCGCCGGCGCCGACAAAGCCCTGCGCAACGGCTCCGCAAACGCCACCTGGCTGTTCGGCGCATTCATTGACATGGGCGGCACCGACCGCGATTTCCGCAACGCCGACGACGGCTCCAGCACCAACGTCGGCCTCGGCCTCTACGCGACCTGGCTCGGCGACGCCGGCTGGTATGCCGACATCGTGTTGCGCGCCGACCGTTACAAGCACGACTTTGAAAGCCGCCCGTATGGCGGCGCCGCGGTATCCGGCGATTACACGAGCAAGGCGCAAGGCATCTCGGTTGAGTTTGGCCGCATGCTCAAGCGCACCGACGGCTGGTGGCTCGAACCCTCCGTGCAAATCTCGCAAGGCTGGCTGAACGGCGACACCTACGAGACGAAATCGTCCGATCCGGGCAACCGCATGACCGTGCGCGTCTCCGACAGCGACACGCTGCAATACCGCGGCCAGCTCCGCTTTGGGCGCCAGCTCCTCTCGAGCCGCTGGCATCCCTACGGCAAAATCGGCGCGGCCCGGGTCGATGCCAACGGCGGCGAAATCACCGCGTTGGACACGAAGGTGGGGCCGACCTATCGCGGCTGGCGCATGGAAGCCGGCCTCGGCGCGGCGTATCGAATCGACGCCGGCAGCCAGGTGTATTTGGATTATGAATACGCCAAGGCCCCCGCCTACGAGCGCCCTTGGTCATTCAACCTCGGCTACCGCCGCATGTGGTAGGGCGGTTTCGCCGTTCCGGACGCCGGCGACATTCCGCCAACCGCCGCGTTTATCTCCCGCTATTCCCGGCGCGCCCGTCGGGCGCGCCCCTCCTTCGGGACATGTTCATCAAATACATTTTGCGATTTGATGGGAAATGGTGGATGGTGCGGGCACTATGAAAACAATCGGCGTCATTGGTCTTGGGATTATCGGCAGTGTGTGGGCCCGTCATTACAACGATGCGGGCGTGCTTGCGGGCGCGTGGAATCGCACGGCGCATCCGGATTTTCCGAAATGGAAACCCTCCGCGCTCGATGTCGCAAAGGAGGCCGCCGTGGTGCAAATTGTCGTTGCCGATCCGCCGGCGGTGAAGGGCGTTCTCGAGCAGATTTTGCCCGCCCTCGGCGCGGGAAAAATTGTCATCCAGTCGAGCACAATTGATCCGGCAAGCAGCGACGAGTTCAAGAAACTCGTCGAGGCGCGCGGCGCGCGTTACCTGGAGGCGCCGTTCACCGGCAGCAAGCCGGCGGCGGAGCAAAAAAAATCGGTTTATTATCTCGGCGGCGACGATGCGCTGATCGCGGAAGTGGAGCCGTTGCTCGCGCTTGTATCCGAGTTTCGATACACCATCGGCACCAACGCGCAGGCGACAACGCTCAAACTGGCGATGAACCTGAACATCGCGGGGCAAATGCAGGCGCTTGCCGAGACGCTGACGATGGTGCGCAAGGCGGGAGTGCTGGACGATTTGTTTTTCAAGGTCATCAGGCAAAACGTGAGCTACTCGGGCGTCACGGCGCTCAAGGAGCCGAAGTTGCGCTCGGGCGATTTCGCGCCGCAGTTCTCGGTGAAACACATGTTAAAGGACATGCGCCTGGCATCGCGGACGGAAGGCTGCGACGATTTCCCGATACTCGACACCGTGCGCGAATGCCTCTACCACGCCGACCAGGCCGGCTACTCCGACGAGGATTTCTCGGCGCTCGTCAAACTGTTGAAATAGCCTGAAACCGTCCGCGAACGGACCGCAGGGGCGAGCACAAGGCGCGCCCCTGCGATTATTGTTTGAAACATTGTTTTAAACAAATTTCCGCATCTCCGCGCCTGTGCCGTTGATACTTTTTGAGGTGGCACACAGACTAAAAACCATATTCCCTCCAATTATGATCGCTTTCAACAAACCCTCAGTCCGGAAGGTTTTCCTAATCGGCACAACAGTGCTATTCGTAGCGGGAGCTGCTTTCTTTTTTAACTCCCAAGGCTCCAAGCAAATTTCTCCGCAAACCGCGAAACGGACCGCCAACGCCCTCGCGCCACAATCTGTCACGGACCGCCACGATGATCAAACAGACACCAAGGCGCTGCTCGCGCCCGTTTCCACCGAAACCATTGTGGCTAACCACGAGAAACACCCCCGCCATCGCACAGTCTCCCGCGCCTCGTTGGCAACTCAACCATCCAGCTCAAACGCGCCCGCCCTCGACGAAAGCAATGGCTCCGCCGGGACAGGCGCTCTCACGCAAAAACAGCGCGCCACCCTCGATACAATTCCCTCGGCCCGTTTCCGCGAAGAACTCCGCTCCCTTGCTCCCGAGGCCCGCTCCTTCGCATTCAGAACCCTCGCGGCAAACCGCATCCCCGCAGCAGATTTTGCCAGCCTGCACCTCACGCCCAAGGGACATCTCTATTACGCGTGCCGCTTTGTCACAGGAGATCACCCCGGCGGCGCGCCGGCTGAGATTTCCACAGCCGGCACACTCGATCCGACGGTAGCCGCAGCCTCTGTTCCCATCAGCCGCCCCCCGTGCGTCATTCGCGCCCCGGCGCGACCAAAGTCATCTTTCTCGACTTCGGCGGAGGCACCATCGAAAACACCGCATGGAATAAATCCTATGAGGTCGATCGCTACAGGGCGACCCCCTACAACATCGACGGCGACGCCACCACTTTCAATGAACAGGAGCAGGAAAACATCGTCAGAATCTGGGAACGCGTTTCCGAATATTTCTCCGCGTTCGATGTGGACGTGACCACTGAAAAGCCCGCCATCTTCACACGCACCACCGGCCGCGTGCTTATTACCCGCAGCAGCGACGCCAATGGGAGAAAGATGCCCGCCGCCGCCGACGGCGCTGACGGGGTCGCGATCCTTCAAGCCTTTGGATGGCTTGGTTACGAAACCGATCTCAGCCCCGTCTTCATTTATTATGACACGCTGAAGTCAATCAACGCCGACATCGCCTACGCCGCCGCACACGAGTTTGGCCACAACCTCGGCCTCAGTCACGATGGCCCCGGCTATCAAACCAGCAGTGACGATTTTGGTTATTATCCGGGACACGGCACGGGCGCCACCTCTTGGGGCACCATCATGGGCAATGCCTACAATGCCAACCGTAGAAATGTCTACCAATGGTCGAAGGGAGAATATTACAGCGCCAACAACAAGGAGGATGACCTCATGATTATCGAGGGCAAACTTGGCTATCGCGGCGTCATCGCCGCCACCACCCGCGCGACTGCGCTCCCGCTCACCACCGGCGATGACGGCAGCATCGGCGCGAGCGGCCTCATTCGCAATGCCGATGAGCCCCATTACTATGGCATCAATCTCTCATCCCCCGGCTCCATCAACTTCTCGCTCTATCCGACCCGAGTCTCCGGCACAGGCACGATCATCGGCAGCACCGACCTCAAACTCGAGATCCTCGACTCCTCAGGAAACCTAAACAGTTCCAACAACGCCCCCACCCTCACCTACGCAACGCTCTCCAAGCAACTCGACGCCGGCCAGTGGTATTTGCGCATCACCTCTGGAAGCACCGGAAACCCTTATGCAACCAGCATCTCCACCCGCACCGGTTACACCGCCTACGGCAGCATCGGCCAATACACGCTCTCCACCAATCTCGTCCAGTCCAACCCATCCCTCGCCGCCGCGCTTGCCAGCGAACTCACGTGGACGAAGGAGCCCGGCGCTGACGCCGAATGGTTCGGTCAAACAACGACCACTTACGACGGGGTTGCCGCCGCGCAAAGCGGAGCCCTCGCGCAAGGCCAGAGCAGCGGCGTCCTCACCACAGTCGAAGGCTCCGGCACCGTCAGTTTCTGGTGGAAAATCTCCGCCGACGCAGCCGACGCACTCGTCTTTGCCACCACCGACCTCTCAACCGCCCTGACCGAAACCCCGGAGAGCATCACCGGGCAGCAAGACTGGGCAAAAAAAACCATTGCTATCACCACCACCGGCACGCACCAGTTCGGCTGGACCTTTGACAAAGCCTCCGCCGGCACAACCGGCGCCGCCTGGGTCGATCAAGTCGTCTGGACGCCCGACAACTTCAATCCCGCCATCACACCCAACACCAAGGAGGCTGACTCCGCCGCCGGTCAGTTCACACTCACCGCCACAACCTCCAAAACATGGACGGCGACAACCGACGCCTCATGGCTGGGTGTCACGCCCGCCTCCGGCAACGCAGGCAGTCAAACCCTTACCGTTACCCATAATGCCAACGACACCGGCTCCCCGCGCCGCGCTACCATCACCATCACCAGCGGAGGCATCAGCCGCGTCTGCGAAGTCGCGCAACCCGCGCACATCCCCCTCGCGACTGCGCTCGACAACAACCTCGTTTGGACGACCGGCGCAGAAGACGAAAATGGATCAGCCATAGACGCCCCTTGGACCACTCAAACCATCACCACGCACGACGGACAACACGCCGCGCGCAGCGGGATTATCCTCGGCACATCGACTTCTGGCGTGGAAGACGGCCAACAAACATGGATTCAAACGACCGTCACCGGCGAAGGTATCTTGAGTTTTTGGTGCAAAGTCTCATCCGAACCATGGAGCAAGGACGAACATGGAACGTGGGGAGATTTTTTGTATTTCTACATAGATGGACGGGAACAGACGTTCTACTCGGACGGCAAAGCACAGACGTTTGAAATGAACGGTCGCCAAAGAAGCGGTCTCGGCGGTGAACATGACTGGGCGCAACACATCTTTGTAATCACCGGAACCGGCGAGCATAAATTGAAATGGCTTTACGACAAGGATCCCGCCGGATCCATCGGAGCCGACGGTGTCTGGCTCGATCAGGTCACATGGACAACCGGCACCGACATCACGCTCAGCGTCAGCCCCGTCGCAAAACAGGTTTCCGGAAGTAGAAACAATTTCACCGTGACCGTGGATAGCAACATCACATGGACCGCAGCCTCCTCCGCATCGTGGCTGACCGTCTCGCCCGCCGCGGGTGTCGCCACCGGCTCCTTCATTGTCACCTGCGCCACCAACACTTCGTCAAACTCGCGCACTGGAGTCGTCACAGTCACGGCGGGTAATCGCACCGCCAGCTGCACCGTGACGCAGGAGGGCGCAACAAACACCGGCACCAACGACAATAACAACAGCGGTGGTGGTGGCGGTGGCGGCGCTCCGAGCCTCTGGAGTCTGGCGTTGATCTGCTTGTTATTCGGCCTCCGAAAAATTATCAGGATGCGCGAGCTCGGCGCGCGCTGATTTGCAGCGTGCCAACGCAGTCGCCGACGCGGAAAAAGTTGCGCAATTGAGTGAGGCGCCACCTCGGCGTTTTTGAGTCCGGTGCTTTTTGCGTCGCTCAGGCGCATTGTGTTTTCCCTCGCCAGCCGCCGCGTTCGCTGCGCGTTATCAACGCCAACAATCATGCCATTCAAACAACTAGGACTGCCGGATTCACTCGTGCGCGGCGCGCAAGCCATGGGGTATGCCCAGCCAACACCCATCCAGCAACGCGCCATCCCCGTCGTCCTCGGCGGACGCGATCTCATCGGCTCCGCCCAAACCGGCACCGGCAAAACCGCCGCCTTCGCGCTGCCCATACTCGCGCGTCTCGGCGCCCACCGCCACGGTCCGCCCCGCGTTCTTGTGCTCGAGCCCACGCGCGAACTCGCCGCGCAAGTCGAAACCGCATTTCGCGAACTCGGCCGCTTCACCAACCTGCGCGTCGCGGTCATCCACGGCGGCGTCGGTTACGGCAACCAGCGCGCCGCCATTCGAAACGGCACCGACATCCTCATCGCCACCACCGGGCGCCTGCTTGATTTTCTTCAGGAGAAAACTCTCTCGCTCGCCGGCATCGAGGCGCTCGTCCTCGACGAGGTGGACCGCATGCTCGACATGGGATTCATCCACGATGTGCGCCGCGTCGTCTCGCAATGCCCCCCCAAGCGCCAGACGCTCTTTTTCTCCGCCACCATACAACCTGAGATCGAAGCCGTCGCAAAATTCGCGCTTCACGATCCCGAGCGCGTCGAAATCGGGCGCTCGCGCTCCGTCGTCGAAACCGTCACCCACGCCACGTATCCCGTCCTCCACGAGCAAAAGTTCGACATGCTCCTCGCGATTCTCAACCGCACAGACTTCCAAAGCGTGATCATCTTTTCGCGCACAAAGCACGGTGCGGATCGCATCGCGCGCAAGCTCAAGTCCGCCGGTCACACCACCGCCGTCCTCCACGCCAACCGCTCCCAAAACCAGCGCACCGAGGCGCTCGCCGGCTTCAAGGACGGACGCTACGAAGTGCTCGTCGCCACCGACATCGCCGCGCGCGGCATCGACGTGTCCGGCGTCTCGCACGTTATCAATTTCGACGTCCCCGAAAAACCCGACGACTACGTGCACCGCATTGGCCGCACCGGTCGCGCCCAGGCCGACGGCGACGCCTTCATGCTCGTCACGCCCGAGGAAGCCGGCGACCTGCGCGACATCGAGCGCTTCATCGGCGCGCACATCGAACGTCTCGCACTCGACGGCTTCGCCTACGCCAACGGTGCCCCGCCGCACATAGACACCTCGCGTCCGATGAAAAATCCCCGCCGCAAACAAGGCGGCGGCCAGCAGCACCAACGCGGCGGAGGCAATGGCGGCCTTTCAAAAGGCGCGCGCGGACAAAACCAATCTCGCTCCAGCAGCGGACGTCCGCACGGCGGTGGAAATCCGTCGCATCACCCCAAGGGCAAACCCGGCGGTCACTGGCGCCGCGGCGGACGTTGAGACGTTGGGCAAAAAGATGAGAAAGAATTAACGGAACCCGCTCCGCCCTCTTAAAGTTATTTTTATAAGTAGTGCGCTCATTTTGGCAGGGCGGTTGTCTCTCGCAATTCTCGGCGCGCTCGGCGAGCACGCCCTGTCCAACGCGGATACCGTTTATTTCTTCAGGCTGCCTCTATTCTCCGCGAAAAATCGTCCATCACGAACGCGACTCTACGGGGACGGCTCTTTTCCCCGCTCCTCAATAATTCGATTCACGTATTTTTTTATTATAATCAGTGCGCCTTCGCCAACCGCGCGGTGGTTGAGGCCTCCCATTTCATAAAACTCCGTCTGCTCATGGCCCAAGTTTTTCAGGCTCACGGCCAGAAGCTCGTTTTCCTCGACGCGACTTTTCCATTCAATGCGCCGGTCGCCCACGATCAGGCAAATCGGAGGCAGGTTTTTCGAGGCATGATACAACGGGGCGTATTCATCAATTATCGGACGGTATTGCTCGCCTTGGTCTCCGCGCAATTTTTTCACCAAAAAATGGGTCGTGACCTGCGCGCTCACGGGAATGATGCCGGCCAGTTTGCGATTTGATATTCCGTGGGCCGCCAGCCAGCGCCCGTCCATGCCCACCATCGCGGACAGATAACCGCCGGCGGAGTGGCCCGCGATAAACACCTTGTCCGGATCGCCGCCATGGGCCGCGATATTTTTGATCACCCACGCGGTGGCCGCGGCGGCGTCCTCAAGAAAGCAGGGGAATTCCCCCTTGGGCGAAAGGCGGTAGCTGACGGCAACGAGCGCGATTCCCTGATTCTTGAGCGCGGGCAGGCGGCGCTTGCCGCCCGTCAGTCCGCCTCCATGAAACCAGACAATCGTGGGAAACCCCGCACGATTTTCCGGGTAATACATGTCCATTTTGCAATGGCTCTTTTTATATTCGTCGGCATTCGCCAGCGCGTGGTCGTCGTAATATGAGATATTCAGCTTTGTCTCATAGGTTGCTGCTTTTTGCTCCGTTTTCTTTGCGCACAAAGGCAGGGAAAGCAAAAACACCAACAGGAAACTCGTCGGGTAGGTGAGCGTTTTCATGGGATGGTTGCGCATGATTGGCGTCTGGTAATAGGAAATCAAATTTTATCACCGAAACGAAAAAACACACCCTGGCCGCTTCCGCTGTTTCTTGCGAAGCATGAATAACGCGCCCCTTTCAGTGTCGCGTTTTCAAAAACTCGTAACCCGGGACAGACGTTTTTGTCGTCAGCCCCGGGTTAAAAATATGCAACCCCATTGGGGTTATAAACTCATATCAACGGTTTGTCACATGTTGCCCGTTTCGAGGCCGAAGTAGCGTTTGGCGTTTTTGTAGCAGATGTCCTCGATCATGCCGCCGACCAACTTTTTGTCGGCGGGGATCAGGCCGGCGTCAACATCGCCTCCGACCAGTTTGCAGAGCACGCGGCGGAAGTATTCGTGGCGCACGTAGCTCATGAAGCTGCGCGAGTCGGTGAGCATTCCCACGAAGCGGCTCAGAAGGCCGAGTTGCGAGAGGGCGTTGATTTGCCACTTCATGCCCTCGGCCTGATCGAGGAACCACCAGCCGCTGCCGAATTGGATTTTGCCGGGCGTGAGGTCGTCCTGCACGTTGCCAATCATCGTCGCAAAGACGTAGTTGTCGGCGGGGTTGAGGTTGTAGATGACGGTTTTCGGGAGCGCGTTTTCGCTGTCGAGGCGGTCGAGGTAGCGGGCGAGGCCGCGGGCTTGCGGGAAGTCGCCGATGGAGTCCACGCCGGCGTCGGCGCCGAGGCGCTTGAGGAGGCGGGTGTTGTTGTTGCGGATCGCGCCGAGGTGGAGCTGCTTGGTCCAGCCGCGCTTGGCGTCGAGGCGGCCAAAGGCGAGCATCATGAACCAGGTAAACCTGGCCGTGTTTTCGGGGCTGGCGGCCTTGCCGGCGCGCGCGGCCTTGAAGATGGCGGCGGCTTCCTTTTCGGTGCAGTCAGCGTCGGGAATATTTTCCATGCCGTGGTCGGAGACGCGCGCGCCGATGGAGTGGAAGAACTCGTGGCGGTTGTCGATGGCTCGGAGGAGCGAGTCGAGGTCCTTGACGTCGATGTTGGCGCGGGCGGAGAGCTGGTCACACCAGGCGTTGAAGACGGCGGGGCTGTTGACGACGAGCGCCTTGTCGGGGCGGAAGGTGGGATAGACGCGGGTCTTGAGCTTGGACTTGGCGATGGCGATGTGGTGCTCGAGCGAGTCGACGGGGTCGTCGGTTGTGCAGACGACATTGACGCGGTTTTTGGTGAGGATGCCGTGCGTGGAAAAGGCCTTCGTCTTCAGCTTGGCGTTGGCGAGTTTCCAGATTTTGGGCGCGTTGGCTTCGTTGATGACGAGGTTGATGCCGAAGTAGCGGCGCAGTTCGAGGTGCGACCAGTGATAGAGCGGATTGCGGAGGGTCTGGGGAACGGTTTTGCACCAGGCGAGGAACTTGTCGTAGTCGCTGGTTTTGTCGCCGGTGATGTAGTCCTCGGGGATGCCGTTGGAGCGCATGGCGCGCCATTTGTAATGGTCGCCGGCGAGCCAGATTTTATAGAGGTTTTCGAATTGGTGATTCGAGGCGATCTGGTCGGGCGGAAGGTGGCAGTGGTAGTCGAAGATGGGCTGCTTGGCGGCGTGATCCTTGTAGAGCGAGCGCGCCCAAGGTGTGTCGAGGAGGAAGGTTTCGGGGAGGAATGGTTTGGCCATGGTCGGGATGTGTTTTTTAGCTGGGTTGTTGTTTATTGAGGGAAATGGGTTCGGGTATTTCGTGATTTTCGGACAGGTGAGTCAATTTAATTGGGAGCCATGTTTCGGAAAACAATTTTGCACTGATTTGCCGACACGGAGGCCCTCTCAAGCGACCAATCCATTTAGCCGCAAAAAATTCCGGCTCCCACGCCGCTTCACAGTGCGGCTCGCGGACTCGCAGGGCAGTCATCCGTGCGCATTCGCGATGTGCGCGCTTCACTTCGCGAATTCCACGGTCACGTCCACGATTTCGGATTTGCTGCCGATGCGGGCGGGGAAACCCCAGAGACCGAGGCCGGAGGTGACGTAAACCTGGAAGTCGCCTTTGCGGGAGTATCCGTGGGGGACTTCATACATGAAACGGATGATCCAAGTGACCGGCCAGATTTGGCCGGCGTGGGTGTGTCCGGAGAATTGCAGATCGACGCCGGCGGCTTGCGCACGGGCAAGTTCGCGCGGCTGGTGGTCCATCAGAATAATCGGGCGCGCCCGATCGGTGCCCGCGAGAATTTCCTCGAGCGTTTTGCGCGACTTGATGCTGTGGTCGGCGCGGCCGGCAAGTGTGAACGCGCCATTGGCAAGGGGAACGGCTTCATCGTAGAGAACGCGAACGCCGTGTTTTTCGAGAAAATCGAGGCTGCGCTTGGCGTTGGCGTATTTCTCGTGGTTGCCGAGCACGGCGAACACGCCGAGGGGCGCGTGGAGTTTTTCGAGCTCGACACCCATGTTTTGTTTTTCGAGCGCATCCACGCTGCGGTCGATGACGTCACCGGCGAGGAGAATAATGTTCGGCTGAAGAGCGTTGATGCGGGAGACGAAGTCGCGGACGCGTTCGCGATCGATGATGTCGCCGAGGTGCAGGTCGCTCGCAACGGCGATGCGGAGGACTTTGCCGGAACCGGCGTATTGGCCGCCGAGCGGCTTGTTGATTTTGACGGCAAGGGGAGTGATGACGGGATTCGAAAAGCGCCAGTATCCAAAAATAAATACAACAGTCACCGCGGCGACGGTGGCGGCGAGCGCGAGAACCTTGGCGCGGGCGCGGTGGGTCTCGACGCACTTGGAGAGGATGCGCCGGCGTTTGTTGACGAGGCGGATTACCTCCCAGAAAACGACCGCGACAACCCAATAGGGAAATGTGAGCATCCAGGTGACTCCGAGCACGCGCAACCAGTGTCCGACGGGAAGACCGGCAATCACGGTTTCGCGAAATGCGGAGCCGGCAAAAAAAGCCGTGGCGCAAAAGGCGAGACCCGCGACCCATGCGATGCGCAGCCAGCGTTTTTTGGGAAGCGCCTGTGTCGAGCGCACAAATATGCAGGCGCAGAGGAGCAGATAAACAATTAGGAAAATAACAAAAACGAGCGGTGACATGCGACGCGGATGAAGTGTTGTGTGAAAATATGGTGTTAACGCCTTGAGATGCTGTGTTTCGGAAAATGTTTCGACGATATTCCCGAAAGTTTGCGGACGTCGGCATCGACGTCCCTGTTGCGCACTTTTGAACAGGACCCGCCGGTCAACCTTCCTCGCGCATGCGGAAGTCGGCGACTTTTGCCCCGCTTTTGCCATCGGGGCGATCGCCGATGGGACGCACGGTGCGGATGGCTTTCAACACGGAATCATCAAAGGCCCGGTTGCCGGAACTGTGAATGACCTTGGCGGTGCCAATGGTGCCGTCGGCGTAAACCTGAAATTCGATGCGAACAACAAGCTCGCTGCTCAGGCCCTCGGGCTTTTCCTGCGCCTGTCGGATGCGTTGCGCGAGGAGCGCGAAATAGGAATCCATTTGGTTTTGGATGTGTGCGCTTATCGGAACATCGGGATTCGTGCTTTGGGAAACAGGCGCGAGGTTTTCGAATGCCGGCGATTCGATTGCGTTGGGTCGAATCGGCGGGGTTGAGGATATTGTTGTGTTATTTCGAGCGGGCGGGCTGCCGTATTTTTCCCTGAACTCGCGTTCCGTTATTCGATTGCCCGGAGGTCGTGTCGCCTGCGGTTGGATTTCCTGCGTGACCGGCGGGAGTGGCAACAGCGGTTCGATTTTAGGACCGACTATTGGCGGGATCTCAGCCGGGGCGTTTTCTCCGGAAACGAGTGTGCGCGGCCAGAGTTCAATCGTATCGTTTAACGGTTTTTCGGGGGTGGTTTTTAACAGGAAAATGCAGAGAAGCGCGAGGCTGGCGGCTGCCAGATGAAGCAGCATCGAAATGCCGTATGCGCCGGCGTAACGCGAGGGCGTGTGGGAAACTACGATTTGTGCGCCCATGGTCGTGTTGGCATCGGAGCGTTATTATTATCCGCGCTCAATCTTCCTCGCGCATGCGGAAGTCGGCGACTTTCGCGCCGCTTTTGCCGTCTGGACGCGGACCGATGGGACGCACGGTGCGGATGGCTTTCAACACGGAATCGTCAAAGGCCCGGTTGCCGGAACTGCGGACGATTTTGACCGCGCCAATGGTGCCGTTGGAGTAAACTTGAAATTCGATGCGCACAACAAGCTCGCTGCTCAGGCCCTCGGGCTTTTCCTGCGCCTGCCGGATGCGCTGCGCGAGAAGCGCGAAGTAGGCTTCCATTTGGCCGCGCTCCGCCGCGGTGAGCGCTGTGCCGCCCGCGCCGGCTCCGCTGCCAATGCCGCCCAGCACGCCCTTGGCGACGCCCTGGCCGATTTTTGGAGCGACCACTTTTTTTTGCGATTTGGTCTTGTTGATTTTTTGCGAGGGGAGGTTTTTGTTTTTACTGGCGTTAAGTTTGTCGAACTCCGCCTTGGATATTCTTTTGGGGGGCGTTTCCGTTTTCGGGGTGGTCTTTGGCGCAACCGTTTTTTTGGGTGGCGGAATGACGGGCGTGTTGGGCGCGGGGGTGACGACTGGTTGTGGCGGCGGTTCGACAACAGGTTCGAGCGGGGAGAGGTTAAGATCGGGAACCGGGTTGATTGTTTCCGGTGTGCCGAGCGCGGGGGCTTGCCTGGCCATGTAGTCGTCTCCGGGGCCGGCGACGAGTTCGATGATCTGACTGGAGGGCTTTTTCCGAACGTCGCTGAGGTAATAGGTCGAGAGCAGCACGGCGAGCACGACGGCGCCGTGAATCATAAGCGAAATGCTGTATGATCCGGGCGAGTGTGCGTGCATTGAGGCGGCGTGACCCATGGTGGGAAAGGCTGAAGGACTGAATATCTGAAAAACTAAAGGTCCGAAAATCTTGAAAAACAGAAATCTGAATTGCGAGCGTTTTGCTTGGTCGGGCCAGTTGTTTTCAGCCTTCAGTCCTTCAGTTTTTCAGCTCCTCAGTCTTTTTTACGACGGGCGGCGTATAGTCGGTGAGGTGCGCGGTGCCGGTGCCGTATTTGAGACCGAGTTGGAACTTCACCGGGAGGCGCCGGGCGTCTTGCGAAACCCAGACGCGCACGGTGGCGCCTTTTTTGAACATGCCTTGGGGCGTGGAGCCGGGCGCGGGTTTGGGTTCGAGAACAAGCGTGTCGAGTTCGCCCCAGGGCGTTTTGACTTTTTCGTGGCCGGTGGCGGTGACGAGAAGGTCGTAAAAATCGTTCTCGAAAATGGCGGTGATGGGACGCGAATCGCCGGGTTTGAGATCCCACGCGCGTGTTTGCACAAGGGCGGTGATGAGGTCCATCGCCTGGCTTTTGGGGATGGGAAGCGTGGCGTTTCTTTCGGGGCGCAAAAAGTCGTCGTAACGAATGTTGCCCGCGATGTAGTTGAAAACAGCCATGGCATGCGTGCGTTTTTTTCCGGAAATGGATTTGGTGGTAATGGCCAGAAGGCGCCCGTCGATTGCGTCGAAAACGCAGTCGCCCGTGGCCTCGAGAGTGTAGAGTTTTCGGACGACACCGCTTGTGGCGAGCCGCGTGGTGACGCGGATATTGGGAAGCCCGCCGATGATTTCATTTTTCGCGTTGACGGTGATTTCACCCGCGTGCGGAAAGATGCCCCAGCCGACGCGGAACTTCATGCTTTCGCCGTCGCCAAGGGCGATGGTTTCGTTGCCGGGGAGCGGAGTGGCGAATGAAAACATAATGAGGGCGGCGGCAATGTGCGCGGTGCGAATGGGAAAATTCATAAAAAATGCGGGAGACGAATCGGGCAAATGCGGTGAAGGCGTCTAGTTTGACGCAAAACGGGCAAATACGTTGCCAATCAATCGAGCGAAAGATCGAGCTGGGTGTTTTTGTCGAGCGGCCAGGCCTCAATGCCGCGGCCTCGAAGAGTCCTGGCGAATTCGGCGGTGGCGCCGTGCGTGGTGTAAACGAGACGCGGGCGCACAAGTTCGACGTAGCGCAGCAGGTCATTGTAGTCGGCGTGATCGGAAAGTGGAAACGCGGCGTCACAACGCATGCGGTAGATCGTCGAGGTGTCGACGGCCCAGCCGGAGATCATGGCGGTGCGGCGCGCGGGGATTTTTTTGAGAAAGGCGGAGTTTTCCCATTGCGGGGGGCAGATGACAACGTGGCCGGCAAGCGCGCGCGGATCGGCGTCGAAAGGCGCGTGCGGCGGAAAGGTGAGGCCGAGGTTTTCGTAAACACGGGTCATGCGCAGCGTTTTTTCGTGGAGCATGACGGGAAGTTGCGCCTCGGCGAGACTGCTGAGGATTTCCTGGCTTTTGCCGAGACTGTAACCGTAGAGGACGGGCGTGGCGCCAGCATCAAACGCGTCGCGACAAAAGGCGATGATGTCGGCGAGGACTTTTTCGGCGGGCGGAAACACATAGCGGGGTTTGCCGAATGTGGTTTCCATGACGAGGGTGTCGGCGCGCGGCGTGGCGCAAACTTCGGAGGAGCGTCCGGGGCGGAGCTTGAAGTCGCCCGTGTAGAGAAGCGCGCCGTGTTGCTCATGGTCGATGAGGCATTGCGCGGAGCCGTGAATATGCCCCGCGGGATGGAGCGTGATGGTGCACTCGGGCGTGAGCTGCTCGGTCTGGCCAAAGGCGAGGTGGTGCTCGACGCGGCGCCCGCGCAAACGCGCGCGCATGAGGCGCGCGGTGCCGGGTGTGCAAACGATTTCCTTGTGCGCGGCGAAGTGGTCGAAATGCGCGTGCGACACGAAGGCGCGCGGCATCGGCTTGGTCGCGTCGAGCCACCAATCGATCTGCGGCAGATAAATGCCGTGCTTGAACTGGCGAATTTCCCAAGGCATGTGCGGTGCGAGAACTACGGGCGTGATGCGCGGCCTCGCCGCTCAGCGCCAGATGATGGTGCCGATGGCGAAGAGAACGCCGATGCCGAGTATGATGGCCGTCCAGAAAAGACGGCGGGCGTTTGCGCGGCCCTGCTCGATTTCATTTTTGACGAGGAGCTGCTTGTAGGCCGCGGCGATGTCTCCGCTGTCGTCGTTGTCGGATGGAACGTTGGCGGCATCCGTGGCGTTTTGCCCGGGCTGGGCGGGAGATTCTTCCTGTGGATTCATTTCGAAATTGTCGATTGTCGGTGATGCGACTCGCGCCTCAGCGCAGCAGGAACATCGATGCCAGAAACGCGAGCACGAGGCAGGCCGTGATGGTAACGATGACAACGTGCTTGAGGCGGTTGCGGCTTTTGCGCGCTTCGTGGCCGATCTCCGTCAGGAACCGCGAGTGCGCGGCGGCGAAATCCTCCTCGTCGGGCGGCAGGTCGAGTCCGTCGGCGGGGTCTTGTTCGCGCCAGCCGGTGCGTTCATCCGCGCCGCAATTCGGGCACGCGCGGGCGTTCGGCGAAAGTTCGGTGCCGCAAATGGCGCAATAACGTGGTGCGGGCGGACGGGACATGACGGAAAAATTAAGAGTTAAGAATTAAAAAGTAGTAGATGGGGGAAAATAAGGTGAACGGGAGATTACGAGCGAGGGCTCTGTTTCTTAATTCTTAACTTCCGCAACAGACTGCGACTGTCGAAAATATTTTCGTTTCAACAACCGCCAGAAAGTCACGAAAAACGCGGTGAAGGGAATCGCGAGCAGCATGCCCATGATACCGCCGAGCGCGGTGCCCCAAAAGAAAATCGCGAAGATGATCACCGCCGGATGCAGGCCGGTGCGGTCGCCCATGATTTTTGGCGTGAGCAGCCAGGACTCGATGAGTTGCACGACGACATACACGATCGCGAGCTTGAAGATGAGCACCATGCCGCCGTCGGGCTGGAAAAACGCGAGCGGAAGCGTGATGAGAATTCCGGTGATCGTGCCGAGATAGGGAATGATGTTCAGGATGCCGAGCGCGAGTCCGATGAGCACGCCGAATTGCAGCCCGAAAGCCCAGAAGCCGATCGCCAGCATCACTCCCATGATGAGCGCGATGGTGAGTTGTCCGCGGAAAAACGAGACTATGATCGCGATGAATTCGTTGACGAGAAACACAATGTCCTCGCGCAGCCCCGGCTTGAGAAAGGGAAGCTGCTCGGCGAGTTTTGCCGTCGGCTCGGAGCGGGAGAGCAGGAAGAAAAACAGGTAGATCGGAAGGACGGCGAAATGGATTGTGAAGCTGATCGTGGAAAACACGCCCGCGCTGACCGCCTTGAGCGAGGGGAGGATGAGCGAAGGCAGTTTCGAAAGTTCGTCGCGCAGGTTGTTCAGCACGGAGGCGATGGTGGGATTTTCATACAAACGCTCCGCGAGGCTGAGCCAGTCGGGCCAGTGGGTTTGCACGTATGCGGTGATATTTTTCCCCAGCTCCGGCACGTATGCGATCAAGTCGAGGAGCTGGCTTGCGAGCGGCGGAAGCAGCATGATCAACAGCGCCGTTATCAGGATAATGAACAGCACGTAGAGAATGATAACCGCGAGCAGTCGGCGCCCCTTGAACACGCGCTCGAGCACTCCGACGGCGGGACGCAGGATGAGCGCGAGCACCCCGGCAATCGCCACGGGCCAGAGCACTCCCGAGAATACACCAAGCAGCTGGTTGACCAGCATGAGGATGGCAATCAGAAGCACCGCCGACACCGCCGTGGCGAAAAGCGTGATTGAAAAGCCGAGCGTGCGGCGCTGCCGCGGTGAAAACATGCCGGCGATTTTTGACTCTGCCGTCTGTTGGATTTCGGGCGCGGGTGTGGGAGTTGTCTCGGCCATGATGCGGGCGATAAACTCGTGCGCAAAGCCGCCTGCGGCAACCAAGAAAAACGGGAGGCCGGCGCGGCATCAATGATGGAGGCGAGCGGCGCGGCTAGGTTCGGGTTGACTGACGAATGCAAGTGCTTGAAATATGCAAGCTCCATGCGAGCCGAAATGCCACGCATCGAAATCCGCCTCCGTCACCCAACCCTGCAGTTATCCGACAACCCATGAAAAAGTGCCTCCTTGTTTTGCTGCTTGCGGGACTCTGCTCCTGCTCGCCTTCCACCCGCCGCGCCGCCACGAGTCACGACTGGTCCGAACCGGCCGATCCCGCGGGCGAATCCCCCGCCGCCGCATGGAGCGCGGTCGAGGGGTTTAATGTGTCGTTCGGCAGCATCGACGCCCGCTATCCGCGCTCGCAACCGTTTGCCGGCGAAATCGTGCGCGAGCACAATCTCGTCGGATGGAAGGGCGAGAAGCTGTCCGCACAGGCGGTCGTGTGGACGTCCGCGGAGGTCAAGGACCTCGAATGCAAGGTCGGCAATTTTGTTTCGGCGGACGGCGCGAAGCTCAAGGACATCGCCCGCGCGCGATTCGTGAAATACGTGTTGAGCGACCAGTTCAACCGCAAGAAACCTTGCGGCCCGCGCCAGCCCGGCGAACCGTCGCACTTGTCCGCGGACATGCTCGACGAAGTCGCCACGCTGACCGTTCCGGCCAAGACCGCGCGCCCCGTGTGGATAACCGTCGAGGTGCCGCGCGGCGCCAAGGCGGGACGATACCGCGCCGACGTGGAGATCAAGGGCGCCGACCTCAAGCCGCGCAAGCTCACCCTCAACTTGGAAGTGACCGGCCGCACGCTGCCCAAGCCCTCCGAGTGGGCGTATCACCTCGACCTGTGGCAGCACCCGACGGCGGTCGCGCGCGTCCAAGGAGTGGAAGTGTGGAGCGACGAACATTTCCGCCTGATGAAACCCCTCATGCAAATGCTCGCCGACGCGGGACAAAAAGTGATCACCACCAACGTGAACAAGGAGCCTTGGAACAACCAGTGTTACGACGCCTACGCCGACATGATCATCTGGACAAAGCACCCCGACGGCACATGGGAATACGATTTCAAGGCCTTTGACCGCTGGGTCGAATTCATGATGGGGCTCGGCGTGAACAAAATGATCAACTGCTACTCCATGCTTCCTTGGAACAACATGCTCCACTACAAGGACGCCGCGACAGGGAAATTCGTGGACGTGAAGGCCGACCCGGGCACCCCGAATTTCGCGAAATGTGGGCGCCATTTCTGCCCGCATTCCAAAAGCACCTGCGGGAAAAAGGCTGGCTGAAAATTACCAACATTGCGATGGACGAACGCTCCGCCGAGCACATGGCCGCGGCCACGTCGCTCCTCGCGGAAGTCGCCCCGGAACTGGGCATCGCGCTCGCCGACAACAAAAAGGTTTTCAAAAAATATCCCCACATAAAGGACATGTGCGCCTCGATCTTCGGCCCCATCGACCATGCCGACATCCTCGAGCGCCGCGCCAAGGGACTGACCACGACCTTCTACGTGTGCTGCTCGTCCGAGTTTCCAAACACCTTCACCTTTTCCGACCCCGCCGAGGCGGTTTACCTGAGCTGGCACGCCGCCGCGCACGACTACGACGGCATGCTCCGCTGGACCTACAACTCTTGGACGGCGGACCCCATCCGCGACTCGCGCTTCCGCACCTGGGCAGCGGGCGACACCTACATTGTCTATCCCGAATGCCGCTCCTCGATCCGCTTCGAACGACTGGTCGAAGGCATCCAGGACTGGGAAAAAATCAGGCTGCTAAAACGCGAACTCTCCGCGGGCGACGCGGCCTCGCGCGAAAAACTGGAAGCATTCGAATCACTCCTGTCAGCCTTCCGCAAATCATCCAGAACCGACGGCTGGAACGCCAGACTCAACGAGGCAAAACAGTTGCTGAATACGTTATAATAAAAACGAACTGCCTTCGGCAAAATCACTGTGAAACTGGAAAACTTTTTTGTAGGGGCGCACCTTGCGTGCGCCCTCATTTGCAAAAAACTGTTTGCATGCGTATTCACAAAGGACGAACGCGAGGGCGCACGCAAGGTGCGCCCCTACGGGCTTCGTCTGTGCGACTGTGTAATACAATGATATTTTTCAACATATTATAATATATCAAAAAACATGAAAACGATTACCCCATTGGCATCATTGCTTGGCGCGGCCGTGGTTGGTGGAGTCCACTGCGGAGCCGCCCCGCAATATCAAAACAACCGCCGAACATTTTAATGATACTGGCGGACGACGCGCGCTTCGATGAATTCGGCTACGCCGGAAACAAAATAATACAAACGCCCAACATCGACAAACTGGCCGCGCGCGGGGTCGTGTTCAACAACGCCTATGTGACCACTGCTATTTGCGTGGTTAGCCGCGCAAGTATTTTTACCGGACAACACGCCAGGGCGCACGGCATCTGGAACTTTTCCGACCCGGTCGGCCACGAACGCTGGCAGCGCACCTATCCGCACCTGCTGCGCGCGTCGGGATATTACACGGGTATGATCGGCAAATTCGGCATCGGCAGAAAGCCGGAGCATTTGCCGTCGGACGATTTTGATTTCTGGCGCTCGCGTCCGGGCAACCTCTCGTATTTCGACAAATCCTCGCCGGAGCACCTCACAAAACGCATTGGCGACCAGGCGCTGGAGTTTCTATCAACCGCGCCCGCAAACAAACCATGGTGCCTGAACATCGGCTTCAAGGCCCCCACGCGCAAGACAAGGCGCCGCGGGAATTCCCGCCCGACGCCCGCGACGAGGAACTCTACAAGGACGCCGCCATCGCGCCGTCCCCGACCGCCACGGACGAGGCGTTCAAAAAACTGCCCCAGTCGGTGCAACGCTCCGAGGGCCGCAAACGCTGGCTCGTGCGTTTCGCCACCGACGAAATGGCGCTGGAAACAACGCGCGACATTTACCGCCTGGTCACCGGCATGGATCGGGAAGTGGGGCGAATCCTCGATGAACTCGAAAAACGCGGCATGTTGGAAAACACATTGATAATATTCACCTCGGACAACGGCTTCGCGCTCGGCGATCGCGGCATGTCGGACAAATGGTATATGTATGAGGAGGGCGTCCGCGTGCCGCTCGTGATCGTGCCCCCGCGCGGCGCGGCAAAAAGCGCGGCCAAACGAATCGACGACATGACCCTCAACATAGATTTCGCGCCCACGATGCTGGACTACGCCGGAGTCAAAATACCCGAAAAAATGCAAGGCGTGTCGCTGCGCCCGTTGCTCGAAAAAAAGAAACGCGGAACGACGCCCGCATGGCGGACGGAGTTCTTTTACGAGCACCGCACCCTGCCAAAAATGATCCCGCCCAGCGAAGGCGTGCGCAGCGGCAAATGGAAATACATCCGCTGGATAAGCGAGACCCCGGTCACGGAAGAGTTGTTCGACCTGGAAGCCGACCCGCTCGAATTGAACAACCTCGCAAACGATATCACCATGACCAAAACGCTGCAAAAAATGCGCCAACGTTGCGAAACGCTAAAAGCGCAAGCGGGCGGCTCGTTATGATTCATAATAGCCAACCGTAACTCCTAGGACGTTTCCAATAATACAACCGGGATCGTGTGCCTCCAGTTGTAGCGATTGGATGATGGTATGAAATCCTTCATGCCAGCCAAAGGGAAAACATCGGCAACATTACAGAACAAATCGAAATTGATGCGCTCTCAATTCAGCATCTCGTTCAATGAAAAAAAGCGAAATATAAAACAGTCCGGCATGATCAGCCGCACATTTTTTGCCCCTATCGACATCAAGGCCAAGATGTATGAGCCGGTGTATTGCGAGTTCGCGTGAGAATCCGCGCACGCCAACACAAGGCCGCGAAGGGACCGTGCGTTGCCCTTTCGCGGCTTTGTTGCGTATATTAAATGCAAAAATTAATGAGACCCGGCTTTCGAAATAGGTTTTCACTCATTTGAATAGGGCGAGATAATCGTGGAAAACAAAAAGCCGGTTTCTGCGCTGACCGGTCACTTCGGTCAAAACTCCAGCGGTCACGAGGTCATTGATGATGCTGGAGACGGTGTTGATGGTTGTGCCGACGGCCAGCATCGCTTTTTTCACATCAATAACCGGCCGGGCATAAAGGTGGCGCATGAGCAGGCGCGCCGTTGACAGGCGTCGCGTGCTGAAGCAGGGCAGCACATCGGTGTCAATGCGTTGCTTGAGTTTGATGATGGATTGGAAAACTCCGGCCGAGGCTCGCGCGGTTTCCTCGACCCCATGCAGGAAAAATACCAGCCATTCCCGCAAGTGGCCGCCGTGCCGCACAGCCATCATGTGATCCACATACGCCGTCTTGTTCCGTTCAAAATAGTCGGACAAATACAGCGCGGGCTTTTTAAGCAACCCCGTTGCGGCCAGATACAGGGAAATCATCAGTCGTCCCAAGCGCCCGTTTCCATCCAGAAAAGGATGAATGGTTTCAAATTGATAATGGGCGATCGCGATGCGGACCAATGGATGCGCAAAAATCGTCCTGTCATTCAGCAACTGCTCCAAGTCGCTCATCAACTCCGCCACATGCTCATGATGGGGAGGCACAAAGGCGGCGTTTTTCAAGCTCACGCCGATCCAGTTCTGGCTAGTTCGAAACTCGCCCGGTTGTTTGTGCCGCCCGCGCGTGCCTTCCAGAAGCACCGCATGGGTTTCTTTTAGCAGGCGGTTTGAAAACGGAAGCCGGTCAAGCGACCCGATTGCGAAATTGATTGCACGGATATAGTTTTGGACTTCCGCCCAGTCGTCCCTGGCCTCCGGATCCAAGTCGACCGCGTCCTTGAAGGCGTCTTCAATTCCTGTTTGAGTGCCTTCGATGCGACCCGATTGCGTGGCTTCCTTTGCCACGTGCATCTGGATAAAAAAGTCGATGTCGGGAATCAATTGGGCAAAGGCGTTCAATTCGCCCAGCGCCCGGTCTGCCCGCCCCAGCAAATCGGTCAATTCGGCATCTTCGACTTCCCATTCGTGGCGAACCAATTCAGGCAGGAACGCCTTGTATTCAAAACGTTGTTCGTAGCGTCCGGCTTGGAATGTGGAAATATTCATTTTTCAGAAAAAGCTTTGTTTCTGAATTAAATGCCTTGGTTATTTCAAAAAATCGAACGTTTAATTTAAAAAAATGGCCAATTTCTGAAATAACGATGGGCGTTATGTCATTTACGAAAGAGATTTATTCTTTGGAGCATGTTCAGTTGATTGTCGCAAAAATGCCTTTTGGTAGGGCGAGGCTTCCGTGTAACGTCCCGCAATAAAGGTAACACATGTGCCGCTAATGAGGTGACACATCGCGGGACAAGCGGGCGCGTTTGCATCCCGTGCCGCCAATCCTACGCCGCCTTGTTGCGCAGGCGTTCCCACAATTGCAGGTGGTTGAGCGAAATTTCCAAAAGGCTCTTCAATACGTCCGTGGAATTGAGCGCCCTGGCGCTCATCACTGAATGCGCGTCGTAGGAGGCGATGATCGCGTTTTTGAACTCGGTCATCAAGTCGGGCGAGTTGGCAAACTGCTCCTTTGTGTTGCTGGCCGCCTGCTGCCGCAATGTCTCCGACTCGGTGAGCTTGTTGATCAAGGTGCCGTTCACGTAGCTCAACTTGTCGTTCTCCGTGATCTCGCTCCCGAACAGGTCGTTCAATTTTTCTATTAGCTCTGCCAGATAAACTTTCTGCTTGTCCTTTACCGAGCCGCCGCCCGCCTCGGTCATGGGGTCGAGCGTCGGCGTGTCGCCACCCGCGAGCGGCATGGCGCGCCTGCCGGGGTTTTTCAGGTGGTGATGCGTGAGCACGACACTCGACAGGTCGAGACCGTCGCGTTCGCGCTCAAACTTGAGCAACGGGAGCAGGCGCTTGTAGAAGATCGCGCGCTTTTCGATGCCGGTGTTTTCGTAGTTGAAGATTTGCGAGAGAAACGCGTAGAGGCGGATGTAGGCGCCGAGGTCGCCTCGGAAAAGGATCAGGGTGTCCATGCCGTCTTTTGCCGTTTTCGCGTCGGCCTCGTCGTTTCTTTCGAGGGCACTCTTGCGCGCGTCCTGAAACGCCTTGTAGGTGCGCACGATCCGGTCGGCAACGGGCTCGATGGCCTTGACGAGGTCGCTTTGCTGCGAGTTGGGATCCAACTCGGCGGCGACAACGCGCTCGATTTCGTTTTCATTGTAATGTCCGGCGTCGTCGAGTTTGGCGCGCAGGTCGAAAACGATATTCGGGTCGGTGACGCCGGAGAGCGTGGCGGTCGTGTGATAGGTTTTGAAGGCGGCTAGGATTTCCGTCGCGTCGTTCACGAAATCGAGAATGTAAGTCGCCTTGTTGGGATACGCGCGGTTGAGGCGCGAGAGGGTTTGCACGGCCTGGATGCCGTCGAGACGTTTGTCCACATACATGCCGCAGAGGAGCGGCTGGTCAAAACCGGTCTGGAATTTGTTCGCGACGAGCAGGATTTGGTATTCGTCGCCCTTGAACGCCTCACGGATATCGCGGCCCTTGAGGTTGGGGTTGAGCGCGGCGCTGGTTTCCTTGAGCGCATCGGGGCCGGATTCGGGGTCGTTTACCTCGCCGGAAAAGGCGACAAGCGCGCCGATTTTGTAGCCGTGCCCCTTGATGTATTTTTCGACGGCGAGTTTCCATCGCACGGCCTCGACACGGCTGCCGACCACGACCATCGCCTTCGCCTTGCCGTTGAGCAGCGGCGCGACTGTTTTGCGGAAGTGCTCGACGACAATGGCGACTTTTTGCGCGATGTTGTAGGGGTGCAGGCGCACCCAGCCCATGATGCCCTTGAGCGCGGCGGAGCGCTCGACAGTTTTGTCGTCAAGGTCCCTGCCGTTGTGCGCGAGGCGGAAGGCGAGTTTGTAGCTGGTGTAGTTTAGCAGCACGTCGAGGATGAATTCCTCCTCGATGGCCTGGCGCATGGAGTAGATGTGGAAGGGCGCGGGCAGGTTGCCATCGCCGGCGGGTTTTGCGGGGTCGGGGCGCGTGCCGAAGATTTCCAGCGTCTTGGCCTTGGGCGTGGCGGTGAAGGCGACGTAGGTGATGCCGCTTTCGGCGGCGCGGTTCGCCATTTGCGCGGCGAGGATGTCGTCAACGCCCACTTCGCCGCCGTCCTTGAGCGCGTCAAGCTCCTCGGCGGAGAGCACGAGCTTGAGTTTCGCGGCGGCCTCGCCGGTTTGCGAGCTGTGCGCCTCGTCGGCGATGACGGCGAAGCGCTTGCCCTGCGTCGCGGCGAGGCGGCGCACTTCCTCGATGGCGAAGGGAAAGGTCTGGATGGTGCAGACAACGATTTTTTTGTCGCCGGAAAGCGCCTCGGCGAGCGCGGCGCTCTTGCTGCATTCCTTGTTGGTGACCAGCGCGACAACGCCGGTCTGGCGCTGGAAGCCGAAGATCGCCTCCTGAAGCTGCTTGTCGATGACGTTGCGGTCGGAGATGACGAGCACGCTGTCGAAAACCTTGTCGCCACGCGCGTCGTGCAATTCGGAGAGGAAGTGCGCGCTCCAGGCGATGGAGTTGGTTTTGCCTGAGCCGGCGGAGTGCTGAATGAGGTATTTCGCGCCCGCGCCGTCGGCGAGCACGGCGGCTTGCAGCTTGCGCGTGGCGTCGAGTTGGTGATAGCGCGGGAAGATGATTTTTTCGATTTTCCTTTTGTCGTCGCGTTGAGCGATGAGGTAGCGCCCCAGAATTTCGAGCCAACTTTCGCGTGCCCAGATCTTTTCCCAGAGATAGGCGGTGGGGTGCCCGTCGGGATTGGCGGGGTTGCCCGCGCCGTCCTTGTCGCCCTGGTTGAAGGGCAGGAAGTGAGTCGCCTTGCCCTTGAGGTGCGTGGTCATGGAGACCTCGCGGTTGCTGACGGCGAAATGCACGAGCGCGCCGCGCGGGAAATCGAGAAGAGGCTCGGCGTTTTGGCCCTTGGGTTGCGGGTCGCGGTCGTAACGGTATTGGTCGATGGCGTCGCCGAGCGATTGCGTGAAATCGGTTTTCAACTCGACCGTGGCGACGGGGATGCCGTTGAGGAACAGGACGAGGTCGATGCTGTTTTCGTTGTGCAGCGAGTAGCGCACCTGCCGGACGACGCGCAGGCGGTTGGCCTGGTAGCGCGCGAGGATGTCGGGGTTGATGTCGAAGGCGGGCTTGAACTGCGCGAGCTTGAGCGGCGCGCGCAGGCCGATGAGCTCGATGCCGTTGCGGAGCACGTCGAGCGTGCCGCGCTTGTCGAGTTCGGCGCGCAGACGGTTGAGCACGGTGTCGGCGGCGGCGGTGCCGTGGTTTTTGATAAGAATTTTCCAGGCGTCGGGCTGGGTTTGTTGCAGCCATTCGAGTGCGTCGGACGGGAACAGCGCGCGAGCGCGGTCGTAGCGCGCGGCATCACCCTCCGCGTAGAGCCAGCCATGCGCGGCGAGATGCGCGCAAATTTCGTTTTCGAAGGAGATTTCTTTGTGGAGGCTCATGGAAATTTATTTTGGTTTCTACTGAAAGGTTTCACGCGGAGGCGCGGGGAACGCGGAGAATTGCCCAAGGCCGCCCGCTCCGGAGCGAGTTCCTTTTGCGCGCTGCTGATGAAGATGCGGAGGGTGGCCATAGATTTTCTCCAACTATATCATGATGCGGGTTGATTAATGAGTCGTTTCATTTCATCAAACCATGTCAGCACATCTCCGTTCGGATCAACTTGCTCTAATAATTTTTTTGTCATCCGAGCGGCGGCATGCTCATTGAGATTACTTTTTACTCTGGAGGCTTTTTTACTTTTCGTTTCCTCATCAAGACTGTCCCATGTATTTGAGCTTCCTGAGGAATTATGGACTAATTCTGCAATTTTATTTGGCACATCATCAATATCTGAAAAACCTGCAGTTAAACCAAGCGATATATTACAGATGTCATAATATGCTGTATTAATCGCATCAAAATGCAGATAATTTTCCATTTCCTTTTTTCCAGTAATCAAAGCCTTGCAGCGATCTCGTCTGTTTACGGCATCCGCCTGCTCTTGATATTTAGCACGTTCTGGGGGCATCGTATCTCTATCATAAAGGTGAAACTCTGGACGTGATAGCGGTGCAAGTCTTGATGCCCAAAGAGCCAATGAAGATCCTCCGAGAGGAAAGAAAATCAGTTCACCGTCCAATTCCATTTTTTCTAAATCCAAAACAGCGCAACCATCTTTTATCAACACAGCAGATATTTTTTTCAAAAAGTTAATATCGTGACGTCCTTCGACTCCGATAAAAAGTTTGATTGAATTATCTGGAAGCACGCCGAGCGACTTTGAAAACATCTTACGATCTTCCTCGCTTTTAACGCAAAGAACCTCTCTGGTCTTGTCTGGATTTTGCCTTATATATCGCAGACATTTGTCGGGTAAAATACGGGCAAGCATAGGTGTGTGTGTAGTTATGATTACCTGACTCTCATTGGCTAACTCAGATAACGCATTTATTAGCAGTCGTTGATTGTTGGGATGTTGGCTTGTCTCAGGCTCTTCTATTGCATAAATCACGGAAGCATCTTTCCTGTCTCTACCAGCCTGCTCCGCTTTGGCACGAAAGAAATTAAGCAAAATTAGACGCTTAACTCCACTTCCACGTTTGTTGATTGGAATATCCTCATCACCGGTAATGCTTGCTTTAAAAAGCGTCTCCCACTTGGGAGAGGAAAATTGTGGATTAAGTTCACTTGCTAATGTGGGATCCATTTCTTTTAATTTTTCCAACGTCTTAGCAGCTATTTTTTTAACTTCAGTTTCTATATGTGCCGAGACTGCCGCTAGTTCAGCCTCCTTAGCTTTCAGCGCTTCCTTTATTGCTATTTTCAAAGGGTCTTGCGCTTCAGCATCTTGATCCGTGCTTGCGCGATCTGATTTAAATAAAGCAAACACCGGCAAATGTGACCTAATGCCATCCCAGATACTTTTTCCGTTAGCCTCATTTAATGGAACTAGTATAGCTTGTAATGCCAAACCTGAAACAGACTCGCGAATTTTCCTCCTTAAGGATGCGTTAATTTTTTGATCAATTGAAGAAAGGTCTACACTCAGTGTTTTTGCGCGTTTTTTGAGATCGCCATTTTTAAGTTGCATCAAATCACTGACATTTTCGGCGGTAGGGTGATTGCAGAACAAGGAAATGTCTGTGCATCTGGGTGCAGCTGTATGCCCGCTGTAAGTCTTGTGTATTTCAAGCCGTCCTTCTGAATTAAGTAAATACTCTGAATCAAGTGACGTCGCTACTGAATCATCAATTATTATACTTTTTGGAATATCAGCGAATTCGCAAATAATAGTAAGTTTTTTCCATCACCAGATTTGCTCGCATCATGCTTGTCTGGAACGTCATCATTGAGAAAAATGTCTAGCGCCTCTAAGACGCTGGACTTGCCAGCATCGTTGCGACCTATAAATGCTGTCAGATTTTCGAAATCAAAGCTGATTTCATTTTTATAACAGCGGAAGTTTTTAAGACGGAGACGTGTGAGTTTCATGATTTGTTATGGGTTAAAGGTGTCTTGCGCACATCAATCTGCCCTGTGACGGCGGCGGAGATTAGGGCGGTGCGGCGTTCCTGGAGGAGGTCGATGGCGCGCTGGGCTTCGGCGATCAGGGTGTCGAATTTGGTGGTTTCGGATTCGAGATGGCGGAGGATAGCGGTTTGTTCGGCGAGTGGCGGTAGTGGTATTCGCATTTCAGCGTATTTTTCCGCACTGAAATTTTGAATGGTCGCCTGTATTGTTCCTTCTTTTATTTGTGCCCAATACGATGAAGATTGAGTAAATAAAATTACCCACATCGGGGTTGTCTTTATAAGTTTGCACCGTAACCGAATTAAATATCCAGCAAAACAGCATTTGCCCCATTCGGCGCGATATGCAGCTGCTTTGCCGACAGTAGCACCACTACGAGCCAGCAGTATATCACCATGTTCGAGCAAATAGGGAATAGCAATTTCAAGCGGGAGGCTTTTGAACGTATCATCGTGCAGTGAACCATCATCTTTAATATCGGTAATTCGGATAAATCTTGGATTGTCAGGATTGTCATCCTCTGCGGATTCATTTGCTCCATAAGTTAGTTTTTCAGAAGCTAACGACTTTACCCTGCACACTTCCCAATGCGCCGGCACGTTGCCGAGCCAGGGGATGCCGGAGGGTTTTAGGGGGGCTTGGTGGTTGAGGCCGCGGGTGACGGCTTGGGAGATGACGGCTTGGCGTTTTTCTTTCAGCAGTTCCATCAGCCGCCGCTGCTCCGCCACCAACGCATCTATCTTCCCCGTCTCCCGATCCAAAAACTCCGCCATTGCAGTTTGCTCGGGGAGTGGGGGAATGGGAATCTTAATTGCGCCAAGATCCCCTTTTGTAATATGAACCATACCAATAATTCCATGTGCCTGATCTTCAACATGCGCGGTGACCGCTTTCAAAACCCAATATAATGATTCTTTTGTGATGTTTCTAGGGTCGACACGAAAAATGTGTTGGTTCAGCACACATACTTGAGGATGGCGCCATAAAAATGGGCCAAAAGATGTGCCACGATTGCCAGACCATCCAAATAGAAGATCACCATCATGAACCAAGTAGCGAGTTTCAATATCGCCACTGAAATAATTAAAATCATCACCTCCGTTCAAATTTTGAATACGAATTATTGGAAGTCCATCTTCGGCCCAATCTGAAGGTTTAAACGCATCTCCATTAATAAAATTGGCGTATTGTTTAAGTGGAATCACCTCCCAATGCGCTGGGACGTCGCCGAGCCAGTCGACGCCGGAGGGTTTGTATTTTGGATATTTGGGGAAGCTCATGGATGTAAATCTTTCTCCGCGTTCTCCGCGCCTCCGCGTGAGTCCTCTTCTCCTCCTGCACGGATTTGATTCACGCGGAGGCGCGGAGACGCGGAGGCGGGGAGGTCGTTGACAATGCGACGCAGCCCTTCCTTGAGTGTTGCGGCGCCGAAATTAATCAGCAGTCCGACCCGCAAATCCATGAGCCGTAAATACGTCTGGAGCTGCTTGAAATGAACTGGCGCGAGGTGCTCGACAGATTTCAGTTCGACAAGCACACGCTGCTCAACCAAGAGGTCGGCGCGGAAGGCATCCTCAAAGAGCATGTTGTCGTAGCTGAAACGGATATTTTTTTGGCATTCGACGTGAAACCCCTGTTTTTCGAGGGCGCGGGCGAGAATCATTTCGTAAACGGATTCGAGCAAGCCGGGGCCGAGGTCGATGTGAATGCGCATCGCGGTGTCGATAATGGCTCCCGTAATGTCGTCGAGTTTGAGGTTCGGGCGACCCGGGGCGAGATGGGGAGGAGACGGTTCGTGTGTCGTCATGCTGAAAGGTCTCCGATGAGTTTGAGAATTTTGTCGGTGGTGGTTTTCAGGTCGGCGTCGATTTCGGCGAGGGGGCGCGGGGGCGTGAAAACATAGAAGTGGCGGTTGAAGGGGATTTCGTAGCCGGTCTTGGTTTTGTCGTGGTCGATCCAGGCGTCCGATGCGTGCGGGAGGACTTCGCGTTTGAAATACGTTTCCACATCCTCGGAGAGCGGGACGTTTTCCGTGTCGCGCAGCGAGGTGTTGGCGACGGGCTTGCCCTTTGCCTTGCCTTTTTGGCCGAGGACAACGGCGCCCTTGGCGTCGCGCTGGGGGCGCTCGACGGTGATGGTGCGGTAGCCGAAGTCCGTGTTTTTGAAGATGCGTGATATGGGGACGCCGTCGCGGGTGAGTTTTTTGCAGTCGCCAAAGATTTGGGTGATGTCGGCGATGTGCGCGGCGGAGAGCTCCTTGCGTTTTGAGCCGAGGCTTTTGCGCATTTTTTGCCAGAAGGCGGAGGCGTCGATGAGCTGGACCTTGCCCTTGCGTTGCGGAGTTTTGCGGTTGCTGAGGATCCAGATGTAGGTGGCGATGCCGGTGTTGTAAAACATGTCGGTGGGGAGGGCGACGATGGCCTCGACGAGGTCGTTTTCGAGGACATGGCGGCGGATTTCGCTTTCGCCGGAGCCGGCGCCGCCGGTGAAGAGCGGGGAGCCGTTGAGGACGATGCCGAAGCGGGAGCCGCCGTCACTGGCGGGGCGCATTTTGGAGAGGAGGTGCAGGAGGAAGAGGAGCGAGCCGTCGGAGACGCGCGGGAGGCCGGGGCCGAAGCGGCCGTTGTGGCCCTTGGTCGCGGCTTCGTCGCGGATGGTCTTTTCGATTTTCTTCCACTCGACGCCGAAGGGGGGATTGGAGAGGGCGTAGTCGAATTGTTTGCCGGGGAGCTGGTCGTCGGAGAGGGTGTTGCCGAAGGTGATGTTGGCGATGTCCTGGCCCTTGATGAGCATGTCGGCCTTGCAGATGGCGTAGGATTCGGGGTTGAGCTCCTGGCCGAACATGACGAGGCGGGCGTCGGGGTTTTGGGCGGTGATGTGCTCGCCGGCGACGCTGAGCATGCCGCCGGTGCCGGCGGTGGGGTCGTAGATGGAGCGCACGATGCCGGGCTTGGCGAGGGCGTCGTCGTCCTCGATGAAGAGCAGGTCAACCATGAGGCGGATGACGTCGCGCGGGGTGAAGTGCTCGCCGGCGGTTTCGTTGGAGAGCTCGGAGAATTGGCGGATGAGCTCCTCGAAGACGGTGCCCATTTGGGCGTTGGAAACGCGGTCGGGGTGGAGGTCGGCGTTGGCGAATTTTTCGGTGACGAGGTAGAGCAGGCCGGCCTTGTGGAGGCGGTCGATCTGGGTGTGGAATTCGAAGCGGTCGAAGATGTCGCGGACGGAGGGGGGAGAAGGCGTCGAGGTATTTGCGGAGGTTTTCGGCGATGTGGTCCTGGTCGCCCATGAGTTTTTTGAGGTCGAGGGGCGAGGTGTTGTGGAAGGCGAGCCCGGTGATGCGTTCGAGGAACGGGGCGGGATTGAGCCCGGCCTTGGCGCGCTTGTCGTGCTCGGCAAGGACGGCGGGCTTGGTTTTTTCGAGGACGCAGTCGATGCGCCGCAGGACGGTGAAGGGGAGGATGACTTTGCCGTAGTCGGATTGTTTGTAATCGCCGCGAAGGAGATCGGCGACGGACCAGAGGAGCGAGGAAAGGTTGGTTTCAGACATGAGGGAATGGGTAGCGGACACATTTGCAGGCAAAGCGGATTTGGGTGCGACAAAAAACAGCAAATGAAGCGAAGTTTGCGCGGGGGGAATTCGATGGCGCGACCACGGGGCGAAACAATGGAAACGCATGCGGACAAGGAGGGGTTTTCAAAAATAGCAATGAACTCCGTCCGCATCGCGGCTTGACCGCGCTTTGCGCAATTCGTTTTGTTGCGGGCGTATTTTTATGCTGTCCCCGTAGCTCAACTGGATAGAGCAGCGGTTTCCTAAACCGCGCATCCCGGTTCAAGTCCGGGCGGGGGCGCCAAATGGGAAAGCTCCATGCTCCAGCAATTTGTCAGCTGGCAGGATGCGCCACGAATTCAGCCGCCGCACTCATGAAACATCACGCCAAAGCAACCGCCGCGCTCGTCCGCAAACTCGGACGCGACCGCGTCGCCACATCCGGCGACGCGCTTTTCCGCGCGTCGTTCGACGGCAGCAAACTCTCGTTTCTTCCCGAGGCCGTCATACGCCCGCGCAAGCGTGATGATATTTCCACAGCGCTCGCGCTTGCCAACAAACACCGCGTGCCCGTCACCGTGCGCGGCGGCGGCACCTCGCTCACCGGCTCCGGCTCGCCCGTGCACGGCGGCTGGGTGCTCAACCTCTCCAAGTGGAACCGCATCCGCATCGACGCCGACGCTGGACTCGCCCATGCGCAGGCCGGCGCGCTCGTCGCCGACATTCAGGCCGCGGCCGAAACCGCCGGATGGGTTTACCCGCCCGATCCCGCATCGAAAAAATACTGCACCATCGGCGGCAACATCGCCTGCAACGCCGGCGGCATGCACGGCGGACGCTACGGCGTGACGCGCGACTTCATCCTCGCGCTGCGCGGCCACCTGCCCACAGGCGAATACGTCGAGTGGGGCGCGGCCACGAAAAAGTTTTCCGCCGGATTCAACCTGCGCGACCTCTGGATCGGCGCGGAAGGCATGCTCGGCGTTGTCACCGAGGCCGTCCTCAAGCTCATCCCCAAACCCGCCGAGCGCTGGACGCTCCTCACCGCGTTCCCCGACGAAGTCGCCGCGTTCCGCGCCATCCGCACGCTCTTCGCGCAGCGCGTGCAACCGGCAATCTGCGAGTTCCTCGACCGCCACAGCGTGCAATGTGCCGAGACCAAAACCGGCAAAACCGTTTTCGCCGGCCAGCCCGGAAAACCCGTCATCCTCATCGAGCTCGCCGGCTCGCCAAACGAACTCGCCGACACCAAGCCCGCCGTCCTCGCCTGGGCCGCTGAGCACGCGCAGGCGTTTCGCGAGGCGCACGACCGCGACGAGGCCGAGGAACTCTGGACCGTGCGCCGCAAATGCTCCGGCGCCATGTTCGCGCTCGGCGACTCCAAGCTCAACGAGGACATCGTCGTGCCGCTCGCGAACTACGAAAAGTTCGCCGTCTTCCTCGACAAGCTCCGCAAAAAATCGCGCCTCCCCATCCCGACCTTCGGCCACCTCGCCGACGGCAACCTGCACGTGAACATAATGTATCACCGTGAAAACCGCGCCGAGTATTTGCGCGCGGAAAAAGCGGTCGGCGAACTTATGAAAGGCGTCGTCGCGCTCGGCGGCGCGATCTCCGGCGAGCACGGCATCGGCCTCGCCAAAACGCCCTTCCTGCGCCTGCAACACACGCCCGCGCAAATCAAGGCCATGCGCGCCATCAAGGACGCGCTCGACCCGAACGGCATCCTCAACCCCGGCAAAATGTTCACCCTCTTCAAAGTCTGGGAGCACCCGCGCCTGAACATCGAGCTGCCCTGGGACCACAAGTGAAAAGAGTGAAGAGTGAAAAATGAAGGGTGAAAAAATGAGGTCCAATGCAAAGTTTGTTTCTGTATTTCACTCTTCATTTTTCACCCTTCACTCTTCCTCCCCATGGCTGCTGAACGCATAGACAAATGGCTCTGGGCCGTGCGGCTTTTCAAGACGCGCGCGCTTGCCACCGACGCGTGCAAGGCGGGCAGCGTCGAGATCGGCGGCCACGCCGTGAAACCCTCGCGCGATGTCCACGCCGGTGAGACGATCCACGTCAAGCAAGGCCTGATACTGCGCACGCTGCGCGTCGTCGACATTCCGCGAAGCCGCGTCGGCGCGAAACTCGTGGCGACCTACTGCGAGGACCTCACACCGCCGTCGGAGTTCGAGAAAGTGAAGGAGCAGCGCGTGCAACAAACCCTTGCCCGAGCCAAAGGCTCCGGCCGCCCCACCAAGCGCGACCGCCGCGCATTGGATCGGTTGTTGGGGCAAATGTAACGCCAGCCCTGTTAACTTTTCTGACTCTGGCAAAGCGAATCATCCCCTTCCATCCTCACACCAGCCACAGGGCCAGCACGCTGGCGGCGACCATGAGGCCGAGGATTGAGGCGGTGTGCTTCACGTAGGAACGCGAACCGCAGACGATCGCGATGATGGCCTTGGCAAGCGTGTTGGCGAGCGAGGCCATGATCACCGCTTGCGCGGCGAGTTGCAACAGGGTCGTGCCGTCCTTGTGGTTGTTTGCCATCAAGAGCGACATGGCGTCGGTGCTTGTGAGGCCGGACAGAAACGCGAGGGGCAGCACGGCGTTGTCCCATCCGAAGTTGGTGACGATTTTTATCAGGAACGCGGCAACCGCGTAAAGCGCGGCGAACTGAATGGAGGTTTTCAGGCTGAGCGGATTGGTGATTGAGGGCGGATGCACCTCCGGCTGGGTGGTCGCGCGTTTCGAAAACCAAATCCACGCGGCGTAAAGCACCCCGGGCGCGGCCATGACGAGTATGGGCACGAGCAGCGTGAGCAGGAGTTGCTGGTCGATCACGCCGATCATCACCGCGAGTCGCGCATACATGGTCGTGCAAGCGAGCACGACGGCGAAGGCGTAATCGGTGGCGAGCTCGGGCGTGACCTTGCTGCGTTTGCTAAAGGCAAGCGTGGTGGCGGTGCTCGAGGCGAGTCCGCCGAGGAATCCGGTTGCGGCGATGCCGGCCTTGGTGCCGAGCATGCGCATGAGCACGTAGCCCAAAAATCCGATGCCGGAAATCAGCACAACCATCAGCCAGATCGAAAACGGGTTAAATGCGAGATACGGCCCCATGGCGCGGTTGGGCACGAGCGGGAGAATCACGCCGGTGATGGCGACAAATTGCAGCGTGGCGCGGATGTCCGCAGTGGTGAAGCGGCTTGTAATGCTGTGCACGGGTTGCTTGATGCCGAGCATCACCATCGTGAACGCGGCCACGACGATCGCGCTTTGCGTGTAGCCCCAATTGACGAGCGCGCCGATGAGGCAGGTGAGCATTGACGAGGCGAAGGTGGTGCCGCCGGGATATCTGTCGGAGGCGCTTTTGATGTGCGCGACCACGAGGTGCGCGCCGACGAGCACCATGACCACGGGGAGCATGGCCGCGATGTAGTTGTCGGAGACAAACGCGGAGAGACAGCCGAGCAGCGACCAGAGCGAGTAGGTGCGCACGCCACCAAAATCAACCGGCGCCTCCGGCGTTTGCTGGTCGTTCCACTGGCGGATGAGGCCGATGAGCGCGCCGAGGCAGGCGCTGACAAGAACGTGTGTGAGAAAGGGATTCACGAGGATGCGGAATGCGATGTTGTGACGTGTTTATGGCACAAAAAAACACGGGCGTGAAGACCCGTGTTTCGCGAATGTGCGCATGAGCGGAAATTATTTCGCGGGCGGCACCTTGGCCTCGGGGGGCGCGAACTTGAGAACCTTGAAGCTGGGCGGCGGCGTGGTGTCCACGAGTTCGAGAAACTTTGCGCGGCGCTCGAGGAGGAGTTTGTGCACGGCGTCTTTTTGCTCGGGTGTGAAGCCGAGACTTTCGTCGAGGCGTTCGAGCGAGACGGGCACCATCATGATGACAATGGCCGAGTCGAAACCCTCCCACAACTTGCTGCGTCCGCGGGCGGGCGCCGGGGTTCCGGCGGGTTGGGGAGGCGGTGGCGGGCGCTCGCGCCAGCGTTTCACATGCTCGCGTTGCTCGGGCGTGAGGATCGGATCCATTTGGTCCCGGAGGCTGTTTTTCATCAGGATGATTTTTTGCCGGAAGTCCTCCATTTCGGCGCGAATCTGGCGATAGGCTTCTTCGCGGTGCGCGCTTGCCGCGGCGGGCGCGGGACTGCTTGAGCCGATGGGCGCGTCCTTGACTTCATCAAGTATGCCGGCTGGGGGCGCGTCGATGGTCGGGGTGCGCCCGATCCAAACGCCGGCTCCCACGCCCACGGCAAATCCGATGACGGTAGTCAGTATGAAGGGAAGAATTTTATTCATGGATTTATGTGCGTGCGTGCGATGGATGGGAGGGGCTGTTTAGAATGGGTCAAAGCTCGCCACTTGCTCGGCGAGATCGCGCCAGTCGGCGAGGTTTTTCTCGTTGGTCTGGTTGACGGATTGGGTGTGAAAAAACACAACCGCGGCGAAGCACGCGCAGGCGGTGAGCGCGGAGAGCGTGAAGGGGTTGTGGAAAAACCGCCAAACGCGGGTGTGCGCGGGCTCGGCGTCCTCGTCGGCGAGACGGGCCGCGCGCAGGACGTTGTCCGCAAAGTTGCCGGGCAGGAGACTGGCCGCATAGGCCTGTCTTTGCGCCCAGAGGCGGGGGTCGCGAGTTGGGTCAGTTGGTGTTTTCATAATAGTGTTTCAGTTGTTCACGAGCCCGGTGAAGGCGGGCCTTGAGCGCGACGACGCTCACGCCGGTGATCTCGGCCATCTCGACCTGGCTGCGGCCTTCCTGCGCGAGAGCGATGAGCGCGCGATCCTTGGGCTTGAGTTTGGCGATGGCATGGTTGAGGGCGTCGAGTTCCTCGGTGTCAACGCCGCTGGGTTTGTCAGGAATATCGAGGACGCGTTCCTCGGTTTCGATGGGTGTCAGGAATTTTTGCCAGCGCTGGCGGCGGATGTGGTCGATACAGGCGTTGCGCGCGAGGCGGAAGAGCCAGGCTTCGAATTGGGCGGGTTGCACGAGGCGTGGAAGGGCGCGTATCATTTTAATAAAAACGATCTGCGCTAGATCCTCCACGGAGTCGCCGCGGTTGGTGATGGTGTAGATGAAACCAGCCACACGGTGCTGGTATGCGAGTATGAGCGTGCGCTGGGCGTCTTCGTCCCCGGTTTGCGCTTTGCGGACAGTCTCCGTGAGCGCGGCAATATCGTCTGATTCGTTGCGCGCACATGTCGTGTCCGTAGCTTGACGGATGTCGGGCTGCGAAGTTGCGCTTAAATCGACTGGATTTTGCTTGTCCAAGTTGAACGATCTGAAAACGCGAGATTTACGTGCGAAGACGGAGCTCGTCGAGGCGGAATATTCATGTGCAGCCGAATATCTGTTGGGGATCCGATTCGGGCGTGTTTTGGTGGATTTGTTTTATATTTTAATTAATTGAAATAAAACAAGTTATCACATCAAAGGCATATCGAATCAAAGGTCTCTCGCATTTCATTCTTGGCTCGCGGGCGCATGATTACGTTTTATCGAGGTTTTCAATTTCTCGATGGCCAAACGCAAACAACCTTCCGATTCCGACGACCAATCCGAATTGCCACTCGACGGCGCAAATGCCGCCAACGACACGTCTCCCGCTTCCGTCCCCGCATCCGGCGCGACCCCGACTGCCGCAGCGGCGGCAACTGATGCCGACGAGGCCTCCGACGCCCCCGATTCCGAGCATCCACCCGTGCCCAAGGAAAACAGCCCCAACGCCACGCTTGTGCGGCATTACAATTCGTGGTTCCTCGACTACGCCAGCTACGTGATTCTCGACCGCGCCGTGCCGCATATCGACGACGGCCTCAAGCCCGTGCAGCGCCGCATTCTCCACACGCTTCACGAAATGGACGACGGCCGTTTCAACAAAGTCGCAAACGTCGTCGGCGCCGCGATGCGTTTCCATCCGCACGGCGACGCCTCCATCGAGGCCGCGCTTGTCGGCATCGCGCAACGCGGCCTGCTCATCGAGCCGCAGGGCAATTTTGGCAACACCCTCACTGGTGACGGCGCCGCCGCCGCGCGTTACATCGAGGCGCGCCTCACGCCTTTCGCGCGCGAGGTTGTTTTCAACGCAAAAACCACCACGTGGCAGCTCAGCTACGACGGACGCGCGAAGGAGCCCGTCACGCTTCCCGTCAAGTTCCCGCTCGTCCTCGCCGAGGGTGCTGAGGGCATCGCGGTCGGCCTTTCCACGCGCATTCTGCCGCACAATTTCAACGACCTCTGCCGCGCCTCCATCAATCACCTTCAGGGAAAAAACTTCCGCATCTTCCCCGATTTCCCGACGGGCGGCATCGCCGATTTTTCCGAATACAACAACGGCGCGCGCGGCGGCAAGGTGAAGATCCGCGCCCGCATCGAGCAGCGCACCAAATACCTGCTCGCCATCACCGAGCTGCCGTTCGGCGTCACCACCACCTCGCTCATCGACTCGATCCTCGGCGCCAACGCCAAGGGCAAGCTCAAGGTCAAGCACGTTGACGACAACACCTCCGACAAGGTCGAAATCCTCGTTCACCTCCCGCAAGGCAGCGATCCCGACCAGGTCATCCAGCAGCTCTACGTGTTCACCAACTGCCAGGTTTCGATCTCGCCCGCCGCCTGCGTCATCGAAACCGACGAGCAAGGAAACGACCGCCCCATATTCCTCTCCGTCCCCGACATCCTCAAGCGTTCGACCGATAAGACTGTTTCGCTTCTCAAACAAGAACTTGAAATCCGCCTCGAGGAGCTCGAAGCCAAATGGCACTGGGATTCGCTCGTGCGCATTTTCATCGAGGAAAAAGTCTACAAGCTCATCGAAACCTGCAAAACCAAGGAAGCCGCCGACGAAGCCATCCGCAAAGGCCTGCAACCCTTCATCAAACGCCTCCGCCGCCCGGTCACCGACGAGGACATCACCAAGCTCGGCGACATCCCCATCAAGCGCACCGCCGCCTACAACCGCTTCAAGGCCGAGGAGGAAATCAAGGGCATCGAAAAGGAAATCTCCGGCACGAAGCACAACCTCAAGCACCTCACCGCCTACGCAGTCAAATGGTTCGAGACGCTTCAGGAAAAATACGGCAAGGGCCGCAAGCGCCGCACCGAGTATGACGAGATTGAGCAAATCAGCCTCGCCGAAGTCGTCTCCGCCAACCAGCGCCTCTATGTGAATCGCGACGAGGGCTTCATCGGCCTGAACTGGCGCCAGCACGAATTCGTGACCGAGTGCACCGTCCTCGACGATGTGCTCTGCTTCATGGCCGACGGCACGATGAAAGTCGCCCGCGTGGCCGACAAGCTCTTCATGGGCCGCAACATCATCCACATCGCGATCATGCCCAAGGAAGGCGACAAACACTTCTACACGATGGTCTATCAGGACAAAAAGACCGGCAAGGCCTTCGCCAAGCGCTTCCAAATCGGCGGAGTGACGCGCGAAAAACTTTACCCCCTCGTATCGAGCGAAGGCTCAAAAGTCGTGTATTTTCACGTCGCGAAAAAAGAAGCCGACATGCCCGCCACGCTCAACATCGAGCTGAGCGGCCGCTGCAGCGCGCGCAAAAAAGAGTTCGAGTTCGACGCCGCCCGCCTGGGCGTCGGCGCCCGCGGCAACAAAGGCCTCACCGTCACCGAATACCCGATCAAACGGGTGAAGGCCGCCTGAGGATTTCAAACGTCGTTTTGTGACAAGCAAACGCGCCCCGTTATTGGGCCTGCGCGGCTTCGTCGCGTTTTTTCTGCATGCGGCCGCCGATGAAAATCGCCGTCTCGAACAACACATACAACGGCAGCGCGAAGATCGTTTGCGTGAACGGGTCGGGCGTCGGCGTGATGATCGCCGCCATGATGAAAATGCCCACGATCGCGTGGCGGCGGTATTTGCGCAGCGTCTCCACCCGCAAGATGCCGAGATAAACCAGCAACACGATCACGAGCGGAAATTCAAACGATATGCCCACGCCGATTGTCAGCCAGGCAAGCGTGCCGTAATAACTCGCAATCGTCCACTCGGCGGTCGCGCCAAGTATGTCGCCGGTCAGCGCGGAAATTTTTAACGTGCTCGGCACGAGCAGGAGAAAGCTGAACAGCGACCCGACCACAAAAAGGACCAGCGACGACAGGCACACGGGGATAATCATGTGCTTTTCCTTTTTCGTGAGCGCGGGCGCGACAAACTGGGATGCGAAGAAAAAGAAGAACGGCATCGCCGGCACCAGCGCCCCGAGAAAGCAAAGCTGGATCACCGCCGTGAACGAATCCGTGACATAAATCATCCGCAAGTTTTCCGGAAGCTCGGGAAACTGCTCGCGCGCCATGTTGAACGGCAGCAGGAGGATCGAGTTCGCCTGCCTGAGAAAAACGCCGATCACCACCGCAAAGAGCACGTAAACGACAATGCACTTGAGAATCACCCAGCGTAATTCCTCGAGGTGATCGAAGAAGCCCATGGGTTTCTCTCGCGGATCCATGACGTCCTCCGGCAAACTGCCGTCGGATTCATAGATATCGTCGTCGTTGTTGTCGTCGTTCTGGCTCACAAAAACGCACAGGTTGAGCAAAGTGTGCCGAACTGGAAAGCCGATTGTTGACCCTTCCGCGCCAACGGCCAAATTTTGGCGTCATGACCCTTGCCGTCCGTTTCCTTTCGCTTGCCGCCGCATTCGCGCTCATTTGCGCGGTTGCCGGCGCAAACACAGGCCGCAGCGACGACAACAAGGTTGGCTTCGATGTGTTCGGCGGTTTTCCGTTCAGCCCGCCGGCCTACGATCCGGACAAACCCAACGCGCAGGCCGGCCCGCAAATAGACGAACAACTCCCCGCCGCCGTTCGCAAACTCAACGGGAAAAAAGCCACCATCACCGGCTTCATGCTGCCCGTGCGCACGGAAGGCGGGCGTGTGGTCGAGTTCCTGCTTCTGCGCGACCGGACGATGTGCTGCTTCGGCGAGCAACCGCAAATGAACGAGTGGGTTGTCGTGCGCATGGCAAAACCGGACACCTATTTGCCGGATGTCCCGAAATCGTTTGAGGGCACGTTGCGAGTCGGCGCGATCGAGGAAAACGGTTACCTAAGCGGCATCTACCTTCTGGAAAACGCGAGCGCGGTTAAGTGATCAGGGCGCTTGGAAAGACATCACAAGCAGGGCGGGTTTTGCCCCGCCTAAAAAATGCGGACGAACAAACCGGGCACGTTCTTATTTCGACACGGCGATAAATGCCGCCCGCAATCACTCACGTCCCTTGCGCCTTCGTCCGCGGAGATGGTGAGCTTTTGCGGATCGCCACCCACGCGCGAAACACCGACGCCCCGAGCACAATCACACCGCCGACAATCGCCCACGGCGCGGGCACCTCGCCGATGGCGAGCATCACCCACACGGGATTGAGAATCGGCTCGATCACCGGAATCAAAACCGCCTCAAGCGCGGTGACGTGCCTGATCGCCCGCGCATAGAGGAAATACGCGAGCGCGAGCTGCACCGTTCCAAGCGCGATGAGCGCGCCCCACCCTGTCGCGGACGTCCCTCCAAACGGCGCGTGAATCAATGCCGGCAACCCGACAAATCCGCTGATAAGATTGCCGAGGATCAACGCATCCGCCGGCGACGAGTCTTTTTGCCTGCGCATGAAAATCGCCGTCAGCCCGAAGAACACGCCGCTGATGATCGCGACGATATTGCCCAAAAACAAATCCGCGCGAAACTTGTCCGCAAAAAACAATGTGATGCCCGCGAGCGTGGCCACGATCGCGATCCAGTCGGCCCGCGTGGCGCGCTCGCGCAGCAGCCACCAGCCGAGCAGGGCGACCCAGACCGGGCATGTGTGCTGGAGCAAAATCGCATTGGCCGCCGTGGTGAGTTTCGTGGCCGCGACAAACGTGATCGTGCACCCCGCGTAACTGAGCGCCGTCGCGAGCGACGCCCATGAAAACGACAATCGCCGCGGCCGAATCACCAGCGCGAGCACCGCCGCCGCGATAAATCCGCGCGCGCTCGAAATCGCGAGCGGCGACCACGGCACCAGCTTGATGAGCACCCCGCCAAGACTCCAGAACAACGCCGTTGCAAACAACAGCGCGATCGCGCGTTTGTGCAGTGCGTCGGCAGAAGGAGAATCGGAAGTTGTGACAGGCGGTTTCAAGCGGCGTTTATTCCACGCTGTGCCTGTGCGCGCCCCGTCTGTTTTGCAATATTACTTTTGCCATCACGGATGGCAGGGCGAGTGAAACGAAAAACGCGGCGGGTTCGGCGTTTTGAGCGGTTGGCGCCAGTCTGCCAACCGCCCCACCCTCGCCACAGTCACACTTTTAATCACTCCCGCGATTCTTGGTTGGCGCTGATTGCGATTTCCGCGGGCGCGAGGGTTTCGCTTTCGGCGCGCAGCGTGAACGAGCCGGTTGCGCCGGGCTTCGCGCGAACGATCACGAGGGCGAGGCCGTTGAACGCCTCGCGTTCGCTGGCTTGAAAGGGAGCGTGGCTCGTCGGGTCGCCGTTGTCCACGGCCACGATTTCGCCGGGACCGGTGATGGAGAAATTAATCTTGTTCATCGAGCGAGGGACTTGCCGTCCGTTTTTGTCGGCAACGGTCACGGTGATGAAGCTGAGGTCCCGTCCGTCGGCGCGGATTTCCCGGCGGTCCGCCGCAAGCAAAAGTTTCTCCGCCCCACCCGTGGTGAGCGTTGTCGTTTCGGCCCAGGGCTTGCCGTTTTTATAGGTGACGACTTTTAACTCGCCCGGCGCGTAAACAACATCGTTCCAGCGGAAGCGGTATTCGTATTGGCCGCGTTTTTTGCGTCCGAGGGATTTGCCGTTAAGGAACAGCTCGGCCTCGTCGCCGCTGGTGTAAACGTGCACGGGCGTGACCTGGCCGATGCGCTCGGGCCAGTTCCAGTGCGGCAGGATGTGCGCCATCGGTTTGTCGGGCATCCAGTGCGATTGGTAGAGGTAGTAGCGGTCTTTCGGAAAACCGGCGAGATCGACGATACCGAAATACGAGCTGCGTGAGGGAACGCGTTTTTTGTCGAGCGCGTTCATTTCCTTTTCCATGCGGGCGCGGTCGGCGGCGCCGGCGAAGTTGAGGAGGTTGGTGGTGTCGCTGTTATAGGGCGTGGGTTCGCCGAGGTAATCGAAACCGGTCCAAACAAACTCGCCCATGACGCCGGGCACTTCGTCGTGCGAGCGCCATTCGTCGTCGGGCGTGGTGGCCCAGCGCGGGGCGTAGAGGTCGTAGGAGCTCATCTGGAAGTTTTGACGATCCAGGCCATCGGCCTTGTTGTCGCTGACGGGAAACACATACACGCCGCGCGTGCTGATGGTGGAGGCGGTTTCGGCGCCCAAGAGCAGGAGGTGCGGATGGGTGGCGCGAACCTTGGCGTATTCCCGCGGCTTGTAATTGTAACCGACGATGTCGACGGCGGTCATCATGCCGTTGTAGGCGGATTGAATTACGTTAAAGCCGGCGGCGACGGGACGCGTGCGGTCCTCCTCGCGGATGACACCGGCGAGATGCGCGGCGGTTTTCCATCCGCCGGGCGCGGCTTGCTCGCGGATTTCGTTGCCGATGCTCCATTGAATGACGCTGGGGTGATTGCGGTCGCGGCGCACCATGGCGCGGAGATCTTTTTCGGCCCAGTCGGGGAAGAGACGCGAGTAGTCGTCGCGCACTTTTCCGATGGCCCAGGCATCGAACGCCTCGACTTGCACGAGCATGCCCATGCGGTCGCAGAGTTCGAGGAGTTCGGGCGCGGGCGGGTTGTGCGAGGTGCGAATGGCGTTGGTGCCGAACGACTGGAGGATTTCGATCTGGCGCTCGAGCGCGCGGAGATTGAGCGCGGAACCGAGCGCGCCGAGGTCGTGATGCATGCAGACGCCGCGAATGGGAACGCGTTTGCCGTTGAGGAAAAAGCCTTCCGTGGTGTGCTCGATGGAGCGGATTCCGAAGGGCGTGAGCACGCGGTCGATGACTTTTCCACCTTGGGTGATTTCTGTTTCCGCGACGTAGCGGTTGCGCTCCCCGAGACTCCAAAGGCGCGGGTTTTCGAGCGTGAAGGTTTGCGAAATCCACGCTTGGTTGAGCGCGGGAGCGTTGAGCGCTGCGGGTTGGGCGGTGGCGATCGCGGAGCCGGAGGGCGCGCCGTTGGCGTCGGCGGCATAGAGGCGCGTGGTGAGTTTGGTTTCGGCGCGAGCGTCGGTTTTGTTGTCGAGCGTGACGGCGACATCGACGATGGCGGAGGTCGCGGTGACGCGCGGCGTGGTGACAAAAACGCCCCATTGCGCAATGGCGACGGGCGCGGTTTTGAGCAGCCAGGTGTTGCGATAAATGCCGCCGCCGGGATACCAGCGCGATGCCTCGCGGGGATTGTCGAGGCGGATGGCGATCACGTTTTTCGCGCCGGGCTTGATGTGCGGCGTCAGATCGACGCGCCACGAGGAGTAGCCGTAGGGCCAGCCGCCGGCGAACTGGCCGTTGATCCAAACCATCGAATAAGACATCGCGCCGTCGAGTTCGAGGTAGATCCGGCGTCCGGCGTCGGTGGCGGGCAGGTCGAAAGTTTTGCGATACCACGCGACGCCGAACCACGGCAGTTTCGCGGTCTTGCCGGTAAGCTCCTGATAGAACGGCCCCTCGATGCCCCAGTCGTGAGGGAGGTCGAGCGCGCGCCAGGCAGAGTCGTTGAATTTGGATGTGGTGTAGTCAATGGCGCGACCGTAAAGGTGGGCGGGGTTTGGCGCCGGCGGCGGCAGACGGAGCGCGGCGGGCGGGCTCATGTTAAGCAAGTCGTCGCCGCACGGGAGCAGCCACGGCTTGACGCGCTCGTAGTTGAGCGACTTGCCGACATTCGGCGGGTCCTCGCGCACGAAGCGCCAGCCGGCGTTGAACGAAACGCGTTCGCGCGCGGAGTCGGAAGCGGAGGGGGTCTGCGCATTCGAAAAAGCGGCGAGGATGGTGAGCGCGAAAAACGCGGAGAGCAGGGCCGAGGGTTTGTGCATGATTAAAAAGGAAACAGTGTCTGCTCAACAGAAACGCCCGCGAAACCGAACGCGAGCATCAAGGTGTTTTACAGTGCGGATTTTCGGCAAGCGATACGCCTTATTTCAATTCAAAGGTCGCGGTCACTCGCACAGAAAACTCAACCGACTGGACGCCTTCGGAAATCTCCATCTGCGTGAAGTTATTCGAACTAATAGAACCATATCTGCTTTTCGGTTCCACATCCATTTCCTCGGCAGATATCAATTGCCCGAGTGTAGCGTTGCCCGCTTTGGCGAGGAGTTCAGCCTTGTCTCGCGCCGCCTTGAGCGCGCCAGTGATGGCTTTTTTGCGCGCCTCGCCCTCTTTTGACGATGTATACTTTGTTCCCCACAATGAGAGTTCTTCGCGAAGACCTGCGTAAGTCGCCAGTTCGGGAAATTTGGACACATCATTCAGCGTAAGCGTTAGGGAAATAGCTGAGCTGAAACCATTGTCGATGCGCCGACGCCCATCACGCACCCATTCTTTTTCAGCCATGCGGCTGTTCAGGACAATCTCATTCTTACGAATACCGAGTGACTTGGCTTTTTTAAAAAACTCGTCCACCAGCGCGTCGAGCTTGGCGTTGCTGCCATCAAGCGTCGGATCGACAGCCTGGATGGAAACTCGGACTTTGACTTTGTCGGCGGGTATCTCGATACGAACATTTCCAATGGTGGTGATGGAGCGATCGGCGGCATTGGCGGTGATTGCAAGAAGGCAGGCGAGGATAAAAGCAAGAGGGATAGTTTTCATGGAATTGGGATGTGTTGATTATGAAAATAATATCATCCGGCTCTTGCGGGCAAGCGGAGAGTCCGCACGCCGTCACTCCCGCGCGCCATACAACGCCGTGCCGACCCGGATGATCGTGCTGCCCGCGGCTATCGCCTCCTTGTAATCGCCCGTCATGCCCATCGAGAGTTCGCGAAGCGCGGTGCCGCGCGTCTCGGCGAGATCGTCGCGGATGGCGCGCAAGTTCGCAAAGGTGCGCACGGCCATCTGGCGCATTTCGCCGGGATTTTCGGAAAGCGGCGCGATTGTCATGAGGCCGTCCACGCGCAGGTGCGGAAGCGCGAGCGCGGTGTCAAGCAGGCGCGGGGCGTCCGCGGGTTCGGCGCCGAATTTCGCGGGGTCGTTGCCGGCGTTGATTTGCAAAAGGATCGGAAGCGTTTTGCCAAGCTCGCCGGCAGCGCGGTCAAGATGGCGGAGGAGTTTTTCGCCGTCCACGCTTTGCACGCGGTCGAAGAGCTCGGCGGCGAGGCGCGCCTTGTTGCTTTGCAGGTGGCCGATCAGCTCCCATTTCAGTTTGCCCGCGCTCATCGCGGCGGCGGTTTCGGGCGAGACGAGCGGTTTTTTGGAGGCGGCTTCCTGCACGCGGTTTTCGCCGACGAGGGCAAGTCCGTGGCGCGCCGCGTAATCCACCGCCCAGGCATCGTGCGTCTTGGTGACCGCCAGCAATCGCACCTCAGACGGATCGCGCCCGGCGTCGCGACAGGCCGCGGCCATTTGCTCCCGCAACTCATCAGCGCGCATCTTATACTGCTCAAAAGTGATCATGGTTGAAAAAAATTTTAATAGGTTGCGCATCGATTAGCGCGATTTATAGTGAAGCATTCTTATTAGGGAAACATGCAACTGGAAAATTTCAAAGTATTCGCCGACCTTGTTGAGACAAAAAGTTTCTCAAAGGCGGCCAAGATCAACCACATTACACAGTCGGCGGTGAGCCAGCAGGCGCGCGCGATGGAGCGCAACTTCAAGACGCTGCTCATCGACCGCAGCCAGAAGCAGTTTCAACTCACGCGCGAGGGCATGCGCATTTACGAGACATCCAAGGAAATCCTGCACCAATACGACAAGTTGCTGAGCGAGTTGCAGGAGATGAAAAAAGTGATCAGCGGCACCATTCGCATTTCGACGATTTATTCGATCGGCCTGCACGAGCTGCCGCCGTTCATCAAGCGCTTCCTGCACGACTACCCGTCGGTCAACGTGCGCATCGAATACCGCCGCTCAAACCTCGTGTATGAGGACATCCTGCACAACTCGGTCGATTTCGGACTCGTCGCGTTTCCGGTAAAAACGCGCCAGGTCGAGATGCTGCCGTTCCGCAACGACCGGCTCGTGCTCATCACGCACCCGGCGCATCCGCTCGCCAAGCGCTCCTCGATCACGCTCGACGATCTGGTCGGGCAAAAGTTCATCGGTTTTGATCCCGACATCCCGACGCGCAAGGCGGTCGACCAGATTTTCCGCGATGGCAAAATGGAAATCGAACCCGTCATGGAATTCGACAATATCGAGACGGTGAAGCGCGCAGTCGAAATCGACCACGGCGTGTCCATCGTGCCGCAAGCCACCGTGCAGCAGGAGGCCAAACAGGGCACGCTCGCCGTCGTGCAGTTCGCCGGAAAAGAATTCACACGCCCGCTGGCAATCCTCCACCGCAAAGGCCGCGTGCTCACGCCCGCGATGAAAAAATTCGTCGAAACGCTTACGCATCAATCGGGCGGCAAACCCGCGGCAAAATCCGTCGCGGATGAGTGATAACCAGTAATATCGCGAAGAGGCTCAGCCACGACTCCGAGTCACCGGACGAGGCGCAACGCGCCCGGCAAAACGAGTGTTTGAAAAACTCAAAGGTCGCGACCTCGTCGCGTCCGGCGTCCCGGGGCGCTCCGCTCCGCCGTGCGCTTTCCCTTTCCTCTTTTGCGCCTGGGCTTGCCGATCACGCCGAGACGCGGGTCTCGCCTCCTGGCGAGTGCGACGATTTTTTCGGCAACCGACTCGAAGCGCTCGTGCTCCTCTTGCAAATACAACCACTTCGGCAAAACCGGGTGCGGGGCCAGCGCGGGGAAATCCGCAATGAGTGACTCATGGTGCTCGTGCCCCGTGCACACGCACATGCCGCGCCACTCGGACTCCTCACCCTTGAAGAAAAACAGCATCAGCTTGCCGTCGAGATACGCTGCCTTGCCGCCAAACATGGAACGGAGCATGAAACTCGGGTCGCCCTCAAGCGGCTCCCAGAGCCAGGCGAGCGGATGGATTTTGATGGTCTTGCCAAAGGGAATGTCGCGCATGGGTTGTGTCCTTTTAATTGTTACCTGCCGTTGAAAATTGCAGAAAATCGCGCGCGTTCAAAACGTTTTGATAAATTTTCAATTTGCGAAGGCGTGCTTGCGATTCGAGGCTTCGCACTATTTAACGCCACCCTTCACAAAATGGATACCTTTCTTATCGACATTCCCATGCCTTCAATGGGCGCGACGGTTAGCGAGTTGACGGTGATCGACATCATCGTGCAACCCGGCGCGCAAGTTTCCAAGGGCCAAAAGCTCGCCGAGCTCGAAAGCGATAAATCTGTTTTTGAATTCGAGTCGCCATGCGCCGGCGTCGTGCGCGAAATATTCGGGCGCGCGGGCGACATCATGCCCTCGGGCGCGCCATTCCTGCGCATGGAAACGAGCGACGAGACTTTGAAGCATCTGCAGGCAACTGGAAATCCCGCCGTGCCGGCACCGGCACCAAAAACAACCCCGGCCCCCGCCAAACCCGCAACGCCGCCACCGCCCGCCCCGGTCAAGTCCGCCCCGGCAGCAACCGCAGTGCAATGGACTCCGCGCGCAATCAAGCTCGTCCAGGAAGCCGGCCTCAACCACACGGCGATCACCGACATCACGCCCACCGGCCCCGGCGGACGCGTATCGGGCGACGATGTCACCGCGTGGCTTGCCAAGCGCACAATCCCCGCCGCGGCCAAACCCGCCGACGAAACCGTGTGCATCGCGGGAGTCGGCTACGCCTTCCCGAAGGTCGTGCGCACAAACACGGACATCTTGAAAGAATTTCCCGACATGACCGAGGAGGCGGTCCTCAAGCTCACCGGCATACGCGAACGCCGCTACGCCGGCGAGGGCGAATCGGCCACAAGCCTCGCCGCCACCGCCGTGCTCCACGCGCTCGCGCAGGCAAAAATGGACGTGTCACAAATCGACGGCGTGATCATGGCGACACTCATCCCCGACCAGCCCGTGCCCTCAATGGCCAGCGCGCTGGCCAGGCAGCTCGGCATTCCGCACGCGCTCGCGTTCGACCTCAACGCCGCCTGCGCCGGCTGGCTCTACGCGCTCGAAGTCGGACGCGCATTCATCCGCGCCGGCACCGCAAAAAAACTGATCGTTGTCACCGCCGAGCTCCTCTCTCGCATCACCAACCCGAAGGATCACGCCACGGCGTTTCTCTTCGGCGACGGCGCGGGCGCGGCAATCCTCACCAACGCGGCCGGCGGACACCGCCTCGCCCCCATGGCGCTCGCCGGCGACGCCAACCAATTCGAGGCGATCCAGCGCCCCGGCGGCGGCGCGCGCCGCCCCTTCCCGCACAAGAGCGGCGAGGATCATCACGATTTTTATCTCCAGATGAACGGCGGCGTTGTGTTCAAGCACGCCGTAATCGCGTTTGCCGACCAGATCGAATCGACGCTCAAGCGCCACAACCTGAAAGCCGAGGACATCGCATGGATCGTGCCGCACCAAGCCAACGAGCGCATCCTGCGCGCCGTGAGCAAACGCGTCGGCATTCCCTACGAAAAATTTGTCGTGACGATCGGCAAATACGGCAACACCTCGGCGGCGAGCATTTCGATGGCGCTCGGCTGGGCCGCGGAAGAGGAGATTTTTGTCCCGGGTGACAAAATTATTTTCTGCAGCGTCGGCGCCGGCCTGACCTTCGCAAGCGGGTTGCTCGTGTGGTGATTTTTGCCCCGGCGTGATTACGCGCGCTCAGGATTGCATTCTTTCCGCGGCGAAACGACTGGCGGCGGCCTCAAGCGCGGCGCCAGCTCCCGCGCCCGCGGAGTCGGCGCCGGTAAGCGTGTAAATATCGGCAAAAACCTCGCGCAGGCCTTTTTCCGCGCCGGCTTCAACGCACCCGCCAAAGGCGACCACGGGCTTCCCTTCGCGGCGGGCGAGGCGCGCAAGTTCGGCGGGGCCTTTTCCAAAAAGTGTCTGGTTGTCGAGCCTGCCTTCGCCAGTGATGACCAAATCGCATTCGCGCACCGCCGCCTCAATTCCGGCGAGCGCTGCAATTGTTTCAAAACCGGGTTTCAATTTTGCGCCGGCAAAAGTCATCAAGCCGTAACCAAGCCCGCCCGCCGCCCCCGCACCCGGCGTGTCACGGTAATCGACGCCCATGTCGCGCGCGACCAGCCCGGCAATGCGCGCCAGCACGGCGTCGAGGCGCGCGGGATCGCGCAGGCCTTTTTGCGGACCGTAAACATGCGATGCGCCGTCGGAACCAAGCAGCGGATTGGTGACATCGCACAAACCGGTCACCTCCACGCCTTCGAGCGGATTTTTCGCGGGCGCAACGATGCCGGTGATGCGCTCATAGTTTTCGGGAAGCGGAACGACCTCGTTTCCCCGCGCGTCGAGAAAGCGATAATCGAGCGCCGCGCCGACGCCAAGCCCCGCGTCGTTGGTGGCGCTCCCGCCGAGGCCGACATGGATTTTTTTCGCGCCACCCACAGCAAGCGCGCGCAGCATTTCGCCGACACCGCGCGTTGTGGCGCGCCAAGGATCGCGCGATTGCGACGTCACGAGCTTGAGGCCGGAGACGCAGGCCATTTCAAAAAACGCATCGCTGCCCGAGACGGCGGCCTCGCCCTCGCGCGGCTCGCCAAACGGGCCGGCTGACGGAACCGCCACAAGGCGCGCGCCGGGAAGCGCGGCGCAAATCGCATCGGTCGTGCCCTCGCCGCCGTCGGCAATCGGAAGCAGTCGGACGGCAAGCGCGCCGCCCCCCGGCACACGGGCTCGCAGTCCGCGTTCGATTGCGCGCGCGGCCTGGGTTGCGGTGAGGGTGCCCTTGAACTTATCGGGGGCGACGAGGATTTTCTGCGGAAGCATGAGGTTGGTGAATTGGGATAAAACGATGAACGCGGGGCGAGGGGAAAATAACGGGAGAAAAGCAACAGTAGCCGCCTGGCGTCTGGCGCGGGAACCATTTTTTTAAATTTCGGGATTTGAGATTTTTTTGGAATCTGGGACTTTATGATTTGAAAGTTTTCAAACGATGTCCCTTTTCAAACTCAGCGCCGAATACAAGCCCACGGGCGACCAGCCGCAGGCGATTGACACGCTCGTCGATTCCATCCGCGCGGGCCACAAGCACCAGACGCTTCTCGGCGTCACCGGCTCGGGCAAAACTTTCACGATGGCCAACGTCATCGCGCGCCTCGACCGGCCCGCGCTCATCATCTCGCACAACAAAACCCTCGCCGCGCAGCTCTACTCCGAGTTCAAGAATTTTTTCCCCGAAAACGCCGTCGAATACTTCGTCTCCTACTACGACTATTACCAGCCCGAGGCCTACATCGCGTCGAGCGACACCTACATCGAAAAGGATTCCTCGCGCAACGACGAGCTCGAGCGCCTGCGCATCGCCGCCGCCAGCTCGCTCGTCTCGCGCCGCGATGTGATCGTCGTCGCCAGCGTGTCGTGCATCTACGGTCTCGGCTCGCCGGAAGACTTCGCCGAGCAACGCATCCAGATTCGCCTCAACCGCCCGCTCGGGCGAAACCGCCTGCTTGAGCGCCTCGTCGAAAATCTTTACGAGCGCAACGACTACGAGCTCAAGCGCGGCACGTTTCGCGTGCGCGGCGACGTCGTGGACATCATGCCCGCGTATCTGGAGCACGGGCTGCGCGTCGAGTTTTTTGGCGACGACGTGGACGCGCTCACCGAGTTCGAACCGCTCACCGGCAACACGCTCCGCAAGCTCGACCAGTTCGACTTGTATCCGGCAAACCAATACGTGACCTCGCGCGACAAACTCGAAAAGGCGATCGACGCCATCAAGATCGAGCTCGACGAGCGCGTCGCCTGGTTCGAGTCGCAGGGCAAGCTCCTCGAGGCCCAGCGCATCCGCATGAAAACCAACTACGACCTGGAAATGCTCCAGGAAATGGGATTCTGCAACGGCATCGAAAACTACTCCATGCACATGGCCGCGCGCAAACCCGGCGACCGGCCGTTTTGCCTGCTCGACTTTTTCCCGAAGGACGCGCTGTTCTTCATCGACGAATCGCACGCCACCATCCCGCAAATCGGCGGCATGTTCAACGGCGACCGCGCCCGCAAGCAAAACCTCGTCAACCACGGCTTCCGCCTGCCCTCGGCGCTCGAAAACCGCCCGCAGGCGTTCGACGAATTCGAGCGCGTCACCGGCCAGACCGTTTACGTCTCCGCCACGCCCGCGAAGTTCGAGATGGAGCACTCCGCCGTGGTCGCCGAGCAGCTCATCCGCCCGACGGGCCTGCTCGATCCCGAGATCGTGATGCGCCCGATCAAGGGACAGGTTGAGGATCTCATCGCCGAAATCAAAAAGGCCGTCGCCGCGGGCGAGCGCGTGCTCGTCACCACGCTCACAAAACGCCTCTCGGAAGACCTCACCGGATATTTGCGCGACCAGAAAATCCGCGTCGAATACCTGCACTCCGACATCGACGCGATCGAGCGCGTGGAGATTTTGCGCAACCTGCGCCTCGGCAATTTCGACGTGCTTGTGGGCATCAACCTTCTGCGCGAAGGGCTCGACCTGCCCGAGGTCGCGCTTGTCGCGATCCTCGACGCCGACAAGGAGGGTTTTCTGCGCAGCCAGACCTCGCTCGTGCAAACCGCGGGCCGCGCCGCGCGCCACGAAAAAGGCCGCGTCATTTTTTACGCCGACAACATCACCGACTCGATCCGCAACACGATCGAGATAACGAATTACCGCCGCGAAAAACAAATCGCCTACAACCGCGAGCACGGCATCACCCCGCGCAGCGTGAAACGCGCCGCGCAAACGAGCCTGCACACCTACGATGGCAGCGGCACGGGCGACGGTCACGACGACGAAGTCGCGCTCGCCATGGCCGAGACGAGCCCCGACGAGGTGCAGGCGGTCATCGCGGAGTTGGAAAACGAAATGTCCGAGGCCTCCGCACGCCTGGAGTTCGAGCGCGCAGCCGTTTTGCGCGACCAGATAGAGGCGTTAAAATCCGGCAATTTTCGCAAACCCGTGAAACCAACCGGCAAAAAAGCGGTCAGTCGCGGCAGTTATTCGAAAAAAGCTTCCGCGCGCCGTTGATTCATTGCGGCGTGACGCAATTGTCGGCTATCGTGCATTTTGCATACCGGAGGTGTTGGTGTTCGTGCATTTTGCGCTAACTCCAAAAAGGTGGATATGTAAAAAAATATTTTAATACCCTAATATTCATCGCGTTATGTTGCCATTTATGTGGATGGCATGAAAGCTGTTGGTGCAGCACGCGCGTTGGCTGCCCAGTGCGCACGCAGCAAGTCTTTCGAATAACTTATGAACACACTCCATCACACAACAGCATCAGCGAACCCATTTAGCGTCGCATCGACGCCGGAGATGACGCCATCCGAGATCACCGCGCGCGAGGCGGCTCATGACCGGAAGCTGGTGAGCCGTTTTCGGGCGGGCGAAGAGTCCGCGTTCACGGAAATCATGGAACGCTATCGCACGCGCATCTTCGGACTGGCGAACAATCTTCTGCACAATGCCGCCGACGCGGAAGAGATCACGCAGGACACTTTTATTCGCGCGCACCGGGCGCTGGCAAATTTTCGCGGCGACTCGTCGCTGGCCACATGGCTGTATCGCATCGCGTTGAACCTTTCGCGCAATCGCTACTGGTATTTTTTCCGCCGACGCCGGCAGGATTCCATTTCGCTCGAAATGCAGCTGGGCGATGATTCGGACAGCGCGTTCAGCGACATGATTGCCGCCACCGAGCACACGCCGGTGCAGGAGGCCGTGACGCAGGAGTTCACCAATTTGATCGCCGATTGCATGGAGCGCCTGGACACGCGGCACCGCGAAATCCTGACAATGCGCAACGTGCTCAACCTTCCCTACGATGAAATCGCCTCCGCGCTGGGCATCAACGTGGGCACGGTGAAAAGCCGCATTGCGCGCGCGCGCGAAAGCCTGCGCAAGCTGCTGGCCGAATCCGCGCCGGAATATGCAAGCGCCTCGGAGGCGTCGGATTTTTTTGAGCATGTCCGCCCCGCGCCCGGCTGCGAGGCGATCGCCTACGCGTGACAACTAATTTGGACAGGCCGGTTTAGCCGGAACCGTCGCAAAAGAAACCTCCCCGATTTCTTTTGCGCACCGCCTCGCGCCCGGCGAAAACGCTTTGCCGTTCACTTCGCCGCGGGGATGGGGCGGATTTTTATGTTTCGAAACGAGATTTGCCCATGGTCGCCCTGAAGGGCGATGAAACCGCGATTGGATTTTGCGAAGTTCGGCATTTTTGAGAATTTCGACTTTGCCACGCGCTCGTTAAAATCGTCGCTGCCGAGCACGTATTCGAAATATTTCACGCCGTTGATTTCGTGGACGCATTTTTCCGGCGTGATGAGGACGCGCACATGGTTCCACTCGCCGACGGGCTTGGTGGCGTCAAGCGGTTTGCCGGTCTTCGGATCGATCGGCGGCTGGTAGAGGCCGTAGAGCCAGCCGCAGCGTTGCCGGTCCTTGGCGAGCACGTTGTCCTCAAGCTGGATTTCGGGCCCGGTGGCCCACGCCGCGCGGCCTTCGTTGGTGACGTGATACATGATGCCGCTGTTGCCCGCGGGCGTGATGTTATATTCGAGCTGGAGCTCAAACCAGTCGAACTCGTCCTTGGTGACGAGGTCCTTGGCGTTTTTTGGATCGACGCAGACGAGCGCGCCGTCGCGCACCTGCCAGCCGGGGCGGATGGTATCCGATTTGAAGTTGCTCCAACCACTCAGGCTCGCGCCGTCAAAAAGCAGACGCCAGCCGTCGGCCCGCTCCTTTTTTGTGAGTGTATTGGGCGCCGCGGGTTTGCCGGTGGCATGACCGCAGGATGATACAGCGAGCATGCCGAGGAAAATAATCAATGGGGCAATGAGACGCGCTGATTTCATGGGTAATTTGGCGAGTTTTTTGTTTTTGATGTTTTATCGTAAAGATTACCTTGTCCGTAATTATACAAAAATCACCAGGGTGGTTTTTGCGTTGCCGCCAATATGGTTTTCCCGGGCCATCAGCCCTTGATCATGGTTAATAACATTTTGAATTTTTCGGTGGCGTGCAGCGCGTGAGGAATGTTGGCGGGCAGGATAACGGCCTCGCCCTTCCTGAGCACGGAGGGATTGCCGCCGATTCTTATCTCGGCCTCCCCGTCCAAGATTTGCACCATGGCATCGAACGGCGCGGTGTGCTCGCTCAACCCCTGCCCCTTGTCGAAGGCAAAGAGCGTGATGTTGCCCGCCTCGTTTTTCAAAACCTGCTTGCTGACGATTCCGCCCTCGGAGTAATCGGCAAGCGACGCGAATTCCAGTGTTTTTCCTTTTTCAAACATATTGCTCATAATTATTATTTTATAATTTTTAATATTTCGCGGGCGAAATATCGCGTCCGCAACACCGCGGTGATTGTCCCATGGATGCACCGGGGGGAATTCGCGACAACCTTCGGGTCGTGTTTCTCGCGCCGGCTCCCGTTCCAAACGGTTGCGAGGATGGGCTCACTGATGCAATTCATAATGGGGAGGACGTTTAAGAGTTGAAGACAAACGCTACCGGAGCGTTTCAGTTTATGCCAACACGTTTGTTTGAAATCGCGAGTGTTGCCACCCGGCTATCATATCCCCCGGCCGGAACAGGATATCGCGCAAATCGCGCGCCCCGGCGATTTAGACCGTGAAAATTCGGGCGATTCATGGTTAAAGGGGCGTGTCATGAAAATCACTTATCTTGGCCACTCCTGCTTCTTCGTTGAAACCTCCACCACCCAGCTCATCATTGACCCTTTCCTCACGGGCAACCCGACAGCAACCGCAAAGGCCGACGACATTCGTTGCGACTATGTGTTGATTTCGCACGGACATTGCGACCACACGGGCGACGCGCTCGACATCGCAAAAACGAACGACGCGGTCATCGTTTCGAATCACGAAATCTGCAACTTTTTCGCCGCCCAAGGCGCGAAGGTTCACAACATGAATCCCGGCGGCGCGTTCAAGTTTCCGTTCGGACGGGTCAAGCTCACCATCGCGCACCACTCGTCGAGTGAGGACGGCAGCGCGTCCGACCCGCTCCTGCCCCCGTATCTTGGCAGTCCGTGCGGAATCATCATCGAAGCCGACGGCAAACGAATCTACCACGCCGGCGACACCGCGCTCTTTCTCGACATGCAGCTCATCGGCCGCGCCGGACTTGATCTCGCCATGCTCCCGATCGGGGACAACTTCACGATGGGTCCCGAGGATGCGGTTGACGCGCTCGACATGCTCAAACCGAAAGCCGCGATTCCGATGCACTACAACACCTGGCCCCCGATCGCGCAGGACGCCTCAGCCTTCGCCGCCGCCGCCAAACAACGCGGCCACCTCGCGCATCCGCTCAAACCCGGCGAAAGCGTGACGATCTGATACCATTTACGAGTTTGGTCTGGTTTTAACAGGTAGGGCGAACCGTCCCGGTGAGCCGGAAATGTTCCGAGTCGCTGGAGGAGACAACCGCCCGCTCCGCTCAAGATGCGGGGCGCGTTTTTTCTGAGGTCAGGTTGTTCTCGGTGTTCAGGTGGTCGGCGCCGGTGTATTTTTCGGATTGTTCGTCGGCGTGATAACTCGAACGCACCAACGGACCGCTCTCGACAACACCAAGGCCGATTGAAAGGCCGAATTTTTTCCAATATGCAAACTCCTCCGGCGGCACCCAGCGCTTCACGGGCCAGTGCTGCGGTGTGGGTTGCAAATACTGCCCGATGGTCACGATGTCCGTGCCGTCCGAGACGATGTCGCGCAAAGTTTGCTCGATTTCCCCCGGCTCCTCGCCGAGGCCTAGCATGATGCCCGTCTTGGTCGTGAGGCCGCGGCTTTTCGCATGGCGCAGCACGCTGCGCGAGCGGTCGTAGCGCGCCTGCACACGCACGGGTTTTTGCAGGCGCTCGACGGTCTCGAGATTGTGATTGAAGATGTCCGGCCTTGCCTCGAGCACGATGTCAACGTGCTCCATCTTCCCCTTGAAGTCCGGCACGAGCACCTCGATGGCGGTTTTCGGATTCGCATGGCGAATCGCGCGAATTGTCGCCGCCCAAACCGACGCCCCGCCGTCGAGCAACTCGTCGCGCGCCACCGATGTGATCACGCAATGCCGCAGCCCCATCTTCGCGACGGCATCGGCCACGCGCGCCGGCTCGCCAAGATCAAGCTCCGTCGGCCGCCCCGTGGCGATCGCGCAGAAGTTGCACGAGCGCGTGCAAATGTTTCCGAGGATCATCACCGTGGCGGTGCCGCGCGTCCAGCACTCGCCGAGGTTTGGGCATTGCGCGCTCTGGCAGACGGAATGCAAATGATGCCCGTCAACCAGCTTGCGCACCGCGTTGTAACCCGAGCCCGAGGGCAGCTTGGCGCGGAGCCATGAAGGTTTGCGCGATGTGTCTGCGTGGGCGGGATCGCGCGCGGGAGCATTTGCCATTGTGTCCATTTTCAAAATTTTCAAACGACAAGGTAACAATAAACCGGCATACGCAAACGGCTTTTTCGCCAAAAAATGGGCTGCGCACAACGCCGGGCGATTTGTGTTTGAGGCTCCCCTGCGCCGCGCAATGTCCGATGCCCCATGCCGGCCCGGCATCGCACCCCGCCGAGCGCCTTCACATTTTTTCTTCCGGCGTTTTTTTCACGAACTTGTTTTCCGTGCCGCGCATCAGCCGCCCGATGTTCGCCCGGTGCCGCACCGCCACAAAAACGGTCGCGCCCGCCGAGATGATCACAACCGAAAAAGGCGGCCAGCCCCAAAGGCACCACATGGTGCAGCTCGACACCGGCAGCGAGGCCGTCGCCAGAATCGACGCCAGCGACACATACCGCGTCGTCTGGAAAACCACCCACCACACAAGCAGCGCGATCAAAAGCGAGGGTGCCATCAGCACCATGAAACCGCCCGCGCCCGTCGCCACGCCCTTGCCGCCCTTGAATCGCGTGAAACATGAAAAACAATGCCCCAGCAACGCCGCCCCGAGGCCGATCAACGACACCACGTCCCAATGTTCGTAAGCCGCGTCCCACACGCCCATCTTGAAAGCGATCCACGGCCAGCCCGTCGCCACGGCCCCCTTCAACGCGTCCAGCACGAAGACCATGATGCCAAGCCGCCTGCCCGGTTCGCCAAACTTCTGGCTCAGCACGCGCAGCACATTTGTCGCGCCCGGATTCTTGCTCCCCTCCTCAAAAATGTTAACGCCTTTCGCGCGCGAAACCACATACCCGAACGGCAGCGCGCCCAGGAAATACCCCGCCACAATCGAAGCTAGAATCGGGACCAACATGGATTTGAGGACACTGATTGCATACACGACCGCCCGCTGCGCAAGGCCGCTTTACAGGAAAAGTTCCATTAATTTTTGAACAACCTACCGCCAATCATTGGCCTTAACGCGCCCATTAACGCCACTCATGCCTCGGGTAGCGTCGTGACAGCTCCGCCTTTATCTTTGGATACATGTCGCGCCAGAACGCCGTCAAATCGTCCGTCACCTGAATTGGCCGCTGGTTCGGCGCGAGCACCTCGATCTTCACCGACACGCGACCGTGTCCGAGCGTGAAGCGTCCCTCGACTCCGTAGAGCTCCTGTATTCGCGCGCTCAATATAGGCGGTCCCTCCTTCGCGTAGCGCACGCGCGACCTGCGTCCGTTGCCCATCACGAGGCGCTCCGGCAGGTAGTCGTCAATCACGGCCAGTTGCTCCGCCGTCAGCCAGTCGCGCAGCACCGGCATCACCGGCTTGCCGCGCACATCCTTCGCGCCGAGTTCGCCGTAACAAATCTGCTCGATCAACGTGGCCCGGTCCGCGTCCGTGATCGGGTTGACCTCCAGCTCCGGAAACCATTCCGCGAGCCGGTTCACGCGCACGATCCATTGCTCCACGTTTTCATCCCACTGCTCCAGCTTGATTTTGCCCGCCAGCACCTGCTGCGTCAGCAACGCCGCCGCCGCGTCGTAGGGCACATCGTCCGCGCTCGCCCTCGATTCGAGCACCAAGTCGCGAAACCGGCGCTCGCGTTTCGCAATCACGCGCTTCGCCGACTCGTCATAGACGACGCTTGTCGCCTCAAAATAAGCGTCGGGGAAAAGTTCCTTCAACCACGGCTCCCGCACCGCCGTCGCCATGCTCAGCAGCACGTTCACCTCGCCGCCCCGCCCCTCGACCTCGCTCACCTCCGCGGCCACAAACAACGGCGCGCGCTGCATCGCGCTCTCCCTCGCCAGCACACCGCGCCGCTTGTGCACCAGGTCGCAACGCAGTGTTCCCGCGTCCAGGCGCTTCGCCAGCTGGCCGGAAAATCCCGCGAGCACGCACTTGCTCACAGCCTCGCCCTCGACGCGTTTCTCGCCCGCGTCGAGCCCCTCGCGCTCCGCGATCCGCAAAAACTCCGCAAACAGCGGCCCCACCTGGCGCGCCCCCATCGAGTGGATTCCCAGCCGCCGGCACGCGTCCATCGAGTAGCGATTCTGGTCGGCAAACCGCCACGCGCGCATGAGCAAAAAGAAATCCGACTCCGTTTCCTCGCCGAGCAAGTCCTCGCGCGCTTCCTCCACCGCGCGCGGCACGCCCCGCAAAAGAAAATTCCTTCCCTGCACAAGCGCCGCCATCATCGCGACCGGCCTCACGCACCCGCGCGCATCCGCCTCCAGCAACATGCGCGCGTAACGCGGATGCACCGGGAAACGCAGCATCCTGCGGCCGGTTTCGGTGATCGTCGCATGCGCGTCTTTCTCATGGCGCGCCACCGCGCCCAAATCCTCAAGCAACATTTCCGCGCGCTCCAAACCTTTCGCGTCGGGTTTTTCCAGCCACGGAAACCCGGCCACGTCGTCGATGCCGCTCGCCTTCAACGTCAGCACCACCTCCGCCAGGTCGAGCCGCCTCACCTCCGGCAATTCCTGCGCCGGACGCTGCGCATGCTCGCGCTCCGTCCACAGCCGCACGCACACACCCGGGGCCGTTCGCCCCGCGCGCCCCGCGCGCTGGTCCGCGCTCGCCACGGAAATCTTCTCGATCAGCAGCGTGTTGATCCCGCGATGCGGATCGAACCGCGCCACGCGCGCCAGCCCGCAATCAATCACCACCGTCACGCCGTCAATTGTCAGCGATGTCTCCGCGACGTTTGTTGAAACAATAATCTTGCGCGCGTCATAACGCGCCACCGCGCGATCCTGCGCCTCCGGCGGCAGCTCGCCATGCAGCGGAAACACCACAAAATCGCGCAATTCGCGGCTGCCCTGCAAGGCCTGCACCGTGCGCGAAATCTCATACGCGCCCGGCATGAACACCAGAAAATCGCCGCCCGCCGACTGCGCCGCCACGCGCGCGCATTCGCGCGCCGCCACATCCCAGACCGGCTCGCGCTCAAAATCCGCCGTCTTTTGCAGATACTCGATTTTCACCGGAAAACTCCGCCCCTGCGAAACCAGCACCTCGCACGGCGACAGGTAATTTTTCAGCGCCCCCGCGTCCAGCGTCGCCGACATCACGATGATCTTCAAGTCGGGTCGTGTTGACTGCTGGATTTGCAACGCCCGCGCCAGCGAAATGTCGCCGTAGAGATGCCGTTCGTGAAACTCGTCAAACACGATCACGTTCACGCCGCTCAAGGTCGCGTCGAACGACATCTGCCGCAGCAAAATCCCCTCGGTCACGAATCGGATTTTTGTGTGCTTGCTCAACCGCGATTCCAGCCGGATTTGGTAGCCGACGATGTCGCCCAGCGGCGTTTCCATTTCCTCCGCCACGCGCTTTGCCAGCATCCGAGTCGCCAGCCGGCGCGGTTGCAAAACGACAACCTCGCCCCCGTCGAGAAATCCGTGACGCAACAGCATCTGCGGAATCTGCGTCGATTTGCCCGACCCCGTCGGCGCCTGCACAATCAACCGCCCCTGCGCGCGCACAGCTTCAACAATGGCGCTCTCAAGTTCATAAATCGGAAGTTCACGAGGATTCGGCATGATGTCGGAAAAACAAAACGGGGAAGCGCCAAAGGCATTGCGTCCGGGCCGCGCCACGGAAGGCGGCCAAGCCCGCACCGCAAAACACAAACGGCGTTTCAGTTTAAAAAATCGGCGGAGGCGCGCGCAATGAACGCCTCCGCCGATGAAAACAAAACCCGGGTCTTAGTGTTTCACGTCCACGCGCGCGCCCTTGGGCTGGGCGATGGCGGCGAGCGTTTCAGTGAACCACGGGGTGTCGATGTTGAAGGGTTTGCCGCCCTTGATGCGCGGGAACTCGATTGCGCGGAGCACGCCGCCCTGGTCCTCGTCGTGGCCGATCACGCCGCTCTCGCGACGGAGCGCGCACTCGACGGCGAGGTCGGTGCAGCTCTTGATGAGGCGCAGGTCGTCCACGTTGGCGGCGGCGGCGCGGGCGAAATAACCGCTCTTTTGCACGAGCGTTTTTTCGGCACCGATCATTTTTGCGAATTGCTCGCCGAACCACTTGCCGGGGTTCACTGCGTCGAGCTTCACGTGGCCGAACGCATCGCGCGGCACTTCCTGTCCCTTGGACTCCATTTCGGCAACGATGGACTCCACGCCGGCGCCCTCGGAGATGAAGATGTTGATGTTGTCCTGCTTGTCCATGAGGGCCTTCAGGCGGGCGGCCTCGGTCTTGAGATCGACGGCCATTTCGGGAATGTAAACGCCGTGGACTTCGAGGTTGGCACGGGTGAGGCCGAGGCCGGGCGCGAATTCCTCGCGGTCGAGCAGCTTGCGATAATCGCGAGCGGTGGCGGCGGTCAGCCAGCCGCAGTTGCGGCCCATGACTTCGTGCACGATCAGCATGCGCGGGTTCGCGCCGTGCTCGGCGACGACGTTGCGGAAATAGCGCGCGCCCTGCTCGGCGGCCGTCCACGCGCCGAGCGACTGGCGGATGGGATACACGTCGTTGTCGATTGTCTTGGGCAGGCCGATGACGGACAGGCCGTAATTGTTCTTGGCAAGAAACGCGGCGAGGTCGGCGGCGGCGGTGTTGGTGTCGTCGCCACCGATGGTGTGGAGCACGTCAACGCCGTCCTTGATGAGCTGGTCGGCGGCGACTTTTTGCGGGTCCTGGCCTTCCTTGACGAGGCCGCGCTTCACGCAGTCCTTGACGTTGGTGAGCTTGACGCGGCTGTTGCCGATCGGGCTGCCGCCGTGGCGGTGCAGCACGTGCGCCTGGGCGCGCTCGGCGGGGCCGATCTTGTAACTGTCGCCGAGCAGCAGGCCCTTGTAGCCGCCGCGGTAGGCGATGATTTCGATGTCGGGCGCAATCTCGGTGTAGCGCTCAATCAGGCCGCCGATGGCGGAGCTGAGGCACGGGGCGAGACCGCCCGCTGTGAGGATTGCGACTTTCTTGGGTTTTGTTGTGCTCATGATGGAAATTTTGGATTTTGGATTGCATTTTTTGGATTCAAAAAATGCAAGGCGCAACCGCCCGTCAGTTGTAGCCAAAGCCGGCGCCCGCTCCCGCGCCGACGGCCTCCCCGACCTCCTCTTGCTCGGGCGGCAGCTCCTCAAGCGGCGCGAAGCGTTCCGATGTGAAACCGAGTTCCTGCTTGGCCGCGTGAAACGGATCGGGCGGATTTACCAGCTCCTCAAGGAGGATGCCCACGGTCGCGGATTCGCCGCCCTTCACGATTTTCTCGCGACCGAGAAACACCTCGCGAATCGTGTAGGTCTTCCCCTTTACGGGAAGCTGCAGATAGATTGCACGAATGAAATCGTTGAACGTGTCATTGATGCAGACGACTTTTTGTCCTTTGACCATGGTTGAAAAAGAACGGTCACTTTGAGGCCTCCGCCGCGCAAGTGCAAGCGGTCAAAACACGCGCGCCGCCCCCGACGCTGATTTTCTTTGCTCGCACGCCGCGGGTGATCCGCTTAACACCTCGCCCAATTCTCATCATGACAACTCCCGCCGCGCTCCCCGCCGACATCACTTCCGAATCCCCCTGCCCTTGCGGCAGCGGGCAAACTTTTGGCGCATGCTGCCAGCCCGTGCTCCAGAGAAAACGGCCTGCCGCCACGGCCGAGGCGCTCATGCGCTCGCGCTTCACCGCGCACGTCGTCCGCGACTACAAGCACCTGCACCTCTCCTACGCCGGCACCGCGAAAAAACCCTACGACGAAATCCGCGCAAAGGAAAACACCTACGACTTGGAATGGACGCGCCTCGTGATTCACTCGCACGAACCCGTCGTCAACGGCAATCCCGACTCGTCCACGGTCGAGTTCACCGCCTACTTCCTCGACGAGGATAAAAACGAGCATCCGCTCCAGGAAAAATCCGCGTTCACGCGCACCGGCGGCGAGTGGATTTACACGCGTCCGATCCGCACCGGTCCCGCGCCCAAGGTTTCGGCAACGCCCAAGGTCGGGCGCAACGATCCCTGCCCCTGCGGCAGCGGGAAAAAATACAAGCACTGCTGTCTCTGACAGCACGCGGCACCGGGCGGCAGGCTGTTGCGCGGCGCCGCGGACGGTTTACTTTGAGCGATTGCCCGCGGAGACGTTGATCGGCAGCAATATGTTTGCGGCGCTCTGGCTTCCGCCGCCGATGACGAGCGGGCTCTTGCCGTCCCACTTCTCGACGATCTGCAATTCGATCAGGGTCGGGTTGTCGCGCAGCGCCTCGCCGCGAATGCGGATCGCCTCGGCCTCGCCCTTTGCGCGGATGATCGCCGTCGCCGCCTCGATCTCGGTCTTTTGTTGTGTGAAGCGCGCCTTGGCCGCCTCCTGCTCCTGGACCATCTTGGATTCAATCGCCGCCTCCAGTTCGCGCGACAGCGTGGTGTCCTCGATCACGAGGTCGACGATGTTGAGAATGTCTCCGATTTTCCTGCGGGCGTTTTCGAGCGCATGGTTTTTAATCTGCTCGCGCTGGCGCACGATTTGCTCGGCGCTTTGCAACGCCGCCACTTCCTTGAGCGCCTCCTGCACGCGCGGCGCGATCAGGCTCGTGAACGGGTCGCCCGCGTATTCCTGGTAAATCTTCACGACCGATTGTTCGGGAATGCGGTAAAGCACGCGCAACTTCATCTGCACTTGCTGCAAATCCGACGAGTAGCACTCCGACGGCAGCTCGCGCGTCTGCTGGCGGGTCAGCACGGGAATCACCGTCGAGATGAAGGGTTTTTTCACGCCGAACCCCTCCGGCTCAAATTGTTTGCTGACGGTTCCCAGCGTCACAAGCACACCGCGATAGCCGGGCTCGACAACAAACGTGGCCTGCGCCGCCGCGACGATGATTACAAGGATGAGAACGATTGGGCCGATGACTTTTGCGGGTTGCATAATGCGTATAAAAAGCGGACAGACTCCCCCGTGTGCAAGCGCCGATGCGCCGCCGCTGAAAATTTCGCGCACTTTGGAATCAACAAACAGGCCGCGTTCTGCTTCACTCTCACGCAAAACCTCCACGCCCCATGAAATCCCCCGCCGTCGCAGAAATTCAAGGGCTCTACGGCCCGTTCACTTTTCCCGAGACATTGCTCCAGAAAATCTGGGACCGGCGCGATTTCGACACGCTTCACGCCGCAACCGCCGGCGGACAGCGCGTGCGCATCGGGCATCCCGGCCAGTGGAATCACGGTGGCGGACCGGATTTTAAAAACGCGCGCCTGCGGATCGGAAACACAATCATCACCGGCGATGTCGAGGTGCATTTGCGCGAGGCCGACTGGCACGCGCACCGGCACGCGAACGACCCGGCCCACGCAAACGTGGTTTTGCACGTCGTGCTTTTCCCCCCGCAATGCGTCACGACCAGCGGGGCCGGCGGCCGCGAAATCCCGATCCTCGCGCTTCTCCCGCTCCTGCACCACGACCTTGAGCAATACGCGGCGGACGATGCTGTCGAGCGTCTCGCCGCGCATCCGCTTTCGAACGCCGGCAAAAAGCTTTCCTCGCTCACGCTCTCCGAGCTTTCCTCCGCGATCGCTCATCACGCCCAAAAGCGCTGGCATCAAAAAATTCATTTCGCGCACAGGCGCGTCACACGGCTCGGCTGGGACGACGCATGCCATCACACCGCGCTCGAAATCCTCGGATACCGGAACAACCGCCCCGCGATGATTGCGATTGCCGGGGAGCATCCGCTGGAAAACTGGCCGCAATCGGTGAACGCGCAAAACGCCATTTCGTTCGCGGAACGCATTTTCGACGAACAGGCTGACAACCGCGCATGGGCGCCGCGTTCATCCCGCCCGGCAAATCATCCGCGCACCCGCCTGCGCCAGTATGCCTTGTGGGCATCAGCGCGCCCCGCGTGGCCGCAATTGCTGCGAGCGTTTGCCGCGGGATTTCAAAAAAACGAACCGCCGCCGGCCAGCGTCGCGGAGTGGCGACGCGTGAACAAAGCCGCCTCGCTGCGCAAACGCATCCGCATGGAAATCTGCGGCGACGCGCTTGGGGGCTCGCGATTCGACACGCTTGTTTGCGACGGTTTTCTGCCGCTTCTCGCCGCGCAAAACCACGCGCGCGAGGAGACGCTTCGCGAGGTGTGGACGAACTGGTTTGCGGGCGACATGCCCGCGCGTTTTTCCGGGTATCTTCGCGCGCTTGGTGTGACGGGCGCGTCCGGCACGCCTAATCACAATGGCGCGGCCCAAGGGCTTCTCGGCTTTTTATTGGAAACGGAAAATGCCGTCGCGTGAAGAGTGGCGCGGCATGAATGATAAAAAAAACCGGGGTGGCGGACAGGCCACCCCGGATTAGTGTTATGTCACGGAATGAACGAGAACCGTCGTTGCATGGAGCGGCGCCGGTTCATCCGAAAATACAGGACTTACTTTGCTGCCTTCGCGGCGGCGTCAGCCAGCTCCTGGGTGACAGCGTTGATCCAGTCGGTGAGCTTCTTGGTGTCGGCTTCCTTGAGACCCTTGAGGGCGTCGGCACTCTTGCCTGTAATTTCAGCCATCTTGGTCGAGAGGGATGCGATCTTGGTGTAGTCCTTCGCCTTGTAGGCGACGGCGACCTCGTTGGCCACGTCGGAATAAGCCTTAACGAATTCGTTGGTCGCGGCATTTTCAAACTTGGGCGCGTTTTGCGTGGAGGGGAGCGCTTCTTTCTTCGCGCCGCAACCGGCGAAAGCGAGAACGGCAAGGGCGATAACTGCAGTGTAGATGAATTTCATATGGATGGTTAGGTGGATTATTGTTTGTTTTTTGCGTCGGTCGAAAAACCAGATTAGTTAGGTTTTCACCGGCGCGAACTTTGACAGACAGGCTTTTCCGCACGGGTTCCAGTATAAAATAACCCTCGACTTTTTGTCCGCGCATTTCGTTGCAATACAATCAATTACGCAGTTAGAAAAACGCGTTTTGTTTCCACGCATTGATTTTTCAACGCAAATTTCGTGCCAGCTTTGCCCAACTTGACGCATCACAGCGCGTCCCGGTTTTCAGTGCGCGACGGCATGGTGCGCACTGGCGGTTTTTTGAAAAGGCGAATTGCCGGCGAATGAATTAACGGCGCCCGACAGCGGCGGCGGTCAGGGGCGCGGGAGCGTTGGCGGCGACACTGGGGCCGGGGTGCCTGGCCATGTTAATGGCGTCGTTCAACACGCGCAGGGTTTCGCGAAGATGGATGTCGAGTTTCTTGGAATCCTCCTCCAGTTGCTCGTCGCTGATAGTGGCCTCGTCGCTTCCGGTGGCTGACGCGTCAGCGCCGGGCTGAGCATCGGCATTACCGGAGCTGGCAACACTGGTCCCCGCCAAGCGAATACCGTCCGGAAGGGTTTTGGGAATGGCGCTGCTTTGGTCGGGAAGCGCCGGCTGCTTGTCATCCCCGGCGTCAGGGGTGGATTCGGGGAGGGGCTCGGCGCTCGCGGGAGGGACGGTGTTTGCCGAGGGCGTCTTCGAGGCCTTGCGCCTTTTTTCCTTTGGCGGACCGAGGAGAAACTCCTTGGAAGTATAGCCGACGGCGGCGGCAAGGCGGTTGCGCTCCTCGTCCTGCCCTTTCTTGAATGCTTTGTCGCGGGTTTGTTGCGCAAGCCGTTCATCAAGGTTGAGCGACAGGATTTTTTGCTCCTGGCGCGTCTTAAACCAGTCGATGCTTTTGCGGAAATAACCAAACTCCTCGAGTGATTGCTGGCGTTTTTCACTGGCTTCGCGAAGAGCCTCGAGAAGATCGGGATGGAGAGCGGAACCCTCGTATCTGCTCGGTGTGATTTCGTCCCATGCAAGCGCGCGCGGAAGGCTTTTTTCACCGATGGGCAGGTAGTCGTCGATCGACGGCAGCGGGATGTCGGAAACAACGCCCTTGAGCTGGGTGGAGTCGCCGTTGGGGAGGTAGAATTTTTGAATGGTGAGCTTCACGCCGCCGGTTTTGCTGTTGAGGCGGGCGAGCGCGGGGACGAGCTGCTGCATTTCGAGGAGTTGCTGCACGGTGCCTTTGCCATGCGTGGAGCTGTCGCCGACAATGATGGCGCGGCCGTAGTTTTGAAGCGCGCCGGCAACGATCTCGGAGGCGGAGGCGGAGAAGCGCGAGACGAGCACGGCAAGGGGACCGGTGTAAAGGGGCTCGGGCGCCTCGCTGCTGTCCACCTGCACTTGGCCGTAGTAATTTTTGACTTGGACAACAGGGCCGGCTTTCACGAAGAGGCCGGTGAGCTTGATGGCCTCGGAGAGGAGGCCGCCGCCGTTGCCGCGAAGGTCGATGACGAGACCCTGAATGCCGGTTTCGCTTTGCTGAAACTGGGTGATGAGCCTGGCAATATCCTGCGTGGCGCTGGGGCTGGGCTCGCCCTTGTCATTGATGCCGGCGTCGTAGAAACCGGGGAGCGTGATGACGCCGATGGGCGTCGTGCCCTTGCCGTCGGGAGAGGGAACCTCGTGGATGGCGCCGCGCGCGCGCGAGGCGTCGAGACTGACAACATCGCGCGTGATGATGATTTGTTTGCGCTGGGAGGAGTCGGCGGCGGGAATGACGGTGAGGTGAACCTTGGTGTCTTTTTTGCCCCGAATAAGCTGCACAATTTTGCGGAGTTTCATGCCGATGACGTCAACGGGCTCATGCCCGTCCTCGGCGACCGCGATGATTTTATCCTTTGGCTGAAGTTGTTTGCTCAGGTCGGCGGGGCCGCCCACGACGACTTCCTGAATGGTGCAATAATCATCCTCGATTGAGAGGACCGCGCCGATGCCGATGAGCTGGAGTTTGATGCCGATGCTGAACTCCTCAAGGGTTTCGGCGGACATGTAGGCGGTGTGCGGATCGTAGAGATGGGCGACGGTGGTGAGGTAGGTTTCAGAAATGTCCTTCGGCTCAATGTCGGCGAGATTTTTGAGCCAGCGTTCGTAGCGCTTGCGAATGTTTTTCCCGGCGTCTTCGAGACTCTTTTCGTTGAGCATTTCGCCGATGATTTCGTTTTTGAGGCGTTGCATCCAGAGGGCGTCGGCCTCGGCCATGTCGACGGGCCAGGGGGCGTCCTTGCGGTCGTAGAGGTAGCCGTCGGTTCCGGCAAGGTCGTCGGATGTGATGGCGTCGAGTTTGTCGAGCGCCCATTTGATGCGGTCGGTGACGCGCCTGGCATAGACGTTGAAAATATCGTAGGCGGGGTCGGTTTTGCCGAGACTGGTGAGGTTGTTGTAAACCCAGCGCGGACTGTAACGGGTGGTGAACGCAACCTTGTCGGACTCGAGGAAAAAGAGGCGCTGCCCGTCAAAGTCGGTCATGAAATTGGGGATGATCTCGGCGTAGTCGGCGGGCCTGACGGCGTTGCGATTGTAGTGAAATTGCTCAAGCAGGGCGACGACACTGGCGGCCTCGCGGTTGAACCCGGGAGCCGGCGCGAAAATGCGGTCCTGCGGCGCGGTGGCGGCCGATTGCGCGCGCAGGCATGAGCCTCCCGAGCCGAGTGAAAAAAGCGCCGCGGCCATCACTGTGAAAAACAGGGAGGAAAATGCGCGGGCAGAATGTGTGAACTGCTTCATCAACGATGCGAAGGTGCAGAATGTAAAAAAGGACGAATTGTCAGCCAAGCATCTTCATTACTCCGGGCGCAAAGCAAAGAAGATAATTGCGTGGAAAATTTGCAAAAAACGGAATCGCTTGATGGGATTTAAACAAGTGCCACGGCACAGTTTATAGAATATTCTACCCCGAAAACACATCTAAAACCCGGCCTGAAATGTGTAATTTCCCGCGCCGACCCTCATGATTTTATGGCACCGTTTGTTGTCAGGAAGAAAAATGGTCGCGCTTGTGTTCGGGGGCACGCTGACGCGCAGCCGCATGTTTCCGTTTGCGTCGATTTCCCAAGCAGACCGAATCAGCCCGGCGGGCGAATCAAACGCCGCCTTCGCCCATGTCACCCCAACATCCCCGGGATGGGGCGGGCGTATTATGAAATGCTGAAAGCCGGGATGCTCCGGGTCGCGCTTGATTCCAGCAATACCGTCAACATACCAAGCGCCCGGAAACAAATACGAGCTGTGCAGGAGCGAGTGCCCGCGCAGGTCTTTTTCCCACATCTCCCAAAGTGTCGTCGCGCCATTTTCCCGCATATAATCCCAGCTTGGGTAATCCGTTTGCGATGTCATGGAATGGAGCAGATCGTGCCTGTCCTCGTCGCGGAGCACCTTAAAAAGCATCGCACCCGCGGTGATTCCGGCGTGCATGCGGCCTTTGCGCACGACCAGGATTTCATACTCCAAGCGTTGCATAACCTCGCCCCGCAATTCCGAAGGCATCACATCCGCAAGCAATGCGCCTGCCAGGCACGCCATTGATCCGTCGGCATAACTGCTGTCGCCGGCATTGTAGTATTTTTCATGAATCGCGCGGCTCGAAACGCGGGCTTGGTTTTCCCATTCCGCGGCCTCCGCCTCCCTGCCAAGGACGCGCGCAATCTTCGCCGCCGTTTTAATATTATACACGCGATAACAATTATTAAGGCATAGTGTTTGCGCGCTGTCGTTGTTCATGCCCTCGGCGGTCGCGTTTGGCCAGAGCCAGTCGCCAAGAAAATCCCACTTGCCGCCAAAACGCTTGAGCAGGCCGCCCTCGACATGCGTGTCAAGAAACGCGAGCCATTTCTTTATCATGTCAAAATTGGTTTCGAGAACGCGCGCGTCCCCCTCGTGTTGATAAAGATACCATGGCAGGACAACGCAAATGCCGCCCCAGCCGGGACCGCCGCCGCCCCAATAGGTCGGGGCCGTGTGCGGCATGATGCCGCCTCCAAGAAGCCGTCCGCTGGTTTCCGCTTTCCGCGCATAATCCGGATCATTCATGCTGCCAACCATCGCCTCGGTTCCCTGCACGTCGCGCCAGTCCTCCAGCCACTTTGTATAAAATGCGGCCATGCGATAATTATACATGGCGGTTTCCGCCGTCGCATGGGCGTCGCCGCCGTAACCCATTCGCTCGCGCTGGGGACAATCGACAACCATCCCGCCAATCGAAAGGTTTTCAAATATCCAGCAAACACGATCATATATCCAGTTTTGCAGGGGATCGGAGCACTCGAACGTCGTTGCGCGCCCGGCATCCGTGCGCACATTCCACCCGCGAATATCATCAAGCACCGGCCTCGCCTTGAGGCCTTTAATTGTGATCCAGCGCCCGGAGCTATAATTAAAGCGATTGCGAAAAACGCCCCGCCCCGATGCTCCGATTATATATGCGCTCCGATTCCGGAAAGTCATTTCGTTCTGCAGTCTCTCGGAAAACAGAAAATCAATCCGGTCGCCGGGATTTCCCGCGATTTTGATTTCCGTCCAGCCGGCAAAATTTACCCCCATGTCAACACGCCAGACGCCATCGCCACGATCTTCAATTGCGACCGGGCGGATTTCGTCGAAAAGGCGATTTTTCTCAACTCGCTGCGCCGTCACCTGAAGTTTCGGATTATATACTGTGGCACTTTTCCAATTTGTATCATCAAGGGAAACACTGGAGAAATCATCCATCTCCTGCTCCCGCAAGCCGTCAAAGATTTCGCCGCCCATGTTGCCAAAATCCCAAGAGCCCAAAAGCCTATTCGGGCTTGGAAGTGTTTTCCATGTTTCATCTGTTTGCAGGCGAAGAAGGGGCGATGTGTCGCTTCGATTTTTATAAATATCCGCCTGCGCGCGAACGATTGGAGTGCGCGGAAGATTTTCCGTTATATAACCGGGAAAAATCGACCACGACGCGCCCAGCCAAATGACAATGGCGTTTTTCCCCGGTTGAAGCGCCCCGGCAATATCGTAGGCGATATATCGCGCCCTCTTTGTATGGTCGGTCGCCGCCGGGGAAAGCACATGGTGGCTGTCGATTTGTTTCCCGTTCACATACAATTCATGATAACCGACCGAGGCGACGAACAGGACCGCGCGCCCCGGTTTTTCATTTAGCATAAATGTCTTGCGCAACCAGGGATCGGCGATGTTGCAGTCGCCTTTTTTCATGCCGATTTTATAATCAAAAACCTCATCGGAGCCGATCCACTTCGCGCTCCATTCCGATTGTTCAAACAAACCGGTCGTCCATTCGCTTTGCGCGGGCGGCGCCTCGATGCCATTTTCATCTTTCACGAGCAGCGTCCATGTATAACGACGGTCGGACTTCAGCGACTTTCCCTGATACTCGATCTGCTGCATCCGATTCGATGCAACCCAGTCGGAATCCCAAGCGGTGCATTCCCCGCATTTAACAATCACACGATAGGCAGTCTGCCCCTGACCGCGCCCGTCGGGGTTTGCAGCCTCAAACGCCCAACCAAACCGGGGCTTCCTTTCATCAAGCCCCTCCGGCCTGTCGAGATACTCTGTTCGCAAATTAACCGGCTTGATACTGCATGCCGATTGTGCGCCCGCAAAACCGGAAACAAAAAGGCAGAATAGAAAAACAAGAAAAGGGCAGAAGAATGTTTTTTTCACGGAATGTTTATAAAAAGACACATTTCAAAGTTTTGTGCGTGGTCGAATACAAATGCGCCAAAGTGCAAAACTAAATGGGTTGTGTTTTTCTTTTCATCAAACGCCTAGGCAGGCGTTCGCGCCCACCTTGATCCATAAGCAGATAATTAAGCGTGATGTCGATTATATTTTTACACGGTCCGTTATTTGCAAACCTTATGCCCGCAACAGTCATTTCTGCCGCAAGTGGAGCAGTACACAGGTGGGTTGGAAAGAATGATCTCGGGGCCGAGGTCGAGGTTATCGGGATCAATCCATCAAGGATGAGTTGTAAAGCAGTCTCCGTCACTATCGCACAAAGGGCACCCTTCCATACAGGAACCGAAACACATCCAAACATAGTCGCCACAAAAGATGCATCTTGAACACTTGCAATCAACGTAGTCAAAAATGGGACATCCGTCCATACACTCGGTGTCCGGACAAGCATGGTCCACGCAATTACCGCACAGAAAATTACTGCCTCCATATTCGGCAGAATCGCAATTGAAAAAAGTATCATAATCATCTCCGCCGCCCGCCCCAAACTCCTCCTACGCCAATGCTTGTGGGCCAAGAAAGATAATGCAGGCTGACAGCAGTAGATATTTTAATATATTTGATACCGTCTCGTGAAAAACCTGAATATTATTGGAGACGGAAAGCAAACGGGTTCAAAAATAAGATGGCAGCCGCGTGGATGCGATTAAAAGTATGATTATAAAAATGTAAACTAATGGCACTTTAAAAAATCCGATGCAGTGGTCAAAATGATTGATGTTTTAAGGGTGGATGCGGCACGGTTTTATTTTTTTGTTCTTTGAGAAGAACAAAGGACTCTTATTTCACTTGCCTTTGCACACGCATCACGCATCCTACCGTTTGTGAAAACAACCCCGAGCGTATTGTTTTTTCTACTGGCGTTTGTGTTCGCGCCGATGCACGCCCACGCGGCTGGTGAAGAGGTCATCACACTCGACACGCTCACCGTGTCCACCAAGAGGCATGATTGGCGTTACACACGCTCGGAGCATTTCGAAATTCTCTCGGCTGTCGACTACAGCAAACTCGTCTCGCGCATCATGCAGCGCGCGGAGCAAATCATAGGCACGTTCGAAAAGAACAACCCGCTCTTTCGCATGCAGCGCGAGTTGCCCGCAAAAATCATCTTCATCAACGACCAAGGCATCGACCGCTACCTTGTGCTCACTGGCAAGGAAGACCTGCAGCATGCCTACGACAGATCGCCGATGGGTGTCAGCATGGATCGTGTAAGTTCCGAATCCGCAAAGCAAACTTCCATGCGCGGGTTCCACGACGGCGAACAAGCCGTGTTCCTCAAACTCATCACTCAAGCATATCTCGACGCCGACACATCATTTGAGGAACGAGTGACCGAAAATGCCATCGACATCGCGCTTAATCATCTACTCATGTGCGTTAAGATTCAGACCGGGCACGACAGCCCGCCGTGGCTCGCGACCGCGCTCAACGGCTTGCGCGGGCACTCGGGGGGATTCGGCCAAGCGCACCTAGTTGACAGCTTCGAGTCACCGATCTACAAATACACACGATCCACCCCACCCCATGCCTACCGACCTGCATGGTTTTCGATTGACGATCATGAAATGATCTTCGGCCGTTATTGCATCTCGTGTGAAACCAATCTATTGCGCAATGCATCGGATTATCCACGAGGAACCGACAAGAAAACTGTCGCGCTTCAAAAGAAAATCTGGCGCAATTACGCACTCGCACCAAATGCGAGCCTAGGTGAATTTCTCGAACCAAGGTCGAGGAAAACAAGACACGATCGACATGCCATCGCGAATATACAGGCCTCGCTCATCACGACGCGGGAGACGCGGGATTTTATGTATTATTGCACGTTCATGGCGGATGACAAAACACGCGCAGCCTTTGCGCGGTTTGTTGTGCACACGGAGAAACAACAAACGAACGAGTCTGTATTCAAGGAGTGCTTTGGCGTGGACTACGACGCGTTTCGCACGCGCATGTATGATTCCTTCAAGGAGATCGCTAGGAAGGACTCCGATTACAGTCGCAATCCATGGGGTCCGCCTGATATTGTCGTGGCGAAATTTAATCGGAAAGACATTCCGCCCGTGCCGAAGCTTCGCCCATCACGCCGCAGCGAGACAGCGCGGATTTTGAGCGATTGGTTCGTGCTTTGCGGCGAGCGCGACATAGCGAACCAGGTGCTGCTCAAAGCCAGCGAAGCGTCCACGCAAGCGCGCAACGATCCGGAGTTTGTCGCCGCGTTTGGCCTGAGCGAAGCCGCACACGGGCGGAAACACAGCGCGGTCGCCATGCTCGAAAAAGCGATGGCGTCGAAACAAGTCGTGCGCCCCGAGGCATGGCGCACGCTTTCACGACTGCGACTCGAAAACCTTTTGGAACTAAAAGGTGAAAAGCATAGACTGACGAAAGACGAACTGAACACCGTCATCGAGCCGCTAGCCGAGGCGCTCAAGCAAAACGGCGCGTCGCAACAGACGTATGTGCAATTTGCACAGGTATGGACGCACACGGATGTGAAACTGCCGAAGGAATATCTCGACATGCTTGCAGCGAGGGTTCGCGCGTGGCCGGAGAACGAGGAATTGCGCAAGGTGATTGAAAAAATCCGCTGAGTCAGCGCCAGCCGGTGAAATCAAACGGGATAATCTCATCGGACACCGTTTGCACCGCGCGTATCCCCAAATTTTAGGATACGCTTTTATATATTACCGTTTCCCGGATTGCAGCGCGTGCAATCGTTGTGTGAGCGGGTAGAGTTTTTGGGTATTATTCTCGAGCACGTAATAATGGCGCAGGTAGCAGATTTCGGTGAGTGTGAGAATAATCGTGACCGCAAGCATTTGCCAGGTGGGCAGAAATATCGCGCCAATGGCCGCCGCAAGCAGGAACATCGCGAAAAAGAGCGTTACGAGCAGATGGATCAGGCGTTCGTGCTGAAAGGCCTGTGTTTGCGCAAGGTGATAGGCAAGCAGGGCGCGAAGATGCCCGGGGCGCCTGTTTTCGCAGGGAGAGGATTCGATCGCGGCAAGCTCCCGCTCCATGCGCCTGATGTGATCGAGCAGTTGTTTTTTCATTATTAAGAATCTCCCATGCCCACGCCTATTTTTTCCTCGGCGACAAGAACCATTCCCTGGCCACGCCGTAGAGGAAAATCGCCAGCAGCGCGAAGGGGATCAGCGAAAGCAACCCGGCGTGAGGGCCGTTGTAGAGCGGGTTGTGATTTTGCGCCCAAGTTGCGATGGCGTTGTCCGCGCCGGGGAAAAAGCCCGCCAGCACCGCAAACACAATGCCGCCTATCGCACCGCCCGCGATGTAGCCGGACGAGAGCAGCACACCGGGGCTCTTGTCGCTTTCGGCATTAAACTGCTCCGGCGTGAGATTCGCGTGGGAGGACTTCCGGCTCATCCAGCGGTCGATCAACCAGCGGATCATGCCGCCCGCAAGAATCGGCGTCGTGGACGAAAGCGGCAGATACACACCCACCGCAAACGCGAGCGCGGGAATAAAGGAAAGCTGCAGCGTCACCGTGATCATCACACCGAGCAGCACCAGCGCCCACGGCAGGCGCTGGTCGAGAATGCCCTTAATTATATACGACATGAGCGTCGCCTTCGGGGCGACAAACTTGCGCACCTTGCTGCCGTCCGGGCGTGTGTCAAACGAGCCGTTGATGCCCGGATCAACAAACCAGACCGCCACGCCTTTTTCATTAACCAAATACTTGCCCTCGATGCCGGCCTTGGGGTCGGTGTTGTGCCAGGTGTAATAAACGCCGGAGTCGTCGCGACTTTGCGGGCCGTGCAGCGATTCCTTGCGCGAGAGCGCGCTGACATCGACCTGGATTCCCGCGGGGGCGACTTGCGCAACCGGCACATAAACCGTGCTCCCGTTGTTGAGCAAACTCAACAGCGGCCCGAGCACGAGCGCCGCCGCAAACGCACCGATCAAAATCGCCAGTTGCTGCGAGCGCGGGGTCGCGCCGAGCAGGAAACCCGTCTTCAAATCCTGCGAAGTCGTGCCGCCGTTCGACGCCGCGATGCACACGATCGCGCCAACGGAAAGCGCCGTCACGTAATACTGACTGCCCGTCCATCCCACGATCAGGAACACGAGGCAGGTGAACAGCAGCGTCGCCACAGTCATGCCCGAAACCGGGTTCGACGTGGAACCGATCTCGCCGGTGATGCGCGACGAAACCGTGACAAACAAAAATCCGAAAAGAACAATGAGCAGCGCGCCGAGCACGTTCATGTGCAGCGAGGGCGCGAGGGAAATGACCGCGATGAGCGCGAGAATGCCGATGAACACGGTTTTCATCGGAAGGTCGCGCTGCGTGCGCGCGGTGGAGCCGTTTTTCCCGGGGGCGTTTTCGCCGGGCCGCGGCATCCCGCGAATATCCGCGAAGCCGGCCTTGATGCCGCGCCAGATGGCCGGCATTGCCTGCACCATGCTGATGATGCCGGCGGACGCCACCGCGCCCGCGCCGATGTAAAGGATATACGCGTCGCGAATACTGTTCGCTCCCTCGATGGGCATTTCGCTGATGGGAATGGTGCCGGGCTCGACGATGCCGTTGATGCCGTCGCCGAAAAATTTTATCAACGGAATCAGCACCAAATACGAAAGCGCGCCACCCGCGCACATGATGCCCGAGATGCGCGGGCCGATGATGTAGCCGACGCCGAGCAGCTCCGGCGAAACCTCCGCCGAGATCGAACCGCCCGCGAGCGGTTTGCCGAAAATTTTCTGCGGAATATCCTGCCACCCGCGCATGGCGACATTGAGTGTTTTGTAAACGAGCCCGATTCCGAAGCCCGTGAAAATCTGGATGGCGCCGGGAGCATTGCCGAGCCCGGCGGCCTCGGCGGCGCGCATATCGGCCTGGGCGGAGGGCGAGGCGACGGCGCGATCCCGCGCGTTGGCACCGGCCTTGAGCACGGCGGCGCACGCGGTGCCCTCGGGATATTTCAACTTGCCGTGATCCTCGACGATGTGCGTGCGGCGCAGCGGAATCATCATGAGGATGCCGAGCAGCCCGCCGAGGATCGCCACAAGCATCACGCGCGTGAGCTCAAGGTCGAAGCCGAGGATAAAAATCGCCGGCATGGTGACGCCCACGCCGAACGCGATTGACTCGCCCGCGGAGCCGGCGGTCTGCGTGATGTTGTTTTCGAGAATGGAGGAGTCGCGCACGCCGAGCTTCGAGAGCCCACGAAACAGCGCCAGCGAAATGACCGCGACCGGAATCGACGCGCTCACGGTGAGACCGACCTTGAGGACGAGATAGAGTGACGACGCGCCGAAGACCATGCCGAGAATCGCGCCGGTGAGGACTGCGCGCAGGGTAAACTCGGGGAGCTTGGTGTTGTCGGGTATGTAGGGCTCGAACGGCTGGGGGGCTTGGTGTTGCGACATGAGTGTGGGCAAAATGAAGAACAGGAATCATGCGCGCGAAGGCGCGGACTGCCAAGTCTGCTTTTCAGCGAAGGGCAACAGAGCGAGGGCGGCGCGACGCGTTTCAGCGCGTCAAGTCGTAGAGCGCGTAGCCGGCACGCAGGTTGGGAAACGCGCGGCAGGGGGTTTTCCAGTCGCCGCGCAGAAAAACACGGCGCGCGACACGAATGTTTTTTTCCGCGCAAAACTGCTCGAAGTCGGCGATGCTCGCCAGGTTCGCCGGACGGCTCTCGTGCCACGGCGTCGTGTAGACCTCGTTGCGCGGCTTGCGTCCGTGAAAAAATGTATCGAGCCGGTTTCTCCAATAACCGTGGTTCACAAAACCGACCGCCACGGCGCGGGCAACGCGCAACGCCTCCGCGATCACCGCCGAGGGATTGCCGACCTCCTCGAGCGTGCGCGAGCAAATGACTCGCGAGAAATGCCCGTCCGGAAACGCGCGCATGAACGCGAGCATGTCGCCTTGATACGCCGTGATGCCGCGGCGTATGCACGCGGCGATTTTTCCGACATCGAGATCAACGCCCACGGCCTGCACGTCCTTCGAGTGCACAAGCGACTCGAGAAGCACGCCGCGCCCGCATCCGAGGTCGAGCACGCGCGAATGCGGCTCCACCCATTCGGAGATGGTTTGCATGTCAACGGTGCGCTTGATGGCGGGCTTGGGGGCGGTGCGTGTCATTTCAATTTTTCCCAATATGGAGCAAAAAGGAACAGCGCGTCGAGCACGAGACTGTGCGTGATTTTGCCCGTGCGCGCCCACTCGTAAACCTGGTCGACGGGAGCGAGCGAAACCTCAATTTCCTCGTCCTCGTCCCATTCGACGCCCGTTGTCTTTTCACATTGCCCGGCAAACACAAGATGGCAGCGGTTGTTCAAAAACGCGGGATTGGGATGAATGCTTCCGAGCAGGCGGGCGTCGCGGCTTTCGTAGCCGGTTTCCTCGCGCAGTTCGCGCAGGCCGGCGGCGACGGGATCGGTCTCGCCGGGATCGATGACGCCGCCGGGGATTTCCAGTGAAAAATCATTTATGCCGAAACGAAACTGGCGCACGAGCACGAGCCGGCGGTCGGGCGTGAGCGCGACGACGTTGACCCAGTCGGGCGCGTTGACGACGTAGAAATCGCGCTCCGTTTTGCGCGAGGGATGAGTGTAGCGCGCCGCGCGCAAATCGAAGATGCTCGTGCGCGTGATGACCTTGTCCGCGCCCTTTTCCCAGCGCGCGGGCGCGGCGGGGTTTGGTTTTGTTTTTCGTGACGGCATGAGTTTTAAAAGCGAGAGCTGAACGGCGCGGGCGACAGTGTATTTTGTTTTTGGATACAAAAACCTCCCGGGCCCGGGGGCGCGGGAGGCTCCTTTTCAGGACGTGAAATTTATTTCTTCGGAAGAACGATGCGCTGGCCGATGGCCAGGCGGCTCCAATTGATGCCGGGGTTGACGGCCTCAAGCTGCGCTTGGGAGAACCCGGTGGCGCGGAAAATTTTGGTGCCGTTGTCGCCGCTCTTGACGGTGTAAACATCCGTTCCGGCCTCGACGGGCGCGGCGGTGTTTCCGGCGGTCGCAGTGCCGCCTGCCGCCGCTTGTTGCGGAGGGCGGGTGGTGGTGCGGGTGCCCATTCTTTCGACACGCTCGCGAAGTTCGGTGAGCTGATCGCTAACTTTTTTGAAGGATGCGTTGGTGTCCCTCGCCACGGTCATGAGACTGTTGTGCGTGTTGCTGGCAACCTGGTTCGCATTGTTGGCAACCTGGACGGCGCCGGCGACCTGGGAAAGTTGTGTCTCAATGCCCGCAACACGATCCGAAAGGCTTCTGATGTCGTTGATGTCGTTCTTAATCGACTTGACTTGCACGAAGGCAAAAATCGCGAGCAAAAGCGCGACGCCTCCGGTGATAACCCCGGCCAGCGGCAGGTAGTTGGTATTAGATTCGTGCGAGGAAATAGTGTCCATGGATTAAAGATTGCTGAATTACCGTTAGGGTTAATGAGTTGCCGTAGCAAGCAGAGAGTGCATTAGTTGTTCACAGTTGCGCTAGAAAGTTGACAGGTTGGTTTCGGGCGGTTCGTGTGTCGATTGTTTTTATCACCGACGGGGTGTAGCTTAGCCTGGTAGAGCGCCTGCTTTGGGAGCAGGAGGTCGAGAGTTCGAATCTCTCCGCCCCGACCAAAATTTGCCGAAAATTCGAGGAGGTAAAGGAAGGGTGAATTTTGAAAATCCCAACGGAATTTCAGTCGGCCAATTCTCAATTCTCAAAAAAAACGCCTTCGTTCACCGAAGGCGTTTTTGTCATTCAAAGTTGGAATTGAACAAGATCGTCGGGCGATTATTGAAACTGGACCGACGGGGACGAGGCCGCGGCCGTGTTGGCGCCGCCGGAAAGACGCTCGCCTTGGTAGCTGGCGTTTTCCGCCCAGACCGTGTCGGGCGCAATGTCGGCAACCTGCTTGTAGAGGCTGATCGCCTCGGCCGTGCGTCCGGCGTCGGCGGCGAGCGTGGCAAGATGGTAGGTGGCCTCGCCGCGAATGATGGGCGTCTGGATCGTGTCGTTGGAGATTTGCTTGAGGCGGGCTTCGCCGTCCGGAACTTCGCCTCCGAGCACTTTCGACATGGCCGCGCCAATGAGCGCGCGACCGGAGAAGATCGGGGACTTGGCGGCGGCCACCTTGTCGTAAGCGGCGGCGGCCGAGGAATAATTCTTGGCCTGATAATCCTCGTCGGCGATGCGAAGCTCGGCGGCGGTGGCGAGGGGGTGCCCGGGATGCGCGGTGATGAAGGCGCGAAGCTGGTCCGTGGATTTGGCCGCGGCGTATTCGAGGCCGACCTTGTCGGCGCTTTCCTTCTGCATGTTGCGGAAGACGCCGACGCCGGCCACTGCGAGGATTATGACAAAGCAAACGATGTAGATGCTCTTCTCGTTCTTGAGCCAAAAGCTCTTGAGCTGCTCGTCCGATGTGGGCGCGCGAGGCGTCTCGTCAACGGGTTTCTTCGGGTTGTGTGCGTGCGGAGGGTGGTTCGACATGGGTGGAAAAGTGTGTGCTTTCGTGCTGTTAAAAGCGCACAAGAGAACAAATGCGAAGGCGGGTGTAAAGGGAGGAAAGATTTGTTTGCGAAAAGCACCACTGCCTTCCCGCCCCATCAAAAACCATGATGCAACGCGAGCAGTGCCGCATTGCATGATATCGGATTATTGACACCCATGATGTAAAACATAGTTTTACGCCATGATCAAAACCATTTCCAAGATCGGGAACTCCCAGGGAATCATTTTTGACGCCGCCCTGCTTGACATGGCCCGCCTCGCGGTCGGGGACCAAGTTGACATCACCGTGCACGACGGCGGCACCGTGATGATCACTCCGATCAAACGAAAAATCACCGCCGGGGACGCCCGCGTCTCCGCCAAAAAACTCATCCGCAAGAACGCCGGGGTATTCCGGCGTCTCTCATGAAACGAGAGATTGCCCACCTCACCGTGGCGGCGGTTGAGGCGATTCACGACGAGGTTCTCGCCGCGCATGGCGGCGCGCCGAGCCTGCGCGACCGCGGAATGCTAGAGTCGGCAGTGCTCGCGCCGCAGGCCACCATGCTCGGTGAGCCAATGATTAAAGACCCCGTCGAAATCGCGGCGGCGTATCTTCATTATATTTGCCTCAACCATCCCTTCATCGACGGAAACAAGCGCGCCGCGCTCGGCGCGTGCCTTGTTTTTCTCGATCTCAACGGGCTTCTTGCCGACGAATCCGTCACCACGAAGGCCGCCGACGCATGGGAACGGTTTGTGCTCGATGTCGCCGCCGGGAAAATCGACCGCATCGAATGCGCAAAACGCCTCGGGAAACTGCTGGGACCCAAAAAGCGGCGCTGAATGGTCTGACCAACTGTGCGAAATGGCAGAAGGGAAATCCTTTAAAGATGACACGGGATGGCAACCCCGGCGCTTTTCCTTCACCAAGTTTATTTTTGCCCAAGACCGGTCGGACCGCCAACAGCTTCCGTATAGTTTCTGCCCATGTAGTCGGTCATGCGACCTGCGATAAGTGAGAGCATTTGATTGTCGGCGCCGCCAACTGTCCAAGCTCCGGCCATTGCGTTGCCGACAGCGTAGAATTCAGGTGTGGCCACGACATTGCCGGTTTCCTTTTCCGTAAAAGTAACACGCATGACGACTGCGGAGCTACCCGCCATGGCACCGACCCAAAATCGCGCAGCGCCGCCGATGAATTTAATCTCAGTAATCACCGGTGTGATGCTCAGGGTGCGCCCCACGGGTTGCTGGGTGCCGATATGATTCCAACTATTCAGGATGGGGGACGAAAGGGAGGTGACGTGCTCCTGAATTTTACGCAGAGCCTTTTTATTGGTGTCGCTATCGGCATAGGCGGGCGCAAGCGTGACGGGGCTCATTTCAAAGCGGGCAAACTGGTTGAATATCTCGGTCGGTGGCGGGTTTTGCGTCGCTGCGGGCCGAATTTGGGTGGCGCAACCGCTGAGGAATATAACTGATGCAATTACTGTCGGAATGAGGGTGCGTTGGACGATTTTGGAGAATTTGTTCATGAAGAAAGCGTGGCGACGAAGGCAGCCGCACTGTTGCTTTGCAATTCCCTATTTTTGATTATCAGAAAAAATCCAACCAAGTTTCGCGCATGAGGGAACGTGCACGGCGTGTTTCTACAAAAAAACGCCACCCGGTTTGCGGGTGGCGTTGAGAGTTTGGCGTGTCGCTGAATTGCTGTCGCTTTACACAGCAGCCTCGGTGCCGGGAGCGGCGGGGGGCTGCTCCTCGGGGGCGGCTTGCGGGATGTCGCCGCCCAAGGGCAATGTGACCTTGAGGCGCTTGTAGGCGGGAAGGCCCGTGCCGGCGGGGATGAGATGCCCCATGATCACGTTTTCCTTGAAGCCTTTCAGCATGTCCACCTTGCCGAGGGTCGAGGCGTCGGTGAGGACGCGCGTCGTTTCCTGGAAGGAGGCGGCACTGATAAAGGACTCCGTCTCGAGCGATGCTTTCGTGATGCCCAACAGGATCGGCTCGGCCTCGGCGGGTTTTCCACCGGCGTCCTCGATGCGCTTGTTGTTGATGAGGAAGCTCGTGCGATCCACCTGCTCGCCCCAGAAATACTCGCTGTCGCCCGGATCGGTGATGCGGACTTTGCGGAGCATTTGGCGGATGATGATTTCGATGTGCTTGTCGTTAATCGTCACACCTTGGAGGCGGTAAACTTCCTGCACTTGCGAGATGAGGAAATCGTAGAGCGCGCTGGGCCCGAGGATTTCGAGGATTTCGTGCGGATCGGCGGCGCCTTCGGTGAGGTGCTGGCCTTTGTAAACCACGTCGCCGGGTTGCACGATGATGTGTTTGCCGGCGGGGATGAGGTGTTCCTCTTCCTGCGCGGTTTCCTCGTTCTTGACGACGAGCTTGCGCTTGCCGCGGAGCGAACCCTCGAAGGAAACGACGCCATCGATGCGCGCCATTTCGGCGGCTTCCTTCGGGCGGCGGGCTTCGAAGAGCTCGGCGATGCGGGGGAGACCACCGGTGATGTCCTTGGTCTTGGAGGCCTGGCGGGGCGTCTTCGCGAGGAGGGCGCCGGGGGCGATGGTGTCGCCTTCGTTAACGGTGATCTGCGCGCCGACGGGAATGGCGTAGGCCGCGAGCGGTTTGCCGGAGGCGTCGCGGACTTCAACTTGCGGGTTGAGGTCTTCCTTGTGCTCGACGACCACGGTCGCGATGCGGCCGGAGGATTCGTCGAGTTCGCGCTTCACGGTGACGCCGGGGATCATGTCCTTGAAGACAAGCACGCCGCCCTTTTCCGAGAGAACGGGGACGTTATACGGATCCCACTGCGCGAGGATGGCGCCTTTCTCGATCTTGTCGCCGTCGCCGACGTGGAGGAACGCGCCGACAACGATGTTGTGGGTTTCGAGTTCCTGGCCGTCTTCGTCGACAACCTCAACGCTGCCGGTTTTGTTGAGCACGATGGCGGCGCCGTCGGCGGTTTGCACGAGGCGGAGGCCCTTGTATTTGACAATACCGGAGGCGCGAACGCGGATTTCGGGCTGCTTGAAGGAGCCGGACGCGACACCGCCGATATGGAAGGTGCGCATGGTGAGCTGCGTGCCGGGCTCGCCGATGGATTGCGCGGCGATGATGCCGACGGAATCGCCCTGCTTGGCGACGCGGTTGGTGGCCGGATTGATGCCGTAGCTCTTGGCGTCGATGCCGCTCTTGCTCGTGGAGGTGAGCGGCGACATGATTTTGACACGCTCGATGCCGGCCTCCTCGATGGCGGCGGCGATTTCCTCAGTGATGAGCTCGCCGGAGGCGACGAGAACCTTGTTGACGTCGGCGGGATCGACAACGTCGTCGGACGAGAAGCGGCCGATGATGCGCTCGCGGAGGGGGACGATTTCGTCGTCGCCTTCGTAGATGGCTTTTTTCCAAACACCGTCGCGGGAACCGCAATCCTGCTCGGCGATGACAACGTCCATCGCAACGTCGCAGAGCTTGCGGGTCAGGTAGCCGGCGTCGGCGGTCTTGAGCGCGGTGTCGGCGAGACCCTTGCGCGCGCCGTGGGTGGAGATGAAGTATTCGAGAACGGTGAGGCCTTCGCGGAAGGACGAGAGAATCGGGCGCTCGATAATTTCACCGGAGGGCTTGGCCATGAGTCCGCGGGTTCCGCAGAGCTGGCGAACCTGCTGCTTGTTACCGCGGGCGCCGGAATCCATCATGACGTAAACCGGATTCACCTCGTCGCGACCCTCGTTGGTTTCGAGCTTGGCGAACACGGCCTTGGCGATCTGGTCGGTGGCGCTGGTCCAAATGTCGATGACCTTGTTTTTGCGCTCGCCGTCGGTGATGATGCCCTTGCTGAACTGGGCCTCGACCTCGGCGAGTTTTTTGCGCGAGGCGGCGACGACGTCCTTCTTGGCCTCGGGGATGATCATGTCGTCGATACCGATCGAGATGCCGGCCTGGAACGCGGTCTGGAAGCCGAGCTCCTTGAGCTTGTCGAGGGTTTCGACGGTGACGTAGTTGCCCGACACTTTGTAGGTGTTGAGAATAAGGTCGCCGAGCTTGCCCTTCGGCACGGGGAAGTTCACGAAGCCGAGGCCTTCGGGCCAGACTTGGTTGAAGATCACGCGGCCGACGGTGGTGCGGATGGTGCGCTTGTCCTTGTTGCCGAAAATGGTTTCCTTGCCCTTGTCGGGATTGGGAATATCGACCCAGTCGTGAACCTTGAGGGCGCCTTCGAGCTTGGCGAAGAGGACTTCCTGCAGGCCGGCGAGAACGGGCACGCGCTGGTTCTTGGCGGGTTCCTTGCGCGGCTTGAGCGTGAGGTAGTAGGCGCCGAGAACAATATCCTGCGAAGGCGTGAGAATGGGCTTGCCGGACGAGGGCGAAAAGATGTTGCTCGTCGCCATCATGAGCATCTTGCACTCCATGATCGCCTCGAGTGAAAGCGGGACGTGCACAGCCATTTGATCGCCGTCGAAATCTGCGTTATATGCCGTGCAGACAAGGGGATGCACACGAATGGCCTCGCCTTCAATAAGCACGGGTTCGAACGCCTGAATCGACAAACGGTGAAGTGTCGGGGCGCGGTTGAGGAGCACGGGGTGCCCCTTGGTGACCTCTTCCAAAATGTCCCAAACTTCGGGTGATTTTTTCTCGATCATCTTGCGCGCGCCGCGGACGGTGTGCACGAAGCCGAGTTCTTTCAAACGGCGGATGATGAAGGGCTCGAAGAGCACGAGCGCCATCTTCTTCGGAAGGCCGCACTGGTTGAGCTTGAGCTCGGGGCCGATGACGATGACGGAACGGCCGGAGTAGTCGACGCGCTTGCCGAGAAGATTTTGACGGAAGCGACCCTGCTTGCCCTTGAGCATGTCGGAGAGCGACTTGAGCGGGCGGTTGCCGGCGCCGGTGACGGGGCGGCCATGGCGGCCGTTGTCGAAGAGCGCGTCAACGGATTCCTGCAACATGCGCTTTTCGTTATGAATGATAACGTCGGGCGTCTTGAGTTGCATGAGGTTTTTCAACCGGTTGTTGCGGTTGATAACGCGGCGGTAAAGGTCGTTGAGATCGGAGGTGGCGAAACGGCCGCCTTCGAGCGGAACGAGCGGGCGAAGGTCGGGCGGAATGACCGGGAGGACTTCGAGCACCATCCATTCGGGACGCGACTTGGAGTGGATGAATCCTTGGATGACCTTGAGGCGCTTGGAGAGCTTCTTCTTGATCTGCTTCGAGCGGGTGGCGCGCATTTGCTCGTGGAGTTCAACGACGGTGGCGTCGAGGTCCATTTTCACGAGGGCTTCGCGGACGGCTTCCGCGCCCATCTTGGCAACAAAGGAGTCGTCTCCGAATTCGTCGAGCGCCTGGCGATATTCGACATCGGTGAGGAGCTGCTTGGCTTCGAGCGGGGTCTTGCCCGGATCGATGACCATGTAGTTCTCGTAATAGATGACGCGCTCGAGCGCGCGGGCGGTCATGTCGAGCATGAGGCCGAGGCGCGAGGGCATCGACTTGAGGAACCAGATGTGCGAGACGGGAACGGCGAGCTCGATGTGGCCCATGCGTTCGCGGCGGACGCGGGAGATGGTGACGAGAACGCCGCAACGATCGCAGGTGACGTCCTTGTATTTGATGCGCTTGTATTTTCCGCAGGCGCACTCGTAGTCGCGCACGGGGCCGAAGATCTTCTGGCAGAAGAGGCCGCCGGGCTCGGGCTTGAAGGTGCGGTAGTTGATCGTTTCGGGGTTCTTGACCTCGCCCTTGGACCACTGGCGGATGGTGTCGGGCGCGGCGACGGTGATGGAGACGCAGTCGAAGGGATTCTCCTCGGTGCCGAGAGCTGTGCGGGCTTCGTTGCGCTCAATGGCGCCGGCGGCGTGTTCGGATGGTTGAATCATGATTTTTAAAAATGCTGGTTGCGGTGATTTGCGTTCGACTTAAGCCGGCATAAATCGAGTTAGGCCGATTTATGCCGGTGGATGTTTAGCCTTTGGCGGCGGTGCCGAAGCCGAGGGCGTCGCGGCGGTTGAGTTTGATGTCGAGGCCGAGGGACTGGATTTCCTTGATCAACACGTTGAAGGATTCCGGCGTGCCGGCTTGCAGCGTGTTGTCGCCCTTGACGAGCGACTCGTAGATCTTGGTGCGACCCTGGACGTCGTCCGACTTGACGGTGAGCAGTTCCTGCAGGGTGTGCGCCGCGCCGTAGGCTTCGAGCGCCCACACTTCCATTTCGCCGAAACGTTGTCCTCCGTATTGCGCCTTGCCGCCCAGGGGTTGCTGGGTGACGAGCGAATAGGGACCGACCGCGCGGGCGTGGATCTTGTGCGACACGAGATGGTTCAGCTTCATCATGTAGATGTAGCCGACCACGACTTGCTGGTCGATTTTCTCGCCGGTGCGTCCGTCGAAGAGGACGGATTTGCCGGAGGTGGGCAGGTGCGCCTCCTTGAGATAATTGCGGACTTGTTTTTCGGGAATGCCGTCGAACACGGGCGTGGCCACTTTCATGCCGAGCTTTTTACAGGCCCAGCCGAGGTGGGTTTCGAGAACCTGCCCGACGTTCATGCGCGATGGCACGCCGAGAGGATTAAGACAAATTTCGACGGGTGTGCCGTCCGGCAGGAAGGGCATGTCGGCCTCGGGAACGATCTTGGCGACGACGCCTTTGTTTCCGTGGCGGCCGGCCATCTTGTCACCGACTTCGAGCTTGTGCTTGGTGGCGATGTAAACCTTGACCTGCTTGATGGCGCCGTTGCCGTTGTCCTCGCCGGCCTCGATGTTCTGGATCTTGCGCTCGCGGTCGCCCTCGAGCTCGTCGAACTTCGACTGGTAGCTGCCGATGATTTCCATGATCTTGATGCGAACCGGGGACGGGTCGATCTCGATGTGCTTGGAGACGGCGGCGAGTTTGCGCAGGAGCGTCTTGGTGATCTTGCGGTTGGCCGGGATGATGATTTCGCCGGTCTGGCCGTTGACGACGTCGAGCGGGATTTTTTCGCCGAGGAGGATGTTCGACAGCGCCTCGGTGAGGCCTTCGCGGAGTTTGTCGATTTGGGTTTTGTATTCCTCCTGGATTTGCTTGGTCTGGCGGCGGCGGTCGGAGGGCGAGAGTTTCTCCTGCTCGAAATCGAGGCGGGTGGAAACTTTCACGTCCATGATGATGCCGGCGGTGCCGGAGGGGACGACGAGGGAGGTGTCCTTAACGTCGGCGGCTTTTTCACCGAAGATGGCGCGAAGGAGTTTTTCCTCGGGCGCGAGTTCGGTTTCCGATTTCGGCGTGATCTTGCCGACGAGGATGTCGCCGGGCTTGATCTCGGCGCCGACGCGGATGACGCCGTTGTGGTCGAGATTCTTGAGGGCTTCCTCGCCGACGTTCGGAATGTCGCGGGTGATTTCCTCGGGCCCGAGCTTGGTGTCACGCGCGGTGACTTCGAACTCGTGGATGTGAATCGAGGTGTAGATGTCCTCCTTGAGAACTTTCTCGGAGATCAGGATGGCGTCCTCGAAGTTGTAGCCGTTCCACGGCATGAAGGCGACGAGGATGTTGCGGCCGAGGGCGAGCTCGCCCTTGTCGGTCGAGGGACCGTCGGCGATGACCTGACCGGCCTTGATCTTCTGGCCCTTCTTGACGATGGGCTTCTGGTTGTAGCAGGTGCTCGCGTTCGAGCGCATGAACTTGCGCAGCTCGTAAACGCGGACGCCGTTTTTCGGGTCGGATTTCGGGTTGCGGTCGAAGTTTTTCGGGAGTTCGCCGTCCTTGGTGACGACGACGCGCTTGCCGTCGACGGAGGCGACGATGCCGGCTTCCTCGGCGGCGACGACGATCTTGGAGTCGCGCGCGACGCGTTCCTCGATGCCGGTGCCCACGAAGGGGGCCTCGGTCTGGAGGAGCGGAACGCCCTGACGTTGCATGTTGGCGCCCATGAGCGCGCGGTTGGCGTCGTCGTGCTCAAGGAACGGGATCATGCCGGCGGCGATCGAGATGACCTGCTTCGGCGAGACGTCCATGTAGTTGACTTCGCTGGCGGGGACTTCGAGCGGGTCGCCCTTGTCGTCGCGGACGGTGACTTTGCCGATGAAGTGGCCCTTGTCGTCGAGGTCGGAATTGGCCTGCGCGATGATCTTGCCCTCCTCCTGGTCGGCGGTGAGGTAGTCGATCTTGTCGGTGACGCGGCCGTCCTTGACGACGCGGTAGGGCGTTTCGACGAAACCGAATTCGTTGACGTGCGCGTAGGTGGCGAGGGAGTTGATGAGGCCGATGTTCGGGCCTTCGGGCGTTTCGATGGGGCAGATGCGGCCGTAGTGCGACGGGTGAACGTCGCGGACTTCGAAGCCGGCGCGGTCGCGGTTGAGACCGCCGGGCCCGAGCGCGGAGAGGCGGCGCTTGTGCGTCACTTCGGCGAGCGGGTTGATTTGGTCCATGAACTGCGAGAGCTGGCTGCGCGCAAAGAAATCGCGGATGACGGTGGTGAGCGCCTTCGGGTTGATGAGTTTTTGCGGCGTGATGGAGTCGACGCTTTGATCATACATCGTCATGCGTTCGCGGACGAGGCGCTCGGTGCGGCTGAGGCCGACGCGGCACTGGTTGGCGAGGAGTTCGCCGACGGTGCGGACGCGGCGCGAGCCGAGGTGATCGATATCATCGACAACACCCTCGCCGCGCTTGAGGCGGATGAGATACTTGGTGGCGGCGACGACGTCGTCGCTTTCGAGGATGCGCTGCTCGATGTCGGCCTTGAGGCCGAGCTTTTGGTTGACCTTGTAGCGGCCGACGCGGCCGAGGTCGTAGCGCTTGGGATCGAAGAAGAGGCGCTTGAGCAGCGCGCGGGCGTTGGCCGTTGTGGGCGGTTCGCCGGGGCGGAGGCGCTTGTAGATTTCCTTGAGGGCTTCCTCCTCGTTTTGCGTCGGGTCTTTCTTGAGGGCGCGGATGATTGCGCCTTCGTCAACCGAGGTGTCGATGACGCGGAGGGTGGTGATGTCGTGTTTCTCGAAGGTGCGCACGATTTGTTTCGTGAGCGGCTCGAAGGCGCGGGCGAGCACGACGCCTTGCTGGACGTCGATGGCGTCCTCGACGAGCACGAGCGTGGAGACGTTCTCCATGCCGAGGGCTTTCGAGACCTTGATGTCCTTGACCTCGTAGAAGAGGTTGAGGAGGTCGACGTTGGCGCTGTAACCGATGGCGCGCAGGAGGGTCGTGATGAGGAATTTGCGACGGCGGCGGCGGCGATCGAGATAGACGTAGAGCAGGTCGTTGTTGTCGAACTGCACCTCGAGCCAGGTGCCGCGGTCGGGGATGATGCGGAAGGAGTGGAGGGGCTTGCCGTTCGGGTGCGGCGTGACCTCGAAGGCGATGCCGGGCGAGCGGTGGAGCTGCGAGACGACGACGCGCTCGGCGCCGTTGATGATGAATGAGCCGCGCTCGGTGACCATGGGGATTTCGCCCATGTAGATTTCCTCGTCCTTGATGAAGTCGGCCTCGCGGAGGCGGAGTTTCACGTAGAGTGGAACCGAGTAGGTGACGCCTTCGCGGAGGCATTCGATCTCGGAGTTCTTGGGCTCGCCGAGGTTGTAGGAGAGGTATTCGAGCGTGAGGCGTTCGTCGTAGGAGAAGATGGGGAAGACCTCCTTGAAAACGGCTTCAAGGCCTTGCGGCTTGCGTTGCTTGTCCGGCACGCCCTTCTGCAAAAAGTCCATGTAGGACTGGATCTGAATTTCGATCAGATTGGGCGGTTGGATTACTTCACGAAGTTTACCGAAGTTATTGCGGTCGGCCATGGTTTTTCCCGGTTGAATATGAGTGGAGACGACGAAACGGCCCGTGTGCGGGGGGCGATTGATTTAGCTGGCTCGCGACCGCGCATGGGTGGCGGAGGCGGTGGCAGCAGGCACTGACTGATTACGATTTTGAGAAAAGGCAAAGCACAGGCCGCCTTTATGAACGGCCTGTGCTGAAATAATGGAAAGGTGCTTCCAGTTGCGAACCAAGTTATTACTTGAGCTCGACTTTGGCGCCGGCGGCCTCGAGCTTCTTTTTGATCTCTTCGGCTTCGGCTTTGGAAACGTTTTCCTTGACGGGCTTCGGAGCGCCTTCGACGAGGTCCTTGGCTTCCTTGAGGCCCAGGCCGGTGATGGCGCGGACTTCCTTGATGGCGCCTATCTTGTTCGCTCCGGCTTCCTTGAGGACGACGGTGAACTCGGTTTGCTCCTCGGCGGGCGCGCCACCCGCGGCGGCTCCCCCGGCGACAACTGCGACGGCGGCGGCGGCGGAAACGCCCCACTTTTCCTCGAGGTCTTTGACGAGGGCGGCGAGTTCGATGACGGGCTGCGCGGACAGCCATTCGATGACTTGTTCTTTGGTGATGTTGCTCATGGTAATCTCCTGTCCTTGACTAGCGCCGGCAAAACAGGGCCGGGCGTTTAAGAGACGTATCCCCTAGTGGTCGGACGGTTGATGGTTTTTGTCTTTCGGCGCCGAAGCGCGAAAATGGTTTTGGTTTTGCGGATTGGTTGAATCGACTTAAGTCGACTTAAATCGATTTGAGTCGATTCAAGTCGAAAAAAGGCGGTGGAAAAATCAGGCGGCGGGCGCCTCGGCGGGTGCGGCTTCAGCAGCGGGAGCGGCGTCGCCCCCGTCCTTCTTGACCTTGGCGTCGAGGACGCGGACGAAGGCTGCGGCGTTGCTGGTGAGCAGGCTGAGGAAGGAGCTGCGGAGCTCGTTGAGCGAGGGCAGGTCGGCGATCTGCGAGAGGAAGTCGGCGGTGACGACTTTCTTCTCCATGATGCCGGTCTTGATTTCCAGGCGCTGTTTTTCCTTGAAGAACTGCTTGATGATCTTCGCCACGGCGGCGGGATTTTCACCGCCGACGAGGATCGCGGTCGGGCCGACGAAGGCGTCGTCACCGAGCTCGGGCAGGCCGAGGGCCTTGGCGGCGACTTTGAGCGAGCTGTTCTTGACGACGTGGAACTCGGCGTTTTCGGCGCGGAGTTTGGCGCGCAATTCGGCGACGTCGGACACGGTCACCTTCGTGTAGTTGGCGAGGATGACGTAATCGGATTTCTTGAGGTGTGTCTCGACCTCTGTGATAAGATATTGTTTTTCGGCTCTCATTGTGGTCGGGCTCCTTTTAGTATTTGTTGTATTCGGTGGAGACGAGGCGGACGCCGGGGCTCATGGAGGCGGAGATTGCCACGGTCTTGATGTAGTGGCCCTTGAAGGAGGCGGGCTTGGCCTTGCCGACGGCCTCGATCACGGCTTGCGCGTTCTCGACGATCTGCGCGGGCGTGAAGGAGCGTTTGCCGATGCCGACGCCGATGTTGCAGGTCTTGTCCATCTTGAACTCGACGCGGCCGGCCTTGACGGCCTTGACGCCGGCGGCGATGTCGTCGGTGACGGTGCCGCTCTTCGGGTTGGGCATGAGGCCCTTGGGACCGAGGATGCGGGCGAGCGTGCGAACTTTTTTCATGGCTTCGGTCGTCGCGATGGCGACGTCGAAGTCGAGCCAGCCTTCGCTGACCTTGGCCATCATGTCGTCGAGGCCGGCATGGTCGGCGCCCGCGGCGATGGCGGCGTCGGGTGCGTCGGTGAAGACGAGCACGCGGACTTGCTTGCCGGAACCGTGCGGGAGCGGCGTGGTGCCGCGAACCATCTGGTCGCCCTGGGACGAATCGACGCCGAGGCGGATGGAAAGCTCGACGGTTTCGTCGAACTTGGTTTTCGGAAACTTGGCGAGGACTTCAACGGCCTCGGCCAATGTATACCCCTTTGTGAGGTCAGCGACCTTTTGGGCGCTGCGGTAGCGTTTGCTTTGTTTTGCTGGCATTTTGGACTCCTTGCGGTGCGAACGTCCTTGTGAGGACTCCCGCGATTTGTGGGAAAAAGCCTGAAAGCCCGAAGGCTGAAGGCTGAAAGTAGAAAATGATTGTCGGTGGTTTTTTGCGGTTGTCTGGAACGTCGGGCTTTTGTTCTTCCTGCTTTCCGGCTTTTTTCAGCCTTCAGCCTTTCAGTCCTTCAGCCCTTCAAGTCATCGACTTTAGTCGGTGACTTCGACGCCCATGTTGCGGGCGGTGCCTTCGAGGATCTTGACGCCGGCCTCCTCGGTCAGGGCGTTCATGTCCTTCTGCTTGATTTTCCAGATTTCGGCGAGTTGCTTGCGCGTGACCTTGCCGACCTTGTCCTGGTTGGGACGGGCGGAGCCGCTGGCGATGTTGGCGGCCTTCTTGATGAGAACGGCGGCCGGGGGCGACTTGAGGATGAAGGTGAAGCTCTTGTCGGTGTAAACGGTGATGACCACGGGGAGGATCATGCCGTTTTGATCCTTGGTGCGGGCGTTGAAGTCTTTGCAGAACGCCATGATGTTGACGCCTTGGGCGCCGAGCGCGGGACCGACGGGGGGCGCGGGATTCGCGGCGCCGGCGGGAAGTTGGAGGCGGATGTAGCCTTGGATTTTCTTAGCCATGATGAGCGATGATTTTGATTTGGTTTTAGTTGCTTGCTTGATTTGTCGGGTTTTCGCCGCGGCTTAGAGGCGGGCTTTGGGAAAAACCTAAATCAATATCGGTGGTGAGAAGATGGTTTAGCTTTCCGTCATGCGCTGGACTTGCCAGTATTCGAGCTCGACCGGGGTGAAGCGGCCGAAGATTGAGACGGAGATTTTGAGTTTGCCGCGCTCGGGGTCGATTTCGTCGATGCGGCCGGTGAGGTTTGCGAAGGCACCGTCGGTGACCTTGACTTCCTCGCCGACTTCATAGGAGACCTTTGGCACTTCCTTGCCGTTGGCCGCCTCGATGCGCGCCCGGATTTCGTCCACCTCGGACTGGCGGAGCGCGGAGGGTTTGTCGCCACCGACAAAACCGATCACGCCGGCGACTTCCTTCACGAAATACCAAGGCCTGTTGATCAGCTTGTGATCCTGATCGTAGAGGCGCATGTGAATGAAGACGTAACCCGGATAGAGTTTGCGGGTGATTGTTCTCTTTTTGCCGTTCTTGACCTCGGAAACGACTTCCGTGGGCAGGAGCACCTCGTAGATGTAGTCATCAAGCTCCTCCTGCTTCTTGAACTTGTCTATGTAGACTTTAACCTTGTTCTCCTGGCCGGAGAGTGTGTGCAGGGCGAACCATTGGGCGTCTGCGGGAACGGTGGCGGTGTCTGACATGGGTGTTGGTTGCGGCGGCGGGCGGCGATGGAAGCGGACAGCTTAGCTGACGAGCTTGGTGCAGAGCGCGATGAGTTGGTAGAGCGAAAAGTCGCAGATGCTTGTGAACAGGCCGAGAAGCAACGAGGCGAAAATGACAACACCGGTGGACTGGACGAGTTCCGCGCGTGTGGGCCAGGTGCACTTTTTCAGTTCATCGACCATTTCGATGACGAAAATGCGGGTTTTGCTGAATATGTTAAATTTCATGGGTGCGGATTTCGGAATGTTTTTGTTCTCTGTCTTTCAGCTTTTCAGCCCTTCTGTCTAGTCAAGCTTCTCTCTTCGTTCGAAACAGTCTTTTTAAAGTGGCAGGCGCGGAGGGACTCGAACCCCCAACCGACGGTTTTGGAGACCGCTACTCTACCAATTGAGCTACACGCCTGTGATAATTGTTGTTTAGACGACGCAGCCGAGGCCCGTTTTGCGGAGCCCCGGCAGGTCGTTTAAGTTGGTTGCAAAAAACCGATTACTCGGTGATTTCGGTAATACGACCCGCGCCGATGGTGCGACCGCCTTCGCGGATGGCGAAGCGCTGGAGCTTTTCCATGGCGATGGGGGCGATGAGCTCGATGTCCACGCTGATGTTGTCACCAGGCATGATCATCTCGACACCCTTCGGGAGGTTCACAACGCCGGTCACGTCGGTCGTGCGGAAGTAGAACTGCGGGCGATAGCCGTTGAAGAACGGTGTGTGGCGGCCGCCTTCTTCCTTGGACAAGCAGTAGATCTCGGCCTTGGCCTTCTTGTGCGGGGTGATGGAGCCGGGCTTGGCGAGCACTTGACCGCGCTCGATGCCGTCCTTTTCAACACCGCGGAGGAGGATGCCGACGTTGTCACCGGCCTGGCCGCTGTCGAGAAGCTTGCGGAACATTTCGATGCCCGTAACGACGGAGTTGGCGGTATCGCGGAGGCCGACGATTTCGACGGGCTCGTTGACCTTGATGACGCCGCGTTCGATACGGCCGGTGGCGACGGTGCCGCGACCGGTGATCGAGAAGACGTCCTCGACGGACATGAGGAAGGGCTTGTCGTTTTCACGAACAGGCTCGGGAATGTCGGTGTCGATCGCGTTCATGAGGTCGGCGATGGCCTTTTCACCCTCGGGCGTGCCCTCGAGGGCGGCCGTGGCGGAACCGTGAACGATCGTGGTGGTGTCACCCGGGAACTGGTATTTGCTGAGGAGCTCGCGGATTTCCATGTCGACGAGGTCGAGGAGTTCCTTGTCGTCAATGAGGTCGACCTTGTTAAGGAAGACAACGATCGTGGGAACGCCGACCTGGCGGGCGAGGAGGATGTGCTCGCGGGTCTGGGGCATCGGGCCGTCAGCCGCGGAAACAACGAGGATCGCGCCGTCCATCTGCGCGGCGCCGGTGATCATGTTCTTGACGAAGTCGGCGTGACCCGGGCAGTCAACGTGGGCGTAGTGGCGCTTGTCGGTTTCGTATTCGACGTGCGAGACGGCGATGGTGACGATCTTGGAAGCGTCGCGGACGGTGCCGCCCTTTGCGATGTCGGCGTAGGACTTGACCTCCGCGAGACCTTTGCGAGCCTGGACAGCGAGAATCGCGGTCGTAAGCGTAGTTTTGCCATGGTCGACGTGACCGATGGTGCCGACGTTGACGTGCGGCTTTGTGCGTTCGAATGTTCCTTTAGCCATGATGTTCTTGAGTGAAGTTGTTGATGTTGGAGTTTGTAGTTTTTGACCCTCTGGATTAGCGTCGGAGAAGTCAACGACGGCCGTCTTCCAATGGAGCCCAGAACCGGATTTGAACCGGCGACCTCCTCCTTACCAAGGAGGTGCTCTACCAACTGAGCTATCTGGGCATACCAATAGAATGGGTCAAAAAACGAGAAAAAGAGTGGAGAACGTGGTGAGTGCACCAAGGGTCGTCAACTGAAAAGTTGGCCTTTTTGTGCGAAACCTAACCCGTTCCGGATACTCCAATCTGGAACTTGCCCGCCCTTTGGGAGCGGGAAGGACGCGGAGGAAAGCGCGCATTTTTGAAATGTCAACATGTCTGTGAATGCCCTCGGACCTTTTCCGCCTTCCGCATTTTCAAGCGTGACCCCGTGCGCGACACCGTGTTTCCTGTGCCACTTTACAACATGAAAAAACAAGCCTCCCGACTCACCCTCGCGTCGCGCGCGTGCCTTGCCGCCGCCTTCGCGTTTTCCCTCATCATGTCCTCAACCGCACTCGCCAAACCCGACACTCGCAACCGCGCCGAAATCCCCGACCAATACAAGTGGGACTTCACGCCCATCTTCCCGAACTGGGACGCATGGGAAGCCGCCATGAAGGACATGGAGGCCAAGATGAACGAATACGCCGCCCTCAAGGGCACGCTCGCCAACGGCCCCGAGGCCGTCCTCCGCGCACAGCTCCTCTCCGACGAAATTGGCAAGCTCAGCTACAAGACCTATTGCTACACCAGCCTCCAGCGCGACGTTGACCAGCGCGACAATTCCATGGACGCCAAACTCCAGCGCGTGCAGGCCCTCTTCGCCAAGTTCGGCACGCAAGCCTCGTGGTTCACGCCCGAGCTCCTCACCATCCCGCAGGCAACGATGGAAACATGGATCGCCACCACGCCCGCGCTCCAACCCTACCGCTTCCCGCTGCTCGACACCTACCGCCAGCAAAAGCACGTGCTCGACGAAAAAGGCGAAAAACTCCTCTCCTACTCCGCCCAGGCCAACGGCACCCCGCGCACCGTTTACCAAAGCCTCAGCACCGCCGACATCAAGTTCCCCGCCATCACGCTCTCCGACGGCGGCGAAGTCACGCTCTCGCCCGGCGCCTACATGCAGATCCTCAACACCAACATGAACCAGGCCGACCGCGCCAAGGCATTCGACGCCTACTACAAAACCTACACCGGCAACATCAACACCTACGCCTCCATCTACAACGGCATCATGCAACGCGACTGGTTTGTCGCGCGGGCCCGCAATTATTCGACGACCCTCGAAGCCGCGCTCGAGGGCAACAACATCCCCACCGCAGTCGTCGAAAACCTCATCGCCACCGCGCGCGCCGGCAACAAGCCGCTCCAGCGCTACCTCAAGCTCCGCAAAAAACTCCTCGGCCTCGACACCTACCACATTTACGACAACTACGTTCCCATCTACCACGTTGACAAAACCTACTCCTACGAGGACTCGCGCCGCCTCGCCATCGAGTCCATCGAGCCCCTCGGCGCCGAATACGGAAAACGATTCCGCGAGTTCGCCAACAGCAAGCAACTCGACGTCTATGAAAACGAAGGCAAGCGCTCCGGCGCCTACAGCATGGGTGTCTACGGAGTTGGTTCCTACGTGCTCCTCAATCACAACGACACGCTCGACGCCGCCTTCACCTACGCGCACGAGGCCGGTCACGCCCTGCACAGCATGCTCTCCGCCGAGAACCAGCCCTTCGCCACGGCCGGCTACACCATCTTCGTCGCCGAAGTCGCCTCGACCACCAACGAACGCTTCCTCCTCGACCGCCTGCTCAAGGAAACGACCGACCCGAAAGAACGCTTCCTCCTTCTCCAGCACGCCGTCGACTCGATCCTCGGCACCTTCTACCGCCAGATCGTTTTTGCCGACTACGAACTGCGCGCGCACCGCCTCGTCGAGGAAGGCCGCCCCATCACCGCCAAAGTCCTCACCGGCATCTACCGCCAGTGCCTCGCCGACTACTACGGCGACGCCATGACGGCCGACGAGCTCGAGTGCATGACCTGGGCGCGCATCCCGCACTTCTTCAACTCGCCGTATTACGTTTATCAATACGCCACCTGCTTCGCCTCCTCCGCGCAAATCTACAAGAAGATGACAACCGGCCCCGCCGCCTCGCGCCAGGCCGCCGTTGAGAACTACCTCACGCTCCTCAAGAGCGGCGGCAACGATCATCCCGTCGAGCAGCTCAAGAAGGCCGGCGTCGACCTGACCAAGCCCGAGGCCGTGCAAGCGGTCGTCGACCAACTCGACGAACTGGTCACGCAACTCGAACGCGAAGCCGCAAAGATCGAGTCGGGAAAGTAATACCAGAAAGCAATACCGTTTACGAATGAACTTCATTCTTTAGGCGTTCGTGAAGGCAGGGCGGTTTTAACAAAACCGCCCTGCTTGCCTCTCGCAGTTATCGGCGCGCCCAGCGAGTGCGCATGCCCGTTAAAGATCAAAACTCACTCATAAACGATTCACGTATCACGATGTTCTCCGGCGCTGTCGGAGGCATCGGCTCATCTCCCCCGCCCCGGCTCCCGCAACCCAATATAAAAAAGCCCCCGAAAGCACGGAGGCTTTCGGGGGACTGAAAATGTCAGGCAAGGCTGCCTTGATGATAATCGATTACACCTGCACGTTGTAAGTGCCGCGAGCAATCATGTCCTGCACGTTTTCCTGCATGTTCCTTCTGGCGGGCAGGATGTCTTCGCGGGGCATGTTATCCACGAAGAACTCAACGATATGGGAGACTTTTCCATGACCGGACTCACGAAGCTTGTCCTCGATCTTGGTGATCACGGCGCGGAGTTCGGCGGCGCTTTCAGCATCAAGCTCCTGCACTTCGTTGTCCTTTTTGAAGATAACGTGGTAGGGCGGAACGGTGTCGCTGGTGAGGGTGAGTTGGTAGGCGCTGGCTCCGTTGTGGAAATAGGTGAGGCGCACGAGGCCGATTTCCTGAAATACGGCGAGGCAGCGATACACTGTGACCAAATCGCAAGTGTCGGGCGGCAGGTCGGCATGTATTTGCTCAATGCTGGCCGGAACGGAGCGGTTGATCAACGAGTTGAGAATGGAAATCCGAGGCTGGGTGATACGCAGTCCCGCCTCTTTGAGACGGGCGCACGCATACTCAATCGACGTTTTGGATGTCTGGCTTGGCTGGGCAATGGCCAGCGGATGATTGGTCTGGGTGGATGCGATCATGATGGAAATTGAAAGCGTATTATGTGTTGTGCAGTTATTTGAAAAAGCAATGCAATAATTTTGTATAAAAGGAAATCGTCAACCACAAAATACCTTATCGCATTGCTAGTCAACACAATACATGGTTAATAGCAAATTTAAGTTTTTTTAAACAAGCCCTGTTTTACCATGTGCTGCGATAACCAAAGTTGATAGCCCAAGGGCGTTTATAGTCCTGAGCCTTGGCATATTCGTAATCAAGATACAATTGGCTCTTTCGGTTGATAACCCACGAGCAACCGATGCCGGCCTCGTAGCGGGTGCCGTCCAAGTCAGCGGTGTAATATTGCGGGTATCCGGGGCTGCCGGCCCGGATGCGTCCGCCTTTTGTGGATGTGCTGGCCGCGGCCAAGCGGATGTAGGGCTTGAGTTTTGATCCGGGGCGATCGTATCCCGTCCGAATGGCGGCGCGAGCCTGCCTGACATTGGCGTCAGCTATCTTGACCTCCATCGGGTCGGCGTTGCCAAGCTGCGACTCGTGGGAATAGTATTATAGGTTTTGCCATTGATGACGGCGATGGAGAGTTGCGCGGAAGGCTCAACCCACCAGCCGGAGTTTTTAAATCTTATGACCTTGCCGACCTCCTGCGAAAGCCCCCAAGCCGCGTTGTTGTATTCGACGCTAGTTTGCTGGCCGTCGAGAGCGCGGGCATGGATTTTGTTACTGTTCCGTGTAATGAGCAGCGAGGTGTCGCCATACCAGCCGTTGTCCTTGAGGTAACTGAAATAGAAACCGAGGCCGACGCTGTTGGTTTCGCCGTCACCGCGGATGTCGAAGTCGCGATCAACATTGGAAATGACAGCATAGGCGCCAAGGAGGTATTGGTTGTCCTCCCAACGGAAGGTCTTGTCGTAGCCGGAGGCAATTCCCGCGACGGTTTCATCAAAGGGATCGGTGGCCACGCTGATGTCGGCTTCAAGGTTATAGGCATTGGCGCGCAGCCACATGTTGCCGCCCTTGGAAGTAACGGTGGTATAGGCGAGCGGGGACTGGCGTTTTTCGGGCGGAGCCATGAGCGCTTCCTGTCGCAAATCGCCCATGCGCTGGCGGACGGAGTCGAGCTGGTAGTGCCATTCAAGCCCCGCGACGCTGGCGGTGGAAAGAACCGCGTCGCCAAGGTTGCTCAACTCATCCGTGGCGGCGAGATACCAGACATTGGGATTTTCCGGCGTGAGCAGGCCGCCGACGCCCTGCCTGACCATGAGGCGCCCCATGCCCACTTCAGTGGTGCCGCTAAAGGTGAGCGTGTTGCTGATGGTATAATTGCCTTCATCGAGCTCGATAATCACAAGGGATTTGCGGGTCTTGTCGGGAGTGACCTTGTCAATGTTGATGGCCTTGACAACATACTCGCCGTCGAGGGTGCCGGAAAGGATGAGTTTGTCAGCTATGCCGGAATTGTAATCGGAACGGACAAAAATAGTGCCCGTAACCGCATTGGTGGTGGTGCCGACGAAATTGGTGATATGCACCGAGGAAGGGATGTAGCCGGATTCGGGGAAGGAGGAGCCGGTGCGTAACACGCCGTGATTCATCACGTTTTTGATATTTTGATTATAACCGCCGAGGTCGAGAGTGGCGCCAGTTTCGATATTAAAAGCGCCGATGCTGTCGAAATTGTTGGCCGCGCCAGAAATGAGCGTGCCCTTGCTAATCTGGACGGTGCCCGAGTAAGTGCTGCCACCGTCAAGGGTGACTTCAGCGGTGCCGGTTTTGACAATGACGCCGTCACCAGCAAGCGATCCGCTAAAGGTATAATCGACGGCGGTGTTGAAGATAAAAGTGCCGCTGGTGAGGATGTTGCCTTTGATTTCAGGCCGGGCTGAACGATTTGGTTCATCTTCGTCAGAGTCATCCTCGGATATTGAATTCTCAAAAATGAAGACGTTTTCGTTGACGACATTGCCGTAAAGGGTGCCTGTGTGGAGCATGGTGCCGGAGGGCTTGACGTAAATCCCAAGACTGCCCGCAGTTCCGCCGCCGATCACAGAAGAAACATCGCTCACCAGCAATCCCTCCTCCACAATGGTCTGTCCGGTGTAGATGTTGTTTGTGCCGGTCAATACGAGGGTGCCCGTGCCTGTCTTGGTGAGGGTTTTGCCATCCCAGCCGTTATACCAAGCAGTGGAGACATCGTTGTCCGAAAGGCTGGAGGCAAGGGTGAAGGTGCCGGAGTCGACATAAAACGTGCCGTGCGCGCTTTGATTCGCGGTGCTTTCCCACACGAGCGATGACTTGAGGACAATTTGATTCTCGTAATCAGTGCCACTGGTGGAAACGTCAGTAAAAACGAGAAATTTCGACTCATCGACAGCGTCAAGGGAGACGTTGTTAACGACGAGCGCGTAGTTGCGCTCGATTGTAGTGCCGGAAACAACGAGGGTGTGCGTCGCCTCCCTGTCGTAACTGCTGATATTGCCGTAGCCGGCTATATTGATCGTGGAACTCGTCGTGGTGCTGAGTTCGCCGACGTCGAGGGCGGTGGTGTCGGTGATGCTGAGGTTGAGCGTGGTGTCGGCGGCGACGACAAGGGTGCCGGTGACCTTAAGCTGGTTATTGCCGCCGATGGCAAGCGAGCCTTCCTGAATGTGAATATTGCCCGCAGTTCCGGTGCCGAGCACGGCCATGTTTGTGGAGGTTTTGTAAACATTGACGGTGTTGCGGATGGTGCCCGTAAAATCGCCCGAAACCAGGGTGAGATCGTATCCCTGCATGTCTATGGTGCCGACACCGTTTAGGCTGGCAATGGTGCGGTTAGCCGAGCCCGAACGATAGACGCCCGTGCCGATGATATTGAGCGTGGAATTGTCGGTAATGTTGCCGATGAGGGCGCCCGCGTCGATTGTGGTGGGTCCCGTGTAGGTGTTGCTGCCTGTAAGCTCAAGAAGTCCGGCTCCCGTTTTGTAGAGCTCTCCGGCGCCAACAAGGTCGACGTCGAGTTTCGTGGCCGTGTCAAACGCGGCGGGCGCCCCGGTGCCGGTGGCGTTGACCTTAAACGTGCCGGTGATTTCCACAGCACTGTCCGGGGTGGCGGAAATGCTGCCGTAATAGGCGACGAGAGTGGTATCATCAAAACGGATTTTGCCCGCGCCGCCAGTTACATCACCATTACTGTCGATTGTTGTAAGCGCCAGGGTGCCGGAGCCATAGTTCGAACTGATCGCAATGGTGGAGCTTTCCACAATGAAGGATTGGGCGACGATACCGCCATCGACCATGAGCGTGGAATAATCGGAAAGCGTCACCGTGCCGCCGACGTAGGCCGCGGAGGATGTCTGCGGAGCATTGCTTCCGGAAATCGTGTTTCTATAGATTGTGATCGTGCTCTCCGATCCCGACATTACGAGGTTGCCTTTTGTGTAAATGGCGCCGCCGAGTGAACCGGTGCCGGAAGTGTTGCCGGTAATCGTCACGCTGCCTGACATGGTGACATCACCGCCGGCATAAATCACACCGCCATTTGATCCGGAAACATTATCAGCAAAGGTCATGGCGCCATCCAGCGAGACATCACCGCCAGCATAAATCGCGCCGCCCTCACCTTTGGCTGTGTTATTGATGAAGGTTCCCGAAATCGCGGCAACCGTGCCTGTGGACGTCGACGTAGTGATGTTAAAATCACCGCCGGCATAAATCACACCGCCATTTGATCCGGAAACATTGTCAGCAAAGGTCATGGCGCCATCCAGCGAAACATCACCGCCAGCATAAATCACGCCGCCGGAAGCGGCCGCGGTGTTGCTGACAAATGTCATCGAACCCTTAATATCGGCGTCTTTTAAAGCGAATATCGCGCCACCTTCGGCACCGGATTGGTTGCCGTAAAAAGTGCCTGTGAAGCGTATGTTGGTGCCCGTGACATCGCCAAGGCTTACATTGCCTTCGCTGTAAATGGCGCCACCTTGCTGCCCGGCATTGTTGTAGATGAACACGAGGTTGATCCAGTTGTTGCTTCCGCTGGCCGGGACAATGGCATTAAAATCGCCGCCGGTGGCGATGGCGCCGCCTTGCGCGCTAGTCGTGTTGGTCAGGAAATACATTCCACCGTAAGTGCCGGAGACTCCAAAAGTGAGATTTGAATCGCTTCCCGTATGAAAAGCGCCACCGGCCAATGTGCCGGATGTCGAACCCGAGAATGTAACGACAGTGTTGTCCTCCGTGCGGAATGCAAAATCAACATTGTCCGCGACTTCAAATCGCTGATCCAAAAAATCACGCTGCCCCCCGCTGGCGCTATTACTGGCAAGCGTCAACTCCGACGAACCAGTAATCAAAAAAGAGCCGTCATTGATCGCGCCACCGCTAAAATGCCACGAACCGGAAGCGATAATCATCCCAGGATTGGTGCCGCTGGCACCGGTCGTGACGCCCGAGCTCGAAATCACAACACGATAACCCGTGCCGGTAACCGTGCCGTCGGCGTCGACGCCGAACACCACCGCGTCGCCGTCGGCAAACTTGGCGCTGCTTCCAGTGCTGGCGCTGGTCCAGTTTTCCGCCGAGAGATCCCACGCCCATGATGCGTCGGTGCCGCTTGGCGGGGTCCAGATGACGGTGTCCGCTGCAAAGGCGGGGACGGCGGCCAGGAAAAAGGCAAGGCCGGCGACCGCGGCGAGAGAGGCGCGCGCGAAGGCGGCAAAACGGACGAATCGATGCGAGGTTTGTCTCATAAAAATAGGATGGGTGCGGGCAATTGCAGTGCTGGTCCGGTGCGGAGGCGGTTGTTGGCGTGACGGCGGGTTATGCCTCATTCACGCGCGCGGGAGCAATCACTCGAGGCGCGCCTTTTGATGCGGCGTGTGATTGCACTGGCGGAAAACTGGTGGCGATGCGACCGGACATGTTCGGTGGAAAACAAAGACGAGAGTTGAAAAACGCAATATGGATTTTGCAGGAACTGCATGCGCGAATCGTTTGTGGCAAATTGAAATGTGATAGGAGGGCGCGAAAACTTGTTCCGCGTTTTTTGGGCGGCGCGCAAAAATGGCCGGCCCGCCACTGCGCCTTGACAGGCCGCGGCACTCGGCTGCAAAAACGCTTCATCATGAAAAAACGCCACTTGAGCCGTTTTCGCCTGGCCGTGCCCGCGCTGCTCCTTTCCTTCGGCTTGTTATTTGCCGGGGTTGTGGTTTTCGGGCAAAGCCGCAGCGTGCCGGAACCCGAGCCCCCGCCTTCCGCGACGACGGCGGCGCAACAAGCAGCATCCGGCAATGATGCCGCCGCCGCGGCCGTCGCGGGCGGCTACGTGGACACGGAGCTGCCCGAGTTCATCAGGGAAACGGCCGACACGATTCTTGCCTTTTTCGACGTTCAAAAAACCGGCAACTCCTGGCAGCGCCTCGTGCTCGCCGCCGCGATCATCGTCGCTTTTTACCTGATGCGCCGGCTGCTGCTGCCGGCTGTGTTTTTTCTGCTCAAAAAACTGGCCGGGCGCACGACATGGACGTTTGACGACAGGGTGGTCGACGCCGCGGAACCGCCCTCCGCGCTCTTCCTGATGCTCTCGGGCATTTACGTGGCGGTGCTCACGCTCGACTACGCGCCCCCGGTGAGCAAAGCCATCGGCAGCACGGCCACGCTGCTTTTCTCGGTGACTTTTTTCTGGCTGTTGCTGCGCCTGCTCAACGCCGGGCTCGACTACATGCACACGAAGGCGGCCCAACGCGGCGCGGGCATCGCATTGTATATGCCGTGGATTCGAAAAACGCTCGTGGGCATCTTCGCCGTGGCCTCGGTGCTGACCATCGCGCAAAACGTGTTCGGCCTGGAAATCCAGGCGTTCATCGCCGGCCTCGGCATCGGTGGTCTCGCGCTCGCGCTCGCGGCGCAGGACACCGTCGCGAATGTCTTCGGCGCGGCGGTGGTCGCGGTCGACCAGCCTTTCAAAATCGGCGAGTCCGTGCAACTGGCGGGACACTCCGGCACGGTCGAGGACATCGGAATCCGCTCCATGAAACTGCGCCGTCCCGACAAGGCGCTCGTCATCATTCCCAACAAAACCGTGGCGTCGGAATCGATTGTGAACCTCTCGAAGTTCACCAACCGCCGCGTCGAGCAGGTGCTCGGCTTCACCTACGACAGCACGCCCGACCAGATGGCGGCAATCGTCGACGACATCCGCGCGCTGATAAAAGCGGAGTCCGACGTGCTGCCCAATTCCGAGATGGTGTATTTCCGCGACTTCAGCGCATCGTCGCTCGACATGTGGATCGTTTACGTGACCCGCGAGCCGGACTTCGCAAAACAAATGGCGCTGCGCCAGCGGTTGAACCTCGCGTTCATGCGCGCCGCCGCCGCGCGCGGGCTTTCGTTCGCCTTCCCCACCCAGACAATCGACCTCGCGCCCTCCGCGATGAAGGCGCTCGGGAAAAACCAGTGACGCCCGCCATAACGCCGTTTCGAGCCAAAACAATCCGTCCCGATAAAAAAGCTTCGCCCTGCGCCCCGCCGATGCTTTTCTCGCGGCATGGGATTTTTTGACCGCTTTACCTCCAAGAAAAACAATTCCGGTGAAACCACGCCGGCGCCCACGCCCGCCGCCGCGCCCGTTGACGGCGAAACACCCGCGCCCGCCCCCTCCTCGCCGGAAAGCGTTTTGCAAGGCACAATTAAAACCCGGTTGCTCGCCGCCCATGAGAAATTGCAGGCGCGCGATCTCCCCGGCGCGATGGCCGTCTACGAGGAGCTGCTCCAAACCGCGGGCGACCGCGCCGACGTGCTCGTGACAATCTCCGCCGACCTTGGCACCGCGGGCTACATTCCGCAAATCATCGAGCTCGTCGCGCCGCGTTACGATGCCGAGCGCCACGGCCCCGCCACCGGCATCAACCTCCTCCAAGCCTACCTCGCCACCAACAACACCGCCGCCGCGCAACACGTGCTCGACATCCTCTTCGCGCTCAACCGCGCCGACCTCGAGGAGCGCCTTCACGGCTTTTCCAACGCCCTCGCCGAGCTCATCGAAGCCGAAAAACGCGGCGATCTTCCCGCGCCCGCGCACAGCCCCGACGGAAACCCGGCAAACACGCGCAAGACCATCAACCTCGTCAGCATTTCGCGCCCGATCTGGTCCTACGGAATCGAGGAGCTTCCCGGCGTGCTCCCGTCGCCCAAGCAAAACCCGAAACTGCGGCACATCGCGTTCGGGCAACTTTCCATCCTCGGCATCAAGACCGAGGACGCCCTCGAAAAATCAAAGCAGCCCGAGGACGAACTGGCCCGCTTCACGCGCGGCTTCCCCCTCTGGCTCTCGGAAACATTTTATTACAGCCCCCACTACAACCCCATCGCGGCGCTCGCCCTCTTCGACAAGGACTACTACGCCATTTTCCCCGTCGAATGGACCAAGTCCAACATCGAGCAACTCGTCGCCTCCAGCAACGGCAAGCTCGATTATGTCATCACCGGCGCGGTTGAAAAAAAGGACGACACAACCGAGATACTTCTTCGCGTGTGGGAGGTGAAAAAAATGCGCGAACGAAAACAATTCCACACCAAGTGGACCTCCGCCACCGCCGACACCGAGCTCGCCAAACTCCACGAACAAATCCGCCTCTTCATGGAATGGCAGCAGGAACCCGGCGCGCCCGCCTGCACGATGCCCGCGCGCCCCGAAGCCTGGTGCCAGACGCTTGGCGCCTCGCTCAGCTTTTTCCTCGCGGACAAAAACGCGATTCCCGCCGGGCAGGTTTCCATGCCCGCCGAGACGCTCGCACTCGCCGCCAAACACGCAGCTGATTCCGAGCGCGAAACATTCGCCTATCTCACGCTCGTGGACCGCGCGCAACGCATCGGCATGAACGAGGCGCTTCCCGCCAGCGCGCCCTCACTCGCCGCCACTCCGCTCGTCGAGCAGGCGAAACAAGTGCTCGGGTTGCAGTAGGCCCAAAAAAGCAAAGCCACACTTCCCGCGGGAGCGTCGCTTGCAACGCGCCCCCGCGTGTCGTCACTCCCTCAAAAACGATTCCGCCAGGCGCACAAATTCCGCGCGGGTTTCCATGTGCGGATTGTGGCCGGACGCGGCGATGGTTTCGATGCGCGCATTCGGAAAATGCCGCGCGATCACTCGGCGATCATCCGATCCCTCCGCGGTGTTCACGTAGCTTGATTTGCCTCCCGTCACAAAAAGCGCGCCGCCATCAAACCGTTCGCCCTCGCGAAGCGGATTCGCCTCCAGCTCCGGCAACGCCGCCGTGATCACGGGCAGATTGATCACCCACTTCCAACCTCCGCCATTCGCGCCGCCCGCTTCATCACGCTCAAGATTTGTCGTGAGAAATTTCCGCATCGCCCAATCGCCCACGCGCGCCTCGAAGCGCATCTCCGCCTCGGCCCTCGACGAAAGCGCGCGCAAGTCGAGCTCGTTCATCGCCGCGAACTCGTTGCGATGCGCAATCGACAAATAATCCTTCGGCGCAATATCCACCACAATCAACCGCTCCACGCGCTCCGGATGACGACACGCCATCGCCATCGCCACCTTGCCGCCCATGCTGTGCCCCATCAGCGAAACGCGCCGCAACCCGCGCGCATCCATCCACGCCAGCACATCCGCGACCATCGCATCATAGCTCATCTCGTCCGCGTGCGACGAACGTCCGTGATTGCGCAAGTCCAGCGCCAGCACATGTCCCGCGCCCGCCCTCGCCAAATCGCCGCCCGTCGTCTGCCAGTTTCGAGACGCCCCCAGCAACCCGTGCAGCACCACCAGCGGCGGCCTTCCCTCGCCACCCAAATCCCGGCAGAATAAATCGACGGTGTTCGTGCTGTTCATTTTGGCATTGTTGTTGAACCGCAAAACGTGAAGACGCAAAAAAATACCAACCACGAAAATGCGCAGAAACAAAAACCGCGAAAACGATCCCCTCACGGCAACACACCTCATTAACTTCCGCGCCTTCCGCCCTTCCGCGTTTTAGCGATCAAAAAAAACGCCTTTCCCCTTCCCTCCCCCGCCTCCATCATCAGTCTTTCGTTTTTCTTTTTTTAACTCCCATTCCGCGCCATGTCCCAAAAACCCGCCGCCCCGCACCCCGCATCCATCTCGCTTTTATCTTTGCTCGCATGTCTGCTGATTTGCGCCGGGTGCGACGACGGCGCGCGCAATCATCCCGTCGAAACCGCGCGCGCGGCCGGCTCCGAACCGGTCGTCTCAATCACAACGCCCGCGCTGCCCGGCTTCGACCTCGCGCGCCATGAATACGCGCGCACACTCCGCCTCGCCGACGCCGCGCTCGCCGCCGAACCGGCGACAATCGTCGCGGCGCGCAACCCGCGCAGCGCCGGCGGCGCGCACGACTTTTCCTCCGAGGGCGACTACTGGTGGCCCGATCCGAAAAACCCCGACGCGCCCTACGTGCAGCGCGACGGCATGACAAACCCGGACAACTTTGTCGCACACCGGCGCTTGATGATGGAGTTCTCGCGCAACGTCTCCGCGCTTGCCGCCGCCTACAAACTGACTCGCGAGGAGCGCTACGGCGCGGCGGCGGTGGAGCACTTGCGCGCGTGGTTCGTGACGCCGGAGACGCGCATGAACCCGTCGCTCGAATACGCGCAGTCGATCAAGGGCCGCCACACCGGGCGAGGCATCGGCGTCATCGACACGCTGCACCTCGCCGAGGTGGCGATGGCCGTCGTCGCGTTGCGCGGCGCGGGCGCGGAACAGCTGGACAACGCGGTGGCCTTCACGCCCGAAACCGACGCCGCGGTGACCGCGTGGTTTCGCGACTACCTGCGCTGGATGCGCACGCACAAATACGGCATCGACGAGAGCAACGCCAAAAACAACCACGGCACCTGCTGGACATTGCAGGCCGCGTGCTTCGCGCGCGTGACCGGCGACACCGCCGTGCTCGACGAATGCCGCGCGCGGCTCGTGACGCTCCACATCCCAAACCAAATGGCCGACGACGGAAGTTTCCCGCGCGAACTCGCGCGCACCAAACCCTACGGCTACTCGATCTTCAACCTCGACGTCATGTGCGCGCTCGCGCGCGTGCTGAGCACACCCACTATCATAACCGATATTGAAAAACGTTCGGACAGAAGTTCCACCAGTTCGGTGACAATAGGTAACAACTACATGGCATGGCGCGTCTCCGCAACCGATGATCGTGGCATGATCAAGGCGGTCGCCTACCTCGCGCCCCATTTGGCGGACAAATCGAAATGGCCGCTCAAGCCCGACGTGATGTATTGGAACGACTGGCCGGTGCGCCAGCCCGCGCTCCTCTTTGGCGCGATGTCCGCGGGCAACGAAACCTGGCTCGCAACATGGAAGCAGCTCGACCCCGATTGCATGGTCGAGGAAGTGCAGCGCAACTTCCCCATACGCCACCCCGTGCTCTGGTATTAAAAACGCATCCCAAGCCGGCAAAACCGAAAGAACGTTGGTGCGCGCGAAAACGTGCAGGCCTCCCAAAACTCCGTGGATCTCCGCAAACAATCCCGAAAAGTTCACCGCTGAAACGTATGATTCGCCTATGCGAAAAGGCGTTCATACCACCAATCCATTTAGCCACTCTACGAGTCCGCGAGTAGCCTGACAAAAGGAACGAAAACAATCCCCGCCCCGGCTGAAATTTTACGCGCGCCTATAGGCGCCTCGAAACACTGAATGGCCGGACGGAAATTTTGCGCCTTTTTGCGGCCAAAAATTCCGATCCCTTGTCAGGCCGCTCGCGGACTCATAAAGCGCCTCTTTGCATCCATTCCTTTCGCTTGCGGCTGCGCCGCGCTGAGTCCCTTGTGTTCCTCTCTTCATCCCTAAAATTTCCGCGCCTTCCGTCCTTCCGCGCTTCCGCGATTAAAAAAATTATCGCCTTTTTCCTTCCCGCCCCCGCTCCCTCCGTTACCTTTTCGCTTTTCAATTTCCGCACACCTTTCCACGCCGCATCATGTCCGCCAAACCCGCCAGCTCAGCCGCATCACCCTCCGCCCCCGTCAAGCTCACCCCCATGATGCAGCAGTATGTTGACGTGAAACGCGGCCTGCCCCGCGACACACTGCTCCTCTTCCGGCTCGGCGACTTTTTCGAAATGTTCAACGACGACGCCGTCACCGCGTCGAAACTCATCGGCCTCACCCTCACCAAGCGCCAGGAAACCCCCATGTGCGGCGTCCCCGCGCACGCCGCCGACAACTACGTCGGCAAACTCCTCGCCCTCGGCAAAAAAGTCGCCATCTGCGACCAAGCCGAGCCCGCCAAGGCCGGCAAACTCGTCCGCCGCCAGCTCACCCGCATCCTCACCCCCGGCACCACGCTCGAAACCGCGCAAATCGACGCCGCCCGCAACCACTACCTCTGCGCCATCACGCACGACAAACACGGCCTCCACGCCGCCTGGCTCGACCTCACCACCGGCGAGTTCAAGGTCGCCACCGACACCCGCCCAGAAAACCTCCTCCCCATCCTCACCGCGCTCGACCCCGCCGAAATCGTCACCCCCGAAAACGCCCTCCCCGCCTGGCAAAACGCCGCGCACGACCACGCCAACCCGGCCCACGCCGCGCTTGCCGCGCTCGCCGGCTTCTGCGCCACGCGCCTCGTCACCGAACTCGCCCCCTACCAGTTCGAGCTCAACTCCGCGCCCGCCGCCATCGCCACCGCGCTCGGCGTCCTCAACCTGCAAGGCTTCGGCCTCGAAAACAACCACCCCGCCCTCGGCCCCGCCGCCGCGCTCGTTTATTACGCAACGGAAAACCTCTGCGCCAAACCCGAAAACCTGCGCAGCCTCCAGGAATACCGCCCCGCCAAAACCCTCCTCCTCGACCCCGCCACCCTCCGCAACCTCGAAATCTTCAACTCCACCCGAGGCACCCGCGACGGCTCGCTCCACCACGCCATCAACCGCTGCGCCACCCCCGCCGGCGCGCGCCTCCTCGAACGCTGGCTCGCCGCCCCCGCGCTCGACCTCGCCGAAATCCACCGCCGCCAAACCATCACCGGCGAGCTCCTCGCCATGCCCGGCTCGCTCTCCGCCCTCCGCGCCCACCTCCAAAACATCCGCGACATCCCCCGCATCATCGGCCGCCTCCAAAACCGCCTCCGCAACCCCCGCGAACTCGGCGGCGTGCGCGACACCCTCGCCCAACTCCCCAAAATCCACGACGCCCTCGCGCAATTCGCCCCCGGCACCACCACTCGCATCCAAAAGGAAAAAATCGACCTCCTCCCCGAACTCCACGCCCTCCTCGCCCGCGCCCTCGCCGACGAACTCCCCAACGACATCAACGAAGGCAACCACATCCGCGCCGGCCACGACCCCGAGCTCGACCGCCTCCGCGCCCTCACCACCGGCAACAAAACCTGGCTCTCCGACCTCGAGCGCGCCGAGCAGGAACGCACCGGCATTCGCTCCCTCAAGGTCAAATACACCGGCAATTTCGGCTACTACATCGAAGTCACCAAGGCCAACCTCCACCTCGTCCCCGCCGACTACATCCGCCGCCAGACAACCGTCGGCGGCGAACGCTACGTCACCGAGGCGCTCAAGCAAAAGGAAAAGGAAATCTTCCACGCCGAGGAAAATGCCCTCGCGCGCGAACTCGTCCTCTTCAACGAACTCGTCACCGCCGTGCTCGACGAATCCATCGCGCTCGTCCGCACCGCCGACACCCTCGCCGAACTCGACGTCCTCTGCGGCTGGGCCCAGCTCGCCCGCGAATGGGATTACGTTTGCCCCACAATCGACGAAACCGACGTCCTCGAAATCACCGAGGGCCGCCACCCCGTCGTCGAGCAAATGCTCAAAAATCCCTCTGCCGGAAGCCCGCAAACCTTCGTCCCCAACGACACACAACTCAGCTCAAGCGACGCGCAAATCGCGCTCATCACCGGTCCCAACATGGCCGGCAAATCAACCTACATCCGCCAAGTCGCGCTCATCACGCTCATGGCGCAAGTCGGCTGCTGGGTGCCCGCGAAAGCCTGCCGCATTGGCCTCGTTGACCGCATCTTCTCGCGCGTCGGCGCGAGTGACGACCTCGCGCGCGGCAACTCCACCTTCATGGTCGAGATGAACGAAACCGCGAACATCCTCAACAACGCCACCGACCGCTCGCTGATCATCCTCGACGAAATCGGCCGCGGCACCTCGACCTACGACGGCCTCAGCATCGCCTGGGCGGTGGTCGAGCATCTGCACCGCGACGAAACCCGCGGCCCGAGAACCCTCTTCGCCACGCACTACCAAGAACTCACCCAACTCGAAAAACATTTGCCCCGCATGAGAAACCTCAGTGTGGCGGTGAAAGAGTGGAACGACGAAATCGTCTTTGTGCGCCGCGTTGTCCCCGGCGCCGCCGACCGCAGTTACGGCATCCAAGTCGCGCGCCTCGCCGGACTCCCGCTAACAGTGATCGACCGCGCCAAGACAATCCTGGAAAAATTGGAAAGCGAAGACACCGACATCGAGCTGACCGCGCCAACACCCAAAGCGCGCCCGAAAAAGAAAATCACCGTGAAGCCAGAAGACGACGCGCAGATGAGTTTGTTGTAGGTTTTCATTTTTATTATATAATATGAAATTAATAACATTACTTATTTTCATAAAGGCCCTGATTCTATTAATATTCCCCATTGCCGCTATAAGCATTATAAAGGAAAACGAAAAGAAACAGGCGGTGGAATGGAAACATTGGGAAGAATCGGTTTATTCCCGCGTTAACAAGGATTCGCAATCAGGTGCGCCCGCCTCCTTTAAGGATAGCTCGCTGGAATATGCGATGATGCAGCTCTCATTGATCTCGAAGAAAGAAACAGCCAACCGGAAATTTTTCCAGGGCCTCTGTGTTGGCGCGGGATTTCTATTATTGTTGGACGGCGTTTTCATCCTAATTAGGGAAACCCGGCTGAAGAATAGAAAACCAAATTCAAGAAATACAAATTATCCGGCGCCCACATTATAAATCAGGCTTCGGCAAAATCCCCCGCGCCAACGGCGCGTCACAACTTAGCCCGGGGTGCCACTGCGGCACCCTGGGAACATAACCATAAAACACCACGCGCCCTGTCAGAGCGCGTGGTGTTTATTTCCCCATTTCCGGGGCAGACTCCCTTGTCACCAGCCCCGGGCTAAGTTGTGGCACGCCTTTGGCGTGCAATTCCAGATTTTTGCTTACCAGAGTCTGCGGTAGCCGAGATTGATGGACCAGGGGCGTTCGTAGGCCTGGGCCTTGGCGTATTCGTAGTCGATGTAGAGTTGCGAGGCAGTGTCGATGCGGTAGCTCGTGCCAAGGCCAAACTCAACGCGGCGGCCGTCGTAGTCGGTGCGGAAGGTTTTGCCGTGCGCCTTGATCGCGCCGCGATCCGAGTCAACCGCCACCCCGGCGAGCTTGCCGTAGGGGTGCCAGCGGCTGTCCTTGATCTGGCGGCCGAAGCGCAACAGCGCGCGGTATTGCGTGTTCATCGAGTCGTTGATCTTCACTTTCATCGCGCGGTGCGTGGCGTTGGCCTCGGTTGTGTAGCTCGCGCCGTCGAGCCAGAGGACGCTCATTTGCACGGTCGGCTCGATCCACCAGCCGTCGGTGCGCTGCAGGCGGCGGCCGGCTTCGAGCGAGAGGCCGAGGGCGTTGTTGTTGTAGCGGCCCTTGGTCGTCGTGCCGTCGTAGGAGCGCGCCTCGAAGCGGTTCGAGTAGCGGTCGGCGCGGGCCGTGATGTCGGCGAACCAGCCGTTGTTTTTGATGAGTGTGAGGTAGGCGCCGATGCCGACGTTGGTGGTGTGGCCGTTGCCGTTGTTGTCGAACTCGCGGTTGATGCCGCCGGCGTCGATGAAGCCGCCGAGCAGGCTGACTCCGGTTTGGGTGCCGAAGGATTTGTCCGCGCCGCCGGTCACTCCCCAGCCATACTGGCGGAAGGACATGCCGGAGAGTTCGTTCGTGGCGTTGAGGCGGTAGCCGCGCGACTTGATCCAGACGCTGCCGAGGGAGGCGTGCTCGAGGCCGAGGCGGATGTCGCCGAGGCGCTGGTGGATCGAGTCGAGCGAGTAGTTCCAGTCGATCGCCAGGGTCGAGGCGGTGTTGATGATCGCGTCGGCGGCGTGGCTGAGGTTGCGGTCGCTCAAATACCACATGTTCGCATTGGGCGTATAGTCGCTGAGGTCGCCACGCACCAGTTCGAAGACAGTGAGGTCATACTCAAGTTTGCCGGCGGCGTTGTTCGCGAGGGTGAAGGTCGCGCTGCTCGCGGCGTCCACGCCGATCAGTTCGATGGAGGCGTTGAGCGCGGAGGGCAGCGTGCCGTTTGTCTCGATGAAGACGTTGTGCGTGCCCGCGCCGGCGTTGGCGATGTCGAGGTAGTTGGCGATGGTGGCGGCGTTGTTGATGCCTTCGCTTAGTGCGGAGAGATCGGCGTTCATCACGATGTTGCCGGTGGAGGCGCCGAGGGTGGCGATGCGGGCGCGGTCGGCGAGGTTGGCGAAGGCGAGCACGCCGTTGTTCATGTTGAGGGTGCCGAAGGCGTAGCCGGTTGCCTCGAGGATGAGCGCGGAGTTCGAGTCGAGCGTGGTGCTGGCGATTGTGTAGTTGAGCGGATCGTTGAGGCGCAGCGTGCTGTTTGTGACCAGGTGCGTGCCTTCGCCGGAGAGGGCGTTTTGCAGCGTGCCGGTGACGTTGAGTTGCTCGAAGCCCGCGCCGGCGGCCACGCCGATCGGCGCGTCGCCGAGCGCGTCGATTTCGGTCGCGGTGAGGCGCCCGGAAGTGACCGTGCCGGTGCCGTGGAAGGAGGCGCTGGAGTTGACCAGGGTGATGTCTCCGCTCGAGGCGTGGAACTGGCCGGAGCCGGCGAGGGTGTTTTGCATCGTGCCGGTGGCGTCAACCTTGAGCACGCCGTCGAGCTGGACGTGCGAGGTGCCAAGCGCCCCGGCGTCGGTGGCGTGCACGGTGGCGGGGGCGCCGATGTTGGTTTGCGCGCTGTAGTCGGCGTTGGCGCTGTTGATGGCGAGGGTGCCCGAGGCGAGGGTGAGCGTGCCCGTGCCGGCGAGGTGGCCGTCGATGCGGCCGCCCTCGGCGATTGTTTGCGCCTTGCCGTTCAGGTCAAAGGTGGCGGGGATTTCCACGAGGATGAGTTTTGTGGAACCGAGCGCGTTGTCCACGCCGGCGACCACCGTGCCGCTGATCAGCGTGCTGGTGCCGGTGTAGGTGTTCGAGCCGGTGAGGGTCATCGCCGAGCCGGTCGTGAAGGTGACGCTGCCGTCGCCGGTGATCGCGGCCGAGAGCGTGTCGTCGGTCGCGCCGGCGTCGGTGAGTTGCAGGGTTTTGTCCTGCTTCACGTTGAGCTCGGTGAGCACGTAGTCGTAGTAGAGGCCGGGGGCGAGGCTGCCGCTGGTGTGGGCGCTGGCGCTGCCGGTGGTTTGCGCGGTGTAGTTGTAGATGGCGTAAACTTCGTCGTGCTCGATTGTCTGGCCGTTGGACAGCGCGGTGCCGTCGGCCTTGTAAATGGCGATTTGGCGCGGCGCGGCCTCGGCGAGCGTGTCGGCGGCGACGAGCAGTGTTGCGTTGTCCGTGAGGTTGTCCTGGTCGAGCCAGTTCTTCTGGACGGTCGAGTCGATGATCGCGGTCGTGCCCCCGGTGTAGTTTTCAAAGACCACCGTGCTGCCGAGGTCGGCGATGGAGAGCGTGCCGACGTTGAGCACCTCGACCGGGTCCACGCCGTTCATCGGCAGCCAGAGCGCGCCGCCGTTGAGCGTCAGCCCGTGGATGCGGCGGGTTTCGCCGTTGGAGTGGAGGATGCCGCCGGTGTTGAGCTGGAGCGTCGCGCTGGCGAGCGCCTCGGTGTTGTGGTTGGTGTTGAGCGTGAGCGCGGTCGCGTCGAGCGTCACCGTGCCCGCGAAGGCGCTGCCGGTTGTCGCCATGAAGTCGAAGGTGCCGCTCACCGAGTTGATGGCGAGGATGCCGTCGCCGGTCAGGTCGTGGATGAAGCTGGTCGCGGTGGTGGCCAGTTTCGCATTGGATGCGATGACGGTGTGCGCGGTGGCGCCGCCGACTTGGTCGTTGTCGGTGATGTCGGCGGTGCCGGTGACGCGCAGCGTTCCGGTGAAGGCGGTGTTGGTTCCGCGCAGGCTCACACTGCCGGAGACGAGGTTCACGCCGGTGCCCGAGATCGTGTTGGCGAAGGTGCCCGTGCCCGCGAGGTCGAGGATCGCGTTGTTGGCGACGGTGCTTGTGCCGACGCCGCCGAGGTCGGCGAGGGTGAGCGTGCCGCTGTCGATTTGCGTCGCTCCGGCGAAGGCGTTCGAGTGGCTGATTGTCAGGTTGCCGGTGTTTTCCTTGGCGAAGGTGCCGCTGCCGCTAAGGTTGTTGGCGAGGGTTTCGTCGGCCGCGTTCTCGAAGCTCAGCAGGCCGTCCAGGAGGATGTCGGCCAGGCCGAGGTTCGCGGTGCTGCTGGCGCGCAGCGCGGTGTCTTGCGCGATGTTCCATTCGCCCGAGAGCGTGTTGGTGCCGGTGAGCGCGACGCTCGAACTGGCGATGAGCGAGACCGTGCCCGTGCCCGCGACTTGCTTGGCGAGCGTGCCGGTGGCGCTGTCGAGGACGAGTTCGCCGGTCACGTTTGCCGTGCCGCTGTTGCCCAGCGCCTGCGTGTTGTTGATTGTCGTCGTGCCGGTGACCCCGACGTTCGCCGCGAAGCCGGCGTTGGTGCTGGTGATGCTCACCAGGCCGCCAAGCCCGAGGCTGCCCGTGATGGCGGCGTGAGTGTGGCTGTTGTAGAGGCCGCCGTCGATTTGCGCGCCATTGGTGATGGTTTGCTTGTGGCCACCCAGGTCGAGCGCGGCGGTGCTGTTGATGTCGAGGCGGCTGGTGTTGCCGAGGGCGTTGTCAACGCCCGCAATGAGCGTGCCGGTGGTGATGGTGCTGGAGCCGTAGTAACTGTTGGAGCCGGTAATGATGAGCGTGCTGCCGGTGGTGTAAACGACGCCGCCCGCGCCGGTGATGTTTGCGCTAAAGGTGTTGTCGTTCGCGCTGGTGGCATCGAGCCAGGCGTGGGTGCCGCTTTTCACGTCGATTTGCGTGAGGACGTAGTCGTAGTAAATGCCGGCCGTGGCGCTGCCGATGTGGGTGAAGGCGGTGCTGCGGGAAACGGTGATGCCAGTGTAGTTGTAGGTGGCGATGACGTTGTCGTAGTCAACAAGCTGGCCGTCGGCGAGCGGACTGCCGTCCTCTTTGACGACGTCGATGTGGAGGTTTTCGTGGCCGTCGACGAGTGTGCCGGTGGCAACGAGGAGAACCGCGGTCGAGGTCGGGCCGTCCTCGTCGAGGAAGTTGACGTGCACCGTCGAGGAGATGACGGGGGTCGTGCCGGTGTAGCCTTCAAATATGATTTTGCTGTCGCTCGGGTTGGTGACGGTGAGCGTGCCGGTTTGCAGCACTTCATGGGGGTGCGTGCCGTCCATCGGGATGGAGATCGCGCCGCCGCCGAGGTCAAGACCGCCGAGGGTGCGCGTTTCGGAGTTGGTCGCGAGGGTCGAGCCGCCGAGGAGTTGCAGGGTGGAGTTGGCGAGCGCCCAGGCGTTGTTTGTGTGCGCCGCGTTTGTCCCGAGGTGCATCGTCGTGTTCGCCAGGCTCACCGTCCCGCTGAAGGCGTTGCCCGCGCTTGCCGCGAAGCCGAAGGTTTTGTTCGCGGTGTCCACGGCGAGCTGGCCGGGGCCGGTCAGCTCGTGGATGAAGCTGGTCGCGCTCGTGGCCAATTTCGCATTGGATGCGATGACGGCTTGCGCCGTGCTTGCGCCGATTTGGTCGTTGTCGGTGATGTCGGCGGTGCCGGTGATGTGGAGCGTTCCGCTGAAGGCGGTGTTGGTTCCGCGCAGGCTCACGGAGCCGGTGACGAGATTCACGCCCGTGCCCGAGATCGTGTTGGCGAAGGTGCCCGTGCCGGCAAGATCGAGAATCGCGTTGTTGGCGACGGTGCTTGTGCCGACGCCGCCGAGGTCGGTAAGGGTGAGCGTGCCGCTGTCAATTTGCGTCGCACCGGTGAAGGCGTTCGAGTGGCTGATTGTCAGGTTGCCGGTGTTTTCCTTGGCGAAGGTGCCGCTGCCGCTGAGGTTGTTGGCGAGGGTTTCGTCTGCCGCGTTCGCGATGGTGATAAGACCGTTGGCGGTGATGTCGGCCGCGCCGAGGTTCGCAGTGCTGCTGGCGCGCAGCGCGGTGTCTTGCGCGATGTTCCATTCGCCCGACAGCGTGTTGGCGCCGGTCAGCGCGACGCTCGAGGTGTTGATGAGCGAGACCGTGCCCGTGCCCGCGACTTGCTTGGCGAGCGCGCCGGTGGCGCTGTCGAGGACGAGTTCGCCGGTTACGTTTGCCGTGCCGCTGTTGCCCAGCGCCTGCGTGTTGTTGATTGTCGTCGTGCCGGTGACCCCGACGCTGGCCGCGAAGGCGGCGTTGGTGCTGGTGATGCTCACGATGCCGCCGAGGCCGAGGCTGCCGGTCGTGCCGAGGAGGTTCCCGGCGATGTTGCCGCCGCCGATGGTTTGGGTGTGGGACGACAGGTCATAGGACCCTTGGGTCCCATAGGACAAGTAGGACGTTTGTCCGAGCGCGTTGCTCGTGCCGCTGATGAGCGTGCCGCTGGTGATAAAGGTCGTGCCGGTGTAGGTGTTGGCGGCGTTGTTGAGCGTGATCGCGTTGGTGGCGTTGATGGCGAGGTTGCCCGCGCCGGTGATTTGGGCGTGCAGTTCCGCGCCGCCGGCGGGTGTCGCAACGTCGCCGGAGAGTGTCGTGGTTTGGTTCGCGACGAGGTCGAGCTGCGTGAGCGCGTAATCGACCGCGAGGCCGCCGGTGTAGTTGAGCGCCTGCGTGTAGGTGGCCGTGGCGGTCGTCACCACGCCGTCGCGGATGTCGGCGGTCGTGGTCGCGCCTCCGGCGAGGGTCAGGTTGGTGTTGCTGACGGTCGTCGCGTTAAGGAGGCGCACGGAGAGGCCCTCGTCCTGCTGCAGGAGCGTGCTTGCGAACAAGCCGGTCGTGCCGGTGGACGGGTTGGTGTTCGAAACGGTGACCGTGCCGCTGATCGCGTCGAACGCGCCGGTGCGGATGATGCCGTCGGCTTGCGTGCCGGTGGCGTAGGTGAAGCCGAGCGCGCCGCCGCTGGCGGTGAGGTTGCCGATGTGCTGCGTGCCGGTGGCCACGGTGGTCGTGTTGCCGGCGTTGAGTTTCGCGGTGGCGTTGGCCAGCGTGTTGTTGTTCAGGAGATACGCGCTGTTGTTGAAGCTCGCCGTGCCGGTGAAGGCGGTGCCGGTGGTGGCGGCGAAGGCAAAGACGTCCGTCGCGTTGGCGAGATCGACTTCAAAGAGACCGGAGCCGGTGAGCGCGTTGGCGAAGGTCATGCTGCCGGTCGCGACGCGCAGCGTGGCGTTGGCGGCGAGGTTCACCGTGTTCGCGCCGAGCGCGTGCTCGTTGGCCATGACGAGCGTGCCGGCGAGAACGCCGGTCGTGCCGGTGTGCGTGTTCGAGCCGGAGAGCACGAGCGTGCCGGTGCCGTCCTTGTTCACGTTGTGCGTGCCGGTGATTTGCGTGGCGATGGTGGCGCTCACATTCAGGTCGGTGTTGAGCACAACCGCGGCGGTGCCGCCGGTCGTGAGCGTGCCGCCGGTGAGCAGGTAGCCGTCCGTGCGGAACTGCGCGCCGGAGAAGGCGATCGTGCCCGAGCCGGAGGTGTTGTCCACCGTCACCGTGCCCGCGGTGCCCTTGAAGATCGCGAAGCCCGCGTCGAGCCATTCGCCGTTGGGAACGCCGGAGTCGTTCCGGGTCCAGGGAAGGTAAACGGCGCTTCCGCTCGACGCGAACCAGGTGCCGCTGCCGCCGTCGATCTTGCCGTTGCTCCAGTTGGTGCCGGTGCCGCCGTCCCAGTAGGTGAAGTAGCCAAAGTCGTAGAGCAGCTTGACGTAGCCGTCCTCGTCGGTGTCGAAGAGATACTTGGCTGGGTCGGTGACCGCGGCGTTGTTGAGCGTGCCCATCGCGAGGTTTGAGGCGTCGCCGGTGAGCGCGCCGGTGTATTTGATCAGGTCATACTCGCCGCGCGCGACGCTTCCAAGGATGTTGAGCGTGCTCGTGCCGACGAGGATCACGTCGCCGGTCACGTCGGTGCGGTCGTTGTTGCCCGCCGCGACTTGGTCGATGTGGCCGGGGTTTGTGTTGGCGTCGAGATCGTATTCGAGCGTGGCGTCGGTGAGTTGGAGCGTGCCGGTGATTGCGGTCAGGCCGGGGCTGTTGCCGGGGGCGAGGACGCCGCCGTTGATGTGGACGTAGCCGGTGATCGCGCCGGTGCCGCTGAGCGTGCCGCCGGAATAGACGTTCAGGCGCGAGGCCGCGGAGCCGAACGCGTTGTTCACGTAGAGGCGGCCCGAGTCGACGCGGGCGAGCCCGCTCCACGCGGAGGCGTTGCCGGTGTAGTTGACGGCGGCGTTGTCAACGACGCGCAGCTCGCCGGAGCCGCTGAGCGCGCTCGAGACCGCGCCGTTGAAGCCGGAGAGCTCGGTCGTGCCGGTGGCGTTGACCGCGAGCTCGGAGGCGCCGAACGCGCCTGCGTTTGTTGCGCGCAGGATGCCCGCGGTGACGAGCGTGGTGCCGCTGTGCGCGCTGCTGCCGGAGAGGGTGAGCGTGGCGTCGGTGGTTTTTTCAAGGTTCGCCGCGCCGTCGAACACGCCGGCGTAGGAGCCGCTTTCAACGGTGAGCGCGCGGGTGAGGCGGGCGGTGCCGCTGCCTTGCAGGGCGCGCAGGCTTTGCGCGTTCGTGCCGGTGTCGAGCACGGCGTTGTTGACGAGCAGCGCGCTCGTGTAAATGGCGTCCGCCGCGCCCAGGAGGAAGGTGCCGCTTGTCGTCGTGGTCGTGCCCGTGTAGGTCGCGCTCGAACTGAGCGTGATCATGTTGCCCGCGATGATTTCGAGGCTGCCGGAGCCGGAGACGAGCGCGTGCAGTTCCGAGCCTTCCGGCGAGCCGTCGTCGCCCGAGAGCGTGCCCGTGCGCCCGAGTTGCAGGACCAGTTCGTCGAGGCCGTAGCGCAGTTCCAGGTTGTTGCCGTTTTGCGCGAGGCTGTTCGAGTAGATTGCGTTTATTGCGCCGGCCTGGATCGCGAGGGTCGATGTCGCGCCGAGGCTCGCCCCGGCGCTGTTCACGAGGCCGAGATTGGAGAGGTTTGCCCCCCAGGTGTTGTTGGAGGCGGCGACGAGCGTTTCCGATCGCGCCTCGTCTTGCCGCAGGATTCCGGGCGCGGTGAGCTTGCCCTGGTCCATGAGGACCGAGGCGGGCGCGTCGATGGTGAGGGTTGCCACCGTTGCCGTTCCCGTGAACGCGAGCGTGCCGCCCGCGATGGCGAGGGTGTTTGCGGTTTGCGCGCCCGCGGCGATGTCGGTCCACCCGCCGGTTGTCCGAAGTGTCGCGTTGTTCGCAAGGACGGCGCTCGCGTTGGCGTCCCAGGTGAAGGCGCCTTGGTTTGCGTCCACCTGGCCGGTGAAGGCGGTGCCCATGTTCGCGCCGAGCTTGTGCGTGCCGCTTCCGGCAAATTGCACCGTGCCGCCGCCCGTGAGTGTGTTGGAGAGGGTGATGTTTGCCGTGCCGGTGGTTTGCAGCAGGCCGGCGAGCGCGATATTGCTCGCGGCGCCGGCCGCGTTCGATTCGGCGATGCGCATGGTGTCGTTGACCGCCCAGGTGCCGCTGAAGTCGTCGTTCGCCGCGCCGCCGGTGACAAGCACCGTGCCGGTGACTTCGGCAACGCCCGCGCCGCTTACCGTGTTCGCGAGGCTGCCGGTGTAGGAGAGGTTAACGCGGGCGGCCGAATCGACATGGATTGTCGAGGCGCCGGCGGCGTTGTTCGCGGCGAGCGCGAGCGTGCCCGTGCGCACGAGCATGGTGCCGCTGTGTGTGTTGGCGGCGTTGGTAAGGGTGAGCACGCCTGTGCCGGCCTTGGCGATGTTGCCCGCGCCACTGATCACGCCCGTGAGGGTGCCGGTGTGGGTTTGCGTGTTCACTTCGCCGGTGCTGGCGAGGGCGAAATTGTTGGCGAGCGAGAGGTTGTTCGCGTCGAGGCGCAGCGTGCCGCTGTCGAGCATCGCCGTGCCGGTGCCGAGTGCCGAGTTGTTGTTGATGCCCGTGATGCCGCCTTGCATTGCCACGCCGCCACTGTGCGTGTTTTCCGCGAGCAGCAACAATGTGCCGGTGCCGGTTTTTATGATCTTTGTCGTGCCGCTGATCACTCCGTCGAGTTCCGTGAGGGAGCCGGAAACGGTCACCTCGGCGAGGTTTAGTTCGGAGACCACCACTGTTTTTCCATCCCCCTCAAAAACCAGGTTGTTCGTGCCGGAGAGCGTTTCGCCCTCGGAGCCGAGGACAAAGGTGCCGCTCGCCTCCGTCACCGTCACCGTCGCGTCCTCGGCGATCGTGCCCTCGCCGGTGATCGACAGCGCCCCCGTGCCCGCGACCGTCAGGTCGCCGGCGAACACGATGTCGTTGACGAGCGTGCGATTCGCGTCGTTGCCCGCGCCGTCGGTGGCGCGCAATGTGCCGCCCACGACCATGATCGCGCCGACGCCCAGCGGGCCGCCGTCCCCGGTGTTGAGCCTGTCGGCGCCGATGTGCACTTCGCCGCTTTCAACGACGAAGCCTTTGCTGAACATGTTCGCGGCATTGAACACGACCGCGCCCGCGCCGGTGCCGCTCACCGTCACGATGGAATCGGGGCCCTCGATTTTGCCGTTGAAGATGAGCCAGCCGGCGCCGTTTTGCTCAATGGAGAGGTTTTTACCCAGCAAGTCGGTGGCATCGTATTCGAGGAGGATGTTCGTGCCGATGGTGACGTCGCTCACACCGGTTTGCGTGATGAAGCCCGAGGCCGAGGCGGTGCGCCCCTGAAAGACAAGGTTGCCGGGGCCGGCAATCGTGAAGTCCTCGTCGGAGGCTCCCACGAGGAGGAGATTGTTGAGGCGGCGATCACCGGACAGGGTGATGGTGGCGCCGGCGAGATTGGCGAGGTCGGTGTTGAAGGTGACTTGCGCGCCTTTTATGTTGGGCTGCGCATCGGGCAGGTGCAGGCCGTCCTGCTTCATCCAGTTGTTATTCGCCCAAACGTTGTTGGTCGCGCCATCCCAGATAAAAATATCGTCGAAGGGCAGGAGCACGCGAATGCCCTCGTCGTTGCGCTGCGCCACAACAGAGGTGGCGGAGTTGCCGCCGAGGACAACGCCGTTGATGATCGTGCCCTCGGTGAGACTGGTGCGGATGAGCGTCGAGCCGAGGCCCGTGATGGGGTCGGCATCCCATCCAAGGAATGTCAGCAGGCTGTCGGTGGAATTGACCGATATGGTCCCGGTGAGGATTGAGACGGGGTTGTGCGCGGAGCCGCCGGAAACGTCGATATACGCGCTGCCGGTGACGTAAATCGTGCCGTTGATCGTCTGCGTGAGCTGGTTGATATCCAGGGTGCTGTTTTGGGTGAGATAAATGTTTTGCACGTCGGCCAGCAGGTTTGCGCGGGCAAGGTTCACGGTGCCGGCGTTGAGCGTCCAGTTGAGGGCGTTGAGCTTGACTCCGAGGGTGTAGTTTTGGGTGAAAATATTGTCGGCGACGAGCACGCCCTCCTGTCCGACGGTGTCGGAGCTGGCGAGCCAGCCGTTGTCGGCGAGCACGGTGCTGACATCGGTGCCGGTGATGCGGAGCCGGCCGTTGTCGTTCAGGACAAAACTGTTGCTGCCGGTCAGGGTGACCGTCGCGCTCGCTGTCAGCGCGGCGACTTCAAACGCGCCCGCCGTGCCCGCGCCGGAGGCGGTTTGCGTGCGCCAGACGCCGGTGCCGAAGGCGGAGTCCCCGACGGCATGCGAACCGACTTGCACGTTGTCGCCGACCACGGTTGTGCGGACAACGCCCGCCTGCACGTCGATGCCGTCGCTGATTTGGTTGTTAGTGTTGAGCAGTTCGAGGATGCCCGCGCCGGTCTTGGTGATGCCGCCGGCAGTGGAGCCGTCCTTGTCCGCGAGCAGGGACTCGATGGAGAGGACTTGGTTGGCAGTGGTGACGTTGATCGAGAGGTCCGACTTGCCATTGCGGAGGCTAATGGAGCCGGTGTCGAAGATGAGCGTCGTGGCGGAGCCGGCGTTGGTGACGGTGATGCCGTTGGCGCCGAAGTTGACCGCGTTGGACATGCGGATGGAGGTGGCGTCGGGGTTGATGCTGTCGGCCCCCACATACGCGCCGATGACGGCGGTGTTTCTTATGATGTTGAGCGTGCCGATGCCGAGCGCGCCGCTGACGAGGGTGCCGCTATCCCATAACGAGTCGCGGCCAATGTGGATGGTCGCGCTTTGGTGGTTGATGTTGCTGGAAAACTCATTGGCCCCGAGGAAGCGGATGATGCCGCTGCGCCCCCAGCCGCTCTCAGCGCCGGTGACAAAACCGCCCGCGCCCGCGATGACGTGATCCTTGCCGAAGGTAAGAACGCCGCTGCCGCCGAGGCCTTGAATTCCGGTAACGGTGCTTTTCTGACCGGTCGCGCCGCTGTCCAGATTGAAAACCAGATCGCCTTGATAGTTGGTGCCGGCACCGATGTTCAGCACGTTGGAGAGCATGATCTTCCCGCTGCTAACTTGGATGCGCCCAACGTTGATTCCACCCGAAAGGGTGAGCGTGCCCGTGCCGAAAGCGTTGTCTTTTTTTATGACGGCCTTGCCGGCGAGGGTGTAGTTACCGGTGTAGCCGCTGTTGTCGCCGTTGTAATAAACAAAACCGTAACCCGTCTGGTGAATGTTGGCCGATCCTGTGATATTGCCGTTAAAAACCGTGGTGGTGTAGTCGCCGGCAGCGGTCGTGGCCTGAGCGTAGTTATTGATGATGTAGGTGACGCCGGTGCCGGACGGATCGTCAAAGACGCCGTTGCCGTTGAAAACAATCCGGGAGACTTCGCCATATTGTCCGTTTGTGACCAACTGGCCCAAGTCGGTCTGGCGTTGGTGGATGAGGTTACCGCGTAGGATGAAGTCTCCATTGATGAAGCGTGTTGTGCTTGCCTGGATGACTGTGTTGCTGGAGGCAAGCTGCTCGTTGTATGTTTCCAGATAAAAGTTCTTGTTGGTGCCGTCGCCGATGACGAACGTGCCGCTGCCAAAATACGCCCCGCCGTAGCTGGCGGCGTTGGCGCCGCCGAGCTGGATGACCGAGGAATCCCGCCAGGTGAAACCGCCAGTGTAATCGCTGTCCTTGTTCATCAACAGCAATGTGCCCGCGCCGGTTTTGGTGATGCCGCCAGAGCCGCCGACCGAGCCGGTCCATTTCAGGTAACTGACCGAGGAGAGCGTGTTGGCGGCCAGTTCGATGTCGTTTTTCAATTGCACGGCGCTGCCAATGGTCAGGATGGAACCGCCGTCATGCAGGATTCGCGACGCGGCCCCGGTGCCGGTGCGCTCGAAAACCAGCGTGCCCGATCCGCCGAGCGTGACAGCAGTTTGCACCGAGGTGACGTTCAGGCGCGAGAGCGTGTAGTTGCCGTTAACGTCGATTGTCTTGGTCGCGAGGTTTTCGTCGATGTCCTTGATGGAAACACTGAGATCCACGCCGTCGGGCGCGACAGGCGTGAGCCAGTTGTCGGCGTTGCCCCAAAGCGCGTTTACGTCACTGTCACCGCCGGTCCACTCGATGGTGGCGGGCGCGCTGGCGGTGAGATACCAATAGTTGTCGGCACCCTGCGTCAGCGTGACTCCGGATTCGTAACCGGTCAGGGAAATATTATTGAGCGAGGTCAGGCCGGAGGTGCTGGTAAAGCGTATATAGGCACCGAGGTTGTTGGTGTTCCAAATGCCGCTGGTGTTTTGAACGGAAAGCAGTGCGGAGGAGGTCCAGGCGCCCGCCCCCGCAAAAGTGATTCCGCCGTTGTCCCCGAGCAGCAGCGAACCGCCGCTGGCGAGCAAGTTTAGATTGTTGAAGGATTGCGAGGTGCCTTCCACGCCAAGCGCGCCGCCATTCAGGTTAACATTAACCAGCGAGATTCCGTTGGCTCCGGTGACCTGATTGTTCGCACCGAGTTGGAGCACGCCGCCGTCGAGGAGCAGGTTGCCGGAAATATTGAAGGCCAGCTGGGAGTCCATGTTCATCATGCCCGAGCCGGCTTTGACGATGTTTCGCAAGCCCTTCACAACGCCGGCGCCGTTGGAGCCCTTGCCCACGCCGCCGCCACCGGGATTGGTTGTGGTGTCGAGGTAGAGGTTGACGTTCTTGCCCGTGGTGACGCCGTCGTCGCCGAAGATGCCGCCGTCGAGCTTCAAGCTGCCGGAGACGCGGAACTGCGAGTTGTCATTATTATTGCCAACAACCTGGCTGTCGGTGCCGAGCGTCACAAGGCCGCCTTCGTTAAAGGAAATGTGCGTGGAGCCCAGGTTGATGATCGCCTTGTCGCCACCAGTGCCCGAAACCAGGGTTTCATAACCCTGCGTGTCCACTTGCAGCGTGCCGCTGGTGACACTGATGCTGCCGGAACCGAGATAGTTTTTGCCGGCGTCCATGTGGCCGATCACCAATCCGCCCGCGCCGACTGTGGTGTGGAGCACGCCGGCCGTCACGCGCAGCCCGCCGGAAAAGGTGTTGTTGCCGCTCAAGATCTCCATCGGGTTTACGCCCGACTTGGAAAGTCCGGCGTCTCCCACGAGATTGGTGCTGGCGCTAAAGGTCAGGGATGCGCGCTGACCGGCGGGGTTGATGACGGCCTCATCGACGTTCATGTTGTAGAATGACTTGATGCCGGCATTAAGCAAAACATCGCCGTTCCATGTAAAAGCCGTGTTGTTGGCGTGACTAAGGTCGGCCTCAATAAAAATGCGGTTGGGAACGCTGATTTTATTTTGATTCGCCTGCCCGCGAATGCCGCCGCCCCTGAAGGTGATGGTATTGCTGGAGCCGGAGAGCAACACGGCGCTGGTAATGTTTCCCCAAGAGTTGGCTCCCTGCCGGGAAATGCGCCCCTGGCTGACAATAATGTTACCCGTCCAATTCTCATTCGAACCGCCGAAACGGTTTTCATGGGCGCCGGTGCGGGCAATGATAATGTCGTGCGTGCCGGTGATGCTGGGATAAAAATAGAAGCTCGCGTTTCCTTCCAAGCGCAGGTCCGAGTCCAGCCGAACGTTGCCGTTGAGTTGATTCCAACTATAAGTGTTTACCGACAAAACCGCCGGCGTGCCCTCCACGCCGCTGTCAAACACCAGCGTGACGCCGGCCCCGGGAGTCACGGTATAAGTGGCGCCCGAGTTGTTGCTCATGAACAATTTTCCCAGCGTCCACGTGCTTCCGCTAACACCAAAGTTCGCGCCGGTAACGGTCTTGCCGCCAAGGGAGCCGCCGAGGTCGCCAAGCACGGCCACGACACCCGGGGCGTTGGGCAAGGCGAGCTGATGCGTAATATTGGTGCCGACGGTGCGCCAGTTGCTGTAATTGGAGGTATCCATCGTGTTGGCCGCGCCCGTCCACTCGACTCGCAGAAAATCCGGCGCGCCGCCAACCGTGCCGCCGACGGTCGGCGCAAACAATTCGCCGCCGCTGACAATGGCGCCGGGATTGTAACCGTGGAACCAAACTTGGTTCGTCGGGATCGCGACGCCGTTATAAACATGGTCGGCGTTCGCACCGTATTGGTAATTGTAAATGCTCAGGTAACCCGTGGCGCCAAGAAAGCTGATATTGTTGAGCGTGAGCGCGGTCGAGGTGTCGATGCCGCCGCCGAGGTCGATGCGCGCCACCGCGCCGGCGCCAATGGTCACGTCGTCGAATGTTTGCGACAAACCATTGAGCCGCGCCGCGCCGGTCGAGGTGTTGTTGTAAAGCAACACGCCGGTAAACTGGTTGCCCGCGCCAAAAACAAGGTCGCCCGCGCCGATGCCGACGGTCGCGGTCAGGTATGAGTTGCCGAGATCAAAAACGCCCGCGTCGAGCTGGAGGCGGTTGGTCAGCGTCAGGTTTGTGATCGAGTCGTCCAGCGTGACGCGTCCCGCGCCGGATTTGACAAGCGTGCCCGAAACCACAACCGCGCCGGCAACCGTGCGCGAAAGTGTCTGCGCGCCGCCGCCAGTGAGGTTGATGCGGTAGTTGGCGTCGTCGATGATGCCTGTTTGGGTGTCGTGAAACGCCACGTTGCCCGCGAAATCAAATCCCGCGGCGGGCGTGTTCACAATCGAGGTGCTGCCGAGTATGACATTGCCCCGGTAATCAAAAATGCCGCTGCCGCCCAAGTCGATGACACCGCCGAGGAGCCCGAGCGTGGCGTTGGTCAGGCGGAATGTCGCCTGGTTGCTCAGTGTGATGTTCGCGCCGGCGATAATGTTGAGCGTGTGGCCCGGATCGGCGCCGCGCACTTCGAGCGCGGAGCTGCCGCCGTCCACGCGAATGGTGCCCGAGCCAAAAACGCCCGAGCCGCCGCCGATGGAAAGCGAGGCGCTGTTCAAGTAGCCGACGACGCTGCCCGCGCGAATATCGAGCACCGAAAACGTGCTGCCCGCGCCGCCGAGCGTGAGCACGCCCGAGCCCTGCTTGACGAGTGTGCCGCCGCTGAACGCCTGGTTCGCGCCAAACGCCAGCCCGGTGAACGCGCTCACATTGATCGTGCGCGAGGCACCGATGCCGGAGACCGAGGCCGTGGCCGGGTTGAACGTGAGCGTGCGCAACACCGTTGCGCTGCCCAAGTCGTCGCGGCTTACAATCAAGTTGGACGCGGAAATATCCAGCGCGTTGGAAAGCGTTTGGTCGGCGTTGCCCTTGAGGTTGATTTTTTTCTCGTTGATGTTTGCGCCGAGCACGAGCGTGCCGGTGCCCAGCACGTTGTTCGCGCCGATTACGAGCGTGCCATTGTTGAAATTGACCGGGCCGGTGACCGACGCGGGCGATGAAGATTCGAGCACAAGCCTGCCGCTGCCGTTCTTGACAAGCGAGCCGGCGGTCAACGCGCCGGAAACGAGGATGTCCGCCGAACTGGTGTCATTATAAAACGTGACCGTGTTCGAACCGGCGTTGAGCGCGCCGAGGAGACTGATCTTGCCGAGCACCGCGCTGTTATTGTTGATGGTGAGGTTGCCGTTCGCGACCATGTTGGCGGCAAGCTGAAGGTTGATGCCACCGGAAAGGGTGATCACCGAGGAAGCGGCGCCAAAAGTAAGCGTCGGCGAAGCCGCCGAGCCGATGGTCAGGGAACGGGTCAGATCGACCCCGTTGGGTCCGATGACATTGAGCGCGCCAATCGTGCGCGCCTCCCCGAGCGAAATGGTCTTGTTGGCGAGCGAGCTGTTCGAGGCGGCGTTGAACACGGCCGTGTCGCCGGCGTTCGAGCCGGGCATCTTGCCCCCGGCCCAGTTGGCCGCGTCACCCCAATTTGCGCCATTGCCAGTAAACGTGCCGGATGTCGTCTGCGCCAATGCACCGAGTGCAAAACCTGCAAATGCAAAAAGGCTGAAAAAAATACGAGGAATTATGGGTTTTGTGCGCATGTGCTGATTTGTTGAAAATGATTTGTGTAAAGCATCATCCAAGCGTCCACTTTCATTGGAGGAAACGCCTGCGTTGCTTGTATGTCGGATCGCCGTATTGTAAGAAAAATTAGCACTTTGTTGCAAATTTTTTTACTCTGGCACGAAGCAAGACCTAATAGAGCCAGCTAATTTAGCAATACTTTTGCATGTAGAATCCTTTTGGTGTGTCTTTGAGTTCTGTCCTCGCCCGAAAAATATGTCCGAAACCCGCTTTTTCTTGGATAATTCGGTTGGCATTGAGCGCGACAGGAATGTCGCGTCCGCGTCCTGGCATTCCTACTGACGAACGCCACAAAGAGGAGCGCGGGGGGGGGCGCTTTTGAAACTTCCCCTACCCCGCCCCAATTTGAGGTCAGCCCATGATTGTCAGCGCAATCCCGATCACCACACCGATGACCGCGGGCAGTTTTTTGCGACCGTTGGATTCATGAAAGATCAACAGGCCTCCCGCAAAGGCCACGAGCACGCTGGCGCGGCGAAAACTGGACACGAGCGAAACGAGCGCCTCGGGATTGCGCAGGACATCGAAGTAAAGGAAGTCCGCCGCGAGCAACGCCAGCCCCACAAGCGGAATGCTCCATCGCCAGTGAAATTCATTGCGCGGCCAAAGGCGCGCCTTCCACGCGAGCGCGAGCGGCGCGAAGATCGCCGCCAGATAAATCGCAAACCACGCCTGCACCGTCGACGCCTTGAAACCGACCGTGCCGAGCAAAAACTTGTCATACAATCCGCTGACCGCGCCAAGCAGCGTGCCGCAAATCAACAGCCAAACGGATTTGTTTTTTGAAAAATTGATGCCCTCCTGCCGTCCCGCCACCGAAAGGCCGAAGAACGCGCCGATGGTCGTCACCACGCCGAGGATTTGCAGCCACGACGGACGCTCGCCGAGCACGAGCAACGCGCCGAAAAGCGTCCACACCGGCCCCGTCGCGCGAATCGGGGCGGCGAGTGAAACGGGCAAATGTTTCACCGCAAAATACGAGCATACCCACGACGAGGCGACGAGGGCGGACTTGGCGAACAACAACAAATGCTGATGCGCGTTGAGCGGCTCCACCCACAAAATCTCCGGCAGCGCGCCGGGACTCGCCGCCCGCGCGCCCATGAGCGCGAGCCACACCGCCGCGCTGCACAAATTCGCAAAAAACAGCACGGGAAGCACCGCGTTTTCACGCACGGACGCCTTGGTGAACAAATCGTAACACCCGAGAAAAAACGCCGAAACAAGACTCGCGACAATCCAGTGCATGAGGAGAATTTTAACAATAAAGCCTTCCAGCGTAATCCGCCAGCCGCCATTGCCAAAACAAAATACCCTTGCTTTTGCATCCCGGTTCTATGTGCTGCGCCGTCTCGTTAGAGAAACGTTAGGTCAACAGAAACTGGTGAGTCGTCAGGAGAGCGCAGTTGTTCGAGTGATGATTTCGAAACCCGATGGTCGGGAACGGACTGGCAGCCACGCTCGCTCTACGAACTCAGATAAATATGACAGGTAATTCAAAACTCTACGTCGGCAATATGTCTTTCAAGACAACTGAAGACGAACTCCGCGCCGCTTTCGGCCAATTCGGTTCAGTGACCGACGTCTACGTCGCCATGGACAAGATGAGCGGCCGCCCCCGCGGCTTTGCGTTCGTGACCATGGGCACCCCCGAAGAGGCAAAACTCGCGGCGGAAAAGATGAACGGCGTCGATCTCGGCGGCCGGACCCTCACAGTCAATGAAGCTCGTCCCAAGGAAGAAGGCGGTGGCCGTTCCTTCGGTGGCGGCGGCGGACGCGGCGGCTTCGGCGGTCGTGAACGTCGTGGCGGCTTCGGCGGCGGTCGCGATCGCCGCGACTAATCCAAAGCACCCGACCAGAAAAACGATTCACTAACAAAATCGATTTTAAAACGAAGACGGAGCCCTCAAAAAGGCTCCGTCTTTTTTTGCGCGCAAACCCGGGCGCGGCAGCGCCGCCCATTCCTCCCCAAACTGAACACCCGCGACATCCCCTGTCGTCCAAAAACACCACGCGCGACCTTGTTTTGGGCTTCCAAATACACCTGTCTTAGTTTCTAATAACACTCCTTTACCAACGCCAAAACCCAACCCGCCGCACACACCCATGACACGCGTCCTCCTCACCACCACCTCATTCCAAGACACGCCCGGAGCCCATCACGACATGCTCGCCGGCCTCGGCGTCGAAGTTGTCCGCGAACGCGGCCCGCTCCCTGAGTCGCGCATGCTCGAGCTCGCGGGCGAATTCGACGCCTTCCTCTGCGGCGACGACGCCATCACCGCCGCCGTCATCGACAAGTCGCTCCCGCGCCTCAAGGTCATCAGCAAATACGGCATCGGCCTCGACAAGATCGACGTCGCCCACGCCAGCGCGAAAAAAATCCCCGTGCTCTTCACCCCCGGCGTGAACCACACCACCGTGGCCGAGCACACATTCCTGCTCCTGCTCGCGCTCGAAAAACAACTCCTCTTCCATTGCGATTCCACCCGCTCCGGCGGCTGGAAACGCAAAACCGGCCATGAGCTCCTCGCCAAAACCATCGGCATCGTCGGCCTCGGCCGCATCGGCAAGGAAGTCGCCATCCGCGCCCGCGCCTTCGGCATGGAAGTGATCGCCTTCGACGTCTACTGGGACGAAGCCTTCGCCGCGCAGCACAACGTCAGGCGCGCCGCCACAAAGGAGGAAATCTTCGCCGCCGCCGACTACATTTCGCTGCACACAAACCTCACCCCCGAGACGCGCGACATGATCAACGCCAAGTCCATCGCCACGATGAAAAAAGGCGCGATCATCCTCAACTGCGCCCGCGGCGAAATCGTGCACACCGCCGACCTCGTTGAGGCGCTCAATTCCGGCCAGCTCGGCGGCTACGGCGCCGACGTGCTCGACCAAGAACCGCCCCCCGCCGATCACCCGCTGCTCAAGCTCCCGAATGTCGTCATCACGCCGCACATCGGCTCGCGCACCTACGAAAGCGTCGTGCGCCAGGCGAGCTGCTGCGTCTCGAACTACAAATCCTTCCTCGAAGGCAAAATCGTCAACCAAGCGAATAAATTCTGAAATACATAGGAGTCAGAATACAGGAGTCAGGAGCCAGGAGAAAAAACCTTCGGCATCTTTAAGCCTTCTGCATTCTGACTCCTGACTCCTGTATTCTGACTCCTTTACCAATGGAAACCTACTACATCGTTCCCGAAAAACAGCATAACGACCTCGTCGCCGCCGCCTACATGCACCGTGGCTTCCATGCCGACGAGTCCGGCGAGGCCGCGCGCTTCTGCGCCGACGCCACGCGCCACGGCATCCGCACGCACAACGGCATCAAGGCCCTCCACCTCGACCACCTCTTCGGCTCCGGCTCGAAAGGCTGCGTGCCCGGCGCGCAAATCGAGGAGAAACCCTCCCGCTTCGCCGCGACGAAAATCTGGAACGCCAACAAAAAACTCGGCCAGGCCACCGCCTACCGCGCCATGGACGCCGCCATGAAACTCGCCGACCAATACGGCACCGGCACCGTTGTCGTTGATAACGCCTTCCACTATCTCTGGGGCGGCGGCTACGTGATGGACGCCGCGCGCCGCGGTTACTACGCCTACACGAACTGCACGGCCGCGCTCGCCGAAGTCGTTCCCTTCGGCGGAAAATTTCCCACGCTCGGCACCAATCCGCACTCGTGGGGTTTCCCCACCACCGACGCCATCGGCTTCCCGATCGTGATCGACTGGGCGACATCGGTCGTCGCCATGGGCCGCGTGCAACAACTCCTGCGCGAAGGAAAACAACTGCCGCCCAACGCCGCCGTTGACGCCGACGGCAACCCGACCACCGACCCCGCGAAAGCGAAGTCGCTCATGCCCTTCGGCGCGCACAAAGGCTACGGCCTCTCGCTCATCAACGAACTCGTCGGCGGCATGATCGGCGGCTCGCTCCCGACAATCCGCAACCGCTGGGAACAAGTCTCCGAGGGCGACAAGGGCACCTGCTGCTTCTACTTCCAAGTCATCCATCCCGACGCGATCAGCGGCGGCGCGTTTGCCAAGGGCCGCACGCAATCGCAAAACGTGAAAGCCGTCCTCGGGACATCCTCGGCCACGGCAACGACAAGTGCATCCTCCCCGGCCAGATCGAGGCGGAGTTCGCGAAGAAAACGGCGGCAGCCGGCGGCCTCCTCTTCAGCAAAGCCGAAATCGACGCGTTCAACGAACTCGCCACCGAGGCGAAGCAGCCCCTCTGGGATATTGCCTCGCTCAAAACAGTGTCGTTCTAAACAAAACAGTTTTTAACATTCACAATGCTCACACGGCGGCGGAATTTTTTCCGCCGCTTTTTTATTTTTATAAACACGCACGACAAGAAGACGCGACTTCCTTAACGCAGATTCCCCATCCGTGTTTCTGGCATGCTCAAAAGCCAGCGGACGCCGGCGTTCACTCCGGTTTCCGGCACAGCGCGGCGAAGCCGAGGCAGAGTTTGGTGTTGCCGGACAACTTGTCGAACAGCGCGCCGGCGATGTTGTTCATCAGATACAGCGGCGCGCCAAAGACGCCGAGAGCGCCGAACAGATACATGTTCATGATTTGGAAAAACGCCGCCGCGGAACCGCCGCGCGAAAGGAGTGTTTCAATCTCGAACCCGGAATCGACGGCGAGCCGCGCCACGCCTTGCTGCGTGAATCGCCAGTGATCCGCCGGATGCGGATGATAGAACCACACGTGCGGCACGCTGAAAAGCAGGCGTCCTCCGGGGCGCAGGATGCGGCGCAACTCGCGCATCGCCGCCCATGGCTGCGCGCTGTGCTCGATGACTTCGGTGCAGAGCACAAAATCAAAACCATCCGCGGGCAGTCCGGTTTGCTCAACCGTGCCGACGTGGTCGACTCCGGGGCCGGGCGCGATGTCGAGCGTCTCCAGTTTCCAGCCGCGCGCCTCGAAAAGTTTTTTATACGGGCTTTGCTCGCAACCGGCATCGAGCGCGATTTTGCGCGGTGACTCCGAGAGCTCCGCGACGGTCTGCGTGAAAAGTTCGTTGATGTTTTCGGCAAGCTTGGAGAGCACGAGATAATCGTATTTCCAAATCGAGGGGCGCGTGCGGTCGGTGGCTCGGTGCAGCGCGCGGTGAAACGCGGGACGCCGCGCGGGCGCGGTTTGCGTGGCGTTGCCGCCGTTGTCGGGGAGGTCGATTTTCACTGCCAGATTTCCTCGGCGCGGATGCAGGCGACTTCGCGGTTGTCGCCGGCCTCGAGTTTTTCGAGCGGCGGCACGGCGGCCTGGCAGCGTTCCTGCGCGTGCGGGCAGCGCGGGTGAAACGCGCAGCCGCGCGGCGGGTTGATAGGCGAGGGCGGATCGCCGGGCAGGACGATGCGTTTGCGCGCGCGCTCGACGTCGGGGTTGGGCGTGGGGATGGCGCTGATGAGCGCGCGCGTGTAGGGATGGCGCGGGTGCTCGATCACATCGACCGCCGGGCCGAGCTCGACGATTTTGCCGAGATACATGACGGCCACGCGATCGGAGATGTGCTTCACAACGGAGAGGTCGTGCGCGATGAAGATCAGGCTGAGGTTCATCTTGCGCACGAGCTGCGAGAGGAGGTTGAGGATTTGCGCCTGGATGGAAACGTCGAGCGCCGAGACGGGTTCGTCGGCGATGATGATTTTCGGATTGAGCGCGAGGGCACGGGCAATGGCGATGCGCTGGAGTTGTCCGCCGGAAAATTCGTGCGGATATTTCTGCATGAAGCGCGGCGCGAGGCCGACGAGCGTCATGAGTTCGGCGACGCGCGGCGTGACTTCGGCGGGCGCGCACACGCGGTGCACAAGGAGCGGCTCGGCGATGGTGTCGTGCACCGTCATGCGCGGGTTGAGCGACGCGTAGGGGTCTTGAAAAACCATCTGCATGTCGCGCCGCACGGCGCCGATTTCGTCCGCGCCGCCCGTGGTGAGATTTTTGCCCTCGAGAATAACCGCGCCGTCCGTGGTGGGCACGAGCTGCATGATCGTGCGCGCGAGCGTGGATTTACCGCAGCCGGATTCGCCGACCAGCCCGAGCACCTCGCCGCGCGCGAGCGCGAGGTTGACGCCGTCGACCGCCTTCACCGCGCCGGCGTTGCGGCGCACGAGGAACCCCTGATGCACGGGGAAGTGCGTCTTGACGTCACGGAGTTCGAGGATGGGCGGCATGAGATAAATTTTGGATTTTGGATTGGGGATTTTGGATTGATAGGACGGATCGGGCTAATCAGGCGGTTTCAAATTTCGCCTGCCTGCACGCGCAGGCAGGCTTGTTGGTGCTCGGGGGTTACGGGTTTGAGTCCGGGTTGTTGTTGGCGGCAGCTTTCCCTGGCAAGTTCGCAACGTTCGGCGAAGGCGCAGCCGGTGAAGTTTTTTGATATGTCGGGGGAAGTCCCTTGATCGTGAAAAGTTCGCGGCCTTTTTGTTGCAGCGAGGGGATCGAGCGTTGCAGGCCGATTGTGTAGGGGTGCTTCGGCTGGTAAAAGAGTGTGCGCGTGTCGGCGGTTTCGACGATGCGTCCGGCATACATGACTTGCACGCGGTCGCAGAGGCCGGAGACGACGCCGAGGTCGTGCGTGATGAAGACCACGGCCATGCCGGACTCCTTCTGCATTTTTTTAATGAGCTCCAAAATCTGCGCCTGCACGGTCACGTCGAGCGCCGTGGTGGGTTCGTCTGCGATGAGGAGTTCGGGGCGCGTGATGAGCGCCATCGCAATCATGACGCGCTGGCGCATGCCTCCGGAAAACTCGTGCGGGTGATAGTGAATGCGTTTCGCGGCGTCGTTGATGCCGACGGCCTCGAGCATTTCGAGCCCGCGGGCAAGCGCGGCCTTGCGGGAGATTTTTTCGTGGATGATGAGCGGCTCGATGAGTTGCTCGCTGATGCGCAGGTAGGGATTGAGCGAGGTCATCGGATCCTGAAAAATCATCGAGATGCGCTTGCCGCGGATCGACTGCAACCGGCGCGGCGCGCAGTGGAGCAGGTCAACGCCGTCGAACATCGCCACGCCGCTTTCAATGCGTCCCGGCGGTTGCGGGACGAGGCCCATGAGCGAATAGCACGTGACGGATTTTCCCGAACCGGACTCGCCGACGATGCCGAGCGTCTCGCCGCGCTCCAGATCAAAACTCACGCCGTCAACCGCGCGATACACACCGCTGCGCGTGTGAAAATAAGTGCGAAGATCTTTGACGGAGAGAAGCACGGGAAGAGAAAGGCTGAATGACTGAAGGTTGAAAGAAAATGCAAAAGGCGCGCAGGCGGAAATTTTGGAGGCCCCGGGAATTCCGTTTTCAGCCTTCAGGCTTTCAGGTTTTCAGGTTTCCCCTCCTCCGGCAGGCCGAAGTGTTCGAAGAGTTTTCGCCAGAGCACGGCGGGGGCGGGATTGGTCGCGAGAAAATCAGCGGGGACCTCGTAAACATCGGTGAGGCTCGGGCGGCGTTGGCCGGGACGCGCGAGGCCGAAGCGCTGCGGGCTGCGCGTGGATTTGGCCTCGCGATCGGCGCGCGCGGATTCGTCGAGATTCACAAACACGTCGGGATATTCGAGGCGGAGTTTTTTGAAATAACAACGCGATGCCAGGGCGCCGCGCGGCAGCTCGCGCAAGTAGTCGGCGGTGCCGTCGTCGATGAGCGGCTTGAGCGCGTCGAGCGCGCCCGCCGGCGCGAGGAGCGTGAGTTGCGTGTCGGGGCGCGACCGGCGCAAGTCGCGAAAGATCGGCAGCGCGGCGGCGAGTTGCGCGGGCGCGATTTTGTCCGCGGGGAAGCGCACCCACACGCGCGTTTTTCGCGGCATGGTGGCGCGCGTGAAACCGTGCGCGGCGAGGTCGGCGTCGAGATAATCGTTTTTCGTGTGAAAGCGGAAGCGCAGGGTCGGCCAGTTCTGGCTGCGCCAGCGCCCGTGACTCCAGAGCCACGACGCGCACATGTTGTCGTCGTTGGAGAGCGCGTTCTCGAGCCAGCGGTCAAGCGCGATGGTGGCGTCGATGGCGCTGCCGCCGGTGACGATGTCAACGCACTCGTAGCCGATGCGCCAGAATCCGTAGCGGCGCGGATAAATGATCGTGAGACGCGCGTTGTATTTTTCGACGAGAGTCCCGGGAAACTCCGTCGTCGAGCAGACGCGCCCGAGAAATGTCGTGAGCGCGCCGTGGTGGCCGGCGTTTTGATCGAAGAGAATGCTGATGACGCCGCGGCGTTTCATGACGCGGAAAATTTCAAACAATCCGTCGCGCCGTGAAAACAGCCTCAGCCCGTGGCGTTCGCGCGTGGATTTTATCCACGTGTTGAGATCGTTGTTTTTGAGCGGTCGGAACACGACGCCGACCTCGCCGCGATATTCCGTGAAAAGCGCGAGCCACGTGAGGCTTTCCCAATACGCGAGGTGCAGCGTGCCGATGACTCCCGGCGATTCGGGATTCTCGGCGATGCGGCGCGCGAGCGCGGCGTCAAACGACGGCGTGGCGCGCGCGATGCGGCACAACCGCGCGTCGGACATGAACGGGCTCGCGAGCGAAAGCATCCCCGTCTCGATGAGCCGGCGCGAGCTCTTGAGGGCGATCTTGCGATGCCAGGCGTGCCCTCTCTCGGGAAACGCGTGATGCAAATTGGAAAAAACGATTTGCCGGCGCTTGGGCAAGAGCAACACCACCGGGCCGAGCAGCCAGGCGGTGAAATGCAGCAAAAACTCAGGCGTGTGCGCAATGAGCCAGCCGAAAATCTTGAGGAAAAGGAGTGTCACGCGAAACACAGATGAAAAGGCGCGCGAGGCTTTGTGTGAAGCGAGTTTTTCCGTTTTCGGACAAATGAAAATTCGCCCAGATTTCCGGCATGAAACCATCGCGCGATTCTTCATCCTTCCTAATTTCCAATTTCTAATCTCTAATTTCGCCCATGTCCAAATGGCTCCTCATAGACGGTTTTAACCTCGCCTACCGCTGCTTCTTCGCGATTCCCGAGCTCACGCGTCCCGACGGGTTTCCGACCAACGCGCTCCACGGCTGGATAAAATCCATCTGGCGCCTCATCGACCAGGAACACCCCGCCGGCACACTCGTCTTCTTCGACTTGGGCGGCTCGCAAGACCGCCTCGCGCTCCACCCCGAATACAAGGCGCAACGCGAGGAAATGCCCGACGCGCTCGCAAAACAAATCCCGCATTTAAAAACACTCAGCCGAGCGATGGGCCTCGCCGTCATTGAGCAAAACGGTGTCGAGTCGGACGACCTGCTCGCCGCGCAAGCCGTCGCGTTTGCAAACGCCGGGGACGACGCCCTGATCGTCAGCTCCGACAAGGACTTCGCGCAAATCGTCAACGACCGCATAAAAATCCTGCTCCCCCCGCCGACCGGCAACGCCAAGCTCGGCTGGCGCAAGCTCGATGCCGCGGGAGTTGTCGAAAAGTTTGGCGTCCCGCCCTCGCAAATCGCCGACTACCTCGCGCTCGTCGGCGACGCCTCCGACAACATTCCCGGACTCAAGGGCGTCGGCCCAAAAACCGCCGTCAAATGGCTCCAGCAACACAGTGGCCTCGAAGCCATCATCGCGGCCGCCGACACAATCGCGCCCGAACGTTTCCGCGACGCCCTCCGCGCCAACATCGACCTGCTGCGCCTCAACCTAAAACTCGTCACGCTCAACCTCGCGCTCCCCGTGCTCGACACCGCCACCGCAAAACAAAACCAGGAGCCCCGCCGCGCCGAACTCCTCGCCTTCCTGGAAGAAATGGGCATGAAAACCGCACGCACCGAAGCCGAAACCCGCTACAGCGGACAGATTGAGTTATTTTGAAAGAGGAAAAACCAGCCCCGGCGCTGCTCAACACTAACAATCAATCTGCGCTTTTGGGGAATAGACTAATATCAACCGTCGTATTCGGGAATAGTTTTTTTATCCGCGCCTCCTCCCCTTCATCAATTCTGCGCCCCATCAAATCCAGCCGCTTGATTTCAACTTGGGCAAGTTCATTGGGAATTAAAATTTTATCTGTAAATGAAAGAGACAGATTATCAATTTTTCCCATGGAAAACAAGGCGGTCGGCACTGTCGGCACGCGCAACCTAACCCATCCTCCCGTTTCATCATTGCCTACGTTCATATCCACAGCCAATTTTTGCCTGAGCGCATCGTAACGCACATCTTTTTTTCGAATCATCCAGCCAATTTTTGGTGTGAGAGCATAATTTTCTCCATTTTGCTCAAGCCCCACAAACCCCGCCCACAACTCAAGTGGAGTTGTGGTTTTCGTAACGAGATCAACATACTTCAAATCAACCTTCACGATCTCGTCCGGCAAATCATCACCGCCAACAAGCTGGCGGAGATTATTACGTTTCCCATTCTTATTATAAGGGAAAAATTTCACAATCCATCCATCAATAATATTAGGCGCTCCATATTGTTTCTGTGAATGATATTTAAACATGTTTCTCCAGAAAACCTTGTTCACATCACCTTTCGACGCTTTCACAAACTCCTTCAATAGTGGCTCCAGTTCACGCGTCCACCACGAGAGATCATAATCTGCCAGAGCCTTAGTTTTATCGAGCACACGCTGCCAGTCTTTCGGTGTGCCTTTGAGCGTTATTTCAGGAATTCCGCATATGGCGCGCATTACGACAAATTCGAAATATGGCTTCATCGCCTCCATGATGGTTATTTGCGATGCGACTGCCTCGACGGGTGTGGTTGTGGAAAAATTTGCGGAGAGAATTTCGACCAATCGATCCCCTGTATACTGTGCGATTTGTTTGGTAAACCCCGGAAAAATTTCCTCCCATGCTGCATCGGGATTGCCGAGCATGTCGCCCTTCGCTTTCACAACGAGTGAAACTTGGCCTGAAAAATTCACGAAACGTTCGCGCAATTGCTCGGCATTGGCACTGACATGGCGCGCAAACCCCTGACTTATCAAAAGCCACACCATGTCAGGCGAGAGCACAAACGGCCGGTGCTCGGCATAAGCCTGATACATGCCCTGAAAGAAAGGATTATAGCCGAAGCTGACGAGTGGCGTTTCAATTTTGCTCTGCGCAATTATCTCATAATGATAGTTAATGTCTTTCTCCGCATGGCCATAATCCGCGCCGTTATCCATACGGATCAATTTTTCATATATGCTCGTTATAGATTGCGCAGGGAGGGCTTCCTTAGGTTTGGATAATCTCTCTATTTTGAATGTAATGCCGTCCTGCGCGGGAAGCAGAGTTGTGCCCAAAAACATAAACAGCGTTAGTAATTTCTTCATAGAGTTCGGGATACTGACATCAGTGTGCGCCCATTCGTTCATGAGGAAAGCCAAATCAACCTCGCGGAACACACCTCCAAAACATTCCCACCAATCCTTTCTCTTGCCTCTTTTCCCGCCCCGCCCACATCATTGGCACCTATAATTTTATGGAAAAGCTAGCCTTACTATCCGTCAGTGACAAAACCGGCCTCGTCGAATTCGCGACAGCCCTTGTCAAACAACACGGCTTCCGCCTGCTCTCGACCGGCGGCACCGCCAAGCTGCTCGCCGAAAAGGGCCTGCCCGTCACCGAAGTCAGCCAGCACACCGGCTTCCCGGAAATCATGGAGGGGCGCGTCAAAACCCTTCACCCGAAAATCCACGGCGGACTGCTCTGCCGCCGCGACAAAACCGAGCACCTCGCCGAGGCCGCGAAAAACGACATCGCCATGATCGACCTCGTGGTCGTCAACCTTTACCCGTTCGAGGCCACCGTTGCGAAGCCCGGCGTCGCATTCGAGGAAGCCATTGAAAACATCGACATCGGCGGGCCCTCCATGCTCCGCAGCGCCGCAAAAAACCACGAGAGCGTGACCGTCGTTTGCGATCCCGCCGACTACAACGCCGTGCTCGGCGCCTTCGCCAAATCCGACGACACCGCCGGCCTGCTCGCGTTGCGCCGCCGCCTCGCGCTCAAAGTTTTCCAACGCACCGCCGCCTACGACGCCGCGATTTCCGCGTATCTCGAAAAACAAGCCGCGGCCACCGCAGCCGCGCCCGATCTCGACGCGCTCGCCGGCCTGCCCGACCAGCTCAATCTCTCTTACAAAAAAGCCCAGTCGCTCCGTTACGGCGAAAACCCGCACCAGAAGGCCGCGCTCTACGGCACGTTCCACGACCACTACCAGCAACTCCAAGGCAAGGAACTTTCCTACAATAACATCCTCGACATCACCTCGGCGACCTACCTCATCGGCGAGTTCGAGCGCCCCACCCTCGCGATTCTCAAGCACACCAACCCGTGCGGCGTGGCCAGCGCCGACGACCTCGTGACCGCGTGGCACAACGCCTTCGCCACCGACCGCCAGGCGCCCTTCGGCGGCATCATCATCGTCAACCGCACGCTCGAGGCCGACCTCGCGAAAATCATCAGCGAAATTTTCACCGAGGTTATCATCGCCCCGCATTTCACCGACGAGGCGCTCGCCATTTTTGGCAAAAAGAAAAACCTGCGCCTCATGATTGCCAAGGGCGGCATCGGCGCGGATTCGCTCCTCGATGTGCGCTCGTGCGTCGGCGGCCTGCTCGTGCAGGATCGCAACATCAAGCTCGGCAACCAGGCCGACTTCAAAGTCGTGACCAAGCGCCAGCCCACGCCCGAGGAATGGGCCAACATGATGTTCGGCTGGCGCGTGTGCAAACACGTCAAGTCAAACGCCATCGTGTATTGCCGCGACGAGCGCACGCTCGGCGTCGGCGCGGGCCAGATGGCGCGCGTGGACAGCTCGCGCATTGCCGTGTGGAAGGCGGGCGAGGCCAAGCTCGACCTCAAGGGCAGCGCGGTGGTCAGCGAGGCGCTGTTCCCGTTTGCCGACGGCCTCATCGCAGCGGCGGACGCCGGCGCGACCTCCGCCATCCAGCCCGGCGGCAGCATCCGCGACGACGAAGTCATCAAGGCCGCCGACGAGCGCAACATGGCCATGGTCTTCACCGGCATCAGGCATTTCAAACACTGAGATTTTCAATCGCGGAAGCGCGAAGGGGCGGAAACACGGATCAGGAATTTTAAAAAACTTTTCCGCGCTTTCGCTCCTTCGCGCTTCCGCGATTAACCAACATCATTCATGGCACAGCCCGCCCTTCCCTTTCGTCTTCCCGCCCCGCGCACCTCGCACGTGGACCTGCTCGTCATCGCGGGCGAGCATTCGGGCGACCAGCACGCGGCGCGCATGGTGCGTGAATTCCTCTCGCACGACCAGGGAAACAATCTCTCCGTCTGCGCGCTCGGCGGCCCCGAGCTCGCCGGCGCGGGCGCGCAACTGCTCCACGACATGACCGCCACCTCGGTGATCGGCTTCGTGGAAGTGCTGAAACATTTCTCGTTTTTCAAGGCGCTCTTCAACGAAGTGCTTCGCTGGGTCTCCGTGTATAAACCGCGCGCCGTCTGCTTCGTCGATTACCCCGGCATGAATCTGCGCCTCGCAAACGAAATGCGCAAACGCGGCCTCTCGGTGAAAGGCGGCGGCCCCACGCGCACGCTCTTTTATATCAGCCCGCAAATCTGGGCGTGGAAAGCCGGGCGCCGTTTCTCGATGGCGCGCAACCTCGACGCGATGGCCGTCATCTTTCCGTTCGAGCCCGCGTGTTACGACGACACCTCGCTGAAAGGCCGCGTGGAGTTTGTCGGGCATCCCTTCGTCGCCGCCGACTACGCCGCGCCGGTGACCTACAATCCCGACGGCCCGATCCTGCTTCTGCCCGGCAGCCGCAAGCAAGCCGTCACGCGCATCTTCCCCGTGGTGCTCGCGGGATATGAGCGCTACCGTGCCACCGCCAATCCCCGCCCCGCCGCCGTCCTCTATCCAAGCGCGGAAGTGCTGTCCGTTTTGCGCAAGTTTCCCATTCCCGACAGCATCACGCTGCGCCCCACCGGCGAGCCGGTCGCGGCCTCGGCGGTGCTCACCAGTTCCGGCACGATGTCGATGCACTGCGCGCTCGCGGGAATCCCCGGCGCGGTCGTGTATCGCATCAGCCCGCTGACTTATCTTTTCGGACGCCTCCTCGTCAAAGTGCCCTACATCGGCATCGCAAACCTGCTGCTCAAGGAACCGATGTATCCCGAGCACATCCAGGGTGCCGCCTCGCCCGAGGCGCTCGCCTCGCAACTTCACGATTGCCTGGAAAACCCCGCGCGCCTCGCGCACACCGAAGCCTGCGCGGCAAAGCTCCGCGAAATCCTGCACCAGCCGACAACCGGCACCGCCGCCGACTGGCTCGCGCGACAACTGGCGTAATTGGCGGGGCGCAATGCCGTCACACGCGCACCAACTCGTAATCGCGCGTGCCGACGCCGACCTTCTCGGCGTGCGCAAGTGTGTCGCGCCAGTTCGTGCTCGAAAAAACCGTCGTGAAATGATCGCACCGCATTTCGTTTTCGCCAGCCGCCCCGTCGCCAGCGGCCTTTTTCAAGACGCGCTCAAGCACGCTGCCGCCCATGACCGGCTGGCGGTTGCACGCGTCGGCGCACGCCTGGTCAACCGCGACGGCGTCGAACGATGCAAACATGCCCACGTCGGGAATGATCGGAATGTCGTTTTCGCCATGGCAGTCGCAGAAGGGCGAGACTTGCGTGACGATGTTGATGTGGAACTGCGGGCGCCCGCGCACGACAGCCAGCGCATACTCGGCCATTTTTTTCGAGAGCATCTCGTTTGAGTCGCCGCTCGTGTTTTCGATGGCGTCGAAATTGCACGCGCCGATGCAGCGTCCGCAGCCGACGCATTTGTCAGTGTCGATGCGCGCGATGCCGCGCTCATCGTAGGAAATCGCATCCTGCCCGCACTCTTTGCCGCATGTTTTGCACTTGCGGCACTTGGACTCGTTCACCTGCGGCTTGCCGGAGTTGTGCTGCTCCATTTTTCCGGCGCGCGAGCCGCAGCCCATGCCCAGGTTTTTGAGCGCGCCGCCAAAGCCCGTGCACTCGTGGCCCTTGAAATGGTTGAGCGAAATAATCACGTCGGCATCCATGATCGCGTGGCCGATTTTCGCCTCCTTCACATACTCGGTGCCGGTGAGAGGCACGATGGTTTCGTCGGTGCCCTTCAGGCCGTCGGCGATGATGATCTGGCAGCCGGTGGACAGCGGGCCGAAGCCGTTTTCCATCGCGCAGTCGAGGTGGTCGAGCGCGTTCTTGCGGCTGCCGACATAGAGCGTGTTGCAATCGGTGAGAAACGGTTTCGCGCCGAGCGGCTTGAGCACGTCCACGATGCGCTTCGCGTAGTTGGGACGCAGGAACGACAAGTTGCCGAGCTCGCCGAAGTGTATTTTGATGGCGACGAACTTCCGGTCGAAGTCGATATTCTCAATGCCCGCGCGCCTGACGAGGCGCTCGAGCTTGTCGGGCAAGCTCAAGCCGGGGCGCGTGCGCATGTCGGTGAAATAAACGGGGGATTTCTGTTTCATGAGACGAGGGAATATGGGAGGTGAATGGATTTGTTATGATGAAAGATTGCACACCGTGCGAAGAATTGTCGATAGCGCGAAAAGCGCGCGCGAGCTTTCGCGGGTTCGCGTGACGCGCATTCGCACGCGCCAATCAGCGCGCGCTTGCGCCGGGACGCGCGGTCATGTTCATTCGCCGCATGAAAAGCATGACTGGCTTCGGCCGCGCCACCGCTCCTCTCGGCACCAACACGCTCACCGTCCAGGTGAATTCCGTGAATCGCAAAACACTCGATCTCGCGATTTCACTCCCGTCCGAATGGGCCGAATACGAGGCGCCCGCGGGCGAGCTTGCGCGAAAATACGCGGCTCGCGGAAAAATTAACATCCGCGTCGACGTGACCGGCGCCGAGGGCGCGCAAAACCAAACCATCAACTGGGACGAGTCCGCCGTTGATGCCGTCCTCGAAAAACTCAAGGCGCAGGCCGCGCGCAATGGGATCGAGCTCGAGATCACACCCGAGCTTTTGTGGAGCGTCGTCGGCTCGCAAAGAAAGAAGGCCGACCTCCCCGCCGGCGACGATGTGCGCGCCACCGTCCTCGCGACGCTCGAGGAAGCGATGCGCGCGTTCTCCTCCATGCGCGCGAAGGAGGGCGCCGCGCTGCTCGCCGACTTCGAGGATCGTATCCAAAAAATAAATACACACGTCGGCTCGGTCGCGGAGCTCGCGCCGGCCGTCGCGCCCGCGTGGCGAGAGCAACTCATGCGGCGGCTGCGCGACGCCGGACTCGAAATCAACACCGGCGACGAGCGCGTGCTGAAGGAGGTCGCGCTCTTCGCGGACCGCTGCGACATCGCAGAGGAAATCACGCGCCTGCGCAGTCACCTCTCGCAGTTCGCCGCGCTGTTGCGCAGCGATGCGGAGATCGGACGCAAGGCGGAATTCATTTTGCAGGAGATGGGGCGCGAGGTGAACACGATCGGAAGCAAGGCGAACAACATCGAGATTTCGCGCCGCGTGATCGAGATGAAGAACGAGCTCGAGCGCGTGCGCGAACAAATCGCCAACATTGAATGAGCGCGAACACGCAAAACAAAAATGCATTTACCTAAAAAATTTTGTTGAGGTTCCATCATCTCCAACACACAAAGGATGACGATCATGGCATCAAAAACCAAAAAACCGGCCGCCAAAAAAGCGGTGAAAAAAACCAGCGTTGCTAAAAAAGCTCCCGCCAAGAAAGCGGTTGCTAAAAAAGCTCCTGCCAAGAAAGCGGTTGCTAAAAAGGCTCCCGCCAAAAAGGCGGCTGCCAAAAAAGCTCCTGCTAAGAAAGCAGCGAAGAAGAAATAATTCTGCTTCGCTTTACACCTCCAACCGCGCCCTGATTTTCAGGGCGCGGTTTTTTTGTCGCGTCACAAAAACACGCGCGCGTTTCCCCGCCGAAAATATCATGCGCGCGCTTTTCCCGCGCGGCGCGAAGGAGTCAGTCACTCCCCTTTTCTTTCGCGCACCGCCGCCAAGATTGTGGAGCCGATGTAGAGCACCACGCCTGTGACGATGCCGACATCGGCGATGTTGAACGCGGGCCACGCGTAACCGGCGAAATGAAAATCCAGGAAGTCGATCACGTGCTTGTGCATGACGCGGTCAACGAGGTTTCCGGCAATGCCGCCGCACAACAAGCCGAACGCGATCTGAATGGCGCGCACATGCAGCTCGAGTGTTTTGCGGAGGAAAAAAATGGAGAGCAGCACGACCACGGCAAACACCGCGAGCCATTCGCTGTGCCCGCTCAGGATGCTCCACGCGGCGCCGGTGTTGCCCACGTGCACGATGTTGAAAAAACCGGGAATCACCTCGATGTGCTCGCCCGGCCCGTAGGAATTGAACGGCAGCCTTTCGCTGTTGTGAATCCACGCCTTGGTGACCTGGTCGAGCACAAACACAACGATCGCGCAAATGTGCAGTCGGCGATACGCAAATATGCGCTGCATGCGCGTGGGTGTTTTTGAAGGGGCGGATTGCATGTGCATACAAACAAAAAGCGGAATGCGGACTATTCGGCAATCCGCATTCCGCATTCAGAAACCGGAATCATTCCTCCTCGACGTTGCTGTCGTCGCCGCGTCCGGAGTCGTCGCCCATTTCGGCGAAGAGCCCCGCGGCGGTGCGCACGCGCATGCGGTTTCTCTCAATGTCCTTCTGCGCCTCGGCGGAGTAGCGCGTGAAGGGCACGGCGAGCAGGCGCTCCTTGGCGATGGGTTTTTGAGTAACCTCGCAAATGCCGTAGGTGCCGTTTTGGATGCGCTTGATCGCGGCGTCGATTTCGGTGAGAGCCTCCTGCTCGTTGGCGACCATGCTCAGCGCAAAGTCGCGGTCGAACGTGTCGGTGCCGGCGTCGGCCATGTGCTGCCCGTAGCTCGAAAGGTCGCCCGCGTCCTCCTTCGTGGAGCGGCGGAGCGTTTCCTCGGTGTGCAACGAAAGCCCCTCGGTGAGCGAATTGCGCAGCTCGATGAGAAGTTTGTAATAGCGGCGGTATTTCTCCGGGATCGTGCTCGGATCGGCGAAGAGCGACGGCTTCTGCGCCTTCTTGGGATTGAAGCCGAGGATGTCGGCAAGCGACGCCGCCTTCACATGCGAGGGCGCGATGGCCTTGGCGAGTTTTTCAAGGTCGGGCTTGGCGGGCGCGGCGGGAGCTTTCGCGGAGGCGGACGCGGAGGCGCTGTCGGCGGCACTCGCGGTCTTGGCGATTTCGCGAGCCTCATCCAAGCTGAAGGCAACGGGCCTGAGCGATTTTTTTCCGCCCATGATATTTTTGCGCAACTGATCGCGCTTTGTCTCGGGCTTGGCCGCAACGGGAGCGGCCTTGACCGGCGCGGACGCGACGGCGCGGCCCTTTTCCGCGGCGGCCTTGGGCGCGCTTTTTTTCGCGGGCGCGACCTTGGTTTTGGCCGCGGGTTTCGCGGGTTTCGGTTTCGTTGCGGGTTTCTTCGCAGATTTGGCGGCTTTGGACACGGGCTTCAATTTTTTCTTAGGGGCCGCGGGTTTCGCGGCGGATTTCGGCAATGCTTTGATTTTTTTCGCGGGTGGTTTTTTTGCGGAAGCTTTTTTGACCGGCGCTTTTTTCGCGGGTGCCTTCGCCGGTTTCTTTTTTACCACAATTTTTGCGGCGGTTTTTTTTGCCGCTGGTTTCTTTTTCGGGAGAGGTTTTTTGGACGGCGCTTTCCGGGCCGGCGTTTTTTTGGCCGCGGACTTCTTTGCGGCCGGTTTTTTTGACGCAGGTTTTTTTTCTTTTTTGGCTGGTTTCTTAGAGGGGGCGTTTTTTTTGGGTTTGGCCATGATTTTTGTCCTTGTTGGTTGTTTTTGCTGAAGCTTTTACTTGTCCACCTGAAATGCATGGAGCGCCTCGGCGCAGCGCGGGCAGACGTCGCCGTGCGGCGTCGCTTGGAGCGCGGACACGGAGCGCCAGCAACGCGGGCAGCGGTGCAGTCCGCGTTCGGACGCAAGGCTTACTTCGATCGCGGGCGCGCCGGGCGCGTCAGCGAGCTCGACTTGCGAAACGATGAAGAGCTCGGGGAGAAAATCGCGGTGCTTTTCGTAGAGCGCGCGCTCGGGCGCGCCGGCGGCGGCGTTGAGCGTGATGACGGCGTCGAGCGATTTTCCGATCTTGCCCGCGGCGCGAAGCGGTTCGATGGCCTCGGTGACGGCGGCGCGCGTCTTGAGCAGCGCGGCGATGTCGGCCTCGAGCGTGGCGTCGGTCCACTCGGCGGGCGCCACGGGCCAGTCGCGGAGGTGGATGGAGTCGCCATCAATGTATTCCGTTTTTGCCGTGGCGAACGACCACGCCTCGTCGGTCGTGAAGGCGAGCACGGGCGCGAGGAGTTTCGCGAGCGTGTGGAAGATTTCGTGGATCGCGGTTTGCGAGGAGCGGCGTTGCTGGCTGTTCGTCGCGTGCGTGTAGAGGCGGTCCTTGAGGATGTCGTGATAGACGGCGGAGAGCGTCACCGAGCAGAACTGGTTGCAGAGCTGGTAAACGCGGTGGAACTCGTAGGCATCGTAGGCCGCGGTGCACTCGCGGATGAGCGCGGCGGCCTGGTGGAGCGCCCAGCGGTCGAGCGTATCCATTTTCGAATACAGCACGGCGTCGCGCGCGTGGTCGTAGTCGAAGAGGTTCGAGAGCTGGTAGCGGAAGGTGTTTCGGAAAAGGCGGTATGCCTCCGCAACGACGTTGAGGATGCTCGCGGGATTTTTGAGGTCCGTGTCGAGATTGGAGACGCGGAGGTCCTCGGTGAAATTTTGCGAGGCGAACAAAAGGCGAATGACGTCGGCGCCGTATTGCGCGATGTAGTTGTCGCTGGTGGGCGGTTTTTCGTATTGGCCGGACTTGGAGATTTTTTTGCCGTCCGCGCCGACGATGAAGCCGTGCGTGAGGACGCGCTTGTAGGGCGCGGCGCCGTAGGCGGCGACGCTTGTCCAGAGCGAGGACTGGAACCAGCCGCGGTGCTGGTCGGAGCCTTCGAGGTAGAGGTCGGCGGGCCATTGCGTGCCGCCTTGTCCGCGCTTGAGCACGGCGGCGTGCGACGAGCCGGAGTCGATCCAAACGTCGAGCGTGTCGCGTCCGCACGCGAGCGCGTCGGCGGCGGGCCATGTGGCGGGAAGCGCGACGCCTTCGAGGATTTGCGCGGGCGTGGCGTCATACCAATAGTTGGTGCCGTGCTTCTCGATTTTTTCGGCGACGGCGCGAATCACGCCCGCGTCGAGATAGGGATTTTTTTTGTCGTCGTAGAAGGCGATGATGGGCACGCCCCATGAGCGCTGGCGGCTGATGCACCAGTCGGGGCGCGACTCGACCGCGCCGGTGATGCGTTTCTCGCCGCTGGCGGGCACCCACGCAACGTCGTTGGTAATGGCGGCGAGGGCGGTTTCGCGCGGGGATTTTCCATCGGACGAGCCGGCCTTGTTGTCGAGCGAGACAAACCATTGGTCGACGGCGCGGAAGATGATCGGCGTTTTCGAGCGCCAGCAATGCGGGTAGCTGTGCGTGTATTTCGCCTTCGCGAGGAGCGCACCGGCGGCGTCGAGTTTTTTGAGGACGGCGATGTTGGCGGGCGAGGTGCGCTTGGCGGCGAGATCCTCGACGGTTTCGAGCGTGGTGAGGCCGACGAGGTCGGCGGGGATTTGTCCGTCGTCGATGTATTTGCCGTCGTCATCGACGGGGCAGTAGATGGGCAAGCCGTATTTGAGGCCGGTGAGATAATCCTCCGCGCCGTGGCCGGGCGCGGTGTGAACGCAGCCGGTGCCGCTTTCGGTGGTCACGTAATCGGCGAGAACGACGGGCGCGGCGCGGTCGATGAAAGGATGGCGCGGCTGAAGTCCTTCGAGCTGTTTGCCTAGACGGAAGTTGAGATTGTCGATTAGGGTGAGGCCGGTTTTTTCTGCAAAGTCATCGTAGAGTTGATGTGCGATGATGTAGCGCTCAGTCCCCGTTCCGACGATTTCGTATTCAATATCGGGGTTCACCGCGATGGCGAGGTTGGCCGGAATCGTCCACGGCGTTGTCGTCCAGATGACGACGGAGAGCGGCTTGTCGGCGGGCAGGTCGTATTTGTGCGCCTCGCCGGTCGGCACGGGAAATTTCACCCAGATGGCGGGGCTGACGTGGTCCTTGTATTCGATCTCGGCCTCGGCAAGCGCGGTCTCGAACGGGATCGACCAGTAAACGGGTTTCTTGCTGCGGTAAACGAGGCCCTTTTCAACAAACGCGGCGAACGTGCGGATGATGTCGGCCTCGAACGCGGGAGCCTTTGTTTTGTATTCGCTGGCCCAGTCGGCAATGACGCCGACGCGCTTGAATTGTTTTGTTTGGTGCGCGATCCATTGCTCCGAAAACTCGCCGCAGAGGGCGCGCATTTCGGCGGTGGAGACGGTTTTGTTTTCGGCGCGAAGCTGCGCGGTGACTTTTTGCTCGATGGGCAGGCCGTGGCAATCCCAGCCGGGCACGAAGGGCGTGCGAAAGCCGCGCATGGATTTGTAGCGGTTGACGATGTCCTTGAGAACCTTGTTGAGCGCGGTGCCGATGTGGACGTCGCCATTGGTGAACGGCGGACCGTCGTGGAGGACGAAGGCGGGGGCGCCGGCGCGTTTTTTCTGGATGGCGGCGTAGAGGTCGAGTTTTTCCCAGTGGGCAATTCGGACAGGCTCGCGCTTGACGAGATTCGCGCGCATCGCGAAGTCTGTTTTAGGAAGTTGGATAGTGTTTTTTAAATCGGTTGCCATGCCCAAAAAATTAAGCGCGGAAGGCTATTCGCACGCCGGGGGTAGTCAACAAGGGAAAGGGACAAAAATTGCGCGCAAGGCGGAATCCATTTCCCGTGCAAACTGATTTGTGAACCCTCCCCTTTCGACCAATCATCCGTCTGCCCTAAAAAACATCTGTGTCCATCTGCGACATCTGTGGATAAATATCCGAAAAAGGACATCCACAGATGTCGCGGATGAACGCAGATACAATCCGTGGATAAAAATAAGCTCCCCAATCAATAAACACCATGAAAAACAATCGCGACGAACAAACTTATGCCATCATTGGAGCTGCAATGACCGTCCACTCGGAACTGGGACACGGTTTCCTCGAGGCTGTTTATCAGGAAGCGCTGGAACGAGAATTGCAGATGCGGGGCATAGCGTATTCACGCGAACGGGAACTGCCGGTTCATTATCGCGGCCAAGCGCTCAAGGCCGCGTATCGTGCCGGTTTTGTTTGTTTTGAAAGCCTCATCGTCGAACTCAAGGCGCTCCAAAAGCTCTCCGGCTCCGAGGAGTCACAAGTCATCAATTATCTAAAGGCATCCGGACTCAAAAAAGCCCTGCTCTTGAACTTCGGCGCGCCGCGACTCGAATACAAACGCTTCGTCCACGGCACCCATCCGCCGAAAAACGAGGATGAACACGAATGACCCAAAAATATCTGCGTTCATCTGCGACATCTGTGGATAATACTCCGAAACAAATCCACATCTGTCACAGATGAACGCAGATAAAAACGATGTTTGCGGGAAAGGGACAAATTATCGTGGTTTTTCGGTTCAAAGCGGTTTTACTGGAGGCGTGACCAAAAACGATATTGCCGATGTTTTGAGGGAAATCGCCGTGCTGCTCGAGTTGAAGGGCGAAAATCCGTTCAAGATTCGGGCTTACGAAAACGGAGCCCGCACCCTGGAGTCGCTCACGGACGACCTCGGCGAAGTGATCGCCTCCGGAAAGCTCTCCGAAGTCAAGGGCATCGGCGAGGCGCTCACGCAGAAAATCACCGAGCTCCACAAAACGGGCCGGCTGCGCTTCCACGAGGAACTGCGCACATCGGTCGCCCCCGGCCTCGTTGAGATGCTGGAAATCCCAAATCTCGGTCCGAAAAAAATCAAGGCGCTGCACGACAAGCTCGGCATCTCAAGCATCGCCGCGCTCGCCAAGGCGTGCGCCGACGGCCTCGTGGCGGAGCTGCCCGGCTTCGGCGAAAAAACCCAGCAAAAGCTTCTCGAGGGAATCAAGCACCGCGAGGCCTACGGACGCCGCCATCTCTGGTGGAACGCGCACGCGGTTGCCGGGCCGATTGTCGCCGGATTGCGCAAACTGCGCGGTGTGAAACACGCCGAGGCCGCGGGCAGCCTGCGACGCGGACTGGAGACGGTCGGAGACCTTGATTTCATCGTCGCGGCGGACGCAAAGGACTCGAAAGCCGTCGGACGAATTGTCGATTGGTTCACGGCCCGGCCGGGCGTTTTTGAGGTGACCGCGCGCGGCGAGACAAAAACAAGCGTGCGCTACGAAAACGGCCTGCAGGCCGACTTGCGCATCGTGCCGGAGGAGCAATTCGCGTTTGCGCTGCACCACTTCACCGGCTCGAAGGATCACAACGTGCAAATGCGCCAGCGCGCCCTCGCGCGAGGCCTGAGTCTCAGCGAATGGGGACTTGAGCCCGCCGATGGCGAGGGCACCGTCAAAACAAAAGCCGCCGCGCACGCGGAGACGCGCGCGAAAATCACAAGCGAAACGGAACTCTTCGCCGCGCTCGGCCTGGCGTTTATCGAGCCCGAGTTGCGCGAGGGGCTTGATGAAATCGAGGCGGCGGAACTCACAAACAACAGGCTCCCGCATCTCGTGGAACACACCGACCTGCGCGGCGCGTTTCACAACCACACGACCGCGTCGGACGGCCGCAGCACGCTCGAGGAAATGATCGCCGCCGCACAAACGCTCGGATGGGAATACATCGGCATCGCCGACCACTCGAAATCGAGCCACCAGGCGCGCGGCCTCGACGAGCGACGCCTCGCCGACCAGGTCGACTGTATCCAAAAAATAAATACATCGGGGCGCTTCAAAACGCATGTCTTCGCCGGCACCGAATGCGACATCCTCACGGACGGCTCGCTGGATTTCGACGACCTCACGCTTGCGCAACTCGACTTCGTCGTCGCCTCGGTGCACAACGCCTTCTCGCAGGGCGAGGAGCAGATGACCGCGCGCATCATCCGCGCCATCGAAAACCCGCGCGTCACCATGCTCGGTCACATGACGGGGCGGCTGCTGTTGCGTCGCGAAGGTTACCGCGTGAACGCGGCAAAGGTGATCGACGCCGCGATCGCCAACGGCGTAATCATCGAACTCAACGCAAGCCCGTGGCGTCTCGACATGGACTGGCGGCTCTGGCACGGCGCCGCCGCACGCGGCCTGCTCTGCTCAATCAACCCCGACGCACACGAAACCGGCCACCTCGCCTTTGTGCGCACGGGCGTGAACATCGCCCGCAAGGGCTGGCTCTCGAAACAAAACATCATCAACACCAAGCCCTCGCCGAAATGCGCGCGTGGCTTGAAACCCACCGCGCGTGATCTCATGGCTCAAGCAACAATGGGCGAGGCTGCGCGGCGCGGCGACGCCGGCGCGCACCGAAAAACAAAAACACGGTGCAGCCGGTGAATCCGCCGCCGCGCGTTTCCTGGCAAACGAACGCGGCATGACCATTCTCGCGCGCAACTGGCGCAGCCCGAAGGACCGCCGAGACGAAATCGACATCATCTGCCGCGCACGCGAAGGCGCGCTCGTTTTTGTCGAAGTGAAAACCTATCAAACCGCGCGGCTTCTTAACGGCTACGAGGCGGTGAACACGCGCAAAAAAAACGTCCTCAAGCGCGCCGCCGGCACCTATCTGCGCACCCTCGGCCCCCGCTGGCGCGACTTGAGCTACCGCCTTGATGTCGTCGTTGTGGAACGAACGGATGACGGCCGGCTCATCCCGCACCATTTCGAAAACGTGCCGCTGTTTTCAAAAGGAAAGCATATCTGAAAACGGGGATCGCGTCCGTTTGCCTGCCATCGGAAACACGCCGGGCGCCTTTGGCGTTTGCATCCGGCTTTTGTTCTCATTCCACTCAAAGGCGAAAAATCAATTTTCCCATGCGCATCGGCTCCGTCCAAATCGACTCACCGCTCTTTCTGTCACCGCTCGCGGGCTACACAAACCTGCCCATGCGCCTGACGATTCGCGAGCTTGGCGGGCTCGGCTGGGCGACCACCGACCTGGTGAACGCGCGCTCGCTCATCGAGCGCAACCCGAAGGCGCTGCAACTCATCCGTTCCACGCCCGCCGACCGTCCGATGGCGATCCAGCTTTTCGGCTCCGACCCGGCGGAGATGCGCGACGCGGCGGTCATTTGCGAGCAGTCCGGCGCGGCATCCATCGATATCAACATGGGCTGCCCCGTGCCCAAGGTCGTGAAAGTTGGCGGCGGCTCGGCGATGATGACCGAGCTCGACAAAACCGCGAAGCTCGCGCGCGGCATGGTCGAGGCGGTGAAAATTCCCGTCACCGCCAAAATGCGCCTTGGCTGGGACGACGCCAACATCACCGCGCCCGACCTTGCGCGCGTGCTGGAGGACTCGGGCATCGCGGCGGTGTTTGTGCACGGGCGCACGCGCGCGCAGGGATTTTCCGGCACGGTCAATCTCGCCGGAATCCGCAAGGTCGCGGAGGCGGTGAAAACGATTCCCGTCATCGGCAACGGCGACGTGATCACGCCCGAGTCCGCGCGCAAGATGATCGACGAAACCGGCTGCGCGGGCGTGAGCATCGGGCGCGGCGCGTTTTACGATCCGTGGATTTTTCGCCGCACGGAGCACCTGCTGCGCACGGGCGAACTGCTGCCCGAGCCGACGTTTGCCGAGCGCGTGCGCGTGATGTCGCGCCATCTGGATTTGATGATCGAAGTGTTCGGCGAGGAGCTCGGCTGCCGGATGTTTCGCAAAATCGCGCCATGGTATGCGCGCCGCTTGGGTCCGTCGAAGGACTTCAAACAGCGCATCGTGAAAATGAACACACGCGCGGATTTCGAAACGATACTCGTCGCGTATCGCAAGTGGCGCGCACCGTTTTGCGAGAATGGAAACCCCGACGCCGAGCCGCTGCCGCGCTTCCGTCCCGCGCCGCTCGTGGCGTCGTTCATGCGCCCCGCGGGCGAAACCACGGACGCCGGCGAATCCATCCCCGTGCCCAAGGGGCCGGTGGATTTCTGGTGAGATCGGCGCGGCGGTTTCGGCATTTCGCCAACCGCCTCACTATTGAAGACGCCGAAAGAATAAACAAAACCGGCAAACGAGCGCCGTTTGAAAACGGGTCGTTTGCCGGCTTGTTGATTAGCGCTCGAATAGATTATGCGCCCGCTTTCGGAGCCGGATATGTTTTGGCGGCTTCCTCGGCGTAGTGCTTGAGCTCGGAGGCAAGGCGCTCGGGAGTCCAACCGGCGGCGGCGGCCATCCAGGCGCCGACTTCGGCGGCGCGCGAGGGCATGTCGGGAATGTAGAAGTGCCAGCTCGTGCGGCGCATGATCACGTCGGCGAGGGAGATCGCCCATTCGTTTTCGACGTAGTGCTTCACCGCGGCCTCGCCATAGGCGGTCGGGATGATGCCGCTGTAGGTCGCAGCCTCCTCGGGTGTGAGAAGCGGCTCCTCTTTTGTGCGGCAGGCCTTGGCGCTGATGCCGAGGCTCTTGACAATCTTGGTGACGGCTTGCTCGGCCATGAGGCGGTAGGTGGTGAGCTTGCCGCCGGCGATATCCCACCAGCCTTCCTCGACGAGCTTGATCTGGTGCGCGCGCGAGGTGCTCGAGGGCGAGCCGTCGCGGTTGGCGATGAGCGGGCGCAGGCCGACCCAGGAGCTGATGATGTCCTCGCGGGTGAGCTTGACCGTGGGGAAGGTGGTGTTGACGGTGTGCAGGACGTAGTCGATGTCCTCGAGGTCAACTTTCACGTCCTCGGGACGCGCGTCGTAGTCGGTGTCGGTCGTGCCGATGATGAGGCGCTCGCCCCAGGGAATGAGGAAGAGGATGCGCTTGCCCTCGACCATCGTGACGGCCTCGCCCTCATCGACGTGGATGCGCTTGCGGTCAACGACGATGTGGATGCCCTTTGTGAGGCGGAGCTTGATCTCGCTGTGCGGAATTTTTTCCAGCCACGGGCCGGCGGCGTTAAGGATGGCGCGCGTTTTCACGGTGTATTTCTCACCGGTGAGCGTGTCCTCGATTTCGCACGTCCAGATGCCGTTTTCGCGCTTGGAGTCGATGAAACGCGTGTAGTTGGAGATGTGCGCGCCGTGCTTCACGGCGGAGCGGAGGGTGTCGAGCGTGAGGCGGGCGTCGCTGGTGAGCGCGTCGTAGTAGCGCACGGAGCCGCGCAGTTCGTTGGTGTTGATTTGCGGGAGGTGCTCGAGGGTTTCCTTGACGGTGAAGCCGCGCGAGGGCTTGAAGTTTTTGCCGTTGCAGAGGAGGTCATACATTTTCACGCCGATGCGCATCATCCAGAGGGGGAAGCCGTTGACCTTGTAAACGGGGAACATGAACCCGAGCGGCTGGCCGAGGTGCGGGGCGATTTTGTGGACGACTTTTTTCTCGACGCTGGACTCGTGCACGAGGCCGACGCGGCCTTGCTCGAGATAGCGCAAGCCGCCGTGGAGGAGGCGGCTGGAGCGGCTGCTGGTGCCGTAGGCGAAATCGTAGCGGTCGACAAGGCCGATGCGAAGTCCGCGCATGGCGGCATCGCGCGCGACGCCGCTGCCGACGATACCCCCGCCTATGACGAGGAGGTCCAGGGTTTCCCCAGCAAGCTGGGAAAGCGTTGATTTGCGTTTCTCTTGGTATGTGGTGCTCATGTTATTTCGATTGGAATATTTATGCGTATATGTTTTAGGTGAGTCCGATGTTGGTTATGGTGAAAAAAACGGGGGTCGTTGGCGGGGTGACGGTGTGAGTTTAGCGCGAACCGATAAGCATCTCTCCGAGGCCGGCGAGGTTTTCAACAATAATGTCGGCCTTGACCGAGGATGCCTCGGCGTCTTGTCGCGTGGCTTCGCCGGAGAGGACGAGCACGCCCGTAACGCCGGCGTTTTGAGCCATGGCGATGTCGGTGTAAATACGGTCGCCGACCATCGCGACCTCCTCCGGGCGGAGATTGTGGCGCTGGAGGATACCGGTAACCATCGAGGGATCGGGTTTTCCAAAAACCCGGTCGGGAGCGCGTCCCGTGGCGGACTGGATTGCCGCGCAGATCGCGGCGCAATCGACGAGCACGGTGGGCTGGTCGGTGGGGCAAATGCGATCGGGGTTGGTCGCGAAATAGGGGCGGCCTTGCGAGGCCCACCACGAGGCGCGGCAGAGGCGCGCGTAGGTGAGGCTCATGTCAAAGGCGGCGATGACGGCGTCGGGAATGTCGGCGGGATCGTCGTTGGCGGATTCGTAACCGGCCTTGGTGAATTCACCGATCATGCTGGGCGTGCCCAGGAGGAACAGGCGGCGGAACTCGGGATGATTGGCTTTCAACCAGTCAATGGTGGCCTGCGCGGAAGTGTAGAGTTGCTCGGGCGCGGAGGGAATCCCGATGCGCTCCAAGTGCGCGAGGTAATCGGCGGAGCTCTTGGAGGGATTGTTGGTGAGGAAGGTGTAACCGATGCCGTGCTGGGTGAGGGAATCGAGGAACGGTTTTGTCCAGGGAAACAGCGTGCCGCCTTTGTAGATGGTGCCGTCCATGTCGAGGACGACATGGCGAATGCGGGAGGTGTCGGCAGTGGTTGTGGCGGATGCGGTCATTGGAACGGAACAGGATAGGTCAGAATCGGGGGTTGTTTTTCACAACAATAACCATGCGTTTTTGAGAGTCAGGCAAGGGCAAAAATGAGAACCCCGGCCAAAATCGGCGTGTGTTGCGCATGGTTTTTGTTGGGCATGGCGGTTTATTTTGACTCCCACGTGCCGCCGGGGCCGAAAAGGGCGTCGAGCGCGGGCGCGAGCCAGCCGGTGCGCACGGCGACGTCGAGGACGGTGAAGCGGCGGCGGATGTGGTAGGCCTTTGTGAAGGTTTCGCGCAAACGCTGGCGGGTGATGCCGATTTGCTCGGGCTCGAAGGGAGCGCCGACCGATTGCAAGCGCTGCTTGATGTCGGCAAAGGGGATGAGCTGGCGGCGGAGCTTGGCGCAGATCGCGGGCCACTCGGTTTTCAAGAGCTCGAGTTGTTTGCGGAGCGCGGCGGCATCGACGTATTTCGTCATGGTTTCGCGGACGGCGGTCTCCTTGAAATCCGCCGTGGCAAACAGGGCGGCGGTGTTGGTCTCGACCGTCTTTGCGTCGGGCCAGGCGGCGCAGATCGCGTCGATGTCGAGCGCGGAGGCGTCCATGCGGAGCAGTTGCTCGTAGAGGCTGGTGATGGCGAGCGTGCCGATGCCGACCTTGAAGCCGTGCGAGGGCGCGGCGCCGTTGTGCGTGTGGTGCTCCATGTCCCAGAGGTGGCTGAACTGGTGCTCGGCGCCCGATGCGGGGCGGCTGGATTTCGCCCATTGCATGGCAAAGCCGCCGAGTATGAGGCCCTCGGTGAGCGCGTTGATCGCGGCACCGTCACCCGCGCGGGCGGCGGCGGGATCGGCGAGCGCGTCGCGCAGTCCGCCTTGCACGATTGTCCACGCCTTGGTCTCGATGGGTTCCTCGCCGAGCGCGTCGGCGAGTATCCAGTCGGCGCCGGCGGGAACTTTCGCGAGCAGGTCGGCATAGCCGGAGGCGGTCATTTCCGGCGGGGCTTTTTTGATAATGTCGATGTCCGCGAGGACGGCCTGCGGCGCGGGGCAGACGAGCGTCTGCTTGGCGTTTTCATACGTGATCGACGCGCCGAACGCGGTGTAGCCGTCCATCGACGCAGCGGTGCCGACGCAAACATACTGGCGGCCCGTCTCGTGCGAGGCGCGCTTGGTGAGGTCGTTGATCGTGCCCGACCCGACGGCGACGGGAATGGCGTCGTGCGTCTTGAACGAGGCGATGAGTTGCTCGACGTATTTGTATTCGGCGTAGAGCCCCGGGTCGGTGAAGATGAACGGCTCAAGCACGGTGACGCCGTCGGCCGCGAGCGCGTCGCGAACGGCATTGCCCGCGACGGCCATCGTGTTTTGGTCCGCGATGACGACGGCCTTGCGCCCGGGGAATTGTTGCTTGAACACTTGGGCGACCTTCCCGAGGCAACCGGGTTCGAGCACGAGCGCCTTGGTTTCGCTCGCGGCGGCAAGCGCCTCCTGCGGGGAGAGGCGCGTGATGCCGAACAGTGTGTTTGCGTCAGCCGGTTGGGCCGGGGAAGGAGTGTTGTTCATGATGCTGGTTTTCTTCGTGATTGTTGAAACTGTGACGAGCGGGGATTATTTCTTCCCCTTCTTGGCGTAGTATTTTTTGATTTCGAGCATGGCGACGTCGGGATTGTCGGTGGCAAAGGAGGCCACCCCGAGGTCCATCAGTTCTGAGTAAACGCCCTCGCGGGAAATATAGGGAAACGACTGATACAGGATGCCGAGGGAGCGCATGCGCTCGCCGAGCTTGATGATGAAGGAGCGCGTATGGTTGAACGGCTCGGAGGGATCGTCGGTGCAGGGGATTTTTTTCCAGTCCCTGCCGCCGTCGCTGGCGCGATCATAGTTTGCGCCGTTCCGATTGAGGTGCACGTGCAATTGCACCGAGGTGATTGCTTTGATGTCACCGCTGGCGACAAGCTCGTCGATCATCTTGGTGATTTCCTGCTCGCCCGTGGGCATCCAGAGAAGCGTGCCGGACTCGGGCACGAGTTTTTTCCATTCGATATGATGCGCGGGATGGCGCGAGGCGAGGATGACGCGATCGCTGACGCCGGCGTCCTTCACCAGTTTTGCGAGCACGGCGAAGTCCACCTTCTTGATGTCGAGGTAAAGACGGAACTCGGGATTGTCGGCCATGTAGGCGAAGATGTCGGTCATTTTCGGAACGCGGCGGCCCTTGAACGAATCGCCTTTCCACGCGCCGACATCGAGGGTTTGGAGAAACGCCCACGTGCTTTTTTCGACGGAGCTTTTCTTGAGAGCCTCGTCGGCGCCCTTGACCAGGCGCTTGAAACTGCCGTCGTGGAAGGAGACGATGACGCCGTCCTTGGTGGCGCGGATGTCGGCCTCGGGAACGGTGCCCAGGGCCCAGCCAAGTTTGAACGACTCCAGCGTTCCCTCCTCGGCGAGATTGCCCGCGCCGCGGTGGCTTTGCACGGTGAAGTCCTTAAGGGCGATGTGGTCGGTGACGTTCCAATTGCTTTTCGGGGACGCGGAGGTCCGTGCTTGCGCAAACAAGGCGGTTGGGGCGGCGGCAACGAGCAGCCAGGCGAGTGCTATGCGGGGGCTCATTTCTTTTTCTTGGTTGATTTTGTTTTTGTGGATTGTGCGGAATAGTTAAGCAGCGTGCGCGCGCTGGGCTCGTCGATGATGATGCCCTTGAGAAAGCCGCCCTTGATGGCGGCCATGATCGAGGGCGCCCGGTCGTTGCCCGTCACCACGCCGATGACTTGGGGGATTTTGGCGAGCTGCGAAAGCTCGATGCTCATCACGCAGTCGCGCCAGGGAGTGTCGCACTCCTTGCCCGCGGCGTTGAAGTAGCGCCCGCAAGCCTCGCCGACCGCGCCGGCGTCGCGCAGGGCCTCGATCTCGTTTTGCTTGAGGACGCGACGCTCGGTGAACACGGAATTGTCCAGCGCGCCAATGCCGATGACGGCGAGGTGGGCGCGGTCGAAATAGTTGTTCACGGTGCGGATCTGCTCAAGTCCGAGCAGGGCGTCGCGCATTTTTTTCTCATGCACGTAGGCGGGCGTGTTCATCGCCACGAAGTTGCCGCCGAGACGCTGGGAGAGCACGCGGCCGATTTCCTGGGCGTCGAAAGTGTTTATGTTGGAATCAACGCTGCCCATCGATTGCACGATGGTCGGCGCCAGGCTCTTGGATTCGCGCACGTTTTGGATGAGCGCGTGGATGGTGCGGCCCCCGCCAAGGGCGATGATGCTCTTGGTCTCGATAAGCGACTCGAACGCGCCGGCGGCGAACAGGCCGATGGTTTTGCGCAAGTCGGCGGGCGGCAGGTTTTCGGCGGTCCTGATGACGATGGCCGTCGAAAGCCCGAGCTGGACGCGCAAGCGGGTTTCGAGTTCGCGGTCGCGCGGCTCGTAATCCGCGACCGTAATGCGGACGATGCCACGCTCGCGCGCCATGGCGAGAAGGCGCGACACCTTGGCCTGCGAAACCTTCACGAATTTGGCCACTTCATCCTGTCCCAGCCCCTCCACGTAATAGAGGCGGGCGGCAAGATGTAATTGGTCGTCTGAATAACTATTCCGCATTACGATTTAAAGATTTGGTTCGTTGCCCAGAGGATGTCAAGGCGTGAGCAGCGTAATTTTTATACAGAAAAATGATGGGAGGTGTGCAAACAAGGCGCGTGGCGAACCGGCGCGGCCTCTTGCAAATGATCTTGTATTATTCTTATTTACCCTTTGACAGAGACTGTCCTCGAAGATTCTTTTCTGTCGCGGACACGCATCGCCCCGCGGCATGCGCGGAACACACCTTTCAACGAACAGTTACAAAATGGCTTCAAACCTCTTAGGTTACTTCTCCAACGACATCGGCATCGACCTCGGCACCGCCAACACACTTGTCTATGTGAAGGACAAGGGCGTTGTTCTGCGCGAGCCAAGCGTTGTCGCGCTCGACACCAACACACGCAAGGTTCGCGCCGTCGGCGATGACGCCAAGCGCATGCTTGGCCGAACCCCGGGCAACATCACCGCCATTCGCCCAATGAAGGACGGCGTCATCGCCGACTTCGACGTGACCGAGGCGATGCTCCGCTACTTCATCGGCAAGGCGCGCATCCACACGCTGCGCATCCCGCCGCGCGTCGTCATCGCGATTCCCTCGGGCATCACCGAGGTCGAAAGACGCGCCGTGAAGGACTCCGCGTCCCGCGCCGGCGCGCGCGAGGTGATCACCATTCCCGAACCCATGGCCGCCGCGATCGGCGTCGGCCTGCCCATCGACGAACCCGCCGCCAACATGATCGTGGACATCGGCGGCGGCACGACCGAAATCGCCATCATTTCGCTCGCGGGCGTCGTGTTTTCAAAGTCCGTGCGCGTCGCGGGCGACGAACTCGACAGCGCGATCGTCAACTACATGAAGCGCGCCTATAACCTTCTCATCGGCGAGCGCACCGCCGAGGAAATCAAAATGCGCATCGGCTCGGCGTATCCGCTCGACGAGGAAATCGACATGGAGGTGAAGGGCCGCGATTCCGTCGCCGGGCTCCCGAAAACAATCCACATCACCTCGCAGGAAATCCGTGACGCGCTCGCGGACACCATCAGCGCGATTGTCGACGCCGTGCGCGCGACACTGGAGCGCTGCCCGCCTGAGCTTTCCGCCGACCTCGTTGACCGCGGCTTTGTGCTCGCCGGCGGCGGCTCGCTCATTCGCGGCATCGACCGCCTGTTGAGCGACAAAACCGGCCTGCCCGTCACCGTGGCCGAGGATCCGCTTTCCGCGGTCGCAAACGGCACCGGCGCCGTGCTGAACGACATCAACTGGTTGCTGCAAAATGTCTGACGGCATTTTTGCCGGTTTTGGATTTTCGATTCTCGATTTTGGATTTTGGGGCCTCCGCTCCGATTTCGCTTTCGTTTCCGCGCGGTAGCGCGTAATCCAAAATCCAGACTTCAAAATCCAAAATTTCTTCGTGCAATTCAAGCGCTTCGACCAGACAAAACCATTCATCGTTCTCGCCATCGTATTCGCGGCGTGGATGTTTTTGCCGTTCGCCGTGAAACGCTTCGCGAGGCACACGTTTTTTGAGTTCCAAGCGCCAATCGACGTAAGCGCGGCAACCATCCGCACGTTTCAGGATTACTGGGCGATGCGCACGCGCAACCCGAACGACCTCATCGAGGCGGGACAGGAAATCGCGAGACTGAACTCATTTTACGAAAACAAAATCAGGGAGGCCAAAACGCTTGAGGACGAAGTCGCCCGGCTCGAGGCGCTGCTCAACCTGCCCGTGTTTAACGAATACCGCCACGAGGCCGCGCGGGTGGTCCGCCGCGATTACAACGCGTGGTGGCAGCGCATCACGATTCGCAAGGGCCGCAACTACGGCATCACCGTCGGCTCGCCGGTGATTTTTGCCGGGGGTGTCGTGGGACGCGTGAGCGAGGTGGGCCTCTACACATCCGTCGTCGATCTGCTCAGCAGCCCCGGCGTGCGCCTTTCGGCTGTCATTGAGACGGACGGCAAGCATCGCCCCGTCAATTTTCAGGGACGCTCGAGCGCGGCGTTTTCGAACGCAACCGGCTCGCTCGAGTTTGTGCCGCTCGATATTTTTATCGCGCCCGGCGAGGAGCCGCGCGTTGTCACCTCCGGCCTGGGCGGTGTGTTTCCACCGGGGCTTTCCCTCGGCGTGCTACGCAAACTCGAGCCCGACAGCGACGGGCTTTTCCAATCCGCCGAGGTGAGCCTCGACTCGCGCCTCTCCTCCCTCATGGAGGTCACCGTGCTCGTGCCTCTCGCCCCCAATGAACCGCCGAAGGGAGGCGCGCGATGATCTCCCTCCACCGCCAGCCGCTTGTCGTGATTGTCTGCGGGATCTTGCTTTGGACGATCACCGCGCAAATCAACCACTACCTCGCCGTGTGGCACCTCAATCTTTTCACGGGCGGATTAATGGTCGCCCATGCGGCGCTGCGCTTTCGGTCGCGCGTCATCTGGCGCATCACGCTGCCGCTCGGCCTGTGGCTCGACGCCGCGTCGGCCGTGCCCTTCGGCATGCACGCGGCGCTTTTTCTGCTGGCGGGCGTGATTATTCACCGAGTGCGCGGACGCACGCCGCGCGTCGACACCGCCTCGGGCGTGATCGCCGCGGTGAGCGCCAACGCCATCCTGTTTGTCGTGATCGCGATCGCCTTTGCGATTCGCGGCCCCGTGCAAACCGGCGTCCTCTACACGCTGCTTGTGAACCTCGTGCTTTCGAGCGCGCTTGTGGCGCTGATCGCGCCGTGGTATATCGCGCTGCAAACACGCGCCCTCGAACTCGCCGGCATCAACGCGCACATGCAGCTCGGCCTCTCCGCGCACGACTAAAAAATGCAGCCGCCCGACAAGACAGACCCGCGCTCCGGCACGCTCGTTGAGATCCACAAAACCTACGACAAGCGCATTGTCATTTTTTATCCCACCATCGGCATCCTCCTGCTCATCGTCGCCATCGGGTTCGCCTACCAGCAGCTCTTCAAGACCAACGAATACGCGGAAAGCGAAAAAATCCAAAGCCTGCGCCGCATTCTCACGCCCGGGCCGCGCGGCAACATTTACGATCGCGAAGGCCGCCTGCTCGTCGGCAACCTCGCCCGCTACGCCGTCACCATAAACCTCGACGAACTCCGCGCCGAGTTCCGCCGCGCCTACCTCATCACGCGCCGCAACTACCGCGAGGCGGACGACAAAAACATACCCTCGTCCAGGCAGCTTTGGATCATTGCGCGCTACGCGGTCATGCAACGCTACCTCGACCGGATAAACGAAATCACCGGACGCGACGAGGCGGTGAACGCCACGCGCTTCCAGCGCCATTTCAACCAGCAGTTGCTCATCCCCTACACGCTGATCGACGACCTCACACCCGGGGAATACGCGCGCCTCGCCGAGCAACTGCCCGTCAACTCGCCGCTCCGGCTCACCGCCAGCAGCATCCGTTATTATCCGCACGGCAGCGCCGCCGCGCACGTGCTCGGCTATATCCGCTCCAGCGACGACCTCGACGCCGAGGGCTTCCCCGGCGAAAACCTGACCACTTTCAAAATGCGCGGCACCACGGGACGCGACGGACTCGAGCTAAGATTCAACGAACACCTCCAGGGCAAGCCCGGCTACACCATCTACCGCGTCGATCCCGCGGGCTACCGCATCGAGCCCCCGCTCGAGCACCAGCGCGCCGTCCAGGGACAAAGCATCGTCACCAGCCTCGACATCGACCTGCAAAAAGTCGCCGAGACGCAACTCGGCGACATCGACAACGACGGCTATCGCGGCGCCGTGGTCGCGCTCGACGTGCCCACCGGCGAAGTCCTCGCGCTTGCCAGCAACCCCGGCTACAACCCCAACGACTTTTTCCCGCGCCTCAGCCAGGAAACGGTGGACAAGATGAACACACAGCGCGCATGGTTCAACCTCGCCATCGCCGGCGGTTATCAACCCGGCTCCACATTCAAAATCATAGACGCCATCGCCGGATTCCGGCACAACGTGCTCAAGCCGGACACCGAGTATTATTGCGACGGCATACTCCGCGTCGGCAACCGGAACTTTGTCTGCAACAACCACAGCATGCGCGGCGAAATGAGTTTTCGCGACGCGATCGCCAAGAGCTGCAACATCTTTTTTTATCGCGAAAGCCTCGTCCTCGGCGCGCAACCCATCGCCGACGAAGCGCGCCGCTTCGGACTCGACCAACGCACCGGCATCGAGCTTCCCAGCGAGGGCAAGGGGAACATACCCGACCCGATCCAGCGCCGCGCACGCGGCCTGCCATGGACCGGCGGCGACACCGTCACGCTGGCAATCGGTCAAAGCGAAATCACCGTCACGCCCTTGGAGATGGCGGGTTTCGCCGCCTCGGTTGCGCGCAACGAAACCCGCACCACGCCCACGATATTGCACGACCCCAACCGCACGCGCCAGCGCACCGAACCCATCGGGCTGACGCCTGAACAGCGCCACGCGCTCGTCGATGCGATGCGCGAGACCATGAAAACCGGTTCCGGCCGGATGCTCACCAATCCGCGCTTCAAGGCGCTCAATCTTGGTTATCTCGACATCGCCGGAAAAACCGGCACCGCCCAGCGCGAAGTGTGGGTGGATGGCAAGCGCGGCATCATCAACCTCGCGTGGTTCATAGGTTTCGCGCCCGCGGAAAACCCGAGCATTGCAATCGCCGTGGTTCTCGAAGGCAACATCCCCGGCGAAGAACTCGGCGGCGGAGCCAAAGCCGCCCCGATCGCGGGCTACGTGCTAAAAAAGTATTTCGAAAAACACCCCGACCAAATCCCCGCGCAGCCGGAAATGTAGGGGCAAACGCAAAATACCGTCCCTACGGGCGTGATGCGTCAGGATTGCGCGGTTGTATCGTCACTCTCCAGATGCCGCACCGGCGTATTTGATCGAGCACATAAAACGCCGAAACCGATGTGTGCTTTATGACAGTGCATGATTGGGGCCGGGTTGATTTTTGGTGGCAATCTGCCTCGTCATCCGGCTTTGCGCAACCTACAAAAAAGCCACCGATCTTATCGGTGGCTTCGAGAAAATAAGAGATCCTTGTCGCGCGCTTATTCGCCGTCGTTGCCGATGGCCTCGACCGGGCAGCCCTCGAGGGCTTCCATGCACAGCGCCGTGTCTTCCTCGGTCGCCGGCTGCGCTTGCACGTAGGAGTATCCGCCCTCATCGCTGCGCGCGAAAAACGCGGGAGCCGTCTCGCGGCACAGGTCGCAGTCGATGCATTGCTGGTCGACATAGAATTTACCGGGAACATTGGAGGGCCATTTATCGTCTTTGTTTGCCATGATGACAGGCAAACAAAACGAAAACTTCGCGCTGTCAAGTTAGCTCATTTGTCCCGTGGGCGCAAAAACACGCGCATCCGCCCGCAAATTTTCACGGACGAGTGCTTGTGTTTGCCGGCTTATCGGGCAAGTTTTGCAGCCTCTCCGCCAAGACAGCGATTCACTTTCCGATGGCATTCTCAGACAGATCATACGTTCGCGACAACCACAGGAACAACCGCCAGCAAACCAGCACGCTGGTGTGGCTGTTGTGCGCAATCGGCGCGGGCTTTATCATACAATCGGTTTTTGAGCGACTCGTGCCCGGCGGGGAGGGCGCGTTCACACAGGCCGCCGCGCTTGTGCCGGGCCTGTTCGTCAAGGGCCGCGCCTGGACGCTCGTCACCTACACATTGCTTCACGGCAACTGGCTGCACCTGCTCGTGAACGGCATCACGATTTACTTCATGGGGCGCGAGGTGCTTCCGCTGCTTGGCAACAAACGGTTCGCCTGGTTCTGCGTCGCGGCGGCGGCGGGCGGCGGGTTGATGTGGCTCGCCGTCAATTTCCACCACCAGTATTATACGCTCATCGGCGCGAGCAGCATCTCGCTCGCGCTGCTGATTCTCTTCGCGTGCTTTTATCCGAACAACAAAATCACGGTTTTGCTGTTCTTCATCATACCGGTTTCCATCCGCCCGAAATACCTGGCCATCGCCGCCGCCACGCTCGACCTCTGCGGCCTGTTGTTTCTCGAAATCCCCGGCAGGCACACCGACATTTCCGTCGCCTACTCGGCGCACGTCGGCGGCATAATCGTGGCGGTCTGTTATTATTTCCTCATCCACAAGCGGGCCTGGCGCAGGAGCGAGGCAGCCCGCGAGTCCGCGCTGCCCGAATGGCTCCAGAAAAAGAAAAAGCCCGCCGCGGTCGTCACGCCCAAATACACGGTCAACATCACCAGCCGCGCCGATCTGCGCGCCGAGGTCGATCGCATTCTCGACAAGATCAACAGCCAGGGATTCGCCTCGCTGACCGACGAGGAAAAACGCACGCTCGACAGCGCCAAGGACATGCTCAGCGGAAAGTGACAGCGGCCTCCTGCCGACTGCCGGTGTTTGCGCGGACGGAACCCGCCGCCGGTTGAAACATGTCCTGCCCCACGGCTTTTCGCGCTTGGTTTTTCCAAGCAATCGGTGTTGGCTCGGGGACGCATGTTGCTCGTGTCCGTTTTTGCATTTTTATCATTCTCCTTGTTCATTTTGCTCACACTCATGAAAACCCTCGCCGCCCCTCCGCCCGTCCTCGCGACGCGCTCGGAAAAGCCATGCCCTTGCGTCGCGCTCGGAAAAGCCATGCCCTTGCGTCGCGTTTTCCCTGCTATCGTTGCAAAATCGAACTGACTGATTGCGTCGACCCTTTACATCGTTGGCGTTAATCTTTTCCGACTTTAGACCAGTAAACCCGCAATAAACCATAAACATAAAACCATGAAACTCCACTATTCCGCCAGCCCGGACACCACCAACAGCATGACCACGGAGCAGCTCCGTGACACCTATCTCATCCAGAGCATTTTCCAGCCCGGCCAGATCATCGCCCACTACACCGACCTCGACCGCATGGTTGTCGTCGGCGTGCAGCCCGCCGGCGCGCCCCTCAAGCTCGGCAACTACAAGGAAATCGGCTCGTCCTACTTCCTCGAGCGCCGCGAAATCGGCATCCTTAACATCACCAAGACGCCTGGCACCGTCACCGTCGGCGGCAACAAATACGAGCTCGGCCACCTCGACTGCCTCTACATCGGCCTCGGCGAACAGGACGTCACCTTCTCCGGCGACACCCAATTCTACTGCATCAGCACGCCCGCCCACATGAAGTATCCGACCGCCGTTCTCCGCGGCGAGGACATCAAGACCCCGCCCATCGGCGACCCGGTCAACGCCAACAAGCGCGTCATCCGCCGTTACATTCACCAGCTCGAGGGCGGCATCAAGAGCTGCCAGCTCGTCATGGGCTGCACCACGCTCGAAACCGGCAGCGTTTGGAACACCATGCCCTCGCACGTCCACAGCCGCCGCACCGAAGTCTATCTCTATTTCGACGTGCCGCAGGACCAGATGGTCGTGCACCTCATGGGCGAGCCCAACCGCACCCGCAACATCATGGTGCAGGATCGCGACGTCGTCCTCTCCCCCGGCTGGTCGATCCACTCCGGCTGCGGCACCGCCGCCTACCGCTTCGTCTGGGCCATGGGCGGCGACAACCAAAAGTTCGAGGACATGGACGCCGTCGAAATCAAGGACATGCGCTAAGCAAAACTCCCTCTCCCATCAACCAACCAAAATAATATTCCATGAGCAAATTACTCGATCTCTTCAAACTCGACGGAAAAGTCGCCATCGTCACCGGTGCCGCCCGCGGCATTGGCCAAGGCTACGCCCTCGCCCTCGCCGAAGCCGGCGCGGACGTGGCGCTCGTTGACGTCATCCCGATGGATGAAACCGCCTCGAAAATCGCCGCCCTCGGCCGCAAGAGCGTCAGCATCACCGCCGACCTCTCCAAGGGTGACGAAGCCGCTCCCGGCATCGTCGCCGAAGTCGTGCAAAAACTCGGCCGCGTTGACATCCTCGTGAACAACGCCGGCATCATCCGCCGCGAACCCTTCACCGAGCACAGCGCGAAAAACTGGAACGACGTCATCGCGATCAACCTCTCCACGCCCTTCTTCCTCAGCCAGGCCGTCGCCAAGCAGATGGTCGCGCAAGGCCAGGGCGGCAAGATCATCAACATCGCCTCGATGCTCTCGTTCCAGGGCGGCATCCTCGTCCCCGGCTACGCGGCGTCGAAAGGCGGCATCAAGAGCCTCACGATGCTCATGGCCAACGAACTGGCCCCGCACAAAATCTGCGCCAACGCGATCGCCCCCGGCTACATCGCCACGGAAAACACGCGCCCGATTCGCGAGAACCCGGAGCGCAACAAGGCGATCCTCGACCGCATCCCCGCCGGCCGCTGGGGCACGCCCGAGGACCTCATGACGACGGTCGTGTTCCTCGCCTCGCCCGCCTCCGACTACATCAACGGCCACACCCTCGCCGTGGACGGCGGCTGGCTCTCGCGCTAAGCGAACACGCAGCGCACGCAAACACACTCAAACAAAAAGCGCGCCGGAATTCCAGCGCGCTTTTTTTATTTCCCCCCTCACGCTTCAGCCCTTCAGCCCTTCAGCCTTTCCCCCGACCTCCCCGAATTCAACAACCGCGTCCACCAGCGCGTGCATGCACTCGATTTTGGCGGACGGCGTGATGCCGTGCCCAAGGTTGAAAATATGCCCGCCCGGCAACCCGCGCATCGAGCACAGCAAGCGCACCGCCTCATCGCGCACAATCTCCGGAGGCATTTGCATCAGCGCCGGATCAAGGTTGCCCTGCAGCGCCACGCCCGCCGGCAATCCGCGCCGCAGCGCCGCCAGGTTCACCGTCCAGTCCACGCTCAACACGCGAACACCCGACTTCGCCTGCGCGCCATGCTGCGCCGCCGCGCCCCTGGCATACAAAATCACCGGAAAATCCGGGGGCAACGCCGCCGCGATCTCGCGTATCCATTTTAAGGATACATATTCGTAGTCATGCGCCGCGATGATTCCGCCCCACGAGTCGAAAATCTGAATCGCGTCCGCCCCCGCCGCGATCTGCATCCGGAAATACGTAATCAGCGCGTCCGTGAGCTTGCGCATCAGCGCCTCAAACGCGCCGCGGTCCGTGTAATAAAGCTGTTTCGCGCGCGCAAAATCGTCCGAGCTTCCGCCCTCGAGCATATACGCCGCCAGCGTCCACGGCGAACCGCCGAAACCGAGCAGCGCCTTGCCGTCCGACGCCAGCTCGCCCTTGAGCAAACGCAGCGCGCCGTCCACATACACAAGCCGCTCGGGCACGGCCTCCGCCGGCGCAAGCGCGTCAATGTCCGCTCGCGATTCAATCCGACGCGCCATTTCAATTCCCCCGCCCTCGCGAAACGCATACGCCTGCCCGAGCGCCTCGGGAATCACCAGGATGTCGGAAAATAAAATCGCCGCGTCCAGCCCCGGAAACCGTTTCAACGGCTGCAAGGTGACCTCCGTCGCCAGCTCCGGCGTGCGCACCATTTCAAGAAACGACGAACGCGCCTTCAGCTCGCGGTATTCCGGCAGATAACGCCCCGCCTGCCGCATCACCCACACTGGCGGGCGCGACAACGGTTGCGAGGCGCACGCGGCGAGAAATCGTTCACGGGAAGTCATGACAAATGGGAATAACGGAAAGTGAGCGGGGAGTGGTGAAAAAACAGACTTCGGACAGGGTGTCCGGCCTCTGGTTTTCCGTCTCCCGCCCTTTGTGTTTTGTTTCCCCGACTATCGCTTTTTTCCGAGCGGAATCGACAGGCTTCCGCCGCCGGTTGTCCCCGTGCTGTTGCCCGATTCGCCCCAGGCGCGGAACGACTGGCAGCCCGACATCAACACGCACACCGCCGCAACAAGCGCCAGCACGCCCGCGCGGAAAAAGCCCCGCCCGCATTTTTTCGCGCTTAATCCTTCGTTATGATTGTTCGAGTTCATTTGCATCCATTCATGTTGGTTGGCGTCGATTGGCGATAAAAAACTGCCTCAGGGAATGCGCAATTCCATTCCCACGCGCAGCGGCGTGTTGCGCGACTGGAGCTGGTCGCGGTTGGCGTTCACAATCGCATCCACCTGCGCGTTGCGCGCCGAGCCGTAATGCTGCCGCGCGATATTGTATAAACTGTCACCCTGGCGCACCACGTGCCGGCGCGCGGGCGCGGCCTGTTGCGGCTGCGGCGCCGGTTGCGATACGGTTGTCGGCGCCGCGTGCGCGGTGCCCTGCGGCTGCGCGACGGGCTGCTGGGTCGCGACTGGCGCGGCTTGGGAAAACTGCGTGTTCTGCGATGTGACGATGATCGGATTCTCCGCCGCCACGACGCGCCCCGTTGTCTGATGGGTCGTGTTTATGGGAACGCGCGCCGCCGCTGCTTGCGCCACGGCGAGGTCGGCGCGCAGGCGTTCGTTTTGCGCGCGAAGCCGCTTGATTGTCTCGGCGTAATCCGGGGACGCCCCGGACAAATCCAGCGAGGGCCGCCCGGGCAGCGTGCTCATGTAGTCGCGCTTTGCCGCGTCGATCCGCTGCTTGATCATCGCGCTCTGCGGCGAGTTCCGCATTATGGCCAGGTATTTTTGGTAATGAAAAATCGCCGTCAGGTAGTCGCGCACTTGCTGCTGGTAAATGATTGCCATGTCCAGGTGCGTCTCCGGCGCATTGTTGAGCCCGCGCTTGACGAGCACCCGGTCATACGTGGCCAGCGCCTCCGATGTGCGCCCCTGCCTGACCATTTCCTTCGCCTTTCTGTATTCCGGATCGTCAACCTCCGCCACTTCCGCGGTGCTCTCCGCGCGCCAGCATCCCGCCGCCAAAAGCAGCGCGGCGCACAGGCAAAAAAACACGGAAAACAGGGACCGGCGGGATCTCATCTTGAAAAGCTAGACGGAAAAGGATTTGAACGACAATAAACTCCTTCGTAATTTTTGCAACAAACCGGCAGAGACAATTCAAATCAATGACACTTTCCACAAAAACCGCCCTTTCCCGCGCCCGCGCCTGCATTCGCACCGAAATGGATGCGCTCAAGGCAACCGCCGTCGCACTCGATGAGGAGTTCGCCGTCTGCGCCCGCATGGTGGGCGACACCGCCGCGAACGGCGGCAAGCTCATCTTCTCCGGCGTGGGCAAATCCGCGCACATCGCCCAAAAACTCGCGGGCACTTTCAACAGCACCGGCATCGTCTCCTGCTTTCTTGATCCCACGCAGGCGCTCCACGGCGATTTCGGCATCTGCGCCGAGGGCGACATGGCCTTCCTCATCAGCAACTCCGGCCAGTCCGAGGAAATCCTCCGCATCATTCCCGCCCTGAAACGCTTCGGCCTGAAAATCCTCGCGCTCACCAGTTTTGCCGACTCCGACATCGCGCGTCACGCCGACTGCCGCCTGCTCTATCGCGTGCCCCGCGAAGCCTGCCCGCTCGAGCTCGCCCCCACCGCCAGCACCACCGCGGCCATGGCCCTCGGCGACGCGCTCGCCATGGTGCTCCTCGAAACGCGCGGCTTCACGCGCGAGGATTTCGCCCTGCGCCATCCCGCCGGCAACCTCGGACGCCTGCTGCTGCTCAAGGTGAAGGACATCATGCGCACCGGCGACCGCCTCCCGCTCATCACGGCCGACGGCACGCTCCAGGAATCCATCCTCGCCATGACCGCCGCCAAGTCCGGCTGCATCGCAATCATCGACCCGAAGACAAAAAAGCTCGCGGGCATCCTCACCGACGGCGATTTCCGCCGCGCCGCGCTCACCGGCAACAATTTCCTGTCCAAGCCCGTCTCCAAGTTCATGACGCGCACGCCGAAGGTCATTGATGAAAACGCCCTGAGCGTCGAGGCCATGCGCCTTTTCGAAAAGCACAAGATCGACGATCTCATCGTGGTTGACAAAAAAGCCCGCCCCGTCGGCGTGATCGACGGCCAGGATCTGCCGAAGCTGAAGATCGTGTAAGCGGCAAACCCCTCCGATTCTTTTCGGAGGGGCAACACTCGCGGCTAAAAAGCCGTATTCCAAAAAATGAATCTCGATAAAACAAAAGTGTTCGCTGACCTCACCAAGCGGCACCTAGAGGGTGATTCCACCGCCCGGGATTTGCTTGATGCTTTTAAAACGACACTTGATGACGGTTATTGTCTCTTCAATGCTTATGAAGAATGGAAAGGAGCTTTTTCATTTTATCCAGGCCGAACTGATACACTTTCACTAATTGCTAATCTTGCCCAAAAAATCGCCCACTATGCCACGGATGACACGTTACAAATGTTTGCTGAACCCGAATGGCGAGAGCTTGTGGCCTTGCGCGGGCCATTCAATTGCGCCGTTCGTTACATATGTGCCAACTGTGGAGTGAATTACGCGGGCTTAAGGCAATCGGGCTTCGATGATCGCATGCCTGCAATCTGTAATTCTTGCGGGGATGTATGGCTGCAATCGGGATATGATAACACGCCCTTACCAGAGTGTGACTGCGGCGGTAGTTTTTTGCATTCAGGCTGCCCCAAATGTCGCAGCGAAAAAACCGAAGGGGAAATTTATTTCTCTTCTTATGAATACTTCCAAACCCACAAATGGAAAGAAAAAAGAGGCTGACAGAACGCGAGATCCAACGCGCATAGTAGAAAATCTTGAATACAAAAACGTTTGTCTGCGCGGGCCCCTCTGTAGCATTCACAAAAAATCTCATCATGAACCCCAAGTTATCAATAATACTCCTCGTCGCAATAATCTGCCTGTCCGGATGCGGCACCCGGCCATATACGCCAACGGAATATAAGCTCAGAGACGGGGTGATCCCATTGCTTAGTGTCGCGGGCGACACATCCATAATTAATGGCCTATCAGAAACTAATAAAGTGCGTGTTTACGAATTTATCGGCGTCAACCTGACGTCGAACTATAAAGACATAACCCAACTGATGGTTGATCAGGCAAAAAAAGAATTGGCGAAGAACACGCAAACCAAGACCGCAGGCAAACCCAAGACCATAGAAATCCAAGTGACTTATTTAAAAAGCGAATACCAGATGATGTGGTGGAAAAGTGAACTGAGATATACCGCCGTATTAGGTGGCTCGGAGAAGATTGAGAAAGTCGTTCGCCATGGCAGCGGCCAGGTAATTCAGGATCTCAACGGATGTATTGCCGATGCGGTTGTGGATTTACTGAAGGACATCAAAGTGGTTGCTTATTTGGCGGAGTAAAAAAGCTGGACCAGCAGAAATAAGATTCGATCAGCGGGCCCGCCTTTTGGCGCATCATCACTCCGATGGGTTCGAAAACCAGATGCGCGAGGGGCGCTTGCGTTGCACGCGTCCGGCAGCGGGACGCAGCCGCTCCGGCGCAAGCGCGATTTCGACGACAACAGCGTTTAATTCCAACCCGCCCCCGTGCGCAGACGAGGGCGCACGCGAGGTGCGCCCCTACAAGCTGGCGCGTTTTTTGTCGCATTTTGAGGTAGGGCGAACCGTCCCGGTGAGCCGTTCGCATTTTCGGCTCAGCCGGAGGCTTTGCCCTACCTTGAATGTCTGAAGGCGTTCGCTTATTTTTTCCGCATCAGGCGCTCGATCTCGGCGCGTGTGGGCGCGGAGGGTTGGGCGCCGAGACGGGTGACGGAGATTGTCGCGGCGGCGTTGGCGAAACACACCGCGTCGGCCAATGACCGGCCTTCGCTCAACGCGACAGCGAGCGCGCCGTTGAAGGTGTCGCCGGCGGCAGTTGTGTCCACCGCCTTCACTTTGCGGACGGGGACGAGTTTGCTCGTTTCGGCGTTGCACAGATACGCGCCTTTTGAGCCAAGCGTGATGATCACGTTTTTCACGCCCTTGCCCATGATCACGCGGGCGGCGGCCTCGGCGCTGGCGGTGTCGGTGACCTTGATGCCGGAAAGAAACTCGGCCTCGGTTTCGTTGGGCGTGATGATCGATACGAGCTTGAGCAACGAGGCCGGAAGCGGCGCGGCGGGCGCCGGGGCGGGATTTAATATGACGGGCACGCCGTGCTTTTTCGCAAGGCGCGCGGCGGCCGTGATCGACGAAACCGGGTTTTCGAGTTGCGTCACGAGCATGTCGGCGTTCTTGAAGGCGGCCTCGGCGTTTTGAACGTCTTTCGGGAGCAGTTTTTCATTGGCCCCCGAGGCGACGGCAATGCTGTTTTCGCCGGACTCGGACACGAAGATGAGCGCGACACCCGAGGGCGCTTTCGGGTCGCGCTGGATGTGGCGCGTGTTGATTTTGTCGGCCTTGAGTCCCGCGAGAGTCCGGTCGCCAAACATGTCGCGGCCCACGCGGGCGACGAAGGTGACGTCGGCTCCGGCGCGCGCGGCGGCAACGGCTTGGTTGGCGCCCTTGCCTCCGGCGGCGGTCACGAACCGGCCGCCGATGAGCGTTTCACCGGGACGCGGAATGCGTCCGACTTTTATTATCATGTCGGTGTTGGAGCTGCCGACAACGAGGATGCGAGGTTTTTTCATATTGGGAAAATGGCGTTGAAGTTTTATTTTGACCACGGATTGCTCGGGTTGGCACGGATGACAAACCGGGCGGCGCAAGCGGCGTCCCGCGGCATTGATCCGTGCATATCCGTGCGGTCAAAAAACGGCTTTAGAGTTTTGAAATGACGAGGAATGCGATGCCGATGAAGAAGGTGATGAACATGGCGGCGAGGAGCGGGGAGGTGCCCTTGGGCGCGCCCTTGAATTCCTTCCAGATGAACACACCCCAGACGGCGGCGACCATCGTGGCGCACTGGCCGAGCGCGTAGGACAGGGCGGCGCCGGCGGCGGAGGCTGCGATGAGACTGAACGCCATGCCGATGTTCCAAACCGTGCCACCGAGGACGCCGACGGCGTGCAGGCGGAGATTGCCCTTGGTGAAGTAGTCGCTCACGGGCACGGGTTCGCCGCGCACGGGTTTTTTGGAGGCGATGGTGTTCCAGACGAAGTTGGAGAGGAAGAGCCCAAGCGCGAACACAACGAGCGCGGTGTAGGGCGTCATCAGGCCGGGCTCGGGTGCGGCGAAGTTTTGAATCATGCCCTTGGAAACGAGGCCGAAGAAACCGCCGCCCATGAGAAGGCCGGCGACGACGGAGATCACAATGCCAAACGCGGAGCCGCCGGACTTGCCGCCGCCGCTCTTGGCGGCCATGAGTTTTTTGTAGGCGAGGGCGTTGAGAACAATGGCGACGGCGACAAGCGCGACGCCGATGTAGAGTTGCGTGGCGTTGCCAACCTCGCCGGGGCGGAAGAAGGCGGTCTGCAGCGTGCCGACGACCAGCGCGAGCCCGACGCCAATCGGAAACGCGACGGCGAGGCCGGCGATGTCGATTGCGATGACGAGCAGGATGTTTGAAAGGTTGAACAAAACGCCGCCGAGAAACGCGAGCGCCATGTGGTTGGTGCCGGCCTGCGAGATGTCGGCGAGGAAGCCGCGCCCCTCGGAGCCGATGCTCCCGATGGTGAATGCCATGACGAGCGCGGAGAGCAGCACGCCGAGGCCGTAGTCCCAGTAGAATAGCTGGTATTTCCATTCACGGCTGGCGAGTTTCTGGGTGTTGCCCCACGATCCCCAGCAGAGCATGGTCACGAAGCACAGGATCACCGCGACGGGGTATGATTGTATTGTTAGCATGATGTTTTATATTTTGGGTTTATATTTTTGTTTTGCAGGTTTGATATTGGACAATAACGGCGGAAAATTGAGACGGGACGAACGACAGGACGCGCGGCGCGGGCGTTTATATTATTTTATACTAATTTATATTAATCCAGTTTTCGCACTGACTGCCTGATGACGAGCGAGGTGGGCAGATACAGGCCGCTTTTCGTCGCGCTCGACGGGGCGCGCATTTCGTCGAGGAGGAGCTTGACGGCAGCGGCGCCCATTTCGAGGTGCGGCTGCGCGACGGTCGTGAGCGGCGGGGAAAGGTGCGCGAGATAGGGCTGGTCGTCGAAGGCGATCACCGAAATGTCCCCGGGCACGCTGCGGTTTTCCTCGCGCAAGGCGCGCAGGGCGCCGAGCGCGAGAAGATTGCTCATGGCGAAGATCGCCGTGATGTCGGGGGTCGCGCGGATGAGGAGCTTGGTGTCGAGGTAGCCGCTTTGCTCGCCAAAGGAATCGCCGACGACAAGGCGCGGATCAAAGGGAACGCCCCGCTCCTTGAGCGCGGCGGTGTAGCCGCCGACGCGCGCCTCGCTGGGCGCGGTGCCGACCATGCCCTGCAGGCAGGCGATGCGGCGGTGGCCGTTGTCGAGCAGGTGCGCGGTGGCGTTTTTCGCGCCGGTGAAATTGTCCGCGCTCACATAGGGCAGGCCGAGGCCGGGGAAGACGCGATCGACCAGCACCAGCGGGCGTTGCTCGCGCGCGTAGCGTTCGAGGTAATCCGGCGTCTGGCCGACCGGGCAAAGAATCATGCCGTCAACCTGCCGCGCCCAGAGCAACTCGATGGACTGCTTTTCAAGCGCGGGGTTTTCCTCGCTGTCGCAAAGCACGATTGAGTAACCGTGCGTGCGCGCCACGTTGACGACTTGGCTGGCGATGCCGGCGAAAAAGGGATTGGCGATGTCGGGAATTATCAGGCCGATGGTGTGCGTTTTTTTGAGACGCAGGCCTTTCGCGATCGGATTTGGAGTGAAGTTTTCCTTCGCGGCGAAGTCCTTGATCGCTTTTTCGGTTTCGGGACTGATCCGGTATTTCTGGGCCTGTCCGCTGAGCACACGCGAAACCGTGGTTGGCGAAACGCCAAACTTTTCCGAGATGAGCTTCAGGGAGTTGCGAGGTCTGGAATTCATTCCACGAAAACGGATTAAGTTGATAACAAAGACAAATGCGAGGGTGGGGGCTTGCTGGTTTTGCGCAATCGTTAGAGTTCATTTCAGAATGACCGTCAATGAAAAAATAATTCGCTGAATATTATATAGATACGGGTTAACAAATCAGGTTTTCGGTTTCACATCACAGGTTAATCCATGCGCACTTCTGATATCGGATAAATGAAAAATTCCTTTGATTTTATTATAAATAATTAATTCACAGCTAATTATGATTCAAAACAATCTGCGCAAACGATTGTGTTGACACGAATGACATATTTCTTCTCATTGCCAATCCAATCCCGTATTTCGGAAGCCCTTCAATTGGTGCCGTTTTTGTCTTCTCTCCCAAAAATCCACACGATTATTCCCTATGAAAAACCTCATCATCGCAGCGATTGCGTCCTCATTGTTACTGGCGAACCTCGCGTCCGCCTTGGATTACTCCGTCGAGCCGGGCAAGCCCGTGAAAATCATCTTCGACACCGACATGGGCAACGATGTCGATGACGCGCTCGCGCTCGCCATGCTCCATTCGTTGCAAAACCGCGGCGAGAGCGAACTGCTCGCCGTCACGCTCACCTATCCGACACCCGACGCGGGGCAATTTGTCGCCGCGGTGAACACCTTTTACGGCAGGCCGAACATTCCTATCGGAGTCACGCCCGACGCCCCCGTCGCCGTTCCCGAAAGCAAGTATCTGAAGGTCGCCGCCTACAAGGACAGCAAGGGCAAGCTGCTTTATCCGGCCAAGTTCAACGCCGCCAAGGCGCCGAAATCGGTTGACTTGATACGCCGCGTGCTGGCCTCCGCCGGCGATCGCGAAATCGTCATGGTGCAAGTTGGTTTTTCCACAAATCTCGCCCGTCTGCTCGAATCCGGCCCGGACGCCATCTCGCCCCTTTCGGGCAAGGAACTTGTCCGCAAAAAAGTGAAGATTCTCTCGATCATGGCGGGGCAATTTCCACAGGACACCCGCAACAAGAAAAAGCCCGAGTTCAACGTGCGCTGGGATGTGCCCGCCGCGCGCAAACTCGTCGCGGGCTGGCCGACCCCCATCGTGTGGAGCGGCTTTGAAATCGGCAAGGCCGTGCTCTATCCCGCATGGAGCATCGACAACGATTACCGCTACGTGAAAAACCACCCCGTCCAGCAAGCCTACCAAGCCTACAACCCCACGCCGCACGAACGCCCCTGCTGGGATCTCACCTCGGTGGCCTACGCCGTGTGGCCCGGCAAGGACCGCGGTTATTTTTCGCTCTCGCCCGCAGGCAACGTCGAATTCGGCCCCGACGGCCACACAAAGTTCGTCGCCGACAAAAACGGCAACAACTACTACCTCATCGTAGACGCCGTGCAAGCCGCGCGCCTGCGCGAGGTCCTGGCGGCGCTCGCCTCCGAGCCGCCGCAGAAAAAGTAAATGCCGCGCGCTTCAAACAACTCTAAAAACAACAAAGCCGCCGCCCGCGTAATTGCGGGCGGCGGCCCTGTTTAATGACACATCAAACGGCGCGCTCAGTTGTCCGCCGCGATCGTGAAGCGCACCGGCAGCATCACCTTTGTTGCCACGGGCACGCCTTCACGAATCGCCGGCGTGAACTTCCAGCGCTCCACGGCCTCAACCACCGGACCGACCAGCGCCTCGTCCGAAGCGTAGGCCACGGTGATGGCCGTCGGCCTGCCCTTGGCATTGACGACAAATGTCACATCGACACTGCCATCGTTTTCATCCCCGGCCAGAAGCGCGGATGACGGCGCCACGACCCTGACGGGCGCGGGGAATTCAGGTTTGTGCGAACGATACGATGCGATGTAAGCCCCCGGATCAGTTGCCTCCGCCCTGAGGACGGAGGATGAGGAGACGGCTCCAACGAGTGCGAGGCTGAGCACAGCCGCGAGTTTATTGACAGTTTTCATTTTTCATAAACTCCGCGCAAAGGCGGAGAGTTTGGTTTCTTTTTGTTTTGTGTTTTTGGTTTCAGACACCGCGACACCACCGGCCGCAAAGGCCGCAGACATCGCGTTGTTCGGAGCCGCGCCGCGCAATCGCGACACGCCCCAAATCCTTCAGTTTTGGGATACCCTGGAAACGCCGCACCCCACCCTGCCCTTGTTGCGCGCAATTTCAAAGAACTCCCGGCGACCTCCCGCCGACCACATGATCAGAACTGACCATGCATGTAATGAGCATGTCCCGTGCCAAGCGTCCAACTCCCCCGCGGTAAAAACGGTGTGAGTTTACCCGCATTCGCCCGCAACGGTGACCGGCAAATGGCGGCGGTTTGATGGAGAGCGCAAAACCCATTGGCAAAAAGTTTTGCCACCAATCACAATTACACCCGTCCGCCCAAAAAACTCCGCGCCCGCCTCCATCATGGCCGTCTTTCCGTTTTTTCGCGTAATCGCCGGAGGAAGTGCAATCAATTGTCCACTGCCACATTACGATGAACTTTGATTTTCTCAAAATTTTCATTTCCCAAGTCGCATCGAATCTCCCAACCTCTGAGCTTCCCTCATGATCTCTCTCAAAAAGCTTTTCGGCAAAGACCAGAAATTCTACGATCTTCTCGAAGCCAGCGCGGAAGAGTCGCTCACGAGCACCAAGCTCCTTTCAAACTTTCTCCAACGGTTGGACGCGTTTCGCAATTCCTCCACCGATCTCGACGAGTTCATTCACAACCGTCGCAAGGACAAAAAAATCAACAACCGCATCACCGAGGAACTCTGCCGCACCTTCGTGACCCCCATTGAGCGCGAGGATATTGAGGCGCTTTCGACCGCGCTCTACAAAATCCCCAAGACGGTCGAGAAGCTCGTTTCGCGCATCTCGGTTTATCCCGGCAAGCTCCCCCGCGAAAGCCTGATCCAGCAAGCCGCCTACTTGAGCAAGGCCGCCGAGTGCGTCGTAGGCATGGTCAAGCAGCTGCGCGGCGGCGCCAACATGGAGCGCATCGGCGAGGACAACACGCGCCTGCAATTCATCGAGGGCGAGGGCGACCGGCACCTGCTCGAATTGATAAAGGAACTTTACCAGGGCCCCTACGATGCGAAGGAAACCGTCATTCTCGGTGAATTTTTCGAAATGCTTGAAAAGGCAATCGACCGCTGCCGTGACGCTGGAAACGTGATTTTCCAAATCGTGCTGAAATACTCCTGAGCGGCCCGTCGGCAATCTCCCACCGATAACCTCAGCACGCCGCCCAGCAGTCGCCGCGCCACGCCATGACCCTTTTCCTAATCGTCATCATCGCCGTCCTCGCGTTCGAGTTCATCAACGGCTTTCACGACACCGCCAATTCCATCGCCACAGTCGTCTCGACCAAGGTGCTCACGCCCCGCCAGGCCGTCATGATGGCGGCCACCGTCGATCTCGCCGGCGCGCTCATCATGGGCACCAGCGTGGCCATGACAATCGGCGCGGGACTTGTCGATGTGAGCGTGATCACGATGCCCGCGGTGCTTTGCGCGCTGCTCGGCGCGATTTTTTGGAATCTTTTCACTTGGTGGCTCGGCCTTCCGTCGAGCTCCAGCCACGCGCTCATCGGCGGGCTCTGCGGCGCGGCGGTCGCCTCGGCGCACTGCGACTGGAGCGTGCTGCACTGGTCGGATGTTGACGCGGCGGGCAACATCATCGGCATCTGGCCCAAGGTCATCATGCCCATGCTCATCGCCCCGTGCATCGGCTTCGGCGTGGCGGTGATTGTGATGAGCATTCTCTACATTGTGCTGAAGCGCGTGCGCCCCCGCTTCATCAACATGATTTTCGGCAAGCTGCAAATCGTCAGCGCCGCGTGGATGGGTTTCAGCCACGGCTCCAACGACGCGCAAAAAGGCATGGGCATCGTCACGCTCGCGCTTTGCACCGCCACCACCAGCGGCCTGTTCGACGACCTGCCCTCATGGCTATCGTTTCTGCGCACGCCCGAGATGAAGGTGCACACCTGGGTCATTCTTCTTTGCGGCATCACGATGGCCGCCGGCACCGCGATGGGCGGCTGGCGCATCATCAAGACCATGGGGCACAAGATGGTAAAACTTCAGCCCATAAACGGCTTCGCCGCCGAAACCTCCGCAGCGTGCGTGATCGTGGCCGCCACGCATTTCGGCGTGCCGCTCTCGACCACGCACGTCATCTCGACCTCGATCATGGGCGTGGGCGCGGTGAAGCGTTTCAGCGCGGTCAAGTGGGGCATCGTCGGACGCATCGTCTGGGCCTGGGTGCTCACACTGCCGATCACCTGCCTCGTCGGTTTCGGCCTGATGCGCCTCGCGCATGCCCTGTTCACATTTTGATGCGTCGCGAGTCGGTGGTGGGATAAAACCACCACGAAGCTGGCCGCCCCTCAGCGCAATCCCAAATGCCGCACCAACCCGGTTCTGAACAGCAGAACGCATCCGGCCCGACACGATTCAATCAAAAAACAACGTTCCGAGCCCTTTGAAAATTTCCTTCAGAAATTTGCATAACGATCAAGGTGCGTGTAAGCGGTCTTGCGACTGATGCCAAATTACTCGCACAGCTCGGTGATCGTAAAACGATCCGTCTGCGCGAGTGTTACAAAGCGTATAATCTCGTCCATGTGGGTGATAGTTTTCCAAGGCATAATAATGCCCAAAAGTGTAACCTATCACCCCGGATTAAGTGTTGCCTATCTCTCTGGATCATACCTTCAGCTAGAAAAAAACACCGGTTAGCGTTATTGGGTGTTCGGGGTGTTCGGATGGTTGTTTATGGCTTGCTCAAAATCGTCATGCAGACCCTGTGACTCCAATACAGTAGATTTCCAGTCAGGATGTTTAGTAATAGCCTCTTTCGCATCTCCTAATGATATGCTATATATTCTCCTTAAAACTTTCATCGCTTCCAATATTGAATAACCTTCATTTTTCAATGCGCCAATCAACTGATACTGGTTAATACCCTCCTCAGCTAATTTTTTATATTTTTCGTAAGTTTCTAGATTGGCGGATTTCATTGGAAAAGATCTATTGAGACGTCGATTAATTTTATTGAAGGAGCAAAGAGGTAAAAAAGGGGGCAATCCGAGACTTGTTAATTTTTCATCATTGTCCATTGCGATGGATTTTTGAAGGGGGATGGACGCTGTTTGTTGACTTTATAGACCTTGGTTTGATTTCTACTCATGTAGTTGCGCACGCTTGAGAGCCTGCCCATGTCCAGCTTTTCGCAATCTACCAGACCGACGCGCCGGAAGGAGTCGCTGACCGGCACGACTCCATTGGCTCCGCCTTGTAATTGTTGCGGTCGATCAGGCGGTAACGGGTATTCGGATACTGGATTTGCATCATGCGGGGCATGCCCGCGATGCTCCGACTCCCCTTCCTTCGGTCAACTTAATTAATCAACGAGCATGGGCCCGGTCCCTTCAAAAATTCCTAGGATACCGACTGCCGGTCTTCCTCCGTGGCGACGGATACGGTCGTGTTCACGATGCGAAAACTTGCGAGCGAACTGGCGGATCGCCAGAACATGAGGGCGAGCGCGGAACAGGCGCAGAGGAGCAAAACCAGAGGGAACAACGTGCCGTTGGGAATGAGTCCAAGCAGAATGCCCGCCCCTCCGCCGATGACGTATTGCACCACGCCGAGCAACGCGGAAGCGGTGCCCGCACGCTGGGCGCTGACACAGTAAATGGCCTCGGAGGTGAGCCCACCGAACAGAAAACTAAGGCTGGATATCGCACAGAACAACAGCCCGCAAACGACGACAGCGTTTTCAACGCCGAGCAGCAGGGCCGCGAGCAGCACGCCGAGGCAACCGAGGTGGACAGTAAAGCCAAACCTAAGATTTTTCCGCACACTCATGCGGGAGCATAAATACATGTTCCACTGCCCAACCAGAATCATGCCGACGGAATAGGCCGCAAACATGATGCTGTAGACAGTTGGCGACATCCCGAAATGCGTCATGAAAATAAAGGATGACCCGCTGATGTAAGTGAAGAGCGTTCCCATGATCAGTCCGCTGGAGAGCGCCATTCCGAGGTAACGCCGGTTCTTTATAATCTCCCAGTAGTCTTTGAATACGCCCGCGGGAGTGAGGCGCGAACGCATCTGAATCGGTTGGGTTTCTGGAATGAAAAAACACGCGAACCCCCATGCGGCCAAGGCGAAGGCCACGAGAACCCAAAAGATCGCGCGCCAGCCTATGAGGCTGAGTATCACACCACCAATGATGGGCGCAAGGATCGGAGAGATCGACTGCACCTGAATAAGAAAGGTGTATATCCTTGTCGCCTGGTTCGCCTCATACAGGTCGCTGACAATGGCGCGCGGAATAACAAGACCGGTCGCCCCGCCGATTCCCTGAAGAAGTCTGCCGGTCATGAGCATGGTGGCGTTCGTGGAAACAGCCACCAGGCAGGAAGCCGCGCCGAAGAGGACAACGCCCGCGAGCAACGGGATGCGCCGCCCAAGACCGTCCGCAATCGGTCCGCTGATCGCCTGCCCGAGCGCGAGTCCGATGAGGAACACGGAAAGCGACACCGGCATCAATCCGGCGCGGAGATTAAGGTCGGACTCGATGACGTTGAAGGCGGGCAGGTATATGTCGATCGCTATGGAATCGAATGCGGTAAAGGCGCCCAGCAGGACGAGCAGGCCCAGCGTGGCTTCCTTTTTTCCACTGATGACGTGTTGATTCTTCATAATAGTTCCTCTCCGGTATCCGGAATCTTGTTGAATGCGACGGCGCGCGACGCGCCCACTATTTGATTGCGAGGCAAAAAAGCGCCCACATCGCATCAAGGCGTTTTTGGAATTTCTCATGTCCCCCGTAGAGCAGCTCCGCCTGGAGGCTATCGATGATCCCGATGTAGGCCGCGGCAAGCTGCCGGGAGGTCATTCGTGATGGCGGCAGGTTCTTGAAGACGTTCTGCACAATTTGCTCAATCCCGTCGAAATAACCCTGCATGGACTTCGCGATCTTTTTTTCGATTGACCGCGGGGGAACGTAGGCGGCGTTGAGGATGAAGCGCAGCTGCGGACTGGACTCGAAGCGCCGGCCAGTTTCGCGAAGGAACGCGGAGAGACGTTTTTCGGGGGTTCCGGGTTCGTTGAGGAATTGCTGGGTGTAGGAAAGTTCCTGCTCAATTACGAGACTCACAAGATCGAGGAAAAGCTCGGTCTTGCCCGCAAAGTGAGCGTAGAGGCCGGGGGTTTTAATCCCGACGTCCTTTGCGATTTCGGACATGGCCGTGCCATCGAACCCTTGCGAGGCGAATCGTTTTAAGGCCGCCCGCCTAATTTTGTCCTGTGTTGTCATTCTCTTTGCGTGCATGACTTGCTTAATGAGCGTTAATTAAAAAAAAGGCGCCTCATTCATCAGATTATTTGAGACAGTCAACGATTTTATTTCCGGACGCCGGGCGAAAAAATTGAAATGGCATGGGATGGTAAGGAGGAGAAATTTTGAAGGAGTCAGGACGGAATGGCGCCAAGCCAAAGCGGCGCAACCATGGCGGACTGTCGCTTGGAGCAAAACCCCGACGCGGCATAATTCGTCGCGTCCCAATGCGTTAAAACTGCACAGAAAAAATATCCGCACCGCCCTTCAGACGACAAACGCCCTTAACCCGGAGCCATTCCGCCATGCCATCTTCAAAAGCCGTGTTCAAAAAGCCGCCCCCCTGAATTTTTTCTCTTACCCGCGAATCTGCGTGAAATTCTCCAGCGATTCGAATTCAATTCATGTCTTTATCGCATTTTTTCCGCACCATCACACTCGCCACGATCCCACATGACTCTTTTCCTGATCGTCCTGCTGACTGCGCTCGCCTTTGAATACATCAACGGCTTCCACGACACCGCCAACTCCATCGCCACAGTCGTCTCCACCAAGGTGCTCACGCCCCGCCAGGCGATCCTGCTGGCCACCGTCATGAACCTCGCCGGCGCGCTCATCATGGGCACCAGCGTGGCGAAGACAATCGGCGCGGGAATCGTGGACACCAGCGTGATCGCGATGCCCACGGTGCTCTGCGCACTGCTCGGCGCGATTTTTTGGAACGTCTTCACCTGGTGGCTCGGCCTGCCGTCGAGCTCCAGCCACGCGCTCATCGGCGGGCTCTGCGGCGCGGCGCTCGCCTCCACGCACGGCGACTGGAGCGTGCTCCACTGGGCCACCGGCCTTTGGCCCAAGGTCGTCGGCCCCATGTTGATCGCGCCGTGCGTCGGGTTTGTGGTGGCGGCGATCGTCATGTTCACGCTTTACAAGGCGTTGAGCCGCGTGCGACCGCGCTTTATCAACATGATTTTCGGAAAACTCCAGGTGATGAGCGCCGCGTGGATGGGTTTCAGCCATGGCTCCAACGACGCGCAAAAAACCATGGGCATCGTCACCCTCGCGCTCCTCACCGGCACGCAAACAGGCGCGTTCAAGGACCTGCCCGAATGGCTCTCGTTCCTGCGCGTCGAGACGATGGAAGTGCACACCTGGGTCATCATCGCCTGCGCGCTCACCATGGCCGCCGGCACCGCCGCGGGCGGCTGGCGCATCATCAAAACCATGGGCCACAAGATGGTAAAACTTCAGCCCATAAACGGCTTCGCCGCCGAGACAACCGCCGCCATGGTCATCGAAACCGCCACGCATTTCGGCGTGCCGCTCTCGACCACGCATGTCATCTCGACCTCGATCATGGGCGTCGGCTCGGTGAAGCGTTTCAGCGCGGTCAAGTGGGGCATCGTCGGGCGCATCGTCTGGGCCTGGGTGCTCACCATACCGGTGACGGGGCTGATCGGCTACGGCCTGATGCGACTCGCGCACTTGCTATTTTCGTTTGAATGGATGGCATAAACCAAGCGCCCGTTTTTCGACTCCCGAAAAACCCGCACGCACAACATGAACGACGCCGCTGGCAAAAACACAATCGAACGCGCCGAACCCGGGGAAGTCGGGATCGTGCAGCCGCGCGATTTTGTTTCGACCGGCGAGTTTGTTTTTGAAAGCGGCCAGAAACTCCCCGGCTTCACGCTCCGCTACGAAACCTACGGACGCCTCAACCCCGCGCGCGACAACGCCATCCTCATCTGCCACGCACTCAGCGGCGATCACCACAGCGCCGGCATCCACACCCTCGCCGACCGCAAGCCCGGCTGGTGGAACAACCTCATCGGCCCCGGCAAAGCGGTCGACACCAACCACTGGTTTGTCATCTGCTCCAACTGCCTCGGCGGCTGCCAGGGCTCGACCGGCCCCTCCACGATCAACCCGCAAACGGGCCGCGTGTTCGGCATGACGTTTCCCTTTGTCACCATCCGCGACATGGTGCGCGCGCAAAAACGCCTGATCGACTCCCTCGGCATCGAATCGCTCTACGCCGTGATCGGCGGCTCGATGGGCGGCATGCAAGTCCTCCAATGGGGCATTGAATATCCCGCCTTTGTTCGCAAACTCCTGCCCATGGCCACCACCGCCCGCGAAAGCGCGCAAGGCATCGGCTTCAACGAAGTCGGACGCCAGGCCATCATGCAGGATCGCGACTGGAACCACGGCGACTATCCCAAAAACGGAGGCCCGCGCGTGGGGCTCGCCATCGCGCGCATGATGGCGCACATCACCTACGTCTCCGACGCGAGCATGGACCGCAAGTTCGGGCGCAAGCGCACCGCCGCCGAAAGCTCCACCGCCGCCTACACATTCGACGCGCAGTTCGAGGTCGAAAGCTACCTGCGCTACCAGGGCGAGGCCTTCATCAATCGTTTCGACGCGAACTCCTATCTCTACATCACCCGCGCCATCGACCACTTCGATCTCGCCGAGGCCCACGGTTCGCTCGAAAAAGCCTTCGAGAAAATCGAGGCCGAAACACTCGTCGTCGGCTTCACGAGCGACTGGTTGTTCCCCCCGGAGCAAAACCGTGAAATCGTCCTCGCCCTGCTCCGCGAAGGCAAGCGCGCCAGCTACGCAGAAATCACCACCGACCTCGGCCACGACTCCTTCCTTCTCGAATCCGAGGAACTCTACGAAATCGTGCGCGGATTTTTGAAATAGAGGCGTCGCTCGCGCCGCCCTGGTAGGGCGAACCGTCCCGGTGAGCCGAAACCATTCCTTCAGATCTTCAGTCTTTCAGCCCTTCAGTCCTTCCTCTGTTTCCGCGGCTCCCAATTATCCGTGCCGCCGAGCACGGCGTGGATTGTGATTGCGACGGCCTCGGCATCGGTAAGTTGTCTCGACCACGACACACGCCCGCTGGTCGCGGCGCCGGGGCCGGTGTTGCGATACTCGGCGTAACGAACAGTCCCCGCCGGATCGGCGACGTTCCATTTTTGCCAGCCTTCGGGACGAATGCAGTCGGCGAATTCGCAATTCATAAACACCGTCGCGGCGTGCATGCGCCAGGGGCGCCCGAGATGCGTTTTGATTCCGGGGCTCGCGGCAGTCACGCGGCAGCGCGAAAAAACGTAGCCGTGCACGCTTTCTTTCGGCGTGCTCGCCGCGGTGATGTAACTGTTACGGAGGCAGACGATGTCGCAGTTCTCGAACCACGCCGTCGCGCCCCCGAATATAAAATCGACCGCGCCCGTGATCTCGCAGTTCTCAAAATACTGGCGCCCGCGATTGATGAACACCGTGTCCTGGTAACCGAGAAATCGGCAGCCGCGAAACACGGCGCGGTCGCCGTCCACGCGAATGGCGAGCGCCTGTCCCGTGTTGCCGGCGCTGTTTTCGATCGTGAGGTTTTCGATTGTGAAATCGTCCGCGTCGAGATGGAGCGTGGCAGTGCGAAATGTGCCGAGCGGCATGCCGTTCGCGCCGAGCGCGCCGGCATTGAGGTTATGGGTGATGCGCGTGGTGGCCGCGTCCTCGCCGACGAGCCGCACACCGCGTTTCTCGCGCTGGATGTAAACGGTCTCATTGTAGTCGCCGGGTTTGACGAGGATAATCCAGGGATTGTCGCGCGAGGTTGTCTGCGGGGTTTTATTGATGGCCTCCTGCACCGTCCTGTAGTCGCCGGAGCCGTCGGCGGCGACGATTGCGTCGGCTTTTTTTGCGCCGCCCTTCGCCGGCATCGTTGCAAGGCCGGCCAGCGCAAACAGGATGACGGCGGCCGGACGCATGCGCTGCAAAAAACCTCGCGCCATCAGCCCTCCTTGTGGTGTTCGTCCTTGTAAAGTTGCTCGGCCAGCGTGGTCTCGACAACCTTGCCCCCGGGGCGGCGTTTTACGATGCGTTGAAAGAAGAGGTTGTTTGGAATCTGGATCAGGCGACCCTCGTCGTCCTGCAATGTCGTGTAGGCAAAATTAAGGTTGATGACCTTGCCGCGCAATCCGGCGGGATCGGTGAACTCAATATCGTCGCCAACCTCGAACGGCCGGAAAAACAAAATCAGCACGGTGCACGAAAGATTGCTGAGCACGCTCCACATGGCGACAAACCCGACGGCGATCAGCGCGGCCACCGTGCCGATCATCGCCCAAAGGCTGCCGAGGTCGGCCTCGAACGCGCCGAACACGGCGATCACGCCGACAAAAACAAAAAAATACTTGGTCGCGCGCCGCATGGGCTCGGCAAACGTGGCGCTGGTGCGCATCGACAAAAAGAGCAGCAGCCGCTTGGCGATGAAATACAATACCGTGATGAATACTATGTAAACGAGCGCCTTGGGCAGGTGTCCGACGATATGCAACGAAACACGTTTGATGTCATCAATGGTGGACTGTTCGAAGAGCCAGTTCATGGGAGTTGCATTGAGCACGTCTTGACGGGGAAAAAGCGCAAGACTTTTGAGGGCGATACGGAAACAATTGCCACGTGTCCTAATTTAGTTTTTTCATCTCCCCAACCTCACACTTTTCGTCCCATGAAAAAGATTCCCTCCGCAACCGTGCAGCGTTTGAAGAAACTCGCGCGAGCCGCGGCGAAAAAATCCCACTCCCCATACAGCGGGTTTCCCGTCGGGGCGGCAATCCTCGCCGGCTCCGGCAAAACCTACACCGGCGCCAATGTCGAAAACGCATCCTACGGCCTGTGCAACTGCGCCGAGCGCACCGCCATCTTCACCGCGGTCGCGGGAGGCGAGCGCGAGGTGCGCTGCGTCGTCGTTTACACGCCCACAAAAACCGCCTCCTCGCCCTGCGGCGCGTGCCGCCAGGTGATCAACGAATTCGGCCCGCAAGCCCGCGTTATCTCCATTTGTGACAGCGACGACCTCCTCGACACAACGCTCGACATCTTGCTGCCGCGCGCCTTCGGCCCCAAAAACCTAGGCTGACTTTCCGTTCGCAAAAAAACAAAACCACCCATGAAACACATCCTCACACGCATCCTCGCCGCCGCCGCATTCATCGCGGCCTGCGCGCCCGATTTTGTTTCCGCCGGCGGCGCGCCCGACCCTTGGGCCGGGGTTCCCAAGATTCTCGCGCGCATCAAGGCGCCCTCGTTTCCCGACCGCGTGTATCCAATAACCAAATACGGGGCGACGGCCGATGGAAAGGGCGACTCGAGCGAGGCCATCCGCAAGGCAATCGACGCCTGCGCCGCCGCCGGCGGAGGCACGGTGCTTGTCCCCGCGGGCACGTTTCTCACCGGACCGATTCACCTCAAAAGCAACATCAACCTCCACCTCGCCGAGGGTGCCACGCTCCTATTTTACAACGACCCCGACCGCTACATGCCGAATATTTTCACGCGCTGGGAAGGCGTCGAGCTCATGAACTTCTCGCCGCTCATCTACGCCCACGGACAGGAAAACATCGCCATCACCGGCAAGGGCACGCTCGACGGACAGGCCACCGACGACACTTGGTGGGCCATGCACGACCTCTCCAAAAACCGCGTGCCCGGCCAGCCGCCTGGCTCCGACAGCCGCAACACCCTCATGCGCCAGGCCGACGAGCCCATCGAAACAATGGACCCGCGCAAACGCATCTACGGCAAGGGCGAAAACCTCCGCCCGCCCTTCATCCAGCCTTACAACTGCAAAAACATCCTCATCGAAGGCGTGACGATCCTCCGCTCGCCCTTCTGGGAAATCAACCCCGTGCTCTGCCAAAACGTAACCGTGCGCGGCCTGAAAATTATCTCCCACGGCCACAACAACGACGGCTGCAACCCCGAATCGTGCGCCGATGTGCTCATCGAGGACGTGTATTTCGACACCGGCGACGACTGCATCGCGATCAAGTCCGGACGCAACAACGACGGACGCCGCGTCAACGTCCCCTCTGAAAACATCATCATCCGCAACTGCGTGATGAAAGACGGCCACGGCGGCGTCACCATCGGCAGCGAAATCTCCGGCGGCTGCCGCAACGTCTTTGTTGAAAACTGCCGGATGGACAGCCCGCACCTCGACCGCGCGCTCCGATTCAAAACAAACGCCGTGCGCGGCGGTGTGATCGAAAACATCTACTTCCGCAACATTCAGGTCGGCCAGGTCGCCGACGCCGTCGTGCACGTCGATTTTAATTACGAGGAAGGCGCGAAAGGCGCGCACACGCCCGTCCTCCGCAATGTCGTGATCGAAAACATGACAAGCCAGTCCAGCTCGTATGCCTTCTACCTCCGCGGTTTTGCGAAATCGCCCATCAGCAACATCACCGTGCGCGACAGCGTTTTCAACGGAGTGCAGCGGGACAACATTCTTGAGCATGTGGACGGCTTCGAGGCCGTCGACGTGAAGATCAACCGCGTGCCGCCCAAACCCAAAATCAAGAAAAAGAAAAAAGGCTGACCGGTCGCGGCGCGCCCCGCCCTCCCGCGATTAAATCGCCCGAAAACTTGATTCTTTCTTGTTACCCCGCGCCGCCGTTCGCATCTTGGGGACGACATGCCAGCTTCCGCCAAACCCTTTATCTTCATCTGCGGCGCCGACGATTTTCTCGTCAGCCGCGAAGGCAAGGCGCGCTACGATGAAATCGCCGCGACCATCACCGACGAGTTTTCACGCGAAATCATCAACGGCACCGCCAACAACGTCGCCGAGGTCGAGGCCGCCGTGAACCGCTTCCGCGACAGTGTGCAGACCATCTCCATGTTCGGCGACCGCCGCCTCGTCTGGCTCAAGGACGTCACCTTCCTCGCCGACAACCAGACCGGGCGCGCCGAGTCAACGCTCGCCCAAGTCGACAACCTCCGGGAAATCCTCGCCGCCAACAACCCCGGGCAAGTCGCCATCCTCATCACCGCCGCGCCCATCGACAAGCGCCGCAGCTTCTACAAATGGTGCGAGAAAAACGCGGACTTCACCCTTTGCGGCGGGGATTCATCCGACAAGAACAAGCCCGAGGCATTCGCCCCCATTGTCACCGCGGAAGCGCAAACCCTCGGCGTCACTTTCGGCGCCAACGCCCTCCCGCTCCTCCTTGCCAAAATCGGCCTCAACACGCGCCTCCTCATCGAGGAAGTCCACAAACTCGCCAACTACCTCAACGACGGCGAAACCGTGATCGAGGAAGCCCACATCGCCGAACTCACGCCCAATATCGCCGAGGGCGATTTCTTCGAGGCCACCGAGGCATTTTTCAGCGGAAACCTCCAGCGCACACTCGACGCCATTCACCGCCACTTCTTCAACGGCGGCGACGCCCGCCCGCTCATCAGTTCGCTTCAAGGCCGCAACCGCCTGCTGCTTCAAATCCGCGCCCTCGTCCATGCCGGCGACCTGCGCATGGGCAATTACGGCATCGACAAATCCTCCTTCGAAAAACTCGCCTCGCCCGATTCCTACGGACGCCACTTCGCCGGCGTCACCGAGAAAACCAATTTTAACCTGTTCAGCCAAAACACCTGGTATCTCGGCCGCCTCGCCTCGCGGCTTCCGTCCATGAAGGATCTCATCGACAACCAGCAGGAATTCCTGATCGCCTTCGAGGAAATCATCCGCCGCTCCAGCGAACAGGAGCAGGTCCTGCGGGAAATGACCCTCCGCTGCCTCGGCAAAAACGCCTAGTTCACGCGGAATGCGCATCAAGCGCGCCGGCGTTCAGCAAGGTCTGAAATCCGGCTTGTGTCGCCCCGAAAAACAAACGGCTTTTCTCCTGTATTTTCACCATCCAAACTCTCAAACTTTCAATTCCGCGGTTCATTCCGCATGTCAAACCACTCGCAAACTCGTAGACCACACTCATCATGACCTGGCAACGCTTCCAAAAATACTACTACAACAACGCCTCGCTCGGCCTCTCGCTCGACATCAGTCGCATCCCGTTCCCTGACGATTTCTTCGCGAACATGGAACCCGCCGCGCAGCGCGCCATCGCCGCCATGGCCGAGCTCGAGCGCGGCGCCATCGCCAATCCCGACGAAAACCGCATGGTCGGCCACTACTGGCTCCGCAACGCCGCCCTCGCCCCCACCGCCGAGCTCCGCGACGCCATCACCGGCACCCTCGCCTCCATTAAGGACTTCGCCGCCAAAATCCACTCCGGCGAAATCAAGGGCTCCACCGGCAAGAAGTTCACCGACCTGCTCGTCGTCGGCATCGGCGGCTCCGCGCTCGGACCGCAACTCGTCCAGCACGCCCTCGGCCAGCCCCGCCGCGACAAAATGGACATCCACTTCTTCGACAACACCGACCCCGACGGCATCGACTACGTGCTCGACACGCTCCGCCGCCGCCTCGACCGCACCCTCGTCATTGTCATCTCCAAATCCGGCGGCACCGTCGAAACCCGCAACGGCCAGCTCGAGGCCGCCGCCGCCTTCCGCGCCGCCAAGCTCGACTACGCCAAGCACTTCATCGCCATCACCGGCGCCGGCAGCAAGCTCGACCAAACCGCCACCGCCGAAGCCTGGCTCGCCCGCTTCCCCATGTGGGACTGGGTCGGTGGCCGCACCTCCGAACTCTCCGCCGTCGGCCTTCTCCCCGCCGCGCTCCAAGGCATCGACATCGACGCCATGCTCGCCGGCGCCGCCGCCATGGACGAAGTCACCCGCCGCGCCGACACCGCGCGCAACCCCGCCGCCCTCCTCGCCCTCATGTGGCACTACGCGACCGACGGACGCGGCGCGAAGGACATGGTCATCCTCCCCTACAAGGACCGCCTGCTCCTCTTCTCGCGCTACCTCCAGCAACTCGTCATGGAGTCGCTCGGCAAGGAACTCGACCTCGCCGGCGCCGTCGTCAACCAAGGCATCGCCGTTTACGGCAACAAAGGCTCCACCGACCAGCACGCCTACGTGCAGCAACTCCGCGAGGGCGTGAACAACTTCTTCATCACCTTCATCGAAGTCCTCAAGGACCGCCCTGCCAAGACCGCCATCGAGGTCGAGCCCGGCATCACCACAGGCGACTACCTGCAAGGCTTCTACCTCGGCACCCGCGCCGCGCTCACCGAAAAAGACCGTCACTCGATCACGATCACCGTCGCCGACATCTCCCCGCGCACACTCGGCATGTTGATCGCCCTCTACGAGCGCGCCGTCGGCCTCTACGCGAACCTGGTCAATATCAACGCCTATCACCAACCCGGCGTCGAGGCGGGCAAGAAGGCCGCCACCGCCGTGATCGCCCTCAAGCAAAAACTCATGGCCGCGCTCCGGGCGCCCGACGCCAAGCCCGCCACCGCCGAGCAACTCGCCGCGCAAGTCGGCGGCGATCCCGAGCTCGCATTCAAAATCCTGGAGCACCTCGCCGCCAACAAAGCCGTCAAAAAGAAGGCCAACATAAACCCCTTCAAATCCAAGTATCGGCTCTGATAGCAAAAAATTAACCACAGAGAGCACGGAGAGACACAGAGTCCCGAATAGAAAAAAGAACTCTGCCTTTCCACCTCTCCGTGCTCATCCGTGTCCTCCGTGGTTAATCAATTCCGATTCCTCCCGCCTCCTCCATCCTCTCCTCCATGTCTTCCCCCATCCCCGGCGCCCTCCTGCTCTGCATCGACCTGCAAGATATCTTCCTGAAAGCCATGCCCGACGCCGGGCGACTTTCCTCGCGCTGCGAATTCGCCATCGAAGCCGCGCGCCTGCTCGGCATCCCCGTTGCCTTCACCGAGCAAGTCCCGCAAAAACTCGGCCCCACCGCGCCGCAATTCCTAAAAGCCGCCGCCGGAGGCACGCGCCGCAAACCGCAGCAACTCGCCAAAAACACCTTCTCCGCGCTGGCCGACGACGGCATCCGCGAAACCCTCCTCGAAAAACACAAAGTCGAGCACCTCATCCTCTGCGGCATCGAGACCCCGATCTGCGTCTATCAAACCGCGCTCGACGCCATCAACAGCGACCTGCAAGTCACGCTCCTCACCGACTGCCTAAGCGCCCGCCGCCCCGACGACGCCCGCGAAGCCCTCGCCGCCCTGATCCGCCTCGGTGCCTACGCCCTCCCCTCGGAAACCATCTTCTACAGCGTGGTGGGCACCACCGAGCACCCGGCATTCAAAGATTACACGAAGTTGGTGAAGAAATATTCGACATAAGATCAATCGACCCAAAACTGCATGCCCCATGCTTCGCCTTTCATCACGTGCTACATTTTTCTGGAAGGTCATCTTTCCCCTATTATGCATGGTGCTTGGATGGCTTGGATTCAATGAGAGTTATACTGCATCCATTTTCCTTATTATAATTCTCATGGCATTATTCGCATTTGCGCTTTTTCCCTTAAAAGATGTATTTTATAATTCCGAAACCAATGCCCTCCACATCAAGGGTCTGACCAAAGAAATTGTCGTCGATATCTGTGACATAGTTTCCGTGAAAAATCACCGCCTTAGCCCGGAAATGATCACTATTACACTAAACAAAAGCACTCCATTCGGAACGAATATTAGATTTATTCCTCCGCATAGAATCGGCATATTCTCACAGCATCCGACGGTCGATTTTCTGCAAAAATTAGCACTATTTTCGAAACGACAGAACACATAATCACTCCATAAACACTCGCTTGCCCCACAAAAACCTACGGCTCCCGACGTTTCCTTCTGTGCAAAGTTTATTATCTTAATTTTTCCACCATGCCCGACTCCACCTCCCCCCAGCTCACCGTCCGCGACCTTCGCTCACAAGACACGCCTTCAGGCGCGCCTTTCACCGGCACCTACATTCTCAAGCGCTGCACGGCCAAGACCGCGTCGAATGGCAATCCGTTTCTCTCAATCGAAGTCGGCGATCGCACCGGTTCGTTCAATGCCAATCTCTTCGCCGATCATCCGCAGTTCGACACCACCCGATCGCTCGCCGAGGGTTCGCCCGTTTGCATCGAGGGCCGCGTCGATCACTTCAACGGACGCCTCTCGCCCAGAATCCTCAAGCTCACCCCGCTGACCGAGGAGGAACTCGTCCAAAATCCCAACCTGCTCGAAAATCTTGTCGAAACCCCGCCCGAAAACGCCGACGCGCTCTGGGCCGAATTCCAAGCCTACATCGATTCCATCGCGCACGACGAACTCCGCATGACCGTGCGCGGCGTCTTCGAGGAAATCGGCGACGCCTTTCGCGCCTCCGCCGCCGCAGTCGCCATGCACCACGCCTACCGCCACGGCCTGCTTGAGCACACCACGCACATGGCGCGCGCCGCCAAGGCGCTTTTCCCCGTCTATCCCGAAATTAACCCCGACCTCGCCATGGCCGGCATCCTCCTTCACGACACCGGCAAGACCATCGAATATGAAGGCGCGTTCGCCACGCGCCGCTCGCGCAAGGGCATCCTTCAGGGCCACGTCGTCCTCGGCTACCAGATCGCCCGCAAACACGGACTCAAGGCCCGCCTCAACGCCGACCTCCTCGAGCGCCTCGAACACATCATCCTCTCGCACCAAGGCGAACCCGAATGGGGCGCGGCCATCTACGCCGCCACGCCCGAGGCCGTCTTCGTTTCTATGGTCGACAACCTCGACGCCAAAATGGGCATGGTGCAGCGCACCCTTCGCCAGGCGACCCCGACGACGAATTCTCCGAACGACTCCCCGGCCTCAACTCACAACTCCTCGTCACGCCGCCCCTCATAAACGTGACAACAAGCACGCCGCCCACCCCGTAACCGGGACTCCCGCCAATATCATTGCGATTCATTTCGGGTGACCGGATTGAAGGTCGCAACGCGAGGTGAACACAACACCCGAAAAAAACCGGACGAAATATAGTCGCGAGCATGTTCGATTTGCTCAGTCGCATCTTTTGGTAGGGCGAACCCTCCGGGTGAGCCGAAACATTCCCGGCTCACCCGGAGGGTTCGCCCTACCAAAAAGCATCTCCCCGCGATAGTTCACATCGAAAAGCTCAATCTATCACTGCATCCCAAGTTGCGGTGCTCCTGCCGGAACCTTGGACAAAACAATCGGCTCGCGAGGTCCGAGATGGCGCGGTTTGTGCGGAAATATATAAATCTCCAGCATCGCGAATGTGCGCGAAACAATCTCGCGGATTTCCGTGCGGACCGAATGGCGAAAAACCACGTCGCGTGCGCAAAAGCCGATTGCGCCGATTCCGTTCGCGCGCGCCAGCGTCACGGCGCGCGTATTGTGATAACGCTGCGTGACAATGATCACGCGATCCGACAGGCCAAAAATTTCCTTCGCGCGAACAACCGAATCATAAGTGCGAAATCCCGCGAAATCACACGTGATCGCCCCCGCCGGCACACCGCGCGCGACAAGCGCGTTTTTCATCGCCGTCGGCTCGTCGTAATCGGCGCTGTGATTGTCCCCGCTCACAAGCAAATGCCGCACCTTGCCCGCGTGATACAGCGCCGCCGCCGCGTCCATGCGCGAAACAAAGTGCATATTTTCGCGACCGTCGGCCAGATGCGAGCTCGCTCCCAGCACAAGCCCGACATCGCACGCCGGAACGACCGCAATATCATCGTATATATAATCCCGGTTTGCCGTGATTATATAATAATTCGCAAACGCGACAAACAATACGCTTGCGACCGACAGCGCGCCGGCCACGCGCAGCCAACGGATGCGACGATGGAGAGGCGTCGGTGCGTCGGTTTCTTGTTTTCGCGTGAAAAATCGCATGGCGTGATGATGAAAGGCGGCTTGGTTGCGCATCGATTGATTGCACCCGCCGCGCACCGCGCGAGATTATATTCTCTGGTGTGAATAAGTTTATTCAGGAGCGCGTTTTCCACCACCGGACGCTAGAGAAATTTGAGTGAAACGGTATCCGCATTGGGTAGGGCGTGCTCGCCGAGCGCGCCGAGAATTACGAGCGACAACCGCAGTGGTTTCGGCGTTTCGAGCGTTAGCGACAGTCTGCCAACCGCCCTACCAAAAATGGCCATACTATTTACAAAAATGCGAGAAGATCGCATGCAGTCGATGCGTTCGTCATACACAATATGAATCGCTGGCCGATGCCAGCGCGCCATGATGACGCGCCGATTTCCGGCGGATGGTTATCGCTCCCGGCGGCTGGGAAGCCGTCGCTCCGTCAAACCGCCGCCTCCGCGTCGCCCTCGCGGCGCTGGGCTTTGTGAGCCTCGCGTTTTTCGCGGCGGGCGCGCATCCAATGCGGCTCGGGCGCTTCGCCGGCCATGATGCAGCCGCGGGGCTGGATTTCGCCGACGACTGTCGCGAGGCCAAAGCGCTCGATTTGCGCCTTCACTTTTGTCGCGTCCTTGTAGCCGAGAGGGGACTCGGAGAGGTCGGGCGCGCCGTTGTGCCAGCGGATGTCGAGGCCCGCGGTCGTCTCGGCGAGCGTTTGTTGCACGCGCGCGGGATCGAGTTCGCCGTCGGCATCGCGGTAGCCGCGGAGCATGGCGGAGCGCGAGAGGTTGCGGCCCGCGCCGTGCGGACAGAACGAGAGGTATTCGTCGTTGTCCGCGCCGAGCACGAGGAGGATTTCGCGCGCCATGTTGAGCGGAATCAAGCCGAGGAGCGGACGGCCTTGCGCGTCGCGCCAGGCGGGGGTCGCGCCCTTGCCGTGCATGAAGACGCCATCGCCGCGCTTCCAGACGAAGTTGTGCTCGTTGCCGATCTGCACGAGCGCGCGCTGGCCGAGGCGGCGCAGGAGCGCGGCGTGGATTTGCGCGTGGTTCTCGCGCGTCCAGCGGGCGATGTATTGCAACGCGTCCCAGTAGTCGCGGCCCTCGGGCGAGTCGGCGGCGAGCCACGCGGCGGAATCGGGCACGTCCTTCGCGTTTTCATCGCACCACTTGCGCGCGGCGACATGGCCGCGCTTGAAGAGGTCGGCGCCGAGACCGCGCGAGCCGTGATGCGTGACGAGGACGTTGAACTCGCCGTCGCGGCGCACGATCCACTCGGCCAGCTCGGTGTATCCCGCGGATTCGAGCGCGGCGCGCTGTGTATCGGAAAACTGGATACGCCCGACGTAGGCGAAGTGGTTGCCGTCGCCCTGCGTGCCCATGAAATCCTGCGCGCGAGAGCGGAGATTTTTCAGGAAGCGGTTTTCCCATACCGGTTCGTCGAGCACGGGCGAGGTCCATTGCTCGCCGCGGCGGCGTCCGCCCGCGCCGAAGTGCGTGAGCTTGAAGAGATGGTCCATGATTTCCTGCGTCGGATGGTTCGCCGGGAAAAACGTGGCGAACATCGAGCAGCAAATGTCGGACGAGTGCGCGCCGGGAATGATTGCGTTTTCGACGGCGATTGCGCCGCCGACGGGAATGCACGCGCGTTGCGGGCCGGAAGGGCACGCGTCGGGCATGATGACGCCGCGCTGCACGACGGGCATCGTGAGCAGTTCGCGCATGCGCTGACGGGCAAGTTCGACGTTGGCGATTTCCTCCGGCGTTTCCGCCTCAATCGCCTCGGCAAGCGGCGCGGGTTCGTGGCGCGGCAAGGCGACGATGAGCTGTTTCGGAAACTCGGCCTCGAGTTGCGCGAGCATGTGCGCGCGCGGGAGTCCGGACGCCTCGAGTTCGCGGGCGCGGCGGAGCGCAGGGCCGAGGCGTTTGCCCTCGTGCCAGCCGGCGGCGATGAGATCGCGTGCTTTAATTTCCATGTTGGTATTCATAATGTGTGTGTTTTTTTGAGAATTGAAATAGCCGCAAAGAGGCTCAAAAAGGCGCAAAGAAAGCAGGGTTCGTTTTGTGCTTCTTGTGCCTTTTGCGGCTATTGTTTTTGTTATGCGGATGCGGTGATGAAGTGGCGCCAGTCTGGGTGGCGCACTTCGCGGATGAGCGCGGAGGCGGGCAGCGGGCGCGGTGTTTGCGGGCTGCGCAGGAGGCGCAGGCCCGCCTCGTGCGGGAGGCGGTCGGCCTTGAGCGAATTGATTTCGCGCTTGGCCCAGACAAGGTTTTCGAACGTGTCGCGACCGCCGCGCGAGCGGGGCACGATGTGGTCGAGGTTGCCGTTGCCGCGGCCGACGTATTCGCCGGTGTATTGGCAGACGCCGCCGTCGCGCTCGTAGATCGCCTCGCGCGTGAGGCGCGGCATGCGCACGGGCATTTTCGCGTAGTTGGTTGCGATCATGACCGTGGGCACGCGGACGGCCTGGCGCGGCGTGTTGACGGTGAGGTCGAAATCGCGGATCGGCAGCGCGAGCCAGTCGTCCCAAGCGAGCGGGTTCAGGTAGAGCGGATGGGAAAAATCCCAAGTGCCGTCGGCGTGTTGCCCGTAGGCGATGTCGATGCCGAGCGCGGGCGGAAGCGCGGAGGCGGCGGAGGGATCGCCACCGTTGAGCGCGACGAGCGCCTGCCTGACCGTGCGGTGGCCGATAACCTGCCAGGAGCGGTTGAGCGAGAGAACGAGCGGTTTGTCGAGGAGCGGTGTCATGGTGTTTGCGCGCGCGTTGCGCGTTAATGGTGAATGTTGGATGAAGAATATGTAATGTGTGGTGAGCGGTGGCGTGTGTTCTGTGCGCGCTTCGCGCTAATGAATAATGGATAATTTTAAATGTATAATGAACCGGGTGAATGTGCGCGTAATGGCAGGGCTGGCGCATTATTCATTATACATTACTCATTATACATTTGAAAACGTGGTCCCTTCACGAGGACTTGCACCTCGATTTCGGCCTTCGCACGGCCGCGTCCTGGCTTTTGGACGATGAAGGGTTGTTGGATGGAAAAATGGTTGAAGCGGCTTGCAGGGTGAGCGGCGGAAAATAGTGTCACACGCATGGCAAGGAAGCCGGCACGCGAGCCGTCTCGCGAACTGCGGCACAGGATGTGCACCCGCAAACGTCGCTACAAATCACAGGGCGACGCGCTTGATGCCGCGTTGCTGGCGGGTGTCGAGCGGCGGCGCGTGGCGTATCGCTGCGCGGTTTGCGGCATGTGGCATTTGGCGTCGAGGTGAGTGTAGCGCGGACTGCCAAGTCTGCATGCTGGTGGTTGAATATTTTTAAGGAGGGCAGACTTGGCAGTCTGCGCTACGAAAAACGAATAAACGAAAAGAAAACGGGTGCTTCGCCCGTGGGTTGGAAAAGTTTGCGCGGCGCGGCACGGTGAATCATCCGTGCGCTCCAACTCTCATGGCAAAAAGTTGCTGCCATGCCGCGCAAACCTCGCGGGGCAAATCGCCCCGCGGTGAAATGTCGCTTTTGCGGTGTTTCATTTTCCAAACCCACGGGCGGAAGCCCGTGTGTCACGCTCATGCAACGCGTGAATTGTTGTCCGTCAGCCAAGCTCGACCGCCTCGACTTCGCGCACGAGGGCGCGCGGATCGTGGTCGAGTTTTTGCATGATCTCGAACACCCGGTCGCTCCAGCCCGCGAGGCAGTAAACACGCTCCCGCGGAAACTGGAGCGTGCCGTAGCCGTTCAGGTCGAAGCTGAAGATGCGCGGCGAGGCGTTGTGCGCGCGCTCATAGTCGGCAAGCGCCGCGAGGGGCGCGCCGCCACCGATCCAGCCTTGCATGTCGGAGAGCACGATCACGCGATCGTAGGCGCGGTTGGCGCACTGGAAGATCGCGTTGAAGTCCGTGCCGCCGGCGGCGAAGGGGATGCTTTTCGCGGCGGTGAGCGTGGTGTCGCGGCGGTTGAGCGCGTGATACTGCGCGTCGTCACTGAAGAGCATCAGGTCCGCGCCGCTCGCCTTGACCAACACGGCCGCGAAGAGCGAGCCGATGGCCTGCGGGTGTCCGGCCATCGAGCCCGAGCAGTCGAGCGCGACGAGGGTCGCGCCTTCGAAGCGCGGGACGTTGGCGAGCGAGTGATCGACGGCTTGGTTGAGCGCGTCCATCACGCGGTCGGTGCCGGCGAGGTTGCCTTTCCTGAGCGCGTCAAGCGCGGTCAGGAACTGGAACGGATACACGAGCGAGCGGCGCACGGCGGTTTCGTCCGCGAGCTGCCCGCAGAGTTCGCCGACGGCGTCGGGCGCGTGCTCGAGGATGTTTCGCGCGTTGCGGAGAAGCGCGAGGTAGCCGAGTTTGCGCTCGCGGACGAGCGAGCCCCAAGCGTCCGCTTTCGCGGCGGCGAGGGCTTCGGCGTTGTCGGGACTTTCCGCGGCCGCGGCGGCGCCGGCCTGCGTGAGGCGCGTCTCCCAGGTTGTCGCGGGAGCGAGCCGACCGCGCATGAGCGCGTTGATCGCGGGCGTGGCGGGCGGACGCACGAGGTTGACGGCGTCGACGAGTTTGAACGCGGCGTGATCGCGGCGGTATTTCGCGAGCTGATACTCGTCGAAACGGGCGAGCGCTGCGCCGAGCCCTTTTTTAAGGGAGTTGGGCAGCGGACGTCCGTGGGCGGCGAGATAGTAGCCGAGGATTTCGATCGCATCGTCGGGACGGCGCACGATTTTGTCGTGAAAGTTTTTGCTCCACGAGGCGCCTTTCACGTGCCTGGCGATCTCGCCGGCCACGAGGTGGCTGACGGAGCGCATGCCGTGCTGGTGGCGCGCGTAGAGCGCGGCTTTCGCGACAAAGAGCGGATCGGTCGCAACGAGCATCGCGATGAGTTCGCGGATGCGCGCCACGGTCTGAGGCTCGGTGCGATAAAACTCGTCCTGAAGGAACGAGGTGACGAGCGTCGAAACGAGTTCGAGCTTGGCGGGCTGCGCGTAGGCGGCGCCGCCGGCATGGTTGACGGTGTCCGGCGCGCGGATGAAAGTTTTGCGCGCAGCGGACAGGATTTTGCTGAATTTGGCCATAATGGTTGGCCTCCTTTCCTGGTTGTTTGGTTTGCCCGGTGCGCCGGGTTGCGTGTGGTAATGTAACATTGCAGGAGAACGGCGTTCGCGGAGATGCCTCGCGGCGTCCGAATGCCCTACCACTGGGCCAAGCGCTTTCGCGCTGGCGGATTTGAACCGCCGACTTTTCGGTTAAGAAGTAACCGCAAACTTACTGCCTGCAAAAAATTGAAAAATAAGAAATGAGGGAGAATGGGATGCGCGGAATTTGCCGATTAGAACGGCGACGCATGGGCGCTTTTCCGAAGTAACTGCGCGTTCACCACCCTCAAAGGAAAAGTGGAAAACGGTGCCGCCAAGATCGAGGGAGGATTCACGAGCGCGGTTGGATTTCGTGACGGGAAGTAACCGCGCCCTCACTGCCCTCGAAAGTGGATGCAACACCGTGCGGGGATTGCCCGCACAAAAGGATTTCGGGAGAATAATCGGCGAAGAGGCGCTCCCTGACGGAGTGCGCTGACATGTTGCATAGCAGGGCTTGGTTTAGGAGCCCTGCCGCGCCACACACCGCTCGGTTTCGATTTTAGCACTACGCGCAAAAGCCGGCGCATTACACGCCGGCTCATCGATCCCTCGGCCCGGGAGCATCTGGCCTTTGTCGTTGGTTGAAGTATCTTCACCTTCACTGCCCGAAAAGAGAATTCCGGAAGAACGGCGGCTGGAGTGATGAACTCTTGCGAGTTCGGCGGGGATTGAACCCGCAACACATCAATTAGGATTTGATTGCTCTACCATTGAGCTACGAAGTAACTCCAAGCCTCACTGTCCGGAAAATTGGAAATATATAATGATAAATATAAAGAGCCTTGGGGCAGGTTTCGGGTAATTGAAAAAATAAGCTAAACCCCAACGGGGTTTTATACATCAGCCCAGGGTTGGCGACACAGGAGCCTACCCTGGGTATCAAAGTTTTTAATACACAACCCTGCAAGGGTTGCACAAAGCATCGTGAGATTTCGATTGTGCGACCCTTACAGGGTCATGTTTATTTTTCTATATTAACCCAGGGTAGCTTTCGCGTTGCTGCAGCAACCCTGGGCTAAGCTATGGAAGCCCTTTGGGCTTCAAAACCAGCGCATATTAATAAAGACGGCTTAATGCCCCGCCGCTTGCCGCAGGGATAGCTGCAGCCCGCTGACACTGAAGCGAAGATCTTTTCTGCAATACTCCGTGCTCCTGACATGGGGTTGTCCATTCTCTTCACGAGAGACTGCACTGGCTGCGGCGGGAAGACTCGCACTTCCATTTCCGGATTCAAAGTCCGTGGTCCTGCTGTTAGACGACACCGCAAAAAAAATGGTCCGGACGGCAGGATTCGCACCCGCGGTCCCTCGCTTCCAATGCGAGCATGTTGACTACTACACCACGTCCGGAAAAATTGGTGCCGGCAAAGCGGAGGAAACTTTTGCTCCGATGCGATTACACACCGGGCCGGCTTTTCCCCTCGTCGCATCCAAACCTCCGATACGACTGAGAGACTGGCTGCCGGGGCAAGAGTCGCACTTGCATCCACCGCCTTAACAGGGCGTCGCATTACTATTATGCTACCCGGCAAAAAATTGGCGCGGTCGGCGGGTGCCGCCCCCGCTATCTTCTGCTCGACAGGCAGACGGCTCTGCTGGTTTGCCCTCGACCGCATACTGGTCAGGTGGGCGGGAATTGCACCCGCTTCTCCGGCGTCACAAGCCGGTGCCCCGCTACCCGGGCCGCGCACCTGAATAATATTAACTCAATATAATATTGTTTATGTTTAGGCAGAACGAAGCCTCCGGCTGAGCCGAAAAACGTTGCGATATTCAAACCGCGTCGGCTCAGCCGGAGGCTTCGCCCTACCTGGAAAAAATTAGACTGCGGCTCAGGTCGCTCGGCGGCGGAAGACTTCTCCGCTCTTGCCGCCCTCAATGACCGCAGGTGAAAATTGGTGGAGCCGGCGGGATTCGCACCCGCACCTTGCGAGTTAAAAGCCCGCTGTGCTATCTGTTAAACACTACAGCTCCTTGCGCGCGCTCCGCGCACTAATAAAGAATGAATGATGTCTAATGATAGACGGAAAAGGCCCGGACCCGGCGCCGTTTTGATGCCACTCCAGGTTGCTGATCCATATTATTCCACATTTCACAGCATACATTCTTCATTGGCGCGAAGCGCGTAAAAGAACACACACCCGCGTCCCTCTCGCGCGCATTGTTTGCATGCTAGCGGTTTGGACGACCGCGGGATTTTGCGCGGACGTTGGCTGATTGATCTGGGCTCAGCTGTGAAGCCACCTGTGGAATCTGAAAATTGACCAACGGGCATGGGTCTCCCGGCGGGTTCCGGAGTCGTCGCATGGTTTTCGTTTTTCGCGGCGTGGTTTTGGCGCGAAATAAAAAACCCGCTTCCGGATTTGGAAGCGGGCTCGCTGTTGGAATCACTACGTGTGTTCCGGGTGCGTCTAGGCACCGCTTCCTTGTGTGTTTATATTATGGACGAAATTGTTCATTGCGGACTTGAGACTTTGCACGTCGCGCGAATCCATGCCGGGGCGATACTGTTCCGAGGCCCGGATGCCGGGCTGCATGTGCGCGTGTGTGTGTGTCATGATGAGTTGGTTGTTTGAAAAGTTTTATTATTCACGGATCACACGGACGGTCCCTGCGGTGGTTAACCGCGCCTGTCCGCGCAATCCGCGTTCAATGGATTGGGGTAGGAGAATACACGAAATATTTTTTCCTTCCACTATAGTTGACGCATAATATATGACTGGATAATCATGTTTGAAAAATTGTTCGCAGAGAGGGGACTTTCGCTCGACCGGTTGCGCGTGCTTGTCGAGGTGCACGACGCGGGGAGCATCGCGCAGGCCGCCCCCGGCGACTTGATTCGCCAGAGCCAATACAGCCGCCAGTTGCGCGAGATATCGGAGTTCTTCGGCTGCGAAGTCGCGAGGCGACGGGGCAAGCTGCTCAAGCTCAGCCCGCAGGGCGCGCGACTCGCGGAACTGGCGCGGGCGCAGTTGCGCGCGTTGGAGGATTTTCGCTCGGAGTGCCGCGAGGAAAGCATCGATTACACAATCGCGGCGGGCGACAGCCTCATCCACTGGTTTGTGATTCCGAAGCTCGGCGCGCTGGTGTCGGAGTTTGGCGACAAGGCGCGATTCGTGACGGTGAACCTGCGCACAAACGAAATCGTGCAGCAGCTTTGCGACGGCCGCGTGGATTTCGGCGTGATCCGCAAGGATGCGCTGACCGACGGCCTGAAGTCCGCGTCACTCGGCACGCTCGCCTACGCGGGCGTGGTGCCGGCGGCGTTGTTCGGCGGCCCCGCGCGCGCGGCGAAACAGAAGATCGGCCTGGTCGACGTGCTCGGCGGCGCGCTGCCCCTCGCGGCGCAAATGGCGGACGGACAATTCACGCAGCGCCTGCGCGAAGTCGCCGCCAAAGTGGGCGTGGAAATGAAGCCGGCGCTGGTGTGCCAGAGTTTTCCGCAAACGCTCGCGGCGGTGCGCTCGGGCGGATTCGCGGCGGTGCTGCCGGCGATCGCGTTGCGCGACATGGAGCGCGGCAGTTTCGTCGAGGCAAACGCGCCGGAACTGGGAAAACTGAAACGCGACCTCGTGCTCGCATGGAACCCGCGCACCGAGCAAGTGCGCCCGAACGCGCGAAAGCTGGCGGACCGTTTGCGCGCGGCATTGAAACTCTAAAAATCATACTATTTACGACCAAGTTTATTCTTTAGGCGTCATCAATAGTAGGGTGGTTGGCTGACTAACGCCAACGCGCGAAACGCCGAAACCGCCGTGGTTGCCAGGATGCATAAACGAAAAAGGCGCCCGGCAAAACTGGCCGGGCGCCTTTTTTAGTTTATTAATATATAATCAGAACGGAGGCAGGATTGTATAGTCCTCGTCGGCCCTCATGCGCTTGACCTTGATGTAATCATCGGGGCCGATGACGATGGAGGATTTTTGGCCGAACAGGGCCCTCCAGACTCCCCTGCTGTCGAGGTAGTGCATGTAACCCGACGTGGTCTTGGAGCTCAGCGCGTAGACCTCGTCCGCGAGCAACGAAAACGGCGCGCCCGTCCAGCCGTTGTCCCGTGTCATCGCGAGCTCGTCCGAGCTCATCGCGCACGGAAAGCCGGTCGAGAACAATTGCAGGCCCCTGACGAGCGGCAGGTTGAACGGGTTCGTGCGAACGGAACCCGTTTGCACAAGACTGAGGCCGGGTGCGCGCGCGACAACCTTGACCACCGTGCCGGGGGCGATGATCGTGCCGGCTTTGTTGACGGCAGTTCTTCCGGGGTTCTTTTGCAGGGTCCAAACCGCGCCCGTGCTATCGGGATAATAACAAACCCAGCCCATCAACGGACCATGATAAACTTCCACGTGGCTGTAACCAAAGGCCGATGTGTTTTGGCTGCCGCCATTGCCGCCATGATAACAATCTCCGCGGCACAGCTGCCTGTGGGACAGGCTGCGGATGTTGTATTTGCCGCGATGCCTGTATGTTTTCTTGCAAACACACTTGTGCGCGGTCGCCGCAATGTCAGCGGAGTCCCTTTTGCCGGCATCCAAAAGCTGCCCGAGCTTGGCGAGCGTCATGTGCTCGCGCAGGATGCAGCGGGCTCCGGCGATGTCCGCGGGAAGCACGTTTTTCACGGTGCTGCATGAGGACGCGGAGAGGTCGAGCTTCGCGGACTGGCCCGCAACTTCCGCGACATCATAGCGATCACCGGCGCGCGGCCCGGTGACAACCTCAAGGTAGTAACTGGCGCCGCGCTCAAGCGCGGGAAGCGTTTCGTTGAAGGTGATCGTTTTGCTGGAACCGGCGGAAACGATGCCGGCCCAGACATCGTCGAGCAGCGGGAACGCGACCGTGGCGGTTCTGCCGTATGAAAAACCGCGATACATCGCGCCGACGGGGTCGGAGAGCATCGAGATGGGAATGGAGCGCGTGACCGTGCCCCTGAGCGAGGATGGCGCGGTGGCCTCGATGCGGAAGAACTGGCTGGCGCGTTGCGTGAGGGGCGAGGCGGAGCGGATGATGACGTAGTCGCTCAGCGCGTCGCGAGCGGTGACGGAGACCTCGACGGGATTGAGATCGGCGGCCTGCTTGAGATTGCTGTAAATGCGCACGGCCGACCGGACATCGCCAAGGGCGCGACGGCGCACGTAGCCGACCGCGGGATATTTGCTTTGGCCAACGATGACCGTGGTCGCGACGATGCCATGGCAATCAACCTTGGTCGGATCGAGCATGAGGATGAACTCGAGAAGATTCGGAATGCCGTCGCCATCGGGATCGGCCGTGGGCGCGCGATCGGCGACGGGGAGATTGAAACCGTTTATCCAAGCCGTGTAGGGGTTGGTCGACGGTTCCGGCTCGACATCGGAGGCGGTGGTGAGCTTGAGCGTGTTGCCATCGACAATGATCCGGCCCGTGATTCCGTCACCGAGTGTGAGCGTGGCGAAATCGGCGTTTGTGAGCGATGTGCCGGCAAAGTTGGCGATGACGTGGGTTTCGTTCCCGGCCCACGCGCCGCTTTTCACAGGGGCGACATTGAGCAGGCTGGCGCCGGCGCGCTCGATCACACCGGTCACGTTGAGGCGGTCGCCGCGGTCAATGTCCACCTTGAGCGTGCCGCCGGACTGCCATTCGAGGCTGGCGATGGTTTGCTCGCCGTTGGGGGCGAGAGCGCCGTCGCCGAGGACAATTTTGCCCGCGCTTCCCGCGCCGGCGAGAGCGAGCGTGGCGGCGCCTGTGACTTCAATTGTGGCGGCATGCGCAACGGTTCCGGCAATCGAAACCTCGCCGCCGCCGGTGACCTGAAGATTGCCGTTACCGGAAAGCCCCCGGCCAATGGCGAGCGTGTGACCGGCGGTGTTGATTATGGCGGCGGCACTGGTCTCGGACACGCCGGGATCGGCCAGCTTGACGAGGGAAAGTGCGCGGCTCGCGGCATCAACATCACCAGCAAGGGTGATTTCGGGCGCATTGGAATACCCCATGACGGTAATCGTGCCACCAGCCGCGCCGAGGGCGGCGTCGGAGGCGATGGCGAGCTCGCCCTCCTCAATCGTGGTGTTGCCGGTGTAAGTATTAACGCCGGAGAGGAGAAGCGTGCCATCGCCGGTTTTTGTGATTGCGCCGTTGCCCGCAATGCTGCCGGCAAAAGCGGTGGTGCCGTTGGAAATGACGACGGTGGTGCCGCCGTAATAGGTGTCGATGTTTTCGACAATACCGTTGGCAAGCGTGGCCGTGGCACCGTTGGCAAGCTCGAGCCTGGCGGACGTGGAGCCGGCGGTAAGGTTCCAGAGGGTGTTGTCGGCCGTGAGTGACATTGTGGTGTTCTCGGCGAGCTCGACGAGCGCGCTGTATGAGACGGCGTCGGCGGCACTGAGAACGATTCTGCCCGCAACCAGGGAAGTGGGGCCGTAATAGGCGTTGGCCGCGCTCAGTGTGAGCGTGGTGTCACCGATTTTTCGAAGGCCGCCTAGCACGCCGCCGTAACCGCCCGGATCGCCAAACGAGATGGTGCCGCTGATGACCATGTCGCGACTGTCGAGTCCGCCGAGGATGAGGGTGGAATCGCCAATATAAACGTTGCCGCTACCGGCCAGATGACCAATGGCAAAGGTATCGCCCAGGCCGCCCATGGTTTGAATATAAACATATCCCGGGAAAGAAGACATGGCTTCATTGACAATGCTCACCGAGGCCGCGGAAACAGGCATGTCGAAATAATAAAACTCAATCGTGCCGCCGTTGTTCTTGATGGTGGCCGAACCGGGCAGGGCATTGTCCCAAAATTGAAGACTGCCGTTGGGATTAATGTTAAAGGCGGAGCTTCCGGCGGAACTATTTTCCCCAAAGGACAGCGTGCACACGGATGACGCGTCGTCGGTGCCGAGATTTATCGTTCCGTTGAAAAGCGACTCGCCCAAAAAGTAGACGCTGCCATCGCGGGCGTTCACCAAGCCGTCCAGACGCGCCGCGTCCGAGTCATAATCGCCGACTTGCAGATAGGATTCGCCGATCAACGTGATTCCGCCCGGGTTGAGCGATGTGCCCGTAATCCAAAGTTCTGTGCTGTCGACCGTGGTTGCGCCGGTGTAGTTTTGAAAGCCGCCGAGGATGGTAGATGAATTGCTACCATAGTGCTCGACAGACAGCGCACCGCTACCGCCGATAGTTTGGTTGATGATGAGATTGCCGGCCAGCGCACCGCCATTCGCACCAAGTGTAATAGGTCGAGTCGGATCAATCGTGATGGAGTGGGTCGAGTAGAGTAGTCCACCGTCGAGCGTGATCGCGCCGCCAGCGGCACCGAGCGCTCCATCGGCGCGCGCGGAACCTTGATAAAATGAAATAATTCCTCCGCCAATCGTCAGTCCGCCGGCAAACGTGTTTTCCGCAGCCAGCCAGAGGTCGCCCGCCCCGGTTTTGAGCACGCCGCCCTCGCCGCTGATGGTGCCGGCCTGCGCCGCATGTCCGTTGTTCACACGCAGTTCCTCGACATTGCCCGCGGCACCGGTCGATACCGGGTCCGAACGGTAATCGTTGTCGTCATACTGTATCGCAGCCGAGAGCGGTGAGAAAAATCCCGCGGCAAACACGGCGGCAGCCGTGGCGAGGGATTTAATTGAACAATTACCAGGGCAACAGATGGAAGTGGTGCGGCTATGTTTAGTGTTCATCGTTTTGAGGACTGATTATGGGTTATTTTTTATGATTTATTTACGTTAATCCCGTGGAGACAGAATGATTCCTGCAAACTGCGTTTTGGGTTTAGGGTTTTGGTGGGGAGCGATATTATTTGGGGCAGTTCGCAAACAAGTCAAGCAATCACCTGATTGATAGATTGTTATGACTTTGCAATAAATGACGTTTATTGCATAATAATTTCAGGTGGGCATGCCATTTTCAAAATACCCCTAAAAGGAACACCGGCGCGGACGTAAAACTCTCAAAATTGATTCCCCCCACCCGACAGATAATCCCCCAACAAAAAGAGTGTGGCAATTATCGTTCCCTGCACTTGTCAAAACCCCGCCACTCCGCAAGGCTGCCAATCGTTGTCATGAAACTGCGCATCACTCCCCAGCGCGCGCGCCGGCTCAAAGCCTGCGGTTGCTCCATGTTGATCCATGCCGTGTGCATTGGCGTCGCGGTGGCCTTGTCAACAAACCTCTTCAGCCCCGCGCCCAAAACGAACGAAGTTATTATCACGCTCCAACCCGACGAGCCGGCAACGCCTCCCCTCGATTCCGCCGATGAAGCAAAACCCGCCAGCCTCGCCGGCAAACCCGAACCGCCGCCATTGCCGCAACCACATCACACCGTGCCCGCAAGCCCAAACCTTCAGCCTGCGGCGTCCGAAACATTTGCGCACTCCGCGCCATTGCTCTCCGAACTGCCATCATTCACTATTCCAGCCCCCGGCGAAACCTCCAAGGACGAAACAACCGCGGGCATCACGATGCCCCTGATCGGACACTCCTCCACCAAGGATGAGCATTCAGAAATCGACAGCTATTTTGCAATCTTCACGCAAACATTAAGAGACGCCTACGAAATCCCCGCCACCCTCGGCCCCAAGCGCGAACTCGCCGTGCGCATCCAATACGAAGTCGCCGCCGATGGCACCATCGGCGAAGTCACAATCCTCCGCACATCGGGCAGCACCGTGTTTGACGCCTCGGTTGTTGCCGCGTTCCGAGCCATGCGCACCGTGGGACCGCGCCCGGACAATCGCAGCAGTGTGCTCGTGGCTGATTTTCGAATTTAACCGCGCAGTTGCCCCGTCCGCGTCAATCGCGCAAATCGCAGCGAAAGCATCACCGCGGCGACCGTCAGCGCCGCCGCCAGCGCGATCCAGATGCCCACCGGCCCGCCGCCGCCGCGCACGCCGTAAAAATATCCCAGCGGCAGCGCGATCACCCAATACGCGACAAACGTGACCAGCGTGGGCACCTTCACATCGGTCAGCCCGCGCAGCATGCCCGCGCCCACGACTTGCACGCCGTCGAAAATCTGGAACACCGCCGCCACCACCAAAAATTGCGCCGCGAGCGCCGTCACGGCCGCGTCCTGCTTGAACCAGCCCGCGACCATCCAGCGCCCCAGAAAAATCGCCACGGCGGCCATCGACATCCAAAGCACGCACATCGCCATCGCGCTGAAACCCACCACGCGCAGACGCTCGCGCTCGCCCGCGCCCGCGCACTGGCCCACCCGGATCGACGCCGCCGTCGCCAAGCCCAGCACAAACATAAATGTGAACGCCGCGCAGTTCATCGCGATCTGGTGCGCCGCGATCGGATCGACGCTGTTGAACCAGCCCATCATCACCGCCGCCGCCGCGAACGCGACACTCTCAAACAGCAACTGCCCCGAGGTCGGCACGCCGATGCGCAGCATCGCGATGATCCGCGAGCCCTTTGCCCGGTAAAACCACCGCGCCGGCCACGCCTTGCGCTCAAGCTCGTCCCAATCGCCCGCCGTGGCCGCGCGCCTCAGCCACCAAAACAAGGCGACGGCCGCCGCCACGCGCGAAATCAACGTCGCCCAGCCCGCGCCCACAAGCCCCAGCTTCGGCGCGCCCAGGTTGCCGTAGATCAGCACCCAGTTCAGGAACACATTGAGCACCACGCACGAAAGCAAAATGACCATCGGCTCCCACGGCCGCCCCATCGCCTCGGAATATTGCCGCAGCACTTGAAAAATCATCACCGGAACGAGCGACACCGCCACGATGCGGAAATACGCCCCCGCCGCCGCCACGACCGCCTCCGGCTGGTCGAACAGGTGCAAATGAAAGCTCAACACAAACAACGCCGCCAGTTCGAGCGCGCAAAACACAACCGCGATCAGCAAACCGTGCCTCAGCAGCTCGCCGCACTCGCGCGGATTGTTCTCGCCATGCGCGCGCGCCACCAGCACCGGCACCGACGCCAGCAGCCCGATCGCCGCGATGTAGAACATGTTGAAAATATTGCCCGCAAACGACGAGGCCGCGAACGAAACCTTGTCCCCGATGCGACCGATTATGTAGCTGTCGGTGATCCCCATCAGCACCTGCCCCACCTGGCCGGCAATGATCGGCACCGCGAGCAGCAACGTGCTGCGCGCCTCCGAAAAATACGATTGTGCCTTGGGTTCCATGCTTGGAACCGGCGAACCATGCAATCGCGCGCGCCCAATGCAATTATTAACTGAATGCCGAATCGCGTCGATGCGCGTCTCCGGCGCGCAATCTCAATCCTTCGGGTTGCACAAATCCTCATACGCCTGCGCATACGAGGCAATGGCCAGGGGCACCAGCAGATACACGCCGATAAAAAATAGCAGCAATCCGAGGCACGAAATCAGTCCCACCAAAATCATCAACAACAGGAACCGCCAAAACTGCGCCCCAATCACGCGCCGGCTCACCTTCACCGCATCCTTCCAGTCGAGATTTTTGTCGATGATAAGCGGAAACACAAAAGTAAACACCACCGAAATGTAGAGTATCACGGCCATGCCCGCCAATCCGCCGGCCGCCGCCACTATCAATCCCGCCGGGGATTGCATAATCGCCCCGACCACAACAAAAGCATAGATCGGCAGCATGCACGCGAACACGATCCCAAAAATCGCCAGGTTGCCCACGATCAGCGGCGTGGTCATGCGCGACAATCCCACAAACACATCCGAAAGCTGCCTTTGCTGCCCGCGCATTTTTCCCAGGTAATAATAATAAATCCCCGCCATGCCCAACCCCGTGGCGATCACGGCGCCAAACGGTATCGCGCTCATCAACACCAGCGTCAGCAGCGTCACGCCAAGAATGGGTCCGAAATCCGATTTATAAAACGCCCACCCGCGCGAAATGCAGCCAATGACATCGAGCGGTTTCGCGCGCGCGACCAAGTCCGCCGCATACGCCTCGGCATCGATTGTGACCGGAGTTTTCCTGACCGAATCGGGCAGCGGCGGCGGTGTTTCGCTCTCCGCGAATTCCGGAAAGGCCGCCAGCGTTTGCCACTCGGGCGAATCCGCCCTCCGCGCCTTCGTCTGCAAAACCGCGCGGCCCTCGTTCAGCCACGCCTTAACCGTGGCCGCATCCACCGGCCCATACTCAACACCATCGCTGCCAAGGATAATAAACATGCGCCCGAATCTGAAAAAGCGGCGTGCTGTTGCAACCATTTTAAGACCGTCCGCCGCACCTCGTCACGCCCGTGGAAAAATTCTCGCGGAATAGTTTGCGCACCGCGCGCATCCGCGCACTCACTGTTTTCCCTTCACTCCGCCAACATGATCGGACTCTCCAACCCGCACTCGCCGGAGGACATGCCTCCGCCGCCCGAGCCGCCGCCTTCGCACGCGCCGCGGCTGGCCGCGCGCATCTTCGCCGAGGGCGGATGGCTCCAGTCCGGACACGATCTCGAGCACCGCCCGCAACAGGAAGCCATGGCGCGCGCCGTCGCCGCGGCCATGCGGGACGACGAGCCGCTCCTCTTCGAGGCCGGCACCGGCGTCGGCAAATCGCTCGCCTACCTCCTGCCCGGCATCATCCACGCCGTCGACCAGTCGCGCCAGCTCGTCGTTTCCACACACACCATCGCGCTTCAGGAACAGCTTGAGAAAAAGGACATCCCTCACTGCCGCGGCATCTTTTCCTCGCGCCCCGAGCTCAAAAAATACGCCGACTTCAAGAGCGCCGTCCTCGTCGGCAAATCCAACTACCTGTGCACCACGCGACTCGCCGCCGCCCTCAAGGACAAGCACGAGCTCTTCTCCACGCCCGAGCACGACGAACTCCGGCGCATCGCCGAATGGGCCGACACCTCGCGCGACGGACTCCGCCACGAACTCAACCCGCCGCCCTCGCCCGATGTCTGGGAAATGGTCAACGCCGATTCGTCCGCATGCGCGCGCAAATATTGCGATTGCGAAAAATGCTTCTACCAGCGCGCCCGCGCTCGCATCGCCAAGGCCAGCCTCATCATCGTCAACCACGCGCTCCTCTTCGCGCTCATCAACGCCGGCGGCGCGCGCGAAAAAGGCGGCGCGACACGCGGCATCCTTTTCCCCGACGACTTTGTCGTGCTCGACGAGGCGCACACCGTGCCCGGCGTCGCCACCGACCACTTCGGCATGCGCCTCTCCAGCTACGGCGTGGACCGCATGCTCAAATATCTCTACAACCCGAAAAACAAACGCGGCCTCCTCGTCAAACTCCGCGCCCCGCTCGAAACCCTCCAGCTCGTCAGCGACGCCATCGAGGCCGCGCACCAGTTTTTCTCGCACATCGCCGAGCGCGTCCTCGCCCAGCGCGCCATCGTCCGCGTGCGCGAGCCCGGCATCGCCGAGCCGTGGCTCAACCCTCCCCTCCAGGCGCTCATCAAGGCCGTGCGCGCCTACGCCGACAAATTCGATGACAACGGCGAGGCCGGTCGCGCCCGCGAGGAACTTTTGGAGCAATACCGCAAGCTCAACACCTGCCTCGCCACGCTACGCGACTTCCTGAAACTCTCCGACGACGAATCCGTTTACTGGGTCGAGCGCACGGGCCGCCGCCACACCATCGTCACCCTCCGCAACGCCCCCATCGACATCGCCCCCGCGCTCCGCGAGACGCTCCTCGAGCGCAACACCTCCGTGCTCTTCACCAGCGCCACGCTCGCCATGGGCGGCGCCATCGAGCCCTTCCAGCAACGCATCGGCGCGACCGGCGTGCGCTGGGCAGTCGAAAAATCGCCCTTCGACTTCGAGCGCCACATGCGCGTCTTCGCCGCGACCGACATCCCCCTTCCCTCGCCCAAGGACGCGCGGCTCGCGCTCGACGCGCTCATCGACTACCTGCGTCACTGCACGTTGCGCGTCCCCGGCGGCTCGCTCGTGCTCTTCACCAGCTACGCCGACATGCGCGCCGCCGCGCAGGCGCTCGCCCGCGATTTCGCCGACTATGCGCGCCCCTTCCTCATGCAAGGCGACGGACGCTCGCGCACCGAGCTCGCGCGTCTCATGCGCGAGGCGGGCAACGCCATCCTCTTCGGCACCGACTCGTTCTGGACGGGCATCGACGTGCCCGGCCCCGCGCTCTCGCAAGTCGTCATCACGCGCCTGCCCTTCGAGGTGCCCACGCACCCCGTGCTCGAGGCGCGCGCCGAATGGATCCGCAACCGCGGCGGCAACCCCTTCAACGAACTCACGCTGCCCGACGCGCTGATAAAATTTCGCCAGGGCGCGGGCCGCCTCATCCGCACCGCCGCCGACCGCGGCGTCGTCACCCTGCTCGACTCGCGCCTCCACGCCAAAACCTACGGACGCCTCTTTCTCGAATGCCTGCCCCAGCGCCGCATCACGCGCATGACGCGCGAAAATCGCGACGACGTGTTCCTCCCGTTCGAGTGATTTTGCCCATTCGCCTTCACCGGCACAAGTCAAGTGGTCCGAACTTTGCCAAGTTTAGCCGGCGTCCAAAACCACGCGTTTTCGCCCGCACAAAGGAACAATAAAAAATCATCATTTACTCGGAGCGGAATCCCTTCACAGTTTTTGCATATTACCTACATATGCAAATCCGCAGCGCAGCATCCACTGATATCGGAAAAGTCCGGCGCGCAAACGAAGACCGCTTCGTTTGCGACGACTCGCTGCTGCTTTACGGCGTAGCGGATGGCATAGGCGGACTGCCCGGCGGCGCGGAAGCCGCCCAGATGGCCGTCACCACCTTGCGCAAGGAGATCGCCGCCATGCCCGACGGCCCCATACCCGACCTCGTGCCCGTCACGCGTCGCGTCAACCAAGCGGTTTGTTCGCTGGCCGAAAAAATCAGCCCGATCGGCATGGGCACCACGCTCACCTACGCGGTTTTGCGCGAAAATCAATTCTGCCTCGCGCACGTTGGCGATTCCCGCTGCTACCGGATACGCGACGGCAAACTCACCCCGCTCACGATGGATCACACCGTCGAAAACGACGCGCGCCGCCGCGCCGCCGCCGGATACGCGGTTTACAACGAGGCGCAGCGAAAATCGCTCACCCGTTGCATAGGCCAGCAAGGGCATCCGGAGGTCGACACGCTCCAGCTTCCCCTTCAGGCAAACGACCGCTATTTTTTCTGCAGCGACGGCATCGACAAGGCCATCAACGAACTTGAGCTCGCCGTCATGCTGACAAAGGACGACGCGCCCGCCGACATCCTCGCCCGCCTCATCGCCACCGCCAACGACCGCGGCGGCCGCGACAACGCCACCGGCGTGCTCGTATATGTGGACGCGCCACGGCGCCAGGCATAAGCTGTTTCGGTAGGGCGGTCTCGCCGAGGCCGCCGCGGATTGGTTGTCGATTTCCGTCACTTCCGGCGCACACGGCACGCGCGCCCCACCGTCAACGCACGGGATCTATTTCGCTTTTGCCGCAGCGGCTTTGTCGGCGGCCATGTCGGCGGCAAAGAGTTCCACGGCGGCAACGGACATCAACTTGTTGCTGTGACCGGCGCCGGGGACGGTTTGCCTTTTCCAATTAAACGGAATGTCGCTTTTTTTCGCGGCGTTTTGGCAGAAGTCGAAAAAGTAGTTTCCACGCGCGAAACGGTTGTCGCCCTGCTCGTAGGCCTGGGGGGCGCGCGGAAGGCTGGAATGGTTGGGATCGTTGTCCTTCTCGCCGAGCAGAACCACCATCGGCACAGCCAGGTATTGGCGAAGCGAATCCTTGGGAAGGTTCGTGTCCTTGATGCCGTAGGGCCATTCCTTCGTGAAATCAGGCATGGTGTAGAAACCGGCATTGGCGCTGACGGCGAGCTGCACGCGGGCCTCGGGCAGCAGCAGCAGCAGGCGATGGACAAATTGCGCGCCGGCACTGTGCCCGTAGAGGTAGTATTTTCGGACATCGGTTTTTTCGCGGCGGGTTTTGAAATCATCAAAGATTCTTTCAATGATTGTGTAGCTCCACTTCGACTTCGGACTGACCCGCTTGTCGGGCAGCATGTAGTTGCCGAGATTATAGGCCTCGCTGCCGGGGAAGTCCTTCTTGGAAAACTCGGGCACCAGAAGCATGAAGTTTTTTGCCTGCGCGTGGCGCGCCCACGAATCGCGATAACTTTTCCCGTTGCGCCCCATCCCGTGCATGATGATCACAACCGGAGTCCGCGCGTCGAAATCCGCCGGCTTGTAATACCACACGGTGAGCGTCTTGCCGGTTTCGCGGTCCTCGTGCCGATATTCGCCCGGCCCCGTTTCCAATGCAAAGGCGGTTGCGGCGTTGAAACAAATCACAACGGCAACCAGCGCCATAATACGAAGGCGGAACGTGCGACCGCCGGGGGAGGTGTGAGGTTTTTTCATGAAGGGGGAGATTTCCAAGATGCGGCCAATTCAATAAAGCGGTGACGAGCTTTTTCGGTTTATTATTTCACACGGGGAAGGCGGTTCGGCGGTTATTGCGCGGCACTCGCCTCCGCCGGTTCGCGCAGCTCTTTTTCAAGCGTCAGGTAGTCCGGTTTGCCGGAGCCGAGCACGGGCACGTCGCGCTCAATCAGCACGCGCGGCACTTGCAACTCGTCCAGCCCCTTTTCCTTCGCCTTGGCGAGAAGCTCGGAGCGTTGCGGGTTTTTCTGGTCCGTCACGAGCACGATCTCCTCGCCTTTCTGCGGATGGTTGCGCGAGATCGCCGCGTGCAGCGCCTCCGGCCAGGTCGCCGAGGCGAGCTCCTCGACCGCCGCGAGCGACACCATTTCGCCGGCGATTTTTGCAAAGCGTTTTGCGCGGCCGATGATCGTGACGTAACCTTCGTCGTCCACGTCCACGATGTCTCCCGTGTCATACCAGCCGCCGGGCGGCGGCACGAGCACGCCGGGATTTTCCACAAGCAGATAACCGAGCATCACGTTCGGTCCGCGCACCCAGAGGCGACCGCCGTGCTCGATGCCGGGCACGGGATCGAGCCGCCATTCCAGGCCGGGCAGGAACATGCCCACGGAGCCGGGGCGGTTATACATGGGCGTGTTCAGGCAAATGCCGGGCGACGCCTCGGTCGAGCCGTAGGCCTCGAAAATGCGCGCGCCAAATTGCTCCGAGTAAAACTGCCGCACCTCGGCCTTCAGCTTTTCCGCGCCGCTCACGATGTAGCGCACGGAGAACAGGTCGTAGGGATGCGCGCGGCGCGCGTAGCCGGCGAGAAATGTGTTCGTGCCGAAAATGAGCGTCGCGTTTGTCTGGTAGATCATTTCCGGAATGATGCCGTAGTGCAGCGGCGTCGGATACATGAACGTGGGCGTTCCGTTCAGGATCGGCGCGACCACGCCGCCCGTCAGCCCGAACGCGTGAAAGATCGGCAGGGCGCTGAAAAAGCGGTCGGAGCTTGTGATGTCCACGCCGGCGAGCAACTGCTGGTAATTCGAAATCAGGTTGCGATGCGAAAGCACGACGCCCTTCGGCGTGCCCGACGAGCCCGAGGTGAACAGGATGACGGCGGGCTTGTCCGCGAGCACGGATTCGTCGTAGCGCGAAAACCGCTCGATCGTCTTCACCAGCCGCGAGCGCGCGTTCGCGAGCATGTCGTAAAGCCGCTGGCGTCGCGCCGCCGCGCCGCTCAGCGCGGGGGCGTCTGCGGCGCCGCTTGACGCAACGGGCGGCACCGGCATCGGCGGCGTGGTCCTGCCGGTCTGGTAAACATTTCCCGAATGGTTGCGCGCAAACAATTCCTCCGCCGCGCGGCGCTCGCGGCTCGTGGCCACCCAGCGCGCGGCGCGCAGGTAAAACGGCAGTCGCAGGTAGTCGCCGAAATTGCGCTTCGCCGCGTCCTCGAGGTAGCGCACTTCGACGCCGCACTCGAGCATCGCGTCAACCAGGTGCTGCAGTTTTCCAACCTCGATGAATTTGCGCGCGGTCCACACCACGCGAATCCGCGCGCACTCGCACGCCGCCTTGATGCTCGCCGGGCCCGCCGAGTAGTTGAGCATCGCGCACACGCGCCCCATCGACTGCACGCCGAAAAACGCGCACACCGCCGCGGAGCTGGTCGCGATCAAGAGGCCGATCGGGTCGCCCGCCTTCGTGCCGGCGCACATTTTCCGGCCGAGAAACAAACTCGCCGCGAGCAGCTTCCGGTAGCTGATCGGCCTGAAATTCGTGTCGTCGAGAATCGGCACCTTGTGCCCGTGGCGCAGCGCCGCCTCGATCACGCTGCGGAAGAGCGTGCGCCCGCAATCCGCCGTCGCGACGTTGATCTGCACGAGGATGTCGTAGAGCTCGCGCGCCATGTGCGCGCGACCGTCGCGGCCGTGAAGCCCCTCGGGCGGGTGAAATTTGCGCGGCGGCAAAATGCTGATGGTGATCTTCGGGAACCAACGGCGGCGGAACTTTCCGCGCATGCGCGAGAAGATCGTGTGCATCGCGCCGTCGATCTGCACGGGGATCAAGTCCGCGTTGGCCTTGTCCGCGATCAATCCCGGCCCCTCGTAAACCTTCATGATTCCGCCCGTCACCGTGAGCCGCCCTTCGGGGAAAATCGCGATCGGCACGCCCGTGCGCGCGAGCGCGGTGAGCGCCTTGATCGCCATCGGTTTCGTGGGATCGACCGGGTAAACATTCACCAGTCGTAAAAACGGTTTCAGCCACCAGCGCGCCGCCCAGTCGGGGCTGATCGCAAACGTCGGCCGCACCGGAAGGAACGCCGTCAGCAGCACCGAGTCGAGAAACGACGTGTGGTTGGCGATGATCACGCGCCGCTTGCCCGCCTCGTCGAAATGCTCCATTCCGCGCACCTCGACCTTGAACCACACCTTGAGCAGCCAGCGCAAAAACGTGTGCAGCACCGCCTCCGGCACCAGCGCGATGATGTAGATCGCGATCACGGCGTTGATGATCGCCAGCAGCATGATCAGCATCGTCGGGGTCGCGCCCAGTTCAAACAGCACGGCGCACACCACCGCCACCACGGCCATGAAAAGCGCGTTGATCACGTTGTTCGCCGCGATGATGCGCGAGCGATACGCGGGCGGCGACCACAGCTGCATCAGCGCATACAACGGCACGCTGAATATGCCGCCGCAAATCGCCACGCCCAGCAAATCCACGCAAAGCCAAAGGCCCGTGAACGAGAAAAACGTAAACGTCTCCGTCACATACCGGTCGCCGATTCCCGCGGTCAGCAGCGCCGCGTGCACCATGAAAACCGAGATCGCCAGCCCCGCCAGCGGCACGTAGGTCGCGGACGGCTTTCCGCCGAGCAGGCGGTTGCAAAACATCGACCCCGCGCCCACGCCCACGGCGAAGATAATCAGCATCGCCGTCACCGTGTGGTTGTCCGAGTGCAACTGCGTCTTCACAAACGGCAGCGTGAGGTTGATCCAGAACGCGCCGATGAGCCAGAACCACGAGATGCCCAGGATCGCCAAAAAAATCCGCCGCCGACGCGACGTGAAAACGATCAGGTCGCGCGTTGCCGTGAGAATGTTGCGGTTGATTTTCAGGTCGGGCGTTTCCGAGGGCGCCTGAGGCACAAAATGGCTCGCCCCCCAGCCCACCAGCGCGCAGACGACCAGCCCGGCGCTCACGATATACGCGCCGCCCTTCACCATGATCAGCACGCCGCCGAGAAGCGTCCCGCCGATGATGGCGACATACGTGGCCGCCTCAAAAATCGCGTTGCCGCCCACCAGCTCGCTCTCCCGCAAATGGTGCGGCAGCAAACTGTATTTGAGCGGTCCGAAAAAAGTCGATTGCACCGCCAGCAGAAAAATCGTCGCAAACAGCATCCACGCCACGCCCATGATCAGCGCCGCCGAGCCGAAGGCCACGATCACGATTTCACACAGCTTGTTGATGCGCACCAGCCGCGACTTCTCGAGTTTGTCCGACAACTGCCCCGCGAACGCCGAGAACAAAAAATACGGCAGCGCGAACAACGCCGCGATGATCTGCGTGACCACGGCGACATTCCAGTCGTGCGTCACCGCGAAGTGAAACGTGGCGAGAATGGCAAAGGCGTTCTTGAAAAAATTGTCGTTAAACGCCCCGAAAAATTGCACGACAAAAAGCGGCAAAAAACGGCGGGTGCGAAATAGGTTCAGGCTGCTCGAGGGCTGTGACATGCGAAAGTGTGAGATATGAAGTGCTGGCAAAGCGGAGAGTCACGCCCGAAAAACCAGCCGATGCAAGGCTGCGCAACAGTTGGAAAAACACAAAGCGTGGATTGATGCGGCGGCAAAATAGCGCGACAAACGCGCAAATAACCGCGCTTTCCCGTTTGACGAACACGGCCCCTTGCGTCTGTTCATTCACCCTCAATTCGCGCATAACAGCGCGCAAAAAAGATGAACCGGGTTTACATCAAGACATACGGATGCCAGATGAACGAGCGCGACAGCGAGGCGGTCGCGGCGATGTTGCGCGCCCGGGGCTACCGCATCGTGCGGAGCGAGGACGAGTGCGACATCATGCTGCTGAACACGTGCAGCGTGCGCGACGCCGCCGAGCAGAAAGCCATCGGCAAGGCGTCCTACATGCGGGGCCGCAAGCGCCGCAATCCCGACTTCGTCCTCGGCATCCTCGGCTGCATGGCGCAGAACCGCGGCGCCGCGCTGCTCGACAAACTGCCCGACGTCGACCTGGTCATCGGCACGCAAAAGTTTCACCAGGTGCCCGGTTATCTCGACAACATCCGCGCCGCGCGCGAAGCGGGCCTGCCCGTCGGCGAAACCATCGTGGACATTGCCGAGGAGGCCGGCTCCCAGAACACGATCAAGGATCACCGCGTGTTTGACTCGGACGAAGCCGGCGAAAAACAAGTGAGCGCGTTCGTCTCGATCCAGCAGGGCTGCAACATGGATTGCGCGTTTTGCATCGTGCCAAAAACGCGCGGCGACGAACGCTCGCGCCCGATGGACGACATCGTGGAGGAATGCCGGCGGCTTGCGGAGCGCGGCGTGCGCGAGATCACACTGCTCGGCCAGATTGTGACGAGCTACGGGCGGCGCGATTACACGCACACCGGCGGCATTTCGCCCTTCGTGCAACTGCTCGAGCGCGTGCACGCCGTCGACGGCATCGAGCGCATCCGCTTCACCTCGCCGCATCCGCGCGGGTTCAAGCAGGACCTGGTCGACGCCTTCGCGCCGGGCCGCATGCCGAAACTTTGCGAGCAAGTGCACCTGCCCATGCAATCGGGCAGCGAGCGCATCCTCAAGGCGATGAACCGGCCTTACTCACCCGCGCGCTACAAGGAAATCGTCGATTCACTGCGCGCGGCGAACCCCGATATTTATTTTTCGACCGACGTGATCGTCGGCTTCCCCGGCGAAACGGACGAGGATTTCGAGCAAACGCGCGAGCTCTTCGAGGCATGCAATTATGACATGGCCTATGTATTCAAATATTCGATACGCACGGGCACGCCCGCCGCCGCGCTCGCCGACCAGGTTCCCGACGAGGTGAAGGAGCATCGCAACCAAATCCTGCTCGACATCCTGCACCGCAATTCCCTCCGCCGAAACGAGTCGCTTGTCGGCACCGTGCAGGAGGTGCTCGTCGAGGGGCGCGACAAGACCGGTCTCCACTTCACCGGCCGCACGCGCGGCAACCGCGTCGCGATATTCGACACACAGCCGCACCGCGTCGGGCAGCTCGTGCCGTTCCGCATCGAGCGCGCCACGGTGAGCTCGCTCTACGGCCACCTCGCCTGAGCGCGGCTCAGGGAACAATCGCGCCGTGCTGTTCGAGCAACGCGCGAACCTCCCCGAAGGGAACGTCAATCGGCTGGCATTTTTTCCTCGCGGCCAGAACCGCGATTGCGCCGGCGGCCTGCCCCATCGCCATGCACGGGGCCTGGACTCGGAAGCCGGAATTGGCCAGCCGGTCGCTGCCGACCGAGCGGCCCGCGACGAGAATGTTTTTTCCGCCCTTCGGTATCAACGCGCGCCGTGGAATTGTCGGCACGGTTCCCTCGCTTAGCTGCTCGGGGCGCACGCCAGTTTTTGTGTGCAAGTCAACCGGGTAAAACGCGTTGCACACCGCGTCGGGGAATTTTCGCCCGGAGCGGTAGTCATCGACGGTCACGTTGTATTCCGCGTCGATTCTCCAGCTTTCGCGGATGGACACCTCCGGCTGCAAATGCGTGAGCTTTGCCTTCTCCGGCGTCTTTTCCTTGATCGCGCGCAGGCGTTTCAAAACGGAACTCCGCGCCTGCTGGTTGTCGCGTGTTCGCGTGAGCGCCGACGAAGAGTCCGCGCCATGGACATAAATCGCGCGGGTTTTGTCGCGCCCGGGAATGAAGCCGCTCCCCGTCTTGTATAAAATCGAGCCCGGCTGGGTTTCATTTTCACGGAGCCGCGCCAATCCGGCCATGCCCGCAATGTCGGCGCCGCCGGTGGCGTCGACGAGCTGGCGCGCGCGAATTGTGCGGCAAACACCCGGCCCGGCGGTGGCGACAATCCAGCCGTCCGGCTCCGCGCGGATGCCCGCGGGAAACTCGTAATAACAAAGCTCCGCGCCCGCGCCCAGCACCGCCTCCTCCGCGAGAAGCGCGTATAAATGTTGATTGATCCTGATCTGGTGCTGCCAGTGTTTGCGGCCCTCGTAGGGCACCGTGAAATCCGGGATGGGATCGCCGTCAAACTCGGCCGCCTTTTTAACAAGCTCCCAGCCAAACCCTCCGATGATCTGCTTGCCCCATGCGTGAAAGATGCCCGGCCAGGCCACGCCGCCGAGCGTCATGGTTCCGCCAAGCATGGACGAGCGCTCGACAAGCAATGTCTTCGCCCCGGCGCGCGCCGCCTGAATGGCCGCAACATGCCCCGCCGTGCCGCCGCCGACAACCAGGACATCGACCTCGTTTTCCAGAAACTGCGTGCTGGCCGATTGGCGCTCAAGCGCCCCGGGCAACGCGTTTTTTCCGGACACGCTTTTTGCGCCAAACGCAATGCTCGCCCACGCAACCGCGCCGGCGCCAAGGCCGGTTTGCAAAAAAGTTCGCCTTGAAAGATTATTAACAGAGTCAGTCATGGTGATGATGGGGGTTGTTCGTTTCTTTATCGCGTTGGGGACAATAGGCGGCGACCAGTGGCTGTCCATCCATCATCTGAATTTTTGCGAAACACGCCTCAAGACAAGCGCGTGGCCGGCCAGTTGACAGTCCACTAAAAACATTCGGCGACAATGCGCATCAATTGCGCAGTCTTTGTGTCATCCGCACCTTTCCCAAAACCAAAAATGAAAACACGCACCCTTCTCATCACCGCGCTCTGCGCATTTATTGTTCCCGCCGCGCTCGACGCGTCCAATGTCGGCAAGCGTTATCCGTCGGAAATGCGCACCATGACCGACCGCGTCACCGGAGCCACGCTCACCGTGCTCACCGCGTCCAGCTTCAGCGACGCCAAGCCCTACCAGACGCACGACACCTGGACGGCCGACGGCAACTGGATCATCTTCCGCTCCACGCGTGACGGCGCCAAAAACGGCCAGATTTTTGTCGTGAGCGAAATCACCGGCGACATCATTCAGCTCACCGGTGATCCCGCCACCAACACCGGCTCGATCAACCTCTCGCGCAAGGAAATGAAACTCTACTATTCGCGCGGTGGTCCGCGCCGCCTGCCGCCCGGATCGGTGACCACGCTGGAAGCCCCGAGGCCCCTCCAAGTCATCGAGCTCAACATCGGCAACCTCATTGCCGACAGCATGGCCGGCGAACTAAAAGCTCCCGAAACCTACGAGCGCATTGTCGTCACGCTTCCCGATGATGTGCGCGACGGCGGCCTCGCGCTCGACGCCGACGAGACGCGCCTCTACTGGGGCGTCAACTACGCAAAACCCGACCTGCAGGCGCGCCAGCGCCAGGCTGCCGCCGCGCGCGATTCCAAGGGCGCCCGCCAGATCGACAAAAGCAACACCGACCCGAAAGTTGACCGCGAAGCCAACCGCAAACGCTTCGCCGAGGCCGGCAAGGGCGACTGCGGCATCAAGATGATCGACATCGCCACCGGCAAAATCACCGACGTCATCAAAGTCCCCTTCCGTCTCGGCCATCTGCAGGCCAATCCGTGGACGCCCGGTGAAATCATCTATTGTCACGAAACCACCGGCGACGCCGTGCAGCGCATCTGGGCCTGCAACGCCGACGGCTCCAACAATCGCCCCATCTACGTCGAAACCGACGACGAGTGGATCACGCACGAAACCGTGGCCGGCCCCGATGAACTCATCTTCAACATCATGGGCCACCTCCCCTACCTTCGCGAGCACCCGACCGGCATCGCCGTCATCAATCTCCGCACAAAAGAGATGAAGCTGCTCGGCCAGGTCGAGGAGGACATGGGCAACGGCCAGCTCGGCGGCTTCTGGCACAGCAACGGCTCCCCCGACGGCAAGTGGGCGGTCGGCGACACCTTCAAAGGCAGTGTTTACGCGATCAACCGCGCCACCGGCAAACGCACGATGCTCACCACCGGCCACAAAATGCGCCCCGACCACACGCACCCGATCGTGAGCAAGGATAGCAAGCGCGTGCTCATCCAGTCCGGCATGCTCACCGACGGCAAGGCCCTCAACCTGATGGTCGTCGCGCTGCCGGAAGAATAATATCCTATTATATTTTGGCAGGGCGAACCGTCCCGGTGAGCCGCAACATTCCCGTCTCACCGGGACGGTTCGCCCTGCCTCGAAATGCGCAAAGGCGCGGGGAAGGCACGGCTTTCCCCGCGCCTTTGTTTTTCCACCTGTTTCGCAGTAATTGTTTGCCGCGCTCGATTCCCACCCCAAACATTTTTGCCTTGGACCAAAACCCTTTCCCCTCAATGAAACCCAACGAAATCAGCAGAAGAAAATTCTTAACCCAATCGGCAGTTTCGATGCTCGGTTGCTCAATTGTCGTGACCGCGCCGCAAACACTCTGCGCCGCAACCCTCGCGGCGGCATCTGCAAGCGGCGGCGCGCCCGCGCCAACGCCAGCGTCCGGCGGCAAAAGCTCGAAGCTCCCGCCGCTCGTCAAGGGCAGCACCCATGCATCCTACAAGGCGCTCGCGGGCGAGCCGTTGATGCGTCAGCTCGAGCTCAAGTGCGACGTGCTTGTCGCCGGCGGCGGACTCTCCGGAATCGCAACCGCGCTGGCCGCGGCGCGGCGCGGCAAAAAAGTGATTCTCGTGCAGGACCGTTCGCGACTCGGCGGCAACAGTTCCTCCGAAATTAAAATGCACCCGCTCGGCGTCGATCCGCGCAAAACCGGCTGGCGCGAGGGCGGCATCATCGAGGAACTCAAACTCGAAAACGCCTGCAAAAATCCCGGCCTCTCGTGGGAAATATGGGACTTCATACTCTACGACAAAGTCGTATCGGAAACGAACATCCAGTTGCTGCTCGACACATCGGTTTATCGCGTGGAAACGAAGGGCAAGAAAATCACCCATGCCTGGACGCGCAGCGACACCACGCTCAACGCGTGCCGGATTGAGGCCGCGCTGTTTGTCGATGCCACGGGCGACTGCCGGCTCGGACGGGAAGCCGGCGCGCCGGTGTTCTCGGGCCGCGAAACCAAGGAGACATTTGGCGAATCACTCTCGGGCTACGACCCGAGGGCACGCGCCAGGGCTCCACGCTCATGATCACGTCGCGCGAATACGACAAACCCATGCCGTTCCAGCCGCCGACATGGGCGAAAAAAATCACCGCCGAGCACCTCAAGCTCCGCCGCATCTCCGACAAGAGCCTCGAATATGGTTATTGGTGGATTGAACTCGGCGGCGTTTACGACGCCATCCGCGACAACGAGCAACTGCGCTTCGAACTCCTCTCGATCGTGATGGGCATTTGGGATTACGTGAAAAACAGCGGCAAGTTCCCCAACGCCGCAAACCGCGTGCTCGAAACCATCGGCATGGTTCCCGGCCGCCGCGACACCTACCGTCTCGTCGGCGATCATGTGATAACGCAGCTCGACATTGAGGGCGGCTGGAAACAATTCGACGACGCCATCGCCGTCGGCGGCTGGCCCATGGACGACCATCCCGCCGAGGGTTTCTGGGCGTCGGACCGCCGCGGCTGCCGCCAAATCCACGGCAAGCAACCCTACTACAACATTCCCTTCGGCTGCCTCTATTCGAAAAAAATTACGAACCTCATGATGGCGGGCCGCAACATCAGCGCGTCGCACGTGGCCTTCACGTCCACGCGCGTCATGTCCACCTGCGCCGCCATCGGCCAGGCCGTGGGCACAGCCGCGGCGATGTGCCTCGACGCGGACATTTCGCCCGCCCGACTGCGCGCCGACAAAACCATGCTGAAGCGCCTTCAGCAGGAACTCCTGCGCGACAACCAAACCATTCTCGACATCAAAAACGAGGATTCCCGCGACCTCGCGCCGAAGGCGAAAGTCACCGCCTCGGAATCGGCGCTCGAGTCGAAACCCGAAAACGCGATCTCGGGAATCCTGCTCGACGGCCCGAAAACAAACCGCAACCGCTGGCTCGCAACCGCCGCCGCCAAACCCTGGCTCAAGCTGGAATGGAACGCGCCGGTGCGAATCTCCCAAGTGCGCCTCGCCTTCGACGGCGGCAAAAGACGCCTCACGCAAACCGGCCAGCAATCCGTGATCAAGACCATGGTCGTGGGCGTGCAACCGGAACTGGTTCGCGACTACACGATCACCGCGATCCTGCCCGACGGCTCCGAACGCCCGCTCGCCGAGGTGACCAACAATTACCAAGCCCTCCGCGTCCACACCTTCGATTCGGTGAATGCAAAAGCCGTGCGCATCGACATCGCCGCCACCAACGGCGCCGAGCATGCAATCATCAGGGAAGTGCGCGTGGAAAGTTAGCGCGGGCTTGATTTGCCCTGTCGCATTTTAAGGCAGGGCAAACCCTGCCAAACGCCACGTCACCCTTGTGTCTCGTGTGCCTGGTAGCGCTGGAGCAATTCGATGTATTCCCAGAGCGGGCCGCTGAGGCCTCGGTCGCGAAGCTTTTTCATCGTCGCAACGAATGCCGGCGGCGGGTCGCCCACGACCCAGTTGGGCGCGGTTTCGCGAAAGGCGCGCAGGCGCGCATACATGCCCTGCACGGTGAGCGGCGGCTCGATGTGGAAGCGCGGCGTGGCGAGGAAGGCCTCGCGTGTTTCACCCGTGGCGGGCGGACCGTGTTTTTCCCAAAGGCGCGTGCCGGGATAAATGCGCATGCCAAGCGTGGCGAAGAAGAACGCGCGCGGCATTTTTTCGGCGCGGGCAAGAGTTTCCTCGATTGTCTCGGGAGTTTCCCCGGGTCCCCCGAAAATCAGATAATGGCTGTAGTTGATGTCGAGGGCCTGCGCGTCGTCACTGACCCGCTTGATATCGTCGAAGGTGAACGATTTTCCATAGGCGGCGAGCACGGGGTCGCTGAAGCTGTCCGAGCCAAACTCGACGTCCTTCAAGCCGGCGCGTTTCATGAGCTCCAAGTGTTCGCGGGTGAGCCCGCGCGGGCTCAGGAAACATTCCCATTCCATGTCGAGCTTGGCGGCGATCATGGCTTCGCACACATCGACAATGTGTTTCTCGCTGGTGTTGAAAACGGAATCGACGATGAATGTGTAACGCACGCCAAGCGCGCGCAGGCGGGCCATTTCCTCGACCACTTGCGCGCCGGTGCGGAAGCGGCTGCGGCGGCCCTCGATGTGCGGATACGCGCAGTAGCAGCATTTGAGCGGACAACCGCGTTGCGTCTGCAGCCCGATGATCGAGCCGGTGGAAACATAGGCGTTGATGATGTCGGGATCGTGCGCGGGCTCGGCGGTGAAACCGGCCTGCATGGCGGCGCACTCGTTGCAGCGGGAATCGTGAGGGGATTCGTTCCACGCGACACCGGGAATTTCGGAGGGCGCGCGCCCGTCGCGAAGCGCGGAAAGGAGTTCCACAAGCGGCGCCTCGCCCTCGCCGCGCACACCGTAATCGGCGCCGGTAAGCTCGAGTAGCTCGGTCGGAAAGAGCGAAAATGCACTGCCTCCGACGATGAGCGGCGCGGTGGTGACCTTGCGCAACACGGAGCAGCAATCGGAGAGGTTGCGGACAAAGGAAAGCGGGTTGTGGCTCTGCGCGTTGTCGATGTTGCGGAGCGAAAGCGCGACATAGTCGGGTTTCATCTTCGCGGCGCATTGCTCGACCGGCTCGCCGCTGGTGCGCGAATCCCAGAGGCGCGTCTCGTAGCCCGCCTTGCGCAGCGCGCCGTCGATGTAGGCGAGCCCGAGCGGATAAACGGGATACGGCTGGTCATAAGTGTTGAGGTTGACGAGCAACACGCGCGGCTGCGCGGCGCCCTGCGGACGGTTTGTTTCCATGGAATCGATTACGTTTGGTGTGGTTTTTGGAATTTTGCGACGCGCTTCAACTCCACGATGGCGAGCGCGGAAAGCACGATGAGCGCGACGGTGACGCCGAGCGCGGACACGACGGGGATGCCGCTGCACGCGAGCACGCCGAACGAGGCCGCGGTGCTGAACGCGGAGAGGCGGATCGAGGGTGGCGGGCGTTCCTTGCGCGCGTCGTTTTCGGCGGTGAAAATGGCGTAGTTGTGGCTGAGGCAGACGCCGAGAAACGCGCCCAGCAGGTGAAAAAGATTGAGTGTCACGCCGCACAGCCCGAGCACGCCGAAGGTGAACAGGCACGAGAAAACCGGCGTGGTGAAAATGAGCGAACCGCGCTTCACACCGTAAATCGCCCACATGCTCAGGCCGACGAGCACGAGGCCTATGATGCTGAGGCGAAGCGCGGAAAGCCGGTAGCGCGCGAAGAGTTTGTTGAGCGACTCGAGCTGGTTGAGGCTCGTGGTGGCGAGCTCGGCGGGAGGATCATCGGCGGGCGCGGGATGGTCGGCGACGGTGAGCAAAAAACTCGCGCCGGGCGTGTCGGCCATGAGGAGCGCGGTTTGTCCGTGAAGCGACGAGGAGAGATTGGCGACAACGTCGTCGTAGGGGCGCGCCTTGCGCGCGCCCTCGCGTTCAAACGACGAGAATTTTTCCCACGCCGCAAAAAACGGCGCGAACTCCGCCGCGTCAAAACCGTGCCGCCCGAGCGCGTCGCGCAGCGCGTCGGGAAACCCGCGCAGCGTTTCGATGCGCGCCGGCAGCGCGTCATAATCGGCGCGAAGCGGAAGCGCGTAGCCGAGCGAGGCCGTGGCGGCGTCGGGAAACTGCGCGCCGTGCCACGCGGTGAATTTTTCGAGCGAGGCGCGCGCGTCGGCGATGGTTTCGCCGCGCGTGAGATAAACGGTGCGCGCCGCCGAGTCTCCGAAAAGCTGGCGGACATCAATGGCCTCGCCGGCGAGCTGCGGCAGGCGCGGCTGGAGATCCTGCGTGCTGTCGTGCCAGTGCAAGCGCCACGGGCCGAGCAACGCCACGAGCGCGCCGGCGCAAAGCAGCGCGATGGCGGCGCGGCGCGCGCGCGGGGAGTGCTCGAGTTGCGCGCTAGCAAACGCGCGCGCTTGCATGTTGGGATTTTTAATTTGCGCGAACCAGAGCACGGCGGTGACGAGCGCGCAGAGCAGCCCCGCGCTCACAAACACGCCGAGCTGCCGGATGAGCGCGAGGTCGGAAAAGAGGAGCAGCGAAAATCCGAGCACGGTTGTCAGCGCGCTGCCGAGAAGCGGCTTCATCAGGCGGCGAACTTTTGCGGCGTAGGGTTCGCCGGGATTTTTTTGCGGCTGCAGGTAAAGATAAAATCCGTAGTCGATCGAGACGCCCGCGAGCATCAGCCCGAGCACAAAGACAAGGAAATGCACATGCTCGAAACACAGCGTGACCGCGATGCACGCGCCGAGCAGCGCGCCGAAAACAACCGGCGCGAGATTGAGCGCGCCGAGAATGCGCGGCAGGCAAAGCACCGCGATGCCGAGGACGACAAACAGGGTGAGCGGCGTGCCGACAAACAGCTCTTGCATGATGCTGCGTTTGCTCTCGGCGGCGAAGCGGCTGATCGCCGCCCAGCGTATCTCGGTGCCGGACGCGACAGTTTGCGCGGCGGCGCGCGCGGCATCAACGGCATCGAACACGGGTTTTTGCCCGGCGTCGTGGAGCGGGTTTTCGCGGGTGAGCGTCCAGATGAGCGCGGTGTCGACGGGCGCGTCGGAGGAGGTGTCGAGCGCCTGGACTTTTTCGACGAGTTCGGGGAGAAGGAGGAGCGGGTCGGCGGGAATGAGCTCGGCAAAGGCGAGCGCCTCGGGCCTGGCCATGAAGTGTTCGAGGTCGGCGGCGGTTTTTTCGGCGAGCCACTCGGCGAAGGCGTTGTCCCCGGGAGCGCGGGCGTCCCGCCCGCCGTTTGAAGGGTTGTCCTGCGGGCGGGACGCCCGCGCTCCCAGGAATGCAATTTCGTTTTTCGCGAGCCAACCGGGAAGCAGGAGATCGAGGCGCTGGTTGAAAATTTGTTTGGCGAGGTCGTTGCGCGAAATGCTGTCGGAGAGGATTTCGGCCTCGGCAAACGCGTCGCTCGCGAGAAGCGCGGCGGTGAAAGCGCGGGCCGCGCGTTCGCGCGTGTCGTCATCGCTTCCGGGAGCGTTCAACGCAAAGAGCGCGACTCGGGCTTGCTTTTCGTTGGCGAGGGAACGGACCACTGCGAGCTCGGGCGAGCGCTCGGTGGGCGGAATGAGTTCCAGAATGTCCGAGGTGAATTTTTTGCCGAAGTCGAGCGACGCAAGCCACGCGGCGCCGGCGAGCAGGCCGGCGATCAAAAGGAGGCGGGCGGGCGTTTTGCGCAAAAGGCTCATTTATCGGCGCGGAAATAGCTTTTCAGTTCGTCGGCGGTGAACACGACGCCCGTTTTGCTTTCGCCGACGAGCACTTCGACGCGAAGTTTGGGCGAGGTGTTGAAGGCGATTTTTTTTATCTCGGCGCCGGCGCCGGTGACGACGATTGCGCCGAGCGCCGAGGCGAGTTTTTCATTGAGCGGAACAAAGTCGAAGCGCCAGTCGCCGCCGTCGCGCGCGGCGTAAACGGTGAACTGCTTGAAGAGTTGCTCGCTGTCGAAACGCATGACGGGCAGGAGCGCGGTGACGAGTCCGGCGTCGCGCGTGCCGGCCTTGATCTGGCGAGTGCGACCCTTCGCGTCGCGAAGCAGCAGGCCCTCCGAGTCGATGATGGTGAGCGTTTCCCCGGGCGCGGTGTAACGGAGGCTGAGGCCGCACTCGGGCGCGAGGCGCATTTCGCCTTGCAAGGTGATCGGCTCCTTGCGCGCGGTGAAGTAGCGGTTTTCGGTGAAGGTCGAGAAAGTCGCGCCCTTTGCGGCAAGCGCGGAAAAAAGCCATTGCCACTCGTCGGCGCTGGAACCGCGTTCGATAACGGAGCCCCTCTCCGCCGGCGGGGCGGCGGAGAGGAAGAGTGAAGGGTGAAGGGTGAAGAGTGAAAGGAGGAGAAGCGCGGCGATGCGCGGATTGGATTTCATGCGGAAGATTGTTGTTTGCGTTTTTTTTGGGCGCGGCGGGCGGCGGGCCATTTGTGGAGGAGGAGCGCGGTGATGAGGCGCGTGTGCAGCCAGATCATGCGGAGGTTGTCGCGCAGGTAGTGAAAATGGGAAATGCCGCCCTCGGTGCGCGAGAGATATTTGCACGCGGCGGGGAGGTTGATCGCGGGGACGCCGGCCCAGAAAAGGCGCACGGCGAGCTCGGGGTCGAAATCATAGCGCCGCGCAAACCACGTGCGCCGCATCACGTCAACGAGCGGCGCGAGCGGATACACGCGGAAGCCGAAAAGCGGATCGTCGATACCGTCGCCGAGGCACTCGAAATGCACAAGGCCGATGCTGAGCTTGCGGCCCTTGAGCCGGACGAGCGGCGCCTCGGGACCGAAGACGGGTTTGCCGAGCACGAGCGCGGCGGGCTCGGCCTGCGACACCGCCATGAAATCGCGGATGCGCCCGACGGGATGCTGTCCGTCGGCGTCCATCACAAGCGCGTGCGTAAAACCTTCCGCAAGCGCGAGCCGCGCGGCGTGAAGAACGCTCGCGCCCTTGCCGGAATTTTTATCGCGCACGATGACGCGGAGGCCGGGCTGCGAGGCGGCGAAAATTTGCAGCGCCTCGCCGCTGCCGTCGGTGCTGCCGTCGATGACAACCCACACGGGCGCCCAATGCGCGAGCACATTGCCCACGGTTTCGAGCAGGAGCCGGGCGCCGGTGTTGTAGCTCGGGATGAGCACGAGGTGTGTCTTTGAAACGGGCGCGTTCATTCGGATATTTTCCCCCGGACGTAAGACTCGATTTCCGCGGAGAGCGCGGCGGCGGATTTTTGCGGATCGTGCGGCCACTCGCGGTCGAGCGAGAGCTCCATTGTCGCCGGCAGCACGTCGGGAATCTTCCACCAGGGGCGTCCGCGCGTGACGAAGCCGGCCGACGCCCGCACGATGATGAGCCGCACCGGCGCGGCGGCGCGATTGGCGATGAGCGCGAAGCCGGGCTTAAAAGGATTGAGCGTCGTGCCGGGCTCGGTGCGCGTGCCCTCGGGGAAGATGAGCAGCGACGCGCCGGCCTGAACTTTTTCAGCAACGGCGCGCACCATGTCCACATCGTTGGAGCCGGTCACGTAGCCCGCGACAATCGCGGCCGCGCCCAGCGCGGGATTGCTCATGATGGCGGGTTTGACGACGCAAATCGTGTCGGGCAGGCGGCCGAGCAGGAGCGGCGCGTCGATGAGGCACGGATGCGTGGAAATGTAAACCGTGCCCGGGGCGAGCGGTTCGTCGAAGTTTTTCCACGTTATGCGCACCACGCCGCTCGCACGGAACCAGCGAATCCAGACGCGAAACAGCGCGCGCTGGACGGCGCGCATTTTTTTGTGAAGCCCCTCGCGCTTGCGCCACGGATAAAACGGCAGGCTGAGCACGCTGATCAAAAAACCCACGCCCATGAAAAGCCCCCACGAAATATAGTAGGCGACGGCGTAGTAGATATGTTTGAGCGTGCGGATCATTGGCGGGTCGCACCAGCGGCGAAAGCCGGGGCGCGGGAAAATTCAAATTTCAAAATCCCAAATCCCCAAAAAATCTCAATATCCAATGTCCGGGGCGAAACGGCGTTTTGAACAACCGGGGAGAGATCGGAAAAACAAGCACCCGGCCAGCGCGCGCGATGCCAAACAACCCGGGGTAAATGCGCCCCGGGTTGTTTGCTTGCCTTCGTAATCCGCGACAATCCGCGGGATTGAAATTCGGCCCGCGCAAACACGCGAAAAAATCAATCGGCCAGGTGCTTGTCGAACCAGTCGGCCATCAGGGCGCGCTCGGGTCCCTTGTTTTTCCAGCCATGGGCCGCCCCGGGTTTTATGTGGAGCCGGACTACCGCGCCGAGCTTGGCGGCGCGTTGTATAAAGATTTCGGATTGCTGCAAGGGGACGAGTTTGTCGGCGTCGCCATGCACGATAAAGGTCGGCGGCATTTTTTCGGTTATGTAATAAATCGGCGAGAGTTCGCGGCCCAGCTCCTGGCGGCCCTCGGGCGTCTCCGCTTTCTGGCCGAACGCCTTCATGTAGTTTTTAAGGGTTCCCGTGCCCGCGCCGTCGAAACCCTCCTTCCCGTAATTGAGAAAATCGGTCGGCGGATAAAAACACGCCACGGCCTGCACGGCGCTGGACTCGCGATCCACGGGATCCTTGGCATTGGGATCGCCGGGGCCGCCCTTCGTGCCGATGGTGAGCGAAAGGTGCCCGCCCGCGCTACCGCCGGTGATTCCCAACCGGTCCGGGCGCACGTTCCAGCGCGCCGCGTTATGCCGAACAAATCGCACGGCGCGGTGAATATCCTGCGCGATCTCGGAAATGACAAACTTGGGCTGCGAGCCATGGCGCACGGCGAACACCGTGTAACCATGGTCGAGAAACTCGGCGTAGTTCGCGGGATTCACCGGGGCGTTGGACGACTTCCAGCCGCCGCTAATCAGCGCGAGAACGCCGCGGCCGTTTGGCTTGGCCGGTTGCATGACGTCGATCGTGAGCGCGAGGCCGAACTTGCGCGCGTAAACAATATCCTTCTCGTGCGTGACAACGACGGGGGACGCGGCGTGAATGGCACCGCTTAGCAGAATCAGGGCAAGGGCAACTGCAATTGTGCGTATATTCATGACACGCAAATCACGGCCGATATTATAAATGAACACAACCTGAAATCAGCGCGCAACCCGGGGCGGCACCCGCGCAAAACACACACGAGGAAAACACAACAAGGCGGCCGTGTTGTTTATTTACGCAGTCCTCTTTTCCAGTGTTTATCGCGACCCGCCATTCACTCGGAGGGTTTCGAATTCCACGGAAGGAAATTAAACCAGACATACGGTTTTTCGCGCAGAATTTTTTCGAGGTGATGGAGAAAATCCTGAAAATGTTTCTGGCCGCGGGCGAGTGTGGCGGAGCGCGGTTCCCCGGGGATGGGGTCGAAGCGCGGCGGGGAATGCAGGACGGCGAGGCCGGGTGTTTGAGGGACGCCGAAGGTGAGGATGACGGGGCGTTTAAAAATCGCCGCGAGGATGTAAATCGTGATCGGGAAGCGGCGCCTGACGCCGAGAAAATCGAACTCGGCGGTGCGCGCGCTGTGCTCGCAGCGGTCGCATTGGAGCGCGATGGCGTTGTCGGTGAGCGCGGCGTCCTTCATCGCGTAGATCATTTCCCGCGGGTCGTTGACCCAGATAAACTCGATGCGTCCGCCGAATTTTTCGGCGAGCTTTTCGGTGTCGTGCGAATTGCCGACGCGTTCGCGCACGATGTGGACTTTGTTGTGAACGCGCGCGTGGAGTTCGTCGCCGATAAGGAAACCCTGAAGGTCGGAATCCCCCACATGAAAAGTGCCGAGAAATGCGGGGCCGCCGTTTTCCATCCACTGCCGCGCGTCATCCGCGCCGGGCGCATAAACGGTTTTGTGCGGACGCCCGTTGAGGACGCGCAGCTTGGTCATGAGCGATTCCTCGAAGGCGAAAAAATGGCGGAACACATCGCGCGTCGTCGGGCGGCGGTTGAGCGCGAGCGCGAGGTATTCGCGCGAGTGGCGGCGTTGCGCGGGCATGAACGCCATCGCGATGAGCGTGCCGATGCCGCGGATGGGCTTGTAAACAAATTCGGGCAGAAGAAAATCAACCGCGCGCAAAAAACCGTAACCCCAACTGGGGCCGGGATTGCGACGGCGTGTGGCGGAGGGCGTTGACATCGATGCGACCAGGCGATGCGCGGATTTGTTTTCCGCGGCGATTATTGCCACTCAATCGTGGCGCGCCAGCCGGGCGAGAGCACGCCGGAGAAATTTTTGCGCGCGTGCAACAGGTCGAACCACGCGCCGGAGAGCAATGGCGAAACAGCCTCGTCGCCCGGCTCGAGGGCGATGCGGCCAAGCGGCCGCGCGTCGCCGTCCGCGGCGGGTTGCGCGAGTATCATTCCGTAGGCAAAGGCGCGTTCGCTCGCGCCGTCAATGGTGGCAAGCCAGGTGCCGCGCTCCTCGCCTCCGCACAGAACGACGCGGGCGGCGGGCGCGAGCAACGCGGTGAGCAAGGATTGGCCGACAAGATAATCGCGGCCGGCCATAGGAAAAAAATCACCGGCGGGTTGCGCGCGGCGAATCATGCCCTGCTGCACGGCACCGGGATGAATCGATGTCTGGAATCCGGTGGGGCTGGCCGTGGGAAAACTTTCCAGGTAGGTTTCGAGCGTGCGGCCCTCGGCATACTGGCTGGCGTAGACGATGGCGTCGTCGGGCGCGGGCGCGAGGTCGTTGAGGATGGTGCTCATCAACATGCCGAGTTGCGTCATGCGCCGGACGGCGCCCGGCGGGAATCCGGCCTTGAGGCGCTCGCGTGTGGCGGCGGCGTCCTCATGACCGGCGTCGTCGGTGCGAAGTGTGATGATGTGGCGTTCGAGCATGGAGGAGAGAAAGGAGTCAGGAGTCAGAATACAGGTGTCAGGAGATGAAGAATGGTGAATGGTGAAAAAACGGAATTCGAACAGAGGCGCGTCGGTGAAATGAGTTTAAGTTGAAAAGTTTAAGTTTCTGATTTTCCGGCATTCTGACTCCTGACTCCTGTATTCTGCATTCTATTTTCCGTCTTTCAACAAAAGCAACGCGGCGTGGGCGCCGCCGAATGCGTTGCTGGCGCAGACGACTCCGTCGAACGCGGCCGTGTCGAAAGGCGATGTGGCGACTTGTGATGTGAAGACGGGGGCGCTGGTGCCGACGGTGCCGGGCGCGCGCAACGGTTGCCCGTCACTGGCGGGATTGCGCATGGACGCGGCGGCGATGGCGAGCTCGACGAGACCGCAGCTTCCGAGCGTGTGGCCGAGCGCGCCCTTCCAACTGACGAGCGGCGCGCCGGGAAACGCGGCGGCGACGGCGCTTGATTCGAGGCGACCCGCCTCGAGCGTGCCGGTGCCGTGACCCTTTATCCACACACGCATTCCGGCGGCGGCCTTTGCAATGGGCGCGAACACGGAGGCGAAACCCGCGCCGTCGGGCCGGTTCGCGGTGAAGTGATGCATTTCGTTGTGCAGGCTTTGCGCGGCAATCCGGTGCGCGCCGCGATCGCGCGCGAGCACGGCAAAACCCGCGCCGTCACCAAGCCCGATCGAGCCGGTGGCGCGATCCATGTAGGGCGCGGGAAATTCGGTGTTGAGAATTTTCAACGAATGAAACCCGCCCGCGACAAACGGACTGAGAAAATCGTAGGAAACGACGAGCACCTCGTCGACAGGGGCGCGCCCGGCGCCGCTGTCATTGGCATCGCCACCGCCGAGCGCAAGCAGCCGCGCGGCGTGCACAAGGCCGAGGTGCGCGGAGACGCAGGCGTGAGAAAAAATAGTGATGTTCGGCCCCCACTCGCAGGCATCGCGAAGACTGGCGACGGATTTGTGGATGGGGCCGTAAGGCGCGTGGTTCGCATCGGCCGCGGTTTGCGCGTGATGATACGCGTAGAGACTGCCGACGCCAAAGTTGCTGCTCGTGACGATGACGGGGCGGCGCGCGGTGCCCCACATCGGGCCGGTCACGGGCGCGAGAAACTGGCGCAACCGCGCAAGCCACGCGGGCGGCGATTCCTCGTTGAGCGCGCGGTCCGGCAGCAAGGCCAGTGGCACGAGATCGCCGCCATCAGCGCCGAGGACGTGCGTCGCGCGCAAGGCGCTTTCACCGCGAAGCAACGCGGCGAGGGTCTCGTTTGTGCCGCCGAAGGGCGTGAGGCATTCGCAGGCCGCCAAGCGGACGGCGGGCGCGGCTGTTTCCAGGGAGGTGTGCGGCACGGATTGCAATTCGGGGAAAAGAAGCGGGCGGTCAGGCGGAGAGCTTGGAGGGGTCGGCGCGATTGCGAATGAACTCGGCAAGGCTCGTGATGCTCGCAAGGGCGGCGCGCGATTCCTCGCTGCTGGAGATTTTGATGCCGAATTCCTTTTCGAGTTTCACAACGAGCTCGAGCGCGTCGATCGAGTCGAGCGCCAGCCCGGAGCCGATGAGCGGCGCGTTCTCGTCAATCTCCTCGGGAGTCATTCCCTCGAGATTGAGCGTTGTGATGATGATCTGTTTCAAACGTGGTATGAGCGAATCGGACATGAATAGTAAAAGTGTGCCTCAAGAAAAAACGCTGTCCGGGCGCCCCTAGGCAAGCCAGTAAAGCGCGGATGCGGAATCGCGGCCTATAATCCGCTGATCATCACGATCACGATCAGCACGGGCAGGACGAAGCGCAAAAAGACTCTCATCGCGCGCATCAACACCGAGCGCGAGTCGCTCGCGCCCACCTGCGTTTCGATCAGGGGCCAGGCAACCCAGCCGGCAAAAATTGCCAGCGCCAGCTCGCCAAGCGGCATGAGAAGGTTCGAGGTCGTGTAATCATAGAGGTTGAAAAGATTTTTTCCAAACACGGTGGCACCGCCCAGCCAGCCGCCGTCCTGCGACAGGCAGGCGCCCAGGCCCGTCACGCAAAACGCCGCCACCGTGAGCCACGCGGACTTGCTGCGCGACCAGCCGAATTCGTCGATCAGAAAACTCACGATCACCTCCAAAATCGACACCGACGACGTGAGCGCCGCCACGAGAAGCAGAAAGAAAAATGCCATCGCGAACATGCTGCCCGCCGGCAGGTGCGCGAACACCGCGGGCATCGTGACCATCGTCAGGCCCGGCCCCGTCGTCGGACTGAAACCAAACGCGAACACGGGCGGCAGCACCATCAGCCCCGCGAGAAAACACGTCGTCACCGCCAGAAAAATCACCCACAGCGACGAGCGCACGAGTTTGGTTTCGCTGGTGATGTAGGAGCCGTAGGTCACCATGATGCCCATGCCCAGCGAAAGCGAAAAAAGCGAGAGCCCCATCGCGTCGACCAGCATCTTGCCGGTGATTTTCGAAAGATCCGGGCGCAAATAATACAGCAGGCCGTCGGTCGCTCCGGGCAATGTGAGCCCGCGCACGATAAGCACGAGCATCAGCAAAAACAGCACGGGCATCAGGTATTTCGAAAGCGTTTCGATGCCCTTGCTCACGCCGCCAACCACGATCCACGTGGTGAGCGCCGCGAACGTCACGAAGGAAAGCGACGACCACAGGGGATTGCCCACAAACGCGTCGAATTGCGCCTTGAGCACCTCCGCGTCCGGGGTGAGCAACGGCCCGCCGGCGCCGAGCGACTTCAGGAAGTAGGCGACCGTCCATCCTCCCACGACGCAGTAAAACGAGAGAATTAAAAAGCAGGTGAGTATGGTGCCGTAACCGATGAGCGCCCACGCGGGGCTGGCGCCGTTTTTTGTTGCGCGCTTGAACACACCGACCGGCCCGGATTGCGCGGCGCGCCCGAGCGCCCATTCCGTGACCATGAGCACAAGCCCGAGCGTCAGGCTGATCGCCAGGTAAATGAACAGAAAAACACCGCCGCCATTCGTGGCCGTGACGTAGGGAAACTTCCACACCGCGCCAAGCCCGACAGCCGAACCCGCGGCCGCCAGAATAAACCCGAAACGTGAACCCCACTGAGAGCGAGCCATGGCAAAAAAAACGTTTAACTAAGTAAGCTTTTCATGGGGGCGCGAGCATTTTAATGGAGCAGCGGCCTCCTGATAATCACCCAATTAATAAATTCCCTGCTCGCCCGTAAAAAAAGCATGTCCATATTTCATATTATGAAATTCTGCCCGTTGCCTCGCGGTTTTGCCCTTCTCGCCGTTTTTCTGCTGATATTGACGCCGATTGCCCGCGCGCAGATCGCACTCAACCCCACCGACCCAAAAGCCGAGCGCGTGCTCATTCGCTCCGCCGACATTTCCACCGAAATCACGGGACGTTTTGCGGTGACAACTTTCGACCTTGTTTTCGCCAATCCCAACGGACGCGATCTCGAAGGCACGTTCGAGTTTCCTCTTCTCGACGGGCAGCGCGTGGTGCGTTTCGCGCTCGATATCAACGGCGCGCTCCGCGAGGCCGTGCCGGTTGAAAAGGAAAAGGGCCGCGTGGTGTTCGAGGAAATCGAGCGCCGCCAGGTTGATCCCGGCCTGCTCGAACAAACCGCGGGCAACAATTACCGCGCGCGTATTTTCCCAATTCCGGCCAACGGCACGCGCCGCATCGTGATCGCGTATCAGGAGGATTTGATGACCGCGTCGACCGCAGCGAACAAAGCGCCGCGCTACCGCCTCGCGCTCAATTTTCCGAATGAACTGAGAACCTTCAATCTCACCGCGAGTGTTTTCGCCGCGCCCGGCGCGAAACCGGCGCAAGCGAGCACCTCGCTCGCCCTTAAACTGCCCGCATGGAGCGACGGGCATGTGCTTCAGGTGAAAAAAGAAAACTTCACCGCGCGCGGCGTGCTCGATCTCAAACTGCCCGCCATCTCAACCTCCGCCCGCCCCGCCGTGATCACGGAAACATTTAACGGACGCGAATATTTTTATGCGGAGGCCGCGCTGCCCGCCACCGCGCTGAAAGCGAATGCGCGCCCCGAGCCGAAATGCGTCGGCATCTTGTGGGACGCCTCCGGCTCGGGAAGAGATCGCAACCATAAACGCGAGTTCGCCCTGCTCGACGCGTGGTTTGCAGCGGTGCGCAATGTCGAGGTGAAGCTCGTTTGCCTGCGCAACACCGCCGCCGCCCCGATCACGTTCAAAGTGCGCAGGGGCAAGTGGTCCGAGCTTCGCGCCGCGCTCGAAAAAACAATCTACGACGGCGCGACATCATTCGACGGATTGATTGACGACGCGAGCGTGGACGAGTGGCTGCTGTTTTCCGACGGGGTGGTGAATTTCGGCACGACGCAAAACCTCGAAAAACTTCCGCTTCGCGCACCCGTCCACGCAGTGAACGCCAGCGCAAAGGCCGCACCCGCATTTCTGCGAAGACTGGCGGCACAAGGCGGCGGCGAATTCGCGGACTTGATGGCACTCGACGCAAAAACCGCGACATCACGCCTGCGCCGGATTTCGCCGCGCGTGCTCGCCGTTGAGCGCGATCCGGAGGCCGTCGCGCAAATCTTTCCCGAAGTTGGCGCGCCAGTGAATACTGAAAACGGCACGTTTGTTGTCACCGGCATTCTGCGGCAACAATCGGCAACTGTTCGTGTGAAAATCGGCTCCAATGAAAACGACGCGCAAGCGATCGAAGTCGCGATAAACTCCGGCGAAAACACGGGCTCGCTCGCCGCGCGCGCATGGGCCACGACGAAAATCAACCACCTAGCCGCCGCCCCTGGCGACAACCGCGAGGACATCCGCCGCACAAGCCGCGAGTTCCGCATCGTCACGCCGGACACATCACTGATCGTTTTGGAAACGCTCGCCGATTACATCCGCTACGACATCGAACCGCCTGCGGAATTGCGCGACGAATGGCTCAAGCAACGCCGCGCAACCGACGCCGCGACTAACAAAAACCGCAAGCAACAAATTGACCGTATCGTGACGATGCTTCATGAGCGCGTGCAGTGGTGGGAGAAGGAATTTCCGAAGGATAAACCGATAAAACGACCACCCGAAACAAAACCTATTCATCCCGCTTCAGAAGTAGTCATATTGGGTGGATCAGAAAGGCAGAATACGGTTCGTCAGGAGCAATCCCGACGGAGAGAAAGACCGGCTGCGGCACCGCGTGCGAATGATGCCGATGGTGAGATTGTCGCAATTGAACGCTTCATGGTTTCCGATGCCAGACAGGCTGCAGATTTAGACAGGTCTGGATTTGAGGACGGGCGTCGCGTGGATAAACCGGCAACAGGCTCCTTTATCGCCCTCCAGCGTTGGTCGCCCTCGGCGAGTTATCTCGACCGGTTGCGGCGCGCGCCGGAGGCGGAGCGTTTTTCAATTTACCTTGAGGAGCGCGCCGACCATGCGCGAGAGCCGGGCTTTTATCTCGATGTCGCCGAATACTTCTTTGACGAGGCAAAACACACGCCGACCGCGTTGCAGATTTTGTCGAATCTCGCGGAACTCGGGCTTGAGGATGCGGCGCTGCTGCGCGTGCTCGGCCATCGTCTTGTGCAGGCGGGGCGGCCCGATCTTGCGCTGCCGGTGTTCGAGCGTGTGTTGAAGATTCGCGGCGAGGAACCGCAGAGCCGCCGCGACCTTGCGCTCGTTTGCGCCAAGCTCGAGCAGTATCAGCGCACCGCCGATTTGCTTTGGGAGATTGTGAGCCGCAAATGGGACGACCGTTTCCCCGAGATCGAAATGATCGCGCTCGGCGAGTTGAACGCCATCGTCGCGACACACGCGGGCAAGCTCGACCTTTCCAAAATCGACGCGCGCCTGCTCAAAAACATGCCCGTCGGTTTGCGCGTCATCCTGACTTGGGACGCCGACAACAGCGACATCGACCTGTGGGTTGACGATCCGAGCGGCGACCGCGCCATGTATAGCCGTCCGCTCACTTATCAGGGTGGGCGCATGTCGCGCGACTTCACCGGCGGCTACGGGCCGGAGGAATTTTTGGTGCGCACGCCGAAGGCCGGCAAATACACGGTGCGCATCAATTATTACGGCGACAGCCGCCAGACCGCGCTCGGTCCGGTGACGGCGCAGGTGCGGTTGATCACCGATTTCGGCACGGCGAGCGAAAAGGAAAAACTCATCACCGTGCGGCTCGTGGATAAGAAGGAGGAGCTTGAGATCGGCTCGATTGTAATCGGGGAATGATCGCAACTGAACCGGTTGCGCAATCCGCAACCTGCCACACTTGTTGCGAACCTTACGAGGCCGCGAGGCGCGCGGCTTCCGCGTGCAATTTCTCCCACGTCGTTTCGAGCGCCTGGGGGAGCACGCGTGTCTGGCCGATTACCGGCATGAAATTCGTGTCGCCATTCCAGCGCGGCACGATGTGCGCGTGCAAATGCTCAATGCTGCCGCCCGACGCGGTGCCAAGGTTGAAACCCACATTAAAACCGTCCGGCCCGATCACCACGCGCAGCAGTTTTTTCGCGAGGATAATTGTGCGAAACAAATCCGCGCTTTCCTCCGGCGTCAGCTCCTCGATGTCCGCCACCTCGCGAAAGGGAATCGCGAGCAAGTGCCCCGGGTTGTAGGGGAAGCGGTTCAGCATCAAGTAGGACAACGCACCGCGATAAACGATGAGCGCGGCGCGGTCGTCGCCCATCGCGGGCAACGCGCTGAAAGGTTTCGCGCTTTTCGGCGCGCGCGGCGCCTCGATGTAATCCATGCGCCAGAATGCGTGAAGTTGTTCCATGATTTGAGCGTGATTGCTCCCGCCATGAAAGTCAAAGACGCGCTTGCGATGAAGCGGTGGTCGGGAGACCGCCGAAGGCATGGGCGAACAACACGGGGATTGTTGCATGGCCGCCCGCCCCGCCTTCAAATTCATTTCATGCGGGATTTTGCGGTTGAATCAGCGCGGGCGCGGGCAACCTTCCGCGTAAAGCCAAAAAATCACCGGCAAATCCATGAAATGCGACAACCCCCGTTCAAAAATAAAAAACACGCGGCACTTCGCGCATTTGAAAATACAGGCGAATTGTAATTTATTTATATGCAATAATTAGAAACGCATTGTCATTTAATAGATGACACTGGTTTAAATGCTCCATCGGTTCGTAAAAACTACATTTATGCGCGGCTTTTTATCAAAAAATTGCACCAAAACAGATAAGCAGTGTCCAAGTGACTCATCCCAAACAATCACACCAACACACCTCCAAACCACAGCCATCAAGAACTCCACAAACTATGAAGACTAAAATCTCATTACTTGTCGCTTTGTTCGCTGCCGCGGCATTTTCCGCGCACGCCCAAACTTCAGTGCCCACGCCCAGAAGCGTCGCGCCCGACTACAAGCCGCCGCAAAGCGTCTCCACGACGCCCGCGCAAACCACCTACGCCTATCAAGCGCCGCACGCCGGCACTTGGGACTTTTACCTGACCACCGGCGCGTGGTTTTTCGACGACACCAAAATGAACGCCCGCAACGTGCTCGTTTACGACGGCCCCGGGTATCATGACCGTGTGAACGGAAAACTTCACATCGACATGGATGACTCATGGTTCTTTGGATTCGGAGCGGGCTTCAACGTCACCGAGCAGTTTTCCGTCCATGCCCGTTTCGATTTTGCTAATCCCGATTATGACGCGGTTCTCACCGCCGACGACGGCAGGACTTACGATGTGTGGGGTGACGCCGATGTCTTCACAGGCGATATTTCAGCCCGGTATGATTTTCTGAAAGGAAAATTCCGCCCGTTCATTCAGGGCTCCATCGGGTTCATGTATATCGACACCGGCATCCGCAACGGCCGCTACTGGCATGATGGTTATTACTGGGATTATTGGGACGCGCCCACCGTCGACCACACTTACTTCACCGCCGGCGTGACCGCGGGCGCCAACATCTACTTCAGCAAACACGTTTTCGGCCAGCTCTCCTACACCTGCAACTGGGCCAGCACCTCCGGCAACGGCATGATGAATCACCGCGTCAACGTCTCCGTTGGCTGGAATTACTGAGTCACTCAAAACGACGGCGCGACCGTCACTTTGTTTCCATCACATACACGCCCGTCCAGTCCTCGCTGGGCGGGTTCTTTTTTAGCGCCTCGCAACGATCCAGAAAAACCTCCGACGGCGTGCGCTGCCCGGGGACGATCACGGGATACCATTCCAGCTTCGCGCTCTGCGCAAACAGCTCCGCCGCGCCGGTCCAGTCGCGCGAGAAAAATTTTTCCAGCCCCTCCTCGAACACTCGTTTGCACTCCAGCGCCGCTGCCGGCATGCGGTCGCGCAGCCCCATGATTTCATGAATGTCGACGGGCTGCTGGCGGCCCTTCACGACGATTTTTCCCAGATTGCGAAACACGCACTGGTTTCCGTATTTTTCCGCGCCCTTGCGCGTCTCGCCCGAAACCAAGGTCTGCACGCCGTAAACACGGGCCGCGTTTTCGAGGCGCGCGGCGATGTTCACCGTGTCGCCCATCATCGTGTAGTCGAAGCGCGTGCGCGATCCGATATTGCCCACGGTCGCCTTTCCGGTGCTCAGGCCGATCTGGCTGCGCACGGGCATTTTTTTGACGATCTCGGGCCAGCGTTCGCGAATCTCGATGTTTTTCGCATGCACGAGCTGCGTCGCCACGCACGCGCGCAGGGCATGGTCCACGTTCGCCACCGGCGCGCCGAACATCGCCACCACGGCGTCGCCCATGTATTTGTCGAGCGCGCCCTCCTGATCGGTGATCACATCCGTCGCCGAGGAAAGATAGTCGTTCATGAACTCGACGAGCCGTGTCGGCGAAAGCGACTCGGCCACCATTGTGAAGTTCTGAATGTCGCTGAAATATGCCGTGATCGGCACCTCGACACCGCCGAGTTGCGGCTCGTCGCCCGACTCGATCATGCGTTGCACAAGCGCGGGAGACACATACGTGCCGAAGAAACTCGTGATCCTGCTGCGCATCCGTTCCGCGACCACCAGCAGCAGCGCCGTCAGCGCAAAACTCGTCGTGAACGCCGAGAACAGCGGGATCACGAGCGGCAGGATCAGGTTGTATTTGAGGAACACCAAAAACACGCACCACACATACGCCACCACGAGCGCCGCCGCCCCGATTTTCGCAACCACGCCCCAGCGCCCGCGAAGGTTCGCGAGTTGCAGCCCGCACACGCCCGCGGTCAGCCCGATGATCAGCATCCACTGCGCCCACCCCGGAACGCGGCGCACGTAAGCGCCCGATTGAAACTGGCGGATGAGGGTGCCTATCAAGCCCACGCGCGGCACCGGCAGCGCGTCGAGGCGCGTCGGCGCGCGGTCCTGCAGCAACGGATCGACCGGGCCGATCAGCACGATCGAGTCGCGCATCCGCTCGAAAAGTTTATGCGCCGCCTCGCGCTCCTCGGGTTTCTCCGATTTCAACATGCCCGCGGCCACAAGCGCGTCGGAAAAACTCGCGCGCGCGTTCTGCGGCGAATCCCAGCGCGTGGACCAGTTCACCTCCACATCCTGCCCGTCGATCAAAGGCACCGAAGCCAGCACCACGTTGTCGTCGCGCACAAACTCCAGCCGGTTCGCATGCACGCGCACGCCCTTCTGCGGCAGCTTCCACGCCAGGCGCGCAAGCTCCACGCTCATGTGATACCACGTCCTGTTTTCGTCGGGCGCGAAAAGCGGCACCCGGTTCATCGCGCCGTCAATCGTGTCGATCAACCCCACATAAGGCGGGGTGTAGATGCGGTTGCGCACGCGGATTTGGGGAAGCTCCGGAGGTTGTGTCTTTGACGTGGAATCAAGCACGCGCGGCATCTCGCGCACGATCGGCAGGCCGTTGATATCGCGATCATGCGACGACGCGTAACCCGCCGCGAGCACGACGGGCGGCGGCGGCTCCGAAAACAGCAGGCCCGCCATGCGCAACGTGCCCTTTTGAAAACGATCGCGATCCGCGATCTCCGGCATGCCGCGGTCCGAAAACACATAGTCGATGCCAACCGCCTTTGCCCCGCCCTCCTTCAACGCCGCTTCGCACACATCCACGTAATACGCGCGATCCCACGCCAGGTTGCCGATGTCGGCGATAGATTTTGCGTCAACATCCAGATAGAAAATCTTCCCCTGCCCCGGCAGCTCGCCGCGATATTGAAACCGCCAGTCAATCGTCTCCTCCTCGATGAAGTCGAGCAGGCCAAAATAATTTATTCCACACCAAATCAGTGTGACCGCGAGCAAGATCAACCATTTGTATGGCGAGTTCCGCATGGGCTCAGGCAAAGACCTCCAGAAGCCGCGCGAAGAGACGGTTTACCTTGATCTGATTGTCGCGCACTAGGTCCTTGAATTTAATGAAATCGATTTCCTCGCCCGCCAGCCCGTTGGCGTAATTGTCGATGATCGCGAGCGAGTTGTAACGCAGCCCGATCTCGCTGCACAGATCCGCCTCGTGCGCCGCCGTCATGCCGACCACGTCGCCCCAGTTTTTGAGAATCTGGATTTCCGCCTTCGTCTCGAAACGCGGCCCGCGCATCTGCACATAAACCTTTCCCGTCTGAATCTCGAACTCGGGCGCGAGTTTTTCCACGAGCATCGGAATCAGGTTGTTGTCGATGCCCGCCGAGCCGCCCCTCAACTCGTCGTCGAAAAATGTCCGCGGCCCGTCCTGCAAACAAACATAGTCGCCGCACGAGACAATCGTGCCCGGAGTCAGGTTCAGCCGCAGCGAGCCGACCGAGTTCAACGACACCACATCCGTGAAACCGAGATCGGCCAGCGCGCGAATGTTTGCGCGGTAGTTGATCGCATGCGGCGGCTTTGGAACACCGGTGCCGTGACGATTCAAAATCACATGTTCGCCGCGCGCCTTGTAACCAACCGTGCCGTATTTTGTCGTGGCCGAACGCGCCTCCCATTCCGAGAAAAGATCGGAGTTCACAATGCTGGTTCCGCTGACAAATGCGACTTTCATGACACAATGCGAGCAGAACACATGCCACATCTCAAGTCGAAGCTGGCTTTTGCAAGTCGAATACATTGGCACGCAAACTTCAAAAAAATCGAAAAACACCATGCGAAAAACTGCTTGTTAATTTCCGCCATTGGAGAATGGCGAAAAGCGCCCCGCATTGGGCACGGCAAAGAAAACCTTGACTCGCCCGCCCGTGTTTGGGTTTCTACGCGACTTACACATTTTATTCATAAGTCATGGCCAACACTAAATCCGCCATCAAGGCAGCCCGCAAAACCGTGCGTTTCACCGCGCGCAACAAAGTCGTCAAGACCCGTCTGAAGACTCTCCACAAGAAATTCGAAGCCGCCGCCAAGTCAGGCGACGCAGCCGCCGCCAAGTCCGCCGCCAGCGCCTACGCGTCCGCGATGGACAAGGCCACCAAGTCCGGCGTCGTTCACAAGAACGCCGCGGCTCGCGCCAAGTCCCACGCCGCAAAATACGCGCAGGCCAAATAAAAATCGCCGCGCGCGTTTGCACCGGCACAGCCGGCGACGCTCTTGTTTCTCAATTTACGCAGGCCCCGCAAACCGCCAAGGTTTCGGGGCCTGCTTTTTTGTGCCCGGATTTTTCGATCGCGAAAACACGGGCATGCTCGAAATAAAAAAGCGGTAGGGAGGAACCCTCCGGGTGCGCGCCAACATTCCCGACTCACCCGGAGGGTTCGCCCTGCCCCAAAACAGCCATGCCGTTTTTCGGAATCACTCGCCGATGATTTTTATCAACGCGCGTTTGCGGCGCAGGCCGTCGAGCTCGTAGTAGAAAATCTGTTCCCACGGGCCGAAATCGAGGCGCCCATTGGTCACGGCGACGACGACTTCGCGGCCCATGATTGTGCGCTTGAGGTGCGCGTCGGCATTGTCCTCGGCGCCATTGTGGGCGTATTGCGAGTGGGGGTTTTCCGGCGCGAGTTTTTCGAGCCATCGTTCGTAGTCGGCGTGCAAACCAGATTCGTCATCGTTGATGAAAACGCTCGCGGTGATATGCATGGCGTTCACAAGGCACAAGCCCTCGCGAATGCCGCTTTCCTTAAGGGCCGCCTCGACTTGCGACGTGATGTTGACGAGCCCGCGGCGTTGAGGGACTTCAAACCAGAGTTCCTTGCGATGGGATTTCATGCCGCTGATTTTTCGGCAAACACCAGGGTTTTCAACAGAAGAAATGATGCGCCGGTTTGCAGACACGGCAAAATCGCGACAAACGCCCGCGGCTTTTCGCAAAGATTTCAGTAGCCCATTTCGCGCAGGATGCCCGCCAGCGCCTTTAGGCGTTCGCCCAGAAGTTCGTCGTCATTGCTCAGCGCCTGGTGGAACAGGTGAATGTCTTCTTCGAGGTTTTCGTTGTCGGTGCAGATTTTCAGCGTCATGGCGTCGCCTTGAAGCCCCACGCGGTCGATGACGGGATTTTGCTCGTCGTAAAGTTTCGGAAAACGGTAGGCGTCCTTAAAATGTTGCTTTGCGCGACACACAAAAATCGCGAGATCAAGCACCCGATGAAGGGGAAGCTCCTCGGACTGGCGCGACCACTTTTCGCCGGTGTGCCGCCAAACCTTCGCAGAGATATCGACTTTGCCACGGTCATTCCATTGGGCGAGGCCAAGCGATAGTCCTTGTGTGTCCGTATCATAAGCATAACGACCGTCGACATTTGCATAATCCTCGGCAACGACGACAGGTTTGTGCTTGAGGGTGGTTGGTATTTTTAGTGGTTCCATAAATTAGTTCGTTACTAATTTAGTAATTTACTAACTTAGTAAAGAAAAATCTCAAAGCTAAGTGAATACTAGGTGTGCTCAAAAGTGTTACAGGAACTGTGAGTAGTTCGGTTTCGCCGTTTTGAGCGAAAGCGCAATTCTGCCAACCGCCGCGTTCGTCCCTCGCAATTCTCGGCGCGCTCGGCGAGCGCGCCCCACCCTTTTCGGTCACGCTTTTTTATCACACCTGTGAATACGCTGGAGAACTGCGGGCGCTGATAGGACCGACTCTGTCCGGTCCGCAAATAACAAACGACGTTCGTGATAGCGGAGTCGGTGCGCTTTTTCTGACAACCGTCCATCGTTGGGGTAGTTTGAAATATTGGATTCAAGCGCGCTTGCACAGACGCGGTCCATCGGACAGCGTCGCCGATTTTCTCGCAAATGGACCATCTGTTTTTTGTCGTTCTCAATATCATTGGCACGTTCATGTTTGCGGTGTCGGGCGTGTCGGTCGCCATCAGCAAGGATTACGACTTGTTCGGCATCGCGGTGCTCGGCTTCGCGACGGCGATCGGCGGCGGCACACTGCGCGACATGATGCTGGGCGTCGGGCCGGTTTCGTGGATGTCCGACTATGCGACGATCATCACGGTGTTGGTGGCGATCATCGTGTCGTCCTTGTTTCTTGGATACATCCACAAGCTCGGCTGGTGGAACATCGTTTTCGACGGCGCGGGGCTGGGCGTGTTCACGCTCGTGGGCATGCAAAAGGGAATCGACCACGGGCTTTCACCGCTCGTGTGCGTGCTGCTCGGCACGATCACGGGCGCGGGCGGCGGCGTGATCCGCGACGTGCTTTCGGGCGAGCGTCCGATGCTGTTTCAAAAAGAACTCTACGCGTCGGTGTCGATCGCGGGCGGCGCGTTTTATTTTCTTCTGCGCGCGCTGGCGTCCGACCGGCTCACGTGGCACTGGCAGGCGGTGGCGTGCATCGTGTTCATCGTGGCACTGCGCGTGATCGCGGTGCGTTTCAACTGGTCGCTGCCAAGAATCCGCGCGCACCGCAGCGGCACAAACCGCGCGCGCCTGCGCAAGATGGCGGGCTTGTTTCGCGGGGATGATTAGTCTCAGGCTTTTTCTTGCGCGAACCCACTCCGCTAGGCACAGTTTTAGCATGCCGCCTGTTGACCAGTTCCAATCTGAGCGATCTGCGTCTCGCGCACGAACGGCAGAGCATAGTTTGCCGTTCATTAACGTCCCATACTCGTATATGAACCGTTCTGCGCGCAAATTCATGACCCGCCGTTTTCGTGCGCGGCATTACAATTGGCTCGGAGACGCAAGCCTGGGAAACAATAGTAGAATGTAGCCTTTACGCAAAAACCTGATGATATGACGTTATTTGTTATTTTGAAATGAGAGCCCTTGTCGTCAAACTGCGCCATATTTATTTGCCTTTTTTTGTAATAGCGCAGGGGTTCATCTCTATATATACATTTCTCGACTGGCTTCTTTTTATCAAACTCGATATTCTGCCGGTTCATGAGGAGGTGCTCACATTTTGGCTGCCGTGTTTTTTCCCGTTTCTTCCCGTTTGGTATTGGTTGGTGCCACGCATTAAATTACTGAAACTTTCTGAAAATGCCGTGTTTGCATACTGGGGTGCCGCCGTTATTGCAATCTCTACGCCAACGATTGTCGCCCAGAATTGGTTATACAAGTCGGCGGGAGAGCTTATCGAGCTTGAAAGCATTCATGAAATTAGCACGGTAGAAAAAACGAAATTTTATATTTTAAAAAAAATTCATATAGGCAGAGCCGACATAGGGCGCCATACGGTGTTTGATACGGGTGGCAAGAACAACGAGCGTTTCACTATGCACCTGTATTTTGTTTTCCCGATTCTGGAAGACCCTGCCAGCGCACTGCGGAGGGAAACCAGCCCTGCCTGGCTGGGCATTGAATACAGCAAGGCAATAGATAACAGGTGGTCTAATGTAAAAAAGGACGAGGCATACCGCGCTTTTGCGAAGGATTGCCATGAAAAGATTCTCGCCCGAAATCTGGCCCAATTTGAGTATCTCGAACGTCCCGGCTACACGCCCGCGGCTGACGGATTTCAGAATGCACTAAAAAAAAGCCCGAGATTCAAAGGCAAAAACAACATCGTGCTCATACCCAGGGAAACGCCCTTTATCGAAAGAGGAGCGTCGTCGTTCAGATGGATATTCTACTCCTTTTCGATAGGCTCCGGTATTTGGTTTATAATGCTTCTATTCCCAAAGATGGGAAAGGACGCTATGACACAGATACGTTATAGATCTTATACAAAGGATCGTGACTCTTTTTTGAGAAATGCTGTCTCTGTTGTCAGGCCGAGTAAAAACTACCCTGCCACGTTGATCATATTATATATAAACATTTTGTTGTTTGCGGCGATGGTTGCCTGCGGACTCGGGTTCTTGTCATTCAATGCGTGCGATCTGCTGGCGTGGGGCGCAAACTTCCGTCCACTGGTAGCGGAGGGCGAAGGATGGCGGTTACTGACAAGCATGTTTTTGCACGGCGGCTTCATACACCTGTTCGGTAATATGTATGGATTGATATTCATTGGTTTATTTCTGGGCCCCATGCTTGGAGGGGCGAGATTTTGGATTGCGTATTTGCTATCCGGCATTCTTGCGGGTTGCGCGAGTAATTGGTGGAACGAAGACATAGTCAGCGTAGGGGCGTCAGGCGCGATTTTCGGTATGTATGGCTTGTTCCTCGCGTTGAGACTCACGAAAACCGTCGTTCATGAATTGGGGACGGCAGTCCTAGTGAGCATATTTGTATTTGTCGGTCTCAATCTACTGTTCGGCTTTACCAGATCTGGCATCGACAATGCGGGGCATATCGCAGGCCTGCTGGTCGGCTTTGCGATTGGGCTGATCTATTGCCCGTTGCTTCGGAGAGAGGGCGCGAAAATCGATTCCGAAGAAAAACCGTCCGGCTAGGGCGGACTATGATGGCGGAGCTTTCTTCTCTCCGCCGCGGAAAATCGCGTCCTGCTCCAGGCCGGTGAGTCGTTGCAGACCGCCAAGCAGTTTCCACAAAATCACCATCAGCATGACCATGCTCGGGAGCACGATCACAGGCCAGCTCCAGAGCTGCATCTGGCCGAGTTGCGAGTTAAATTCCTCCGTGCGCGGTGTCGCCGTGATCAGTCGGCGGGCGAGAAAAAAGTTCAGCACCGCGCTCACGAAAAACGTCAGCGCGAGCCACTTGTTTGCGCCCGCGAGCAATTTTTCGAAGGCGCTGTGCGTGCCGCGCTCCTCAAGCGCCGCCTTCACGCGCGCCGTGTCGATGAGTTGGTCGTTGTAGATGAGCGCGCGCACAAGCGGTTTTTTCAGGCGCGCCGAGACGAGCACCGCGATGCCAATGATCGACGGCACGAGCGCCTCCTTCACGGCAAACCAGAAGCCGCTCACCTTCAGTAACCCGAGTCCGCCGCCGAGCAGCACGCCGCAAAACCCCACGACCGAAATCATGTTGGCATGCTTGCGCGTCGCCATGTCCCACGCGCCGTAGCAAACCGGAAACGCCAGCGCCACGAGCAGCCCCCACAGAGGGCCGAGCCATTTGTCCGAGCTGAACTTCATCAAAATCAACGTCGGAAGCGCGATGTTGCAGATGAGGTTAAGCAGCATGTTTTCCTTTTTCGGCGCGGGTTTGGCGGACGCCCCGGACGCGGGCGATGCGGCTGCGGGAACGACGGGCTGGCTCTCATCTGGTGTGGACATGCGCCCACTTGCTTATGCAAACGCCGCCGTTCAGAAAGGAAAAAATGGAAACAAGGCGCCGGCGCGCCATCGGGACAAACGCACTTTAGTGTTTTCCTGCCAGCCCCAATGCTGCCACGCTCGCTCGCATGATTCTCCTTGGTGTCAACATCGACCATTGCGCCACGCTCCGCCAGGCCCGTTACAAACAAGCCGCGTCCACCGTCGGCCGAAACGTCGAGCCCGATCCCGTCACGCTCGCCGTTCTCGCGGAGCGCGCCGGCGCCGACGGCATCACCGTCCACCTCCGCGAAGATCGCCGCCACATTCAGGAACGCGACGTGTGGCGGCTCCGCGAAACCATCGCCACGCGTCTCAACCTCGAAATGGCCTGCACGCCTGCCATGACCGAGTTCGCGCTCAAACTAAAACCCGAATACGTCTGCCTCGTTCCCGAAAACCGCGAGGAAGTCACCACCGAGGGCGGCCTTGATGTCGCCGGCAACCGCGACCGCGTAAAAGCCACCATCGACGCGATGACCGCCGCCGGCATCAAGACGAGCCTCTTCATCGATCCCGACGCCGCGCAAATCGAACTCGCCGCCAAACTCGGCGCGCCCTTTGTCGAGCTGCACACGGGCGCCTACGCCAACGCCTATTTTGACGACACCGCCCGCGACACCGAATACAAGCGCCTCGCCACCGGCGCCGCGCTTGCGCACAACTGCGGCATCCGCGTCAACGCCGGCCACGGCATCAACTACGTCAACATCGAACAAATCCGCGACCTCCCGCACCTGCACGAGCTCAACATCGGCCACAGCATCATCAGCCGCGCGCTCTTCACCGGAATCGACGAGGCCGTCCGCGAAATGAAAACCCGAATGAACCGCTGAGAAATATTAGCCACAAAAAGGCCCAAAAATGCGCAAAGAAAAGCCTCCTGTTTCGCTGATATTTTTTTGCGCCTCTTTGCGGCCATTGGCTTAAAAAATTCCCATGGACACTGATCTTAACGCCCTTCGCGAACGCCCGCAGCCCGGCCCGCACGTCCCCTTCCCCGACATGCCGCAAGGCGGAGTGCTCGTGGGGCTCGGCGCCGATGTGATCGACATCGAGCGCATCCGCGCCGTGCACGAGCGACAGGGCGACCGTTTTCTCGAGCGCGTTTACACGCCGAGCGAAATCGCCTACTGCATGGGCATGGGCGATCCGCACCAGCACCTCGCCGCGCGCTTCGCCGCCAAGGAAGCCGTCGCCAAGGCCTTCACCACCGGCATCGGCGCCGAAATCGGCTGGCACTCCGTCTCCGTCTATCACGGCACGCGCCAGGAACCGCTCGTGCAGCTCGACGAAAAAGCCCGCGACCTCCTCACCCGCGTCGGCGCGACGCATGTCCTCATCACCCTCTCGCACACCCACACCGTCGCCATGGCCGTCGCGGTGCTGGTGCGCGCGTGACACGCGCAAGAATGTAGAATATGGAACATAGAATACAGAATACAGGAGTCAGGAGTCAGGAGTCAGAAGTCAGAAAGCCAGAGGCCAGAAGCAAACACAGAAAAACAATAATCCCCGCTCTTCACCCACCCACTACTTTTCCTCATTCATCATCTTCTGACTCCTGCATTCTGACTCCCAACTCCTTTTCATATGTCCGAACCCGACAATAACACCGAAGAAGACCTGCGCTCGCCGCGCGAAAAGGCCTCGAAAATTCCCTCGTGGATCATGGTCGGTTTTATTCTCGGCGCGCTCACCTTCTACACAGTCAGCGATTACCTGAATCGTCCCGAAAAAGAGCAACCATCCGCCCCTTCAGGAACACAGAGCTCCGGCTCGGCAACCTCCGGCACCGCGCAACCAACCGACACCGCCGCAACCGACCAGCAATCTCCCGCACCGGACGCCACCGCCTCCGGCAGCGACACACCCAAACCATCCGACACCCCTCCCCCGCCCGAAAACGCCCGATACATGAGCCTTCTGGTGATGGACGCGATTTTCCGTCAATGGTCGGTCAACGCCATGTGGGAATACAACACCACGCAGGTGGTTTTCTGGAACCCGGCCGACAACAAATATTCCGTCTTCGTCGAAGTCTTCCGCATCGGAGGCAACGACGACGATGGCACCTATTATTACCGAATGATCGACCGCCCCACGCGCCCCGTAATCCGCGACGACTCCCGCCCCGACGCCCCTATCCTCTTCACCGAATCCGAGGAAGCCACCCAACGCCGCAAAGAAAACCAACGCTGGTGGCGGTGAGTGCTATTCGTCGCTTACTTGCTCCAGTCAACTGCCAGCTTTTTAGGTTGTTCGATTACACGAATGATCGTGACAATCCACCCTCTTCTACCTCGACGCTTGGGAGATCAGTTAGCGGGGACATCTTCTGCTTCGTCCTTATGACGCCAATATATAAAATTTAAAAAATGATCTGCCTCGCCGAGGTTGGCGAGGTCGCAGCGCTCACGCAATCGATCCATGCATCGACAGAAACGACCATAGTCTTCAGGGTTGAAGGCAGACGGATGTGGAAAATAATCGACACCGAGCCAACGTAAACTGGTCACAGGGTTGTTGTTCAGGGGCGAGAACCGTTTCGGATCAAGAGTGTGGCAGAATTCTGTGAAGATGTTCGGCCCAATGCCATGTATCTTTTTTATCCATGTTTCACCCATGGTATACATTTTCGCCGGAGCCAACTTCACACTGCTCTCGATCTCGCGCAACATCGACATCACTTCCTGCCATTGGTTAAGCACCTTGGTTTTGCTCCGGTATACACTCCCCGAATGCCAAAGCTTATCGCCCTGACGCTCGCCCACCAGCTTCCCATAAATTGCCGCAAAACTCTCGAATGCGGGCTCTCGTTCAGAGAGAAGATTGCGAATCAATCGCATCGCCTCCATATAGTTTGAGTGCCTACTACGTAAGTCTGCCTGATGCTTTTGGTTGCCTCGATAGGCAGCGAGTTCATCTTCGAGTCGTTTACCCTCTACCTTCGGTTGATGCATCAATGTTTTTTCTGCACGATCACGTGCATCTTCGGCACATTGTCGGGCCACATTAAATGCAGCCGCATAGGAACCAATAAGCACCTCGTTCGGCAGCCGATTGCGCGGATGTGACCAAAGCGCCGCCTCTGCCTTCTCGCACTCTTTCGCCAGCGCCCCATCAATTCCATCCTCGATAATTACCGATGTCTCGATGTTGTGGGTGAGTCCCCCTGCGGTAAGATTAGCCGATCCAGTCATCACCCAAAGCCATTTTTCTGATCTGAAACGATAGTATTTGGGGTGAAAAGTGGATGTGGCTACCGAATCAACCAACCGCCAATCAAGCGCCGGGAATTCCGTGCCAAGGGTGAATAATTCACGCAGAGGAGCAGGTTCGGTAAGGTAAAAGTCGGTGCCGACCAACAGACGCATCCGCCCCCCACGCCCAAGAAACGATTCTATGTTCTCTGCAAGGACTCGCCAGCCAGTAGCCTTGAGAAAGGCTACAGCTATAAAAACATCCGAACTACCGGTGAACCAGTTCTTCAAAAGCTGACCATGGTTGCGTCGTCCATCGTTTTGGAGAATCCGAAGCATGATGATTTACCAATCGCTAGGAACCAAGGCCGGCGGTTTAGTCCAAGGAGTTTCGACAATGGCTTCTTGAAACCACTGGTCGCGAAGATTTGCATGCTCTGTAACGATTATCTGGAAGCCCGGCACCTCATTAGTGGCAAACTTGTAAAGCATGGAAAATAGCTTTCGCACTTTCTCCAAGTCTGAGTCACGCTCCGTCTCTTCAATCGTTCCCGCTGCCGATTTGTAAACTTGCTCGGAGGGGAAATATACTTGTGTCGGTTGATCCAAAAAGAGGAATGATGGCATAGGCTTGTGATTATTCGTCGCAAAGTGATGCAGTGCTAGCAGAGTTCCCAAATGGTAGGCCAGATGATTAGCTCCGCCCCCAGTTTTACTCATGGGAACCGGACGATCAGGACGGTCTGCAACCACTGTCAGATGCGCGAAGTCAAAACGAAACGGAAACTCTGAAAACTCGGCCTCTAGTTCATTCACGTAGTGCCCGATACGGTTCGAGATGATATTGATTGTAGATGCGAGGCGCTCCGCACTGTCATCCATTCCGTTGGCGGCTTCCAAGCGTTTTACGATTTCCTGCAGTTCATCCACCCGTGTGTTCAACCGTGTGAGATCATCGTCGGGATGATACGTTTCCAGAAATAGGCTTACGCGTCCCACGATTCTTGCTGCCGCCGCATTTCGATTTCCCATTTCTGCGATGGCAGCATTGGCCGCAATAGCCGCCGCGAGAGCTTCATTTTTACTATTCAACTGCTTATTCAGCTCATCGTTCCGCGCCCTCACTTGGAGAGTATAACGCTCTAAATGCGGTTTTTCTCCCTGAACGGTGCTAAGCTCTTGATCTAACGACTTAAGTTCGCGAAGCAATGCGGTCCCAATCGGTGTATTGAGTCCAATATTTTGAGGGGCAAAGGGCCATTGCCATTCTCCGGTATCAGGATTCTCAGGTAATGCGCGGATGGATTCCAGCCGTTTTTTTTGCTCGTTTGCTTCGTTGGTAAATCCAGCCTCTTTATCGACAAACAGTTGAGTTGCCCGTAGCGTCTCACTGACACCGGCTCTCGCTTTTCGCAGAACGGCGATTTCATCCTCCAACGCTGCGATTCTATGGGTGTCCTCCTCGGGGACTGCGGTAGGCTTCCACTGTGTAATGGCAGTGAGAATCTCTAACGCTTCAATGGAATTTTCAGGCGGTGGTCGACGGGCCAAAATACCAACCTGCTGCGCTTCCGAAATAAGCGAGATCGCCCGTATATTGAGTTGTTCACTGAATTGCTCAGCCTCAGTTAATTGCTTTTGTGCGATCTTGAGGTCTCGACGGGCAATTCTGAGTTGCTGATCCGTTTCTAGTCGATTGTCCGCTGCTAGGCCCAGCAGGATGGGAAGCGTATCCTTAATTGCCTGCGGCATAAATGGCTCATTTTGCCTATAAAAAAGCTGCTCTTTGTTGGCGATGAGTCCTTGCTTTTGAAAAAGATAGAATAGGGTGTGTTTGATTGATGCGAAGTAGGAGTCCCGACTCTGTTTCTCAGGAACGTCGGTCTTTACCACGGGTATTCCAAGCAACTCCGACAGCAAGGAACTAACGGTATCGTCATCAGCATTTTGTTGCAACTCTTCATGTGGAGGCGGCTCAATCGCCGCTCCGCGGAGGATCATCGCTCTGGAGCAACTTGCCGCATTGGCCGCAGGTGCTGGTTTGCCGATGAACACTTGCTCACCGGCAAACTGAAAAATGACGGCATACCAGGCAACTTTATCCCGAATGGGACCTTCAGGAATGTTAAAATCGCTCCGTCCCATGCAATATTCGACAATCTCCGAGAGTGCCGATTTGCCAGTCGATGAACGGCCGGTGATGATGTTCAAGCCGTGAACTTTAAAAGAGATTTTTCTAATGGCCCCAGAGTGACTGTAGATTATGATATCACGTATATTCATGGTCTGATTCCCAGTGTTGTGTAAATGGTTGCACGATCATTTATCCGAGCGAACTTTCCGCCTAATGCGCGAGCCACGGTTTGACAGTCTTTGGTTTCTTGTGAGCCGGAGATTACTTTTTTCACTCGACCTTCTCGCACGGTAATTCCTCCGTCGTTGTCGGCCTCTATAACTCCATAGGTCGCAAGGTAGGCAAAAGCTTCCATCGTGTAAGGAAATAGGCCGTAAACTCTTTGAGCCAGATCAACACGTATCTCCGGATGTTCTTGTAGAATGCTCGTAAGATAAGATCGATTAGCGTCCTTCAGTATGCCACGGGTGCGTTGGTGAAGGGACAGCGGAAGGATCAGTAAGGTGAGGGAAAATGGCATGGATCGCTTTCCTTCAGCAGTGAATCCTTCAATCGCTCTGGCTAAAACCAAACCGCAAAATGCGGGGTTGAAGAGATTACGAATTTCTCGAGGTCGCTGGCTCCACGTTTTCATGCTTTCCCTCCGTGGAAAATCTCAGCGATCCGTTCGGTAAAGCGAGGATGCCAGTGCACCCGCGGGCGCTCGTCATTTGCCAAAATGTGGTAGCTTCCGATTGCAACGAAGCTCGCCGTAACATCTCGACGAATGCGGAGATTGGGATGATCCCGCGTTGAAAGATCGTTTAGGAGCTTCCTGCCTGATTGTTGAAGGATTTCTTCAGGCGCATCGCTGCTTAAGTCCTCGAAAATTATCTCACGAATGCGTGCCCACTCATCCACAAGACGTTCTTCATATCGTTCAACCTCTCCATCAAGAGTCGCGTTTTCTCGCAGCCAAGCGCTTCTTTGTTCGGAGGCACGGTAATAGTCTAGAATAGCTCTGGTGATGCGATCAGATCTGAGGCCGATCGCTCGCAGTTGCTTGACGAAGTAACGATCATCAGAGTCGGGATGAACTCCATCCTTGGGTTCGGCTCTTTCGAAATCGATGGGGAGGTTGTCGTCGCGAAATTGTTCTGAGAAAGAGCTAAGCCTCTCGGACACTTCTCTACCGTAAAAGGGCTCTTTTCGCTCAGCAGTCAGGAGATCAATACATTGGTTATACCACCATCCCTCCAAACGTTCATATACTGGACGGCGAAATCGTGTCCGCACAGAGCGGAAACGATCCATTATTAATGCGGGAATATCACATATCCTCTCTTGATGATCGAAAATGGTAATCCGAGAAAAGAAGGATTTCCATTTATCCTTGGGAAGTGTGGCCAGTAGATCGCTAGTCTTATTTATCGTTTTTGATGTAGAGCGGGAAAGCGTCGCTTTGATCCGGGAAAGGAGATCGTCGGGTGTTTTTGCACTCGGCAAAAATGCGGCCAACAGTGACCCAATCTGCACTTGCCCGGTGGTAACCAGAAAATAACGGGTCGGGATTATCAAATTCTTATCCTTCAGGTAGTCGGTCAGCCAAATGCGCACTGATTTCCAAAAATCCGGCGATAAATCGGTGAGCGTATCGCCCGGAGCTTTATGTTTAAGCGAAGCCAGTATGCGACCTTCCTCTGGATCTGTAAAATCAACATCGTCATCTTTTTCAATATAGCAGGCGATTTCCTCAGGTTGACGAAGAATCTCCAACAACGCATAACGGATTTGATATAAATAACCGAGAGCGGGTTCGGATGCTGAAAACAGTGAAGTATCGTCGGCCATTGATTGAGGTTTTCCTTCTTCTGCAGCTAGGGTGGTTATTTGGGTGTTCGATTCAAAGTGAAGGAACTTCGTTGGTTTTAGCAAAAGTTTTTTAGATAAAAACCGAGTTTCAAATCCTTTCTAAGCAGATCGTGAAATCCTCGGATGTTGGCTTACTAACGGAAGAACGATTTTCCCTAATATCTCACTTTCTTCCGCTATTCTGCTCATTCCTTTTCGCACATCACATTTCCTCAACTCTTTCGCTCCCCCCTACCAATAACTCCGCCGGGGCGGCTTGAGGATGTCGTAGAGGCTGGCGTCGATTTCTTTTAGGAAGCGGCTGGGTTCGAGGAGCATGCCGCCGGGGCCGGCTCGGGTCGCAACTTTCGGATAACACAGATACAATTCGTTTTTCGCGCGCGTGGAGGCGACGTAGAAGAGGCGGCGCTCTTCCTCGACATCGCCGTCCTCAATCGCACGGCGTCCGGGGAAATAGCCGTCGGCAACGCCAATCACAAACACGACATCGTATTCCAAGCCTTTCGCCTGGTGCACGGTGGTGAGCTTGATCGCCTCGGCGTCGGGATCGACCTGACGGTCGCTTGTCTCGCCGTTGAGGAGCACGATTTGCGCGAGGAGGTCCTGCATCGTTTCATAGCGCGAGGCGAAACCGACCAGCGCCTTCAACTCCTCGAGGCGGTCAATGTAGTCGGCAAAGGCGCCGCGGAGATAATCGCCATACCAACCGTTGACCGCCATGTCGAACGCCTTGGCGGGCGGCGCGGCGCGCATGGTTTCGGCGACTTCGGAGAGCGAGGCGCAGAAGCTCGGCCAGTCGTCGAGCGCGCCCTTGGGCACCTTGGTTTTCACGTCGTCGGTTTCGAGGACGGCGATCAAGTCCTGCCGCATGAGCGCGGCGTGTTCGCGCGCGACAGCGTGGATTTTTTGCGCGCTTTTTTCGCCGACTTTCGGGAGGAGGCAGGCGATGCGCTGCCATGCAAGTTCGTCAGCGGGGTTGTAGACGAAGCGGACGAAGGCGACGATGTCCTTGATGTGCTGGCGCTCGAAAAACTTCACGCCGCTGGTGATGTGGTAGGGCATGCCGGCGCGGGAAAGGGCGAGCTGCATTTCCATCGCCACGAAGTGCGAACGGTAGAGCACGGCGATTTCCGAGGGGGAGACGCCGTCCTCGTCAACAAGGCAGCGAATGCGGCGAATGACAAAATCGGCTTGTTCGCGGTCGTCCATTGTCTGGACGACTTGGGGGCGCATGCCGTGCCCCCGGGCGGCGCGAAGCTCCTTTGCAAGCTCGGCCCGCCGGTGGGGCTGGGCGTCGAGTATTCGATTGGCAAAATTGAGTATTTCGGGCGTGGAGCGGTAATTGGTTTCGATGCGGTGGATGGCGGTGCCGGGATGCCGGTCCATAAATGTCGCGATGTTTTCGAAATCCGCGCCGCGCCATGAGTAGATGCACTGCGCGTCGTCGCCCACGGCCATCACGCGATGATGCGTGGCGATGCAGTCAACGATCTGCGCCTGCACGGTGTTGGTGTCCTGGTATTCGTCGACAAGAATGTGCCGGAATCGCTCGGAAAAATACTGGGTGACAGAGGGTGATTTTTGAAGGAGCCGCAGCCAGTATTCAAGGAGGTCGTCGTAGTCGCAGACGTTTTGCTCGCGCTTCTTTTTTTCATAGGCGACGGCAAAGGGCGGGATGAGGTAGGCGATGTCCTTGTATTGGGGAAAGTATTTTTCGATCGTGTCGCCAATCGGAAGCTGGGTGTTGCGCGAGAGGGAAATGACGTTGAAGAGCGGACCGGGTTTCGGGTTGGTCTTGTCCTTGAAGAAGCCCTTGCTCTCGGCATCGACGGTTTGCTTGAGAAGCGATTCGGCTTCGTCGGCGTCGAGGATGGTGAAGTTTTTCGGCAGGCCGATATCCTCGCCAAACATGCGCAAGGCGCGGTGGCCGATGGAGTGAAACGTGCCGCCCCAAAAGCGATTGGGCTCGACGCCGGTGAGGTCGTTGACGCGGTGGAGCATTTCCTTGGCGGCCTTGTTGGTGAAGGTGAGCAGGAGAATCTCGCCCGGGCGCACGCCCTTGGAGAGCAGGTAGGCGACGCGGTAGGTGAGCGTGCGCGTCTTGCCGGAACCCGCGCCGGCGAGGACGAGGAGCGGGCCGGGCTCGGCGGTGACGGCGGCGTATTGCTCGTCGTTGAGCGAGGCGCGAAAGTCGATGGCGGGGACGGCGGATTGCGGAATGGCGGAGAAAGTGGACGTGGAAAGGCGGACCGGCTGCGCGGGTTGCGGCGGCGGGCTGAAGGGTGTGTCGGTTTCTTCGGAGTCGAACGGGGAATCCATGGCGTGAGAAACCCAGACGCTGAGGCATGGGCGCGGACAGGGAAATGTTTTTCTGAGTGTGGCGCGATTTGCGGCGACGCGCGGCGCTTTGTTGGTTGACGCGATGAGGGCGGGGAGGAATGCCTTGTGGCATGGACAAAAACGGCAGCTTTGGCGACAGCGCGCGCGATGTTTCCGGCAATAAGCCGGAGCATGCGATGCCGAGCTTGACGCGCGAGGCCGGGGAGTCGCTAACGGCGTTCCTGCTCGCGCCTGTGCCGAGACGGGAAATTCCGCCTGTGATAAAACGCGCGGCGGGAATGAAAACCCAAGCGGTCGGACTTTTTTTATTCGGCCTGTTTTTTCTAGTTTTGGGCGGAGTTTTCACATGGATATTTTTCCCATACAACCTGCGAAAGGACTGGCAGCTTGACAGAAGCCACTTGGTGACAACCGGACGCGTCTCGGAGGCTGAAAAGAGCAATATGTCGATAAATGAAACACCAGTTTATCGTTATGCCTTTGAGTTCACGGCAAGTGAAAGCGGCGAGGTCGTTCAAGGTGTGTGCTACACAACCGGGCGGGCATGGAACAAAGGCGACAAGGTGGGCGTGTTATACATTGAGGGGAATCCATCCACCGCGCGCATCGAAGGCTCCCGCTTGAGCGCGGGTTCGGTTGCAACATTGTTTGTCCTGATTTTTCCACTCGTCGGCGCGATCATCGTGGTTGTTTCAATCCACGTTCCCTTGCGGCGGCAGTGGATGTTAAAAAACGGCATGGTGGGTGAGTTTCGCGTGCGCAAAATCGTTTCCACAAATGTGAAAATCAACAAGCAGCTGCGTTATCGCGCCGAGTGCGAACGCGTGGATGATGCGATGGACGACGGCGTTTATTCATACGCATCGCACGCGTCCGGAAAAATAAAATATCTGCGCGCGCTGGAATCCTCGGGACGCGCGGTGTTTGGTTTGTATGATCCAAGGGATCGCGGTGCAAAACGCCGGAAGCTGGAGCTGCCCGAGGCGTGGTTCATGTGAGGGTTTCGCTCCCCTCTTTCGGGGTCGGGTGCGATTTGCGCACGGTTGCGAGTGGACACGGCTCGACGGCGGTTGGTAGGTTTTGCGTCATGGTTGACCCAAAGATTCTTGAGACGTTTCCCAATCCCGCGCCCGGGCGCGATTATGTGATCGAGCACACGCATCATGAGTTTACCTCGTTGTGTCCGATGACGGGACATCCGGATTTCGCCGACATCACGGTGCGCTACGTGCCGGACAAGGTGTGCGTAGAGTTGAAATCGCTGAAGCTGTATTTCCACGCGTTTCGCAACGAGGGCAGTTTTTTCGAGGCGGTGACCAACACGATTTGCGACGACCTCGGACGCGTGATGAAACCGCGCTCGCTCACGATCGTGTCGAGATGGAAAGCGCGCGGCGGTTTCACGTCGACCGTGACGGCGGAGTGGAACGCGAAAGCAATCAGGGCAAAACGTCCGCGTTGATTCCACATTTCAAAAAAGAAGCGGGCCCGCCGATAACCCCTAACGGCGGGCCCTTTATTTTCTTTGTCCAGTTATGCACGCTGGACTCCATGTTACCCCAAACCCTGCCGGAGCAGGGCTGATATGAACAGCATCAGTCATAGCAGCGCGGATGCCAACTTTTGGACATTCGCGAAAACCGAAATTCTAAACATGCCTTTTACCGAATCGCCTGTTTGGAGACGGCCGGGTGGCAAGGTTTGATCAGCCGATGGATAAAAATGAGCGGAAGGTTTGAGATTCCACGCGCAAGGCTTGCGAAAGTTTATCGGATTCCACGCGCGCAAAAAAAACGCCCGTCGCTATTACACGCCGGGCGTTTTGATGAGATTTGTGTTGTCGATTGAAAGGCTTACTTTTTCTCCGGCGCGCCCGTGCCGCAGGCGGCGCAGCCGCTTACGAAGAAGTCGTTGCCCTTGTCGTCCACCAGGATGAACGCGGGGAAGTCTTCCACTTCGATTTTCCAGATGGCTTCCATGCCGAGCTCGGGATACTCGAGGAGCTCGACTTTTTTGATGTTGTCCTTGGCGAGGATCGCGGCGGGGCCGCCGATGCTGCCGAGATAGAAGCCGCCGTGTTTTTTGCACGCGTCGGTGACGGCCTGGCTGCGGTTGCCCTTGGCGATCATCACGAGCGAGCCGCCGTTGGATTGGAAGAGGTCAACGTAGCTGTCCATGCGACCCGCCGTCGTGGGGCCGAAGCTGCCGGAGGCGTAACCTTGCGGCGTCTTGGCCGGGCCGGCGTAGTAGATGGGATGCTTTTTGATGTAGTCGGGCAGGCCCTGGCCGGAGTCGAGGCGTTCCTTGAGCTTGGCGTGGGCGATGTCGCGTCCGACGATGATGGTGCCGTTAAGCGCGACGCGCGTGGTGACGGGATATTTCGAGAGCGTGGCGCGAATGGCGTCCATCGGCTGGTTGAGGTCGATTTTGACGATGTTGTCGTCCTTGAGAACGCGCTCGCTTTCGGGGATGAAACGACCGGGGTTGGTTTCCATTTTTTCGAGCCAGATGCCGTCCTTGTTGATCTTGGCCTTGATGTTGCGGTCGGCGGAGCAGGAGACGCCGAGGCCGACGGGGCACGAGGCGCCGTGGCGCGGAAGGCGGACGACGCGCACGTCGAGCGCGAAATATTTGCCGCCGAATTGCGCGCCGATGCCGGATTGCTGCGCGATTTTGAGAATCTTTTCCTCCATCTCGAGGTCGCGGAAGGCGCGGCCGTGCTTGTTGCCGGTGGTGGGGAGCGAGTCGTAGTATTTGGTCGAGGCGAGCTTGACGGTTTTGAGGCAGGTCTCGGCGCTGGTGCCGCCGATGACGAACGCGAGGTGGTAGGGCGGGCAGGCGGCGGTGCCGAGCGATTTCATTTTCTCGGTCACAAATTTTTCGAGCGATTTCGGGTTAAGGAGCGCCTTGGTTTCCTGATAGAGGTAGGTCTTGTTGGCGGAACCGCCGCCCTTGGCGACGAAGAGGAATTTGTATTCGGAGCCGGGCGTGGCGTAGAGGTCGATCTGCGCGGGGAGGTTGGTGCCGGTGTTGACTTCCTCATACATGTTGAGCGCGGCGGTCTGCGAGTAGCGGAGGTTTTCCTTGGTGTAGCACTCGTAAACGCCCTTCGACAAAAATTCGGCGTCGTCCGCGCCGGTCCAGACTTGCTCGCCCTTTTTGCCGACGATGGTGGCGGTGCCGGTGTCCTGGCAGAACGGGAGGATGCCCTGCGCGGCGATCTCGGCGTTCTTGAGCATGGTGAGCGCGACGTAGCGGTCGTTGGCCGAGGCCTCGGGGTCTTGCAGGATGGCGGCGACTTGCGCGAGGTGTTTCGGGCGGAGCATGAACGAGCAGTCGTGCATGGCCTGCTGGGCGAGAAACGCGAGCGCCTCGGGCGCGACTTTCACGATCTCCCTGCCGTCGAGCGTGGTGGTCGAGATGCCTTCCTTGGAAAGGAGGCGGTATTCGGTTTCGTCCGCGCCGAGCGGAAATGTGTCTTGGTAGAAGAATTCAGGTGTGGCCATGGGATGAATGCGGGAGGGAATGAGAAGTTTGATGAATGTGCGGGTGTGGATGGTGAGAGGTTTGGGCGTTTTGAAAAGCTGGAAAACTAAACGAAAGGGCAAACGTTTGGGAAGGGATAAAAAACACACGCAAACGATCCGGCATCATAGTTACCCCAAACCGTCGCAAACAATTCGGGCAAAAACAAAAGCCGCCCCATGAAGAGCGGCTTTGGCCGGAAAAGTGGTGGACCCTAATGGACTCGAACCATCGACCTCTTCCATGTCAAGGAAGCGCTCTAACCAACTGAGCTAAGGGTCCGTAATTTTGAGGGGCAGAGTAAGGACTTTTCGCATCGGGGTGCGCAAGGAAAAAGTAATGGTCGTTTTTTTCGGGGTTCTTCACTAGGGTTCATCACACGCCAATTAACATGCGCGAAAAACTTCTGCTTGGCCTGCGCGGGCAGGTTTTCCAGTCTGTCGAGCCTTGCACAATCCTCGCCTCAAAATCGCCTATCTTTTCACGACGTTTCCGAAAAACACGGAGACGTTCCTTCAACGCGAAATCATCGCGATGCACCGGCTCGGCGCCGACTTGCGCATTTATTCGTTCTGGGGTGGCGGCGGGACATTTTGCGGACTGCCCGTGCGCGCCTTCAACAAGTGGCGGCTGCTGGAGTTGTTCTGGATCATCCCATGGGTCGCGTTCACGCGCTGGGATGTGTTTGGCATTTTGCTGCGCGGGCTTCTCACACGGCGCGCGCCCTCGTGGATTAATTTTTGGGAAAACATGCTCGGCGCGGGCTTCGCGGGTGTGTTTTACCGCGCATTCAAAAAAGATCCGCCCTCGCTCATTCATGCCGCGTGGAGCGGCGCCCCGGCCACGGCGGCGTGGTGCCTTTCGCGCTTGAACAAAATCCCCTACTCGGCGGCCGCGCACGCCTATGATATTTACGAACACGGCGGGGACTGGTGGCTTCTCGAAAAACTGGCGGACGCGCGCTTCATCCACACATCAACCGCGATGGGACGGGCCACGCTCGTTCAGCGCGGCGTGCCCGCGGACAAGGTCCGCCTGATTCGTCGCGGACTCGACGCGTTCCCCATCATGAATCCGCTGCGTCCCGACCGCTCGCCAATTCGCATCGTGTGCGTTGGCCGCCTCGTTGAGAAAAAGGGCTTCACGCATCAAATGCGAATCTACGGCGCGCTCCGCGACGCGGGCGTCGCGTTCGAGGCGCGCATCATCGGCGACGGACCGCTTCGCGAGACACTCGAGCAAACCGCCGCCAAAAACGGAGTCGCCGACAAGGTCACGCTCATGGGGCATCTCGCCCTGCCCGAAGTCTGGCGGCAGCTCCAATGGGCCGATGTGCTCATTCACACCGGGGTGGTTGCGCGCAGCGGCGACCGCGACGGACTGCCCAACGTCATCCCCGAGGCCATGTCCGCCGGCGTGCTTGTGATCACATCGCCCGCCGCCGCGACCACCGAGGCCATCCACCACGGCGAGACCGGGCTCGTTGCCGATGTCGAGGACATTAGCGCATGGGTGACCGATATGCGGCGCCTCGCAACCGACGACCTTCTCGCCGAATCGCTCCGGGCCGAGGCCCGCCGCTGGGTCGAGGAAAACTTCGACGCGCACAAAAACGCCTCGCAACTTCACGCGTGCTTTGAACTGGCCGCGCAAACAACAATCGACAACACTGCAAGCTCCCACCACCCTGAAGCATCATGATCTACTTCGACGTTACCAAAACAGGTCCCGCGAAATACAGTTCCGGTCTTACCCGTGTGAGTCATCGCCTGCTCGACGAACTCGCCTCGCAACGATGCACCGCGGTCGTCTGGAAAAAAGGCGGCTGGCGCAATTCCGAGACCGGCCGCGAGATCACCTTTTCAAAGGCGCGCAACGAATGGCTTTTAACCGTCGAGCTTTTCAGCGAGGGCGAGCGCGAGGGCTTCCGCGAATTCATCGAATCGGGCAAATGCAAACTCGCCGCCGTTTTTCATGACGCCATCCCGCTGAAGTATCCCGAGATCACGCGCCGCAACAGCGTGCTGCGCGCGCCCGACTACATGAAGATGCTCTCGAACTTCGACCGCATCCTCGCCGTTTCCAATTACAGCGCAAACGACCTTCACGAGTTTTGGAGATTCCAGGGCATCGCTCCGCGCGCGACCGTGGAACGCATCACACTCGGCGCAAATTTCCAAAAATACACACCGCGGGCGAGCGCCGCAAACACGCCCGCGGCGGCCAACCCCGCGTTCCTGTGCGTCGGCGCGCTCGAACCGCGCAAAAACCAGAACTTCCTGCTTGATGTGTGCGAGGCGCTTTGGGACGAGGGCCTGCAATTTGAAATGAACTTTGTCGGTCGCGTGAACGAGGAGTTTGGCGAGCCGATCAAGAGCCGCATCAAGACAATGCGCAAAAAATATCGCGGACTGCACCTGCACGAAAGCGCGTCCGACGACGCGATGCTGGCGCTCTACACCAAATGCCGCGCCGCGCTCTTCCCGACGATCGCCGAAGGCTGCGGCCTGCCCCCGCTCGAGGCGCTCTGGATGGGTCTGCCCTGCGTGTGCAGCGACCTGCCCGTCCTGCGTGAATACACCAACAGCGGCGGTTGCGTAACCGCGCCCGTGAATCACGCCGCCGCATGGAAGGCCGTGCTGCGCCGCATCCTCACCGACGAAACCGAACTCACCCGTCTGCGTTCCGAGGTCCTTGCGCGCCCGCTCCCCACCTGGGCCGACGCCGCCGCGCAAGTGCGTAAGAGCTTGGTGTGATATTCAACGCCATAGAAAAGGCCATTATCACAGTCAGTTGCCGATCGCAGTCTCTGCGATCTCACCAATAAAAAAGCCGCCTGGAGAAACCCGGCGGCTTGAAATTTTTGATGCGCAATACCCGGCAATTACTGGGCCGGCGCAACGGCGGGGGGCCGAGCGAGCGGGCTGTCGTTGGCGCGACGGGCGACCATTGCGGCGTAGCGCTGGACTTCCATCTCGGCGTTCTGGCGCTCAATGTATGCGGCCGCGATCTCCTTGCTGAGATCAATCGACTCGCGACTGAGCTTTTCCTTTTCCGCGCGAATCTTGTCCAGTTCCGTCTCAAGCTCCGCAATCTCCTTCTTGTATTTGTTCAGGTCTGCGGTGAAAGTGGCTTCCTCGTCACGGATCTTCTGAAGGCCGGCCTCATATTCCTGCTTCTTTTTCAGTTCCTTTTCGGCCTCATCCGCCCTGCGTCTTGCGTCGGCCTTATCAGCATTTTCCTTATTTCGTATGCGAAGCGCCTCTTTTTCGTCGGCGATTCGTTTATCTTCCGTCGCTTTCTCGATGCGAGCCTTCTCTTGCGCAGCCTCAATCTTCTTCTTGCTGTCCGCATAGATGAAGAGGAAGGCGACCATTAATACGACGGGGATTCCGATATAGAGTAAACGATTCATGTTACGTGTGATTTAAAGGGTTATTTTTAGGAGTGGCGGCGGCAAGGCGCGCGGCTTCGTTGGCCGCGGCAATGCGCTCGGCAGCTTCCAGTTTTCCGTATGACTGTTCGTAAATTGACTTTTTAGCGGTGACTTCCTTGACGGAGTTTTTGATGTAATCGAACTGGGCGCGCTGCAGTTTGATTTGCTCCCGGGCACGGCGCAGTTGGGCATCCCCCGTGCTGCGATCTTCCGTGAGTTTGAGCTTCTGCTTATACGCACGTTCGCGTTCCTGCAAGGCGTCCGCGAGCGCATCGCGCGCCGCCTGTATCTGGGCTTTTTGCGCCTCTTCCTCAAGACGCTTTTTTTCGCGTTCCGCGGCACGCTCCTCGGACTGGGCCACCGCTATCGCACGGGCACGGTCACGGTCTTCCTTGTCCTTTTTTATCTTGGCTTGAATTTCGGCCTGCTGTTTGGCGTTGGCCTCCTCGGTTCTCTGATGAATAACCTTTCTCTCGCTTAGATAGAAAAAGAGAAAGATACTCGCCAGTATGATCGGGATAATGAAATAGAGTTTTCTCATTTTGAAATCGAAATATGTTGGGTCAGCTTTTCTTTGCCTGTGCTTTCAATGCTTCTGCCTGCTTGATCGCGGCGGCCGCGGCGGCGTCCATTCGAGCCAGCGCCTGTTCGTAGAGCCTCTTGTTTTGGCTAACCTCACTGGCCGCTGTTCCGTAATATTCCGATTGGATGCGTTGCAGTTTGAGTTGTTCCTGCACCGCCGCCAGTTGATCGTTCGCAACGGAACGGCTGTCCAAAAGATCGGTGAGGCGCTTGCTTTGGCGTTCGCGTTCACGATAAACGAGGTCACGCGAATCCTTGGCTGCTTGCACTTCGGCGGCCTTGCGTTCCTCCTCTTTTTTCCGTTCCTCGATTTTCTTGATTCGAAGATCAATCTCAGCACGCGCATGTGCATATGCATCCTGGCGGTCTTTCAAGTCTTTCTGCGCACGCAATGCCTGTGCCTGCTCCTGTTCTTTTTTACGCTGAACTTCGCGTTCGTGGAGCTCGGCCTTGACGCTTGTGTAGAAAAAGGAAAAGCAGATGACACCGATTATCGGGACTATGAAGTAGAGGGCTGTGAGTTTTTTCATGGCCTGTAATTTTCGGGATTATTTGGCGGGTTGCTGTGCGTTCTTGGTTTGTTCCCCAGCCTTGGCGTCGCCTTCTTTTTCTCGGCTGGCTCGTCCTTCTTTAGGTTGCGATTGCGGTCATCAATGGCCTCCTTGATGGCGCGATGAACCTCGCGGGCGTTTTGATTGTTGGCGTCAACTTCAAGGGCTTTTTCCACCGAGGCGAGAGCCTCATCCAGCTCCTTGAGCTCGAAGTGCAAATATCCGATGAAGAACAAAAGCGACGCCGTCCTGTTTTTATCCACGCCCTTGTCGCGCGCCACTTTCATAAATTCAAGCGCCTTTTGGTATTGTTCGTTGCCGTAGTAGAGATAGCCGATTTGCATGTCGAGGTCGCCCGAGTCCTTGAAAATCTTGGATGCGTCAACAAGCGTGTCGATGGCCTTCTGGGTTCGGTTGAGCTGAAGATAACAACTTGAAAGGAGCTCCCAGTTCTTTTGAGTGTTCTCAACTTTTCCGTTGCGAAGCCCATCCTCAAGGATATCGACCGTGCCTTCAAACTGGCCGGAATTAAAATAGCAGGCGAGCTTGCGCTGGTAGTCCTGCGGTGCGGTCATGAAGCCGTTGGCTTGGGCGCGCTCAATGGTGTAAACAGCCCTGGCATAGGCGTCGTTGCGCAAGAATGAACCTTCGGGAAGGCCTTCGGCGGAACCGAGATACATTGAGAGAAGCATTGTCCAATACTGGGCGCTCTTGGGATTGGCGGCGACCATGAGTTCCAAATACTTGGTAGCGGTCTCATATTCGTTGGCCGCCTGTGCGATGGCAACCAGCAGTTGATATATTTGTTCTCTCGCCCTGATGCTCATAGTAAGGGCGTTTTGACATTCCTGCGCAGCCTGCTTCAAAAGTTCCTTGTCAACCTCCGCTCCAGAACCACCGCCTGTCGCCTGTTGGTAGAGAATGGACGCGGCGTAGTGGTAGGCTTCAAATGTCGGTTTTTTTGTTTTTGAGAGCCATTCGCGCACCATGGAAAGCGCCTTGGCGAACTTGTTTTTCTGAATTTCCGCGTTTTTTTCCGTGCCAGCGTCCTGCACATACAACTGGGCGAGCATCCACATAATCCCCAGTTCCTGCTCAACGCCGAAATACTTGTGTTCCTTGGAAAGCTGGTAGACCGTCTCCAAAAGAGGAATCGTGGAGGCGTAATCCTGCTTATTGATATAGGCCTGCGCCTTCAATTGCGTAAGATAAGCGGTATCGTAGCTGTCCGGTTTGACTTGAACAAGGAGGGCGTTGATATCGTTGATCGCACCATCCAAATCGCGGGGCTCCTCGACGATTTTTTTGCCGATGGCCTGAATGCTTTCAGAGACCTTTTCAGAAAGCTCCGGCTTGGGCGCCTGCTGCGCAACAAGGGAAATGGATGTGATGGCCGCGATCAGCAACATGCCGAGCTTGGCCGGAAAGGATGAAAGTGTTCGTCTATTGCGGGACATGGGATGGGCGAGATTATTCGTCGTCGTTCAGATTGAATGCGATGGGGATTTGCATGCGAGTGATGACTGCCTTGCCGCCTTTTTTACCGGGGCGGAATTTCCATTTCTGAACAGCTTGAATTGCGGGTGCCTCAAACTCGCGATGTGAGGAGCGAGTGACCGTGACATCACGGACATCTCCACGCTCATCAACGAGGAACTGGAGTATCACTTCCCCTGGGATTCCCTGACGTTTCATTTCGTAGGGATACTGAGGCTCGGCGCGCATGCCTCTCGGCGTGGGTCTTTGGTCGAGATCCTTGAGGTCAAAAATAGCACCCATGGTGTTTTTCACACCCGAGCCCGGGGGACCCTTTGGAATGGTCATCGTGCCGCCATCAGGACGACCGAGCGAAGGCGGCGGGGGGGGCTGCATTTGCTGCGTGAAGGAGTCCACCTGCACATTGCCGGGGACGTCCATGAGGCTGGGCGGGGCGATGGTGGCCACGTCAACCGCCGGTTCCTCATCCACTGTATCCGTGGGATCGGGCGGCACTTCGGGCATTTCAGGAGCCTCCCATATTTCCACTTCCACGGTCGATGTTTGCGGGGCCGCAACCACTTTTTTGGGGCCAAAAAGTGCGTCGCGAATTTTGCCGTAGGCGGTTTCGCCCCAGCCCAATCCACCAATGACAAAGCAGGAAACCAGTGTGCCGATAATCAAGTCGCGTCTCATGGTATGGGTCTCCTTTGGTTATTTGCCGGAAAGGCGATAGTTGGTTTCAAATGATATTTCCTCGACGCCGGCGGCTTTCGCATAGTCGAGCGCCTTGATTAAGGCACCGTATTTGGCGCGGTCATCCCCTGAAATGAGCACGCGGGGAACCTTACCCTGATTGACTGTCGATTCCTTGTAATGCAGTATACGCGCATACACATCGGCCATATCGGATGGCTCGCGAGCGATATAGACAGTGTTTCCGTCTGAAACCTGAACAATCAGTGGTTCGTCGTCGGTTCTATCTGGCTTTTCCTTGCTGGTCACCGGCAACTTGGTCTCCATGGACTCGATGCGGTTCAGCGAAAGGGTGAACAATACGAAGGTGGCGAGCAGAAAGAAGATAACGTCAATGAGGGGAATGATCTCAATGCGCGCTTTTTTGGAACCGCCTGTGCCCAACTCTGGTGTGTCAGGATTTTCAGCCATGGGTGTCTAGTATTTTAAAATGATTTGATTAATTCTGACGCTCGGCATCGGGGACGATGCGCGTCTCAATCATGATCTTCTGGATTTGCGTGCGCTTGATCTGATCGATCACATAGCGAGCCGAGGAGTAGTTGGCGTTTTCATCGCCATTGATAAATATGCGGGCGTTTTCGGGACCGACCTGAATCGCGTAGTTGTGAATGCGGGTGACAAACTCCTCGAGCGATATGGTGTCTTTATCCCAACCGATTTCGTTGTTGTCGGTGATCGAAATGGTGACCGAGTTTGAAGGGTCGCGGGGTCCGCTGTTCTCAACCTTGGGCAATTGAACGGACAAACCGTTGGATTTGTTCAGCGAAAGGGTGAACAATACGAAGGTGGCAAGCAGAAAGAAGATAACGTCAATGAGGGGAATGATCTCAATGCGCGCTTTTTTCGGACCGTCGCCTTTATGTGAGCCGCCGCCTGCCATAGTTTTATAAGTTTTTTATTGTTATCTAGTAATGATTTTTTTGGGGAACCGCCCGGGTATTGATTCCGGGCGGTTTCAAACGAAATCGTCGGACGAATCAGGCGTGAACTTTGTCCGCCTTGTTTACCTTGTAAATGGTCAGTGTGTTGGAGGCATCCGCCATGTCGTGTTTGACCTGCTCGATGCTCGCATTGAGAGTGTTGTAAGGAATAAGACCGAGGATGGCGATGGCGAGACCGCACATGGTGGCGATAAGGGCCTCGGCCACACCGCCGGTGATCTTGGCGGACGACTGGCTGATGTCCGCTCCGGTGCCAAGGGCGCCGAAGGTTTCCATCATGCCCGTGACCGTGCCGAGAAGGCCGAGGTAAGGGGCCGCCGTAACCACGGTGTCGAGCACCGCGCTGCCTTGTTGATAAAGGCGGAGCTGACTGTTGGCCTCGCGAGTGAAGGCGCTCATCATACCGGCAGAAGGCACGGCAAGAGCCGCCGAAATTGTCTTGGCAACAGGATCCTTGCTCTTGAGGCCGATCTGCTTGGCTCCCTCGAAATCACCGTCCTGAATCTTCTTGTAAATGGCCTCAAGGACTTGCGGCTGGCGGCTCATCGCCGAGCGGACGAGAAAGATCGTGCGTTCGACAGATACCGTGATGCCGACAAAAGCCGTGATAAGAATAGGCCACATGATTGGGCCGCCATGGAGAAAAAGCTCCATAGGGGTCTGATTCATGAGCTTGAAGAACGCGAGCGGTGAGCTGCTGAGGACTGCTGTAATCATAGTATTTGTGATTTCGTTTGGGAGTGAGAGTTAAAGGGAAATATTTTTACAAATCTACTGTTTTTTGAGGGAGCTGTATTGGATAACGTGGTTGGACGGAATTTATTAATCTTCGTTTGAAAAATATTCAGGATTCCTGTCTTGGTGCTTCCGGCAGCTTGGAACTACGCACGCGATGCGGCGGATTCACTGCCTTTGGCTTGGGAGAGGGGAAAAAGGGTGTAAGGGCGATTGGCGGGTTTGGTATTGTTGGGTGAAAATAAGGTGAAGAAATTCGGGAATTTGTCTGTCAGCGGGTTTCCTAGTCAACGCTCTTCTTTTATTTTTTATTGAACGCGACTTAAGATGTTTCCTTTCAATATCTTGCTGGCTGCCCGACTAGGACTCGAACCTAGACAAGCAGAGTCAGAATCTGCTGTGCTACCATTACACCATCGGGCAGTGGAAAAAAAAGAAAAGGAAATGAGGGCAGAGAGAATAGGGCGAAAAGGGCAAGAATCGGGCGGCGATTGGAAAAACTGGAGCCGACGACTGGATTCGAACCTGTAACCGCCTGTTTACAAAACAGGTGCTCTACCGTTGAGCTACGTCGGCAAAAAAATCTGCCCCTGCGCGAAACCTGCGCGGCGTTTCTGCGTCATTCATGGTCTGTTGGAGTGGGAAAGAACGGACTGCCTGTGCTGCATCGGCAAGGTCCGGCATTTTTTTATTTAACCCGGACAATCGCAAATCAGACATGCGGAAAAGAACTTGGTGGCTCCCCAGGGACTCGAACCCTGAACCAATTGATTAAGAGTCAACTGCTCTACCATTGAGCTAGGAAGCCAAAAAATGAGAATTGGGAAATACCTCGTGATTGAGGTTCAGTGTCAAACTCTTTTCGAGAATTGCCCCCTGTTTTCCCATAATTTCATCGTGATTGGTCTCAAAAACCCGCTTCAAAGCACATCGCGAAGGCGCGCGCCCGCAAGGAGGGCGGTCCGAAAACCGCCGTTCCTGTGCGCAAGCGCTTAGCTTTCGTTTTTGGGTTCGCCGGGATTTTCCTCCTTCGAATCCGCAACCGGTTCGGATGCGGAAGCGGCGTCCGCCTCGGAAACGGACTCCGGTTCCGAAGCGATTTCAGGCTCGGACGCGACCGAAGGCTCAACCGGTGCCTGAGCATCGGTCTCCACGGGCTGTTGTTCCGCAGGCGACTCGGATTGCCCGGACGCGCTCTCGGAAGCCGTGTGCGCTTCCGCGGTTGGAAGGTCGTCGCGATCCTCATTTTCGACCTCCTTTTTGCGGGCCTCGGACATCGGCGGATAAGTGAATAGCGAACCGTCGATGTATTCGGTGACGTAACCCTCGGACACAAGCCAGCGCAGATCGCCGGTGAGCCGGTGCAGGCGAGCCTGCTCTTCGGCGGAAAGCGGTTCGGTCGGGAATGGCGCAACGGAGCCGCTGGCTGGCGACATAATCGGCGGAGTGGTTTGCGCAGACTCGGGTGCCGCCTCGGTTTCCGGCGCGGCCTCGATAGCGGGCGCGGACGTCTCCGTCGGCACAGTTCCCACAGGTGCTTCCTCAGCAGCTGCGGACACGGTTTCTTCCGCCGCCTCCGTTGACGCGGATGCAGTCTCGGCAGCCACGACCTCCTCGACCGCGGTTTCAGCGGGTTGCGATTCGGCGGCTGGCGCGGTTTCATCCGCAACCGCTTTTTCGAGCGGCGCGGGTATCGTGGCGACTTCGGGCGCGGCGATGGCTGTGGCGGCGTGCGTTTCGAGTTGTTTGATTCCGAGGAATTTCGCGGGAAGCTCGCTGGCCTTGACCATCGGATTGGCCTCGATGAAGGCAATGAGCGCGTCAATGCTGTCGGCAAATGTCTGCCCGGGAACGCGGAACTTGCGCTTCACGGCGCAAACGTAGGAGATGCCCTTGGATCCCTTCTTGAAGATGGTGAAGCCTTCGCGGCGGAGACGCCCACGGAGCGCGTTGGCGGTGTCGAGCGGGAAGCGGCGCTGGCGCTCGAGCGTGCTTTCGACCGCGCGGCGCATTTCGCCCTGCGGCATAATTTCCAAAAGCTTGCCGTGCATGCGCGCGGTTTCGACAGTGCGGACAACTTTGTCGCGCGCATTGGCGAGCAAATAGGCGCGCGCGTCGTCGAAGGAATCAAAACTGATTGGAGTCGCGCCTTCGGCGGGCGGGGCAAGTTTCCACGTGTAGCGGGTGGCTTTCTTCATTTTTTCAAGCCACTGATTCACGACCTCAGGATCGCGCACGGTTTCGATGCGCGAACGAAATGCGTCCATGTTCATGCGCCCCAGGCGCGAGGCGTGGTGCTGCTGGACAATCTGGTTGTAGAGGTGGTAGTTCGGCGGCCCCAAAAGCTCGCCTGTGACACCGCATTTGTTGATAACTTGATAGTTGCCCTTGGGGGGCTCGACTTCGACCTCGGAGGTGTCGAAAAATTTGTCGAGATGCTTGCTGAGAACATGCGCGATGGCGGCATCCTCGTTATCGAAGGGAAGCCCGTCCGGAATCGAGATGGCGAACGGGGCGAGTTTCGCGCGGGCGGGAATTTCCGCCGCGACCTCGCCGCTTTCATCCGTCGCGTCGGCCTGCGGACGGGAAACGCGGGGAGCCTTGTGCGCGTCGGGTTGCTTGCGCTGGATGGCGGCGACGAAGCGATCGTTTTTGCCAATGACCACGCGCGCGATTTCAAAAAGTTCGTAGGTGCGGCACGAAGCACGGATCGCTTTCACGAGCGCGGCGAAGCCGTTGTCCTCCGGATAAAACGTGACGGTGTAATACGGGCTGAAATACGGTCCGGTAAACTCGCGCGCGCCTTCGCGCTGGTAGCCGCCGGGACGGCGGTCGTCGCGGCGCGGGCCTCGGAAATCGCGCCTCGGGCCGCGTTGGTCGCCTTCGCGCTGGTCGCGGCGAGGCGCCCGGTCATCACGGCGCGGACGGGATTGCGCATCGGCGCCGGCGGGTGAATCCGCACCATCCGCGGGGGTCGCGGGCTTGCGAAAACCGCGACGATCCCTCCGGGCATCGCCACCGTTTCTGCGCTGGGGACGCTCGCCGCCCTCGCTGGAGCGGCGTGAATCGCCTTGGCGTGAAGACGAGGTTTTGTCCTGCGTCCATTGGGTGCCGAAGCTGAACCCTTGGAGTTGGCTGAGATCGAGTTTGTTAAAATCCTTGGAGGGATTCTCTTTGGATGCTTGGTCGTCCATGATTAGACTTTATCGATGAAAAAAGGCCGAGGCCCGTGGAGGTAACTGCAAAAGGGTGCGGTGGTTTGTGTGTTGATTAAAGCGCAAGAGTTTTACGGCGCGACGCGCGGTGGCAAGTGCGATTTACAGGGGAAATATACGATGATTCATGCACCGGAATTGTCCGCGTTTGTCGCAATGCTCCCGCGTCAATTCGGGATATTGCTCAAAATTTGAAGGGACCTCACGCGCCCGTCCCAACGTTTTTTCACTACGCGCTTTTCAACAGGCGTCGTCCGTGCATAATGCCCTCGTTTTTTCCACAGTGTTCCGTTTGAAAAACGCAGCATCCATCCTTATCTTTTTGCCATGAAAAAAATCATCCTCATCGCCCTGACAGCCTTGTTTGCCGCCATGCCCCTTGCGCGCGCCGACGGTCGCTCCGACTACGTGAAACAAATTGAGAATTGCGAGGCCATCATCCGCGAATTCATGGCCGACAAAAACCACGCGATTCCCGACACTGTGCTGAGGGAGGCGCGCGCCATTGTCATCACAAGCCAGTTCGAGGCCGGCCTCATCTTCGGCATGAAGGGCGGCTACGGCGTGATCATGGTCAAGCGCGGCGACGGCACCTGGAGTATTCCCGTCCTCATCCGCGCCGGCGAGGCCAGCGTCGGACTTCAAGTCGGCGGAAAGTCGATCGAAACCGTTTATATCATCACCGATGACGCCACGCCAAAGGTGCTCTTCACAAAACGCCTCAACGTCGGCGCGGATGCCAAGGCGGTTGCCGGACCGAAATACGCCGAGGCCGAAAGCGTGAGCAAGGAAATCCTCAAGGTGCCCGTGCTCGTTTATGTGAAGAACAAGGGCCTGATGGCGGGCGCCACCGTCAAGGCCGGTTACATGAGCCGCAACGACGACGCCAACCGCAAATTCTACAACACCGAATACACAATGCCCGAGCTGCTATACGGAAATTTCGTTCCGCCTCCCCCCGAGGTGCAGCCGCTGATGGCATTCATCAAACAAATCGTCCCCGAGGCGGAAGCCCCCGCCCAGGCGGCGGAGTGATAAACAGCCGTTTTTTCGGCACTCTTTTCATTCCCCGTCGGCGCGCGTTTCCGTTTCCAAATAATCGCGCCACCCATCCTCGATCAGCACGGGCGCGCTGTAGTTGAAACGAATCAGCCCCTGCAAGCTTCCTCGCTCATCGGTCGGCAGGCGAATGTCGCGCACGCGCGAAAAATCCACCAACTCCACCACGGCGCCCGACGACACATCGAGCGGCTCGCGGGTCAAAAACACCCACATCGCGCCCTCGGTCAACTCGTTTGGATTGTCAAACGATTGCACGCCCAGCGCGGACATGCCGAGCGTGCGCGCGGCGGCCTTGCACAACGGCAGCAAATCCAGATGCCAGTTGCTAATGTGCATCGCCAGTATCCCGTCCGGCGCCAGGCGTTTTGCGTATAACTGAAACGCCTCCGCCGTCGCCAGGTGCAGCGGAATCGAATCGCCCGAATACGCGTCAATTATCAACACATCATAAACGGCCTCGCCCGCGGACTGCTCGCGCTCGAGCATCAGGCGCGCGTCGCCGAGGATTGTGCGCGGAGCCGCCGCCGACCGCGTCACGCAGGTGAAAAACTGCTCGTCGCGCGCGACCTTGTCCACAAGCGGATTGATTTCAAAAAAACGCCACTCGTCCCCCGCCCTCGCCCAGGTCGCCATTGTGCCGACGCCGAGCCCGATCACACCCACGCGCATCGGCGATCCGTTTTCGCCGGAAACCGGCTTGGTCATGTCGCCCAAATTGATTTTACCGCGCGCCCCGCCCGTCCATTTTTTGTGCAGCATCACCGACAAGCCGCCGGCCAGCGACCCGTAATAGGAAGTGGGCATTTTTTCCAGTTCCGGGTTTCGCCCATGCGCCTGCTGCCCGTGCATCGTGCCGCCGTTGGTGAGCGCATAAACGCGCGCCAAGTCGCCCGCCACCATCATGTCCGACTGCCCCACTTTCAACGCGCCGTAGAAATTGCGCCCGCGCAACACGATCCCGCGCGACTCCACGGTCATCGCCGTCCACACCAGCATGAACACGCACACACTCGCCACCGCCGTCACGCCGTTGAGAAGCCGCGCGTGCCAAACCAATTCCCATGACAATACCGAGAACACCAGCGACGCCGCCGCGCACGCGATCAACGCGACCTGATACTCCCAATATCCCGAAAACACCACCGGCGCGACAAACGACACCAGCATCCCGCCAACCGCCCCGCCCACGGCCACTCCCAGGTAAAACCGCGTCAGCCGCGCGCCCTCGGGCCGCGTTGCATAAAGCCATCCGTGCAAAAACACGCCCCCGAAAAACACCAGCGCCACGCCCGCCAGAATGTTTGCCGTGAACGCGTCGCCGCCCGATTCCTGCGCGGCGAACCCGCACGCGATCAACGCGCCCAGCGCCAGCAACCGCCACACCGGAAGCCACCGTTCGCCCGCGCGCGAAAACCCGACCGCGTAACTCAGCAAAAACGCGCCCAGCAAAATCACCCACAACAACGGCATCGGCGCCACATCCATCGACAGATGGTTCGTCGTCGCCACCAGCGTGAACGAACTCAAGCCCGGAAGCACAAACCACCACGCCGAGCCGGAAAGCCCGCGCGCCAGCACCACCGGCTCCGTCTTTTTCGGCTGCCGCGAAGCCGCCAGCGCCGCGTCAAGATCGCTCAACGCCTCCGCCCCGCCCCCGCGCTTCCCCCGCGCCACGCCCGCAACCAGCGCCAGATACACCACCAAGCCCGCGCACCATCCAAGCCATTGCCCGCGCAACGACACGAACGGATCCAGCAAAAACGGATAGGCGAACAATCCGAAAAACGATCCCAAGTTGGAAACCGCATACAGCCGATACACCCCGCGCCCGCCATGCTCGCGCGCCGTCTCGCTTGCCCACGCCTGCAACAGCGAACTGCCCGCCGACAAAACCAGATACGGCACGCCCACGCCCGCGAGCACAACACCCAAAACCCCCAGCGCAGGATGCGCCCCCGCGTGCAAACCTCCGCGCACCCACGCCAGCCCCGCCATGGCCGTGACAAACGTCCACGCCGCCGCCACGCCAAGCAGCGTCACATGCGCGCGCCGCTGTTTTCGCGCGCCCAACTTGTTCAACCCGTGCGCATACGCATAACCGCCCACGAGCAACACTTGAAACGCGGCCAGGCACACCGACCACACCGCCGCCGATCCGCCAAACGCGGGCAGCAATGTGCGCCCGACCATCGGTTGCAGGCAAAACAACAGGGCCGAACCAAGAAAAATCGCAATGGGCGTGAGCGGGGACATGGATGTGTTTTGTTTCAAAAAAGCCCCGGAATCAGAAATCAAAAAACCGGAAACTCAAAGGAAACTTTTTGCAGATTATCCACGCGACCAACGCCGCGCGTGCGCACTAAATGACGTCCCTTATTGCGCCAGTGTTACTAAAAATGTGACTGGAATAGCGGGCAGGATGGTTTCGCGTTCCAAGCGCCGGCGACATTCCTCCAACCATCGTGTTTGTCCCTCGTAATTCCAGGCACGCCCGGCGAGCGCGCCCATCCGCAGAGACCATCTTTTCTGGCAACGATTTTAACCACACACATTGCGCCTTGTTCGCAAAACAAGGCGCCCGACACTTCGCGCGCGATCTTATTTCCCGCGGCTTCCTTTTTCGTTCCACAGCCGGACAAACTCGCCGAGATGCCGGGCGATGTCGCGCTGGTCGCTCTTGATGCTGTTTTGATCGTAGATCGAACCCTTCTCGCGCATGCCGCGCAGCACGCGGCGAATCACGATTTTTGACTCGTCGTATTCGGCGTAAAACTTGTGGTAGATTTTTTCGTAGCGCGACCCTTCGTAATCCGCGATTGCGTGCGCGCGCTGCTCGGCGGCGAGTTCGTCGAGCTCGGCGCACAACGCCTCCGCTTTTGCGGCCCATTCCTCGGCAGCGGCGATGCGCGCGCGGCGTTGCTCCGGGGTGATGCCGGTGCCGTGCGAGGGATCGGCGAATTCGGCGCGCAACAGGCACGCGGTCATGGCGCGGTATTTTTTCATGAAGCCGCGCATGTTGAGCACCCACTGGCCGACGGGAATCTTGGCTACATTTCGCGCGTCGATTTCATCCGTGATCTCGTCAACGCGCTCGCGCAGCGGATCGCTGGCGTCCCGGATCGTGGCGATCAACGCCTCCATGCGCGGCGCGGTCATGTAAACTTTCTTGAACCAGTCGTCCTTGTAGTCCTCGGCGGCGTAATACGTTTCGAGCTCGTCGATGAGCGCGATGATTTCGCGGACGGAATCGCGCACCGTCGTGATGCCGGCGTTGAAAAACTCCCTGTCCTCCGAGCTGAACGTCTCGGGCGGCTTGAGGTCGAAGCCGGGGATTTTCGGGAATCCCTTGCCGAGCCCGGAGTTGCGCAGCGAGCGCCAGCGCGTGCGGTCCGAGAGGTAATCGCGATGCGCGTCGCCCACCGCCCCGGTCATTTCCTTGGAGATTTTTTCGAGCGGTTTGTTGGCGGCGGCGAGCACGCCGTAGAGGATGTTGTGAAACTCGATGGCTTCGCTCTCGGCCTTGTCCTTCATCTTGGCGGCGGACGGTTTCGCGGACTTTTTTGAGCCCGTGGTCACCGTGTGCTTCCCGGACTTGCGCTCGCCGGTTTCGGAGCCTCTCGACCCCGCCTTGAACAACTGGTCGCAGCCGCACAGACAGGCGAGCGCCGCAACCAGGATGATGCCGGAAAAATAGCGGAATGATTTCATAAAAATGATGCTTTGATGGTTAATTCCGCGCGCGTTTCATCGCCCGCGTGCCGCCGGCCCAGATGTTGAACATGCCGACAAATTCGTCGTGATAATAATTGAGATTTCTCACGTGGCTTTCCACGCGCGAGTAATCGCGAATGGCGCCTTTCTCGCGAAGCTCGGCTGAGATTTTTTCAATGTTTTCAACCAGCGACGGAATATCGTCGTCGTAAAACCGGCCCAGCGCGCGAAGGCTCGTTTCGACGGCGGATTTGTTTTCGTATGCGATCACGTCCGTGGCGGTTTGTTTGTGCGCGACCGCGAGCTCCTTCAGGCGGGCGGTGATCGTGTCGAGTTTTTCCGCGGTCCTGGCGACAAGCGCCATGCGCACGCTTTTTTCGTCGTCCGTTTCCGGCGGACGGCCACCGCGGGAATCGCGCGGTTTGAGCGCGGGATCGCTGACGAATGGGATCACCGACTCGGCGACGGCGAGCACTTCACGCATGTTGACGATGAACACGCCGCGGGGATTTTTCGCGAGCGTGCGCGCCTCGCCGGCGGTCGCGATTTTCAGCGCGAGGGAATCAAGCCAGTTGGCCATGTCCCGGGTTTTGGAAACGAACTCATCGAGCCCCGGTTTTGCGTCCGTGTATTTTTTGAAGCTCTCCGCCTTCGCGCCCTCGCCCTTGAAATACTCGACCAGCGAGTCGTTGAGCGTCGCCAGTTCGGTGAGGGAGGACATGAGATTCTCGTGCACGGAGCGAAACTCCGCGATGGTTTTTTTCTCGTAGAAATTGGGAACGCGCAACGCGCCGGCGGCGCGCGACTCGATGCTCATGGAACGCCAGTTCGAGTAGCCTGATTTATAGCGGTCGGCGTTCGGAATGTAACGATCCGCGTCGCTTATGTTTTTCTCAACGCGCTCGAGCGACTCCAGGACACCGCGGGTAATTTCGTGCACGGAATCATAAAAGCGGACCGCGATCATTCCCTCGACATCGAGCTCGTAGTCGGATTTGCCGCCGGCGGTTTCCGCCCGCGCCGCGTTCGCCGTGAATCCGGGGGCGAGCAACAATAGCAAAACCGCGACAATCGCAGGGGACAAATCGAAGGGTCGGCACATATTTTTTCGCATGCCCGCAAAAACGCACGCCATGTAAAAAAAATGCAAGCATGCGTTGGCAAAATGGAAACAGCACGGGATATTCCAACTGCGCCGGAGCCGCCGCCAAACGCCGCCAAACCGTGGAAACGCGAATAAATATCCTTAAACCAAAACCCTTGCCAAGCGGCGCGAGCGGCTATTTTATCTGCGTTTCACATCACGGGATGCGCTTCCGCAAACCGCATCAGTCAAACAGTAATACAACACTCAGAAAGAAATCGGAGCTAATCATGGCAATCAAAGTTGCAATCAATGGATTCGGCCGCATCGGCCGCCTCGTCTTCCGCGCACTTGTCGAGCAGGGTCTGCTCGGCACCACACTCGACGTCGTCGCAGTCGGTGACATCGTTCCCGCCGACAACCTCGCCTACCTTTTGAAATACGACTCCACGCAGGGTCGTTTCGCCGGCACCGTTTCCTCCAAGAAATCCGCCGCCGACAAGGCCGAGGACGACGTCCTCGTTGTCAACGGCAAGGAAATCCTCGTCGTTTCCGCCCGCACCCCGGACGGCCTTCCCTGGAAGGCGCTTGGCGTTGACCTCGTCATCGAGTCCACCGGCCTCTTCACCGACGCCGAAAAAGCCAAGGGCCACATCACCGCCGGCGCGAAGAAGGTCATCATCTCCGCCCCCGCGAAGGGCGAGGACATCACCGTTGTCCTCGGCGTCAACGACGACAAGATCGACTACGCCAACCACAACATCATTTCCAACGCCTCCTGCACCACGAACTGCCTCGCGCCGATCGTGCACGTCATGCTCAAGGAAGGCTTCGGCCTCACCGAAGGTCTCATGACGACCATCCACTCCTACACCGCCACGCAAAAAACCGTGGACGGCCCCTCCAAGAAGGACTGGAAGGGTGGCCGCAGCGCCGCGATCAACATCATCCCCTCCACGACCGGCGCCGCGAAGGCCGTCGGCCTCGTGCTCCCCGAAGTCAAGGGCAAGCTCACCGGCATGTCGTTCCGCGTGCCGACCCCGACCGTGTCGGTTGTCGACCTCACCTTCAAGACCGCCAAGCCCACCTCGCTCGCCGAGATCAAGGCCGCGCTCAAGAAGGCCAGCGAGACCTACATGAAGGGCATCCTCGGCTACACCGAGGACGAAGTCGCCTCGTCGGACTTCATCCACGACAAGCTCTCGTCGATCTTCGACGCCGGCTCCTCGATCGAGCTGAACCCGCAGTTCTTCAAGCTCGTGAGCTGGTATGACAACGAGTGGGGTTATTCGAACCGCGTCGTCGAGCTCACCCAGAAAATGGCTGAGAAGCTCTGATAACGGCGGACGAAAAAACGCACACGATTTACTTCCAAGGCCGGGGCGCAAACGCCCCGGTCTTTTTTTTGCGCGTCAAAAAATGACAGCAACGCGAGAGGCACCGGCACTGTCGAAAGTGATGCGAAAGCCAAATGGTAGGGCGAAGCCTCCGGTTGAGCCGAAACTGTTCGGATATCATGGCATTTTCCGGCTGCTGGGGTGAGCAGTCTGACACCATTCTGACTATGGCACATAAAAAGACGTCAATTTTTCTAAAACGCTTACGAGTTTCTTGAAAATCACAAAACATGATTGGCGATATGCAAGGAACTATTGCCAGAAAGACACTGCTTGAGGATATCTAACTTGTAGTAGACAGGACTTGATCTGACAAGGAGAGGTGAGTTCACCAATGCGCTTTCATGAATTTCTCCGTGCCTCTCAGTGTCCTCCGTGGTTGAAAAATCAGAAAATCTTACCCCGAGATAACCTCTGAGTTTCAGCCACCGCATTTTTAGCAAACCGCAACCAATTCTTGCCAGCACCGCCATTCCCGTTCTTTTTTGGAGGTTCTTTTTCCTACCATGCCTAAATTCAAAACCATTCGTGATCTCGACCTCGCCGGAAAACGCGTTCTCATCCGCGTCGACTTTAACGTCCCGCAGGACAAGGCCACTGGCGCAATCACCAACAACCAGCGCATCGTCGCCGCGCTCCCCACGATCAAATACGCCCTCGAAAAAGGCGCGTCCGTCGTCCTCATGAGCCACCTCGGCCGCCCCAACGGCGCGCGCGTCGAGAAATACTCGCTCAAACCCGTCGCCTCCGAACTCGAAAAACTCATCGGCAAACCCGTCCTCTTTGCGGACGACTGCGTCGGCCCCGTTGTCGAGCAGCAAGCCGCCGCGCTCAAGCCCGGCGACGTCATGCTCCTCGAAAACCTCCGCTTCCACATCGAAGAAGAGGGCAAGGCCAAGCAGGAGGACGGCACCTCCGTCAAGGCCGACAAGGCCGCCGTCGAAGCCTTCCGCGCCAGCCTCACCAAACTCGGCGACGTCTATGTGAACGACGCCTTCGGCACCGCGCACCGCGCCCACTCCTCCATGGTCGGCGTCGCGCTCAAGGAAAAGGCCGCCGGCTTCCTCATGGAGGCCGAGCTCAACGCCTTCGCCAAGGTCCTCGACAACCCGCAGCGCCCGCTCCTCGCCATCCTCGGCGGCGCGAAAATCGCGGACAAGATTCCCCTCATCAACAACCTCCTCGACAAAGCCAACACCATCATCATCGGCGGCGGCATGGCCTTCACCTTCAAGAAGGTCGCGCAAAACATGGAAATCGGCAACAGCCTCTTCGACGCCGAGGGCGCCAAGCTCGTCCCCGAACTCGTCGAGAAAGCCAAGGCCAAAGGCGTGCAACTCGTGCTCCCCGTTGACTACGTCTGCGGCGATAAGTTCGCCCCCGACGCCAGCGTGCAAACCGCCACCGACGAAACCGGCATCCCCGCCGGCTGGATGGGCCTCGACGTCGGTCCCAAGAGCAACGAACTCTTCACGCAAACGATCAAAGCCTCCAAGACCATCGTCTGGAACGGCCCCGCCGGCGTGTTTGAATTTGATAAATTCGCCGACGGCACCAAGGCTCAGGCAGCCGCGATCGCCGAAGCCACCGCGGCGGGGGCGACCACCGTCATCGGCGGCGGCGACACCGCCACGGCCGCGAAGAAATTCGGCGTCGCCGACAAAGTCACCCACTGCTCCACCGGCGGCGGCGCCAGCCTCGAATTTCTCGAAGGCAAGGCTCTCCCCGGAGTCGTGTTCCTCGAAAGCTGACGCTTTCGGGGAAAGGAGTCAGGATTCAGGAGACAGGAGTCAGAAGAAACCACTTCGTCATCCTAAAAAACTCCGAGAATCCTGACATCCTTTCCACTTATCGCCACTCCACCATCCCCTGTTTTAATCTCCTGACTCCTGTATTCTAACTCCTGACTCCTAATTATTACACCATCATGATTCGCAAAAAACTCATCGCCGGAAATTGGAAAATGAACAAAACCGCGACCGAAGCCGCGCCCCTCGCGCAGGAAATCGTCGCCGCCGCAGGCCGCAACACGGACGTGGACATCGTCGTGTGCCCGCCCTTCACCGCGCTTGAAACCGTCGGCAAAATCGTCGACGGCTCCAGCGTCAAACTCGGTGCGCAAAACATGCACCACGAAGCCAGCGGAGCCTACACGGGCGAAATTTCCGCCGCCATGCTCCGCGACCTCTTCGCCTCCTACGTCCTCCTCGGCCACAGCGAACGCCGCAGCTACTTCGGCGAAACCGACGCCTTCATTAACAAGAAGGTCACCGCATCGCTGAAGAACCAGCTCAAGCCCATCCTCTGCGTTGGCGAAACCCTCGCCGAGCGCGAAGCCGGCACCACCCTCAAAGTCGTGCAAACCCAAGTCGAAGTTGGGCTCGAGGGCGTGTCCAATGACGACATCACAAACGTAGTCATTGCCTACGAACCCGTCTGGGCGATCGGCACCGGCAAAGTCGCCACCACCGAGCAGGCTCAGGAAGTCCATGCCTTCATCCGCGAACTCCTCACCAAACTCTACGGCGAGGCCCTTGCGCAAAAAATCCGCATCCTCTACGGCGGCTCGATGAAACCCGCCAACGCGCCCGAGCTCCTTGCGCAAAAGGACATCGACGGCGGCCTGATTGGCGGCGCCGCGCTCGAATCGCGCAGCTTCCTCGAACTCATCAACGCCGCAGCCGCGGCAAAGTAAGCCGGCCACGCCGAGCACCAGCTCGGCGCCGGCCCTTTCCCAAACGCGAACCCGCAACGGTTCGCGTTTTTTATTCATTCGCTCTTCACCTTCTCGCGAAGACTGTCGATTGCCTGAGTAAACTCGTCTTGCTGCCTTGCCACGCCGCCGGGCACCATGGTTTGCGCCTTGGAGAAATATTCGAACTGGGTGTCGTCCAAAAATGCCCGCGCCTTCGCGTCCACACTCTCCCAGTCAATTTTATGCGCCAACATCTTGTCGCCGTTTCGATAAGGTTCGCTACCTTCCGCAATCGCCGACGCCAAATTCGCGGCCTGCTCCAAACTCAAGGGTGATGTTGTTAAAGCCAGCTCCGTCGCAAGCAGATTCACAGAATTCCACGCAGGCCGCGCCCGTTCGTAGCGGTCAAAGGCCTGCGCCGTGTCCTCGCCGGCAATCGCCGCGACGCTCTCGCGCAACTCATTGTTGGCAGTCTCCCTTGCCTCTCGAGAAGCTGCGCCATCAGGAACCACCTCGCCAACGCGCACTCGATCCATCAGCAAATCAATGCGCATGTCGCGCGCAAACAAAGCCTCGGCAATCGCGTCGCGCTGCGCGGCGGTCACCCGAATACTGTGAAGAAACGGTCCGTAGTTGATATCAACATCCGCGCGTTTTTCCGCGTAATAATTGATCGCAAACACCCTGTCGTTTTCCAGCCGTTCGTTGAGTGCCTTGACCCGCGATTGGGCGCTCTCGCGCAATTTCCGACGTCGTTCCTCCCGAGCATTGCGCACTTCATCCGATTGCGCCGGATCCGCACCCAAAGCGGTAGCCGTCCGAACAACCCCGATCTGCCGGATTTGCTCAATGAGCGCGAGATTCTTTGCCTCCAAATCTTTGCGCGCCGCGTTATGCGCAAGCCCAGCGTGCAGCGCGCGCTTTGTCCACACGCTCGCGACTGCAATCGCGATAACAGCGAATACTACAAAAACGGCGTTTCTTATTTGAGCGCGTCTTTTCATTTTATCCGGTTCTTCCGCCGCTTCGATTGCTCTTCCTGTCGCAACTGCCCCTCATAATTTGACTGAAGGCGTTCTTTCATTTTGCGCAAAACGACCATCTGCGCCTCCGATAAAAACGACTGTGACTGCCACTCCAAGGCATCCCACCAAACCGCCTTGTCAACAGGGTCGTCCTGCGCCTCCCGCAGGTCGGAACAAACCCGCTCCAGCGCCCGCGCTTGCTCGCCCGCCAAAGGCATCTCCGTAAAATAAAGCGCCGACGCCATCGTGCGCGAATATCTCGCGTATTTAAAATGCCGATCCGCTATCTCATTGTATTTCTCAAAACCTTCGATCCCCAACAAATCGCGAATCCTGCCAGCCATTTCCTCCCCCGATTTTCCTGAATCGCTAGAATTTCTACCTCCAATTATAACCGCCCCATATCCCGGCACATCACGCAACGACATGCTAAGTCCTGGGGTGCAGGCATCAATCAGCGCGGCACGCTGTCCGGCGGTCAATCCCAGCTCATCCGCCACGCGATACGTCTTGGCATAATTCGATGATCTTCCCACTGCATCCAATTTCATCCTGATCTCTGGATGCTCAGCCAAAAGTTTCTCCCCGGCGATGCGCGCGGCCTCGGCGTATTCAGGCGAGTCCCACGGCGGTGGTCGAACATCGGCGGGCGCACGATTTTTTTGAAGATTTACCTTTCGTTTGGCTGCGGCCAGTTGTTCGACCAGTTTGCTGTTTTTATCCTTTGCCTGCCGCAGTCTCGCCCCGGCTGCGCGCTCTTGGTGTGTCACGCAAAATGCCGTGCCGCCTGCAACACACAACACGGCCAAGGTGATCATTGTTATTTTTGCGGAGCCCATAAAAGACAGGACGCCTCCCCATACGGCGGCAACCGCAAGGCTCGCGCCTGTTGCCGCAACCGCGCCCGCTGACACCGTCACCGCGAGGCCCGCAGGCGCGCCTGCCGCCGCCTCCGCCGTCATCAGCGTCCCCACCGCCGCGGCCGAGGATGTCACGCCGCGCTTCGCAAACACAGTGCGCATTTTTTCGACCGCCCTCGTCACGCGCATCCGCGCGGCGTCCTCCGACATTTTCAGTTTTGCGCCGATTTCGCCAAAACTGCATTTGTCGAAAAAACGCAACAATACCGCCTCGCGCTCACTCTCCCTCAACGCGCCGAGCGCATCATCGAGCAGTGGACGCAACTTCGCAAACTCAGCCTCCGGCATGGTCGGCTCGCTTTTTTGGATCTCGCTCATGATAACCGCCTCCTGCTCGCGTTTTTGCCGGCTTCGCGCATCGCGCAGTGCGCGCCGGGCCACATGCGTTGTCGTCGTGTAAAGCCAGCCGGACAAACACTCGTGACGCGCAAGTGCCGCCGCCTTTCTGGCGACAAGCGAAAAAACGATTTGCGTCACATCATGCGCCATGTGCGCATCGCCCGCCAGCTGGCGCAGCGCCGCGTTATAAACAAAGCCGACGCGCCGCTCCACCAATTCGGTAAAAGCCGCCTCGGAATGTTTTCCGGCATACGCACAAAGAAGTTCAGCATCAGTCGGCATGTTCTTTTGCCCATATAATCCCAAAGCTTAGCAAAATCGAACAAGTTTTTTGCGCTACACTGTCAAAAAACACGCGCGCGTTGCAGATATCTCACACAATTCATCAGCGGCATTTTTTTTCAAATGGAACGCCGCTTTTCGGGCAGCGCTTAATTTTCTTTCAAACACACAATATCTGTGGCATTGATGCCATTGCTTCAGTCAACCCATTACCCACCATGAAACTCCTCATCAAGCTCGCCTCGATCTGCTTTGCATTTGCCTTGGTTGCCACGCCGGTCGTGGTCAATGCGCAAAATGCCGCGCCCGCAAAAACCGAAAAGAAATCCGGAAAGGCCAAGGGGCCCGCTAAAATCGACATCAACCGCGCCTCCGCAGAACAACTGGCCTCGCTGCCCGGAATCGATGCCGCCACCGCGAACAAAATTATCGCAGGCCGTCCCTACAACAACAAGACCCAGCTCAAGAGCAAAAATATCATCACCAATGATGCCTATGAGGCGATCAAGGATCGGATCGTCGCCAAGCAGGAAAAGAAAGGCGGCAAAGCGTCGAAGGGGGATAAAAAGAACAAGGCAAATTAGATAAATTCTTAAATCCATCCGCCTGGTTTTCCACGCCGCCGACCGCAAGTCGGCGGTGTTTTTTTGCCGCGCATGAACAATGCGCACTTTTGCGGCGTTTGCATGTCTGTGCGACAGCGCACGATTCGCGCGCGCGGTTTGTTTTGTGTGGATTGGGCGCGCGCGATCACTAACCTGCCGCCTCAGTTCACTTAACTTCACCAGACGCCGGAATGCAGACAAACGCACAACGCAAAAACTCTTCGCGCGCGACGGGCCAGTCCGCCGCGGGCGCCGCCGCGTCCAAGCGCCGCAAGCGCAAATCGACCGGGCGCAAACGCACGACCCGGCGCGGCGCGTATTTCAACCGCGAGCTCTCATGGCTCGCCTTCAACCGCCGCGTGCTCGACCAGGCGCGCAACGCGAAAAATCCGCTTCTCGAACGAGTGAAGTTTCTCGCCATCGTCAGCTCCAACCTCGACGAGTTTTTTGAGATTCGCGTCTCCGGCCTCATCCAGCAAGTCGAGTCCGGCATCACCGAGCCGACGGCCGACGGCCTTTCGCCGAAGGAGCAGTTGCGCCGCATCCACGCGCTCGTGGCCGCGCTCGTCGAGGACCAATACCGCTGCTGGCGCCGGGAACTCGTCCCCGCGCTCGCAAAAAACGACATCGTCATAAAAACCGCGCGCGACCTACGCCCCGCCGAGCTCGCGTGGATACAGGCGTATTTCTACGAGCAGGTTTTGCCCGTTGTCACGCCGCTCGCCATCGACCAGGCGCATCCATTTCCGCAGCTCGGCAACAAGACTCTCAACGTCCTTGTCACGCTCGCCGGGGAATCCAACGGCGAGGAGCCCGACGACAACGAACCGCGCATCGCAATCCTTCCCGTGCCGCGCATCCTGCCGAGGCTCGTGCGCATCAAGCTCGCCGACGATGACTCGCAGAATTACATTTTCCTGAGCGAAATCATCAAGCTGTGCGCGTCCTCGTTTTTTCCCGGTTACGAAATCAGCGACACATGCGCCTTTCGCGTCACGCGCAACAGCGACCTCTACATCGACGACGAGGAGTCGGACAACCTGCTCAAACACATCGAGGAGCAACTCCGCAACCTGCGACGCGGCGCCGCCGTGCGCCTTGAAATCGAGGACCACGCGCCCGATTTCATCTACCGCATCCTTTGCTCGCACCTGAAAATCGCGCCCGAATACGTTTTCCGTCTGCGCGGCCCGCTCAACCTTTTCCGCCTGATGAGCCTCACCGCCATCGACAGGCCCGAGCTCAAGTATCCCTCCTTCACACCGGTGAATTGCTCGCCGCTCGCGCTCGCAAACCCGGACATCCCCGCCGCCGGAAACACGAGGGCCAATCACACCGACAGCAAAAACATTTTCGAAATCCTGCGCGAGCAGGACGTGATGCTGCATCATCCGTATGACAGCTTCGCGCCGGTCGTCGACTTTGTCTCGTATGCCGCGCGCGATCCGCAGGTGTTCGCCATCAAGCAAACCCTGTATCGCACCAGCGGCGACTCGCCCATTGTGCGCGCGCTCATCGAGGCCTCGCGCAACGGCAAGCAAGTCGCCGCGCTCGTCGAGCTCAAGGCGCGCTTTGACGAGGCCAACAACATCCAGTGGGCGCGCCAGCTTGAGGACGCCGGCGTGCACGTCGTGTATGGCCTGGTCGGGCACAAGACGCATTGCAAATGCTCGCTCGTCGTCCGGCGCGAGGGCGACGCGCTCCGCCGCTACGTCCACCTCGGCACCGGCAATTACAACCCGAACACCGCGCGCCTCTACACCGACCTCAGCCTTTTCACCGCGCGCGAAACCATCACCGCGGATGCCGCAAACCTGTTCAACACGCTCACCGGCTTCAGCCGCTCGCCCGCGTTTGACCGGTTGATCGTCGCGCCCTTCGGAATGCACGAGCGCATGCAGGAACTCATTCTCCAGGAGGCGGCCAACGCCGCCGCCGGCCGCCCCGCGCGCATCATGGCCAAGATGAACTCGCTCGTTGACCAGGAGACGATCGACAATCTCTACACCGCCTCGCGCGCGGGCGTGAAGATCGACCTCATCGTGCGCGGCATCTGCTGCCTCGTGCCCGGCATCCGGGGCCGCAGCGAAAATATCCGCGTGCGCAGCATCGTGGGCCGCTTCCTCGAGCACGCCCGCGTGTTTTATTTCGAGAACAACAACGGCGACGACATCGATTCCGCACCGCTCATCTACGCAGGCAGCGCCGACTGGATGCCGCGCAACTTTTTCCGCCGCGTCGAGGTGCTTTATCCGATCGACGCGCCCGCGATTCGCGAATGGATAACCAGCCGCTTTTTCCCGACCGAGATGGCCGACAACGAAAACGCGCGCGAGTTGCGCTCAAACGGAAACTACACGCCCGTCGCGCACGCGCCAAACGCCGCGCTCGTTTCCGCGCAAGAAAAGTTCATGGCGGATGCGATTGCGCGCGCCGCCGGCACCGCTCCAAGCCGGAGTGCGTAGGAAGAACCGGATGGCAAACAAGCTGTAACGTAGCGCGGACTGCCAAGTCTGCCTTCCGTCTATCGTGCAATTTTTTCCCGAGGCAGGCGTGCCAGTCCGCGCCACGTTTCGGCGAAACCGCCCTACCGTTTGCGCGAACCGAGTCCGTGCTTGTCGAGTCGCTCGACAAGCGCGCGGTTGGCCGGGTCGGCAAGCCATGCGGCGATGCTGGCGGCCGACTTTTTATTGACGCCGGAAATCGCAACAAGCGAGGCCTCGTCCGCCGCGATGAATGCCGCGAGTGAATTGTATTTTTTGACGAGCGCCCTTGCCGTTGCCGCGCCCGCGTCGGGAATGCCGAGCCCGGCAATCACTCGCCACAAATCCGCGCGGCGGCTGGAGGCAATGGAGGCGTGCAAACGCGCGGCGTTTTTTTCGCTTCTGATTATTTTTGCGATTTGCGCCGCCTCCAATTCGTAAAGGTCGGCGGCGTCGCGCACGAGACCGCCGTCCACAAGTTTCCCAATCGTCGCCTCGCCAAGTCCGCTGATGTTGACGCATTGCTTGGACGCAAAATGCGCAATGCGGCGCTTCACCTGCCCGGCGCACTGTGTGTTGGGACAGCGGTTCGCAATTTCATCACCGGCGTCGCCCGAACCGACAAGAGGCGTGCCGCATTCGGGGCAATTTTTTGGAAACGAAAACGGCGCGACAGGATTCTCCGGCGAGCGCGCCTCGGTTTTCACGCGCACAATCTCGGGGATGATTTCGCCCGCCTTCTCGATCACCACAATGTCGCCAACGCCGATGCCCTTGCGCACCATTTCGCGCGGATTGTGGAGAGAGGCGCGCGTGATTTTTGTGCCCGCGAGCATCACGGGCTCCAGCTCCGCGACGGGAGTGATCGCGCCGGTGCGTCCGACTTGGAGCGTGATGGCGCGCACGCGCGTCTCGGCGCTGCGCGGCGAGTATTTGTAAGCGATCGCCCAATTTGGCGCGGTGGAGCCCGAGCCTAGCCGGTTTTGCGCCGCAAAGCTGTCAACCTTGATGACCGCGCCGTCGATCAGATACGCGAGTTGCGGACGCATGGCGGAAAGCTCGTTAATTGCCGCGAGCAGTTTTTCGGGGGAGTCGGCAACCCATGTTTTTTCCATAACGGGCAAACCCCACGCGCGAAAACGCGCGTGCAATTCGCCTTGGCTGGCAATGGGCTTGCGCATCTCGGTGCCGGGTTCGCACGCGCCGATGCCAAAGACAAAAACACGCAAACCGCGTCGCGCCACCTCGGCGGGATCGTGCAGCTTCATGCTTCCGGCGGCGAGATTGCGCGCGTTGGCATAAAGCGGGCGACCCTCGGCGGCGCGTTGCGCGTTGATGCGGTTGAAATCGGCGAGCGGCATGTGGATTTCGCCGCGTATTTCGATGAATGAGGGCAGGCCGTTGCCGTCGTCAACGAGCTGCTCGGGCAGCGCGCGGGCGGCCCGCACATTGGCGACGATGTTGTCCCCTTCCGCGCCGTCGCCGCGCGTGATTACCTGGGTTAGTTTTCCGTTTTCATAAACGATGTTGATGCCCGCGCCGTCGATTTTTGGTTCGACGACATATTGAAGCGTGGCGACCGCGGCGGGCGGGGACGCGAGCTGCTTGCGGATTTTCCGGTCGAAGGCGCGAACGGCGTTCTCATCATAGGTGTTTTCAAGGCTGAGCATGGGCGCGATGTGCGAGCGGCGTTTGAAAAAATTGTCGTGCCCGTCGCCTGCGACACGGCGCGTGGGCGATTGCCTGGAAGCGAGCCCGGGATTGGCAGTCTCAAGTTCGCTCAGCTCGCGTTTGAGCGCGTCGTATTCGGTATCGGAAATTTCCGGCGCCGCAGCTTTGTAATAAAGGTCGTCGTGGCGCGCGATCTCGACGCGAAGTTGCTCGATGCGAGTGGCGTCATCGCCGGCACCGGGAGCAAACGGAGCGAGCAAGAAAACAAACAACAGCAGCGACAATTTGGACGCAAGCAGACGAAGCGGGGGTATTTGCATGGGGAAGCGGGGTTGTCCCCGAGAATGGAAAGGATTGTCGCGAAGTCGAGTCGTTTCGCCAAGCGCTCCAAGAATCGCGGGTGCCGGGTGCGGGAAACACAAAACGCGGCAATTGGCGGACTGTCGTTATCGCTCGAAACGGCGAAACCGCCCTACCCGCAAGCCCGGCGAGCCGACCCCGCCAAAACAAAAAAACGCAGCCCGAGGGCTGCGTTTGAAATGGGTTGCGCGTGTTGCGCAGACGTTTCGTGTTCGCGTCTTATTCGACGGAGACCTTGCGGTGCGGCTTGTCGTAAACGACCTTGCCGTCCTTGAGGGCGAAGAGCGTCCAGTCGCGACCGGTGCCGACATTGCGGCCGGCGTGGAGCTTGGTGCCGCGCTGCCGGACGATGATGTTTCCGGCAATGACGGACTCGCCGCCGAATTTCTTCACGCCGAGTCGTTTCGAATGGCTCTCGCGTCCGTTGGAGGATGTTCCCTGACCTTTTTTGTGCGCCATGACTGTTCCTTATGCTTTGATTGATTCGATTTTGATCACGGAGAGTTCCTGGCGGTGGCCTTGTTTGCGCTCCATGCCCTTGCGTTTCTTTTTCTTGAAGACGACGATTTTATCGCCGCGCTTGTTTTCAAGGATTTTGGCGGTGACGGTTGCGCCTTCGATGAGGGGCGTGCCAACGCGGAAAGAATCGCCTTCGCCGACGGAGAGCACCTCTTTGATCTCAACCGTGTTACCGGCTTCTGTCTTGGGATAGCGGTTGACGACGAGGATGTCGCCTTCGCTCACGGCGAACTGCTGTCCTTGCGTTTTAATAATGGCTTTCATGTGAAAATAAAAGGTCGGAATAAGAAGCCCGACGCAAACGGTAGCAAGGATTATTTGCCAAAAACATCAGAAAAGCCGCCCGAACCCCTTTTTGCGGGGCGCGCGGCGGCTTTTCGGGCAATTTTTGAGCCCCTGCCGGGTTCAACACCGGTCGCGTTTGCGGTTTATTGGCCTTCCCCCTCGGCGTTTTTCATTTCAACGCTGAGGTTGTAGTGCGAACGGCGCTTGTAGTCGGTGTTGTAAACGGCGCGATCCTCGTATTCGGCCCGGGTCTTGGCGACCACGGTTTGGGCCTGTTCGCGCTCGACGGCCTGCTGCGCCTGAAGCGCGGCGAGACGGGCGGCCTCGCGGTCGGCGGCGGCGCGCTGAGCGGCCTCGGCGGCAGCAAGCTTTTCGAGGGTGGCCTTGCGGGCGGCCTCGGCGGCGGCGGCTTCCCTCTCACGCTGCTCGGCAATGCGGCGGGCTTCACCGATGGCCTGCTCCTTTTCCTTGGCAAGGCGGGCGCGCTCGGCGGCGGCAAGGCGGACTTGCTCCTCGGCGTTGCGGCGGGCGGCCTCGGCGGCGGCCTGTTCGGCGCGCAGGCGGGCGATTTCACGCTGGGCGGCCTCGGCTTCCTGCTTGGCCTTGAGGTCGTTGAGACGGGCGGCCTCGGCGGCGGCTTCCGCGTTTTTCTTGGCCTCGGCGAGGGCGCGCTCATGGGCGGCCTGTTCGTCCGCGATGCGTTGTTCAATAAGTGCTTTCTCCTTTTTTGTCTGATGGCTTTGGTAACCAAAGTAGCCTCCGACAAGCAGGGCGATGATGATGACGGCTGCGATTACGGCTTTGTTCATGGCTGTTTTTTAACGGTTGAGTGTTGGTTGTTGGTGAGAATTTAAAGTTTGCCCGGGTTTTGTGTCAGACCAGAAAGTCGGCGGTTGGTTCAGTCCTGTTTTTCGTTTATCTCTGCAAGGGTTGAGGTTGAGGCGTTGGCCGAGGCGTAAGGTATGGCGTTTGCAACCGCGTCTGCGAGTGAAAAATGACGGTTTTTGAGATTATGCAGCAACACGGCAAAGAGCACGTCGCCGGAACCGGTCGCCGAAACTTCGCGGATTGCCGGCGGTTGGTGCGAAACGGGGACGGGGACGCGCCCGTCCGCCGGGGCGCCGGCATGCCACACCGGACCGGGTCCGTCGGTAATCACCCAGGCGCGAACGGGCCAGTTGCGGCACGCGGCGGCAAGCCGGTCAGGCATCGGGTTGGACGGAGAAAGCGCGCGCGCCAGCTCCGGGTTTTTCACGGAGGCGCATAGCTGGTCGAATTCGTTGCGATTGATTTTCACGAGCGCGACCGGCTCATTGACGAGCCACGCGAGCGGCAGGCCGTAGGTATCGACAAAGACATTGCCGTGCGCAACGCGCCGGACAATCGCCTCGCGCAAAAGCGCGCCCGCGGGCGCGAGCAAACCGGGAAAACTGCCGCAAATGGCGAGCGAGTGCGAGGGCGGTTGCGCGTCGAGCCACGCGGCGCATTCGGAAAACGCGGCCTCGCCGGGTTCGACATCGACGCCGAGAAAAGTCGTCTCGGCGCGATCGGGCGCGCGCACCACCGTGCCGCTGCGCGTCGGAGCGCCCGCGCGAAACGCATGATGCGGAAGGCCGCGCGCCTCCAGCCAGCACAGACATTCATCGCCCGTTTCGCCTCCGGCGAAACAGACTGCGAGCGTGGGCGCGCCGAGGTTCGCGAGCATTTTCGAGACATTGATGCCCTTCCCTCCGACCTGAAACGACTCCGCCGTGGCACGCTGCGTTCCGCCCGGTTGCCACGAGGCAAATTCAAAAGTGCGTTCAGCAAGGAGGTTTCCGGTAAGCGTGATGATCATTGGGAATTATTGCGCGGCGCGACGCCGATTTTTGCGGGCAATACAAGACATGCTTCACGAGGAAGCCAAGCCCGGGCATCGCGTCGGTGTTGAAACACGGGCGCGTTTTGACATGAAGGATGCGTTGACGCAAAAATGTGACTGAATCAGTGGACTGAACGCGCATGGGCAAATTAATCAAAGCGAAACCAAACCGGACAGGCAACGTGATGTCTCCCGAGGCATTGCGTTGCAAAAACACCGTCGCCCTAGCCCGCCGCCTCATTGGCAAAACACTCGCCCGTCGCCTGCCCGGCGGCGAAACTCAACGCGCCATCATCACCGAGACCGAGGCCTACCACGGCGAAACCGACCTCGCCTGCCACGCATCGAAAGGCCGCACCGCGCGCACCGATGTCATGTATCGCGCCGGCGGCGTCTGGTATGTTTATCTCTGCTACGGCGTGCACGAAATGCTCAACCTCGTGACCGGCCCCGAAGATTTTCCGAGCGCAATTCTCATCCGCGCCGCGGGCGGAGTCACCGGCCCCGGGCGCCTGACCAAGGCGCTCAAAATCAACCGCGCGCTCAACGGTGCCAGCGCCTGCGATCCCGCCGGCGGCCTCTGGATCGAGGACGCGCCGGGCGTGCCCAAAAAACAAATACTCATCACTCCGCGCATCGGCATCGACTACGCCGGTCCCGTCTGGTCGGCCAAGCCGTGGCGGTTCGTCCTCAAGGGCAATAAGCCCGAAAAGTGAGCCAAAAGGCGCGTTTTTTGCCTGCAAGATTTGTTTGACAAACGTGTTTGACACATCTGTCAAAATGCGTCTCCTTCGCCACCTCTTTACAAAAGCACCGGATGACCGAACAGACCATACTTCACGCCGCAAAGACCGTTTTTCTCCGCAAGGGACTCGGCGCCACCACCATGCAGGATATCGCCGCCGAGGCGAAAATCTCGCGCACGCTCCTGCACTATTACTACCGCAACAAGGACACCCTTTTCCGCGCCATCCTCGACAGCGCCGTCGGCGAGTTCATCCCCAAGGTCGCCATGCTCATCGAGCTCGACATCCCGCTTATCGATAAAGCCGGCCTGCTCGTGGACGGCTACCTCGCGCTCCTGCTCGAGGACCCGCTCCTGCCGCATTTCATGGTGATGGAAATCCAGCGCGACCCGCGCGTGCTCGTGCAGCTCTTCCGCGACAAGCGCGGCGAGTTCGGCGAAATCTCGCGCCTCAAGGCCCAAATCGGCAAGGAGCTCTGCATCGAGGGCGACACCGACGTCGCGCTCGCGCACATTTTCACGAGCCTCTACGGAATGCTCATTTTCCCCTTCCTCGCCAAGCCCGCGCTCGACGAGGTTTTCTTCGACAACAACCCCGACGCCTTCCGCGCGTTCATGATGGAGCGCAAGCCCTACATCGTTTCAATGATGCAAACCCTGTTTGCGTCGATGAAGCGCGCCGCGGTCGCATCCGCACCGGCGTCTTCCTCCGCAAAAAGCAAACCCGCGCGCAAAAAAACAAAGGCCGGAGTTTCCGGACGCAAGGTCGCCCGCGCCGCCGCCTAATCCCCAAAACAACCACATCTGTATCCAAGCCATGAGCACGGCTAACACAGTTGCACCCGCAGACAAACCATCCCCATCGCTTTTCGCCGGCCTCGACGTCGGCTCGACCACGCTTAAAATCGTCATCACCGATTCCGCGGGCGAAATCCTCTTCACCGATTACCGCCGGCACAACGCCGACGTGCCCGCCGCGTTGCGGGCGGCCTTCGCGCAGGCGCGCGACACGCGCATCGGCAACGCGCCCGTCTCGCTCACCGTCACCGGCTCGGCGGGCATGGGCCTCTCGGAAACCTACCGCATCCCGTTCATCCAGGAGGTCGTCGCCGCGGGCGAGGTCGCCCAGCGCCGTTATCCCGACATCCGCACGCTCGTCGACATCGGCGGCGAGGACGCGAAGATGATTTTCTTCTCGCCCGGCCGCGCGCCCGACATCCGCATGAACGGTTCCTGCGCCGGCGGCACCGGCGCGTTCATCGACCAGGTGGCCACGCTCCTCGGCTGCGAGGTTTCGGAGCTCAACGAACTCGCCAAAAACTCAACCGCCCTGCATCCCATCGCCTCGCGCTGCGGCGTGTTTGCCAAGACCGACATCCAGAATCTTCTCGCTCGCAACGTCTCCAAGGCCGACATCGCCGCGTCCGTGTTTCACGCCGTCGCGCTGCAACTCGTCACCTCGCTCGCCCGTGGACGCGAAATCGCGCCGCTCACGCTCCTGTGCGGCGGCCCGCTCGCGTTCATCCCCGAGCTGCGCAAGGCGTGTCTCAAGGTCATGGGCCTCACCGACGACGATTGCGTCGTGCCCGATGCCGCCGCGCTCATCCCCGCGCTCGGTTGCGCGCTCGCGACCGACACCCCGCGCCTCGCAATCACTATCGACGAACTCCTCGCGCGCTTCGCCAACACCACGCGCTCCGGCCGCCCGCTCCTCAACGGCCAGCCGCTCCGCGTGCTCTTCGACAGCACCGCCGGGCACGAAGCCTGGAAAATCGAAAAGCAACGCTACGCGCTCCCGCGCGCAAACTTCGCCGACCTGCCCGAGGACGGAGAAATCTACCTCGGCATCGACTCCGGTTCCACGACGACAAAAATCGTCGCCACCGACGCGCGCGAAAATGTCCTCTACACCTTCTACGAGAAAAACGCCGGCGATCCGCTCGCCGTCGTCGCCAAGGGGCTCGCCGGGCTCAACGACGCCGCCATCGCCGCCGGACGCGCCTCGCTCCGCCTGGCCCGCGCCGCCGTCACCGGTTACGGCGAAGACCTCATCAAGGCCGCTTTCAATTTCGACAGCGGCCTCGTCGAGACCATCGCGCACTACCTCGCCGCGCACAAACTCAACCCCGAAGTCACCTTCATCCTCGACATCGGCGGGCAGGACATGAAGGCCACGTTCATCGAGAACAGCTCCATCGTCCGCCTCGACATCAACGAAGCCTGCTCCTCCGGCTGCGGCTCCTTCATTGAAAGTTTCGCCAACACCCTCGGCCAGACCGCCGCGCAATTCGCCACCTCCGCCTGCACCGCCGAGTATCCCTGCGACCTCGGCACGCGCTGCACGGTGTTCATGAACTCGAAGGTCAAGCAATCGCTCCGCGAAGGCTCCACGCTGCCCGACATCGCCGCGGGCATCGCCTACTCCGTCGTCAAAAACTGCCTCTACAAAGTTCTCAAATTAAAAAACGTGGACGACCTCGGCGCGCACATTGTCGTCCAGGGCGGCACCATGCGAAACCACGCCGTCGTCCGCGCGCTCGAGCACCTGACAGGCCGCGACGTCGCCTTCGCCGACATGCCCGAACTCATGGGCGCCTACGGAGCCGCCATACACGCTTCGCGCGCAAATCCCAAATCCCAAGTTCCAAATTCCAAAGGATCGGATTTTCACCCTTCACCCTTCACTCTTCTCTCTTCTTTAGCCCATCCCGCCACATCCACCACCGAGGAAAGCACCTGCCCCGGTTGTGAAAACAAATGCGTTGTCCGCAAATACACCTTCGCAAACGCGAACACATTTTTCTCGGGCAACAAGTGCGAAAAAATCTTCACCAACCGCGGAGCCGACACCCGCAAAGGCGAAAGCATCTACTCCTTCAAATACAGCAAACTCTTCGGACGCACCGCGCCGACTTCGTCGGAAATCCCAAATCCCAAATCCCAAATCCCAAAAAACAGCAGCGGCGCGCCGATCACCATCGGCATTCCCCGCGCGCTCAATTATTACGAAAACTATCCCTTCTGGCACGCGCTCCTCACGCACGCCGGAATGAAAGTCACGCTCTCCTCGCGCTCCACCTTCGACCTCTACGGCAAAGGCGTGCACACCGTCATGTCGGACAACATCTGTTTCCCCGCGAAACTCGTCCACGGACACATCTACGACCTCATCGAGCGCAAAGTTGACCGCATCCTCATGCCCTTCGTCGTTTACGAGGAGCAGGAGGACAAGAACGCCGTCAACACCTACAACTGCCCCATCGTCACCGGCTACTCCGACGTCATCCGCAGCGCCATCAACCCCGAGGGCAAGCACGGCATCCCGCTCGACGCGCCCACGCTCAGCTTCCGCGACCGCAAACTCCTCGAACGCGCCTGCCGCGAATACATGACAAAAACGCTCGGCGTCGCCCCGCGCGTCTTCGAGCGCGCCTTCGCCGCCGCGCTCGCCGCGCAAACCGAACACTTCCGCACCCTCGCCGAAAAAGCCCGCGCCATCGCCGCGCGCGCCGCCGCCGAAAACCGCATCACCATCCTCCTCGCCGGACGCCCCTACCATGCCGACCCGCTCATCCAGCACAAAGTCGCCGACATGATCGCCGGCTTCGGCGTCGATGTGATCAGCGAAGACCTTGTGCGCCTCGACGACGACACCGACGCCGGCGGCCCCGGAAGTGTCCGCCAATGGGCCTACACCAACCGCATCCTCAAATCCGCTCGCTGGGTCGCCGAGGCGCCCTCGAACGTGCACTTCGTGCAACTCACCTCCTTCGGCTGCGGCCCCGACGCGTTCATCATCGACGAGGCGGGCGACATCCTTCGCCGCAACGGCAAGAGCCACACCATTCTAAAAATCGACGACATCAGCAACCTCGGCTCGCTCCGCCTGCGCATCCGCTCGCTGGTCGAAAGCCTCGCCTACCGCGGTCGCGCCGAACCCTGCGAATGCAACGGAGCGTGTGACGAAACAAACAGTGACTCGGCCAGCACGTTCGTCCGCGTCCAGCCAAGCGAGAAAAACCGCATATCGCTCGCCCCCGCCTCCACAACCTCAAACTCCGCCGCAACGGCTACGACGCCCCTCACCACGCCCATCTTCACCGAGGCCGACCGGCATCGCACGATCCTCCTGCCGTTTTTCTCGGAAGTCTATTCGCCCTTCATCCCGATGCTCCTCGGGCACATGGGATACAAATGCGAAGTCATGCCGCCGAGCGACGCCGCCTCGATCGACTTCGGCCTCAAATACGCCAACAACGAAGTCTGCTACCCGGCCACGCTCGTCGTCGGCGACATCGTCCGCGCGCTCAACAGCGGCAAATACAAACCCGACGAAATCGCCATCGGCATCAGCCAGACCGGCGGACAATGCCGCGCGTCAAACTACATCGCCCTCATCAAAAAAGCGATGATCGCCACCGGCCACGGCAACATCCCCGTTGTCTCGCTCGGCACATCGAGCGGCGCGGTCTCGAACACCCAGCCCGGTTTCAAGCTCAAGCTCCTCGGCAACCTCAGCGAAATCATCGGCTCGGTCTTCTACGCCGACCGCATCTCGCAGATGTATTACGCCTCCGTGCCCCGCGAACGCGAACCCGGCTCCGCCGCGCGCCTCCGCGACGAATACATCCAGGCCGCCATCGCCCGCGTGGCGGTGCGCGACACCAAGGCGCTCTACCGCCTCCTCGCCGAGGCCGCCGCCGACTTCAACGCCATCTGCGACCACGACCGCCGCGTCCCCCGCATCGGCATCGTCGGCGAGATCTACGTGAAGTATAATTCCATCGGAAACAAAAACGTCGTCCAATGGCTCATCGACCAGGGCGCCGAGGCGGTGGTGCCCTCCGTCGCCACGTTCTTCCTCCAGGAATTCCCGAATCACCGCACCAACATTGAGCAGCACCTCAAGCACAAGCCGCGCATCCCGTTTTTGGACACGGCGGCCTTCGCGCTCATCCGCCGCGTCGAGAAAAAGTTCGACCGCGCCGCCTCGTCCTTCGCGTATTTCCACCCCTCGCACAACCCCTACGAGCAGGCCAAGTCGGCCTCGCGCGTGCTCAACATCGCCTCGCAATACGGCGAAGGCTGGCTGATCCCCGCGGAGCTTGCGGGCTTCGCCGAGCGCGGCGTGATGAACGCCGTGAGCCTGCAACCCTTCGGCTGCATAGCGAACCACCTCGTGTCAAAAGGAATAGAAAAACGAATTCGCGACCTCTATCCCGACATGAGCCTCCTCTTCCTGGATTTGGACAGCGGCGCCAGCGAGGCCAACATGATGAACCGCCTCCACTTCATGCTCCAAAACGCCAGAAACCAAGTCGAGCAAGCCGCCGCTGTATGATGTTTTGTAAGGTGTAATGTGGAGAATCAACACCGATCTCCTTGGGTTTTATTTTTATACAATTTAATATCGCCAGTTGTGGTTAGCACATCTTTAATATTAAAAAATATATGCCCGGTATATTCAGCAAGAATTTTTTTATATACGAGGAACTCGAAGTTTTAGTTAAAACGAGGGTAAGCCAACATATTATTTTTGATGAGTTTATTGATTCACTGAAAAGTCTTGGGGTTTTTGTGAAATATGTGTCAAGTGTCGCGCAAACCGACTCTCGGGCCGTCAGTAAGACATCAGGGCAATGCGAGCCCTGTCTTAAACTTTATGTTTCCACACATGAGGCATTCGTATCGCTGTCCGTAAGTGAACATGATAGCAATTGGAATGGATCCTTCCCTTTAACAGCGGAGATTCAATCATTATGGACACGCTGTTGCGTTCGCAACGGCATCAACGAAAAATACTTTTCTCCAAACATGTATGTTTTCATATACAACCTCGGAGCTCACTTACTAAATAGATTAATAAGGGCATGTAAAAAAGAACTAATCAATCGCTTGTCTATCAAAATATTTGACGGTTACATCCCACCAAAATATGTTTTCGTAGGCTCAGTGCCGGGTGTGTATGTTTTATATTCTACGAAGCGGGAAGTTGATCTTATAAAAAAACACGGTGCTTTGTTACACTTGCGAGAAGTTGTGTTTGACGTCTTGAAAACAAATGACCTGCATGACTGCTTCCGACACGAGCTTGTAGAGATAAATTTTTTCGACGTGGAAACATACCAAGGAAGTTTATACGGGCTGTCGCGTGAAGATTGAAGGATTGAGAAGAGTATTTTTTTGAAGATGACAGATCGCTGTTTTTTGATTTTTCCCTTGATCGCAAAGGAAGCGAACACCGTTCACACGTCCACAAGCCACCGCTCGGCAAAGTCGGAGGTCGAAACTTTTTCACGTTTCGCGGCCGCGCGCAGTTTGCGCGCCACAACCGGACGCAGCCGCAGCGTGATCGGCTCGCGCTTGGATGGCTTGCGACCCGCACCCGGCCTCGCCCCGCCGTGAAGCGGACGCCACGACGCGCCATCAAGCGCGGGCAGCGCCTCGTTGTTCAGCGTGTTCATGCCGGTCTGATAGCCGTCCGCATCGAATGCGGGCTTGGCGTGAATTCGTTTTCCAGTAGTTTTCATAATAATCCTTTCCTTTTCGCCAGTATCCCGCGCCGATGATGCGAACGATTCCCGGAATGCAGACTTGGCAGTCCGCGCCACGTGCCGCATCACTCCACTTCGTCGCTGCGCGGGGTTTCGCTGGGAATGGGGGCGGCGACATTGAGGCGGATGGAGGTGAGGTTTTCGATGACGAGCTCGCCCATCGTGTTGCAGTGCAAATAGGACGGGCGGCCGTAATGCGCGGCCAAACCCTCGCGCAGTTCGACGACGTGCGAATGCGGCGCGATTTCGGCTTGCGACATGGCGCTGAGCAGGGCGTTGAGGCGCTCCTCTCCGGTGTCGGCGCGCTGGAGCATGAGCGCCTGCTCCTCGCGTTGATACTGGCGCGCGCTGGCCACATTGAGGTGCTTCATGCAGTAGAGCGCGAGCGACTGGTTTTCCTTGAAGAACTGCGGACGGTAGAGGTTCATGCGGCCCTCGTAGGATTGCTGGTCGAAATCCATCGCGCGGATGCGGATTTGCGCGCCCTCAAAATCGGGTGTGATGACAACGACAAAATTATAACTGCGCATGTCGCCGAGAAGGCGCACGAAGCAGCGTTCGTTGAACTTGACGAGTTCCTTGGCGAGGCGGATGGGCTTGATTTCGGAGCGCTGGTCGAGCCAGCGTTCGACAAAGATGTCGCCCGGAATGCCCGCGACGTGCTCCTCGACGAGCGTGTTGCCGCATGTCATGAAGTGCATGCGGTTGGGTGACAGGAGATGCTCGAGCTCGAGGCCGTAAACGCGCGAGGCGTCGCCCTTCTTGACGTAGAAGTGGTCGGGGTTGTCGTTGTAGGCGTTGACGATTCGCACGCGGAAGGGCGCGGAGTTGCCGAACGCGCAAAAGTCGATGCGGTCCACGTAAAGATGCTGCATGACGGACATGTCGCCGTCGGTGCGCAGGAGCGCGTAAATGTGTTTCAGCCCCTCGTGGATGGACTCCATTTCCATGTGGTCGTAAACGACGGTTTCCCAGAGCGTCATGTTGCCCTCGGGGTCGGTGTAGGGCGCGCACTCGGTGAAGCGGCGGAGGCGCTCGTAGGTGACGGGCAACTCGCGCTCGCGGCGGTAACGCTTGAGGTATCGGCGCAACTCCTCGCCGATGGGGAAGCTGGGTTTTTTGTGCTGCGTGCGGCGCGCGGCGGCCGGGTTGGTGCTCATGACGGGGAAGATGGCGCGGAGGTTTTCTGTTCGCAATGTCTTGTTTCAACGGACCCTTTGCGCAATGTATGCGGGCTTTCACTTCGCGCACGTTTCAATTTTGCACAAACCATGTCCGAAACCGTCAAACATGTTTTCCAAACCTTCATGGAAATGCCGGTGGATTTTTGGGTAAAAACACTCATCGCGGCGGGCGTGCTGTTCCTGTTGTTCACGGTGGTCAAAAAAGCGGCGCGCCTCGGGCAGATCGTCACGCTGCTGTTGGTTTTGTTCATTCTGGGCGTGATCGGCTACAAATGGGTGCGCCAAAGAAATGAGCCGGCGTTCATGACACCGATTGTGGATTTTGTGGCGCGTTTTTTTCCGCAGGCCCAACCCGCCGCACCCGCTCCGTCGGGAAAGTAATTGTTAAAAAATCAAAAAACCGCCCCGGCAAAAAAACGAAAGTTGCGCTATTTTAAGATTCAGTTTTCCCATAAAATCATAAATATTCGCACACCTGTTCACTTTTTTCATTTATGCCTAAAGAATACTCGGACATCGGACTCATCGGCCTCGCCGTCATGGGTCAAAACCTCGCCCTCAACATAGCCGACCACGGCTTCCAGATTTCGGTTTACAACCGCACCACCGAAAAGGTGGACAAGTTTGTCGCCGAAAATCCCGCCACGCCCGGCGGCATCGTCGGCACAAAAACGCTCAAGGACTTCGTCAAGTCCCTCGCCAAGCCGCGCAAGATGATCATCCTCGTGCAGGCCGGCAAGGGCACCGACGCGGTGATCGACGGCCTCGTGCCGCTCCTCGACCAGGGCGACATCGTCATCGACGGCGGCAACGCCCTCTGGACCGACACCATCCGCCGCGAAAAGGCGCTCAAGGAAAAAGGCCTGCGCTTCATCGGCTCCGGCGTCTCCGGCGGCGAGGAAGGCGCGCGTTTCGGCCCCGCCCTCATGCCCGGCGGCGACAAGGCCGCCTACAAGGAGCTCGAAAAAATCTGGAACGCAATCGCCGCCAAGGTTGACAAAAAAACCGGCAAACCCCTCCTCGGCGCCACCGCCGGCAAACCCGTCAAGGGCGGCGTGCCCTGCGCCACCTACATCGGCGAAAACGGCGCCGGCCATTACGTGAAGATGGTCCACAACGGAATCGAATACGGCGACATGCAGATGATCTGCGAGGCCTACGCCATCATGAAAGGCGTGCTCGGCATGAAAGCCCCCGAAATGGGCGAAGTCTTTTCGCAATGGAACAAGGGCGCGCTCGACAGCTTCCTCATCGAAATCACCGCCGACATCCTCAAGCAAAAGGACCCCGTCACGAAAAAACCCCTCGTTGACATCATCCTCGACACGGCGGGCCAGAAAGGCACCGGCAAATGGACCTCGGTCAACGCGCTCGACATGGGCGTGCCCGCGCCGACGATCGCCGAGTCCGTCTTCGCGCGCTGCCTCTCCGCGGTGAAGGACGAGCGTGTCGCCGCCTCGAAAATCCTCAAGGGCCCGAAGGCGAAAAAATACACCGGCTCGAAAAAAGCCCTTCTCGAAGCCATCCACGACGCGCTCTACTGCTCGAAAATCTGCTCCTACGCGCAAGGCTTCCAGCTCATGCGCGAGGCGCAAAAAGAGTATGGCTGGAAACTCAACTTCGGCCAGATCGCGCAAATCTGGCGCGGCGGCTGCATCATCCGCGCCGCGTTCCTGCAAAAGATCACCGAGGCGTTCCGCGGAAACCCGAAACTCGCGAACCTGCTCCTCGACCCGTATTTCAACAAGACGATCCAGAAGGCGCAGGACAACTGGCGCAAAGTCGTCGCGCTCGCCGTGCAAAACGGCATCAGCGTGCCAACCTTCAGCTCCGCGCTCGCCTACTACGACGGCTACCGCGCCGAGCGCACCCCGGCCAACCTGCTCCAGGGCCAGCGCGATTATTTCGGCGCGCACACCTACGAGCGTGTTGACCAGAAGCGCGGCAAGTTCTTCCACATCGACTGGCCGAAGGCAAACCGCCCGCAGATCGCAATGTAAGCGGGCAACCGCGCATAATCCTGTTTTCACCAGACCACGGAGCCCAACCGCTCCGTGGTTTTTTGTGGGGCGAAACCGCCGGCCAAGCCGAAACGACCCAAACCGCTTATCGCATTTCCGCACATCGGGAAACTGTGTGCCGCCGGCAAGCCCGCGAACAAATCCCCAAAACTTTTGGAACCCGGCGAATCCCCGACCGTCTGACTGGGATTTTGACCGCCTGTCGCGGTTTAATAACATTTGCCCGGCGCGTCGTGTTACAGTTTATTCGTTTTCTGTCCGACCTTCTGAAGCCTACTTTCCGCATCCGCACCATCACCAATATGCAGCCTCGGCGCGCAACCGCCCTCGTTTTTTTTGCAGTCCTCGCGGGACTGGGCATTCGCGCGCCCGGACAGACGGCAACCACGGCTCGGGCGGATACTTCGCCACCGCCCGCCGCGTCCCAATCTTTTGTTTTCGGCGCGGAAAACAACTTCGCGCCGTTCTGGGTTGGGCGCGCCGAGCCAAACAATCCGCTTTCCGACGCGAATGCTCCCGCCGCCTCGTGGAATGCGATCGGGCCGCTGATTTTTCGCCAGCCGCTCGTCGCGCGGCCTCGCTTTGACGATGGCGCGGTCGTCGCCCAAGGCTTCCGGCCATTCTACGTCGAGAAGCGCGACGCCTCCGGACGCCGCACCCATTTCCACATTCTCTACCCGCTCTTCAGTTGGCGCGCCGTGAAAAACGACGGCTATCGCTGGGACATTTTTAATCTCATCAACCACGAGCACGGCCCCGCCACGCGCCCGTCGCCCGAGCACAATGCCGATAACCAATTCAACCTCTGGCCGTTTTATTTTTCCAACAACACCGGCGATCCGGCGACCAGCTATCGCGCCGTTTTTCCGATTTACGGCAATGTCAGCGGACGACTTTTGCAGGATCGTCTCGGCTGGTTTTTGTTTCCGATCTACGGCTGGTCCGAGCGCAACGGCACCACGTCGCGCGCCGTTCTCTGGCCCATCTTTCGCCGCACCACGGGCGGCGGCGCGGACGGCGTGAAAGTGTGGCCGCTCTTCGGGCGCGACACAAAAAACGACATCGAAACCGGCGCGCCCCTCTACAAAAACACCTTCGTCCTCTGGCCGTTTTATTTTAACAACACCACTTGGAATCGCGACAATCCCGCCGCCGATCCCGCGCGCGCCCTCGCCGTGTTTCCATTTTATTATCGCGAAACCGCGCCCGGTTTTCGCTCCGACAGTTACATGCTTTTCTGGGGCCGCTCGCGCCGCGTCGAGCCCTATGTGTATTCAGAAAACCGATACCTCTGGCCGCTCTTCGTCCAAGGCCGCGGCCCCGAGCATCGCGTGAACCGCTGGGCGCCGTTCTACACTTATTCGAATCACAAGGGACGCGAAAAAACCTGGGTCATGTGGCCGCTCTGGAATCACAAGCGCAATGACGACACGGTCAACAGCTACGTGAGAAAACGCTTCTTCTATTTCCTCTATCACAGCGTCGCGCAAAAACCGCTCGTCCCGCCCGGCGCCACGCCCGAGCAAAAAGTAGCCATCGACGCCATCAAGCCCGCGCGCAAAGTTTCCCTCTGGCCGTTCTACACCTACTGGACCGACGGACGCGGCCGCAAACAATTCCAAACGCTCAGCCCCTTCGAGGTTTTCCTCCCGAATAACGAAGCCACGCGCCTGATCTACACGCCGTTCTTCGCGCTCTACCGTTACGAGCAGGAGGCGCCCGGCCGCACGCGTCACGGTTTCCTCTGGAACTTCATCACACACCGCCGCGAACCCGGCCTGCGCGAGTTTCACGTCGGCCCGATTTACAGCGGCGAGCGCGTGGGCGAGCACAAACGCCGCGCGCTCTTCCGCGGCGTTGTCGGCGCGCTAAAAACACCCGGCATCGGCTGGCGCCCCTTCGCCTTCCGCTTCAAGAGTCTCCAGCGACAGCTCGCCGAGGCCGCCAACCCCGCCGCCGTCGCGCCCGCAAAACCCGCGCGCGTTTCCACCACGCCCCCGATGGAAACCTACCCCAAGGTCCGCACCCGCCGCTAAGCACAATTCCGCACTCCGCATTCCGAACTCCGCATTTCCAATGAACCGCATCATCACAATTTTCGACTGGCTCGGCGGCGCCGTTATCATGGCGCTGCGCGCCTTTCGAATGCTGCCGCAAGCGCCGCGCATCCTCAAACGCACCTTCGAGCACGTGCTTCAAGGCGGCTACGCGTCGCTGCCCATCGTGTCGATCCTCAGCTTCTTCATCGGCGCGGTGCTCGCGCTCCAGGCCGGCCTCACCTTGCAGGACTTCGGCGCGAAACAACTCATCGGCACGCTCGTCGGCGAGGCGCTCGTGCGCGAACTCGGGCCCGTGTTTGTCGCCATCCTCGTCGCCGGCCGCGTCGCATCCGCCACCACCGCCGAGCTCGCCTCGATGCGCGTTTACCAGGAAGTGGACGCGCTCGTGACCATGAACATTCCGCCTGAGCGATTCCTCGTGCTGCCGCGCCTGCTCGCCGTCCTCTCCTACATGCCGATACTCACGATGGTCGGCATCGTCATCGGCTGGATTGGCGGCGCGGTCGTCTGCAAATACGTCGGCGTGATCGGCGTCGAACCCGCGGAATATTTCCAAAGCGTGAGCGCCTTTCTCACCACGCAAAAGATGGTCGACAGCCTCCTCAAGGCCGAGATTTTCGGCTTCGTCATCATCCTCATCGCGTGCAACACCGGTCTGCGCACCAAGGGCGGCCCGCGCGAAATCGGCTTCGCCGTCACCAACTCGGTCGTCTATTCGCTCATCGCGATCCTCGGCCTCGACTACTTTATCACCAAGGCCCTCGGCGGCTCCTGACAACCACGCATCCGCACGATGAAAAAAGAAATTCAAAAGGAACGCTTCCAATCCGAGCCGCACCAGCCCGCGAGCATCGGCCAGGCGCGAGCGCCCGTGGGCGTCGAAGTCTCCAACGTCTTCAAAAAATACGGCCCGCAAACCGTGCTCACCGACATCTCGCTAAAAGTCGAGCCCGGCGAAATCTTCACCATCATGGGTCCCTCCGGCTCCGGCAAAAGCGTGCTCCTGCGCCAGATCGCCGGACTCGAGCAACCCACCTCCGGCACCATCCGCATCAACGGTCACGACCCCCACGACCCCGACACGCGCGACCGCTTCGCCATCGCGCTCGTCTTCCAGGCCGGCGCGCTCTTCAACTCGCTCTCCGTTTACGACAACCTCGCCCTCTACCCGCTCGAGCACCGCATCGGCACGCACGCGCAAATCCGCGACCGCGTCATGCGCGCCCTCAAAATCCTCTCGCTCGAAAACGCCGTCAACAAATCCCCCGCCGAACTCTCCGGCGGCATGAAAAAACGCGTCGCCATCGCCCGCGCCCTCGTCATGGAGCCGCAACTCCTCCTCTACGACGAGCCCACCTCCGAGCTCGACCCGGTGATGAGTGCCACCATCAGCGAAATCATCGCCACGCTCAAGGAGCAGTATCAAGTCACAAGCATCGTCGTTTCGCACGACCGCGAACTCGCGCTCACCATATCGAGCCGCGTTGCGATCCTCATGCGCGGCGAACTCCTCTCGCTCACCACGCCCGACGGACTCCAGCACACCGACAACCCGGAAATCGCCGACTTCATGCACCCGAAAATCGACCTCGAAAACCCGCGCTACAAAACCATGGGCGCCTGACGCGCTCCCCCGCCCCGCCCTTTCATCACACACACAACTCTAAACACCAAACGCAAACCAACTCACCATGAACCAAGCTCAAACAAACGCCCGCGTGGGCATCTTTTTTGTCCTCGGCATCGCGCTGCTCTGGATCACATTCCAGGCGCTGCACACCGGCAGTTTCAATGTGAAGGACGGCTACGAAGTCACCGCCCCTTCAAATCCGTCCGCGAGCTCAAAGTCGGCAACGAAGTGCGCATGGCCGGCGTGACCATCGGCGCCGTCACGGCGGTGCGCATCAACAACGGACGCGCCGAGGCCGTCCTCAGCATCAAGAAGGAAGTCCCCATCCACAAGGACTGCGTCGCCACCATCGCCACCTCCGGCCTCATCGGCTCGAACTACATCTCGCTCGACCTCGGCTCCCCCGCCTCCGGCATCGTCGCGCCCGGCGACACCCTCCGCACGCACGAAGTCCCCGACTTCAACAAAATCATGTCCGACCTCGGCGAACTCGGGGCCGACATCAAGGTCGCCGTCGGCAAAATCGGCGCCGCCTTCAGCGACAACCCCGACGGCTCCCCCGGCCTCATCACCAACGTCAACAACCTCGTCAACGAAAACCGCGCCAACCTCAACTCCTCCATCGCGAACCTCAACGAAATCACCGAAAAAATCCGCGCCGGCGACGGCACCCTCGCCAAGCTCATCAACGACCCCGCGGCCTACGACCAGCTCCTCGCCGCGGTCACCGAAATCAAAAACGCCGCCACCGAGGCCAAGGGTTTCATCGGCGAAACGCAGACAATCATAGCCGACGTGAAAAGCGGCCGCGGCGCCATCGGCACGCTCATCTACGACGAGGCCACCGCGCAAAACCTGAAAGTCGCCGTCAAGAACATCAGCGACATCACAAACAAGATGAACAGCGACGAAAGCAGCTTCGGCCAGCTCATCACGAACGACAACCTCGTGCGCGACGCCAAGGCGACGCTGCGCAAAGTCGACCGCGCCATGGACGGCTTCTCCGACTCCGGCCCCATCACCGCCGTCGGCGTCGTCGCCAGCGGCCTTTTCTAAAAATCACGCCGCGAGGCGACGGCGCTGTCCGCGCTGGAAAAGGCAAACGCTTCGTTGCGTTTCAAATTGAGCGTTGTTTCGCGTCCGTTTGCCTGGAAACGGACGCGCACCGGATCGGGGCGCAGGTTGACGATACGCAACACCGTGCCGCGCCAGTCGGTGTCCACGCGCACACCGCAATCGGTTCGGAATATTTCGCGTCCGTTGATGCTCGCAACGGTTGATCCATCCTTGCTTTCGATTGTGTAGGCGTCGCCGGCCCAGTGCTGGGTATAGCTTGTCGTGTGACCTTCGCGCCCGAGCGCGCCCCAGTGCAATTCATCGAGCTCAACATTAACACCGTAAAACCGCGTCATGTATTCGAGCGCCGCCAAAAGCGTGGGACCGTAATCATTGCGTCCCTTGACCGGCGACGCCGCGCTGGTGCGAGGGTCGTATTGCTGTGTGAAAAACTTGTCGCGTCCGGTGGCGGCGATGAGTTTCTCGCCAATGAGAACAAGCTCCGCGTTGAACCCGTAGTTCTCAAGCGCGCGTATAACGCGCTGGTAAGTAAGCCCCATGGGCTCGCCGCTCCAGTCGTTCGAGCCAACGCGATAAGCCGGATCGTTGATGGCGATGGAAGGCAGCGGAAAGGGCGTCCAAAATTCCTCCGGGTTGAGCAAGTGCTCGCGCACAAAGCGCCCGGCCATCTCCGGTGTGAACATGCCATGATACATCACGCGGAGGTTGTTGTGTATAAGGGCCGGCATGACTTTATTATCACGGTCGCGGTCAAAGCAGGCGCCGCGTTTTTCATCCCACAAATATTCGCGGAGCTTGTCGCGCACAGTCGCGGCCTTGGCCTGCCATTCCCTTTCCTTTCCATTGCCCAGCATGACGGACAACCGCGCGAGCGTGGCCCGGGTATCGTAAGAGTAGGCCATGACGTCCATGCTCTCCACGGGAAAAACAGGATCGTCGGGCGGGGCTTCGCCGGACCAGCCGCCGTGATTGAGCTTGGTGCCGGCAAAGCGGTTGGAATTATCCTCGCCGGTGTCCCAAACGCACCATGTCTCAAGGCATCCGTCGCCGTCGGAATCGCGATAACGCCAGAGATAGTCATCGAATTTTTCCATGGAATCATAAAGCCGGCGCAGATAGGCGTCGTCGCGTTTTTTATTCCAATAATAAAGATTCAGCGCATGAAACGGAAAACTGTAGCCCTGCGTGTGCGAATAAACCGGTAGCATTTTCCCGCCGCGATAACGGATGAGCCCCGGATAACGCCCATTGGGGAGCTGATGCTCCATGAATAGCAGTGTGTTGTTGAAGGCGGTGGTCATATTGCGCCTGGCGTTCATCTCCCCGCCCATCGGCTGGGTTTCGATCCAAATGCCATTGTAGCCGCCCCCCTCGATCAAAACCGGACGCCCGGAAAAATCCTTTTCGTTGGTTTTGGAAACTTTTACGGCCTCCGCATACAGATCGCCGAGAAAAGAATCGCTTGTATTAAACTCCACTCGTGTTTCCACGACATGAGAAATCAGCGCCCCTGTCGGCCTTGCATTCTGGGCTTGCGCGACGCATGCCGCCATCAAAGCGATCATTAACAAAGGCCGCGGCCGCACCGCGCGAAATATATTATACAAACAAAAATGGAGACTGGCGGGGAGTTTCATAATTATCAGGGTCCGCGCTTTTAGACCAAAGACCCGCGTCGCCCGCAAGAACGCTTTCCCTAATTCTTTGCGGGCGCCCTGGTGCTCGATTTCGGGCCCAGCAAGCTGACGGCAAACCCGACGGCAAACACGACCAGCATTGAGAAAAAGCCATACCACATGCGAGCCACGTCTGTGAAAAATGCCAGCCAGAGCGCGCTCGCGAAACCGCATATCATGGCAACCAAAGCCGCCCGTGCGGTGACCCGGCGTGTCAGCATGCCGAGCAAAAACGTCCCCACCAAGCTGCCGCCAAAGAGGTTTCCGATCATCAGTGACAACTCCAATATGTTGCCAAAGTGATTACCGAAGCATGCGAACACCGTTGCCATCGCGCCGAAGGCCAGTGTGCAAATGCGCCCCGCGCGCACGCCGGGTTTATGTTGCGAAACTCGCGGCCAGATATCGGACAGCGTCACGGTCGCCATCGAGTTGAGCACCGCGCTGACGGTTGACATGGCCGCGGCCAGAATCGCCGCGATCAACACGCCCTTGATGCCGTGCGGCAGTTCCTCGATTATGAACTTGGGGAAAATATCATTCGGCCCAACTCCCTCGCCCAGTTTTTGCGGATACGCTTGATAAAAGGCAAACAAGGCCGCGCCTATGAAAAATAAAGCGAACCCGACAACCGTTGCCGCCAGCATGGAGGTTATCATCGCAAGGTTCGACTGGCGTATGTTCTTTGTCGTCAAGTAGCGCTGCACCTCCGCCTGATCGACGCCAAATTGGCTCAATGTATAAACAGTCCCGCCAAGCAACCCGCCCAAAAATGTATAAGGCTCCTTCAAGCTTGTGGAAAAATTAAAGAAATCCAGATGCCCGTGCTCGCCGGCGATCTGCCAGACGGCGGGCGCGCCGCCCTCGACCCTGCTGCACACTAAATACAGCACAAAACCGATCGCGCCTATGAAGATTCCCAGCTGAAGCGTGTCGGTCCAAATGACCGCCTTTATGCCTCCCGCCATTGTATACAATGCGGTCACCACGCCCACGGCCAAAACAATGCCAATAACAGGCAGACCGGTCATCCGGGCCAGCACGAGCGCGGGCGCATATATGCAAATCGCAAGGTATATGCTCTTCAAAAGCAGAAACAGCACACTCGCCACGAGTCTGACCCTCACATCGAAGCGCCGCTCCAAATATTCATAAATGGAATAAATCTGCTGTCGAAAAAACGTCGGCAATATCAACCCGCAAATGATGCCTAGAACGATGGGCAGCGCGAGGCGGTATTGCAAAAATTGCAGGTTGCCGGTAAACGCCACCGCCGGGCCGCCGATGAACGACGTCGCGCTTACGATCGTCGCGATTCCGGAAAACATCGCCGCATACCAGGGCACGTTGCGGTCGCCGAGGAAATAGTCCTTCAGCGACTTCTGCTTTCCCGCAAACACGGCGGCGACCCCGCACACCATGAGGAAATATACAACAAGAATAATATAATCGAGCGTGTTCATTAATTGTAATCCGAAAAGGTTGCCATATACACATGATTGGTTCGCAGCGCCGGCGAATACTCTCCTCCCGCAACCATCCACTGTTTTCCGAGCCGAATTGCCGAGGCACCCGCCACGCCGATCGGCAACTTGCCAATCTCGCGCCATTGGTTCGACCTCGCATCATAGAGCATTATGTGGTCCGGCAAACGATAACGCTCGCCAAGCTCCCTCATCTTATCGAGGTCGTGCCCGTCCGAGCCACCCATGACTATAAATTGGTTTTCATTGATGCGCGCGCCCGTTGCCGCAAGCGCGCGATGCGGCATGGCCGGAGCAATGCCCCAGGTTTGCGTCGAAAAATTATAATCAAACCCATCCGCAAGATAATCCGTCTCTTTCACGGGGCCGCTCGATTCGGCCCTTCCCCGAACATATACAAAGCCGCTCCCGCATCCGATTCCAGAACAGCCATCACCGCGCCAAAGCGCGCCGGCCCCGGCCACGCAGGCAGCTGCATCCATTCAGTTTTGACTGTCGCATCCGCGGCGGCGGCGATATCAATTACATAAAACGTTCCGGACACTTTCCCGGCGTTTTCTCCGCCCGCCACATAGAGTTTTCCCTGATGGCAGGCGGCGGCGGCGTTTGCCAGCGGCATCGGCAGCGATGGCAATGCCCGGCGGGTGACTTTTGCCGCCGCGGAATCCCATTGCAACAACCACACATCAGCCGATGCGCCATGGGCGCCGGCTCCGCCTATCGTAATTACACCGAGCCCGGTCGTGACCGATGCGCCTTCGCCCAGCCCCTCCGGCAACACAGTCGCGTCAACGACCCAGCCGCCCCCGCGCGCCTTGTCGGGCGAACAGGTAAATATGCGATTCGAAAATGTCTTCTTGCCGCCCTCGTTCCTCGGCGTTGGAAAGTTGGAGCCGCCGGCCAGTATGATCCGCCCGTTGCTCACACCTGAAAACATGCCCTTGAGTCCAACTGGATCAGGCAAATCAGCGACCCGCTCCCATGAAATCACGCCCTGTTTATATTCCCGATTCCGCGCCGCTCCCCGGGGTTCCCCGCGGCTGCACGAAAGCATGCAAACGCCGCAGGCTGCCAGCCAGGTCATCAGAATGGGGATTTTTTTTATCATGGGTTCGGTTGCGCCAATCACACGCAAATTGAATTAAAATAAAACAATCTTTCGCGCATTATTCGCTCAATCAAGTATAACTGGCACCCGGAGGAATCCACCAGAGTTCATTGGTGTTGCGAACAAAATAATGCCACAGAACAATCAGCAGGACGCCTTTTAGTCCCGAAAGTATTATAATTTTCAAACCATGCCCTCTTTAAAACCCAACCAACTTCTGGCCAATGTTCGCGCGGGCCGCGTCGAGCATTGCTATAGTTTCGGCAACCATGCGACCCCGCGTTATGTCGACTTTATCTGCAACAGCAAATTGTTCGAGACACTCTGGTTTGACCTGGAGCATTTCGACATCCCGACCGACCAGCTTGCGGTGCTAAACCTCGTCGCCCGCGCGCACCCGGTGACGACACTCGCGCGTTTTCACGCGTCGAACTACCAGACCGTGCAGCGCGTCCTTGAAACAGGCGTCGGCGGCATCATGTGCGCCATGGTCGAGAGCGCCGAGGAGGCCGCCCGGATCGTCAGCTGGGCCAAGTTCAACAACCCCTCGCCGGCCGCGGGTGAAACCACGGGCCTGCGCGGCTGGAATGGCGGCGGCATCGACGCGCGCTACGGCACGATTCCCGCGACCGAATACGTTTCCTATCAAAACCGCGAGACCGCGATTCTCTGCCAGGTTGAAACCGAGCTCGGGCTTTGCAAGGTGGACGAAATCATAGCGACCCCGGGCGTGGACGGCATTTTCTTCGGCCCGGGTGATTACGCGCACCGCATCGGCAAGCTCGGCCAGATCGGGCATCCCGATGTTCTCGCCGCGATGAAACGCGTGGACGAAGCCTGCAAACAGCATGGCAAGTTTTGGGGGACGCTTGGAATCGGCCCCGATCACTACCAAAAAGTTCGCGCACTCGGCGCGCAGCTCATAGGCCCGGGCGGCGACCTGCGCACGTTGAACTTGGGACTCAAGGAACTTGCGAAAACTTTTCAGGGCGCTCCCGCATCCTAAAGCACACGCAGCGAGCCGCCCTTGTGATAATCGGGGATGATGCGGATGCTGCGCGTCGTGACACTTTCGCCGTGCAAAATTTGCATGAGCGGCCTCAGGATTTTTTTGGCAAATGTATAGGGGCCCGCCGTGTATCGCGACGGCGTGGGAACGAGAAAACTCAGGAACGGCTCGTCGTCGCGCGACACCACCGACATGTCGGCCGGCACGCGCAAGCCGCGTTGCGCGAGCACGCTGATCACCGTGAGATAACTCGCGCTGTTCGAAACCAGCAACGCCGTGGGCGGGTTCGGCATGTCCAGCAAACGGGTGATCGCGCGCGACAAACTCGCGGCCGTGTGGTCGTGGTAAAGCACCAGCGGCACCGCCGCCTCGCGGCGCGAATCGCGCACGCCCGCGATGAATCCCGCCTCGCTTTCCGCGTCGCCCGCGCGCCCGGAGCGCTCGTTCAACAACGCCACACGCGTGTGCCCCGCCGCAAGCAGCACGCCCGCCGCGTGACGGCACATCGCATAATGATCGAGATCGACATGCGGCAAATCGATCCCCGGATGGCAGGAGCCCGCGATCACGCACGGCACCTTGTGATCGTGAAACCAGCGCTGCGTTGACTCCGTCGAATTGGCCAGCAACCAGCACGCGATCGATTGCTGCGCATTGAGCTTCGCCAGCGCGCCGCCCGGTTGTTTTCCAAAGTATTTGCGCCCGTCGAGCGTGATCAGCTTGGAGCCGTTTTCGATAAGCATCGACTTGAGCCGGTTGATCCAAAGCAGCGTGTGCGGCCGCATGTATTCCATCGGATCGGGCGTGAGCAAAGCCACCACCTGCTCCGTCCCGGCCTTCCGCGATTTGCGGGACTTGGGCGCCATGATGCGGTTGCCCAGTCCATGCTCGGCCTTCACGAGCCCCTCTGCCTGCAACTGCGCCAGCGCCTTGCGCAATGTTTTGCGGCTTACCTGATACATTTCCCCCAAGGTGCGCTCGCCGGGCAACCAGTCCTTCCACGCCCCCTGATCGATGCCTTGGCGCAGCGCGTCGGCAACCTGCGCGGGCAACGAAGTAAAGCGGCGTGACGATGGGGACATGTTGGCGGCGTGTTTGGGCGGTTTCGGTTGTGAGGGTGTTTTATTGGCGGGCACAACACCCGCCTTTGTCAATCCCTCCATCAATGCGGGACGGGCGCGCGCATGGTCACATCACCAAACCATGAAGAAATGTTGTGACAAACATTCAGGCGCATCATGCAATGGCATCGTCATATTTGCAGTCCGCCCAACCCACCTTGCAACAATCGCCGAAAGACAATCGCTCCGTCATTTTACCCATGAGAAAACACCTCCCGGCCCTCCTCGCCCTTCTTGCAATTTCAATCAATCCGCTCGCGCACGCCGCCTCCGATGCCAAGCCCCTCTGGGCCGATCCCACGAGGCAAAGCGAGGGCCAGGAGCCCGCCTTCGCGTCGATGACGGTTTTCGCCGACGAAGCCTCCGCCAAAAAGCTGCGCCGCGAGGACTCGCCCTTTTATCGCACGCTCAACGGCGCATGGAAATACCACTGGGTTTCGCATCCCGAAAAACGCCCGCTCGATTTTTGGAAAACAGATTTCGACGACGCGAAATGGGGCTCCATCCGCGTGCCCTCCTGCGTCGAAATTGAGGGCCACGGCATCCCCACCTACTCGAACCAGACCTACCCGTGGCGCGACGTGACACCGCCGGTCATCCCCGGCGATTACAACCCCGTCTCCAGCTACCGCCGCGCATTCGCCACGCCCGCCGACTGGCGCGGCCGTGAAATTTTTCTCACCTTCGACGGCGTCAGCTCGCTGTTCACCGTCTGGCTCAACGGCAAAAAACTCGGCTATAATAAGGACAGCCGCACGCCCTCCACCTTCCGCGTCACGCCGCACCTGCGCACGGACGGCGGCGAAAACATCCTCGCCGTCGAAGTCATCCGCTGGAACGACGGCTCCTACCTTGAGGACCAGGATTTCTGGCGCCTGAGCGGCATCTTCCGCGACGTCTGGCTCTGGAGCGCGCCCGGCGTGCACCTGCGCGATTTCAAAATCACCACCGCGCTCGACACCGGCTACCGCGACGCCACCCTCACGCTCTCCGGCGAGCTGAAAAACCTCACCGACAACCCCGGGGCGCCGCCATCGAGGCGCGCCTTCTCTCACCCCAAGGCAAACAAATCGCCGTCCTCTCCATCCCCGCGCAAAACCTCGCCGCATCCGCCGCCGCGCGCTTCGAAAAATCCGCCACCATCAAAAATCCCGCCAAATGGTCCGCCGAGATCCCCGCGCTCTACACGCTGCTCATCTCCGTGAAAGACGCCGCCGGCCGCACACTCGAAACCATCCCCTGGCGCGTCGGTTTCCGCTCCACCGAAACCCGCGACGGCCGCTTCCTCGTCAACGGCAAACCCGCCCTCATGCGCGGCGTCAACCGCCACGAATGGGACCCCGACCACGGCTACACGCTCACCCGCGAAGGCATGATCGAGGACATCCGCCTGATGAAGCAAAACAACATCAACGCCGTCCGCACCTGCCACTACCCCAACGTCTCCGAATGGTATGCGCTCTGCGACGAATACGGCCTCTACGTCATCGACGAGGCCAACATCGAGTCGCACGCCCAGATGAACGAAACCAACGCCGGACGCCAGCGCGCCCTCGCCGACGAACCCGACTGGCACGCCGCCCACGTCGAGCGCATCCAGCGCATGTATCAACGCGACAAAAACCACGCCTGCGTCATCGGCTGGTCGCTCGGCAACGAATCCGCCTTCGGCGAAGCCTTCCGCGCCGGCTACCGCTGGCTCAAGGCAAACGACACCCGTCCCGTCCAATACGAATCCGACCACAGCAACGAGTTCACCGACGTCGTTTGCCCCATGTATCCGCCCCCCGAAACCGTGCTCAACTACGCCGCCCTCCCACGCTCAAAACCCTTCATCATGTGCGAGTATTCCCACGCCATGGGCAACAGCAACGGCGACATCTGGGCCTATTGGCGCCCCATCTACGCCGGCACGCCGCACCTTCAGGGCGGCTTCATCTGGGATTGGGTTGACCAAGGCCTGCGCACCCCCGTCCCCGCCTCGCGCACCATCGTGCAAATGGAAAACCCAAAATCCATCCCGCTCGACCCCAAGCTCGGCACCTTCTTCGCCTACGGCGGCACCTTCGGCGCGCCCGGCCAGTTCCCCTCCGACGGCAACTTCTGCGCCAACGGCCTCATCAGCGCCGACCGCACTCCCCACCCCGGACTCGCCGAGGTCAAAAAAGTTTACCAACCCGTCCAGATGAACGCCGCGCCCGGCGGCCTCGCAAAAAAATCCCCCGAAATCGACATCACCAACTGGGCCGATTTCCAGAACACCGCCGACTGGCTCAAAGCCTCGTGGCGCGTGACCGCCGACGGCGTTGAAATCCAGCGCGGCACGCTCGACAAACTCACCGTCTCCCCGCGCGAGACAAAACGCGCCGGCATTCCCATGGCGTCAATCGCGCCCGAGCCCGGCGTCGAATATTTCCTCGAAGTCATCTTCACCCTGCGCGCCGACACCCCTTGGGCAAAAGCCGGCCACGAAATCGCATGGGAGCAATTTCCGCTGCCGGTCTCGGCCCCCGCGAAAAGAATCACCTCCTCCAAAAAATCCCCCGCGCTAAAGGAAACCGCCGACCGGTTCATCGTCGAAGGCTCCGATTTCACCGTCGCCTTTGACCGCAAAACCGGCTTCCTCGCCTCGCTTAAAACCGGCTCGACCGAGCTCTTGGAAAAACCGCTCGGCCCCCACTACTGGCGCGCGCCCGTTGACAACGATCGCGGCAACAAAATGACCGACCTCGGCAAACCCTCCGGCAAAAAGCCCGCCAACGGCCCCGGCCAGTGGCGCCACGCGCACGAAACCTGGCGCGTGACCAACATCGACGCCAGGCAGGCCGACGGACGCGTCGTGATCTCGGTTGAAGGGCAAGTCGAGGCCGTCCGTCGCACGCAACGCCTCACCTGGACGGTCTTCCCCGAAGGCGACATCCTGGTTGAAAGCGAACTCATTGCCGACCCCGCCAAGCGCGCCGCCGAGCCCCCGCGCTTCGGCATGCAAACCACGCTCCGCGCCGGCTTCGACAACCTCGCCTGGTTCGGCAAAGGCCCGCACGAAACCTACTGGGACCGCCAGGACGCCCGCGTCGGCATCTACAATGGCAAAGTGCGCGACCAATTTTTCCCCTACATAAAACCGCAGGAAACCGGCAACAAGGAAAACGTGCGCTGGCTCGCGCTCACCGACGACAACGGCCGCGGCCTGCTTGCGGTGGCCGTCACGCCGCGCCTCGGCGCCAACGCGCTGCACTCCGCCACCGAGGACCTCTTCAGCGCGGCGCACAAGGACAACTTCTATCCCTACCAGCTCCCCGACCGCGATACGGTCACACTCAACCTCGACCTGCACCAGCGCGGCCTCGGCGGTGACAACTCCTGGCGCGCCATGCCGCACAAGGAACACCTCCTCGGCCAGTGGACGCTCGAATACAAATACCGTCTCCGCCCGCTGAAAGGCGGCGAAAACATCCCCGCCCTCGCCAGGGAAAAACTATAACGCGCCCGCGCGAAACAACACTTATTTCACAACTGGTGCCCGAGGCGGGACTCGAACCCGCACGTCTTTTCAGACAAGGGATTTTAAGTCCCCAGCGTCTACCATTCCGCCACTCGGGCAGCAGATGAAAAAAAGCAGTAGCAGGATTGCGGCCGTTTTTGCCAGCATGAATGTTTGCGCGATGCCCGCTAGCAGTTCGCAAGCCGCGCCTTTTCGCGGCGGGCCGGAAAGATTTTCATGGTGACAACGCATGAGAGCTGATTCCTTGTTACCAGCGCCAATCCTTTTCCATCCATTCGGGAGTGTTGGCCCGGGAAAAAACGCCAACAAGCAATTGAATCATTCGCATCCCCTTCATCCCGCACTCCGTTTACGAAGTAGCCTGACAATCCACATTACGCATTCATATGAAACTTCGCGACCGCATACTCGCACATCTGCGCCAGCGCCATTACAGGCCGCAGGACATCAAGGCGCTCGGGCACTCGCTCGCGCTCAATAAAAAGGAGCGCAACTCGCTCAAATTTGAAATCCGCCAGCTCCTCTCCAAGGGCAGCATCGTTCACGTGCAGGGCGACCGGCTCGCGCTCGCGGGCGAGGACGACACGCGCACGGGCAAAATCATGTTCCGGCAGGGCGGCTCGGCATTTGTCATTCTCGACCCGCTGCCCGGACGCGCCGGCGCAAACGCCATCGACGAACCCGCCATCCAAATCGCGCCCGAGGACACCGGCGTCGCGCTCCACGGCGACAAGGTGCTCGTGAAAATCTCGCCGCAAATGTCGCGCGCGCGCAACGGCCGTCCGCCCGAGCCCACCGGGCGCGTCGTCAGCGTCGCCGAGCGCGAGAGCAACACCGTCGTCGGCAACCTCACGCGCATCCGCAACAAATTCTATGTCAACGTGGACGATCCGCGCTTCGTGCAGGACATCGCCGTCGGCGATCCCGCCGCGAGCGGCATCAAACCCGTGCCCGGACCGGGTGACAAAGTCGTCGTCGCACTCGCCGAATGGACCGCGCGCCACAAACCGCTCGAGGGCAAAATCACGCAATGCCTCGGCAAAACCTTCGAGCCGGGCGCGGAGCTCGCGGGCATTCTCATAAAACATAATCTCGACCCGAAGTTTCCCGCCGACGTCGAGCGCGAAGTCGCCGCGCTTCCTTCCGAGGTCGCCGCGACGCAACTTCCCGGGCGGCTCGACTACCGCGACACGCCGACGTTCACCATCGACCCCGACGACGCGAAGGATTTCGACGACGCCCTCTCCATCGAGACGCTCGACAACGACGAGACGCGCGTCGGCATTCACATCGCCGACGTTTCCAACTACGTGCGCCCCGGCACCTCGCTCGATCGCGAGGCGCGGAAACGCGGCAACTCCACCTACCTCGTCGGCACCGTCATCCCGATGCTGCCGCAAAAACTCTCCAACGGACTTTGCTCGCTCGTCGAGGGGCAGGACCGCCTCTGCAAGGCGGTCTTTCTCACCTTCGACAAAAAACTCCGCATCACCAACACAACCTTTGCCAGCACAGTCATCCGCTCGCGCAAGCGCCTCACCTACAAACAGGCCTACGCGTTCATGTTTGAAAACAGCATTGCGAAAATCCGCGCGCTCCCCGTTCCGCCCGCGCACCAGACCGGCTCGACCGGACGCGCGCTCAAGGAACTGACCGACCTCGAACTCGTGGACTTGCAGCACTGGTTGCGCAGCCTCTGGAAAATCGCCGCCAAGCTCCGCCGCGAACGCATGGCGCACGGCTCGCTCGACCTCGACATGCCCGAAACAAAAATCTTCGTTGATGAAAAGGGCTACGCCGACCGGCTCGAGCGCATCGAGAACGACGAAAGCCACCAGCTCATCGAGGAGTTCATGCTCGCCGCCAACGAAGCCGTCGCGCGCCTCACGCGCGCGCACAAGCTCGTTTCGCTCTACCGCGTGCACGACGAACCCGACGAGGACAAACTCATCGAATACCAAAAGGTTCTCGCCACCGCCGGCGTCGAGGCCGGCGACCTCACGCAGCGCAAGGAAATCGTCAAGGTGCTCGCCGCCCTCGAGAAACACCCGCAGGGCTACGTGCTCCGCAGCCAGCTCTTGCGCAGCCTGAAAAAAGCCTGCTACCGCGCCACACCCGACGGCCATTACGGGCTCGCGAAAAAGGACTACACACACTTCACCTCGCCCATCCGCCGCTACTCCGACCTCGTCGTGCACCGCGTGCTCGCGTATTACCTCATCAAGCACGCCGGGCATCCCGTTCCCGCCGATTACAAATTCGGCTACAGCGCCGGCAGCATGGCCTCGCTCGGCGAGCACCTCAGCCTCACCGAAACCAACAGCGCCGAGGCCGAGCGTGAGAGCGTGAAGATCAAGACACTCGAATTTTTCGAGCGCGAACTCTCCAAGAAAAAGAAAACCAAGTTTGACGCGGTCATCACCGACGTGCGCGGCGCGGGTCTCTTCATCGAGCTGACCGAGTCGATGAGCTTCGGCTTCATCAACAAGGACAGTTTTGCGGGTGACGTTTATTTCCCGAACGCGAGCAACACGGCTTTCGTCGGGCGCAAAACCAAGAAATACCTCAAGGTTGGCGAACACATCACCGTCGTTGTGAAAAAAGTGGACCGCTTCAAACGCCAGATGGATTTCGCGATGGTATGAGAACCCCCGGGCGCTGATCGGAGCATGCTCCGACACGCCCGGTTAAAAGATTTTCCGCCGGCGTAATTCGCCGGCGGGAAACAGGCGCCGGCGTTTTGTGAGCCCATTCGAGAAGGAGATTTATTCTTTGGGCGCCATCAACGGCAGGGTGGCTGGCAGACTGTCGCTAACGCTCGAAATGGCATGAGATCACTCTTGCGGATAGATGAGCACGCGGTCGTGAACGACGAGGATAATTGATTTTTTTCCGTTGCCGGTGATGTCGGCAATCACGGTTTCGCGCGGCTCGAGCTGTGTGCCGCGTCGGCCCTGGTAGTGCTGGTCGATTTCGAAAACCTTGAAGTGCATGATGCTATCCCAGCGCATGCCGTCGTCGTTGCGACGCAGGATTTCGAGAAGGTTTTTCGCGGGATCGACGCAAATGATTTCGGGCCGGCCGTCGCCAACAAGGTCGCCGGCGATGACGTCGGCATAACTGATATTGGGGAGGTCGGTGGTGTGCGTGGAAAGTGTCGCGACGGCAAGGTCGCGCCGTCCCAGCGGAAGCCACCAGAAACGGTCGCGTCCGAAAATAAACGCCTCGTTGGTGGCGGGAAGAACCTCGGCTCCCGTGACCTCGATTTTTCCGGCGGGGACCGTATCCACTATTTGATACAACCCGCTTTCGTCGGAGCGCAGGATTTGAAATTGCTCGGATTTGCGATCGTAGAGAACCACTGTGATCCTGGATTTTGACCCCTGGGTTTTGGATTGGGACACCGTCGCGCCAAGGCCGGGTTTTTGCCAGTCGGAGGCGGTGACAGGCGAGGGCGAGTCGGGAATGGCAAGGACTGCGGCGACCTCGGTGTTGGGATCGCGGGCATTGAATTGCTCGATGACTTGAAGGCCGCCGGAGGCGTCGAGCCGGAGTGCGCGGGCAAACCCGGAATGAGCGGTGACTAGCTCGTGTTTGCCGTCGCCGTCGATATCGCCAAGAGTGAGCGCGGAGGATTCGAGTTTGTCCACAAGGCTGCGGCGGAACCCGGAGTCGGCGCTGGCCTCGGTGAATTCGAGACCGTCTCCCTGCACGTAGAGGCGCATGGCGTCGAGCGGAGTGAATACGGCGATGTCGAGCTTGCCGTCCTGGTTGGCGTCGAGGAGGCGGAGCGCGCGCGGGTCGGTCTTGAGGTTGGTGATCGGGATGGTGTGCTCGAGTTTGGCTGTGTCGCCGTCGCGCGACCAGAGTTCGATGGAACGCTTGCCTTTGTGTTCAAGAAGAACGGCCAGAAGTTTTTGCCCAAGGCCGTCGAAATCACCGTAAGCAACGTCGAGGGGGCGCCCGGTGACGGGAAGCGGCTTGGGATACTCGAAGCGCCCGTCAATGTAGCGGGAAACGCCGACGGCCTGTTCCTTGGGACTGCCGATGAAGAGCACGTCGCGGCCTTCGTCATACCAATCGCCCGCGGCAAGGGCGCGCGCGTCGGAAAACACGGGTGATTTTTTTGCCGTGGTGAAACCGCCGTCGGGTTGGCGCGCATAGAGATAAATTTGCGCGGCATCGGGATCGGAAACGACGATGTCGGGACCGGGAAAACGCGAGGCTGATTTTGAGGGAAGCGAGGAGCGGGGCTTGGGCTCGGCGGTGAAATTGCCGATGGCGTAGGCGGCGGGGGTTTTTGCACCGGGACGGGGGCTGAAGATGCGGGGGTTGATGGAAGGAAGCGGCGTGGTGCCAGGCTGGAACCCGACGCTCCCGGAAGAGGCATCGCCGGGCTTGAGGGTGAATTCCTCCAGCTGGCCGGTGCCGTCTTGCGCAAAGGCAAAGATGGCGTGGCGGCCGGTTTTGGCGTCGGCTTGTTGCAGGATTTGCAGCGTGCAGCGGGAGTGTTTGATCTCGTAGGAAAGCTCGGGGCCGAACTGGCGAGACGGAGTTTGAAGGCGGACGCGAACTGTCTGGCGCGCGCCGTTGCAGAGGTAAACAAGGTCCGCAAGCCCGTCGCCATCGACATCGCAAATTTCGAGGCCGTAGCAGTTGTTGTCGGGAAGCGTGTAGCGCTCGGGCGCGGCGAGGATGCCGCCATCCGTTTGATAAAAAACGGCGAGTTCGTTTTTGCCGAGCATGGCGAGATCGGCGCGGCCGTCGCCGTCGAGGTCGGCGATTTTGAGCGAGCCAACAAGCTGGTTGGGCGCGGGAGCCTCGGGGATTTTTTTCTCAACCCACGAGCCATCGGTTTGCTGGAGGCGGAGCGTGAGCGCCTGGGGCGAGCCGGTGTAAACGAGGTCGGGAAGCTTGTCGCCGTTGAGGTCGCCGGCGCAGAGGTCGAACATGACGACACCGGTGGTGATGGTGGCCTTGCGGAAGCGGGCGTCCTCGACAACGGGCTCCCAGCGATTGGGACTGAGCGAGGCGGGAACGCGGGGAGGCGGCTCGCCGGGCTTGAGCTGGTAAAGGAGTTCGATGGTGGAGCGGTCATTGTTCGCGACGGCGATGTCGGGCAGGCCGTCGCCGTTGAGGTCGGCGACTTGAAGCGAGCGCGTGCCCCAGTCGAGTTTCACAACCTCGGGCCCGGTGAGCGCGAGCGGCGCGGACGCGCCGTTCGCGAATGATGGGGAGTGAAGGGCTACAAGTGAAAAGAGGAGAAGTGTGATGCGGAGGCGCGGGATCATTTTAATTGCGTGTGATTTTTGTCCTGAAGTAGGTGCCGTCGTTTTTGCGATAGAAATAGTTGTAAACTTGGTAGTCTTTCAGGGAGTCAAAGGAAGGACTTGGCAGGCGGGGGGCCGGTGTGTTTGCGCGCCCGGCGTCGGCGGGCCGGGTTTCGATGGCCGCGCGCTGCACGGCGGTGCCCGCGGGGACAAACCAAAGGCGGGCCATGTCGCGCAGGGAATAACGGGAAATGCCGCAGAGATTTCCGGGCATGGTGTCCGCCATTTCAACGAACCGGGGATCCGTCCAAACCGATGCGCTTTGACCGGCCCAGCAACGCACGGCTTGATCGATGCCGCCCGTGCCGCCGGCCGCCAAAAAATAGTTGCGGACAATCGCATACTCGAACCTCGAGCCGGGATAGTTGGTCCCGTTGGATACACTGCGAATGGTGATATCGCCGAGCTGGCGCGTTTTTTCAGGGAGGCCGCCGGCCGCGATAAGTTTTCCGAGGGCGGCGGTGAAGGCTTCCGGCTTTTTCAATGGAAAGGCGAGGAACATGCTGGTTTCCTTGCTGTTTTTCGCGGGCGGAAACATGCCCGTGATCATGCAGCCGTCGATGTTGACCAGCAAATCGTTTTCCAGATTAACGCCCATGTTTTGATTGAGGTTGTTGATTTGCGCATCAATCAGCGCGCCGACAAAAGGGGCGATTTGCTGGACGGATGCCTTTACCGTGGCGAAGGTGCCGGCGGCGTCGAAGTTGGATATGGAGACGCTGGAAAGAGTTTGGGGAAGGAAGGGCGGACGGGGAAGCGAACCGGCTTTGGGCGCGAGCAGCCGCAGCAAACCGTGGGGATTGTCGTGGGTGCAGGCTCCCGCGATTTGCATTTCATTGTTATCGAGAATAACCCCGAAAAAGGCGTCGCCGAATGCGTCGATGCCGAGCGCCGATTCGATGGCGTCCATGCTGACCATGGCGCTTTCCGGGTTCTTAGCGAGTTGTTCGCTCGCAGCTTTTTTGACGGTGGCGAAAAGCGACTTGATATTGGCGGCGTATGCGATCTGGGCCATGCCAATCGTGCCCATCATGCGGCTGTGCCGCGCCGACATGGCGAACGAGATGGTTTTGCCGATCCGTTTGACCCGGTCGATGGAGGCGCAAAGGTGCTCGCGGTTGCCGGAGGCGATCAGAGTGCTGTCAAGGACGGCCCAGTATATCGTGAGGCTTTCGCCGCCGGAAGGTTGCGGCACAACTTCGATGTTGATCGGCAGACCGAAATAATCCTCGACGCGGCGTTCCCATTTCCCTTCGGCCAGCATCATGGAAATTTGCTTTTCGGTTTCGCGAGCCCCGGTCCCGAGATCCAGCGCGACAATCAGGGATCCCAATAGTGTTTCGGGTGATGTGAAGTTGATGTCCGCAAGGGCGACAATGGCGTTGGGCGCGAGTTTCGAGACCTGTTTTATAATGGCGGTGATTTCATCCATGCCGCCGGCGTCGGGGGGAAGCGGTGCGATGCCGCGCAGCGCGTTCATTTGGTCGTTGAACTGGCTGAGTTCGGGATCGTTGATCAGGGCGGCGATCGGAGTTTTTTCCCAGAGGCGGAGGATTTCCGGGATGTCGCGCAGCATGATGATGACCGGCGCGTTTTCATCCGGGACTTCGGCGAGGTTGGCGGCGCGGACCGGCGCGGAGGCCAGGCAGGCGGCCGCGCCAAACGCCAGCGCGCACAGGGCGAACCGGAGGGAACTGGGGATTATTGATGTCATGTCGAAGATTTTCGGGCATTCAGGCGCGCGTTCGCCTCCGGGCTGCCGCCGTGCTTTTGGGCCGCGGATTACTTTTTATAAAACATCTTTGACGTGAAGTAGAGTCCGTCGGATTCGGAGGTCATCCAGCCGTAACTGTTACCGAAATGTTTTTCAAAAAACTCGACACTGGGTGTGGCGGAGGAATCCACGTATTCGCTCAACTGCGGCAGGGCCGCGAAGGCGTCGCAAAGCAGGCGGAAGGTGAAGGCGGTGTTTTGCACGCTGAAGGAGACCGTGTCGGCGGGCGCGGCGGCGAAGTTTTCGCGCACGTCGTTTCGCTCGGCGAGGGGCGCGGTGGTGCCGTTGGCTAGGTTTTGCACAAGGAACTCAACAATCGTGGGCGAGCCGATTCCGACGACGAGCTGGTTTCGCGCAATTGTGTAGCTGACTTGCTTGGCGCCCGTGTTGATCGTGGTGATTGTGTTGCCGAGGTATTCGCGCTGGACGAGCATGGGGTGATTCTCAAGGCCGGAGGAGCGCTTGAGGGTTTCGATCGCATTCTGGAATGTGCGCGCGTCCTTGAGCGAGATCACATAGAGGACGCCGATTTTTTCGCTGAAGCCGGTGTCGTTGGCCGTCACGCCGGCGGGGAGAATGTTGGCGCTCACGATTTGCTCGCCGAGGGTTTCAATGAGGTCGCGCTTGATGTCGATGCCGAGGCCTTGCTTGGCGCTCTCGAGCTGGCCCTGAATCATCATCGAGACGCCGGGGTTGATGGCCTCGAGGAGTTGCTCGAGCGCGGTGAACGCCTGCGGGATGCTGTAGTTGACAACATTGACCGTCGGCCAGTCGGCGGAGGCGTATTCGGGAATTTTCACGGAGCCGTCGCCGAATGTGAGCAGGCTCAGGAGGCCGCGGCGTTCGGTGTAAGTGATGGCGCCGCTCGCGGTGACGTTGTCGGTGCCGTAATTGGCCCCGAAATAAATATCCTTGAGCGCATTGAAGCCGAGGGCGGACGCGAGGGTTGTGTAATCAATATAAGCGGCGTCGCGACCGCCGGAGGCCGCCTTTTTAGCAAAGGCATCGTTGATCGCGGGGTAGATCGCCTGGAAGTTCACCGCATACATGACTTGCGCGTCGCCGGTTCTCTGCCGCATGCGCAGGTAGCGCTCGGATTTGCCGAAGGCGTTTTCCGCGCCGCCGTTTTTAATGGCCTCGATGGTCGAGATGATCGCGGCCTTCGAGGGGCTGAGCAGGAATGTCTTGTCGACAATGGCCCAGGCGGTGTTTTCGGCGCCGTCGGCTTTGCCGGTGTTTTTGATGATGTTGATGGTGACGCCCGCGTAGTCCTCGGAGTCTGTTGTGCGCGACGCGCTTTTTTCGGAAACAAGCGTGGCAATGAGTTTTTCGACCCTGGCTTTGTTGTCGCCGATTTCCGCGGCGATGATCAGGGGCATGTCTTCACTGGAAACCTTGTCGATGTTTGCGGGCATGCTTTTGAGCGCGATGAGATAGTCGCCCTGAACAAGGCCCAAAAGCTCCTCAATCGTGAGGCCGGTTTTGGCTTTCACTTTTTCATCCCATTCCTCGCTTTTCAATTTGGCGTGGAGCGGCGCGAGAAAGCGCTTGATTTGATTGTCGTTCCACATTTCGAGCCACGGACCGTCCTTGTAGGATTTCACTATTTTAGGGGCGTCGTGCGCGATCATGACAATGGCCGCGTCCTCGCCCACAAGGTTGATGAGCGGCGTGGATGCGACCGCCGTCACGCGGAAGGCGGAGAGAACAAAACCGCAGGCGACGAGAAGGACGATGCGGAAGGCGGAGGTGGATGTTTTTTTCATGCGGTTTGGATTTGGAATGGTGCTCACTGTTCAGAGTTGGCGGTGCCGCTGGTCTTGAGGATGCGCGGGGGCTCCAGGTAGCGATAGCCGGAGTTGGGGTTGCGGGCGTCGAAGGCGTAGGCGTCGCGGTTGCGGAGGAAGTTTTTGAGGACGGCGGCGGGAATCGAGAAGCCGAGCCCCTCGACACCGGTGATCATGGGTTTCATGTTGTTCACGCCAACCACTTCGCCTTGGAGGTTGAAGAGCGGGCCGCCGGAATTGCCGGGATTAATTTGCGTGGTGGTCTGGATGTAGAGCTGGCCGCCGAGGGGGCGGTTGCGGCTGCTGACGATGCCCTGCGAGACGGTGCGGTCGAGTCCGAGCGGGCTGCCGATGGCGAAGACAGTCTGGCCTTCATTGAGGGTGTTGGAATCGCCGAGGGGAAGCGTGGGGAGCGTCACGGCGGCGGGGAGGTCCTCTATTTTGAGAAGGGCGAGGTCGAGTCGCGGGTCGAGCGCGACGATGCGGATTTTATGATAAACGACTTTTTCGAGTTCATTGCGTCCGCTGCGGAAGAGTGTGACGGAGATATTGTATTCGCCGGCGATGACGTGCTGGTTGGTGACAATGTAGCCGGCGGGATCGATGATGAAGCCGGAGCCGAGCCCCGTGGGCGTGCGGATTTGCACAACAGCTTCGCCGACACGGGAGACGTTTTCCTTGACGGTGAGGGCGGGTTGGTTGGGCGCGGTGCGGAAGAGCGCGGAGTCGCCGGTTTCCGTTTCGGTGTTGTCCGAAAAATCGTCCGCGGCCTCGGTGGTGACGCTGTCAATGTCGTCCCGGGGAATCGCAACAACATCAAATCCAAGATCGACGATGACCCGGTCCGCGCGCTCGGCAATGATGTCACCCTGGATGGCGGAGCCGTTCTTGAGCCTGACACGCCCGAGGGAAAAGGCTGACGAGCGCGGCTGCGCAACGTCCGCGACGCGAGGCGCGGGCGCCGGCTCCGACGGGGCGCCCTCCGGCCCAACGGGAGCACAAACACTGAAAGGCTGAAGCGCCGAAATGGCGAGCGTTGCGAGGATGAGCGCGGGAAGTTTTCGGAACGTCATAATGATCGGTCGGGCCCGGCCGCCAAATTGATCGGACAGACCGGGCGTGTTGTTATTTTGCTGGTGAAATCCCCTCGGGCGCGTGAGCGCGCGCTTCGCGGCGCGCGGCCCAGAGCTGGCGGGCTTCGCGGATGGTGTAAGCGAGCATTTCCGGCGTGAGCGCCTGCTTGGGATCGTCGCCAATGCCCTTGCTGGGCGAGATGTGCGATTCGATGCAAAGCCCGTCGGCCCCGTAGGCGACGGCGGCAAGCGCGCAGGCGGGCACATAGGCGGCCTTGCCGACGGAATGCGAGGGATCGACCACGACGGGCGCCCAGGTTTTTTCCTTGAGCAGGGGCGTGATGGATTCGTCGGGATGATTGCGGTAGCCGTCAATGGCGGGCGAGGTGCCGCGCGGGCAAAGCAGGATGTTGGGGTTGCCAAAGGCGGCGATATACTCGGCGGCGGAAATAAACTCGTTGAGCGGGCCCATGTGGATGGAGCGCTTGAGGAGCACGACGGTCGAGGGGCGGCTGGCAACGGCGCCGCCGATGGCGCGGAGAAGCGAATAGTTGAGGGCGTTGCGCGCTCCGACTTGGAGCATGTGCACGCCGGCCTCAATGGCCAGATGGAGCTGGTGTTCATCCATCACCTCGGCATCGACGGGAAGCCCGGTGCGACGGTGCGCCTCCATGAGGATGTCGAGCGACTTGTTGTCGCCTTGGAACGAATAGGGATTGGTGCGCGGTTTCCAAACGCCGCCGCGGATGGAGTTGGCGCCGGCTTCCTTCACGGCGTGGGCGGTTTCGTAAAAGTAATTCGGGTTCTTGGGATCGATGGTGCACTGGCCCGCGATGACGAGCAGATCCTCGCCGATGGTGAGGTTGCCGATTTTGATCTTGTTGCCCGAAAGCGAGGAGCGCCGGTCCATGAGCTTGTAGGGCGACTGCATCTTGTCCACGCGCTCAATGTAGGGAAGCCCCTCGAGGCGGTTGGTCATGAGCTCGTCGCGCTCATCCCCCACGATGGCATAAATATTGCGCACGGCTCCTATGATGGGCTGAATGCGGCAGCCAAAGGGCTCGACGATTGCGGATATCTCGGCGAGTTGTTCGGGCGACAGACGTGCGGGTTTCGGAATAATCATGGTTGTAAAATAAATGTGCAGCGTAGGCGGGCGGGGCGCGTGCGTAAAGCTGGAGTTGCGATTAATGGGCAAAAAGGTTCAATCGGGCGCAATCCAACAAACAAACCCGCTTTTCCCATTTCCCATGAGCCTGACTCCCGCCGAATTTGCCGCCACACTCGATTCCACCAACCTTCGCCTCGACGCCACCGAGGCCGACATCGAGGCGCTTTGCCGAGAGGCCGTCGAGGGCGGGTTTGCCTGCGTGATGATTTACCCGACAAGCGTGCCGCTCGCGGCGCGCGTGCTCGCGGGCTCCAAAATGCGAATCGGCACGGTGGTCGGTTTTCCGAGCGGACGCTTCACCACGGCCGCAAAGGAGGCCGAAATCAACGCGATGGCGCGGGCGGGCGCGCACGAGGTGGACATTGTGATGGACTACGCGGCATTGCGCGCGGGCCGCGGCCCGGACGTGCTGGCGGAGCTGGTCGAGCTGACGCGCGTCGCGCATGGCAACGGACAATTAATCAAGGTGATCACGGAAAACTGCTTCCTCACGGAAACACAAATGCTTGAGGCGCTGAAAATGTGCGAGGATGCCGGCGCGGATTTTATCAAAACATCCACTGGGTTCGGCTCCGCGGGTGCGAAACGCGAACAGATCGAACTGTGGGCAAAAAACCGACGCGACCTGAACGGCTGGCGAATCAAATTGAAGGCGGCGGGCGGCATCAAAACGCTAACGGACGCCCTCGCCCTGATCGAAGCGGGCGCGTCACGACTCGGCACCTCAAACGCGGGCGCGCTGCTCACCGAGTTCAAGGGCGGCGCGGCGGCAAAGGCGCCGGGCGCGTATTGATCGTGAACGCCACGGGCATGGCTTCGGCGGAAAAAGACGAGGGCTCGGGCAACACACACGCGCGCGGCCTCGGAATTTTTGCGCGCGCGATGTGCGTATCCATTTTGTTGATACACGCCGGCTGTCCGCGCGCGCCGGCTCCGGCTGCGACTGCCGCGGGCGGCCAATTCACATCGGCGGAGATCGTGCGCGCCGGCAAACTCGCCAACCCGAAAATCAACGAGGCAAGCGGGCTGGCGGCGTCGCGAAAAACAAACGGCGTGCTCTGGACGCACAACGACAGCGGCAACGATCCCGTGCTCTATGCGATCGGAACCGACGGCCGTTTTCTCGGCTCAGTCTGGCTCGCGGGCGCGGACAACATCGACTGGGAGGACATGGCCTCGTTCACAATCGGCGGACGCGCCTATCTGCTCGTGGCCGACACGGGTGACAACAACGCGAGGCGAAAAAACTGCAGCCTCTACGTGATCGAGGAACCGGACATCGCGCAACTTTCCCCGGCAAAAGAACTCGTGGTGCAAGTGGCGTGGAACGTGCCGATCTTGTATCCCGACAAACCGCACGACTGCGAGGCGGTGGCGGTCGATCCGGGCGCAAAAGGCGACGGAAGCGACGGAAAAATCTACCTGCTGACAAAACGCGAAACACCGAACCGCCTGTTCTCCGTGCCGCTAAAACCGGAGGCCGCAGGCGTGCCGCAAATTGCGTGGGAGTTGGGAAAAATCGCCCTGTTGCCCCAAACATCGTCCGTGCAAAACCTGCTGCCCGTGCCGACGGGACGCTTCCGCGGACAACCGACCGGAATGGATTTTTCGCCCGACGGACGCTCGGCGGTCGTGCTGACCTACGGCAACGTGCTTTTATATGCGCGACGCGAAGGCGAAAGTTGGTTCTCCGCGCTCGTGCGCAACCCGCTCGTGCTGCCCCCGCACAAACTCGGCCAGGCCGAGGCCGCGTGTTTTTCGAGCGACGGAAAAACCATCTTCGTAACCGAGGAGAACAAAAACGCGGCGCTTCTTCGGTATGATTTAAAATAAGCTGGCCGAGAAACCAGTAACCGGCCACCGCGACCGCGCTATTCACCCTCCGTCGCGACGAACCCCGAGCGCCCGTCGATCTCTGCCATGACGATGTCGCGCACGGGAATTGTCCCGCGGGTTTTGAGCAACTCGCGCGCGCAATCGTCGAGGCGGACAAACTCCACGCCCGCCTCGCGGCAGGCCTCGAGCAGCGCGCGAAAAAGCGGCGCCTTCATCATGCCCTCGATCTCGGCGTGCAGCGTGAACACATTCAACGCATCCTCGCGCAACAGGCTCATGTAGTGCGCCACGATCTTGTCGTCGGGAAACTCGGGACGCCCCAGCAATTCGTCGAACGTCGGCAGCGTGCTCGGGATTTCGAGCGTGTTAAAAACGCGCCCGTCGATGCGCGGAAAAAACGGCGCGCGTCCACGCGTGTCGCTTGAGTAAAGCAAGTCCGCCTCGTCGTAAACTTGGCGCGCGTTCACGCACGTCTGCCAGCCCGGCGCGCCCGCGGTGAGCGCGCGTGTGCCGAAGACGCGCTCGTATTCGGAGCGCGCGGCACCGAACTCCGCGCGCACCTTTTCGAGCGGCATGGTGCGCACGTAATCCTGCCAGCGAAAATGGTCGTTGCAATGGATGCCCGTCTCGAACCCCGCCTCGCGCACCGCGCGCATGACGCCCGCGTGTTTGCGCCCGATGTGCGGCGCGGGCAGCAACGTGCCGTTGAGCAGCGTCCGCACGCCATACATGCTCACAACGGACGTGCGGCTGACCTTCTTAAAAAAACCCGGGCGAAACACGCGCCTGATCGCCTTGCCCGTATTGTCCGGCCCGAGCGAAAACAAAAAACACGCCGACGCTTCAAACTCGCGCAGCAGCGCAACCAGCGCCGGCACGCCGACACGCGTCCCGCGTTCCGTATCAACATCAATTTTCAGGGCGAGTTTGGGCATGCGAAATTTTATGACGCGACTCTGTAGAGCCACATTTCCAACTCAATTTTGCGCGCCGAGGTCGTGGTCTTTTTGGGCGAGGTGGTAGTCGAGGGTCAGGCGAATCGCCGTGGCGAGGTCGGTTTTGGGCTCCCAGCCGAGGGCTTCCTTCGCGGCATTGATCGAGGGAACGCGCGTCTGGATGTCCTGATAATGTTTGCCGAAATATTCGCCGGATGAAACCACTTCGATTTTTGCATGATCGGCGTGCTCGCGCCAGGCGGGGTATTCGCGGAAGATTTCGATCACGATTTTTGCAAGGTCGGCGACACTGACGTTGTTGGCCGGGTTGCCGATGTTGAAAATGCGGCGCGAGGCGGCTCCGTTTTTGTTTTCAATGATGCGCATCAGGCAATCCACACCGTCGTCGATGTAGGTGAACGAGCGGCTTTGCGCGCCGCCATCGACGAGCTGGAGCGGCTTCTTGAAAATCACGTTGCTGATGAACTGCGTGAAAAGGCGCGAGCTACCCTCCTTCGCTTCGAAAACGTTGTCGAGTTTCGGGCCGATCCAGTTGAAGGGGCGGAAAAGCGTGTAGTCGAGGTTTTCGTGGATGCCGTAGGCGTAGATGACGCGGTCGAGGAGTTGTTTCGAGCAGGCGTAGATCCAGCGCTGCTTGTCGATGGGGCCGTAAACGGGGTTCGTGGTCGTTTCGTCGAGCACGGCGTCGGGGCTCATGCCGTAAACTTCGGAGGTCGAGGGGAAGAGGACGCGCTTTTTGTATTTAACACATTTGCGCACAATCTCGAGGTTGGCCTCGAAATCGAGTTCGAACACGCGCAACGGCGCGAGCACGTATTGCTTCGGGTTCGCGATGGCGACGAGCGGGATGACGACGTCGCATTTTTTCACGTGATACTCGATCCACTCGCGGTTGATGGTGATGTCGCCCTCGACAAATTTAAAGCGCGGGTTGCCGAGGCTGCCGATGAGTTTGTTGTCACCGATGTCCATGCCGTAAACCTCCCAGTCTTTTTGCTGGAGGATCGCGGCGGTGAGGCAGCTTCCGATAAATCCGTTGGCACCGAGGATGAGGACTTTGAGTGGCATGATGGGAAAGTAAGAATTAGAAATTAGGAATTAGAAAGTAAGGCAAGGGCGCGGGGCGGGGCGAGCTTGTTATAAGATTTGTCCGATTTGCAACGGGGCCGCGGCTGCGCCCCGCCATTCGGTGCGGGTGAGCTCGAGCGCGCCGTCGGCGGCGGCGACGACGAGCGGGGAGAGTGAGAGGATTTCGCCGGGCGCGGCGCGGCGCGGCGCGGCGATTTGTTCGGCCCACCAGACCATGAGGCGGGGAGAAGTTTTCGAATCCGCAGGCTGGTCGCCCGCGTCACGAACATCTGTGAACGCGCCGGGGTAGGGATCGGTGACGGCGCGGATTAGGTTGAAGATTTGCGCGCTTGTATCCGTCCATTGGATACGTCCGTCCTCGGGTTTTCGTCCGCCGAAATAGGTCGCTTGCGATTCGTCCTGCGGCGTGGCTTGGGCGGTGCCTGCGAGGAGCGCGTCGATTTGGCGGGAGAGAATGGCGCGCGCGCAAGGGAGGACTTTGCGAAAGGCCTGCTCGGCGGTATCACGCGGGCCGATATCCACGCCTTGCTGGTCAACGATGTCGCCCGCATCGGCGCGCCCGACCATTTTGTGAAGCGTCATGCCAATGCGCGGCTCGCCATTGAGAACGGCCCAGTTGATAGGGGCGCGTCCGCGATATTTGGGAAGGAGCGAGCCGTGCATGTTGAACGCGCCGAGGCGCGGAAGCGCGAGGATGCGTTCGCCGACCATATTGCGATAATAAACGGAGAGGATCAGGTCGGGCCGGATTTCGTCGCGTATGCGCGCGAGCCATTCGGGGTGTTTATGGAAGCGGGAGCAAAAACGGGAATGGTCGATTTGTGTTCGCGAACGGCAACAGCCGGGGTTTTGAACCAGATTTTTTCGTCCGGATTGTCTTCGTGCGTGACGAGTGCGACGACGTTGTCGCCCCGGGAAAGCAAGAGCGAGAGGCTCTCGTAGCCGACTTCGCTATAACCGAGGAAGAGAATGCGAGGCTTCATGGGAGAAATTTCAGATTCCAGTGATCAGATGCCAACGAAATTCCAATTATCAATGCATGCATTAGATTACTCCATGTTTCTCAAGATGGCGGCGAATATCAGTGTGAGTTCGCGTGCTTCTTGGCGCAGAATCTGTCGTTGGTTTTCAAGTGGTGCATTATTGTCGCCCACATGAACAAGCCGCAGCCAAAGGCCGGACTCCTTGGCCTCCTTTCGGCATATTTTGAAATGCAGCAGCTTGTCTCTCCCTCCAAGCGATTCATTGGCCTCGATATAATTTGCAGCCACCGAACCCGACGCTCTCACGAGTTGTTTGACATCCTCGATGTTGGAAACCGTGCGCGGCAACGCCCTCACAAATGTCCTGACCGCAACCGCAAATTTCTCCGTGCGTTCTTCAAGGTTTTCACTCATGTGGCATAGAGGGTTTGGTATTTGGATTTTGGAATTTTATTGGAATTTGATCACTGGAATTTGGAATTTCCTCCTTCATGCGTCAGATTATTCTCCAGCACCCGATTCACCTGATACCTCGTCCGCCCCCTCACCACTTGATACGTCCTTCCCACGTATTCGCCGATGATTCCGATGCCGACCATGCAGACGCTGACGAGGAAGAATAAAATTCCGAAAAGGGTGAACAGGCCCTCGGCCTCGGCGCCGAGAAAGATGCGGCGGAAGGCGAGCACACAGACGAGCAGGAGGCTGCCCGCCGAGCACGCCATCGCGAGCATGGTGAACAGTTGAAGAGGAACCGTCGTGAACGCCGTGATAAGGTCGAAGTTCAAACGGATGAGTTTTCCGAGCGAATAATTCGACACGCCGGCGTGCCGTTCCTCGTGCGCGACGGGCACCTCGGTCGGATTTTTGGCGAGCGTGTAGGCGAGCGCGGGGAGGAATGTGTTGATCGCCCCGCTGCGCACGATGCCCTCGACAACGGCGCGGCTGTAGGCGCGCAACATGCAGCCTTGATCGGTCATCTCAATGCTCGTCGAGCTGCGGCGCACAAAGTTCACGAACATCGAGGCGTAGCGGCGGAAAATACTGTCCTGCCGGTTCTGGCGCACGCCGCCGACACAATCGTAGCCGGCGTCGGTTTTCTCCAAAAGTTTCGGGATTTCCTCGGGCGGGTTTTGCAGGTCGGCGTCAAGCGTAACGACCACGTTGCCGCGCACGCGTTCGAACGCCGCCATGATCGCCATGTGCTGGCCGTAGTTGCCGTTGAAGTCGATCACGCGCGTGACATCGGGACGCGCGTTGAACTGCTCGGTGAGCAGCTCGATGGACGCATCCACGCTGCCGTCGTTGGTGAAAACGACTTCGTAGCTGCGTCCGAGCGCGTCGAGCACGGGATAAAGCCGTTGAAACAAAAGCGGCAGGTTGCCCTGTTCGTTGTAAACAGGAATGACGATGGAGACATCGAGGGACGGCGGCGCAAAGGGCGTTTGGGTGAGGGAGGCGGAGGAATTAGTGCTCATAATTTTTAACCGCTAATGGACGCGAATGAACGCGAATAAATGCCAATGAAAGACTGAATGAATAACCGCAAAAAGGCGCAAAACCAAACAATCCTTTTTCTCTTGGTGCCTCTTGTGCCTTTTGGCGGCTATTCATGACTTGAAAATTTTCGCGTCTATTCGCGTCCATTAGCGGTTTATTTTTTCTGCAAAATTTCTCCCAACGTCGCGACCACGCGCCCGACATCATCGGCGGTCATCGCGGGGAACAGCGGGAGCGTGAGGATCGTGCGGCCGATGCGTTCGGCGTTGGGGAAATCGCCGGGCTTCCAGCCGAGATTGCGATAGAGCGTGAAGAGGTGGATGGGCGGGTAATGGACTCCCGTTCCGATATTCGCGGCACGCATTTTCTCCATCACTTGCGCGCGCGTGAGACAGCCGGGACCCTCGGGGAGCACCACTTGAAACATGTGCCAGTTGCTGTTCTCAAAATCGGCGGGCGGCAGGCCGAGGTTGAGGGCGCGCGCGGCGGGGGCGTCGAGGAGCTTGAAATAGTGTTGCGCAAGGGCGCGGCGTTTTGCGTTGAACTCGTCGAGGCGGCGGAGCTGGCCAAGGCCGACGCGGGCGGCGACATCGGTGAGGTTGAATTTGCCGCCGAGCACTTCGGCATCCATCCCGTCGAAGCCGGTGCGGACGACGCCTTGCAGCCGGTATTGCTCGGCGAGCGCGGCCTCGCGTTCGTCGTTGAGGACGAGGCAGCCGCCCTCGATGGAGGTTATATTTTTGTTGGGATGAAAACTGAAGGAGGCAAAATCGCGGCTCGCAGCTTTCGTGCCGATGAGGTTGCCGCGCCATTTGGAGCCGGCCGCTTGCGCTGCGTCCTCGACGACGCGGAGATTGTGTTTTTGCGCGATGGCGTGAAGGCGGTCGCGGTCAACGGGCAGGCCGGCGAGATCAACGGGGATGATCGCCTTGGTGCGCGGCGTGATGGCGGCCTCGATTTTTTCAAGGTCGATGTTGCGCGTGACCGGGTCGATGTCCATGAAGACGGGGCTCGCGCCGGTTTCGAGCACGACGTTGCTTGTGGCGATCCACGAAAGCGGCGTGGTGATAACCTCGTCGCCCTCCCCCACCCCCGCGATGCGCAGCGCGATTTCCATGGTGCAGGTGCCGGAGTTGAAGGCGCGCACGGGGCGTCCGCCGAAAAGTTGCGAAAGCGTGGCCTCGAAAGCCTTCACTTGCGGGCCCGAGGTGATCCAGCCGGAGCGAAGCACGTCGGCGACGCCGGCGATGGTTTCCTCGTCGATGTCGGGACGCGTGAAAGGAAGAAACGGCTTTGTGTCGTCGGTCGGGCTCATGCGTGATATGGGGCGCACGCAAGGTGCGCCCCTGCGGAGGCGTTTGCGTGGATGTTTTGTGTTTGGGAAAACATGGGCGCGTTGATTATTGTGCGTCGGGCTTGTTTACAAGGAGCAGGTAGCGCGAGGTTTCGCCGACCACGGTGTGCGGCAGCGAGGAGAAATAGCGATCGGCGGCGCGTTTTCGCACAATGGCGTAGGCGCGCGAATCGAAGGCGAGCCAGCGGCGCGTGAACTCGGCCTTGTCGATGAAGCGCGAGTCGGTCTTCTCCGGCTCGGCGCGCACGCCGAACTCGAGCTCGCCCAAATAATCGACGACGGAGATTTCGCGCCCGATGTAGGGCGCGACGTCCTGAATGTATTCACCGACTGAATACACGGTGTCGCCCGGCGCGAGGCGGCGGGCGAGTTCGAGTGACAGCGGTTTTGAGGAGCGCGTGTCGAGTTCGTCGCCGAGGTGGTTGCCCGACGCGAGCCAGAGCGCGAAACCGGCGGTCATCACGACCAGGGCGCCGCGCATTTTTCCGCAGCGCAGGCACCAGGCGAGCGCGGCGGCGCTGCCGAGGAAGATCACGGCAAACCAGATGGACTCGCCGATGATGAGTTTGGTGGCCGCGGCGTGTTTCTCCGGCACGGACCAGACAAGGGGCCAGAACGCGAGCGCGAGACCGAGCAGCGCGGAAAGGATCGCGTAGGTGGCGAGGCCGGCGCGCAATCCCGGCGCCTTGCGCGCGCGCCACGCGTCGGCAAGCCATTTGCCGATAAGCACCGCGATGGCGGGAAATATCGGCAGGATGTAGGGCGGGAGTTTCGACTGTGATTTCGAGAAGAAGAGAAAAATCACCACGGCCCACACGATGAAGAACCACTCGTCGGCGCGCTCGTTGCGAATCGCGCGCCAGCCGCCGCGCACGTTTACGCGAAGCGTCTGGAACGCAAAGACGGTCCACGGAAAAATGCCGACGAGCAGCACGGGCGCGAAATACCACCACGGTTGGTAACGCTCGTGCACGGTTGTTGTGAAACGCGTCCAGTGCTCGTGGATGAAATAGAATTGCGCGAAGTCAGAGTTGGCGCGCGCGGCGAGCACGTGCCACGGCGCGGCGATGGCGAGCAGCATAAGCGCGCCGGTGAACGGATGGCAGGGGCGCAGGCGTTTCCATTGGTTGAACACGAGCAGCCACACAAACGCGACGGTGCACGGCAGGAGAAATCCGATGAGGCCTTTCGAGAGGACGGCGAGCGCCATGCTCGCGTAGAACGCCCAGAAGAGCCAGCGGCGCCCGGGACCGGCGGGCGCTCGTATGCCGAACAAAAACGCGAAAAGCGCGGTCGCGACAAAAACCGACACGGGCATGTCGAGAATCACAACGCGGCTGAGCGTGTAGTAGAGCAGCATCGTCGCGAGCACGACGGCGGCCCACCAGCCCGCGGCGCGTCCGAAAAGCCCGCGCGCGGCGGCATACGTGGCGAGACAGCCGAGCGTCGCAAAAATGGCGACCCACGCGCGCGCCGTCCATTCGTTGACGCCGGCAACCTCGATGGTGAGCGCGATGAGCCAGTAGAGCAGCGGCGGTTTCTCGAAATACTTAACGCCGTTGAGGCGCGGAGTCACGTAGTCGTTGGTCGCGGCCATCTCGCGCGGGATTTCCGTGTAGCGCCCCTCGTCGGGATTGCTGAGCGGCCGCGAGCCGAGAAAAAGGCCGAACCACACCACGAGAATAAGCGCGAGCCATGTCAAATCACGACGCCACGAGGTGGAGTCGGTATTTTGGGGGTTGGAGAGTCCCGAATTCTGTTCAGCCGCGATCATCGTGCGATGAAAAGCTGAATAGAGCGGGGTTTGGGCATTCAGGGCGAGAATGTTTTGATGGATAAGCGCATCTATATTTTTGAACGCACCTACGGTCCGGGCGCCAGGAGCGCAAACGGCCACCACGGAAGGTTGCGCGCGATCATGAAAACAACAACGACAACAAGCACGACACGCGCCAGGCCGGTTCGCACCGGCAGCGGCGGAAGATTGCGCCGAAGGGCGCGCCAGAGTGAACGTGCCGTCCATATCGCGAGGAACGGCGCGACGACAACAACAAGGATATTGTGCCCGCACGCGGCGCGCAGATTTCCGTGGACAAGATCATGGACCACGCGCGCCGATCCGCATCCCGGACAAAGCAAACCCGTCGTTGCGCGCAACGGACATGGCGGATACCAAGCCCGCGGCGAGGGGCCGGCATAATAAGTCCACGCAAAGCCGGAAATCAAAACAACCAGCGCCACCGCGGCAAACACACGCGGTTGCCGAATGGCGCGGGACAAATTTCCAAGCGCGGTCAAAACTGGCGGCCTTGTGTTTTCACACTCAAGATTGCGACGCGGGCAAACCTCAAACTGGCGGGCGCAATTACTGCGCCAGCGCGCCCGCGAAGCTCATCGCAAAAATAATGACGCTGGCCACAAGGCCGAGAACCACCGACAGCCACATAAAGGTCTTCGATTTTTTCGCGGCATCCTCGGCGCCCGCATAATCGCCCTTGTTGTATTTTCCGTCCACCTGCGCCGCAAACACGATGGACACAATGCCCAATGGCACGCAGCACAAGAGCGTGACAATGATCGCGCCAATAAGATTGTTGCCGGGTTTGACCGGTTTGACATCGGGAGGCACCGTCATCATCGGCTCCGCAACTCCGGTGACAGGCGGGGGCGAGCCGGGGACGCTGACGTCGCCAACGGCAGGCGCCGCGGGTGCGCCGAAAATTTTAGAGGCGGGCTCCCACGTGGCCATGCCCTCAGTCCACACAAGATCGGTCGGGAGAATCGCCCCGGCGTTGTAGCGGGCGATTACTTCATCCTTGAGAAAAGTGCCAAGTTGCTGGTTGTTGCGGGCGATGTGATAGGTCATGGGGAGTTATGTGTGTGTGGTTCGTTTGTCGGGAAATGATGCCGGCAGGTTCGCGAAAAAACGGGCGTTTGGCAAGCGAGGTTGCGAGACAAAAGCATGATGCCCGGTCCCGCATGGCGATTCCAATGCCATTGCAAAAACACCGGGTCGAAACCCGGTGTTTTTGGATTAAATGTCGATGTCGCGTTTTTTGAGACTGGTGCGGAGTTCCTCCACGTTGGTGTCGAGTTTCGGGAGCACGGTTTCCTCGAGTTTTTTGATCGCCGCCTCCATGCGCTTGAGTCCGTTATCGGTGGAAATGCCGCTGCCGGCGATCTCGCCGTGGAGATAGGTGATGGTGCGCAGGAAGTCCGCGTTGGCCATGAGGAATTCGGACGGGGTTTCGAGGGTGTTGGACGAAAATTTCATGTTGTCCCAAACAAACGTCTGCAGCGCGAGCGCGCGCTTGCGGGATGCGAGCGAACCGTCCTTGCGAACCTTGGCGACGTAGTCTTTGACGACTTCGATGTTGCCGGCCATCTCGGTGCGGAGCGACATGCGCAGGTAAGCGTTGTTTTTGTCGGAGCGGATGTCGTCGAACGCGATGGCCTGCTTGAGACCCTGGGTGGCGGCGAGATACACGCCGAGGACGGTCGCAATGATGACGCATATCTGGCTGACCCAAAAGCTGGCTTTGCGCACTTCGGAGGTCTCGGGCTTGGGTTGGACGACGGGCAGGTTTTCGTTGTTATTCATGGATGGATTGTTGATGGTTTTTGTCGAAAAAGTGAGCGAAGTTTCACGAGATTTTCACCCTTTGCCAAGTCGCAAGGCAGTGGAAAAGGCGCCCGAGTTTCCATGAACATGCGATGACATTGAAGGTCCCCGAGGGGAACTCGCAATCAAGGCGCGCCCCTGCGATTGCAATCGAAATAAAAAACAGCCCGCGGTTTGGCGGGCTGTTTTTAAAAAGCGAAAAATCGTTTTTCGTTCAGGTGCGCTTCAAGCACGTCCGAGGTAGGTGCCGTCGGCGGTGTTTACGCGAATGACTTCGCCTTCCTTCACAAAGAGCGGCACTTGGATTGTGAGGCCGGTTTCGAGCTTGGCGGGCTTTTGCACGTTGCTCGCGGTGTCGCCCTTGATGCCCTCGGCGCTTTCGATGACCTTGAGCGCGACGGCTGAGGGGAGATCGACGTTGAGCGGTTTTTCATCAACGAAGAGAATGTCGACCTTGCCGCCGGGGGCGAGGTAGTTGACCACGTCGCCGAGCTGCTGCGTGTTGAGCTCGATCTGCTCGTAGGTCTCGGGATCCATGAACGCGTAGGTGTCGCGGTCGGCGTAGCTGAACTCGAGCGTGCGCTTGTCGGTCTGGAGGACCTCGATGGTGTCGGTCGATGCGAAGCGCTGGTCGAGCGCCTTTCCGTAGCGGAGGTTGCGCATCTTGATCTGGACGAACGCGCGCAAATTGCCCGGCGTGCGGTGTTGTGTTTCCATGACGAGGTGCGGCTCGCCATTGTATTTGATAACTTGTCCTTTGCGAATGTCGTTTGCTGCGGGCATGTGCTGATTACGTTTGAGGGATGTGTGTTTTCCGAGTGTTAAAAGGTTGATTGGTTATGCGTTCGCAGGCGGGAGTGTCAAGGATTGGCATGCGGGCAAACCTGGGCGCGCGGGAGAGAACGCCGGGCCGGGCCCGGCGATCTCGAAATGAGCCCGGATCACAGGTGAAACACTTTTCCGCCGGCGAGCACTTCCTGGCGCGCGGCGTCGAAGGTCACTTTTTCGCCGGTGCGGGCGGCGGCGTTGGCCATGATCGTGGCGATGGAATGCTGGTAGCCGGCCTCGACGGGCGCGTTCGGCTCCTTGCGCGAGCGCAGGCATTCCATCCAGTTGCGCATGTGCGCGAGCACCATGTTGTCCACGCCGGTGTTTGCGTCGGTCGCGGCGGGGCCGTCGCCTTTCAACGACGCGGGCTTGAGCCGGTTCGGCCGCATCTTCATGCGCGTGGCGTATTTCTCGGTCAGTCCGCCTTTCGGCGAAACTTCGTTTGTGTCGAGGTTCAGCTCGCCGCCGTTGGAATAATAAACCTCCTTCACGCCGCCCGCCGAGTTGCTGAAACGCGAAGTGTAGACGACTTGGAATCCCCTCGTCGGGTCGTCGAGCGGGCCGTAATCGAAGACGGATGTCATCGTGTCGAAATTGGTGCGCCCGTCCTTCCACATGTAGATGCCGCCGTTGGCGCTCACGCTGCGCGGATGCGGCAGTCCGGTGAACCAGTGCACGGTGTCGATCTGGTGGCACATCCACTGTCCGGGAATGCCCGACGAATACGGCCAGAACAGGCGATACTCGACATACTTTCTCGGATCCCAGGCGACGCGCGGACGGTTCATGAGAAAACGCTTCCAGTCCACATCGCCCTCCTTGAGTCCCGCGACGAGATCGGGGCGGCGCCAGCGGCCGGGCTGGTTCACGTTCCAGCTCATCTCTGCAAAAACGATGTCACCAAACTGGCCCGACTTTATGTAGTCATGCGCGGCGTGGTAGCTGCGTCCGCTGCGCCGTTGCGAGCCGATCTGCACGATCTGCTTGCTGGCGCGCACGGCCTTGAGCGCGGCGCGATTGTCCGCCATCGTTTCGGCGAAGGGTTTCTCGACATACGCGTCGCACCCGGCTTTTACCGCCTCGATGCAATGCAGCGCGTGTTGAAAATCCGCCGTGGCGATGATGACCGCGTCGAGGCCGGCCTTTTCATACATCTCCTCGTTGTTGCGATAAACGGCGATGTCCTGGCTGTATTTGTTTTTGAAATACGCAACGGCTTCGTCGCGGCGGCGGTTCCAGATGTCGGAAACGGCGACGATCTCGCAATTCAGTTCGCCCGCCAGTCGTTGGAACGCGGGGATGAGCGTGTCGCGCGACCGGTCGGCAAACCCGACCAGGCCCACGCGAATCCGGTCGTTCGCGCCGCGCGCGCGCGCGAACAGGCGCGGCGACAAACTGCCTGCCCCGACGGCAAGCCCTGCGAGTGAGAGACTTTGTATAAACGTGCGACGATTCATCTAAGAGTGAAGGGTGAAGGTGATGGGTGAATAAACGTGAAACAGGCGAGGATTGGTTGTTCGTCACAATTCGCGGAGCTTGATGCTGCGGAAGCGCACTTCGTCGCCGTGATCCTGCAACAAAATGCGCCCGCTCTTCGCGAGGCCGAAGCCCTCGTGCTTGTTGTATTTGCTCCGTTCGACAAGCGCCATGAAGAGCGGCGAGCCGCGCGTGTATTCGACGACCTTGATGCCGTTCAGCCAGTGCTCCACCGTGCCGTCGGCGCGCGAGATGATGCGCGCGTGCTGCCATTCGCCGAGGCGCGGCTTGACGCCGAGGCTGCCCGGCATCCGGTTGATCGGGATCAAGTCGTAAAGCGAGCCGAGCTGGCGGTTGCCCGCGGCGCCGAGTTTCGCGTCGGGATGATTCGCGTCGTCGAGCAACTGGAACTCCAGCCCGATGGCGGAGCCCTTGGTCACGTATTTCTCGGTCACGTAATATTTGATGCCGCTATTCGCGCCCTTGGTGAGCTTGAATTCCAGCGCAACCTCGAACGCCGCGTATTCCGCCTCGGTCACGATGTCGCCGCCGTTCTGCGACTCCCTGCCGTCGGATTTCTGGACAACCAGCTCGCCGTTTTCGATGCGCCAGCCTTTTTCGGGAAACGCCTTCTTGCCCGCGCCGCGCCAGCCCGCGGTCGTCCTGCCGTCCCAGAGAAGCTTCCAGCCCTGCGCGCGCTCGGCGCCGGCAAGGTTGTTGACGATTGTGTTGCGGATGAAAAGCGAGTCCGCCGGCGAGGGCTTGAGGTCGGTGGTTTGAATGCGGATGTTGCGCCAGAACACGCGACGACCCGCCTCCTCGGGCTTCTTCTTCGAGATCGAGTGGATTTGCAGCGCGATGAATCCGCGCGCGTTCATGTCGTCAATCACATGCGCGACCGGCTCGCCGTTGATCCAAGTGCGAATCGACGGGCCGATGGCCTCGATGCGAACGCGGTTCCACTGGTTGAGCTTGTAGAGATCGCGCGCGGCGGGATTCATCGAGCCGGTGTAAAACCAGCCGCGCCGCGCCTCGTCGTAGATGCCGCCCGTCCACGCGCGCGGCGTCGGGTCGATTTCCATTTGGTAGCCGTGCACGCGCCCGTCGGAGGCGCGGCATTCGCTGCGAAACTGGATGCCGCTGTTGCTCGGCGCATCCTGCATCACCTCGAGTTCGAGAATGAAGTCGCCGTAAAGCTTTTCGGTCGCGAGGAAACTGTTCGGCGAACCCGGCACCGTCGTGCCCACGATCGCGCCGTCAACCACCGTGTAGGGCGCGGTGCCGTTGACCTGCTTCCAGCCGGACAAATCCCTGCCGTTAAAAAGCGGCTCCCATGGACCCGCTGAAAGCGCGAGCGGCGCGATGACCGCCAGTGCAAAAACAAACGCATGAACGCCTCGGAGTGTTTTTTTCATAGTATGAAAGGGTAGCTGAAAAATGATGTGTTAAAAAAACAGACCTCAAACTGAGCACGCCGCAAAGACAAAAGCGAGCACGCCTTGCATAAAAAAACACCCTCGGGGAGTCCTCCGGTTCTTTTATTTTCACATTTTTCTGTTTGCAAAAAACATCGCCCGCCCCGCCGCATTCATGCTCAACTCCCAGTTTATCTTTCATGAAACACAATCGGTTTTATTCCGACTTCGACACGCAAACGCTCGGCGAACCCCGCAAAAAAGATTATCGCAGCGCGTTTCAGGTTGATCGTGACCGGCTCATTCACTCGCACGCCTTCCGCAAGCTCCAATCGAAAACGCAGGTGTTCCTCTCCGGCGAATACGATTTCTACCGCACGCGCCTCACGCACTCCATGGAAGTCGCGCAAATCGGCCGCTCCATCTGCCACTATCTCGCCTCGGCGGAGTGCCCGAGCCGCGCCCTTCTCGCCCCCGATTTTTATATCGACGACGACCTCGTCGAAGCCATTTGCCTCGCGCACGACCTCGGGCATCCGCCGTTCGGCCACTCGGGCGAGCGCACGCTTCAAGAAATCATGCGCGACCACGGGGGATTCGAGGGCAACGCGCAAACGCTTCGCCTCCTCGGCGAGACCATCTTTGAATCCGAAACCGCCGTGCGCGGCATGCAGCCCACGCGCGCCCTCACCGACGGTGTTCTCAAATACAAAAAACTCTACCGCGAATTCACCGGCTCCGAGGCGAAACCAACAAACCACTTCCTCTACGATTATCAGGAAAAGCAGCGCTCATTTGTTTTCGCGAACCGCAAGATCCCTGGCGAGCTTCACGACGGCCTCGCGCTCAACGCATTCAAGTCCGTTGAATGCCAGATCATGGACTGGGCCGATGACGCGGCCTATTCGCTCAACGACATCGTCGACGGCGTGAAAGCCGGTTTTCTCACAATCGAACGCATCGAGGCCTGGGCTGAAAAAACGGAATCTCACTGGAACGCGCAAACCGGCCCGCTCAAACTCAGCGCCAAAGCCCGTGGTGATTGCTTGAGGAAACTCATCGACGGCATTCGCGCCGACAAGCTCGAGCGCATGTTCGCGGCGAAAATCGGCACCTTCGTCCGCGCCACGCGCCTGAAGGAACGCAGCAACTTCATGTCGACGCTCACCAACCGCTACCGATTCGAACTCACCATCGCGCCCGCCGCCGTCGCCGAGGCCGAGTTCTACAAGAAAATGGCGAACGACATCATTTTCGAAAGCCCGCAACTCCAGCAAATCGAATACAAAGCCCGCCGCGTGCTGCACACGCTCTGGGAAGCCGCATGGGAAAACTATGTCGAGCCGCCCCAAGCCCGTCGTGCGATCAAAGTCATCCCCATCCGTGCCGCGCACCAAATCAACGAGGCCAAGACGCGCGAAGGCAAGGCCCGCTGCATCTGCGACTGGCTCGCCGGCCTGACCGACGGCATGATCGTCCGCACCTACCGCCGCCTCGTCGACCCCGAGTTCGGCAGCATCCGGGATCTGAGCTGAACCCCGTCGCCCATAAGGCCAAAGCCCGCGGGCCCCCGGGCGTTCAGCTACGCTCTTTACATCCACACATTCACAACTAGCTTACGTTTTTTCGCCAAAACTCATGCCCAAGAAACTACTCGTCACCGGTTCGTCAGGACTTATCGGCTCTGAAGTTTGCACCTACTTCGCCCGTGAACTCGGCTGCGCCGTGCATGGTGTGGACAACAACCAGCGCGCGGTCTTCTTCGGCCCGCAAGGCGATACCCGCTGGAACCAGCAACGCCTCGCCCGCGAACTGCCCGCCTTTCAACACCACGAACTCGACATCCGCGACCGCGCCGGCGTGCTCGCCCTCGTCAAGGAAATCCGTCCCGACATCATCGTCCACACCGCCGCGCAACCCTCCCATGATCGCGCCGCCGCCATCCCTTTTGACGATTTCGACACCAACGCCGTCGGCACGCTCAACCTCCTCGAAGCCGCGCGCCAAGCCTGCCCCGAGGCGCCCTTCATCAACATGTCCACGAACAAGGTTTACGGTGACGCGCCCAACCGCATCGCGCTCACCGAACTGGAAACCCGTTGGGACTACGCCGATCCCGCCTATGCAAACGGCATCGCGGAAACCTTCACCATCGACCAGTCCAAACACTCTCTCTTTGGCGCGTCCAAAGTCGCCGCGGACGTCATGGTGCAGGAATACGGCCGTTATTTCAACATGCCCACCTGCTGCCTGCGCGGTGGCTGCCTGACCGGCCCCAACCACACCGGCGTTGAGCTGCACGGCTTTCTCTCCTACCTCGTCAAATGCAACCTGGAGGGCCGCGAATACAAAGTTTTCGGTTATAAAGGCAAGCAAGTGCGCGATAATATACACTCGCTTGATGTCGCCCGCTTCATGGCCGCCTTCGCCGCCGCCCCCCGTGTGGGGAAGTTTATAATCTTGGCGGGGGAAAAAACAATTCCTGCTCCATATTGGAAGCCTTTGCGATTGCCGAAAAATTCAGCGAGAAGAAACAGATATACACCTACGTTGAGCAAAATCGCATAGGCGACCACATCTGTTATTACAGTGATCTGGGCAAAATGCGCGCGCACTACCCCGCCTGGGACATCACCCAGTCACTCGAGGACACAATCCGCCAGATAGTGGAAGCCTGGCAACAACGCATTCAATAACACACGTCCGCCCATGTCTAAAATACTCATCTCGGGCATATGTGGTTTTGTCGGCGTCACACTGGCCTCCGAACTCGCGAACCATGGACACACTGTTTTTGGGTTTGATAATTTCATACGCCCCGGAAGCGAAACCAACCGCGCCCGACTGAAGGCGATCGGCGTCCGCATCCAACACGGCGATATTCGGGTAGCCAGCGATCTCGAAACCCTGCCGCCCGCCGATTTCGTCATCGACGCCGCCGCGAATCCCAGCGTGCTCGCGGGCGTTGACGGAAAAACCAGCACGCGCCAGCTCGTCGAGCACAACCTCTGCGGCACGATCAACCTTCTTGAATACTGCAAGCGACACAAGGCGGGCTTTATACTCCTGAGCACCAGCCGCGTGTATTCGATTCCGCCGCTTGCCGCGCTCCCCGTTGAAGTTCACAACGAGGCCTACCGACCCGCAACCGACGCCGCGCTCCCCGCTGGAATCAGCGCGAACGGCGTCTCCGAAACCTTTTCCACGCTCGCCCCCGTTTCGCTTTACGGAGCCACAAAACTCGCCTCCGAAACGCTTGGACTCGAATACGGGGAAACCTTCGCCCTCCCCGTGTATATAAACCGCTGCGGAGTGCTCGCCGGCGCGGGACAATTCGGCCGCGCCGACCAGGGTATTTTTTCATATTGGATAAACAGTTACCTACGCGGACACCCCTTGAAATACATCGGTTTCGACGGACAGGGGCACCAAGTTCGCGACTGCCTGCACCCGAAGGACCTCGTGCCGCTCCTGCTGAAACAAATCGGTAATCAACGCGCGCTCGAAAGCGGCGACCGTATTATAAATTGCGCAGGCGGCTCCGCATCGGCCATGTCACTGCGCCAACTCAGCGCCTGGTGCGCGCAAAACTTCGAACCGCGCGAAATAGACACCGATCCGAATTCGCGCCCCTTTGACATTCCTTGGATGGTTCTTGATTCCACCAAGGCCGCCCGCCTATGGGACTGGCGCCCCGCGACCACAACGTGCGAAATCCTTGGGGAGATTGCCGCCCATGCGCACGCCAATCCCAACTGGCTTGATGTATCCGCGGCATTATAAATGCCTTCAAACCATGACGACTAATAATAATCCGGATGACTTGCAACGAATCTATGAGAAGCGTTTCGATGCCATGCGTGAATATAGAAAATCTGTGTGGAGGATAATCATTAAATCTTATTTTCAGCAGTTTACCCCCCCCCTTCTTTTCCCGGAGGCCGCACGCGTGTTTTGGACTTGGGTTGTGGTTATGGTGAATTTATAAATAATATTTCTGCCACAGAAAAATTTGGAATGGACTTGAACCCAAAAACAAAAGGCAACCTCAATTCTGACGTGACCCTTTTTGCTCAAGATTGCTCCAGTCGATGGCCAATGGAGGATAATACGCTTGATATGGTATTTACCAGCAACTTCTTCGAACATTTGCCCGACAAGGCCACGCTCCAGCGCACACTTCTCGAAGTCAGACGCTGCCTAACCCCAGGTGGCGTGCTCATTGCTATGGGTCCCAACATCAGATACTTGCCGGGATCCTATTGGGATTTTTGGGATCATTATTTGCCCATCACGGAACGGTCTTTGTCGGAAGGTTTGCAAAGTTTGAAGTTTGAAGTATCCTTATGCAAAGCAAGATTCCTTCCATATACAATGGCCCGGGGCATAAAAATGCCCCCTTTCCTCGTTGGTCTCTATTTGCGACTTCCTATTTTCTGGCCGATATTTGGCAAACAGTTTCTCGTTGTCGCACGTAAATAATGATATCCTGCAATAAACAACTTCGTTTATATTCGGTTCTCATTCCGGCCCGTGATGAGGAAGAATCGCTACCCGAAACCCTTGCCGATATTTATTCCCTATTCACAGCGGCGGGTATTCCTCACGAAATTGTCGTTATTGACGACGGTTCGAGGGACAAAACATGGCAAGTCCTTCAAAACCTCAAGATTACAAGCATCCCTACGCTTACACCGGTGCAAAATCCGGAGCCTCACGGTTTCGGGCGTGCGATCATTTATGGACTTGATCACAGCCATGGAGATGCGGTTGTCATAATGATGGCCGACGCCTCCGATTCACCTGCCGATGCTATTAAATACTGGCATTTGCTTAATGAGGGATGGGACTGTGTTTTTGGCAGTCGCTTTATAAAGGGTGGTAAGGTAATCAATTATCCCAAGGTCAAGCTTTGGGTTAATCGAGTTGCCAATTTCCTAGTGCGCTTGGGATTTCGACACGGACTCAACGACACAACCAATGCCTTTAAGGCATATCGTCGCACGGCGGTCGATGGCTGCCGTCCACTGATCGCCCCGCATTTCAATCTGACTGTGGAAATACCCCTGAAGGCCATCGTGCGAGGTTTCACATGGACAGTCATTCCCATCTCCTGGAAGAACCGCAAGCACGGCGTCGCCAAGCTCAAGATAAAGGAAATGGGCAGCAGATACTTCTTTATATGCTCTTATGTCTGGCTGGAAAAGTATTTCAGCCGGGGCGACTACAAACACAAAGGCAACAACTCGTAATATATCTCAATGACGCCATCCCAGTCAACGCTGCATGGGCCCATTGCAACGAATCGCTCAAGAATCGCCATTGCCAGCGGTTTCCTATTGCTAATCGGGGTGCTCCTGTTCTGGGGTCTGGACAACTATGCGCTATGGGATGATGAAGCGTTAAATGCACTAGGCGCAAAGGGCGTGCTCGAAACAGGAGACACCACGATTCTCGTCGATCACGGCAGGAATATCGTGCTCTACGCAGATGGACTATTATCCGTTAACCTACATGACCGGTCAACTCCGCCACTTCCTGCCTACATAACAGCCATCTCTTTTCACCTCTTTGGTCAAACCTCGCTTACTGCCCGACTACCGTTTGCAATCATGGGGCTGCTCACTGTCGCAGCTCTCTTGTGGTGCGCAATCAAAAACACCAACAGCCGTGCGTTTATAGTCACATTAGGTATCGCTCTAGCCTGCAATGTTTCCCTGCTACTTTATTTGAGGCAATCGCGCTATTATGCTGCAACTTGCTTTTTCAGCGTGCTTGTTGTTCTACTCTATATATACAGAGATCGCCGGCGCCTATATGTTTGGCTGCTGCCCCTTGCATCCATTGGCTTGTTCTTTTCGAATTATATGAATTTCATGGCGCTCTTTATCGCCATGTTAGCTGATTACGTGTTTTTTGAACATCGTCACCGAAAAATCCCCCTTCGGGACTGGTTGATTTGCCTTGTTCCAATAATCGTGGTTTGCGGACTGGCGTGTCTTGTGTGGAACCCCTATAAAACGGAATTGGGCACTTCGGTTGTGTCTCGTAACACAATATGGGATCGAATAATGCTCTTTTTTTGGTTTTGTCGCGATATTAACGCGTGTGAATTCGTCTCATATGGGGCAATCATTGCCATATTTGGCGTGGGCATATGGAAAAAAGACACCATCATTTTGCGCGGCATTCTCGCGATCGTCATATATATGATTTTTGTCGTGGCAGTGATGCCTCAAGCTCGCGCGATGACAAGCGTGGGCGATGTGCGTTACATCATGCCAATCATTCCGCTGTTAATTTGGCTCTCAGCGCGTGTCATCACAATTCTCTCAAAAAATTGCGCGCCATTTGCAATGATTTTAGCCTTGGTCGCCTTTACAACCAATGTATTCAATGGAGGCATGTTTACCAAATCCGGAGTTGCATCAACTCCAATTAAATTTGTAAAAGAGCTCAAAAACTCACCTGAAGATCCCTATAGGAAAACATCCAACTGGATTAATGAAAACCTCAAGACCAACGCAACGGCTTGGGTATTGCCCAGACACATGGTGTTCCCCCTTCTTTTTCATTCACCCCAACTTACTTATGCCTGGCAGGTTCCCTACCCACCTGTTGCCAAACAATATGAAAATCTACCGCGTCCGTTCTACAAGGGGCTTGAGCTTCCTGATTATATAATCTGTTTCGGTCCGTCTATCATAGAAGTGGCCAAGTTTATTCAAAAAAACAGATTACCTTATGCCCATATCCAGACCGTTGACGTGTTCTGGAAAGACCTCCACCGTCCGGAACTTTTTTGGAGAAGCTTCGAGTCGATCAAAAATTATAATCGCAATGTAGAGGCCGTTTATGTTCTGAAACGCGTCCATTCTGGCCCCCTCCCCGCCTCACGCCCATTGAAATAACGCTGGGCACTTGTAATATGTCATGACCTAGATCCATAAAACCAGCCTTTAGCATAGATAGTATTAAGGGAACTGGCAACGATGCGACAGTAGATGTGTCCGTATGGGTGGTTCTGTTGACAACGTCCGGTATCTTGCGCAGATTCATAAAGACCGTAGCAGCAGGAAAAACCAGCCCTGATGAGTGAATACACAGAAAAGACAAACGAGTGCGGCCAAGCAGCCGCCGGAACAAGGCGATGCTCTCGGGAGTGAGCCGCGTGGACGAAAGCATGATCAAAGGACACCTCGCCAAAGTGGCGGTAAGCACGGTGTAGCAAATGCTCGACGCGGAGGGAGAGCTGTTATGCAGAGCCGGGCGCTATGAGCACACCGACAAGCGAGTCACGGCAATGATAGAACGTTACCGGCAGCGCGGAGGAAGCACTCGTTGAGATGTATCTGACTGGAGTGTCTGTGAGGCGCGTCGAGGACATAACCGAAGCATTATGGGGAAGTCGCGTGACTGCCCGTCGACGCTGAGCGAACTCGACCAGAAGATCGCCGCGCAAATCGACGGCTGGAGAGGCGGGATCAAAAACGTGAGCATTCCAGTGGCAGTTGGCGTGAAGGTCGAGGGCTGCTCGGAGTCGAGGAAAGCACAAAGGCCTCGTGGAAGAACCTCCTGGGATGACCAAAAGAGCGCTAACTCAAAAACGTGCGGTTGTTCATCTCGGCCAAGTGCCTCAGGCTAGTGGAAAGCCTAGCGGAGTTTTATCCCGAGGTCAAACACCAGCGCTGCGCGGGCTTCCGATGCCAGGCATCTTATCGAAATTAAACACATGCCGCCGGGCTTTGCACTAGACACACTTCTTACACTGACCGCTCTGCGTATAAGCACGGAGTCGTCTGTAAAAAATCCGAAGAAGCTAACCCCGGGCCTCGGCTTCGTCAGTTAACGGAATTCGCCGGCTTGCCGCCAAACTTCAATTTGAGCACCAGTATGAAACTTTTTATAATAGTGGATTTCGGAATTTTTGAAACACCGTGCGTCCTGTCCATGAAGACGATTGGGATTTCGTCTAGTTTTTCGCAATTTCTCATGCATTTATATTTCAACTCGACCAAAAATCCGTAACCGAGATTGCTTATTTTAGAGACGTCGATTTTGCGCAGCAGTCCGGAATTATACATATTATAACCACCCGTGTAATCACTTATCCGACGTCCCAGCATCAAGCGTGTATAAATATTGGCGCCTCTGCTTAAAAACTTTCGAAACAGACTCCAGTCTGGCGTTCCGCCCCCCTTAATATATCTCGCCCCAATTATGAAGTCCGCCCCATCTGAGGCCTTCTCTATAAATTGTGTTATATATTCCGGGTTGTGTGACAGGTCGGCATCCATTTGCAGGATATAATCCGGCGGATTAGATTGCGCCATGATGTGCAGGAATCCGTCAATATACGCCTTCCCCAACCCCTCCTTTCCTTTTCTCCTGACAAGCTCGATTCTAAAATTGCGTCCTTTCAGTTTTTCGCTTTCAGCCGCAACCACCTCGGACGTGCCGTCGGGCGACGCGTCATCCAGGACATAAACACAAAATGAATCCTCCGGGTGAACTTGACTAACCGCGCGTATCAACTCCAAAAGCCTGCCAATATTTTTGGCCTCGTTGTAAGTGGGTATGGCGATTGCAACGTTCAGCATATCGAAATTATCTGTTTCAAATCATTGTCAGGCGGGATTTGCAAGACTGCGGCTGGCGCGCCATTCATTGTAATGGCTATAAAGAGAAAGGGCCAGCACTGTGCCAGTGAATATCCAGAAACCCAGCGAGCTGAGCACTCGCACGATTTCCCACGGTTCCTGAGAATGATACCATTTGGGGTCAATAAACCGCATCGAGGCGCACGCGACCGCGAGCGCGGTGATGATAAATGCCCCGTATTTTTTATAAATACAATTTCTGATTCCAAACTCCAATAGAACATATAGAGATATGCCGGGGCGAGCAGCACGTATGTATATACTTCAGACCTCGGGCTTACCAGCAGTGTGGCCGCAATGCCAAAGGCAATCCACGGGCGCCAGTCCATGCGCTTGATGATGGCGGCATATGCAAAAAACACTATCATCGACACGACAAAAACCACCTTGTCGAGCACTATGCCAAGCCACGCCAGGCCGGCACGGTCGAAGGATGCCACAAGGTCAAGTATGCGTTCGTCACCGCTCACCTGTAAAACCGCCTTAACCCATCCGATGTGTGTGTTGAAATTGTGCGTCCATCCAACCCAGAATGCGGGTAGTATAAAAAAGACGGCGCAACAGGCAAGCGCGCCAATCAAGTATTGGCGGCGAAATCTGAACATCAACACAATGAGGAATATCACTGGGTATATTTTTAGGTTTGCGGCAAGCACCAAAAATGCGCCAGCAGTGTAATAACGTCCGTCCCGAAAATCTGCCAGGCCAAGGAGCATGAGACCTATGGTGAGAGCGTTTACTTGATAGACACCTGTCGAAATTACCAAGTCCAGTATTGAGGCTATAAAAGCGAAAATTATAAAAAATGGAGCCTTGGCTGACAGGTTGCACCATCGGCACAAACCTAGCGCAAAAGCCGCCGTGCTTACCAATACCCACAAGCCCAAGACGAGCACCGGTTGCGAACTCATGTATAATCGGGGCGGCTTGCCGGGAGATTGTTCAAATATAAAAAATCCTTGCGTTGCGATCTGGGATTGCATGTCGCATGTCGCGGGCGGAAGCGCCCGTGCGACTCCGCCGGCCAGCAGTGCAAATTGTGGCGAATATTTAAATGAGTCCGCGTGCCCGTATTTTTCGGTGGATTTGTAAGGATCGGCACCTTGTAGAAAATATTGCCCGCCTAGACAGTAGTGTCGCATCACAATGTTTATGCCGAGATTGGTCATGAACACATGGGCGGCAAAGGCAAGGAGCGCCACGAGGAACACTTGCGTCCAATATGAAGATTGAAAAAATTTGTGAAGCATGCGCTTTTCGATGTTATTGTTTTAAATCCCGAATATTATTTTCCCTCAATAAAACATCATCCGATACTGTCGTATTGTGATGCCACGAGGCGTTCCACCATGCTGTCGAAGTTTACGGTTCGGGACCAGTTTAGCTGTTTTTCAGCCTTGGCGGGGTTGCCGCATGGGGCGACTGGTTCCGCGGCGGTTATCAGCGAGGGATCTTGTTTCACGTGGTCGCGCCAATTCAGGCCGACGCATTGGAAGGCCTTTTCAACAAGGTCGGCCACGCTGTGCAGTTCGCCTGTCGCTAGAATATAGTCGTCGCATTGATCGGCTTGAAGCATCCGCCACATGCCCTCGACATAGTCGGGTGCCCAGCCCCAGTCGCGTTGCGCCGTCATGCTGCCCAGCTTTAGTTCCGTTTGGAGGCCCTTTTTTATGCGCGCCGCGGCACGGGCGATTTTCATGGTGACGAAGGACTCGTTGCGCCGGGGGATTCGTGATTGTAAAGTATCGCCGAACACGCCGGGAGTTTGTGAGCGGTCCGGTAGATGCGCGTCATCTGCTGCGCGAAGGCCTTTGCAGCGCCATAGGGCGTAGCAGGGCTGACGGGCGTTTGCTCGTCCTGAATGGAATTGGCAGGCGTGCCGAACACCTCAGCGCTGGATGCGTTGAAAAAACGGGTCGGGTGTCGCAAATCGCGCAGGATTTCCAGCAACCGCAGCGTGGCAATCCCAACACTGTTTGCCGTGACTTCAGGCAGCTCGAAGCTGAGTCGCGGACTGGACTGGCCGGCGAAGTGGTAGAATTCATCGGGCTTTGTCCGGTCGATGATGCGTCGCAGATGCGTGAGTTCCTCGAATGAGCCGGCGTGGAGAAACAAGCGCTTGCCGAGGATGGCGGGGTCGGCGGTCAGATGGCGGAGGTTGCCGTTGGCGACGGACTCGAGCGGCGTCACAAGCCCGTGCACCGCGTAGCCTTTTTCCAAAAGCAACTCGGTGAGATACGAACCATCCTGTCCGGTGATTCCGGTTATGAACGCAATTTTTTCCGGCATGTTACAAAGAAAACTTGGGCGGGTTGCAAAAAACCTAAAGCGTTAAAAGGAACCTCCGCCGCCGTTTGTGTTTCTGCGCAAATCGGCCTCGACCATCATCTGGCAAAGCTGTTCGAGCGTGGTCTTCGGCTCCCATCCAAGAATCTCTTTTGCCTTTGCCGGGCTGCCGATGAGCAAATCGACTTCGGCGGGGCGGTAGAACTTTGGATTGACGCGCACAAGGAGTTTTCCCGTGGAGGCATCCTCGGCGATTTCCTGCTCGTCCTTGCCCTTCCACTGGAGCGTGATTCCGACGGCCTTGAACGCCATGATTACAAAATCGCGGACCGTCTCAGTGCGTCCCGTCGCCAGGACAAAGGTGTCCGGCTCGGGCGCTTGAAGCATCCGCCACATGCCCTCGACGTATTCCCCGGCGAAGCCCCAGTCGCGCTTGGCGTTGAGGTTGCCGAGCTCAAGCACATCGAGCGTGCCCAACTTGATTCTGGCGGCGGCGTCCGTGATTTTGCGCGTCACAAACTCGCGTCCGCGCAAAGGCGACTCGTGGTTGAACAAGATGCCGCTGGCCCCGAAAATGCCGTAGGATTCGCGATAGTTGATCGTGATCCAGTGCCCGTAGAGTTTCGCAACGCCATAGGGGCTGCGCGGGTGAAAGGGTGTTGTTTCCGACTGAGGAATGGCCTGAACCTTGCCAAACATTTCGGAGGTGGAGGCTTGGTAAAATCGAATCTGCGGGTTCACGATCCTGATGGCCTCAAGCAAATTGAGCGGTCCGAGCGCGGTGATTTGCGCCGTGGTCTGGGGCTGATCAAAGGACACGCCGACAAAACTCTGCGCGGCGAGATTATAGATCTCCGTCACATTGGCCGTCTGCAAAAGCCGGATCGTCGCGCCCAGGTCCGTCAAATCATATTCGACAAGCTGCAAGTTGGGGTGCCCGGCAACACCCAGTTCCTCAAGCCGCCAAAAATTAACGGAGCTGGTGCGCCGGTATGCGCCAAAAACCTTGTAGCCTTTTTCAAGAAGCAACCCGGCGAGATAAGCGCCGTCTTGGCCGGTTATTCCAGTGATGAGTGCGGTATTGTAAGCCATGTTGATAAATAAATTCAGCTACACGAAAAAATTGAGAATCTCGTAAGGAAACGAAAAAGAGATTTAGGGCGAGTCCTTATTAAATGCAAAAAGCCCGTCGCCGGGCTATCCACCGAAGAGGCGGGTGAAATTTTGCGCAACAGAAACGCCGAGCGCCACCGGCTCAACTTCCCGCGCATTGGCGAGTCCGGCATGCGTGCCGGCGATGTTGGCGGGATGATTCAGTTTTTCGTCCGGCGCGGAAAATAAAAACGGACGATATTTTGCGGGCGGGGGCATGGCGGGGGCGTCGGTTTCGACCAAAATGCGGTCGATGGGGATTCGGCGAAAAACGCCCCTGTGGCGGATGTGTTTCTCGGATAGAAATGAACCGTTAAAGGAGAAATAGGCGCCGAGTTTGACGAATTGTGGGAGCATTTCAGCCGGGCCGCTGTATGCGTGCAGGAGAAACCCGCGCGCGGGGAGCGGCGTGGTTTCAAGGATTTCCAGAAGCAGGCCGAAGGCGTCGAGGCAGTGGATGCTCGCGACAAGATTGCGCCCGGCGGCAAGTGCGAGTTGGGCGCGAAAAACTTCGGCTTGTTCATCGAGCGGAGCGCGGCGGAGTCCGGCGAGGCGCGGATCGTCGGGACGTGCGCGATCAATTATCCAGCGGTCGAGACCGATTTCACCAATGTGCGCGGCAGGGTTTGTATCGAGAGTGGCACGGAGTGTGTCGAGCCAGTTTGGCGTGCGGTTGCCGGCGTCCCACGGGTGCAGGCCATAGCTGGGGAGGACAAATTGGTGACGACGAGCGAGCGCGGTGACGTCAGACCAATCGGCTTCGCAGGTGCCGTTGACGACGGCGCGCTCAAGACCAATCTCCGCATAAGCGGCGGCAATCTCGTCGAGGTGCGATGCGAGCGCGGAATCCTGCAGGTGATTGTGAGCGTCGTAGAGCAAATGTGGAATGGGGATTGCGGAATGCGGAATGAGTTTTTTTGGGGTGGGCGTCGTTCACGACATCCCTACAAGGTCAGTTTTTCAGCCTTTTCCTTGATTCGTTTTTGCACGGCGAGGAGGCCGGCGCGACGGGTGGGCGAGAGGTTTTGGGCGAGGTGAAGTTTTTCCAAAAGCTCCGGCTGAAATATCGTGGCGTCGGCGGGATCGGTGTCGTCGTAGAGTTCGCAGATGAGCGCGACCAGACCTTTGACAAGCGGGGATTCGGCGTCGGCGCGCACACGGAGGCGGCGCGTGGCCGGATCACGTTCGACAACGAGCCACACGGTCGAAACGCAGCCGGGGACATGGTTGGCGTCGATGCGCCCGGCGGGATCAAACGCGGGAGCGCGGGTTGCATGCGCCACGACGGCGGCGAGCCGTTCCTGCGGGTCGGGAATAATCAGAAAATCGTCGACAAGGCGTTGTTGTTTTTCGGCGAGCGTCATACGGTGCGGGCGGTGAAGTCACGAGCTTGGCAACCCGTGCCACTTTTTAGAACTCCACATCGCGGCAAAGAGTTTCGAGGTGTTGCGCGAGTTGCTTGACTTGGTTTGCGGTGAGCTTGGGCGGCAGCGTTTCGAGGTGAAGGGGGATTTGCGCGGGTGTGAGCACGCACACGACGCTGTTGGCTGCGGAGTCCGCCAGTTCGATGCGCCAGCCGGGAAATGTGAGTATGGCGTGAACGGGCACATTTGGGTTGCCGGTTTTGGCGATGGTTTTTTCGAGCCAAAGCGCATTGTTCGCGGCCTGGGAAATGCCAAAGGTGTCCTCTCCCCAAGGATAGGCGAGTTGCGCGCCGTCGTAGATGATTTTGCCGTCGGCACGACCTTCGCGCACGGGGCCTTTGCGACGGGTTTTGGTTTCGATGGCAAAAACACCGGCGGGACAAATCACGACGTGATCGATGTTGACGCGACCCTGTTCCGCCGAAACCGGAACATCGTGAAAAACACAGGCTCCCTTTGCGCGCAGCGGGTCGAGGTTTTCGCTGACAATGCGCTCGCCAAAATAACCGAGGTAGAGGTTGCGGCGCTTGGAAAGGAGGCGCAGAAGGCAAATCGTCGAGTAGAGGGTCCAGATGAAAACAAGGGGCAGCACATACTGGATGAGGATGGCGACAAATCCATCGAACGCCGTTTTTCCGGACAGGAGGTATGCGCCCGCCGTGCTCGCGAGCATGATGAGCGGGAGGCCGAGGATGTTGAGCAGCCACGAGAAAAGTTTGTCGTCGATGGCGGCGATTTGCCGCTGGAGCGATTCACCGGGGCCGCGCAGAAGTTTGAAGCCGGGGGTGACGCGCTCGTTGTTGCGATTCTCGCGCCAGCGCCAGATGGCGTGGCAGAGCACAATGCACACGACGGTGCACAGGCAGAATATGAATGCGGGCGTTGTGATGAGATCCATTGAAATGGAGCGAAAGGTTATTCATCCAAAACTTCACGCACTTTTCTGGCAAGAATGTCGCGGGTGAAAGGTTTTTCGAGGAAATGCGCGGTGCTTTTTTGAAGGGAGGCGGTGACAAATCCCGAGATGAAGAGCACGCGCATCTCCCCGGGGTGCATGGTGCGCATGCGGTCCGCAAGCTGGCGTCCGCTGATGCCGGGCATGTTGATGTCGGTGATGAGGAGTTTGGCATCCGCAAGCACGGTGTTCACATCGACGCGATATTGCGTGAGGAGCGCCTCGCCCGTGCCATAGGCGCGCACGGTGTAGCCGAGTGATTCGAGGATGGCGGCGGTGACTTCGCGAATGGCGGCGTCATCCTCGACGAGGATGATCGTCTCGTCGCCGGTGGGCAGATCGGATTCGTCGGCGGGCGCATCCTGCTTGGGTTGCGGCGCTGGAATTGGAGGGTTGCTGTCGTGCTCAAGAAAGAAGGGCGATACCGAGGCGTCGGCGGGCGCGACTGTTCGCGCCGGCGCAATGTCGGGGAGGAGCAACGTGAATGTCGTCCCCTTGCCTTGCGCAGTTTCAAAGCTGATTTTTCCATGCGCGGTCTTAACAATGTTGACGCAAGTAACCAGGCCAAGGCCCGTGCCGCGGCTCTTGGGTTTTGTGGTGAAAAAGGGCGTGAAAATTTTATCCTGAATCTCGGGCGGTATGCCGGAGCCCGTGTCGGCGATGGAAATTTGCGCGTAACGGCCCGGCTCGAGCCCGTTGGCTTCCGAAGAGGCCGCGACCTCCGCGCTGGCAACACTGATCGTCAGGCTTCCACCCTTGGACATGGCGTCGCGGCTGTTGATGGCGAGGTTGAGGATGACCTGTTCGATTTGGTTGCGATCCACATAGGCGTAGACCGGCTCGGGGCCGAGCTTGAGCTCGAGGTGGATGCCGCTGCGAAGAAAGGCCGTGATGAGGTCCTTGAAATCGAGGATGAGGGCGTTGATGTCTATGCGGGCAATTTGCGTTGACTGGGTGCGGCTGAAGGTAAGGAGCTGGCGCACGAGCTTGGAGGCGCGGAGCGCGGCGTTTTCGATGCCGGCGGTGTGCGCGCGGAGTGTTCGCGTGGCGTCCTCGTTGAGCGAAAGCCGGGTGATGTCTTTTTGAAGAAGCTCGGTGTAACCGCAGATGGCCGTGAGCAGGTTGTTGAAGTCGTGCGCGATGCCGCCCGCGAGGAGCCCGACCGCCTCGACCTTTTGCGCCTGCAGGAGTTTCTGCTCGCTTTCAGCCAGCGCCTTCTCGGCGTGTTCGCGCTGGTGCACGGCGGCAAGGACGTTGGAAAGGCCCTGGATAAAATCAATGGCGTCCGAGGAAAACGTGCGGACGCTGCGCGTGTTGGCGAAAAAGTAACCGTAAAGTTGCCCGCCCGACCCGACGGGACAAATGAGCGAGGACTGGATTCCCTTGCTGGCAAGGAGCTGCGCGAGCGGAAAATTTTCGCGGTCGTCGGCCATCTGCATCGCGCGCGTGATTGAAAGCGCGACGGGTTTGACGTGGCCAAGTTCGCTCGGCGGGTTCTGGCCGAGACGGCAGGCGAAGGCCTCAAGGGTGAGCTCGTGCGTGTCGTGGTTAAGCGAGGTGAGATAGGCGCAATCGACGTGAAGCGTCTCCAGAATCACGTTAACCGCCTCGTGCGTGAGCTCGCCGAACTTGCGCACCTCGAGCGCGAGGCGTCCGTAGGCGGCGAGCGCGGTTTGCTTGAGCGCGCGCATCGCAAGCGTGTTCTCAAACTCGTGCTGGTCGTTGAAATCGATGCACGCGCTTATGAAGCCGGCGAAATGGTTTTTCGAATCGTAGTAGGGCGACGCGTGCGAAATGATCCAGCGGTAAACGCCGTCGTGCCTGCGCAGGCGATACTCGACGCGGTAGGGCGCGCGCGCGGCAAAATGTTTATTGTGGCGCGCGCTGACCATGTTGCGCTCGTCCGGATGGATGTTTTCATACCACTCCCCGAAACGCTCAGCCACATCCTCCCCGGTGTAGGAGCGCCACGCCTTGTTGAAGAAAAACCCGGTGCCCGAGGTGTTGGACATCCAGATGCAAATGGGCGAGTTGTCGCACATGCGGCGAAAATCTTTCTCAGCTTCACTAAGCGTGTCCCTGAAGAGTGTGTGCGATTTGGTCATGAGCGAATGCCGTGTGAGTGCGTGTGTTGAATTGCGGTGGACTATCAATGCGATATGCCAATGCTGTTATTTTTGCAAGAACTGGCAATGTCGGGCCCGCAATCTCAACGATAATGTGAAAAACCGCCGGTTTTTTAATTTCCGGCTTTTATTTTCCATTTTTCGGCACTCACTAGTTCTTTTTTCCATCGCCATGACCTACGACGAAATCGCCGCATCTCTGCCCGCCAAGGCCGTCACTTCCATTGACGAGCTGCCATTCCCGAAAATCGCCTCGGGAAAAGTCCGCGACATCTTTGACCTCGGGGACGCCTTGCTGATCACGGCCAGCGACCGGCTTTCGGCCTTCGACGTGATTCTCCCCGACGGCATTCCCGGCAAGGGCATCATTCTCACGCAAATGAGCAACTGGTGGTTCGCGCAGGCGGCAAAGGCAAACATCGTGCCCAACCACCTGCTGTCCGACCAGCCGGGCGAGTTCGCGCGCCGCGGCATCAAGGATCGCGACCTGCAACTGCGCTCGATGATCGTGCGCAAACTCAAGCCCCTCACAATCGAGTGCGTGGTGCGCGGCTATCTCGTGGGCAGCGGTTGGGACTCCTATCAAAAAACCGGCGATGTCTGCGGCATCAAACTCCCCGCCGGACTGCGCCAGGCCGACAAACTGCCCGAACCGATTTTCACCCCGACAACCAAGGCGCCCAAAGGCCAGCACGACGAGCCGATCAACGACGCGCAAGGCGAGGCCGCGGTCGGCGCCGCGCTCTATCAAAAAGTGAAAGCCGCCAGCATCGCGCTCTACAAGCTCGGACACGACCGCGCCAAGCAAGCGGGCATGATTCTCGCCGACACGAAATTTGAATTTGGCACCGACGAGGCGGGCAACCTGATCCTGATCGACGAGCTGCTCACTCCCGACTCCTCGCGCTACTGGCCCGCCGAAAGTTACGCGCCCGACCAATCGCCCCCGAGTTACGACAAACAATTCGTGCGCGACCACCTGCTCGCAATCAACTGGGACAAAAAACCGCCCGCCCCCGCCTTCCCGAAAACGTGATCGCCGACACCCAGGCGAAATACCTGACGGCGTTGAAAAACTTGGTTGGGTAAAACGGACGACGCTCGGCGCGCGATTATTTCGCGCCGAGTTGTTTCATGATTTCGCCGGTGAGGCGTTGCACGAGGGCCTCGACTTCGGGGTTCGCGCTTGGCTCCGCGGGAGCGGCGTCGGGAACCTGGCACATCACGCCGGGACGGAATTCGCTGTTGTCGCAAAGCTCGCATTCCTTGAGGCCTTCGCGGTTGTCGGGCATGCCAAGGGCTTTGCGGATTTTGATGAATTCGCGCGCGTTCGAGCCGCCCACGCCGGAGCCGAGTTCGCCGCCGAGTTGCGAGGCTACCCAGACAGTCTGGCAATAGGCGTCGGCATTTTCCATTTTCCAATACGCGTCCTCGATGTCCTTGCCCCAGGTGATGACGCCGTGGTTGGCGAGGAGGACGCACTGGTTGTCCTTGCCGACTTCGCCGACGGTGTCGGCCATTTGTTGTGAGCCGGGGGTTTCGTAGCGGGCGATGGCGATTTTACCGAGGAAGATGTCGGCCTCGGGAATGAGGCAGGTGGGGGGCTGCACTTTCGCGACGGCGAACGCGGTGGCGTGCGGGGGGTGCGCGTGGCAGCAGGATTTGCAGAGGGGCTGGCGTTTCATGATCGCGATGTGCGTCATGCATTCGCTGGTGCGTTTGCGCGCGCCGGCGAGTTGCTTGCCGTCCATGTCAACGAGGCAGATGTCCTCCATCTTCATGAAACCTTTTGAGATGAGCGTGGGGGTGCAGAGCACGAGGTTGTCGCCAACGCGCACGGTGAGGTTGCCGCCGTTGCCGTCGGTGTAGTTGCGAGCCCACATGCGCTGGCCGATGTCGACCATGCGGTGCTTGATGGCGACGATGGCGGGCGAACTGAAGAACGCGGCGATTTCAGCGGGCGTCTTCGGGTCGGTGCCGGGCGTCCATTTGTATTCGTAGTCGGGAACGATGGGGTCGTATTTTTTGCCGGGGATGCCCGCGACGGGCGCGGATGCGTAGCCGGAAGCGGCGGAGCCGGACTTGGCGGCGGCGTTGAGCTTGGAGTGGCCGTGGTCGCGGAGATAATCGTGCGCGCCGGGTGTGAGGCGGGCATCGGCCGGGACGGGCTGGCCGTTGCGAATGAGTTTCTCGACGTCGCGTGCTGTGAGGAATTGTGCCATGGTGTGCGAGTTTAGTTTAGAGTTTTTGGTTTAGTGTTAAAAATTAAGGAAAGGAGTCAGAATGCGGGAGTCAGGAGTCAGGAGGAAATGCCATCGCGTTTTTAGAATTAGCTTTTGGGTGGATGGTAGTCGATTTGGTCGACGATGCAGGCGATGTAGGCGTCAACGGGGGCGTCGGCGGTGAAGGGCGCGGTGGCTTCGGCTCCCTCGGTGAAACCGACGATGTGGCCGATATCCGCGCCGAGTTGATCGTAGGCGACGAGCGTGGAAACGTTGGCGAGTTTTGGCACCGTTTGGGTTTGGAGTTTGGCGTTGGAGAGCGCGGCGATATCGGCGCGGCCAAGCGGTTGCACAAGGAGGACGCGCCCGCCTTTGTAGATGGGTTCCTGAAGCGTCATGGTGACGCGGCCGATGACTGTGCCGAGGCGCATTAGGTGTTTCCTCCTTTATCGTCCACGACGCCGAGAATGTGGTTGCGGAGCGGGCTGTGTTTGTCGCGGACGATTTCGCGGGTGCGCGAGCCGTCGGTGCTGATGAGGACGCGTTGGTGAAGACCCGCGCCAAGGGTGTCGATTGCGAGAACGGGGTTGCCGATGTCGTTGCCGTTTTCATCAAGCGGCTGGCAAATGACGGTGCGCGTGCCACGCATGCTGGGATGGCATGCGGAGGCGATTATGGTTCCGTCTATGCGGGCGAGGTTCATGGGTGATGGAAAATCGACCTGATTTGTCGGATCGGTCTGCGCGGACAGATCGTGCAGTGGTTCTCAATAAATCTTCAGCGCGTCGACGAGGACGCAGCGGCGGGTTCTTGTGAAGGTTTGCGGGTTGGTGATGCCTTCGCCGGTTGTCGTTGCGATCGAGTAGCTGAGGTAACCTTCGCCGTCGAGGCCGAGGCCGGTCGTGCTGGGGCCGTTTTTCACGAAGAGCGTCGTGTCCATCGCGCGGCCCATTTCAGTCATGCGATCGACGTTGAGCGAGTGGATGATCGAGGAGTGCTTGTAGCCGTGCTCGGATTTTTTCGCGAGGGCGACGCCTTCCTCGAACGATTTCACGCGGACGATGGGGAGCATGGGCATCATTTGCTCTTCCATCACGAAGGGGTGATCGGCGTCGGTTTCGCCGATGAGGATGGGCGTGGCCTCGGGGAGGTTGAGGCCGGCGCGCGCGGCGAGGACATTTGCGTTTTTGCCAACGAGTTCGCGGTTGAGCACGGGGTGCGAGCAGCCGCCGGCGTCGGGTTTCATGGTGAAAACTTCCCTGGCGAGTTTCTCGACTTGCGCGGGGAGGAGGCGAACGGCGCCGGCTTTTTCGAGGCCGCGGATGAGCGCGTTGGCGACTTTGTCGAGGACGAAGACTTGTTTTTCACCGATGCAGAGCAGGTTGTTGTCGAAGCCGCAGCCGTGGATGATGTCCTTGGCGGCTTTCTCGGGGCAAACGGTGTCGTCAACAAGCACGGGCGGGTTGCCGGGGCCGGCGCAGATGGCGCGCTTGCCGGATTTCATGGCGGCGTTGACGACGCCGGGGCCGCCAGTGACGACGAGCAGATTTACGAGCGGGGATTTGCAGATGGCGTCGAACGATTCGAGCGTGGGTTTCTCGATTGTGCAGATGAGGTTTTCGATGCCGGTGGCGGCTTGCACGGCCTGGTTGTAGGCGCGGATGGCGAGGGCCGCGGAACGCGCGCCGCCGGGGTGCGGGTTGAAGAGGATGGAGTTTCCGGCAGCGACGGCGTTGATGATGTTGCCGGAGAGCGTGGGGACGGAGTGCGTGACGGGGAGGATGGCCGCGACGACGCCGAAGGGCGTGTATTCCTCGTGCATGAGGCCGTGGTCACCGCTGAGCGCGTAGGGGCGCAGCCATTCGACGCCGGGCACGAGGGGGACGAGGTGGAGTTTGCCGATCTTGTGCTCGAGGCGCCCGATCTTGGTTTCCTCGAACTCGAATTTGCCCCAGGCATCGGCGTTGGCGATGGCGAGTTTTTTGATGATGTCGACAACTTGCTTGCGCGCGGCGACGCCTTTTGCGCGGAGTTGCTCGTAGCCTTTTTGCGCGGCGGCGGCGGCGGTCGGCACGTCCTGAAACACACCGTATGCGGGGCCGGAGGAGCTGACGATTGCGGGAGCGGAAGGCGCGGCGGCCGGAGCGGATGCGGTGGCGCCGGAGCGGATGTTGCGCACGACTTCGCTGACGATTGAGCGGACTAGATTTTCGTCGATTTGTAATGCCATGGGTAAAAGTGCGTTTGTTGTTTTTCTCGTTGGTGATTATTTTCGGAGCCAGGCGGCGCAGGCTTCGGGTTTGTCGGTGTTCACATAATCGGCGCCGAGTTCGAGGAGCGTTTTCCACGCGGTTTCGGTGTCGGGCGCGCCCCAGAAACGGACGGGCTTTCCGAGCGCGTGGACTTTCTTGATCGTCTCGCTCAGGCGCAGGCGGTCTTCGTCCGGCAGCGGCGTCTTGCCCTTCCAACGCGACAGTTTTTTGAAGTTGTAGCTGATCATGCAAACGCGCGCCAACTGCTCCGGGGTGTAGTTTGCGTGCGAGCCGTCAAAAAAGATAAACGCCGGATAATTGCCAAAGCGCTCGGCGAGCGGGGCGGAGCTGGTGAGCACCACGCGCACGGCGCGCGGATTGACGCCGGGGTCGAACGCATCGGGGTGTCTTCTCAATTTGGCAACCAGCCTGTCCAGCGTGTTGGTGTCGGAGGTTTTCAGGTCGATCAACAGGGTGAGTTGTTTTTCCGATCCGCTCCAGGGGCGTCCGCCGTTTTGCCTGAACGCCTCGACGAGCGGGCGGATGTAGGTTTCGTCAAGCGAGGGGCGGAGGGCACTTCCTCCTTGTCATGGGCCACGCGCAGTTCGCCGGGAACGGGCGTGGAGTAAATGTCCGCCTCGATGGAATCCGCGTGCTGGGAATACGCCAGGTAGAAGGGACGCTTTTGCCTGTAGTCGTTGTGTGAATGCATCCGGATCGCCTTTGTCGCCGGGCGCGCGGCGATTTCCGCGGCGGTGGCACCAGCGGAGCGGACGCCGGAGATCATTACGGCCTCGGGATGCTTTTCCAGAAACGCAAGAATCTCGGCGCGCATTTCCTTGATCGCGTTTTTGGTGTGCGGATTTTTCAGCATTTCCTTCGCGATGGTGAAACCGAGCAGGCATCCGGCCTGGGTGTCGCTCGGGTAATGCACGCCGGCGATGATGCGGCCCCAAGTGGTTTCGCGCACATCCTCCATGAAAAGGTTTTTGTATTCGGGCATCGCCTCGCTGTAGAGAATCGCCAGGAGGCCGCTTTCGGCGGAGTGCCCGCTTGGGTAGGATTCGTCCTTCGGCACGATTTCCACGCAGGGCGTGATGCCGATGCCGCGATTGTAGGGGCGCACGCGGCCCCATTGTTTTTTCGAGGCAAGGACGGCGGGGCGGTGCTCAACGTATGCCTGCTCCAATATCTCCGCCGTGCGGGGGAGGTTTTGCCTGTTGAATTCCCATCCAAACACGAGCGCGCCCGGCGACATGATGTCTTGCGAACTGACGCGCTCGGCGCGCGCGAGCAGCTCCGGCGTGCGGCTCTTCTGCACTTGGTAAAGCGTTTCCATATCGGCCATGTCCGCGGGGGAACCGGGTGCGGGCGGCGGCGGGATTTGCGCGAGGATTTCGGCCTCGGCGGTGAGCAGAAAGCGCGCCGATTGCTCTTGCGCGAGAAGCGAGGCGGCGGGGCATATTGCGGCAACGATGAATGCAACGATCGGGGTAATGTGCCGTTTTTTCATAATGCGTTTTGCCTGTTTTCTATTTTGTTGCGGAGGGGAAAAATGAGCCGTTCGACGATCGACGGAATATTACGCTGCGTTTTTACCGAGCACCTCGACGGTGTCGACGAGGCCGACGATGGCGGCGTCGATGGGAAGTGTTTTCATGCCGGTGGTCATGCGCGCGGAGCTGCCCTGGCAAAAGAGCACGAGGTCGCCCGCGCCCGCGCCGAGGGCGTCAACCGCCACCACTGTGCTGCCGCCGGGTTTGAGTTTGGTCGGGTTTGCCTCGTCGGGAAATACCGGGCGAAGCACGAGGAGTTTGCGGCCTTTCATGGTGTCGTCCTTTTTGGTCGAGACCACTGAGCCTATGACGCGTGCGAGAAACATGGTGCGGTGGGCGTTTGGGTTGCTGTTGTTCGTGAAAATGACAGTGGAAAAATTCCAAATTCCAGCGGCCAAATTCCAAAAAAATTCCAATTTTCAATTTCCAAATTCCAAAGAAGGTGGCGCGCGGTTTGCGCGCGGCTGTTCCTTTGGAATTTGAGTATTGGCTATTGGAATTTACCGCGAAAAATCACTTTTTCGCGGTTGCTGCCTTCGGGAGCACGGTGGCGACGTCTTCGTGGGGGCGGGCAATGACTTGCACGCTGACGACTTCGCCGTAGGTGCGCGCGGCGTCGGCGCCGGCTTCAACGGCGGCTTTGACGGCGGCGACATCACCGGTGACAACGGCGGTGACGAGCGCGTTGCCGACCTGTTTCATCGGGCCGGCGAGCTTGACGTTGGCGGATTTGAGCATCGCGTCCACACCGGCGACGAGCGCGGTGAGGCCACGGGTTTCGAGGAGTCCAAGGGCGGATTGTGCCATGATGTTTTTTGTTGGTTGGTTGATTGTTGTGGTTGAAGAAAAAAAGGAGTCAGGAGTCAGAATACAGGAGTCAGGAGAACTGTGGCGGGTTGTCTTAGGTTTGTTTTCACCATTCACCCTTCACCATTCACTCTTCCGGCTTTTGCTTGCAAAAGCCGGGCGGTTTCGCGGGCGACGACGAGTTCCTCGTTGGCGGGGATGACGAGCACTTGGGTGCGCGAATCGGCGGCGGCGAGGTTTTGCTCGGTGGCGTTGGCGGCGTTTTTCGCGGGGTCGAGCACGAGGCCGAGTCCGGCGAGGTTTTCGCACACGGCGGCGCGGAGCCAGGAATTGTTTTCGCCGATGCCGGCGGTGAAAACGAGCGCGTCGCAACCGCCCATTTCGAGCCAGAAGGCGCCCACCCAGTGGCGTATCGAATGTATGAATACATCGAGCGCGAGTTGGGCGCGGGCGTCGCCTTTGTCGGCGGCGGCCTTGATGTCGCGCACGTCGTTGCTCACGCCGGAAATGCCGAGCAGTCCGGATTCCTTGGTGAGTTGTTTTTCGACATTCTCGAGCGAGAGTTTGAGACGGCGCATCGCGCAGGGAATCGCGCCGGAATCGAGATCGCCGACGCGGTTGTTTTGCGGAAGGCCGGACTGCGGGCTAAGCCCCATGCTGGTGCCAATGGCAACGCCGTCGCGGATGCCGGTCACGGAACTCGATCCGCCCAAGTGGCACGAAATCACGCGGAGACCAGAAGCCAGAAGGCCAGAGGCCAGAGTGCCAGAGGATTGCGGGCCGGCGATGTAGAGGTCGCGAACTTTTTGGGCGATGTCGTCGCGGCCGAGAAGTTCGGCGCCGCGTTCGGCGACAAACTTATGGCTCGCCCCGTGGAAACCGTAACGGCGGATGCCGGCTTGATACCACTCCTCGGGAACGGCGTAGCGGTGCGCGCTGGGCGGCACCCATTGGTAGAACGCCGTCTCGAAAAGCGCGACGCGCGGCACTGCGGGCAGGCGTTCGCGAAATGTGCGAATGCCCGCGGCGTAGGGCGGATTGTGCGCGGGCGCGAGGTCGGCGGTGGCGAGGAGCGCCTGCTCGACCTTTTCGTCGGCGAGGAGGCAGCCGGTGATGTCGCCGCCGAGCACGGTTTTGAAACCGACGGCGTCGATTGTCTTGTGACCGGCCGCGGCGAGCTCGTTCATCGCCTGGTCAATGACCGCGCCGTGATCGGTGACGCGCTCAAAACCGCCGCGCGCGAGCAGGCGCGCTTCCGCGCCGTCGATGGCGTAGAGGCGGTATTTAAACGAGGTCGATCCGAGGTTGGCGACGAGAACGTTCATGGATTTTCGATTTTGGATTCTCGATTTTCGATTTTCGATTGGGAGCTGCCGCTCCCACCCCTATTTCGACCGCGCGCGGTAGCGCGCAATCGTTTCGAGGCCGCAGGCCGACAGTCTGCCAAATCGAAAATTACTTCACGCAATCCACTTGCCGAGCGCGCCGATATCTTCGTGGGGGCGCGGGATGACCTGGACGGCGACGATGTCGCCGACGCGGCGGGCGGATTCAGCGCCGGCGTCGATGGCGGCCTTGAGGGCCGCGACGTCGCCGCGGAAGAATGCCGCGACGTGGCCGGATCCGATCGCCTCGTAACCGGTCATGGTGACGTTGGCGGCTTTGAGGGCGGCGTCCGCAGCTTCGACGAGCGTGCAGAATCCCTTTGTTTCAATCATGCCGAGTGCTTCTTGAGCCATGGTGATAAAAATGAGTTTAGGGTTTGGTGTTTAGAGTTTGTTGTTGTTGGCGTCGTGGTTCGCGCGCTTCAGATGCCGAATTGCTTGAGGAGTTCGGCGTGGGGACGGGCGATGACGTGGGCGCAGACGAGCTCGCCGACTTGTTTCGCGGCGTCGGCTCCGGCGTCCACGGCGGCTTTTACGCTGCCGACGTCGCCCTTGACGAGAACGGTGACAAGGCCACCGCCGATTTGCACTTGCTTGACGAGCGTAACGCCCGCCGCCTTGACCATCGCGTCGCTGGCCTGGACCGCGCCGACGTAGCCTTTGGTTTCAATCATTCCGAGAGATTCGCTCATGGGATTGTGTGTGTTGTTTTAGGTTTGGGTTGTGGTTGATGGTTTGGGAAAAGTGGCGGGTAGTGAGTAGCGGGTAGCGAGTAGTATCGGGCGTTAAATCACTTCAGCAACTCGCACGGCGTGTTCGGCCCGAGGCCGCAGCCGTTGGCTTCGTCAGTGTCGATGTGGACCTCGAGTTTGAAATCAGGCGAGACGCGCACGAACATGCGGTCGAAGGTTACGCCGCAATCGCCGCCGACGCGGAGTTTCATATAATCGCCGTTTTTAACGCGGTAAAACGCGGCGTCGTCCGGGTGCATGTGCACGTGCGGCGCGGCGCGAATCACGCCGACGGGCAATTCGAGAAATCCGGCGGGCCCCATCAACATGCAGCCGGGCGTGTCCTTGATGCTGCCGGAGTTGCGGACGGGAATTTCAAAGCCGAGCGAGATGGCGTCGGTGAATGCGAGCTCGACCTGGTTGAGGTCGCGGCACGGGCCGAGGATGCGGAGATTCGAGATGACGCGCGAGCGCGGACCGATGAGCGTGACGGCCTCCTTGGCGGCGTATTGGTCCTTTTGATACAGCCACTTCATCGGCGTGAGCGTGTGGCCCTTGCCGAAAAGGATTTCGACCGCCTGCGGGGTGAGGTGGCAATGGCGCGCGGAGACGTTTACGAGAAGCGGATTGGGCGCGCGGACGGTCTTGGGCATCGGTTGTCCGAGTCGCTCATAAAGCGCGCGGCGAACTTGGTGTTCGATGGTGGCGCGATGGGGAGCTGGAGGCGCGAGAGACATGGGTGAAATACGGAATGTCGGACGTGGATTACAGTATTGGAAAAGTGGAATGCCGTGAAAATTGGGGCTGTTTTGTGAGAAAAGAGAGGCTCACACTTTTTCATTTATGACGCAAGTCAATCATATAATTTTCAAAAACTCCTCCCTTTACAAGAATCAAACCCAGCGTTCGGCTCGAGAGGCGCGGACTGCCAAACCGTGGAATTGAGTGACATGGACAACTCATCGCCCCGCGCTCAATTACAGCTGAAAAACTACATCCCGCCAAAATCGCCCGTCACGTGTTCCGCTGTTGGTTTTTCCTCGCGAGCTCGATCAGCTCCTTGAATGCGGCGTGGTTGTTGAAACATTTCAAATCGTCGTCCTTGGCCATCCAGTCGGCGTCGCTGTAACCGAGCGAGATGGCCTCGGAAAGCGTTTGAAGGGCGTCCTCAAACTTATGCGAGAGCGCAAGGCTGCATGCGAGGTTGTAGCGCGCGGTGGAGTCGTCGGGACGGATGCGCACGAGTTTGCGATCCATTTTTAGCCCGTCGGCGATGCGCCCGGTTTTTGTGTAAAGGCTGCCGAGGATTTCGATGACCGAGTCGTATTGCGGGTCGCGGCGCAGGATCGACTCGTAGAAGGAGATCACAAAGGGCAGGTCGTCTTCCGGTTTGCGTGACATGGGCAGTCTGGCTCTCCATTCCAGCGCGGGATGATCCGCGGGTCAGCGTTTCTGCGGGCGGTTCTTGCAATCGCCCGTCTTGCGGAATGAATCACATTGCGCGTTGACTTGGAGGCGTTGCGAGCAGGGTGTGAGGCCGAGCTTCGACGAGACGGTGCTGCCATACCATTCCATGAAGGGTGCCTTGACCTCGAAAATACGGTCGCAATCAACGCATATCACCTGCGCGACTTGCGTGTTGTCGTCGCTGTTGGGCAGGTAGTATTTCAAGTTTTTGCCGATGTCGACCTCGCGCACGAGCGCGCTTTCGATCATGATTGGAAGCGTGCGGTAAACGGTGGCGCGTGACACGGAGTCGTCGATGTCGCGCGCGTAATCAAGCAGTTCCTCGGCGGTGAAGTGTTCCGTGCGCGCAAAAGCGGCCTCGAAGATGGCGAGACGCTGATTGGTCACTCGATGACCCTTTTTCGAGAGGTAGATTTTGAATTTTTCGCGTGCGGCGTCGTTGCTCACGAAGAGTAATGTCGAAGCGCGGCGGTGAGGTGTCAAGCCACCGCGCTTGCGTGCCCGCGCCAAAAAGTTTGCGCCGGGCCCGCGCACCCGCCGTCATGGGCGCTCACCAATTGCGCAAAATGATCGTTGGCGTCCATCCGCTCGCAGGCTTCGATAAGCTCCTCCACTACCAGGTGCCGGAGGGGCTGCGCGCGCACATGCAAGTCGGCTCGCTGGTGCGCGTGCCAATTGTCAACCGCATGCACCTTGGCATCGTCGGCATGATCGGCGCGCCCGACGATTTCCCGGTGAGCAAGCTCAAGAATGTCACGCAATTGCTGCACCCCTTCCCCGCGCTGACGCCCGACCTGCTTTCGCTCGCGCGCTGGATGGCCGCCTACTACGCGTGCGGCCTCGACGCGATCATCGAAACGATGCTGCCCGCCTCCGTGCGCAACGGCGCGGGCCTGAAAACCGAAAAACAACTCGCGCTCGTTCGCCGGCTCGACGTGCCGGAGCTCGAAACACTCAACCGCCGCGCGCCGCAGCAGGCCAAGCTCTACGCGTTTCTCGCGCAGCAATTCAAGCCGCAGCGCAAGTCGCTCGTGCTTTCGCGCCTCGGCATCACCGCCGCGGTCTCCAACGCACTCGTCAAACGCGGCATTATTCGCGAGGAGGAGCGCCGCATCGAGCGCATCGCCTACGACGACGACTGGGCCGCCGGCGAAATCGTCGCCGCGCATCCTCCCGCGCTCAACGACGAGCAGCGCGCGGCATCCGATGCGCTCGCGGCATCGTTGCGAGAGGGGAAATTCGGCGTGTCGCTGCTGCACGGCGTCACCGGCTCGGGCAAGACGGAGATTTACCTGCACGCGATCCACGACGTGCTCGAGGCGGGCGGCGGCGTGATTTTTCTCGTGCCCGAGGTCGCGCTCACGCCGCAAACCGTGGCGCGCCTGCGCGGGCGGCTCAACGCGCTCATCCCGCACCACGGCGCGGTGGTCTGGCACAGCCACCTCTCCGACGGCGAGCGGCTTGACGGCTGGCTCGCGCTGGCGACGGGCGAGAAGCGCATCGTGGTCGGCGCGCGCTCGGCGATTTTTGCGCCTGTGCAAAACCTGCGGCTTGTCGTCGTGGACGAGGAGCACGAGCCCGCCTACAAGCAGGACGAAACACCGCGCTACCACGGACGCGATGTCGCGGTGATGCGCGCCAAACTCGCCGGCGCGCACTGCCTGCTCGGCTCCGCCACGCCGTCGCTCGAATCATTTTTCAACGCGCAAAACGGGCGCTACCGCCTGCTGCAACTCCCGCGGCGCATCGACTCGCGCAAGCTGCCCGACATCGACATCGTCGACATGCGCATCGAGATCATGCGCACGCGCGGCATGACCACGCTCTCGCGCCAGCTCGTGGGCGCGATGCGGGATCGATTTGAAAAGCGCGAGCAGACGATCCTCTTCATCAACCGCCGCGGTTATTCGTCGAGCATGCTTTGCGCCGAATGCGGACACGTCGAGGAATGCGAGCATTGCAGCATCGCGATGACGTATCACCGCCACGACGAGCAGCTGCGCTGCCATCTTTGCGGCGCGGAGCGCCCCGCGCCCCTCCGCTGTCCGAAATGCGGCTCGCTCAAAATCCGCTGGCGTGGCCTCGGCACGCAGCGCGTCGAGGAGGCCGTGCGCCACGTGCTTCCGCATGCGCGTATCGAAAGAATGGATACGGACACAATGTCGCGCAAAAACCGTTTTCGCGAGGTGCTCGCGCAATTCCGCTCGGGCAAGATCGACGTGCTCGTGGGCACGCAGATGATCGGCAAGGGGCTCGATTTCCCGAACGTCACGCTCGTCGGCCTGGTCGACGCGGACATCTCGATGCACGTGCCGGACTTCCGCGCGAACGAGCGCACATTCCAGCTTCTCGTGCAGGTGGCCGGGCGCGCCGGGCGCGGAGACCGCGCGGGCGAGGTGGTTGTGCAGACCTTCACACCGCAGTCCGAGGCGATCCAGTTTTCGCGCCACGCGGACTTCGCCGGATTCGCGGCGGGCGAGTTAAAGATGCGCGAACAATTCCTCTACCCTCCCTATCGGCACCTGATTCAGCATGTGTTTCGCGGGCCGAATCCCGAAAAGTTGCAGTTTTTCGCCGAGCAATGGGCGCGAAAAATCGAGCAGACCCTTGGCGACAAAGTCGAGCTGCGCGGCCCCGCGCCCTCGCCAATTGAAAAGATAAAGGACGAATACCGCTACCAACTCTGGTATTTCACGGCGCAAGTGACAAAAGTCGTGGCGGAGATCGCGAAATTGCGCCAGGATTTTGCCTGGCCCGACGACATGATCCAAGTGCTCGACGTCGATCCGGTGAGCCTGATGTAGCCGGGCCGCCGCGAGTCTTTCTGCTTTCTTAATCCTTAATTTTTAATTCTTAATTTCACTCATGTCCGATGTCATCGCACCCAAAACCCAATGGCCCGCCGCGCTCGCCGACTCACCATCGATCGCCGTGATCGAGCAGGCCATCCAGACCGGACGCCTCTCGCACAGCCTGCTCCTTTCCGGTGACGACATCGAAATCCTCGCCAGCATCGCCGATTGCACCGCCGACCGCATTCTCAACACACACGCCTCCTCCGCCTATTTTGCGCCCGCGAACCATCCGGATTGTTTCACGCTGCGCCCCGCGGGAAAAGTCCGCCAGATCGGCGCCGACGCCACGCGCGCGCTCATCGGAAAAGTGCAGGTTTCCCCAAATGTTTCGGTCAAGAAAACCGCCATCATTTACGAGTGCGACCGCATGAACCCCGCCTCGGCAAACATCTTCCTGAAAACGCTCGAGGAGCCGCCCGCCAACACCACGATCATTCTCCTCACCACGCGCCCCTATTCGCTGCTTCCCACGATCCGCAGCCGCTGCCTCAACTTCCGCTTCCCGAGCATCCCCGCCGCCTATTCGCCCGACGGCTGGAGCGCGTGGCTCGCCGACTACAAGGCGTGGCTCGCGCGTCTTGCCGGCCCCAAAATGGAAAGGCGCGACGTCGCCGACAGCATCTTCACCGTCTATGGATTGGTCTCGCGTTTCGGCGTGATTCTCGAATTCGCAACCGACGAGATTTGGAAAAAACAAAAAGAGAATCTCCCCGCGGACATCGGCGAGGCCGAGCAAATCGCCATTGAAACCGGCATCGCCAACGACCTGCGCACGCGTCTTTTCATCGAAATCGAACAGGCCACGCGCGACTTTGCCGTGCCGGCAATCGTTGCCGAAAACCCCAAGGCCGGCCGCGCGCTCACCGAGGCCGTTGCCAAGCTCGAGCACGCCACCGGCCTCCTGCGGGTGAACATGAACGAATCCGCCGCGCTGGAAAGTTTCCTGCTTTCATCCCTGCGCATCTGGACGACGGCGAAATAAGCGGGAACGCGCCCGGCGGCGCGCCTTGTTCTACAACAACTCGTCCTGCGCGCCAACCGCCGCCTTCAAACCGATCGCGTGATAACCTTTCGGCGTGATCATGCGGCCCTGCGGCGTGCGCTGCAGGTAGCCTTCCTGGATTAGGAACGGCTCGTGCACTTCCTCAAGCGTTTCGGATTCCTCGCCCACGGCGACCGCTATCGTGCTCATGCCGACCGGGCCGCCGCGATAGTTCTCCGCGATGATGCGCAACATGCGCTTGTCCATTTCGTCGAGGCCGGTCGCGTCGATTTCGAGCAGTTCCAGCGCCGCCGCCGCGACCTCGCGCGTGATCACGCCGGTCTTGGTTCGCTCCTGCGCATAGTCGCGCACGAAGTTGATCAGGTTGTTCGCCACGCGCGGCGTGCCGCGGCAGCGCATCGCGATTTCCCTCGCGCCGGTTTCCTCAATGCGCACGCCCAACAGGCCGCAACTGCGCTTGATGATTCCGGTGAGCGTGGGCACGCCGTAATAATCAAGCCGCGTTTGCAGCGTGAAACGCGAGCGCAGCGGCGCGGTGAGCAGGCCCGCGCGCGTCGTCGCGCCCACAAGCGTGAACTTCGGAATCGACAGGCGCACGCTGCGCGCGTTCGGCCCCTGGTCGATCATGATGTCGAGACGGAAGTCCTCCATCGCCGAATACAAATACTCCTCGACCGCCTTCGGGATGCGGTGGATTTCGTCGATGAACAAAATGTCACCCTCCTCCAAATTAGTGAGCAGCCCCGCCAGGTCGCCCGCCTTCTCGACAACGGGGCCGGAGGTCACGCGCACATTTTTCCCCATCTCGTGCCCGAGGATGAAACACAGCGTCGTCTTGCCCAGGCCCGGGGGCCCGCTGATCAAAATATGGTTGAGCGGATCGCCCCGCCGGCGCGCGGCATCCGTCATCACCTTCAACCGCTCCACGGTTTTCGCCTGCCCCGCGAAATCATCGAACGACAACGGGCGCAACGCCGACTCCGCCGCCGTCACCGGGGAAGTGAGCGCGTTGCTGATGTAGCCGAGGCCTTTGTTGGGTTCAGGAGCGGAAGCCATGGGACAAAACAGAAGTCGAAAACGGAAACGTGACGAGCGAAATGATGCCGGCGGGTTTTCGCCCGCGGCGCGGCGCCCCGAATCCCGCCCCTGCGTTTTCCATTGGATTTCGCCGCGATTTCGCTACGTGTTTCGCATTACACCACGGAATGAAACACAAGCAGAAGCACCACACGGTTTATTTTTCCGGCGAGCTCTTTTCCCAGAAACACCTCATTGGAAACGCGTATCTCGCGGAGGCGATTTATGAAAAGTCGCACGGGCGGTTTTTGTGCGTGCTCCCGCAAAACATCGAGCATGGAAAATCATCGAGCCGCGCGGCCCGCGACCGCGACATCAAGGAGCTGCTTGAATGCGACCTCGCGCTTTTTAATTTCGAGGGAACCGCGGTCGATTCGGACACGCTCGCCGCGTTCATGATCGCGAAGTTTGCGGACATTCCCGCCGTCGTTTTGCGCAGCGACACGCGCGGCGACGCATGGACGGCGATGGCCGGATTTTTCCCGCGCACCGTGAAGGTGGTTGTCGACAGCCCCGGCCTTTACAAAACGTCGATGAAACGCCGGCGCATCGCGGCGATCGATGAAATCGTGCGACTCGCGGGGCAGCACAGCTCGGTTTACGCGCAGTTGATGTGCGAGCAGATCGCGCAGGCGTGCGTGCGCGCGCTCGACCGCGCGATCAAAACAAAACCGCGCATGCCGAAACATTTGTGCGAGGAAGTTTACAGCTGGCTCGCGCTCATGCCCGGTTTCAAGGGCAAGGAAAAGGTGCTGCGCAAACACATAAGCCGCATCCTCGAAAACAAAATCGATCGCGACCTGTTGTGAGCGGCAAAAAACGCCGCGCCACAAACTAATACAACTCGGCCCCAAGTTGCCCCATGCCGGCCGCCGGCCCGGCGGCCTCAAAACACGCTGTTCTTTCCGCGTCCGGTGAATTGCAACCCAAGGCGGTTTGCGCGCCGGGTGAGGCGGATGGGCGAGTCGAATGAGGCGGAAAGCGTTTTGCCGGTGAGCGCCGTGGCGAGCGGGCCTTGCGCGATGATTTTCCCGGCGCGAAGCACGAGCGCGTGCGTGATGGCGGGCGTGATTTCCTCGACGTGATGCGTGACAAGGACGAGAGCCGGGCAGGCGCGCCGGCGGGCGAGCTTTTCGATGAAAGCGAGAAAGTGCTCGCGCGCCACGGGGTCGAGCCCGGAGCAGGGCTCGTCGAGGATGAGCAGGCGCGGGTTGGCCATGAGCGCGCGCGCGATGAGGATGCGCTGGCGCTCGCCCTGCGAAAGGTAGAGCCATTCGCGGCGCGCAAGGTGCCCGATGCCGGCGAAGCGGAGAAGCTTGAGCGCGGCGGTCTCGTCGGCGCGGGTGTTTTTTATCCAAAGGTCGAGCTGCGCGTATTTGCCGCTGATCACGGTTTCGATGGCGGGCTCGGCGGGCGGAATCGAGGCTTGGAGCGAGGTGGTGACAATGCCGATTTGCAGGCGCAGGTCGCGCCAGTCGCATTCGCCGTAGGTGTGGCCGAGCACGGAAACGTCGCCCGAAGTGGGCGAGATGTATCCGGTGAGCGCGCGCAGGAGCGAGGTTTTGCCGCAACCGTTGGGGCCGAGAATAACCCAGTGCTGTCCGCGCGCGACGCGCCACGCGATGTCGTCGAGAATGACGGTTTGCCCGCGCTCAAGGCGCAAGCCGGAGACTTCGAGAATGGGCGCGGTTTTCGCGGGCGTGGCGGCGGATTTTTTCATGTGAAACAAAACATGAAACATGGAGCGGCGCGGCGTGCCAAGCGCGGAGCGAGGAGCGTAAAACACAGGCCGGGGGATTGCGGCCGCGCACAATGCGGCTTGGCAGAGTGCGTTTCATTTGGGATACGTTTTTTGCATGAGCCTCCAACGCGATTATATTTTGCGGCTTCTCGACCAACTGCGGGAATTTCTTTCGCAAGTTGTGCGGCTGCGCGAGGCGGAGCGGCCGGATGACGCGATGATGGCGATCCTGCAGGCGCAGGAACGCTTGTTCGGGCGCAAGGCGGCGTTGTTCATGGGACTCGCGCCGGAGGAGCAGTTTCGCGCGCTGACATTCGGCGAGGCGGCGGACGAGGCGCGCGCAAAATGCCTGCTGCAAGCCGACCTGCTATCGGAAATGGCGCGGGTGTATGTTTACAAGGAACAACAGGCGCTGGCGCGCGGCGCGTGGCAGTATGCGCGGCAGTTGCTGGAGTTGACGGCGGAAAAATTTCCCGGCGCGGGAATCGATGAGCGGATCGTCGCCGCGCGACGCGAGATCACGCTGCTAAGATAAAAAACGGGGCGAGCGAATCGCGCGTCAGAATGGCGTGGCGTCGAGCTCCTTGTCGAACTTCTCGAGGAAATCCGCAAAGGCGCGATCATAGGCGCGCTGCCAGTTTTCATCACTTGCAACCTGGCCCTTGTTCATGCCATGGCCGCGTATAGTGACGCTTGCGGGCGAGCCCGCCCTTGTGAGCGTAATGGTGCAGACGACTTTGGCCTCGAAAGAAATCGTCCACATTCCCGGCGTGAACCACGCCCAAAATTCATCGACCGAAACCGACGCGGTCACGGGCGCGGAGCCATCGGTTGCGATTTTATAACCGCGTTTTTGAGCGCGGCCTCGACAAGGGCCTGGGCGCGCTGCGGGACGGATTCGTTGTTGGAGAGGGCGATGTCGCCCATCGCTTTTCCAAAGCCGTTGCGCTGGCGTCCGATCATTTTTGATTTTTGTTCGGGCGTCATGGTCGAAACATCGCCGTTGATTGAGGGCACTGACGCATCAAGCGGGTTGTTTTGAAATTCGCGATTGTCCGCAACCGAAGTGATCTGGATGGCACCCTTGTCAACGGCCCCCGGAGTGACCTGAGGAACGCCAAGGGAAACCGAACGCCGACCGGTAACACAGCCGCTGAGCAGGGCTACGCTGGTGAGTAACAAGACAATGAGGCACTTTTTCATAATATGGGGGTTGGGATTTGTTGGAGTTTCGATCGCGCATGGATTTATGCTCTCCACAAGCTGATAGCGTCAAGTGCGCTTCACCACATACCCGCAATATCGGATCCCAAAGAGGAGCAATCAACAACATGGATGCGGCGATGTTTTTTCAGGAAGTCCATTGCGCTTTATTTCCCGGAAAAAAACAGTTTCATGCGAAACATGAACATACCCCTGCGCATGTGCGTTGTTTTGGCCCTGATAGTTTTGCCAGTGAAAACATGCGGCGCGGAATTTGTCGCGCCGTCGGAGGAGGCGCGCGCAAGGGCTCTGGGTGATATTTCGGACGAGTCCGAACCGTTTCGAAAACTGCTTGCGGCGGATGCGGACTTTGAGGTCATTGCAAAGCCGGGGCCGAGCGACTGGCTGTCGCGCCACAAGGAACGCGGGCAAACTTTTCCGGATTACAAGCGGAGCAACGCCAACCGGCCCGACAACGCGCGCCGCGTGATTTATCTTTTTCCGATCGGAAAATTCGAGGAGGAAGCGAGCCCGTCGCTGGAGGCGTTGCGCGAATATGCGGCGGTGTTTTTTCAAATGGAGGTGCGAGTGCTTCCGGTTTTCGAGCCTGCGGAAGAGTTGTTCTCGCCGCGCATCAACAAATACAGCGGAAAACGGCAGATTCTCACGGGAAGCATCATGGCGTTTTTGCGCGAACTGCTGCCAAAGGACGCCTACTGCATGATCGGGGTGACAATGACGGATTTGCATCCGCAGGCGTCGTGGAATTTTGTATTCGGGCAGGCGTCACTGAGGGAACGCGTGGGCGTGTTCAGTTTCGCGAGGCATGATCCCGCGTTCTTCGGCATCGGGACGACGCAACGCCCGGCGGATTTCGAAAAGCGGATGTTGTGGCGAAGCTGTCACACACTCGCGCATGAGATCGCCCACATGTTTGGATTGTGGCACTGTGTTTATTATCAATGCCTGATAAACGGCTCGAACACGTTGGCCGAGGCGGACCGGCAGCCCCAGCATGCGTGCATAATCTGCCTCCGAAAACTGCGCGAGGCAATCCGCTTTGACCCCGTGAAACGCTACCGCGAACTGGAGGCCTTTTATCGCAAGCACAACATGACCGACGAAGCGGAATGGGTGAAAAGGCAATTGGCGAAGGTGAAGTGACACCAACCCAAAATCGAATGGCCTTTTTGAGGCATGTTTTGCCTGTGTGATTTGCGCGCCTATCCGATTACCGCGCCGCGGGCGCGCTGGCGGTAGGCGGCGGGTGTTTCGCTGAAGGCTTTTTTGAAGACGCGGGTGAAATAACTTTGGTCGCTGAAGCCGCAGGATTGGGCGATCTCGGCGACGGCGGCGTTGTCGCGGGCGAGGCGGCGACGGGCGTTGTCGAGGCGGATGCGGAGGAGCAGCCCGGTAAAGGTGGCCCCGGCGTGCTCTCGCATGAGGTGCGAAAAATGCCCGGGGGAAAGACCGGCGGCGCGGGCGACTTCGTCGCGTGTGAGGTCGTTGGCGTAGTGTTGCTCGATGTAGGCGACGGCGCGGGCGAGCTGCACGGCGTTGGGGTGCGCGGCGGGTGCGCCCATCGCGTCGATAAGCTGCTCGAGCATGTCGCAGAGCCAGCGCGAGAGGTCCTCCTGCGAATGCACGTCGGCGAGCTCGGTGAGCGAACGGTAGTTGAGGCCGAGGACTTTTTCGGGTTCGGCGCCGGCTTGCACCGCGGCGCGGGCCATCATGACGACGAGTTCGAGCGAGAGGGTTTTGAGCAGGCTGCGGCGTCCGGCGCCGCGCGCGTAGATGGCCGTGAGAATGCGGTTGATGATGCCGCGCGCCTCGGCGCGCTCGCCGCGCTGGATGGCGGCGAGAAGCGCGGGTTCCTCGTGGAGATAGGCGCTGCGGATTTCGTCGTAGAGGCGTTCCTTGAGGTCGTGCAGGGCCTCGGCGCGACCCGACTCGCGGCGCGCCGCAAGGCGGTTTTGCTCAAGGAGCGCGGTGTTGGTGAGGTTTTCCCGCGCGGCAAGATTGAGAAGGTCGTGACTGGCCGAGAGCAGGCTGCGGTCAAGCTCGCCTGCGGGGCCGTCGGGCTCAAGGGGGACGCCGGCGACGAGAAGCCCGCCGAGCATTTGCTGGTTGCGCATCACGGGCACGGCCCAGAGCGCGTTTCCACAAGGGCAGCACATGATGCAGGGATCGCCCCAGCGGAGGGTTTCCTCGAGCGCCTGCCGGAAAGAGACCGGGTGGGAAAGGGCGGAAGGATCGGCGGCGCGGGCGGTTTTTGTATCCGCACAATGGATACGACCGGCGAGAACCTCGCCGGCGGAGTCGATGGCGGCGAGGTTGAGGCCGTGCGCGCGCTTGTAGCGGGCGGCGAGTTTTTCAAACGCCTCCCGGGTGAGGATGCCAGGGAAGATATCGGAGGGAGAGGGCAAATTGTTCAGGCACGCGCCACGTTGAGTTTCCACGCGGCCGCGAGGCCGCGGAGGGTGAGATCGGGGATAACCTCGAAGGGAGTTTTGAGGCGGTCGCGCAAGAGGGCGGCGGAACCGCCGGTGCTGTAAATGCGCGGGTTTGTTTCGCCACGCTTGGCAAGGTCGGCGATCACGGTGTCGAGGAGCGCCTGGATCATCCCACCAAAACCAACCACGGTGCCGATGCGCATGGCCTCGATTGTGGACTGGCCGACGGCGCGGGTAACGTCGATTGATTCGTCGAGGAGGGGGAGTTGCGCGGTTTGCTCGTGGAGATAACGGCGCATGAGTTCGACGCCGGGGGCGATGATGCCGCCCTCGTATCCGTGCGCGCGGGTGATGATGTCGAAGGTGACCGCCGTGCCCATGTCGATAACGATGGCGGGGAGCTCGCCGAGAAGGCGCGCGGCGGCGGCATTGGCGAGGCGATCCTGCCCGATTTCCCCCGGGCGCGGATAAGTGATGGGAACGCCGAGTTTTTTGTCGTGCGTGAGGTGGAGCGCGGGAAGCGAAAACCTGTCGCGTGCGAGGACGCGGCGGAGCGCCTCGGTGGCGGCGGGAACAACGGAGCAGTAAGCGAGCCCGATGATTCCGGGCTGGCGCGCGAGGAGATCGGCGATTTTCGGGCCGATGCCGCTGGCAGCGTCCTCAAGGGTGCGCGTGGGCGTGTCGTATTGCGCGCGCGCGCCTTCGCCTTCGGCTACGACGCCGTAGTGCGTGTGGGTGTTGCCGATGTCGATGCAGAGAAGCATTTAGGGAAAGGCTGAAGGACTGAAGGGCTGAAAGGCTGAAAGAAAAACGGAAAAAACCAAACAACAATCTCTCTTGTTTTGTTTGCCGGTGTTGGGGCTTTCAGTCTTTCAGCCCTTCAGTCTTTTTCTCCAACGTGACTTCCCCGGCGCGGACTTTTTGGGGGCGGCCGGATTCGGGTTTCAGGATGAGCGAGCCTTCGGGGTCGATGCCGCCGGCGATGCCGGTGAGGCGTTCGTTGCCGGAGAGAATGGTGATGGGTTTGCCGCGCAGGAGATCGTGCTTTTTCCAAAGCGCGGCGAGGGTCGCCGCCGTGGCCTCGGGTTCGTCGATGAATTGCTCGTAGGCGTCGAGAATGCGCGTGATGAGCGCGGCGGTGAAGATGTTCATGTCGAGCGGGGCGCCGTCGTTTTGCTCAACGAGTGAAGTCGCAACGGGTCGAAGCTCGGCGGGCCAGCCGGCGGGCGCGCTGTTGATGTTAAGGCCGAGGCCGAAGATGAGGTCGCGTATCTGGTCGGCATCGATGCGAGCCTCCGTGAGCATGCCGCCGGCCTTGCGAGTGCCGAAAAGAAGGTCGTTGGGCCATTTGATGCCGGGAGTATTTTTCACGTGCGCCGTGACGAGATCGCAAATGTTGACGCCCATCCAGAGCGTGAAGGTTTGCATGTGCGAAGGCGTGGCGCGCGGACGAAAGGCGAAGGTGATATAAAGATTGCCGTTTTCCCTGCTGTGCCAGGGGCGGCCGAAACGTCCGCGTCCCTTGGTTTGGGCGCGGGAAATCACGATGAATGGCGTGGGGCAATTTGCGGCGAGCTGGCGCGTGGCCTCGTCGTTGGTGCTGTCGAGCGTTTCGTGAACGATGATGGTCGGCGTGTGTTTGCGCGGGCCGACTAGGATGCGCAGAAGCGCGGCATGGGGAGACTCGGGAAGGCTTGCGATGCGGTAGCCGACGTTGCGGATCGCCTCGAACTCGAATCCCTCGGCGCGGAGCTTCTGCAGATGCTGCCAAACCGCGACGCGCGTGATGCCGAGATTTTCGGCAAGGTGCTCGCCCGAAATGAAGCGCGCGCGGTCTTCGAGAAGCGCGCGGAGGATGCTGGTTTCAAGGTCGTGACCGGACATTGCGAGGATAGTTTTTCAGCTTTTCCAATCGAGGCCGATATCAACCCAGATGCTTTGGTGGACAAGCGCGCCGGTGGATACGAAGTCGAGCCCAAGCGCGGCGAGTTTGGGAAGTGTTTTCAAGGTGATGCCGCCACTGGCCTCGGTAAACGCGCGGCGGCCGACGAGGGCGACCGCACGCTTGAGCATGGCGGGGGTGAAGTTGTCGAGGAGGATGACGTCGGCGCCGGCATCGAGCACGGGCGGGATTTGGTCGAGACGGTCAACTTCCACTTCGACGGGAAGGCCGGTTTTCTTTGCGCGGGCGACGGCGGCGGCGAGCCCGTCGTTGGAGCCGAGGAGCGCGAGGTGGTTGTCCTTCAGCATGACGCGGTCGAAGAGACCGAGCCGGTGGTTCCAGCCGCCCCGCAAGCGACTGCGTATTTTTCGAGCATGCGGTAGCCGGGCGTGGTTTTGCGCGTGTCCAAAAGCCGGGTGCGCGACTTGCCGAGGGCGTCCGCATAGAGCCGGGTTTGCGTGGCGATGCCGGAGAATCGCTGGAGAAAATTGAGGATGATGCGTTCGGCGGCGAGGAGCGTGCGCGGATCGCCGGAGAGCGTGGCGAGCGTGCCGCCGGGGCGGATGCGGCTGCCGTCCCTGGCGCGAAGCTGGACGGAAACGCCGGAGCCATAGGCGGCGAGTATGACGGGCAGGAGCGGAAGTCCGCATGCGATGAGCTCCTGGCGGGCGACGAGATTTGCGGCGGCGGCGCGCGGCGCGGCGGCGATGCTGCCCGTGGAACGATCGCCGGTTTTGCGCGGACGTGCGCGCAGGCCGAGTCCGGCGAGGTCTTCGTCGCGGGCGATTTCGACCAGGCGGCGCAGATACGCGGGGTCGAGCTCGTCCCAAGCGAGCCGTTTGATGAGCGAGCGGGCGATAGCGGTGCGGTTGCGTTTCATGAGATGCGGCGGTAGGTGCCGAGGTAGTGTTGCGAGCCGGGTTTGGTCGCGAAGGTTTCCGGGGCGACGCCGTCCATGCCGAGGCAGGTGCGGAGGCGGTTGCCGACGAGCTGGTAGATGCCGCGAAGGGTCATCGAATTTTTGTCGGACGCGCGGCGGCCCTCAATGAGAATGTGTGTTTCCGTGAGCGAGTATGTGCCGTCGAATGACGTCTCACCGCCAAAGCGCACGGTGTAGTTGCCGTTGCGAAAAATGACTTCCGTTTTTTCGAGCACCATGTCGGGCGCGGCCTCGCCGGCGTATTCGAGGCGCACGGCAACCCAGACGCCCTCAATGGCGTGCGGCGCGGACGGCGGCGAATCTTGTGTTGATGGATGATGGCTCATCGTGACCGCACTATGCGGGGGGGCGCGCGCGATTCCAGTGTTTTTGTGGGAATGGTTTCGGGGCGGTCATTCCAGTCCGCGCGCCTCGAGGTCGTCCTCGTCCCAACCGAGGTAGTGCCCGAGTTCGTGCAAATAGGTGAGACGCACCTCGTCGCGAAAAATCGCCATGTCGCCCTCCGCATAATCATAGATGCTCTCCAAAAACAAAAGCACCTGGGCGGGCGCGACATTGCCCAGCCCCGGTTCGACACCGAGCGGATCGCCCACGAACAGGCCGAGGATATCCGGCTCAAACTCGTCGTCCAAAATCTCCTCGCCAGGCCAGTCGTGATACACGACCGGCAAATCGGCGGCATACTTCGCGACATCGGGCGGCAGCTTGCGCTGCGCCTTCGCAACGGTTTTTTCGGCCTCGGCCACGAGTTTGGAGAATAGGGACATGCGGCAATCTTATCAAAAAGCATCAAATGCCAAAAAACGAGCGGGCGTTTTGCGTGCTCACGCCGGCCAGTTCCTCCGCGGAAACGTTGAAAACTTTTCCCGCCGCGTATTCCGCCGTGTGCCGCACGAAGGCGGGTTCGTTGGGTTTTCCACGGTGCGGCTCGGGCGTGAGATAGGGCGCGTCCGTCTCGACCATAAAGCGCGAAAGCCCCTGCTCGCGCGCGGCTTCGCGCACAATTTCCGCGCTCTTGTAGGTGAGCACGCCGGTGAACGAGCCCCGCCCGCCGCGTTGCATGAGCTCGCGCATTTGCGGCGCGCCCTCGACAAAGCAGTGAAACACCACGCGAGTCCAATCAACGCCGCTTTCGTCAATCATCCGCACGCATTCGTCAAACGCGCCGCGCGAATGAATCACGACCGGGCACGCAAGACTGCGGGCGATTTCGAGCTGCGCGGCAAACGCGGCGCGCTGCCACGCGAAAATCCGGTTGGCGAGCGCCTCGTCGTTTTTCGGAAGATGAAAGCGGTCGAGCCCGCATTCGCCGAGCGCGACGGGAAGCGGATCGTTTTCATGGCGCGTCCAGAATTGCCCGATCTGCGAAACCTCCCGCTCCCAGTTCTCATCGACCGAGCACGGATGCAGCCCGGCCGAATAATGCACAAACCCGCGATGCGCGGCGGCGAGCGAACGGTAGAGCGCCCAGTCGTCGGTCGAGGTGCCGATGGTGATCATGGCGGAAAGCCCGGCCTCGCGCGCGTTCGCCAGCGCGGCGTCAAGCGTTCCCTTGCGGTGGAAGGATTCGAGATGTGTGTGCGTGTCGATGAGCATGGATTTTTAAAACAGGTGGCCCGATGGATATGCCGGCGTCACTTTAGATACAGCGGCGCGTAACGCTCCTCCAAATAACGCAGCAGCCATTTCGGCGAAAGCTCGCCGCCGGTTGCGTGGCGCACGAGTTCGAGCGTGTCGTGTTGCTTGCCTTGCGAGTGGATTTTTTCGCGCAGCCATTTCAACATCCACGAAAAATCTCCCCGGGCAAAATCATCCTCGAGCGCTGGACGCTCGGCCAGCGCGGAATACCAAAGCTGCGCGGCCACCATGTTGCCAATGCAGTAGCTCGGAAAATATCCAAACGACGCGGCGCTCCAATGCACGTCCTGCAAAACGCCCTCGCGGTCGTTTTGCGGCTCGAGCCCGAGGAGCTCCCTCGACGCGGCGTTCCACGCGCGCGGCAGGTCGGCGATGGCGAGCTCGCCGGAGAACAGTTTTTTCTCCAGCTCGAAGCGCAGAATGATGTGCAGGTTGTATGTGACCTCGTCGGCATCGACGCGGATGAGCGTTGGCTGCACGGCGTTGACCGCGAGGTAAAACTCGTCCGGCGAAATCGCGCGCATCTGCTCGGGGAACGCAGCGCGGAACCTGGGCTCGAACCAACGCCAGAAACCGCGGCTGCGGGCGACTTGATTTTCCCACAGGCGGCTTTGCGATTCATGCACGCCCATGCCCGCGGCCTGTCCGAGCGCGGTGTGGCGCACGCCGGCGGTCAACCCCTGCTCATAAATGCCGTGCCCTGCCTCGTGGATCGCGCTGAAAAGCGAATCGAGCGGGTTGTTTTCGTCGTAGCGCGTCGTCATGCGGATGTCGTCGCCCGTGCCCGAGCAAAACGGATGGATCGAAATGTCGATGCGGCCGTGATTGTAGTCGAACCCGATGCGCTCCGTGACATCGCGGAGAAACGCGTGCTGTTTCTCCACGGGAAATCCGCGCAAAAGATCGGGCCGCGCCTTCACCGGCGACTCGGTGATGCGGCGCACGAGCGGCGCCAAGCCGGCTTTCAGTTCACCGAAGAGCTTTTCGGTTACCGCCGCGTTCATGCCGGGATCGTGCTGGTCGATCATGTAATCGTAAGCCTCGGCGCCTGTGCCGCCATGCCCGAGATGCGCGGCTTCGCGCCGCACGAGCTCGATGTTTTTTTCCAGCATCGGCGCATAGGAGGCAAAGTCCGATTTCTCGCGCGCGGCGGCCCACGCATGATAAGCGCGACTGGTTTGCGCGGCTTTCTCGCGGACAAATTCGGCGGGAAGTTTTGTCGCGCGGTCATAATCGCGGCGCGCACAACGGATGATTGCGCGCCCGGGCGCGGTCAGTTTTTCGAACGCCTCCGGACTTTCGAGCGCGGCGAGTTGTTCGCCGATGCGCGGATCGCTCACCGCCGCATGCGCCGCCTCGGCCAGCGCGGAAAGCTGCTCCGCGCGATGCTCCGCCCCGCCGGGGGGAAGATAGACCTGCTCGTCCCAGCCGAGGAGCTCGGTAATCGTGAGAAACAAATGCGGGCGCTTGAGAAGCGAGGAAAGTTCATTGAGCGCGGAATCCGCGAATTGACCGTCGTTTTTCATGGAAAGCAGAAAAAACCGACGCCCCCGCCAAGCAAGCGCAAGAAACAAGGTCACCCCGCCGCCACCACGCGCACGTCCACGCCGGCGTCTTCCAGGGCGGTTTTGAAATGCTCCGGGATGCCGTCGTCGGTCACGAGCATGTCGATGTCCTCAAGCGATCCGATGCGGCCGAAACCTCGTTTGCCGAACTTCGACGAGTCCGCCAGCACCACCACTTGGGACGCCACTTGCATCATCTTCTGCGTGAGCGTGGCCTCCTCCACCGTGGAGGCGGTGACGCCATATTCAAGGTCCAGTCCGTCGACGCCGATGAACAATTTCGAGCAGACGAGGTTGGCGAGCCCGGAGGCGGAATAATCCCCGCGCACGGAAAGCGAGTTGTGATTCACGTTGCCGCCGAGTTGCAGCACGTCGATGTTCTCCTGCTCGCAGAGCAGCATGGACACGCGCAACGACAGCGTGACGACGTTCAGGTGGCGCACCGGTTTGAGCACCGCGGCAAAGGCCTCGACGGTCGAGCCGGAGCCGATGATCACCGAGTCGTCCTCCAAAATGTGCCGCGCCGCCTCCAGTCCGATCAGGCGCTTTTTTTCGCTGTTCAACTGCCCCTTCACTTTCACGTTCACGTCGCTCACGTGCGGGTTGGCTTTGCTGGCGCTGCCGTGCATGCGGTAGAGCATGCCTTTTCCCTCAAGCATCTTGAGGTCGTTGCGAATGGTGACTTTTGTCATGCCGAGACGCTCCGCGAGGTCCGTGACGCGCACGAATCCGTGCGTGTTGAGAAGGTCGAGAATATACTTATGTCTTTCGGCGATGCTTAACATGGGATGGTTGCTTTCGGGTTAACATCACGACGATGCCTTTTTCCCGGGTCCTTGAAAGAATGTTCTAAATTAAATCTCGCAATCCAATAGCCGCAAAAAGGCGCGGGAGGTGTGAAAAAATTTCATATCATAAAATGCATTTCTTTATTTTTGAGCCTTTTGCGCCTTTTTGCGGCTATTCCAATTTTGATTCTTTCCCTATCTTTTTTCGCCGGCTTCGGCGTTTTCAATGCGTTCCAGATCGCCGTAGCCGTCGGCCTTGGTGTTCCACATCAGCATGAGGATGCCCATGCCTATGAACGAGACGATGATCAGCGCCAAGTAGGTGTAATTCCATCCGTAGTGCTGGGCCACGTAACCGAAACCCACGCCCGAAATCATCGTGCTCGCGTAGCCGAACATGCTCTTGAATCCGTTGGCCGTGGCCGCGGCTTTTTTGGTCGCCTGGTTCGCGGCCGCGATGCCGATGAGCGCCTGCGGTCCGTAGATGCAGAATCCGGCGGCGCAGAGTGTCGCGTAATAAATCCACACGGGAATCCCCGGCTCGAGCCGCCAGAATATCGCCATGAAAATGGCCGTGCCCAGCATGCAGAACACGCAGGTGCGGTGCGCCCTGCCGCCGAGCCACCGGTCGGTGGCGTATCCCGCGAAAAGCATTCCCGCGATGCCCGCGATTTCGAACATGGCGACAAGCCAGCCCGCGTGCGCGAGGCTCACGCCCTTGGAATCGCTCAGGAGAAACGGCCCCCAGTCGAGCACCGCAAAGCGCACGATGTAGACAAAGAAATTGGCGAACGCGAGAATCCACATGATCGGATTGCCGAACACTTTTTTGCGAATCAGCAGCTTGGTTTCGGCGGACTGTTCTTTTTTGGTGGCGTTTTTCTTGACCTCGGTGCCCTCCAGTTCGGGCAGGCCGACGGACGCGGGCGTGTCGCGCAGCGTCATGAAGAGCGCCGCCGAGCCCGCCAGCGCGATCAGCCCGGGAATCCAGAAGCACCATCTCCACGCCCCGACGTGATTCGGCCCCTCGCCCATGTTGGTCATGATGTAGCCGCACATGATGACCACCAGGCCCGCGCCCACCGAGTGCGAGGTGTTCCAAATCGACATTTTTGTGGCGAGCTCCTTTGGCGGAATCCAATGGGTCAGCAATCGCGCGCAGGGCGGAAATCCCGCGCCCTGCAAGATGCCGTTGAGCACCCACATGAGGCCCAGAAAGAGCACGATTGTGCTGGTGAACTGCGCCCCGTCGCGCTCGCCCGTGAGGAAGGCCGCGACATCCGCCCCGAAGCCGAAAAATATGTTTACCGATGCGCACAGGAGGAGCCCGATCGACATATACCAGCGCGCGTTTTTGCGGTCCGCGAACATCCCGTTGACGAGTTGCGAGACGCCGTAGATCAGCCCGTTGAGCGTGAGGAAAATGCCAAGCTGGGTTTTGGTGACGCCGAGGTCGGCCTCGATGCCCGGCATGGCGAGCGAAAAGTTTTTGCGCACAAAATAGAACAGCGCGTAGCCAAACATCGTCCCTATCAGCGTGCGCGTCTGCCAGTATTTGAATCTCTGTTTTTGCTCGGGGGTCATTTCAATTTTTTTGGGGTTGGAAATTTTAACTCGTGGGGCGCACCTGGCGTGCGCCCTGGTTTGCGAAAAACTATTTGCGTGCGTTTCCACAAAGCGGACGAACGTTAGGGCGCACGCCAGGTGCGCCCCTACGAAACATGACGGCCGCTCGGCTCGATTTTTCATGCGGCGGCGGTCATTTGATTTCCCACACTCCGCCGGGGCCGAAGAGCCTGTCGAGCCAGCCGTCGAAAAACCGGCACCTGACGGCGACGTCGAGCACGTTTACGCGGCTCCGCATGTAGGGCACCTTGGTAAACGTCTCGCGCAGCTTGGCGCGCGAAATGCCGATCTGCTCCGGCTCATGTGCCGCGCCCACTTCGCGCAGGCGGCGTTTTATCTCCGCGAAGGGCAGTATTTGTTTTTCGAGCGCGGGTTTCAGCTCCGGCCATTTTTCCCGCAACGCCGACAACTGCGCGCGCAATTCCACGGGGGTCGCGTATTTGGCTTTTGTTTCGCCGATGCAGCGTCCGAGAAAACTTTCGTCGTTGTTGAAGACGCGCCGTATTTCCTTTTCGGTCTCGTCCCACGACGCCCAGGCGGCGACGCACGCGTCGATGTCGAGCGCGCCGACGGGCGCGGCGATCAGGAATTCGTGAAACGCGGTCGAGGCGAGCGTGCCGATGCCCACCTTGAATCCGTGCGAAACGCCCTGCCCGTTAAAAGTGTGATGCTCCATGTCCCACAGATGACTGAACTGGTGCTCGGCGCCGGACGCGGGACGGCTGGAGTGGTGCGCCTGCATGGCAAAACCGGCGAGCAGCAATCCCTCGACGAGCGGCTCCACGCGGTCCTCCCGTCCGTCGTTCACACCTTTCGGATCGCCCAATGCATTCAGCAACCCGTCCTGCACCATGTCGAAAGCGGGCTTGTTCATGGGCTCGGCCCCGATGGCGTCGGCGAGAATCCAGTCGGCGCCGGCGGGCACCTTGGCCAGCAAATCGGCGTATCCCGAAGCGGACATGTCGCTCGGCGCGGCGGCCACCACGCGGGTGTCGATAAGCATTCCGAGCGGCGCCGGACAATCGAAAGCCTGCTTCGAACCCTTGTAGGTGATCGACGACCCGTAAGCCGTGTAGCCGTCCATCGAGGCCGCCGTGCCGACGCACAAGTAACGCCGCCCGCAACGATGCGAGGCGACCTTGACGAGATCGTTGATCACACCCGAACCCACGGCAACGGGCACCGCGTCGGTGGCGTTGAGAATGCCCATAAGTTTCTCAACATAAGTCCATTCCGCATGTGGCTCCGGCGCTTGAAAGACAACGGGCTCGTCCTGTCCAATCCCCGCCTGCCGAAACGAATCAACAACCGCCTGCCCGGCAATCGGATAAGTGTTTGTATCCGCCATGACAAGCGCGCGTCTGCCGGGAAACAGCTCCGCGAACATCTCCGCTGTTTTGGGAAGCGCATCGCGGGCAATAATGAGCGCCTTGGTGTCGGTTGTGCGGGATAATGCGTTTTGTATTTTATTCATGGGTAATATATTCTGTTTTGGTAGGGCGACCCCTCCGGGTAAGCCGCTCACGATCTCGGCGCCCCCGGCGGGGTCGCCCTACCTTGGTTTCGTCCTACCTTAAAAATAGAGCACGGGAGGTATTCTTTTCGCGCTCAAATTTTTTCCTTTTTCATACTATTTAATAGTTAAATGGAAAAAATATTCACAAAAAACAAGAAAAATAAGGATTATTCTTTCCTTTTCTTTTCCTTTTGCTTTCTATTCTTGTGTTTCAGCGATTTAGCTTTCACCTCAACCCATTACTAGTTTATTCAAAAAATGTTGGAACATCTTAAAAAAGAAGTCCTTAAGGCAAATCTCGACCTCGTGAAATACGGGCTGGTCATTTTTACTTGGGGAAACGCCAGCGCGATCGACCGCGAGCGCGGATTAATTGTGATAAAACCCAGCGGTGTGGAATATGACGCGCTCTCCGCCGACGACATGGTGGTGGTGAACCTTGAAGGCAAAACCGTGGAAGGCGCGCTCAACCCCTCCTCGGACACACCCACGCACATCGAGTTATACAAGGCGTTCCCCGAAATAGGCGGAATCGTCCACACGCACTCCCGCCACGCCACCGCTTGGGCGCAGGCCAACATGGCGCTGCCTGTCATGGGCACGACGCACGCCGATTATTTCCACGGCCCGGTGCCCTGCACGCGCCCGATGCTCGCGCCCGAAGTCGAAACCGATTACGAAAAAAACACCGGCGCCGTGATCATCGAATGCTTTGAAAAGCGCAACCCCCTGCACACACCGGGCGTGCTCGTCTCCAATCACGGCCCCTTCACCTGGGGGCGGACGGCGGCGGAAGCCGTTCACAACAGCGTCGTGCTGGAGGAAATCGCCCGCATGGGACTCATCACCCGCCAGCTCAACGCGGAAATGCCGATGAACAACCTGCTCGTCGAAAAACACTACAACCGCAAACACGGGGCCGGCGCCTATTACGGCCAGAAAAAGAAACCGTGATTTCCCGCCGCCTCAGCGACCGCGCACGCCGCACTCCCCCGCCCCACCCCGCTTTATCCTTCCAACGCCTCCAACCCTCCAATCCAACATGAAAAAACTGCTTTCACTTTTATCATTATGCATGCTGACCGCCGCGGGCGCGGTGAACCTCGCGGCGCAACCCAAGATCGTTGCGCACAGGGGATTTTACGCCACTGAAGGCTCGTGGGAAAACACCATCTCCAGCCTCGCCAACGCCCAAAAGCTGGGAGTTTACGGAGTCGAGTTCGACGTCAACCTGACGGCGGACGACCAGCTCATAATATGCCACGGTCCCAAAATTCACGGCACCAAGCTCCATGCGCAAAAAAGCAAATTCGCAGACATACGCGCCGCCAAACTTCCCAACGGACTTCAAATACCGACGCTGCGCGAATTCTTCGAGCAAGGGAAAAAGTGCGCCGCAACCAAACTGATACTTGAGATAAAAATCCACTCGACGCCGAAGCGCGAAACGCAAGTCGTGGAGGCGATCCTGGCGCTCGCTCGCGAAATGGAGCTCGTGCCGCAGATCGAATTCATCTCGTTCAGCAAACACGTCTGCGACGAAGTGGTGCGGCTCCAACCCGGCGCGACGGTTGTCTACGTCAGCAGCAACATGAAAGCCATGAGCCCCGCGGAGGCAAAGGCGTTGGGTTACAAAGGACTTTCCTATCAACTCAACGTGATGATGAACCGCCCCGAAATCGTCCGCGAGGCCAACGAACTCGGCATCGAAACCACGCTCTGGATGGTCAATGATCGCGAACTAATCGACTGGGCCATTCGCCACGGCGTCACCTACGTTTCAACGGACAGCCCCGACAAAGCCAAGGCCTACCTCGAAGCGGTGGCGCGGTTCAAAGAGTAAAAAAATCGCCCGCTTTCCCCTCGCGCCGACACATGTCGGCACACATCGGCACATGTCGCTCCGCCGTCATGGTTACCCCCCCAATTTCACCTCGCCTCCGCCGGGGAAATTGGAATACTGACGCCTTCGCAAACTCACCCAAAAACCAACCTCCAACCGATATGAAAAAACTGCTTTTATTGTGCGCGTTTACCGCCGGCATGCTGAACCTCGCGGCGCAACCCAAGATCATCGCCCATCGTGGATTTTACACCACCGAAGGCTCGTGGGAAAACACCGTCTCGAGTTTGGCCAACGCCCAAAAACTGGGAACTCACGCGGCCGAACTCGACGTCAACATGACCGCTGACGACCAGCTCGTCGTGTGCCACGGCCCCAAGATTAACGGCACCGATCTGCACGCGCAAAAAAACAAGTTCGCGGAGATTCGCGCCGCCAGGCTGCCCAATGGAGACCAAGTGCCGACGCTGCGCGAAATCTTCGAGCAGGGTAAAAAAGGCCCCGCGACCAAAATGATAATCGAAATCAAAACCCATCCGACGCCGAAGCGCGAAACGCAGGTTGTGGAGGCGGTGTTGAAGCTCGCCCGCGAAATGGACGTCATCCCGCTGGTGGAAATCACCTCCTTCAGCAAACACATGTGCAGCGAAGTGGTCCGGCTCCAGCCCGGCATGCCGGTGATCTACCTCAGCAGCAGCCTGAAGGCGATGGGCCCCGCGGAAGCGAAGCAGCTTGGCTACACGGGCATTTCCTATCCCCTGAACGTGATGATGAACCGCCCGGAACTGATCAGCGAAGCCAACAAGCTCGGCATCGAAACCACCATCTGGCAGGCCAATGACCACGAGGTGGTGGACTGGGCGATCCGCCACGGAGTCACCTACGTTTCGTCGGACTATTCCAACAAGGTGAAAGCCTATCTCGACGCGGTGGCGCAGTTCAAAACAAAGCCATGACCGCGACGCGTCACTCGCTTATTTCGCACCGCACCCGCTGGTGATCTGCGCGGCAAACACAAGTCGCGACCCAACAAAAAACGCGAACCGGTTGATGCGGTTCGCGTTTTTTTGCGGTGAGTTTTTCACGAGCGGCGGGATGCCGCCTCCACTTTAACGATACTCTTCGTTTGTGACCGCGTTGATGATTTTGAAGTTTTCAACGTGGTAGTTGAGGTCGGCGCGGAAGGCGAGCTTCACGCCGTAGAGGCGTTCCATGCGCACGAGCAGCTCGGCGTCCTCGCTGCGGAGGCGTTCGAGGATGCTCGGGTGCACGAGCACGCGCAGCGAATACTCCTTGCCGTCGTTGCGGTTTTGCAGGCGGCGGACAATCGAGCTGAGCTTGCGCTGGAGCTCGACCGACATCGTCGTCGCGCTCTTCACAATGCCGCGACCGCGACAATACGGACAGTCGGTGTAAAGGTTGCTCGAAAGGGATTCCTGCTGGCGCTGGCGCGTCATTTGCATGATGCCGAGTTGCGAGATGGGGAGGATGTGGTTCTTCGCCTTGTCCTCCGACATGGCCTGCACCATTTTTTCGTAAACCGCGTTGCGATGGCGGCGCTCCTTCATGTCGATGAAGTCCATGATGATGAGGCCGCCAAGATTGCGGAGCCGGATCTGGCGCGCGATCTCCTGCGCGGCTTCGAGGTTCACGGCGTAGATGGTGTTCTTCTCGTCGCCGCCTCGGTTTTTGTGCGAGCCGGTGTTAACGTCGATGGCGATGAGCGCCTCGGTTTCGTCGATGATGATTTCACCGCCGCTGGGAAGCGGCACGCGGCGCTGGAAGGTTTGCTCAATCTGGCGCTCGATGTTGAAGCGCTCGAAGATCGGGATGTTGTCCTTGTAGAGCGCGATTTTCGAGCGGGAGCGCTTGCTGATTTGCGCGACGAGTGTCTGGATGCGCGAGTGATCCTCGGAACTGTCGACGAGCACGCGGTCCACCTCCTCGGTGAGAAAGTCACGCACGGTGCGCTCGACGAGATCGGGTTCCTGGTAGAGGCAGGACGGGGATTTTTCCGACTGCATCCTGGCTTGAATCTGCGACCAGGTTTTGAGGAGGATATGGAGGTCGCGAACGAAGTAGCGCGTCTTTTTGCCCTCGCCGGCGGTGCGCACGATCACGCTCATGCCCTCGGGGATGGTGAGCTCGTTGATCATGCGCTTGAGGCGCTGGCGCTCCTTGTTGTCCTCGATTTTGCGCGAGATGCCGCACTGGTCGGAATAGGGCATGAGCACAAGATAGCGGCCGGGAATGGCGAGGTTGGTCGTGGTGCGCGGGCCCTTGGTGCCGATGGGGCCCTTGGTGACCTGGATGACGATTTCGCTGCCGGGCGGGTAAAGGTTGGGAATGTCCTTTATGGTGGGCTCGGCGGGGCGCTGGGGCGCGTTTTTGCGCTTGTTGACGCGGACAACCTCGACGGAGGAGTCGGCGGCGGCGGGAAGCATGTCCCAGTAATGGAGGAAGGCGTTTTTGGAATAGCCTATGTCCACGAAGGCGGCCTTGAGACCGGGGTCGAGGTTTTTGATTCGGCCCTTGTAGATGCCGCCGACCATGCGGTTGTCGGAGTCGCGCTCGATCTCGAATTTTTCGAGCGTGCCGTCAACGAGCAGGGCGACACGTTTTTCGAGCGGCTCGGAGTTGATGATGAGCTCGCGGAAGGTGGTTTTTTCCTTTCGGAACACGGAGAGGATTTTCTGGAGGATCGGGCGATCCTTGGCTCGTTCCTTCGCCCCGGCCTTGAGTTCGGCGGGGCTGACGGGGTCAACTTGCGTTTGCGGAGGCGGGTTGACGAGCTCCTCGTCGTATTTCTGGAGTGCGGCGGCCGGGGTTTGCTGGCGCGGCGCGTTGGAGTCGCCGGAGTTTCCCGGCGAGGGAGTTTGTGATTGGTCGCTCATGGCGTATGTATGGGCGAAAAGGACTGAAGTTCTGAAGGCTGAAGGCTGAAAAAATCGGGCGGCGTTGGGAGCGCGCGCCTGCTTGTTTCAGGCTTTCAGCTTTTCGGGCTTTCAGGCTTTTTCTTTTGTTGTGTGTGGTGGTGGTGTCGGCGGCCCCAATACGCGGTGGTTGCGGCGCAGGAAATCCCGGCAGGGCGGTCAGTATCGCGAGGCTGGATTTTTCAGATTTCATGAAAAATCCCTCCTAAAACGATAGACGCTCTGGACCAGTCCTTGCAGCAAGCAGCAACAAAGCAAAAAGGAGCCTCCGTAGCTAATGAAGGGAAGCGGTATGCCCGTGATGGGCACCAGTCCGATGGACATGGCAATGTTCACAAACACATGCACCGTGAAGAACATCGTCACGCCGATGGCGATCAGGGTTCCGAAGCGGTCCCTTGCGAGACCCGCGATGCGTATGCTGTTGAACAGGATCAATCCGAACAGACTAATAACCGTAAGACTTCCCAAAAATCCTGTTTCCTCGGCGATGACCGAGACAATAAAATCGTTATGCGAAACGGCGGTGGGCAGGTAACCGAGCTTGGCCTGCGTGCCTTGGCGCCAGCCCTTGCCGGTGAGCCCGCCCGTGCCGATTGAGATGAGAGATTGGTTGAGGTTGTAAGAATCGCCGGTGCCCGCCTGGTCGATGATGTTGGGCGCGGCGAAGGCAAGGATGCGGTTGCGCTGATACCCGCGGAAAGGCAACGGAGAGCGCTTGTTGTAAAGATCGCGCTGTTCGCTGTTTTGATACGAGTAGCCGTTTTCCTGCATGAAATTCACATAACATGCGGTGTCCCATGCGACCACGCCCACAAGAAGCACAAACGCGCCCAGCACCACCGCGAAAAAGCGGAGCGAAAGGCGGGAGACGTAAAGCATGGCGAAAATCACGGGAGGAAGGACAATGGCCGATTTGATATCAGGCTGCAGAAAGATCAAGAAGATGGGCACGCCCGCCGCAAGTGCCAATTTGCCAAGCACTCCGAGCGAATCGAACACATTGCCTATTTTCGAACGCGCGAGAATGCCCGCCGACATAAGGAGAACGGCAATTTTGGCCGTCTCGGAAGGCTGGAATTTAAAAAAGCCAAAATTAATCCAGCGCTGCGCCCCAAACTGCGAATCGCCGATGCCGGGCACGAGCACCAGCACCAACGGCACAAGCGCGGCGATGTAAATCCAGTGCACATAACTGAGCCAGATTCGGTAATCGATGAGCGACACCACCACATAGACGGCGATGCCCAGAACCCAAAAAATGCACTGCGCCTTCCACGCCGTGCCGTGCCGCTCGAGCTGCGCGCTGTAAATAAACATCACCCCCGCCACGCCAAGCACCAGCATCGCCGCGGGCGTGAACACGTCGAACCGCGCCTGCGTCTTGATCTTGAAGGCGCTGAACCAGTCGAGCAACGAAATGCGTGTCTTGGCTACCATGCGGACGGGATGGAATGCGGAACTCGGAATGCGGAGTGCGGAATGAAAAACGTGAGATAAGGAATGAAAGGGCACAAAAAACCACATCGCACCAATGCGCGAAAGAGCAAAAAGCGAACCGCGACGGTTATTTTTTTCGAATTCGGACGCCGGAAAGATGTCGGATTCTCAATGTGTGTGACATTCGGCATCACCATCAGATTGGCGTTCTCAAGCCACCAAAAACGACAAAATATAACCTGCCCCTTTTTTCAACCATCATTGGGGCTTCGACGACCCGGCGCACACGGTCGACACAGAGGATGAAATCCTCGCCGAGTTCCGGCGCGTGCGCGATGAGATCAAGCTCGTATTCACCGCGTATGCGGCTGGGTTGAGGGAGGGGCGGTTTATCGCGCCGTCAGAATGAGATAGACGCCGCCGAGAATCACGAGGACGCCGCAGGCGCGGCGCAGCCAGCGTCCGCCGGGAGCGTCGTTTTGCCACGAGAGGAGTTTTTGCACCCACGCGCTCGACGTGCCCGCCAGCGCGATGACGGCGCAGTGGCCAAGCCCGAAAAGCAGCAGCACGCCGTAGGCAAAAACCGGGGCCGTCGCCGCCATGCCAAACGTGACGCCGAGCACCGGCGCCATGAAACCAAACGTGCACGGACCGAGCGCGACGCCGAATATGAAGCCGAACAAAAACGCGCCGAGCGGGCCGCGTCGCGGATTGTTGGGCGCGGCTTGCAACGCGGCCGGCAGCGGGATGACTCCGAGCAGGTGCAGTCCGAATATGAAAAACACGGCCGCGACGATGTAGTTTCCCCACACGCCGAGATCGCCGAGCATGCGACCGGCAGCGGCCGTCAGGATTCCGATAAGTGCGATGGAGCAGAGTATGCCAAACGCAAACAGCGTGGACAGCCCGGCGGCGCGCCCGGCCGAAACACGTTTGCCTCCCTGAAGGAAGCCGACGATGAGCGGGATGCTCGCGAGGTGGCACGGGCTGAGGATGATGCTCAACACGCCCCACGCAAACGCGGCAGCGAGCGCGACGAGCGGCGCGCCGCCCATCGCGGAGGTCAGGGTTTCGAAAAGGGTGTCCATTGTCGCGGACAGTTCGGGATCATTCCGTCGCGGGCGCGGGCACCGGCTTCGGTGCCGGTTCCCTCACCGTGATTCCCAGTTCCGCCCATTTGGCCAAAATGTCTTTTTTGGAAATGAATCCCTCATGGCGCGCGAGTTCCTTGCCGCTGACGTCGTAGAAAATCTGCGTCGGAATCAGGCGGATTTTGTGAGCCCGGCCCTCGTCCGGTTTTTTCCAAACGTCTATGAACACCGTCTCAAACTGGTCGGCGTAGTCGCGCATGAACTCATCGAGGATGGGCTTCATTTGTTTGCAGGGAATGCATTTGTCCGCGCCGAGATCGACGAGCTTGGGCAAGGCGGGTTTGGGCGCGCCGGGCCTGGTGTCGTCGGCGCGCGACGCCGGAGTGAAAACAAACGCGAGCGCGGCGGCGCAGAGCGCGATGAGAAGGCGGTTTTTCATAATGCGCGAAAAATCAGGCGAGCAGTTGTTTCATCTCCTCGTCTGAGGGGACTTTGCCGGAAACTTTCACGACGCCGTCCACGACGAGCGCGGGCGTGAACATGACGCCGAGCGCGGCGATTTCGTTCAGGTCCTTGACTTTTGTCATTTCGTATTGGAGGCCAAGGTTTTTGGCGGCGGTTTCGGCAACCTCCGCGAGCTTGTTGCACTTGGCGCATCCCATGCCGAGGATTTGGATTTTTTTCATGATGTGTGTGTTGGTTGGTTGTGTGGTGGTGGAAAATAAATTCATCAGCCGAAGATCGCGCCGTAGCCCCAGCCGGCGAGTGTCGAGAGCACGATGACGAGGCCGATGTAGGCGGCGGTTTTTTTCAGGCCGAGCACGGAGTTGATGACGATCATGCTTGGCAGGCTCAACGCGGGGCCGGCGAGCAGCAGCGTGAGCGCGGGGCCTTCGCCCATGCCGTTGCCGATGAGACCCTGCAAAATCGGCACCTCCGTGAGCGTGGCGAAATACATGAACGCGCCCGCGATGCCGGCAAACGCGTTGGCGAAAAACGAATTTCCCCCGACCGATTGCGTGATCCATTCCGAGGGAATCAGCCCCTCGTGCCCGGGCCGTCCGAGGAGCAATCCGGCGACGAGCACGCCGCCGATAAGGAGCGGAAAAATCTGCTTCGCAAACGTCCACGACTGGTCGAACCACTCGCCCGCCTCGCCGTCGCGCCCCGCGGTCGCCCAGACGAGTCCGGCGATGGCGGCGAGCACGCACGCCTCGGGATGCGCGGGCAGCAGCAGCGCCGACGCCGCGGTGACGATTCCAGTCACGGCGAGCTTGGCCCCGGAGAGCTTGAACCAGCGCCAGAGCATCACGCCGAGCACGGCGGCGAGCAGCGCGGTGAGCGGCCATTTTATGGAAAAGACGACGGCAAAAAAACCGCTTTCACCCCCGGGCGGGCGCGACCAGTTGGCGAACACAAGAATGCCGACCATCGTTGCGAAAAACGCGGCGGTTTTCCAAAGCGGACGCGTCGCCGGCACCTCGGGTAGCGCGGCGATTTTGGCGGCCTTGGCCTGCTCCTCTTTTCGAAAAAGCAGGTGCATTAAAATGCCGATGACGATGGAAAACACCACCGCACCCACTGCGCGCGCGATGCCGATTTGAAAGCCGAGCACCTTTGCGGTCATGATAATCGCGAGGGCGTTGATCGCGGGGCCCGAGTAGAGGAACGCCGACGCCGGCCCGAGTCCCGCGCCCATGCGGTAGATGCCGGAAAACAGCGGCAGCACCGTGCACGAGCACACCGCAAGAATGGTGCCGGAAACGGACGCCACGCCATAACTGAGCGCCTTCGGGGCCTTCGGGCCGAGGTAACGCATGACGGATTGCTGCGAGACAAACGCGCCGATCGCGCCCGCAATCCAGAACGCCGGCAGCAGGCACAGGATGACGTGATCGCGCGCATACCATTTGGCGAGTTCGAGCGCCTCTCGAATCGCCGAGTCAAAACGCGGCCAGCCGGACGGCAGGAAATAGAACGCGGCAAAAACGCCCGCCATCAGGAGAAATGTTTTGTTTCCTTGAGTTTGTTCATTGTGCGAATGCGGATGGCGGGGCAGATGGAGGACGACGGGTAGTTCGTAAAATTGCGAAATAATCGGCGACGGTTTTGCGCGTTGTTATTTAGGCGGGAAAAAATCAGCTTGCGCAGCAGGCTGTTTTGGCGCCGACCCCGGCTTTGACAGTGAAGCGCACATCCTGCCCGTCGGATGCCGATTGCAGGCACGAGATGAAGCGTGCGACACACGGAAGCCGGAGGCGGTAGAATACCTGCATGCCGCGTTTTTCGGCCTCGATGACCCCGGTGTCCCGAAGCACGGAGAGGTGGCGCGAGACGGTTGACCAGCCGAGTCCGGTGAGATCAACGAGGTCGCAAACGCACTGCTCGCCCCCGGCGAGCCTGGCGACAATTTGCAGGCGCGCGGGATGTCCGAGCGCCTTAAAAACCGCCGCCTCATGCTCGAAAGAGGGTGAACGGGCCCTTTTGGAACGCGCTGATTTGGTTAAAAGCATGCCGCGACCATTTCGCCGTTTTGCGAAATAGCAAGACATATATTTTTAGTCATTTCTCACGGAATTCAAAAAAGACATGAGAGAATCAACAACACACGTCTCGGATTTTTGCGTGCATCTGACCCTTTTTCGGCCCTTTTCGGCCTCAAAAAGCGACGGAATAAATCAAAAACTCCGGCTTGGAAAAATCCATCCCAGTTTGACTTATAATCATCCTACAGTTGCCCCTGATCCTGTTCGAGTGGCGATGCCTCGATGGCCTGTATTTGAAGCTCCAAGTCTTTTGCCTTCGACTTTAGCGATTCGATTTTTTCGAGCGTTTCCGGCGCATACTCCGCCGTCATTTGCCGGCCTCCGCAGTAAGGTGCGTTGGCCCTGAGTTTTTTCAACCCCTGGTCGTAGGCATTCAGCATGTCTCTGGTATTCTGGAGCTCTCTTTTCAGGTTCCTCAATGTCGCCTGTGAAGCCGCCGTCCCGGCTCGCTGTTCCTCGTCCGGGCTTCCTCCGCATCCAGAGACAAACGATATCGCAATGCACAATAAAACTGCAATCGCTCGCAGCGAAATGGTTGCCGTGTTGTTAATTGTCATGCGCGTGTTTTTTTGGAGACTCTGTGCTTGGCAAGATAGTTGCGCACTGTGCCCGCTGTGCCAAGGTGCAATTCTTCAGCGATCCATCCAACCGGCGCCCCGCCCTCTTTTCTCAGTTGCGCCGCGATCTTCATTTTTCACCCCCGCAGCCTCGGTGTGGTTTTCAGGTCGCCGGGCTTCCGTCCCGCCGCTTTCAGTGCCGCTTCCAATTGCCCCTCCCAATGCAATTCCTGTATTTCCCCCGCCTCTTCTTTGTTCATGCCTTCCGCATAGGTTTTATGCGCATATTCGCGGGCCAGCGCTTGTTTCCAACCATGCGTGCCCAATGCCCAGCCCCGTGAAAGTTTCACCAACCCCATTTGCTTCTGCGCCTGCTCATCGTTTCCTATATCCTTCAGATATTGCAGGTATTTTTCATGCCCTTGGCGTCGTCGGACCATCCGCCCCTCGCCTCAAGCCAGTCGGCGGCGGTCAATCCCGCGGGCCTTTTTCTTTTTAATGAACTCCGGCAAACTGCTTCGCTGGTATTGCTCCACCAGTCCGGGCGGCACCGCACCCGCGCGCACTGGGTTCAAGTGTATGAAATCAACCACGCGGCTCAATGCCGTCGCATTCTCCAGCAATATCGCCTTGTAACGGCCCTGAAACACATGACCGTTTTGAGTCCGGAGGGTTGATGTGGGTGGAAATAAAAATTTTTGCCAGATATCAGTATCGATTTCCGCTCTGCTTGAATGAAGTCGCTCAAACATTGGTAATCGCCGAGACAGTCCCACCGATTGAGGGCAATTTATTCACGGCATGGCCCAACTGATGAACTCGTGTTAATAGTTATACGCAATCTCCCCCGTGGGTTTATACCCTATGCGGGTGCATACTGCCGTCACTTTGTCACCGTTTTTTATCGTCAAGGGTCCAGTGTAAAGTTTCCAATGCCCCCTCGCCAGTCCCTCGCCATTTATTTGGTAGGCGATGGATGCCCCCGGCGTGGGGCACTCTATGGTGAGCTTGCGTTTCGCGCGGGTAAAAACTGGGTCGGCAACCCTGGGTTGCTCGCCGCCGGGCCAGAGGTGTTCACGGAGTGCTGATTCCGGCTTGCCCGCGAAAGGATTATACGCGGCATCCATTTCCGCCAGTTTTTTACGCAGCCGTGCGACGTCTTTCGCATACCGGGGATCGTCTATGACATTATTCATCTCGTGCGGATCCTGCTCAATGTCGTAGAATTCCTCGGTTGGGCGCGGCTTCGTGAACCACAGCGAAGGGAGTTTTTCCAATTTTCCTTCGTTGTATAATTCCATCATGTTTCGCAGGGTGGGAATATTGCGATGATAATTGATGTCGAGAAATTCGGACTGTTCCGGCATATAATTATGCAGCAGTCTGAAGCGGCGGTCTCGAACGGCGGTCTGGCAGTCCGTTTTCGCATCAAAACGGTCCCGGGCTCCGTAAATATAATCGCGCGCCGCCTCCTTGTATTTGCCCAAAAAGGCCTTCCCGTGCATATACTCGGGCGGCTTGATGCCAGCGAGCGACAGGATGGTGGCCGGAATGTCCACGAATGCGCGAAGATCATTGTCAACAGTCCCGGCAAAACGCCCGTCGGGGAACCTTATCATGAACGGGGCCAGCGTGCCGCTGTCGCGCAACGCGCGCTTTTGACGCGGCATCGGCCCGCCGTGATCGGAATACCAGATGATAATAGTGTTATCGAGAAGACCCGCTTCCCGGACTTCGTCTATATATTTTTGGACCATGCGGTCCATCGCGGCGATATTGCCGTAAACAACGGCCCAATCGCGGCGAGATATTTTATTGTTGGGATGATAGGGTGGCGGGGTGATGTCGTCCGGATTGACCACAAGCGGCTCCTTTGCCCGCTTCCATATCTGCGACTCATGGGTGACTGCGATGTTGAATATTGCGAAAAACGGCATTCCTTCGGGACGGTTTTTCCAGTGAGCTTTGCCGCTGCTTTGGTCCCAGGCAGTTATGGGGGCGTTGAACTGGTAATCGGTTTTGCTGTTATTTGTGCAATAATATCCGGCGGCGCGGAGAAACTCCGTGTAGCATTTAACCCCGGCGACCGGGACGGCTTCGTAAGGTTTCACGCGAGCGTCGTTATCCGGGCTGGCCGACGAGGTCCTCATATTGTTTGCGCCGAATGAGGTGGGATAAAGTCCGGTTATCAGCGACGCCCTTGAAGGGGCGCTCACCCCAACCGAGGAAAACATGCGCGTATAACGCCGCGCCTGCGTTGCGAATCTGTCGAGATTTGGCGTGACTGCAACGGTATCCCCATAGCAACCCAGATACGGGCCGATGTCCTCGCATACAATGCAAAGTATGTTGGGCTGCTGCCGGGGCGTGCTCGCGATGCCCGGCGTGGGCAGGGTAGTCAAGAACGCCGCCGAGGCCCAAAGGGCGGATTTTTTCAATTTTACGTTCGCATGCATGTTTTGCCCGTGTGTTTTCATGGTTCGTTTGGAGTTTGCTTGCGTGTTTTCGATGGCAGATCCCGCAGCGCCTCGGCTATTGCGGCGGCGACCACCCTCGCGATTTCCTTGCCGCCCTCCGCCGTATAATAAACGTCGCGTGGTTTTCTGGAGTGCTTGCCGGCAAGGGTCATTGAAGTGGGCAGGTTGTGTTTTGTCATTATATCCATTCTTCCCGCATGCAACTTTGAGGATTTTTTGCCCTTCCCTTCGGAAAACAACAAACTTTCCACGCGTCGCGGTTTTGCGCGGCGCGCAGCGGGCGGGGTTTTGACGGCGGCAGAGGCCATGCACTGAGAGATTGCCCCGTCCGCAGTCATTGACAAGCGCAACCTCGGGAGTGGCAAAACATATGTCTGCACTCCCGGTCGTTGTCGCGTTTTTTAAGCATTTTGCCTCTCCGTGACAGGTGCGGCAGGGAGAGGCGGAGCTTGGAAAAAAGACGCCTTTGAAACCCTTCAGGTGATCGAGGCTTCGTAGATGGATTCGACCGAGGCGGCGAGAGTCTTGTTGAATTCCTCGTCGCTTTGCCGGGCGCCGAGTCCCTCCGCAAGGGCGCGGGAGAAGCTGGCGATAAGCCCCTTGTTGAGTCGCAGCTTTTCGTTTGCCTCCTTTTGGCTGTAACCACCGGAGAGGGCGACAATGCGGACGACATGCGGGTCCTTCATCAGGTCGGCGAAGAAGTTGTCCTCACTGGGGATGGTAAACTTAAACATGACCTTGGTGCCGGCGGGAAGCGCGTTGAGTTGCTTGACGACGTTTTCTTTGAGAAGCCTTTCGCAAGCGGGCTTGTCGGGGCTGTGGATATCCACCTCGGGTTCGATGATGGGGACGAGTCCATGCGCGGCGATTTGCCCGGCGACTTCAAATTGCTGGGCGACCAGCCCGGCGATGCCGGCCGGATTGGCCTCCTTGATGACGGAGCGCATCTTGGTGCCGAAGATGCGTTTCTCAACGGCGCGCTTAAGCAACTTGTCAAGCTCCGGCATGGGTTTCATGAGCTGCACGCCGTTGTTTAGCCCGGCCAGGCCCTTGTCGATCTTGAGAAAGGGAACGATTCGTTTTTTCTCCCACAGGTAATCCGCGGTCGGCATGCCCTCGACCAAGCGGTCCATGGTTTGCTCAAAGAGGATCACGGCGAGGATGCGCTCGCCGGTAAAGGCGGGGCTGGTCATGATGCGCGTGCGCATTTCGTGGACGAGGGTGAACATCTCCTCGTCATTGGAATAGGCGCTTTCGGGAACGCCATATTGGAGCAGTGCCTTGGGAGTGCTGCCGCCGCTTTGGTCCAGGGCCGCGATGAAGCCCTTGCCGTTTTGCATTCGCAGGAGTTGTTCGTTGTTCATATTCAGTGCCTTTGATGGTGATTGTTAAAACGATTTCACTTCAAAGTATAATCATGATGCGAAATGTTTCAAGCGGCCGGAGACGGTATTGTCTCCACCTTTGGGGAATTCGGAAGGCATCAATCCGGGATTTACCAATTTTTGATCAAAAATGTTAAATTATAGGCACGTAAATTCCATCCATGCCATGAAGCCGCCGCGAGCAGGGCGTCTGTTAACACCCACGCCGCACAGCGCTCTCTCAAATAGGGCGTTACGATAATTACCCTGACGGCTCACCTAGCACAATGCTCCGGCATGCTGGATTCTCTATGTGCGTGGCGTTCGGCAACGCCCCCAAAACGCCTTTCTCAAGCAATCATAAAAGTTACAAAACACGACCTGACCCTTTTTTCCTTCCTCTTTTTTCCTTCATCCGCTCGTCGTGTTTTTGCGCGGCACGTGCAGCGAGCGAGGGGTTTGACGGCGGAGGGGGAATATTGATCACTCACGTTCGTCGGGGTTTCGGTTTTGCATAAAATATAATTCCTATTTTGCGCTTTCTTTTGCCTCTTCCTGCTTCGGTGCCGCGCCGTTGCTTCTCGCCGCCGCCGCGCCGAGCAGAATCCAGAAGACCACCGCGCCCATCGGGCCCTCGAGCACAACGCCGAAACACGCGCTCGTGAAAATCGCCCACACGCAGCACCACGCGCCGGATTTCCACTGCGGCCCCGTCCATTCGCCCGTGTCGATCAGCAGCTCTCGGCTCCGGCGCGAATCCTCGCGCGACACTTTCCATGTGCGAAAAAGCATCGCCGTGCACAAAATCAAAAATGCCGCCAGCCCCGCCACGCCGGTCCGCGCAAAAATACTCAGCAGCAGGTTGTGCGGACTGCGCGTCGTGAACTGGTCGCTCGAATCCGCGTAATACGCCCGCAGGAAACCCTCCGCCAAATCGTGACCGTAACCCAGCCCCGTCCACGGATTGGCCGCCACCGTTTCGTCAACAACCGTCTCCCACCAGATCGCGCGAAACCGGTTGTTGTCGCCCTTCGACTCCGCGCCCTCCGCCGACGAATAATCCCGCGCGCCCTGAAAATCCACAATCGACACCACGCGTTGCGAAACGCCGTGCAACGGCGTCTTCTCCCATGGCCGCCCCGTGGTTTGCGCCCAGAACAAAATCGCGACCACCGCCACCGCGCCCGACGCCACAAGCGCCGCCGCGAACCGCCACCGGCCGCCGATCAACATCACGGCCACGCCCGCGGCGAGCGCCAGCATCGCCGCGCGGTTTTCGGTCGCCAGCATCGCCGCGACCAACCCCAGCGAAATCGCCACCGCCAGCCAGCGCCAGGGCGACTTGCCCCGCTCGAACACAATAAACCACACCAGCGCGCCGATGCTCATGAACGTGCCCGCCAGATCGCCCTTGAAATAAATCAACGGCAGACCGCGCACTGTCAGCGTGCCCAGGAAAAAATCCGGCCACAACGAAAACGCCCCGTAAAGCAACGGCAGCATCGCCGTGCCCGCCAGCAAGCAGCGCCTCGCCCAGCGCCAGCCCGCGTCCGAGGCAAACGCCTCCTGCGCCACAAAGAAAAACAGCGCGTAATACACCATCGCATAATCGCGCAACGCCATCGCCCCGTATGTGCGCGCATCCAGCGGCAGGCGCACCGTGCTCACCGCGATCCAGAAAATCAGCGCCCAGTTCAGAAAATCATTCCGCCACGGCAGTTTTTTTTCCCGCGCGCAACGCCAGAGCAGCACTGTCAATGTCGCGGCAATCCCCAACTCCGCCGGAAACAACGGCAGGCTCCCGGAAATCGAAAGCTGCGCAAACCCGCGATTGCCCAGCACGTATCCCGCCATGAGCAAGCCGAGCACAAGCGGATTAAACCGGACCGGCGACACATGCGCGACAATCACGCAAAGGAGAATCCCCCGAGCATGATTGGCAGTGTCATTGTTTCGCTCGCGATGCGCAGCCCCGCCCACACCGCCACGACAAGCGCGATGAGCACAATAACCAAGTCTTTGCCGGAAAGTTTCACGAAGTGCCGGATGCTGAACACCTCGCGCACAACGTGCAAGTGTTCGCACCACAAAAAGGATGGCCCGGGTGTGATTCAGAGTGATGTCACGAAATCACGCATGCGACAATGCACGGCGGCCCGATGCCAAAGGCGTCACACAACTTAGCCCAGGGTGAGCGCGTGGCGCGCAACCCCGGGTTGTTGATCGCATGTTCAGCATGTGGCGCCCCTTCAGGGCGCGCATATTCTATTTCAAAGTCCCAAGGTCTCGCAGCTCGACCTTGGGCTGACGAGTGCGGCGCCTTTGGCGCCCTCAAACAAGTCGGCGCTTACGCCCCGCGCGCCGCGCACCCGAGCATTCCGCCTGCGTCGCTGGCGATCCCCCGTTTTGATTGCAATTGCGCCGACAGTTTTGCATGGCTAGTTTTTGTCGCCATGCCAGTCCCAGAATCAACCTCCGCCGAAGGTATTTCCGCCTACATTCATGGGAAATTTTTGACTGTTGGCAAAGGCGGCGCATGGCGGGATATCAAGGCCGCGCTCGTCCAATCCCCGCCTTCCGGCGAGGCGCTGAGCATCCCCTCGGTGAACGAACCGTATCTGGTCTGGGTGACTTCCGGGAATGTGGATATTTGGGATCGCGAAAACGGCGGCCAATGGATCAAGAGCACCGTGAAAAAGGGATCGTTTTTTCTGACGACGGGCGGCGCCCCCTATGATTGCCGCTGGAGGTCGCTGACTTCGGAGCCGTTTGTGATGATGCACGTGCTGCTCGGCCTTCCGTTGATGAAAAAGGCGTATGAGGAAGTCTATGGCATCGACGCAACCCACGCCCGGCCACGCGATGTATCCGGCGGCGAGGACCGCCAGTTGAACGCGCTCATGGAGCAGCTTTACGACGAGCTCATGCGCCGCAAGGCGAGCAGACTTCTCATCTCGGGAGTCAGCCAGGCGATCGCCATCCACCTCGTCCGCAAATACTCCGCGCTGACGCAACAATCGAGCGTGAGCAGCCCCTCGCTTCCCGGATTCAAGCTGCGGCAGATCACGGAATGGATGAGACAAAACGCCGCGGACGAGTTTGATCTCGCGAAACTTTCCGAAATGGCGGGGTTGAGCAAATTCCACTTTCACCGCCTTTTCAAAAGGGCCACGGGCGCGACACCGACAAAATATCATCTCGACCTGAGAATGAAAATGGCGCGCAAGCTGCTGCGTGAAACCAAAAAAAACGTCGTGGAAATCGCTCTCGATATTGGCTACGCAAACCCAAGCCACTTCGCAAAAATCTTTCGCCGCGAAACCGGATCAACACCAAGTGACTATCGCCAGCAGCGGTGATTTCGCAATTGTCCAAGCGCAGCGCAATCCCGCGAGCGAGCGCCCGGCACCGACATCGTGAACATCACTCTTCCCATCGCCCGTAGATTCCGCACGGCAGCACCTTGCCATCGCGCTGGATGGGCAGGCCGACTTCGCCGCCGGTGATTGTGCCGCGGGCGGCGTGCATCAATTCGCCGAGCAAGTTGACAACCACGGTTGGCGAAAGGCGCGCGGTGTAGGCGTTGATCAGGAAAAACAGCGGCTGATCGCTCAGCACTTCGCGACATTCCCTCAGCAGCTCCCACAAGTGATCCTCGAGCTTCCACATCTCGCCGCCGCTGCCGCGTCCGTAGGTGGGCGGGTCCATGATGATCGCATCGTAACGGCGTCCGCGCTTGATCTCGCGGCGCACGAATTTCATGCAGTCGTCGGTGATGTAGCGGATGGGCGCGTTTTCGAGGCCGGAGAGCGCGGCGTTTTCGCGGCACCACTTCACCATGCCCTCGGCGGCGTCGACATGGCAGACACTCGCGCCCGCCGCCGCCGCCGCGCAAGTGGCCGCGCCCGTGTAACCAAAGAAATTCAGCACGGACACTTCGCGCCCGGCGGCTTTTGCGTCGCGGATTTTTTTTGAAAACCAGTCCCAATTCACCGCCTGCTCGGGAAACAGCCCCGTGTGCTTGAACGAGGTCGGCCGTATTTTGAAGACAAGCTGCCCGTATCCAATTTTCCAATATTCGGGGAGCGGCTTGCGAAACTCCCAGCGCCCGCCGCCCGTGGCGTGGCGGTGATAATAGCCGTCCCAGTTTTTCCAGTCCGCGGGGCCGGCCCCGCCGCCGTCGCGCCGCGGCCAGATGATCTGCGGATCGGGACGCACGAGCGTGTATTCGCCCCAGCGCTCCTGCTTCATGCCCGCGCCGCAATCGAGCAGCTGGTAGTCGCGCCAGCCGTCGGCGACGACGAGCGCGGATCGCGCGGATTGAGGCGCGGCGGGATTTTGCTGTTTGGACGCGGACATTGGAATGATTCCGCGAGCGAAACGCGATCAGCCGGCGATGTCGAGTGCTAGACTGTATTTTTGCACAAATGCGTTTGCCAAAATCACCGCCGGGCATTTCGTGAGTTTTTTGCATCCACACATGACACACATTCAAATCTTCAAGAAAGCGGCCGCCCTTCTCTCCGCGGCGCTGCTGGCAACGGGCTCGTTGTTCGCAGATGTTATCGAAACCAAAAACGGCTCCCGGCTGACGGGCAGGGTCACTCAGGTCGATTCGGCGACCGTGGTTATCAACACCGACTTCGCAGGCGACATTAAGGTCAAGCAAAGCGAGATCATCTCGGTCACCACCGACGCGCCGATCAATGTGCGCCTCGCCGACGGCAGGGTGATCACCGGCTCCATCAGCGGCTCGCCCGCGGGCGCAGTCGTGCGCACCGGCGCGGGCAGTCCGATCACGGCAAACCTCGCCCAAGTCAAGGAATCCTGGGCCGTCGACGCCAAGGACCCCGAAGTCGCCAGAAACGAACGCCACTGGAGCTTCGAGGCCGGCATGGATGTGACGGGCAAAACCGGCACGAAGGAGCAAATCGGCACGAGCTTTTCATTCCGCGCCACGCTCAAGTCGAGTTTCGACATTCTCCAGCTCTACACCAGCTACGACCGCCAGGTCAGCGATCACGAAAAATCAGCCGATCTCTTCCGTATCGGCGCCGATTACCAGAACAACTTTTCGGGACGCTTCTCCTGGTATGCGCGCGATGAGGCCGGGTTTGACCGCGTGAAGGAAATCAAACTCTACAACACCGCGGCGGCCAGCATGGGCTACGACATCATCAAAAACAAAATCGACACGCTCACGTTCCGCGCCGGTCTTTCGCACCGCTACGAGAAATACGACGCCCCCGGCCCCGGCCTGACACCAATTTCCAACCTGAGCGAACTCGGCCTCGACCTTGGCCTGATCAACCAGCTCACGATGAAAACCTGGTCGATGACAAACCGCATTTCCTACACGCCCACCTTCGATGATTTCGGCGTGTATCGCATTTACCACGAGTCATTCATCGAGCTCCCCATGGCCAGCCCGCGCTGGAAATTCCGCGTCGGTATTTCCAACGATTACAACAGCCATCCGAACCCCGGGGTCGAACGCCTCGACACCACGTATTTCGCGCGTCTGCTCCTGACGTGGAAATAAGAAATCCGGGGACCGCCGCGCCCCGGCCCGGCGGTCCCGGAGTGTTTCCGCTTTACGGCCCTTACGTCCCGTAAAGCCGGTCGCCAAAATCCCCCAGCCCCGGCAGGATGTATTTTTTGTCATTGAGCGCGCGATCAAGCGCGCAGGTGTAAATCGGCACATCGGGATGCGCATCCTCGATTGCCTTCACGCCCTCGGGCGCGGCAACCACGTTGAGCATGCATATTTCCCCGCCGCCTTTTTGTTTCACCACGTCGATTGCCTGCACGGCCGAGCCGCCCGTCGCCAGCATCGGGTCAACAACCATCACGCGCGTGCCCGCCAGCGGCGGCATCTTGCAGTAGTAGTTTCGCGCCATGGCCGTCTCGTGATCGCGCTCCAGCCCGATGTAGCCGACACTCACATCGGGAAACATCGCCACGATTGGCTCCACCATGCCAAGCCCCGCGCGCAAAATCGGCACGACCACGAGCGGCCGCGCCAGCTCGTGCCCGATGCACGCCTCAAGCGGCGTGTTGACGGCCACCTCGCGCATGGCAAGGTCGCGCGTCGCCTCGAGCGCGAGCAACATCGACAGATGATGGCAGAGCGAACGAAACTCAGCCGGCTTGGTTGTCTTTTCTCGAAGACGGGTAATCACATGCAACGCCAGAGGGTGTTTGATGAGGTGCGGCATGGCGTGAATGGAAAACCACCGGCGTGAAAAAAGGAAAACAAAAGCGGCGCGTTTTATCTGAAAGGTTCGTGAAGATTTTCTCTATTTTCCCAAAATCGTCCGCACCGCGCATTCCAGCGCCGGGTCCTCGCCGGCGCGCAGGCTCTCCACGGTTGGCAGCGGCGCGTTGATGTCGGCGAGCACTCCGCGTCCCTCAAGCAACGCGCCCGCGGCGGTTTTGTAATTGCTCAAGGGCAGTTGCAGCTTGCCGCCGCCGGGCAGAGAAAAATCGACGCTCATCAAAACCGCGCCCGCCGTGCGCCCCGTCGATGTGCTGCCGACAATCACGCCGCGCTTGTTGTCCTGAATCGCCGCCGAAAACACCTCCGCGCCGCTTCCGCTCATCCGCGCCACGAGCACCGCAAGCGGCCCCGTGTAATGCGCGCCCCGGCGGCTGACACTGGCCTCGACGGCGGAAGCTTTGCTGCGCCTGTCCAGAAACACGCCCGCCTTGACCGGCTTCGTGAAAAACTCCCCCAGCACACGGCGGCACGCGCCCACCTCGCCGCCGCCGTTTAGCCGCAAATCGAGCACCACGCCGCGCGCGGAATCCGCGTGCGTTTTTAATTGCTCGCGCACCCAGGCGGCGGAGTCCCCGCTGAAGCGGTCGAAGCGCAACCACAACACGCCGTCGGGCCGCATCTCGGCGAAGTTGCGCGAGCCCAGTCCGCGCACCGCGCGCAGCGTAAAAGTCACCGTGCGCAGCGTGTTGTTCTCGTCGAGAAATTGCTGGCGCACCACCTCGCCCTCATGCGCCGGCACGTCGGCGTTGTCGCGCAGCAGCACGCCGACTTGCAGCCAGCCGCGTTTCACGCCGGCCTCGGACGCCGGACTGTCGGGCGTGACTTCATACACGACGGGTGTGTCGAGACCGGGCAGCCGCACCGAAATGTATCCGAGGAGCGAAACCGCGTCGGTGCGCATTTTCTTTTGCACGCGCACGATTTCAGGCGCGATGGCGGTCGCGTGGCTGGAGCCGAGCTCCTTGAGCATTTCGTTGAGCGCGCTGTAAAGCTCCTCGTTGTTTTTGGCGGCACCGGCTTTCGGCCGGTATTTCGCCTGAAGCGCGGGCCAGTTGCGTCCGCCGAAAGTTTCGTCGTAAAAATAAATCCCCGTCAATTTGCACGCATGGTCGAAAACGATGCGGTTGTAATCGGCGCGCGGTGTTTTGTCCGATGCGCGCGGAGTGACGCGCGGCATGAACCACGCGCGGTCCGGCGTGCTCGCGCAGCCGGAAAACAGCAGCGCGAATGCCACCGCAAGAAACAGCCGCGCGCACCGGCCTTTCGCAGCGCGTGTTTTCAACCAGTCCGTTGTCCTTAAAACCAGCACGTTGCGAGCAGACTGGAAATCCCCGCCGCAAAAGCAACACGCCGCTTGAGAAAGGACGCCGGGACGAAAGCTTTTGCTCAAGGCTTTCGTTTTTCCTCAATGACCCGCAACTCCCTGGAGGCGAGCAAGTCTTTGTCGCGCCCGAGCGCCTCTTTTGAGGCAATCAAATCGGCAAGTCCCATGATGCGGTATTCGCAGCCGTCGATTTCCACCACCTCCGCCGCCCGGCTGAGTCGCTCAAAATCACCCACGTCTATCACCGACGAAAGAATATCCACCACGCCTTTGTCAGTTTCCAAATAAAGGTTTTTCACATCCTCGCCGGCACTTGGATGCGTGAGAAACGAAAGCCGGGCCGGCGTCATGCGGTGCCTTGGGTTCCATCCGGACAGGGCTGCGCGAATTCTTTCCACGTTTTCCCGTGTAAGCGCGGCACAAAGACCAATATCTCGCGTAAGCGTTGAAGCCCCGTAAGCCACAGCGGCAAACCCGCCTATGATGACAAAGTCGACACCCTCATCATTGAGACGCTTCAAGAGGATGCTTAGGTCTTCCATGACGTGCCTTCATGGCGCGTTCCAGTTTCGCCGCCAAGCGCAAAGCCTCGTTATGCCGGCGCACGCGTTCGGAAACGCTCAGGCGAAGATTGGTGTCGAGCAAATCCAGATCAACTCCCGCCTTGCGAGCCTCATCGAAGATTCGCTCTCTCTTCAGCCGTTCATTCATTCGCCAAAGTTTCCGGAGTCCGATGCCCGAGGCAATGATGAAAGACCCCGCGCGGCCCTCCTGTTTTAAAAACATTGTCCGTCAACCAATGCGCTGGCTTGACCCGTTGCGGAACAAGCCGTTTGCTACTAACTCAATATGCACGACGTCCCTCGCCCTATTGATCCATCAGTAAAATATAAACGCATTGTCCTCAAATTGAGCGGAGAAGTTCTCCGCAGCGGCAAAACCGGAGATCCGTTTGACCGCGCCATTCTCGACAAGGTCTGCGAACAAGTTAAGGAAATCTACGACCTTGGCGTGCAAATCTGCCTCGTCATCGGCGGAGGCAATATTTTCCGCGGCCTTCAGGGCGAAAAACGCGGCGTTGACCGCACCACGGGCGATTACATGGGCATGCTCGCCACCGTCATCAACTCGCTCGCGCTCATGGACAGCCTCGAAAAGGCCGGCGTCAACACGCGCGTGCAAAGCGCGATCCCCATGGACCAAATCGCCGAGCCGTTCATCATGCGCCGCGCCATCCGCCACCTCGAAAAAGGCCGCGTCGTCATCTTCGCCGCCGGCACCGGCAACCCTTATTTCTCGACCGACACCACCGCCGCGCTTCGCGCCTCCGAAATGCACGCCGACATCATCATGAAGGCCACCAAGGTTGACGGCATCTACGACAAGGACCCGAAAAAATACCCCGACGCCGTCAAATACGAAGAGCTCTCCTACATCGACGCGCTCAAGCAGCGCCTCAACGTCATGGACTCGACCGCGTTTTCACTCTGCCTCGACAACAACGTGCCCATCCTCGTGTTCGACTTGAAAGCCGAGCACGCCATCCTCCGCGCCGTTCGCGGCGAAAAGGTTGGCACGCTTGTTCATGGCTGATTCAAATGCGAAACTCGGATTGCGGAATGCGGAATTACAAACCGAAAAAACGACAAGCCATGTTCGTGACACGCTTGCGTCCGGTCATTCCGCAATCCGCATTCCGAATTCCGCATTTGCCAACATAGCCCCGCCCTTGCTTCCCCAATGAAAACAAAACCTCCCCCCTTCTCATCCCCCTCCCCTGCCCCGCCGCGCTTCCGCCCCTCGCCATCCTTCTCGTTTTCCTCGCTTCCGCAGCGGGGCTTTTTGCCGGGCCAATCGCCGACACCGCCCGCCGGTTTGTTGAGGATGGCGCCACGGCGGGCGTTGTCTTTCTCGTCGCCGACGACACAAAAACGCTCGACTGCGAGGCCGTCGGATTTGCCGACATCGCCAGCGCCAAACCCATGCGCAACGACACCCTTTTCTGGATCGCCTCCATGACCAAGCCCATGACCGGCGCATGCATCATGATGCTTGTTGACGAGGGCAAGGTTTCCCTCGACGACCCGGTCTCAAAATACATTCCCGAATTTGACGCGCCCCAAAAAATCGTCCCAAAAAAAAGCGCCACCACGGTCAACGAGGAGGGCGTGAGGGTTGCCGACAACGCCCCGCGGCAAACCGCGCCCAAAAACACCCTTCGCAAAACCCCGATCACCCTCCGCCACCTCCTCTGCCACACCTCAGGCCTGCCGAGGGTTGACCCGGATGAAACGCCTTACATCGACACCCGCCCGCTTGCGAAAGCCGTGCCCACCTACGCCCGCCTCAACCTTCTCTTCGAGCCGGGCACCAGTTACAGCTACTCCAGCATCGGCATTGGAGTCCTCGGGCGCGTCGTCGAAGTCGCCAGCGGAATCCCCTACGAAACCTTTCTGCAGAAGCGCCTCCTAGATCCGCTCGGCATGACCGACACCACCTTCTGGCCAACCAAGGCCCAGCTCGAACGCCTCGCCACCAGCTACCGCGGCAACCCCTCCAAAAAAACGCTCACTGCGGGAAAAATCGGCAACCGCCAGTATCCGCTCGACGACCGCGTTCGCCGCCATCCCACGCCCGGCGGCGGCCTGTTTTCCACCGCGCACGATGTCGCACGTTTCGGCCAGCTCCTGCTCAACAAGGGCGTGTTCAACGGCAAGCGCCTCATCAGCGAAGCCTCCATCAACGAAATGACCCGCCGCCAGGCCGCGACCAAAAGCAGCGGCCTCACTCTCAGCCTTGGCGAAGGCGGCCGGTTCGGGCACAGCGGCGCCCACGGCACCAACTTCGCCGTCTGGCCCAAGGAAAAACTCGTGACTGTTTTCATGGTCCAAAGAATCTCCAAGTGGGGAACCCCCGATGGCAAAAAACTGAGGCCCGCGCTTGAAAAACTCGCCCTCAAAACCCACTCCGCGCAGTGATGTTTCCGGAATTAAAAATTCTTTGCATCCCCGCCGCCCTTCTGTGACAACCTAGAAAATCAACAATCCAAGCCATCACCATTGCTCCCCGCGTTGAGCAGCATTTAATAATCATCCATCATCATGTCCCAACCGATCCTCACCGATATGCAGGTTAAAATGAAAAAAGCCCTCGAGCACACCCTGCATGAATTCAGCCAAATCCACACCGGCAAAGCCTCGCCCACCATGGTCGAAGCCGTGATGGTCGAAGCCTACGGCTCGACGATGCGCCTCAAGGAATGCGCCGCGATTTCCACGCCCGACGCGCGCATGATTTTGATCCAGCCCTGGGACAAGGGCATCACGCAATCCATCGTCAAGGGCATCCAGATCGCCAACCTCGGGTTCAACCCGCTCGTTGACGGCGCCAACGTCCGCGTGCCGCTTCCCGAACTCAGCCGCGAACGCCGCCAGGAAATGGTCAAGCGCGCCCACGGCATGGCCGAGGATGGACGCGTGCAAGTGCGCAGTGTTCGCCGGGATGCGATGGACGCGCTCAAAAAAGCCGAGAAAGACGGCGATATTTCCGAGGACGAATTGAAGCGCTGCGAAAAAGAAGTTCAGGCCGCCACCGACCAAACCATTAAGGAAATCGGCGAGCACCTTGCCAAAAAGGAAAAGGAACTCACGACCCTGTAAGACGGTCTGCCAATTGGAAAAAAATCGTTAATCAGGAGCCTTTCCAGTTATAAAACTGGAATCCTTTTGGTTTCCATTCTTCCTTCCCGCTTCCAATTGGCACATGCAATTTTTGCACAAACTCGTTTGTGACGCCGCAAGGTCGCACGTTTATTCATCTCTCTCCACATGACGCCCGCAGTCTCTCAGCAAACCGCGCCATCGGACTCGACGCACGCCGGGAAACAATCGCGGCCGATCTACCTGATCACGCACGAATTTTATCCCAAGCACGGGGGCATCGCCACGTTTTCCGAGGAAATCGCGCGCGCCATCGCCGCCCTCGGGCGCAAAGTCGAGGTTTGGGCGCAAGCCGCCGCGCCGACGGACGAAAAGCAGTGGCCGTTTGATGTGCACCGCCTTCCCATCAAAGGCACGCTCAACCTCACCTGCCTTGCAAAATCAATGGTGGTCATCGCCAAACGCCGGCGCGAATTGCGCAACGCCACCGTTTATATCCCCGAACCGGGCCCCATGCTCGCGCTGATGGTTTTGCAATTCAACAAAAGCATGCGCCCCAAGGAGCTCATCCTCACCTTTCACGGCTCGGAAATCCTGCGCATGCACGCCAACCCCGCGCACCGCATGCTCATGCGCCGCCTCATCCGACGCGCCACGCGCATCAGCACGCTCACCGAATTCACCCGCGACCTCCTCTGCAACCGCTTCCCCGAGGCAAAAGGCAAAACCATCATCACCCCCGGCGCCATCCGCAGCGACCTGCTCGCCAATATCGACAAGCTGGCCACCACCTCCCTGGACCAAGACGAGCTTCCCGTCGCCGCGCCCGGAAAAAACGTCGTGCTCACCGTCGGCCGCATCCACCCGCGCAAAGGCCAGGTCCGCACCCTCCGCGCCCTCAAAAACCTTCCCCTCGCCCGGCGCGAGACCACCGAATACTGGATTGTTGGAAAGATAAACGGCTCGTCCTACGAAAAAATCCTCGTGCGCGAAGCCGAAACCGCCGCCGGCCTCGGCCTCACCGTGCGCTTCCTCGGCGGACTTCCCGACAACAAACTGGGCGACATTTATTCACGCGCCGATATTTTTGCGATGACCAGCATCAACTACCGCCAAAGCGTCGAGGGCTTCGGCCTCGTCTACCTCGAGGCCTCGGCGCACGGCCTGCCCGTCGTCGCCCACAAAGTCGGCGGCGTGCAGGAGGCTGTCATCGACGGCGAAACCGGCCTCCTCGTTGATCCCGAGCCCAACCTCGACGCTCCGGCGCCCGCGCTCACCGCCGCCTTTGAAAAACTCCTCGCCGACGAACCGCTCCGTCGGCGAATGGGCGAGGCCGGACGCCGCCACGCCCGGAACAATAATTGGACCGATTCCGCAAAAAAACTCTTCGCGCCATTTCTCGCATTGGATAAGGCCTGATTTTTGTGCCATACTCGCGCCTTTCCTTATGATTCAAGCAAAGGTGCCAATAAACGTCCGCTATGCGGAAACCGATCAAATGGGCGTCGTTTACCACGGCAATTATCTGGCCTGGTTCGAAGTCGCGCGCACGCAAATGTTCAAGGACGTGGGCCTGCCCTACAAAAAAATCGAGGCCGACGGCTACCACCTGCCCGTCCTCGAAGTGTCGCTCAAATACCACCGGCCCGCGCTCTACGACGACGACCTCGTCGTCACCGCCAAGCTGGCCGAAAAACCCGTCCTGCGGATAAAGGTGCAATACGAAGTCCATCGTGGCGACACCCTCCTCGTCACCGGCACGACCATGCACGCCTTCATCGACCACGAAGGCCGCCCCGTCCGCCCGCCCCCCTACGTGGCGGAGAAGATGAATGAGGTTTTTAAATAATAGCCTGATCCATCCCGAGGGGACGCACCTGCCAATGTAACTCGAATATGAAAAAAATTAGTTCGGCCCCTTGGAATTTTCTTTGGTTTTTTGCCAGTTTTCCAACGCGCAGTTGGCAACAGATCCAAATGTATCCATAAATTGGTTGCCGGCATCCTGCGTAAAGGCGATTGCGTCCCTTACCACACGTCCATTCGATCTCAATAAAGATCGGCTCATTGTGATTGTTTTTATATTATTAATAGACTCGCCTTGTATGTTAATTATGAAGGTCCCTTTGCACCGCGCATAATATAGTAGCTCATCAGCAATTGCAGTCTCCAATTCATCGGTCATTGTTTTATTGCAATGGGATTCCCCAATGTAATTTTTAATCGACTGAAACGTCCTTTCATATACCGAATCAATTGCATCCTGTGGCATTCCAATTGCCAATCCAACAGTATCATTTGAGGAATACTCACATGTGGCATATTGAGCTACTGCATTAAGGGCCTCAAACTTGAGTTTCATAAACAATTGCTCCATGCCGGGAATATCCGACTCCTTCAACTGAAATTTCTCTATGATATACTCCGGTATTTTGTAATGTATTTTTTCTTTTCTTGGCAGCCCGTCGAATTTTTCATTTTGAGCATCGCCCGATGAGAGTTTGGATTCTTCATCCCCCGGCGAACCGCTTACGCCAGCATTGGGAAACTTCCCTCCAAAGAATAAGAGTTTAATTATAACTATAATAAAAACACCCAATAATAAAATTAGTAGTTTTCTTTTCATGGGAAATCCAAAGGGGACGGGGGAACCACTTTTACAAATACCGTTAATCTCCAGTCGGCAACGGCAAACACCCCTTCCGCAGGCCCAGCAGAAACTCACGGTTTCCGTCAGCGCCCGTGATGGGCGAGTCCATGCTGCCGATCAGTGCCGGGCCGGGTAATTCACGCAGTGCGAATTCTGTGATGTCCGCCAGGATTGCGTTCTGCAACTCGGGGTCGCGAATCACGCCGCGGCCCTTGTCCACCTCGGCCTTGCCCGCCTCGAACTGGGGTTTCACTAGTGCGATCAGGATTCCGCCATCCACGCGCACGAACGGCCACACGGCGGGCAGCACGGCCTTGAGCGAGATAAATGACAAATCCATCACCACCGCGTCGAAATCCGCGCGCGGCAAATCCCCCGGCGCAAGGTGGCGCGCGTTCACCTTTTCGAAATTCGTGACGCGCGGGTCGGCGCGCAGCTTCGCGTGCAGTTGCGCGCGCCCCACGTCCACGCACACCGCGTCCGCCGCGCCAGCTTGAAGCGCGCAGTCCGTGAAGCCGCCTGTCGAGGCACCCACGTCCAGCACATGCGCGCCATTCAGGTCGATGGAGAATTTTTCCAAGAACCCGGCCAGTTTTTCTCCGCCGCGGCTCACAAAGCGCGGCGGCTGCTCGACGATGAGTTCGATGTCGCCGGGATATTCCTTGCCCGCCTTGTCGAGGCGCTCCGTGCCGCGCAGCACGCGACCGCTCATGATGAGCGCCTTGGCTTGCGAACGGGTTTCGGCAAGGCCACGGGCAACGAGGATTTCATCGAGGCGCTGTTTCATTGTGGATGAACCGATTCGAGATGCAAAACCGAGCGCCGCAACACTTTTCCACCGGAAACGCCGGGGCCGTCCGGCATAAAGTATTCTCGAATGCGGGCAAATCTGACGAACTGGAGCGCGGTGGTTCTGGACATCCCCAACGCAAATACACAGGGCGATGCCTTCAGTCGTGTCCTCGTGTGATACGACAATCAAAAACTGGTTCATCCGGAAATTTCACCCAACTTCAGTAGCGAGTTTGGGGTGCGATCGAAATGGCACAATATGTTGAAGGCCATGATAAAAAGAAATTTCATGGCAGTTTTTCAGGGCCTTTGTTTTTCGATGAAAAGCAGAAATTTTAAGGAATTTGCATGATAATATTTGATTTTATTAATGATTTGCATATTGCTCTATCCAAAAAATTAAATTTACAGATACAATCAATCTTCAATTTGTTGTTCTGTAATTATTTTATTATTAATAAGATAAAATGTATCACAACTTAGGAAAACACACGATTAATAGCATTACGAAAATTAGTAAATGTTATCATAACAATTACACAAATTAATTGTTGGAACAGCATGATTTGGACAACGAAAAACTCTCAATTTGTTGCCACGGGCGGATCAGCGATAATTCGCCCCAATTACATCACATTCTATTTAATATAAATTACTTATGTAATTATTTATAACAAAAATCATCCACAAATTAATGATTTCTCAAGTTAAAAATCCCACAACTAAATTCAGATGTAAATGGTTGCATTCCATTTATATGCTAATTTGCGGACTTGGTTTCTTGCTCAGTGCGCAGCTTTCCGCGCAACAAGTGTCCGGCACTTTTGTGGGCACAGGCTCGTTGTGGAGCGAAGCAACCAACTGGTCGTCAGCCACTGCGCCCGGGTTTGGCTCAAATCACGATATATCAACATTTAACAATGACAATATTGCGGAAAATGGTGCGCGCACTATTACAGTTGATGGCCTCTTTAATCTCAACAAGCTCGATGTGCTTACCAGTTGGAACCAAACCCTGACATTGACCGACGGCGGCGGGATGGGACGGGGTATCCGTCTTGGCGGGACTGATGCCGCCATCAATTTGTCCGGCAACGCATTCCTGACAGTGAACGCCAATGTGTTCCTCGATGCCTCCGCGAAACTGGATAGCTATCAAAGCAGGATGATATTCAACGCGGGCAAAACGATCGACATCGCGAGCCATAATTTGCTGATCAACACGGTGATCGGCAGCGCCGAGGTTCAAGTCCGCTCCACTATTGCCGGCACCACGGGCGGCATTAGAAAGACCGGCGCGGGCAAATTGGAGCTTTACGGTGCCAATACGTTTGGCGGCGGAGTGCAATTGCATGATGGCACCTTGCGCATTGGCGGCAACACCGCGCTCGGCTCCGGCGCGCTCGAAATCGGAAATGGCGTCACGCCGTCAAACTTGATGACGATCGAATTGCTCACGCCGTCCCTTGTGCTCTCAAACCAGATCTATTGGAACAACGACTTGACCATCGCCAATGGCGTCACACTCACGCAAAAATCCATCACGTTCGACTACAACGGCATCGTGCAGCTCGACAACGGCATTCGCCAGCTGAACATCAGTGACTTAACCAAGGTTGTTTTCGGACGGGACTTCGTGCTTGCCGGCACCGGCGGCCTTCAAGTGAGCGGCGGCAGTTTGTCCGAGGTGAGTTTTCTCAACGGCAACAATACGTTCAGCGGCGGTTATGTGCAATGGCTCAGGCAGGCCACCATCGGCAACGGAACGACCAACATCACACTTGGCGCCCTCGATTCCGGGCACAACTACATCGGCACGGGCGCCGTTGCGGTCAACGGCGAAGGCTTCACGCTCAGTCTGAATCCCGGCGCCGGGCGCACTGTGAACATGCGAGGCGGCATTACGCTGGATTACGGCGCGATTCTGGACGTGACCAACGGTTTCATTGTGCTTGATGGCGCGGTGCTGGGCTATGGAGCCAACAACCTCGGCAATAAATTTATTTTCCGGGGCGACACGACTTTTGATGATGCGAACTTTGTCAACTCGCCCGACCTATATTTTACAACCACGGGACTGATTACCATTGGCGGCACGGGCATGGGAGCGGGTTTGAACCATATGATTTTAAACAACACGGGCACCATCGCCCTGGGCGCTTCCGCCAAGAATATCGGCGCGTCTCAGATTCGCATGGAGCGTGGTGTTTTGGCGCTGGGTGCGAACGACCAGATTCAGGCGGGCACGGCATTGCATATGGATGCCGCGACCGCACTGCGGGCCAATGGATTTTCCGCCACGTTTTCCGGGGGCTGAGCTGGACCAGCACTGGCACGCGAATCATCGACTTCATGGCCAACAGCGCAAACACGCTCGATTTTGGCACCGGCAGCACGGGCGGCTCCGGATTGGTGTATATACAAAACTGGCTGGAGGGCTCGAATCACCTCCTTTTTGCGGATGACATTTCATCCGCGTTCTGGCGCGGCAATATCAGATTCGACGGCTACAACTGGACCATGGGCGTGCAGGTTGTTGATAACGCCGGCAAATATGAACTAATCCCGACCGCGGGCACGCCCGCGGCACCCGACACCTATGAATGGACGGGGGCGGCCTCCTATAGCTCCGGTGTCATTGGCACCAACATGTGGAATGCGCCGGGCAATTGGGATATCAACCGCATTCCGACCTTTGGCGCCGGTTCCACCATGGTGTTCGGCAATAAATACACCTCTTATAATCCAAACCTGGCGCTTCCCGGCACGTTGACGATCGGCACCCTCTTGTTCGCCAGAACCACCTCTTCATATAATGCCGCCATGATCAGCAGCGGCACATTGATCATGAACAGCGGGACATTGGGCGTTGCGGCGCAGATAAAAAAGTCGTTGTATGATGGCGGCTCCGGCATCGGGCGCATAAGTTCCGCCATTCGATTGGATAGTAATTTATTGCTGGACCGCACCGACACCAGCCTGCCATCAGGTGGTTATTACCGCGATTTGAGCGGTCTGATCTCAGACGGCGTCAATGGCTCCAGCTCCATCACCATCAACGGCGGCGCATGGTATTTGAGCAATATCAACAACACCTTCAGCGGAGGCGTCACATTGAACCCCGACGGCATGTTGCGCATTGTTTCCAGCGGAAGCAACAGCTCGCTAGGCAAGGGCGAGCTCACTATAAACGGCGGCGTGCTGTGGGGCGCCGATATTTATAACAAGATCAATATAAACGCGAACTTTGTCATCAGCAATCCCAGCGGTTATTATACAAGATTATACGCCACTGGAAACGCGGCCAACGACACAATCTGGCTGAACTCTGATATTACCATCACAGGAAAATGGGGCGGCGCCAGCACTCTGGCCTGGGGCAATTACTCATATCTCTATATTCATGAAGGCAGAAACTTTCAGGGCACGGGCGGGCTGACGTTCGCGGGCAGCTGGGACCGTCTTTACGCATATGCCGCGGACAGTAATTTCAGCGGAGGCTACACTCAACGGGGCAGCACGATGCAAGTGTATGCCAATTCCTCGACCGCCGACGGTTCCCTGGTGTTTGGCGAACTGGCCGCCGGCAAAAATTACCTGGGCATTGGCGACATTACGCTGGCCGGGGGCAATATTCAGGTCACCCCCAAATCCGCGGGCAACACGGTTGAGTTTCGCAATGGCATCACAGTGACCGCGACCAACGGCACCTTCACAGTCTACACGGCGCCGGTTTATTTTCTGGATAATTCGACGCTGAAACTTTTCAGCAACGGTAATTTCACGACAAGCAATAGTGATTTGATTTTATCGAGCGTGAATTTGATTGGGGCAAACACCACGTCGGGGGCAACATAACAGTGGGCAAGAACTTGGTTGTCGGAAGTGTCGTCGTGAGCCAGAAGCCAAATGTCACCATGTCGGGAAGCACCAGGGTGATGGCGCAATCGGGCACCACGGCGCTCACGGGGCTGGGACGGTTCACGCGAAGCATATCGCTCACGACAACGACCATAGATTCATCCATCAGCCAGCTGGGGGCGTCGGAGTTTTATATTAACTCGGGCCGCCTTCAATTCACGAGGGATCATCAAGCTGCCGGAACGGCAAACCTGCATCTCCATTCGACTGGCATCATAAATTCCGCCGGGGTCAAAAACACCTTTGGAAATCTATACATATACGGGGATTCCACCATGGAGCTGGGCGACGCCGGCGAATTGTCGTTCAACAGACTGGGCTCGTGGAGCACAAGCGGCGTGATTCCCCTGCTCAATATCCAGAATGACAGCGGCGAATGGAACACGGTCGCCGATCAGACGCTTGGAGGCGAACATGTGTGGTTTGTCGCGAATCCCTTCTCCGCCGGCGACGTCCGCCTGGCTAATATCGCGTTCACCGGCTACACGCGCGGCGCGGGTATTGTATACAACAATGGAAAATACGAGTTGGTAACCGCTGGTGAAAAAGGTTACGAGTGGTCGGGCGGCGGCCTTTCCAACACCAACTGGGACGCGGGCGCAAACTGGTATGGAAACGCGGCGCCCAATGGCGCCGGCGCCATCGCCATCTTCCGCGATGCGGACGACCGGCTGAACGGCAAGACGATCAAGCTCAACGGCAGCCGCACCTTGGGGAAAATATTTTTTGAGGCAACAAGCGACGCGAGCTTCACCATCGCCCCCACCTCCACCGCCGACAGTCTCACGCTTTCGAACAGCGGCAGCCATGCGGTGATCTATATGTCGGGCGTGTCCTCGCCCACCATAAGCGCCAATCTGATACTGGAAGACTCTTTATTGGTGGATCATCGCGCCAAGGGCAAGAACTTGACATTGTCGGGCGCCATATCGGGAACGGAGGGCATTCGTTTCACGGTTGATCCCGCGGCTCTTGGAAATTCATACAATCAGGACTACCGCCTGACACTTTCAGGCAATAACAACTTCAGCGGCGGCATTGAGCAGCAAGGCGGCATGCTCTATATAAACAATGATAACGCCCTGGGCAGCGGAACCTATACGGTCACAGGCACGGCCACGATATATGCAAATGGCAATCGCGTTCTGACAAATGCGTTGAAACTCGACGGCGGACTCTCCTCCCAGGGGTCGATGATTACCTTCAAAAACAACACCGGGCTGATCACCGGAGGAACCAAGAGTATCTATACTTATAATTCCAGCGGGCTGATTTTTGACAGCGATTACATTCTTACCGGATCGGCGGGTTTGCACGTCCAGAGCGCATCCTTTGCAAGCAACTATTATCAATTGATAATGCGCGGACAAAACACCTTCTCCGGCGGCGTCACGTTGAACAACGGAGGCATAAAAATCGGCGCCAGCAGCCAGGTGGCGGACGGCCTTGTGGTTTCCGGCCCCCTGGGAACCGGCACTTATACATTCAGCAATGGCGCGACTTATTTGGAAAACACGACCCAGCACCACGTAATCCACAATCCCTTGAGTCTTGGCGCAAACGGCAATGTTTATCTGGGCTACTACGCACCATCGAGCCTGCAGGCCGGCTCACTGACCTTTGATTCCATTGAGGACCTCAAACTAAGGTCGGGGCAGAATAACTTTTATCTTATGGGCGCGATGGTGGAGTTTAAAAACTCCATTACCAATCCGGATTCTGGCAGTGGAACATTTTATCTTACGCAATATACCAGTTCTCCTGCATTTCTGCGCTTGTCCGGCAGCAACAGTTTTACCGGGGGTCTTACGATAAACAGCAATTATGGCAGCAGCGCATCCTATCAAACCACACTGTCGATTGCCAATGACGCGGCTCTTGGCACCGGCACGCTGACCCTCTCCGGTTATCATATAACCCTCCAAGCCCACGGGGCGGATCGAAACATAGGCAATCTGGTTTATTTTAACAACAGCTCCTACACCACCTATTTCACCGCCGCGGGCGGCGCCCAAAACATGCTCTTCAGCGGTTCGGGAAACAGCACCGTTACATCCGGCAACAAATACTGGGACGTGGCCGGCAACATGACCGTCACCTTCGGCACATCCCACAACCTCGTCGGTTCCAGCGCCTCGATCACCAAGCAGGGCGCGGGCGAGCTGCAATTGCTCGCCCCGAAATCGACATTCCGAAACCTGACTGTTTCGGCCGGCACCGTGTCCACCGTTCTTCTCGAGGGTCGCGACATGGTGCTTCAAGGCGCCGCCAATGCCACGCAGGACAGCTACTTCGGCACCGGCGTTCTCAGTATCAACGGCTCGACCGCCGTCGCCCGCATCGAAACGTGGAGCGAAAGCGGCACGACGGGTAATGTTTACTTGAACGGCAACCTCACCGTCAGCAACGGAGGCATGCTCCAAATCGTGGGAGGCGGCAATCTTCACCTCAATTCCAACCAAACGATAAGCGCCACCGGCAACGGAAATATTTCAATCGGCGACGGCGGCGCGTTGTTCAAAGAGGGCGAGGGCACGGTCTCCACCTTGAACACGAGCATCATCGCGCCGATCACCATCCGCGGCGGCGCGCTGTCCCTGGCCACGACCAATCTCCTCAATAATGTGAGCAACCTGAACATGGCCGGCGGCAGTTTATTATTAAACGGCCTGAGCCAGACGCTCGGCGGCAATCTTTCCCTGACCGGCGCGTCCCTGCTCGATATCGGCGTCAACAGCCTGCCGAAAACATTCACCGTGGCCGACCTCGGCATATGGAACACCAACCACATACTGCAAGTGCTCAACTGGGACGGCGTGCAATCGGTTGGCGGCGGCAACACCCAAATCATCATAGGCAATTACACCGGCGCCATGGAATACGTTCCCAATGTCTGGTTCCAAGGCTACGCCCCCGGCGCGATCCTGCTGGACAAAACGGGCGGCACCAAGGAACTGGTTCCCTACGCCCAATCCTTCAACTGGACCGGCGCGAGCAGCTCCGACTGGACCGCCGAGCCCAACTGGAGCAGTTTCCAGTCGCCAAATGGCGTCGGCGCCAGCGCGACTTTTGATGACAAGGCCGCAATCTCGGTCACCGGCTCAAACATCCTGCTCAACGAAAACAAGACGCTCGGCTCGTTGATTTTTAGCGGCGCCCGAAACCAGCGCTTCAACATCACCAGCAACGGAAGCCCCGCAATTATCTTCGACTTTCCCGGCGATATCAAAAACGACCCCAACGTCACCGCGCTCATCCTGATGCGCAACAACTCCGACGCTTATATATCCGCGCCCATCGACCTGCGCGTGAACCTGCAGATCGACAATGTGAGCGGCGCCGACATCGAGCTCGCCGGAACCATATTCGATGACTTTGGCACGGGCCGCAAGGTGACCAAGACCGGCAGCGGCATGCTCACCCTCTCCAACGGCCTCAACAGCTTCAAGGCCGGCATGGTGCTCGTGGACGGCCTGCTGCGCATCAACGCCGGTGAAACTTTGCTCGACGGCCACGTTAATTCGGGGGCGATCGGCACCGGCGCCTTCACCATCAACGGAGGTTCAATCGAGGCATACGGGCAGAACCGCACGCTTAGTAATCGCATTGTGATCGGCGGCGACTTCACTGTCGTCGGCAGCAACACACTTGCGCTGGCATACGACTCCACCCTAAACAGCGTAAAAAGTGCCTTGGGCGCCGACAGCACCATCACTGTGAACAATGGTGCCACGCTTGTGATTGATGCGAATAACACACTGGAAGTCGCGCTGGCTGACAGCGCCACAAGCGCAAAGCTCACCAAAAGCGGAGGCGGCCTGCTGGAAATAAACAGCGTGCTCGGCGTGGATCATGTTTTCGGGCTGGGCATTAACTCCGGCACGCTCGTCCTCAACGCGGGCAACGCCTACTCCGGCACGACGGAACTCGCCGGCGGTGTTCTCGTCGCCACCAATGATCGATCCCTCGGCACGAGCTCGGTTGAAGTCCTGTCCAGCGCAACCCTCAGCCTCTCCGCTCCTATAACTCTCGATAATGGCATCACGCTTTCAAACGCGCCACTGGTTGTCGATGCCGCCCACACCGGCACGCTCTCCGGTGAAATCAGCGGCACCGGCGTCCTGACCAAAATCAGCGCCGGCACCCTGACGTTGAGCGCAAGCAACAGCTTCACCGGCACCGCCCGCATAAACGCCGGCACTCTTCGCGCCACGAACGCCGGCTCCCTTGGCGAAGCCGTCGCGAATGTCGCCGCCCCCGCCACGCTGAACTTCGACTCCTTCACTGGCACCGTCGCCAATAACATCACCGGCAGCGGCACCGTGCTTGTCACCAGCGCCAGCATTGCGCTCTCCGGCACCAACTCATCGTTCGCGGGCGCATGGCATGCGCGGGAGAGCAGCCGTGTTGCGATTAGCGACACCATTCACCTCGGCACCGGCAATGTTGTCCTCGAGGGCGCGCTTCTCGTTGAGGGCGCAAACAACTTTACCCTTAACAATGCGCTCACCGGCAGCGGCACGGTTACCTTTGCCAGCGGCGGCACCCAAGGTTTCGGCGCGGGCGCGGGCACCGGATTTACCGGCAAGGCGGAAGCGGCCTCCGGCCATTTTGTCTGGAACGCAAACTCCAGCTCCGTGCTCAACACCGCGACGCTCGCGTTAACCGGCGGCTTGCTCGACGTGACGCCCGGCGTGCAAACAGCGAACAGTTTTGTGATGAACGGCGGCACCGCCGCTTTCACTGGCACCGCGCGTGTTGCGGATTTTGCCATTACCGGCAGCAGCAATATCCTCTTCGACCAATCCGTCGCGCAGGCAATGCCCTTACTGCAGCAGGACGAAGGCGGCGGACGCGCCTACGTCATTGCGCAAAACTGGGATGGTGATGTTTCAAATCTCCACCTCGTCCTCGCCGACGGCACCCGAATCGGCGCCAGTTCGACACTCGCCATTGGCACCGGCACCGAGGCGCTCGGTGTTTACAGCAACACCCTTACCGCCGCCGGTGGCACGCTTGGTGTCGCGTATCAACTCAAGGAACTTCAGCTTCAGGCGGGCAAAACGCTCACGCTCACCGGCGACATTGCGACCCCGGCGGGCGGCGATGAACTCCACGCGCTCATTAGCGGCAGCGGCAATCTGCTGATAAACGCCATCAACACCATCACGCTTAACACAGCCGCAACCCACACCGGCACCACCACGACGGGCGGCGGCACATTGAAGGCCGGCGCGGCCAACGTCGTCGCATCCAGCACGCACCTTGTGAACGACGCCGTTTTCGACACCAACTCCTTCGCGCAAACCGTGCAAAAACTCACCGGCAGCGGCACAATCCTGTTTGGCGGTGGCACGCTCGTCATCCAAAGCGGCTCTTACGACGGCCTGCTCGCCGGTGCGAACACGGTCCTCGAAAAAACCACCGGCGACACCCTCACGCTCAGCGCGAGCAACACCTACACCGGCACCACGCTCGTCACCGGCGGCACGTTGCGCCTCGCCTCGGAAAACGCCGCCGGCGGCAGCACGATAAACGCGGCCAGCGTGCTCGATCTCGCGCTGACAGGCTCCTTCGCCAACACAATCAACGGCAGCGGCACCGCGCAAGTAAGCGGCAATGTCGCCATCACCGGCGCCAACAATATCGCCGCATGGAACATCACCGGCACCGCCCGGGTCGCCGAACAGCAAAATCTCGGCTCCGGCGCGACGCATATCGACGGCGAGCTCTCCATCGCCTCCTCCTCCGCATGGAGCTACGCAAACGCGCTCACCGGATCCGGTATCCTGAAAGTGGATACATCCGGCACGGTCTTTTCCTTCAGCTCCTCAGCCTTCAGTCCCTCGGGCCGCTTCTCCGGAACCGTGGACATGCGGCACGGCTTTTTCCAACTCGACGGCATCAGCGCCGGTGTTGGAGCAAGCCCGGCCTCGGGCACCGGCGTCATGCGCGACGCCACGCTCGTTCTCGGCGCAAACGCCGCCACCCTGCTCGGCAGCGGCAGTTATTATCTCGGCGGGCTGGCTTTCGAGGGCGGCACTCTGAAGGTTGAAATGGACCACGCCACAACCCCCAAGGGCAAACTGACGGTCGGCGACCTGACCGATGCCACGAGTGGAAAACTTGCGCTGGACAACTGGCACAAAGTCAGCGGCACCACGCCCGACGGCACCGACTTTTTCTATCAGGATAGCGGCACGCTTTTTGAGCAAATCGTCAATGTCACCGGCAACGTCAACGACGTTGGCGCCCAGCTCGATCTCCACGATTTCGACGGCGCGCTCATCACGGATGCCACGCTGAAACAAATCCACGAAAACGGCGGCGTGAGCGGCACCGCCATTTACGACTACGGCGCGGAGGTGGTGGATGACGGCAACAACAAAGGCATCTATCTCGCCTACATGCTGCGCGAGTTGTCGGCCAACAGCGGCACCAGCGTCACCCTCAACAACATCGGCACGCAGGACGCCACCAGCACGCTCAACGCCAAGCTCACCGGCGAAGGCGGATTTGTCATGGGCGGCACCGGCGTGTATTACATCGGCAGCGCGGAGAGCAGCTACACCGGCACGACCTCTGTCACAAGCGGCACCGTGGCACTCCATACCGACAACGCCTTTGGCAACACCGCGCGCCTCGACATCGCCGCCAACACCGGCGTTGACCTCAACGGCAACACCCAGGCGGTCGGTGCGTTCAGCGGCAGCGCAAACAGCGCGCTTAACTTCAACAGCGGCACACTCATCATCAGCGGAACTGACGCCGCCGGCCTCGCCACCAACAGCGTGAGCAACGGCGCGTTGACCGGCGCGGGGGCGCTCGTCGTGCAAGGCAACACGCTCACCGTGAACGGCGCGAACACCGCGTTTGCCGCAAACACTTCGATCAACAACACAGCCGCAGTTGTTCTGACCCACGCCCAGGGACTCGGCACTGGTGCGATCACCGCCGACGGGCAACTCGTCTTCGATGCCGCCACCGGCGCAAACGCCAACAGCATCAGCGGCACGGGTCTGGTTTCCGCGACGAATGCCGCGAACATCATCCTCAATGGCAACAACGCCTCCTTCAGCGGCACATGGCAAATCGCCGCCGGCGGCGCCTTCAAATCCGTTGGCGAAAACAGCCTTGGCGCCGGCGGGGTTGCCAACACCGGCACATTGGTCCTCGGCGGCACTTCGCCGTTCACCCTCCACCTTTCCAACTTCATCACAGGCGCGGGAACACTCGTGAAGGAAGACGCCGGCACGGTGACCATCAGCCACAGCAACGCCTACACCGGAAACACATTCATCAATGCGGGCGGGCTCAACCTCGCTCATCTCGGCGCACTCGGCACCGGCACTGTTGGCAACTCCGCATCCTTGCGCCTCGGCGCAAGCGGCACATTCGCAAACGCCCTCACCGGTGCCGGCGCGACTGTCATCGCCGCCGACGGCGTGAATATCGCCGGCGCGAACGCCGCCTACACCGGCACGTGGAATGTGACCGGCAGCGGCACGATGACCGCGCCCGAAAACCTCGGCGTGAGTGGCGCGGCGCAAGTCAACATCGCCGCCGGCGGCAGCCTCGCGCTTGTCGGCATGGGCGGCGATTACAAGTTCGACCACCAGCTCACCGGCGGTGGCGCGCTGCTTGTCAACAACTCGGGCACCATCGCCTTTGGCAGCACGACCGGCACAAACTTCGCCGGACGCGTGGTGCTGCAAAACAACCGCCTCGATTTGACCGCCGAAAACACGCTCGCGCTCACAAACGCCACGTTGGTTGTCGATAAAAACAACCGCACCGATGTCGGCGGCGGCGCGCAAAACATCGGCAACCTTGAACTCTCCAGCGGCACAATCGCCTTTACGATGGACGCGAGCGGCACCGCCGCCGGCATCGTCAACACCGGCACGCTGGCCGTCGGCGACTCCGTCGTCATGGTCGACACATCCGGCATGGATGTCGATGCGCTGACACTGTTGCAACAAGACGAAGGTCTCGATATCCAGCTCGTCACAAGCACCACGCTCGCCCAAGGCAGCAAGACGATCGTCAGCGGCAGCAACCTTGTTGACAAGAATGGCAACGAGCTTACCGGCGCGTCACAACGCGACATCGCGCAATCCGGCGGCACCGTCGCGAGCGGCACCTATGACTTTGCGGTCACGGCTGACAATGACGGCCTGCAACTCTCCTACACTCTCACGCATCTCGAATTGCTCGCGGACAAGACGGCGGTTCTCGATGGCGAAAAAAACACGCCTCTCGGCGCCGACGAATTGCACGCGCTCGTCAGCGGCTCCGGTAACCTGCAAATCAGCGCGACCGGTGCCATCACGCTCAACAACGGCGGCAACACCTACTCCGGCACGACTCTTGTGACCGGCGGCACACTCGTCGCGGGCAACAGCGGCGCGCTCGGCAACACCAGCATGCTGTCCATTTCCTCAACCGCCTCCGCCGACCTGAATCACACCGCGCAGACCGTCGGCGCGATCTACAACGCCGGCGCGCTGCTCTTCAACGGCGGCACGCTCACCGTGGCGAATGGCGGCGCGAGCACGGGTGCCATGAGCGGCACCGGCGCACTGAATCTCGACGGCGGCAACCTGCTCGTCACCGATGCAAACACCGCGCTCGCCATCACCACCAGCATCGCCGCGAGCGCCACCGCCACGCTCAACCACGCCTCCGCTCTCGGCGATGCCGGCTCGGTCTTTGTTGGCGGCGCGCTCGTGCTCGATGTGCAGTCGTCAACCGCGCAACCGTTCAACCTCTCCCTGCTCGGAGCGGGGGATTTTGTGAAAGCCAGCACAGGCACCGTCACAATCCCGAATGCAAATCCTGACTTCACCGGCTCCGGGTTTGTGGACGGTGGCGGCCTGGTTCTCATGAATCTTGCGGCGCTCGCCGGGGCGCCGATCGAAGTGAGCGCCGATGCGGCTCTCGGCTATCACAATGTGAGCGGCACGCTCGCCAATAATGTCAGCGGTTCCGGCACGATGCGGATTGCGAACAGTGCGCTTTCAATCGAGCACGACAACGTCATCGCTAACAGCCTTCTCGAAGGCGCGACGGTTTGGCTCAGCGCCACGCATGCGCTCGGCCTCGACTCCGCCAGCGTGCTCGCCGGCGCGGACTCGACAATCCTCATCGCTCTCGACGGCGCGCGCCTCGGCCATGTCACGCTCGCCGAGGCAACGCTTGGTTTTGTCCACAATGCGCCCGCGTTCCATCGCGCCACGGTCGCCGGCCTTGCCGGTGCGAGCGGCACGCTTGGCTTCAATGTCGATTTCACGGGCATTTCCGGCCTCAAGCAATCCGGCGAGGTTGCCAACCATCTGACTGTGACCGGCGGCAGCGCGGGTGTTTTCACCGTGCGCATCACCGCGCTTGGAAACCTGCCAAGCAATGACGAAACGGCGATCCCGCTCATCACCGATACAGCGGGCACGGCGTTCTACCAACTGGAGTCGGGGAAATTGGAATTCGGCCTGACGGAGTTCAAGTTTGCCAACGGCGCCTCATCCGAAAGCACCCTCTCGCTCGATCCCGGCACATGGTATCTTTACAGCACCGGCCTCTCGCAGGCCGCGGACGCGATCATCGACACGGCGTCGTTGATCGGCAAGGATTGGCACTACTCGCTCGACGCCCTGTATCTGCGCATGGGCGATATTCGCGGCGAAGGCATTGCCGCGGCAGCCGGTTCCATCTGGACGCGCGCACGCGGTCACCAATTGAACGCGACCAACCCCCTCTCCGGACGCAGAGTCAAGCAACACTCCTACGGCGTGACCGCCGGCGGCGACAAAGCCTTTGGCACCGGGACGGGTGTGAATCTTTTCGGAGCCTTTGTGGACATGGGCCGCATCACCCGTGACTTTGGTCGGAACAGTGATGGCAAAACCACCAATGCCTCCTTCGGACTTTACGGAACGATGATCAAAAACAACGGCTGGTATGCCGACCTCGTTCTCAAGGCGGATCGCTACAAGCACCGCTTTGACGTGAGCACCATTTCAGGCCGGCCGGTGCACGGGCGCTACAACAGCAATGCTTGGGGCGGGTCGCTGGAAATCGGTCGTCGCATTGAACACGCCGGCGGCTGGTGGATGGAACCCAGCGTGCAAGCGGCCGTGGCGAGATTGGAAGGCGCGAGCTATCGCACCACGCCCTCAAACGCGGCCATCGACGTGAAAGTGGACGACGCGACCTCCGCGCAATATCGCGGCATGGTGCGCTTTGGCCGCCAGCTCAAGGACACGAGGTGGTCTTTCTACGGCAAATTCGGCGTGGTGAAAACCGACACCAATGATGGCGAAATTCACGCCCATGGCCGCGACCTGACGGTGAATTTCGACGGCTGGCGCATGGAAGCCGGCGCCGGTGTCGGTTATCGCATCAACAGCGGCAGTCAGTTGTATTTTGATTATGAATACGGTCGCGCAAAAGACTACGAGCGTCCGTGGGCGCTAAACCTCGGCTATCGCAGGCTTTGGTGAGCCGGCTAGGTCGACTGACATCGCACTCCAATCACACGCGCTATTTGGCGGCGCTGAAGTTTTGTCTTGAGACTCCGCCGTTTTTGGGTTCGGTAAGCAGTCCCGTTTTTTTGCCAGAGTAGCTCAGTGGTAGAGCAGGGGACTCATAAGCCTCGACGGCAGTTTTCCGGGGTGTTTCGGCCTGTTTCAAAATGCCGTTTTCATAGGAGAAACCCATTCGGCCTGTTTCGCTCGGTTCAGTTTTTTTCGGCGAATGTGTAGAACACTGTGTAGAACTTTTTCGCTGTGACTTCCGTTTCATAGGCGGGATGAATAATGCACGGTATGCGCATTGTCGCACATTCAGAATATTGCCCACGCCTGCAACTCCACCCTAACCTCCGCTCACCCATTCTCCCATGTCCATTTACATCGGCATTGATTCCGGAACCCAAAGCTCCAAAGCCGTCGCGTTTGACCTCGAGGCGAACAAAGTGATCGCCGAGGCGCGCGCCCCGCACTCGCTCATCGCGGGGCTGCCAGCCGGGCACATGGAGCAGCATCCGTCGGATTGGACGGCGGCCCTCGACTTCGTAATCAGCCTGGTTGCAAAAAAAATTGGCCTGGAACGCCGCACGCGCGTGCGCGGAATCGGAGTTTCGGGTCAACAACATGGATTTGTCCCGCTGGACGCCGGAGGCGCGGTCATCCGTCCGGCAAAACTCTGGTGCGATACCAGCACCACCGCCGAATGCGCACTGCTCACCAAAAAACTCGGCGGACTCAAATCCGTCATTCGCAAGACGGGACTTCCATTTCTACCAGGCTACACCGCACCCAAAATCCTTTGGCTCAAACGGCATGAGCCGATGAACTATAAACGGCTGCGGCACGTTCTGCTGCCCCACGATTACTTGAACTTTTACCTCACGGGAAATTATTTCATGGAGCATGGGGACGCATCGGGAACCGCCCTCATGGATGTGCGCCGGCGCGAATGGTCGGGCGAAGCGCTGGGGGCCGTTGACAAAAACCTCGTAGATTTTCTTCCGCCGCTCTCCGAATCTCACGAAGCCGCGGGCGCACTCCGCCCCGAGCTCGCAAAAAAATACGGCTTTCGCGATGACGGGCGGGTCGTCGTAAGCGCGGGCGGCGGCGATAATATGATGGGGGCCATAGGCACGGGCAACGTCGTCCCCGGCATTGTGACGGCGAGTTTCGGCACGAGCGGCACGGTTTACGCAACCGCCGCAAAACCCGTTGTCGACCCCGGCGGTGAAATCGCCGCCTTCTGCTCCTCGACCGGCGCATGGCTGCCGCTCCTTTGCACGATGAACGTGACTACCGTCACCGAACAGTTGCGAGCGCATTTTGGTTTTACCCACGCCTCGCTCGACGAGGCAGTCCGGACGATTCCTCCCGCAGCCGGAGGGCTCGCCCTTCTGCCATATCTCGCGGGCGAGCGCACGCCAAACATCCCCGACGGCACGGGCGTGCTCTTCGGCCTCAATGCAAAAACCTTCACCCCCGCGCACATCGCGCGTGCCGCAATGGAGGGCGTGACACTTGGCATGAACCACGGGCTGCGCCGCCTCGTCGCGCTCGGGATAAAACCGAAGGAAATCCGGGTAACCGGCGGCGGCGCGAAAACCGCGGTGTGGCGACAAATCATGGCCGATATCTTTGGCGTGCCTGTCGTCGGAATGCTCGAGGATGAAGGCGCCGCGCTTGGCGGAGCGCTTCAGGCAGCCTGGTGCGTTGCCCGTCGCGAGGGCAGACGCAACGCAAAGATCGCCGATTTCACACGCAACGCGGTCGCCATCAACGAAAACACGCGCTGTTATCCCGACAAGGCCGTCCACGCTCGCTACCGCGAACTGCAACATTTGCAGGACACTCTCAGTGTCACATTGCGCCCGATATTCACCAAGGCCGCGCGCATGCGCCGTTGATATCACACCCTCATTTTTCCAATCGCACCATGAAAACAAAATCATACTTCCCAAAAATCGGCACCATCGCCTACGAAGGCCCCCGCGGAGAAAATCCGCTCGCATTCAAACACTACAATCCCGAAGAGATCATTGACGGGCGCAGCATGTCGGAGCACTTGCGTTTTTCCATTGCCTACTGGCACGCGTTTCGCGGCGCGGGCGTGGATATGTTCGGCGCCGGCTCAATCAACCGCCCCTGGGAAAAAGGCAAGGACCCCGTGTCCGTCGCCAAAATGCGCATGGACGCCGCGTTTGAGTTTTTCCAAAAAATCCGCGCGCCGTTCTGGTGTTATCACGACCGCGACATCGCGCCCGAGGGCTCCACGCTCGCGCAGACCAACAAGAACCTCGACGCACTCGTCGCGCACGCCGCGCAGCTCCAGAAAGCCACCGGCATCCGCCTGCTCTGGGGCACGGCCAACCTCTTCGGCAACCCGCGCTACATGTGCGGCGGCGCCACGAATCCCGACGCGCACGTCTTCGCCTACGCCGCCGCGCAGGTGAAAAAAGCCATGGACACCACGCTCGCGCTCGGCGGCGAAAACTACGTCTTCTGGGGCGGGCGCGAGGGCTACGAAACGCTCCTCAACACCAACCTCAAGCGCGAGCAGGACCACCTCGCCGCGTTCATGCACATGGCGGTCGATTACGCGAAACAGATCGGCTTCACGGGCCAGTTCCTCATCGAGCCCAAGCCCAAGGAGCCGACCAAGCATCAATACGATTTCGACGTCGCCAGCGGCATCGCTTTCCTGCGCACCTACAAACTCGACAAATATTTCAAGTTCAACATCGAGACCAACCACGCCACGCTCGCCGGCCACACCTTCGAGCACGAAATCGAAGTCGCCGCCTCCGCCGGCATGCTCGGCTCGATCGACGCGAACACCGGCGACACGCTCCTCGGCTGGGACACCGACCAGTTCTCGACCGATGTCCACGGCCTCACGCTCGCCATGATCTCGATCCTGCGCGCCGGCGGCCTCGGCAAGGGCGGCCTCAACTTCGACGCGAAACTCCGCCGCCCCTCCATCGACATCAAGGATCTTTTTTACGCGCACATCGGCGGCATGGACGCCTACGCGCTCGCCTTTAAGATCGCCCGAAAAATCCTCGCCGACGGAAAACTCTGCCAGTTTGTCGCCGACCGCTACGCGAGTTACGACAGCGGTTACGGCAAGGACATCGAGAAACGCAAAATCGGTTTCGTTGAATTGGAAAAACTCGTGCTCACCAAGCTCGGCGAGCCGAAGCCGCGCTCCGGCAGGCAGGAATATTTGGAAAACCTGATCATGCAATACGTGACCAACGGTGCGTGATTGGGTGGCCATGCCGGCAAACGTCGCAAACGCAAGATACGCAATCTCGCCAGCATCGTCGGTGGTTTTTCATTTCACCAAACTAGTGCGACGATGCGCATTTCTCCGCGTTTGCCAATTGGGCCGGGGCGAACCAATCGTTGCCGGCATGATCCGCTCCCCGTTTGTTACCGCAATTTTTCTGGGCAGCTTCCTTGCCCTGCCTTGCCCGCCCTTGGGCGCCGGCGCCATTGAGCCCATCGAGCCAATAAAGGCTCCGTTCGACATGCCGCAACTGGTGCGCCCGGTTTTTCCAAAGCGCACGGTTGATGTCCGCAGGCACGGCGCCGTCGCGTCCGACAACACCGGCGACATCACAAAAAACACCGCCGCGTTTGCCGCCGCCATCCGCGCGTGCGCCGGGGAGGGCGGGGGGCGCGTGCTCGTGCCCGTCGGGAAGTGGCAGGTCGGCCCGATCCATTTGCGCAGCAATATCGAGCTGCATCTCGCCGAGGGCGCGGAGCTCGTTTTCAGCGACCGCAAGGAGGACTACCTGCCGGTCGTGCCCGTGCGCGTCGGCGGCATTGAGCTTCATAATTATTCGCCGCTCGTTTACGCGAAGGATTGCGAGAACATCGCGATCACCGGTCCGGGCAAGCTCAACGGCAATGCTCGCGCCTGGTGGGATTGGAAGAGAAAGGAAACGCGCGAAATCTTCCAGCTTCAGGCGCGAGGCGTTCCGCCCGAAAAGCGCGTCTATGGCACGATTGAGGCGGCGATTCGTCCGAGTTTTGTCACTTTCTACAATTGCAAAAACATCCTCATGGAGGGCTTCACCATCGGCAGCGGCCCGAATTGGACCATCCATCCCGTCTACTGCGAAAACATCATCATCCGCCGCGTGAACGTGCTCACCGACGGGCCGAACAACGACGGCATCGACCCCGACTCGTGCCGCAACATGCTCATCGAGCATTGCGTTTTCGACACGGGCGACGACTGCGTCGTTTTAAAATCCGGATACAACGAGGACGGCTGGCGCGTGAACCGTCCCACTGAAAACGTCGTCATGCGCCACTGCTCCAGCAAGCGCGGGCACGGCGGTTTGGTGATCGGCAGCGAAATGTCGGGCGGCGTCCGCAATGTCTATATGCACGACTGCCAGTTCGATGGCACCGACCGCGCCGTGCGCATCAAGTCGCGCATCGACCGCGGAGGCGTCGTGGAAAACGTCTGGGCCGAAAATCTCCGCGTGAAAAACATGAAGCGCGAGGTCGCGATTTTGAACATGGATTACAGCGCCGACAGGAACATGGACATTAAGGTCAATCCGCCGGTTTTCAGAAACATCCACCTCAGGAACATCACCGCCGACGGCGCGCCCGTGGCGATTCGCATCACCGGGCTGGAGTCGCATCCGGGCGCGATTCGCGACATCACATTTGAAAACATGGACGTGCGCTCCACCGCGGGCGTGATCGTCAAGCACGCCGAAAATCTTGTTTTCAAAAACGTGCGGCTGGCCGTGCAAAAGGGCGAAAAATACGATCTCACCAACGTCAAGAATGCGACGGTGGACGGGGAGCCGGTTCGATGAGGCGGCCGCCGGACGCGACAAATGATCCGGCGCGCGCCGTCCTTATTTTTTTCGTCCGAGCGTGACGCCTTCCATCCATTTGCCGCTCAGCAGCACCTCGTGCGGATGCTCCGGTATGCCTGTTTCGCCGCGCACCATGAGGCCGACGAGCGTTTCCACGGCAAGCGAGCCCAGGAGCGTGTGATCGCAATAGATCCCCGTCCATTTTTCATCGAGGCGCTCGTTGACCAACGTTGCCATGGGGATTTCTCTCGGGCGGATTTTCAGGGTTTTGAGCCACTCAAAAAACGGCGGCGCCTCGGTGACAAGCAGTGCGTCGGGTTTCCATTTGTCATACCAGCGTCCGAATTGCCGCGGATTTTTTTCGGTGTCCGGCTCGGGGATGAAAAAGAACGGCGTGATCCGGTTTTTGGCGTCGAGCTTCAACTGTTCGCGCAGAAAACCGCCCAGCCAGCGATTGAGGACGCCCGGGCTGTCGTCGCGTCCCGTCGAGACAAAGCCGATGCGCCGGAATCCCTTTTCGATCATTTGGCGAACCGCAAGCGCGGCGCCGGCGTAGTGGTCCTCGGTGACGTAGTGCAGGCGCGGCGTGCGCAAAGTGCGGCCAAGAGCGACGCTCGAAAAACGCTCCCACAGCAAGCGCGCCTCCTCGATCTTGGGCGGGAGGCGGCCCATGAGCAGCCCGTGGATGCCGCGCGTGGTGAGCACGTTTGAAAAACGCTCGGGTGTCATGCCGGGTTCGCCGAGCCAGAAGTGCTCGAGCTTGTAGCCGAGCTCCTGCGCGCGGGCCTGGGCGCCGGGAAAATAATCCGGCCGGTCGATGTGGGGCGGGCGCCAGCCATACCGGGTCGGGTAATTGGTCACGTAGGCGATCACGGTGTGCCTGGACACGCGCGTGTTGCGCCGCGATTGCATGAGGGCGGCGACCAGCGGGTTTACGCGGTAGCCCATTTCGTTCGCCAGTTTTTGCACGCGTTCCCGCACCTCCTTGGAGATCTTGGTCTCGTTGCGTATCGCGCGCGCGGCGGTCGCGCGGTGCACGCCCGCCTTGTCCGCCACGTCTTGTAGAGTAACTTTCGGGGACATTGGATTGGGTTTGGTTTGTCTCGGCGACATCCCAAACGATGGACGCGACAAAGGCGAGCCCGCATGCGCCCGCGTTTTTGCTTTTTTGCCGGCGGGCGGCTTCACGTGTGAAAATCAGGCGGCGGGGACGAGCGGCGAGACGACAAATTGGCGGAATGTCATTTGGGCGTCGCTTTGGGTTTCGGGTTTGCAGGCGGCAAAAAGTCCGACCTTGGCGCCGACCCATTTGCTCGATGTGGCATGGAAGACTTCGCCCATTTGCACATAGGCGCGGCCGTCCTCGCTGTAGCTGAAGCGGCACTCGCGGCCGTTGGTCACCTCCACTCGCAGATGAAGTTTGTCCACCGCGGGCGCGTCGATCGACGCGATGATTTGCTCCTTGTTTCCATCCTGCGCGTTGTGGCAGGTCGCGTGGACGAGGCGCGCGCCGTGGCCGCCGTTGTTTGCGAGGCCGATCCAGGCATAGTTGTAACCAAACACCATCAGGCCGCCGTGGTCGCCCTCGCGCGCTTGCGCGGGGAGCGCGTCCAGCGTCACATCGACGCGAAAATCGGTGCAGGGAAATTTCTGCATGAGCAGGTGCGGCGTCATCCAATGCGATCCGGTTTCGTGCATTGGCATGCAGGCGAGGCGAAGCGCTTTTGCAGCGGTGTCGACGCACGCCCATTCCGGGCGGGGATTGGCCTGCCATTGCCACTGGCGGCCGGGCTCGGGCGAGGAAAAATCATCCGATGTCGCGGGGGCGGCGACCGGCTGTCTCGGCGAGTCGGGTTTGCGGTATATGGGCACGGGGTGCCCGACCATGCCGTTGTTGCCGGCTACGGAGGTGCCCATCACCGGCCAGTCGTTTTCCCAGCGCATGGGTTGCAGGTGCACGACGCGGCCCGTCGCGGGGAGTTCCTGGAAGTGCAGGAACCAGTGCTCGCCCGACGGAGTCCCGACCCACGCGCCCTGGTGCGGGCCGTTGACGGGCGTGGAGCCTTGCTCGAGCACGATGCGGTTTTCATAGGGGCCGGTGATTTTGCGCGAGCGAAACACGGCCTGGTAACCCGTCGCCACGCCGCCCGCGGGCGCGAAGATGTAATACCAGCCGTTGCGTTTGTAGAACTTCGGACCCTCGATCGTGTGCCAGCCGGAAATGGCGTTTCCGTCGATGACAACCTCGCCCTGGCCCTCGACGCGCTCGCCATCCGGGGAGAGGCGGTGCAGCGTGAGAATGTTGCAGATGCCCGAGCGGCTTTTGGCCCAGCCGTGCACAAGCCACACCGAGCCGTCGTCATCCCAAAGCGGGCACGGGTCAATGAAGCCCTTGCCGGATTTCACGCAAACGGGCTCGCTCCATTTGCCGCGCGGATCGGTCGCGGTGATCACGTAGATGCCGAAATCGGGATCGGGATAATAAATCCAAAACTTGCCCGCGTGGTGACGAATCGCGGAGGCCCACGCGCCCTGTCCGTGGCGGACGGCGGAAAAATAATCGTGCGGCACGAGCGCGGGGAGCGCGTGGTTGACGATTGTCCAGTTGACGAGATCGCGCGAATGCAAAATCGGCAGGCCGGGCACGTGGCAGAAACTCGACGCGATCATCCAGTAGTCGTCGCCAACGCGTATGGCGTCGGGGTCGGAATAGTCGGCGTAGATGACCGGGTTTTTGTATTCGCCGTTGTTGAGGTCGGGAAGCCAGGGAGACATGATGGATTTTCGATTTTGGATTGAATGAAAGGGACACTTGGCTTGGGTCAGGCCTCCTCCGGTGTTTGCGGGATGCGGGGGACGAGGAGCTGGATGGCGACGAGCGAGAGCACATACATGAGCGAGGCCCACGCGAAGACATACACGTAGCTGCCCGTTTCCTGGAGGATCCAGCCGGTCGCCTTCGACACGACGCCGCCCGTGAAATACGTCACAAAACCGCCGAGGCCTACCACCGAGCTGATCGCCTTTTTCGGCATGGTGTCGGAAACAAAACTAAACAAATTCGCCGACCAGCCCTGGTGCGCGGAACCCGCGACGCCGACGATGAACACCGTCAGCCAGATCGAGGGCACGTAGGGCGCGAAGAAAACGGGAACGACCGACACCGCGCAGATAAGAAGCGCGACCTTGCGCGTGGCGTTGATCGTCCAGCCCCGGTCGAAGAGCTTGCCCGCGAGCCATCCGAAGAACACGCCGCCGACGGCCGCGAGCGCGTAAAACACACCCGTCCAGATGCCGGTTTGCTGGAGGTCGAGATTGTAGCGCTTGTAGAGAAAATCGGGGAGGAAGAATTGATAAAACCCCCACACCGGACCGGCGAGAATTCCGGCGATGATGTAGGCCCACACGGCGCGGTAGCTGAGCAGCCGGCCCCAGGGCATCGTTTCCTTTTTTTCGGCGGCGGCCGCCTCGGCGGTGATTGTTTTTCCGCCCTGGATGTAGGCGAGTTCGCTCTTCGAGACGCGCTTGCTGCGCTCGGGCGACTCGTAGAGAAACCACCACGCGAAGAGCCACACAAAGCCGAGCCCGCCCGTGATGAAGAAGGTCGATTCCCAGCCGACGTGCTTTAGCAGCCACGGCACGCCGACCGGGCAGATCACCGCGCCGACATTTGTGCCCGCGTTAAAAAGCCCCGTGGCGAGCGCGCGCTCCTTTTGCGGAAACCACTCGGCGACCGCCTTGATCGCTCCGGGAAAGTTGCCGCCCTCGGTGAGGCCGAGCGCGATGCGCGCGCACAGAAAGCCGAGCGCCGTCGCGGGAAGCGCGAAGGTGCCGAGGCGAAAAACGCTCTCCGCGGGAATGAATCCGCAAAGGCCGTGCGCCATCGCGGCGAGGCTCCAGAAAAACACAAAGCCGGGCAGGCCGTAACGCACGCCAAAGCGCTGGATGAGCCGCCCGCCGATCAGGTAGCCGAACGCGTAGGCGAAGCTAAACCCTGCGGCGATCGTGCCGTAGTCGTTTTCATCCCAGCCGAGCTTTTCGCTCAGGTGCGGCTTGAGGATGCCGATTATGTTTCGGTCGATGTAATTGAGCGCGACGGAAAAAAACAGCAGCGTGCAGATGACCCAGCGGAAGTTTCCGCCGGCGCGCGCGGGTTGTTGGGAGGAGTTTGTCGGAGTGGTCATTTTCGTTTGGAAGGTGGTTTGTAGGGGGCGGCGTCGCCGACCAGGGGGCGGACGCGCCCGGCGGCGTCAAACTCAACGCGCAGGATGCCGGGCCGCTCGCGGAAGGGCGCCTGTTTGTCGTTGCCGAAAATCGTCGCCCACCAGTTGCCGTCGTGGTCGCGGAAGAAATTGTTGTGCCCCGCATAGGGCGCGCCGACATAACGCGCGCCGTAGGGTCCGCGAATGTTTTTCGATTCGGCGACCATGCAATGGTAGCGCTCGTAGTAACGCTCCGCGCCGGAAAGGTAGTAGCGGCCGTCGCGCTTGAAAATCGCCGCGCCCTCGTAGCCGATGTGGTCGCGTTCGCTTTCAAGGCACGGGCGGTTCGGGTGGTGGCGCTCGATGTCATTGTCGGCGGGGTCGCAACGCAGGCGGACGGGCTTTTCGGCGAGCCCCGTGAGATCGTCGTTCAAACGCGCAAGATAACCGCTGCCGTAAATAAAATACACGCTGCCATCGTCGTCCTCGAAGAGCGATGCGTCGATGCCGCGCGTGAGCGGAGCGTCAGGTGTGTTGATGCTGCGATAGGGGCCCTCGGGCTTGCCTGTCGTGCTTTTGAGGACGCCGGTGCCGAGACCGGTGACACAATAGGCGAGATAAAAATTGCCCTTGATGTAGTGCACCTCGGGCGCCCACACGGCGCGGCGGCGCCTGCCATTTTTCTCCGTCCATTGCTTCTGCCACGTGCCGTCGCGCTCGATGCTCCAGACAAGCCCGATGAGCTCCCAATTTTTCAAGTCGGTCGATTTCCAAAGGTGGATGCCCTCGTTGGACTCCCAAATGTTTTCGCCCGTGGTGCCGGTCAGGTAATACGCGCCGTCCGGCCCGGCGCAGACGCTGGTGTCGCGAATGCGCGTGTCGAAGAGCGGTTTGACGACGGGCATGGGCGGCTCGCCGGTGTGCGGAAAATCAAATACGCCGCGCCGGTCGCCGCTCTTGGGGCCGAGTGGCAGCGCGTCGATGTCCGGCGCAACGGGCGCGGCGCAAACGGCGCAGACCAACACCAGCTTGAGGAACACCATGATAAATACGCGTTTCATTGTTTGAAAGATTGCCGGGTTTTCGGATTACGGGCTTATCTCAGCCACCATGTGAAGTATAGGTAGACGCCAAGCACCAGCCCGATGACGACGACAGATCCGGCGACATCGACCCAGTTCCAACTGGCACGGTTTTCGGCGCGCTGCTCGGGCGTGCGCGAATCATAAGTGAGCCCGGCTATCTGCGCCTCGGGCTGCGGCGGCGTGAGGAGCGACACGAGGACGACAAACACCACGCTGAACAGGAAAAGCAGGCCCGAGAAATAGTAACCGTTGAAGGAGCCGATCGTGAAAAGCACGCCACTGTCGCCGAGCACGCCGCTCTGCGCGAGCGTCTGCACGGTGAGTTTGAGCATGCCGAGAACGAAGCCGACGACCAGCCCGGCAAACGCACCGCGCGCATTGATACGCTTGGAGAACAGTCCCAGCAAAAACACTGCGGTGATCGGCGGCGCGAGGAAACTTTGCACGTTTTGCAGGTAGTCGTAAAGACCCGTGTTACCCTCGGAAATCTTCTTCATGATCGGAATCCAAATGATGCCGCACATAACGACGACAACCGTCGCGAAACGCCCCACGCGCACTTGCTTGCCATCGCTCGCGTTCGGGAAAAGTTTATTATAGATATCCACCGTGAAGAGCGTGGCACACGAGTTAAATAGCGACGCCAGCGACGACATGAGCGCCGAAATAAGTCCCGCCACAACCATGCCGCGCACCCCGACGGGAAGCAGTGCCTGCACCATTGTCGCGAACACGGCATCGCCAAGAATCTCGCCCGAGCCGTCGGGCTTGAGTGGAATTTGAAGCATGCCCTTTTGGTGCAGCGCGTAGCCGATCATGCCCGGAATGAGGAAAATGAACACGGGCCAGAGCTTGAGAAAACCGCCCCAGATCGCGCCGCGTCGCGCGTCGCGCAGACTTTTCGCAGCGAGCGCGCGCTGCACGATGTATTGGTCGGTGCACCAATACCAGATTCCGATGACAGGCGAGGCGATCATGACGCCCAGCCACGGAAAATTCGGGTCGGAATTCGGGCGCCAGAGCGCGAATTTGTCAGCCTGCGGTTTGATGGTGGCAATGAGCTCGTCCCAGCCGCCGAGTGCGCGCAGCCCCACCCACGAAATGATAAATGAGCCGGCAAGCAGGATGAAGGTTTGCGCAACCTCCGTGTAAACGACCGCGCGCAAACCGCCGAGCACGGTATAAACGCCAGTGAGAACAACCGTCACAAACGCGCCAACCCAGAAAGCGTTTTCGGGCGAGCCGAACGTGTCGGGCAGCAACGTCTGAAAAACGAGTGCGCCGGCGTAAACCGTCACCGCGACCTTGGTGAAAACATATGCCACGAGACTGACGATGGAGAGCACCCAGCGGGTCTTGGCGTTGAAGCGCTTTTCCAAAAACTCCGGCATGGTGAACACACCCGCGCGGTAGTAGAACGGCACGAACACCCACGCGAACACGATCATAATCCACGCATGCAACTCCCAGTGCGCCTGAGCCATACCGTTGCTCGCGCCCGAGCCCGCAAGCCCGACGATATGCTCGGAGCCGATGTTCGACGCGAAAAGCGAACAGCCCACGACGAACCAGCCGATGTGGCGTCCGGCAAGGAAATAGTCGGCCGCGGTCTTCTGTTTCCGCGAGGACCACCAGACGATGCCTGCGATGATGCAAAAATAGACGGCGATAATAATCCAGTCGAGCGGTGTCATGAGTGCGGGATGAGGGTTGGCTAAAAGTGCGTGGTGAAGGGAAAAGACTAGCGGTGGGATTTCGACTTGCCCCGCCCAGCTCCGGCGGCGAGTTGCTTACGCCATTTCTTTTGCGCAGTGTTAAAAACACTTCCCGGCAGTGTGCTGTAGTAGGAGTAGCCGTGACCGTGGCCGGCGGCGGCCATCTCGGTAAAGCTGCCGTAGATGACACCGTCGCGCCCGGGAAACACTGGGCGGTTGTCCAGCGGATCATAAAAGCGCGCCCAATACACCTCCGTCGATTCGGGATCGGGCACGTAGAGAGTTTTGCCATCGCGGCGCACGCGGGTGATGCCGGTGACTCTAACCTCGTCCAGCCACGCGAGCCCGGCTTCGATTGAGGCGACAATTTCCGGAGGCGGATTTTTAAGCGTCATCAGAAATTTCAACAGGTTCGCGCTTTCGTGTCCGCTGAGCATGGCTGGCTCCATTTTGCGGGCGGCGGCGGGCAGGAGAGTGAGCGGGTCGTGCTGCGCGCACCAAACGGTCTTGCGTCCGGAGGAATTCACATACTGCGTCGCCACCACGCAACGCAGGCCGGCGGCGAGCGCGACGGCGGACTTTTCGCGCAGCGCGGCGTCAACAAAGGCGTAGCGCTCGTCGCCGTTCGCAATATCGCGGAGCAATTCGAGGATGCTCGTCATGACGTCGTCGTTGTAGGTGATGTTGTCGTGATAGCCGCCCTCAATCGGGTAAACTTGCGGCCAGCCGCCGGCGGGATACTGCGAGTCGAGGATGAAGCGGAGGCCCCTGATGAAGGCGCCCTTGCAATCGTCTCGCCTAGTCGCATGCGCAGCCGCGGCGAGAAATCGCATCTGCCCGGTGGTGGAGCCGTTGTCGAATGTGGCGAGATAATGCGGTGACTTCCCCGGCGCGTATTGCGACGACCAAAGCATGCCGGGTTTGCGCGTGCCTTGCGAATAATCGGTGTGCTTCGACCAGCCGCCCGAGGGCGTTTGATACGAGAGGACGATGTCGGCGAGCTTTTGCGCGGTGGCGGTGCCGTGCCACGCGTCACCGAAGGGCGAGGGCATTTTGAAGTCAGGACCGTCGGGCGCGCGCGTGGTGGCGGCGCGTGGTGTTTGCGCGGCGAGCTCGGCTTCAACCGCGGCTTGATCGGCGCGCGCGGCAGCGCGCGAGCGCGAGACATAATCCTCCCAAGCGAGACGCTCCTCGTCCGAAAGCGCGGCAACGCGCATGGGCGTGAGCGCACCGGCAAGCGTCACGTTCGCCAAAACGAACGCGGATGCAAAAAGGAGCGGGAGGGGGCTGGCCATGGTTTTAACGCGTTTTGTAATTCGCGGTGAGCGCGGGGTTATCGGATGCGGGACCGGCGGCGAAAAGCCAGTCGCAGGCATCTACCGTGTAGCGTTTGTTCGCCTCGTCCCAACGGCGCAGGCGCGCGAAGGGAATTTCGATTTCAACCGTCGCGGTTTCGTCGGCCTTGAGCGTGACGCGCTTGAATCCGGCGAGCTGGCGGAGCGGCATGGGCACGGGAGCGTTTTTCGCGGTGGCGTAGATTTGCACGACTTCGTCACCGTCGCGCGCGCCGGTGTTTTTGATTGTGACTTTCGCGGTGACACCGCCGGTGGCGTTTGTTTGGAGCGCGAGGTTTTGATATTCAAATGTCGTGTAACTCAGGCCGTGTCCGAACGCGTAAAGGGGCTTGCCGGTAAAGTAGCGGTAGGTGCGGTTCGCCATCGAATAATCCTCGAAGGGCGGCAGGTCGCCGTCGTTTTTGTAGAACGTGACCGGCAGGCGGCCCGCGGGATTCGTCTCGCCCAGAAGGGCCTCGGCGACGGCGTCGGCACCGCGCTGTCCGTAATACCACGCGAAGAGGGCGGCGTTTGCTTTTGCATCATCGAACGCGATCGCCGCGCCACCGGTAAGAACAAGTATAACGGGCTTTTTCAACGCGGCGATTTGGTCGAGCAGCACGCGCTGCGTTTCGGGAAGCTGGAGAGTGAGCCGGTCCCCGCCGGTGAATCCCTCGGCCGTGACTGTCATCGACTCGCCCTCAAGATCGGGCGTGATGCCGAGCGTGAGGATGATGTGGTCGGCGGCGCGCGCGGCGGCCATGGCGCGGTCGTGCGCGTCGTTGTTGCCAGGCGCAATCCAGCCGAGCTGAACGCGGCCTTTGCGGGTTAGCTGCACGTATTCGATGCGGATGTCATAGGTCTGTCCGGCGTTGAGCGTAATGGTGGTGCTGAGCGGACGCTCGGCGTCGCGCCGCCAGAAATCGATGACACGCTTGTCGTTGATGTAGAGACGCATCGCGCCCTCGGAAACGACTCCAAGCGTGTATTCGCCGGTGATTTTCGGCACCATGACACCCGTCCAGCGGATGGAGGCGTGCGTGATGGGAATCTCGCCCGCGGGTTGCGTTTCATCCCATTGCAGGTCGATTTGTGTCTGCATTTGCGTGGCGACGAGGTTTCCGACGAGGTTTGGTTTTTTTGAGTCCTGTTTTTCGTTGGAAAATACCTCCGCCTTGAGTCCCGGCGTGGCGCGCGTGGCGTCGGTGAAAAGCACGCCGTCAGGAATTGCGTCACCAGTGACACGAAAACCTTTCACAAGCGGCACGGCGGGCTCGGCGAGCACGCGCACGCCTTTTGATTCAAGCTTGGCGCGAATGCCATCGGCCAGCGTGACCTTGCGCGACGGGGTGCCGGCGTAGTTGCCGATAATCGTGGATTCCTCGAACCCGGCGGGGCCGAGGATCGCGACGGTTTTGCCCGCGAGTTTTTTGGCATCGAGCGGAAGCGCGCCGTCATTTTTAAGAAGCACGAGACTTTGGCGCGCTGCCTCGAGCGCGAGCGCGTCGTGCGCGGGCGAGTCGTTTTCAGAAATTGGAATGCCTCGATAGGGCACGCGGTCGGGCGGATCGAAATGGCCGAGCCTGAACAGGAGTTTGAGCAGGCGGCGCAGCGCGGTGTCGATTTCGGTCTCGGTGATGAGCCCGCGTTTGAGCGCGTCGGGAAGCGCCTCATAGGTTTTATCACTGGCGAGTTCGTTGCCGGCCTTGATAGCGGCGGCGCTGGCCTCGGCGGCATCCTTGGAATAGAGGTGCGCCTTCGGACGCCAGATGTCGGCAATGCCGCCAACGTCACTGACGACCGCGCCTTCGAAACCCCATTTGTCGCGCAGAATGTCGGTGAGGAGTTCGCGGTGCGCCGGCGCGGGAATGCCGTTGATGGCGTTGTAGGCGCTCATGAGGGATCCCGCGCGGCCCTCGACGATTCCGGCCTCGAACGCGGGCAGATATGTTTCCCACAAATCGCGCTCGGATGAGATCGCGTTGAAACGATGGCGAAGCGGTTCGGGGCCGCTGTGCACGGCGTAGTGTTTTATCGTGGCGACGGTCTTGAGATAACGCGGATCGTCACCCTGAAGTCCGCGCACAAACGCAACGCCTAGCTCGGAAGTGAGAAGCGGATCCTCGCCGTAGGTTTCCTGTCCCCTGCCCCATCGTGGATCGCGGAAGATATTTATGTTGGGCGACCAAATGGTGAGCCCTTGGTAGCGTTTCGTGTTGCCTGTTTTGGACGTGCGAAGGAGCTCGTTATTTTTCGCGCGCGCCTCGGTGGCGATGCTATCGGCGACGCGCTGGTGCAGCTCGGGATTCCATGTGGCAGCGAGCCCGATGGCCTGCGGATAAACGGTCGCGACTCCATTGCGCGCGACGCCGTGCAGCGCCTCGTTCCACCAATCGTAAGCCGGAATGCCCAGGCGTGGAATGGCGGGCGTGGCCATCATGAGCTGTCCGATTTTTTCATCAATCGTGAGTTGCGAGACAAGGTCATCGAGGCGTTGTTCGAGCGGCAGGTCGGGATTTCGAAACGCGGGCGTGGAGGAAAAGGCTGAAATGCTGAAGGACTGAAGAGCCGAAATACAAACCAGCAGAACGGCGATTTTGGTGAATTTGTGGGACATGCTTTTTGGATGATTGAAGGCAAAGACTGTTTATTGGGCCACAAGCGGCGTGCCGTCGCTCGGCTTTCGGGTGCGCAGGCCGGCGGTGTCGATTTCGGACGAGTTGCGCAGCGTGAGCGCGGGGCCGGACTCCGTGTCGATGACTGTGTCACGGAAAGTGATGTCGCGCGTGTTCGTGCAGGAGAAACCCTTTACGGCCTGAATGCGCACATTGCTGAAGACGATATCCTCAATCGGCATCTCGCGCAGCCCGGTAATCGTGCCCGCGGTTTTTGCACCGCGCGCGCTGATATTGCTGAATATGAAATTGCGATAACGCGGCGTGCCCTCGTCAACAGCGCGCTCCTCGTCGGCCGTGTCCTTGCCTGTGTAGAAGGTTGTTATCGTGAACGGCGAGGGCACGTCGTGCATGACGATATTGCTGACGGCGAGCCCCTCCACCACACCGCCGCGCCCGCGCTGAGATTTGAGGCGGATGCCGATGTTGGTGTTCTGAAAAACGCAGTTGGTGACAGTGACATTGCGCACACCGCCGGACATTTCGCTACCGACCACCACGCCACCATGGCCGTGATACATGACGCAGTTTGTGATGGTGACGTTCTCGGTGGGCTTGCCGACGCGGCGGCCCGCCTCATCCGTGCCGGACTTGAGCGTTATGCAATCGTCACCGGTGTCGATGCGGCAGTTGGCGATGCGAACGTTGGAGCAGGATTCGGGGTTGATGCCGTCGGAGTTGTGCGCCTTGTTGGGCATTTTCGGCGGGTTGGTGATGGAGATGCCCTCGACGCGCACGTAGTCGCACAACTGCGGGTTGAGCGTCCACGCGGCGGAGTTTTGCAGGTTCACGTTTTCAATGAGAATGTCGCGGCAGCGCACCATGCGAATCAGGCGCGGGCGTCCGTGCGAAATCTTGGCAACCTCGGCGCGCTGCCGATCGGTGAGCGGCGGGAGTTTGTATTTGGCCGGGTTTGCAAGCCTGACGCGCTCCCACCACGGTTGCCCCTGTCCGTCGATTGTGCCGCGACCGGTGATGGTGATATTTTCCGAGTCCTCGGCATAAATCAAGGAGGCCAGGGTCGCGTGTTTCGGGTCCGCGCTCCACACGTTTTCCGTGAGCGGATAATCGTCCGGATTTCCGCTGCCGAGAATCACCGCACCGGCTTCGATGTTGAGCGTGATGTGACTTTTCAAGCGAATGCTGCCGGTGTGATAACGCCCCGGCGGAACAACAACCGTGCCGCCGCCAGCCACGAAAGCCGCGTCAACGGCCCTCGCAAACGCAACGGTGTCGAGCGTCTTGCCATCGCCGACAGCGCCGTAATTGCGGACATTATATGTGGCTGATGACGCGGTCGCCGCGAACGCCGAAACGCACAACACGCATGTGACAAATCCACGGAGCGGATTGAAGTTGGGAAGAAGATTTTTCATGATCCAAGGTGACGGTCACCGGCAAGGACGGTTGTGATTATAGTGGGCTGTAGTTTGGGAAGAGGGCGCGTGGGACGCATGAGATTCCGCATTCGAAATCCGCATTCCGAAATCGAAGATTTCGCATTTGCAGATTATGCCTTTCTGCCACGTCGCACGAGGCGCAGAAGCGCCAGCGCAACGAGCGCGCCGAAGAACCAATGCGAGGGCGCGCCACCACCGCCATCACCCTTGCCGTCGCTGGATGGATTGAAAGGCGGAGTGGTGCCGCTCGGCGGCATGGTGTCGCTCACGAGTGTCACGGCGAGCGTGGTCACGGTCGCCGAGGTGCCGCTGATGGCGATCTTGCGCACGGCGGCGTTGCCGGTGTCGGCGACGTAGAGCGTGCGTCCGGAGGAATCGAGGGCAAGCGCGGTGGGCTGGTTGAAGAGGGCGTTCATGCCTTCACCGTCGGATTGGCCGCTCACGGTGGCGAGTCCGGCGAGGGTGATGACATCACCGGCGGGCGTGACTTTGCGGATGGTGTGGTTGCCCGTGTCCGCCACGTAGATGTTTGCGCCCGAGGCATCGACAACAATGGATTTCGGTTGATCGAACAGGGCGGTGAGTCCCGGACCGTCGTCGGAGCCGTTCACGCCGGGCGTGCCGGCGATCGTTTGCACGACGCCGAAGTTTGTGCCGGAAGCAACCGTGAGCTTGCGGATGGTGTTGTTGCCCGCGTCGGCGATGTAGAGGAACGAGCCGGAGAAGGCCACGGCAGCGGGGTGGTTGTATCGTCCGGTGCCGGACAGGATCATCGCGGTTCCAGAGTCCACCAGCCAGGCGTCGTTGTCGCCACTCGAGCCGGGGATGCCGCCTATGGTGGCAACGGTGTTGCCGACATAAACCCCGCTGGAGGGATTGATCGGCGTGAGCCGGCGAATGGTGTGGTTGTTCGTGTCGGCCAAGTAGGTGACGCCGGTGGTGCGATCAAACGAGAGGCCGTTGGGCGAGCTGAACAAGACCGCGGTGCCGATGCCGTCGCGATTGCCGCGGCCCGAAGGATCACCGGCGAGGGTTTCGAGCGAGCCGTCGCGGTTGACGCGGCGAACAACGGCGTTGCCCGTGTCGGCCACGTAGAGATTGCCCGAGGCGTCGATGGCAAGCGCGGCGGGCGCGTTGAACATCGAGACGCCGAACGCACCGTCCTTGTATCCGGCAGTGTTGGGTATGCCGGCGTAAAGCACGGCGGTGCTTCCGCTCGCGGCGACCTTGCGGACGACGTTCAATGCGGAATCGGCTATGTAGAGATCGCCGTAGGAATCGACGGCCACGCCTGTCGGGTAAGGGAAGAGCACCGGCGCGACGCTCACGGTGTAGGGGTTGCCGGTGGCGCTTCCACTCGGGTTGGAAACGACGAGTCGGTAATCCCCGGCCTGCGCATCGCCAATGTTTCCGATGGTCAGCGATCCGGTGTTCGCGCCCGAGTAGGTGGCGTTGTCGGCGAGATCGATCCAGCCGCCATCAACAAAGCGCTGCCATTGATAAACGAGGCCCGCGCCATTAACCGAGGGATTCAGGGTCACGGCTTTGCCGGAGATGGCGGTAATCGCTCCACCGTTTAACCCGGAGAAACTCGGCGCGTCGCCAAAGGTGATCGTGACGGGAGCGCTGACGGTGTGTTTGTCCGCCGCGGTTGTCACGACAACTGTGTAGGCGCCGAGTTGCGCGGATTGTATGTTGGCAAGCGTGAGTGTTTCGGAGGTCGCGCCCGGAATATCAAAATTATTCAGGCGCCATTGATAAGCGGTGCCCGCGCCGCCGAGCGAGGGAACGAGTGTAACGGTGTCGCCGTGGAACGGTATCGTTGACGAGGCAACAACACTCAGCGGCGCGGCAACCGCCGGCGTGATCGAAAACGCGCCGTCGGTGTTGCCTCCGTATTGCGGGATGAGCACGGGAAGATCGCCCGCGGCATTGAGATGGTAGGAATACGGCGGCGTGAAGACGGTGTCGGTACCGGGGTCAATCGTGCCGGTGGTGCCGTTGTAGATGTTGTCGATGGTGCGGATGAGCGCGGAGGTGCCGGCGCTCTTGCCGACGGGGCTGTTTACACCGGTGCCGTAATAGCTGTGCTCGACGAAGAGCTGCGTGTTGTTGCGCGCGTTGCTGGCGTAGAAGTTTCCCGCGCAACTGAAATAATTGTCATACATGTGCACCCGTCCGCCCGTGGAGGCGGGCATGCGTTCGTGGCAGAATTCGGCCCACCAGTTATGGTGCAGCGTGGTGTGGACGGGGCCGATGTAATCGGGGTTGTCGGTCTCGATGTTGCCGAGAATCATGGTGAACCGGTGGGCCAGAGCGTCTGTATAGTAGAACTTGCACCAGGAAACAGTGACGTTGTCCACTTCGGCGCGGGTGATGTCTATGCAGCCATCGCCACAGTTGAAGAGCGTGCAATGCGTGATGAACACATTGGTTGATCCCCAAACGTTGATGCCGTCGCCGCTGTCGATGTACTTTCCGTAGGTCGGGGAGCCCGGATCGGTGTCGATGGTCTCGCCGGGGTTGGTAATGGTGAGGCCGCGCACGATGACATTATCAACATAGGAAATTTGGATTTCACCGATGATGGTCGCGTTGGCGTCTGCGCCCTGGATGGTTTTGTTGGATTTCACCGGGGCGCGTTTGTTGGAGACACCGAGCAGGCTTATCGTGCCGGAGACAGTAATGATGGCGGGCTCGTCAAGGGCGGCCTTCGCAAGAAGGTCGGTTGCGTTGGTGACAACGTAAACCGCGCCGCCCGCGCCGCCGGTGGCTTCGCTGCCAAAACCGTCACTGACAGCGGCGGGACCAGCGGCATCGCGCACGGTGAGAATGGACGGATCGCTGGGCGTGGAGCCGGCCATGTTGGTGGCGACGACGGTGTAGGTGCCGGTGTCGGCAAGCGCCGCGCCGGTGATTGTGTAGGTGGCATTCGTCGCGCTGGTGATCGGCGCGCCGTTGTAGTTCCACTGGTATGCGGGTGCGGGGATGCCGGTCGCCGATGAGACAAAGGTGACGTTCATGCCGGTGACGACGGTTTGCGCGGCGGCGGGCTGCGTGGTGAAGACCGGCAGCACGGGATCGCAGAGCACAGCAGCGTCGCTGGTGACGGAGCCTGCGGCGTTGGTGACGACCACGGTGTAGGAGCCTTCGTCGGTAGCGCTGTTGAAGGAGGCAATGCTGTAAGTCGCGCTTGTGGCGCCGGGGATATCGACGCCGTCGAGCCGCCACTGATAAGTCGGCGCGAAAGGCGCGGCGGCAATGCCGGTGTCGGCGACGACACTCACCGAGGCCGGCGAGCCGATGGTGACGACGGCAGTTTCCGGCTGCGTGGTGATGACAGGGGCGATGATGAGCGTGACGGTGTCGCTGGTGGCGCTGCCTTCGTCGTTGGTGATCTTGATCCGGTAGTATCCGGCGTCGGCAGTGGTAACTCCGGCGAGGACAAGCGCTGAGTTGGTTGCGCCGGGTATGTCAACAAAGTCAGCATCGACGCCGGTGCTGCTCTTTTGCCAGACGTAGGTGAGCGGCGCGAGACCGCCGACCGCCGCGCTGAAGTTGGCGGTGGCGTTGGTGACCGCGGTTTGGGAGACGGGTTGCGTGTAGATGGTGGGCGCGCCGACACCGGGGAGCACGGTGAGTTCGCAAACGCCGCTGATGATGCTGCCGCCGTAGTTGGTGATGACGAGGTCGTAGTCGGCTTCGTCGGCAAGTTGCGCGTCGGCGATGACGAGTGTGGCGGTGTTGGCGGTGGCGTTGTCGGCGGTGTTGATGGCCACACCGTCCTTGCGCCACTGGTAGGTGACGCTGTCGTTCGCGTCAAAGCCGAGCGCGGTGACGGGAATCGTGGCGGTGCCTCCGGCGGGAACGGAGAGAGTCGAGGGCGCGTCAACGTCGATCACGGTTTTCGGATAAGGGATGAGCTGGAAGCCGGCGATGTATTGGCCGTTGTTCGCATTTTTTGTCGTCTGCACGGTGAACTTCCCGGCGGCGTCAACTTTTCCATGCAGGACGCCCCATGTGGTTTCCGTGTTGGAGGCGGCGCTGGACAATACCTCCGGCATTACTGGAGCACGGGGGGAGATGACACTGTCCGTGTCAACAAAGACGCTGGCGGAAGCGGCGCCGGCGGTTTCAAACCATGTCGCGGCACCGGCCGTGGTGTTACTTGTGGCGAGCAGGAAGCGGGCGCCTTGCCCGGCGCTGTTGGTGGAACCGTAACCATACGCGAGGTAGTGCGTGCCGGCGGGCAGGCCGGCGAACTCCCAAATCGTATTGTTCGAGCCGTAATAGATGCGCCAGATGCCGTTGCCGTTCATCAATGCCTCGGGGCCGAGCACACTGTCCACAGTGGGCGAGCTGTAACCCGGTTCCGCGCGGGCGTTGCTGGCTGATGTGACGTCCAGCGAAGCGGTCAGGCTTACGCCCGACGCCGTGCCGTCTGCCGCAGTGAGGGCAATGTTGCTGCCGGTGTTGAGGACATAGGTGCCAATAACCGTGGAGAGATTTGTGGAGTCGGCGTCGGCCGGGCGCTGAATGGTGTTCCATGTCGTGCCGGGATACGGCGCGGCGGCGCTGTAGTTCCAACCGCTGCCGGGAGCGGCGAGGGTGAACGTGGCGGCGGCGGTGGGAGCGGCGGAGGCCGCGGCTGACTGGCGGGTGAGTTTCACAAACAACGCAGGCGCGGCGGTTGCGCCTTCGACAGTGAGCGTGACGGAATCGCTGGTGGCCTCGCCGAGGTTGTTCGTGATGACGACGTGGTAGCTGCCCGCGTCGGAGGATTGCGGGTTGTCAATCGTGAGTGTCGCGCCGTTTGCGCCGGGAATGGCGACGCCGTCCTTATACCATTGATAGGCGAGAGCGCCGCCGGTGGCGTCAACGGAGAGCGTCACGGAATCGCCCGCGTCGGTGATTTGGGAAACGGGTTGCGCCGTGATGGCGGGCGCGGACTCCGCGCTGCTGCCGCTTATGCTGAGCGCGCAGGCGGTGCTGGTGGTGCTGCCGCCGTAGTTGGTGACGACGACATCGTAGCTGCCGGCATCGGCATCCTGCGCGTCGGTGATGACGAGCGAGGCGGTGTTGGCGGTGGCGTTGTCGGCGGTGTTGATGGGCGCGCCGTCCTTGCGCCACTGGTAGGTGACGGTGTCGTTCGAATCAAAACCGGCGGCGACGACGGTCAGCGTGGCGGTGTTTCCAGCAACGGCGACCTCGGTCGTGGCGGGTTGCGTGATTATGGTCGCCTTCGGATAGGGGATGAGTTGGAAGCCGGCGACGTAGGTGCTGCCGTTGAATTTCGTGGCGGAGATGACGAGCTGGCCACCGGCGTCGATGATCGCGGGAAGAACGCCCCAAGGTTTGTCGATGGTCGTGGTGGAATCTTCGGGCGGAGCGGGCGCGACAGGCGCGACGTTGTTTTCGATGTCCTTGGCGAAGACGTGCGTGCTCGCATTGCTGTTGGTCGCGTAGATCCCGACCCACCTGGCATTCGTGCTGGCGACATTGGCGGGGGCGAGGTCAAAGCGGGCGTTGCCGTTGTTGAGCGCACCGTAAACGTAGGCAAGATAACGGCCACCGGCGGGCAGGTTGTTAAAGGTAAACGTAAAGGTGTTGTCACCGACGATGAGGCGCCAGAGATCATTGACGACGGCGGCGGGCATGAGCGTTTCGGTGTAGCCGCCGATGTAACCGGCGTTGGGCTCCTGGCGGTCAGCATTGAGGGCGTTGATGGTAATTTTGGTCGTGAGCGTGACGGCGGAGGCCGTGCCATCGGGAGCGTAGAGCGAGATGTTGTTGGCAGTGTTGAGAGTCTCCACCGCGCCGATGACTCCGGGATAGGTGCCGCCGGCGGTGCCGGAGTTGATCATGTCGGCGCTGTTCGGCCTGCGAATCTTGTTCCATGTCGTGCCGGCATAAGGCGCGGCTCCGCTGTAGTCCCAACCGGAGCCTTGCACGGCGACGGTGAGCATCTCGGCGGCGGACTGGACGCCAGCCGACGAGGCTTGGTCCCTGTGCAATTTAATAAACACGGCAGGCGCGGCGGCAGTGCTTTCGACGGTCAACGTGACCGTCGTGCTGGTTGTGTCGCCAAAGGAATTGGTGATGACGACATGGTAGCTGCCGGTGTCGGAGGCTTGCGGGTTGGCAATGTCGAGCGTGGCTCCGGTCGCGCCGGGGATGAGCACGCCGTCCTTATACCATTGGTAGCTCAGGCCGCCGCCTGTCGCGTCGACCGAGAGTGTGACAGCGTCACCCGCATCGGTGACGAGCGAGACGGGTTGCGCGGTGATCGCGGGGATCTCGGTGGCGCTGCCGTCGTTCACGGCGAGCGCGCAGGCGGTGCTGGTGACGGCGCCGCCGAGGTTGGTGATGACGACATCGTAGCTGCCGGCGTCGGCGGATTGCGCGCCGGTGATGGTGAGCGATGCAGTGGCGGCGGTGGCATTGGCGAGCGTGTCGATGTCCGCGCCATCCTTGCGCCATTGATAGGAGAGCGTGTCGCTTGAATCGAAGCCGGCGGCAACGACTGTCAGCGTGATGTTGTCGTCGAGATCGACGAGCTCCGTGGCGGCGGGTTGAGTGGTGATGGTTGCCACTGGATAGGGAATGAGCTGGAAGCCGGCGACGTAGGTGCTGCCGTTGAACTTGGTGGCGGAAATGACGAGTTGGCCCGCGGCGTCGGTGAGCGCGGGAAGAACGCCCCAGGGTTTGTCGATATCCGTGGTGGTGTCCTCCGGCGGGGCGGGAGCGACGGGCGCGATGTTGTCCTCGAGGTCCTTGGCAAAGACGTGCGTGCTCGCATTGTTGTTGGTCGCGTAGATGCCGACCCACTTGGCGTTCGTGTCGGCGACGTTGTCAGGGGCGAGGTCGAAGCGGGCGTTGCCGTTGTTGAGCGCGCCGTAAACGTAAACGAGGTAGCGGCTGCTCGGGGGCAGGTCGCTGAAGGTGAACGTGAAGGTGTTGTCGCCGATGATGAGGCGCCAGAGGTCGTTGACAACGGCGGCGGGCATGAGCGTTTCGGTGTAGCCGCCGATGTAGCCGGCGTTGGGTTCCTGGCGGACTCCGTCAAGCGCGTTGATGTGCACTTGCGCTGTGAACTTGACGCCCGAATCCGTGCCGTCGGGGGAGAAGAGCTTGATGTTGTCGGCGGTGTTGAGCGTGGCGACCGTGCCGATGACGCCCGGGTAAGTGCCGCCGGCGGTGCCGGAGCTGATCAGGTCGGTGCCGTGGGGCCGGCGGATCTTGTTCCAGGTCGTGCCGGCATAGGGCGCGGCTGCGGTGTAATCCCAGCCGGAACCTTGCACGGCGACGGTGAGTTTTTCGGCAGCGACGGGCGCGGCGCCGGCGCTGTCCTGGTCGCGGTGGAGTTTCACGAAGACGGCGGGCTTGGGCGCGGTGGTGTCGTAGGTGAGCGTGATGGTGGAGCTGGGGGTGTCGCCAAATGTGTTTGAAATGACGACATGGTATTCGCCGGCGTCGGAAAGGTTCACGCCGTTGAGTGTGAGCGAGGCGCCGGTTTCGCCGGGAATCGCAATGCCGTCCTTGTACCATTGGTAGCTGAGACCGCCGCCGGTCGCGGCAACGCTGAAGGTGACGGTGTCGCCCATGACGAAGGTCTGTGACTCGGGTTGCGTGGCGATGACGGGAATGCCGGTCGGCGTGTTGCTGTTCACGGTGACCGTGACGGTGTCGCTGGTGGTGGAGCCTTGGTTGCTGGTGACGACGACGTAGTAGCTGCCGCTGTCGAGTTCCGTCGCGGAGGTCAGGGCGTAGGTGTCGCCGGTCGCGCCGGAGATGGGGGCGGAATCCTTATACCATTGGTAGGTTTGAAAGCGGGGGCTCCATGCGGAGACGCTAAGCGTCACGGGGTCGGTTTCGTCCACACTTTGGGCGACGGGTTGCGCGAGGATTTTCGGCTTCGCGGTGGGCAGCCAGCCGGCGAGCGAGTAGTAGGAATTTCCTAAAATGGCTTCGAGTGTGTAGTCGGCAGCGGTCACGGTGATGGCGGTGCGGTTGGCCGGGCCGTCGGGGAGAAGGAGGTTGGGATTGCCAACGTATTCATCGGTCGCGCCGGTGTAATCGGGATCGATGGTGTTCACCCAATAGGCGCCGGAGGTGTGGCGTTGCTCGGTGGTGACGGAACCGCCGCCGGCGAGCGTGGAACCTAATTCGACGGCGCGGCAGGTGGCTTCGCGTCCGTCCCATTCGCCCCAGCCCTTGGCGGTGAAGATGTCGCTGAGCATGCCGTTGATCGAGGCGGTGTGGCCGTCCTGCCGCCAAGGACGCATGAACGTGGTGTTGGCCGCGCCGACATCATACGGATAGCCGTTGCTCATGAGCGCCTTTGGAAAATTGCAGTTGAGGAAAACGATGCCGTGGGGCTGGGCGAGAGGCGTGCTGGGCGCGCCAATGGGGCCGCCGGTGCTGCGGATCTGGACGATGTCGCACTGGTCGAAAATCGCGAGCGCACCGCCATAGATGAAGTCAACGCTGCCCCATATTTCGCTGTTGTGGAAGGTGGCTATGCCCTTGTCTGTGTAGAGCGTGTCCTGGCCGCCTTTCATGAGAACGTTGTCGAAGACGACGCGGGAGCCGCTGGTGTAAACGGTGTTGACGGTTCCAATCCATGCCGGCGCGTTGGTGGCGGGATGCGGGAAATAGACGCGGTTGTCGATGGTCAGGTTGATGACATTGATGTCGTTGCATTCAATGTTGAGCACGGCCGCGCCGCGGTCGGTGGTGTAGTAGGGGTATTCATAATACAAGACCACGTCGGCGCGCTGCGCGCCGTCTCCGTGAACAGTCACGAAATTGCGGTTTTGCGAAAAAGTCGTGTTGTCCCGGTATGTGCCGGGTTTGATGACGATGGTGCGCGGGAGGGTGTTGTTTTGCGGAATCCAATCGGAGGCGGCCTGGAGCGTGGCGAAGTCACCGGCGCCGTCGTGACCGACGGTGATGGTGGTCGGGCCGGTGGTGGCGGTGGGGGTCGCGGGGCCGGCGGTTTTTGTGGAGAAGCGCCATGTGGTCGCGTCGGTGATGGCGGGGAGGCTGGCGCCGTCGGAATCGAGGAGGACGGCGGACTCGATGTTGACGTAGTAGGTTTTGCCGTAGGCGAGGCGCTGCCCGGGGCCGAGGGTTATCCAGGCTTCGTTGCCGAAGATCGCGATCGGTTGATAAAAATATTCCTTGCCCTGCACCGTGCGCCTGGCGCCGGTGGGGATAACCACGTCCCATGCGGTGTAGGTCTCGAATTGCGAGACGTCGATTGTGGCGACGACGGAATTGTCCGAGGCGTCGTGGAGGGTGAGTTTGCCGCCGCGACCAATCTTGGGGCGGAGGGGAAGACGATGCGCAGTTGCTGGTCGATGCTGATGCCGGTCGATTGGTCGGCGGGCGCGAAGGTGACGGCCTGCGAACTGGCCGTGCCGATGTAAACGGTGCTGGTCGTCTTGGATCCCGCGGAGTTGGTCGCGGTGAGCGCGTAATAGCCGGAATTGGTGGCGGCGAAAGCGGCGAATTGCAGCGTGTCGGTGGCCGCGCCGGTGACGCCGTTGCCGTCGGCGAGCGCAGCGTCGTTGAACGTCCATGCGTAGGTCGTGGCCTCGGGCGCGCCCGCGCCAACGTCGAACACGGCGGAGAGCGAGGTGACGGCGCCGACGGTGGTGATTTGTCCGACGGGTTGCGTGGTGACAACCGGGGCGACGACGAGTGGCACGGCGGTGCTGACGGCGTCGGGCGCCGTGCCGTTGGTGATTGTCACGCGATAGTGGCCGGCATCGGCCGTGGTGATGTCCGCAAGGGTGAGCGTGGCGGCGTTGGGTGCGCCCGCGATGTCAACGAATGCGCCCGCGGCACCGGTGACACTTTTTTGCCAGATGTAGGTGAGCGGGCTGGTGCCGTTGGCCGCGACGGTGAAGCTGACGCTGCCGTTGGTCAGCGCGGTTTGCGGAAGGGGCTGCACGGTGATGCTGGGCGCGATGGCCGATGTCGTCACGGTGAGCGCGGTCGCGGTGCTGGCGGTGTCGCCGCCGTAGTTGGTGACGACGACATCGTAGTCGCCCTCGTCGGATGTCTGCGCGCTGGTGATGGTGTGGGTCGCGCCGGTCGCGCCGGGGATGTCCACGCCGTCCTTGCGCCATTGGTAGGTGAGCACGTCATCCGTGTCAAAGCCGGTGGCGACGATGGTGAAGCTCACGGAGTTATTGAGCGTGGCGACAGTCGTCGCCGGGAGATCGGTGGTGATTGTGGCTTTCGGATAGGGGATGAGTTGGAAGCCGGTCGGGTATTGGCCGTTTTGCGCGTTCTTGGCGGTTTGCAGGACGAGTTTGCCGGCGGCGTCAACCTTGGCGTGGAAAAAGCCCCAAACGGTATTGATGTTCGGAGCAGTGTTCGAACTCACGGCAAGGGGCGCGGGATCACGCGGAGAGATGATGTCGTCAACGCGCGCGAACACATTGGCGTTGGTGCCGTCGCCACCATGGGTTTCGAGCCAGACCGAGCCAGTCGTCACGGGATTGTAATCAGCCGGAAGAATGAAGCGCGCACCCTGCCCCGCGGTGTGCGTGGCGGCGTAGCAATAGGCGAGATAGTGGGCGTCGGCGGGCAGGCCGGTGAATTCCCAAATCGTATTATTGCTGCCGTAATAAATGCGCCAATTGCCGTTGTTGTTCATCAATGCCACAGGGCCGAGCACGGTGTCAGCAGTAACCGAGCCGTAGCCGGGTTCGGCGCGCTGGCCTTGCGCCTCCGTGACATCGAGCTTGGCGGTGACGCTCACGCCGGAGGCGGTGCCATCGGGAGCGGTGAGCGCGAGGTTGTTCACGGTGTTGAGCGTGTAAACGCCGATGGCCGTGGTGAAGTCTCTGGAGTCAGCGTCGGCGGGGCGTTTGATGAAATTCCATGTCGTCCCCGGATAAGGCGCGGCGGCGCTGTAGCCCCAACCGCTGCCGGGCGCGGCAATAGCCTCGGTGGTGGCGGCAGTGGGCGCGGCGCCGGCGGACTCGTTTTGGCGGGTGAGTTTCAGGAACACTGCGGGCGCGTCCTCAGCCTGTGCGGAAGGCGCGAACGCGAGCGCGGCGGCGACGCCAATTATGCAAAAGATCGAGGTGAATTTCATAAAATGCTTGCGCAGGCTTCCAGTGCGCACACGTCCGAGGCCGAGCAGCGCGAGGCCGAGAAGATACCAGAGCGAGGGAGCGCCGCCGCCATCGCCGTGTCCGGCGGGAGGCATGTCGATGGGATCGGTATTACCGTTCGTGCCGCTGCCGCTTGTGCCGGACGGCTCCGGCGTGGGGCCTTGCGCGAAGACGAGCGTGCTCACGCTGCCGTCAACTCCCGAAATCATGCGCACGGCGGCGTTGCCGGTGTCTGCGACATAGACATTCAAATCGTCGTCAACGCTCACGCTGGTCGGCCTGTTGAAGAGATTGATGCCGCCGTGAGGTTCGTCCGAGGGGCCGTCCTGATAACCGGCGACACCGGGAGTGCCGGCAATCGTCAAAACCGAAACCGTGTTGCTGGCGACAAATGAAATTTTGCGAATGACGTGATTGCCCGTGTCGGCCACATAAATCGCGCCAAGGCGATCCACGGCAATTCCCGACGGCTGATTAAAACGCGCATCGGCCCCCGATCCGTTGTCCGCGCCACTGACGCCGTAAAGGCCCGCAATTGTGGTGACATCACTTTTCGAAATGCGCGTGCGCGTCTGGACATTGGTAATCGGGTCGCGGTCGAGATACCAGCCAAGCGCAATTTTTCGGATGGTATTGTTGCCCGTGTCGGCCACGTAAAGCGTGGTGGCGTTTGTTGTCGGTGTCTCGATTGTAATTGTCTTGGTGGTGCCGCTAAAACCCAGGTTGACGGGCGACACGGCGACGGCGCCGGGCGAAGTGAAGCGCGCAATGGTGTTCAAGCTGTTGTCGGTGGTCGCGCCATCGTCGGCGCCCGGATTGCCAGCCGAGCCGGCAAGCGTGGTGACGTCGTAATTAACCGGCGTGATGCGGCGGATGGTGTGCGCGACCTTGTCGGCGACATAAAGATTGCCGGCCGCGTCATAGGAAACGCTCACCGGCGCGGTGAACGCCGCCGCCGCGCCCGTGGCGTCGACATTGTCGCTGGAGGAGGGCGAGCCGGCGATGGTTCGCACGTCGCCGTTGGACTGCGCGTAGCGGATCGTGTGGTTGAGCGTGTCGGCGAGAAAAACCGTGTTGGCCGCGCCCGCGACAGCGCCGCCGGGGCCGTTAAATGTGGCTTGGTCATAAAAACCGTCGGCGCTGCCGGCGACGCCGGATTGCCCCGCGAAAAGCACCGCGGTGCCGCTCGCAAGCGTGAAGCGGTAAAGCGTGTTCGTGGTGTCATCGGTCACGTAAAGATTGCCCGCCCTGTCGGCGGCGACTGAGGAGGGATGCGGCACAAGCGCCGGGCCGACGCGTAGCGAAATGGCGTCGCCATTGGTAATTCCGCCCTCGGGACCATGGGGCGTCGTGATCGAATTGTCGGCGGCAAGACGATACAACCCCGCCTGCGCCTCGCCGGCGTTGGCAATGGTCAGCACGCTGGTGTTTGCCCCGAAATACGTGCCGTCATCGGTGATATTGGTCCACGTGACGCCGCCGTCATGCGAAACCTGCCACTGATAGGCATGAATGGGCGCACCCGGATCTGTCGTGGCGCCGCCATACAGGCTGATCGTGTTCCCCGGAACAACGGTCTGCGGGCCAGGCGGCGTGATCACCGGCGCCGCATACTCAACATACACATAAACCACATCACTATGGATGGCGGAAGATGCGCGCCGGCGCACATCGGTCACCATTACGCGATAGTGCCCCGTGGCGCTTTTTTGAATGGAGGGAAAATCGAGCGCATTGTCCGTGGCCGGACCGCGGACGCTGGTTTGAACGTTTTGGAAGGTGGTAAAATCGGCGGTATCGCTTTTTTGCCAAACAAATTGAAATGGCGGCGTGCCCGTGACCGCGGCGGACAGCCTGACATTATTGCCCGCGACGGCAACCAGCGGCGAGGGTTGTTGCGTAAAGTTAAAGGGAGCGGGCTCGTCGATCACACTCAAGGCGGCGTTGTTCGAATAAATGGTCTTCCCGGCGACGTTGGTGACACTCAGGCGGTATATGCCGGCGTCGGAATCCTTGGTGCTGGCAATCTGAAGAACGCAACCGACATCACCCGACTCGGTGATGGTGCTCACGACATAGGCGCCCGATGGATCGGGATTGGGAATGTCCGTCCACGTGGCCCCGTCATCTTTCGAAAGCTGCCACGCGCAAGTGAGCGGATTTTGGTCAATGTCATTAATATAGGGCATATCCCGGACGATGGCTGTGATCTCCGTAATTTCATCCAATACACCAACGACCTCCGATTCGGGCTGCTCTATAATTGTCGGCTCCGGATAGGGCGTCAGCTGAAAGCCCGTATACCAACGGCGTCCGCCAAGCGCGCTGGTGGCCGTGCGGAATGAGATTTTACCGGCACTGGTCGATTTGGCGTGCAGGGTGCCCCAAAGCGTATTGTCACCACTCGCTGCCGCCGTGTTGATTGTCGCATCGGGGGTGAGCCTGTTTTTCCCGTCGGTGCCAGTTGTGAACAGGGTGACAACCCCGGTGTGGCCCGACAAATCCACATAATTGGTTTGGCGCTCTGGAAGCGTGGGATAATAAAACGTGGATGTTGTCACGGCCGGAAAATTATCCGGGTGCAATATCCATTTGCCGCCTTGATTGGCATCCGCAACATTGCTGTATAGATATAAAATATAATCCGTATTGGCGGCAAGCCCGGTAAATGTGAATAGCATATACGCTTCAGTGTCGCCGGTATACATGCCCCAGGTGTCGTTTAAGAGTTCCTTGGCTGTCGCACCTCCAACATTGTAAAGACGCGGATCGGATCGTCCGCTTGTAATAGTGCCTAAAACGACGCCCTTGAGACGGACGGAAGTAATGCTCCCTTCCGAATCATACATTTGGAAATCATTGAGCGTATTAATGACAAAAGGGGCGGTCTCCGTGTAAGGCCCGCCCGCCGTTGGCGTCGTCGCCGGCTTGGCGATCTTGTTCCAAATCGTGCCCGACACCGGGGCGGCGGCGCTGTAATCCCAGCCGTTGCCAATGGCCGCCTGGCCGACCGGGACCGGACTGTTGTCAATGGTGGTGCCCACGTCGTTTGTCAGGGTGACAAAAATCGACGGCTCCGGATCGGCTGCATTCAGTCCGGAGACGGCGATAAGCATGGCCGCGGCAAAAAGACGGATGCCGGTTGTGAATGTTTTGTTTGTCGGGGTTTTCATGTGTGGTTGCGCCTCCATGGATTCGCTGTGCTTTGATTGATATTAAATTGTAGAATTCAGGGCCGTGTTCAGAGGTTGCCCTTGATGCCAAAATATATGGTCGCGCCGTATAACCGGTAGCTTTGCATATAGTTTTTGTCGTAATAATACGTTTTTTCCGGATTGCCCGTCACGTTTTGGGCATTCAAGAAAAGTTCAAATTTTCTTGTCAGCTTATACGAAAGATCCACGTCCAGCCGGCCCAAGGGGTCATTGTAGGTAAGCGTGTGCTGCGAGCCGCGCTGTCGAATCGTGCCGTTGTAATAACGGGAGCGCCAGTTGTATTTCACGGTAATGTTGAGGGGGTATTTATTATAGCTCAGGCTGAGCATGAACATTTTCGGCACGAGCTTTCCAACCGGCATCCATGTCGGCAGTAAATTTCGATCCGCTGCGCTTGTCTCGGAACCGAACGCGCTCGTCGCCTTGCCGTCGAGGTAGGTATAGCTGCCGCGAAACGTGAAATCCTTGAGCGAGCGGCTCAGGATGCTGAGTCGCTGTGTGAGCTGCACCTCGATGCCCCACTGTTTTGCGCCACCGATATTCTCATAATGCGTTATGTTGCTGGACCCGTCAATATAGGCGCTGAAATCGTAACCGTAATCCACGTCGGCCGACAGAACGTCGGTCCTTTTTGCCGTGTAATTTGTGACATCCTTGTAGAAATACCCGAGACTCAGCATCCCTCCGCCCTTGGTGTAGAACTCCACGCCGAAATCATAATTATCATAATAAATCGGCTTAAGGTCCGGGTTGTTCATCGTTATCTCATATTCGTTGCTGCTATTGACTGTGAGAGTATAGCCGGGCAGAAGATGGTCAAATTTCTGGCGGGTGATGGATTTGTTATAACTGGCCCTCAGCGTGATGTTTGGGGTCAGGTCATATTTAAGCTGTATATTCGGGTAAATATCATCATACGACTTGTCCACCGTGGCCATGGTATAGCGGGTGCAGGCGAGCTCCAGCGCCTGCGCCTGGGTCACCTCGTAATTGTTGACCATGTCGCGGCCCGTGATGCCGGTGATTGGATTGACGCCCGTGTCATTATAGGCGGACGTGATGTCGGCGTAACCATAACCGCGCACATAATCCATCATCATTTCCATGGCGCGCGTCGCCGTGGCGTCGTTGTCCGAGATTGGCGCGTGGCCGTAATTGTTGGCGCCTTCATAACGCGCGCCGAGGAGCGCCGTGAATCGTCCGAATTTCATATTGAGCATCGCGTATCCGGCATAAACCCGCTCGCGCACGTATTTATCCCTGCCGACTTCCTGCTCGGTGCGCCACACCACGTCCTCGGTGAATTTCTCGGGGTGCGCCTTGAAATAGTCATTGAGCGCCGGGAGGCTGACATAGGGAACCAGCGGATAATCCCCCACATGCTCGGTCAGGTCCTTGGACTTTATGGCGGTCAGCAAATCCACCGCCTCATCCGTGGTGCCGTTGAAATACCAGCGCGATTTTCCATTGCTGGCCGTCGTGCGCTTCTGCTCGCGGAAAAGGCCTCCGAGCTGCGCATACATCGGTATTTTTCCAAATGCAAAAAACGGCCGCTTCGCGTCGGTTTTCAGTGTGGTGAATTTGTCCTTGCCGTTGTCCCAGCGGCCGTTGCTCACCTGTATGGGATACTTCTGCGTGTTGGGCATGCGCACCTTTGGGTATGTTTTTCCCGGAATGCTCACGCCCGGAATCACGACCATGTCACCGTTTCCATCGGGAATGATGCGATCCGTTCCCCCCACGGCATATGAACCGTGCGTGTCCACGCGTTCGCTGATCTTGCTCACATAGTTAGACAGGTCATATATATCCAGGCCATTGAGCTGGGTGAGCGTCGGATAGTTGCCGCCCGGCGTGTTGTCCAACTGGAAGTCAATGCCCCTGAGATATGCGGTGAAACTGTTCACAAGCATGTCGCTTGGCGTGCCATAACGGTTGGTCGATTGCGACACGCCGGCATCCGCCGTGATTGTCCATCCGCCGGGTTGTTTATATTCGGTGCTCAGGGAAAACGTGGTGGTGTTTCCCTTTTTGTGCAACGCCTCCACGCCGGTGTAGGCATGCGACGTGCTCTTGCTGGCCGCCGCATCCTCTATGGTATTCGCGCGAATATCATTCCCGCCCGTTATCGAAACCGTTTTGTAAGGATTCCATCCCGCCTCCAGACCGCTTGCCGGCCCGCCCACATGCGCGCCATCCATGCCGGCGTAACCGGCGGCCCTGACATTCAGCCCCTGCGTGCCTTCCTTGATGAGGCTCGAGTTGACCTGGCTCCGGGCGGTGATTGTCCAGTTCCTGGTCAGGCGATAGTCTATATTCAGGGACGCCGACATGCGCCGTATATAACTATTGCCCGTGCTGTAGCTCATGCCGTTCGAATAAATGCCGTTATTAACGTCATTGCCAACCGGGTGGTCATTCCCCATCGCCTGAGATGTCTGAAACGCGGCCCTGTAATCGTTGGACACATTGTAATTGCGACGATAGACATCGTTCATGTTGGCGGAGAAAGACACTCCGAGGCGGTTTCTTAAAAAAGAATTGGAGTAGCCAAAATTCACGGCGGGGCGGATGCTATATACATCGCCATAGGAGGTGGCGGCGCGCGGATAGTCGTTCTCGTTTGTATTTATGTTTGCGCTGGCCTGAAAATTAATGCGCCGGTGCTTGAGCATAAAGGCGCTTTTGCTTTTCATATTGACCATGCCGCCGCCGGCATCGGCGGGCAGCGCGGCGGTCGGCGTCTTGAACACTTCTATAAACTCAATGTCCTGAAGCGAAACCTGGTCGGTTTGAAACGCGCGCGTGGTGCCGCCGCTGGCGGCGTTCGCCATGCTCAGGCCGTTCAGCGTCACGGCCGTGGCGGCGGAGTCCATGCCGCGCATGCTGATGTCGCGCGGGTCGTCGCCCGAGTAACCGATGCTGATGCCCGAAACATTGCGCAGGAAGTCGCCGATGTTGCCGCTTGTCACACCGGAAAACTCATCGGTCGCGATCACGCTGACGATATGGTCGGATGCCTTTTGCTGCGCGACCGCGGCCATGCGTCCTTCGCGCTCTCCCGAGACCACAAATTTTTCCAGTTTAATGATATCCGCATCGTAGTCGGCGCTGGTCAGCGCAAAATCCTTGGTGGCAATTTCTCCGGCGACCACCGTCACCGTGGTGGTTTGGCTGTCGAGTCCGCCGTAATTCACAATCAACACCCGGTCGCCCTCGGGCAAAACCAGGCTGTATGCGCCCTCGCCATCTGTGTAAACGCTGCGCCTGGTGGCGCTGTCGATGACTTCCGCGCCGGCGAGGTATTTTTGCGTGGCGGCGTTGGAGACATGACCGGTCACGGAACCGGTGGCTCCGGACTGCGCCATGACGCTTGCGGGCGTGAGTAAATTCAGGGAGACAATCAGGGCGACAAAAGCGAAACGGAGTTGTTTCATGAGTGCGGGTTCGGGTTAAAAATTGCAAAAGCGGGTTGGCGGGGATGCGGAATTGGCGAACTTCTTTTGAGGGAGTGCGCAGAATGGATGAAAAAAAGTTTCGATTCGCAACGGTTTCAATGTGCGCATTGTCGCATAAAGAGACTGAGTAGCGCAGACTGCCAAGTCTGCCCTCTGAAAAAAAACAACCCGCGGAAGGCAGACTTGGCAGTCTGCGCTACGGTCGCCAATCGCCGAAAATATTTTCGACTGTATATAATTTTGCCTCGCCGTCGGTCAGTTGTCGCGACCATGCCGCGCGCGCGGCGGGATCGGCCCCGGGGCCTGTGTTTTTATACTCAAAATAGCGTGCCGTTTTTTCGTTTTCCTCCTTGCGCCAGTTGTTCCAGCCCTCGGGTTTTATATGGCCGCCCAGCTCGCATTCAATGAAGGCGACGTGTGCGTGGGGACGCCACGGGCGGCCCAAAAATGCCTGCGGAGGTTTTTTGGGCGGCGGTTTGCCCGCATCCCAAGGCGCCGGGTCGCCGGTGAGTTTGCAGCGCAGAAAAACATATCCGAAACGGGCCTCCCTCGGCGTGCTGGCGGCGGTGACGTAGCCGCCGTTTTTGCTATGGATCACGCATCCGTCGAAGACGGCCGTCGCCCCGCCGTAAATAAAATCGACGCGTCCCTCGACATGACAATTTTTGTAATACTGACGCCCCTTGTTGGCCATGAGCGTGTCCTGCCAGCCAAGCATGCGGCAGTTTTCAAAAACGGCGCGGTCGCCATCGACGCGCAGCGCAAGCGCCTGCCCGCGATCTCCGGCGGTGTTTTCGAAGGTGATGTTTTCCGCCCGAAAATCGTCTGCGAGGACAACAACACCCGTGCCCTTGTGGGGGATTTTTTCATCGGTCTTGGGCTCGTAGACATTCAGGCCGTAGGTGATCACCGTGGCCTTCGTCTCCCCCGGCTCGCCGATCAGGTGAATGAACGGTTTGTCCCTCGGGATGATGACCTGGCCCTGGTAAACGGCCGGCTTGACCAGAATCACATGCGGTTTGCTTGCGCCGGATGGCGCCGCGGCGATCGCGGCCTGGATCGTGGTGTGCGTGCCCGAGCCGTCAAACGCGACCACGGCGTCGTAACGCGATTCGCGGGCGACCGGTTTTGCGTTTTTGGGCTCGTCGCGGATGAACGGCGCAAGCGCGGGCACGACTCGCTTGAGCTCGTTTGCGACGATTCGCCCGAACGGGATGTAACCCTCGGCGTTGAGATGCGTGCCGTCGTAGGCGCCGTTTTCCTTTTTCGGCGAAAACACGAGGCACCCCTCCCTGCCGAGTTTCTCGCAGAGCGCCTTGCTCAGGTCGTGGAGCTCGACGAGCGGCACGTTTTTTTGGCGGGCGATGTCGCGCACGACTTCCGCGCGCACATTGAGGGACGAGTTGATTTTGTGCGGATCCTTTTTGCCGAACTGGCGGCGCACGAGTGAAGTCACGAGCACGGGCGTGGCGCCGGCGGCGCGCGCCTCGTCAACGTATTGGTTCATGTAGGCGCGGTATTCCTCCATCGTGGTCGAGCGCCCCGGCTTGCCGGGCTCGTCGTTGTGCCCGAATTGGACCAGGTAATAATCGGCCTTGAGCGCGAGGGCGTTTTCCCAGCGGCCCTCCTTGATGAAACTCATCGAGCTGCGTCCGCCCCGGGCCGTATTGACGCACACCGCGTCCTCCGTGAGAAACTGCGCGAAACCCGCGCCCCAGCCCGCGTTGTCGGTGACGGTGGAATCGCCGACAAGGACGATCCGGATTTTTGGATTATTCGCGACTTTGCCGGCAAACAAAACCGCGCAGGCGAGGGACGCCGCGACGATGACAAGGGAACGGAGCAAAAAGGCAGGGCGCATGTGAGGCATTGCGAAAAAGAGTCAATGCAGCCGGGGAAAAAAGAAAAGCCAGTCGTCATGCGCATCGTCGCATAAGAGGGATCAATTCCTCCACTCAAAGACTTCCCCCGGCCCCGGGTTGATTTCGCGCGTCGTATCCGAATATCGGACGCGGAGCGGATTGCCGAGCAGCGAGCGCACGGCGGCTCGCTTGAGTTTTCCGTCGCGCCATTCGATATCGACCTCGAAACCGCCGCGTGCGCGCAGGCCGCGCACGGAGCCATCGGGCCATGCGGACGGAAGCGCGGGCAGAAGGTCGATCACGCCGGCGTGCGATTGCAGCAGCATTTCCGCGATGCCCGACGTGCCGCCGAAATTGCCGTCGATCTGGAACGGCGGGTGCGCGTCGAAAAGATTCGGGAACGCGCCTCCGCCCTGTGAGCCGCCCTTCGGGGGCGTGAGCAACAGCACGAGCAGGTCGTGCGCGCGGTCGCCGTCGCCCGCGCGAGCCCAGAGGTTGATTTTCCACGCGAGCCCCCAGCCGGTCGTGAGGCCGCCGCGACCTTCGAGCGATTTTTTCGCGGCGGCGAACAATTTCGGGTCGCCGTCGCGCGTGATCTGCGCACCCGGGAAAAGCGGATAAAGATGCGACGAGTGCCGGTGGCTGTCCTTCTCGCGGTCGATGTCCTCGAGCCATTCCTGCAACTGGCCGTGCTTGCCGATTTGGTAGGGCGCGAGCCGGTCGCGCGCGTCCCTCGCGGCCTTGCGCAAATCCTCATCCAGACCAAGCGTCTCGCCGGCGAGGATCATCTGGTTGAACACGTCGCGCACAATGCCCAGATCCATCGTCGGCCCGGCGACCAGGCCGCCGTGCTCCGGCGAATGCGACGGGCAGGTGACGAGCCATTTGTATTTCGGGTGCTCGACGAGCGTATCAAGAAAAAACTCCGCCGCGCCCTTGAGGATCGGATACGCGCCGGCGAGAAATTTTTTGTCGCCCGTGAAAAGGTAGTGCTCCCACAGGTGCGTGCTCAACCACGCGCCGCCGACAGGCCAGAGTCCCGTGGCGGCGGAATCGACCGGAGCGGTGGCGCGCCAGATGTCGGTGTTGTGGTGGCACACCCAACCGCGCGCGCGATACATGACACTCGCGGTGCGCGCGCCCGTCGTGGAAATGTCGCGGATCAATTGAAAAAGCGGCTCGGCGCACTCGCCGAGATTGGTCGTCTCGGCGGGCCAGTAGTTCATCTCGGTGTTAATGTTGACCGTGTATTTGCCGCCCCACGCGGCGGTGAGCGCGTTGTTCCAGATGCCCTGCAAATTCGCCGGCTGCGAGCCGGGGCGCGAACTGGAGATGAGCAGGTAGCGGCCAAATTGAAAATAGAGCGCGGCGAGCGCCGGATCGTTCGCGCCGGTGAATTTTTTCACGCGCTCGTCGGTCGGCAGCGCGGAGTCGGCGGTTGCGTCGAGATCGAGCGCGACGCGGCGAAACAGCGCCTGGTGCGACTCGACATGACGCGCGCGCAGCTCCGCGTAGTCGCGCGAAAGCGCGCCGTCCATATCGCGTCCGGCGCGCGCACGCGGGTCGCCGCTTACGTCTGCGTGGTTGATGAAGTTTGTGCCGCACGAAACGCGAATCGTCACCGCATCGGCTTTCGAGACTTCGATCGAATCGCCGCGCGCCGCGACGGAGCCGCCCTCGTTTTGCACGTCCGCAACCGACATGAAGCGGATCGCTCCCGGCGTGCCGTAATGGTCGCCGCCCTTGCCGGAAAGCGTGAGGCGGTTTTCCCGCGCGGAAACTTTTGCGTCGCGAAACGGCGTGGCCCAGCTTGCCTTGAATCTGACGCGGCCGGGCTTGTCGGCGGTCAGGCGAATCACGACCACCTGGTCCGGCGCGCTCGAAAAAACCTCGCGCGTGTAAGTGACGCCGTCGCGCACGTAGGTCGTCGTGGCGATCGCGGTGTCCAGATCGAGCGAGCGGCAATAATTTTCGGCAGGCGCGGCGCTGTCGGGAAAGTCGAGCACCACGCTGCCGAGCGTCTGGTAGGAAACCTGGCGCGGCGGGATGGCGAGCGCGTTCTTTGTGATCAAGTCCTCGGCCTCCTTGATCTTTCCGTCGAAGACCAGGCCGCGCGCCTTTTGGATCGCGTCCGGCGCGCTGGGATTTGCCGGATCGTAAGGCGCGCCCTGCCAGATCGTGTCGTCGTTGAGCTGGATGCGATCGCGCTCCACGCCGCCGTAAACCGTGCCGCCGAGCCGCCCGTTTCCGAATGCGAGCGACTCCAGCCACTCGCGCGCCGGGCGCGCATACCACATCACATAATCGCCCGCCGGGCCGCGCGAAACGGGGTTGACCGCCACAGGCACGGTGAGCGCGATTTTTCCGGAGAAAGGTTTGATTGCACGCGCCGCGCCGGGGGCGAGTTTCCACGCGCCGACGCAGCCGGGCGCATTGTCCGTCCGGTTCCCGCCCTCCGCGAACAGGCGCGCGACTTCGTCGAATGCGAGCGTGCGTTTATACACGGCGAACCACGCGATCTCGCCGGAGAAGCGATTGGCCCCGTCCAGGTCCGCCCCAAGGCGAATGGGCGCGTCGCTGTTGAATCCGTCGATTTTTTTGCGCGGATCGCCGGTGAACTCGGAAACGCATTTTCCGTCCACAAACAGCCGCACGGTTTTGCCGCGCGAATCAAACGACGCCACGACATGCGAGAACCGGTCCGCCGGCAATCCGGTCACGGAGTGTGTTCGCGCGGGCGCCGATGTTTCAAAGTGCAGCGAGCCGCCATCCCCGTTTTTTAGCCTCACCCCGCGCCGCTCGCCCGGTCCGAACCGGTCAACGATCACCGCGCCCGGGGGGCAGTCCGCGTCGGGCCTCAACCACAATTCGAAAGTGAGGTTGTCGCCCACGCCGAGGTCGCCGGCGTTCACCTCGTAAATCGGCGAGTTTTCGCCAAATATAAATCCCCCGGTGGGGGTCGTGGTTGCGAAAGCAGAAGCAACAAGAACAAGGCTGGCCGTGAGCAGGGTTGATATTTTTTTCATAATCCGGAAATGAGATCAGCGGGAGGGTTTAAAAAATTTCGGGCAGGTGCTTCGCGCGTTAATCCGCCGCCATTGCGCGAACCTGCATCGCGCTGTTCACCGCGTTTGGTTTTGGGCGCGTGATTTGAACCCTTGGATTGTTGAGCAACTGGATAATCTCGGCGCCCGCGTAAACCACCGTGCCGATGAACGTCGTGTCGGAACCCGCGCCGCGGTAAAAATAGTAAGTTGAATCATGGGCATATGTGGTTCCTTCACAGATGCCCGAAACGCGCCCGTCCTCAAGTATGCGCGCGGCGACGCCGTTCCATCCCGTGATCGCCGTCGGCGCATACAGCGGACTCAGCCAGCCCTCGTTCACCCCCCGCGCGAGCGCAAAGGTGAACATGGCGCTGGCGGACGTTTCGAGATAGGTTTCGCCGCGATCGAGCAAGTTGTGCCAAAGCCCGCCGCCGTCCTGTAACTCCACCAAGCGACGGCAGGTGCGTTGAAAAAGATCGAGCACCTTGGCGCGTCCGGGAAAATCCTCCGGCACCCCGGAGAGCAATTCCGCCATCGCAAGAACCGCCCAGCCATTGGCGCGACCCCAGTAAAAACGCGGATCATAACCGGCCATGTTTTCGCTCCAACCGTGGTCATAGAGCTCCTGGTTGCGGTCAAAAAGGCGCGCGGAAAGTTGCACCACCTGGCGCACGGCATCGTGCCAGTATTTCGCATCGCCGGTAAGCCGCCCCATTTGCACAAGAAAGGAGACCCCCATATACATGTCATCCGTCCAGAGCGAGCGGGCCTGCGGTCTCTGGCGTGCCAGCGTGCCGTCCTCGAACCGGAATTGTTTGTGCGAAATATAATCGTCCACCACATTGATCCACGCGCGAAAACGAGGATCGGGCTGCCGCATGTGGGCGCGAATGAGCGAGGCGGTGATCGCGCCGCAATGGTCCAGCGCCGCCATGCGCACCATGCGCGTGTAATCGTTTCTCTTTCCAGTTTTCTCCTGCATCGCCCGAAACCAGGGCATCCATGTAAACGTATATTCGAAGAAACGCCGGCCATGCTCGCGGTAAGCGTCTTTGCCCGTCACGGTCGCGAGATGGTCGAAGGATGTCAGGATGACGCCGATCGGATAATCCCACCGGTTGAACGCCCCGAGGCTTGGGTCGATCACCGCGTCAGGTGCGAACTTTTCAAAATCCGGCGCCTTGATTTCCAACCCCGTGTTTTTATCAATCACCCTGAAGCTCGAATGCGCGACCACATAACCGTGTATGCGGGCGACGGACGCCTCGACCTCCGACGCTTCCGGCACCACATACGGGATCGGATATTCGGGCGCGACAGACGCGGCGGTCAACACCGGGGCGGCCACTATCCCGCCAAGGGAAAATAGTGCCGCGAAAACAACGGCATGGCCGGCATGACGACGAAGGGGTGTTGTGTTTCCCATGATGGAGGCTAAATGCGAGAAGACCTGATTACAAAACCTCTGAGACAAGAGGACGTAAGTGTTAAGCCCCAAGGAATGCGCATCGTCGCACTGCCGGCAAAACGCGACAATGCGCATCATGAACAGTTTGCCACCCGCGCACGGGCGGCCACCTTGGGAGGTGCTTATGAAATACCGCCTTATGCTTCCTCTTTGGGGCCTCATCATTGCGAACCACACCACCCTGGCGGCGGCAGCCCCGGGGGAACCCGTTATCCCGGAACACACGGTTTCAATCATGAGCTTCGACGCGCGCGCCGACGGCGCGACCGACAACGCCGGAGCGGTTCAAAAAGCCATCGACACCGTCGCAAAAACGGGCGGGCGGGTTGTCGTCCCCAAGGGTGTTTTTTTATGCGGCCCCATTCGGCTCGCGAGCCATGTCGAACTTCGTCTTGAAAAGGGCGCAACGCTGCGAATGCTTCCCCTCGACGCAAATTTTCCCTCGGAAAACGGAAGATGCCTCAGTTTTATTTCCGCCAAAAATTGCACCGACATCAAAATCTCCGGTGCAGGCTTCATTGACGGACAGGGTGCGGCGTGGTGGCCGCTGGCACGCGCGAAGAAACTCGCGTTGCGCCGGCCGCAACTGGTGACGTTCGAGCGATGCGAGCGCGTGTTGCTGGAAAACATCACGACCATCGACCCGCCAAACACACACTACGCACTGCGCCTGTGCAAGGACGTGACGATGCGCGGACTCACGCTGCGCGCGCCGGGAAACTCCACCAACACCGACGGCATTAACATTTCTGGAAAAAACTATCTTATCACCAACTGCGATATCAGCACGGGGGACGATAACATCGTCATCCTGACGCACTCGGCGAAGGACTGGGCAAAACCCATGTGTGAAAATTTTGAAATCCGGGACTGCAAATTTGGCGAGGGTCACGGCGTGTCGATCGGCAGCCACACAAGCGGAGGCATCCGTAACGTGCTTGTGGAAAATTGCTCCTTCGAGCGCACGACCGCGGCAATCCGCATGAAGGCCCATCGTGACAAGGGCGGCCTTGTTGAGGACCTCACCTATCGCAACCTTACTGTCACTGGCGCCCGTTATCCGCTCTTTATATCGAGTTATTATCCCAAGGAGCCGAAGGATCCCTCGCTTGACCCGGGCACCGGCGCTCCGGCTGAAATCAAGCCGCGGTGGAGAAACATTCTCATTGAAAACCTGACCGTGTCCGACTCGCAAAATTCAATAATAATATGGGGCCTGCCCGAACTGCCGATTACGGGCGTCACGATACGCAAGGCTGGTTTTGTCGCTCAAAAAGGCGCGCTGGTTTTTAACGCGGAAAAAATCGTGTTCGATGATGTTAAAATACTTTGCGAAAAACCACCCTCCCTCCGCACGCACAAAGCGGGCGTTGAAGTCATTACCAATTGCATGGAAATGTTAAAGTTGTAGAGGCCTGTTTGAGTAAATAGCGCTCAAACCGCGCGGTAATTTTTATCCCAAGCATTGCCGCGGAAGACACGCGACTATCTTAAGCCAGCTCTCGTGTTTTGGCGCGTGGTGGGTCTACCGTTTTAACGCCAGCTTGCGCGCCTCCGCCGGAGGGAATATTTCATAAATCGAGGCGATGTTGCGCCCGCTGAGCATCCTTCGCCTCGTGCGCGCCAGTTTTCCTAGGGCGCACCTTGCCAGCCATTCGCTCGCATGCTCTGCGTCAGCTCAGCAATTACGTTCCAGCCGTCGTAGAGGTAACGGGTGGCGGTTTGCAGGCTGCCGTTTTTATAGACCTCGCGCTTGATGCGGCGGCTTTCTCCATCATAGACATGGCGGACTTCGGTGCCGTCGGCCTTGGTGACACGGATAAGGCGGTTCTCGGCATCCCATGCGTAGGCGGTGCCGGAGCCGGTGTCGGTCATGTTGCCGTCGGCGTCGTATGAGGGAGTCTTATCCACAGATGGCACAGATACATACTGATTAAGATTATTCGAAGTGTATTCGGCGATTGTCGCGGCCAGGGGATCGGGAGATTCAGGCAGCGTGGCGGTTGCTGGGTTGCCCTCGGTTGACCAGAGGCGGTTACCGATGGGATCGTAGCTGAATGCGCGGTTTTTAGCCTTGTCCGAGGCATGGTTGGCGGCAACGACCTCACCCCTGCTATTATAGAGCCAGTCGTAGCCGGAGAATGCGTTAAATGCTGATCCGCGCTGGCTGACTTGTGTGCGCTGACCGCGGTTGTTCATGGTGTAATCGTATTTCGAGATCACTGTTGATCCTGCTTTGTTTTCTATCGAGGTCAACATGCCGCGGCCGGTGCCGGTTATCGCATCAACAGCGGCAGTCAGTTGTATTTTGATTATGAATACGGTCGCGCAAAAGACTACGAGCGCCCGTGGGCGCTAAACCTCGGCTATCGCAGGCTTTGGTGAGCCGGCCAGGTGGACCCGTAGTTGTATTCAGCGGAGTTCGGGAGGTTTTCCGTGTTGCGGTCGTGGAGGCCGCCAAAGTTGTGGCCAAGCTCGTGGGCGAGCGTGTTGTAATTGGCGTTTGTGTGCACGCTGGCTGCCCTGAATGGATAACCTTTTCCCCCACCATGCGAGCTGCAATGGTTTCAGGGTGGCGTTTGGCGAGGATGTTAACCATTATGACGGTGTTGCATCCTTTGGGGATGTCGGCTTCGGTGATGGTGATTTCTTGGGTTTGCATTGGCTTTGAATTTGTAAACAAAAAGCCTCCAAAGGGTGAACCTTGGAGGCTGCTTGCGACGATTTGGCAGTGTTGAGCTTTGTTGATTACATGAAAGCTTCTGTTGAAATGTTAAAATACTTTGCGAGTGTTTTGATGAGGGGGACGGTAAGGTTTCGTTCGCCTTTGACTAAACGATAGGCCGTTGAACGGTCGATGCCCAGTATGCGAGCGAGTCCGTCTCCGGTTATCCCGTGTTCCTGCATCAGGTAACCCAGCACGTTTTTATTTTTTGGAAGACTTTCTTTTACATGCTCTTTTTCGTGGGTTTCGATTAGCCCGGCGAGGATTGCAAGATAGTCCTCTTGATCGGGCGTAAGGTCGTGGCCTGCGAGCATGTCCACCATTTCAACGGTGTTGTTGTAATCCGCCTCGTCGTGAATGGGGCGGGGCATGTGAATGCCTACCAATTCATTGTAGGTTTTGGGGAGGCTTTCGAATGACTTTTTGGCGCTTGTTTTCATAACTCGGATTTCCATCGGCTTTTGTCGCATTCGGCGCGCGAGAGCAGCCGGGGGATGAATGCCAAGCGGTTAGGGAAACGAAATTTCGAGAAACGCGCCGGGAACAGCTTGTTCAGCGGTTTGTTCGACGATTGATACGTGTTTTTCGATTATGTCCCATCTTGTTAGGGGCAGCACGATGATCGCGATTTTTCGGTTCGTGAGGTTTTGTTGATACCTCAAATTTTTGTCGGTCGTAATAATGCAATCGAAGCCTGCTTCTTCGGCTGTGGCGATGAGATCTCCGTTTTTCTTTTCGTGCCAACCGCGCTGATAGGCTGTTGAGACAGTGTGCGCCGCGAGATATTTTTTAAGGGGCAGGGGTGTCCCTTGATCGAAAAGGATTTTTATGCGGGTGCGAGGCTGCTGGTTGCGAACTCAAGCACCTCGTTCACTTGTTCTTTTGTGACACCTTCAAACCACGATAGAAAGTCGTCTATAGTGGCTCCTCCCTCGATGTTTTCGAAAAGGGCGGACACGGGGACTCGAGTGCCAGCGAAAACGACCGCTCCGCTCATCACATCGGAGGAGCGTGAGACGGCAGGGCAATTGTCCCAATTAAGTGTCATCATAGCGGATGATGCGGCATTTGGTTGTTGCTGTCAAGTGGTGTGAGTTGTATGAATGTTTTCATGTGTATAAAGAGACCCCAAGGCCTTACCCTTGGAGGCTTTGAATCGTTGGTGTGATGCTTGGTTAGCGCTTCGCGAGCCGCTTGAGCAGTCCGGCGATCGCAAGGCCGGCGACGTAGAGGAACGAGGGGGCTCCGCCACCGCCGCCGCCACCGGACGAGCTGTTATTATTGCCGCCGGTGTTGCCGCCACTTGTGGTGACGGTCACGGTAACTGCGCTGCTAGGGGTTGAGCCGTAGGCGTTGCTAACCGTGACGGTGTAGTTGCCGTTGTCAGTGGTTGCGGCCACCTTCGAGTATGTCCTCGATGTGGCGCCGGCGATGTTGGCGCCGTTCTTTTTCCACTGATAGCTGAGGCCCGTTCCCGAGGCCGTGACCGCGAGCGTGAACGTGTTGCCTTGGGCAACCGTGATGCTTTGCAGCTGGCTGTTGATGACGGGCGGCTTGCCGGCTGCGTTTACCGTGACGGTGGCGGCGTTGCTTGTCTTCGAGCCAACGTCGTTGGTGACGGTGCAGGTGCCATTTCTGGCCCATTTATTGTGCTCGGCCTGGTAAATTTTCATCGCCCCAATGAGGTAGGTTTGGACGAGGACTGGAACTGACTGGACGATTTCGTCGCGCAGCGTGGCGGCGAGCAGTTCACGAACCCTTGCTGTGTGCGGATTCTTTGCGCGGCTCCTCTTCGGTCGCGCGAGGATTTTGCCGATCGATTTATTTATGGCCCGGTCAGCGGAAATGTCCGCCGAGCCGGCGGGGATGCCGTGGGGAATTTCGCAAGCCGGGTTTTCGTTTCCGGCGGCGAGAATTTTTTTAGCGAAGTCTTCGACGGAGTCCGCTTGGGCTGCGATTTTATCGAATGTTTTCCGGCTTAGGATTATCCGGCGGCCGGCCTTGGGACGCCTGTCTTTGCGTGCGCGTTGTGTCATGTTGATTTTGATAAAATCGGTGATGTTGGTGTTGCGGTGGAGTGGAGGGGGAGATTGCGGTGGTTGCGCTTTTACGCGCTCGCCGGTGCCTTGGAAAAACAAGAATCCGACGAATCGAATGCATTATAATATTTTAAAATCCCTGTTGATTTTATCGATTTCCGCGTCGAGTTGTGCGCGGGTGATAAACCGTGGCGGCGGTATGCGAAGGAGTCTGCCGATGAATGCATGCAGCCTTATCCGGAACTTGAGGAAAGCGCTTTGATTCTCCGGCTCGTTGAAAAAATCTTCAAAGGGGTGTCGGTTTGACGGCTCGTTTGGCGGTGGTGTCATAAATGATTTAAATGAGCGCTGTTTTGGCGCGGGCCAGGTGCGCGTTTCCGAATCGTGCGTGGCGAGTGTTTTCACGGGAAATTGCATGGCAAGGATAAACTACTATTGATGTCCTATTATTCATGGGTGACTCCTTATGCCATTTTTGCCAGTGTGCCCGCATGAAGTCCGGTGAAAAACGCCGCGCCGAGAGGCGCAAACACAAGAAGGAGCTCTCCGAGAAGCTCGGACGGCTGATTGCCGCCGAGCGCAAGAAAATCGGCCTCAACCAGGACGATTTCGCGCACGAGGCCGGCATCCACCGCTCCTACATCGGTTTCATCGAGCGCGGGCAGCGCACCATCACTGTCGCCCTGCTCGCCGATGTGTGCCGGGCGCTGGGCAAGCCTCCGTCAACACTGCTCAAAAAGCTGAAGCTTTGATCGCAGCCGGCGGCGCGGCACGCCCGCGGTTGCGTCCAGGGCAAATCACCGGCGCGTGCCCGGCGACGGGATGTGATTCAGAAGTTTCGCAAACTCCCGGTAGAGCATATCCCTGAAAACCTTGGCGTTGATCGCGTCGATCATGTCGAGGCGATTGGCGAGCATGTTGGCTGTCAGTCCCTCCCTGTAAAAGGCGAGCTTCACGGGATCGCCTCCGCTCAAGTGAGGTATGAAGAGGGTCCGTCCGGGCGGGTGTTCGGGGTATTTCGCGCGCGGCGAATCATCGTCCGCTCTTCTGATTTGATAGAATGTGGCCCAGGGAAATGCGTTTTTGAGATCGAGCCAGCATTTGGTGTTGGCGTGGCCGCCATCGACGGGGACGATCAAAATGAGTTTGGTGCCGGTTTCGTTGCAGAATGCCTCGAAGTCAAATTTGCCGATAAACACATCCAGGATTGCGTCTATTACAGCGAAGCCACCCTCGAAGTCGGCGATGATATTTTTTCCTTCGCGCAGGGAATCGAAAAGCAAGTCCTGGTTTTCAAAGCGATCTATCTTGAGGCGGTTGGGGATTGTCTCGGGGAAAATTTTTACGAGTTCCCCGCTGATTGAATCGGCGTTGTGCAGGAGAAATTTGTGACCGAGGTTTTTCAGGTATTCGTAGAGATGCGCGCAGCAAAAAGTTTTGCCGAGGGCGCCCTTGCTCTGGATGAAAAAGATGGCGGTGTTTTTCGTTTGGTTTTTGCAAGCGCCGACGGACGCGTCGCCGGCGGCGCTGTCCTGAGGGACAATTTTGAAATCGCGGAGCGCCCTGGCGACTTCCGCGTTCAGTTGCGAGCGGGTGATCAACTGTCGCGGGGTGATTCCGAGGAGTTTTCCGATATGCGCATACAGTCGCTCGCGGCGCGTGGGAACGTGTTTTTTGTTGTCCGGCGTGGCGGATGTGTCCGCCGGCGAGATGGAGTGCTGGGTCATGATGGTTGTGGTTGGAATTGTGCGGGGCGAGACATGCGTGAGTGTTTCATCACAGGTTCCGATGGCAAGAAGATACTACTATTGATAGCTTACTTTTGATGGATTGATGTGACAACGTTTTCACGACCGACTTCGCATAAACCCCGGTCAAAAACCGCCCGCCTCGCGGCTCGCGGAATTGTTTCCTCAAAGCCGGTCGGCGGGCGGTTTGTCAGTCTGCGCGCCTACTCAAACAACGGTGGCGTTTCGCCGTGAATCGAGGCGAGCAGGTGCGCCAAGGTTGGCGCGTAGTCCGCCTTGGAGCCTTTCACCCTCCATCCATTTTTTGGCGTGAAAACGATGATGTGTTTTCCGTCATGGATGATTGTTCTGCCGCTGACATCGAGGACAGCCTCGGGGACTCCGGCTTCGAGAAGCGTCTCGTAGTCGTTGGTGCGGGTGCCCCTGTTCATCGTCGTCAAGGCGGTGATCGTGCGCGCTTGGGCGTCGGTGATGTCGATGTCGTTGTCGAGTTGGCGGAAGCCCTCCTCGGCGGCGTTGGCGTCATCGGCCTCGGTTTCGTGTTTTCCATAGATATGGATGCTTCGGAGACCGCGCAGGAGCGCGATGGGAACGGGCACAGTGCGCCCGGAGGATTGTATCAATTTTATGATACATGGTTTGGTGCTTGTCATTGTTTCGGGTGTCTTCGCCCGCGAACCCTTCAGCCGAAATTTCGGATGAATACAAAAAGCCGCGCGCAAGGACGCCCGCGGGGCAAAACATGCGGGAGCCGCGGCCCGAAGGACCGCGGCTCCCGTGTTGCCACATCAGCTCAGATGCAATCGTCCGGAAGCGGCAAAAGCTCCACCCATCCGAACGTCTCGATGATTTTTTCCTTCGCAATGCGCCGTTTCACCGCCGGCAGTTTTCCGAACTCATCCGCCTCCGGCCATGTCCCCGAGGTGAAAGCTCCAAACCTGTCGGTGACGAAGGAATAAAAGGGATTCACGCCCTGCGACGGCGGCGATTCCATCTCGACGATTTTGTCCAGGAGGTTGTTGACGATGACACTTTCGGCTTTCGTCAGCCCGGTGGTTTCCGTCGCGTCAGCGTCCGCCTCGACCCACTGGAAGGCGTCCTCGATTTTGTCCGCCTTCCAGATGGCCCTCAAAATCGCCGGCAGGCGCAGCCACACCTCGTGGGAGATTTCGCGCTCGAGCCTGGTTCTGGCGTGGAAGTAGGCGTCAACCTGCCATTCGATGTCGGGCTGGTCCGGCAGCGCGTCGAAGAACTCTCGAAATGACTCAAGGAACGCTTGGTCAAGACTGCCATGCTTGTGCTCGGGCCGTCGCAAGGCGCCATGTTCATCGGGACGGATTTCGACGAGCGCGTGGGTGACGCCACCGTCCCCCGTGAGCGATTTGCCCTCAAGGAAAGTGCGAACCTCGCTGGCAAACTCCTCGCGTGTCATCGTGGTGAAGAGCGAGGATGCGATGAGGTTGAGCACCTCGTGACGGCGCACGAGTATCCAGCGATCCTCGGTCGTGGATTCATCCGGGGGAGACTTGAGGTCCTCCCTCATCGCGACGATCATGGCGTCGATTGATTTGTATGGCACGACGCAGCCGGTGTAGGCCCAGCCCTCGTCGGGAGTGAAGTCTATCGCGATGCCGTAGAGCCGGGTAAACGCGGTGCCATCCGCGCTGATGGTGAGTGTGTCGAAGCGCAACTCCAATGCCGCGTCGCGGTCGGAGCGTTTCGTCCCGGGGTCCGGAGAGACGATGCGTTCGAGCGTTTTGACTTGGGCGGCTGTCGGAGTGAATCCGTCGAACATGGCGGCCTTCGTGAGAGCGGCGCGGCGCTCGCCGCCGGTTGATGTTTGCGCGGTTTGGGCCGCGCGAAAAAGGCGCAGAAATCCTTCAGGCGCCAGTTTGATTTCCCCTGTTTCTGTGACGAACTTCAGGGGGACGTTATGTTGTATATTCATGTGTTTGAGAAAGCCCCCGCACGAGCCCCACCGCCGCGGACTGCGGACGATTATAAAAGAGCCATGCAAGGGGCGATCAGCCCAACACACCCGCGCAAGCCGGAGGCCGAAGGGCCGCGGCTTGCGACATGTCGCATCAACGCAAAAAACATCTCCAAGAGGACATGTTCATTTACCACTGCTGAATGATGTCATTGCCGCGTCGCTGCGGAATATTTGACAAAAGGGTGGAGCGCGAATTTAGCGCACATTTTGTAAACCTCACCATTACGCAACATACATGTGCACAATAGGGGGAAGGGTAATCCCAGTAAAAACGATTGGACCAACCGCTGTTACTTTTCGCAATCTGGCCGAGCCAAGGACGCATCCACGCTGGCGGCAGTCCTCATCCATACCAACAAGCAGACCGTCTTGCCGGGGATTGTCCGCTCCCGCGTTACCAAAAACTTCGTTGGTCGGTTTTGTGGGCATGTGGCTCATGTTCGAGTTGTGGTAACAACAGCAACAAGACCGACAATCGGACTCGAGGAATCGGTGTGAGAACCCGCCCCCCAGTGACCGTTTTTAATCCTAAAAAGGAAAATGGGCGCGTTGAAGGAGCGACACGGCAGCGCGTGGTCGTGTCGGAGGTGTCGGGATGGCGGGGCGGGCGTTTTGCTACCCGCTGAGCAGCAATTGCGCGTCCGGCGGCAGGTCTGGCAGCCACTTGCCGCCAAGCAATCGCCGCAATAACCGCGTCAGCAGCAGCGTCCAGCGTTGATGCGCGCTCCATCGCTCCGTGATGGCGCTGATGCGCGTTAACTCGTTGCTGATACGGCTGACGGCTTGCGCGATCAACGCGCCTTTCTCATGCACGAGGCTTACTTTGACGGTGCGCTGGCCGCCGCTTTGGGTTTGCCGTCCCACCGCGGCCATGAGCATCGGGCGCGCGCGGATTGCCTCGCGGTGGCGCTCCTCGTCGTAGAAGCGCAAATACAGCGTCCACCAGTTGTAAAACAGCGCCACGAGGTTGGCCATCAGGCGGCTCCCGCCCAAGTGTCTGCTCGCATAGCCGTTCCACCCCCATTGGTTTTTGAGCTCGTCAAAGTTGTTCTCCGCGTCGGCGCGCTCGCGGTAGTGCCGGGGCATGGCTTGCGCGGGGAAGTCCCGCCCGTCAAGGCTGGTGCAAAGCACCGAGATTTTGCCGCACCAGGGCGTGGGTTGCGCGTCCCAGCCATCGCCTGTGGCGTGCGGCAGGTTGCCCTGGCGGTCCTTGCCGCGCCTGGGTTTGCCGGGTTGCTTGAGCGGCGCGCGCGCGGGGGTTTCCCTCACCAGAACCACGCGGCGCGCGCGGGTCCAGCCGCCCAGTCGCAGGGTCGTTTCCATCGCGCTCCAGCCATCGCCGCAATCCTGCCAGAGCGCTCCCTGGCGCATCATGTGCTTGACCAGTTCCTTGACCTTGGCGGTGTGGCGCAGCTTGAACAGATACGGCAGGCCGCGCTCCTCGTGCTCGAGCATCACCGTTTCGTTTCCATAGCCGCAGTCCCCGCGCACGAACAGGGGCCATTGGTGGCGGGGGAGCTTTTCGAGCATCCGCCAGAGTCCGGGCAGGCCCCTGGCCGCGGCGTGCTCGTTGCCGGGTCGCACTTCCACTCCCAGGCTGATGCGCAGCCCCGACACAAAATAGCTGTGGTAAACGTGGCTGGGCCGTCCGGGGTTTTGCGGATTGTAGCCTATCGCCGCCCCCTCCTGATGCCCGTAGAGCGGCTTGACCGTCACGTCGATGTCCAGAACCCATGGCAGCATCAACGCCGGCGCGATGCTTCCGAGGATTTGCGCCGAGAGCCACTCGAGGCCGGCTTTTTCGTCAATGCGGCGCATCGCCAGGCGCACCGCGTCCTCGCTCACCGTGCCCTCCACGCCCAAAAGCCCGGGGTTCACCCCGTCGCCGCGCACCGCGTTGATGTGCGCGTAACGCCAGTGGCCGCACAACACACTGAGCAGCACCGTGCCCATCACCCTGGGCGCTCCGCTGCCCCGGTTGCCCGTGTAATGCAGCGGGCAATCTCGCAAAAACTCCTCCCAGCGCCCGCCGGTTTGCAAAAACTGGAAGAAGAAAATCAATTGTCCCTCCCGGGTAACTGGCGCATGGTCGTCCCATTCCGCGTAAAAACGTCCGCCGGGCGTGTCCACCGGCCAGTTGCCCGGCGGGTAGGCCCCGTTTGCAGGACTGTTTGGCGACTCACCCGCAGGGTGAGCGGAAATTGGGCGTGTCGGGGCTTCCATCTCCCTGTCCTTACCACGTTTATCCCCATTTTACTCTCTTTTTCATTTTCCTTTTTAGGTTAATGCGTCCTCATGCGAGTTGCCAAGCGTATGAAGCGTGGAAAATTTTTCCAGTTTTCCGGTAATGGTTTCCGCGTGTGATTTCATGATGAGAATGCCTTCGGCATGCAGGCCCTTTGCACTGCGACCTCGATAAATGCACCAGTATGGAGACACCCGCTCTGCAAAAAAGCGGAAACCGCAACGAAGAAGGCCGCGGTTTCCGAATTGAAACGCCCTTTGAGTATGAGCGTTATGCTCCAAGCACGCCGCATCACGGCCGCCAGCTACGTTTTGCCGCCACAGCGACCTGACCGCTCACATATTTCTCGAGCTGTTTGCGCGAATAGAGAGCTCGCTTCATCTCAATTTTGACTTGGTTGATCAGACCTCGTTTTTCCAATCGCCAAAGAGAGGTGCGGCCAATGCCGCCCAGCAGGCGGCATGCCTCCTCCACATCAACAAGCAGGCTATCTTGCCGAGGTGGCTCGTTGTCCGTGCCGCTTGATGCCTTGACCGCCGGCTTGCTTGGAGCAAAGCAGGCGTTCGTATTTCGGCAGCAGTAACAACACGGACGGTTGTCAGGCTGAACGGCCATACCATGGCATGGGAAGGCACCTGACATGGCGGCAACCTTTGACACGTCCGCATGCGTGTTGTCCAGATGATGCGTGGAATTCTCCCCCACTTTTTTGGGGACAACTTCCGCGCGCATCATGACAGACCTCCTGGCGATTGGAGATCGTCCTGTTTTTCCATCGGAGCGAGAGATTGTTGCGCATCCTTTTCGAGTTTCGCTAAAATCCGATCCCGGTTTAGGAAATCAACCATTTTCAGCGTCACCGTAATTACCTTATCAATTTCGTCTGAAAGCGGATCTCTCATCTCCGGTGGCAGGGACCGATGCCACGAAATAAAATCCTGAAACTGAGCTCGCGTTTGCGCATCCAGTTGAAGGGTTCCATTTGCGCGAGCAGCCACAAGTGACATTGGCGGTGGCTGCGCAATTCCGCGCTTCCAAAGGTCGATGATGGTGTCCATTTCGAATTTTGCTTGAGTTAGCTTTTCAGATAATGCCATGCACTCCCTATCGAGCAACTGGCGGTATTTTTTCAACGCGTCCTCATATTCCCTTTCGCTTTCGCAATAGTCCGCTTCCAAACGCTGCTTCATGGCGTATTGCCTAAGACTGAGCCGCTTTTGAGCTTTTTTCTTGAGGCCTCGAGTCTCAAAGGAGCGGTGGTCAACCCGCTCCTCCAAGCCGGACTTTTCCAGAGTGCGATTGGTGAGCTCGGCCATTTTTTTGCGCAAGGCAAAAACAATGCGAGGCGAGTGATAGTAGTTGTCTAGGCGGCGGATTTTCGTGGTGAATTTTTCTCCGTCGTGGCGACGAGTTGGCATCAGGACATGCCCGTGTATATTGCGTTTGTCGCCGCCCTTGCGGGAGTGGCGGTGCAGCGCCACGTCGATAACCGTTTTGAAGCGGTCCGCGAGAAACTGGGCGAATTCAGTCAGAATCGCCCAGTTGTCTGCGTCGCTCAACCCATATGGCAGGGTTATTTGAAACTCGCGAGCGAGGCGCGATTTTTTGCGACGCTCCATGCGCTCGATCTCGTTCCAGACCTCCTCACGGTCAAGAGACTGAGAATGACCCTTGGGCGCGATGAGCGTGGTGTTAACAACGCCGCCCTTTTTGCGCGGGTTGTGGGCGATCCCGGTGCTGTGATCGGTGATCCGGCAGCCGGCATTGTAGGCGGCCTTGCGGCATACGTTGGCGCCGGTTTTTCGGCTGACGACGGTGAGGGCAAAATGGTAGATGATGGTTTTCATTTTTGGCCCTCCTCGCCGCCGGATGCTATATTGGGCAGTTTCCCTGATTCGCCGGTCTTAGGCTGGCGCTCCTGAAGCGGCAAAAACCCAAAAAGCTTTCGCTGCTTCGCAAAACGTAAACGCTGGTTTAAAATCTCCAGCATCTGCTTCTTGAAGTCGTCATCGTCCTCGGCTTCGGCGAGGAGTTCGCGGCCAGCTATGAACCATTTCTTGCGATCAAGTTCGCCGGCTAGGCGGTGAGACTCAGCTTCGAAACTTTTCCAAATTTTTTTGCTTTCGTCCCTCTTGCGGCGGATGGCCTTCAGGGCCGCGATTTCACTCCCCAGGGATGTCTTATTTGCCTTGCTCATGGGAGCCTCCTTTCACCTCGCTAAAGATCGCGCGGAGTTTATTGCCAGTGTCTGGCTCGAGCTTTTCCCAGGCCCGCACCGCCGTTTGGAGGTGGCCTGTCGCAATGTCGCGGAGGCTGTCCGCCTGCGTAGCAGGCGCGATGGGCTTTGGCGGCGGCGCGATGCCGAGGTATTCCCGGCGGAGGATTTGGATTTGTTTGTGCGAAACGCCGGTGATGGCCCCCATCTGTCGAGAGCTTAGCTTTTGGTTTTCTGGCAGTGACACTAAGACTCGCGCTGCCTTCATTTTATCACGAAGGCTTAGGTGAAATCCATTTTTCAGGTTCGCAGTCGCACAAACGTGAAGCGCCTCCGCGACCGTAATATTTTCGACGAAATTAACCCAGATTGTGTCAAATTGGTGATGCTGATCTTCCTTCAAGATGGGTCGAAAGCCCTGTTCAATGAGCCGTTTCTGAGCCGCAATGCGGTGGAATCCATCAAGGACAGGATTGTAACTCCCGAGCTTGGCGGCGGTGATGGGCGGAAACACGGCACCGTTTTTGAAAGCGGCGGCGTATTCCGCGACCTTCTCTTGAGAGGTGCAGGCGCGGAGCTGGAATTCAGGCAGAACCGCCAAGTCAGCGATGCCGACCAAGACCGGCTTGCGTTGGTGGCGACCCGCCTTCTCCGAGCTCAAAAACAACTCGACGTCGAGGCGGGCGATTAAGTATGCGCTTTGCGGCGCATCTGATTGGCGCGTGCTGGGAAGCAGGCCAGTGCTGACCCACAGTTGCACGGCGGAGAGCGGAACCCTGTAAGTGGTGGCGATCTCGTTTATGGTGAGGCGCGTGAGGTGCGCGAATCCGGATATATTTTTCATACCCCCCTTACTATGGGGAAAAGGGTGCAACAAATAATTTCCCAGAAAGTGTCGAATCTTTTGGATTTTCCATGCGGAAATAATCGACCTGACTACAGATTAGATTACTGCGAGGCAACAATCGCCAAGTCCAACCCTTACAGCATTCTTTTATCGTAAAGAATACCTCCCAAAAATATCTACGGGAATGTTGCAATCGCACGCCAACATGAACTTTCTCCGTCTTTAATTTCCTCCTTCCCCTGAATCTCTTTTTCGAGATAGTGGGCGCGTTTTCGATCTATTACTTCCGCGGCTACCAGCCGGTTGATGACAAACTGCCGCGGAAGCCCGTATCTGGACTCCATGGCTAAAACCGCCTGCCCCGTAACATGATTATGATACCACAACTTACCATGTGTATTCTTTAGTGTTCGATGTATGCTTTGGGTTGGAAGCAGAAACGCGGCCGCAAGCATCACAGCATAGTTTCGGTTTTGCGTTAGGCATCGTTCATGCGCCCCGACTTTTCCCGCAAGCCCGACCATCAGTGCCCGACATACTTCAAATCTACGTTCGGCGCGGCTTTTTCCATTATCACCGTAACGTGTCGAGATGGCCAAAATGGCATAATTTGATATCTCCAGTGACACTGCGCCCAGCCGGGCGTGGCTCATGATCTCTTCAGAAAAACGGAATATCATAATTCCGTTTTCCTCGAGAGTATGTTCAATTGATGCGATGGGCGCAACATCTCCTAATCCCCACGATTTCCGAATTTGTTGAGTCACCCGGCCTATCCACGTATTATCGTTCGTCGTCCCGTCTTCTTTCGTGGGACACTGCCGAATAAGGCGAGGACACGGGTGTTTGAAATCTCGGGCCCGCCCAATTAAGCTTCCTGTCGCCACAAATTCCTTCAACTGCGTCATGATACATTCCCTAAATTTCATTTCAGCGTTTGATGGTAGGTTTAGCTCGTGCCCCAAAACACTAAACTGTCGGGTATAGAGATGTTCCGCTGGCATGGAATTCCAATGGGCGCTCTCCGGCCAAAACCGAGCGATGGACTGTGCCATATAATATGGCATAGAACGCTTTCCCTTTATTATCTTGGAGAGTTTTTGCGGCGACATTATCCATCCTTTCTGCACCATCATTTGACAAAATTCCGCCTGTGATAAGTTGCGGCGCTTTAGCTCAAGAAGTAATCTCTGGCCATATTGCTTACGCGCCTCTCTCTCTCCATCAGTCAGCTTCTTAGACATGGAGCTATGTTTCAATATTTTGCAAAAAATGCAAAACTTGTGTCTGGAAAAATTTTCCATCCGGCGGCCCCCGCCGGGCACTCCCACCTTCTCACCACACCACTCGCGCCGCCTGCGCCTTCGAGTGCTCCTGGCGCAAGTGACCGTAGGTTTTCATCGCGAGGGCACCGCCGTCGGCATGACCGAGCCAGCGGCTCACAGTTGGGATATCCACTCCGCTTTCGATGCAGCGCGTGGCAAAGAGGTGACGGAGGTCATGGTGGGTCATGCGCTTCACACCGACCAACTCACAGGCGCGAGTGAGTGCTTTTTGAGCCTCAAAGACCTTCAACACCTTGCGATCCGCAGCGGTAGATTTTGCCTTGGCATGCATCGCGAGGAGGTGTGCCTTGAGGCCTGGGAAGAGAGGTATGTCGCGTTCACTACTTAATGTTTTCAACTCTTTCGTTTCCGTCCCCGTTACGCGGACGGTTTCGCGATCGAAATCCACGCTTCCCCACGTCAACAGCGCGGCCTCGCCGAGGCGCATGCCGGAGTGCGCGAGCAGCATCACCAAGTCCGCGCAGTCGCGCGCCTGGCACGCCCCGGAGGTCGCGATCACCTCGACGAGCTTGTTGAACTGCACGGTGGCCGGCAGCGCGAGGATTTTTCTTGCCGGGGTCATTCGCGTGAGGTCTTCGCTGGGATCAACGTAAATGAGTCCGTGCTTGATCGCCAATGCGAACACACCGCGCAGCACGGACAGCGTTTTATTGAATGCGGAGGGCGACATGCTTTTGTTGGCTGGCTTTCTTTTCGCGCCGGGCGGGACGAAGCGCGTGCCCTTGGTCTGGGCGAGTTGAGCCCATTCCCGGCACCGGGCTGAGGTGATCTGGCGCACATCCGTGTCCGCAAAGTCCGGCCAAGTTTTCAGCAGTGCCTTGGCCGAGGTTTTGATGCGCGCCTTGGACGCATCCCGGGTTTCGGTTGAAACGGAGACCTCGGTCAAAAAGAGTGCCAGCAAATCTCCGCATTTGTAGCCATCAATTTTGGCGCCGGCATCCGCGCCCCGTTTTGCTTTGGCGCGTTCCTCGCGCTCGAAATCGGCGAGTCGCAACTTTGCGACGCTGAAAATTTTAGTCTTGAGCGACCGCCACTTTTGTTTTCCGTTCACGATTACGCGCGCGTAATAGCCGCCGCCCGGGGCAAGCTTCAACAAGTTCGCCACGTTTGTTCTTTCCCAGCGTTTGGCCTTTTTTTCCGTCGGTTTTTCCTTCCGCATAAAATAATGTGTAGAACAGCAGTGTAGAAAAACGCAAGAAAATGCAAAACGACTTACGTAAAGAACAATAAAACAAACACTTGCCAGAGTAGCTCAGTGGTAGAGCAGGGGACTCATAAGCCCTTGGTCGGCAGTTCAATCCTGCCCTCTGGCACCATTTTTTCAGCCGCGAAAAACCACTTCCGGCGCTGCGCGGGGAAATCGATCCGGCTTCCGTGGCGCACTGTCAGCGCGTGTTTTTCAGCAAATCGGAAACATGGCGCGGGAGTTTTTAGCGCGGAGTTTTCATCCTGCGCATATTGTAAAAAATACATGCAATATCGGGCGATGATGTCCTTGCCGTTGAATGATGGCTTTTGATTGTGCCACGCTTTGCCCGAAATTTTTCCACAAAACCGGCATGCTTTCAAAAAGGACAACAATCATTGTCTGCATTGCGATTTTTGCCATTGGACTCCTTAGCGGAGGCTTGGAGTGCTTCCGCATGTATAAAAACCAGCGAGGGAAGCTGGAGGCCGGCGTGCTGCATTATGCGCTCGCGTTTCCCATTGACGAGGTTTCGCAACTTACGGGGCTGCCCGGCGATGTTGACTCAAAGCTGCACGAACAAATCAGCGAGCGGCAGGTTGAGCTTCTGGACAGCCATCCGGCGATTTCTTTCATGGAGCTTATCCGGCTCGACAGGCGAAGCGGGCGCATTGTTTGCCTCGCGGCCGCCGGGCCCGGCGAAGAGGCGGCGCGAATGCCGCGCGCGGGCGATTCGCTTGACGGAACGCCGGATGCGCGCCCCGTGCTCGAACTGGCGGGCGGCGCGAAAACCGCCGTGCGTTTGTTTCATCGCGACTGGCTGGGCAAGCGCTGGGTGAGCGCGTATGCGCGCGCCGGCGAGCCGCAGGAGCCTGTCAACGGGGAGCCGTTGATGAATGTGCTGCGTTACGACGTGGACGCAAGCTACTGGATAAGGCATATTTCCGAAAATGTGCTCTGGCGCATGTTCGCCGTGTGGGTGGTGCTCGGCCTGCCCTTCGCCGCTTACACGCTGGGGCGTTATCGCAGCCGGCAGAGTGTCCGGTTGCGCGAATTCGGCGAGGCAATCGAGCAAACAAAAACCGCGATCGTCATTTCCAGTTTCGACAGCGTGATCAATTATGTGAACCCCGCCTTTTGCGCGCAAATCGGGTATGAAAAAAATGAGCTAATGGATTTGAAATGGCGCACCTTGCGCTGCGTGGAGCCCGACCCGGAGGAGATCGAGCGGCGGTTGGAAATATTGAGGACGGGCGCGCCGGTGGAGGTCGAATGGGAGTTTCGCAGAAAGGACGGGCGGACATATCCCGTGCGCACCACATTGACGCCGGTGCGCAACGAGTCCGGCAGCGTGGACACGATGATCCTCGTTATCGTCGACATCACCGGGCAAAAAAAACGGGACGCCGCGCTGCTTCTGGAAAAGGAGCAAGCCGAGCAAATGGACCGCGCCAAAAGCGTTTTTTTGCATGCGATGAGCGAGGAAGTGGGCGTGCCGCTCCGCAACCTGGTCGCGCTTTCGGATTCGCTGCGAACCATGCCGCTCAACAACGAGCAGGCGGGATACGCCGAGATCATCCAAAAAAGCACCGGCACGCTTGTGCGGCTCACGGACGACATTCTCGATTTTTCGCACATCACGGCGGGACAGGTGAAAATATCGCCCGTGCTTGCGGAGCCCCGCGTGTTGATTGAAGAAACGCTCGACATCGTGGCGCCCCAGGCGGCGCAGAAAAACATAGTGCTGCTCCGCAATGTCATGCGCGATGTGCCGCGCGCGATCATCATTGACGGAACGCGATTGCGCCAAGTGCTGCTCAACCTGTCCGGCAACGCGATCAAGTTCACCAAAAACGGCGAAGTGGAAATACGGCTGAAGGTGATTTCCTCGGGCAATGCGGCCGGCAATGACCCCGCGAACAGGAACCGCATGTCGCTGCTGTTTTCGGTGCGCGACACGGGCATCGGCATCGCGCACGAGAATCAGGAAAAACTTTTCCTTCCCTTCTGGCAGGCCGATTCGACAAATGTGCGCCGCTACGGCGGCGCGGGCCTCGGGCTGGCGATTTCCCGCCATCTCATCCACATGCTCGGGGGGATATTTGCGTGGAAAGCGAACCGGGGAAGGGCTCCGTTTTTTATTTTTCCGTAACCTGCGAACTGCCCCCCGACGCGGCGCCGCCGGAAACCATGCCGGAGCTCGAGCGCACGCGGATCCTTGTCGTTTCGGATTGCCCGGGACTCGCCTCCGAGTTGAGGCGCGAGATTTCCGCGCGCGGCGCGTCGACCGCCGCGATTTCGCCCGATGATTTTGACGGGCTGGATTGCGACACCTGGGACGCGGTTGTGGTTGATTGCGGCGCGGCGCGCGATGGCGGCGCATGGCGCGGGTTTGTGGAAAAAATCACGCCGCGCGCCATTCCCATAATTGGCCTGGTGGACACGGGCGCGGATGCCATGGCGAGGCTCCGCATGGACGGCGCGTTTTGCGCGCTGCTCTCAAAACCGGTCCACTACGACGAACTGTTCCGCACGCTCGCAAAAGTGGCGCGGCCGGCATTGGAAGGGAGGCGCGCATGAGGGCATTGTCGGGCAGGCAAAAGGCGGTGATTGTATTTGCCCTCATCGTGACGCTGGGTGTTTGCGTTGGCATCACGCGCTGCATGCACCGGAGCGCTTTCCACAGGCAAAACGCGGCAGCCGGGCTGACGATGCTGGCGCTTTCATTCTCGGACGAGGACCTGGCGGACCTGACCAACGATTCGCCCGCCCTGCGCGCAAAAGTCCACGCGGAATTGAAAAAGCGCATGGACAATGTGCGCGACGCCGACCCCTCCGTGAAAACAATGGAGCTTTTGCGCTGTGATGTGCGAACGGGCGAGGCCACATGCCTCGTGCATTCAAGCCCGCCGGACACGCCGGAAACCCCGCCCTTGGGCGAGGGATGCACCGTGTTTGTGAAACCGGAGTTGATCCAAAGGCTTGTGAACAAAAACGAGCCGGTCGTCCATTTGCACATCCTCGGGCCGGCTGGCGGGTTTGTAGTCGAGGCCCATGCGTTTGTGGCGCCATCCGTCACCTCCTTGCGCGCACAACCGGCGGCGGACATAGTGCGCTATAACCTCGATGGAGCAGCATGGTTCTCCGAATGCGCGGCCGACGGCATCCAGGGGCTGCTGGTCTGCCTCATAATCATGGGAGTGCCATTCGCCGCCTACGGCATCGCGCGCCGCAGCACGGGCAGGGAGCGCATGATCGAGGGATTGCGCATGGCCGCGGACCAGTGCGAAAACGCGATCATGATCGCGGGCCTCGACGCGGGCGTGATATACGCAAACGGCGGCCTCTCGCGGCAAACCGGCTACTCGTGCGAGGAACTGCTCGCGATGCGGGCGCCCGACCTGGCCGCCGAGGACGTGTCCGAAAAACTCTGGGTGGATTCCTGGAACAAGGGATTCCCGCCGGATTCGGAAGTGATGCTGCGCCGTAAAAACGGCGAGCCCTACCCCGCGAACGTGGTTTCCACCGCGGTGCGCCGGAAACGCGGAAGGGGTGATGTGTTCAGCTACATTTTTATCATCACCGACCTGACCGAGCGCACCCGGCGCAACCAACAGCTCCAGCAAGCCAGGCACAGCGCGGAAAACGCCAGTCGCGCCAAGGGCGCGTTCCTGGCTATGATGAGCCACGAAGTGCGCACGCCGCTCAACGGCATCCTTGGATTTTCGAGCCTGTTGATGGACACCGAACTGGGCGGCCAGCCGCGCGAATGCGTGGAGGAGATTCGCAAAAACGGCGAGACGCTCTCCCGCCTGAGCGCCGACATTCTCGATCTTTCACGAATCGAGTCCGGCAGCGTCCTGCTCCATCTTGACTGCTGCAATCTGCGTCCGCTAATCGGGGACGCGATCAACTCCGCCAAGGAAACCACGGCGGGAAAACCATTGGAATACACGACGCATGTGAATGCCCCGGCGCCGGTCGAAATCATGGTGGATTCGATGCGCCTGCGCCAGATATTGGCCAACTACACGCTCAATGCGGCCAGGGCCATGTCCGCCGGGAAAATCGAACTGGGCGCGTCCGTCACGGACAACAACGGCGGCATGGTGACATTGCGCTTTTCCATCCGGGGCATTCCGACTGGAGAGGCGCCCTCCCCTTCCCCGTCCGCGAAAGTATCCTCGCTGGCGATGACGATCTCCCGGCATCTCATACAACTGATGAATGGCGAAATCATCGCCGAAAACAGCGACACCACGGGCGGCACTGTATTTGTTTTTTCAATACAGTGCGAGCGCTGCTAAACGCGCGCTTCGTGAAAAAGCATGGCGCAAAGCCACGAACCATTAGTTAGCCGCAGACGGCGGAGGCTTCAATTTCCCCGCCGACTGCATTTTTATGGATTTGTTGTTTTTACTATCAGTATATTCTACAGAGCCACTATTTGAAATTGAGATCACACCACCAACATTTGTATATATAATTATTTTTGAATCATAGAAATAAGAATCTTTATACCAAAATAATCCGAATGCATCTGTCATTTCTTTAACTGATTCCGTTTTTAATTTTTCAATCGCATAAGACGGCATCAACTCCTTTAGGCTGTATTGCGCCTTAAGCTTACCATCGGGTGCATATAGCACAACGCTGTTCTCCCCGCCCAACTTGGCATAGTCATCGAATGTGACAACTTCACCTGAATCACTTATGCGCGCGAAAGAGGGAGCCACTTTATTTATCAAATGATATTGTTTCTTTTTATCGAAACCCCAAGTTTTGTCATTGAATTGGAATACAAGCGCAATGGCAGTTTCCCTTCCAGGCAGATTTTCCACACCTGGCATTACCCTTAAAACAAAATGCTCGTTTTTACTAGTGTAACTCTTTTTAGGAGGCGCCAAACTCACGGCGTTCATTGTTAGGCATCCGCCAAAGGCAATAAGATAAAATGCGACAAAGTATTTCATGAATAGGATTTATGGGGAGTCGATGTTTGTTGATTTTTCAAACTCCAGATTTTGGAGCAGTCTACCTTTAGGCATGAGAGCCGGGAAGGGATTGCCATCCCTATGGAGCAGCGGGCGTCGGAACCGAGCGTGCGTTTTTGGAAACGGTGGTTTTCATGCCGCGAAAGATTGCGCCGCGACCATCCTTTGACAAGCGCCTTTACCCCGTCATCGGAATGGAAACGCTCCCGAATACGATCAAACCTGCCGAGCTAGGGTCCGGATTTTCCGGCGGCAAAATGCCGCACGTGAAATTATTTTATCGAAAAACCCGCGCAGTGCGCTCCAAGCAATCACGTCTCAATAAAACCGTGAGCGCGCTAAAAAATCAAAAAACAACACCCCGACCTATTCAAAATTCCGTTGCTTATTCTTTCCGCTCTTTGGCAAAGGAGTAGATATATTTCATCACCTCGGCAGTTTCTGTCGAATCAGGGGCATTGGTCATTAAACTAAACCCGAGGGCGGATTTTTCAGAGAGTCGAATCATTCCTCTGATCATGTAGAGATATTCATCATCAGGAATTGTTTTTTTATCAACCAACGACGCATCCGTAAACTGGGTTTTGAATCCATACCAGCCTTTATTTTTTATTTCCTCCACCTTAATTTCCTTTTCCACAATTCCGCCCAAATACTTCTTTGATGAGGAGACTACAGCCTTTTTCATTTTTTTGGGCGTGTCGAATTGCGCCAAATCCTTCGTGTCGCATTTGAAATATAGCATAAGGTTGAAGCTCTTCTTCGTTTGCTTTGGAAGCACTTTAACATCGGCGTATCTCAAGGATAAATATCGTCCAACCGTCACGGCCCAATCTTCCGTATCTTGAACAGTGTATCTGTCATCCATCGACATTATCAGCTCTTGCGTCGCAGCATTGCAAATCGAGGAAATAATAAACAATAGAATTATTGTATATATTTTTTTCATTTCATTTTTATAAACTCAAAGCAGCTTTAAGTAAAGCGGATACACCTCTGGCTTGAATGGAAAATTTTGAAGATGACATGGGGCGATGTTTGTTGATTTTTCAAACTCCAGATTTTGGAGCAGTCTACCTTTAGGCATGAGGGCCGGGAAGGGATTGCCGCTCTCTATGGAGCGGCGGGCGTCGGAACCGAGCGTGCGTTTTTGAAAACGGTGGTTTTCATGCCACGAAAGATTGCGCCGCGGCATCCTTTGACAAGTGCCTTTACCCCGTCATCGGAATGGAAACGCTCCCGAATACGATCAAACCTGCCGAGCTGGGGTCCGGATTTTCCGGCGGCAAAATGCCGCACGTGAAATTATTTTATCGAAAAACCCGCACGGTGTGCGCTAAGCAATCAAGTCACAATAAAACCGTGAGCACCCTCATCATCATTTCGCATCATCCATACACGGCCGCGCGCGGCATGTGCTAAACCGACATGAACGTCACCGAAGTCACCGCCAAGGCCAGGGTGCTCCTTGAAGCACTTCCCTACATTCAGGATTTCCACGGTTCCACGTTTGTCGTGAAATACGGGGGCAGTTTCATGGACGACCCCGATCCGGTAACACGCAACCGAGTCGCCTACGACATCGCGTTTCTCGCCGCGGTCGGCATCAATGTCGTCGTTGTCCACGGCGGCGGCAAGGCGATCACAAAGGCCATGGCCGAGTCCGGGTTGAAGACCAATTTTGTGCAGGGCATGCGCGTCACCGACGAGGCGACCATGGCCATCGTCAAAAAAACGCTCGATGAAGTTGTGAACAGGGACGTCTGCGCCGCCGTCTCCGCCGCCAAGGGAAAACCCAAGGGCCTCGCCGGCGACAGTGTGTTCGAATGCGCAAAAATCACCACCGACGACGACGGCAATCCCATCGACCTCGGCTACGTCGGCGATGTCACCGAGGTGAAGATCAAGATTATCAAAAGGAAATCGCCGATGGTTTCACGCCGATCATCTCGCCCGTCGCCGAGGGCCTCGATGGCAAGCCCTACAATGTGAACGCCGATCTCGCCGCCGGCCGTGTCGCCAGCGCGCTGCGCGCACGCCGCCTTGTCTACATGAGCGACGTCCCCGGGCTCCTCTCGAATCCATCCGATCCCGACTCGCTGATCTCCACGCTGAAAATTTCACAGGTCGACGACCTCAAAAAGAAGGGTGTCATCGACAAGGGCATGCGCCCGAAAGTGAACAGCGCCATTCGCGCGCTTCAGGAAGGCGTGCAACGCGTCCACTTCATCGACGGCCGCCTCCCGCACAGCCTCCTGCTCGAAATCTTCACCGACAAAGGCATCGGCACCGAAATCATCCATGGATGATTTTGAATGTGGAATGCGGATTTCGGAATGCGGAATTATCAAGCCTTTGCCCATGATACCGCTTGCCGAAGTCTTTTTCATTCCGCATTCCGAAATCCGCATTCCACATTTATCATGAGCACCAGCAACGTCCGCACCACCGCCGATCTCTACGACACCTATGTTTTGAAAAACTACGGACGAGCGCCAATTACGCTCGCACGCGGACGCGGCGCGCAAGTTTGGGACGACGAGGGTCGCGCCTACCTCGACTTCACCACGGGCATCGCCGTGAACGCGCTCGGCCATTGCCATCCCCACTGGGTCGCCGCGGTGCAACGCCAGGCCGCGGAGCTCATCCACACGAGCAACCTTTTCCGCAACGCAAACCAAGGCGAGCTCGCCCGCCGCCTCGCCGGCTACGCCGGGCCCGGTCGCGTCTTTTTCTGCAACAGCGGCACCGAGGCCAACGAGGCGCTCATCAAGCTCTCGCGGCTTCACGGCGCGAAAAAAGCCGGCGGCGCCGAGGGCAAGTGCCACAAAATCATCTGCGCAAAAAACGCCTTTCACGGGCGCACCTTCGGTGGCATGAGCGCCACGCCGCAGCAAAAAATTCAAAAAGGCTTCGCGCCGCTTGTGCCCGGTTTTGTTTTTGCCGAGCTCAACAACCTGCAAAGTTTCGCCGACCTCGTTGACGAAAACACCGCCGCCATTTTCATCGAAACCATTCAGGGCGAAAGCGGCGTGCACGCCTGCGCGCCGGAGTTTTTGCGCGGCCTGCGCGAGCTCTGCGACAAGCACAACCTCCTCCTCATGCTCGACGAGGTGCAATGCGGTCTCGGGCGCACCGGTAAGTTTTACGCCTACGAGCACGCCGGAATCCGCCCCGACGCGATTGGCATGGCCAAGGGACTCGGCGGCGGCATGCCCATGGGCGCGATGTGGGTAGCCGAACCGCACGCGGAGCTTTTCCACGCCGGCAGCCACGGCTCGACCTTCGGCGGCACGCCGCTCGCCTGCGCCGCCGGGCTTGCCGTGCTCGACGTCATCGAAAAGGAAAACCTGCTCGAAAAAGTCACGCTGCAATCCGCGCCATGGATTGCCTCGCTGAAAAAACTCGCCGCCGATTTTCCGCAAAAAATCTCCGAAGTGCGCGGCCAGGGCTACTTGGTCGGCGTGCAAATGGCATCCGATTCCGCGCCCGTGATCGCGAAGCTGCGCGAGCTCGGCCTGCTTGTTGTCGGTGCCGGTAACAATACCGTTCGCTTTCTCCCGCCGCTCAATGTGAGCGAGGAGGAACTGGCGAAATCGGTGGAAATCTTCCGCAGCGCGGTGGAATGAATCAGGTAGGGCGAACCGTCCCCGGTGAGCCGAAACGGTCCAAACACAAGCACGGCTCACCGGGGACGGTTCGCCCTACCCTGCTCACACTTTCAGCTCCAGCCCGATCGGGCAGTGGTCGCTGCCCATGACCTCGGGGCTGATCCAGGCGCGTTTTAACGCGGGGCGCAACTTCTCGCTCACCACAAAATAATCGACGCGCCACCCGATGTTTCGCGCGCGGCAGTTCATCATGTTGCTCCACCATGTGTAGTGGCCGGGGCCTTTTTCAAATTCGCGGAATGTATCCACAAATCCACTACCGATCAGGGTGGAAAAATTGGCGCGCTCCTCGTCGGTGAAGCCGGCGTTGCGACGGTTGCTTTTCGGGTTGGCAAGGTCGATCTCCTCGTGCGCGACATTGAGGTCGCCGCAAAAGACGACCGGCTTGCCCGCCTTCTCCAATTTTTTAATGTAGTCGAGAAACGCGGGGTCCCATGCCTTGGTGCGGTAATCGAGACGGGCGAGCCCGCGCTGCGAGTTGGGTTGGTAGACGTTTACGAGCCAGAATTTCGGGAACTCCATCGTGATCACGCGGCCCTCGTTGTCGTGCTCGGGCTCGTCGATTCCGAAGGTGACCGACTTGGGTTTCACGCGGGTAAAGATAACCGTGCCGCTGTATCCCTTTTTGAGCGCGCTGTGCCAGTAAGGTTCGTAGCCGGCGGTCCATGTGACGTGCTGGACGTCGCCGGCGTGGGCCTTGGTTTCTTGAAGACAAATCGCATCGGCGTCGCAGCCCTGCATGTAGTCGAGGAAGCCTTTTTTCAACGCGGCGCGAATGCCGTTCACGTTCCAGGAAATGAGTTTCATAAGCGATGGATGCGGGAAGTGTTTATTCCAAAAATGTCCCCTGCTTGGGCTCCTTGGCGGCGCGCGCGGCGGCCTCCTCCTCGGGAGTCTGGCTGCTGAGGTGGCGAGGCGGGCGCGAAACGCGTTTCGCGACGGCGGCCTCGCGGTCGGCCACGATGCGGTCGCAAATCGCCTGGATGTGGAGCTTGAGCCATTGCGCGGTGCTGCTCGTCTCGGTGTAGTCGGCGGGGCCGTAGTGATCGATGCGGCCCGCCTGGCGCAGGGCGTCGTTTTGCCGGAATTCCTCGGGGCGCCCGGGATGATACACACCGTAGGCCATGCCGCCGTTTTTCTTGACGACGGAAAAGCTCGGGATGTCGCTCGGGCCGTCGGCAATGTAGATCATGTTTTGGAAGGGAATGCGGCGATCCTCAAGGGCGATGTTGGCGTTGACGTCGATGGCGGGGTTTTTGTTGCTGCCCTTGTTGATCTCGAAGAGTGCGCGGGTCTTTGTCGTATTGTCGATGATGGTGCCGATTTGCGCGATCTCGGCGTCGGCCGTGATGTCGAATTCCTCTTGTCCAATGAAACCGGGCTGGAGCGGATTCTCGATGAATTCGCAGGCCCAAATGTCGTCGATGTAAGGGGCGATGGCGCTGCCGCGTATCATCTCGGCGATGCCGGTGCTGACGATGTAGTGCTCGAGATTGATTTCGTGTTTGCGGTAAGTCTCGTGCTCGGTGACGTAACTTTTCGAGCGTTGGAAAAATTCGGGAATGCCGGGGTAGAATTTTATTTCCGCGCCGCACTCGCGAAAAACCTTGTTGTTGAGTTTCGGCATGCGGCCCGCGAGCACGTAGGTGAGGAGGTGGTTGAGGTAGGCGATTTCGCTGGAGAGGCGGTAGCCGCGCTTGCGGTATTGCTCGACGAGGTGGTTGGTTTCCCTCCAGAAGTTCGCCTCATCGACTTCGTAACGGCGAAAGAGCGGCGACTGCATGTATTCGGGGATGAGCGTTTTGTCGAAATCCCAAACGCAGGCGATGGTGTTCTGGGTGAAGAGTGTGGTGGCCATTGGTCGATGTAAGATGCGCCAAGCGTGGGGTATTTTGCGGCGCGAGTAAAAGGCAAAGCGCGCCGCCGCGGCCGGCGGCTTTGTGCTTGCAAGTGTTTTTATGAAAAGCGTGATCATGCGCCGCCATGGAAAGACCCTTGTTAAACGACCCCAACCTGCCCCCGGACACGGTGGTTTTGAAAAAAACACTCGGCCGCTCCCATGCGGCGTATGAGGCACTGGCTGCGGGCGCGAGTGGCGCGGGGCTGGAGATGTCGTGGCGATACTATAACGACGGCAAGGCGTGGCTCTGCAAGGTGACGCACAAAAAGAAAACAGTGTTCTGGCTTTCGGTGTGGGACGGACTTTTCAAAATCGGTTTTCACTTCACGGAAAAAACGCGCACCGGCGTGGCCGAACTGGATATTGACGCGAACATCAAGTCGACTTTCGCCCGCGCGCAGGCCGTCGGCAAGCTGGTGTCGCTGGGGCTGGACGTGCGCAAAAAATCACAAGTGCGCGACGTGCTGACGCTCGCGGAATACAAGAAGTCTTTGAAGTGAGCAAAGCCGTTCGCCGGTGGCGCGAATTTTAATAATTTGTAAATAATTCAACCTTTAGCACCCGCCGGGGTTTTTGTGTTCAGGAACCGGCGATTTTTGTTAAATATTTGTTATCGTGTCGCTCTCCCGATTGATAAAAACCCGCGTGACAATTGCCTGGCTCGCCGTGGCCGTCATTGGCGTGGCGGCGGGGGCGCACGGGTATTACGGCAAGCGAAGCGGAAAGGTTCAGGAACTTGAACACGCCGCGCGCGGCGCGGCGCTCGTCATGGCGATTCCGGAAGTGTCAAGGCTGACCGGCACGCGCGCCGACGAGTCGCGCGATGACTACAAGCACGTGAAAACCAGGCTGCGCGAAATGCGCGGCGTGTATCCGGGCCGCGGAAACATATATGTCTTTCGCATAAACCCGGAAACCGGGGACGCGGTATGCCTGGCGGATTCGATGGAGGATGACTCCCCGGCGGGGTCGCGACCCGGGGATGTTTTGCCGGGAAAATCAGCCGCGAATGACGCGCCAAGGACACTGCGCGACGGTGTCGTGACCATTAACAAATCGCTGTCCGACGAACACGGCCGCTGGATCACGGCCTATTCGCGAATCGAGGACGGCAGCGCGCGCAACTTCGTGCGCTTCGACAGGGACCGGAGGCGCTGGTGCGGCGGCCTGGCCGGAGCGGCGCTCACGCACGCCCTTTACGCATGGCTGCTGCTCGGCGTGCCCATATCGGTGTATCTTTTGGTGAAACATTATTCGAAGCAGGCCCGCTTCATCGAGCAACTGCGCGCCGCGGTGGACCAAAGCGCCGCCGGCATGGTGATCATAGACGAAAACGGCATCATCCGCTACGTGAACGACAGCCTGTGCGCCATGAGCAAGTTCACCCGCGAACAAATGGTTGGCCAACACTGGATGAACAGCGCGGAAGATCTCGACCGAGAGAAACTGGACCGGATGACGGAGATGTCAGCCAAGGGAAAATCGTGGTTCGAGGTTTTGGAGTGCGAGGACAAACACGGGAGGAAATACCTGGCGCGCATGACCTCCACGCCCGTGCATGACCGCGCGGGAAAAATCATCGCATACATCACGGTGGTGTCGGACATGAGCGAGTTTGTGCGCCAGGCCAACGAACTGCGCGAAGCCAAGGAGCAGGCCGAGGCGGCGGACAAGGCGAAGGGCATCTTCCTGGCGACAATGGGGCACGAAGTGCGCACGCCGCTCAACAGCATCATGGGCTACTCCGAATTGCTCAAGGACACCGCCCTGACGGACGAGCAGAGCGACTATGTGCGGTCGATCCGCGCCAGCAGCGAAATGCTCGGCAGGCTCGCGGAAAACATCCTCGATTTCACACGCGTCGAACGCGGCGTCATGAGAATAAAAAACGAGCCCGTCGACGTGCGCGTCGTGGTGAGAAACGTGCTCGACGGCATGATGCCCAGAATGGAAGGCAAGCGCCTGCGCGTCTGGCAGGACGTGTCGCCGGACGTCCCCGCGCACATCATGACCGACTCGACGCGATTGCAGCAGGTGCTGGCCAACCTGGTTGGCAACGCGGTCAAGTTCACACAAAAAGGCGAGGTCGGCGTGAAAGTGCGCATGCGCATGCTGACAACGCCGCCGTTCAAAACCCCCGCCGAAGGAGCGCCCGCTGAAAACGACCAGGCGCAGGAGGAAAAAATCCGCCTGCAATTTACCGTCAGCGACACGGGCATCGGCATCGCGCCCGAGGATCAATCGCGCCTCTTCAAACCCTTTGTGCAACTGGATTCGTCGGCGTCGCGCCACTACGAAGGCATCGGGCTCGGCCTGGTGATCTCGTATGACCTTGTGCGCCTGATGGGCGGCAGCATTTCGGTGGCGAGCGAAAAGGACAAAGGCTCGACCTTCTCGTTTGATATTATTTGCGGAAAAGCGGTCATGTAACGCCCGCCCCGCCGCCGCGAATCAAGCGCGGCCGTTGTTTTTTTCGGAAAAACTGTTTGGACACAAAGGCCCTCAAGGCGCTACACACCAACATCCTCAAAACCTGGCGCGTGCGAAGCACGCGGAAAAACACAATGAATTCGGCAATTACAATTTCATCCCGTGGGGGCGCACCTTGCGTGCGCCCCCACAATAAACAGCCACAATGAACACCCCGACGCTCGAGTCCTCCCTCGCCGAAATCGTCGGCGCGAAAAACATCCTCACCGAATCCGAGGATATCATCCCTTACAGTTTCGACGGCACCGCGGCGATCAAGCGGCTCCCGCGCGCGATCGTGTTTCCCTCCGACGCGCAACAGATTTCCGAAATCCTCAAGCTCGCGCGTTCGCAAACCCCACCCGTTCCCGTCGTCACGCGCGGCAGCGGCACGGGGCTTTCCGGCGGCAGCGTGCCGGTCGAGGGCGCGCTCGTTGTTTGCCTCACAAAAATGAACCGTGTCCTGGAATTGGACACGGCCAACCTCACGCTTCTCGCCGAGGCCGGCGCGGTGACGCAGGAAATCTACGACGCGGCCGACAAGGCCGGCCTGTTTTACCCGCCCGATCCCGGCTCGATGCGCGTCTCGACCATCGGCGGCAACGTCGCCGAAAACGCAGGCGGCCTGCGAGGTCTCAAATACGGCGTCACGCGCAACTACGTCATGGGCATGGAGGTCGTGCTCGCCGACGGCTCCGTGTGCTGGCTCGGCAACAAGTGCGTGAAGGATGTCGCCGGTTACAATCTCCGCGACCTGTTCATCGGCAGCGAGGGCACGCTCGGCATCATCACAAAGGTGCTGCTAAAGCTCCTTCCAAAGCCCGCCGCGCGCCAGACGCTTCTCGCCACCTACGCGCAAATGGACGCGGCGGCGGCGACCGTGTCCGACATCATCGCGTCGAAAATCATTCCCTGCACGCTTGAGTTTCTCGACCGGAAAACAATCCGCTGCGTCGAGGATTTCGCGCACGCCGGGCTTCCGCTCGACGCCGAGGCGGTGCTCCTCATCGAGTCCGACGGCCACGCCGCGGCCGTTGCCGACGAAGCCGCGCAAATCGAGGAAATCGCCCGCAAGCACGGCGCGACAAGCGTGCGCCGCGCGCGCGATTCCGCCGAGGCCGCGCAGCTCGCCACCGCGCGCCGCAGCGCGTTCAGCGCGCTCGCGCGCCTAAGGCCGACCACGATCCTTGAGGACGCCACCGTGCCGCGCAGCGAACTCGCGCACATGGTGCGTTTTGTCGAGGGCGTCGCCACGCGCCATGCGCTCGACATCGCGACCTTCGGCCATTTCGGCGACGGCAACCTGCACCCGACGATTCTCACTGACGAGCGCAACACCGACGAGATGCACCGTGTCGAGGCGGCAATGCGGGAGATCTTCGACGAGGCCCTGCGCGTCGGCGGCACGATCACCGGCGAGCACGGCGTGGGCCTTGCGAAAAAGAAATTCCTCCCCGCGCAACTCGGCGACGCCAGCTACACGCTGTTGAAAAACATCAAGCGCGCGCTCGATCCCGACGGCCTGCTCAACCCCGGAAAGATTTTCGACTAAAAATCAGCCCGCTCCATCCGATCTGTCTTATTCATTCCGCATTCCGAACTCCGCATTCCGCATTTCATGCAAAATCTCCTCAAGTCGCTCGACTACTCCGTGCTCCAGCAATGCATGCATTGCGGCATGTGCCTGCCCGTCTGCCCGACTTACGCGGAGACGAAAGAGGAGCGCCACGGGCCGCGCGGACGCATCTCGCTCATGCGCGCCATCGCCGACGGCGAACTCGAAGTCACGCGCGCGTTTGGTGACGAAATGTATTACTGCCTCGGCTGCCTCGCATGCACCAGCGCGTGCCCGGCGGGCGTCAACTACGCCGAACTTTTCGAGACCGCGCGCGCCGAGGTCGAGCGCCGGCATGTGATCAAATCGACGCAGCGCGACTTCTGGCGCTGGTCGGTTGTGAAGGTGCTTTTTACGCGCCCGCGTTTGCTGCGCCTCGCCGGACGCGGCTTGTGGCTCTGGCGAGTGACGGGCATGCAGGCGCTCACGCGCGCGCTGCGGCTTACGTATTTGCTGCCGCGCCGCCTCCGCGAACTCGAACCGCAGGCACCGCGCGTCGGCGCGAAATTTTCGCATCAGTTGATCAAGCCGGTCGAAACGCCGTCCAAAAAGGTAGCACGGACATTCTTGTCTGTGCCACCTTCGCAAACCGCCGTTCCGTTTCGCCGCGTCGCCGTGCTCACCGGCTGCGTGCAGGACCTCGCGTTTCCCGAGATCAACCGCGCCACGGTCGATGTGCTTCTCGCCAACAACTGCGAGGTTCACACGCCGCCCGTGCAGCCGTGCTGCGGCTCGCTGCACGCGCACAACGGCGACCTTGAATCCGCGCGCACGCTCGCGCGCCGCCTCATCGACATGATTCCGCCGGAAAGCTTCGACGCGATCATCAGCAACGCCGGCGGCTGCGGCTCGCACCTGCGGCACTACGATCATTTGTTGCGCGACGATCCGGCTTACGCGGCGCGCGCCGTGGAGTGGTCGCGCAAGCTGCGCGATATTTCCGAGTATCTCGTCGAGATCGATTTTCGCAAACCCGAGGCGCGCGCGGTCACGCAAACCGTGACGTATCACGAATCCTGCCATCTTTGCCACGGGCAGAAAGTCAGCGCGCAGCCGCGCGCGGTGTTGCGCGCGATTCCCGGTGTGGAGTTGCACGAATGCCCGGAGGCGACTTGGTGCTGCGGCTCGGCGGGCATTTACAACATCACGCAACCCGTCACCGCCGGACGCCTCCAGGATCGCAAAATGGCCAACCTCCGCCGCGCGCACGCGGGGATCATCACCACGGCAAATCCCGGCTGCCACCTGCAAATCCAAAACGGACTGCGCGCCGAAAAAGACACCATCACCGAGGTCGCGCACCCGGTCGTCCTCCTCGCCCGCGCCTACGCCGCCGAGCGCAAATGAACCCATGCGCGCGCATGATTGATTTGGGATCGCATTGGTGTTGCGGGAATGTCAATGTTGTCGCTTTTCCAATACCCAAACACAATCAGTCATGAAAAAACATATCGCTTATATTGCCCTTGCATTTGTCCTGCTGGTTCCCGCCTTCGCCCAAAAGAAATACGGCGGCGCCACCAAGCCCGAGCCGCAGATCAGCTCGCGAACCGGCATGGTTTCCGTCGGCTGGTGGGAACGCCACGCCAAGCTCGTTGATCGCGCCCAGGCGGGCGGTTTCGACATCATGTTCATCGGCGACTCAATCACGCACCAATGGGAAAACAAGGGGCTGAAAGTTTGGAACGAAAAACTCGCCCCTCTTGACGCGAAACCCTTCGGCATCGGCGGCGACCGCACGGAAAACCTCCTCTGGCGCCTGCAGTGGGGTCTTCTTGATGGCGAATCGAATCCGAAACTCGTCGTCATGATGATCGGCACCAACAACACCGGGCACCGCATGGACAAGCCCGCCGACATCGCCGCCGGCGTGAAAGCCTGCATCGACGAAATCCAAAAGCGCAAACCCGACGCCAAGATTCTCGTGCTCGCCATCTTCCCGCGCAGCGCCAAGGCCAACGACGAGAAACGGCTGAACAACGAGGCCGCGAACAAACTCATCCAGAAATTCGCCGACAGCAAAAAGGTTTACTACGCCGACATCAACAAGGTGTTCCTCACAGACAGCGGCGTCCTGGAAAAAAGCGTGATGCCCGACCTCCTCCACCTCACGCCCGATAGCTACCACCTTTGGGCCGACGCGGTCATTCCCGAAATCAAAAAAATCTATCCGGGAAAATAATCCAAATCGCCAAACCAGATTTTTCCTCCCGTTAATCTTCGGGCGCCGGCAAACACCGGCGCCCTTTTTATCGTCCGGCGCATCCGGCGCCATCAGCAAAAAAGGATGGCTGTCCGCGTCGCGATGTGGTTCAAGAAAGGCACATTTTTTTAACCGCCCAAATCCGCAACCCATCACACCCATGCGCACGATCAAACCACTCATCCTTCCGCAAATTCTCCTCGCGCTGCTCTCCTTGTTCGCGCTTGCAGCCTGCTCGGACAAAAAAAGCCCCGCCGGAGCGCAAACAGGCAAGGGCATTCAACACGAGCTTGTTGTCATCGACGAGGGCAGGGACACGCTTTTCTACATCAACGAGCGCAATCCGTCGAAAAACTGGCTCGTCAAAACCGGACTCCCCAAGGCGCGCGATTTGCAGCTCATCGGCGGCGGACGACTGCTTGTCGGTTATGACAACGGCTACGCCGAATACAATCTCGCCGACGGCAAACAGCTCAAAAAATACGACGCCCTCTCCGGCGTGACCTCGGTGCGCCGCCAGCCCGACGGCAACACGATTGTGACGGGTGTCGATCTCAGGGGTGGCAAGGGCGTGAGCGTGATCGTGCTCGACGCCACCGACAGAATCCGGACCACCACGGTTTATCCGGGCAACTACGTGCGCCTCATGCGCCAGACCGCGCAAGGCACCTACCTCATGGCCTGCGGCAACGAAATCCGCGAGGCCTCCACCGACGGACGTTACCTGAAAACTTATCCCGTCGAAGGTTTCAAAAACATGTGGAAGGCGATGCGCCTGCCGGACAACCGCATCATCGCCTCCGCCGGATACGGCGCGTTCATGGCCGAGCTCGACGCGGACGGCAACGTGCTCCGCAAATGGGGCGCCAAAGGCCAGGTGCCCGACAACGTGAACCCGCATTTCGCAGCCACATTCCAACTCCTCCCGAACGGTCACACCGTGCTCGCCAACTGGCAGGGACACGGCCCCGACCACGGCAAGTCCGGCGTGCAACTCCTCGAATTCGACAAGGACGGCAAGATCGTCTGGCAGTGGAGCAAGGCGGACATGATCTCGTCGCTCCAAGGAGTGCTCGTGCTCGACGGCCTCGACACCTCGCGCCTCCACGACGAACGCAACGGCGTGATGGAGCCGCTGTGATTTCTTACAGACCGCGAACAAACACAAACAACCGCAATCCCTCCACCCATGAAAAAATTCCTCATCCTCTGCCTTTTTCCCGTTCTCGCGCTGATGTCCTCGTGCAATGCGCAATCGTCGAACGACGAGCGCGATGTCGCCGTCGCCGCCGAAAAACTGCGCGCCGCCATGCTCTCGGCCAAGGCCGCCGACCTGAACGCCATCGCCGCCGACAACCTCCTCTACGGCCATTCCAGCGGACGCCTCGAAACCAAGACCGAGTTCGTCGACACGATTGTCAGCGGACGCTCGGTGTTCGTGACGATTGATATTACCGACCAGAAAATCAAGGTAACCGGCGACACCGCGATCGTCTGCCACACCTTCACGGCCAAGACCAATGACAGCGGCAAGCCCGGCAACGTGAAGATCGGCATCATGCTCGTCTGGCAAAAACAAAAAGGCGAATGGAAGCTGCTCGGCCGCCAAGCATTTAGAAAGTGACCTGCTGACATAAACAAAAAGCACAGGCAGAAACGCCTGTGCTTTTTTTGCGTTCAACAGTGCCGGTCGGCAGTCAGACCGGCATCATTATTTCCGGTTCAACTGCTTCGCGCCGATGTCGCGGCGGCAGTATTTTGTCTCGCACTCGATTTCGTCGCACGCGGCGTAGGCGCGACTCGCGGCCTCGGCGAGCGTGGGGGCGAGTGAGGTCACGCCGAGCACGCGGCCGCCGGCGGTGACGAGCCGGTTGTCTTTGTCGCGCGCGGTGCCGGCGTGGATGATTGTCGTTTGAGGCGGCAATGCGGCGGGAAGGGTGATGGGGATGCCTTTTGGAAATTTACCCGGATAACCCTTCGATGCGACAACCACGCAGATCGCGGCTTCGGGGCGCACGCGCACGTCGCGCGCGACCTCTGCGAGGTTGCCCTTGGCGGCGGCCCAAAGGAGCGCGAGCAAGTCGGTGTCGAGGCGCGGAAGCACAACTTGCGTTTCGGGATCGCCGAAGCGGGTGTTGTATTCGAGCACTTGCGGGCCGGTCGGCGTGAGCATGATGCCGATGAAAAGCGTGCCGCGAAAATCAATGCCCTCGTCGGCAATCGCGTTGACCGAGGGGCTCACGATTTCGCGGTCAATGCGCGCAAGCAATTCCGACGTGACCACCTCGGCGGGCGAATACGTGCCCATGCCGCCGGTGTTCGGGCCGGTGTCGCCGTCGCCGATGCGCTTGTGATCCTGCGAGGTCGGGAGGATGTAATAATCGCGCCCGGAAACGATCACGAGGATGGAAGTTTCCTCTCCAGTGAGGCAGGCTTCGATGAGGATTTTGGATTGGTCGGAAGCTGTCGCGGCGTTGAGCGCGAGAAGGTCGTGGACGGCGGCCTCGGCTTCGGCAGTGGTTTGCGCGACAACGACACCTTTGCCCGCGGCGAGTCCGTCGGCCTTGATCACGATAGGCGCGGGGTGCGTGCGAAGATATTCGACGGCAGCGGGTGCGTTGTCGAAGGTCGCGGCCTCGGCGGTGGGGATTTTGTATTTGAGCAGGATTTCCTTGGTGTAAATTTTCGAGGCTTCGAGACGCGCGCCGTCGGCCTTCGGGCCGTAGGCGGGGATGTTCGCGGCGGCAAGTGCGTCGACCAATCCAAGCGAAAGCGGCACCTCGGGACCAACGACCACGAAGTCGATTTGCTCGCGCTGCGCGAGTTCGACCAAGCCGACGATGTTATCGGCGGCAACCTCGGGGAAGCAGTGGATTTCATCGGCGATACCGGCGTTGCCCGGCGCGCAAACGACGCGCGGTTTTGCGGGCGACGCGAGGAGCGATTTGATGATGGCGTGTTCGCGTCCGCCGGAGCCGACGACAAGGATGGATTTCGGAAGGGTTTGTGACATGGGAAAATTCTAAAGGATTAGGGGATTGGACCTTAATCGACTTAAATCGATTCAAGTCGATTTAAGTCGAAGGAAAAACGCGGCGCGGTGTCACAACACCCGCAGCGTCTTTTTATAGAAATCCACAACCTCGTCGGGGTCGTTGCTGAAGAGGATGTAGTCGAGCATCCACGCGGGTGCGCGTTTGCTGGAGACCATTTCCTCCACCTGGTCGCGCAGGCTCGTCCAGAATTGCGCATTGTAGAATATATACGGGATGCGCGGCCGGATGCCGAGCTTGAGGTTGCACATTTCGATGCCGATTTCCTCGAGCGTGCCGACGCCGCCGACGTTGAAGATGCAAAAGTCCGCGACTTCGAACCATTTTTGGCGGTAATGGCGCGAGGTTTCTTGGAAGGTGTTGAAGAAGTCCACTCCGATCTCGGGCGGTTGCGCCTCGAGTTCCAGGAAGCATGCGCCGGTGAGCGCGCCCTTCATGCGGGCCTGCTCGGTGGCGAGTCGCATGACGCCGCCGCCGCCGCCGGTGAGGACGCCGACGTTGGTGCCGATGAAACCGGTCAGCTTGTCCATGAGCGAGGAGATGCGGTCGGTGTCGGTTTGGTCGAGCCCGACGGCGCTGCCATACATGGCAAGGATGGTGGATTCCTGGAACTTGCGGCCGAGCTCCTCGCGAATGAAGAAGCCGTGGTTTTTTTTGTAGGTGTGGAGGTAGAGGTCGTTGAGTTGGGAGTTGTGCCAGTAAACGTCGATGCCGATGTCGTGGTAGTTTTCGAGGCGGCCGTGCGCGTTGTAGGAGAGGAAGAAACCGTGCGTGCGCGAGGGCTTGCGGAAGATGATGCGGCGGAGCTTGAGGTTGGGCAGGCGCGCGAGGAGCTCGATGTGCTCGGGAAGGTTAGGGAAGGTGTCCACGAGGAGCGTGTCGGCGTCCTCCGGCGCGGCGTCGAGCGCCTGAATGAGCGTGCGGTAGCCACAGGCACCGGCGGCGTTGATCTTGTCCCTGAGCGTGGCGGCGTCGGTGAACTGGCCTGCGTTGATGAACACGCTGGTGTTATCCTGCGTGGCGTTTTGCCCCTTGAAGGTGACGCGGGTGCGCGGTTTCGGCGGTTCGACAGAGCCGTTGTCCTTGGGCGGGGTTTCGTCGAGCGCACCGTAGATGTCGGTCGCGGTGGAGAGGAGGCGCGCGCGTTTTTTGGCGAGGGTTTTTGTGTCGGTGTCGGCGGGTGTCGGGGCGCGGAAAACTTCGACTGACACGACGGGATTTACAACGGGCTGGTCGCCGGGGTTGTAGATTTCGAGCATGATGTTCGTGCCGAAGGTTTTTATCGGGTCGAGGAGCACGGCGGAAGTGTGAATGCCGAAGTTGCCGACGCCGCGGTTGAGCAGCACGTAGTGCTCTTTCAAATACATGGAGCAACTGGTGAGGATGCCCGAGCGCGGCTCGACGGTGAGGATGGGCGTCTCATGGCGCACCTGCACCTTGTCGAGGTAGGCGCGGCCGGCGTTGCCGGAGACGAGCGCCTCGAAATCGGCGCGCTGGAGCCTCGGGTTGAGCGTGTAGCGCACGGGGTGCGATGTGAGAAACACGCTGCCGTTGCGGTCGATGCTAATGGTATTGGGGAGCTTGATGGCGTTGGCGGAAATGGCGTCCCAGATTTCCGTGGAGGAAAGCTTTTGCGACTCGGGCGCGTAGAAGAGGCGGCCGATGGGCATGCCGGAGCGGAAGAGTTTTTTCCAATAGGGCGCGTTGGGAAACGAGTGGTCGAAGAGAAACGTCTCGGCGTCGAACACGAGGCGGTTGCCGTCGACGGTGAGCGGCGTGGCGCGCATGATTTCGAGGCCGATGCGCGCGAGCGTGCTGCGCTCGGTGAAGTGCAGGTCGTCGAGGTGCTCCTTCATGAAGTCGAACTCGGCGGGGTTGCGCGGCCAGAAGGCGATGGTGAGCGAAACGGTGTGCTCGGAGAGATTGGGCCGGACGGTGAGGACCTGTCCGTCGAGGCTGGTCCAGAATTGGTCGTTGTTCATAGCCATGTGACAAAATGATTGAACGATATCGGCATTGATTGAAAGCCTTGTTCTTTTGGAAAAGGACGCGCGCGCCCGATCGGACACACCATGCACTGATGTGCATCGCTTAATATTTCCAAAGCAGGCTTCGCCTTATGCCTTGCGCCTTGGTGACAACACGCGCCGGATGCCAAGCAATGCCGCCACGGAAGCCATGAGCCAATACGACACCATGCCTCCTCCTCCGCCGCCGCTCGACTCGCCTGGGTTTGTGCCGCCGCCGGGCGTGATTGGCGGATTGGGCACTGTGCCGGATGAAGCCGGGGCTGCCGTGATGTTGAGCGTGACAACCTGCCCGGTATACAAATCGAGTTCGCGAATAGCCGCATTTCCAGTATCGGCGATGTAAAGTTTGCTTCCGCCGAGCGCAACGTCCGAGGGATGATTAAACCATGCCTCCTCGCCAACGCCATCCTTGAGGCCGGTGATGCCGGGCAATCCGGCAAGGGTGAGGACTTGGCCCTCGGGAGTGACAAAGCGTATGGTGGAGTTGCCGGTGTCGGCCACATAGATGTTGCCGCTTGAATCAATCGCCATGCCTCCGGGATTGTTGAAACGGGCCTCGTCGCCCACGCCGTCCTCATATCCGCTCACTCCGGGCAGGCCGGCGAGCGTGCTGATGGGAGGGACCATATACTTTTGCGGCGAACCGAGTTCCCTAATGACGTGATTGTAACTATCGGCCACATAGGTGCTCCAATAGAGGTAATCGTTGTTCGGCATGGTTACAGTGACGCTGGCGGCAGTCACAGGGTCTGACGCGGTATTTGAAATGGCAGCCTGAATGGACGCGGGCAAAGGGGTGGCGGCATAAGCGGATGACCAACCCGATCTTTTTGCGATCCCAGAGGGGCGGTTCAGGTAGGCGTCCTTGGCAGCACCGTCCTTGTGTCCGGATACGCCGCCGACTCCCGCCCGAGTTGTCGTTGTGCCGCTGCCACAAACACTGCGAACGGTGTGTGACGTCGCATCGGCAACGAGAATGAAGTCTCCCGAGTCAGACATGTCCAAAAATATGGCCGTCGGCGCGGAAAACGTAGCGTTGCCGCCCGCGCCGTCGGCATGTCCGCGTTGACTGGGCGAACCCGCCAGTGTCGCCACAACCCCGTCGGGCGAGATGGTGCGTATGAGCGCGTTGCCGGTGTCAGCCAGAAAGAGCCTAGCCGCGGCATCCGCCGATATGCCCTTGGGTTGGTTGAATCTCGCGGCGGTTCCCGTGGCGTCCGTCGCCCCCGTTTGTCCGGGAGAGCCGGCAAGGATGCGAGCTTCGGTTGTGGCGAGGTTAACGGCCTGCACGGTGTGCAGCGAATCGTCGGTCACATAGAGCGTGCCGCTGACGCAAACAAGCGAGGCGGGGTTGGGAAATACGAGCGGGGCAACGTCCAGCGTGATGGCGGAGCCACCCGGCAACATTCCCCCGCTTGCAAGCGCGCAGCGATACTGGTTGCCGCTCATGTTGCCGGTGGCGGCGTTGATGCCCAATGTCCCCGTGTTGACGCCGGTGTAGGTCGCATTGTTGGCAAGCCTGCTCCATGTGTTTCCGCCATCGGTGGACACTTCCCATTGCACGGCGGGCGGCGGATTGCCGCTAATATCGGCCGTGAGCGCAACAGAACGGCCCGCGGACACGGCGTGCGTGGTTATCGGCGCGGGAGTTGGGTATGTGATATTGAGCGTGGCCTCTTGGCTGACCGTGGTGCCAGTGGAATTCCAAACCACCACACGGTATTTTCCCGAATCAGCAGGGCGGAGATCCCGTATGCATAGGGAGCGGAGTTTGGTGGAGTCTTTTTGGGGATTTGTATAATCATCACTGCGATATTTTTCCGAATACTCCATATCGACACCGTCTTTTTGCCATTGAAAACGGGACGCCACCCCGCTTGTGAGAACGTATAATCCGATGCTGCCGCCCTTGGTGTAATCAACCACGATGGGTTTTCCATTAACATAACCGTCATCGTCATTACGCGACACCGTCGGTTGCTTGGTAATAACAGGGGCTTCCGCCGGCGGCAGAATGGTGAGAGTCGCCGGATTGCTATGGCTGGTGCGCCCCCAGCGATTGGTCACCGCCACACGATAGGTTCCGGAATCGGCCACCATGAAATTATATGTTTCGAGAAACGCTTTTCCATATTGATCAACCCCGCACTCGATTGACACATCCGCGCCGTCTTTCTGCCATACGCATGTGAGGGGCCCCTCATTACTGCCCGCGAGAATGGAACCCACCGCAATCGTGGCGCTCAGGGATGAATTCGACACCGTTCCCTCGGTAACAGTCACATCCTTGGGATGAAAAACAAATGACGGCGGCGGATGCGGCGTGACCGTCAGCGTGCCGGATTCACTGATAATTTCCCCGCCCGCCGAGTCGCGGATTTTCACGCGATACACGCCCGCGTCAGACATCATGCAGTCGCTGATATTCAGAAGCTCTGTGTCCGCGCCCGATACACGCGGGAAGCCCACGATTATTTGCCCGTTGTCCGGAAATGCGATGTCAACCCCGTCCTTCTGCCATTGATATGTCAGTGAGCCGCTGCCCGCCGCCGTGACAGAAAAAAAGACCGCGCTAGGGTCTTTTGACTCGGAGAACAGAATATGTATGCGCGAAACACCATGACCCTCGGTTCGAGTGATGCTGACAGGCTGCTGGGTTATTTGCAAAGATTGCGCTGATGCCTGAGCCGCCAAAAGACCGGCCACCGCCACAAGCATTGATATGGTGGCCGATTTTCGAAGTAAACCCGTTTTGATTGAAATAAAATTGGAGCGGAGAAAAGGCATAATAATGGGAGGGTTTCAGAGCTGTCGCAGAAAATGGCGGCAACCTCATAATTGGCAATGCATTTTACGTGCGCGCTTACCTGGATGGATTTTTCGTTCTAGTGTAAATCTTCATTCCAAAACCAAATGATATGCCATGCACTTCTGCGTTTACTATTGAAATCACCGGCCGTTAAAAATCTCATCTTTTTATGAAACGCCTCTTCGTTTTTATTTTTACCCTCGGTTGTTTTTATCTCAATTGCGCCGCCTCCGCGCAAACTCCCGCAAACGACACGCGCCTGCTCCGCTTTCCCGCCACGAACGACACCGACATCACCTTCTCCTACGCCGGCCAGCTCTACACCGTGGGCGTCAAGGGCGGTGTCGCGCGACGCCTCACCAGCGGGCCGGGCTACGCAATCTTCCCGCGCTACTCGGCGGACGGAAAACAGCTCGCCTTCACCGCGCAATACGACGGCAACACCGAGGTCTACGTCATGCCCGCAAACGGCGGCGCGCCCAAACGCCTCACCTACTCCGCCACGCTCGGCCGCGACGATCTCGCCGACCGCATGGGCCCGGACAACATCGTCATGACCTGGCGCAACACCGCCGACGAAATCACCTACCGCTCGCGCTGGCGCAGTTGGGACCCGTTCATCGGCCACCTCATGAGCGTCAACCTCGACGGCAACCTGCCCGTGCAACTCCCCGTGCCGCGCGGCGGCTTCGTCACCTATTCGCCCGACGACACCAAGATCGCCTACAACCGCGTCTTCCGCGAATTCCGCACATGGAAAAATTACCGCGGCGGCATGGCCGACGACATCTGGATCTACGACCTCAAAACCGGCGCGCTCGAAAACATCACCAACAACCCCGCGCAAGACCTCTTCCCCATGTGGGCGCCGAACAACCGCATCTACTTCGTCTCCGAGCGCACCGGCCGCGCCAATCTCTTCGTTTACGACCCCGCCAAAAAGCAAACGCGCCAGCTCACCGATTACACCGACTACGACGTCAAGTTCCCCTCCATCGGAAAAAAATCCCTCGTCTATGAGCACGCCGGGCAAATCTGGCGCCTCAACCTCGCCACGGAAAAATCCGCGCCCGTCGACATCAGCATCCGCGAAGACCTCGCCTCCGCGCGCCCCGTGCTCGCAAAAGTCAAACCCTCCTCCGTCCGCCCCTCGCCCGACGGCAAGCGCGTCGTCGTGACCGCGCACGGCGACGTTTTCACCGCGCCGCTCAAGGACGGTCCCGTGCGCAACCTCACGCAAACCCCCGCCGCCCACGAACGCGACGCCTCGTGGTCGCCCGACGGCAAACACATCGCCTACCTCTCCGACGCCACCGGTGAATTCGAACTCTACATCCGCCCGCAGGACGGCTCCGGCGAGCCCGTGCAACTCACCACCGGCGCCACCACCTACTACGCCCTGCCCCGCTGGTCGCCCGACTCGAAAAAACTCCTCTGGACCGACCGCGAGCAACGCCTCCGCACCATCGATATCGAAACAAAAACCATCACCCTCGTCGCGCACAACCCCGACTACGTCATTCGCCAATACGCCTGGTCGCCCGACTCCGCCCTCATCGCGTGGACGCACCAGACGCGCGGCGCGCTCTCGCGCATCAAGATTTTCAACACAGCCGACGGCTCCACGACCGACGCCACCGACGGCTGGTATGCCGCCAACTCCCCCGCCTTCAGCGACGACGGCCAATGGCTCCTCTTCGCCAGCGCGCGCAACTTTAACCCCGTTTATTCCGACACCGAGTGGAACCACGCCTACAAAAACATGGAGCGCATCTACATGATCGCCCTCTCCAAGGAAACCAAGTCCCCCCTCGCCCCCCGGAGCGACGAAGTCGGATTGAGTGGCACGGGCGACTCGCCCGTGGGATCGAAAAACACGGCCGACACGGCCATGCCATCCGACGCCGCAACCCCAAGCACGGACAAGTCGTCCGCACCACCCAAACCACACGGGCGGGTCGCCCGTGCCACAAAATCCGCCCCGCCCCCTCCAAACTCGATCCCGACGGTCTCGCCTCGCGCATCGTCGCGCTCCCCGTCGAATCCTCGAACTACGCCAACCTCCGCATGGTCGGCGACCGCGTCTTCTACCAACGCCGCCCCGGCGGCCCCGTCATGGGCGACGGCGGCGGGGAAGGATTCGGCGCCACGCAAAAAACACGCACCGTCATCGCCGCCTACAATCTGAAAGAGCGCAAGGAAACCATACTCGGCAACTACGACGCCTGCGAAATCACCGCCGACGGCAAAAAAATGCTCGTCCGCGACAAAAGCACCTACGCCCTCGTCGACCTCCCGAAAGATAAAATCAGCATCAAGGACAAACTCGACCTCTCCAACCTCCAGCTCCGCATCGACCGCCGGGCCGAGTGGGCGCAAATCTTCAATGAAAGTTGGCGCCAAATGCGCGACTGTTTCTATGCACCCAACATGCACGGCGTTGACTGGCCCGCCCAGCGTGACAAATATGCAAAACTCCTCCCGCACGTCGCCACGCGCAACGACCTCACCTACCTCATCGGCGAAATGATCTCCGAGCTCCACGCCGGCCACGCCTACGTCGGCGGCGGCAGGCGCGCCATTGCTCATCGCATCCAAACCGGACTCCTCGGCGCCCGGCTCACCCGCGACACCGCCACCGGCTATTATCAAATCACAAAAATCCTCCGCGGCGAAAACTGGGAAAAATCCACGCGCTCCCCGCTCACCGAACTCGGCGTCAACGCCCGCGAAGGCGACTACCTCCTCGCCATCGACGGCAAACCCACACGCGACATGCCCAACCCCTACGCCGCGCTCGTCGGCACCGCCGGCAGCCAAGTCACCCTCCGCCTCGCCTCCAAGCCCGACGCCGCGGCGGACGACGCGCGCGACGTCGTCATCGTTCCCATCGCCGACGAAGCCCCGCTCTACTACACCAACTGGGTTCTCAACAACATCGACTACGTTGCGAAAAAAACCGGCGACCGCGTCGGCTACCTGCACATCCCCGACATGGGCCCCGAGGGCCTCAACGAATTCGTGCGCCGCTTCTACCCGCAGCTCCAAAAGGAGGCTCTCATCATCGACGTGCGCGGCAACGGCGGCGGCAACGTCTCGCCCATGATAATAGAGCGCCTCCGGCGCGAACTAGTCATGATCAACCTCGCCCGCAACGGCACCCCCGCGACCAACCCCGCCGGCATGCACCTCGGCCCCAAAGTCACGCTCATGGACGAATACTCCGCCTCCGACGGCGACATCTTCCCCTATCGCTTCCGCGAGATGGGCCTCGGCAAACTCATCGGCAAGCGCAGTTGGGGCGGCATTGTGGGCATTACGAGCAGCCTGCCCTTCATGGATGGCGGCACCCTGAACATCCCGCAATACGCATCCTACTCAAAGGACGGCAAGGAGTGGCCCATTGAAGGCTACGGAGTCGATCCCGACATCGTGGTGGACAACGACCCCGCGCGCGAAATGAAAGGCGAGGACCAGCAACTCGACCGCGCCATCGAGGAAATCCTCGCCGAGCTAAAAACCAACAACCCCAAGCTCCCCCCTCCCCGCCCTGGCCCGTGAAACCGGCGAAGTAATCCCATTTACGCCTAAGGTTTACTCCTTAGGCGTCATCAAAGGTAGGCCGGTTGGAAGATTGCCGCTATCGCTCGAAACGCCGTTACCGAGCGCAAGCGGCATCTGCCAACCGCCGGGGTTGTCTCTCGTAATTCTCGGCGCGCTCAGCGAGCACGCCCTACCAATTAAAGACCAAAACTAGCTCGTAAATGGTATAAAGGCGCACTTTCGCGCGACCCGTCTTTACTTCATCTTCTCCGCCTTGGCGCGGATTTGTTCGGTGATGGTGATGGCGACTTCGAGCGCGGTTTTGCCGAGCGCGGCGCCGACCTTGGGTTGCTTCGCCTCGCGCACGCTGCTCACAAACGAACTTAATTCGAGCGCGAGCGGCTCGCCTTTTTCGATGGGAATGTCGATCACCGGAATCGAGCTGACGTCGCCCGCCTTCGCCAGGCCGACTTTCATTTTCAGGCCGTAGGCGATGATGTCGCTTTTCTTCACGAGGTGACCCTTCTGGTTCATGAAGTCGAGCGAGAGGTAGGCGTTTTCCTGGAAGACGCGGATTTCGCGGTTGCGCTTCAGGCTCAGGCGGCTGGCGCTGAGGTTGGCCACGCAGCCGTTTTCAAATTCGATGCGCGCGTTGGCAATGTCCTCGGTTTTGGAGAGGATGTTGATGCCCATTGCGTCGATTTTCAGGATGGGCGATTTCACGAGCGCAAGCACGATGCCGATGTCGTGAATCATGAGGTCGAGCACGACGCCCACCTCTGTGCCGCGCGTCTGGTAGGTGCCGAGGCGCTCGGTCGTGATGTAGCCGGGGCGGTTGATTTCCTTTTCGAGAAAACTCATCACGGGGTTGAAGTGCTCGACATGGCCGACTTGCACGAGGCAGTTGTTGGACTGCGCGGCGGCGAGCACTTGAGAGGCTTCCTCGAGCGAGGCGCAAAGCGGTTTTTCGATGAGCAGGTGGCAGCCCTTGGCGAGGAGCGGGAGGGCGACTTGCGCGTGCTTGTCGGTCGGCACGACAACCGAAACCGCGTCGCACGCGTCGGCGAGTTCGTCGAGCGATGAAAACGCGCGGCAATTGTGCAGCGCCGAGATTTCCTTCGCGCGCTCGGGGTTGGCCTCGTAGATGCCGGCAAAATCGACCCCTTTCATGCCCGCGTAAATGCGCGCATGGTGCTGGCCGAGCGAGCCGGTGCCAACGACACCGCAGCGGATTTTTTCGTCTTTTTTGAAGAATTTCAGCATGAGATTTTGTCGTGGTTTTAGCGCACGGAGCGCAAGGTTCCTTCGTGCAAAAAGTATTCGCGCGCGGTGCGTTGCGCGTAAAGCGGGTTGTGTGTGACGAGCACGAGCGCGGTGTTTGTCTCGGCGCAGATGCCGAGCAGGAGGTCCATGACGCTGTCGGCGGTTTTTTCGTCGAGGTTGCCGGTCGGCTCGTCGGCAAGGACGAGGCGCGGCGAGTTCATGAGCGCGCGGGCGACGGCGACACGCTGGCGCTCGCCGCCGGAGAGTTGCGAGGGCAAATGGTGCCCGCGATCCTTCAATCCCACGCGCGCGAGCAGTTCGGCGGCGCGTGAACGCGCGGCGTTGTCAGCATTGCCCGCGATTCGCCGGGCCATGAGGATGTTTTCAAGCGCGTTGAGCTCGGGAATCAGGTAAAACGCCTGGAAGATGATACCGAGAAACCGGCCGCGCGCGGCGTTGTCAATTTTTGGAAAACCATCCCACGAGAGCGTGCCGGCATCGGCGTTGTCGAGCGCGGCGAGGAGGTTGAGCAGTGTGGATTTCCCCGAGCCTGATTCGCCGCGAATGCTCACGCTCTCGCCGGCGTTGATATGGAAATCGACATCGTGAAAAACCTCCAGCTCGCGATTGCCGCTCCTGTAGGTTTTGCGCAAGGCGCGGGCGCTTAAAACGGGAGCGCTCATGCGCGGGCCTGCGTCACCTTGTTGCGTGTTTTTGAAAATTTTACTCACTGCGCATCGCCTCCACGGGTTTGAGTTTTGCGGCGCGCCACGCGGCGACAAGGCCGGCGAGCGTGGACATGCCGATGGCGAAGGCGCAGATGATCGCAATGTCCGCGCCGGTGATGTGCGCGGGCACCTTGGTGAATTCATAAATCTCCACGAGCAAATCCCAGTTGCCGGTAAGCCGCGCGATGAGCCGCGCGATCGGGTCGATGTTGGCAAGCGTGAGCAGGCCGATCGACACTCCGAGCGCGGTGCCGATCACGCCGACAATCACGCCCTGAAAACAAAAGCACATGGCCGACTGCCACGGCGACGCGCCGAGCGCGCCGTAGAGCCCGATTTCGCGCGTCTTGTGCGCCACGGCGACAAGCAGCATCGCCGTCACCAGGAACGCCACGACAAAAACCACCATCGACACGATCAGGATGATCATGAGGCGCTCGATCTTGAGCGCGAAGAGAAACGCCTCGCCCGACTGCATCCATGTGCGCGCGCGCATCCGGCTGCCCGGCGGCAAGGAGGCGTTGATTTCACCCGCGATAGCATCGACATCGGCATCGGGCGCGATGCGCACGTTGACGCCGTATGCGCCCTCGCCGAGCCCGTAGAGATCCTGCATGCGGCGGAGCGTCACGATGGCGACCGACTTGTCGAGTTGCTGGTGCCCGAATTCGTAAACGCCCGCGACCGTCAGCTCGGTTGGCATCATGTAGGCGTCCTGGCTCAGGCGTTCGAGCGTGAGCGGGCTTACCACGGTGACTTTCGAGCCGACGCGCGCGCTGATCGAGGCGGCAAGCCCCGCGCTCAAAACCACCGCGTCGTCGTCGAGATCCGCCATGGAGCCTTCGCGCAGGTATTTTGAAATGGGAATCACTTTCTCAACACTTTCCGGGGCCACGCCGACGATGCCCGGATAACCCGGCCTGCCCTGGTGCTCGATCATCACGATGCCCTCGGCGGTCGGCGTGCTCGCGACAACGCCGGGCACTTTGTTGATGATTTCCTGAATCCGCTCCGGATTCTCGATGAACGCGCCGCGCACCTGAATTTCGCCGCCCGTGTCAATGATCATCCGGCCGTATTTGAAGCCGAAACCGCTCATCACGCCGATGATGATAATGAGCATCCACACACCGAGAAACACGCCCAGTGTCGAGATGCACGTGAAAAACGTCATCCACCTCCCCGACGGGAAAAGCTGCTTGAAGGCGAGGTAGAGATACCAGGGCATGGTCACGCGGCGGCGTTGCCGCCGCTAATGAAAAATGGATAATGAAGAATGTATAATGGGAACGGACTCATGTGTGCAATCGCGTGCTCGGCTTGTGCATTTTTCATTATACATTTTCCATTATTCATTAGGCGGCGGGCGCCGAATCAGTTGCCGTTGCCGCGCTCGGGCGCAACTGTGGGAAAAGAATCACATCGCGGATGCTGTCGGCGGCGGACAGCAGGATGCAGAGGCGGTCGATGCCGATGCCCATGCCGCCGGCGGGCGGCATGCCGTGCTCGAGCGCGAGGAGAAAATCGTTGTCCACTTTTTGCTGCTCGCCGCCGGCCTGCGCCTCGAACATCGCGCGCTGCACGTCGGGGTCGTTTTGCTCGCTGTAAGCGGGCGCGACTTCCATGCCGCCGATGGTCAGCTCGAACACGTCGATCACGCTCGGGTCCTCGAGGTTTATTTTTGCGAGCGGGCAAAGCTCCTTCGGCAGGTGCGTGACGAAGGTCGGCTGGATGAGCGTGTGCTCGATTTTCTTGGAGAAAATTTCGTTGGTGACTTCGAAGTCCTCCCACGTCGGGTCAACGAAGAGGTCGATGCTTTTGCAGTAGGCGATTTTTTCGTCCTTCGAGCGACCGAACCAGTTCGCGTCGCCGGTGAATTGCGTGATGAGGTCCTTGTAGCGCACCTCGCGCCACTCGCCGGCGAAGTTGATGTCGTGCGTGTTGCCGTCCTTGTCGGTGAACTTGATCGTGTCCGAGCCGATCACGTCGCGGCAAAGCCCCTGGAACAAATCGCGCACGAGCGTCATCATGCCGCGGTAGTCGCTGTAGGCCTGGTAGACTTCGAGCATGGTGAACTCGGGGTTGTGCTTGCGGTCCATGCCCTCGTTGCGGAAGTTGCGCCCGAGCTCGAACACGCGGTCGTAGCCGCCGACGAGCATGCGCTTCAAATAAAGCTCCAGCGAGATGCGCAGCACGAAGTCGATGTTGAGCGCGTTGAGGTGCGTCTCGAACGGACGCGCCGCCGCGCCGCCCGCCACGCCCTGCAGGATCGGCGTCTCGACCTCGATGAATTTGCGGTCCTCAAGAAAACGGCGGACATACGAGATGATGCGCGAGCGCTGCATGAGGCGTTTGCGCGACTCGGCGTTGACGATCAAATCGAGGTAACGCTGGCGGTAAACCTGCTCGTCGTTTGTGAGGCCGTGCCATTTTTCGGGCAACGGGCGCAGCGCCTTCGACACGAGCGTGTAGCTCTCGACGCGCACGGTGATCTCGCCGGCCTTCGTCTTGAAGAGCGTGCCCGTGACGCCGATGAAATCGCCGAAGTCGAGTTTCTTGAACGCGGCGTAGGCGTCCACGCCGAGCACGTCGCGCTTCACATAAAGCTGAATTTGCCCCTGCTGGTCGAGGATCTTGACGAACCCGCTGCCGCCCTGAATGCGAAAAGTGACGAGCCGGCCCGCGACGGAAAGCCGCACGGCGTTGTCCTCGCCCTCGACGTAGCATTTTTTGGCGTCGTCGGAAAAATGCGTCTGTTCGCAATTGGCGCGAAACGGATCGAAACCCGCCGCGCGCAAGTCGGCGAGTTTTTGCCGGCGCACGGCAACCTGGTCGTGGGAAATGTCTGTCGGGATGTCGCTCATTGATGAAAACGCAAACGGTGACGTCCGTGGCGCGCTTGGGCAATGGGAAATTGATCGCGGCGGATGGCCGGAATGATTCGGTCGCGGCACGGAACCGGGAACCGTTGGCCGGGCGCGGTTTGTCAAAATAGTATGAAATATTTGTTTCATTTTTATCAAATCCGCGCGCTTTGCCTAATGCACTTGATATTGCGTGTGATGAAACAATTTTTTTCCCGCTGGTGTTTGATATTGCGCGCTCCGGATCACCAAACGGGCCTAAAACCTTGATGGTGTTTCGCAACACGGCGGGCGGAGTGGCGTGAGGTCGGGCGGCGGCATATTCTAAAAAAACCCATGACCACCACAAAACTCTATGTAGGAAATCTTCCGTTCGCCACCATGGCGCACGAAGTGCAAGACCTGTTTTCACAGGTCGGCGCAGTATCGGCTGTCGATCTGATATGCGACAAGATCACCGGACGCTCGCGCGGATTCGCGTTTGTCAACATGTCCTCGCCCGAGGACGCGCGCACCGCGATCGAGCGTTTTAACGGCCACGAATTGGGCGGGCGGGCGCTCTCCGTCAGCGAGGCGCGCCCGAAGGAGGTGCGCCAGCGCATTTTTGCCGGCGGCGGCAGCGAGCGATCCTGGCAGCGCTAAGCGCAATCCAGCTTTTTGATAGTGTCTATCGGTTAAATCGGTTGAAAAAGGGCGCGCTCAATGCGCGCCCTTTTTTTGCGTCCGTTTGGGCCGGCACGACAAAAAATGCGGCAAATGATTTGTCGTGCCCAAGGAGGCATGGCGCATATTTTGCTTTTCAGCGGGAGATTGTTGGCACTTTATGCGCAGTCATTCATTCGCACAACAAACTCTTTCCCACATGGACGCCGCTGACAATCCCAAGCGCAGCCGGATGCTTGTGACGCAGTTCAAGCAGTCGCAAATCTATCGGGACTTCGCGCAAGCGTTTCGCGACGCGACAGGGCTGCCGTTGAGCCTGCGGCCGGTCGAGTCGTTTGACTTGCACCACGCAAACGATCCGAGGCAAAACCCGTTTTGCGCGCTCATGGCCAAGTCGAACCACTCATGCTCGGCGTGCCTGCAACTGCAGCGCGAGGTCGAGCAGCAGGCGCAGCGCGAACCGGCCACATTAAAATGTTTCGCCGGACTTTATGACTCGGCGGTGCCGATCCGCGTGGGTGAAAACGTGCTGGCTTTTTTGCAAACCGGGCAGGTGTTTTTCCAAAAACCGCTGCCGGGGCAATTCGACCGGGTCGCGCGGCAACTCGCAAAATGGGGAGTTGAAATCGACATAAAACCCGTCGCCGCCGCCTATCATCAAAGCCGCGTGGTCCCAAAAAAACAATACGACGCAATCCTGAGGCTGCTCGCGGTTTTTGCGCAGCATCTCGCCGCGATCAGCAACCGGCTCATGGTGCAGGAGGAGCACGCCGAGTCACCCGTCATCACAAGGGCGCGCAACTTCATCCATGAGCACCAGGACGACGACCTCACGCTCGCGCAAGTGGCCCATTCGGTGAACACAAGCGCGTTTTATTTTTGCAAGATGTTCAAGAAGTCCACGGGCATGACGTTCACCGACTACCTGGCGCGCGTGCGCGTGGAAAAGGTGAAAAACCTGCTGCTCAACCCGCACAAGCGCGTGAGCGAGGCGGCGTTCGAGGCGGGGTTCCAGTCGCTTTCGCAATTCAACCGCGTGTTTCGCAAACTCGAGGGCTGCTCGCCCACAAACTATCGCAACCAGCTGCATCCGATGATTCCGGCGCGTTGAAAAAAGCGCGGGGCGTCCCATGAAAAACCAGGATGACAGGCCGGCCGGCCCCCGCAACTTGACCTTGATCCCGCGAGGGTTCGCATTGTCCAATGCGTTGTTTTTTCAACCCACTCCAACGCGTCTTTTTTTCTGAAATCGAAACCTCCACATTTTGCCGGGCGAATTTGCCGCGGATGCCTCCGTTGGGTTGGCACGATTGCGCTTTGGGCGTTGTGGCTGGCGCTGGCGGCGCTGCTTCTTGTGCAGGCGCGCATCGCGACCGTCGATGAAATCACGATTCCCCACGCGGTGCTGCGCAAGGCCGAGCAGCGGCTGGCGGAGCACGGGCTGCGCTTCACGTTCGGCGCGATCCATTGCGATCCGTCGGGACACGTGGTGGTGCGCGACCTGAGGCTGTTTTCCAACCTGCATCCCGACCCGGTGCTCACGGCAAACGCGGTGCGGTTCGAAATAACCCCTACACGCTGCTGACGCACAACATCTCGCCCCGCATCGACGGCGCGAGCCTTCGCGTGCCCGCGATGTTCTCGAACGACGGCACCAACGCGGCCGCGGTCGACGGGATAAACGCGGAGGTGGAGCTCAAGTCGTCCGTGCTTTCCATCAAGAGCCTGTCGGCGCGCGTCGGCAACCTGGCTGTGATTTGCCGCGGCGAGCTGGTGATTCCAAAAGCGCGCGCCAAAAGGCGCAACAGCGCGGAAGCGCTCTCGGATGCAATCGCCTCCTATCTCAAAACCGTGCGCAAACTCAACGCATGGACACCGTGGCTCGACGCGCTCGACAACCCGGTGCTCGACATAACATTCACCCCCGACGCGGAGGAAATTGCCTCCGCCCGCGTCGAGCTCATATGCGGAGGCCTGTATCCAGGGGACATCAGGCGGGCGGACGCGGACGCCTCGATTTTTTCCGCCTCAAAAATCGCGCTCGGCCCGCTGCTCGCGCGCACAACCGTGGACGTGGGAAGCCTGGTTTCGAATCCGCGGGCGCGCGATTTCAGCGTTCAACTTTCAACCGCAAGCGCGGACATCGAAAACACCATGCGCGCGCGCAACGCGCGCCTGCGGCTCACCATGCCGATGGCGGATATTTTTTCCCCCGGCAGCCGGGAAGCCATGGCATCGGGCGTCACGCCTTCCGTAAACCTGTCGCTGTCCTGCGCGGCGGATTCGCTCGAGGCTCGCGGCGTCACCGCGCACTCAATCACGGCGCGCGTGACCGGGCGTTTTCCGCAAACGCTGCGGGCAGGCGTCACGACACGGGTGCTGGGGGAGCCGGTCGCGCTTGAAACGCAGGTTGATTTTGCGGAGAAAAAAGCGGACGCGCGCATCAGCACCCGCGCGACGCCGCTGCATATCGACGCGATCTCCCGCGAGGTGAATTACGACCTTGGCGAAATCCTGAAACCCGCGCGCCCGATTGAAATCGACGCCACGGCGCGGCTTGACGCGGGATGGCGTTTCGCGGGCGCGCGCGGCACGCTCGACATCGGGCCGATCAACGCCGACAACGTGGCGGTGGACCGCGCGCGCGGCACGTTTGCGTATGATCACGCAAAAAGTGAGATCGTCTTTTCGCCGGCGTCGGCATCAGTCGGGGAGAGTTTTGCGCGCGGCAGCTTTGAAACGAATTTCAAGACGCTCGACTTCCGCTTTCTGCTGACCGGCAGGCTGCGCCCGCCCGCGATCAACGGCTGGTTTGGAAAATGGTGGCCGCGGTTCTGGAACGATTTCACCTTCAACGACCCGCCGCCCTACGGCGATGTGGATGTGCGCGGAAACTGGAAAAACACAAACTTAGTGCGCGTGTTTGTCTTCGCGGACGCCGCCAGCTTCACTTACGAAAAAGTCGCGTTCGACCACGTGCTGCTCACACTTTTCGTGAGACCCGATTATTACGACGCGCTCGATCTTTTCGCGAGGCGCGGCAGCGGTTACGCGCGCGGCACGTTCACCCATCAGGACACCGCGCCGGACGACCTTGCGCTGCTGACCGTATTCGACTTCAAGGGTGAAAACATCGACCCCGTCGCCGTGGCGCCGGCAATTTCGCCCACACTGGCGGACAGCCTTTCGCCGGTGCGCTTCGCCAAACCGCCGACACGACTGCGCGCGGCCGGACGCATCGACGGCCCGGCCGCGCCGCGCGGCGAGCACACGCTGATCGACGTGGAAGTGGAGGGCGACGGCGCGTTCAGCTACGAGCACATCCCGCTGACAAGTCTCTCCGCAAGTCTGCGCGTTCGCGACGACGCCTTTACCATCGAACGGCTGCGCACGCAATTCGCCGGCGGGCACCTCAACATCAAGGCGCAGATCTCCGGCGCGGACAACGCGCGGCGGCTCGGCTTCGACATGAATCTCAACGGCGCGAGTTTTGGACAGGCGTTCCAAATGGTTGAGGAAATATCAGCCCGCAAACGCGGCGTGGCCGCGCCGCCGGACGAACACTACAACCAGCCCGCGAGCGCCCAGTTGGACCTTCGTTTTTCCGCCGACGGCTTTTTGAACAACGACCTCAGTTTCAAGGGTAACGGAAGCGCGGAGGTTTCCGGCGCCGAGCTCGTTAACATCAACATTTTCGGCGAGCTCTCGCAGGCGTTGCGCGATGTCAAGGTGCTCAATTTCACGTCGCTAAACCTCACGGACGGCCAGTTCAATTTCACCCTCGACGGACGACGCGTCTTCATTCCCGAGGCCGTGCTCACGGGACAAAAGGCGCATGTGAAACTGAGTGGCGAATACACGCTCGACACCCGCTTCGCCAACCTCACCGCCAAGGTTTATCCGCTTTCCGAGAGCAGGGGCATCATCGGCAAGGGGCTCGGTTTTCTGCTCGTGCCGGTCACGCACCTGACCGAGCTGCGGCTGACCGGCTCGCTCGACGCGCCAAAGTGGCGTTTCAGCTACGGCCCGACAAGCCTCCTGCGCACGCTCATCGGCAAGAGCGGCGACACCGAATCGCTCGAGCAGGAGCACGCAAAAAAATCAAAGGATGCCGACAATCAAGAAAAGCCGCCCGCCACGCCCGAGCCCCAACCTTTGTCAACGGAAACGCCCGCCGAAACATCCGCGCCTCCGGCAGCCAAGGAATAACGCCCCAAAAGCCCCCTACCCCCGCCACGCGATCACAAACCGGTCGCGTTTCGTCAAGTCCTGGCGCGATTCGCTTCGCGCAAAACCCGCATCCGCGCACGCGGCGAGAAGCGCGGCGTGCTGGGCGATTCCCGTTTCGAGCGCAAGCACGCCGCCGGGCTTGAGAAACGCCGGCGCGCCCGAAATGATTTTCAGCAAATCCGCGCATCCGTCGTCCGCCGCCACGAGCGCGGAGTGCGGCTCGAACTGCCTCACCTCGGGCTCCGTTTCGGCGATTTCCTCCCGCGTCAAATAAGGCGGATTGGAAACAATCAAATCAAACTTCTCGCCGGCGGGAACCGCGCCAAACCAGTCCGATTTTAAAAATGAAACACGCGCGTCCAGACTGAGCGCGGCGGCGTTTTCACGGGCGAGCGCAAGCGCGTCATCACTCGCATCCGCGGCAAGCACGCGCGCATCGGGGCGCGCCTTTGCCAGCGCGAGCGCGAGCGCGCCCGTTCCCGTTCCCAAGTCGAGGATGTTTTCCGCCGTCGCCGCGGTTTCTGGGCGCGCAGCACCCGCAACCTCGAGCGCGATCTCGAACAGCAATTCCGTCTCGGGACGCGGGATCAGCGCGCGCCTGTCCACCTTGAGCTTGACGCCGCCCCACTCCACTTCGCCCGTGATGTATTGCAATGGCTCGCGCGCCGCGCGCCGCCGCACAAGCGCGCGCATTTTTTCCAGCTCCGCCTCGGTCAGCAGCCGCTCAAATTGCAAATAAAGCTGCATGCGCTTCAATCCAAGCGAGTGCCCGATCAACAATTCCGCGTCGAGGCGCGCGGACTCGATTCCCTTGGTGGCAAAAAAATCGGTCGTCTTTTTGATGATTTCGAGAACTGAGAGCATGGAACGCGCGCAGCATGGGTGAATGTGCGCTCCGTAGTCAACGGAGCACGGAGACGGCCGGTGCGATTTAAGGCAGCTTAAATGAAAGCTGTGTCTGCGGCGGACGCGCCGGGTTTTTCGAACGCCAACCGCCCTGCCAAAAAGCCAAAAGGCCGGCTGCCGCGCTTACGGCTGCGGCAGCACGCTGGCGTGCTCGGCGCGCAGGGCGCTGATTTTTGTGGCGCGGTTGTGCGCCTTTTCCTCGCCATCTGGGCTTTCCACGGTGTCGAGGATGTAGAGGTAGCGCTGGTCGCCCGAGGGGCGCGAGGTGCAGACGACGTGACGCCCGTCGGGCAGCCACGAGGGTTCGAGGAAATCGCCCCTGATCACCGCGCCGGTGGATGTTTTCGGCGTGATGAAGCGCGTCTTTTTTGTCGAAAGATCATACACGCCGATGCAGAAGGCGCCGTTCCGCCTGGCGGTGAACACGATAAGGTTCGGGTTTGCCTGGCTCCAATCGGGCTCGGCGCTGTAGCTCGCGCCGGTCTTGATGCGCTCGGGCGTGCCACCGCCGGCGGGCATAATGTAGAGCTGCGGGCTGGAACCGTAGGCCATCGCAAACACGATGCGCTGGCCGTCGGGCGAGAAGCAGGGCGAGGATTTGGCGTCGGGCGAATTCAGGATGGACCTGGGTTTGGCGCGGCCGTCCGGCGTGCCGATGTAGAGGCCGTGAGTGTCGTTGGTGTGGCCGATCACGAAGACAACGCGCGAGCCGTCGGGGCTGTAACGGGCGCCCATGTTGGTGCCCTTGTAATCGGCGTAGGTGGTCCAGCGGCCGGAGCGCAAATCGAGTTGGAAGAGATCGGGCGAGTTGCTCCTGAAAAGGCTCGTGTAGAGAATGCGGGAGCCGTCGGGCGACCAGCGAGGCATGAGGATGCTGGCGCGCTGGTTGGTGACGGCGCGCGCTTCGTTGAGAAAAAGGTCGCTGACGTAGATTTCGTCCTTGCCGGTGTTGTTGCTGACGAAGGCGAGCCGGGAGGTGAAGTAGCCGCTGGTGCCGCTGGTGTTTTTCACGGCGGCGTCGGCGGCGCGGTAGAGGGCGTCACGCGCATCCGCGCCACCGGCGGTGACAGTGGTGATGGTGGGCGAGCCTTTTTTGGCAATATCGACGCGAACCTGCGTGGCCGAGACGGGCGAGAAAGTGAGCGTGAAATCGCCGCCGCTGGTGACGCGCGAGTAGCGGCCGTGCGACTCGAAGGCCTTGTGCGCGTAGGCGGCGAGTTGCGTGTCGCCCGCGATCACGATGGGCACTGTGTTTTTTTGGAGCGAGTCGAGATCGTAAACAGTGACGGGCTGGCCGCCGGGTTTTTGCGCGAAGGCGGATGTCGCGGCGGTTGCGAGGATGAGAAGGGAAAGTGCGAAGTTATGTTTCATGAAAAAAGTGTGTTGCCTCGGGAGGCGTTGTTGCAGCCCATTTCTATTTACTGGCTGGGCGTCATTAACAATGTCAAAACAGTCGAAATCGCCAAAAAATTATTCACATTTCCCAACGTGACCTCCGACTCAATCAAAGAAGTTCTCAAACAAGTGAAATATCCCGGTTTCAGCCGCGACATCGTTTCGTTCGGACTGGTGCGCGGCGCCGGTTTTGCGGATGGAGTCGCAAAGGTGTCGCTCGCGCTGACCACCTCCGACCCAAAAGTGGCGCAGTTTATCAAGACCGAGGTGGACAAATGCCTGCGCGCGCAGCCGGGCGTGAACGACACGCTCATCGAGGTTGAAATCGCGCCGCCCGCAAACGCCCCCGCGCAAGCCGCCGCCAGCGCGGCCCCGGCGGGCATCAGCCGCTCCATCGCCATCGCCTCCGGAAAAGGCGGCGTGGGCAAGTCGACTTTCTCGGTGAACCTCGCGTGCGCGATTGCGCAACTGCTCGCCGAGCGCGGTCGCCCGGGACGCGTGGGACTGATGGATTGCGACATTTACGGTCCGTCCGTGCCGCTGATGATGGGGATTTCGGGACGCCCGTATGTCGAGGACGACAACTTCATTATTCCCTTGGAAAACCACGGCGTGAAGGTGATGAGCATGGGTTTTCTGGTGGACGAAAACACGCCCGTTGTCTGGCGCGGCCCGATGATCATGAAGGCCGTGCAGCAATTCGTGCAAAACGTGAAATGGGGCGAGCTCGACGTGCTCCTGGTCGACCTGCCGCCGGGCACGGGCGACGCGCAACTCTCCCTCGTGCAAACGCTGCCGCTCGACGGCGCGGTCATCGTGACCACGCCGCAACTCGCCGCGACCCAAGTGGCGCGCCGTGGCGGCCTGATGTTTCAAAAAGTGAACGTGCCCGTGCTCGGAGTCGCGGAAAACATGAGCTGGTTCACCGATCCGGCGGGATTGAGGCACGAGTTATTCGGCAGCGGCGGCGGCGCAAAAACGGCGGAGTCACTCGGCGCGCCACTGCTCGGGCAGGTGCCGATACAACCGGAAATCCGCGAGGGCGGCGACTCGGGCGCGCCAATCGTGGTGAGCGCGCCGCAAAGCGAGGCCGCGATGACATTCCGAAAAATCGGCACGGCGTTGCTGGGTTGAGGTGAATGTAGCCACCACGCGACCGAGGCCCCTTGATGGATAAATGCGCGTTGCTCGTGGCATGTGCAAAAAAGCCTGTGTCTTTTTATTTCAAGGCACCCCTCAAAATCAAAAATACTCAGCCCGGTCCGGCTCCTTTTGCCTTCTCATTATGAAAAAATTAACAAGTCTTGGATTGCCCCAGTTTTGCTTTATTCCTTTTATTCTATAGGCGTATCGAATTCAAAAACGTTTTCTGCATTTTTTTTCACTGTATACCATGGTGTAGTTTGTTTAATCGTGTAATCTGTTGCACTCGTTGGCGATTCAAGTCGAATATCAACACCACATTCAATTCGAACAACATTTACATTCTCCAAATCGACTATTTTCCATCTTGATAAATATTCTAAAAAAAGTTTTGCCTTCCCAGAATACACAACTTGAGAATTCGAATCGATATTAGAATAATTAAGACTGAATTTACCATCAGGCCCTCTCTTTCGCATTTCAAATCCAGTTGGTTTTACTTTATATGGCCCAAATTCTTCGTCAGAATTTTTCAATTTATAGAAGACTGAGAAGCAAGCTGGGACATTATATATTGCTTTTTTTGATACATCAGGGTGATACTTAATAATATTTTGTGTTTGGTTTACTAAAACACCACGAGCATAACCATCCACAATATTCATGGTGAGCGTTACGCGTGGATCTGCATTTTCACACAACACTGTTAATGGAAAGCTAATAATTAATAATAATATAGTGATGCTTTTCATTTTTGTTATTTAGGCGATCATGCCGAACCTCGGTTCGGCATTCCCAGTGTCTTTTCGATGATTTCGAGCGTGCGCGCGACGGCACCCTGGTTGCCGCGGTAGCATTCGGTTGAGGCGGTCATCATTTTTGCGCGCGCATCGGCGTCGCCAAGTATGCGCGCCGCCGTGGCGCAAAGTTCCTCGCGATTATGCACAACCTTTGCCGCGCCGGCATCGGTCAGCCGCCGCGCGATTTCACGGAAGTTGCCCATGCCCGGGCCGAACAGGATTGCGCGGCCAAGCGCCGCCGCCTCGACGGGCGTCTGGCCTTCCGTGTGCGGGGGAAGGCTTTTGCCCACAAAAACCAGGTCGGCCAGTTGCGTGAATTTTCTCAACTCGCCCGTGGTGTCGCCCACCGCAATGTCAACCACGCCCGGCGCGGCGCCACGCGAGCGAAAATGCCAGGTTGGCGCGGTGTCTTCCCCTGCTGGTGTTGTCTGTTTTTGCAGCAGCGCCTCGACTTCGCCGCGACGTTCCATGTGGCGCGGCACGAGCAGTAATCGCGCCGCGATGCCCGCCGCGCGAATCGCGCGCAGCGCCTCCAGCAACGCATCCTCCTCGCCCGGCCATGTTGACGAGCCGAGCAGGATCAGTTCGTTTGCGTTCGCGCCGAGGCCAATCTCCGCGCGCAGCGACACGCGTTCCTCCGCGCTCATCAGCGGAATGGTCACATCCCATTTAATGTTGCCCGTCACCGTGACTTGCTCCGCCGTGAAACCGAGTTCGCGGAAGCGCTCCGCGTCGATTTCCGAGCACGCCAGCACGCGCGTGATGCCGCGCTGCATAAGGGGCATCGCCACCGCGCGCCATGCTTTCATTCGCGAGTAGCTGCGGTCCGAAAGGCGCGCGTTCACTGCCAGCACGGGCACGCCGCGCCGCCGCGCCTGCGCGATGTGCTCGGGCCAGCGCTCGCCCTCCATCAGGATCACCAAGTCGGGGCGCACGCGCCGCCATGCGCGCGCGGAAAACGCCCACCAGTCGAGCGGAAAATAGCCGGTGCCGATTGTGAGGCCGGATTTTTCGCCGTAGCGGTCGAGCGCGATTTTGTGGCCCGTGCTCGTTGTGGTTGTCAGGTAAACCTCCACGTCGCCGCGCGCTTTCAACGCCTGAAGCAAGGGCGAGATCGCCTGCATTTCGCCGACGCTCACCGCCTGCAACCACACGCGTTTTTTGGCGGGGTTTTTGGGCGGCAGATTCACCGTGCCGAACCGTTGCGAGAAACCGCTTTTGTAACCGCCGCGCCGCCACATCCTCAGCAGGTAATATGGCAGCATGAAGAGCAGCGCGGGAAAAAACAGTATGCGGTAAACCCAGATCATCGGTGGTTTTGACAGCGCCAAGACTCTTTTCCCGCGCACATGATGCAAGACAAAGTGCGCGGGCGGGTTTGCGCGGAGTGTGATTAAAAGTGTGACCGGAAACACGACGTCATGGGTGGGGCGTGCTCGCCGAGCGCGCCGAAAATCGTGGGCGTCGATTGAGAGAAACCCACAACGCGGCGGTTGGCAGATGTCGCTTGCGCTCGGTAACGGCGTTTCGAGCGGTTAGCGACAGTCTGCCAACCGCCCCACCTTCATTTCAGGCACACTTTTAATCACACTCCGTTTGCGTAGTGCGCAATCCGCCGCGGCACCTGTTATTTTTTCAGCTCGCCGATTTCCTTGCGAATGAAGAGGCGTTCGATGCAGCCGTTGAACGGGCGCGCGTTTTCGGCATCGAGCAGCTCAAGCGCGGTTTCGGTGTCGCGCTTCATGTAGCGGTAATATCCCGCGGCAAAAAAATGCGCCTCGGTGAGGAAGGTTTCCTTTTCCTCGTCGCTGATTTTCATGCCGTTGATGGCGGCCAGGATTCTCTGCCAGTGGCCCTTGCCCCACCAGAGGCGCAGCATTTCCTCGTGATACGGAGTGGAGACGTTTGCCGTTTGGATCAGGGTCGTGATCGCGGTGTCGGGGCGGAGTCCGTCGACCGAACGGCTTTTGGCGGTGAGCCAGAGGCGCCAGAGCGTGGCGTAGTCGCCGTCCTTGCTCAGCATGGAAATGCGGGGCTGGATCTCAAAATCGCGGGTGAGTTGCGCGAGCGCCTTGTTGTAGTTTCCGAGAAGCGCGTAGTTGAGCGCCGAGTGCATCGGCGCATCCGTGCTGATGGCGCGCATGCCGGCATCCCCGTCCGACTTGGCGGGTTTTTCACCCTTCCTGATGCTCTTCGCGCGCTCGCCGCGCCATTCCTGGAATTTTCCGAGAAGGCTGTCGTATAATGCGCGCGCGGCCTGATGCTCTTCGTTTGAATCGAGAATGATCGCCTTGTTCACCTGCGCGCCCAGGTCGTCCGGCGCGAGCGCCTCGGCCTGCCGGATGACATCAAGCGCCTCGGCGGAACGCCCGAGCTTGGCCAGCGCGAGCGATTTTTCATTGAGCGCGGCGAGCCTGGCCTCGTCGGTTTGCGCGTTTTTGAGTTGTTGCTCCGCTTGGGCGAGACCGGCCTCGTTCCGTTTTTCAAGGGCGGACTGGGCGGGCGAGGCGAGCTGCATCGCGAAAGCGGCAAGGGCGATGCAGGCGAGTTTTGCGGCGGGCATGCGGAGATTCATTGTGCTTGAGAAAGGAGGCGGGTGTTAAAGTGCCGAGATTTTTTCGGCGAAGGCGGCGCGGTCGGCGGCGTTGAAGAACGAGGTGCCTGCGACAAAAGTGTCGGCGCCCGCGGCGCGGCACTCGACGACGGTGTTGAGGTCGATGCCGCCGTCCACTTCGAGGCGGAAACCCAAGCCGCGTTCGCGGCGCCAGGTGTCGATTTGCGTGATTTTCGGAAGCACGTCGCGCCGGAAGCTTTGCCCGCCGAAACCGGGCTGCACGGTCATCGCAAGCACGAGGTCGACTTGCGTAAGCAGCGGCTCGATGGCGGTCGCGGGCGTGCCGGGGTTGAGAACGATTCCACACTGGCAGCCGAGTTCGCGGATGCGCGCAAGCGTGCCGGCGTGGTCGTATTGCGGTTCGATGTGGATGCTGATGAGGTCGGCGCCGGCCTTGGCGAATGGCTCGATGTAGCGGTGCGGCTCGTCGAGCATCAGGTGCGTGTCGAAGAAGAGGCGCGAGTTTGGGCGAAGCGCCGCCACGGTTTGCGGGCCGAAGGAAAAGTTCGGCACGAAATGCCCGTCCATGATGTCGAGGTGAACCCACGCGAGCTCTTGCGGACGGACGAGGTTTTCGACCACGGCGGTTCCCGCCGCGAGGTTTGCGTGGTCCGCCGCAAGGATCGACGGGGCGAGGATCGGTTTGTGCATGAGTGGAGGGAAGGGCTGAAAAACTGAAAGGCTGAAGGACTGAAAGATGTGGGAGGAGTTATTTTTGGCAATGGTTGTGTTCGTGTTCGCCGTGCTCGTGCTTGTGCTCGCAATCGTCGCAGTTGCCGCCTCCCTCGCCATGGCGTCCGCAGGGGCGGCGGCGTTTTGCCGGAAGGCGTCCGCCGAGATCGAGCACAACGGGCGCGGCATCGTTGCGGGTGTTCGCGCGCGCGGCCGCGACCTGGCGTTTGCGCGTGTTTTGGTGGACAAAGAAGATCACGATCGAAATCACGGCGAAACAAATGCTGGCGATCAATAGGAGAGGAATGGTTGCGGACATGCGGATGGTTGTTTGTGTGTGCGGACTTTGTTTTGCGAAAAGGAAAAACGCGAAACGGCGCCGCTTCAATCGAAGAAATCGGCGCGGTTTCGTTTTGGCCGCGGAGACGCCACGGCGGCGTTATGCCCCGAAAACCGGCGGCGCGGGCGCGGCGGAAAATCTTTGCAATGCGTGAAAGCACCCCCGAGAGTAGGCGCACTTTTCCACACGCGCTTCACACTCAACGCCAATGTATCAAGTCACCTTTTCAGAACAAGCGATGGCCGAGCTCAACAAGCTCGACAAACTCCAACAGCTGGAAGTGATCCTGCCCATCAGCAATCTCAAGCCGTCCGACATCGCCAATCCGCGCGAACCGCTCAGCCGCTTCACCCGCGGCACAAACACGCTCTACCGGTTGCGCGCCGCCGAGTTCCGTTTTTATTTCGAGGTGCGCGGCAGCACGCTCCACACCATTTACATCCTCCACAAAAACTCGCTGGAGGATTTTCTTTTGCGCAACAAACTTCCCGTTTCCGAGTCGCAACTCGTTGAACAGCACTCCAAGTTCTGGAAATATCTCGAAACGCTTACGAAAAAATAAAGCAGTCGCGACGTTCCGACGCCTTTTCCACCTTCCCTTCCCATGTCGCAAGATTCACCGACAAACCCGCAGTCGCCCGTTGATGCCGATCCGCGAGACCCTTACAATGTCACGCAGGCCAGCCGGATTTACCTTCTGCCCAACCTTATGACGGCGGGGAATCTTTTTTGCGGATTCTCGTCGCTCATCAGCTGCATCTTCGCGCGTTTCGCCGAATACGGCGCCGATGGGCTCTACAATGGCTACTCGTCCTACGATTATTACAGGTTTGCCGTTTTTCTGATTCTGGGCGCGGCGGTGTTTGATTCGCTCGATGGACGGCTCGCGCGCATGGGCGGTCGCGAATCGCTTTTTGGCGCCGAGTTCGACTCGCTCGCCGACGTGGTTTCGTTCGGCATCGCGCCGGCGATGATGGTTTTCTTTTTCATCCTTTCGCCCACGCAAGGCATTCCCTGGTTTCGCAGCATCGGCTGGGCTGTCGGTTTCATTTACCTGCTTTGCGCCGCAATGCGCCTGGCCCGCTTCAACGTCATCACCAATCCCCTGCTCCACCGGGGAGCCAAGGATTCCAACAAGGATTTTATCGGCCTGCCGGTGCCGACCGCCGCCGCGACCGTGGCCGCCACGCTTCTCTGCCTCATGCGCCTGACGGAATCCGAAAAATCGCTCAAGGTCATCTCGCTCGGGCTGCCCGTCCTGATGCTTTTGGTCGCGTTTTTGATGATGAGCACGATTCGTTTTCCGAGCGGCAAAAACCTTGGCATGCAAACGCGCATACGCGTGCGTTACTTCATCATCCTGCTCATTGTGGTTGGGTTTGTTATTTACTACCGCGAGTTTGCGTTTCTCGGCCTGTGCGTGGCGTTTCTGCTCTTCGGCATCCTGCGGCACATAAAACGAAAGATATTCGGCCACAAAACCGCCCCCGCGGCAGCCGATTCCAACAAGCGAACAACTGTGTGAGCAACCTGCCCGCAACTTTCCAACAACTTCCTTTTGTGAACAACCACCCGCTTATTAACCCGCCTTTCAACATTTGTTCACAGGCCTTTTTGGGGGTGTTTTCACTGGGGAAAAACCAGCTTGTGCCTGTTTTTCACACACCATAATAATACGGATATCATTCTTTATTGATTTAGTAAGTATTTACCATTTGTTAATCCTTTCAAAGTCGCTCCTGTTTCGTCACCATCCCACATCATATGAAATTCAAGATCAACCGCGATCACTTCAGCAACGGACTCGCACAAGTCCTTAATGTCGTAGGCTCAAAGGCCACAATGCCCATATTGAGCAATGTGCTGATCGAGGCTGAAAAGGACTCCATCTCGCTCACCACCACCAACCTCGACCTCGGCATCCGCTGCAAAATCAAGGCGGAGGTTTCGCAACCCGGCACTGTCACGCTTCCCGTGAAGCGCCTCGCCACAATCGTTCGCGAACTGCCCAACATCGATGTTTCCGTCGACGCCTCGCCGAGCCATCAGGTCAAGCTCACCTCCGGCGGCTCCAACTTTCGCATCATGGGCATCGGCAAGGAGGAATTTCCCCCGCTGCCCGAGTTCAGCAACGAAAGATCCTTCGTGCTCGATCAGGCCGAGCTCATTGGAATGCTCAAAAACGTCGCCTACGCGCAATCCACCGACGAAACGCGCTACATCCTCAACGGCGTTTATTTCAACTTCAAGGATGGCAAGTTTTCCGTTGTCGCGACCGATGGCCGCCGCCTCGCTCTCATGAGCAAGGAAATGGAAATCCCCGAGGACGCCGCCGGCAACATCACCGTTCCCGCGAAAACCGTCGCCGAGCTTCTTCGCATGCTGGACAAGGGCGAAAAGGTGAAGGTTTCGTTCAACGAGCGCCGCGCCTCCTTCCAAATCAACGTCGAAAAGGACACCAGCGGCCTGCTCGACAACATCTACCTTTACTCGAAAGTCGTCGAGGGCAACTACCCGAATTACAACCAGGTTATTCCCAAGGAAACGCACCAGCGCATCAAGCTGGAGCGCGAGCTCTTCCACCAGTGCGTGCACCGCGCCGCACTCGTGTGCAGCGACAAATCGAACTCGGTCAAAATCAAGCTCAGCACCAACCAGCTCGAAGTCATGGCGCAAAGCCCCGATTTCGGCGAGGCCCACGAGCACATGGCAATTGCTTACAGCGGCCCCGAGCTCCAAGTTGCCTTCAACCCGAACTTCATACTCGACCCGCTCAAGGCGCTTGAAAAGGACGAGGTTTTCTTCGAGGTGAAAGACGAAGTGAGCCCCGGCGTGTTCAAGACGCTCGACAGCTTCATTTGCGTGATCATGCCTGTGCGCATGAGCTGAGGAAGTTTTGGATTTTCGATGGCAGAATCTCGTTTCGCGCGGAACTCGATTTTGAATTGAGGAGCTGGTGCTCCGATTTTGAAATTGCGGTCGCGCGGATGCGCGCAATCGAAAATCCGAAGTTGAGAGCCGAGAATTTCCACGATGGAAAACGCCGCATACATCATTGTCTTCGCGATGGTCGTTTCGCTTGTGTTGATTCAAATCAACCGGACCGAGGCGTCGCCGATCATCGCGCTGGTAAACCGCTGGCTGCGCTGGGGGATTTTTTCCACCGGCGGCGCGTATGTGCTGAAGGGATTGCTGATGCTCGATCATCCGTATTGGATGCTGGTGATCATGTTCGCGCTGATCTGGTTCCTCGGCGAAACGCTCTACAACTGGATGGCGATCAAGGCATACAGTTACAGCGAACTGCCGCTTTTCCCGAATTACGAACCCAACGAATCCGGTGAGGAATGGCCCACACAAAAACGATTCCTCAAAATGCGGGAGGAGATTCGCGCCAACGGTTTTGTCCACCTGTGCTCAATGCGCGCGCGAGTCATGGGCAGCGTGTATGTGCGCATTTCCGTATACCAGGACGCCTCGACCGCGACGCGCCTTCAAATCACCTTTCTGCCGCAAACAAAAACCAATGGAATGGCGACGATCATCGGACTCTCAACGCTGACCGCCGACGGATGCCGTTACGTGACCGACAACACCTTCATGCCCTACGCCGGGTTTTATCCGGAAAACTGGTTTGTTGAGCGCAGACCATGGATTCGCTCGCTGACATCGTTGCTCAAGCGTCACAAAAACCGCCTCGAAAAGAATGACGAGACCTTGGTGCCGCACACCAGCGATCCGCTGGAGGAAACCAACGCGCACCAACGCATGATCGAGCGCCTCAATGTCGAGATGGGTTTCCTGACAACACCGCTTCAACGCGAGGAGCAAGGCCGCATCACCAACGCCGGCCGCTACCGCACGTGGAAGGAACTCTGGACGCTCAACTACCTCGGCAAAAGCATGCGGTATTCGTGAGCGTGGTCGGCAGTTTGATTTTGGCAGGGCAAAGCCCATCGTAGCGCGGACTGCCAAGTCTGTAATGCCCGCGCTGCGTTGCGCCTATTCGGATATCGCCGCGCGAAATTCCCGCATGGATTGCTCGAGTGGCTGGCCGGGGCGATACACCGCCGTGGTGCCGCCGACGAATATGTTCGCGCCCATGCCGGCCATCAGGCGCGCGCGTTCGGTGCTCACGCTTCCATCGACGCTGATGAGTGTGTTCGCGTGGCCGCGCGCATCGAGATAGGCGCGCGTTTGGGGCACTTTGTCCAGGATGCCGTCGATCAGTTTGCCGCCGGCAAAGCCCGGACGCACAAGCATCAGGATGACGACATCGGTGATGGCGAGCCAGGGTTCGAGCGCCTCGATCGGAGTTTCGGGATTGATTGCGAGGCCGAATTTTCCGCCGGCGTCGCGCACGGTTTTGCTCATGGCCGCGAAATTGCAGTCGAGCTCCACATGCACGGAGAGGATGTCGCCTTTGCGGATTTTTAGCTTGGAGAGGATTAGCGCGGGGTCCTTCACCATGAGGTGGGTGTCGGTCGGCGTGTTGCTGACGCGGTGCATCGCCGTCACGAAATCGGGGCCGAATGTCAGGTTCGGGACCAGATGCCCGTCGGTAATGTCCATGTGGAGGTAATCCACGCCGGATTTTTCCAACAGCTTGATTTCCGACTCCAGGTTCAACAGGTCGGCGCACATTAATGACACGGAGATTTTTCGTTCCATTTTAGTTCGTTAAGGGATTTCCGTCTTTGTATTTGGCGGCGATTTCGGCTTCAAGTTTTTCGGCCTCCTCATAGCTGTCGGCCTTGATGTTCCAGATGGTCAGCAGAACGAGGATTGTGACGACGGCGACGCCGAGCAGCGCCACAAACGTGTGATCCCAGCCGTAATTTTTAGCCATGTAGCCGATGCCCAATCCCGAGATCACCGTGCTGGCGTAGCCGAAGAGTCCCACAAGGCCGTTGCCGGTGGCGGAGGCTTTTTTGGTCGCGTGGTTGGAGGTGGCGATGCCGAGCAGGGCTTGCGGACCGTAGATGAAGAAGCCCGCCATGCAGAGCGCGACAAAGGTGGCGATGGGATGCGCGTCCGCCGGGATTTTCCAGAACAGGAGCATCGAGACGGCGGCGCCGATCATGCAAAACACGCAGGTGCGATGGGCGCGGCTTTTCAGGAACCGGTCCGTTGCCCAGCCGGCGACGAGCATTCCCACGATGCCCGCGATTTCAAAGAGGGCGACCATCCAGCCCGCCGAGGCGAGCGATACGCCCTTGGTTTCCTTGAGGAGCGTCGGACCCCAGTCGAGAATGGTGAAGCGGACGATGTAAACGAGGAAGTTGACGAACGCGATCGTCCAGATGATGCGGTTGCCGAAAACCTGCTTGCGGACGAAGGCCCTGTATGCGGGCGATTTGGTGTCCGTTTTTTCGACTTTTCCCGCGGTGGTGGTGTTCGTCAGCTCGGGAAGCCCCAGCGAGGAGGGCGTGTCGCGCAACGTGAACCACAGCCAGACGGCGCCGCAAAGCGAAATCGTTGCCGGGACAAAGAAGCACAGCCGCCACGCGCCGACACCGAAATGCGTCATCAGGTAACCGCAAAGAATGACCACGAGCCCGGCGCCGATTGAGTGCGACGTGTTCCAGACGGACATTTTTGTGGCCAGCTCCCTGGCCGGAATCCAGTGGGTCAGCAGGCGGTTGACGGGAGGGACGCCCATGCCCTGGACAAAGCCGTTTATCACCCAAATGACGCCCATGAACACGACGGTGGCGGCAAGAAATTGCGCGCCGCTCGACATGCCGGTCGTCAACCGCGCGAACGTGTCGCTGAATCCGAACGCGTAATTGGCCAGCGAGCAAAGCACGAGCCCGAGCGTCATGAACTTGCGCCCGCTCACACGGTCGGCGATGAAGCCGTTGACGAAGCGCGAGCATCCGTAAATGACGCCGTGCAATGTCAGGAAAAATCCCAGCTGCACTTTTGTGATGCCCATGTCCGCCTCCAGTCCCGGCATCGCGAGGCTGAAGTTTTTCCTCACGAAATAATAGAGCGCGTAACCGACCATCGTGCCGATGATCGTGCGTGTCTGCCAGTATTTGAATCGCTTGGCCTGTTCGGGGGTCATGTGTTTTTTGTTTGGGGATTAATTAAATGGGATCGCGCCGGCGGCAGGCGGCGCGGAGGTGCACGTTTCAGGACAACGGCGGGGAAAGGCGTTTAGTCGAGTTTGATATCCAGCACTTTTTTCGTCTGCGCGGCGCGGAAATCGCTGAGCGACTTTGAAAGGCTCTCATCGTTCAGCGCGAGCATCGACACGGCAAACAGCGCCGCGTTTACCGCGCCGGCCTTGCCGATCGCGAATGTCGCCACGGGCACGCCGCCCGGCATTTGCACGGTGGAAAGAAGAGAGTCGATGCCCTTCAACTGCGGCGACTCCATCGGCACGCCGAGCACGGGAAGTTGCGTGAGACCGGCCATGACACCCGCGAGATGCGCCGCCATGCCCGCGCCGGCGATGATGCATTTCAAGCCGCGTTTTTGCGCCGATGTCGCATACTCGAATGCGGCGTGCGGCGTGCGGTGCGCGCTGATGACCCGCGCTTCGTGGGCGACGCCGAAATCGGCGAGGGTCTTGGCGGCATTTTCGAGCACGGGCCAGTCGGACTGGCTACCCATGATAATTGCGACAAGAGGAGCGGCGGATTCGGATTTCATTTTGGGAAAAATCTCAGGCTAAAACGTGGGTGAAGCCGAAAATGCGTAGCGTCCCGCGGAAAAATAGCAACACGCGATTGGTTTTCGCTGGTGGGAAGCGCTCGCCGGGCGCGCCGAAATAGCGGGAAGTGGGCGGTGGCGATTGCGGCTCAACGGAACGGTGTCAAACGGTCGCTTTGCTCGGAACACCCTACCCTTCGCCCGGCTCGGCAAGCCAGACGTTGAACGCGCGCAACTCGTCGGGCGTGCTTATCACGAGCAGTTCGTCCCCGGCCATGAGCACTTCGTTCCCGTCGGGATTGAGTATGCGGCGGTTCTCACGGCGTATGCCCAGGATTTGCACGCGGTGCGTCTGCGCAAGCGCGAGCGAACGCAAGTCCTTTCCCGCCGCGCGACTGGCCGGCGGCACCAGCAATGTGTCTATGCGCACATCGTCAAATTCAGCCGTGTAGGCGCGGCCGGAAACGGCGGTGAGCATTTTTTTGCCTTCGCTCACTTGTTCCTCGGTGCCAATCAACAAAACCTTGTCGCGCGGATAAAGCACCTCATCGGGGCTCGGGTGGGGAATCATCACACCCTGGCGCTCAATGCCGGTGATCACGCAGCCATAGCGTGCGCGCAAATCCAATTCGTTGATTCGTTTTCCTTGGCAATCAACAAGATCCGGCAACGTGCAGCTCGTCGCGCGGATGCCCCAATCGTCGCGCATGGCAAGCCAGGGCGCCGCGGTTTCCACACCCAGCTGCGCGGGATGGTTGAGCATCGAGTGCAGTTCGGACTCCATTTCGCTGTGCCAGTAAATCAACCTGCGACGAAGCATGAACAGCAGCACGGCCGCCGCGAGCACGCTCGTGAGCAGGAACCAGCGCGTGCCGGGTATCGACGGCAACAGTGTGATAAACCACACAAACATGATCGTGGCCGCGAGAATCTTGAACATTGCCTCCATCACGGGCCGCAAACGATGCGATCCGGTTGTGCGCCGCGGCACGAGCACTTGCGCGTAAAGCAGGCTCAACGCGGAAAGATTTCGCCACAACGCCACGAGTGGCGCCAGCACCACGACCATCATGAGCAGCCAGAACAGCACGAACGGCCCGTTTGGAAACAGCCAGTCTTCGCCGAGCCAGTCCGTCAGCAACCCGAGCAGCGGACGCGAAAAAACCATCACGCCCGTGACCATGAGCACCTCCACGGCGACCTGAATGATGCGCTTGCGGCTCAACTGCCAGAGCACGTTTTTCTTGCGACGCATTTTCATGCGGTCGAGCTGCGTGTTGTAATACGAGTGCCACGTGCGCATCCACCCGGGCAGGCGGTCGACAATCCACTTGCTGATTTTTCCGGCATTGCGAGTCAGCGAAGGCGCGCACACGGTCGTCAGCAGCGAAACACCCACGGCGATTGGATAAAATTCCTTTGGCACAAGCATTGCCGTGACACCGACTTGCGCAATTATGAAGGAAAACTCGCCGATGGGCGTCACCATCAAGCCGGCCCGGAGCGCATTGCGCATCGGCGTGCCGATCAACGACAGTCCGAACGAAACCGCAAACGTGCGCACCACAATCGTAAGCGCCGCGACCGCCACGATCATTTTCCACGAGGAAATTAACAGTCCCGGTTCGATTTGCAGTCCGATCGCCACAAAAAACACCGACGAAAACACATCAGTCATTCCCTCGAACGTGCGCTCCACCTGAATGCGCTGCGGTGTTTCCGCCACGATCATGCCGAGCAAAAACGCGCCCAGTGCGAGCGAATATCCCGCCTCGTTTGCCACCAGCGCCAGCCCGAGCAAAATGCCGGCCACCGCCACGGTCTGCAATTCGCCGCTCGCCGAAATGCTTAGCTTGCGCAACAGCCACGGCACAAAAAGCAACCCCGCCACGCTCGCCATCAGGACAAACATCGCAAACGTGCCCAGCGTGCTGCCGATGTGCGCCTCCTGCGTGCCGCCGAATTTCGCGACCGAGTTGAGCATCGCCACGAGAATCACCGCGACGACGTCCTCAAGCACCACCACGCCCATCGCCGTTTGTCCCGCGCGTTCGTGGGCGCCGCCCGTTTCCTCGAGCACCTTGCTGATGATTGCCGATGACGACACCATCAGCATGCCCGCAAGAAAAAGCCCCTGCATCGGCGGCATGGCAAACACCCCCGTCGCCACCATGCGCGTGATGTAATAAATTGTGCTCGCACTGACAAACACCGCCAGCATCACCGAAAGCCCGAGCCGTCGCAATCGTCGCAAACTCAATCGCAACCCGATCCCGAACATCAAATAAACCAGGCCCATTTGCGCAAGCCGTTCAATACGAGCCGGGTCCCGCAGCATCGGCTCGGTGAACGGATGCAGCGAAATGAGCATGCCCGCCATCAGGTAGCCGACAACGACGGACAACCCGATGCGCTGGCAAACCCACCCGGCGATTGCGGCGACAACGAGCACCAAGGCGAGGTCCTGTATTAAAAAAATCCCTTGGTCCATGATGGTTAGATTGAGTAGCAACGACTCGACCCCACCCCGCCGAAATCGTCAAGCACCGTAGCGACGTAGCGCGGACTGCCAAGTCGACCTTCTGTCAGCTGTGTTGTGTGCGCGGGGCGTCGCAAGCGGTGTCTGAAAACAACCACTCTCTGCGAAAAGACCGTGCAAAATTGCCAGCGCCAAACGACGGAAGTGGCTATCAACTGCGCCTTCCGAAGCTATCATCAGGCGTTTATCATTTGGAGTATGCGGATCCTGACGGCACGTTACACCCCGTCGGACAGTTGACTATCAAATGAAAAGGATGAGGGAGTTAACCGGTAAACCGTTAATGCGGCTGGTTGTAGTCCCCATTCACACTCACGCCTCCAGCCGCCCGGACTCAATCAGCGCCATCAAAATATTGATATCGGCCGGTGTGATGCCGCTGATCCGGCTCGCCTGGCCCAAGGTGTAGGGCTTGAATTGCTGGAGTTTCTGGGCACATTCCTTGCGCAAGCCGCGCACTTTCAAGAAGTCCATTTCGGGCGGAATCTTGATCTTTTCAATGTGTGCGTATTTTTCGATCTGGCGTTGCTCGCGTGACAAATATCCTTGATACGCAATGCGATACAAAACTTCATCACGAATGGGTTGGGATTGTTCAAGCAATTCCGATGGTAGGGCGAAGCCTCCGGCTGAGCCGTTTTTCAAATCGCCATTTAACTTGTCCGCATCGGATTGCGGCTCAGCCGGAGGCTTCGCCCTACCCGTTCCGCCTCGCCGGATAATATCGCCCCAAGTCCCCTGCCCCACCCCGCTGCCCGCGGGTGGACGTGTTTTTTCCAACTGCTCGATCCAATGTTTGACCAGGCGGCATTTCTCGTCGATGCGCGCAATCCGGCTGGCGCTGAGCAAGCCGTGTTCGCGGGCGTGATGAATAAGTCGCAACTCGGCACTGCCGTGGTTAAAGAGCAGGCGATGCTCGGCGCGACTCGTGAACATGCGGTAAGGTTCGTTCGTGCCCTTGGTCACGAGGTCATCGATGAGCACTCCGATGTAGGCCTCGTGACGGCTGATCACGAGCGGGATTTGCTGGCGGAGTTTGCGCACGGCGTTCACTCCGGCGACAAGCCCCTGCCCTGCCGCCTCCTCGTAACCCGAAGTGCCGTTGATCTGGCCCGCAAAGAAAAGATTTTCGACCTTCTTCGATTCAAGCGACGGATAAAGCTGGGTTGGCGGCGCGTAATCGTATTCGACCGCATAGGCCGGACGAAGGATGACGGCGTTTTCGAGTCCCGGCACGCTATGCACCATTTCGAGCTGCACATCGAACGGCAGCGACGTGGAAAGCCCGTTAATGTAATACTCGTCGGTCGTGCGGCCCTCGGGTTCGAGAAAAAGCAGATGTCGCGGCTTTTCGGCGAACTTAACGATCTTATCCTCAAAACTCGGACAGTAACGCGGTCCGATTCCCTCGATTTGCCCGGAATACATGGCCGAGCGATGCAAATTGGCGCGCACAACCGAGGCTGTGCGCTCATTCGTGTAAGTCATCCAGCACGCAAGCTGCTCACCGCCGGGTTTCCAGCCGGGACGCTTGAATGGCCAAAGTTTCTGCTGTTCCACGTGGAACGGCGCTCCGCGCGCGCCCTCGTTTTCACTGGGTAGGGCGAACCCTCCGGGTGAGCCGTCAGTTATCGGCTCACCCGGAGGGTTCGCCCTGCCTAATTCACCGTGAAATGGCGAAGTCAAGCATTCCGCACTCCGCATTCCGCATTCCGCATTCCCTTGTTCCACGTGGAACAAGTCCTCAGGGTCACGTGTGTCGTAAAATCCGAAAAGGGTCGGGGAGGCGTCACCGTATTGCGGCTGCATCTTGCTGAAATCCAGGCTTCGCCCGAGCACGCGGCAGGGTGTGCCGGTTTTGAAGCGATCAAGCTCGATGCCGCCTTCAAGCAGGCTGGCGGAAAGGGTGAGGGCGCTGAAATCGCCGAGCCGACCGCCTTCGTTTTTGTTTGAGCCGATATGCATGAGTCCGCGCAGAAACGTGCCGGTGGTGACGATCACCGTATGGCCGAGAAACTCGATATCGAGATTGGTCTGCACGCCGGTGACGCGGTCGCGGGAGGGCAGGGCATAGGTGAGGGCGGTGACAGTGGCTTGGAAGAGTTGCAGATTGGGCTGGAGTTCCAGCGTTTGCTTCATGCGAAACTGGTAGGCTTTTTTGTCGCATTGGGCGCGGGGAGATTGAACCGCCGGGCCTTTCGATTCATTGAGCAGGCGAAATTGAATTCCCGTAACATCGGTATTGACAGCCATTTCGCCGCCGAGCGCGTCGATTTCGCGCACGATTTGCCCCTTGGCTTGTCCGCCGATGGCGGGGTTGCACGACATCTGGGCAACAGTGTCGAGATTGCCGGTGACAAGCAGGGTGCGCGCCCCCATGCGGGCGGCGGCCAGCGCCGCTTCGCAGCCGGCATGACCGGCCCCGCAGACGATGACATCAAATGGATTGGATGGATTGTAGATCAATGGAAGGGTAGGGGCGCACCTTGCGTGCGCCCTTTTTGGTTGAATTTATGGGTGAGAATTTGAGTGTCGTTTGCGAAGCAGGGCGCACGCAAGGTGCGCCCCTACGGTTTTATTTTCCTATGCAGAAAGTTGCGAAGAGGTGGTCGAGCATGCGCTCGTTGTCAATGCGGCCTCCGATTTCACCATAGGCATCAAGCGCGGCGCGAAGATCGGCGGCGAGCAACTCGACGGGTCCGTTGGCATCGAGGTGGGCGAGGGCGGAGACAAGGCTGGTTTGGGCGCGCGAAAGGGCGTCGGCATGACGGGCGTTGATCGCGATAATCTCATCGCCTTGGTCACGGCGAAACGTCTCGGCGCGATCAATAATGGCTTTTTCAAGCGCATCCAATCCTTCTCCTGTCACGCAACTTGTTTCACAAAAATGAGTTATGTTATTGTTTTTGGAATTTGAAATTTGGAATTTGAGATTTGTTTGGGATTTGGAATTTAGAGATTTGGAATTTCCCGTTGCCGCCCCGGCAACGGGCACGAGGTCAATCTTGTTCAAGACAATCAGGGCGTTTTCCTGTGATAGTTTTTCCAGAATTTCCGGCGGCAAGTTTGGATGCGGGCGGGTGGCATCGAGCACGAGCAGGAACAAATCCGCCTCGGCTGCGCGTTCGAGTGTTTTTTGCATGCCGAGTTTTTCGAGCGGGGCAGGGGAGGGGTTCAAGCCGGCGGTGTCAATGAGTCGCAGGCAGTGCGGGCCGATGTGAAGGCGTTCTTCGATAAAATCGCGAGTCGTTCCGGGTTCGGCACTTACAAGTGCGCGTTCCTGGCCGACGAGTCGATTGAGCAGGGAGCTTTTGCCGGCGTTGGGTTCGCCAATGATGACTGTGCGGATGCCTTCGCGCAAAAGTTCGCCGTAGTGTTGCGTGGCGAGGAGGCGCGCCGTGCCTTTCGAGAGCTCCTCAATGCCACGCCTGACAATCGCGCGATCTTCCGCCGGAAGGTCTTCGTCGGGAAAGTCGATATACGCCTCGATGCGGGCGAGGGCGGAGAGGAGGTTCTCGGTGAGCGTGTCGAGATGGCGTTCAAGTGAACCACGAAGTTGTTGGTTGGCAGCTGTTAATGCTCTTTCGCTGCGAGCGTGAATAAGGTCCATGACTGCCTCGGCCTGGCTCAAATCGATGCGACCATTGGCGAAAGCGCGGCGCGTGAACTCGCCCGCCTCAGCGGGGCGACAACCGCGAGCGAGAAGATCTTCTAAGATTTTTTGGGCGATGAAGGGGTTTCCGTGACAGGAGATTTCGAGAATATCATCGCCTGTATAAGAGTTGGGCGCGGCGTAATAGATGGCGACGACATCATCCAGCAACGCGCCGGAACGGTCGCGATAATCCGCATGGGTGGCGACGCGGGGCAGGGGAGGGTGGGGGAGTTCGAGCGCGTCGCGGGCGATGGCGGCACAATCCGGCCCGCTCGCGCGCACGATGGCGATTGCCGATGTGCCGAGCGGCGTGGCGAGTGCGGCAATGGTGTCGCGGTTGGAAATCATATCCGTGCAATGTGGACACTGCGCGGCCAAGAGTGAAATCCGAAATGACTTCAAATTATTTCCACACCCGCGCCGAAAATGGATTGAGCGGCCCGGGCGGCGCCCCCGCGCCTGAAATCACCACCGTTTCAACCGGATGCTCCAGTATTCGACCTTCATAGGCGGGCCTGTGTGCACTCGCATGTCTATGCGGCCGTCGGCGTCATCATCAATGGTGATGCTCATCACGCGTCCATTGACCATGTGAACAAGCGTGTTGCCGCGAATAATCAGATGCACGGAATTCCACTCCGGTGTGATCGTTGCGAGCAATTCAGACTCTTCGCCGGTTTTGACCGGCAACACCGGCGGCCTCGCGCAAAAGATCATGATGTGCCGGAGGGCGGCATCGCGAAGCTTCGCCTTCCAGCGCAGGCGCATTTATATATTTTTGTTTGAGAGGTTGTATTACTTTTTGAAAGTTTAAAAATTCCGTAGCTTATAGCTTTTCGGGAACAATTGCCCATGCATTGGAAACAATTGATACAATTCGGATGCCTAACGAAATTCGTCCGGGATATCTCCACATTCATGGGGCAATTTTTGTCGCACTTGCGGCAGTTGACGCATTTGGACGCATCTTTTTTCAGTGAAAAAATTCGGAGAACACTAAAAAGTCCGTAAGAGGCGCCTTTTTCACAAAAATAATTGCAAAACGGGCGATGAATAAACAGCGAGAGCACCAGAATCACCATTAGGATGACAAGAGCCGCCACCGTGACGTTGGAAAATCCCTCCGTAAGTATTTCCCCGAATGTCGCGCGAGCCCTTAGTGGGGCATAAAATATTTTATATATAAAAAGTGCAAAAATCACATAACGCGTGATCTGAAAAATTCGCTGAAACTTTTGCGGCAAGCGGCGTTTTTTTATTTTCAACATGTCCCCGAGTTTTCCAATCCACTCCTGAAGCGAACCAAACGGGCAGACCCAACCGCAGAAAAATACCCCGATGAAAAAAACCAAGGCAAACAAAACGGTTCCGACTGTTCGGTTGCTTCCAACAAGGAGCAATGACAGCGCAAAAAACAAGACCTGCGAAATTGTCCTTAAAATCTGAATATTAAAGCGGAAGGAAAGATTTTTCATATCATATATTCGTATAGGTTTCACATGAGTCGCGTTGAATGCGCATGAAGATTACACAACCGAACCTTTAGATATTATTAAGTCGGGAAAATATATGGTGTGATTGTCCGGCCTTGTGCGTGATGGAAACGCGCTTGGTGCGCGCCCCCATGTCCGAAAAATCGGCGGCACGCGCATCATATATAATACCAATCGCCGGTAATTTTAAATTTTCCCCGGCAGGTGGCGCACGCTGGGCGAGCCGAGAACCAGAAGCGCGAAAAGGGCGCGCGCCAGGAGCGCCCCACGGTTTTGGTTATCCGTGTTTTACTTCGGGAACGTTACTCTTTCGCATTGGCGGACGCGTCAGTTTGCACTTCGTCTTTTTTAGGCTCTTCCTTTGCTGGTTCGCTTTGGTCGGCGACACCTTTTTTGCGCAAGGCGTCGATTTCCAGCACGGCTGACATTTTTTGCGTTAAAAGCTCATTGGCGGTCACGGTGTCGAGTTTGGTTTGCGCGTCCTTGAGGCGGCGGAGCTGGCCGAGGACTTTTGCCTGGTGGATGCGGCAGACTTGTTGCTCGATGCCGGGCTTGAGTTTTGTTTCGAAGACTTCCCAGAATTGCAACGCGGCCTCCCACTCGCCGGTTTGGAGGTCGTAAAACGAAAGGCCGTAACGGTAGGCGTAGCGCCAGTCGCCGGGGGCGAGCTCGGTGGCTTGCAGGAAGGCGGCTTGCATGGACCGGTCGATTGTCGAGCGCGACCACATTTCGGGTTGCTCCTTCAGAAAAATATCGCGCGCCTCGGCGAGCAGCGTGCCGAGTTGATAATAATAAAGCGGCTCTTGGGCGTTGAGCGCGATGGCGGCGTTGTAGAATATGTAGGCTTCGAGCGGGCGGCCCTCCTCGGCGCAGAAATTGCCGAGCTGGTTTTTCACGACGGGGATTTTGTCGTCGAGTTCGTTGGCCTTATACATGAACGCGGCTCCTTCGCGGCTCATGCCGATTTTGTCCAGAAGGAGCCCGTAGGCGACGCAGCCCGGCACGTAATTGGGATTCAGGCGGAGCAACTGGTCGTAACGATGAGTGAGCTGCTGCAGTTTTGAGCGAAAGCTGTCGCGGTCAAAACTGGCGCCCGCCGCCTCGGCCTCGGCGAAAATGGTATTTTGCGCGGCTACGATTTCGCGCAATTCACGATCGGCTTTTTCGGTGTCGAGTTGCGGGTGTTGCTTGGGTTTGACCGGCACGGGAACAAATTGCGCGGGCGGTGGCGCATCCGCTTCCTTGGGCGCGGCAATCGCGGGCGGCAGCTCGGCGCGGGTGACGCATCCCGAAAAAACACCCGCGAGCAAAAAGGTGAGTGCGAATGTGGAAAAAAAACGCGGCAAAGTCATTCGTTGAAAAACTGTTGGAAAAAAGTTGAGAACCGAAACCGGCTTGAAGAGTTGGGAAAGCTTGAGACCCGCGCAAGCATGCGAAGTGCGAATGAATGTGATGGGGCGTGATTAAAAGAGTGGCCAGAAAAACAGCAAAGCGCGGCGGTTGGCGGAATCTCGCTGACGCGCGGAACGGCGAAACCGCCCTTCCTTCATCACAGTCACACTTTTAATCACACACTATAACCATGACCGGACGCAACAGGGCGGGATGCGCCGCGGACCGGCGCCAATTGCAGCATTGATTGCAACGAGCTTTCACGCAGTCACAGCAGCCCCGCCATCTTGAACGAATACCATCCCGCGCCGGCGGGGTCGTTTGCCGCCTCGCCCACGATCACGTGGTCGATTAAATCAATGCCGACCACCTTCGCCCCCTCGCGAATCCGCCGCGTCGTCTGGATGTCCTGCGCGCTCGGCATCGGGTCGCCACTGGGATGGTTGTGCGCGCAAATAATCCCCACCGCGCCCTCGCGCAGCGCCTCGCGAAAAATCTCGCGCGTTCCCGCCAGCGCCTGCGTCGCCGTCCCCGATGAAAGCTCCACCAGTTTCAGCAGCCGGTTTTTTCGGTTCAGGCACAAAACCCAAAACTTCTCCACCTCCGCTCCCGCGCAAAACGGCCTCATATACGCCGCCACTTCCTGTCCCCGCTAAACACCGGAGCCGTGCTGTTCTGCTGCACTAGCACCCGTCGCGCCACTTCCATCACCGTCAGCAACTGCAACGCCTTCACGCGCCCGATTCCCTTCAGTTTCCGAAAATCGTTTTCTTTCCAGCCAATCAACGCTCCCAGCGATCCCGCCTCGCGCAACAACGCCCCGGCGAGTGTCGGCACATCATGCCCGCGCGTTCCGCTCCGCAACAACATCGCCAGCAACTCCACATCGCATAACGCCCCCGCTCCCAGCCGTTGCAACCGCTCCTGCGGCCGCTCAGTCGCTGCCAATTCCTTCAAACGGCTCGGCGCATTCATGGCTGGTTTTGCATTGTCCAAGGGTAAAACGGGGTTCGCAGAACAAATCACGCCCAACCTGCGTCGTGGCAACCGAAAACAAGCGGCGCGCCGCCGCGGTTCGCAAAGGCAATTCTGGTGGATTTGTGCAAAACATCTTGCCCCGCGGGCTCTCAGCCGAACGATTATTTGTTTTCGTTTTTCCGTCCGGACGGCAACCCGCCCGACGCCAAACGCGCTATTTTTCACACTTCACCACTCACACTTTACTTCTTTCGCACATGTCCGCCACTTACGACGAAAAATCCATCAAGACACTCTCCGCCCTCGAGCACATCCGCCTGCGCCCCGGCATGTATATCGGGCGCCTCGGCAACGGCTCCCATCCCGACGACGGCATCTACGTGCTCATCAAGGAAACCATCGACAACGCCATCGACGAATTCACGATGGGCTTCGGCAAGCGCGTCGAAATTCACCTCGCCGACCGCTCCATCTACGTGCGCGATTACGGACGCGGCATTCCCCTCGGCAAACTCGTCGAGTGCGTCTCCATCATCAACACCGGCGCGAAATACGACTCCGAAACCTTCAAGAAGGCCATCGGCCTCAATGGTGTTGGCCAAAAAGCCGTCAACGCCCTCTCCCTCGAATACCGCGCCCAGGCCATCCGCGACGGCAAGTCGCGCCTCGTCGAATTCTACCAGGGCAAACTCAAAAAGGACGGCAAGATCGTCAACACCCCGCCCGGCGAACGCAACGGCACGCTTGTCGAGTTCACGCCCGACGAGGCTCTTTTCGGCAAGGACTTCCGCTTCCGCTCCGAGTTCATAGAGGAAATGCTCTGGAACTACGCCTACCTCAACCGTGGCCTCACCCTCAGTTTTAACGGTAAAAATTTCCGCTCCGAAAACGGCCTCAAGGACTTGCTTGCCAAAAAGCTCACCGGCGAGCCGCTTTACCCCATGATTCACCTCGAAGGCGAGGACATCGAAATCGCCATGACCCACGGTGCCCACTACGGCGAGGAATATTACTCCTTCGTCAACGGCCAGCAAACCACCATGGGCGGCACGCACCTCACCGCCTTCAAGGAGGGCGTCGTCACCACTGTCCGCAACTTCTTCAAGAAGGACTACGAGGCCGCCGACATCCGCCAGTCCATCGTCGCCGCCGTTTCTGTTCGCGTGATGGAACCCATCTTCGAGTCGCAAACCAAGACTAAGCTCGGCTCGGTCACCACCTCCCCCGAGAAAAACGCCCCCACGATCCGGAATTTTGTCACCAGTTTTCTCCAGCAACACCTCGACAACTACCTGCACCGCAACCCCGAGGCGGCCGACGCCATCAAGCGCAAAATCGAGGACAGCGAACGCGAGCGCAAGGAACTCGCCGGCATCCGCAACATCGCCCGCGAACGCGCCAAAAAAGCCTCCCTTCACAACAAAAAACTCCGCGACTGCCGCGTGCACCTCGACAGCAAGGACAAGCGCGCCGAGGACAGCTCCCTCTTTATCGTCGAGGGCGATTCCGCCGCCGGCTCCCTCACCTCCTGCCGCAACGTGCAGACGCAGGCCGTCTTCGCCCTCCGCGGCAAACCCCTCAACACCTACGGCCTCACCAAAAAGATTATCTACGAAAACGAGGAGTTTCACCTCCTCCAAAGCGCCCTCAACGTCGAGGACGGCATCGACAACCTTCGCTACAACAAAATCATCGTCGCGACCGATGCCGACGTGGACGGCATGCACATCCGCCTGCTCATCCTCAGCTTTTTCCTCCAATTTTTCCCGGAGTTGATCACCAACGGCCACGTCTTCTTCCTTGAAACCCCGCTCTTCCGCGTGCGCAACAAAAAGGAAACCATTTACTGTTACAACGAAGCCGAAAAACAAAGCGCCCTGAAAAAACTCGGCCAGTCCGCCGAAACCACACGCTTCAAAGGTCTCGGTGAAATCTCAGCCGGTGAGTTTAAGGATTTCATTGGCGAGGACATCCGCCTCGAAAAAGTCACGCTCGAGCACGTTCACAACAGCGATCAGCTTTTGAGCTTTTTCATGGGCAAAAACACTCCCGAACGCCAGGAGTTCATCATCAAAAACCTCCGCACCGAAAAAGACCTCATCGAGGTGTGATAGCGTTTGTGCGCCATTTTGGCCTTTAGAGCTGTTTCGGTTTATGAAACGCCTTTTGGTAGGGCGAACCGTCCCGATGGGCCGGGGATGTTGCGGCTCACCGGGACGGTTCGCCCTACCATTGGCGACACCTAAGAGGTAAAAAATCCCATTCACAAGCGGGATAAAAATAAGCGCAATAAAGTGCCAGTAAACGACTTTCGCGCATTTGGTTTTGAGCACGAAGCGCGCTTGGGATTTTTCCCGAGGGAAACAAAACTTGAAAAAAAGTTGGCCGGTCGCCTACCCCTAAGCGACCGGCCATTTGCTTTCTTAGTTACCCCAAAACTCCCGCTATGCGGGAGAAATGAAAAATCTTGATTAGGAAAAAAAGCCCTCGTGCACATTTCGTCAATACCTTTTTTGTAAAAAAATGCATTCGACATGATTTTTACAAAAAACACCCCGCGACAAAGCTGTTGTCGCGGGGCATTGAGCTGTCCTTGGTAAAACCGGCCTTTACTCCAAAACCAGCGTCACGATGGCTTTTGCGGGCAGGGTGATTGTCAATGTTCCGTCTGCGATTTTCGCATCGGAAAACGTTTTCGGCTCCACAACTCGCGGCAAGTCGAAGGTGTTCACGCTATTGATGGCAGGCGCGGTCAGCAATTGCCCCGATGTGACTTTTGGCTGTTTTTCGAGGCCTGCGATTTCACAGCGCACGGTTGCGGGGGCACTCGGATTTGTGTTCACGAGGCTGATGTGGATTTGGCCGTCTTTGGTGCGCGAGGCGGTGGCGCTGACCGCGGGGATTGTTTTGCCTCCGTGCTCGTAATTCGGAGTCGAAAGCGCGAGGGGCAGCGAGGTCGCTCCTTGGTGCGCTTTATACATATTGAAGACGTGGTAGGTCGGCGTGAGGACCATTTTTCCCTTGTCCGTGAGAATCATGGCCTGGAGCACGTTGATTGTTTGAGCGATGTTCGTCATCGCAACGCGATCCGCGTAGGCGTGGAAAATATTGAAGTTGAGCGCGGCGATGATCGCATCGCGCATCGAGTTTTGCTGGTAAAGGAAACCCGGCTCGGTGCCCGGCTCGACATCCGTCCAGATGCCCCATTCGTCGATGATCATGCCGATGCGTTTTTGCGGATCATATTTGTCCATGATCGCGGCGTGCTTCGCTATGAGACTGTCCATTTTGAGCGTGTTAACGAGCGTGGCGATGTAGCCGGCCTCGTCGAAATCGGTGGCGGAGCCTTTCGTTTTCCAATTGCCGGTGGGGAGCGTGTAGTAGTGCAGCGAGAGGCCGTTCATGCGGCGGCTTGCGTTTTTCATGAGCACTTCCGTCCAGTTGAAATCGCCGCCGTTCGCGCCGCAGGCGATGCGATAGATTTTACTGCCGGGGTAGTTTTTGACGAATGTGTTGTAGCGTTTGTATTGGTCGGCATAAAACTCCGGCGTCATGTTGCCACCGCACCCCCAGCTTTCGTTGCCCACGCCGAAGTAGGGGAGTTGCCACGGTTTGTCGCGGCCGTTGGCGCGACGGAGGTTTGCCATTGGTGAATCGGCGTCGGAAGTCATGTATTCGACCCACTCCATCATTTCCTGCACGGTGCCGCTGCCGACATTGCCGCACACATAGGGATCGGCGCCGATTTGCTCGCACAGGTCCATGAATTCGTGCGTGCCGAAGTGGTTGTTTTCCACAACCCCGCCCCAGTGCGTGTTGATCATCGCGGGGCGTTTTTCGCGCGGGCCTATGCCGTCCTTCCAGTGATATTCGTCGGCAAAACATCCGCCCGGCCAGCGCAGCACCGGGATGTTGAGTTCGCGCAGCGCGGCGGCGACGTCGTTGCGAATACCGCGCGTGTTTGGGATGGATGAATCCTCGCCGACCCAAATGCCCTCGTAAATGCAACGTCCCAAGTGTTCGGCGAAGTGACCGTAGATGTTGCGGTTGATAACCGGGCCGGGCTGGTCGGCACGAATGATGACAGTGGCGGTTTGCGAAGGCGTCTGGGCGGCGAGCGCGGATGCCATCAGCAAACATGCGAGTGCGATGCGGGTTTGTATTTTCATGGGAAAGGAGGAGTTTGGGCCAAGCGTTTCGCAAAGGTTATCCCTGCGGCGGCGCGCATCCGCAACCAGACGCACAGTTGACGGTAAAAATTGATTTTGCGGGCTCCGTGCGTGATGCCTTTTTAAGGCGATTCAGGGACTGTTAGCATGCGGCGTTGCCGGGCAATTGTTACTAAACGCAAATAAACATCCTTGCCATCAAAGGGTCATGTTGCATTTATATGCGGACTTTATCCACCACACCTACTATATGAAACCTGCAACATTTGTTAACCGACTCATAGCTTACATTATCGATGGCGTTATTATCTGCATACCGATCGTCGGTCTGATTTACTTTTTCACGAAGGACGCGCTTCCGTTTCTCGGCGGCCAGAGCGTGGGCCGTAAACTTATGAAAATCAAGTGTGTTACGGCAGACGGTCAGTCGATGGCCGGTCAATGGGGCCCTTGCGCCATCCGTCAGGTTGTGTTGCTCATCCCGTTCTTCGGCTTGGTTGAGCTCTACTGCGTTCTTATCAAGAACAAGGAAACCGGCCTGCGCCTCGGTGACGAGTGGGCCAAGACCAAGGTCGTGTCAGTCGAATAACACACAACAGCATTTTGAATCAAAACCGCCTGGGAACAGGCGGTTTTTTTATGCCCGCTGGGTCAATATCCGAGAGACAAACATCTCCAAAATTATTAAAAACCCTTCCATTTGCCACTGGCGGATGTGGAAATATTGCCGCCGTTTCCATGAATTTTGGGTTGGCTTAGTGTAAATGGTTTAACACATTTTTGACCATCTTCTTCTCAGAAGTGCGAGTGATCCGGCAGATGAAACTGCATTTGCGTTTCAATAAGTCATCAATCGTTTTCCACAACCCTCAACGTAAACTACAACTACAACATAATCATGCTATACGGAATCGTAATTATCATACTTGGTCTGCTGGCAATCCCTTCGCTCGTGTTGGCCAAAAAGCCAAACGCCAAGGAACTCTTTGACAAAGTCGCCCCCTATATGGGCTGGATCGGCGTTGTCGCCCTCATTTGGGGCATTTGGACACTTTACCGCGTAATTCGATCGCTAAGTCTGCTTAGCGGTGGCACTTGGGGAATTATAACGTGGGTTATTTTCCTTGCCATATCCATCGTTGAAATCGGTCTTGGTTTTATCATGGGATACAACTTGGTCGCCAAACACGCAATTTCCAAGAGCCCTGAGGCCCAGGCCAAAGGTCAGGAAATGCTGGCAAAAGTCGCTCCTTACCAAGGCAAGCTCGGCATCGCGGCGATCATCACCGGTATCATCTATATCGTCCTCCACTTTATCTAAGGCGTAAGTTTCATGCGCAAAAGCAGGGGCGTCGCAAACGACGCCCCTTTTTTTATTCAAAACAAGTTCAATACCTCGAAGCATGTTTCGTGATGGAGGGACGACCTCTGTGTCGTCCGGTTTAAAAAACGAACGGACTCCGATTATTCACAGACAGGACGCCCGTCCCCCAATGCTCCGCTGCTTGCCCCGAGGATTCTTATTCTCCCAGCTTTTTGCCGGTTACCAGATAGTTTTGCACGTAGTCGCGCACGCTCTCTGAAAGCGGTGTGAGCGGTTTTTCATAACCGCTGGCGCGCAGTTTCGAAATGTCGGCGCAGGTGTAATACTGGTATTTGCCGCGCAGGACTTCCGGCATGTCGATAAAGTCAATCTTTGGATCCTTTCCGAGCGCGGAGAAAATCGCGTTCGTAAGCGTGAGCCATGTGTTTGCCTCGCCGGAACCGAGGTTGTAAAGACCGCCGCCGGTGGTCGCAGTCTCGGCGAAGTGAATCGTCATTTCGACGGCGTCTTTCACATAGAGGAAATCGCGCATCTGCTCGCCGTCCTTGTATTCGGGTTTGTGGCTCTTGAAGAGCTGCACCCGGCCGGTCGAGAGGATTTGCTGGTAGGCCTTGTTCACGAGGCTGCGCATCTCGCCCTTATGGTCTTCGTTGGGGCCGAAAACGTTAAAATACTTCACGCCCACGATGCGATCGAGCAGACCGTGCCGTTGCGCGTAGAGATCGAACATGTGTTTCGAATAACCATACATGTTGAGCGGGCGCAGTTCGGAAATGTTGTCATTTTTGTCATCCATGCCCTGCGCGCCGTCGCCGTAGGTGGCCGCGGACGACGCGTAGATGAAACGCGCCTGCTGCGCCAGCGCCCAGCCGGCGAGCTCCTTGGTCGTCTCGTAATTGTTGTCCACGAGGTAGGAGGCGTTTTTCTCGGTCGTGGCCGAGCATGCGCCGAGGTGAAACACGGTGGCGAATTTTCCAAGCACGGCGGGCGTCTCGTGTATCTTTTTTCTGAATGCATCCGCCTCAATGTAGTCGCTGAATTTCAACGGAACGAGATTCCGCCACTTCTCCTCCTGCCCGAGAATATCGGTGACGATGATGTCGGTGAAGCCGCGTTTGTTGAGCGCCCAGATGAGCGCGCTGCCGATGAATCCGGCGCCGCCGGTGACAAGAATGCGTCCGTTGCTATTTGCCATGATGCCGGCAACATAGCGGTTGCCGCACCGGCTGCACGTTTTTTTTGAAAAACACGCACGGAGACTTTGCCCCGCCGAATTTCAAGCCGGTGATCAAAGCGCCCGCCCAGCCCAATTCGCTTTTGGCATGAGATGCTCTTTCGCAATCAGCGTCTCATGCGCAAACAAACACTCCGGCGAAAGCGCCTCAGCCTTCCGCCGCCACTTCGACTCGCGAGTCCTCATGCAGCGGCAGCTTTTGCCCTTTCACCAGCATGAGCCACCAGCAGCGCGCGCTGGCGCCGACGATGAGCAGCACGAGCACCATGAAAATCGCCGTCACGCCCGTGTTCACGTAGTTGTTAAAAATGAGATGCTTCCAAATCGCGACTTGCTCGGGCGAACCGATGCCCGCGGCGATTTTTTCATTCAACCCGCGCGCCGCGCTCAAGAAGCCCAGGCGCGGATCGGCGGCGAAAATCTTTTGCCAGCCCGCCGTCATCGTCACCGACAACAACCACGCCAGCGGCAGGAACGCCACCCACACGTAACGCGCGCGCCCCATCTTGATGAGCACCGTCGCGCCAAGCGAAAGCGAGATCACGGCGAGCAACTGGTTGGCCACGCCGAAGATCGGCCAGAGCGAGTTGATGCCGCCGTGCGGATCGACCACGCCCTGATACAAAAACCATCCCCAAGCCGCCACGAACAACACGCTCGCGGCCCAGTTCGCCGCGGAGGATTTTGTGTTGCCGAGCGGCTTCCACACCGAGCCGAGCAGATCCTGCACAAGAAACCGCCCCACACGCGTGCCCGCGTCGATCGTCGTCAATATAAACAGCGCCTCGAACATGATCGCGAAGTGATACCACAGCGACATCGCCGTGGGATCCTTGAACACGTTCGAGAAAATCCGCGCCATGCCCACGGCAAACGTCGGCGCGCCGCCCGCGCGTCCGATCATTGTTTTTTCGCCGACATCCGACGCGAGTTTCGCCATCTGCTCCTCGCTCACGGGGAAGCCGAGCTCGGTCACCTTGGACGTCACCTCGGCGGCGGTGCCGGTCATGTTAATGGAAAAATATTCGCCCGGTTGCATCGCGCATGCCGCGACCAGCGCCATCACGCCGACGAGCATTTCGGTGATCATCGCGCCGTAGCCCACCACGCGGATGTCCCTTTCGCGCGCGAGCAGCTTGGGCGTCGTGCCCGACGATATCAGCGCGTGAAAACCCGAGATCGCCGCGCACGCGATCGTGATAAAACAAAACGGAAACACCTTGCCCGCGAACACCGGCCCCGTGCCGTCGGTGAACTTGGTCAGCGCGGGCATGTGCAGCGTTGGCGCGAGAAACACAATTGCCACGCCCAGCATCGCCACCGCGCCGATTTTCATGAACGTGCTCAGGTAATCGCGCGGCGCCAGCAGCAGCCACACCGGCAGCACGCTCGCCAGCAAACCGTAGCCCATGATTCCCCACGCCAGCGGCACGCCGCCAAGCGTCAGCCAGCCTTCGAGCGCCGTGCCTTGAATCCATTTTCCGGCAAACACCGACAGGATCAGCATCACCACGCCGAACACGCTCACCGCGCCCACGTGCACCTTGCCGGATTTCAGTCCCACGCCCATGACCATCGCGATCGGAATCGTCGCCAGAATCGTGAACAAGCCCCACGGACTTTCCGCGAGCGCCTTCACCACGACGAGCGAAAGCACCGCGATGATTATGATCAAAATCGCCACCGTGCTGATCAACGCCACCACGCCCGCGAACGTGCCGACCTCGTCGCGCACCATTTGTCCGAGCGATTTTCCGCCGCGCCGAATCGAGCAAAATAAAATAAGCGAATCGTGCACCGCGCCGCCGAGCGTCGCGCCGACCAATATCCACAACAGTCCCGGCAAATAACCGAATTGCGCCGCGAGCACCGGTCCCACCAGCGGCCCGGGCCCGGCAATCGCCGCGAAGTGGTGACCGAACACCACCCACTTGTGCGTGCGCACAAAATCGTGCCCGTCGCTCTTTGCGACCGCGGGAGTGGCGCGCATGTCGTCAAGGGTCAGCACCTTTGCCATCAGCCACGACGAGTGAAAACGATATGCCAGCGCGAACACGCACACCGACGCGATCACAATCCAAATGGCGTTGATCGGTTCGCCGCGCGCCAGCGCGATGATGCTTGCCGAGATTCCCAGCAGCACGGCCACAACGGCCCATGCCAGGATTGCCAGCGGTGATAAACGGGGACGACCAGTCTTTGTCTTCGATTGCTCGGGTGTATTGTTCATGGGGAAAAACAGCGCAAAAACAACCGCCATCGAAACCGGATGGTCAACAATAATGTCTCGCACCGAAGCATTTGCGGGCGAGACGTGTCACGTCGCGGTTCGGCCCAAATCGACCTGAATCGGTTCAGGTCGATTTAAGCCGGGCGATCACGAATCAATCCACCCAGGCGCGGGCGTTGCGGAAGAGGCGCATCCAGGGGGAGTCGTCGTGCTTGAGCCAGGATTTCGGGTGCCAGCTCATTTGCACGGTGCGGTGCACGCGCTCGGGGTGCGGCATGAGGATGGTGACGCGGCCGTCGCGCGTCGTGAGCGCGTTGATGCCGTGCGGGCTGCCGTTCGGGTTGAGCGGGTATTGCTCCGTCGCGCGGTGGTGGTTGTCCACATAGCGCGCGGCGACGAGGCCGCTTGCGCTGAACGCGTCGGCCGCGGCCGCGCTCGGGAACTCGGCGTAGCCTTCGCCGTGCGAAACGGCGACCGGGAGGACCGAGCCTTCCATGCCGGCGAGCAGGATGCTCGGGGATTTTTCAATGAGGAGGGACACGAGGCGCGCTTCGTAGCTTTCGGATTTGTTTTTCACAAAACGCGGCCAGTTTTCCGCGCCGGGGATGATGCTGTGGAGGTTGCTCATCATCTGGCAGCCGTTGCACACGCCAAAGGCAAAGGTGTCGGGGCGCGCGAAGAAGGCGGAGAACTCATCGCGGGCGCGGGCGTTGAAGAGGATGCTCTTGGCCCAGCCTTCGCCGGCGCCGAGCACGTCGCCAAAGCTGAAGCCGCCGCATGCCGCGAGGCCGCGGAAATCGCGCAGGCTGACGCGTCCGCTGAGGATGTCGGTCATGTGGACGTCGATTGCCGAAAAGCCCGCGCGGGTGAAGGCGGCGGCGGTTTCGACATGGCCGTTCACACCTTGCTCGCGGAGGATGGCGATGCGGGGTTTGGTTTTGGTGGCGCGGACGGTCGTGTATTCAAATGTGACTTTCGGTGTGATGCCGGGGTTGGCGGGGTCGAGTTTGAGTTGGTATTCCGACTCGGCGCAGGCGGGGTTGTCGCGGAGGGCGGAGATCTGGCGGGTGGTGTCGCTCCAGATGGCGCGGAGGGCGTGGATTTTTTCCGCGTAGATTTCCTTGCCGCCAACATCGTCGAGGATGCGGAGCGTTTTGTCGTTGTTGAGCCGTCCGATTGTGCGGGCGCAGTCTTCGAGGCCGTGCTCGAGAAGGATGGCGTGAATATCCTCAAAATCGGCGGCGCGGATTTGCAGGACGGCGCCGAGTTCCTCGGAGAAATATTGCGCGAACAGGTCGGGTTGCGTCGTCGCGCCGCCGGGGATCGCTATGTCCGCGCCGGTGTTTCCGGCGAAGGCCATTTCGGTGACGGTGGCGAAGAGGCCGCCGTCGCTGCGGTCGTGGTAGGCGAGGATTTTGTCCTGTGCGTTGAGTTGCTGGATCGCGTTCCAGAAGTTTTTCAGGTCGGCGGGGTTGTCCACGTCGGGCGTGGCCTCGCCCATTTGCGAGAGGGTTTGCGCGAGGATGCTGCCGCCGAGTCGGTTTTTGCCGCGACCGAGGTCGATGAGGAGCAGCACGGTTTCGCCGCCGGCCTCGGTGTCGGTGATGAGTTGCGGAGTGAGCGTTTTGCGGATGTCGGCAACGGGCGCGAAGGCGGAGACGATGAGCGAGATGGGGGAGATGACGCTCTTGCGTGTTTCCTTGCCGGTGGCGGCGTCTTTTTCCGTCCACGCGGTGGCCATGCTCAGGGAGTCCTTGCCGACGGGGATGGTGATGCCGAGCGCGGGGCAGAGTTCCATGCCGACGGCGCGCACGGCGGCGTAGAGGTCGGCGGCGTCGCCGGAATGCGCGGGCGCGGCCATCCAGTTTGCGGAGAGGTTGACGCGGCCGAGGTCGGGGATGCTGGCGGCGGCGAGGTTGGTGAGCGCTTCGCCGACGGCGAGGCGCGCGGAGGCGGGGGCGTTGTTGACGGCGACGGGTGTGCGCTCGCCCATGGCCATGGCTTCGCCGGCGAAGGTGTCGAATGCGGTGGCGGTCACGCCGCAATCGGCGACGGGCACCTGCCAGGGGCCGACCAACTGGTCGCGCGAGATGAGGCCGGTGACGCTGCGGTCGCCGATGGTGATGAGGAAGGTTTTGTCGGCGACGGCGGGGTGCGCGAGGATGCGGCGCGCGGCTTCGGCGAGCGTGGTGCCGCCGAGGTCGAGCGGGCGCTGCGGGCGGATGAGCGTTTTTTCGCTGCGGTGCATGCGCGGGGGTTTGCCGAGGAGGACTTCGAGGGGCAGGTCGATGGGTGTGTTTTTGAAATACGGATCCTCGATGACGAGTTGTTTTTCCTCGGTGACGGCGCCGACGATGGCGTAGGGGCAGCGTTCGCGGGCGCAGAGGGCCTTGAAGGTTTCGATGCGCGAGGCGGGGATGGCGAGCACGTAGCGTTCCTGCGATTCGTTGCACCAGATTTCGAGGGGCGACATGCCCGGCTCGTCGTTGGGGAGGGCGCGCAGGTTGACGCGTCCGCCGCGTCCGCCGTCGTTGACGAGCTCGGGGATGGCGTTGCTCACGCCGCCCGCGCCGACGTCGTGGATGAAGGCGATCGGGTTATCGTCGCCGAGTGCCCAGCAGTGGTCGATGACTTCCTGGCAGCGGCATTGCATTTCGGCGTTGTCGCGCTGGACGCTGGCGAAATCGAGATCATCGCTGCCGCTTCCGCCGGCCATCGAGCTGGCCGCGCCGCCGCCGAGACCGATGAGCATTGCGGGGCCGCCGATGACGACGATGTGGTCGCCGGGGTTGATCACGCCTTTCTTGATGTGCGCCGGACGGATGTTGCCGAGGCCGCCGCCGAGCATGATGGGTTTGTGATAGCCGCGCAGCTCCGCTGCGGTGGAGGAGTCAGGAGTCAGGAGAGAGGAGTCAGGAGAGGAGGGTTTGGCGGCGGGGACGGCTTGCTCGAATGTGCGGAAGTAGCCGTTGATGCTTGGGCGGCCGAATTCGTTGTTGAAGGCGGCGGCGCCGAGCGGGCCGTCGATTGTGACGTCGAGCGCGCTGACGATGCGGCCGGGTTTGCCGTTGTCCTTTTCCCAGGGCTGGAGCGCGCCGGGTATTTGAAGATTGGATACGCTGATGCCGGTGAGTCCGGCCTTGGGGCGGGCGCCGCGGCCCGTGGCGCCTTCGTCACGGATTTCGCCGCCGGCGGCGGTCGACGCGCCGGGGAACGGCGAGATGGCCGTGGGATGGTTGTGCGTCTCGGCCTTGCACATGATGTGGATGTCCTCCTCGCGCGTGATGTATTCGCCGGTGGCGGGGTCGCGGAAGAAACGGGCGGCGCGGGTGCCCTCGATGACCGCGGAGTTGTCCTTGTAGGCGGAGAGGATGCCGTCGCTGTGGAGCTGGTAGGTGTTCTTGATCATCTGGAACAGCGAGCGGTCTTGCGGCTGGCCGTCGATGTCCCAGGTGGCGTTGAAGATTTTGTGGCGGCAGTGCTCGGAGTTGGCCTGCGCAAACATCATGAGCTCGATGTCGTTGGGGTCGCGCTTGAGGCCGGTGAAGGCGTTTACGAGGTAGTCGATTTCGTCCTCGGCGAGCGCGAGGCCGAGGGTTTGGTTGGCCTCGACGAGCGCGGCGCGGCCTTGCGCAAGGACGGGAATGGTCGTGAGCGGACGGGGGGCTTCATGCGAGAAAAGCGCGGTGAGGTCGCCGAGTTTTTCAAAGACGGCCTGCGTCATGCGATCCGAGAAAATGCGGAACGCGGATTGCGGAATGCGGAATGTGTCCGGCGTGCCGGGTGCGAATTCGAAGGTGTAGGCGATGACGCGCTCGATGCGCTTGATGGCGGCGAGTCCGCAAATGTGCGCGATGCCTGTGGCCTTGGAGGACCACGGCGAAATGGTGCCGGGGCGCGGTGTGACGATGTAGAATGCGGATTGGGAATTGCGGGTTGCGGAATTGCCGGAGTCCGCGGGTCCGTAGGTGAGGATTTTTTCGAAAACGGCTTGCTCGTCGGCGGAGAGGGATTTTGCGGCGGGGTCGGCAAGTTCGGCGATGTGGATGAATTGCGCGGAGATGCGGGCGACCGGCACGCCGGCGTCGGCTAGGTCCTGCCGGAGTTTGGCGAGGCGAAATTCAGAGAGAGCGGAGGAGCCGTGATGGATGAGCATGGTGTGGAAAGAAGGGAAGGGATTCCTAAAACACGCAGGACCGGTCTTTGTCGATAGGGAAAAATAGATGCCGCAAGATTCGATCGGCGTTTTCCTCAACCTGTTGAAGAATTTACCATCAATTTCTTCATTTCATTAAAAGAATGACTGATGAGTTTTGTTGGATTTTTCAAAATCCGAACAGTGTTTGATCGTGATGAATTCCGAACGCAGTGATTCCGAAAAAAACCAACCACAGATGGACACAGATAAACGCAGATACAAACAAGATAAGGCAGAAGGCTTGGGCAAAGGCGGCGCGCGTCATTAATTTGCCGTGTGCATTTGTTTATCTGCAAACAATCCCCAAAGAATCACCGCTGAAACGCATGATTCTCCTATGAGAAAAGGCATTCAAACCACAATCCATTTAGCCACAAAAAGGCACAAAGTTTCTGTCCGGCTATTCAACGCTTCGAGGCGCCTATAGGCGCGCGTAAAATTTCAACCAGGGTGGGGATTATTTTTGTGCCTTTTTGTGGCTAAAAATTTCCGGTCCCTTGTCAGGCCACTCGCAGACTCGTAGGGCGTCTCTTTGCGGCCATTCCCTTCGGCTGCGGCTGTGCCGCGCTGGGTTCATCTGCGGCTCCGAAATGTTTTTCAGAATAATGTTTATGTAAAATAAAACCCCGCAGTGTCCGGCGAAACTAGCGCTTCGCCGGCGTCTCTATTTTCAGATTTTTATTCGAACTTGGCGGCATGCGCTTTCCGTCGTTGGAGGGGCGGCAATCCTGCGTCTTTTTCCCAAGCGAAACGGAGTGCGCGATGCGGCGCAAATCCTCGGCGGCATCCGCCGGCAAATCCTCGGGCACAAACTTCACTTGCGAGCAATCCACGCCAAAAAAGCCCTCGAAGAAAACGCAGCCCGTGAGATATTTTCCGGCGGTATTGGCGTGAATCGCATCCAAGCCGAACTCTTGTTTGCCATTCTTGACGCGCCAGCGCCAGCCGATGTTGAGGCTGCCTTTTTGCTCGGGCAATTTTCCCTCCGGCGGATTTTTGAAGTCGAAATTCTTGTCGGGTTCGTAGGTCCAGCGCGGCGTGGCGCGCGCGGCCTGCATCGCATCGCCGGATGGCAGTATGCGCAGTCCGTAGCGCGCGGAGAGCTCCTTGTAGGCGGCGCGCAGGCCGTCATACATTTTCCGCTGGGTGAGGCCGTCGCCCTTCTGATACCAGGGGTGGTCTTCCCGGTATGCCCAAGTCTGGTGAATGACGATTTCGGCCTTTGGCGCATACTTGCGAATCGCGTCGATGAGCTGCTTCGCGTGGGGCTCCTGATACTCCGGCTTGAAGCTCCGCTGGCTCCACTCTTGGATCGTGACAAAATCCCATTCCACGGCGGCAAGCGCCTCGGGAAGGCTGACTTTTTTCTTGCCGGCAATGCCGAGCACCTTGGCGTTGTTGGTATACGGGCTGCCCTCGGGAGCGTCGGGATTGGCAAGCGCGGCCTTGAGATGGCGCGCATGGCGCTCAAGCGAACAACCGCCTAGGTTGGCGCGAAAGAGCACGAGCTGCCGTCCTGTGGATTCCACGATTTGCGGCAGAAACGAGGTGGCGTCGTTCGCAAAGCTGTTTCCGATGGTGAGCACTTTGGCGGCATCGCGCGGCATGGCGGCACGGGCGGACGAGCGCGTTTGTGCGGGACAACAAATTCCAGCAACAAAAAACGCAAAGACAAATAATGAGGCTCGATGGACAGGGTTTATGAAACGTTTCACGGGAATGGTATTTTGGAGGCTATGGGTGCCGATTTTCACCTTGGACTGTTGTTTGTTTTTTCAGGGCACCTCAATCTTTTTAGTGCACAAAGCGGGCGCGCATCAGGGCGCACGCCAAGTGCGCCCCTACGGTGCTTTTACGCGAAGAGGTTTGTGCCGGAGAGTTCGGCGGAATCGAGATAGTCGGCGACTCCGCCAAACTCGACTCCGTCAATCAACTCCTCGGGTTGTATTCCCATCGCCTCCATCGACATGGTGCAGGCCACAAATCGCACGCCCGACATTTTGGCCGAGCCCAGCAAACCGGCGAGATTTGGCAGGTTTTTGGTGGCCATCTGGTGTTTCATCATGGCCCGGCCCGCGCCGCCGAAGTTCATTTTGGACAGGGGCAGTCGCGACAGGCCCCTCGGCAGCATCCATGAAAACATCCGGTCGAGCAGCGACTTTTTCCCCGGGACTTGCACGGGGCGTTCGCGACGCAATGCGTTCAGTCCCCAAAAGGTGAAAAACATCGTGACTTTGCCGCCGAGCGCCGCGGCGCCGTTTGCGATGACCAGCGAGGCCATGACCTTGTCCATTTCCCCGGAAAACACAACGACCGTGGCTCCCTTGCGGCGCGCGGTCGCTTGTGGCGAGGATGTCGCGGGCGCGGAAATGGAGGCGCCGGCGGTTTTGCGAATGCGCGCGGAAATGATGCCCTTCCCGCTGCTCACCCCGAGCAGCTCGTGATTGGCGGAACGGCAAAACGCGCGGACATCGTGCGCGAATCCCGGATCGGAAGCCGTCACATGCAACTCCGCGCCGGAGGCGAGCGTTTCCATCCGGGACTTGAGTTGCAGCAACGGTCCGGGACAACTCATGCCCGTGCAATCAAGCGATTCGACAATCCGCGCATCCTCGGGAAGCGACCCGTCCTTCGAAACCGGCGCTGCGGTTGCGGGTTGCGGCTGCGTTTTTTCGGATTCGACGGGCCGGGACATCTTCAGGCCGCCGGCCACGCTGACCACGTCAAAACCGTGCTGCATGAGGATTCGTGCGGCGAAGTAGCTGGTTTTTCCCAAGCTGCAAGTGACGGCGTATTTTTTCCCCGCATCCAATTCGCCGAGCCGGGAGCGCAGGTCCGAAAAAGGGATGTTGGTCGAGTCGGGCAGCGGATCGATTGATGCGACGGCTTGCGGCCGCACGTCGATCAAATGCCGGTCGGCGGTGATTTTCGGGACAATTTTAACAAGGCCGTCACGCTGGTTTTGCGCGGTGAACGCGGCCGTGTTCACAACATCGCGGGCGCTGCCAAAGGGCGGCGCGTAGGCCAGCTCCAGCTGGGCGAGCTCGTCGATGGACATGCGCCCGGCCAGGGCCGTGGCGAGAACATCAAGGCGTTTGTCCACGCCATCCGCGCCGAATGCCTGCGCGCCGAGAAGCCGCCCGTCCGCTGGCGACCAGAGGAGCTTGATCGTGAGCGGCGTGGCGCCGGGATAGTAGCCGGCGTGTTGATGATCCGTGACAATCGTGGACTCAAAGGCCGTGCCCGCTTGGCGCAGACGTTTTTCCGTCCAACCAGTGACCCCGGCGGCCATGTCAAAAACGCGCACAATGGCGGTTCCGATGTGCCCGGGATAAGGATGCGCCTTCTCAGGCCCGAGGAAAATATGGTCGGCAATGACTCGCCCCTGGCGATTCGCGGGCCCGCCGAGCGCGAGGTGCATCGCCCCGCCAAAAATGCGATCTGCGCCCTCGACCACGTCGCCTGCCGCATAGATGTCCGGATCGCTGGTTTGCATCCACTGGTTGACCTTTATCGCCCCGCGCGCCCCGAGCTCGAGACCGGCCGCGGAGGCAAGGGCGTTTTCGGGTTTCACCCCGATGGAAAGGATCACCATGTCCGCCGTGATTTCCCGGCCCGATTTCAGCCGCGTGACAACCGCGTCGCCCGCCGGTGATTTACCCGGAGCAAACGACTCGGCGGCATCGCCAAGAACCAGCTCGACATCATGCGTGCGAAGCGTGGAGGCGATCGGCCCGGCGATTTCGGCATCGACCTGGGGGAGCACCTGATCGTTGGTCTCGACGAGCGTCACCTGTTTTTCGAGGTGACGCAACTGCTCCACCATTTCCAGTCCGATAAAACCGCCCCCCACAATCAGGACCGACCGGGCGGAGGCCGCCGCCGCCTTGATGCGGTCCATGTCCTGCAAGGAACGCAGCGTATGGATTGCCGGATTATCTATGCCGGGCAGCGGCGGACGCAACGGGGCGGCGCCGGGCGCCAGCACCAGCTTGTCATAGGAAAGCGTCTCCTCCGCGCCCGTATCGAGATTGCGCAAGGCAAGCGTCCTGCCCCGGGCGTCGATGGCGACGGCCTCCGTCCTAGTGCGCACCTCCACATTAAGAAGCTCCGCGAGACTTTCGGGCGTGTGAAGGGCGAGCCGCGAGCGATCGGCGATTTCGCCGCCGATGTGATATGGCAGGCCGCAATTGGCAAAGGAAACATCGGGACCGCGCTCGATGATGGTAATGTGCGCGCCCTCGGAAAGACGGCGCGCGCGGGCCGCCGCGGAAGCGCCCGCCGCGACACCGCCGACGATGAGAACGCGGAGACGTGATGATGGTTGTGTTTGACTGGAGTTCATGGTTGATTAAAAAACAATTTCACTTATAACCATATAACTAATCAGTAATACGTCAAGAGCCATGTCCGTGAAAAAAAAGTCAAATAAGAAACTCTCCGAGCCCCAGCTCCAGAGGGCGTCGATGTTGTTTGCGACCCTGTCCGAGCCGTCCCGGCTGCGGCTCCTGCAGGCGTTGCAGGAGGGATCCCTGTCGGTGGGCGAGCTCGTCGAGGCGACGGGCCTGAGCCAGGCGAACGTGTCGAAGCACCTGACGGTGTTGCACGGGGCGCGCCTGGTCAAAAAATCGCGCGCCGGGGTATTTGTGAATTACGAGCTGGCAGATTCAGTGGTGGACCAGCTATGCGGCCTCGTCTGCGCCAAAATGGAGCGCGACCTTGCCGAGGAAGCCCGCGCGCTCAACGGATGAGCCGCGGCGGGCCGGAACGCGCTTGTGCCTGGGAGCGCGGGCATCCTGCCCGCAGGTTTGGGTGGCACGGGCGACTCGCCCGTGGGATTGAGTAGCATGGGCATCCTGCCCATGTCTGAATTTCAGCGCGGAAGTCAACTGCGCCTTGATTGTCCTCTTGCGCGGCACCAGTCGCGTTTCGGCAACGGGGAGAAATCACCGAACTTCAACCTGAGTCTACTTCGATATTATGGACACGGCTTAATTGTCCCTGTAAAGTGAGAATCTAATTTGAATGGACTCCTTATTCCGGCGACAAAAAAGGGAGCGAACGCATCTTGTTAGCGTTATTTATTCTCAAGAACCCTAGGAAGAATTGCCTCCTCTGGATTTTTGAGAGCGGAAAGAATGTTTTCCGACACTTTATCCATTAATTTTTGTCCCCAAAATGGATCGGTCATTTCATAATAGATTACACGAATGTGTTTGAGGTCAAAAGGCACATCAGCCTCAGTTGCCGATACAAGAACAACGGGTTTGCGTAGTGCGTGAGCGAGTCCAAGCTCATAGAAAACGTTGGGATTTCTGCTTGTCAATTCAGCCACCAATATGCGGGCGGCATAAATGCCACTCCAAATTTGATCCATAATCTTCCCAGTGCCAAAAATTTCATTATCTGCGCGAACAGGATTTAATCCTGCCTTGAGTATAGCCGGTTCGTAGATTTTCTCGTAATATGAACCGATTGGATCAGCAAATGGCATCATCACAAAGCAAGAGTCATCGGATGCGACTTTGACATCTTTCCCGATTTTTTTGAGACGCACCTCTTCTTGCTGTCCTGGAATAGATTCGGTGACGTCAATTACCCTAGTTCGATCATCAATCTTCTGAATAAGCTTCGCTTTTTCAAGAGATTGTTCAAAAATGTTGATAAAATCGGCTATTTTATCGAGAGGGACTTTGAACTTGTCTATAAGCGCGTTTTCAAAGAATTTTTTATCTGGGAGATTTTCACCTCGATAATGCTCGTATACCTCCGATATTTGAGGTGCTTTCAAAACAGCCTCCTGTAAAGCTTTTATATCGTCGCTGGGGTTTTGTGGCCGCAGAGCACGCCGAGCCAAATCGGTAATCGCGAGAGTGCCCGATGAAGGCCTGTCGAGTAGGCCAAATTTCAAGCAGGAACTAATCTCAAGTCGGAATGGACCTCCGTAACCAACGCCGACAAATTTAGCTGCTTCCTTCTCGGTGCAGTTCTTGCCCGCATTTTGAGCAAGCATAGCCTCAGGAACGCGCAAAACTTTAGCAAGACTATGGCGTGGATAGGCGGCGTTGCCGGAAGATTCCTTCTGAATTCTCTTTTTCGCGGGCTTGGAGCTTTTTTTTTCTACCCTAACTTTGGACGCTGGTTTTTCAGTAATGTCTTCACTCATAGAGTTAAATGTTTAAGATGGATCTGGGGCACGCGGGCTACGGGGTCAAATAGCTGACCATACGTCCATTCGTGTCAGCTTTGGCACCGAGTTCGAGGTCTTTTTTCTTATTCTATGATTTGAACAATAGTTTCTTCGACCTTCAGTTTCTTTGCTATGTAACGAATGATTTCATCTTTGGAATGAAACTCATTATTATTAACAAGTTCTTGGTGGTCTTTAATCTCATCATCATTCTCATTTTTCGAGATAACAGAACCAATGCGTAAAATGCCGTCCATATACTCGGGAACATCGTCATCTAGCATGACTTCTATCAATGCTATCTTTTTCATAGGATTATATATCGGATTAATACTCTCTCTTTTGTAGAACAGTGTTGTTAGATCAAAATGATCCTTTTGGGGTCAGGCAAGGTATGTTTACGCTCCTGCGTTGGATGTCAACGGCGGAGCTTGGACTACAACGTAAATGCTTTCACCCCTTCTTCCGCCCAAGCGCGAACGAGCCCAGTCCCACGACGACCAGTGCGCCGCCGCCGATGTAATACCAGGTGTAATTGGTGACGCGCGTTTTGCCGTCCACGCTGCTTGCGACTTTGCTGCTCACGGAATTCCACGAGCCGCTGAGCGATTCCTGTTTTTGATAGCCGGTGTAAATAAGCCAGCCGCCGATTGCGATGAGAACGATTGCGATGATGTATTTCATGGATTCTTCGGGTTGTGTGCCCGCAATAAAGCACACAACGCCGCTTTTACCAGCGGAATTCCGCCCCGCCGTAGAGGGTGCGCGGTTCGCCGGGGAAAAAGCGCGCGGCGTCCATGCCGCCGAGATTGCCCGCGCCGGCGTTGATGCCGGTGACGTGACGGCGGTCGAGCACATTGCGCAGATCGAGGAAAAATCCGAGACCCTTGGACGGCGCGTAGCCCGCGCGCAAGTCGAGGGTCGCGTAACCGGGGGCGCGCAATGTGTTCGCGTAATCGGCCCAGCCCCCGCGCGGCTGCCAGGTGAGCGTCGCGCCGCCATACCAGCCGCGCGCGTGATGGTAGCGCAGCGCGAATTGCGCGAAGTGCGGCGGAATCACGGGCAGGGCGTTGTCGCGCCAGACCGGATCGCCGTCGAAATAAAAATCGCTCCATGTGTAGCTGGCGCGCGCGATGAGCGAATGCGCCGCAGTTTGCAACAGGTCAACGCCCGCGGCGGCCTCCACGCCCTGGTGGATGGTGCGGTCGGCATTGCCAAAACGGGTCGCCGCGCCGGATGCGTCGGTCGCGAGCAGGAGCAGTTCCTTGCTCATCCACGAGCGATACGCCGTGAGCTCCCACGCGACGCGGCGCGTGCGCGCGCGCATGCCCGCCTCGACCGTGATCGCGCGTTGCGGCGAGTGGGATGTGGCGACGGCGCGGCGAGGATCGGAGCCGTTGATGAGCGCCTCGCCCGAGCCCGTGCCGCCACGGGTCGTCAGCAACGCGTCCCATGTGAGCGGCTCGAATCCGCGCGTGATGTTGGCGAAAAACTGCACATCCTTGCGCTCGTAAACCAGCGCGAGGCGCGGCAAAAACGCCGCCGTGCCAACGCTGCCGGAGCTGTCGGGCCGCGCGGCGCGAATCGCCGTGAAGCGGTCCTCGTTGATGCGGTTGGCGCGTGTGACCGCCGCCGTGGCGACGAGCGTGAAACCGCGTCCGAGCCCGAGGTGGTTGTCGATCCAGAGCGTGCCGTTTTCCGCGGTCAGTCGGTTGTCGGAATGCATGAGGCCGCGCACGCCGCCGAGGTTCGGGGCGACACCGCTGCCGTTGAGAAACACCTGCTGGTCGCGGCGGCCGATTTGCGCGCGCGCGCCGAGTGTGAGCGTGTTTGCGAGCCCGCCGAAAACCTCGCCGCGCCGCGTCCACTTCGCGTCGAGGCTGGCGTCGGTGTTGCGCGAACGCGTGACATTGCCGCCCTGCGCAAAAGTGAAATCCACATACGCGACGCCCGCGCCCGCCGAAAGCGTGCCGCCGGCGAGCGGCCCGGTGACGCGGTCGCCGAAACGGTATTGCGACGAATCGCGCCCGATCTGCGCCATGATGGCGATGGGCAGCGCCGCGGTGTCGCCCGCGTCGATCTGCGCGAGCGTCTGCACACCGGTCACCTCCACGCGACTGTGCATCGCGGAAAGAAAAACGCGATTGCTCCAGCCGCGCCCGAGGTCGATGCCGAAATTGAGCCGCGCGCGCGACGCCTCCTGCCTGCTGTATTCGCGCCAGCCGTCGAGCGCGAACCCCGTGGCGTCGAAATGAAAATCCCTCCCCTTTGCGCCGCCAGAAAGCGAGAGCTGCCCGCGCGCATAACCATGCCCGCCGGCCTCGCTGCGCACCAAGCCGCCCGACGCATCGCGTCCCGCGGGCGACACCAGATCGACGGCGCCGCCGAGCGCGGTCGCGCCGAGCGTGAGCGCGTTTCCACCGCGCAAAATCGTGGCGTGATCAATGCCCGCCGGATCGAGAAACTCGACAAAATCGTAGCTACCGTCGCTGAAGTTCACCGGAAACCCGTCCTGCAAAAACAAAATGCCGCGCCCCGCGCTCGGATCGCCGCCACGCTGGATGCTCGCGCCGCGAATGCTCAGGCGCGGATGATCGATCCCGCCAAACGCCGTCATCACGAGCACGCCCGGTTGAAGCGAGAAAAGGTCGGCGGGGCTATTGAGCCGCCCGCCGCGCAACGCCGCCGCGTCCACCACGCCCGCGCCGCCGGGAACCTGTCTCGTTTCCCGCAACGCCTGCGCCACCGGCAGCCGCGCCGCGTCAACCGAAACCCCGGGCAATGTGACAATATCATCCGCCCGCTGCTGCGCAAAACCGGCGCCCGCCATTAATGTTATTGCGGAAAATATAATAATAATTCTGCGGGAGCACTGAAAGGAACGACACCGGGTTGTCACAATATAATTAATCATGAAGAATGTTATTAAATATTAATATAAAAACAAATGGGACGCGAAATCCGGGCCGGGATTGCCGGCATAGATTGGCGCCAAGGAAAAAATCGCGCTCCTGTTTCGGGAGTTCAGCATGCTTGTCAACGCGTTTCATCTTGCAGGGGCGCACCTTGCACCCGGGAACGCGGGCATCCTGCCCGCAAGACGCCGCGCCGCGCCGCACAGACCTTCAAACCGGCGGGCAAGATGCCCGCGCTCCCGGGCGCAGGCGTAATTCGTTTCGGCGAATCCTTACCGGTTCAAGTTTACGAGTTCGTAATTGGTCGTGCCCATGCCGATCTGCTCGGCGTGCTCGACAATGCGGATGCCGTTGCGCGACTCCATGCGCTCGATCAGGTGTATTTTCCCGTGATCCTTGGACGCATACACGAGGTCGACACACGCCTTGTCGAGCGCCACCGGATCGAGCGAGGCGAGGATGCCGATGTCGCCCATCTTGGGGTCCTCCGGACTGGCGTCACAGTCGCAATCGACGGAGAGATTGTTCACCACGCTTATATAAATAATATTTTCGCCGCAATGGTCGGCGATGGCCTTGGCCGCCTCGGCCATCGATTCGAGAAAATGGTTTTGCTCGACCTTCTCAAACGCGTTCGTGCTGCTCGCGCCCGCCGTGTGGATGAGGCACTTGCCCGACACGGAAGCAATGCCGATCGACATGTTTTTGAGTGCGCCGCCGAACCCGCCCATCGCGTGGCCCTTGAAGTGCGACAGGTTCACGACAAAATCATATTTCGTAAAATGCGAACCCACGACATCGCGCTTCAAGTGTTTGCCGCCGACCACGGGCAGGTCGATTTCGCCCTCGGCGTCGAGAATATCCACCGGGGCGATTGCCGCGAAACCGTGATCCCGGGCGGTTTGCAAGTGTTGCTCCGTGGTGGAGCGGCGTCCCCCGTAAGCGGTGTTCGCGTCGATAAACGTGCCGTTCACTAGCCGGACAAAATCCCCGACAAGCGCGGGCTTGAGGTAATTGTTTCCCCCGGGTTCGCCCATGCTCAGCTTGACCGCCACATTGCCCCTGGCCTCGCGGCCGAGCTCCTTGTATATCGCTATCAAACTTTGCGAGCTGATTTCCGATGTATAATAAACCCTCGCCTTCTCGCTTTTCCCGGCGGTTTTGGCGGCGGTCTTGTTAACCGTGCCGGTGCCGGAGTTTTCGGAGCAGGCGGAGAAAAGAAGCGAAGCGGAAACCAAGGCAGCCATTAAAATCAATTTATCCTTTTTCATTATATTATCGGTTTATATTTTGAGGCGCGACATTGCCGCGCGCGCGCGGAGCACTGGCGCGCCTGCATGTTCACGAACGCCGAATAATATCACGCCGCGTGATTATTTCGCCCGCGATCTTGCTGCGAATGTCGCAATCTTGCTCGAATTTTTTGGAGAGTCGGCGGAATTCAAATGACCCGCCGCAAACAGCACCCCTGCGAGTGACGGCGGCTTATTCGATCCGGCCTTCGTCGAAATCGATCAGGTCGGGCACGCTTTTGATTTCGCCGGCACGGTCGGCGCAGCCCATTGCGGTGAGCGCGTCGCGCAAAAAATCCCGCCCGGCGTCAGTCATGCCTTTTTGCACAAGGTCGCGGTTCCATTTTGCGGTGCGTGTGTCCTTTGGGAAAAGTTCGAGCAAGCGGCTGTCGATTTCGGCGTCGTCGGTCGAGGTGTGCACGATTTCCTCGACCGCGGACGGATCCACGCCGAGATGGAGGCAGAGAAAACGGTCGAGCCCGCGCTTGTAGTTTTTAGCGTAGCTGGCGGGCAGGGCGCCGTGGGTTTTCACGTATTTGCACTTGGCGATGAAGCGCGGCAGGTAAAGCAGCCCGGTTGCGGCATGGGGAATGTAGGGCGAAGGCAGGCAGGTGAGCACTTCGCCGGTCGATCCGGGAATGGGTTTCGATGGCATGGCGCGAAATAAAAGCCCCCGGGGCGAATGCTTCCACTTTTATTTTGCGGGGCGGCGTTGAAAGGCGAACGCGTTTCACTCCGGCGAGTCTTCATAATTGACTCCATGCATGAAAATAATGCCATCAATGAATTGCCCCAAATGCCCGGACTGCGCGCGCAATTTTTAACTCAAAACCCAATTATCTTATGAAAACACCTCGACACACACTGGCGACACGCCGTGATTTCCTAAAACAAGCGGCGGTGGCCGCGGGCGGGGCTCTGTTGCTCCCGCGGGCCGTGTTAGCACGGGCATCCTCGCGCAATTCGCTGGTCAACGTGGGCGTCATCGGACTGGGGCGGATGGCGTCCTCGCACATAAGGTCCTTTATCAATGACGAGCGCTGCCGGATCACCGCCGTTTGCGATGTCGACGACGAGCGCATTGCCTACGAAAAGAAAAACATCGCCTCGAAATATGAGCAGACATACGGGGAAAAAATCAGCGTGGCGGGTTACAAGGACTTCCGGGCGCTCCTCGCGAACCCCTCGATCGACGCGGTGATTATCGCGACACCCGACCACTGGCACGCGATCATGTCGATCCTCGCGGCGCGCGCGGGCAAGGCGATCTATTGCGAAAAGCCGATGACCTTCACGATCGAGGAAGGCCAGCGCGTCGTGGACGCGGTGCGCGCAAACGGCGTTGTTTTCCAAACAGGCTCGCAACAGCGGAGCGAGTCGGGATTCCGCCGGGCGGTGCAGCTTGCCCGCACGGGAATGCTCGGCGACATCAAGGAGGTGTGGTGCGATTTCGGACGCTGGTATCCGACGGATTACAACTGGCCGGAGGAGAAACTGCCCGCGGGCATGGACTGGGAAATGTGGGTCGGGCCGGCGGTCATGCGGCCCTACACATCGCGCTTTTTGCCGCCGTTGATGGGTGGCACGCCACCGAAACCCTACGGTTATCCCTGGGGCGAATGGCGCTGGCACATTGAGTATGGCAACGGTTTGCAGGCCGACTGGGGCGCGCACCATTTCGACATCGCGCTCTGGGGGCTCGGGCTCGATGGCAAGGGGCCGAAATACGTCGAGGTTTTCCCAAGCCCGAACCCGAAAATGCCGGCGGACACAAAGCACATTTCCTACACATTCGCCAACGGCACGAAGGTTCGTTACGGATGTCCCGACGAAGTGAAGCGCGATTCCGGCAGGGCGACCATGGTCACGTTCGTGGGCACCGAGGCCACGGCGTCCTGCGCGCGCGGCGGCCGGTTTTGGGTGAATAAACCGTCGCTTCGCAATGTGCGTTTCGGCGACGGAAACAATCCCGTGCAAGTGTCCAACGACCACCGGCGTAACTTCATCGACGCGGTGCTCACGGGCCGCCCGACGATCTGCCCGCCGGAGGTCGGCCAGTCGAGTTGCAACATGTGCCTCATCGGCAACATCGCGCACCAGCTCGGACGCAGCCTCGAATGGGACTGGCGCACGCGGAGTTTTGTCGGCGACGAGGTGGCGAATCGTTTCCTGTGGCGTGAAAACAGGGGCGAATGGGCGAAGATCTAAGGAGCCCGGCTTCCGATCCCGCGCACCCGAAATTGTAATACAATTAAATGTAATAATATTTTATGAAAAAAATCATCACACCCTTGATACTATTGCTGGCGGTCACATGCGTTTGCCATGCGCAGTCGCAACCGCTGTATCCCGCCCCCGACATGGCGCAAGTGCGGCAGCTCCAGCAATGCGATTTTGGCTCCGGCGAAACCGAAACAAAGGCCATCAACGATTTGGTTTTTGCCGTGTATTATCACAACAACGACAAGGATTTTTGCGCGCGCATGGAGAAGGCGCTGCTCGACGAGCTTGCGGGAGGGAAGGGCACTCCGCGCTACCGGATGATGCTCGCGCAACTAGTCCAGGCCGTCGGCGTGCAAAAAGCCGGCGCGAAGCGGTTCGAAAAAATCATCGCCGCCGAAAAGGACGAATCGGTGCGCTCGCGCCTGGCGGAAGCCCTCGCGCACACAAAACGCGGCACCTCGATCATCGCGGAAAAGCAGCTTTCCATCCCGTCCGCGCTGCCGGCATCCGCGCAAGACCAGGCGCTGCTGATTGATTACTTGGCCAACCACCCGGAAATACCGCTGCCCGCCTACCTGGCGTTTGAAAACCTCAATGACCAGACAAAGCCGAGGCTGGTTTACGCGCTGCTGGCGCGCGGCAAAAATGAAATGAATTTGTGGGCGCTAGACCCCGCGACGCCGGAACTCGCGCTTGCGCTGGGATGCGCCTTTTCAAAAGAAACGAAGGACGCGCAAACGCTCACGCGCCTCCTGTCATTCGCCCCCATGCTCGACAAGGAACAGGCGGCGCAGATGGCGATTTACCTGGCGCAAGCCCCCTTGCCCTCGCGCGCGGATGTGCTGGCCGGCGCGCTCGGATCGCAGGATTCGTCCGTGTCAAAGCTGGCGGCATCCGCGCTCGCGCTGATGGATTTGTCGCATTTCGGGCGCAAGTTTCTCGCCGGTTACGACTCGGCAAACGCGGACGAAAAACGCGCCATGCTGAAAGTCTGCGAATCCCTCGCCGACGAATATGTTTTCTGCGAAATCGCCCGCCGCCTTCCCGTCGAAACGAACGCACCGCTGCGCACCGCGATGCAGCGCTCTCTCATGCGCATATCGCAAGCCGTGTTCACGCCGGCGATGTTCGCCGCGGTGGAAAACGCCTACGCGCAAACCGCCGCGCCCGCAAAAGCCTTCTGGCTGCGCTTCGCCCCCTTGCATGACAGTGAAAACGCCATCGCGCTGTGCAAACGCGCCCATGCGGAGAATTTGAAAAGCGACGCCATCAAAACGCTGGGGGCTTGGAAAAGCTCTCTTGCGGTTGACGCACTTGTCTCGATTTCAAAGGAGGCTGCCGACGACCACGAGCGGCTGCTCGCGCAAACAACGCTCATCACATTGATGGAACGCGTCGGCGCGAAGTCCCCGGCGCTGGATTACCTTCGCAAAAACGCCGCCAACGACGATGTGAAAGCCGCGACCCAACGGCTTGCCGACGCAAAACCGAAAAAGAAGTAAGCCGAAAAACAGCGGCCATGATGACATGGCTGTTTTGGTAGGGCGAACCCTCCGGGTGAGCCGAAAAAATCCCGGCTCACCCGGAGGCTTCGCCCTACCAAGCGACTGAACGCATCGAACACGCGCCGATTAGCGCTCGATTGTCATTTCAAACTGGTCGAAAGGCTCGGTGCGGTGGGCGAGGTGTTTTGTGGACGGCGAGATTCCAAACAGAGGCGAATAAGTGCGCACGGCGATGGTTTTGCCGTCGGGGAGAAACTCGAGAATGCGCAGCCAGCCGTCGCCGCCGTTGCCCTCCCAGCCGCCGCCGAGGGTTTGCACGTTAAACATCATTTGGTGCACGGTTTTTCCGGCGTCATTGGCGTCGGCGCGATAGGAGACGTTGTCCTCGAACTTGCCCTTGCCATTGGCGGTGTGGCCGCAAATGACGAGGCGGATGTTGGGCGTGGAGCGAATGAGTTTTTCCCAAATGTCGGCGCCATTGTTGTCGAGGAGCTTGTATTTCTCCTTTTCAATGCGCCGGCAGTCTTTTCCGCTGGTGAGAAAACTGTGCGTTATGAATATGACCGTGTGGTTTTCGTATTTTTTGGACGAGGCGAGTTTTTTCGCCCAGTCGAGCACCTCATTTCGCGGGTGAAACTCGGAGGTGATGACCAGCAGCTTGCCCCACTTTTCATCGGAAAACTCAAAGGCCGCGTTTTCAAGCGAGGGGATGCCGTTGCGATTCGGAAGGGCGGAGACACAGGTGTCGCGCCATGTGGAATTGCGCTCGATGGGAAAATACTCGGGGAAGCGCGTCATGCCGTTCTCGGAGGCCCTGTAGCCGTAGTCGTGGTTGCCGCAGGAGACGATGTAGGGAACCTTGTTGTCGAGGCGCGCGAGGGAGCGCGAGGCGGACTGCCACATTTCGCGGCTGGTTTGGTTGAGCATTTTCCGGTTGAGGATGATGTTCTCGTTCTGCTCAACAAGGTCGCCGGTGCACAGCACGGCTTTTATATTGAGGCGGCTGATGTTGTCGCTGATCCACGCCGTGCAGAGCTCAAAAATGGGCTGGTTGATGTCGTATTTTGTATAACCCTGCGGATCGCCGAGGAGGATCATTGAAAACGAATCCGGGTTCGCGAGTTTTTGCGGGTCGGCATGTTTTTGCGCGTGAAGCGGCGCGACGGCGCAAAGCAGGGCGAGCGCAATGCCGGCGGCAAACGCGAAGGATTTGGCGAATATGACTTTCGATGTTTTTTCATTATGTTCATGGCGCGGGGATTGCGGGGACTGGGCACGGTTTTGTTTATTCGGAAAACCGGCGAAATTGTGAAGATCAAAAAAACAGGGCGGAACAATCCGCCCCGGGTCATCCAACCATCAGTCCGAAAATCATCAATCCCGTCACAAGCACAACCGCGACGGCGGAAAAAACCACACCGAGAATCGCGAAGATTTTCTGGCGATTTTTCTGGCACAATCCGCCAACGCCAAGCCCCGCCGCCAGCAATGCCAGCCCCATGAACGCAAAAAGAAACAGGCCCACAACCATGGCCTGCGGTGATGATTCATCCATGCCTCCGGGCGTGCTGCTTTCAATGACCCCGGCGGCGAGCACCACGCAAAACAACGCCATGCCGCTGATGATGGAGAGAACGAACGACGCAATACCCAAGCCGGAATGCGACTGGCGGCTGGCCGGGGCGGGAGCGGGCGGAGGAAGGTGGGGCGGCGGCGTGCGGGTGAGCATTTCGCCGGTTGATTCGGGAATGGGTTTCGATGGCATGATTACAAAATAAAAGCGGCGCGGGCTGGCGCTTCCACTTTATTTTGCGGGATATCGTTCCAACAGTCTCGGCCATGATTCGATGAAATCATCAATCAATTTGGCAAACGCGCGCGTTTCGGTTTTCTGGCGCGCCTTGTCGGCATTATCCCTGGTGTTCCATGACGACGAGGAAACTTCCTCTTTCTCCGTCGTCTCGTAGGCCGAATATATATAGCCGGTCTTTGTGTCCATGAGCAGCGCCGAGATGGTTGTGAGCGCCGTTATTTTTTTACTTGGCGATATGCCGAGGGAAATGGCGGTGAGTGTTTTTGAGGAATTTGCATCGCGAAAGGTCGTATCAACTGTATATACAAACACCACCCCCGCCGAAAGTTGCGCCGCGGCTTCGCGTATGGATCGGAAATCATCTATGCGCTGCGGCAGCAACATGCGGTTCAGCCCAATCACATCCGCGACCTCGGGGAGCTTGGCCATGCGTTCATATTGCTCGTTTTCACCAAGTTCTTTGGCAAGGATGACACAATATTTCCCGGTGCCATATTTTCCTCCATTGCGGTCTATATAAAAACTTGTGTATTCCGGCGCTTGCAGGCGGACCATTATAATGCCGGTTGGGAATGGGTTTGTTGGTTGTGCCGCGGGTAACTGCTCCGCAGCTGGCCGGGCCGCGGTTTCCGAGCCGGGAAAGCCCGGAATCGGTTGTAATTGCTGGAAGTCAGCCCTTTTCCCTGGCGGTATGTATGAGGAGCAGCCGAACAATGCGGCGGATAACAATAATATAAATATAATTCGTGCAGCGGGAGTTTTGGCAATCATGTCGATAATAGGAACATAATTGCGACATATAATCATATAAATGTGTTCCATGATTATATAAACTCAAACCGAGCCCGATCCATGAATCGGGCGAACACAAAGGCGCACGCAAGGTGTTTCCTTACGATTCCGGCGGCGGGCCGGGGTCGCGGGGGCCGTAGGTGATGGCGTGCAGGACGTCGATCAAGGATTGCTCGGCCTCAAAAATCACACGGTATTGCGGCGAGCCGATGTATTGGGTCGTGCCGCCGGAACGGGCCGCGATAAACAGGCTGTCCGTGTCGGTGCGCGCCGCCGCGCCGCCGCTCAGGGTGATGGTCATTTCGAGTTGGTAGGCCCATGAGCGCTCCTCGCCCGCAACATAAATGGTGTTCGCAAAATCATCGGCCACAAATTGCCTGGCACGGAGGGTGCGGAGTTGCGCGGCAAGCGATTCGATGGCGGCGTGGCTGACGGCGTCGGGCTCGAGGGGGAACGTGGCGTCCATGACGATGACGCGCTTGGCGAGATCAGTGAGCCTGAGGGCGGTGATTTGCGCGCCGGCGGGCAGCTCGCGGATGACGCGGTCGCGATAGGCGAGCGGGTTGGCGGGCAGCTCGTCGAGGATGTCGGGTGAAACGCGGTAGATGTAGTTTTGGTTGGTGACGCGGGCGTAAGTGTTGCCGGCCGTCTCGGCGACCGTGCTCGCGCCGGAGCCAATCTGGAGGGTGAGGGCGGGCACGGGCGCGGCAGTTGCGCCGGCGGGCGCGGGTTCGGCGGCAAAGTTGAGCGTGACCTCGCGGGCGGGGCGCATGGTGAAGCCGTAGTTTTCCTTCTCGGCGTCGGAGGGGGCGTCGTTAACAAAACCTTTTCCCTCGGTGCCGTCTTGAAGAACCCTCAGGCTGGCGAGCGAGTCGAGGAGCCTGACAACGGCGTCATGATCCGCCGGCGTGATTTGAGGACCGTGATCGGTGCGGCGGATGATTTGCCAGGGAGCGCTTTCGGGGTTGCCGGTGGCCTCAAGCCGCTGGAGGACAACCTCGGTTTGTTGCGCGGCGGTGATTGTGATGGAGCTGACGTTGGCGCGGTTGAAGTCGAGGATGTGGCGGTCGCGAAGGTCTTGCTGCGCGTCGCGCAGGGTTTTGACGAGGATGTCGGGAATGCGAACGATGAAGTAGGCTTTGCGTCCGTCGAGTTGGGCGTAGTATTCGGCGGCGGGTTCCGTGTTTTCCCCGCCTGAGGCGGCGGCCGGAGCCTTTTCAAGGCGGTCGCCAATGAGCAGGGTTTCGGAGCGGTTGTTGCCCTCGACAGTGACGCGAAGGGCGGGAAGCGCGAGGCTGTCGCGGGCGGGCGCGGCGGTGTCGGCCGTGTCGAGAAAGCGGTCAACGCGGAGCCCGCGCAGGTCGTTGATGGTGATCTCGGTGCCGGTCTTGCTGGCGCGGGCCTGAATGGGCGCCTCGAGGGCCCAGCGCTCATTGTCGCGACGGAAGCGGACGCGCGAGCCGGCGGCGGGCTCGATATTGAGGGAGCGCGCCTCGAAGACATCGATTGTGAAGAGCGTGTCGGCGCGCAGGGTGTCGAGCCTGACGTTGAGGCTTTCGGCAAGGGAGCGCATGACGATGTGAACGCGCTGGCCGTCGGGCGAGAGGATGTAGAGGCGGTTGCCGGCCTGCGTGGGCGCGCCGATTTTTAGTGTGACGGGATTTACGGGAAGCCCGGGAAGCGAGGCCGGGGTGAAGGTGAGGATGCGCCTGGGTTTTTCGAGGCCGTATTCGTCGAGAGTTTGGCCGCTTTTGATGAGGTCCTGAACAGTGAAGCTGGTTATGGAATAAAGACGTTGCAGATCGGCGATGATGGGACGAACGGCGAAGGGGTTGGCGGGCCATTCGACGGGGGAGGAAATGGTCCAGTTGTCACCCTGCCGGACAAGATGAATGGAGGAACCGGGCTGGTCGGGGTCTTCTATCGTGATGGCCTGGATGTTCGAGGCCTCGGAGCCGAGAATGGTGGTGTTTTCGCGGTCGCCGATATCGTGCTGGCGCACATAAAAAATATAATAGAAAAGCGCGGCGTTGAGCAAAAGCAGCACTATGGTGATCTTTGTTCTCATGGAGAAAATTTATTGTTCATTATGCATTCAGCGTTAGCGCCGACGCGCCCAATAAACGATGAAGCCGAGGATGGCGAAGGCCCCGGGCGCGCCAAAGAGAAGGATGTAGCGGAGGCGTGAGAGCCGGTCCCGGCTGAGGGCGAGCTGGAATCTTTCTATGGGCCGGGCGGGGATGTTGAATTGCGTGTCGCTGTCGGTGATCCAATTGAGCGTTGAGAAAAAGACGGTGCTATTGGCGCGGGTGCCAAGGCGGCCGTTGGCGATAAAATCGGAGCATCCGAAAACGGCGAGCCGGCCGACGGGAATGCTGAATGGCAAATCGCTCTTGGCGGTGACGCGTTCGGCAACGGTCACGACCGCGAGCGGGCCGGGCAGGTCCGCGCCGACATCATAACGCGGCGCATAACCGCGGCGCATGGTGCGGTAGGAAACCTCTCCCCAGGCCGTGGGCGCGGTGAGGACGAGCGGCGAGATGGAGAGGCTGGGATCGGTCGCGCGCGAGGGCGCGGGCCGCACCGATCGGGTTGCGCCGAATTTAAGCGCGAGGTTGTTGTCCGCGAGCGCCTGGGTGATCGGATGCTGGGTGTCGGTGGTCAGGATGAGGTCGCCGCTCATGTCGGACTGGCTGGAGGTGGAGCGGTCGTAGATCCAGTTGTTGTCGGCGACGATGCCCCACTCGCGGAGCAAGTCCTCAAGGCCGGTCGGATCGGTGCCAGGCGCGGTAAAAAGCATGAGGCGGCCGGCGCGGGTGCCCATGTATTGGCGGAGCATTTCCTGCTCGCGGGCTTCGTATGAATATTGCGCGCCGACGGAAATAATGAGCGCGGCATCGTCGGGGATGGCGCGCGCGCGTGAAAGGTCGAGCGCGTCGAGCGCGTAGTTGCGCGCGGTGAGCGCGTTGCGGATCTCTGAAAGGCCGCGCTGGTTGTCCACGCTGTGGGGGTCCATTTCGCCATGGCCGGTCAGGAAGTAGATTTTTTTCTGCTCGGGATTGGAAACGCCGAGGATGGCGGCGGTGAACGCCTGCTCGCCGAGAAAGGCGACGCGCTGGTTGTTTTTGTAACGATAGAGCGCGTCGACGCCGACCTTTCTGGGCCGCTGGCCGGAGAAAAAGTAAATGGCGTTTGGTTCGAGCCCGAGTTGCTCGGCCTCGCGCGGGCGCTGGTAAACGTCGATGTAATCGACGCGGAAATCCACCTTGGCGTTGGTTTCGAGGGCGTAAGTGTATTCGCGCAGAAGGCCGGCGACATCGTTGTTGATCTGGTCGAGATCGGCGGGCGCCTCGTGGTCGTCGGGTGAGGCGCTTTTCGGCAGGGTGACAACAACGCGAATCGGCTGGTCGAGTTGCGTAAGGTAGGCGCGCGTCTCGGCGGAAAGCGTGTGCTTGCGAAGCTGCGTGATGTCGAAGCGCCACGAGTATTGAAGCGCAAGGTAGTTCAGCCCGCCGAAAAACGCCACGAACAGCAACGCCTGAAGAACCAGGTTTGTGCTGCGCAACCAGCGCGTGGCGCGAAAACTTTCAAAGAATTTCATCGGTTAGCTATGCAATATTTTAGCCTCAAGGCCGAGGATGCTGAGGATGAGGGTGAGCGTGGCGCCGCTGACGTAGAAAAGAAGCTGGCGCGTGTCGATGATGCCGCGGCTGAAATCGTCGAGGTGTTGGAATATCTGCGCGCGCTGCACGATGGACTTGAAGGGCGAAAGTGTTTCATTGCTGAAAATATCGGCGTTGGAAACAAAGTTCAGCCCGAGGATGAGCGCGAGGAGCGTGAAGCAGAGAAATCCGGAAACGGCCTGGTTGCGCGAAAGCGAGCTGGCAAGGATGCCGATGGCGACAAAGAAAAGCCCGGAAACCGCGATGAAAAGGTATCCGCCAATGAGCGGGCCCGCGTCCAGAAAGCGCGAGTCGCCGGCAAATTTTTGCAGGATGTAGAAAAAGACCGCCGTCGATCCCCAAAGGAGAATGTAGAGAAAATACGCCGCGCCATATTTGCCGAGCACGACCTCGGTGGTGGAGACGGGCGAGGTGAGCAGCGTCTCAAGCGTTCCGTGCCGCCGTTCCTCGGAGATGCTTTTCATCGTGAGGAGCGGCACCATGAAAAGAACGGGCACCCAGAAAAGCCGGAAAAACACCGTCGCCGGTGATGTCTCTTGTGGAACGGCGCTGTAAAGGTTGAGCAGGTCGATGAAGATGGAACCCATGACTCCCAGAAAAAACACCGCCGCAATGTAGGTGCCGGGATTGACCAACAGCATGCGGATTTCGTGACTGAGAATGGTGAAGAAGTGGCGCATGTGTGAAATGCGGAATGTGGAGTTCGGAATGCGGAATGGAAAAATGTGAAACGGAAACGGACTTACCTTCTTGGTTTTTTCGGCGCGTCAATGATGTCGCGGCTGCGCCGGGTGGCGACAAGGAAAACGTCCTCAAGCGTCGGGTTCTCGCGGGAGAGGCCGCGCAACCGAAAACGGTCGTCGGACCTGAGCAGTTGCAGAAGCGATTCTCCAATGGGTTCGTCGCGACCGGTGGTGATGTAGATTATGCGGAAGCCGTCCGCGTCGGGCGCGGAGGTTTCGCTGATTTTTATGCTGGGTTCGAAAACCGTGAGCGCGGGGCCGAGTTGTTCGACGTCGCAGGCGATTTCGAGTTTGTAAACGGAATGGCCGATGATGTCGCGTCGCAACTCGGCGGGCGTGCCCATCGTGACGATGCGGCCCTGGTTGATGATGAGCACGCGGTCACAGGTGACTTCGATCTCGGGAAGAATGTGCGACGAAATGATGACCGACATGTTTCCGCGCAAACTGTCGATGAGATCGCGGACGAGCTGGATCTGATGCGGATCGAGTCCGATGGTCGGCTCGTCCATGATGATCACGGGCGGCTCCGCCAGAATCGCCTCGGCAATGCCCACGCGCTGGCGAAACCCCTTGGAAAGTTTGCCGATAATCCGGTGCCGTTCGCGCCCGAGGTCGCAAAGTTCCATGACCTCGTTGATACGGGACGAGAGTTTGCGCCGGCCGAGCTCCTTGAGTCGACCGCGGTAATAAAGATACTCGGAAACACGCATGTCCTCGGGCAGCGGATTGTTTTCGGGCATGTAACCGATGAGCCGCTTGACCTCCTCCGGGCGCGTGGCGACCGGAACGCCGCAAACCCGCGCCACGCCGGAAGTCGCCGGCAGGTAGCCGGTGAGGATGCGCATGGTGGTGGATTTGCCCGCGCCATTGGGCCCGAGAAACCCGAGGATTTCGCCGCGCCGCACCGTGAAGCTGACATTGTTGACGGCAAGAAACCCCGCGTAAGATTTGACGAGGTTTTGCACCTCAATGGCAGGTGAAAGGGAATCTGGCTGCGTGGCGTCGGCGGACATGTGTTATATGGCAAATGCGATAGACAGACATCAATGCACGCTTTCCGTGCCACTTGCAAAGCTTGGAAAACATGAAAATGCACAAGGTGAGTTGAATATGCCGCGCAACACGGTGAAAAACCATGCGCGAAATCCAAACCGCAGGGACGGCACTCGGCAGAAATATTGGATGGAGAAAAACAAGGGGTTGTGCTTGCTATTCTGTGAAATGAAACACCCCGCCGCCCTGCTTTTGAGTTTTTTGTTTTTGTCCGGTGTTGCGTTTGCCGATTCGAAAACGGTGGATGCAAAAGAAAGCGTGCATTTCAACTTTCGGAGCTGGGACGATTGGAGCGCGTCTGTCCCGCAACACTCAGGCACTGTGCGTCTGCCGCCGAAGGTTTCAAAGGATGTGTTTTTTAATTTCATGCGCGCGTTCCCATTCGAGCGCGATTTTGTGCGAGTGACATTGGACAAGCGCGCGCACACAAGCGGCGAAACGTCCTACAAACCCTTGGTCGATGAACTCGAAGTGCACTTGCGGCAGTTTGGCTTCAAGCGCATCGTCGTCGATCTGGCCGCGAGCAACATCAACTCCGACGGCGATGGCAAACTCCCTGTCGTTCTCGACACGCTCAAGCAACGGCTTCAATTCACAACCAGTGTCACCGAAAATGAGGATCGCTGGGTGGCGTTGCCGCCAACCAAACCGGGTGAAAATACCTTCATGTATGGATTCATCTACATTGATTCGGAGGCGGGTTTCACCTTCCACATGGGCGGGAGTTTCAGCGTGACGAAAAACGGAGCGATCCAACCGCATGACGACAGCGCGATGTCCCAGCCCATGTTGAAAAGCCGCATCCAGCGTGATTATCTCGTGGCGCGTTTATCGCCCGAGGATATCAAGGCGCTTGGCAAATCGGTCACTCCCGACTGGCTGCAATACTACAAAACCGACTCGGACAGCATTTATCACAAAGTGCGATGGGGCTGGGCATACAACCACATTGGCGCATACGAGAAGGCGCTTACTTTTCTGGAGCCTGCGTATTTGCTTGAGCCCACGAATGGTAAACTGCTTTTCGAATTGAGCTACTCCTACAACGCACTGCGGCGCGCGGACGCCGCCGAGCGCGTGCTTGTTCGCGCGGTCAAGGATTTGCCCGACGATTTTTTTGTGAACCGCGAATACGCCTACCTGCTCCTTCAATCAAAACGCTACGACAAGGCCATCGAGCAATATCACCGCTGCCTGAAACTGTGTCCGGAAACCGATCTGGCTCAAAAGAGCGAAGTCGCCTTCAATCTCGCGCAAGCATACAACCAAAGCGGCAAACCAAAAAAAGCCGCCACATGGTTCAAAAACGCCCAAAAATGGGCTCCCGAAGGCACGCCCGTCGCCGAGTTCTTCAAGAACAACCCGCGCTGACGGGGCGCATTCGGTAATGCCGTCGCGCGCAATCGCGGACGGGCTACCGGCTACCGTCAGGATTTCCTGATTGCAAAAACACACCCCGCGCATGAATCATTTCGTGCTGGTTCGGCGCCGAACCAGCTGTTGAAAGCAAAACCCATACCTCGCCCGCGCATGAAACTCCCCGCATTCACAAAAATGTCCCCGCGCTCCATTCTTCACGTTCTGGCTTCCGGCTTCTGCCTTCTGGCCTTGGCCGCCACCGCGCCACAGGTGAACGCCGCCAAAATTATCAAGGTCGCCACTGGCTACAATCACACGCTGTATATAACCGATGACGGCGTGCTTTGGGGAATGGGATACAACTACAACGGCCAGCTGGGCGATGGCACGAAAGAAAATCGAAGCACGCCCGTGCAAATAGCCACCGGTGTCATTGATGCGGCTGCCGGATATGGGCATAGCTTGTTTGTGAAGAGTGACGGCACGCTTTGGGCCATGGGAGGTAATAGTTCCGGCCAGTTGGGCGACGGCACGACCACGACACAAAGAACACCCGTGCAGGTGGACACGAATGTCTCTTCTGTGACAGCCGGAAACCACCACAGTCTGTTTCTGAAAAACGACGGCACGCTTTGGGGCATGGGAGGTCGTTCGACGTGGGACTACTACTACGGCCAATTGGGGGATGCCCCAACTTCGGATTATAGATTGCCATCACAAGTGGCCACGGACGTTGTGGCTGTGGCCACCGGGGAATATCACACCTTGTTTGTGAAAACCGATGGCACGCTTTGGACCATGGGATACAGCGTTGTCTACGAGCATTGGTTTGAATTGCTTGACGGCACTAGTATTCGATTGGATGAGGAGGAGTCTTTCTCTTTCGCCCCCAAACAAGTGGCCTCTGGTGTCGTTGCCGTGGCTGTGGGAAAATATCACGGCCTATATCTGAAAAGCGACGGTTCGCTTTGGGGCATGGGATATTACAAAGACAACTCGTTATACAGCAGACCAATGGATGATGTTTCCATTGCCAATATGCAGATAGCCACTGGTGTCGTTGCCGTGGCCGCCGGATACAACCACAGCCTGTTTGTGAAAAACGACGGCTCTCTCTGGGCCATGGGAGACAACACCTCGGGTCGTCTGGGGAATATAGATGGCCTCGGCGAAATTCGCGGCACGCCTGTGCAAGTGACAACTGGAGTCACTGCTGTGGCAGCCGGCAGCCGCCACAGCCTGTTTGTGAGGAATGACGGTTCACTTTGGGGCATGGGATATAACTACGCGGGCCAATTAGGCGATGGTGCCAACACAGGCCGGAGCATTCCCGCACAAGTGGCCACCAACGTCATTGCGGCAACTGCCGGTGATCATCACAGTCTGTTTCTGAAGGATAACGGGTCGCTTTGGGCTATGGGGCTCAATGTTTATGGTCAGTTGGGAGATGGCACGACCACGGATCGAAAAACGCCCGTGCGAATAGCCACTGGGGTTGTTGCCGCGGCCGCGGGGAAATATCATAGTTTGTATGTGAAAAATGACGGGTCGCTTTGGGTTACGGGTCTTAACATTTACGGCCAGTTAGGAGATGGCACGACTACAGATCGAAAAACACCGGTGCGAGTGGCCACAGGCGTTATCGCCATCGCGGGCGGAGGATATCACAGCCTGTTTGTGAAAAACGACGGTTCGCTTTGGGCCATGGGGAACAATCGCCACGGCGAGTTGGGGGATGGCACACAAGAGGATAGAATCACACCCGTGCAAGTGGGCAGCAATGTTTCCACTGTGGCCGCTGGAGAATTTCACAGCTTGTTTAGAAAAACCGATGGCACGATTTGGGCCATGGGATATAATTTTTATAACCAGTTGGGCAGATGGAACATTGTTCCAAATACTTCGGGGCAAGTGGGTCCCCCTGATGTCTCCTTTTCTACTGTGGTTGCTGGATCACTACATAGTATGTTTTTAGAAAGCAGCGGCACACTTTGGACTGTTGGGCACAATGAATACGGCCAATTGGGCAATGGTCGTGCTTGGATTAATTACACTGAGAACGACGAGCCCGCCACTCAAATAGCCGCCAACGTCAGTGCCATGGCTGCCGGAAAGTATCACAGCCTGTTTGTAAAAATCGACGGCACGCTTTGGGCTATGGGAAATAATTTTTACGGGCAGTTGGGTGATGGAACGCGTGTGGTTCACTCCCGATCCCGCCCCGTGCAAGTCGCCACCGACATCAAAGACATCGCCGCTGGATACAATCACAGCCTGTTTGTGAAAAACGACGGCACGCTTTGGGTAACGGGATACAATTTCTACGGGCAGTTGGGGGATGGCGTGAGCGCGGATTCAAACATCCCCTTTCATATTGTCGGGGACGGCCCTGCAATCAAAACGCCGCCCGCCACGCAAACCGTTTCGCCCGGATGGAACGTCACATTCACCGTTGCCGCCTCGGGCGATCCTGCGCCGTCATTGCGCTGGCAATCCTCGACCAACGGCAGGTCTTGGGCGGATATTTCGGACTCCGCTCTCTACAGTGGCGCCGCCACCGACACGCTCGTCATCACCGCGGCCACCACCAAACTAAGCGGTATGCAATATCGCTGTGTCGCCACCAATCCAAAAGGCAGTGCCACCAGCTTTGCCGCCACACTCACCGTCGGCGACGGCTCCGGTGGCAATGGTGGAAATAACAACAACGACGGAAGTTCCGGTGGTGGAGGTGGCGGTGGCGCGCCCAGCTTGCTCTGGCTCGGCGCTGTTGGCGTGATGATTGTGTTGCGCCGCGCGATGAAAAGATAGACGCACCATATAGGGGTGTTGCTTGCATCGCCCGGGAAAGACCGCGCTCCCAAGCCGCATCCGTTTTCTGCGCAAACATTTAAGTCCGCTTCTCAATTCACGCTGGCATCATTTTGAGTAACCGGCGCGGGGAAGAACCCCGCTCGAGCTATTACCTGCTTGAAAAACAAGCCCTGCCGGTCAATTGTTGAGGACAAATTCGTTAGCAACCCATCAACTCACTCCCACCAATCGGAAGCACCCCATACTTTCACCCGCTCATGAAGCTCTCCATATCCACCAAAACATCGATGTCCTCCATCCTCCGCCCTCTGATCCTTACGGTCTGTCTTTTGGCAGTCGCCGCTCCGCAAGCAAACGCCGTCAGCGTCGTCAAAATAGCCGCCGGTTATTGTCATAGTTTGTATATAACTGATGACGGCACGCTTTGGGCCACGGGAAATAACGACAGTGGCGAGCTGGGTGATGGCACAACCACAAAGCGAACCACTCCCGATCAAGTGGCGGTCGGTGTTCTTACTGTGGCAACTGGAGGTAAGCATAGCTTGTTCATAAAAGATGACGGCACGCTTTGGGCTATGGGGCTCAACGATTACAGCCAGCTGGGGGATGATACTACTGTGAACCGAAGCTCTCCTGTAAAGGTGGCCGAAGGCGTTTCTGCCGCGGCTGCTGGGTATGAGCACAGCCTGTTCATAAAGGCTGACAAGTCGCTTTGGGCCATGGGGCGCAACAAATACGGGCAATTGGGCGATGCCTCAATCGTCTCGACCCAAAGCACTCCCGTGCAAGTGGCCACTGACGTTATCGCCGTGGCTGCCGGGCGTGATCACAGCCTATTTCTTAAAAGCAACGGCACGCTTTGGGGCATGGGAAGCAATGATGCGGGCCAGTTGGGGCTAGCCTCCATTGATGATCCGTTTACCCCCGTGCAAATAGCCACCGACGTCATTGCCATTGCTGCTGGATGGAATCATAGCCTGTTCGTAAAAAACGACGGCACACTTTGGACTATGGGATGGAACGCTTCTGGTCAGTTGGGGAATGGCACTAATGCAACCCAAAGCACTGCCACGCAAATAACTACCAATGTAAGCCCTGTAATTGCTGCTAACTGGAATCACAGTTTGTTTGTGAAAAATGATAACACACTTTGGGCGATGGGAAACAACGACGACGGCCGTTTGGGTGATGGCACCACTACAAGTCATAACACACCCGTTAAAGTAACCACCGATGTCAGTGCTGTGGCCGCTGGATGGTATCATAGCCTGTTTCTAAAAAGTGACGGTTCGCTCTGGGGCATGGGAAGCAACATACTCGGCCAATTGGGTGCAAGCGCTCTCTTGAACCAAAATTCCATTCCAGTGTATATTGCCGGTGACACTGTGCCCATAATCATCACCCATCCTGTCAGTCAGCCTGTTACTGTCGGCGGATTGGTGACATTTGGAGTTGTCGCCGCAGGTCCGAATCCGACTTATCAGTGGCAGAAAAACAATGTGGATATTCCCGGTGCCACAAACTCTACCTATACGATTTCGACGGTGCAACAATCGGATGCAGGCAGCTATACGGTTATTGTGGGCAATATGTTGGGTTCCGTTACCAGCAAGGTTGCCGTGCTCACTGTCAACACCGGTGGCAACAATGGTAATAACAGCTCCGGCGGCGGTGGTGGTGGCGCGCCCAGCTTGCTCTGGCTCGGCGCTGTTGGCGTGATGTTCGCGCTTCGCAGCGTCAGGAAATTTCAGGCGTTATTTTGAAGGCGCATGAAGGGGCGCGCCTTGCAGCGCGCCCTTGTATGCGAAAACTCTTTGCGTGCGTGGTCGCAACGTCTGCGTAAACGAGGGTGCACGCGAGGTGCGTCCCTACAAAAGCTTTACGATTCCGCGCGGTTTCTTGCGTCGGTTTCGATTAGGGTTTTTACGCGTTCCAGCTCGGCTTTTACGGCGGCTTTTGTTTCGGCGAGGGTGGGTTTCTTTTTGCCTTTTGCCGGCTTCTGATTCTTTGCGTTGGCGAAGATGTAGAACTTGATTTTTGGCTCGGTGCCGCTGCCGCGGGCGGCGAAGGTGTAGCCGTTGGCGAGGGTCACAAAATAGAGGTCTTGCGCGGGGATGCGCTCGCCGTCGGCGTCGAGGATTTTCGCGCGTCCGAAGTCCTGGAATTTCTTCACCGCGATGTCGCCGAATTTTTTCGGGGGGCGCGCGCGGTAGGTTTCCAGGATGCGCTTGATTTTCGCCGCGCCGGTCGCGCCTTCATAGTAGATGTTGATCACGCCTTCCATGAAGTAACCGTGCTTGCGGTAGATTTCATCAAGGTATTCGGGCACGGTGAGTTTGCGCGATTTCACGTAGGCGCAGAGTTCGGCGAACATGAGGCAGGCGGTGTTGCCGTCCTTGTCGCGCACGTCGTCGCCGTCGAGATAGCCGTAGCTTTCCTCGTTTCCGAAGATGAAATAGGTGCTGTGTTTTTGGAGGAGTTTGGCGCGGGTGGCGTGCGGGGTGCGGTCGTAGTCGAGCGCGATGCCTTCCTTGGCGAGGAGGCTCGCCTTGAGTTGTTCCTCGTAGCGGCGGATTTTTGCGGCGATCCATTTGAAGCCGGTGAGGGTGTTGATGACTTTTACGCCGTGGGCCGCGCCAATGGCGTCCTGAAGCGGGGTCGTCACGAAGGTTTTGATGAGGGCGATGTTTTTACCGCCTTTTTTCGGAATGCGGCCGAGTTGCTTGAGTTTCGTGATGCGGTAGTCGGCAAAGAGCGCGCCGACTTGGTTGCCGGTGAGGAGTTCCATTTTGCCGGCTTTGTTGCGCACGGCGACACCCATGCGGTCGCAGTCGGGGTCGGTGGCAAGGACGACGTCGAGTTTGTTTTTTTCGGCAAGAGCGACGGCAATGGAGAGCGCCTCGGCGTTTTCGGGGTTGGGCGATTTGACGGTGGGGAAGCGCGGGTCTTGCGCGGCTTGTTGCGGGACGTGGGTAACGAGCGCGCCGGCGGCTTTGAGGAGGGGAACCGAGGCGATGGCGCCGGTGCCGTGGATGTTGGTGAAGGCGACTTTGAGTTTCGCTTTTTTGAAAACGGTTTTGTCGATGATGGATTCGGCGGCGACGGCGTGGTAGGCGGCATCGGCGGCGGGCGTGAGCGTGATGACACGCGCCAGATCTTTGTCGAGGTAGGCGCCGAGTTCGGAGAGGGGGACGGCGTTGACTTCGGCGACGATGCCTTTGTCGTGCGGGGCGATGACTTGCGCGCCGTCCTCGAAGTAGGCCTTGAAGCCGTTGTCGTGCGGGGGGTTGTGGCTGGCGGTGATGACGACGCCGGCGTGGGCCTTGAGATAGCGGACGCTGAAGCTGAGTTGCGGCGTGGAGCGCGGGCCGTCGAAGATGCAGGCGGTGCCGCCGAGGCGCGTCCAAGTGGAGGCGGCGAGTTCGCAGAAGTGGCGCGAGAAGTGGCGCACGTCGTGCGCGATGACGAGTTTGGGCGAATCGGCGCGGTTTTGCGTGGCGAGAAACTTCGCCGTGTAGCGGTAGAGGCCGATGACGGCGCGGATGAGCGTGAAGTCGTTGAGGACGTTGCTGCCGATGGCGGCGTGCTCGGGTGTGCCGAGCGGCGAGAGCTTGCCGGTTTCGGCGGCGGCGGGAACGGCGCCGATGGTGCGTCCGCGCATGCCGCCGGTGCCGAATTCGAGGTAGCGGTAAAAGCGGTCGTTGAGTTCGGGCCAGGCTTGTTTTTCAACGAGCTCACCGATGCTGGCGACGGCCCATTCGGGGAGTGATGCGGCGAGCCAGTCGGCGAGATTGGTGGCGGTGGAGGGGAGGAGCGCGCCGGACTTGGCGGCGGCTTGGATTTTTTTGAGAGTGCTCATGGGAATGCGGAATGCGGATTTCGGAATGCGGAATTGTTTTAACCACGGAGAGCACGGAGGGGCACGGAGTCAGAATTGGTTTCTCTGTGTTTCTCCGTGCTCTCCGTGGTTAATTAAAAAATTACTCGAGATACAATCCGTCGGTGATGGCGGGCTTGGAGGGGAAGCGGTCCCAGGATTGGGCGAAGGTTTCCTCGTCGTATCCAAAAAGTGGTGACACTTCCACGGTAATGCCGGGCAGGCCGGTGGCGTCGGTTTCAACGGGCGCGCCGACTTGCTTTAACCAACGGGCGAATTGGCGGAGCTGGTCGTCGCGGCAGGTTTTGGGCGAGTCCAGGCCCTCGGCGTTTTTCACCGGGCTGAAATCGTCGGCGCGGCGGGTTTCGATGATGACGGCGTTCTTGGCGTGCGGGACGGCGTCGAAGACGAACATTTCGAATTTTATGCCGTTGGGCTTGTCGGGTTTCACCGGGTTGCCGTCGGCGTCGATCGTGGGGATTTTTTTGTCGGCGCGGTGGAAGGGAAGCGCGACTTCGTGGCCGCCGGCGGCTCCCCCCGCCATGCGGCGGATGAATTGCGTGTCCAAAACATGGATGGCGATGCTGCCGGCGATGTAGCGGAGCTTGCCGGTGGCGGGATCGGTTTCGCGCTGCATTTCCATCGGGAGGTCGGAGTATTCGATGACGACGGTGCGGTCGTTTTGCGTGCAGAAGTGACCGACTTTTTCCTCGGCGTAGGCCTTGGGAATCATTTTCGAGGACATTTCGGAGCGGCGGGCGAGGTGCCAGCCGATGAAGGCGGGGTCGATGATGCGGATGAGCGGATTGTCGACTTGGAAATAGCTGAGAATGTCGATGCCTTCGCGCTGCATGATGTCGAGCGCGCCGCTGCGCTGGAGGGCGCGGAGCGAGCCGCCGTGTCCGTCGGGGGACATGGCGATGGCGGACTTGGTTTCGAGGAGGATTTTGCCGTCGGGCGAAATCGCGGGCATGCGGCCCTGGCGGAAAAGATGCACGCGGGCGGGCGCGAGGCCGAAGTAGTCGTGCTGCTTGAAGAAGGCCTCGGTGGCGGTGTGGTTCGCGTGGCTGGTCATGATGAACCAGTGGATGGGTTTTCCGTAGCGAAGGCCCGCGGCGCGGATTTTTTCGGCGAAGACTTGGAAGAGTGTTTTGTTTTTGAGCGGGGTGACGGGGAAGGAGCCTTTCGGGCCGTTGTAGCCGAGGCGCGTGCCCTGTCCGCCGGCAACGACGAAGGCGGCGACGCGTCCGGCGCGGAGCGCCTCCTCGCCGGCGGTTTTGGCGGCGGCCCAAGCGTCGGTGTCGCCGCCGTTTTCGGGAAGCGGCTCGTAGGGCGCGGGGGCGAGGCCTTCGAGGTTCAGCGCGGCGGAGGCTCCGTCGGCGACAAGCGTCTTGTGGAGGCGCGCGATTTCGGCGAGGTCGATCTCGGCGGCGTCGGCGAGGAGGCGTTCGCGTTCGGCGGGGGCGAGTTCGTTGTAGAAGGCAAAGACGTGTCCTTGCCCGGCGCGTTGAAAGGCTTCGATGATTTCTGGTGTGGCCATTGGCGGTCGTTGTTGTCCGATGTTTAGCGTGAGGGTGTATTCAAAAAAACACATGCGCGGGTGCAATGCTTATATGACGCACGCGAAGCCCGAACCGGCCACCAGTGGTTTCCCTCAAAAATTCACTCGCGCAAATCAGCCGGCAAACACGCGCGCGTTAAAAAAACGCGCCAGTCCTCAACGCTGCGGTTGTTGCGGTGGCGGCGGGGCGGGAATGTTTTCGACCGGCGCGGGCACGAGCAGGGGGTCTCCGGGCGCGGGTTCCTCGAAGTTATAAATCACCTCGCCGGGCTTGGCGTAGCCAAGGCGGCGACGGATGATCATCTCGACGAACTCGGGATCCTTGCTTAGGCGATCGAGGATGCGCTGGCTTTCGCGAAGCTTTTCGCTTTGCTCGTCAAAGAGCGTGGAAAGCCGGTCCTTGTTGCGTTGGAGCTCCGCGTTCTGGCGGCGCAGCTCGACATACCGCCAGCCAAAATAACCCGCCGCGACAAGCATTACCGTCGCTATGATCGCGAGAAAAAAGGCGTTGATACGTGGAAACTTCACAATTGATGAATGAGCGCAAAGCAAACACCCGCCGCGTTTTTGTGTAAAGCTGTTTGCGGAAAGACTTATTCACACAATTGCGGCTCAACGCGAAGTCGGCGCCGACGCCTTTGCGCGCCGCGCGAGCGCTTAGAGCTTCTTGGTGTCAACCAGCTTGCCTTCGGTGTAGGTTTCTTCTCGGGTCTTTTTTCCGCCGGCTTCGCCGTAAATCCAGACGCCGTCCTTTTTATCCTGCTTGTATTGGCCCTTGGCCTTGAGGTTGCCGGTTTTTTGGTATTGCTCCGAATATTCGCCGTGCTTCCGGCCGTTTTGATAATGGGAAACGCAAACGTAGTTTCCCGAAGTGCTTGTGATGTGCTGCGTTTGTTTTCCGTGCTCCTTGCCGTTGGCGTAGGTTGTCTCGCTTTTTAACGAGCCGTCCTGGTCGTATTTTTTGGTCACGCCGTGGAGTTTGCCGTTTTTGTATTCGGTTTCGGCGTTCGGTTTACCGTTGCTGTAATAGGTGATCTTTTGGGTGAGGCCGCCGGTTGCGTTGTAAACCTCGGTCAGCGTTTTGGCGCCGTCGCTTTTGCCGTAATCCCAGCGCCCCGTCTTTTTGCCGAGCGTGTATTGGCCGGAGCTTTTGGTTTTTCCGCCCTTCTCAAAAACTTCCGAGTAGGGTCCGTTCAACACGTTGTTAGTGTAATTGGCGGTGCGGATAAAATTGCCGTTGTTGCCGGTCATCTTTTCAACGACGGGGCCGTTTTTCTTTTGTGCGAACAGGTGGCCTGTTCCCAGTGTGAGGATGGCGAGCAAAACGATGGCGAGTTTTTTTGTAATCATGAGCGCGGAGTTTTTGAATTTATTTAAGCCGGCCAGCATGCCGCCGCGTGGAACACGGTCAACCACAGGGGCGGTGGAATTTCCGGCGAATTTTCCCGCGGGCAAAACGGCGGCGCGGACTCACAGCAGCAAAAACGCCGCCGAGAGCACGGCCGTGGGAATGAGCGCGCCGAGGCACAGGCCGAGCGGCGAAACGCCGTCGGGGAAAAAGCGCGCGAGGATTGACTGGCCCGCGGGATTGGGCGCGTTGGCGATCACGGTGAGGCCGCCGCCCGTCACCGCGCCCGCGACGATGGCGTATTTTAAATTGTCCTGAAGGTCGGGCACGAGCGTGGCGAGGTAGGTGATGGAGGCGTTGTCGTTGAAGGCGCCGAGTGTGATCGCACTGAAGAAAAGCGGCACGGCGTCGAGGCGTGCGATCACCGGCTCGATCCACCAGCCTTGCAGTCCGCCGTGGATGACGAGGCCGGCGATAAAAAAGCCGACGAGCATGGGCGATTTCAGGTCGAACTTTCCCTGGTGGTGCGCGGTCGCCTGGGCGAACGCCAAGAAGAACAGGAAGCCGCCGACGATCATCGGCGGGTAGTGGGCGACGGCGACCATCCACGCCATGAAGCCGATTTGCACAAGGGTGATCCAGAGCGGCACGCGCTCCTCCTTGGGCGCGGACGCGGCCTGGCTCGTGTTGTCGCGCGCGCGCTGGAGCGCGGCGAACTGTTTTCTGAAAACAACATAATAGACGCCGGTGGCGACAACGATGCCGATGATCGCGCGCCAGCCGAAATTCGTGAACATGTGCGCGATGCTCCAATCCCACGGCCCGGCGACCATGAGGATTGGCGGCGCCGCAAAGTTTGTGAGCGTGCCGCCGACGGAGACATTGACGAAGAGCAGGCCGATCGTCGCATAGGCAAAGACGGTCCGCGGTTTTAACGCGTAGAACTGCCGCGCGAGCAGAAGCGCGGCGATTGTCATGGCGGCGGGTTCCGTGATAAGCGACCCGAGCAACGGCGCCATGACGAGGATGGTGATCCACCACGCCGCCACGGTGTTTTTCCCAAGCGCGGCGATCATGCGCAGGAAGCGCTCCGCGAGTTGCAGGATTGGTCGGGTGGATGCCAGCGCCATGATGGCGACGACAAAAACAGGCTCGGTGAAATTAACGTGATTCCCGAGGTAATGCACCACCGTGCCCCATCCCTTCGAAATGGTCATCGCGGCAACAAGCACGGCGGCCCAGATGCCAAACACGGCCTCGACCTCGCCGAAGAAGTGCAGCACCTGCCCCTTGAAACTAACCTCGTCGGGGTTGCAATCGGTTTCCTTGTGGGGCGATCCGTCGAAGGTGTCGGGGTGTTCCCGGCGTTGTTTGCACGCCTCGAGTTTTTTGCGGTGCGCTTCCTCGACCTCGTGCGCCCAATGCCGGAATCGCGGCGTCAGGAACGTGTGGATGATCGCGAGCAAAAAGATGACTGTGGCGACGAGGTTGAACGGCTCGGCCTGTATCCGTGCCGCGAGCGCTTCAATCAGTCCGACATTTTCCGCGGCGCCGGAATCCGCATACGAGGAAAGCGACCGTGGGAAATCCACGACCGGGGCGCTGGACGCCAGCGAGGCCAATACTGCGGGAAGCTGCATGCTCGCATTAAAAAAGCACGGGCACTCGCTGGCAAGCGAAGGCGTATTTTTATTCAAAAAAACCGAAAACGCCGGACTGTGGCCCGGCGCACTTCCAGATTAACGATCGGCTCACAAAGCTGTTTACAGGCGGGGCTATTTTGCTTCAGATGCGGTCTGCACACAGTGTGAAGACTCGCAATGTGTGCTTCGCTTTTTTAACCATTCATTTCCCCGTTTATGCCATCCCGACAAATCCCACCGGCTTGCGAAGGTTGCCGCGCGACGCTGGGGATCGTCGTGTCCGGCGCGTTTCATCCGGTCATTTTCAGCTCATAAAAACCCATGCACTCCAATCCTATTCTCGGCGTTGTTTTCCATTGGCTAGGCGGCCTGGCATCAGGCAGCTTTTATGTCCCTTACAAGGGGGTTAAAAAGTGGGCGTGGGAGGTTTACTGGTTGGTTGGCGGCGTTTTCTCGTGGATTGTCTGTCCCGCGTTTTTTGCGTGGCTGATTACGAAGGATCACAACGCCTTCGGCATTCTCCGAGAGATCTGGCAAAACGAGGGCATCGCGCCGTTCGTGTGGCCATATGTTTTTGGCATGATGTGGGGCTGCGGCGGGCTCACGTTCGGGCTGACGATGCGTTACCTGGGCATGTCGCTCGGCATGGGTGTGGCGCTTGGATATTGCACGGTTTTCGGCACGCTGCTGCCGCCGTTGCTCAAGATTTTTGTCGATCTCGGCCCCGCGGTTCCCAAGAGCCTTGTTGACATCGTCCAGACCCGAGGCGGCATCGTCACCATGGTCGGAATCGCGGTGACCGTGCTTGGCATTTTTATTGCCGCGAAAGCCGGGCTCACCAAGGAGCGCGAGATGCCCGAGGCGGAAAAGAAAAAGGCGATCGCGGAATTTGATTTCAAGAAGGGCATTCTCGTCGCGACCTTCTCCGGTGTCATGAGCGCGGGCATGGCCTTTGCCATCACGGCGGGAAATCCCATCGCGCAAGCAATCGAGGCCGGCGGGACGGACAAGCTCTGGGCCGGCATTCCGCGCCTCGTCGTTATTCTCCTCGGCGGGTTCACGACCAACTTTATCTGGTGCGTGTATCTCAACATCAAAAACAAGACCGGTTACCAATATCTCGCCAGCCACCTGCGCAGCGGGCACGCCAACCTCGCCCCGCAAAACCTCGCGCAACCCGCCGCCGGCCGCGCGCCCTCCGCTGACGCGCTTCGCATCCCGCGCGCGAGCAACTTCTTTTTTTCCGCCCTCGCCGGCGCCACTTGGTATTTCCAGTTCTTCTTCTACAACATGGGTGAGTCGCAGATGGGCGAATATGGTTTCGCGAGCTGGACGCTCCACATGGCGAGCATCATCATTTTCAGCACGCTCTGGGGCGTGTATTTCAAGGAGTGGAGCGGCGTGAGCGCCAAGGCCCGCCGCTTGATCACGGCCGGCATCGCGACGCTGATTATTTCCACGGTTGTCATCGGTCTCGGCACCTGGCTTGACACATGATGAACGGCAGCGCCGTTCGACAAATCTCGGCGCGCTCGACGAGAGCGCCGAGGTTTAAAGTTCGCCCGCAAAAGCGTTACGCTGTTTTCACCGCCTCGCCGATCGCGTAGAACTGGCTGCTGCCGGCATGGTGAATCGTGCGCAATTCGTCGGGCGCGGTTTCGAAATGCCAGTGGCCTTGCGAGAAAACACGCGTGTCGGCTTGCGCGCCCACCACTTCCGCGAAGAGAAGATCGTAGTCTTTCTCGTTTTGCGCGGTGTTTGCGTCGCGGATCACGCGGCATTCGAGCCAGGCCACGCAGCCCTCGACCAGTGGCGCGGCTATTTTTTGCGCGGCAAATGTCTTGAGCCCGTGGCGCGCAAATTTGTCAGGCACGTCGCGTCCGCTCTCGGAGCCGACTCCAAGCGCCGCTTTCACGAGCGCTTGCGGCGGGACGTTGAGCGCAAACTCACCCGAGGCGTTAATCAATTCCCGCGTGAAACTGTTCGCGCCGATGATCGCCAGGACTTTCGGCGGGTCAAAATCGAGCGGCAGCGTCCATGCGGCGGTCATCACATTGCCGCGCCCGCCGTGGGCGGCGGTGACCATCACAGTCGGGCCGTGATTGATGAGGCGAATTGATTCGGGGAGCGGAACAGATTCAATCGTGGAAGACATGATTCGCGCAGTTTTCCGCGGCAAAACGGCATGTCAACACCGTCGCGGTTTTGTTGCGCGCGTTTGATTCGCGCGCGACGCCGATCACCCCGCTATTTATGCGGCCCGTGCCGCAAAATATTATAAACGATCCAGAGCCCGAGCATGGCTGAGAGCAGGTAGCCGACGAGGCCGAGCAACGACATGTTTTCACCGACCAGCGGCGGTATTTTTGTCGCGATGATGATTGAGGAGCCGATGATCATTGCGGCGATGATCAAGCCGATGGTGAGTTTGTTGCTCGCGGAATTGAGCACGTCGTCCATGTCCTCGAGGCCGCGATGTTGAAAATTAATCGTGGTGCGGCCCGATTCGAGGAGGCGCAACACGCGGTGCATTTCGGCGGGCAGTTCCTGAATGCGGCTGAATCCGCTGGCAAAGGTGCGCCGGAAGTTTTGCAGCAATGCCTTGGGGTTGCGCCGCTGGGCGATGAGTTTTTTCACCGCGGGCATGAAGCTTGCGCTAAGCGAAAACTCCGGGTCGAGCCGCGTGCCGGTTTCCTCGATTGTGTAAACGGCCTTCGCCACGAGCGCGTAATCCTGCGCGATCTCGATTCCGTTTTCACCAAAGATATGGAGGAGGCGCAGCATGGCGCGTCCGATTTCACCCTTGCCGGTCGCGGGATCAAACGTCTCGCGGAGGGCGTAGAGGATTTCGCGCTCCATGCGGCGGGTGTTGGGATAAATGGAACTGCTTCGCTCAAGGTCCATCGCCACGCGCACGACTTGCGCGGAGTCGCCGCTCAGGAACGCCTCGAAGAGATCGACGAGCGTGTAGCGCATCTGGCGCGTGAGCTGCCCGACGAGCCCCCAGTCGAGAAAACAGATGCGACCGCCCGGCTGCACAAGGACATTGCCCGCGTGCGGGTCGGCGTGGAAAAAACCGTCGACGAGAATTTGATGGAAAAGGGATGACGCGCCGTTGCTGGCGGCGGCCTTTGCGAGGGGCGAACCGGGTTCGATGTCGCGGATTTTGGTGCCTTCGGCAAAATCCATGACGAGAACCGTGGCGCTTGAATACGCAATATAAGCGCGCGGAGCGGTGACGTGCTCGCTGTCTTTGTTGCGTTCTAGAAAATAGGAGACGTTGTGCGCCTCGACACGGAAATCGAGCTCCTCCTCAAGGCCGCGTCCCAGTTCGTCAACAATCTCGGGCAGGTTGTAAGCTTGCAGCGCCTCAATGCGCTGGTGCGCCTGGTGCGCGAACCAGCGCAGGATTTCAAAGTCGGCGCCGATTTTTTTCTGAACTCCGGGACGCTGGATTTTGACGGCGACGCGCTGGCCGTTTTGGCGGAGCGTGGCGTGGTAAACTTGCGCGACGGAGGCCGCGGCGACGGGAGTGCGGTCAAAGTCGGAAAAAACAGCCTCAAGCTCCTCGCCGTTGAGTCCGGTGCGAAGCACGGGTTCCATTTCCGAAAAGGGCTGCGGTGTTACGCTGGCCTGGAGTTTTTGCAGCTCGACAATCAGCGGCTCGGGAAACGCATCGGGCCGCATGCTGAGGATTTGGCCGAATTTAACAAAGGTCGGGCCGAGCTCCTCGAGCGTGATGCGGATGCGTTCCCAAAGGCTGTGACGCGAGCGGGGCTTCGGCGTGAGGCGGCGGAGCAGCCCCGACGGCGGCCGGATTTTTTGCAGAAAGCCGTCGAAACCATTGCGCCAGAGAACGGCAATGATTTCGCGCATCCGAGCGGCGTTGGTGAGCCAGCCGAAGGGTTTCATGGAGGGATGAAAAAATCGGCCTGATCGATCAGATCGGGCCGGTCAGCCTGATGATTTGTGGTGCGGGCACAATCACGCCTGCGGAGGCGCGTCCTTGTGTGTGGCGAGGTTGGCGACTTCGATCTCGAGCGCGAGAAGGCGTTTCTCGAGTGCGTCGATGCGGTCCTTCTGGCCGACACCGGCCTTGTCCAGCAGTTCGCGCACGGTTTGTTTGACTTCGGCGGAGCTGCGTTCGTATTCGGCTTTGCCGTCGTCGGCGAGCTTGGAGGCCATGGCCTTGGCTTCGTCGGCGGAGATCTTGCCTTTCTTTACCCACTCGGCGAAGGCGGCCTCGGCTTTTTCCTTGGTGATGACGGCTGCGCCGACACCGGCGAGCATGGTGCGTTTGATTACGTCGATCATAGTGCCCTCACTATCGCCCGATTACGTGAAGTGTGCAACCAGGTTTTTGAATTTGGCGGCGTAGGCCGGTTTAAAACCGATGTAAATCGGCCCGGGTGCCAATGGAATCATCCCACCTCGTAATCCAGCCAGGGGCCGAGCCATTTTTCGGCTTCGGCCTGGGGCATGGTTTTGCGGCGGGCGTAGTCCTCGACTTGGTCGCGGCCCAGTTTTCCAACGCCGAAATATTTTGAGTCGGGGTGGTTGAAATACCAGCCGCTGACGGACGAGCCGGGTGTCATGGCGCAGGATTCCGTGAGGGAAACGCCGGTGGCTTCGGTTGCGTTGAGGAGGCGGAAGAGGGTTTGTTTTTCGGTGTGGTCGGGGCACGCGGGATAACCGGGCGTGGGGCGGATGCCGCGGTATTTTTCGCGGATCAAATCCTCGGGCGTGAGGTTTTCGGTTTTACCGAAGCCGCAGAGGTCGCGGGCGTGCTTGTGCATTTTTTCCGCGAGCGCCTCGGCGATGCGGTCGCCAAGCGCCTGCGTCATGATGGCGCGGTAATCGTCGCCGGCGCGCTTGTATTCGGCGGCGAGTTTTTCGACGCCGTCACCGGCCGTCACGACGAAGCCGCCGATGTAGTCGGTGCGGTCGCTTTCGCGCGGCGCGATGTAGTCGGCAAGGCAGTGGTTGTGCTGGCCGGCGGGTTTTTCCATTTGCTGGCGCAGATGGTGCAGGCGGGCGAGGGGAGTTTTTCCGGGGTGGGGCGAAACCTCCTGCTGAGCCGTGCCCGTTGTGTTGCTCGAAAGTGTGTTCGGCTCACCCGGAGGGTTCGCCCTACCTTCATGATCATAAACCTCGATGTCGTCGCCGGTGGAATTGCATGGCCAGAAACCGACGACGGCGCGGGGGGTGAAAAGTTTTTCACGCGCGATTTTGGCGAGGAGTTGTTGCGCGTCGGTGTGGAGTTTTCTGGCTTCGTTGCCGATTTTCGGGTCGTCGAAAATTTGCGGATAGCGTCCGGTGAGCTCCCACGCGCTGAAAAAGGGCGACCAGTCGATGTAGGGGATGATGTCCTCGACGGGGATGTCGGCGTGGGTGCGCGTGCCGAGAAATTCGGGGCGGGGAATGTCGGTGGCGCTCCAGTCGACGGGCTGGCGGTTGGCGCGGGCGGCGGCGATGGGAAGGAGCTGTTTTTGCGCGCGGCGCGCAGCGAAGTCGTCGCGGAGTTTTTGCTGGCGCGAAAAGATGTCGGCGAGGAACGCGGGTTTTTGCGTAGGGGAGAGCAGGGCGCTGGCGACGTTAACGACGCGCGAGGCGTCGAGGACGTGCACGACGCCGGGCGGGTAGGCGGGGGCGATTTTGACGGCGGTGTGCGCGGCGCTGGTGGTCGCGCCGCCGATGAGCAGCGGGATGTCGAGGCCGGCGCGGGACATCTCGGCGGCGACGTGGGTCATTTCGTCGAGCGAGGGTGTGATGAGTCCGGAGAGGCCGACGAGGTCGGCGTTGAGGCGCCTGGCCTCGGCGATGATTTTTTCGCAGGGCACCATCACGCCGAGGTCGTGGACTTCGTAGTTGTTGCACGCGAGGACGACGCCGACGATGTTTTTGCCAATGTCGTGGACGTCGCCTTTGACGGTGGCAAGGACGACGCGGGGAGCGCGGCCTGATTGTTTTTCTCCTGACTCCTGACTCCTGACTCCTGACTCCTGCGCCGCAAGGCGCCGCTTCTCCTCTTCCATGAAGGGCGTGAGGTAGGCGACGGCGCGTTTCATGACGCGCGCGCTTTTCACGACTTGGGGGAGAAACATTTTTCCGGCGCCGAAGCGTTCGCCGACGATGCGCATGCCGTCCATGAGCGGGCCTTCGATGATGTCGAGCGGGCGCGCGAATTTTTGGCGCGCGAGTTCGGTGTCGGTTTCGATGTTGGCATCGAGCCCGGCGACGATGGCGCGGGAGAGGCGCTCCTCCACTGTTGCGGGCGCGACAGTGGAATTTGAAATTTCAGATTTCAAATTTGAGACCGGCGCGGCGGTGGTTTTGATTTTTTCGGCGAGGGCGATGAGGTTGTCCGTCGCTTCGGGGTGGCGGTTTAGGATCACGTCCTCGACGCGGGCGCGGAGAGCGGGGTCGATTTCGTCGTAGTTGCCGAGCATGCCGGCGTTGACGATTGCCATGTCGAGGCCGGCGCGGATGGCGTGGTAGAGGAAGACGGTGTGGATCGCCTCGCGCACGGGGTTGTTGCCGCGGAAGGCGAAGGAGACGTTCGAGATGCCGCCGGAGACTTTTGCGCCGGGGAGCGTTTGTTTGATGATGCGCGCGGCCTCGAAGAAATCGACGGCGTAGTTGTTGTGCTCGTCGATGCCGGTGGCGACGGTGAGGACGTTGGGGTCGAAGATAATGTCCTCCGGCGGAAACGCGGCGCGCTCGGTGAGGAGGCGGTAGGCGCGGGTGCAGATGCGCACTTTGTCGTCGCGTGAGGCGGCCTGGCCTTGTTCGTCGAAGGCCATGACGACGGCGGCGGCTCCGTAGCGGCGCAGGAGCTCGGCGCGGCGCAGGAATTCGGCCTCGCCGTCCTTGAGCGAGATGGAGTTGACGATGCCTTTGCCCTGAAGGCATTGGAGGCCGGCTTCGAGCACGCTCCATTTGGAGGAGTCGAGCATGACGGGCACGCGCGCGATGTCGGGTTCGGCGGCGATGAGGTTGAGGAAATGCACCATGGTGGCCTCGCCGTCGATGAGGGCTTCGTCCACGTTGATGTCGATGATGTTGGCGCCGTTCTCGACTTGCTGGCGGGCGATTTCGATCGCGGCGCGCCAGTCGGCGTTGCGGATCGCCTTGGCGAATTTCGGCGAGCCGGTGATGTTGGTGCGTTCGCCGACGACGAGGAGGGTGGATGCGGCGTTTGTCATTGTATGTTGAGCGGTTCCAGTCCGCTGAGGCGAAGGTCGTGGTGGCGGGTTGGGATGGCGCGCGGCTTGAGTTTGCTCACGGCGCCGGCGATGGCGCGGATGTGCGCGGGTGTGGAGCCGCAGCAGCCACCAACCATGTTGACGAGTCCGTTGCGAGCGAACTCGCCGAGTATGCGCGCCATGTCGGCGGGGGTTTCGTCGTAGCCGCCGAAGGCGTTTGGCAGGCCGGCGTTTGGGTGGCACGTCACGGGGCACTCGGCGATGCGCGCGAGTTCCTCGACGTGGGGGCGCATCGCGGCGCCGCCGAGCGCGCAGTTGATGCCGACGCTGAAGGGACGCGCGTGGCGGATACTGTTGTAGAAGGCTTCGACCGTCTGGCCGGAAAGTGTGCGGCCGGAGGCGTCGGTGATTGTGACGCTGACCATGACGGGAACGCGCACGCCGGTTTCCGCGAAAACGCTTTCGGCTGCGAAGAGCGCGGCCTTGGCGTTGAGCGTGTCGAAAATGGTTTCGATGAGAAGCGCGTCCACGCCGGGCTCGCCGTCGGTGTCGGGTGCGGGGGAGATGAGCGCGCGAATCTGCCCGGCGTAGGCGTCGACGACTTGCGCCCAGGTGACGGCGCGGTATTCGGGGCGGTTCACGTCGGGCGACATCGAGAGCGTGCGGTTAAGCGGACCGATGGCTCCGACGACAAAGCGGCGGCGCGACTCGCCTTTTTCGCGTGACGCGGCCTCGGCCGCGCGCGCGGCGCGGCGGGCGATTGCGGCGGCGGCGGTGTTGATTTCGGCGACGAGGCTTTCGGTGTGATAATCGGCCTGCGAGATCGAGGTGGCGTTAAAGGTGTTTGTCTCGACCAAATCCGCGCCCGCCGCGAAGTAGTCGGCGTGGATTTTTTCGATGAGGTCGGGGCGCGTGAGGCAGAGCAGGTCGTTGTTTCCGCGCAAGTCGTGCGGGTGGCTCGCGAGCCGGCCTCCCTCGCCGCCGCGGAAATCAGCCTCGGTGAGTTTGTGCGTTTGCACCATCGAACCCATCGCGCCGTCGAGCACTGCGATGCGCGCGGCAAACAGCTCGCGCAGCCCGGCGAACGAGCGCGATTCTTTGATGGGTTTGGCTACGGCGGCTGGCATGTGGATGGTGTCTGTTGCGAGGAAAGTGAAACCGCTTACAAAAAGGCAAAGTTGGGATAATTGCAATGAACATATCATTGAATCAAAATATGTTGATTTTATTGTATCAACATACTTCAGCTTAATTCGATTTACACTGATGTTGTGTGAGTTAACTCAATCTGACGCTGCAATTTATATCAAATTCCGGATTTTCACCCGAAAGAACATTTATCGCAGTTTTGGTCCGCGCATCCATTGGGCGCGGGGGATTTGCATGATTTCGGCGGGCGCGCGCCCTTGTCGCAAAAGCGCGGTCATGGTTCGCATGGGCGAGTCGATATGCGCGTAGAATTTTTTGTATCCACCGCACAAATACGCGAGGCCGTCCTCGCCATCGGGCGTGGTGAGAAAGCGGTGCTTGGGGCATTCGCCGTGGCAGGCGAAATGCACGGGGCACTTCCGGCAGTAGCGCGGGAGCGAGTCGGCCTTTGAATCTCCGAAGGCGGTTTGCATGGGCGAGTCGACCATGTCGGCGAGCGCGTCGGTCATCACATTGCCGAGCTTGTAGTGCGGATAAACGTAATGGTCGCAGGTGTAAACGTCGCCGTTGTGCTCAATGGCGAGGGCGCGTCCGCATTTTTCCGAAAACACGCAGACACCGGCGGGTTCGCCGGCCCAGTTGGCAAGGGCGCAGTCGAATTGTTGCACGAAGATGCGGCCGACATCGGTTTTGATCCATTCGTCAAAAACAGTGCAGAGAAAATTGCCGTAATCGGAGGGGCGCACGCTCCATTGGGTGACGACCGAGTCGAGCTCGTCGGCGTCGGGGTGGTTGGGGGCGGGGCGAGCCAAAGGCCGGACGCGGCGGCGGCGGTGGCCTCGGCGGCGCGCTCAACGATGGGGATGAACTGGATGTAGCCGGAGCCGATTTCGCGCAGGAAACGGTAAACATCGAGAGGAAGATGCGAGTTTTTGCGATGGACGGTGGTGAGGGTGTTAAACTCGACCTTGTGACGCTTGAGGACGTCGATGCCGTTCATCACGCGGTCGAACGTGGGATTCTGGCCCTTGTCCACGCGGTAGCCGTCGTGCACGCGGCGCGGACCGTCGATGCTGATGCCGACGAGGAAATTGTGCTTGGCGAGAAACTCGCCCCATTCGTCGTCGAGCAGCGTGCCGTTGGTCTGGAAGGCGTTGGTGATGTTGCGGCCGGCGCCGTAGCGTTGCTGCAGCTCCATTGCCTCGCGAAAAAAATCGACACCGCAAAGCGTGGGCTCGCCGCCCTGCCAGGCGAAGCTGACCTCGCGACCCGGTTGCGCGGCGATGTAGCTGCGGATGTAGGTGGCGAGGACTTCGCGTTTCATGCGATGCCCGCCCTGGCCTTCGTAGAGGCGCGCCTTTTCGAGATAGAAACAATACGTGCAATCGAGATTGCAGACCGAGCCGACGGGCTTGGTCATGAGGTGAAACGGGAAACGCGCGGACTTGAGAGGATTTGTGAGCGGTGCGGACATCGGCAAGCGGGTTGTGTGAGACGCCGGGCTGTTTTGCAATTATGGTGACGGGCCAAAAACGTGCCTGCAAATTGAAATGGAGTGAAGAACTAATCGCGAAATTAAGACGCGACAACTGATGAGGGCCAAATCCCGCCGGCCGCGATCATTGCAGACTTGGCACTGCGCGGGAGTTTCTGTTTCGTGCGGTATTTTCGGCATGGAACAGCTTCCCGACATCGCTCCCTTCAAACTCCGCCTCGATGAACTCGATGCGCAGATGTCCGCGCCCGATTTTTATCAAAATCCCCGCAAGGCCGCCGATGTTTCCCGCGAACAGCAAAAGCTGAAAGCCCTCATCGACGACCACATCGCCTTCGAAAAAACCGGGCTTGAAATCACCGAGGCCCAAACTCTCGTCAAGGACCCCGCCGCCGATCCCGACCTCAAGGAACTCGCCGCCGCCGAACTCCCCGAGCTTGAGCGCAAACGCACACAGCTTCGCGAAACCGTCCTTGAGTCCATGATTCCGCCCGACCCCAGCGATTCGCGCAACACCGTCATGGAAATCCGCGCCGGCACCGGCGGAGACGAGGCCAGCCTTTTCGCCGGCGATCTCTTCCGGATGTATACCCGCTATGCCGAAAACCGCGGTTGGAGAGTCCAGCCCATGAGCAGCAGCGGCACCGAGCGCGGCGGCTACAAGGAAGTCATTTTCCTCATCACCGGCCAGGATGTTTACCGGCAGCTCAAGTTTGAAAGCGGTGTGCATCGCGTGCAACGCATCCCCGTCACCGAGGCCAACGGCCGCATCCACACCTCCACCGTCACCGTCGCAGTCCTTCCCGAGGCCGAGGAGGTCGACATCCACATCGACCCGCAGGAGCTCGAAATCACCGTCAGCCGCGCTAGCGGTCCCGGCGGGCAGGGTGTCAACACAACCGACTCCGCCGTGCAAATCCTGCACAAGCCCACCGGACTCATTGTGCAATGCGCCGACGAACGCTCGCAGCTCAAAAACAAGGCGCGCGCCATGACCGTCCTCCGTTCGCGCCTCCTCAAGCTCAAGGAGGACGAGGAGCGTGAAAAATATGCCGAGCACCGCCGCAGCCAGATCGGCACCGGCGGGCGCAGCGAACGCATCCGCACCTACAATTTTCCGCAAAACCGCCTCACCGACCACCGCATCGGCCTCACGCTTTACAGCCTCCCGCAAGTCATGGAGGGAGACATCGACGAAATCATCACCGCGCTCCAACGGGTTGATTTCGAGGAGAAGTTTGCCCGCCTCACCGGCAAGGAATACACCGGCCCCAGCGCCACCCGCGGCGGCGCGGACGACGAGGACTGAACGGGCATATTTGCCGACCGGTGTAACCTATTGGGATGCACTCGGTTTTGGGCCCCGGCGAAAGGGTGTTTTTGCGGGGGCAAGGTTACTCCAGGGACAGGTTGTCAATATACGCGTCCTCGAAATTCGGGTGCAGGTTTAGCTCGACGGCCTCGAAGCGTTTTCGCGCGGCTTCCATTTCATCAAGCAGCGATTTGTCGTTTATCGCCAGATACGCGCCGCCGAGTGATGTGTTGCCGACCACCTCGATCTGCTCCGGCGCGAAGCCGGGCAGCAGGCCGCAGCCGATAGCATGTTCGAGTGACAGATGCATGCCGAAACCGCCCGCAAGATAAAGCCGTTTTATATCACGCGCTTTGATACCGAGCACGTCCAGCAACGTGCAAATGCCCGCGCCAATCGCCGCTTTCGCCTGCAGCAATTTCACGACATCCATTTCGGAAATCCACAGTGGTCCCGACGCGCCGTGTTCGTGGATGCGAAACTTTTTTCCGTGCTCATCAACCTCCACGCACACGCCCGCGGGCAGCTTTTCCCGCGGCGCAAAACGGCCGTTTGGCATGAGCAACCCCGCGCGCCGCGCTTCCCATAGAAAATCGATGTAAGCCGAGCCGCACATGCCGATTGGCTTCAGGGGAGCGCTGCTTTCACCGGATCCAATCACGTCGAGTCGCATCTCAAAAACGCCATCGGCATTCACGCTCATGCGCACGCGTTCGATCGCGCCGCGCGCCGCGCGCATGCCGCACGACAATCCCGCGCCCTCGAACGCCGGCCCCGCCGCCGTTGCGCAGCCCACGATGCGGTCGCCCGTTTTTGCGATGATTTCACCATTCGTCCCCACGTCGACGAGCAGTGACGGACCGTCCTCGTAAATCAATCCCGTCGCGATCAGCCCCGCCGTCAAATCCGCGCCAACGTAGGAGGAAAGTCCGGGCAGTAAATGCACGGGCAGCCCGCGCCACGCCAAACCCAGCGCCTCCGCCGAATACACGCGATGCTCCAGAAACGCCGGCGTGAACGGATGCGCGCCCAACGGCGCCGGATCGACGTCCGCCGCGAGATGTTGCATCGTCGTGTTGCCCGCGATCGCGATCGCGCCCACATCCCCTTTTGCGATGCCCGCCCTGGCGCAGGCTTTTTCGATCAACGGCTGAATGGTTTCCGCCATCAACGCATGCTGCAATTCGCGCACCGCCGGCGCGCCGTTCGTGCAACAATGTTGAATCCGCGTGAGCACGTCCTCGCCGAACCTGATTTGCGCATTAAATGCCGATGCGCGCGCAAGCACTTTTCCGTTTTCAAAATCGCACACGATCACCGCCACCGTCGTCGTTCCCACATCCACCGCCGCGCCGTAACGCGCACCCGCGACCAGCGGATCTCGCGCCATCGGAATGTTGACGCGAAAATCATCCACGACCGACGGCTGCTGTTTTAACAACGATCTCGACGGAATCGAGATGACGGCGTTTTCCGCCGCCGCGCCCACCGCTTCCGCAAGCGGCATCCGGCACGCGCGCGCCTGTTCGTGTTTCCCTCCGGCGCGCTCGATTTCGACCAGGCATCCGCTGCACAATCCGCGCCCGCCGCAACGCGTGTTCAACGCCAGTCCGCGTTTTGCCAGAAAATCCGTCAACATGCTTGTGTTCGCGGCGGCAAGATCAGCCGGAGCAAGCGGCAGTTCGCGCGTCTCATCGGCCGCGCGCACATGCAATGAATCGGCCGCGCTCATTTCGACTCCTCCAGCGGCACGGCTTTGATCACGGAGTCATCGGCGGTCAACTGAATGCCGTGATTCGGCGGCACGATCAGAAAACGCTCCGCGTCCCACTTGTCCGGCCCGGCAAACAAATCGCGCATCAGCGACTCGTCGCCCCTCACGTGATCGAACACCCAGCCAAGGCACGCGGCGCATTGCTTCGTGTATTCCACCTGCTCCGGTTTTTCGCCCGCGCCGAGCCCGATGTAGGCGGCGCGATCGTAATGCGCGGTCCAGAGCCGTTCCTGCTCGACCAAATATTCCACGTCCTCCGGCTCGAACTGTTTCGCGTATTCCTCCCGCAAATACGCGTCGCGATCCGGGCCGGGTGGAGCGTGCGCCTTGATCCAGCCGGGGCTATACCAATAGGTGCCCGGGTAATTTTTAAGATATTCCGAGTAACGCTCCTTCGAGCCCAGATAAAGCGTCACGCAATCGTGTGCGCGCGCGATCACGAGCGGACACCGCGCATGCCTCAACCCTTCCACGCCGCGACTGCACAAACCGTAGGCCAGCACGATTGCGTCCACCGCCGGGTTCGCCTCGCAACGCTCCACCGCGGCTTGCAATTCAGCGCGCAAACGCACCGGCTCGTTGTGCAACAACTGCGGCAAATACTCGATCACCTTCACATGCGGCAACCCTCGCGCAAAATGATCCACCTCGTCTTCAAGGACGGAGCAGGCGATCACGGCAATGCGCGGCGAGTTTTGCGGCATGGTAAGAAGCCCGACCATGCCATGACCGGCGGCCTCATCGCAAGGGTTTCATGCAAACAAAACCCCGCCGCCGCAAGCGATCGCGGCGCGGTCATAGTCATTGGCAATGTGCGGGGATTTCCCGCTTCTCGCAAAAAACGCGCCGCTTAATTATTAAACCGGAACAGCGCGACATCGCCGTCCTGAAAGACGTAATCCTTGCCTTCGAGGCGGTATTTGCCGGCCTCGCGCGCGGCGAGCACGCTGCCCAGTCTCGAGAGGTCCTCGAAGCTGACAACCTCGGCCTTGATGAAACCTTTTTCGAAATCGGTATGAATGACGCCGGCGGCTTGCGGCGCCTTCCAGCCTTTTTTGATCGTCCACGCGCGCACTTCCTTTTCACCGGCGGTGAAGTAGGTTTGCAGGCCGAGAAGCGAATAGGATTCGCGGATCAGCATTGAAACACCGGAGTCGTCCACGCCGAGATCCTTCAAAAACGCCTTCGCCTCCTCGGGCGGCAACTCAATGAGCTCGGCCTCAATCTTCGCGGAGATCGGCACATAGGCCGCGTCGTGGTGCGTGCGCACATACTCGGCGACTTTTTGCACGAACGGGTTTTCATTTGCCGTGGCAAGATCGCCCTCTGCGACGTTGCATGCGAAGAGCACGGGCTTGGCGGTGAGCAGTTGGAAGAGTTTCATCATCGCCCGGTCGTCCTCGGTTGCGCCGGGAAGCACGTTGGCGGTTTTGCCCTCGTTGAGATGCGGCACGAGTCTTTCGAGAAGCGCCATTTCCGTGATGGCCTCCTTGTCGCCGGACTTCGCTTTTTTCTGCGTTTTCTCGATGCGCTTCGTCACGGATTCGAGATCGGCGAGCACGAGCTCGGTGTTGATCACCTCGATGTCGCGCACGGGGTCGACCACGCCCATTGTGTGCACGACGTCGGAATCCTCGAAGCAACGCACGACTTCCACGATGGCGTCCACCTCGCGGATGTTGGCAAGAAACTGGTTGCCGAGGCCCTCACCCTTGCTTGCGCCCGCAACGAGTCCGGCGATGTCAACAAACTCAACCGCCGCGGGAATCACGACCTGCGTCTTGGCGATTCTTTGCAGCACGTAGGCGCGCTCGTCGGGCACGGTGACGACGCCGACATTCGGGTCGATGGTGCAAAACGGGTAGTTCGCGGCCTCCGCCTTGCGGGAGCGTGTGAGGGCGTTGAAGAGAGTGGATTTGCCTACGTTGGGAAGGCCGACGATGCCTGCTTTGAGCATGATGTTTTAGGAAAAACGCAAAGCGTCTCGCGCACGGACGGGAAGGGTCAAGCAAATGAATGATTTTTAAAAGCAGGGCGCGTGTTTGCGGCTTCGATTGCTGTTGTTGAATTATCCTGGGATTTTCATTTTTGTCTGTGATCACCATGCGCTGGACCGAGATTCCCATTCACTTCATTGATTTCGAGGGGAGTATTGCGTCCGGAATTCTTGAATACGGTGTGGTTACCCTGCGGGGCGGTCGTGTTGAAAAAACACGCACGCGGTTTTGCCGGGCGACCGGCCGCGTGCGCAATGAGGACGCGGCGATCCACGGCCTCACGGCGGGACTGGTCGCGCATTCCGAGCCGTTTGCGACGGACGGGGAGTTCGCGTATTTTGCGGGATTGCGCGAGGCGGGGCCGCTCGGGGCGCATTTTGCGCACGCGGAAAACTCGCTCATCAAATCCGCGTGGCCCTATTCGCGGCAGTCGCCCGATTTTGCGCGCGGCGGCTCGCATGCAACCGCTGAGTGGGGGCCGTGGATTGACACGGGGCGCTTGTATGCGGAGGTTTTCCCGCAGCTCAAGTCCGGCCAACTGGAAACACTCGTCGCAGCGTTTGGCTTGAAGGCGGAGCTCGACTTGATGGCGGCGGAGCATTGTCCCGAGGGACGGCGGCGCTACCATGCCGCGCTCTACGACGCGCTCGCGGCGGCGTTGTTGCTGGTTTCGCTCGGACGGCGGCCGGAGTTTGCCAACATGACGGTGCCGTGGCTTTTGCAAACAAGCACGGCAAATCCCGAAAAACGCGACGCCATGCGGCAGGAGGAATTGTTTTAAAATGAATACGATTGAATGGAAATGGACCGAGGCCGGCGCCGACGACGAGGGCGCGCTGTTTGAGCTGATCGAGGCGTTTTACATGGAAGACCAAATCGAGCTTCGCCCCGGGCCGGTGCGGACGGCGTTGCGCGCGTTGTTACGCGAGCCGCAGCTTGGGCGCGTGTTTTTGCTGAAAAACTCATCCGCACCCGGGAGCGCGCCCGGTGGTTATGTGGTGGTTGTGTTTTGGCACAGCCTTGAATTTGGCGGGCGCGTGGCGCTTCTTGACGAGCTTTATCTGGCACCCGCCGCGCGCGGGCGGGGTTTGGCGCCGCGAACGCTGGACATGGTGGGCGATTGGGCGCGTCGGGAGGGCGCGGTTGCCGTCCGGCTCGAGGTGAACCATCACAACAAGAGGGCCATGGAAATTTACCTGAAGGCCGGCTTTAAGGATGACAAGCGCGACATTCTCACCCTCATGCTTTGATCAAACCGCGTGGTCTGTATTTGAAAACTGAATACACTGTGCCGCTCAGCCGCGCCGGTGCCAGATGTTGTATTTTAAGATGGCGTAGATGGCGCGAAAGCCGTCGCGCCAGCCGATCTTTTTCCCCTCCGCGTAAGTGCGGCCCGAATAGGAGACCCCGACTTCGTAAATGCGCAACTGGCGGCGCGCGATCTTGGCGGTGACTTCGGGTTCAAAGCCGAAACGGTTTTCCTCGAGGGCGATTTCCTGGATAACCTCGCGACGAAACATTTTGTAGCAGCACTCCATGTCCGTGAGGTTGAGGTTGGTGAACATGTTTGAGAGTGTCGTGAGGAACTGGTTGCCGAGGCTGTGCCAGTAATAAAGCACACGGTGGGGCGCGCCTCCCATAAAACGCGAACCGAAAACAACATCAGCCTTGCCGTCGATGAGCGGTTGCATGAGGAGTGGAAGTTCGCGCGGATCGTATTCGAGGTCGGCGTCCTGCACGATCACGTAATCGCCCGTGGCGTGTTTGAAGCCCGTGCGCAGCGCGGCGCCCTTGCCCTGATTTTTCTCGTGGTAAACAATCTTGGAGACGAGCGGGGCAATTTCGCTTCCGAGCACATCGCGGGTGCCATCGGTCGAGCCGTCGTCAACGACGACGATCTCGATTGGATTCACACCACAGTTGAGCACGGCGTCGACAAGCGTGCGAATGGTCGCGCGCTCATTGTAGCAAGGAATAATAACAGAAAGTGTCCGCGTCATTTTTAAAAATTTCACGCAAATGAAATATATGCGAACGTGTTTGTCATGACTAATAATGCTCCTTTTTCAAAACATGTCGTGCCATTAAAAAACGCGCCGGATTGAGCGGCGCGTTTTTTTTAATGAGGGGATTGTTCCCCCGGAAGCGAAGTGTGGCGGACTTATTGTTTGTTGATTTGTCCGCGTGTCATCAGCCGGCCTGTTGTGGGATCGGTGAGCTGGCCTGTCCAGTTGCCGACGGTCAAAACCAGATTTTCCGGATGCGCGCACTCGATAATGATATCCGTGCGGCGCGGAATGGCGCGCGTCTCACCAACGGGAATCGTGCCCAGGTAATAGGTGATGGTGCTTCCGTCCGGCTGGGGATCCTTTGCGGTGACTTTCACCTCAACCGGGAGGTCCTTCGCGGCGATTGTGATTGTGGCTTCGCCCGCCTGCGCTTGCACCCATGTTTCCTTGGGTGCGGACGACGACGAGCCGCCGTTGCTGAGAAGAACAACAATCAGGATGATTATGCCCGCGATCACGCCAATGATCGCGCCGAGCTTGATGAGGAGTTTTTTGTCGAGCGAGGAGCCCGGCGAATGCGGGGGCACAAACGTGGCCGGATTGCGCGTGACCGCGGCGGGTTCGCCGGGGGCTCCGGAGGCGCCTGATATGGGCGGTGTGGTTCCCCCGGTAAGCGAATCCTTGGCTTCCTTGTCCTTGCTGGTCGAGATGTCCATGCGCCCGTAAACTTCGCGGCTCATCGAGCGGCTGGACTTGGCCTCGCCGTGATGTAGGGCGTTGTAGTCGGCGATGATTTTGTCGGCGGGCAGTTTCAGGAAATTGGCATACGATCGAAGAAAGCCGCGCACATAAATCTCGGGCAGGCGGATGTCGTATTGGTTGGATTCAAATTTGTGCAGATACTCGCCGCGAATCTTCGTGGCTTCCGCGGCTTCGCGGATGGAAACGCCCTTGCGCTTGCGGGCCTCTTCAAGTCGTTCGCCGATTGTTTGCATGTTGGGAGAGTTAAGGAAAAGCGGACTCCAAGGGAAGTGCGAAGTGCAACATAATGCGCGTATTCGCAAGAGTCTGGAGCGCGCAGCGCATTTTTTTGACCTTCCCCGCAGTTTATCTTTGCAACAGGGAGGGTTTGGGGGCGTTTTACGCGCTTTCGACCATGACAATTTATCCAGCCATCGACATCAAGGGCGGGCGCTGCGTGCGCCTCACACAGGGCCGCGCGGACCAGCAGACAATCTACTCGGAAAACCCCGCCGAGATCGCGGCGCAATTCAAGGCAGCCGGTTCGGGCTGGGTGCATGTGGTCGATCTCGACGGCGCGTTTTCCGGGGAGTCGCAAAACCTGGCCGTGGTGCGCGAAATCGTCGCCGCGGGAATGAGGGTGCAACTGGGCGGCGGCATGCGCTCGCGCGGGGCGGTGGAGCGCGCGCTGGCACTCGGCGTGTCGCGTGTCGTGGTTGGCACGCGCGCGGCGGAAAGCGAGGAGTTTGTGCGCGAGCTGGTTGGCGCGTTTGGCCCGAAAGTCGCCGTCGGCATCGACGCGAAAGACGGCATGGTCGCGGTCAAGGGCTGGGTTTCCACGACCGGCACGAGCGCGCTGGCGCTTGCGCAACGCATGGACGCACTCGGCGTGTCCACGCTCATCTACACGGACATCGGCACCGACGGCATGCTGACCGGGCCGAATCTCGCCGCGCAGGAGGCGATGTTGAAAACCGTGAAATGCGGCGTGATCGCCTCCGGCGGCGTGTCGCAACAAGGCGATGTCGGTGCGCTCGGCGCGCTCGCGAAGCGCCACGCCAACCTCGACGGCGTGATCATAGGCAAGGCGATTTACGAAAAACGCGTTGATCTCGCGCAGGCAATTGCGGACGCGCGAGCGTAGTCCGAAGTTCATTCAGTTTTGAAACGAGGCCGGCGTCGGGGCGGTCTGTTTTTTTCGTTATTGCTTCGGGGCGGGGCGGCTCATTCATTTTTGGCTCATTTTTATCAATGGCTTTCAATCTGCAAAAGGTGCTTCGCGCACTCCTGTTTTCCTCCAGCCAGGCACTTTCCATCAAGGACGTGCAGGACATTTTTGCGCGTTTTCACGAACAAGCTCCCGTCGCTGTCGAAAATGACGAGGAGGCACCGCCGCTTACCGTGCCGTCGGATGCCGTCGCAACGGACGCGTCCGCCGATGATATTGTTGAAAATGCCGATGCGTCCGCCGACACGCCTGTCGAGCGTGAACCGGAGCCGGACCCCGATCCCGAGGCGCCTTCGTTGAAACCTGCCGAGCTGCGGTCTGAACAAACAACCGATGAGGCGGCGCAGGATGGCGACGCGCAACCGCTCGCCGATGATCCCGCGTCCTCAACGGCTGCGGAGAGCGGTTCATCCGAGGACACCGCGGAGGTTGTCGTGCAATCCCCGGAGGACTCGGACGAGGAGCTTTACAAAGGCGTGCCGTCGCTCATCACCGCGGCGCAAATTCGCGAGGCGATGGACGCCATCGCCGTTGAACTGCAGGCGGCAAACGACATCTACATTCTCGTTGAGGGTCCCGCCGGTTACCGGCTCATGACGCATCCGCGCTTTGCGCGCTGGATTCGCATTATGCGCGACGAACCGCCCCCGGTGAGGCTTTCCCAGTCGGCCCTCGAAACACTCGCGATCGTCGCCTACCGCCAGCCTGTGACGCGCAGCGAAATCGAGTCGATCCGCGGCGTGTCCGCCGACGCCGGCCTGAACAAACTAATCGAGCGCGAACTCGCTTACATCACGGGTCGCGCTGATTTGCCCGGCCGTCCGTTGCAATATGGCACGACGGACAAGTTTCTCGAATTCGTCGGCGTGAAGTCGCTCGTCGAGCTGCCCGCGTCCGATGTGCTCTCGCCGCGCCAGATCGATGCGTGGTTGCAAAACTCGACGAAGATCACGCCGCCATCCGACGCCGACATGGGCCTGCCGCTCGAAGAGGGTGAGGGTGAGTCGCCGAATCTCGCGGAAGTGAGCGTCGGGGACCAATCGACTCCTCCGTTTGAGGAGGCATCCGCCGAAGAGGCGGCGTCCCAGCCCGATCAGACGGATGATCAACAACCCGCTCCGGCAGACCAGCCCGAATCCGGGGAGCCCGAAAAAACGGAATAGTTTTTCCGCAAACAACCCACAATCATGGACCTCACCCCGTTTCGCGAAAAAATCGACGTCATTGATCGCCAGCTTGTTGAATTGATCAACGAACGCCTCGCCCTGGCCGCCGAGATCGGCAAGGCCAAGCGCAGCGTCGGCGGCAAAATCTACGTGGCCGAGCGCGAGGCGGAAGTGCTGCGCAAAGTCACATCGCTCAGCAAGGGGCCGATTAAAAACGACGCGCTGAAGGCGATTTACTGCGAAATCATGTCGGCGGCCATCGCGCTCGAAAAGCCGTTGCAGATTGCCTACCTCGGCCCCGAATCAACAAACAGCCACCAAGCCGCCATCAAGAAATTCGGATCGAGCGTGGATTACCACGCCATGACTTCGTTTGCGGATATTTTCACCGCGGTGGAAAAAAAGGAGGTCGATTACGGCATCATCCCGATTGAAAACTCAACCGACGGTTCCGTGCGCGACGCGATCGACCAATTTGTATCCTCGGAGCTGAAAATCGTCGCGCAGCTCTACATGGAAATTTCCTACTGCCTGATCACAAACGAGCCGCTCGACCAAATCAAAAAAGTTTACTCAAAAGACCAGGCGCTTGCGCAATGCCGGCTCTGGTTGCAACGCCACCTGCCGAATGTCGAGTTGTGCGATGCGTCGAGCACCGCGCGCGCTGTTCAAATCGCGTCCGAGCAACCCGGCGCGGCGGCCGTCGCCAACGAGCTCGCGTCCGTGCGCTATGGCGTTCCGATCCTGGCGCGCAACATTGAGGACAAGGCGAACAATATGACGCGCTTCTTCGTGATCGGCCGCGAGCCGTCGGGCGCGGTTGGCGGAGGTCGCGACATGACAAGCCTGCTGGTTTTGCTCGACGAAAACGCCGCCCTGCACTCGGGGACGCTCTTGAAAATGGTCGAGCCCCTGTCGAAGCGCGGAATCAACCTTTCAAAAATCGAATCGCGCCCGAGCCGCCGCAAGGCATGGGATTATTATTTCTACATCGACACGGGCGGCCATATTGACGACCCCGAGATGCGCGAAGCCATCGCCGAGATGCGCCAGTATTGCACGATGGTCAAATGGCTTGGCAGCTATCCGCGGTAAAGTTCCGTTGCCGCCCGCGGGAGCGTTGCCGCGCAACGCCCCGCGCGTCTCCAAATCACATCCACTCGACGTGGCCGAATTCGGAAAGGCGTTTCACGAACTTTGAGCGGTCGCCCCATGCGGGCGCGCGGTGGTGCGTCTTGATGTCGCGCATCGCGGGCTCGAAGAAAAACTCCTTTTCGCCGAACGCCGGCTTGAGGTGGTCGAGCCAGGTGGCCTTTTCATCGAACTGCGCGAAGAAGACGCGACCGGCCCACGAGGGTTCGCGGCCTTGGATGAACTTCAGCACAAAAACCTTTTCGCCGCGAACCTCGGCGATGCCGTCGATGAGCACCTTGCCGGGAAGCGCGGACATTGACGGGCCGCGCACGGTGCGGCCAAGGCCGGACATGCGGCGATAGGCCTTGTTGAAAATTTCATACGCGCGGGCGAGCGGCACCTCGAAGTAGTTTTTCGGGCCGGTGTCGCGCTCGACAAACATGTAATACGGCACCATGCCGAGCACGATCTGGCGTTTCCAGAGATTCGTCCAAACCAGTGGATCGTCGTTGATGTTGCGCACGAGCGGGGCCTGGCAACGGATGATCGCGCCGGTGTCGCGAATGCGGCGGATGGCGGTTTGCACGACGCGTGTTTCGAGTTCGCGCGGGTGCGAGAAGTGCGCCATGAGCGCGAGGTGGCGCCCGCTTTTCACGACGCGCTCGAAAAGTTTCAGCACGTCGTCCGCGTCGTTGTCGGTCACGAAGCGATACGGCCACCATGCGAGCGACTTGGTGCCGATGCGCACGCTCAACACGTGGTCGAGCTCGAGAAGCGGTTCGATATAGCGCGAGAGCAGCGAGGCGTTCATCACCATCGGATCGCCGCCGGTGAAAAGGATGCTGTTTACCTCGGAGTGCTGCGTGACGTAGCGGCGGAGGCTGTCGGCTTCGCGGCTGGCGAATTTCAGGTCGTCCATCCCGACGAACTGCGCCCAGCGAAAACAATACGAGCAATAGGTGTGGCAGGTCTGCCCCTGGCTCGGGAAAAAGAGCACGGTTTCGCGATATTTGTGCTGCATGCCGGGGAGCGGCGTGCCGTCCTCAAGACGAGGCACGTTGACCTCCATCTGGCCGGCGGGGTGGGGGTTCATCTTGAGCTGGATGGCGTGCGCGAGCGCGGATTGTTCCGCGGCGGGCGCGTCATCGGCGATGAGCTGGCGCATGGCGGCGAGGTCGTCGGTCGCGAGCATGTCGGGCTGTGGAAAACTGAGCTGGAACATCGGGTCCTGCGGAATCGCGTCCCAATCGATGAGTTCCTCGATCACGTATTCGTTGACACGAAATGGAAGCACCGCGGCGACGGCCTTCATGCCGAGAAGCTCTTCCGTAGAGAGGCCGCTGAGTTGCGGCAGGGAGTCGAGGTCCCGGCGTTGAATAGCCCGATATTTGCGCGGTTGAATGCCCCGGCCGGAGGGCCTTTTTGTCGTGATGTTGGGCGGCGTCATACAATGTCCTTTCTTTTGATAATTGCTGTTGGGCGACACGCGCTGCGTCCCGCGTAAGGACTCTAGTGGCAAAACAAACGTCGCTGCGTGTAATTTCAAACGACTGTCTTTCGCCGTGGGCGAAAAGCGGCTTTGCCTTCGAGTAACACACATTTTGCGGCGCGCGAGAACCGGTTGCCAAGCCCGCATTTCGTTTTTGCGAAGATTTTTTCCGAATCAAATTTCCCCTTGCGCCTTGCGCGCCCGCGTGCCGCCATGTGCGGCTCACAAACAACATCATGATCACACCAGAAACATTTTCCCATATCGAATACATAAAAAAGCGAGCCGGTCATTTATGGAGGTTTCTTTGACGTCGACCAAAAGACCCGCGAAATAGAGGCGCTCGAAGCGCAAATGGGCGCGCCCGATTTTTGGGACAACAACGAGCGCGCACAAAAACACATCGCCAATCTCAACCGGCTCAAAAGCGCGGTCGTGCCCGTCGTCGCCTTTAAGAAAAGGGCGGACGATCTCGACGTGATGGTCGAGCTTGCCGAAGCCTCCGAGGGCGCCGAGCAGGCCGAGTTTGAAAAGGAGCTCGAAACCACCGCCGCCGCGATGGTCGGGGAGCTCGACAAGCTCGAAATCGCCTCCTACCTCACCGGCCAGTTCGACAAAAACAACGCCATCCTCTCCATCCAGGCCGGCGCGGGCGGCACCGAGTCGAACGATTGGGCCGACATGCTTTTCCGCATGTATTCGCGCTGGGCCGAGCGCCGCGGCTTCGAGGTCGAGGTGCAGGACGTGCAGCCCGGCGACCAGGCCGGCATCAGCCGCGCCACGCTCCTCATCAAGGGCGAAAACGCCTACGGTTACGTGAACGCCGAGCGCGGCGTGCACCGCCTCGTGCGCATCAGCCCGTTCGATTCAAACAAGCGCCGACACACCTCCTTTTGCGCGGTGGACGTCGTCGCGGAAATCGATGACGACATCAAAATCGATATTCCCGAAACCGAAATCCGCGTGGACGTTTATCGTTCCTCCGGCAAGGGCGGCCAGGGCGTCAACACGACCGATTCCGCCGTGCGCATCACGCACATCCCGACGGGCATGGTCGTGGTCTGCCAAAACGAGCGCTCGCAAATCAAGAACCGCGCCAGCGCGATGAGCGTCCTGAAAGCGCGCCTCTACGAGCGCCGGCTCGACGAGCAGCGCAGCGAGATGGAAAGATTCTACGGCGAGAAAGGTGAAATCGGCTGGGGCAGCCAGATCCGCAGCTACGTTTTGCAACCCTACCAAATGGTGAAGGACTTGCGCACCGGCGTCGAAACCAGCGACACGCAGGGCGTGCTCGACGGTGACATCGACCGCTTCATCAACGGCTGGCTCCGCGCCGGCAGCCCGCGCCACCGCAACAAGGACATCAAGGTGGACGACGAGTGATTCATAAAAAGGGAAGCGATCCTCCGGGGTCGCTTTCTTTTTTTGACGTTTCACTCTTCCCTCCTCACCCTTCGCGTTTTCTTCGCCGTGCCATCGACCAATCTTATTTTTGCCAACCAGGACGCCCATCGCGCATGGCTCGCCTCGCAAGCCGCGCTGCCCGCCGGATTTCGCGCCGGCACCGCCCGTTTTGAGTTCACCCCCGTCGAGGCGCCGAAACCCGCGCGCATGACGCTCACGCTTATCGTGCTCGACAAACCGACGCCGGATTTTGCCGCGATGTTTACGCGCAACGCCTTTCCCGGCGCGCCCGTCATCATCGGACGCAAACGCCTCGCCGAACCCGCGCTCGGCGCGATCATCGTTAACAACAAAATTTCCAATGTCTGCGCGCCCGGCGGCGTGGAAACCGCGGAGCGCGTTTGCGCGGAAACCGCCCGGCATCTCGGCATTTCGCCGGAGCAAGTGCTGCCCAGTTCGACCGGCGTCATCGGCTGGGCGCTTCCCGCCGATGCGATGATGGCCGCGCTGCCCGATGCCGTTGCAGCGCTCTCGGGCGACTCGATTTTGCCCGCAGCGGAAGGCATCGTTACGACCGATCTTTATCCGAAAATCCGCCGCGCCTCCGTCGGCGCGGGCAGCATTGTCGGCATCGCCAAGGGCGCCGGCATGATCGAGCCGAACATGGCCACGATGCTCGTTTATATTTTGACCGACCTCGCCGTGCCGCGCGACACACTGCGCGCCATGCTCGCGCGCGCCGTCGATTCGAGTTTCAACACGATCAGCATCGACAGCGACACGAGCACATCGGACACCGTCGCGCTTGTCTCGTCCGGAAAAGTTCCCTGCGAGCCGGGCCAGTATGCCGCGTTCGAGGCGGCGCTTGCGCAAGTTTGCCGCGACCTTGCGGAGGATGTGGTGCGCAATGGCGAGGGTGTGCGCCATGTGATGCGCGTCATCGTGAAAGGCGCGTCCGACCTCGAAACCGCGCGCGCGCTTGGAAAAGCGATCGTCAACGCGCCGCTCTTCAAGTGCGCCGTTGCGGGGAACGACCCGAATGTGGGCCGTCTTGTGCAGGCCGTTGGAAAACATGTCGGCGCGCACATGCCCTCGCTCGATGTCTCTCGCATGAGCGCGCGCATGGGCGGCATCGAGATTTTTGCGAATGGCGCGTTCAGGCTCGATCCGGAAAAGGAAACCGCGCTTGTGGCGCATTTGCGCGAGGCCGAGCTTTACAGAAGCGCGCCGACCGCGGACGGCGTGTTTGCGCCGCCGATTCATTACCCGCCGCACGAGCGCAGCGTCGAAATTGAAATCGACCTCGCAAGCGGCGGATGTGAGTGCGCGGTCTTGGGCGGCGATCTCACGCACGAATATGTGAGCGAAAACGCGGACTACCGGAGTTGATACAATATTTATATCAACATTGGTGTGTATAAGCGGAACAGTTGCCCCGGAGACGTCTTTCGCTCTTTGTGCTTTTGACGCGACTGACGTTGCCGGAATTTATTTGTCCTTCACATCGGTCGCGTCGATTTTTTTATAACCTCTCGGGATTTTAAAAAGTGAGTCCTTTTGTTTTTCCTGCGTGATTTCAGTCACCTCAAAACGGGATTTTTCCGCGCCACCCTTCCGGTCGTATTCAACCGCGCGAAGCACAAAGAAATCCTGCGAATAGGCGAACTTCGACCACGCGGCTTGTTCAATGTTGCTGCCAACGGCGTCAACCACGCCCATGCCGGGATATTTGAGCAGGAATTTTCCCAGCGATTTCGTCACCCAAAGCTCCGTGTATTTACCGTCCTGCGCCGTGCCCGTGTATTTCTCGGCATCAATTCCGGCGATTTTTTCCGCATCGTCCGCGGCCTTGAACTGGGTCTGGCTGAAATCAACCGCTATTTGCTCCGCAACCTGGCCGTTAAACCAGTTTATCGTGTAGGCCTTCCTGCCGGGCATGAGCACGGTCTTTTTGCGCTGGCTGTGATCAATGATCGTAACTGCGTGTTTGTCCTTCCGGTTCTGCGCCGCCGACTCAAAACGCAAGAGCTCGCCCTTGGAGTAAAGCGTGATATTTTGCGGTTCGGTGTCACGGGCCAAATCGGTGAATCGCATGTTTATCTTGCCCTCAAATGCGAAAAGCCCGCATGTGAGAAATGAGAGGCTCGCAAGCGTGAATATGAAAAAAATCCTTTTAGTTTTCATGATAATAAATGATTTCATGTTCAAACTATGTCCGAATGCATGCGTGTTCAAACCCAGTCATCCGGCTTGCGCTCAATTAACATTATTTTTCATGTTTAATGTTAATTGAATGTAAACAGGCGGCACAATGCCGGTGCATCACTTTATATAATATAAACGGGATGCTATTTGCAGGCAGGAGCGCGCCCAAAGGGCGCGCCGGGAATGCAAGGGGCAGGCGCGGCGGTTTCTAATAAATCAGCACCGCGCTGGTCTTCACCAAATCGGAAGCACGTTTTGTATCAGCGCGTCGCCGATGCCGATTAGTGCCGCGCCAGTGATCAGGCCCGCGCAAATCGGCTCCAGGCACTCGACCCAGATCGTGTTTCCCTTGGTGTTTGGCGTTTTGTATTTGCGGCGCATGATCTCGAAAAACAGCGCGCCGCACCACATGCAAATGGTCGCGTTTGGCGGCAGCACCACGCCGAGGCCGATCGAAACGGCCGAGAGGGGGAATTTGTTTTTGGTCACTATGCGGATAACCTCGAAGAGCAGCGCCGCCACCGCGGCGATCACCATCGCCATGACCGCCGTCGCCGGCAGGCTGGAAAGCCCCTTCGCAATCAGGTCGGCCACGCCTTTCCATTGAAGCGCGGCGGGCATTCCGAAGGTGTCCGACACCAGCGTTGAGATGCTGCGCACGCCCTCTGAATTTTTTGGCAGGAAAAGCGCGAAGAACAGCGGCGTCGAGGCGAGCGCGCCGGCGGTGATGCCGATCACGTGGCCGATCGCCTGCTGGCGCGGTTTTGCGCCGAGCATGTAGCCGGGTTTGATGTCGGAGAGCAGGTTGGCCGCGTTGCCCGCGACCTCGGCGGTCATGCCGGCGGTTGTAAGGTTTGTCGCCGCGTTGTGCGGCTGGAGCGCGCCCATGGTGAATTGCGTGATCTTGGAAAGCGCGCCGACGGGCGTCCACGAGGTGAGCGCCATCGAGTTGGTCGCGATGATCGAGAGCACGCAGATGAGCGGCACCGCCACGAGCGACAGCACCCAGCTCGCGCCGAAAAACCAATGCGCCATGCTCGCGCCGAGCAGCGCGAACAACGGCACGCCGACGAATGATATCCACAACGGCACCTCGATGTGCTTGAGCACGTCGTGACCCTTTTTCGTCTTTTCCTTCTTTTTAAACAGGTTGGTGAACGCGTTGATGATCATCTTCGGTTTGCCAAACAGGCCCACCATCGAGCCGACCACCATCATTGCGATCGCCCACCAGAGCGACCATTGGTTCACGATTTCGCCGCGATTGAGCGGAAGCAGCGTGCCGTCGGGGCCGACCTTGCGCGTGATGTCGCCGAGCTGGATCATCCACGGCGCGAGCCACACATAATTGATTATCATGCCGATCAGCATGCTTGTCGCGATGCGGATGCCCATGAGCCCGCCGACGCCGATCATGCTCAAGTCGAAACTCACGCGCAGGCCGAGCTCGCGGATGTCGGTTCCCATGATTTTCGGGACCCAGGTGGCGATGTTGTAATAATACTGGTCGACCATTTCGTTGAAGTGCCAGAGCGGCCCTTCCTTTGGATCGCCGGAAAGGCGGAGCAACTTGAACTGGATCAACTTCATCCAGCCCTCGCCCATGACCATTTGCATGCCCGCCGCCAGCACCGCTGCGATCGCTAGCACCTTCGCCTTGAACAAGCCGCTCGCGCCCTCGCCCGTGTAAAGTGTGTCGAGCACGACACCGCACGCGCGCCCCTCGGGAAACGGAAGCTGGTCCTCGTTGATAAAGCGCCGCTTCATCGGAAATGCCACCAGCACGCCGGTGATCGAAATAACCACGTTCCACAACAGCATTTGCCACCAGGGAACGATGTTTCCCGTGACGAGCATGTAGGCCGCGAGCGACGAGATGAACGGCGAGGTCATGTAACCCGCCGCCGTGGCGATGGACTGCATGGCGTTGTTTTCCAGAATCGTGAAATCCTTTGCCAGCCCCATGCGCGACATGACGCGGAACAGCGCAAACGCCAAAATCACCGACGTGAGCCCCACGCCGAGCGTCGAGCCGGTCTTGGCGCCGACGTAGAGGTTGGTCGAGGCGAGGATGCCGCCGAGAACAAAACCCGTGATGCCGGAGCGAAGCGTGAGCTGCGGCATGTTGCCGCGAAAGATGTTTGTGAACCACCAATGGTCCTTTTGCTCGCGAGTCCAGGTGCGGATTTGTTCTTCGTTTAGTTGATGGATTGCCATGGCTTGGTGAGGGATAGTGGAGTGCGTTTGGTCTGAATGTGAAAAGGTTTGCGTTTGCCGGAATTGCCGCCCGAGGGCGAGCACACTTTTCAAATTCGTTTTCCCGTAGGCACCGGGAAGACGGGTTTGATTGGCGGATGGAACCGCATACACAGGGCTCGCACCCCTCGCGACGCGGCAATCCCTGCCCCAAAAAATCAAGATTCCCCGGTGCTGATTCGTTCCGGCGGGGTGTAGTCGGTTGCCGGATCGGGCATGGCGAATTTTTCGCAAAGTTCTTTGATTCGCGTTTTGCACCGTTCAATGCGCGAGTCGAATGTTCCTATTTGCTCGCTCACCATTTCCTTTTGCTCCCGCAAAAAGCGTTCCGAGTCCAGGTCGCCGGGGCGTGTTTTCAATTTGTTTTTATGATGGAGGTCCCCCACCAGCCGCAATCGCTCGACTTCATAACGCCCGATTTGCAATTCGTAGCCCATCACCACCATTTCTTTCAGGGGCAGGCCGTTGATTTTTTCGCAAAGCAGCCGGTTCAGGGTTTCGTTGCTTTTCGATTTTTTGGCATCCTGCAGCATGAATGAGATTCTTATCTCCCTCATGCTGTTGTTTATCTCCTCAATTTCCCGGACACTGAGGCGGTGTGTGTTGAACGAAAGCCAGCGGTTCAACTCCTCCTGGTTCGCCGCCGAGATTTTTTGATCGTAGGGGTTCTTTCTGCAACCGGCGCAAACAAGGAGTATTCCAATGAATAACACCAAAACTGCCAGCGCATGCCTCATGGAATTATCTTTTGTTCATGAAGTTTGGGCGGCTTGCGCGCGCAACCTCATGTCGCCGTTTCGGTGAACCGCGATTCGCGGATTACGGTCACCTTGATTGTGCTCGGGTATTGGAGCTCGCTTTCGATTTTGCGGCGGAGTTCGCGGGCGAGTTCGCGGGCTTGGTCGTCCGAGACGTGTTGCGGCGAGACGAGCACGCGGATTTCGCGGCCCGCCTGGATCGCGTAGGCCTGCTGCACGCCGTCGATGCTGAGCGCGAGTTTTTCGAGACGGCCAAGGCGCTGGATGTAATTGGTCATCGCCTCGGCGCGCGCGCCCGGGCGGATCGCGGAGATCGTGTCGGCCAGAATCACCAGGCCCGCATAAACGGTCTCGGGTTTCACCTCCTCGTGGTGCGCGGCGATGGCGTTGACCACGATGGGTGTCTCGTCGTGGCGCTTCACAAACTCGGCGCCGATTGTCGCGTGGCTGCCCTCGTATTCGCCATCAACCGCCTTGCCGATGTCGTGAAGCAGGCCGGCGCGTTTTGCGATGTTCGGGTCGAGGCCGACTTCGCTGGCGATCATTGAGGCGAGGAAGCCCACTTCGATCGAGTGGTCGAGCACGTTTTGCGTGTAGGAAAAACGGTATTTCAGTTTGCCGAGCAGTTTTATGATCTCGGGATGCAGTCCCGTCACGCCGAGATATTCGACTGCGGATTCACCGGCTTGCTGCACGTTGATGTTCACCTCCTCGGCGGCGCGGTTGACGCTTTCCTCAATGCTTGCCGGATGGATGCGTCCGTCCTTCACGAGGCTGTCGAGCGCAATGCGCGCGATTTCGCGGCGCACGGGATCGAACGACGAGATGAGCACCATCTGCGGCGTTTCATCGATGAGCAGTGTGACGCCCGTGACGGCCTCGAAGGCCTTGATGTTGCGCCCTTCGCGGCCGATGATGCGGCCTTTCATTTCGTCGTTGGGCAGCTGGACAATCGTCGCGGTGATGTCGGCGTTGGGTTTTGACGCCATGCGCTGCATCGTGGCGATGAGAATGCGGCGCGCCTGCATTTCGAGGTCGTGCTCGGAGCGGTCGAGTGTTTCGCGGCGGAGAAGGCGCAACTCGTCCTGGCATTCCATTTCGACCTCCTCGCGCAAAATTTTCTTTATCTCCTCGGCGTCCATTTGCGACATGCCCTCGAGGCGCTTGCGCAGGTTTTTCGACGTTTCCCGAAGCACGTCGCGCGCCTGCTTGGCGGCGGCGTTTTCGCGCGAAAGGCGCTCCTGTTTTTGCTCCAGTTGATGGTCGAGCAACGCGAGTGATTCCTCGTGCGCGCGGATTTCGCGCAATTTGAGATCGGCCTCGATTTCGCGCCGGTCAAACTCGCGCGTCATTTCGGAGCGTTTTTCCTGCATCTCCTCCTCGACTTTTTGCCGCAGTTCATGGGCCTCGACCGCCGCCTCGCGGCGCGCCACCTCGACAAGCTGGTTTGCCTGGTGCGCGGCCATGCGGCGCGAGTAGCGCGTGACCATCCAGGACCCCACCAGCCCGAGTAAAATGCCCGCGACGCCAGCCACGACAAATACCCAAACGGGGCCGTATTCGTCCCAGAATGTCGTGGCTGTTGCGACGTCGGCAAATATCGCGCTTTGTAGTTTCAAGGTGGCGGAAGGTAAAACGGCGGCGGGAAAGTTCAATCATTTCTTGCGCGGGTTTCGGGCCAGCTCAGCGCGATCACTTCGGCAATGCGCGCGCGCGCCGCCTCCTCGCCGTCCAAGGCGAGCGATTGCGCGACCACATACGCCCAGCGATCCGCGCGCAAATGCAGCAACCGGTCGGTCGCGCCGCGCAAAAGCATTCCGGCGTGAGACGCCTCCGTGCCGTCGCTTCCGGCAAACCAATAGGCAAACACGGCCGGTATGGTCGCGGTGGTTTTTGAATCCGCCAAAACCACCTCGCGCTCGATGCGCAGCAGCGTGGCGTCGAGCGTTCCGCCATCGGGTAGCGCGAATCGCTCCCTGCCGCGCCCCTTGATTCGCCATCCCTGGCCGACAAGGCAGACCTCGGGACGGTGAATCGACGTGCGGTCGCGTTCGCTGAGAACAATCGAGAAAAAAACCTGCTCGCGTTGCGGATTGGAAAGACGCGCGTAATTTTTGCGCGCAAAACCCGTGTCCGGCGGGAGCAATTCGCGCTCGACCGCGCTGACCTCGACATCGCGTCCGCCCCACTTGGTTCCCAAAAACACCGGCAACGGCGCCGGGTTCACCCCGTCGGACGCAAGCCGCACGCCGGCCGTCCCGCGCACCGCGACCGTGTCCAGTCGCGCCGTCGCAAACGCCGCGCCCGCCGCCGCCACACACACACACACCGCCACCACCCAGACCGCCGCAACAGACATCCCGCGCGAGCCCGCCGCTTTTAATGCGGTGCGATCCATTGGGTTACACCGTCCTTTTTCTTGTTCATTATCATTATGATATGATTTATCAAAATCGCGTTTTTTAGATTCGCGCATCAACCGCGCCGCGCCGAGCAGCAGCGCGAGCACAATCAAAAACACCACCCAGCCCGACCAGTCGTGCACGCGCCCGCCCGCCGCGTGTCCGAACCATTCGCCGGCCAGCACGATCACGCCGATGCGCGCCACGTTGCCGACAAACACAAACGGCACGCACAACACCGCCAGCGCCGCGCGCTGCCACCACGAGCGAAATCCGAGATACCCGACGAGCAACGCCATCGCGAGCAGCGCCACAAACGACCGCACTCCGGAGCACGCCGCGGCGACATCATATTGAAAATTTCCATCCGGAGAAAACAGCTGCGTGCCATTGCGCACCACGTCGATGCCGGCGCCGTGCGCAAGCGCGCTGACCGTGCCCACCACGCCGAGCCGCAGGTAAAAACCAAGCGTGTCGAGAAATCCAAACGGAATCGCAAGCATCAGAAACCCGAGCGGAAAAACCGCCGCGCGCGACCACGACAAAACCGCGCCGCGCCCGTCTTGTTTTTTGCAACAATCGGCAAGCGCGAGCACTCCCCACGTGAACACCAGGAACGCAACAATCGACACGCGCGTCTGCTGCATTGCGTAACCGGCGACGTGCAGCGCGAGCGCGCCAAGCATGGCGATCACGGGGGCGCGCCTTGCGCCGTCAATTTGCGCGCTTTCCGCATTTCGCGTGTTTCGCCGGAACAGCCACGCGGCCACGACGACGACGAGCGGGCCGTGCTGTGTTTCCGAGGCCGGATCAAACCATTGCCAGCCCCACCACCAGAAGAGCGATTGTGTGTGGATGTAGCCGCGCGTCGCATTGCCGAAAAACTGAAACACAACCGCGCCCGCCAGCGCGCAAACAAGCACGGGCAGCCACGGCGGAACGCAATTGATGCGCAACGATTGTTTCATTGACGCCGCCCATTCTCGCAAAGGCCGCCGCGCTTTGCAACAGCCGGATGTTTTTCAAACCATTGTTATTGCGGCGGGGCAAAACGGCATTGCGGCATCGTTTTACTCGCCCGCACTGAGCGGGCGTGCGCCGCCGGTTCACGGATTTATTTCACATGACGTTTCATTCGCAACGCCCAGTCCATTGCGCGCACGGGCAGCAGCCATTTCAAAAATAAAAACAATTTTGCGTGAGCCGGTCCGTTGTAATGCGCGCGCGGTCTTCGTGCCGTGAGCGCCTTTTCCACGAGTCGCGCGATGTCGTCCGGCACGCCCGCCATGCGCCGCAGCTTCACGCGCTTTGTTTGAAAATCCCCCACATAGGGCGCATACGGTCCCGCGCCGTCACCGGAAAGCACGCGATTCGACACCGCATCCGCGACTTGCCCGAACTCCGTGCGGATGAAGCCCGGACGCACCAGCACCACGCCGATTCCAAACGGCTTTAGTTCGCCGCGCAGTCCGTCGGTTATTCCCTCGAGCGCAAACTTCGTCGAATCATACGCCGCCGACATCGGGCGCGTGATGCGTCCCGCCACCGAGCCGATGTTGATGATGCGCCCGCCGTCTTTCCCCGTGCCGTCCTTGCCGAGTCGTGCCTGCGTGCGCATGACCGGCGCGACGAGTTGCGTGAGCGCGACGAGCGAAAACACATTGGTCTCGAAATTCGCGCGCAACGCCTCAAGTGGAATTCGCTCGATCGGGCCGCGCTGCCCGTAGCCGGCGTTGTTCACAAGCGCGTCGATGCGTCCGAATCGCTCCACCGCCACGCGCACCAACCGCTCGCGATCTATTGCCACATTCACATCGCCCGCGACGGCGAGCGTGCGCGTCCCCGCCGGATCAATCTCCGCGCAAAGCGCCTCAAGTCGTTCCGCGCGCCTCGCAAACACGACGACGTTCGCGCCCGCCTGCGCCATCCGCCGTGCCACGGCCCCGCCGATTCCCGAAGACGCGCCCGTGACGATTCCCGAAGACGCGCCCGTGACGATGACAGTTTTGTTTTTTGGCATGATGCAAAGGATACATTTCGCGGCGCAAAGTTCCAGAACTCATTGCGGCACCTTGTGCAAGGTGTCTCGCCCATCCTGCTTCTGTTTTTCAAACCGGCGCGACTTCGTCGCGTTCGGCGGCAGGAAAGCCGCCACTCCGGCCGCATGCATAAATTCGTGACATCACCTTGAATTGCCCCCCCCCCCCCCCCCCCCCCCCCCGACCACGCCGTCCCTTCAAAACTTACGGGTGCGGGCTCGCGCTGTTTGGTTACGCCGCTTGATTCCCTATTTGCCAAGCTTGCGTAACGTTTAATAGGCGTTTTTTGCTGTTTTTAGTGGCATGATTCTTTCGGATTACTGCAAGATTGTTTGATAATTAACACTGTTATTTATTTTGCCACCGATGGCACTTTTTTCAATAAAATCGGAACCGTTTTGATTATGAGCCCCTCCAATTGTTCAAGCATTTCAGTCTTTTGCGCATCGGTTGGTTGCGCGGCATTCATAGGAGTGGATAATTGTATTTTGGGTAGCATAATGGAAGACGGTCCATATGATATATTATGCGATAATATTTTATGAGTTTTCGCATCGATGGCACAAGCCCTGAGACATAACTCAACATTAATTCTATTTGGATTTGATTTCACCTTGTAAAATGTCGCCCAAGCGCCAATGGGATTTCTATATTTTTCGCGAACAACAACATCGACCGAGCGGGCGGGACTAATCAGTATAATTGCATCCACGCCTTCCGTATTTACAATGCCCTCTTTGAGCATTTTTAAAAACACATCAACGGGATCGGTGTCATCGTGCATGCGTTTAAGCTGATCTTCCGGTAATGTTACAAGGGTTGTTGAATACCCCTTCAGTTCAAGACATTGGCCGATCTCGGCGTTTACTCTGTTACCAAACTCGGGAAACGTCATTCCTGTCGGGGTTCCCCAAACAGCGTTCACTCCAGTGGTTTTCACAGTGATATCGTCCAGTATTGAAACAACGCCCATGCTACTGGGAACGCGTTGGCCGGCCTGGGAGGTGTCGCTCTTGGGCGCTTGACAGCCGGTGATTGATAACAAGCTGGCAAGTAATAATATGGCGGCTTTTTTCATTGTGATTTTTGTGTTAACGATACCGTGAGGGAAAAGCAACGTGTCACTGCAATACAAAAACGCCAGATGGCACATGTGAAGATAAATAAAACCCCCGACAACTCTTATTTTTGATCCTGATCCGGATGCCACGTTATTGTATAGCAGGGGTATGCCTTGTAGAATTCCAACCGCCCTTTGCAACAACACTTGCAGAGACATGTTTTCATTGTTTGATTACGCCGCATGACGACATCCGCGCCCATTCCCTCGCTCGAAGGCAAAAAAATCATTCTCGGAGTCACAGGCTCGATCGCCGCTTACAAGGCGGCCGAGATCACCAGCCAGTTGCGCAAGCGCGGCGCGGAGATTTTTCCCGTCATGACCGCCGCCGCGCAAAAGTTCATCACTCCGCTGACATTGCAAACGCTCGCGCGCAAACCCGTCGCCGCCGATCTTTGGGACGAGGGCAACGGCTGGCAGCCTGGCCACATCGAGCTCGCCGACAAGGCCGACCTCATGCTTGTCGCGCCCGCCACCGCCGACGTGATCGCGCAATTTGCCCACGGACTCGCGCCTGATTATTTGAGTTCAATGTATCTGGTTTGTCGCGCGCCGGTGCTGATCGCGCCCGCCATGAACTGCAAAATGTGGACGCACCCGGCGACCGCCGCCAATGTCGCCACGCTCAAGACGCGCGGCGTCGAATTTATCGGCCCCGAGGAGGGCGTGCTCGCCTGCGGCTACGAAGGCATCGGCCGCCTCTGGCCGGTCGAGGACATCGTCGGGCGGGTCGAATCGATGCTTGGCGCGTCGGGTGGCAAACCGGAATAGGGGAGGGCGCCCGGGCGAGCCCGGGTTTTTTAGGCCGCGGGTTTTGCCAGCAGTTTCAGGCCGACCACTCCGCCGACGATCAGGCACACGCAGAGGATGCGCAGCACGTCGCGCGATTCTCCGAGAAACATCATCCCGACAATCGCCGCGCCTGCCGCGCCGATGCCGGTCCAGATCGCGTAAGCCGTTCCAACCGGCAGCTGCTTCATTGCCATCGCGAGCAGGGCGAAACTGGCGAGCATGAACACAATTGTGACGACACTCGGCCAAAACCGAGAAAACCCGTCCGACTGCTTCATGCCAATCGCCCAGACAACTTCAAAAACCCCCGCGATAACCAGATAAACCCAAGCCATAACTTTTCCTTTCCAAACAATTTCAACTGATGAGTTATGACACCTACGGGCCGGGCGCGATTTGCGCTCAAAAACCCGCCATCGGCATCTCGCATGGCTGTGGGGAACACATGCAAAACAAACATCCCTTGGCAAGCAAATGGAAGACCGGCGTCTGGGGTAAAACCGGCAGGAAGGGATGCTGCCATTGGATGAGGTGCGTCCGCCCAGTTTCATCACGCCTCCATCACAACGGTAGTTTCCCCGCCACGCGTCTTGAAGTAACGCGCAACGGCTCCGGGCGGGTTGGCCCTCAAACCGCGCCGCACAAAGGTTTGCGGCCTTGCGCATCCAGCGCGCACGTCACACAATGTCGCTTGTGACAATCAATTCCGGCATCGTTCATGGCAACCAGGCGCCGCTGTGCTTACCCGCGCTACTCGGCTCTGATTCTCATGCTACTTGGCCCCTTTCTCTGCTAATGAAAATCAACAAGCATCGATCTGGTTTCTTCAAAATTATTACAAAATGATGAAAACTCTATTGAGAATTCTCCTGATTAGCATTGGGCCTTTATGCGCAGCATCCTCCCAAGAGGAACGGCTCGAATACGTATCCATGTTTTCCCTTATTTCATCTCCTGAGCGCTATGATGGGAAATTCATAAAAGTTCGCGGATATTATTTTATGTTTTCTCCATCTCAACAATTTTTATACAATAGCATAGAAGATCACAAGGGAGGAGTAATGAAAAATAGTGTGTGGATTTATGGACTTCCTGACGATGTGCAAATTCCTAAGAAATATGTGGAGAAGGTAGGCAAAGGGCCGTCATTATCAAGAACAACTGGAAGTTACGTGACGATTGTTGGGAGGTTCAAAAGGGAAATTATATATAAAACCAGTTCAATGCCTACAGGCGTTATTGAATTTCTTTGTATGGAGAAAGAAATATAAAATTTGAAAGACTAAATCTAACGATATCAAGTATTAAGGAATATTTTGATATGCAATGAATGGCGATCGAGACCAAACGCTTCATTTTATGAGTATCATGAAATACTATTTTTATTGGTATTGTTTTATATCAAAAACAATAGGAAAACATATTGAAAATAAGTTTCGTGTCGAATTGAGGTCCGTCCCCTTTCGCCCCTTCTATAAATAGACCAATGAAAACTTTATTCAAATTTTTCCTTATTACTATAAGTGTCTCATCTGCGAGCATATCCCTCTCCCAAGATGCGCGTCCCGAATATGTGTCAATAATCTCGCTTATCTCTAACCCCGAGCGTTATGAAAACAAACTTATAAGAGTTCGTGGATATTCTTTTCACAGTTCGTCATCCTATAATTTTTTATATAATAATATCGAGGATCATAAAGGAGGATTGTTAAAAAATAGCATAGGGGTTCACCCCATTCCGAAAAATTTTCAAATTCCCGAGCAATATAAAGATAAAATCGGCAAAAAACCTTTAACAGATGTTCATGCAAAATATGTAACTTTTACCGGAAGGTTTAGGCAACATTTGCCATACAGGATTTCTTCACTCCCTACAGGCATCATAGAAGTTCTTTTCTTTGAAGATTATCCTTAAAAGCTTTTGGGGAGGCGAAAACGGTGGAGGCGAAAACGGGGCAGCTCCGCGTCGAGCATCGCCCGCTCGTTGCCGGGTAGCGCGACGGTGCGCATCCAGTGAATGCCTTGGTTGCAAAACACGTCCTTGAAGGCGGGCCGCTCCAGCCGCGGATGCCGGTCGATGAGGCTGTGGATGCGGTTGCGCACCATCGTGCGCATGCGAACCAGCCACAGGCATTGCCTCATGTTGTTCTTTTTCTCGCGCACGTCCCTGGCGGGCACATGCACGCGGCTGATGAAGTCGCCGCGCAAGAGTGTCGCCAGGGCGTGCGCGTCGAAGCGGTCGTTCTTGTGCATCGACTCGGCGATGATGCGGTTCTTCGCCGGGTGCGAGAGCACGACTTGCCCGACATGTTCGATCTCCTCAAGCATCTCGTAGAGCACCGCCCAGTTCCAGCACGCCTCCATCACCACCGTGTTTTCCCGCCAAGGTTCTTGAAATAACGCTCAAAGGCTTCGGGCGAGTTGGCCTCGATCCGCGCCTCGCTCAACTTGCGGCCTTGCGCGTCAAGCGTGCACGCCACACTGTATCGCTTGTGATAATCAATCCCGGTATAGTTCATGACAGCCAGAGTCTACCCCGATTACCCTCGGTTCTCGACTCTGTTTCTCATGCTACCTGTCCCCTTCCTTCCGAATGACTTATAAAAATATTACCTAACCCCTTCTGTTATCCCTCCATGAGAACTTTTTTCATTTTTATAAGTTTATTTCTGATAACCGCTGGATGCGTTGCCCAAACGTCAGATAAAAAAACACCTGACATGATAATGTTAAGTTATGAAGGCGTGCCGCGTGCACATATACCGACAATTGTATGGTTTGAAGGTGAAATATTGCCTGTGGTTGCCGTCGAAGAAGAGCATGATGCCTTTTGGTAGGCACGCTATGACGCTGCCCCTAAATTTTCTATAGATGCTAACGCCTATAATAAGCTACAATCATTGTTAAGCAGTGCCAAGAAAAGCGAAACTGGATACGTTTTAGAATTATTATACAAAAATAGAAAATCTGAAATGAAATACTTGGATGCCAAAAGCTTCGAATCCATCCGAGAAACTATTAAGAATGCATCAATAAAAGGGCATGAAGTGTTGACAAATTGGCCAATAGACAAAGTGGTCAAAACGCCTAATAAAGAGGAACATCCGAAGGGGGTGGATTGATGTTTGTTGATCTTGCCCTTTTGATCGCCGCTAGGCGAACAAAAGGACCCTCTCGTCGACATGCGGTGTTCCCGCAGGCATCGCGCTGCCTGTCGTTTGGCACGGCGTGCGTTTGCGTGTCTCTTCGCGCGAAAATCCAAAGTTTGCGCCCTCAGCCGCAAATAAAACCCTGATATTATGAGCAACCCAATTCTCGAACAGCTTTCCGCCGCGGTCATTGGCGGCAAAAACAAAGACGCAAAGGCCGGCAGGCGTCCTGAATTAACGCGCAACGGCTCCGGGCGAGTTGGCCCTCGAGCCGCGCCGCACAAAGGTTTGCGGCCTTGCGCATCCAGCACACACGTCACACAGTGTTTCTTGTGATAAACAATTTCAGCATCGTTCATGGCATAATGATAACAATTTTTAAATATTGAATAATAAATGAAATTCGAACCCGAAGATAAATATGATAGGAAGAGATATATCATATATATGTCTTTTTTCATATTCATGTTAACAGCTTCTGTTTTGTTAATTTTATACTTGTGCATTTTCCCGCCCCGAAAAATCACAGGGAGTGTAGATTATTATTATTTAATTTCATTTTTGATGGGTTCCTCCGTTGCTTTTCCCATAGGTGTTTCCGGGTGTATCCTTACATATATTGCCTACCGTAAGCGAGACGGCGAATACCATCGAATGCTTCCAAGGTTGAAAAAACTATTTCGATATGTGAAATTAATATTCATCTTAATATGTTTTGTAATTCTATTGAGTTATTTTTTTAATGCGTAAGCCTCGCATACCTTGCTACAAGGTTCTGGCAGGACAGCAAAGGAGGACAGGTAGCATGAGTAGAAATCAAATTAACGACTATGAAAATCACCAAGCAACGTCCTGACCCTTTCGGTTATGCGCATCAAGCTAATCGTCTTGAAACAGTCGAATAAATCGGCTCAATTATAGGGGCGCTATGGCGTGCAAGGTCTCAATACGATTGAGTTTATCATGAAGTTATATATATATTTATACTATCGATTATTAAAATATTACAAAACTCAATATCTCCCTTCGCTGGCCGATGTTAAGGCTTGTATAATAGTCACTGGAATATTATTATTTTTGGTTTTTGATATTTTTGTAAATCTGGAGATGCATGCCGGAATTAACATCTTTGGCTCAAAATTTTGGCTGGACGGGGTTCCGGTATGCATAATTGTAACATTAATTAATTTGATTTTTATATTTAATAAAAAAAATATCGAAACATATGCATGCGAATTTGAGACATGGAATAAGAAACGGAGGGTGACTGCATTGGCTGTAATAATCACAGTTATTATATCTATATTAATCGTGACGGTTTGGTCGTTTTATTGCTGGGAGAAAGCCAAGAAATGAACTGTTCTGCCGCAAACAATGTAGGGTTGCCACCGCAAGATCCGACATTGTGAACATCCGAAGAGGGCTGGTTGATGTTTGTTGATCTTGCCCTTTTGGTCGCCGCCAGGCGAACTAAAGGGCCCTCTCGTCGGCAAGCGGTGTTCCCGCAAGTTTCGCGTCTGCTGGCGTTCTTGACGGCGTGTGTTTGCGTGTCTCTTCGCACGAAAATCCAAAGTTTGCGCACTTAAGTGCAAGCAAACCGGAGGCGGTTCTGGTATTGTTTGCGCCCTCAACCGCAAATAAAACCCTGATATTATGAGCAACCCAATCCTCGAACAACTTTCCGCCGCGGTCATTGGCGGCAAAAGCAAAGACGCAAAGACCGCCACGCAGCAGGCGCTGGACGCAAACATTCCCCTCCAGGAAATCGTGGACAACGCCCTCGTCAGCGCGATGGGCATCGTTGGCGAAAAATTCAAGCGCAACGAAATCTTCGTCCCCGAGATGCTCATTGCCGCTCGCGCCATGAAGGAGTCGATGGGCATGCTCGAGCCGCTTCTCGCCAAGGCCGGCATCGTTCCGAAATACACCGCCGTCATCGGGACCGTGCAGGGCGACCTTCACGACATCGGCAAAAATCTCGTCGCCATGATGTGGAAGGGCGCGAACTTCCGCGTCGTCGATCTCGGCGTGAATGTGACGCCTGAAAAATTCCTCGCCGCCGCCAAGGAGCACAACGCCGACCTCGTCGGGCTTTCCGCGCTTCTCACCACCACGATGCCCGCGATGAAATCGACCGTCGCCCTCATCAAGGAGGCCAATCTCCCGAAGACCAAGGTCATGATCGGCGGCGCGCCGATCACGCAGCAATTCGCCGACGAAATCGGCGCGGACGGTTACAGTTCCGACGCCGGCTCCGCCGTTGACAAAGCCTGCGAGCTCATAGGCGCCACCGCCTGACGCCCAAACCGCGTGTCCCATTCTGACATGTTGCGCGGACATTCCTGTCCGCGCCTATCGCCACTGCGTGCCCTAATTTTTCAACACACACATGAACCGCACCTTTTACACCGACCTCGCCGCCAGGGGACTTCGCGCACCCGTCGGCGCGCACCTCATTCTCCACGCGCACATCGACCATGACGCCATTCTCCTCGACGGAAAACGTCTTGGCGACGTGATTGCCGAAACCGCGCGCCGTTTCAACTGCCCGCTCGCGATTCCGCTCATGGACCTCACGCTCGAAAAAGACGCGCTGTTGCGCGCTTGCGATGTTCCCGAGGACGAAATCGAAAGTTATCATTTTGAGCCGCCGTCGACCTCGATGGAAAACCCGCCCAAGCTTCCCCCGCTCGCAACGGAGCTCCCCGGCATCCCACTCGTCCCGCGCATGCGCGCCACGTGTGACGCGATCACGCATATCGCGCAAACGCACACGGACCTCCTCCCCATCGGCATGTGCATCGGCCCTTTTTCGCTGATGACCAAGCTCGTCACCGACCCGATCATGCCCGTATTTCTTGCCGGCACTGGAATCACCGCCGGGGACGAACCCGACATCGCCATGGTTGAGCGTCTTCTCGCGCTCGGCGAGCACGTCATCCATGAATATCTGCGCGCGCAAATCGCCGCCGGCGCCAAGGCGATCTTCGTCTGCGAACCCGCGGCAAACTTGGTTTATTTTTCCCCGAAGCAGCAGGAGGAAACCAACTACGCCGTTTTTGAAAAATACGTGATGGAACCCATGCGTCGTTTCGCCGCGCTGCTTGCGGAGCACAACGTCGACCTGATCTTCCACGACTGCGGCGAACTCACGGACGAAATGGTGCGCCGCCTCAGCGCGCTCAACCCGGCGATTATCAGCCTTGGCGGCTCGCGCAAACTCTGGGAGGACGCCGCGCTGATTCCGAAAACCACCGTCATCTACGGCAACCTGCCCAGCAAAAATTTCTACGCGCCGCAACTCACCGCCGAAACCGTCGCCGCGATGGCGCGCGAACTCTTGGAGAAAATGCGCGCCACGGGGCACCCCTTCATCCTCGGCACCGAGTGCGAGGTCCTCAGCGTCCCCGGTAGCGAGGCCGAAATCATGAGCAAGGTGGCCGCCTTCATGAAGGCGTGATGGCACAAAAAAGGCCGTCTCAGAACGGGACGGCCTTTGGAGGATGAGTGATTGCAGGAAGGGACTGCTTACCAGAGGCGGCGGTAGCCGAGGTTTAGGGACCAGGGGCGGTCGTAGGCGGCGGCCTTGGCGTATTCGTAGTCGATGTAGAGCTGGCTCAGGTCGTCGAGGCGGTAGCTCGTGCCAAGGCCGAACTCAATCCGGCGGCCGTCGTAATCGGCGCTAAAGGTCTTGCCGTGCACTTTGATCCTGCCGCCGTTGGAATCCACCGCGACGGCGGCGAGTTTGCCGTAGGGCGTCCAGCGGCTGTTGGGGATTTGTTTTCCGAAGCGCATGAGCGCGCGGTATTGCCAGGTGTCGGAATCGCCGACTTTCACCTTGAGCGCGCGCTGCTCGGACGTGGCTTGCGTCGAGTAGCTCGCGCCGTTGAGCCAGAGGACCGCCATTTGCACGCCGGGCTCCAGCCACCAGCCGTCGGTGCGTTGCAGGCGGCGGCCGGCTTCGAGCGAGAGGCTTTGGCCCTTGGCCGTGTATTCGCCGCGGGTCACGCGGCCGTTCGCCGCTTTCGCGTCAAAATCATTGTCGTAACGGTCGAAGCGGGCGATGCCGTCGAGGAACCAGCCGTTTTGCCTGAGCAGGGTAATGTAGGCGCCGACTCCCACGCTGCGGGTGCGGCCGGTGCCGTCGTTGTCGAACTTGCGGTCAACTCCGCCCATGTCGATGAAGCCGCCGAGGAGGTTCACGCCGTTTTCGGCGGCGAAGGATTTGTCCGCGCCGCCGGTCACGCCCCAGCCGTATTGGCGGAAGGACATGCCGGAGAGTTCGTTCGCGGCGTTGATGCGGTAGCCGCGGGAACGCACCCAGATGTTGCCGGAGTCACGGGCCGGTTGCTCGCGCCACTCGGCGCGGATGTCGCCGAGGCGCAGGTGGAGGGAGTCCATGGCGGAGGCCCAGTCGAGCGAGAGGGTCGAGGCGGTGTTGATGATCGCGTCGGCGGCGTGGCTGAGGTTGCGATCGGAGAGATACCAGATGTTTGTGTCGGGCGTGTAGCGCGAGCCGTCGCCCTTGACCAGTTCGATGGTGGTGAGGTCGTATTCGAGTTTGCCGCCTTCGTTTGCCAAGAGGAAGGTGGCGGCGCCCGTGCCGGTGGTGATCAGTTCGATGGCCATGTTGAGCGCGAGGGGCGGCTCGCTCAGGGCGTTGATGTAAACGGAGTGGGTCGCGTTGCCGGCATCGTCGATTGTCAGGTGGTTGGCCACGGTGCCGGCGGGGTTGACGCCAATGGTCGCCTGGGCGAGGTAGGCGTTCATGACGATGTTCGCGGTGCCGCTGCCGAGTGCTCCGATCGTGGCCGTGTCAACGGGGTTTGCGAAGGCGAGCGTGCCGCTGTTTGCGTTCAGCGTGCCGATGGTGACGCCGTTGGTGGCGAGCCACAACGTGGAGGGTTGGTTGAGGGTTGTGTTCGTGATTTTGTATTTCGCGGCGTCGTCGATCGTGAGGGTGCTGTTGGTCACGTGGTGCGTGCCCGCGCCGGTGAGTTTGTTTTGCAGCGTGCCGGTGACATTGAGGTGCTCAAATATCGCGCCGGCTTCGACGGCGATTTCGGCGGTGCCGAGGGCGTCGATTGTGGTGGCTGCGAGGCGGCCGGCGGTAACCGCGGCGGTGCCGGTGAAGCCGTTGTTGGCGTGGCCGATCGTGATCGTGGTGGCGGCGTTTTGTTTTTCGAAGACACCGGAGCCGGTGATGTTCGCCGCGCCGAGGTTTGCGTCGGTTTCGGCGACCAGGCGGTTGCCGGTGTTGATGATGAAGGTGCCGCTGTAGGCGGTGTTTGAGCCCGAGACGGACACGGTGCTGCTGTTGGCGAGTTCGGTGTTTCCGGCGCCGGCGAGCGTTTTGGAGAAGGTGCCGGTGGCGGCGGTGAACTGCGCGAGGCCGTCGTTGAAGAGGGTGCCGGAATCGCCGAGGGCGCTGGTGTTGTGAAGCACCGCCGTGCCGGTGACGCCGACGTCGGCTGTGAAGGTGGTGTTGGTGCTCGTGATTGTGACAAGGCCGCCGAAGCCGAGGCTGCCGCTGCCGTGGAGGATGCCGTCGATTTGGCCGCCGTTGGCGATGGTTTGCGTGCGGCCGTTGAGGTCGAGCGCGCCGGCGTTGTTGATGACGAGGTAGTCGGTGTTGCCGAAGGCTCCGTTGGTGATCGTGATGACGGTGCCGGAGGTGATCGTGGTCGTGCCGGTGTAGTTGCTGTTCACGTTGCCGACGCGGATGCTGCTGTTGCCGGTGGCGGTGAAGGTGTAGCCGCCGTCGCCGGAGAGGATCGCGCCGAGGGTGTCGTTGGCCGCGCCGTCGTTGGAGACGACCACGGTTTGACCGTCGAGCGCGTCGATTTCCGCGAGGCCGTAGTTGAGGTAGATGCCGCTGCCAGTGACCGCGCCGTAGTAGTCGTAGACGAGGTTGGCGACGTGCGTGCCGGATTGCACGTAGGCGCTGGTCGAGCTGACCGAGCCGGGGATGGTGCCGGTGCTGCTCGAGGACGGAATGAAGTCGATGGTGAGTTGCGTGCCGATGCCGGTGACCGTGCCGCCGTTGTCAACGTCCACGGCAACGAGCGGGCCTTGCACCATGCCCGCCGTGCCGCTGTCGACGTAGTCGTCCTGGTCGAGGAGTGCGGGCGCGCTCGGGGGCGTGGCGGGGATGGGACCGAAGGCGGTGCCGGAGAGGGCGACTTCAACGGTGCCGCCGCCCGTGGTGTCGAGCGTGCCGGACACGGTGAGCAGATCCTCGACGTGGTTGACGCCGGTGGTGTTGGAGGTGCGCACGGCGAGCGTGCCGCTGTTGAATGAGAGGCCGGCGATGGCGCCGGTGCCCTCGACTTCGGTGCGGTTGTCCGCGTCGATGCGCAGCGTGGCGTTTTCGAGTGTGGCGAGGTTGGTCGCGCCTTGCGAGTTGGCGGTGCCGCCGAGGACAAACCGGCCGGTGCCGAGCGCGACCGTGCCGGTGAAGGCGTTGCCGGTGACGGTGCCGAAGCTGATGATGTTGGCGCTTTGCTTGAGGGCGATTTCCAGGGTGCCGTCGCCGCTCAGGGCGTGCGCGAAGTTGTAATCGGCGTCATCGGCGGGCGTGATCGTCAGCGTGGCGGTCGTGTTGTTCGCGCCGTCGTTGATCGCGATGGCGTTCACCCCGTCGAGTTGCGTGGTGCTGCCGGTCAGCGTCCAGTGCGTGTTGCTGGTGCCGTCGGTTTGCACGGTGAGCTGCGCGAAGTTGTTCGCGGTCGCATCGGAGCGGAAGTAGCTGTCCTCGGTCACGGTGCCTTGGAAGACGAGTTTGTTGCCGGTGCCGCTGCTGTGGACGTCGCCGTTGAGCACGCTGCCGGTGTCGAACTTCGAGATGATGTTTGCGGAGGCCAGTTCGATCGCGCGGTTGGCCGTGCCGGTCGCCGTGATCGTGCCGGTGTTGTATATTGTGCCGCTTGTGGCGTTTGTTATGCGGATGCCCGATTCGCCGGAGACTTCGCCGGTGTTTGTGATTTGGGCGGAGTCGGTGGCGGCGTTAATATTGATGCCGTAGCCGTCGGTGTGCGCAGTGCCTCCCGTGGCCGCGCCGCCGAGGATCGTGCCGGAGTTTGTTATATTGTAGTTTGCGCCGTCGATCCGCACGCCGTCGCCGCCTTCGTTTGTTTGCGCTCCCGTCGCGTCGCCGCCGGCGAGCAGATGCGTGCTTTTCACCTCGGAGGCCGAGGTTGAGGCGTCGTTTATATATAATGCGTGGCCGCCGATGGCGGACGCGCTTGCGCCCAAATCATTGATGACACCGACGGCATTGCCGCCATGCACCGCACCCGAACCGGTATCGAAAACCTTTACGTATCCGTTTATATTAATGCCGCTGCCCGCGATGCCTTGCGCCGCCCACAGGGAGTCGCCGCCTTTTACGGTGCCGCCATTGACAAACATTCCCGCGTCAACCGTGCCGGAAGCTTGGAAATCAATATCAACCCCGTGTCCGCCTTGGTTTATGGCAAGTGCGATGGCCGTGCCGCTTTTATACAGTCCTGTTGCGGTTCCGCCGGAAATAAGGGCGCTTTCCTTGTTTTCGATGACGGCGCTGTCCTTGCCAATATGAATACCCGCGCCGGCGTTGTTTGTCGTGACATACCATTCATTTGTGAAGACATTCTTTATGTAGGAATCCGCGTTGCCGCCCATTATTACGGCTCCGTGCTCATTTATTATATTGGCGTTGTCACCGAGCACTTGAATGCCGGCTCCCGCGTTATTTTCGGCATGATCCTCACCCCCTCCGGCGAATCCGCCGGAGATCGAGGCTCCCGCCGAATTTTTGACCGCGACGGCATCGCCGATTATATTAATGGCATGGCCCGCCGTGCTGGCAAAACCGCCGCCCGAACAGCCTGCCTCGCCGCCGATGACGCGGGCATTGCCGGTGTTTGTAATAACTATATTATTGTTTAAAACATGGATGCCGTGGCCGCTTTCGGTTGTCCGGGCTTCGATTGCCGTGCCGCCCTCAATCAGGCCGCCATCCTTGTTAATAATCGAATAATAATCGCCGCCCAAGTATATGCCGTGGCCGCTGAATGCGGATGTGAGCCTCAACGCATGGCCGCCTGTAATCGTGCCTGTGTTGGTTATTATTTTTTCAGTGGTATCCGGGGCCGAGGCTTCCAGGTGCAGGCCGTGGCCGCTTGTTCCATTATCGGCATCCATCGTGGTTCCTCCAATAATGAGGCCCGTGTTGTTCAGCGATGTCAGCGCGCCTTCAATAGCCAGACCGTGTCCCGCCTCGGCGTCAGCCGTTCCGCGGGCGATGCCTCCTGTGATATTTCCCTTGTTATTCACGATGGCTCCAGTGCCCGAAATATGCAATCCATGCCCGGCCGCGGATTCCGGGGCGCTATACGCGGCGCCGCCCGTGATATCCCCCGTATTATTCACCGTCGCGTCGGCCCCGGCAATGCTCAGGCCATGCCCTCCGCGGGCAATGGGATCGGCGTCGTGCGCCGCGCCGCCGGCGATGCGACCTCCAGTATTGGAAACCGTGACATTGTTTCCCTCTATAAAAATACCATGGCCGCCCGTGCTGCTAACCCACATCGCGTCGCCGCCGGATATGTTTGCATCAGTCATGTTTGTCACGGTTGCGTCATCCCCCTGAATATGAACACCGTGGCCGGCCTGTCCGCCGTTTGCAATATTGCCGCCGATGATATCGCCTTTATTGAGCATTTCACCAAAAGAGCTGCTGACGATCAGCACGCCACTGCCCGCCGTCGTTGTCGCGGACGAGCCGCCTGTGATCAATCCGGTGCTGTCATTTTCAAAACGCGCAAGATTTCCGTCCACATAAACACCATGGCCTCCGATTCCGAACCGCGTGTTCCATGGGTCTCCAAAAATATTACCCGCGGCAATTGTGCCGCTGTTCTTTACGGTGCCGGAAATGACAGACCGATCGGTCGCGATCAGCGACAGCCCGTTTCCGCTCTGTCTGAGCACGATGGAATTATTGCCGCCGTTTATAGTGCCACCGGCAATGAGGCCGGCGTTGAGCACCTCGCCGAAAATGTTCCCGGCAATGGACACGCCGCTTCCGGCGGTGCTTGTCCCCGAACCGCCGACTGAGCCTCCGACAATCCGGGCACCGCTTTCGTTATCAAAACGGGCGAGGTTTCCTGTCACATTGATCCCGTCGCCGCCGATATTTTCCATGCCACCCGAGATGGAACCTCCGGAAATCGCCCCGGAATTTTTCACGGTTCCCGTAGCAACAGCCATGCCGGCCCCGGTCATCGTGACTCCGTGGCCTCCCTGCCTGAGAGTGCCGTTGGTCGCGACTCCGCCGCTTATTATTCCGGCATTTATTATTGCGCCGTATGAATCGGCATCGATGTATAAGCCGCTTCCGGCGGTGCTCGTGCCCGATGCGCTGGACGAACCCGCGGTGATGCGCCCGCCGAGTTCATTTTCGAAGCTCGCGAAATTCCCGTCCAGATAAACACCATGTCCGCCAGTGCCGATGACGCCGCCTGCGCTGCTCCCGGCTGTGATCGTGCCTGAATTTTTTATAACGCCAACACCGGCCGCCTGATTCGTCGCCGTGATCGAGAGACCATGCCCTGCCTGCCTGTTCGTTCCGTTGTTCGCCGCGCCACCGGTAATCATGCCGGCATTTATTATTTCGCGATACGATGCGCCATCAATGATCACGCCGCTTCCGCCCATGCTGGTGCCTGATGCGCTGGCCGCGCCAGCGGTGATTTGCGCGCCCGTCGTGTTTTCAAAATATTCAAGGCTTCCTTCAATCGAGACACCATGGCCGCCGGCGCCAAACGCCCCGCCGGAATTATTTCCCGCAATGATCGTGCCCGAGTTCTTCACGCTTCCGGAAGTCGTTAGTTGACTGGTCGCGGTCACGGCAATGCCGTGGCCTGCCTGCGCGGTTCCCGAGCCGCTGCTGTTGGCATTTCCGCCCGAGATGTATCCGGCGTTGGTGATTGCATCGAAGGAGTCCGTGGTGATCGTCACGCCGCTGCCGCCGGTGCTCGTGCCTGACGCGCTGGCCGCTCCAGCGGTGATTTGCGCGCCCGCCGTGTTTTCAAAATATTCAAGGTTTCCTTCAATCGAGACACCGTGGCCGCCGGCGCCAAACGCCCCGCCGGAATTATTTCCCGCAATGATCGTGCCCGAGTTCTTCACGCTTCCGGAAGCCGTTAGCTGACTGGTTGCCGTCACGGCAATGCCATGGCCTGCCTGCGCGGTTCCCGAGCCGCTGCTGTAGGCATTTCCGCCCGAGATGTATCCGGCGTTGGTGATCGCATCGAAGGAATCCGTGGTGATCGTCACACCGCTTCCGGCGGTGCTCGTGCCCGATGCGCTGGCCGAACCCGCGGTGATGCGGCCACCGAGTTCGTTTTCGAAGCTCGCGAGATTTCCGTCCAGATGAACACCATGTCCGCCAGTGCCGATGACGCCGCTTGCGCTGCTCCCGGCTGTGATCGTGCCCGAGTTTTTTATAACGCCAACACCGATCGCCTGGTTCGTTGCCGTGATCGAGAGACCATGCCCTGCCTGCCTGTTCGTTCCGTTGTTCGCCGCGCCACCGGTAATTATACCGTCGTTTATTATTTTCCCATACGACGCGCCATTAATAATCACGCCGCTTCCACCCATGCTGGTGCCCGTCGCGCTGGCCGAGCCCGCGGTGATTTGCGCGCCCGCCGTGTTTTCAAAATATTCAAGGTTTCCTTCAATCGAGACACCATGGCCGCCGGCGCCAAACGCCCCACCGGAATTATTTCCCGCAATGATCGTGCCCGAGTTCTTCACGCTTCCGGAAGCTGTTAGCTGACTGGTTGCCGTCACGGCAATGCCATGGCCTGCCTGCGCGGTTCCCGAGCCGCTGCTGTAGGCATTTCCGCCCGAGATGTATCCGGCGTTGGTGATCGCATCGAAGGAATCCGTGGTGATCGTCACACCGCTTCCGGCGGTGCTCGTGCCCGATGCGCTGGCCGAACCCGCGGTGATGCGGCCACCGAGTTCGTTTTCGAAGCTCGCGAGATTTCCGTCCAGATGAACACCATGTCCGCCAGTGCCGATGACGCCGCTTGCGCTGCTCCCGGCTGTGATCGTGCCCGAGTTTTTTATAACGCCAACACCGATCGCCTGGTTCGTTGCCGTGATCGAGAGACCATGCCCTGCCTGCCTGTTCGTTCCGTTGTTCGCCGCGCCACCGGTAATTATACCGTCGTTTATTATTTTCCCATACGACGCGCCATTAATAATCACGCCGCTTCCACCCATGCTGGTGCCCGTCGCGCTGGCCGAGCCCGCGGTGATGCGGCCGGTGTCGCTATTTTCGAAATTGGTGATGCTCCCATTCATGTAAACGCCGTGACCGCCGCTGCCATAAGTCCCGTTTTGGGAAGTTCCCCCGGCTATGAGCCCGGAGTTCGTTATGCTTCCCGGGTTGGCCGCTTGCGCGGTTGCCGTTATCATCAAACCATGTCCGCCCGTGTTGGAATATCGCGCATTTGAGATAATGCCGTTTCCTCCGGCAATGGTCCCCGTATTGGATATGCTCTTGAATGAATCTCCCTCAATGATGACCGCACTCCCGCCGGCGCCTGTCTCGGAGGTGCCGACTAGTGGGAATGTCGCGCCCCCGCCCATGATCACTCCGGAATTATCCAGAATCGCATCATTTCCCAATATATACAGGGCATCCCCTCCCGCGGCATTTTTGGTGTTGCCGGCAAGTCCGCCGGCAATGGTGCCCGAATTGGACACGGTTGTGTCATTGCTTTCTATGTGCATGCCGCGCCCGCCATATCCGAAGGATCCGGAATGTTGCGTGGTGCCGCCCTGAACAAGAGCGCCCGCCTCGTTGGTTATCGTGACCCTGTTCGCCACGATGTGCATGCCATCCCCGGAAGTGGAAGTATGGGCGGCTGAGTTATTGTGAGCGGCTCCGCCCCGGATTACGGCACCTGTTTTATTGTTAATGGTTACGACGCCTCCCTGATCAATATGAACGCCGGCTCCGCCAAACGCGCTTCCTCTGCCGATTCCGTGCGTCTCGCCGCCCGCGATTACGCCACCCATTTCATTGTCAATGGTAACGGCGTCTGCCTGATAAATATTAATGCCGGCTCCGCCACGCCCATCCGCAGCGGAATCAAACGCCTTGCCGCCCTGGACCAGGGCATTGGTTCCGTTGGAGATGACAACGCTGCCGTTGCCTGCGCTCCCCTGTATCTTGATGGCATCACCGCCCGTGGAGCCGGGCGTGTTTTGCGCCCACTGGGCCGTGCCGCCTATGATGATCGAGGAGGTCTCGTTGGTTATGGTTGCGCCGTCACCTTCAACAAGGACGCCATGCCCGCCATAATTACCGGGATTGCTTTGCACCACACTGCCACCCCCAATCGAGCCGTTGTTGGTCAGGTTATTGCCATCGCCCTTGATCGCAAGGCCATTGCCGCCCTCATATAGGTTCTCACTCCAATTTTGGTGGCCCTTTCCGGTTAGATTCACCGAGCCAACATTGATGGTGTTGCCACTTCCCGTGACTTTTACCGCATCCTTTTGGGTAAGATCCCCGGTGACATTGCCCGTGATTGGAATCGTGGAGTTGTCGACATCGTAGCTGCTGGGCTGCGCATTGACGGAAGCACAGCCAAACGCCGCCACCAGTATCAGCATGCGGCGATGTTTGGTCAGAATGGACGATTTATCGAGGATCCTGCGCAATGGACTTATGTGTATCATAATATAAATTGATGGCCTGTTTCAGTTTACGGCCAGGTTTTGACTGCGGTTGAAAATGACCGTATTTTTACGATCTAAATGTGACAAATAGCGTCACTAGAATTAGTTAATCACAAAAAAATGCTTATTTTTCGCATGCGGGCAAACAAACCAAACGAGACAAATCGTCCTTATTGCGGACAGATTTGGCAATTTGCCCAATCTTCCAAGAAAACCCTCCCTTACAAGAAATCATCATGCTTTTATAATTTTGAGTAAAAACTACGACAAAACTGTAAATCTATTTCAACTTAAAATTTCATCAATTTAAGCACAAATATCGCAGTAAAAATAATTTTCCATCAACCATCGATCAATAAACAGCAGGGTATGTAATATATTGCCGTTAATATAGTTATGTTATTAAAAATTTTGGAACAAATCGTATCAATTTCAGGAACAACGACTACTGTTTTGTTGAAAAAATAGGATGAAATAAAACAAAAAACCGACACATAATAGCGCTCCACGTGGGCTGACCAAATGTTTCAAATATATGCCTAATGCTTGATTGTTAATGCAATAGCATAGCGAAATGCCCCCCGTGATTTCTCAATCACACCGCGCCCGGGAACGCGGGCATCTTGCCCGCAGGTTTTGCGGTTTGCGCGGCGCGTGCATCCTGCGGGCAGGATGCCCTGCGATCCCGGGATTTTGCTTACCAGAGTCTGCGGTAGCCGAGATTGATGGACCAGGGGCGTTCGTAGGCCTGGGCCTTGGCGTATTCGTAGTCGATGTAGAGTTGCGAGGCAGTGTCGATGCGGTAGCTCGTGCCAAGGCCAAACTCAACGCGGCGGCCGTCGTAGTCGGTGCGGAAGGTTTTGCCGTGCGCCTTGATCGCGCCGCGATCCGAGTCAACCGCCACCCCGGCGAGCTTGCCGTAGGGGTGCCAGCGGCTGTCCTTGATCTGGCGGCCGAAGCGCAACAGCGCGCGGTATTGCGTGTTCATCGAGTCGTTGATCTTCACTTTCATCGCGCGGTGCGTGGCGTTGGCCTCGGTTGTGTAGCTCGCGCCGTCGAGCCAGAGGACGCTCATTTGCACGGTCGGCTCGATCCACCAGCCGTCGGTGCGCTGCAGGCGGCGGCCGGCTTCGAGCGAGAGGCCGAGGGCGTTGTTGTTGTAGCGGCCCTTGGTCGTCGTGCCGTCGTAGGAGCGCGCCTCGAAGCGGTTCGAGTAGCGGTCGGCGCGGGCCGTGATGTCGGCGAACCAGCCGTTGTTTTTGATGAGTGTGAGGTAGGCGCCGATGCCGACGTTGGTGGTGTGGCCGTTGCCGTTGTTGTCGAACTCGCGGTTGATGCCGCCGGCGTCGATGAAGCCGCCGAGCAGGCTGACTCCGGTTTGGGTGCCGAAGGATTTGTCCGCGCCGCCGGTCACTCCCCAGCCATACTGGCGGAAGGACATGCCGGAGAGTTCGTTCGTGGCGTTGAGGCGGTAGCCGCGCGACTTGATCCAGACGCTGCCGAGGGAGGCGTGCTCGAGGCCGAGGCGGATGTCGCCGAGGCGCTGGTGGATCGAGTCGAGCGAGTAGTTCCAGTCGATCGCCAGGGTCGAGGCGGTGTTGATGATCGCGTCGGCGGCGTGGCTGAGGTTGCGGTCGCTCAAATACCACATGTTCGCATTGGGCGTATAGTCGCTGAGGTCGCCACGCACCAGTTCGAAGACAGTGAGGTCATACTCAAGTTTGCCGGCGGCGTTGTTCGCGAGGGTGAAGGTCGCGCTGCTCGCGGCGTCCACGCCGATCAGTTCGATGGAGGCGTTGAGCGCGGAGGGCAGCGTGCCGTTTGTCTCGATGAAGACGTTGTGCGTGCCCGCGCCGGCGTTGGCGATGTCGAGGTAGTTGGCGATGGTGGCGGCGTTGTTGATGCCTTCGCTTAGTGCGGAGAGATCGGCGTTCATCACGATGTTGCCGGTGGAGGCGCCGAGGGTGGCGATGCGGGCGCGGTCGGCGAGGTTGGCGAAGGCGAGCACGCCGTTGTTCATGTTGAGGGTGCCGAAGGCGTAGCCGGTTGCCTCGAGGATGAGCGCGGAGTTCGAGTCGAGCGTGGTGCTGGCGATTGTGTAGTTGAGCGGATCGTTGAGGCGCAGCGTGCTGTTTGTGACCAGGTGCGTGCCTTCGCCGGAGAGGGCGTTTTGCAGCGTGCCGGTGACGTTGAGTTGCTCGAAGCCCGCGCCGGCGGCCACGCCGATCGGCGCGTCGCCGAGCGCGTCGATTTCGGTCGCGGTGAGGCGCCCGGAAGTGACCGTGCCGGTGCCGTGGAAGGAGGCGCTGGAGTTGACCAGGGTGATGTCTCCGCTCGAGGCGTGGAACTGGCCGGAGCCGGCGAGGGTGTTTTGCATCGTGCCGGTGGCGTCAACCTTGAGCACGCCGTCGAGCTGGACGTGCGAGGTGCCAAGCGCCCCGGCGTCGGTGGCGTGCACGGTGGCGGGGGCGCCGATGTTGGTTTGCGCGCTGTAGTCGGCGTTGGCGCTGTTGATGGCGAGGGTGCCCGAGGCGAGGGTGAGCGTGCCCGTGCCGGCGAGGTGGCCGTCGATGCGGCCGCCCTCGGCGATTGTTTGCGCCTTGCCGTTCAGGTCAAAGGTGGCGGGGATTTCCACGAGGATGAGTTTTGTGGAACCGAGCGCGTTGTCCACGCCGGCGACCACCGTGCCGCTGATCAGCGTGCTGGTGCCGGTGTAGGTGTTCGAGCCGGTGAGGGTCATCGCCGAGCCGGTCGTGAAGGTGACGCTGCCGTCGCCGGTGATCGCGGCCGAGAGCGTGTCGTCGGTCGCGCCGGCGTCGGTGAGTTGCAGGGTTTTGTCCTGCTTCACGTTGAGCTCGGTGAGCACGTAGTCGTAGTAGAGGCCGGGGGCGAGGCTGCCGCTGGTGTGGGCGCTGGCGCTGCCGGTGGTTTGCGCGGTGTAGTTGTAGATGGCGTAAACTTCGTCGTGCTCGATTGTCTGGCCGTTGGACAGCGCGGTGCCGTCGGCCTTGTAAATGGCGATTTGGCGCGGCGCGGCCTCGGCGAGCGTGTCGGCGGCGACGAGCAGTGTTGCGTTGTCCGTGAGGTTGTCCTGGTCGAGCCAGTTCTTCTGGACGGTCGAGTCGATGATCGCGGTCGTGCCCCCGGTGTAGTTTTCAAAGACCACCGTGCTGCCGAGGTCGGCGATGGAGAGCGTGCCGACGTTGAGCACCTCGACCGGGTCCACGCCGTTCATCGGCAGCCAGAGCGCGCCGCCGTTGAGCGTCAGCCCGTGGATGCGGCGGGTTTCGCCGTTGGAGTGGAGGATGCCGCCGGTGTTGAGCTGGAGCGTCGCGCTGGCGAGCGCCTCGGTGTTGTGGTTGGTGTTGAGCGTGAGCGCGGTCGCGTCGAGCGTCACCGTGCCCGCGAAGGCGCTGCCGGTTGTCGCCATGAAGTCGAAGGTGCCGCTCACCGAGTTGATGGCGAGGATGCCGTCGCCGGTCAGGTCGTGGATGAAGCTGGTCGCGGTGGTGGCCAGTTTCGCATTGGATGCGATGACGGTGTGCGCGGTGGCGCCGCCGACTTGGTCGTTGTCGGTGATGTCGGCGGTGCCGGTGACGCGCAGCGTTCCGGTGAAGGCGGTGTTGGTTCCGCGCAGGCTCACACTGCCGGAGACGAGGTTCACGCCGGTGCCCGAGATCGTGTTGGCGAAGGTGCCCGTGCCCGCGAGGTCGAGGATCGCGTTGTTGGCGACGGTGCTTGTGCCGACGCCGCCGAGGTCGGCGAGGGTGAGCGTGCCGCTGTCGATTTGCGTCGCTCCGGCGAAGGCGTTCGAGTGGCTGATTGTCAGGTTGCCGGTGTTTTCCTTGGCGAAGGTGCCGCTGCCGCTAAGGTTGTTGGCGAGGGTTTCGTCGGCCGCGTTCTCGAAGCTCAGCAGGCCGTCCAGGAGGATGTCGGCCAGGCCGAGGTTCGCGGTGCTGCTGGCGCGCAGCGCGGTGTCTTGCGCGATGTTCCATTCGCCCGAGAGCGTGTTGGTGCCGGTGAGCGCGACGCTCGAACTGGCGATGAGCGAGACCGTGCCCGTGCCCGCGACTTGCTTGGCGAGCGTGCCGGTGGCGCTGTCGAGGACGAGTTCGCCGGTCACGTTTGCCGTGCCGCTGTTGCCCAGCGCCTGCGTGTTGTTGATTGTCGTCGTGCCGGTGACCCCGACGTTCGCCGCGAAGCCGGCGTTGGTGCTGGTGATGCTCACCAGGCCGCCAAGCCCGAGGCTGCCCGTGATGGCGGCGTGAGTGTGGCTGTTGTAGAGGCCGCCGTCGATTTGCGCGCCATTGGTGATGGTTTGCTTGTGGCCACCCAGGTCGAGCGCGGCGGAGTCGGTGACGGTTAGGTGCGCGGTCTGGCCGAGCGCGTCGGTTGCGTCGAGTATGGTCGTGCCCGAGGTGATCGTGGTCGTGCCGGTGTAGCTGTTGCTATGGCTCAGGATGATGTGGCCGGAGCCGGCGACCAGTTCGAGGTTGCCCGAGCCGGTGATGAGGGCCGAGAGCGTTTTGTCCGTGGCGGCGGTGCTGTCGAGGACGAGGGTTGTGCCGCTCTTGATGTCGAGGGTCGTCAGGAGGTAATCGTAGTAGAGGCCCGCGGTGCCGCTGACTGTTCCGGAGTGGGCTTGTGCCTGGGTGCCGGTCAGCGCGGTGTAATTATAGGTGGCGATGGCCGCGCCGTAGTCGATTTGCTGGCCAAAGGTAATCGGCGTGACGCCGTCTTCCTGCGTGATGGCAACGTGAATATTGTCTGTGAGAAGGTTGTCGGTGGCGATGAGCAGCGTGGCGTGCGCGGTCAGGCCGTCCTGGTCGAGGAAGTTGACGGGGTTGGTCGAGGAGATGACCGGCGTGGTGCCAGTGTAGCCGTTGAAGGCGATCTTCGCGCCGCTGTCCACGGCGAGCGTGCCGGTTTGCAGCACTTGCGTCGGCACGATCGCGGTCATGTCGATTTGGGTCACGCTTCCCGCGCCCATGTCCAGGCCGCCGAGGTGGCGGGTTTCGGAGTTGGTGGCGAGGATGGCGCCGGAGCGCAATTCAAGCATCGAGCTGGCGAGGGCGAGGGCGTTGTTTGTGTGCGCCGCATCGGTGCCGAGGTTAAGCGTGGCGTTGGCGAGTCGCACGGTGCCGGTGAAGGAGGCGCCGGTGGCCGCGGCCCCGGTAGCGCCGAAATCAAAGGTCCGGTCGGCATCATTGAGGTTGATATTCAGGAGGCCCGAGCCCTTGAGCGCGTTGGCGAGGGTGACGGTGTTGGATATGGAAATGCGCAGCTCGGCGTCGGCGACGATGTTGGCCGTTCCGGAGCCAAGGGCGTTTTCGTTGCCCATGATCAGGGTGCCTTCGTTGATTTCGGTGCCGCCCGCGTAGCTGTTCGACGCGGAGAGCGTGAGCGTGCCGGTGTTGACTTTGTTCAGCGCGCCGGTGCCGGCGATGGCACTGGAGCCCGTTATGCGCGCGCCGTTGGTGTCGAACCACGCGCCGCCGTTTTTGATGTAAAACTCGTCGCCGGCGAAGCCGCTGATTGTCAGGGCCGCGCCGCTGGCGCGCAACGTGCCGCTGTCGATGAAGGCGGTGCCGGTGGCGGTGCTGGACTTGATCAGCGAACTGCCGAGGGAAAGCACGCCGTCGTCAAGGTTCAGGGTGCCATTGGCAGTGGCGGCGGCGCCAATTCTTAGAGTGCCCGCCTCAACCAAGGCGCTGTTCTCGATGGTGAGCGTGCCGGTGCCTTTGTCTCCAACACTAATGGTTTTTCCCTGCGCATTGAGCCGGGATCCGGGGCCGGTCACCATGACGGCACCCGTGCCGGTGGCGTGCTTGCCGATGTAAAGGAAACTGCTGGTGGTCATTTGGGCGCCGTCGGAGATATTGAGGTGGCCGGCCGAATTGGCGCCGAAGCCCAGGAGCATTTGGTTGTCGGTGTTCAGTTCCGAGCCGTTGCCGCTCACGTTGATGGTGCCCACGCCACCGGCGGTATAGCCGGCAATGATGGAGCTGTTGGCCCCGCTGATATTCACGAGACCTCCCTGTTTGATGTCGAGCAGTCCGGTGCCGCTGTTGCCAATGACGAATTGGTTGACGATGTAACTCGGCGATTCATTGAGGCTCAGCTGCGAGCCGTTGCCGCTCACTGTCACCGTGCCGCTTGCGCCCGACTGATGTCCGATGCTCAACAGGATATTGTCGGTGCCGCCGGTGCCGCTGTATTTGATCACGGAGCCATCATGGATGTTGAGCCAGCCGTTTATGATGCTGGTGTTGGGATTGGTGTTCCGGATGGTTTGCGCGCGGCCATTCGTGTCGACAACGGCGCCGGAGGCGATGGTCAGCTCGCTGGTGTTGCCGAGCGCATTGTCAACGCCGAGCACGAGGGTGCCGGTGTTGACGATGGTTTTTCCGGTGTAGGTGTTGGCGGCGTTGTTGAGCGTGATCGCGTTGGTGGCGTTGATGGCGAGATTGCCCGCGCCGGTGATTTGGGCGTGCAGTTCGGCGGCGGCGGTGTCGGTCGTGTCGCCGGAGAGCGTGGTGGTGCGGCTGGCGACGAGGTCGAGCTGCGTGAGCGCGTAATCGACCGCGAGGCCGCCGGTGTAGTTGAGCGCCTGCGTGTAGGTGGCCGTGGCGGTCGTCACCACGCCGTCGCGGATGTCGGCGGTCGTGGTCGCGCCACCGGCGAGGGTCAGGTTGGTGTTGCTGACGGTCGTCGCGTTAAGGAGGCGCACGGAGAGTCCCTCGTCCTGTTGCAGGAGCGTGCTTGCGAACAGACCGGTCGTGCCGGTGGACGGGTTGGTGTTCGAAACGGTGACCGTGCCGCTGATCGCGTCGAACGCGCCGGTGCGGATGATGCCGTCGGCTTGCGTGCCGGTGGCGTAGGTGAAGCCGAGCGCGCCGCCGCTGGCGGTGAGGTTGCCGATGTGCTGCGTGCCGGTGGCCACGGTGGTCGTGTTGCCGGCGTTGAGTTTCGCGGTGGCGTTGGCCAGCGTGTTGTTGTTCAGGAGATACGCGCTGTTGTTGAAGCTCGCCGTGCCGGTGAAGGCGGTGCCGGTGGTGGCGGCGAAGGCAAAGGCGTCCGTCGCGCTGGCGAGATCGACTTCCAGGAGGCCGCCGCCGGTGATCGCGGTGGCGAAGGTCATGCTGCCGGAGGCGACGCGCAGGGTGGCGTTGGCGGCGAGGTTCACGGCGTTCGCGCCGAGCGCGTGTTCGTTGGTCGTCACGAGTGCGCCGCCGATGATGCTGGTTGTGCCGGTGTAGGTGTTGGTGCCGGCGAGAACGAGCGTGCCGGCGCCATCTTTCTCCACGTTGTGCGTGCCGGTGATCGTGGTGGCGATGGTGGCGGAGACGGCGCTGTCGATGTTGAGCACAACGGCGTCGGTGCCGCCGGTGGTGAGCGTGCCGCCGGTGAGCAGGTAGCCGTCCGTCTTGAATTGCGCGCCGGAGAAGGCGATCGTGCCGCTGCCGGTGCTGTTGTCCACGGTGACGGTGCCCGCGTCGCCCTTGAAGATCGCGAAGCCGGCGTCGAGCCATTCGCCGTTGGGCGAGCCGCCCGAGCCGCTCCATGCGGTGTAGGTCATGGAGCCGGCGGGCGCATACCAAGTGCCGCTGCCACCGTCGACTTTGTTGTTGTTCCAGTTGGTGCCGGTGCCGCCGTCCCAATAGGTGAAGTAGCCGAAATCGTAGAGCAGCTTGATGTAGTGGTCCTCGCCCGTGCTCACCAGATACTTGGCGGCGTCGGTGCCCGTGGGGGCAATGCCGTTCATCGCGCCGAACTTGAGATTGGAGGCATCGCCAATGAGCGTGCCGGTGTAATAGACGAGGTCATACTCGCCTTTCGCTAGCGGTGTGAGAGCCACCAGGACGTTGATCGTGCTCATGCCGGTGAGGATCACATCACCGGTCACATCCGTGCGGTCGTTGATGTTCAACGCGCCTTGGTCGATGTGTCCGGGGTTGGTGATGTTGCTGAGATCGTATTCGAAGGTGGCGTTGGAGAGTTGGAGCGTGCCGGTGAAGAATAGCTTGCCCGGGCTGTTGCCGGGGGCCAGCACGCCGCCGTTGATCACCGTGTGGCCGTAAATGTTGCCGGTGCCCGAGAGCGTGGCGCTTGCGTAAACATTGAGGCGGGCGGCGGAATCGCCGAGAGTTGTGTTCACATAGAGGCGGCCCGAATCGGCGTTGGTGACGCCGCTCCATGCGGAGGCGTTGCCGGTGAGGCTCACCGAGGTGTTGTCAACGACGCGCAGGGTGCCGCTGCCGGCGAGGGTGTTGGCGAGCGTGCCGGTGATCGCGGAGAGTTCCGCGGTGGCCGGGGCGGCGATGTTCAGTGCGGAGGCGCCGAGCGCGCCGGCGTTTGTAGCGCGGAGGATGCCCGCGCTCACGCGGGTGGTGCCGCTGTGGGTGTTGCTGCCGGAGAGGGTGAGCGTGCCGTCGGTCGTTTTGTCGAGGAGCGACGTGCCGTCGAGCAGGCCGGCGTAGGAGCCGCTTTGCAACGTGAGCGTGCCGCTTCCATAGAGGAGTGTGCCGCTGCCCTGGAGGTTTTGCAGGGTTTGGTTGAGGTTGTTTGCGTCGAATACGGCGTTGTTGACGAGGACTGCCGAGGTGGCGAGGAGATCGGCGGCGCCGGCCTTGAGTGTGCCGGTGGCGGTTGTGGTCATGCCGGTGTGGGTGGCGGCGGTTTTGATCGTGATGGCGTTGTTGGCCGAGATTTGCAGGCTGCCCACGCCGCTGATCAGGGCGTTGAGTTCGTCGCCTGTGTCGGGTGTTGTGGTGTCGCCGTTGAGGTCGAGGGTTTTGCCGGCTTGGAGCTGAAGTTCGGTCAGGCGGTAGGCGAGTGTCAGGGTTTTGTTGTCACTCGTGGCGAGGGTGTTGCTGTAAATCGCAAGCGCGTCGGTGCCGCTGGTGGCCGCGAGGGTCGAGCTGGCGCCGAGGGTCGCGCCGGAGTTGTTCACGAGGCGCAGGTCGTCGATGGTTCCGGTCCAGGTGTTGGCGGAAACGACGAGGATTTCGGTGGTGGCGTCGTCTTGCTGCAGGAGCGACTTGGCGGAGAGCTTGTCCTGGTCGAAGTGGACTGCGCTATCCGCGGTGATGGCGAAGTCGGTGACGTTGGCCGTGCCGGTGAATGCAAAGGTGCCGCCGTTGGCGACGAGGGTGCCCGCGTTTTGTGCGCCGCCGGCTATGTCAACGCGACCGCCGGTTGCCTTAAGTGTCGCGTTGTTTACGAGGGCCGTGCTCGCATCGGTGTCCCAGGTGAAGACGCCTTCGCGCGCATCCACGAGGCCGGTGAAGGCGGAGCCGACGCTGGAGCCGAACGCGTGCGTGCCGCTGCCGTTGAACTGCACCGTGCCGCTGCCGGTGAGGGCGTTGTTGAGTGTGATGTCTGCCGTGCCGGTGGTTTGCAGCAGGCCGGGGAGGGCGATTTTGCTGTTTGTGCCGAGCGCGTCCGATCCGGTGATTCGCATGGTGTCGTTGACCGCCCAGGTGCCGGTGAAGGCGTTGCTTGCGGCACCGCCGTTGACGAGGATGTCGCCGTTGATTTCGAGCACGCCCGCGCCGCTCACCGCATTGGCGAGGCTGCCGGTGTAGGAAAGGTCAACACGGGCGGCCGAATCGACATGGATCGTCGAGGCGCCGGCGGCGTTGTTCGCGACGAGCGCGAGTGTGCCCGCTTGCACGAGCATGGTGCCGCTGTGTGTGTTGGCGGCGTTGGTAAGGGTGAGCACGCCTGTGCCGGCCTTGGCGATGTTGCCCGCGCCGCTGATCACGCCCGTGAGGGTGCCGGTGTGGGTTTGCGTGTTCACTTCGCCGGTGCTGTCGAGGCTGAAATTGTTGGCGAGCGAGAGGTTGTTCGCGTCGAGGCGCAGCGTGCCGCTGCCGAGCATCGCCGTGCCGGTGCCGAGTGCGGAGTTGTTGTTGATGCCGGTGATGCCGCCTTGCATTACCACACCGCCACTGTGCGTGTTTTCCGCGAGCAGCAGCAGCGTGCCGGTGCCGGTTTTTATGATCTTTGTCGTGCCGCTGATGACACCGTCGAGCTCCGTGAGGGAGCCGGAAACGTTCACCACGCCGAGGTCCAGTTCGGAGACCACCACCGTCTGACCCTCACCCTCAAAGAACAGGTTGTTCGTGCCGGAGAGCGTTTCGCCCTCGGAGCCGAGGACAAAGGTGCCGCTTGCCTCGGTGACGGTCACAGTCGCGTCCGCGACGATCGTGCCCGCGCCGGTGATCGACAGCGCGCCCGTGCCCGCGACCGTCAGGTCGCCGGCGAACACGATGTCGTTGATGAGCGTGCGATTCGCGTCGTTGCCCGCGCCGTCGGTGGCGCGCAATGTGCCGCCCACGACCATGATCGCGCCGACGCCCAGCGGGCCGCCGTCCCCGGTGTTGAGCCTGTCGGCGCCGATGTGCACTTCGCCGCTTTCAACGACGAAGCCTTTGCTGAACATGTTCGCGGCATTGAACACGACCGCGCCCGCGCCGGTGCCGCTCACCGTCACGATGGAATCGGGGCCCTCGATCTTGCTGTTGAAGATGAGCCAGCCGGCGCCGTTTTGCTCAATGGAGAGGTTCTTCCCCTTGCCGGCCGTGGTGTCATACTCAAGCTGGATGCCCGCGTTGATGGTGACGTCGCTCACTCCGGTTTGCACGATAAAGCCTGATGCGTCGGCGGTCAGCCCTTGGAAAACCAACGAGGCGCCACCGAGGCCGCCGATTGCGTAGGGTGTGTTTGATCCGCCGGCAAAAACCAAATTGTTGAGATAACGCGAGGAGGGCAGCGTGATGGTCGCGCCGTTGAGATTGGCGAGCTCGGTGTTGAATGTGACATACGCGCCTTTTGCATTGGGTTGCGCATCGGGCAGGTGCAGGCCGTCCTGCTTCATCCAGTTGTTCATGGCCCACTGGGAGTTGCCGGCCGTGCCATTCCACACGAATATCTGGTCGAAGGGCAGGAGCACACGGATGCCATTGTCGTTGCGCTGAACCACGACGGAGGTCGCCGCATTGCTTCCGAGTTTCACGCCATTGATCACCGCGCCTTCAACCAGGCTCGAGCGTATGAGCGTGGAGCCAAGCCCGGTGATCGGGTCGGCATCCCATCCGAGGAATGTCAGCAGGCTGTCGGTGGCATTGACCGATATGTTCCCGGTGAGGATTGAGACGGGGTTGTGCGCGGAGCCGCCGGAAACGTCGATGATCGCGCTGCCGGAAACGTGGATCGCGCCATTGATGGTCTGCGCGGTTTTGTTGATGTTCAGCCGGCTGTTGTCGGTGAAATAGATGTCCTGCGCACCGGCGAGAAGGTTTGAGCGCGCAAGGGTTACCGTGCCGGCGCCGAGGGTCCAGTTGACGGTGTTGAGTTTCACGCCGAGGGTGCCGTTGGTGGTTTGGAAAAGGCCGGCGACGAGCGAGCCTTCCTGCCCGGCGGCGCCGGTGCTTGTGAGGGCGGCGCCGGAGGCGAGCACGGTGGTGGCGTTGTTGCCGGTGACGCGGAACTGGCCGTTGTTGTTGAGGATGATGCGGTCCGTGCCATTCAGCGTAACGGTGCCGCTGTCAACGGCGACAACCTCGAAGGCGCCGGCGTTGCCGGTGTTGGTGACGGTCGAGGTGCGCAGGCGTCCGGTGCCGAAGGCGGAGGCTCCGGTGCCGACTTGCTCGTTGTCACTCGCGGCCCGGATGAGCACAGTGCCGGCGCGCGCATCGATGCCGGCGGAGATTTCGTTGTCGGTGTTGGCGAGTTCGAGCACGCTCGCGCCTGTTTTGGCGAGGAGATAGGGCGTGCCGGAGCCGTCGAGGATTTTAGATGCGACGACGAGGGTGCCGGAGGTGATGTTGAAGATGGTTTCCGCGCCGTTGCGCATGCCGAGGGTGTTGGCGCTGAGAACGAGGGTGTCGGCGTGGTTGGTGCCGAGGGCGGCGATGGTGCGGCCGCCGTAGTAGGAAAGGCCGTAGGCGGTGTTGATGAGGATGGTGTTGCCAAGGGTTTGGGTGGTGACGAGATCGGTGTCGCTGTAAACGGCGAGGCCTTGGGCGTTGAGGATTAGGGCGCCGGTGCCGATGGGACCCTTGGTGACGACACCGCCGCCGTCCTGGGTGGAGCTGGCGCCGATGACGGTGTAGCTGGTGGTGTTTATGTTGGTGATGAAGTTGCCGGAGAAGGTGTTTTCCCCGCCAAGCCAATACTGGTAGCTGGCGACCCCCGTGCCTTGATTATCGAAACCGCCGGTGCCTTCGATGACGTGGTCTTTCCCGAATATGATGGTGCCGCCCCGGATTCCCAGGGTTCCGGTGAAGGTGCTGGAGACACCCAAGTCGCCGCTGTTGGCGTCAAACCACAATGGGTTGCCGGTGAGGTATATTTGATGGTTGCCCGCTGAGACGACGAGGGGATTGGAAAGCTTGACGCCGGCGGCGGGTGTTACGGACCAGTATTGTATGGGTTTGGGATCATACGAGGAGTTGATGCGGAAGGTGCCGCGGCCGAGCGCGTCGTCCGCTCCCAATGTCACGGCGAGGCCGCTGTCCCAGACGAAGTCGCCGGTGTAAGTGTTGGAGGCGTTGAAGACGAGGCGTCCGATGCCGCTGGTGGTGATGCCGCCGGGGCCGCTGATCACACCATTAAAGGTGAGCAGGGGGTTTGTGCCGGAGGCGTTCCAGTTTGATATGATGGTGTGCTGCCCGGTGCTGAGATAACCCGCGCCGTTGATGGTTAGGTTGTAGTAAGTCGAGGTATTTGGTTGCAGGCCGGTTGCCAGGTGTCCGTTGAGGACCCAGCCGCCGGCGAGGTTGAGTGTGCGTGCTCCACCCACGGCTTCGATGGTGTAGGTCTTTGCGCTGCCGGCGTCGCCTATGAAGAAGGTGCCGGAGCCGGTGAGGACGTTTTGGTTGCCCGAGTCGAGTCTGATGCGGACGGTGTCGTCCCAGATGAGGTTGCCGGTCCATGCGGAGTTGTTGCCGGCGGCATTGATCGAATAGCCGGAGCCGACGATGCGCAGATCGCCATCACCGGTGATGCTGTTGGCCAGGCGCACGGTTGATTGATACGTGGGATAGGTGACGCGGAGGTCGGTGTTTGAATTCAGCCGCCATGTCGCGGTGAAGTGCTTGCTGTTGCCGGCGGCGGTGATGGTGGCGTTCGCGTTGCCGGTATTGCTGAATACGAGCGTGCCGGAGCCGCCGATCGTGGCGGTGACGGAGGCCTGGACGTTCAGGGTTCCGATGGTTTGTTCGCCGTCCACGAGGATGGTTTTGCCGGAGATGTTTTCATCAAGGTTTCGGAAGGAGGCGCTGGCGCCAGTGGCGTTGGGCGCATCGCCTAGCCAGTTGCCATCGGTGCTCCAATTATTGTTGCCGCCCGTGCCGGACCATTCGTTGGTCGCATCCCCATCGGGAATCAAATACCAATAGGTGCCGTCGCTCTCGATTCTCGCGCCATTTTCAAAGCCGGTGAAGGCGATGTTTTCCAACAAGGTGCCAGTGAGGTAAGTTTGGACGCTGGAGTTGCTGAAACGGACATACGAGCCGTTGCCGTTGAATGTCCAAACGCCGTTGCTGTTTTGGAGAAGCAGGGTGGCGGTGGTGGACCAATTCGCGCCGGTGCCGGTGGTTAAAAACTCCAGGCCGCTGTCAGTGCCCAGCGAGAGCATGCCGCCGGCGCTTCCGAGATAGAGCGCGTTGATGGTGTTGTTGGTCACATTGTCCGCGAGGGCCAGCATGCCGCCATTGAGGCTGAGGATGGGCGAGATCAACTGGTTTGATGCGCTGACGACCAGCGAGCCCATGTTTGCGGAGACCCGGCCTGTGGCCTCCAGGCTTTTGATGCTGGCATCCAAAATCTTGGTTCCGCTTTCGCCTTTGCTGACATTGTTGACCTTGATCACGCCCGCATGGATGTCGTTGTTTGTGGCGCGAACGCTCGAGGTGACGCCGCCCAGGAATGTGAGCGAAACATCCGGGGAGAGGGTGCCGCCGTTGAAGATCATGTCGCGATCGGAGCGAAGCGTGCCCGTGCCCGTGATAATGCCGGCGTTGAGCCACATGCCGCCTGCCGGCGCGTAACCAAAAGTGCCCCTGGCGATATTCAATGTGCCGCCGTTGATCAACATGCTGCCGCTGGTGCTCATCCACAGGGAGCCGCCGGTGAGCGTGACATTGCCCGCACCGATGTAATTGTTGCCGGGGCTCACCTCGCCGATCACGATGTTGTTGCTGCCCGCGTCGACCCACAGGGTGCCATTCGCCAGGGTCAACCCGCCGGTGAAGGTGTTGTTGCCACTGTAAATGCGCTTGTGCGAAGTGCCGCTAAAGGTCACGCCGCCCGCGCCGGTAAAGCTGAAGTTCGAACCGAGAATCACCGAATTGCTACTGGCATAGCTGGTTGAGGTGGTGCTGTCGGTGGCATTGATATAGACCCGTTCGCCGGCCGATAGGGCGATGTTGCTGGTGCCGTTGAGATAGATCGCATACGCATTGAGTGTCGCGCTCCCCGAAACCAGATCGAAGGCGATCGGGTTGTTGATAAGCACCATGTTTCGGTGGACGCCGTCCACCGCCATGCCGTAAATGCCTCCCGTGCCGTGAATGGTAACCGTGCCGCTGCCCAAGCCGGAGTAGGTCGTGTAACCGGTGGAGTTGGCACCCTCAATGCCGATAGAGCGGCTATTATAGATGTCAATGCCGCCGGAAAAAGAGCCGTTGGAGCTGGCCGCGTAGAAGCGCAAATTGCCGTTCTTCAAGATGATGCCGCCGGTGCCGGTGATGGGGCTGTAAATAAACACGGTGTTCGGTCCCGTAAATTCGAGATTGCTTTTGAGTATGACTTTGAGGGCCGAACTGGTCGTGCTGAACATGTCCTGGGTGCTGTTCGTATAATAAGTGGCGTTCGAGCCGGAGACGCCGGTGTCGAAAACGATGGTGCCGTTTGTGATGCGCGAGCGTGGGATGCCGTTGTAATAAATGTGCCCAAGCGTGACCGTGTTTCCATCGAGATTGATGGTTGTATAACTGGGGAAACCGCCAGGGATGTTGGCGCTGATAATGCGCGCCGTGGCGCCGGGGGAGTTGGGGATGGCATACTCGTCGTTAAGCTCCCAATTGGCCGGGTCGAACCAGCGCAAATTGCCCGACGCCGCGCCGACCCAGTTGCTGTCAAGCAGACCGCTGCCGGGCGTGAGTTCGGAGCCGTTCCAACTCGCGCCCTTGTTGTAACCGTAGAACCAAATCTGACCGAGCTCCGATGTAAGCGAGGCACCGTTGGACGCCGTCACAATGTCATGCGCGCCCGCCAGCAATGTCCCGTCCGTGTAATCGCGTATGCGCAAAACCGAAGTCGTGTTGCCAAAGGACAGCGCGCCGAGATTAAGCGACGTGGCGGTGTCCGCCGCGCCGCCCATGTAAATGAGCGCCGCCGCGCCGGAGCCAACTTTCACACCGCCGAGCACTTGGTTGTGTCCGCCGATGTTGAGCGATGCCGATGAGCCGGAAAACGCGAGGGTGGCGGTGGAGGCGAGCTGGCCGGCTTGCGTGAGGGTGAGCATGCCGTTCGCGAGCTGAAAATCGTTGGTGGTGTTGAATGACGTGATGGAGGAATCGAGCACAACCTCGCCCGAGCCGTTCTTGACGAGCGTGCCGGAAACAGTGACCGCGCCACCTGCCGTGCGCGATATCACCTGCGTGCCCGTGCCGGCAAGATTGATGCGATAGGAGGCGTTATCTGCGATGCCGGTGTGCGTGGCGTCAAACGCAACATTGCCCGCGAAATCGAAACCCGCGGCCGGCGCGCCCAAAATCGAGGTGCTGCCGAGTATGACACTGCCTTGATAATCGAAAATACCGCTGCTCCCGAGATCGATGACACCGCCCATGAGGCCGAGTGTGGCGTTGGTGAGACGGAAAGTCGCCTCGTCCGTGAGCGAGATGTGCGCCCCGTTGATAATGTTGAGCGTGTCGGATGCACTGGCGCCGCGAACCTCAAGCACGGTGTTGCCTCCATCAACGCGAATGGTGCCCGAACCGAAAAGGCCCGAGCCGCCGCCGATGTTCACCGGCGTGCCGCCAATATAGCCGACCACTGTGCCCGCGCGCACATCGAGCACTGAAAACGTGCTGTTCGCGCCGCCGAGCGTGAGCACGCCCGAGCCCTCCTTGACGAGCGTGCCGCCGGAAAACGACTGATTCGCGCCAAACGCCAGGCCCGTAAAGGCGTTGACGGTGATCGTGCGGGCGCCGGCGCCAATGCTGGTGAGCGAAGCGGTGGCCGGATCAAAAGTGAGCGTGCTAAGACCTTCCGCTGTGTGGATATCCTCGCGGCTGACAACAAGGTCGGATGCCGAAATATCCAGCGAATTGGAAAGGGTGCGGCTGATGCTGCCGGAGAGGGAAATCATTTTCTCGTTGCCATTTGCCCCAAGCGTGAAAACCCCGGAGCCGAGGACGTTGTCGCCGCCAATGACAATGGCGCCATTGTTGAGAGCGATCGGGCCGGTGATTGACGCGGGTGACGCGGAGTTGAAAATCAGCTTTCCCTCGCCGTTCTTTATGATTGAGCCGGCTGCCAGTGCGCCGGACACGGTGATGTCGGCCGAGCTGGTGTCGTTATAAAAAGTGATGGATTTGGAGCCCGCATTGAGCGCGCCGAGGATGGAGATTTTGCCGAGAACCGCGCTGTTGTTATTAATGACGAGGTTGCTGTTTGCGATTATGTCAGCGCCAAATTTCAGGTTAAGGCCACCTGACAGATTGATGACGGCGGACGAGGCGCCGTTGTCAAAAATGAGCGACGGCGAGGCCGCCGAGCCGATGGTCAGGGAACGGGCCAGATCGACCGAATTGGGTCCGATGACATTGAGCGTGCCGATGGTGCGCGCCGAGCCGAGCGAAATGGTCTTGTTCGCGAGCGAGGAGTTCGAGGCGGCATTGAACAACGCGGTATCACCGGCGGTCGAGCCGGGCATCTTGGCCCCGGCCCAGTTGGCGGCATCACCCCAGTTTGTGCCGCTGCCGGCAAAAGTGCCGGAAACCTGCCCTTGAAGCATGGATGCGGACAACCAAGCCAGCACGCCAACCGCAAGCACTGGCAAACGAAGTTCAATGGACCCACACGAACGTATGGCAACAGGGTTTTTATTCATGATTTTTAATGTTAAAATCGACGTTTTTATTTGATTATTAATAAATTAGAAAATTGCGAGCATCCGAAAATGAAGACTTAAAACGACATGAAATACCAAATCACGCTCTCGCACTTTCAGGAGCAGTATCGTGACGACCCAATGGCTCTTCATATTATTTTTACGGATTTTAATATGTGTATCTTGTTGATGTATATCTAATTACAAATATAACACACAATTCCGAATGAGTAACACCTGCTTTAATTCGGTTTTGTGCCGGAGTTGAGACAGCTATTTGCCGTCATTGATTGTGGGGTCTAAGAAACAAAAAGCTCAACCATCTGTCAATTTTTTATGTAAATTATCAACAATAAGGATTTATGTTGTTTTTTACAAAAAATGACAACATTCGATCATCCCCAAGTTTATGTCTGAAAGTAGGATAGGTGGAAGTCGACCTTGGAGAAGCATTCGCATCCCGCGTTCATTTGCGGTTCAAAGTTGATTTCCATATAAGTTCAAAAGACAAAATTGCGGTTTTGCGGCACCCGTGCCGCCCATGAACGCCATGATTGCGGCTACGCGGATTGTGCAGATTTCCGCATAAAACCAGTCCATTTAATCGTTCATCTTCCTTGCACATCTTGCGCCTTTTGGCGGTTATGCGGCCGCGTCGTGCTTAGTTGTTCCGCGTTCCTTGGCTGCGCAATCGGGCGCGCGGAAATGTCGGCACAGTATAAAACCCTTGACGCACGAAGGCGTTGACCATCTGCTAGGCGGTTTTCACCAGAGCAAAAGTCCAGCCATGAGAGACGAATATTTAAAAGACGCCCAAAAGGTCATCACCGATCCCAACGTGCTCATCAACGTGGTGTCGCGCCGCGTGAAACAGCTCAAGCACGGCAGCCGTCCACTGGTCGAGTCGCTCGAAAAACTCGAACCCGAGGATCTTGCGCTGCGTGAAATTATCGAAGGCAAAATCAGCTACGAAGTCGCCAAAAACGTCTGACGCCTCCCTTGCCGCCGCGCGCAAACCCACCGTGTTTGGCGCAATCCGCATCCATACTGCGGCAATAAATCATCGTCGGGCAAAGGCGTGAACCATTAGGAAAGCACACAGCGCCATGTCAGCCGCCCGCAAAAAAGAAACTTCCCGCTACACCGAAATCCGCAATGCCAAGGCGGGGCGCGATTATTTTATCGAGGAACGCTACGAGTGCGGCATCGCGCTGCGCGGCACCGAGGTGAAATCCATTCGCGCCGGAAAGGCCCAGATCAACGACGCCTTCGGCCGGTTTGAGAAAGGCGAGCTCTGGCTCCATAACACATACATCGAGGAATACTCGTTCGGCAATATCTGGAATCACGACGCGCGCCGCATCCGAAAACTCCTTTTGCACAAGCACCAGGTTCGCAAAATCGCGCAGGAGATCCAAGTCGCCGGCCGCGCCTTCGTGCCGCTGCGCATGTATTTTAAGGAAGGCCTCGTGAAAGTGGAAATGGCCGTCTGCTCCGGCAAAAAGCTCTTCGACAAGCGCGACGACCTCAAACGAAAAGCCGAGATGCGCGAGGTGGAAAAAATCTGGAAACGCAGAAGGTAGGGCAGGGTGTCCATCCGGGATGATTTTTACGGCACGGGCCGCAAATCCCCGGCTATTTTTTGTTTTCAAACCGCGCAAAGCAGGCTTGGCAGTCCGCGTTACGTTTTCAACACTCGGCCCCGCGTGAAAAAACAAGCGATCATCACACTCGACCTCGAAGGCGTTCTCGTTCCCGAAATCTGGATAGCCGTTGCCGAAAAAACCGGAATCCCCGAGCTGCGACGCACCACGCGCGACGAACCCGACTACGACAAACTCATGCGCGGCCGGCTCGAAATCCTCGACCGCCACGGCTTGAAACTTTCCGACATTCAAAACGTGATCGCCACGCTCAGCCCGCTTCCCGGCGGCAGGGAATTTCTCGACGAGCTGCGCACGCTTTCCCAAGTGCTGATTTTGTCGGACACATTCGAGCAATTTGCGCAGCCCCTGATGCGCCAGCTCAACTGGCCGACGCTGCTCTGCCACCGCCTCATCGTTGAGAACGACCGCATTGTGGATTATCAAATCCGCACGCCCGAGCAAAAGCAGAAGGCGGTCGCCGCGCTCAAGGCGATGAACTATCGCGTGATTGCCGCCGGCGATTCGTTCAACGACACCACGATGCTCGGCGAGGCCGAAACCGGATTTCTTTTCCACGCGCCGCAAAACGTAATCGACCGCTTCCCGCAATTTCGCGCGTTCGACACTTACGAGCAACTGCTCGCCGCGTTCAAGGCCGAGCTGTAGGGTCGCGCTCCTGCTTTATATACACCCGCCGTTTTGAAACGGTGCGCGTCTTCGGATCGCCGTAGGGTTTTTTGCGATAACTGGGCAGCGAGGGGTCGTTGGCGCAACGGATTTGGAAATCCTGCATGCGCTGGAAAAGCGTCAGCAGTTGATCGGGTTTCGAGTAGGTGTCGAGCCCGGCGCGCTCGAGCGCGAGCAGCAACTCGTGGACAGTCTCAAGCGTGGAAAGGCAGCCTTCCTGCGGTTGCTGTTTGATGACATAGCGGCTTGGCGTGGTCGGTGTGAACATGACTCGCGGCAGGCGCTGCAGGCTTGTCGAAAGGCGAAGCATCTTGCGCGCGCCCGCCCAAGTGGCGTCGAGCAACAGCACGAGCAGCGTGCGGCCGCCGAGTGTTTCGGTGGAGAGGGCGGTTTGCGGCTGCGAAAGATTGACCGCCGCCGGCCCCGGATAAACGAGAACGGGATAATACCGGGGATCGCGCAAAAGTTCACGCACCTCCTCGTGCGAATCGAACTCGGCCCCCATATATATCTTGCTGTTGGGCAGGCAAAGATGCGTGAGGCGTCCCGTGTTGGCCTTCTCCGTCTTGAACTCCTTCGGATGCATCAGGAACACAAAGCGCGTGCGTGTATCCATTGGTTGGATACTCGGGCACCAGCATTGCGCCTTCGGCCAGAAGCAGCGGTAACACATTTCGCGGGACATGTTTCAAAGTAGCGCGAAACACGCCGCGCGGCGCAAGCGGAACCTGCGGCGCGCGATTCCGGCCCGCATCCACCCCGCATTTCAGAAACGCGGCTTGAGTCTAAACTCCGGGATCCGCGCAAGACGGGCATCCTGTTCAAGATATAATTCCTTCAGACGTGCAACAGACTCGGCATTTTTTGATGTGTTCAAAGGGTTGTGCTTTGGCCGCCAATCACACTTTTTTTAGGCTTCCGTTTCGCGGGTGGCGCAATAGTTTTTCTGCCCGAATCGGAAAGTATCAGCATCTTTGTTTCGGCCTCCCATAAAACCGCCCCAAAACCCTAATCTTAACATGCCGCAATCGCGGCCATTTTCTCATGAAACGCGTATGCATTAAAATCGTCGGTCTTGCCGTTTGTGCGCTCATCATCGTCATCGCGGTCTTGCTCCTTGCCCGCCGGGAACAAGGAACCACGCCAACCGTAGCGCAAACGAAGTCCGCGTCCGGAGTGGTGGCGCAATCCGATCTCGCGGCACCGGCGCAGTCTGCTTTTCAGTCGCCACAACAAGAGCCCAAGACCTTCGCCGCGGACGCGCTTTGGCAACTCACGCCGCGCAATGTCGAACCTCCCGCGCCCGCGGTTCATTCGGATGACGCGCATCATGCGCACGCAACGCATTCGGTCGTCGTCGCCGATCTCGACACAAGCGCGGCCGCCGTTTCGCTCCCCAACGTCAAGGCGGGCGACGACATCGAGCTCGCGCTCCCCAATGGGGAAATCACGCGCGGTCATGTGAACCTCGTCCAAAACGACAACGGCGTGCTTCGCCTCGGCGGTTCGTTGCCCGACAAAACCAATGGTTCTTTTGCCCTCACGCTCAACCAGCAATCCCAACTCATGGGCATGATCCTCCTGCGCGATGTCGAGCTCGCCTACACGATCGAACCCGGCGCGCAAGGCGGCCTCTCGCACATCGAAGCCTCCGCCCTCTCCGATGTGATCTGCCATCCTTACGAAGATCCTCCAGAGAGCCCCGATGATGCCGGCCGCGCTCCGGATAGTGCGCAAGCATTCGCCGCCGCTCCCGCCGATGCGCCCGTGGCGTTGGCGAGCGTGCCCATCCGCAGCAGCCGCCCATCCGCGCCCGCGGTTCTTTATCTGGACTTCGACGGCGCCACCGTCACCGATCCCTACTGGAATAAAGGCGACACAATTTATGCCGCCGCGGCCAACCTAACCGAGGCGCAAATCGAGGAAGCTTGGAAGGGCGTCGCCGAAGCCTACAGCCCCTTCAACATCGACGTCACAACCGATCCCGCGCGCTACGCCTCCACGCCCGTTGGTAAACGCATGCGCTGCATCATCACGCCGACCTATCAATGGTATACCAATTCGACAGGCGTGCGCGGCGTCGCATTGGTCAACAGTTTCACTCGCGCGGGCGTTATGTTTGCGAACGACACGCCCTGTTGGATATTCGTGCCCTCGTGGTATTCCTACATCCCGCTCGTCACCGCGCACGAGCTCGGCCATACCTTCGGCCTGCGCCACGACGGACTCAGCGCTGCCAGCCCGCGCGGGCGTCAGGAATATTTCGGCGGCCACGGCTCGGGCGCGATGTCCTGGGGGCCGATCATGGGCAATCCGTCCTATAGAAACGTGAACCAATGGAGCAAAGGCGAATACGCCTACGCCAGCAACACCGAGGACGATCTTGCGATTATCACCAGCGCGACAAACGGCATAACCTATTACAACGACGGTGTCGGCAAAACCCGCGCCACCGCGACCGCGATCACAATTCCCGCATCGGGCAATACAACCAAGCAAGGTGTGATTACAACAAGCGCGCACGAGGCATGGTTTACCTTCACGCTAACCGCTGAAAAAACAGTGTCCCTTTCCGCCGCGCCGAACGATGTCGTGCCCAAGTTCGACATTTCCATGCAGCTCCAAAACGCCACTGGCACGGTGCTTGCATCCGACAATCCCTCGCTCGCGCTTAACGCGCTCATTGAGAAAAAACTCAGCGCGGGCAAATATTATATAAAATTAAAAGGCGCGGCATACGGTGACGGCATATATGAAGGCTATCCGGTTTACGGAAGCATCGGACAATACACACTCATAGGCCGCACAGCGCCGGCAATCGTCGCGCCAACGATAACAACGCACCCGCAATCCAAAACCGCCACCACGGAAGACGCCAGCTTCACACTGACGGCCGCCGCGAGCGGCGGTGGCACGCTCCGTTACCAATGGCAGAAAAACGGCGTCGATCTTGTTTCCAACGCGCAGCATCCGGATGTCACCAGCGTGACGCTCACCGTTCTCTCCCCGACGGCGTCCGACGCCGGACAATATACACTAAAAGTCCGCAACGCCGGCGGCGAAGTCACGAGCAACGCGGCGGCCATAACAGTCACAGCCCCGCCCCCGCCGGTGATCACCGGGCAACCGCAAAACGCAACCGCAATCGCCAACCACACGTATTCGGTGTATTTTTCGGTAAGCGCAACCGGAGCCGGATACTTCACGTATCAATGGCAAAAGGACGGTTCCAATATCGCCGATATCTCCAGTAAACGCTATGGGACGGCATCATCATATCTTCAAATATACAATCCCACGGATGCAGACAAGGGGGCATATCGCGTGATTGTGTCAAATCAGGGCGGTTCTACAACCAGTGCCGTCGCGACCCTTGATGTGACCCCTCCGCCGCCGCCGGTGATCACCGCGCAACCGGAAGACATCACAAAAACGGAAGGCGACTTCGATTGGTCTTATGGATCAGTGACATTGACTGTGTCCGCTAGCAGCGTAACTCCGCCAAGCTATCAATGGAAAAAGAATGGCGTCGCTTTAACTCCATCAGACCAGCGAATCACAAGCACAACATCCGGCGCGCTCAACATATCGAAGTATATTGTATCCGACAGCGGGACGTATGCAGTCACGGTCAGCAATGCCGGGGGCAGTGTTACCAGCGCCGACGCCATTATCACTATCCTGCCGCCAGTGCCGCCGATGATTACAAGCCAGCCGGTCAGTGCAACGGCACTCGACGGGGGCGGCAGGGTAAGCCTGTCTGTGTATGCAACAGGGCAGGCTTTGCGTTATCAATGGCAGAAAGACGGCGTCGATATCGAAGGCGCCACCTCGGCAACGTATTATATATGGAATCCGGACATGTCTTACGCCGGGGAATATACTGTCAAAGTTTGGAATTCCAGCGGAACACTCGTTAGCGCTCCCGCTACGCTCACAGTTAACCTCCCCCCTGTGCCGATTATCACACAACAACCGTCGCCGATAAACCTCTGCGAAGGAAAATATATATCCATTGAAGCGCGTGCTTCCAGCCAGAGCAACTATACTTGCCAGTGGTTCAAGGACGGCCAGCCCATACAGGGGGCCACGGGCATATCCTATGGCAAGACAATCGCCTCCCTTTCCGACGCGGGTGAATATAAGGTTGTTGTCACGAATCCTGGAGGAAGCGTCACCAGCAATGAAGTGAGCGTGGTTGTGACACCAGCAATACCGCCACGCATCATCGTGCAACCGGAAAACCAGCGGGTGTATGCCGGGGGTAACGCGATACTGTTAGCCGTTGCGGAAGGGAATCCAGCGCCGACATACTCATGGTGCAAAAACGGCGCGCAAATGTATGGTGCGACGCGCTCGTCTCTAACCGTGCCGAACATTCAGCCCGGCAATACGGGCACCTATCATGTCGTTGCCACCAATATTGCAGGCTCCGCAACGAGCAGTGCGATTGTCATAAGCGCCGAACCGATGGAGAACGGCAACGCGGTGGCGCTTATTCCGTCTAAAAAGCATATTGGCCCCGGGCGGGTGGTTTATCAATTGCAGGCACGCACAAATACCAAGTGGACTGCGTCAACTGACTCGACATGGCTGGCCCTTTCCCAAAACGAAGGGTGCTTTACGGCCACGATAGAAGTAACCGTGGCCCCCAATCCGCTTCCGATTGAACGCGTTGCCATCATAAGCATAGCGGGTCTTGAGCACACGATCACCCAGGCTGCCGCCGGAACCCCCATACGCGAACTTTGGGCTGTTGGTTCAAACGCATCGGGTCAGCTTGGCGACAACGCATTGCTCCAAGCAGACATTCCGACTTATATCGCGGATAACATAAAAGCCGTGGCGACGGGAGGACTGCATACATTAATATTAAAGAATGACGGCACGTTGTGGACTGTGGGCAACAACGGGAGCGGGCAACTCGGGACGGGGTCATACACATCAACGGCAACCCCCGTAAAGATAGCCGAGGGGGTCGCCACGATCGCGGCGGCAGGCACTTGGTCCTCCTTTATCAAGGAGGACGGTTCTCTTTGGGGCATGGGGTCTAATGGCTCTGGCCAGATAAGCGCGGATGCCGTATCCAGGATAAACGTGCCTGTGCAGATCGCGACATCGGTGCGGGCCGTGGCCGCGGGTGACGCCCACATTCTCTTTCTCAAGACAGACAACACATTGTGGAGCATGGGAGAAAATACTTACGGTCAGCTTGGGGATGGCACGACAACGGCGCGCCGCGTGCCAGTTCAAATTGCATCCGGTGTCAAATTTGTGTGCGCTTCCGGATACACATCGGCATATATAAAGAATGATGACACGCTCTGGCAGTTCGGGCACAACTATTATGGGGGATTTGGCGACGGCTCGGTCGGATCATACTCCGACGCCAACCCCACTCCGAGGCAAACCGCCGCGCACGTAAGCGCCGTTTCGCTCAGCGCAAACCACTCGGTGATCCTTAAAACCGATGGGGCGCTTTTTTCCTCAGGCTGTAACTATTCGGGGCAGCTTGGGGAGGGATCCACATGGAATAAATACACATACGAACAAGTGGCAACTGACGTTGCTCAGGTGCTCGCCACGACCAGCGCGAGTATCTTTGTCAAAACGGACGGTTCCTTGTGGGGAATGGGGACGAACAGCAACGGTATGTTTCCGGGAATGCCCTATAAGGACTTTTTAACCCCCGTCTGCATGGCGCGGGACATCCTTTCGGCAAGCGCAGGAGGAAACTGTCTTTTTATGTTTATGAAAGATGGAAGTGTATACGCTTGCGGAAATGATTCATCGGGACAGCTCGGCTCGGGAATCAGCAGCCCAAAGGTCAGGCTGCGCACGACACCCATACAAGTCGATTCCGATGTCGTTTCCATCGCCGCTGGAGGCAGTCATAGCATGTATGTGAAAGCGGATAAATCCTTATGGGTCGCAGGGGGCAACCAATATAATGTTCTCGGCATATCCGGGCACGGAAACACCGCCACGCCGGTGCAAACCGCGTCGGATGTCATGAGCGCCGGCGCGGGAGACAACTATAGCATGCATATAAAATCCGATGGCACCGTCTATGGCGTCGGGCGCAATTATGAACGGCAGATTGGATCATCCTCGGACTATGCCGCCCACATGGTTTCTGATGTGCATCATTGGACAAGTGTTGCCACGGACGCGCGCTCCCTCTCCCTTGGCGGTTCGCACACTCTTGTCGGAAAATCCGACGGTTCCATGTGGGGGATGGGATATGCCAACACGGGCGCGCTCGGGGACAAAAGAGGATTCTATGAAAACTTTTATACACCAAGAAAGATATTATCAGGCGTCGTTGCCATGGCGGCTGGCGGCGGTCATAGCCTTTATATTAAAAATGACGGCACGCTGTGGGGCAGAGGGAACAACTATAATAATCAACTCGAGAATTCATCCCAATCAGTGATCGCGCCCGCAATACAGATCGCAAGCAACGCCAAGGCAGTGATGGCGGGTAGTTCGCACAGTTTGTGGATTGATGATAATGGTGTTCTTTGGGCTTTGGGTTTTAATTATTACGGTCAGCTCGGCTGCGGCAGCGTCAGCAGTGTTCCCTCGCCTATTTCTGTTGCAAACGATGTCAAGGCTGCGAGCACAAATGCGACACATACCCTGTATATTACGAAAGACAACCGGCTGCTGGGCATGGGCTCCAATTCCAGTGGTCAGCTCGGCAATGAGCCGAACGCAAATGCATCCACCCCCGTTGACGTCGCCGTCAATGTGGAATTTGCATCCGCTGGCGGTTCGCACACCCTTTTCATCGCCACCGGCGACATTCGCCTCGACCCGCCGCCGCCGCCTGTGATTACCGGTTTCTCGCCCACTAGTATTACCGCGCAAACCAAGGTCGTCATCACCGGTTCCAATTTCAACAAGCTCGCCGGTGTTTATTTTGGTAGTGTGGAGGCGGACCATTACACGGTTGATTCGCCTACGCAAATCACTGTCTACGCCCCCGTGATACCCACGCAGGACGCCGGCCATGTTTATGTCGGCACCTTCGACGGCGTCGCGGTTAGCGCCGCGACATATTCCGCCGTCTACGCGCCCGTGCTCGGTGATCGTATCGAGGATCAATATATTAATCTCGGCGACAACCTCTCAATCGAACCTCCCGTGCTCGGCACGCCGGACCCGACGATCACTTGGCAAATATCCACCAATAACGGGACCACATGGACAAACCTCGCCGCCGACGCAAACCACAGCATCGATGCGCATGGTGTCCTCAAAATCACCAACGCCCCGCTCTCCATTGACGGCAACCTGTATCGTTTCACAGCCACCAATATTCATGACACGGTCACAAGCCAGGCATTCAAGGTCGTCATCATGTATCAACCCGTCGTGATGGCGCAGCCAGCGTCGCGAACCGTAACCGTCGGCGCGAGCGCAACGTTCCTCGCCGACATCGACGGCGTTCCCGCACCCGAATTGCAGTGGCAGATTTCCACCGATTCCGGGCTCACATGGACTGACATCGACGGAGCCACAAACGCGACCCACACCATTGCCGCGACCAGCGCCGCGATGAACAACAACCGATACCGCCTCGTCGCCACCAATGAATGCGGATCCGTCACCACCAACGCAGCCACGCTCACCGTGCAATGGGCGCCGGTGCAAAACAACCATGTCTCCTCGCAAGTTGGCGTCACTGGCGGCTCCGTCACATTCTTCGTGAGCATCGATGCCAATCCCGCCCCCACATCCTATCAATGGCAGGTATCCACCAATGGCGGCGGCACATGGACAAACCTTTCCAACGGCAGCACTGTTAGCGGCGCCAACACCGCCAGCCTCGTGCTTTCCAACGCCACTGCCTCCATGAATGGCTACAGATACCGCTGCGTTGTCTCAAATGGCGTCGGCGCCGGCCTCACGACTGCGGCGACGAGTCTTGCGGTTATCGATTCGATGTTCGCCACGCCCTCCGGCCTCTTCATCGCCAGCGGCACGCTTTACGTTTCCGACGCTGACGCGCACACCATCCATCGCGTGACGCTTAGCACCGGCAAGGCCACGCTCTTTGCCGGTGCCGTCGGCCAGTCCGGCACGGCGAATTCCACCACCGGCACCAACGCCCGTTTCAACAGCCCCACGGGCCTCGTGTTCACACAAGCCGACAAACTTGTTTACGTTCTCGACACCGGCAACAACGCCCTGCGCCGAATCACAACAGCAGGGAGCGTTACCAGGGTGTATCAACCCTATGATTTCGGCGATGCTAGCGGAATCACCATCACGCCCGCAGACACGCTTTTCATTACCGAAACGCAAAAACACACGATCTCGCGCATTTACAACACTGGCAGCGGTCTCATGCTCAGCACGGTATCCGGCGCAGCCGGTGTGCCTGGAGCGGAAGACTACTACGGCTCATCCGCCAGATACAGGGAGCCTTCCGCGCTCGCGAAGATTCCCGGCAATTCAGGCCTCGTCATCGCCGATACTGGCAACCACACAATCCGGGTCACTTATTACGACACGGAGCTTGCATCGCCATCGTATTTCTACACCTACGTGCTCGCAGGGCTCGCGGGCCAGTTGGGTTCGCTTGACGGATCGGGCACGGCGGCACGCTTCAGTCGCCCTGCTGGAATCGCCGCGAGCGTGAATTACATTTACGTTGCCGACACCGGCAACCACACGATCCGGCGCGTCAGCGAATACGGCAGCGTTACCACGCTCGCGGGCATAGCCGGGCAGGCGGGGTATTCCAACGGCACTGGCACCAACGCTCGCTTTAACAAGCCCACCGCGCTCGCCCTTGATTCCACATATCAAAACCTCTACATCGCCGACTCCAACAACTCCGTCATCCGCAAGCTCAACCTCGCCACGAACGAAGTCACCACGCTGATAGTAAGTGCAACCGGCTCTCCTGTTTCGCCACCCGTGATCACAAAACATCCGCAAAACATCACGGCCACACAAGGCGTCGGCGGTCCGCTCACGCTGACATTCACGGCAACGGGCGCGGGCACACTGACGAGCGTCTGGCAAAAGGACGGCGGGAACATCACCGCTTCGAATCACTACATGATCGATGCCAATTCGCTTAAAATCTACAACCACACCACAACCGATTCCGGCCAGTATCGCGTGATTGTTTCCAATGAAGGTGGTAGCGTCACCAGCAATCCGGCTACTGTGACGGTCAATCCAACCACCAGCGGCACCAATACGGGCGGTAATTCCGGCAATAACAGCGACAGCGGCGGCGGAGGTGGCGGCGGGGCGCCTTCGCTTTGGTTGCTCGTGGCGCTGGGTGTCCTCGTCGCAATGCGAGGCCGGTGGCGGTTGTGAGCGTCAGTGCGTTTCGGGCGGATTGTTAAAAAGACGTCCGCCCGAGTTTATTTTGCCGCCCTTTTGCGCGCCGTCTTCTTGGCGGCGGGTTTTTTCGCGGGAGCTTTCTTAGCCGGTGCTTTTTTCGCGGCCGGTTTCTTTTTTGCGGCGGGTTTGGCCGTTGTTGATTTGACGGCTTTCTTGGTTGCCTTGGCTTTCGGCTTTTTAATGCCCAACAATTCGTTCACGGAAATTTCCTTGGCGTCCTTCCAGAGGTTTTCGAGGGAGTAGCGTTCGCGGTTTTCCTGCGTGAGGACGTGGATCATCACGTCGAAGGCGTCGATCACCAGCCAGCCGCTGCCGGGTTCGCCGGTGTCCATTCCGATGATGTGCGTGCCGGTGGCGTCGATTGCCTTTTCGAGTTCCACGCGAAGCGCGCGGAGGTGCGGCTCGGAGGTGCCGGTGGCGACGACCAGATAGTCCGTGATTGACGATTGCTCGCTCACGCGCAGCACGCGCAATTCGCCCGCCTTTTTTTCATCGAGCGCCCGGCACACAATTTCAAGCAATGGGGGACGGGGAGGGCGGTTTTTGCGGCGGCGGTTGCGGTGCGTTTTTTTGCGGGCTTGGCGGTTTTGGATTTCATGCAATTGGTGTTGTGTGTGATGCGGTGAGTGAATGGCGGGCGTGCGCGTGTGAGCAGTGGATGTTTTTGCCTCAGCGATAAAGATTTTTTTCGCGGATCAATTCAATCGTCTTGTGCGGGACGAGGTAGTTGAGCGACAGGCCGCCCCGGACGCGCGCGCGCAGCTCGGTCGAGCTGATTTCGATGAGGTGCCCGTCGCAGCGGTGCAGGCGCAGGCCCGGAACGGGTGTGTGCGTTTTCGCGGGGTGCCCCGGGCGTTCGAGAAAAATGAACTCCACAAGTTTTGCCAGTTCCCCGATTTCGCGCCAGAGGTGCAGGCGCGGGAGCTGGTCGCCGCCGATGATCCAGTGGAGCTGGTCGTTGGGAAATTGTTTTCGAAAATGGCGCGCGGTATCGATTGTGTAGCTGATGCCGCCCTTGAGCAGTTCGTAGTCTGAAACTTCAAAGCGCGTGTCCCATTCGACGGCGGCGCGCACCATCGCCAGACGGTCGGCCGCGGGGCATTGCACGTCGTGCGGCTTGAGCGGGGCTTGAGCGGCGGGCACGAGGATGAGGCGGTCGAGCTTGTGCTGTTCGAACGCATCTTGCGCGGCGACGAGGTGCCCGTAGTGAATGGGATCGAAGCTGCCTCCGAGGAATCCAATTTTCATGGGAGTAGCTCCATTTGCGTGTCCTTGAGCAGATCGTAGTTTTTCAAGATGCGCATGACTTGAAGCGTGTAGCTTTTTCCGTAGCTGCGGTTCACCTCAATGCGCTCGAGCAGGTCGATCAGCATGGCGCGAAACGATATGATCGCGTCGACGCCGCGCTCCTTGAGCAACTGCACGCTTTGCGAGCGAAACGGCTCCGCGGTGGGAAGGCTTGGCAGCACGAGGATTTTTGTTGGCGGCTCCGCGCTTCCGGGTTCCGCGCCGGCGGCGGCGGGCGGAAACAATCGCGACACTTCCTTGAGCACATCCTGCTCCAGAAAACTGAAAATCTCCGGGCTGTTCTTGAGTGTGCCGGGCGTGAAACGGTCGGTGTGCCACGCTTTCACGGCGATGATGCCGCGATGCACAAAGGGCAGCTCGCCCGAAAGGAGAAAAAAGTCCGGCTTGCGCGCTCCGGGTTGATAGGCGGGGTTGTAGACGAGCAGGTCGATTTCCTCGTCGCCGGTTTTCTTGCGCGCCATGACTTCGTATTTGCGAACCTGCCGCACCAAAAATCCGTTTTGCTCGAAATACTCGCGGACAATGTCTTCGTCGATGGCTGACATGGAGGAATTGGAATGCGCGTTATAATGCGGATTTGGGGCGGGTCTGCAACAGGCAAAAACAGGCGGAGGCGCTTGTCGTGTGGCCGCCCGGAAATGTCGTGAGGGCGGAAACAATTTTAAACAGCGGAAAGGCGCGCGGGGTGGCACAGGGAACCACGGAGTTTTGGGAGGCGTTCAAGACTTCGAGCTCCAGCGCGAAACGCACTCGGAAACATCAGAGGTCTTGTCTTGTATTCACATTTGGACGTTTAATTCGTGACAGGGAAACCAACTTTAAGATGTCCGCACGCGCACCACACACTTCGCAATGCGACGAACGCGACTTGGTCGTCGTGCTTCATGGCATCGGGGTTACGTGCCGGTGGATGTCGCGCATCGCGCGCGCGGTCGGGGCCGAGGGGTATCGCGTGGTCAACCGCACCTATCCGTCGCGCAAACTCCCGCTTGAGCAACTCGGCGCGCAGTGGCTTCCGCAATTGCTTCGCGAACATGGCGCCGCCGAGGCGGCGCGCGTGCATTTTGTGACTCATTCGATGGGAGGCATCGTGGTGCGTATTTGGTTGCGCGAATGCGCGGATTTGCCGCCGCCGAATCTCGGGCGCATCGTGATGATTGCGCCGCCAAATCACGGCAGCGAGATTCCCGACCGCTTGCGCGGGTTCCCGCCTTTTCACTGGTTTACGGGAGTCAACGGCACCCGGCTGGGCACGGGCGGCGACTCGCTGCCGCGCCAGCTTTCATCCGGGGCATTTCCCCCGGGCGTGGAGCTTGGCATCATCGCGGGCAACCACACGTTCAACCCGCTTTTCTCCCGCTGGATTAACGGCGAAAGCGACGGCACGGTGAGCGTGGCGAGCACGCGGCTGGAGGGAATGCTCGACCACATCGTCATGCCGCATTCGCACACGGGGATATTGCTGAGCCGTCCCGTCGCCGCGCAGGCGGTGCATTTTTTGAGGGAGGGCAAATTTGACCGGACCGTCCCCTGAGATCGATTGTGCCGGGCCCGCGGCGAAATTGTAATCCGAAACTCGACAGTGCGGGGCGCGCGGGTTCCATTTGCGGGATGAAAGAGATTTCCTGCCGTCCAAATTGCGGGGCGTGTTGCATCGCGCCGTCGATTTCCTCGCCGATGCCGGGGATGCCGGACGGGAAAAAGGCCGGTGAGCGCTGCGCGCACTTGCTGGCGGATTTCCGCTGCGAATTGTTCGGCCAGCCGTCACGTCCGTCCGTCTGCGCAAGCCTTCGGCCAACGGCGGAAATGTGCGGCTCATGCCAGGCGGACGCCATGCAATACCTCGCTGCGCTGGAGTTGGAAACGGCGCCGGGCTTCTGACGACGGATGAATTTGCACGGATTAATGCTAAGAAACCGGAGGACCCTCCCCATGATATTCATGCATCTCGTGGTTATTCATTATTCAAGCGGGATCCCTAAAGCAGGGATTGGGAATATCGAAATTACAAAAAATGTAAGCATTCCTAATGTTTTCGATACAGTTTCTTGCAAATTGAACATTGATAATTCATTTTGCCTGAAACTATGGGCGATGAGGTGCAAAAGTTATTATTAATAATAGTAAATTTAGTTTTCGTGAAAAAACAGTTTATCGATAACTAATAGTATTAGGTTTTATAAAATTCAAAGCGACGATTTTGGGGTTTTGACGTAAATTTTTTTAGTTGAGATATCGATGCGTTGCACTAAAAACGACATTCAATGTGGTTTATTATTTTCATAAGCATTGCTTGTATGTTGGCAGGAGTCTTTATGATACTGTTGCTTTCGGGTATGAAAGGATCGCGGTGGGGCATTAGTTTAAAGCTCAAGCAGAAATGTCCCAATTGCGGCACAGTATTTCCAATAATTCGCAAACCGGCGAACCAGAGGCAAGCGCTATGGGGTGGATGGACATGTAGCGGTTGCGGTATAGAATATGATAAATGGCTTAAACCTGTGGATAATAATAATGATGATATATCTATGTCAAATTAGATGCCGGTCGGTTATGATAAAAACGAGAATCGATTGACTGTCATAGTTTCCCAATCTGCTCGGGAAGATTCCCCGTGGAGACTCCCGGGGAGAGCGCGATGGCCATTGCGGGAACGGGCGTGTGCGTGACATTGGCTTCGCATGAGGTGAACGTGGCCTTTGTCGGCGGGAACCAGAACGTCCACTTCCAAGCCTTGCTTTCCCTGGAATTAGTGGGGCCATGCGCGCGCCACGATTGATTTGGGCCTTAAGAATTTCGGAGATCACATAACCTTCCCGTAGGGTTCCGAGAAACGGGGATTGTCCGAGTTCAACGCGGGTTTAGATGGTGAACAGATGGCAGTCCGCGCCACGGATTGCGCTGTGTTTTTCCTCAAAACACCCACGCCATGCCGAATTTTATCCAGAGGGGGATCGTGACGATGCCGAGGGTTGTCGTGCCGATCACCACTTGCGCGGCGGTCAGGGGCTGGCCGTTGTAGTGTTTTGCAATCGCTATCGGGAACATGCCGGCGGGCATCGCGGCTTGCACGATCAGGACGCATTTCATGTCGTCCGTGAAAGGCAGGCATTTGGCAACCACCAGAAAGACCAGCGGAAAGACGCCGAGGCGCAGGAGGCAGGCGATCGGGGTCACGCGCGAGTGATAAAGCGCCGAGGGGCGCGCGAGGTATTCGTGGATTGTGCAACCGATCAGAATGATGCCGATGGTCAGCCCGCAGAGGCCGCAGCGGTGGATCGTTTCCATGAGGAAACCGGGAAGGTGCTCGCGCAGGTCGGTGAGGTTGAAAAAGAGTCCGAGCGCGAGCGCGATCACGGGGCCGTTGAGCAATTTTTTCCAGCCTTCGCGCAGGGAGAGGCCGGCGAGCACAAAGATGCCGACCGTCCACATCGCGGCCTCCCCGCCGACGGTGTGCATGAGCGTGAGGCCGATGGTGGGCGAGTTTTCCCCGAAGAGCGCGGCGCAGACGGCGAGCGCGAAATAACCGTAGTTGTTTATGCCCGACGAAAAGGCGAAGGTGCGCAGGCCGTGGCCTTGCGTGAGCCCGAGGAGGCGTCCGAGGTAGAGCGCCGCCACGATGCTCCCGCCCATGAGCAGAAAGCCGGAAACGGGCGCGGCGGCGAGGTTGGCCGGGTTGCGGAGCGCGTCGTTGTGGAGAACATTTTCAAAAATCAGGCAGGGGTAAAGGCAGTTGACGACCATGCGCATGATGCTGCCGTCGGCCTCGGGCGTCACCCATTTGAAGCCGCGCAATCCCACGCCGATGGCTACCAGTCCGAAGACGGGAACGATGGAGAGGAGGACGGCGGTGTAGGAAAAGGACACGGGGGGCGGAAGTTTACAGTTTGCGGTTTACAGTTGGGGCGCTGCCGCGCCGGCGGGAGGCGGGTTTAGAGTTTAGGGTTTGGAGTTTAGAGTTTAGGGTTCTGGCTTTCTGGCCTTCTGGTTTCTGATTCTCTGGCTTCTTGCAGCGCGTTGCGCATGGCTTCGACGGGGATTGTTTCGCCGGTCCAGATTTCAAGGGAGCGCGCGCCTTGGTGGATCAACATCGAGAGGCCGTTGGCGCGCGGGATGCCAAGCGCGGCGGCTTGCGCGAGGAGCGGCGTTTGCGGCGGGTTGTAGATCATGTCGAAAACGGCGAGCGGGCGCGGGGTGAGCGCGGCGAGGTCGATGGGCGGCTCGTCGGCGGGACGCAGGCCGGAGCTGGTGGCGTTGATTATGAGAAAGGCTGAAGGACTGAAGGACTGAAAGGCTGATAGCGGGATGCCGCCGGCGAGCGGGCGCATGGCGTCGAGGAGTGCGTCGAGGTTGGGGCGGGTGCGGTTGGAGATGGTCAGGCTGGCGCAGCGGCGCTGGAGACATTCGCCGGCGGCTCCGCGGGCGGCCCCGCCGGCGCCGAGGAGGAGGATGTGCGAGTCGCGGAGTTCGATGTCGAGCGTTTCGCGGATGGCGGTGGCGAGGCCGTGGCCGTCGGTGTTGGCGCCGTGCCAGCCCTTGGCGGTCCATGTCAATGTGTTGACGGCCCCGGCGGGCGCGGCGGCGGGGTCGATTTCGGCGACGCAGTCGAGCGCGATCACTTTGTGCGGGGCGGTGAGGTTGAGGCCGTGGAATTTTTTTTCGTGAAAAATTGCCAATGCGCGCGGGAGGTCTTCGGGGGCGATGTCGAAGCGGTGGTAGTGCCAGTCGCGGTAACGCGGGTCGCGCGCGGCCATTTGCGCGAGCGCGGCGTTGTGCATGAGGGGGCTGAGCGAGTGCGCGATGGGGCGGCCGAGCACGGCGAGGTGCGTGCCGGGGCGGCTCCAGGTTTCGAGGTCGGCGAGTGTGTAAACAGTGGTGTCGGCAGTGCTCACGGTGATTTGCGAAGTGGGTTTAGAAAACGGGGAGGGGCTTCGAAACGCCATTAAAAACAACGGCCCGTCCTCTCAATCGAAGGACGGGCCGTGATGAAAAGTTAACTGAATTCGTTTTCTTAGAATTTCAGGACAGCCTGAACTCCGGCGGTGAACTCATACTTGGGCATGCCGTGGTCACGAAGATCCTTGTCGAAGCGGGTGTATCCCATTTCGGTGCGGATTTCGAGGTTCTTGGTGACTTCGTAGGTGACGGGCGAAACGGTGACTTTCCAGAAGTTGCCGTAATCCTTCCTGTCGCCGAAGCTAAAGCGGCCGGCAATCGCGATCTTTTCGTCGATTTGCTGCTTGGCCATCAGCATTGCGTAGAAGGTGTTCTTGGCGTCGACACCCTTGATCTTTTCACGCATGAGGACGATTTCACCGGCAATGGTGATGTCTTCACCGATTTTGCGCTCGAGCCAGATGTCGGCGGTGAAGGTCTCGGGTTCGTCGATATAGGGATCAATACCGCCGAAATCCTGATAGCCGGCCTTGGTGTATTGGTAGGCGAGGGTCATGCCGAGCGTCCATTGCTCTTCGGTGTAGGTGAAATTACCTTCGACGCCGAAGCCGTCGCGCACATCACCGTCACCGCGGTAGAATTCGTCGTTCACATTGTAAACGGAATCGACGGCGGAGAGGCCGAGTTTGGCCTTTTCGTTCACGTATTCAATCCGCACGCCGTGCTGGTAGCTGGGGATGATGTTGTTGAAGAGCGAATCGGAGATGGTCGCGTTGCCGAAGGAGCTGAAGGTGTTGTCAACGAGATCGAACGATTCGTAGCCGAGCCAGGTGACGAAGCGTCCGGCGGAGAGCTTGAGCTTGCTGCCGAAGTCGTAGCTGACGTAGGCGTCGAGCAGATAGATTTTGCTGGCGCCGGCATCGGTGTAACCACTGATGGTCGCAGTGATTGGCGAGAAATCGAGCGTCACTCCGAGCTTGGCGGCATCGATATCCATCGTGGTGTCGGTGCTTTTCTGCTGCACTTTGTTGTAAGTGATCGAGCCGGCGGCGTAGCCGAAGAGGCTTACGTTTTCGTTGATGGCGAGATCAGCGCGAATTGCCAGGGTTGAGAGAACGGAGGCGAGGACAGCGCCGGCGATCTTCAAGGAAGCGGTTTTCTTCATGTGGAATGTTATGTAGTTAATCTTTGCTTGGCGTGGATTGATGTAATACTACGCGGGCGCAGCATGCACAATATGCCGTGCCAAGGCTGAATAGGTGGGCTTTTTGACACGAGGTGTCCAGTAAATGTTACAAAATAATTCTCATAATTTTTCTGCCTTGTGAAAACTCGATTGTAAAAACGGTCAAAATGCGGGGGGTAAATATTTGCCCTTTCCTTTCGCGAAGGTTTTCGCCTCATATCAAGGGCATGTCACATTCCGTTGAAAACGTCGTCATCATCGGCACCGGGTGCGCGGGCCTCACCGCCGCCATTTACACGGGGCGCGCCAATCTCTCCCCGCTCGTCCTCGAGGGCGGGCAGCCGGGCGGACAGCTCACAACGACATCGGAGGTGGAGAACTTTCCCGGATTTCCGCAGGGCGTGGACGGCTTTCAGCTCATGGACAACCTGCGCCAGCAGGCGGCGAAGTTTTCGGCGCGTTTCGAGACGGGCCGCGTGGTGTCGGTTGATTTTGCCTCAACCCCGCTGAAATTGCGCACCGAGGAGCGCGAGATTTTGGCGAAGGCGGTCATCATCGCGACCGGCGCCGCGCCGCGCATGACGGGTGTTCCCGGGGAAAAGGAGCTTTATGGCGGCAAGGGCGTGTCGACCTGCGCCACGTGCGACGGCGCGTTTTACCGCGGCATGGACATTGCGGTGATCGGCGGCGGCGACAGCGCGTGCGAGGAGGCGCTTTTTCTGACGCGCTTCGCGAGCAAGGTTTACCTCGTGCACCGGCGCGACGCGTTGCGCGCGTCGAAGATCATGGCCGAGCGCACCGTGGCGCATCCGAAGATCGAGATGGTTTGGAACAGCGTGCCGGTGGCCGTCGAGGGCGTGGCTGAGGGCGCGGTCAGCGGCCTGCGCGTTCGCAATGTGAACAACGACGTCGAGAGCGTGCTTCCAATCAAGGGGCTGTTTGTCGCGATCGGCCACGAGCCGAACACCGCGCCGTTTGCCGACGCGCTCGTGACCGACGGGCAAGGTTACCTGAAACCCGCCGCCGGCTCGCAAGTGCGCACGCACATCCCCGGCGTTTATGTGGCGGGGGATTGCGCCGATCATGTTTACCGGCAGGCCATCACGGCCGCGGGCATGGGTTGCCAGGCTGCGATCGAGGTCGAGCGCTGGCTCGCCGAAAACGAAAACTGAGCCGGTAAATCCGGCCGCGATAAAACTTTTTCTACAAAATATGTCTCACGAAGTGAACGACAACAACGCTCCGGCATCCGCCGGTGACGCACAAACCACGGAGACGCCCGAACAGGCGTTGCGCAATTCGCTCAAACGCTGCTCGCCCGCGACGGTTGAGGCGGCGATTAAGTTTCAGTCCTCGCGCGAGCCCTCGCTCGTGCCGGCGATCGTAATCGGCATCATCGAGCGTTACGCCGAGCCCGACCTGCGTCCGAAGCTCCGCGAAAACACCGACGACGTGCGCCTTGTCGATGATCTCGGCATTGATTCGCTTACGATGATGGAGATCGTGATCCTGACCGAGGAAGTGCTTCAGGTGCAGATTCAAAACGACGAGTTGCGCAACTTGCGCACGGTTGGCGACGTGAAGATTTTCATTGATTGCAAGCTCCGCGGGCTGCCCCTGCCAAAACCCACGCGCTTTTTTCCCATCGAGCAAATCGCCGCCGTCATGCCGATGCAGCCGCCCTTCCTTTTTCTCAACGAGGCCTCGGTCGGCAACTCGGGCGCGCAGGGCAAATACCAGATCACCGGCGAGGAGTTTTTCCTTCAGGGCCATTTCAAGGACAATCCCGTCATGCCCGCGTCGTTGATGCTCGAGGCGCTCGGCCAGCTCGCCGTGTTCGCGATTATCGAGGGCGTGCTTCCCGCCGAGCCGGGCAATGAGGACAAGCCCATCGACCCAAAGACAATCTACTTCACCTCGTGCGACGGCGTGCGCTGCCACCGCGTTTGCAAACCCGGCGACCTGCTCACGCTTTCGGTAAAGCCAAAACGCGTGCACATGCCCCTCGCCACATTTGAGGGCTCCATCCGCGTCGGTCAGGAAAAAGCCGTGATTGCCGAGGAAATCACGCTTACCTTTGGTTATGCCGAGCCGGCGCCGGAAGTGACGGAAACACCGGAAGTTGGGGAGACAAAATAGAAGCGGATCTTTTGCGTTGTTTAAAAAAACGTAAAAACTCAGGCGGCCGGAATGGCCGCCGCCACTATTTTTTTGCCACCACATGAAATGCCGTGTGTCTTTGTCCGTTTCCACTCATGTCCAAAGTTTTTATCACCGGCCTCGGCTTTATCACCAGCATTGGCAATGACGCGGCAAGCGTCAGCCAAAGCTTGCGCGAGTTGAAACATGGGATGGCGCTTTATCCGCCGTTCCAGCGGCCGGATTGCCCCGTTAAGGTGGCCGCGCCCATCAAGGATTTCAGCACCGATTCCTTTGATCCCGAGGACTGGACGTATCCCGACCGTTATCATCCGCGTCGCGACACGCTTCGCAGCATGGGGCCAAACGCCTTTTACGGCTGGTGCGCCATGCAGCAGGCGGTCGAGGATGCGCGGCTTTCCGAAGCCGACACTTCCAATGAGGACACCGGCCTCTATGCGGCGTCGGGCGGCACCCCCGGAATGCTCGGCCATTTGTTGCACCGCATGCACACGCAGGGCGTCATGCGCTGTCCTCCGCTCGGGATTGTGGCGTCCATCGCCGGCACACTTAATTTCAACCTCGTCGCGCACTACAAGATCAAGGGTGCGTCAACCGGGTTTTCGTCGGCGTGCGCGTCGTCGTCGCACGCGCTTGGGTTTGCCTTTGATGAAATCTCGCGCGGCCGCCAGAAACGCATGTTTGTCGTTGGCGCGGAGGACGGCAACATGGACGCGATCCTGCCGTTCGCCGGCATGCGCACGCTTTCGCAGCAAACCGATCCCGCCAAGGCCTCGCGTCCGTTCGATGCCGCGCGCGATGGATTTGTGGGCACGGGCGGGGCGACGGCGCTTGTGCTCGAAAGCCAGGAGGAAGTGTTTCGCCGCGGCGCCACGCCCTATTGCGAAGTTTCCGGCTGGGGGCAGGCGTCCGACGGCCACAATGTCGCCATTTCGCATCCCGACGGCTCCGGGCTCGCTGCCGCCATCCGGCATGCGCTTCGCTTCACGGCGCTCAATCCCGCCGATATCGATTACATCAACGCGCACGCCACCTCGACGACCATCGGCGACCTTTCCGAGGCGAAGGCGATTCGCTCGGTATTCGGCGAAGCGGGGGCGCGTCCGCTTGTGAGCAGCACCAAGGCGCTCACCGGCCACGGCCTTTCGCTTGCCGGCGCGATGGAAACCGGTTTCTGCGCGCTCGCCCTTCGCGAGGGTTTTATTCCCGGCTCCGCGCACATCACCGAAATCGACCCCGGTTGCGCCGACCTGAACATCATCCAGAAATCGGAAACCAAGCAAGCCACGCACGTGCTCAACAACAGCAGCGGCTTCGGCGGCGCGAACGTGGCGATCGTGTTGAGAAAAGTGTGACGCGGTTTTCCTGTCGTGATGCTTTCCCAAAAATATAAAACAGCCTTCATCACCGGCGCGTCTTCCGGGATCGGGCGCGCCATCGCCGAAATGCTTCTCGCCGAGGGCGTGCGCGTGTGGGGCACCGCGCGCGACACCGCGCGCCTCGCGCCGCTTGCGCAAAAACATCCCGGCGCCTTCACGCCCGTCGCGCTTGATCTCGATGATTCCGATGCCGCGATGGCGGCGCTGGAAAAGGCCGCCTGCAATGCGGGCGCGACCGGCACGACGGCCGACGCGCTCGGTTTGACGCGCTCTTTCGACATCGTCATCAACAACGCCGGATATGGCGCGTTCGCGCCCTTTGCCTCCGTGGATTTTTCGCTTTGGCAAAAGCAGCTCGACGCCATGCTCGCCACGACGGCCCGCCTGGCGCAGACGGCGTTTCGCGCCATGCAGGCGCGCAGACGCGGCTGCCTCGTCAACATCTCCTCGCTGGTTGTCGATTTTCCGCTTCCCTACATGAGCGGCTACAACATGGCCAAGGCCGGTCTTTCCGCGCTCAGCGCCAGCCTTGCGTTTGAGGCGCGCGGCACCCCGGTGTGCGTGATCGATTTCCGGCCCGGTGATTATCGCACTTCGTTTAACCACGTCATGCAGCCCGCGTCCGGGAATCCCGCCGGGGTCGCGCAAGACGAGCGCGTGGCTTCCGTGTGGAAGACCGTTGACGCGCAGTTCAACGCCGCGCCGTTGCCCGAACGCGCCGCGCGCGACCTTCGCCGCGCGCTTCGTCGCGGACGTTCCGGCACCGTGCGCTCCGGCACGTTTTTCCAAGCCAGGCTCGCGCCGCTGGGCGCGCGTTTGTTGCCCGGGCGGTTGCTGCGTGCAATCGCCGCGCATTATTTTGGAGACCGATGAGCGACATGCCCGCACAGCCTTCCTCCGAAAAATTCCGCATTCTCGTGCTCACATCGAGCACCGGCGGCGGGCACGACGCGCGCGCGCAGGCTTTTGCGGAATGGTGCTACCAGCTGTATCCCGGCCATGTCGATGTGCGCATCGAGCAAATGCTCGAAAAATCCTCAATGCTCAACCGGGGCGGCGTCAGTTTTTATAACTGGATACAGAAAAAAATCCCGCTTCTGCACACGGCGTTCTTTGGTTTTGTGGAAATTTACGGCCGGCTCAACAACCACAGCGTCGTGCTTGGCCGCGGTTATTACAGGAATGTGCTTTGCGAATACCGCCCGCATCTTGTGCTCAGCGTGCACGACTGCCTGAACCGCGGTTATTTCCAGCTTGCGCGCAAGTTGCTCGGCCACGAACGCGTGCGCTGTGCCACGTATTGCGGCGAGTTTTCCGGCGGCTGGGGATACAGCCGCAACTGGGTGGAGCCCACGGTTGACCTTTACATTTCGCGCACGGAAACCGCCAACGACTATGCGGTTAAAAAACTCGGCATGGCCGGGAATCGCACGCTCGTGCGCGGCCACTTCATGCGGCCAAGCGCGCATCTCGAGCAGATTGACGCGGACCAGCGCGCCATTTCGCGGAAAAGACGCTACGGGTTGAGTCCCGATGTGTTTACCGTGTTTCTCGCCACCGGCAGCAATGGCGCTAACAATCATTTCGAGCTCCTGCCCGCGCTCGTGAAGCATCGTGATCGCTGCCAGGCCATCATTATTTGCGGACACAATCGCGACGTGTATAATGACCTCATGCGCTGGCGTGCTGAGAATCCCGAATTTCGTTGTCATATAGAAGGTTACTCGGAATCGGTGCATTTGCTCATACAGGCGGCCGACGCGATTGTTACTCGCGGCGGCACGACCACCTGCGCGCAAGCGTTGCATTATTCCTGCCCGATTATTTTTAATGGCTTCGGCGGAGTCATGCCGCAGGAAAAACTCACGTTGAAGTATTTCCGCAACACCGCCGGCAGCAGCATTATTCGCAACGCGGATGATTTTGCGGAGATCATCGACCAATGGATGACCTCACCGGCAACCTATCGCACTTATAGTGAAAACTTTGCCAATGCGCGATACGAGGAGGATCCCGCGCGTGTGATCGACGAACTTGTCGCGCTCGCCCGCGAGGCCGCCCCGCATTTGCCCGAACCGCTACGCCAGCCTTTCCCTCCGGTCAATGGCCACGGTTTTTGCGCAAAAGTGAAGTGAGCGTCTTGGATACCAAGCGTTGATTGGCGTCCGTGCTCCCACATGCGGGGAACGATCCGATTCTTGGGTTAAAGCTCGCCCAGTCATGCACATTTAATGTGTTTAAAAATAATGGGAGATAATAATTTTTTTGTGAAAAACGGTCTTCCAATGAGACACTTTTTCCTCCAGCCCTATAGGCTTATCACTGATTAATTGCATTAACAACCACTGAAGAGATCCGTTCACCAGAATTATTCCACACTAATTTCATCATATTTACTCAAGGCGTGGTGCGCTGAAAGCACTGCGAAAATATCATGCAGAACCAAACTTACGGTATCGCGTGGCGCTCTATTTGCGTCCGCAAACGAAACATCTTTTTTGTAATTCCGCTTCTGGCGGTCCTCACGCTGTCAGTGTCGGCCCAGCCCGTTTCCATTCCGAACGGAACCAGCTACGGCAGCTATTCGATCGATAGCGGCGGCGACTACACGCTGTCCGGCACGCGCATCGCCACGGATCAGGGTAGCGCGGGTATTTGGTTCAACGGGCCCGCCGCCAACCTCACCATCGAGACCGACGCCTACGTGAGGGGCGGGAATGCCGGCGTGAGCATGACCGGCGGCAGCACGCTCATCAACATGGGCACGATTAGCGGCACCAGAAACTATATCTCCAACAATGAGGGCGCCGTGGTCGGCAGGGGCGCCGTGACGATCACCAACAAATCCACGGGTGTCATTTCGAGCACCAACCGCGGCATTGCCGTGGATGGCGGCACCGCGATCATCACCAACGACGAGGGCGGTCTCATTCAGGGCGGCTATCGCGGCATCCAGCTCAACGCCGGCGGTGAAATCACGAACTCCGGCAGCATTATCGCAAAGAGCAACCACGGCATTGAAACCAATTACGTCTCGGTGCTCGTCACCAACAGCACCAGCGGCCTCATCCAAGGCAACGCCGACGGCTTGCACATGGGCGCGGGCGGCACCGTTGCCAACTCCGGCACGATCAACGGCGGCAGCCGCGGCCTCTATTCGGGCAGTATTGCGAAAGTAACAAACGAAACCGGCGCGCGCATTGAGGGCCGGACCAGCGGCGTGGTCTTGGACAAAGGCGGCGAAATGGAAAACCGCGGCACGATCAGCGGCACGACGGACTACGCAGTCCGCATAAACTCGGGCGAGGGCCGGGTCACAAATTACGAAGGCGCCACGATCAACGGCGGCGTTTACGCCGGCGGCACCACGGCCGTCGTGAACAACGGAAACATTGCCGGCAACCGGGGCGTTTACCTGTCCTCGAACTCCACCCTTTCGGGAACCGGGGCCATCGACGTGAGCGGCATCGCCCTGACCGCGGAAAACGGAATCTCGCACACCAACGGGGCCGACAACCTGCTTCGCGGTGGCGCGATGGGCGTGTCTTTTCTGGGCGGCGGCACTCTGACAAATTCCGGCACTGTTATCGGAACCAACGGAACCGGCTTCCAGGCGCAAGGCTCCGTGCTCGTTACCAACACAAACAACGCCATCATCCAAGGCGGCCAGCGCGGCGCGACACTCAACGCCGGCGGCACCGTCGCCAACTCCGGCACGATCATCGGCACGAGCGACCATGGCATTTATGCGGGCGGCGGCGCGACCATTACCAACGACGAAAACAGCCTCATCCAAGGCGGCGCCGCGGGAATCGTGCTGGTATCGGGTGGCACCATTTCAAATGAAGGCACCATCCAGGGCAGCGCCAACTACGGCGTCTCCGTGGGCGCGGGCAGTGCCAAGGTCACCAATCACGCCAGCGGCACAATCATTGGCGGCATCAACGCTGCCGGCGCCGTCGAAGTGATTAACGACGGTGCGATCATCGGCAACCGGGGCGTTTACCTGAGCGCGGCCTCCTCGCTCTCGGGCACGGGCAGTATCGATGTGAGCGGCACCGCGTTGACCATTGCCAGCACCGGCGTGCACACCAACGCCGCGGGATTGCGCATCAAGGGCGGCGACACCGGCGTGCATTTCGAGGGCTCGGGTTCGCTCGGCAACGCCGGCGTCATCGAAGGCACGGCGGGCACGGGCGTGTCCGCAATCGGATTGGTTTCGATCACAAACGAGAGCGCCGCGTCCATAACAGGCGGCGCCCGTGGCGTGTCCTTGAACCAAGGCGGCACCGTCGCCAACTCCGGCACGATCATCGGCACGAACGACCACGGCATTTATGCGGGCGGTGCCGCGACCATCACCAATGACAGCGACAGCCTGATCAAGGGCGGCGGCAACGGCGTCGAGCTGGCCGCCGGCGGCACGGTGACCAATTCCGGCAGCCTCATCGGCGCAAACCTCGCCATTCATGGCGGCGGCAACGGCGGCGCAACGATCATCACCAACACTGACGACGGCCTCATTCAGGGCGATTTCCGCGGCATCCAGCTCGACCGCGGAGGCGAAATTACCAACTCCGGCAGCATCGTTGGAAAGGGCAACCACGGCATCGAAATCAATTACGTCTCGGTGCTCGTCACCAACAGCGCCAGCGGCCTCATCCAAGGCGCCGCCGACGGCCTGAACATGGGCGCGGGCGGCACTGTCGCCAACTCCGGCACGATCATCAGCGCAAACGCCCTCGGCGTTTATGCGAACGCCGCCGCGCTCATCACCAACGACGAGCACGGCCTCATCCAGGGCGGCTACCGCGGCGTCCAGCTCAACGCCGGCGGCGAAATCACGAACTCCGGCAGCATCGTCGGCCAGAGCAATCACGGCATCGAAACCAATTACGTCGCAGTGCTTGTCACCAACAGCACAGGCGGCGTCATCCAAGGCAACGCCGACGGCCTGCACATGGGCGCGGGCGGCACCGTCGCCAACTCCGGCACGATCATCGGCGCAAACCTCGGTTTCTATTCGGGTGCCACCGTGATTCTCGGCAACAATGAAAACGGCCTCATCCAAGGCGGCGACTATGGCATCTATGTGGATAGCGGCGCCGCTGACGATTCGGGCACCGTCTCAAATGCCGGCGTCATCAAGGGCGACAGCGGGATTGGCATTCAATCAAACGACGGCACCATTTTCATTTCCAACACAACCACCGGATTTATCCAAGGTCACGACTTCGGCGTTTTCATAAAAGGCGGCACGGTCACCAATTCCGGCACGATCGAGGGTGTGGGTTACAGCGGCATCCAATCCTCCATCGCCGACACGCACATCATCAACGAGGAAACAGGCCTGGTTAAGGGCGTCACGTTTGGCATCTTCATGAACGGCGGCACGCTTGCCAACTCGGGCACGATCAAAGGCACGGGCGCCGACGGCAAGGGCGCGGAATCATCACACAGCGTGCGCATCACCAACACCGGCCTGATCGAGGGCGTTGAAACCGGCGTGTATCTGCTCGCGGGCGGCACGGTCACAAACGACGGCGTCATCACCGGCGGCACCGGCTACGGCGTGGTCGTGAATGTGAACGCCGCGGAAATCACCAACAGCGCCACCGCCATCATCAACGAGGGTGTTTACGCCGGCGGCACCACGCGCGTGATAAACGACGGCGCCATCCTCGGCCACAAAGGCGTCCACCTCGCCGCGGCCTCCTCTCTCACCGGCACCGGTTACGTCAATGTCACCGGCACCGCGCTCATCGCGGAGGACGCCGTCGCGCACACCAACGACACCATGAACCTGCTCCACGGCGACATCGTCGGCGTGCATTTCCTCGGCTCCGGCACGCTCACCAACTCCGGCACCATCGAAGGCGCGAGCGACACCGGCGTGTATGCGGCGGGCCAGGTGCTCGTCACCAACACGACCGGCGGCATCATCACCGGCCCCGTTTACGCAATCAACCTCGCCGCCGACGCCGCCAACGAGGTCCGCCTCTGGAACAGCGGCACGCTCGCGGGCAACCTCGGCATCGCGGGAACAAACTCGCGACTCACCCTCATCAGCAACGACACGCTCAACGCGCAACGTTACGCCGACGCCGTCACCGGCAGCACCACCTTCACCGGCACCCTCGTCAAGCAAGGCGCGGGCACTTGGATCATCGACACCGCACCCGGCGCGGGCATGGAGCAAGCCGCCACGCTCGTCCAGTCCGGCACGCTCGTCGTCGATTGGGACGCGCACCAACTCAACGCCGCCAACAACGCCGAAATCGGCATCGACGCCGGCGCGACATTGCAAATCTCCACCACCTCCAACGCGACCACGACCCTCACCAACCCCCTCGCCGGCGCCGGTTACGTTGACCTCCACAGCACCGCCACCGATCCCGGAGCCACCTTCGGCCTTCAACCCTTCAGTCCTTCAGCCCTTGGTTTCACCGGCACGGTCGGCGTCCGCGGCGACTCGCAACTCACATACTTCCGTTTCGACGACGACGCGGAAAACGCCCTTGCCGACGCCACGCTGCGCCTCGGTCAAAACTCCGAAACCACGCTCGACAAAGATCGCGCCATCGGCGGCTTCGATCTCTTCTCGGGCATGTTCTTCGTGAGCGCCACCACGACAGGCACCACGGTCGAACCGCACACGCTCACCGTCACCGGCACGCTGCACGGCACCAGCGGCACAATCGGCGTGCACACCGACGTGCTCGGCGGACTCGACCTCCCGAAACCGCCCGGCACAGGCGGACTCACCGGCCACATTTTCGATGTGGACGCGCTCAACGACAGCGCGCTCAACAGCAAGGTCATCGTCTCCGCCACCGAGTCCACCATCATCGGCGGCGCCTCATTCGACCTCGTTGACAGCAATACCAATGCCCTCGGCCAAAACTCGACGGTCGATTTCTACAACGCCGCCGGAGACACCATCGTCGGCAAAACCCACTACGGCTACAAAGCCACGCACGCCAGCGGCACCGGCATCGTGCTCGACTACGGCCTCACTGAAATCGAAAGCACGCACACCGATCTCCTCGTCGAAATCGACCCAACCGGCTCCTACGACAAAACCCTCAGCGCCAAGCTCAGCGGCGCCGGCGCGGGCTTCGCGTTCAGCGGCACCGAGCAAATCACACTCGCGCAACAAGCCACCTACACCGGCCAGACGCAGCTCATCAACTCCGCCACGCTCAAGGCCGGCGTCGCCAACGTGATCGCCTCCTCCACCAAGGTCACCATCAACGCCTCCACCGCCTTCGACCTCGGCGGCTACGACCAGACATTGCAAAACGTCTCCGGCGCGGGCGACATCCACTTGGGCGACAAAACCCTCGCCATCGCCAACACCGAAACCGCCCTCGAGTTCTCCGGCACGATCGACGGCGCCGGCAACGTGACCCTCACCGACGACAGCGAGTGGACGCTCACCGCCAACAACACCTACACCGGCACGACCACAATCGGCGCCGGCGCGCACCTCCAGCTCGGCACCGGCGCGGGCGGCTCCACCACCGGCATGATCGCCGACGCCAGCTATGTGGACAACTCCGGCACGCTCACCATCAACCGCTCCGACGACATCGTTTACGGCGGCGCCGTTACCGGCTCTGGCATCCTCGTCCAGCGCGGCACCGGCACCACCACCCTCACCGGCGCGAACAACATCGCCGGCGGCATCGTCGTCGAGCAAGGCGCGTTGCAAATCGGCCGGGACGACACCAGCGGCTGGGACGGCGGCGTTATCGCCGCCAACGTCAGCGTCGCGGACACCACCACGCTCATCTTCAACCGCTCCGACCTCGTCACCTACGACGGCGTCATCAGCGGCGCGGGCAACGTCTCCACCATCGGCGGCGGCACCGTTGCATTGACCAAGGCGCAAACCTACACCGGCGAAACCCGCATCGGCGCCAACAGCACGCTGCGCACCGGCGCCACCAACGCCATCCAGACCAGCAGCCGCGTGTTTCTCGACGGCGCGCTCGACCTGCACGACCACGCGCAACAAATCAAAAACCTCACCGGCAACGCGGGCCGCATCCATTACAGCATAAACAACGGCATCGCCACCACCTACACGAACCTGACAATCAGCGGCACGCTCGAAGGCACGACGACCAGCCACATAAACGTGGACCTCGCCAACAAAAACACCGACATGCTGATCGTCCAAGGCGCGACCAGCCTCGCCACCGGCACGCACTACGTCGAGTTCACCCAGACAAACCTCACGCCCATCGACGACGCCACGCGCACCTACGCGCTCAAAGTCGTCGATTACGTCAACGGCGACCCCGTGTTCACCTCCAACATCGTCGAGTCGGGCATGTTCACATTCCAACTCTACAAAGGCGACGGCGGCCTCATCATGCCCGACGAAACCGCCTTCTACCTCTCGGGCGGCGACGCGTTCAGCCGCGCCGGCGACGCGATCCTCTTCACCGCCGGCGTCATGGGCCCTTCCTGGCACTTCGACCTCGACAGCGTGCACAAACGCCTCGGCGACATCTACGCGCACCGCGACCGCGACATCAAAAACGAGGACGAAGGCTCCGTCTGGATGCGCGTCAACAACTACCGCCTCAACGCCAGCTCCGCCCTCGGCGGCAGCGCCTTCGAGCAGGACAGCTACGGAGTCACCGCCGGCGCGGACAAACTCCTGCGCCGCGAAAACGCCACGCTCGCCCTCGGCGGTTTCATCGGCATCTCCCGCCACGACCGCACCTTCGACGACGCGCGCAACCAATACGGCGACGGCAACAGCAACACCGTTGGCGCCGGCCTCTACGCGCTCTGGATGAACGAGCAAAACTGGTTCATCGACGCCGTCCTGCGCTTCGACCGCACCAGCAACGAACTCAACGCCCGCGGAGTGGACGGCTTCGTCTCCCGCGGCAAATACACCAACCTCACCCAAGGCGCGTCGGTCGAGTTTGGCCGCCGCCTCGTCCGCCCGTCGATTCAAACGTCGAGCGGCAAACTCCTCACCTTCTGGACCGAGCCCCTCGCGCAAGTCGCCGTGGCCTGGATCAACGGCGCCGATTACACCGTCTCAAACGGCGTGAGCCGCGACCTCGAAGTCCAAGTCGGCGATTCCGACGCGTGGCAATACCGCCTGCAAGTGCGCACCGGCGCGAACTACGGACAATGGATGCCGTATCTGAAGTTTGGCGCCGTGAAAACCGACACCAACGGAGGCGAGGTCACGGTGGACGACCGCGAGTATCAACCCTGGTTCGACGGCTGGCGCACGGAGCTCGGCCTCGGCGTCGCCTATCAAATCAATGAAAACGGCCAGTTGTATTTCGATTATGAATACAACAAAGCCCAGCGTTACGAGCGCCCCTGGGCCGTCAACCTCGGCTACCGCCGCGCCTGGTAAGAAGGCCAACCAAGGCCAACCCGGACAACACAAGGGCGCGTTCCAAAAAGAACGCGCCCTTGCTGTTGCCGGACCGGATCAAAAGGCCCGAATTTTTCCTGCCGCGCCGCTTCAATTTCCCCTTGCGCGCCGCTTCTCACCCGTTGCTATGGCACCCCTCTTTTTTTGATTTTTTCACTCTTCACCATTCACTCTTCACACTTTTCCTGATGTCCACGCCCAATGCCGAACACGTCCTGCGCATCGCGCAGGAGCTCAATCTAAAAGTCCACCAAATCGCCACCACGGCGCAGCTCTTCTCCGAGGGCGCGACGGTCCCCTTCATCGCCCGCTACCGCAAGGAGGCTACCGGCGAACTCGACGAGGTCCAGATCACCGCCATCCGCGACCGCCTCGAACAACTCGCCGCGCTCGACGAACGTCGCGCCTCCATCACCGCCTCGCTCAAGGAACGCAACCTCCTCACCGACGAGCTTGCCAAAAAAATCGCAGCCGCCGAAACCCTCAACGCCCTCGAGGACATCTACCTGCCCTTCCGTCCCAAAAAACGCACCCGCGCCACCATCGCGAAGGAAAAGGGCCTCGAGCCCCTCGCCGACCTGCTCCAAGCACAAGACCCCGCCACCGACGCCGAGGCGGAGGCCGCCGCGTATTCAGGACGTGAATACACGCCCGACGACGGCAAGAACACGCCCGCAAAAATCAAGGACGTCGCCGAGGCCCTCGCCGGCGCGCGCGATATCATCGCCGAGCGCATCAGCGACGACGCCCCCACCCGGGCCAAACTCCGCGCCCTCTACGCCGCCAGCGCCGTCATCTCCACCAAGGTCATCGGTGGCAAGGAAACCGAGGGCGCGAAATTCAAGGACTACTTCGACTGGAGCGAACCCCTCGCCAAGGCCCCCAGCCACCGCGTCCTCGCCATGCGCCGCGGCGAAAAAGAACTCGTTCTCATGATGCGCGTCACCGCCGACGAAACCGCCGCCCTCGCCGAAATCGAACCACTGCATGTCACCCCCCGAAATCCACATCCTCCGCCAGCGCTCAAGTCCGCCTCGCCCTCGCCGACGCCTACAAGCGCCTCCTCGCCCCCGCGATGGAAACCGAGATGCGCCTCGAATCCAAAAAACGCGCCGACGAAACCGCGATAAAAGTCTTCGCCGAAAACCTCCGCGAACTCCTCCTCGCCTCGCCCCTCGGCCAGAAAAACACCCTCGCCATCGACCCCGGTTTCCGCACCGGCTGCAAAGTCGTCATCCTCGACCGCCAGGGCAAACTCCTCCACAACGACGTCGTTTATCCCGACCAGGGCGCCGCGCGCAATGACGAGGCCGTTGAAAAAATCAAAGGCTTCGTGGACTTCTTCAAAATCGAGGCCATCGCCATCGGCAACGGCACCGCCGGACGCGAAACCGAGGCCTTCATCCGCGACCTCGGCCTCCCGAAAAACATTCCCGTCGTCATGGTCAACGAATCCGGCGCGTCGATCTACTCCGCCAGCGAAGTCGCCCGCGAGGAATTCCCCGACCACGACATCACCGTGCGCGGCGCGGTCTCCATCGGCCGCCGCCTCATGGATCCGCTCGCCGAACTCGTGAAACTCGACCCCAAGTCAATCGGCGTCGGACAATACCAGCACGACGTCGATCAAAACGCCCTCAAACGCTCGCTCGACGACTGTGTCGTCTCCTCCGTCAACGGCGTCGGCGTCGAGGTGAACACCGCTTCGAAACAACTCCTCAGCTACGTCTCCGGCCTCAACGCCAGCATCGCCGCCAACATCGTCGCGCACCGCAACGAAAACGGCCCCTTCAAAACCCGCGCCGAACTCCTCAAAGTCTCGCGCCTCGGCCCCAAGGCCTACGAACAAGCGGCGGGCTTCCTCCGCATTCGCGGCGCGGAAAATCCGCTCGACGCCTCCGCCGTCCACCCCGAGTCGTATCCCATCGTCGAAAAAATGGCCGCCGACCTCGGCGTGACCGTTGCCGACCTGATGCGCGATGAAAAACTCCGCAAAAAAATCGACCTTCAAAAATACGCGACCGACAAAGTCGGCCTCCCCACGCTCACCGACATCCTCGCCGAACTCGCCAAACCCGGACGCGATCCGCGCCAAAAATTCGAAGCCTTCGCCTTTCAGGAAGGCGTGAACAAACCCGAGGATTTGAAACCCGGCATGAAGCTCCCTGGCATCGTGACCAACGTCACCGCCTTCGGTGCCTTCGTCGATGTGGGAGTGCACCAGGACGGCCTCGTTCACGTCAGCCAGCTCGCCGACAACTTTGTGAAAGACCCGGCGGAAGTCGTAAAAGTTTCCCAGCGCGTGATGGTCACGGTGACCGACATCGACCTCGCCCGCAACCGCATCGCCCTCTCCATGCGCTCCAACCCGCAACTAGGCGGAAAGACCGGCGGCCAAGGTAGGGCGGCCTCGCCGAGGCCGCCGCACGGAGGTTCATCCGGCGGAAGCGCCCCGCGCCGCGACTCCACCCAAAGCCTAGGCGGCGACTGGTTCACGGCGGCGCTGAACAAGAAGCGGTAACACTTCGAACAGAACTCATATCTTTCACTTCGTTTTTTCCGCCCGTTTTTCCAAATATGCAGCCGCGCGCCGCGTCCATTCCCCGATCGTGGCCGGCCCATCCCATCTGAATAAAAAGAAACGTCCGCTTAAAAATCGCGGAATATGCTCATCCGTTGCCATGCCCGAGCATATTTCCAGCTCCATTGAAATATCGGCGTTATCCCATCCGTCATATAAAAAATTCCGCGCCAAATCATCCGGAACGTCACTTGGATGCAAAGTCTGCGCGGGCACCTTGAAAACATTCGCTAGCGCATTTCGCGCCGCGATGACATAAACCTCATGCGCAACGGGAGCGCCTACTTGCGATAAAAATGCCCTGTCCGAAAGCGGCTCGCGTGTGCTTGAAAATTTTGCGCGCCGTTTGCGAAGAAGCAGCGCGGCCACGATCATATAAATCGCCGAAAACGAAATGATACAAACCACCGCAATAATGGCTAGTGTCTTTGCCAACCCGGAATTCATCGAATACATTGGCATGTCAGAAATCGGCCATTCATTGGCCGAGGCCCCTTTCCGTTGGTTGTATTGGAACCCGCAATGGCCAGCCATGCGCCAACCGGTAGGTTGCTGATACAGGTCCGCGTCCCGTGCGAAGCGCCAACAATCTATCGAGCCGCTTTGCCGCGGGAATGACCGGACTGAAATCCCCGTCCACAAGTTCGCTAATATGCGGATGCAAGGCCAAAGGCTGCCATGGCAGCGCCGCATACGCGGCCGAAAAATCATTCAACGCTTTTTTTTCCTTTTCCGTTAAATACGCAAACACACCGGGGCTTCGTATTCCAAAAACTAAATCGAACATTCGATAAACATACGCCGAATCGCTGTATTCGGTCATTTGCGCGCGGGTTTCGACCCGATCCGGAATGAGGATCAAGCCGAGCGGCATCCGGGCGGCGCGCAACGTCCCCCAGATTTGCCAGCTTGCGATTGGTTCTGCTTGCATTCGAAACGGCAAGTTAATGACCGCCTCGCCTCGGGCAAGTCTGCGCGACACCGTCCCCTCCAAAAAAATGCGCGCCGCGCTGTTATTCCAGTCTGGTTGCGTGTATTTTGCGGCACCAAGCACAAACAACCCTTGCGGCAGTCCTGATGAAAATCATCCGGGTGATAATGATTTATTCAATGGCGGCAAAACGCGAGCAGCCCACCCAAAGCCTAGGCGGCGACTGGTTCACGGCGGTTCTGAACAAGAAAAAGTAAACCGAACACGCACGCGCAATGTGGCACAGACATTCTTGTCTGTGCCGTTTGAATGTTGCGAATACCGGCACAGACAGGAATGTCTGTGCTACATTTCTCATTCCCCATGGACTTCTTCTCTGCACAAGCACGCGCGCGCAAAAAGACCCGGCAGCTCATCGTCCTGTTTGCCGCGGCGATTGTGTTTTTGGTGGCCCTGAGCTATGCCATTCTCGCCGGGATTCGCGCGGGCTGGCTTTATTATTACGAGCCCGGTTCCGCCTTTCAATTCTGGCAGCCCGGGCTGCTTGCGTTTCTCATCGTCATGACGTGCGGGCTCGTCGGCGGGGCGTCGTGGTGGAAATGGCGGCAACTGAGCAAGGACGGACTGCTCGTGATCAAATCACTCGGCGCGCGATGGGTTTCGCCCGGTTCGGCAAACATCATTGAGCGCCGCCTTGTCAACATCGTCGAGGAAATGGCCATCGCCTCGGGCGTGCCGGCGCCCGCTATTTTTTTGATCGAAAACGAACAGGCCATCAACGCCTTCGCTTGTGGACTCAAACCGCAGGACGCCACCATCGTCGTCACACGCGGCGCGCTCGACCACCTCACGCGCGACGAATTGCAGGGCGTGATTGGTCATGAGTTCAGCCACATCCTCAACAACGACATCCGCATGAACGTCGTGCTCATGGCGGTCGTGCACGGGCTGTTGTTCATGGCGCTCGCCGGCGAGGGCATCTTCAAGGACTGGAATCTGCTCGAGGAATCGCCGTTCTATTTCATGAAGGTGATCGTCGCCATGGTTCGCGTGCCAGTCGGCATAGCCGTGTCTATTTTTGGATACACCGGATATTTCCTGGGCCGCCTGATCATTGCCACGATTTCGAGGCAGCGCGAATACCTCTCGGACGCCGCCGCCGTGCAGTTCACTCGAAGCCCGTCCGGCCTCACCGGCGCGCTGCGCAAGATCGGGCTTTCCGGGGGCGTGGTTGTCACCAGCAAAAACGTGCGCGCGATCCAGCATTTCTTTTTTGTGGACGCATGCCGAAACCACCTCGGCCGCTGGTTCGCCACGCATCCCTACTGGCTGGATCGCGTGCGCGCAATCGACGCGCAAGCCGCGAAGTTTATCGTTTCCGACACCCTGGAGCGCGGACGCCTCGTGACGGATGATTCCGACGAGCGCCCCGCCGTGGCGGGACGGCGCAAAACCGGCTTGCGGTTGAAACAAAAAATCGAAGCGCCCTCGTTCGGCGAGGGCGGTCCCGCCGCAAACATATCCACCGGCGAAAACAAGACGGATCCTGCGGAAAATCGCGCCGCGATGCTGCAGCGCCTGCTTTGCGCGGGCACACCGGAGTCAATCGCCAGGGCGCGCCAATTGCTCGCCTCGATTAACCCGGAACTGCTGGACGCGGCGCATTGTCGCGACACCGTGCCCGCGCTGGTGCTCGGGCTCCTGATTGATCGCGACGAAACCGTGCGGCACATGCAATGGGACGTATTCACTTTTCAAGGAGGCGCGCCGCTTAAAATAATCACGCGCCTCGAACCGGCGCTGCTGAAACTTCCGCTCGAGCACCGCCTGCCGCTCCTGCAACTCGCGCTGCCCACGCTGCGCATGATGCCCGGCCAGGATATCGGGCGATTCTGGCAGGCCGCGGACAAAATCGCCCAATGCGACGGGCGCATCACCGTGTTCGAATACTCGCTGCTCCGCATGGTGCAACGGCACCTTGTTTCGGTTGCCGCGATACCCCTGCGAAAAACAAACAAGGCCTGCGCGCAGCCCTCGGAAATAGGCGCGCATGCCGGTATGGTGCTGTCCATGCTCGCCAACTGCGGCGGCGTGGACGAAGGGACTTCCCGGAAGGCATTCGAGGCGGGAAAATCCAAGCTCGGACGCTTTGCTGTTTTTGCCAAATGGCACAGGCCGCAAACTGACGAAAGCGGAGGCGCCGCAATGATCCAGCAACTTTATCGTCCGCTCGACACCGCGCTCGACCGCCTCGCGACCGCGCCGCTGGAAACCAGGCGCGCGGTGCTTGCCGCCGCTGCCGCCGTGGTGATGGACGACGGAAAGCAGCACATTGAGGAAGTCGAGCTCCTCCGCATGATGTCCGACTCGCTCGGCTGCCCGATGCCACTGGCGTGAAATTGGAAACGACGACACAAGGTAACACAGGCATTCTTGTCTGTGCTACCTTCCGAACCGCCGCGCGAGCTCGCCCAGCGAAAGCTCGAAATAAGTCGGGCGTCCGGAGGGACTGGTGAGCGGGGTTTTGCAGGCGAGAAGCTGGCCAACCATCGCGCGCATCTCGGCCTCGCTTGCCGAGGCGGGCAGGCGGATCGCCTTCACGACGGCGAGCCGCGCCAGTTCGTCGCGCGCGATGTCTATGTTTTTTTCCTGCAAGCGGCCGTCGCGCAACGCGCCGAGCAGGTCGCGCACAAACGGCTCGGCGTCCGCCGGCTCCATCCATGCGGGCACGCTCTCCACGCGGAAAAAATTGCGCCCGAACTCGGTGATTTCAAAACCGTGCTTGTTGAAAAAATCCAAGCGGTCGAGCAGCAGCGCGCTGGCGATGGCGTCGAGTTCAATGGGGATGGGAAGTAGGAGGCGCTGGCTGGGAACTTCGCCGGAGCGGAATTGCGTTTGCAGTCGCTCGAACCAGATGCGTTCGTGCGCCGAGCGGCGGTCGAGCACGACGATCCCGGCGGACGTTTCGAAAAGCGCATAGGCTTGGTGCGCGAGCCCGAGAAAACGCCAGGTGAAATTTTCGATTTTCGATTTTCGATTTTCGATTGGCCGCGGTTCGGGTGGATTGGGTGGCACGGGCGACCCGCCCGTGGGTTGGGCGGGTTGAGTGGCATGGGCGACCCGCCCATGTGTTTGAACCAGCGGCGTGATGCGCGGCGTCGGCGCAAACGCCGGCGGAGGCTGCGCGGGTGTCCCGGCCATGCCTCCCAAGCCCACGGGCGGGTCGCCCGTGCCACTCGATCCGCCCAATCCGCTTTGCGCGTTGCGCAACGCATCAAGCACGTTGCGAATCACAAAACCGCGCACGGCGGTTTCGTTGCGAAAGCGCACCTCGCGCTTTGCCGGGTGCACATTCACATCGACCGCCGCCGGATCGATCTCGAAAAAAACGAACGCCACCGGATAACGGCCTTTCGGCAGGTGCTCCGTGTAGCTTTCGATCAGCGCGTAGTTGAGCGCGCGGCTGTCCACCGGCCGCCGGTTGATATACGTGATCATTTCGTGCCGCGTCGCGCGTCCCATGCCGGAGCCGGGCCGGTCAATCAGTCCGGTGATGCGCATGCCGTTTTCGGCGGCGTCGATGGGGATCAGGTTTTCGGCGATTTGTTTGCCGAAGATGCTGGCAACGCGTTCGCGGAGTGTTTCCGACTGCGGCGAGCGAAAGATAACGCGTCCGTCCTCGATGAGCGTGAACGCGACATGCGGAAACGCCAGCGCGTAGAGCCGCACGCCCTGGATGATGTGCGCGGACTCGGTGGCGTCGGTTTTCAGAAACTTGCGCCGCGCGGGCACGGAGTTGAAGAGGTGCTTGACCTCGATGCGCGTGCCGACGGCGCGGCCGCATTCGCGCACATGCGCGAGCTTGCCGCCGTTGATAAAAACCTCGGTGCCGGTGTCGGACGAGGCCTCGCGCGTTTGTATTGAAAATTCGGATACGCTGGCGATTGACGGCAGCGCCTCGCCGCGAAACCCGAAGCTGGCGAGCGAGTCGAGGTCGGCGGCGGCGGCGATTTTGCTGGTGGCGTGGCGTTCGAGTGCGAGCAGCGCGTCGTCGCGCGACATGCCCGCGCCGTTATCCTCGATGCGCATGAGCGAGCGTCCGCCGTGGCGAAACTCGACCTCGAGCCGCGTGGCGCCGGCGTCGAGCGCGTTCTCCACGAGTTCCTTCACGACCGCCGCCGGCCGCTCAATAACCTCCCCTGCGGCGATCTGGTTCGCCACGCGATCGGGAAGGATTTTGATTTTCGAGGACATTTTTTTTAATCGCGGAAGCGCGGAAGGACGGAAGGCGCGGAGTCAAGAACGACGCGTTTTATTGCCAGCCGCGCTTCGGCGAAGTTGAGGACGAGGGCAAGTTTGCATCCCGTGGCTTTCAGGTAGGAGCGGGCCGTGGCAAGATGGATGTCTTCGATGGCTTTGCAGGCCTTGAGCTCAAGAATGATGCGACCATCAATGATGAGATCGAGCCGATGCTCGCCGAGGATTTGGCCGTCATAGACAATCGTGACGGTCTTTTGGCGCTCCACCTTGTGGCCGCGTTTGGTGAGTTCATGCGTCAGGGCGGTTTCGTATATCTTTTCGAGAAATCCGGGACCAAGTGCTCGATGCACTTCGATGGCCGCATTTAGCACGCGGTCACTCAGCTCCTGTTCGATCAAATTCATTTCGCGTTTTTGCCCTTCCGCGTTTCCGCGATTAGCTTTTCCCAGCGCGCGAATTGTTTTTTGATTTGTTGCGGGCCGGGCATTCCGGTGCCGCGGCGTTTTTGCATGGCGCGCTTGAGGTCGAAGACTTGCGTCCAGTCCGGCTCGAACGCCGGGTGGACCGACTGGATCTCGTCATACGGCACCTTGTCGAGCGGCACGCGCAGCGTCTCCGCAACACGCACGACCGCGCCGACGGCGTGGTGCGCCTCGCGGAACGGCACGCCGCGCTCAACGAGATAATCCGCGAGGTCGGTGGCGAGCAGCGCGGGGTCGGCGACGGCGGCGGCGCATTTGTCGCGATTCATCTTAAGGCCGGTGAAGGTGCCCGCGAGCACGTCGGCGCAGATCGCGGCCTGGTCGTGGCTGTCGAAGAGAGGCGGCTTGTCCTCCTGAAGATCGCGGTTGTAGGTGAGCGGCAGGCCCTTCGCGAGCGTGAGGAGCGTGTGGAGGTTGCCTTGCAGGCGCGCGGATTTGCCGCGGAGAAGTTCGCACGAGTCGGGATTTTTTTTCTGCGGCATGAGCGAGGAGCCGGTGCAAAACGCGTCGGGCAATTCCACGAATTTAAACTCCGCGCTCGACCAGAGAATCAAGTCCTCGGCGATGCGCGAGATGTGCACGCCGAAGAGCGCGCAGGCGTGCGCGAACTCGGTGAACAGATCGCGGTCGGCGACGGTGTCCATGCTGTTTTGCGTGACTTGCGGACGGCCGCGCGCATCGACGAAACCGAGTTGCCTTGCGGTGAACTCGCGGTCGATCGGGAGCGTGGTGCCGGCGATGGCGCCGGAGCCGAGCGGGCACCAGTTGGCGCGCGCGGCGGTCTCGGCGAGGCGCGCGCGGTCGCGCTGAAGCATTTCGAGCCATGCGAAAAGATGGTGCGCGAGATAAACGGGCTGCGCGCGCTGGAGGTGCGTGTAGCCGGGGATGAGCACGTCGGCGTGCGCGTCGGCGGCGTCGAGGATGGCGCGCTGGGCGGCGGCGATTTTTTCGGAGAGTTGCGCGCAGGCGTGCTTGAGGTAGAGGCGCATGTCGGTGGCGACCTGGTCGTTGCGGCTGCGCGCGGTGTGGAGCTTGGCGGCGGCGGGCACGCGGCGGGTGAGCGCCTGCTCGATGTTCATGTGCACGTCCTCAAGTTTCACGTCCCACTTGAATTTGCCCGCTTCGATTTCCGCGAGGATGGCGTCGAGGCCGGCGTGGATGGCGTCGCGTTCCGCGGCGGTGATGATGCCGGTGTGCGCGAGCATGGCGGAGTGGGCCTTGCTGCCGGCGATGTCGAATGGCGCGAGGCGACGGTCAAACGAAACGGATTCGCTAAACGCGAGCATGAGCTCGGCGGGGCCGGACGTGAAGCGGCCGCCCCAGGTGGCTTGTTGGGACGGGCGGGCGGTTTTTGTGGATTTGGCCATGATTAAAAAGGGGGAGAGTGGGGGAATTTTTCAAATCACGAAATCCCAAATGCCAAATAAATCTCAAATCCCAATATTCAAAATCTCAAAAAGACGGAGGCGGGCATGGAGGCGAACCGCGCCGGTTTTGAATAGAAGGCGTCAATCGTGCAACTGGCTGCGGAAAACAATTATGTCGGCGGGGCCGGCGGCGAAGGAAGAGACGGTTGTCGGAACAGTGATCGTGAAGGTTTGTTTCTGGAGGTAGACGGGCTGCATGTCCTCGTCGAGAAAGTCGAGCGTGACGGGATGCGTTCCGGGCGGAAGTGTCAGCGGAAGGTAGCAGAGGTGGCGGGGTAGGTTTTCCCACGCGCGGGTGTCGGCTTCCGTTTTGGTGGCGTTTGAAAGCGCCGAGGCGCCGAGGCCGATTGCAACGAGGGCGCCGATGCCGATTGCGATGGGCGCAAGGACCGCGCCGAGGCCATTTCCGTCATCATGGTCATCTTTGTGTTTTGGTTTGTGGGAGTTGCGGGGCTTGGGAGGGCGAGTGGGGGGCGGCGGGTTATACGGCGCGGGCACGTCGCCAATGCCAAACTCGGTGTTGACGAGCGCGGTTGCCAGCAGGGAGGGAATGGCAAGCGCGGCATCGGCAACCATGCCGGTGTTTTCCTTGAACGCGACCTTGTTGCCGAGAACATGATCCATCACGCGCGGGCCTCGAGTGGTGGCTTGATAACCAAGATCGTCGTATGCGGGAACCGCCTGGGTTTGGCCGGCGACATGCAGCCGGACGTGCCTGACCGGGCCTTTTCTGACGGTGAACCAGAGGCGTTCGCCCGCTTGCCCCGCCGCGTATTTAATCGGCGCGCGTCCGTATTCGACGAAGAGATGGACGTTGGTTTTCAGGTCGTAGTCGGGCGGCGCCGGGACGTGTTGCAGCGCGGCGCTGGAGCGGGCCCGGGCGAGCGCGCCTGCCCCGGCATCGGGATTGCCGCTGAGTTTGGCGGTGATGAAACCGTCGAGATAATCGAGCAGGATGTAGTCCGCGGCGTAGGTTTTATCAACGGTGTCGGAATCAAGGAGCGCGGCCGTGCGGAGAAGCGCGCGGGCGTTGTCGGGTTCGCCATCCGCCCAGTAAAGCAACGCGCGGTAAAAGTTGGCCATGACGCGCTCGTATGGCTCGCCGTAAAAGGGCTTGCCGGCCTCGCTTTTGAAAAGCCCGCGGGACTTCGCGGCATCGCTGTTGGGTTGTCCGTATGCCGCGGCGGCGGCGGCGAGGGCGTCGTCGAGAAAAGTTTTCGCAAGCGCGTGTTCCCCGCGGCGAATCGCAGTGCCCGCGGCGCGATATTGCCAGAGGACTTTGTTGCGGGGCGACGCGACATTGATGTTGGCCTGATGATAGGTGAGATAATTGCCGGTAAACGGAATCTCGCGGTCGGCGCGCGGCGCGGATGCGCACCCGCTGAAAATAAGCGTGAGCGAAAGGAGGACGCAGACGGTTTTTTGCGGGATTATTTTTGAAAGCATGCGCATGCGCGTTGTGTGGGATCCGAACTATCGCAAACGAAACGTGTGAAGAGGAAAAGTTCCATCGGGGTGAATTGTAAGCATATTCGATACGTTCGTTCTTCTCGAATTCCGGCGCAATTTCCCTGCTTCACATTCCGCATTCCGCAATCCACATTTCGCATTCAAATGAATCTGTCGAAACACTGGGCTTCGCTTTTGGATGATTATGTGATCGATCTGGCTTGGTCGCCGGACGGGGAGTTGCTGGCGGCGGCCTCGGCGAGCGGCGGCATCTCGATTTTTCGCCCAAAGGCGGTGACGGCGACGACCGATGTTTCGGAAACCATGCTCCACGAATTGCCGGGCCATGATGGTGGCACGAATTGCATCGCATGGGCGCCGGCGACGGCGGGCGGCGCGGTTTCGCGCATGCTGGCGAGTGGAGGTCAGGACGGGACGGTCAAATTATGGGATGCCGATTCCGGCCAGCATGTGACAACGGCGGAATTGGGCAATGCATGGGTCGACCATATCGCCTGGCGCCCGGTGAAATCAGAGACCGGAGCGCAGGAAGGTGCGGAGACCGGAAAAACAAATTCTCCCGACGCTCCGGCTTCCTCGCTTCTGGCCGCGGCGGCGGGGAAGGACGTCGTGTTTCTCAACGCCGACGGCTCGGAGCGGCATCGTTGCAAACCCGCGCCGAAAACCGTGCAGGCGATTGCCTGGGAGCCGGACGGCGGCGCGCTCGCTGCGGCGCATTTCGGCGGCGTGCGGCTTTGGGACGGGGACGATTTTGTGCTGCAAAAAGAGCTGCCCTACAACAACGGCATTCACTCGCTGGTTTGGTCGCCCGACAACCGCTGGCTTGTTTCCGGCAATCAGGACCAAAGCGTGCATTTGTGGATTCCGGAGTCGGGGCTTGAATTGCACATGAGCGGCTACGAGAGCAAGGTCGTCACGCTGGCGTTTGACCGCAACAGCCAACGGCTGGCGACGGGTGGCGGGCGCGATGCGTGTGTGTGGAATTGCAGCGGGCCCGGCCCCGAGGGGCGCGAGCCCGACTTGCTGCCCCATCCGGCCAAGGTGTGCGCGCTGGCGTTTCAGCGAACGCACGGTCTGCTCGCATCGGCATCGGAGGACGGCTCGGTGATGTTGTGGAGCCTGGATTGCAACCAGCCCTTGCGCGCCACGGTGAAAATGCCCTCCGCGGCCACAAAATTGGCTTGGACTCAGGACGACCGGTTTCTGGCAATTGGCTCCGAAAAAGGAGCCGTGTATGTGCTGTCGGTGGAGGCGTGACGGCACGCTGCTCGGTTGGATATCCCGGCGGGCGCGCCCTGCCCAACGGCATTTCTTCGCGACAATTTAAACCGAAGCGGCTCCAGCGAAAAAGAGCGATTGAAACAAAAGCGCGAGGCGGGTTGCTGCGTGTGCTTCTCATGATGCCGGCCTTTTGCGCGGAGGTTCATGGCGCGAAGCATCGGGTTTCAAGCCGATGTCCAAGGCGCAAAACAAAAGCGGCATTGATAGAATTTCACGCGCGCGATGTGTTTCGCCGCATTCGTGATGATCATTTTCCGATCACACTTTGATGATGTCCGGTGGGCACGCCCTCAAATTCAGCGCGTTTCACGGGCGACCACTTTTTCCTCAAAACAGCGAATTAACAAATCTCTCTAATAACACACATGTATTGTGTGTTAATATAATTTTATTAGTAATGCGGAGGTTTTTCGTTTTGCACATCAAAATTAGACTGGTTGTTTTTGTGAGATAATTGTTCTTTTAGGAGTATAAATTGCTTTTTTAGCAGGTCGATCTCGAACGATTGCGTGCTAATTATGCGGTCTTGCTCCGTTGCGTGTTGCTGCAACCAGGTGAGATGTTCCTCGAGTCGGGCGATGCGGGTTTCGATATCCATGAAAAAAATTACGCGTGAAAAACAAAACAGATTGTGCGTAATGTCAATGGGTAACAAAATATTTGATATGTTTCATCTGCGGTATTTTTTACCTCAAATTAGCCCTTTGTTACGAAACAGGTTATAGTGGGGGGTGTCTAAGATTTATATCTAACATGGATATTTTTAGTCCAAGGGTGGGGGAATGTCCATTGATAGTATGACACATCAAATTCAAACACAGCAATTATTCAATACACTCGGATTTTAATTTATGCTACAAACAGCTTATGTAATAACATGTTAAAAAAGTTTGCCGATGTATTGACAAATTAGCAAATAGCATAATCAACTAGTAAATTAATCCAATGAATTACACACAACTCTTTCGTAATCTGAGGGAATCAAAGGGGCTCACACACGATGGGCTTGCCAAGCTGGTGGGATGTCACAGAAACACGGTTATCAATGTTGAAAGTGGCAGGCCGGTTAAGTTTAAAACAATCGCCGAGCTGATGGCGAAAATGGGGTATGACAGCAATTCACCGGAAACCAAGAGCATCGCGCTTTTGTGGCTTGAATCGATCAGCGGCATCAACCTCACGCAGGAGCAGAGTTCGCACGAGGCGCACGAACGCATTGCGCAATACCGGGCGACTGAAAAGGAGGCAGTGCAATTGCTGAGCGAGCTCGTCATGCGCGAGCATCTTACGGTGAACCAAATCCGCACGCTCTACTACGCCGCCGAGCAACCCGAGGTGATTGCCATTCTGGAAAGCATCAGGAAGCTCAAGGTTGAGGAGAAAAACGCCGTCAACAATCCCGCGGAATAGATTCCATATATATCGTTTTATTGCAAAGCCGCATGATAACATGCGGCTTTTTTTTATTTATATAAAACAAGACGCAACAAGGTGGGATTTAATTTCAATCCGCCCCTTTTTATAAGGGGAGGTTTCAATGCCATGACGCCATGCGAGCGGGCGCGGCCACTCTTTGGCAAGCCTTCGGCCTGTTTCAGGCACTATCAATTCATTTTTGCAGATTCAGGCATGATGATAAACTGGAGAAGGCGGTCATTTTTCAAATGAGTCCCGGCAAGCGCGTTGATGTTCTCAGCGGTCACCTCGGTCAGCACACGTGGCATGCGGCGGGCGCGCTGGATTTTTTCGGGACGCGTTTGCGAGTCGGCCAGCACTTCGTGCAGCCAGTAATCAGTCTGTCCGGTCTTTGCGTGCTCCCTGGAGAAAACAGGCCGTCGGGCGCGTTCGAGTTCTTCCCCATCGACGCCTTGCTCGCTGAGCGTTGCGGCGATGGTCTTGATTTCTTTCGCGATTTGGCGGGCAATGCCCGGCGGGACTTGCACCGTGCAATGAATGTGATTGTGCAATGGCGTCACCTCGGATCGTTGGTATCGGGTAAACGGCGTGTAGGCGCGGCCTTCGGTTTCGCGGATTTGGGCTCGCACGCGGTCATTCAGGATTTCTGCAAGAATCATGAGCCTGATGTCCTCGTCCACGCCTTCGCTTCCGGGCACGGACCAGAACAGGTCGATTTGGGCGGGGCGATTTGTTGCGGCAAACGTGAACTCTTCCGAGCATGGTGTCACGGGTGGGCTTTCCGGGGCGCACGCGGGGGGCGGGGTTTGATTTTTGAGTGCGGGCAGCGCTCCGATGGTGCGCGCGGCGGCGGCGATGGCTTCCTCGATGTCGCAATCGCCGACGATTGAGATGTCCATGCGCGCGGGGTCGAGCTGGGTGGACATCCATTCCTTGAGATCGTCCATTGTATAGGCGAGGATTTGTTCCTTGGGAGGAAAGGCGACTTGCGGGTTGTTATGGATGAGGGGGCTTATGGCTTGCTCGAAGACCATCTTGGCGGTGCCCGCGCGTTTTTCGTATTGCTCCAGAATTGTCGCACGAACGGTTTCGGCGGTTGATGGGCGATAGGCGGCATCCTGCATGAAGGCGGCGCACAATGCCAGAATCGCGCCAGTCGCAGACGAGCGTCCGGACGCGGAGAAGGTGTAGCGGTTCGCGGTGTTGTGCAGGGAAATCTGGCTCATCTCCGGCATTGCGAGCCTGACCTCCCAAGATTCCTGTTTTTTAAGGCCGCCAGCCATCAAGCCGAGGCCCCAAGCGTAGAGGCCGGGCTTATCGGGGGGATTTTCGCGAATCGCGCCGCCAAAACGGATGACCATTTGGATGGAGTCCTTGGACTCAGGCGTTTGTTTTATGTTGAGACGGACGCCGTTTGAAAAACGCACGTGCCAGATGCCGCCGTAGTCGAGTTGCTCGCGGCTGACGACTTCGCCGGGCGTGCCGAAGTCCGTGTAGGCGAAGCGCGGGCGTCCGGTGTCCTCGGGATGTTGGACGGGGGTGGAGCGGCTTTTATCGAGGACGGCTTGGGCTGCGCCGGTTGTGATCGCGGACGACTCGGGCGCGAAGATGAGGGCGTGTGCCGGATCTGCGAACCAGAGTGCGCGCAGTGCATCGCGGCAATCGCCGGCGGTGAGGGCGGCGAATATTTCCTCGCGTTGGGCGAGCAGCTCCTCGTCGTTGTAATAACCGCGACCGGCGAGAAGATTTTTTAGAAACGCATCGGCCGTTTCGCGGGGTCGCCTGAGAATGGACGACCTAGAGGCATTGGCTTGATAGGTTTGCAAGATACGCTCTTTTGCCAGCTCCACCAACGACGGCGCGAAGCCGTGCTCGATCGCGCGGCGAAGCGTTTGCTCGGAATCGGCCAGGGCTTTCCTCCATCGATCCGGTGGAAAGGTGATCATGATGGCGTTTTGCGAGCTAATGCCGGCCCGGGTTGAGCCGGCGATGAAAAAACGTGTGATGGCGTGGTCACTACGTTCCGCGGTTTTGGACATTTCCGCGTCGAGAAGAAATTGGAGGAGATCTTGCACGATGTCGTCCTTGAGAGTTTTGCGCCGAGCGGTTTCACCCCAGCTGGCGGTTGGAAAGATGATAATGCCCGTTTCGAGTTCCGGCAAAAAACGCACGCTCACGGAACCGGGTTTCGGCGGATCATGTTTTCCCGGGGCGGGCGGCGTGTGCGGCGCAGCGCGGGCGGCCATGAAAAAAAATGCCGACTTGATGGAGCGTTCAATTGCGCTGGCGGAAGCATTGCCGGCAACGACGAGCGTCATGCGTTCGGGCCGATACCAAGCATCGTAAAACGCACGAAGGTTTTCAGGAGTGGCATTTTTGAGCGAATCGTCGGTTCCGATGGGGTTTCGTTTTGGAAACAGGGTGCCCGCAAACAGGTGGTCGGCGACGATTTCCCAGGCGTCGGCCCCGAGGGATTGCCGCGAGAGTTTTTCGGCAAGGATGACTCCGCGCTCGCGCTCGACATCCTCGGCTTTGAAGAGCGCGCCGCCTGCGATGTCGGCAAGAGTGGAGAGAGTGAGGTTGATTGCTTCGCGGGAGTTTGCCGACAGGTCGATTTTGTAGAGGGTTTCAAAGTGCGAGGTAAATGCGTTGGTGTCGGGGCCGATCGCGGCGCCGTGGCGCTGGAGTCGTTTTGCGGTTTCGTAGGGTTTGTAGTTTGTGGTGCTGTTGAACGTCATGTGCTCGACGAAGTGCGCATAACCAAGTTCGGCGTCGTTTTCATGGAGCGAGCCAGCCTCGACGAGCAGGCGAAAACTGACGTGATTCCAAGTGGTGCCGGTGGGGATGATTGCGTAGCGAAAACCGTTTGGGAGATGTCCGTAGGTGACGCGCGGGCTCGGTGTTTCGCCGGTGATCTCGTGAGGCCAGGGAATGGCTGGTGTGGTGGGCGCGACTCGCACGGGTCGCACGGGTCGCACGGCGCGCGTGGTGTGCTTGGTGCGCGTGCGCGGCGCGGAGGTTGCGGAGATCACGGTGGGCGCGGAAATCACCGGTGCCACGGAGGTCGAGGAAAATATGGACGGCACAGCGCGCGAGGATGTCTCGTCTGATGCGGAGATGACGGGCATGGAACCAAGGATGATCGCAACCGCGGCAAGCCAAGAGAACGAATACGCGCGCAATGGCGGGGGTTTCATGCGTTCATGAAGCATTCGCGCGGGCAAGCGGGAAGGGCGGCGGCGTCTTGTCATCACATGCGAGACGCCCATTCCTCTCAAGCTCACGGGCTGGCAGCCTGTGTCACTTGGTTATTTGAAATCTGTTGGTTTTGCGTCGAGGATGAGTTTGAGCAGTTTGCCAAGTTGGGCCGAGGTTACTTTGTTGGGGATGTCGGTGTTCACCCGGTGGACGATCACGAGGTCGTATTCCGGAAGGATCAAAATGCAGTGGCCGCCGGCGCCGCGCGCCGAGTAGGAGCCGTCGGGCAGTTTCACACCGGGATAATGACGCCCGTCGACCGCGACCCACCACAGGTATCCATAACCGCCCGAACCGCCGGTTTTGGAATATGCCGCGACGCTTTCGCGCACCCATTTTTCGGACAGGATTTGTTTGTCCGCCCATTTGCCGTTGCGCAAATAAAGCAGGCCAAAACGCGCCATGTCGCGCGCGGACATGCGGAAGACATACGCCGGGAAATCGGACGCGGGCTCGTTGACAAACTTGGTGTCCGCCGGGACCTGAAAGTCCTCCATTTGGAGCGGGGCGGCGATGTGTTGCCGGAAGGCGTCGAAGACGTTTTGTTTCGCGACTTTTTCGTAAATGCCTCCGAGCGCGTTAAAGTCCCAGTTGTTGTAATACCAGAATGCGCCTCGCGGATGAGCGCCTCGCGCGGGGCGCTTTTTTTTCATGGACGCTGTTTCATAGGCGGCGGGGTGATAAACGCCCGAGCGGGCCTTGAGCAAGTCGCCCACAGTGGCTTGTTTTTCGTCGGCTGTGAGCGAAGGGGCTCGGTCGTCAATGTCGAGTTTTTCGAGTGTGTCGTCCACGCTTATTTGCCCGGCTTCCACGGCGATGCCGTAGAGCGCGCTGATGAAGCTTTTTCTGATCGAGTGAGTATTGAGGCGTTTGGTCGTGGCGCCCCATTGGTCGAGAATGACGCCCTTGTGCACAATCATCACCGCCTCGGTGGCGATGGTTCCGGAGTAGGCGCGGGCTTGTTGCAGTTTTTCCGGGGACCAGCCGTATTTTTCGGGCGCGTCGGCGCTCGACCATGTTTTACCGGGGTAAACAGGCGCCAGTTTCGCGGGTTGCGTTTGTGCCGGGCATTGGAGCGCCGAAAGCAGGCAGAGGCCAAGCAGAAGCATCTGCAATCGAAGGGTTGTGCGGGTTTTCATCGTCAGGGGGGAATGCAAAGAGATGCAGCAGGCAAAACGGCTGGCGACACAAATCCACGAAATCCGGCCTGAATGGGGAACAATAACTTTGGGGTGAGGTGTGCCGGCGGCTGCCGGATTTTCACGGATGCGCTATTTTTTCAACTCCGTTGTTTTGACGACGGTTTTGGGTTTGGCGTCGTTGTGGATGAAGTTTTTCACTTCGGTCAAACGCGCCCAGGCGGACTTTGCCTTGGCGGGCTCGGGAAGCGTGACGTTGCGCAGCGTGATGCCGTCGATGTCCTCAAGCACCAGCGCGGGGCGTTCGTCGGGTTGCGCCGTGGCGACTTCGACGTTGTGGAGCTGGAGGTTTTTGACGTGGCGCGCGTAGAGCGCGGTCGCCGGCAGGAGACCGAACATGCTCGGCTCGGGATAGGCGTTGTCGCGCTCGGGCACCGCGAAGGGCGCGCGCTTGCCTTGCACGCCGGGCGCGCCGCCGCGCAGGAAGAAGGCGTTGACGAGCGCGTCGGGTTGCGCGGCGATTTCCTTCATCGTCAGGCCGCCGCGCGTCTCGACGCGGATGTTGGAGAGGCGGATGTTTTCAATGTGATGGCCGGGGATGCCGCTAATGATGAAGGCGGGGAAGCGGCCGTCGGCGTCGGAGGCGACGAGGTTGTCGATGGTGACGCGCTTGATCGAGCCGACGGGCGTGCCCTTGGGGCCGCGGGCGCGGTTGCCGAGGCGGATGAAGAGCGGGGCGTTCGACACGTCGCGCATGGTGATGTTGCTGATGGCAACGTCCTCGATTTCGGAGCCGTCAACGCTTTCGAGCGCGATGCCGCGCGAGCGGTCGAAGACGATGTTTGAGATGGTGATGTTGCGGAAGGGGCCGTTGGACTCGGTGCCGAATTTGATGCGTCCGGTCGGGCCGTCGCGGTCGGGCGAGTGGGCGAGGGTGCGCTGGTAGGTGCCGTCGAGGAGGGTGCCGAGGTCGTAGCCGGTGACGGAGCAGTTCGTGATCGTGACGTGCTCGGTGGGGCGGACTTCGCCGAGGGCGTAGGAGGTTTTGAGGACGATGGCGTCGTCGTTAGGGGTGTTGAGGGAGCAGTTGGAAATGCGGACGTGGCGGCAGCAGTCGATGTCGAGCGCGTCGCGGTTGGTGTCGATGCGGAGGTTGTCGATGGTGAGGTTGTCAACGCCGGTGGCGAGGAGCGCGAAGTGGCCGCCGTGGTAAACGGAAAAATCGCGCAGGGTGACGTTGCGGCAGAGGCGCAGCGCGATGGTTTTGTTGCCGGAGCCCTCGGTCGCGCCCCAGCCGCGGTTGAGCCCGCGCCCGTCGATGAGGCCCTGGCCGGTGATGGCGATGTTTTCGAGGCCGTCGCCGTGGATGAGCGAGTTGGCCCAGTGCGAGTGGCCGAAGTCCTGATATTTGAGGTCGCCCCATTTGTTGGGCTCGGGGGCGTCGTAGCCGGTGTCGGCGGCGATGATTTTTGCGCCGGCGTCGAGGTGGAGTGTGATGTTGCTGCGCAGGCGGATTGTCGCGGAGAGATACGAACCGGCGGGGAAGTGGACGGTGCCGCCGCCCGCGGCGGACGCGGCTTCGATGGCGCGGTTGATGGCGGCGGTGTCGAGTGTTTTGCCGTCGCAGGCGGCGCCGTGGGCACGGACGGAATACGAAAGCGGAATGTCGGGGACGGATTTGCTGGCGCGGGCTTTGGACATGGGAAGAATGGCGAGGATTGTTAAAAGGATGATGGTGGCGTGTCGCATTGGGGGAGCGCTTGCATGACGAGATAGTTGGATTGGCGCGAACGTGGCAAAACCGCAGCGGGGTGAACAGTCAGACGAGTGCCGCAAAAAAACCGCGCCTTTGCGGGCGCGGTTTGGAGGGAGAGTAATTGTTCGCTCTTATTTGGAGGCGATGAGCTTTTCGACTGTGTTGTAGAACTTGATCGACTGGTCGCGGTCGCCGCCGGTGCCCCAGCGGATGCGAATCTTGGTCTGGAGGCTGTTGGCCTCGGAGACTTTGATTTGCACCTTCAGGTCGTTCGCGTCGCGGGCAATGATTACGGATTCAAACTTGCCCTCGGTGAGGGCGACCTCGGTTAGGCCGAGTTGCTGCGCGGCTTCGCGGGCGGTCTGGGTGACGGTGGGCGCGGTCGTGTTGTAGAGGCCTTCGAATTCACCGAAGTTGAACGCGCCGACGTTGTTTTCCCCGCCGAGCGGGATGTTTTGGCAGCCTGCGACAAAGGCGAGACAGGCGGCGATGAGGAGGGTGGCTATGGTGTGCTTGAGCATGGTGTTGTGCTGGAAAAACTGAGTGTTAAAAAAGACAGGAACTTTGGACAATGGGTGAATTGCGAGTATTTGTCAGGCGTGAAGTGCGCTTGTTGCATTTATTTGCAACGGCGCGCGTTTTTTGAGTGGAGATATCTTTTGTTTTCGTTGTCAGAGGCGGGGTTTCCCGATTCAAAGCATCTTTTTTCAATCATTTTGTGTTTCGGCAATGGCTTTTTTCAACGCACACATCAACAGGTGGCCCGTCTTAAAGGCGTTCCTTTGGATGATTGTGCTTGGATGCGGAATAGTTTTCGGGGCGCAGGAGGATGCGCCGGCGAGTGAGACCGGCGTGGCGCGTTTGCAGGCGGAACTGCCGGAGCGCAAACTGCCCGTGCTCGAAGAGATGCTGCGCAAGGGGCTCGTGAACGGGCCGGATATTATCATGAAGGAATGGCTGGCGGCGGTGGCGCGCGAGGAGGTGACGGTGGGTCGCGCCCCGATGCTGCCCAACGTGAGCGCGTGGGCGCGCCCGGGGGTGATTTACGAGCAGCACCGCGAATCCGGCTCGAAAGACCGCACCGTGACCTCGATTCTGTTCAACGTGGGTTTTTACCAGCCGCTGTATCATTGGGGGGCGCTGGAGAAAAATTACCAGATTGCTCAAATCCGAAAGGCGATTGCTGACCGCAATGTCGCCGAGACGCGGCGGGTGCTCGCGGTGGATTTGCGCCGGCGGTATTTCGATTTTGTGCTCGTGGCAAATGACTTGAGGCTTGCCCGCCTGAAGCTGGAGCGAGTCCAAAAAGACCGCGAATATGTGCGGCAGTCGATTGACGACGGCTCGCTCGCCCCGGCTGAGATTGACGGCGCGAATCGCGAAGTCGATTTGCAGTTGCCCGAGGTTGCGCGGCTTGAAAACGAATATGCGGCGTTGCGCGCGACGCTTGTGCAAATCACCGGAATGACGGCGACGCAGATCGACCGTCTGCCCGTGGAAATCCCCCCGCTTGCCGACATCGGGGAGGCGTTGGCGGCGATGTCCGGGAGCGTGAGCGCGCCGCCTTCCGCGCGGGCCGAGGAGATGGCCGACGCGGCAAGGATCGAGAAGCTCAATTACGAAATCGCCAAAAAACGCCTGTATCCAAAGATTGGAGTCGAACTCTCGGTCAACCAGGACGACCGGCGCGACGCGGGCGACACGTTCGGGCAAAAGTCGCTCGTGACAAGCTGGAACGCGTTGCTTGCGGTGAACTGGTCGCTGTTCGATGGGTTTGCATCGCAAGCCACCCGCCGCGCCTCGCTCAACCGCCTGCGCGCCTACGAAACCAGCCGCGCCCAAATCGAGCAGCAGGAGGACGCCGAGCGGCGCGCGGAAACGGCCAGGTTGATGATTGCGTGGCAGCGGTTGCAAAACTCCGAGCGCGATTTGGACAGGACGCGCGGACACTTGGATCTTACCGAGCAGGATTTCGCGAGCGGCATGCGTTCGCAGCGCGATGTCGATGACGCGCGGACGTCCTTCAATCACGCGACGCACGGCATCCACGCGGCGCGCGCGCAGTTTTATACAACACTGGCGTCGTATTTGTCGAATCGCGGGCAGGATCCGGTTGCGCGGGATCGCGGAAACGCGGGCGCGGGAGATTGATATAATCGAAACATAATATTCATGCCGACTTTATAATAATGAAATTGAAACGCATTTTAATAATACCGGGGGTTCTCGCGGTGGCGGCCGCGGTTGGATTCTGGGTGTATTACCAGAGGCTGCCCGTGGCGGTTGTCGATTCCGTGAAACGGGGGACGGCCATGCGCGTGGTGCCCGCCAACATACTCGTCACCGAGTCGTTCAGCATGGATATAAAGAGCGAGGCGGGCGGGCGCATATTAAAAAGCAATGTGCAGCTCGGGCAGGAGGTGCGGGCGGGCGATGTTTTGTATCAAATCGACACGAAGGACCTCGAGCTCGACATCGAGCGCACGGAGTCGGAATACAGGGCGTTCAAGGACAGCATCGCGCTCGGCTCGCCGAGGCGCTTCGAGATTGCCGCCGCCGAGGAGTCCGTGAAAAACAGCACGCGGCTTGCCGAGCAGGGGCGCATTTCCCAGCAGGAGCTGGACCGCGCCAAGCGCGCCTTGGAGCAGCTCAAGTTTCACCTGGCCAACGAGGAAATATCAAACCGGCAGAGGCTCGAAAGTTTCGAATTGTCGCTGAAAACCAAAAGGCGCTCGCTCGAAAAGATGGCGGTCGTCGTGGCGAACGACGGCACGATATCCGAGATTGTCGCGCGCGCGGGCGATCTTGTCGGCGGCGGGCAGGTGTTGTGCCGCGTCATTTCGCGAGAGCGGCTTGTGCAGGCGCAGATCAGCGAGGAGAATTTCTCGGGTGTGCGCCCCGGCCTGCCCGTGAACATGCAATTGCTCGGTTACGGCGGGCAGCAGTTCAAGGCCTCGGTTGAGCGCGTGCTTCCCAATGCGGATGAAAAAACGCGGCGCTATATTGCCTACTTGAAGGCTGATATTCCGGAGGATCGCCTTGTGCCGGGGCTCACGGGCGAGGCCAGCATCACGGTGGACCAGCATAATGATGTGTTGATCGCCGACAGGCGCGCGCTGCTGGGCAATTCCGTTTTTGCCGTGCGCGACAATCGTGCGTTCAAGGTTGGCGTGAGCACGGGTTTCTCGGGGTTGAACAATGTCGAGATCCTCGACGGCTTGAGCGAAAGCGATGAGATTATAGTGGATTTCCCCGCGACGTTTCGCGACGGACAGCGCGTGCGTGTCGCAAGGCCGGCGGCGCGCTAATATATAATAATGCAAACGAACCTGAAAATCGCGCTGCGCTTTTTGCTGGCGAAAAAGCGTTCCATGTTGATGAGCCTTGTGGGCATCGCGATGGGGGTTGCGTTTATTATATTAACACAGGCGATCACGAGCGGATTTCAGGAGTTTTTTGTTCGCACAATCATCGGCACCGACGGGCCGATGCGCGTCGAGGACAAGATGTTTCAAAACATGACTCCGGCGGTCGGGGCTGTTGACGCCCAGGGCCGCCCGGTCGGGAGCGTGACCGTGGAAAGCAATCGCAAGTATCAGGAGGGCGTGGCCGAGCCGCGATTGCTGGGCGAGGCGATCAAGCGTTTCCCTGATGTCACAAACGTGTCCGCCGTGTTGCGCGGCAACATCGGCATCCAGTCGGCGACGCGCGAGGACGCGGGGCAGGTTTTTGGCATCGAGCTGGACGACCATCTGGCGGTTTCCGACCTGGCGCACCAGATTACAATCGGCGGCATTGATGATTTCAGGCGCGCGCCCTCCGGCGTGCTTGTCGGCTCGGTGCTGGCCAGCCGGCTCGGGCTCAGGCCGGGGGATTCCGTGTTAATATCATACGCCGGGCATTCGACGCGTTACAAAGTGTCGGCGATTTATGAAACCGGAATTCGCGACATAGACAAGGTGCGCGTTTTTATGCACATGCAGGAGGCGCGCATATTATTAAACCGCCCCTACGGCGCGACGTATTTGCAAGTCGGTTTGCGCGATATAAACAAGGCGCCCGAAATGGCGGAGCAGGTCTCGCTGATGACGGATCATGTGGCGAAGAGCTGGCAGGAGCGCGAGCAGATTTGGCTGGCGGTTTTTCAGTTTTTCCGGGTCATGGCGGCGATTATAGTATTTACTATAATAGTGGTTTCGGGGCTGGGCATGTTTAACACGCTTTTCATGATCGTCATGGAGAAAACGAAGGAGATTGCGATTTTGCGCTCAATGGGTTTCACGCGCGGCGACATCGCGTTTGTGTTCATGATGCAGGGGATGATGGTGCTCGTGCTGGGCGTGACAATCGGGTGCGCGCTGGGCGCGCTGGCGACTTGGGGCGTTTCGAGCATGCCCATGCCGAACACGGGTTTGTTTGCCGCCGACCATATTGTCGTGGCGTGGCGCGCGCTGCATTATTTGGGCGCGGCGTCGGCGTCGGCGATTGTTGTGCTGATTGCGAGCTTGCTGCCGGCGCGGCGCGCGGCCGAGCTTGAGCCGGCGGCGATCATCCGGGGGGCGTCACAATGAGCGCGATTAATAATAAGGATAATAATATTATACAACCGGAGAACCCGGCGGGCGAGGTGGCGTTGCGTTGTGAAAAACTCGTGCGTCATCTCGGCGAGGGCGAGGCGCGCGTGCATGTGCTGCGCGAGGTTTCGTTTTCGGCGAGGCGCGGCTCGGTCACGGCGATTGTCGGGCCTTCGGGTTGCGGCAAGAGCACTTTATTATATTTGCTCGGCTTGCTCGACAGGCCGGAGGGTGGGGAAATCTGGATTGGCGGACGCGATGTCGCGCAGGCCGGTGACGACGAGCGCACGGCGATTCGCAACGAGCATATCGGCTTCGTTTTTCAGTTTCACTTCCTGCTGCCGGAGTTTACGGCGCTTGAAAATGTAATGCTGCCGATGAATCGCCTGGGCCGCTGGCCGATGGCGAAACGGCTGGACTGGGCGCGCCATTTGCTCGACGCCGTCGGGCTCGGCGCGAAAACACACCGGCTGGCGACCCAGCTTTCCGGCGGCGAACAACAGCGTGTGGCGATTGCCCGCGCGTTGGCAAACCAACCTTCGATCATTCTGGCGGACGAGCCGACGGGAAACCTTGATGTAAAAAATTCCGCGATTGTGTTCGACCTGCTCACCCGCCTTGCCAAGGAAAACGGCCAGGCGATCACGCTCGTCACCCACAATCCCGAGATTGCGGATCGATGCGACCGCATCCGCACGATGCGCGACGGTGTGTTTATCGATTGAGCGTGTGCGAATTCGTAATATTTTGTAAAAAAGTAATATTCAATACCTTAAAATTAACGATGCGCTTGGTTTTCGCCCGTTTCGTGTTATAAATGGCGGACACTGAAAACACGCCGGAGGCATATTTCCCGGAAATTTTTTTTCAAAAAACCGATTGCTTTTTACATGATTAAAAAGAACAAAAATACTTCATAACCAATAGTTCATGACCAATTTCAAAAACCGAAAGTTTTCGGGCAACCAAAGAGAATTATGCTTGTCTGCTACATGTTAGTCAGTTGAAATTAGTCATAAGCAACCACTGTGTGCTAACCAGTTTGTCCTAACACCAAGTAAACCAGAACCAACCTTCCATGAAACCGATAAGTAAAATCAAGATCACCGGTCTCGCATTCGGCGTCGTCGCGTTTTTGGCCACCAATTTGATGGCCGTTCCGCAGTCGAAGCAGTATCCGGAGTATCCGCAAAGTAATCCGGCTCCGGCTATTGAAGCCACAGCTACCGCTCCTGCAAAAGCCTACACCGAGGCTCCTCCCGCCGCAGCTCCCACCAGACCTGCCGCAACCAAGACCACCACGACCACAACTACTACCAAGACCACCGTCACCGAGTCCAAGCCGGCCACCGTCGTTACCACAACGACCGAGAGCAAGCCCGCTTATGTTGCTCCCGTGAGCACCGGTGCGATTGGTAACCGTTTTGACTCCAACCTTTACACCATTGAAAAGACGCTGCTCAGCGCTCCCGGCGAAGTCGGTTCCGCTTATCAGTATCGCGTGCGTGTCACGGCGCTGGCCGACATCACGGAAGTCCGCGTCACGGAGCACCTTCCCGAAGGTGCGACCTACGTGGGTTCCACGCCCGACGTTGCCAAGAGCGGCAACGACCTCAACTGGGGTTATGCCTCGATGCGCAAAGGCGAGCAGCAAGACACCGTCATCACCGTCCGCCCGAACATGGAAGGCGAGTTCCTGACCGCCACCAAGGTTTGCGTTGATCCCGTGGCCCGCCTCGGCTTCCGCGCCGGCTCCCCGCGTCTTGCCGTCGAAAAGATCGGCCCGCGCGAGGCCGAGCTCGACAACAGAATCGACTACACAGTGCGCGTTTCCAACGTCGGCACGGCCACCGCCAAGGATGTTGTCGTTGTTGACAACCTCCCCTCCGGTCTGCGCGGCAACGAAGCACAGCCCACCTACGCCATCGGCACCATCGCCGCCGGCGAGACCAAGACCGTTAACATTCCCGTCACTGCCGCCTCGCAAGGCCAGTGGGTCAACAAGGCCACCGTCACCGCCAGCAACGCGGCATCGGTCAGCGCCGAGTCGCCCGTCAATGTTGTCCTTTCCCGCATTGGCGTGACCAAGACCGGTCCGGAGCGCCAGACGATCACCCGCAACGCCACTTACACGATTGCCGTCACCAACGAGGGCAGCTCGACGCTCAACAACATCACTGTTACGGATGACCTTCCGAAGGGCTCGAAGCTCGTCTCGGCCTCCGATGCGCCTGTCACCCAGAACAACAACCAGGTTGTCTGGAACGTCGCCTCGCTCGCGCCGGCCCAGAGCGTGACCCGCAACGTCACCATCACCGCCGCCGAGCCGATGACCACCACCAACAAGGTCACCGCCCGCACCGGCAAGGGTCTGACCGCCACCGCGGCCGCCACCACCATCTGGGACGGACCTCCGGGCGTGCTCACCGAGATCATCGACAATGTTGACCCGATCCGCGTTGGCGATCCTGTCACCTACACGATCCGCATCACCAATCAGGGTGCCTATCGTGAAGTCAACAGCCAGATCCGCGTAATCTTCAGCGATGAAATCACGCCGGTCACCTGCTCCGACAAGACCGCAACCATCACCGGCAAGGTGGTCACACTGCCCGACATGCTCCTCAAGCCGCGCGGCGTCATCACCTTCAAGATTGAAGCCAAGGGCGCGCAGGAAGGTGTCGCCACGACCCGCCTCGAGTTCAACTCGTCGTTCCTCCCGAAGCCGATCAACAAGGACGAAACGACCTACGTTTACTAATCACCACAGCAAGGTGCTCGCGCGCCGCCTGCCTAATGATCGAAGGCGGGCGGCGGCCGGGCACCTCTGCATTACCCATATTTTCCTGAAAAAATTATGAAACTAAGAACTACACTCGCCCTCGTTACTGCCGCGGTCGGACTCACTACACTCACTGCGCAGGCCCAAACCACCTCCCAGTGGGAAGGTTCCTTCGAAATGCGTTACAGCACACGCTACGTGTTTCGCGGTGACAAGAAGGCCGGACAGTCCATGCAGGCCAACTTTGAGTTTAATCCCATCACCGGACAAGACGGCTTCTTTGTTGGCGGCTGGGCCAACCAGCCCTTTGCCTCCGAAAAGGATTTCGAATTCGACCTCTACGGCGGTTACAAATACCACTGGCAGGGTTTTGAATTCTCCGGCGGCCTCATCGGATACTTCTATCCCGAAGCCGACAACAACCAGACCGATTACACCTACGAAGTCTATGCGAGCGCCAACCGCGAAATCCTCGAAAACTGGGGCGCGACTGTCACCGCTTATTACGACATCCGCACAAAGGATCTCACCTTTGAGGCGGCGACCGGCTATCGCATTCCCTTCAACATCGAGCAGTTCCCTGCCTCGGTTGACTTCAGCCTCTTTGTGGGCAATAGCAACATCCGCGACCAGTATCCCGACACCCCGGGACCCGACGTCAAGGACAACTACAGCTACTATGGAGTCACCGTCAGCGCCTCCGTTTGGTTCACCAAGAATCTCCGTGCCACTGTTGGCGTGCAATATGGCGACACCATTAACCGCAAGTCTTGGTCCTATGGCTACCACGATGGCAGCGACAACCTCTACGGTTACGCGGGCATCGGCCTGAAGTGGTAATATCTTCAAGGCGGGGCTCGCGCTTGGCATTAACAAGCGCAGCCCCGTTTTTTTTTGCTCCAAACCTAGCTGACTGTTAAAGCAGTTGTTTAACATCAAGAAAAATGGCATCACGCAAAAGCAAAAAAAATAACACGATCTATGCAGTCGTGCTCTTGCTGCTATTGCTCCTCGCAGGCTGGCTGCTTTGGAAAGTGATGGCTCCAGGTTCGACACCCCAAACCGCCGGCACCCGTCAGCAACCGGCCCCGGTCACGCCGGTCACTCCCTACTCCCCCGTGTCTCCCGTCGCGCCCATTCCGACCGTCAGTTTTTCGATGCCCCCGGCGCCAACGAGCCAAACCGCGCCCGCGGAGCAACCCGCCCCCAGCAACGGGCGGCTCAACCGGCTTCCTCCACGCGCGCCACAACCACCGCTCCGGCGACCACCCGCTCCACAACCGCCAAGTCCACAACCACCAGAAAATCGACAAAAACGGCTTCCAGAAAGACGGCTGCCGTGACGCCCAAGAGCTCCGTCCGTCGCGCGCCCACCCGTCCAACCCGTCCCGCGGCGGTAACAACGGCGACCACCGGAATGCCCGGCAGCCCGATCGAAGGTATGGCCATTGTCAGGGGCAAACAATATGACCCTGTTACGGGCCGCTACTATCTTGTATGCGCAAGTAGCAAAACCAATCTCACCTATGTTTACGAAGTTGACGTCGCCACCTATAACGAAGCCACCGACAACCTGATGTATAACCCCGCCAAGGTCGCCAACTGGAAGTTCATAAACAGCCAATTAAGAACTCAATAGTGTTTTCCGGTCCCAAAAAATCCACTTGATGGATTTGCCTTATTTTCCCGCGGACGCGCTTTCGAAGCGCGTCTTTTTTTGTGCGGCATTGGTTCCTTATTGAATAAAATTGACAATAAGGACTGCAGACATGTGTTCTTACAACCCTTGTTCTAGTTGCGCATTCATGGTGCCGGAGTTGCGGATGCGGCGGTAGGCGGGGTAGGTGACTCGTCCTATGCAAACGAGTGACAAAAATCCTCTCTTGAAAAATTTTTCTCAAACATAGCATGAACACAAAACCCTCAGTTGCTCTCGTTGCCTGCATTTTGGTCTTTTCGGGGTTCTTCAATGACGCAACGAACGCTTTTGCGCAAACCACGTCCGGCACTTTCACCGGCTCCGGCACCAATTGGAGCGACACGGCAAGCTGGACATCCGCTGGCGCACCCGGCGCGGCGGCTGGCGACACGGCCACATTCAGCACGATTTCGCCTTCGCCGCTAAACGGCAAAACCATCCGGCTCGATGCGGGAAACGTCACGCTTGGCAAACTTTCCGTCACCGGGCCGAGCTCGTCCGCGTTGCGCACCACGCTTGGTTTTGACGCGCCTGCGGGGACGTCCTTCATCTTCGATTCCGGCGTCGCGGGCACGGCGGCCGAGCTCAGTCTTTCGGGCAATGTCAATCTGGCCATCAATCCCGCGGTCAGCCTGGGCTCCGATCTGCGGGTCAATAATTTGGGCAATTACGTCAACACGCTCGCGTTCACCAACACCGTCGCGATTGGTGGCAACACACTTTATGTGAACCCCGTGGCGATCGCCTCGACCGTCCGCCTCGGCGGCGCGCTCGCCGGTTCGGGCACGCTGGTCAAGACCGGTGGCGGCACGCTTGTCCTCGCGAATGCCAACGCCGCGTTTACCGGCAATGTCCGCTTCGAGGCCGGCACGATTTCGCTCGAGGCCAACAACGCCCTCGGCGCGTCGCCCATCGTGGTGACCACCGGCAACGCGAAGGCGTTTGACCTCTCCGGCGCGCGCACGCTTGCCAACACCCTCGCATTCGACGCGACCGCGTCCAGCCTCGCCATCAACGGCGGCTCGGGCTCCTCGCTCACACTTGGCGCGTCCGAAGCGACCACGCTCGGCGCGGCGGCCACAACCTTCAACATCGACGCCAATACCTCGCTTATTTTTGGCGCCGCGCATGCCATCACGGGCGCGGGCTCGCTGGTGAAGGACGGCTACGGCACGCTCACGCTTTCCAGCGGCAACAGCACTTTCGACGGCCTCATCGTGCGCCAGGGTTACGTCAACACGTCGGCGTTCACGGGCGAGCTTGTCCTGGGCGCGGCCTCGGCGGGCAAAAATATTCTCGGCAGCGGCAACATCACCGTCATGGGCGACGGCACTCCCGGCGACGAAACCATGCTCACGCTGACCGGCGCCAACGCCAGCGCGCTCGTCACGTTTGGCGGCGGGCGCGTCACCATTTCCAACAACGCCAAGCTGCGAATCGAAAACGCGGCCGTGGCGCTCACCTCCGGCACCATCGATTTCGGCACCGGCGCGCTCAAGGGCAACATCTTCTTCAACAGCGACGTGACGCTCGGCGACACGGTCATGCTCAACACCACCTCCGCCGTCATCAACCTCGGCAAAAACGTCGCCATCAACGCCGGTTCGCTCGTCGCGGCGAGCACCCCGCTTGCCATGCGTTCCGAGACGGGCGCCGCCCGCGGCCTCACCGTCAACGGCGCCGCCACCATCGCCGATCTCACCGTGTCGGGCACGGGACTCGTCACGCATTCCAACAGCGTCGGCGTCGCCACGACCACGTTCACAAAACTTTCGCTCATCGACTCCGGCTCGCTCTCGCTTGGCGGCGGCGACATCGGCATCGGCTCCCTGTATTTTAACACTGGCGCGCTCATCGCCGGGGGCGCGAGCCAGCTCGACGGCGCGGCGGTCTCCACGCTTGGCGGCACGGTCAACACGCTTTCGCTCGGCGGCCACGACCAGGCGTTCGCCTCCCTTGACCTCGCCGCAAACACGCAGCTTCTCATTGATTTCGGCAGCGGCGGCGGCTCGACGGCGACAATCCTCGGACTCGGCAATACGACGCTCGGCGCCAACTCGATCCTGAAGTTTAGAAACTACAGCGCCGACGGTTCGTTGACGGATGATCTCATTTCCACAGCCAATACCCTGTCGGCCGAGGCGCTGTCGCAAGTGTGGTTCTACGGTTACAACAAGGGCGCGGAATACGACCTCTCGGGCAACCTCGCACCCATCGCGGGCAACTACCTCGACGCCGTGTTCGACAACAAGACCGACGGCCTCGCCACGACGGGCAACTGGAAATGGTTCGACGCGACCAACTGGGTCGGCGACGACGAGTTCAACATCCCCAATTTCGCCGGCGCCAAGGCCACGATCAGTTGCGCCGCGATCGGCTCCACAATCAGTTCCTTAAACCCCATCACACTGGGCGGCAACACCGTCACGCTCGGCTCGCTGACCATCGACCCCACCGGCCATAACAGCAGCTATTTTGCCATCAACACGGGCACGTTCGTTTTCGATAACAACGGCGCTGGCGCCACGCTCACCCAAATCTACGGCGTCAACCTTCAGATTCCCGCGGCCATCGTGCTCAAGGACGATCTCACCATCTACTCCGGCAATTATGTGCTGCTCAACGGAATCGTTGAGGGCGACAAAAACATAACAAAAACCGGGCCGGGTTATCTTTATATCTGGACCACCGAGAAGACGGGTTTTTCCGGAACGCTGTTCCTGGAGGAAGGCATCCTGACATCGGAAATGCGCAACAGCACCGGCACTTGGCTTGGCGACGGCACCGTCGTGCTACGCGGCGGCGTGTTCCAGTCGTATCATGCCGACAACAAGCTGAAGTTTTCCGGCGCGTTTGAGATAGAGGGTGACGTCACGCTGAACCGCCTGAACTTTCTTTACAACGGCTCCGTTGATTTGGATTCGGTTTATAAACTCGCCATAAACTCGATGCCCACCGACCCGGCGGAATACGCCTCCGTCACCTTCGGCGCGGGAATCGATTTCACGGGCACGGGCGGGCTGGTCAAGGCGGGTGGCGCCGCCATGGAAATGCTCGGCGACAACAGCTCGTTCTCCGGTGGCCTCACGATCAATACGGGCGCGCTTTACACAACCATCGGCGCCGCCGGGTTGCGCATCGGCGCGGTCGAGGCCGGTAAAAATTATCTCGGCTCCGGCGAGCTTTTCCTGACCGGTGGCAACAGCGTTATCAATGTCGAAACCGGCGGCAACGCCGTCCTCCTCCAAGGCGCGGACACCCTGCACACGGCCACCATCACCTTGAACAACAACTCCGCGTTGCGCTTCACCGGCGACGGCGCGGTCACTCTCGGCTCCGACATGCGGATTATTTCGTCCGCGGGCGCGGGCACGCTGTCCGTTGCGGGCGATGTCATTTTTTCGGGAGCCGTCTACGGCAACGGCGTTGACTCCTCCCGCTCGCCGACCCTGCGCCTCGACACCAGCACCAACACCACCGGCCAGTCCTACGTGAAGGCCGGCGGCGCGGCCTACGCCAATATCACGAATCTCTCAAACATTGCCAAATACGGCAACGGCATCAGCACCTTCTACCACAACGGCACCGACGCAGCCAATGTGAACAGCATCACGACGGGCACCGTTTACGTATACGGCGGCATCCTCCAGCTCGGCAAAAGCGACCAGCTCGTCGCCGGCGCCCTCGTGCTGCAAGGCGGCGCGTTCGATGCCAACGACCACACAAACGCAATCACCAACCTCTACTTGCGTGACAACAGCTCGCTGATCCTCGGCGGCGCGGGCGGCCTCACCTTCACCAACGCCATGACGGCGGTGGACGCGAATTGGAGCCGCTCCAAAATCCTCATCGTTCAAAATGCCGACGGCAACTGGGCGGCTGGCGACACCGGCGCCTACGTCCGCTTCAGCAACGACAATTTCGCAGCAATCTCCGACAGCCTGCTCGCCAACATCGCCTTCACCGGCTGGGAAACCGGCGCGAAAATCGAGCAGGGCAGCGACGGCTTTTATTATCTCCTGCCCGACACCGGCAGCGCCCTCCGCACAACGGAATGGTCCGGCGGCGGCGCCGTCTCGAACTGGAGCGACACCACCAACTGGCTCGACAGCACCGTGCCCAACGTCGCCACGGCCAGTGTCACTATTCGCGACATCGACTCGGACCTCGCGGCCAAGACCATCAACGTCGATGGCGGCTACGCGCTCAACCACCTCAACATCGAGACATTCCAGTCGCGCGTCACGCTCGACGGTTCCGGCATGCTCACCTTCAACGGCGTTGGCGCGATCGAGGACGCATCCTTCGCCCGCATCAAGCACGCCGGCTCCTCCATCCTTGCCATTGGCAGCGATGTCACGCTTGCAACCGACACCGAACTCGCCACGACCATCATGCCCGCGGCCAACACCACGGCGTTTCCCGGCTATGTCGTCTGGTCGGGACAAATACACGGCGGCGGCAAGCTCGTCAAAACCGGCGCGGGCATGCTCCGCATCACCAGCGACAACGCCGCCACATGGACCGGCGGCGCGGAACTGCGCGACGGCGGCCTGATCCAAATCGGCGCCAGCAACGCGTTTGGCTCCGGCGTCCTCACCCTCGGCGACACGCTTGCGGACACCCAGACCCTGGAGGCATGGTGGACATCCGGCGGCGGTGGCGCATCCGTTGCCCTGCCCATCATAAGCAATCCCACCGCCGCCGCGCTCGCCGCCGCCACGCGCGTGCTCGACAACGACTGGATCCTCAACGGCAACCTCAAGCTCCAGCGCGAAACCGGCAACGGTGCGGGCTCCGAAACCGGCAACATCACCCACTTGCGCATGACGGGCGACGGCGTCCTCTCCGCCGGCACGCACAGCATCAGCGTCTGGGGTGCAAACAACGTCTATTACAGCACCGACACCTCGGTCCGCAACAGCCAGCAACTGCTCAGGATCGACGGCAACATCAGCGGCGCCGGCGGCCTCGCCCTCGGCGGCTACGGTTCGCTCATGCTCACGGGCGCAAACACCTTCGAGGGCGGCGTCACGCTCAATGGCGTCGAAATCTACGCCGGGCACGACCACGCGCTTGGCGCCGCCGCCGGAGTCATCAAATTCGGAGCCGTGCACAACGGGTTTCACGCGTGGAATCCGGCCGGCAACACCTTTCTCGCCACCGCCGGCGCGTCCCGGGTTGTGTCCAATCCGCTCAGCTTCAACGGAGGCCAGCAAACATTTCGCGGTAATTTCACCTTCGACCACGCCGGTGTCTCGACCATGACGGCGGCCACTTATTTTTATGTTTATAACACCCTGATCTTTGGCAAGGACCACATCCTCGACGGCACGGGCAGCCTCTATAGAATCAACTACGGCGGAGGCACCATGCGCCTCCAAGCGCCCAACCGCTATTCCGGGGGCACGCTCTTTGAGGTCGGCGTCTTGGAAATCGGCATCGACAGCGTGCTCAATCCCGACGGCACCGTGCAAAGCGGCGCGCTCGGCACCGGCGCGCTTACGTTTCAAAGCTCGGGCGCCTATCTCTCGCCCTATTCCAACGACGCCGGCACGACCTCGCGCACGCTCTCAAACGCCATCGAATTCAGCAACGGCAGCAATGCCTTCCTCGTGCGGAAATCGCTGGCCGCTGACAACGTCGCGCACACCCTCATCCTCGACACCCCGACCATCACGCTCAAGGGCGGCAATTCCTACGCCATCAACGTGCTCTCCGGCGCCACCCTCGCCATCAAGTCGCAACTGCTCGACACCAACAACACCAGCGGCTTCACCGCCAACGGCGCCGGCGGCATCATCGAGCTCTCCAACGCCGCCAACATCATCACCGGCGGCATCAACATCACCAGCTCCGGCACCGTGCGCGCCGTCGCCGACATCGCGGGTGACGGCCATGTCACCATCGGCGCCGAGGACACCGCCGCCAACTACCTTGGCACCGGCGTCCTCACCGTTTCCAACGCCAACGGCGCGTTCGAAATCGTCACGCAAGGAGCCGACGCCGGCAACCCCGCCCTCGTCACCATCGCAAAACGCGCCGACGGCCAGTCGGCAATCGTCCTCAACAACGGCGGCAAGTTCAACGTCACCGGCGCCAACGTCGTCACGCTCCTCGGCGACGGCGTGACGCTTGGCAGCACCACCGCGGCCAATCGCGGCACGCTATTTTCCTCCGGTATCATGCGGGCGTCCAACGCCACGGTCGGCGTGAAACTCTCCGCGTCCTCCCTCGAAATCACCGGCGGCGTCCTCACCCTGGCGGCCGCCAACCTCGTCGGCGGCGTGCAGGCGCTCACCCTCGACAACGGCACGCTCGATCTCGGCGGTCACACCCAGACACTCGGCGGCGGGCTCCTCATCTCCGGCAATTCCACCATCGACTTCGGCGCCAATACCAGTCTCACCAAGTTCATCGCCGCGGACCTCCTTTTTGATGCCGGAGGCCAGCTCGCCTTGATCAACTGGAAAGGCAACGCCATCACCGGCGGCGGCCTCAACCAGATCATTCTCAGCGGCGCGAGTTCCGAGCAGCGCTACGCCGACGTCAACTTTGGCTCCCAATACGCGCTCGGCGGCAAGACCATGAAGATTGGCGGCGACTGGGTGCTCGTGCCCTTCGGCGTCGCCTACGCGTGGGACGGAACCTCCAACGATGAGTGGAACGGTGAAAACTGGCTTTCCTACGACGCAGGCAGCGACACCTATTATCCCACCAACGCCAAGCCGGATTACAAAGGCAAGGGCGCCACCTTCGGCGATGCCGACGCCAGCCTTGGCGGCAAGGTGATTCGCAACGTCAACGGCATGGTCATCGGCGGCATCGGCCTGAGCCGCACCTATGCCGACAGTTTCACCATCGGCACCACCGGCGACATTATCAACCTCGATAGCGACGGCGGCAACACCTACATCACCGGCGACGCGCTCTCGAAGGCCTCGATGATCATTAATGCCGGGCTCAACCTCGAATACGACCGAGGCGTTGGATCAAACAGCTTTGTCGTCACGCACGAAGGCTCCGGCACCATCACGATCAACGGCGTCATTGAGGGCAGCCAGGCCATGATCAAGCGCGGCGCGGGCGTGCTCGTCCTCGCCGGCGCAAACAGCTTCACCGAAGGCTTCGCGCTCGAGGGCGGCCTCGTGCGCATCGCCGCCGACGGCACCGCCACCAACGGCCCCCTCGGCGAGGGCAAAGTTATCCTCAAGGGCGGCGCGCTCGAGGCGCTCGGCGCGGACCGCACACTCCTGGCCAACCCGCTCGACATTGCGGGCAGCTTCAGCGTCCTCGGCGACCACCGGCTCGCCTTCGCCAACGTCGCGACATCCACCGTTTCCACCAGCGCCACCGTGACGATCGACACCGGCGCCGCGCTCAGCCTCGCCGGCGCGCTCACCGGCCCCGGCACGCTCACCAAGGCGGGCCAGGGCGTCCTCATCCTCGCGGGCGACAACTCCGCCCACGCCGCCGGCATCGAGCTCGCCGCCGGCAAAATCGAAGCCCTCACCAACACCGCCCTCGGCGCCGGCGTCCTCAACGTCACCGGCGACGCGATTCTATCAAACACCAGCGCCGCCTCCGTCGCGCTCTCCAACACCATCGCGCTCGCAACCGGCAAGACACTCTCGCTCGAAAACACCGCCGCCTCCGCGCTCGCTCTCAACGGCCCCGTCACTGGCGACGGCGCGCTCGCGAAAACCGGCGCCGGCACGCTTCGCGTCACCGGCTCGAACGACTACGCCGGCGGCACGCAAATCACCAGCGGCAGCCTCGTCGCCCAAAACGCCGCCGCGCTCGGCAGCGGTTCCGTCACCATTGGCGCGACCGGAAACCTCGCGCTCGATTTCACCGGCACATTTGCAAACATCCTCGCGGGCGGCGGCACCACGCATGTCAAACAAGCCTCCGTCACGATCACGGCCGACAACAGCGACTACGCGGGCGACTGGCGCGTGCACGGCTCCTCGATGATGATTGTGAGCGCGACTGAAAACATCGGAACCGGGGATCTCAACCTGGCCGGTTCCTTGAGGGTCGCGTCACCCGGCAGCTTTGTTCTCGCCAACAAAGTTGACAGCGTGTCCACCTACGCCGGCGACATTTCGCTGAACCTCGCGGCGGGCGGCACGTTGTCGTTCGTATCCACGGCGCAGGGCGGCAACTTCACCGGCACCGTCAATATCAACACCGGCGTCCTCAATCTCGACTCTGTTGCGGGCGATGCGACCAACGGCGTCCTCAAAAACGCCCTCGTCTCGCTCAACGGCGGCGCGATCAATCTCAATGGCGACCAAACCGTGCGCAACCTGACACTCATTAACGGCGGCACGATGATCGTCGATTTCGGCCAGGAAAAACTCAGCGCAACCGACATCAACATCGTCGGCTCCGCCACGGTTGACAGCAACCCGGCCGGCGCGGGCGGACTCCTCTCGCTCGACGACGGCGTCACCGCCGCCATCGCCCAAAGCGCCAATGCCGTAACCGGCAACATCGCCAGTCTCAGCCTTAAAGGCGCGTTGAACAGCACGACCATGCTGAGCGACATCATCCAAGGCTCCGACACCGCCGCCAGCCCGACCGCAAAGGCCGTGCACAACTACGCCTTCTCCGCCATGCACGGCGGCACCCACGGCATCTTCCTCAGCAGCACGCTCACCACCGTCGAAATTCAGTCCGGCAAAACCTTCACCCTCTCGCAAACCAACAGCGGAGGCGCGCAAGACTTCAAGGCCCTCATCACCCAGGCCGCCGGCTCGCCCGCCAACCTCGCCATCGCCGCGGGCGCCACCGCGGGCGATCTCATCACCCTCGCGCCCGCCGCCGCCTACACCCACACCGGCACCACCACGATCGCCAGCGGCTCCGTCGCGATTGCGGCGACCGCGCCCCGCGAGCTCTTTGCCAGCGGCACCGCGTTCCAAATCGACGCGGGCGCGACGCTCGTTGTCACCAATTCCCTCGCGCTCAACCATCTCGGCGGCGCGGGCAAAATCGCGCTGACCGGCGGTGGCATCACGCTCAACAACACCATCGCGTCCCAATACGACGGCACCTTTGAGGGGGCCGCGCGCATCGAAAAAACCGGCGCGAGCACGTTCACGCTCACCGCCGCGAGCACCGGATTCACCGGCACGACAATCGTCACCGGCGGCACATTGCGCCTCGAAAACCTCGCCGCCACGGGCACAGGCAGCGTCACCGTGGCTTCCTCCGCCGTCCTCGACCTCGCCGACGTCGGCGACTTCGCCAACACCATCGGCGGCAACGGCGTCGCCGTCGTTTCTGAAAACGGCGTCAACCTCACCGGCGCCAACACCATCGCCGCGTGGAATATCACCGGCTCGGGCACCGTCAGCGGCACGCAAAATCTCGGCGCCGGAAACGTCAGCCTCGCGGGTGGCCGGCTCGCGCTCGCGCCCGCCGCCGGAGGCTGGACCTTCACCAACACGCTTGGCGGCGACGGCACGCTCACGGCAAACTTCGCCGACGCCACCGGCACGCTCGCCTTCGCGTCCGGCCTGAATAATTCATTCACCGGCACGCTCGCCATGCGCGGCGGCCACCTCGCCCTCGATGCCAACGCCGGCTCGCTCCTCGCCAACGCCGCGCTTGTCCTCGGTCAAAACGGCTCCACCGAAATCAACGCCAACCGCGTCATCGGCGCGCTGGAAATGGACGGCGGCACGCTCATGGTCGAAACCACGGGCGCGCACGTCAGCCCGACCGGCACGCTCACCGTTACCGACCTCGTCGCCGGCAGCGGCACCACCAAAATGTCGAAACCCGTCACCGTGGTTGACGACACCGACGTGATCAACGCCCCCTCGTTCTTTGCGCAAACCGGCACGGTCCAGCAAATGATCGTCAACGCCACCGGCAGCGTCACCGGCACGGGCGTGCAACTCGACATCATCCAATACGACGGCACGCCCGTCTCCGGCAACGCCATCGCCACCGGCATCCGCGACGCCTCCAACGCCGTCACCGGCACCGCGAGTTACGATTTCTACGCCGCGGTCACCGGCAGCGGAATCGGCTGGGCCTACGGCCTCGTCGAACTCAGCGCCAACGCCGGCGCATCCATCACCCTCTCCAACTCCAACGCCGCCCAATCCGCGCTCGGCGTGAAGCTCACCGGCTCAGGCGGCTACACCATGAGCGGCACCGGCGTGTATTCCATCGGCAACGCCGCCAGCAATTACGAAGGCGCGACGCTCGTCACCGGCGGCACCGTGCGCATGCTCACCGACAACGCCTTTGGCGGCACACCGCTCCTCGACCTCGCCGCCAACACAGGCGTTGACATGAACGGCAAGACCCAGGCCACCGGCACGCTCAACACCGCCGCCGGCAGCACGCTCGATCTCAACGCCGGCGTGCTCACCCTCGCCAACGGCGGCACCTCGCTCGGCGCGCTCACCGGCTCCGGCACGCTCAACACCGCCGGCCACCTCGACATCCGCGGCGCCAACACCGGCCTCTCCGCCGACATCGCAAACACCGGCACCATCCGCATCGACAACACCGACGGCCTCGGCCGCTCCGGCACGCTCGCCAACAACAACCTCCTCGCAATCGACACCGCGAGCGGCACCTTCGCCAAGTCCGTCACGGGCGCGGGCAACATCGCGCTCGCCGGCAGCACCGTCACACTGGGAGGCAACAACGCCGCCTTCACCGGCACCTTCGACGTCGCCGTCGGCTCGCACCTCGCCGCCTCCACCAACGCAAACCTCGGCGCGGCCAATCTCGTCGGCGCGGGCGTTTTTGAAAAACAAGACACCGCGACCACGATCACACTCACCCACGCCAACGCCGCCTTTACCGGCACGACCCTCGTCACCGGCGGCACGCTGCGCCTCGAAAACCTCGCCGCCACCGGCACGGGCGCCATGGTCAACAACGCCGCGCTCGACCTCGCCGCCACCGGCGATTACGCCAGCAACATCACCGGCTCCGGCACCACCTTTGTCACCGCCAACGGCGTCAACATCACCGGCGTCAACACTGGCTCGGCCTGGAACATCACCGGCTCCGGCACCGTTTCCTCGACCGCCAATCTCGGCGCGGGCGACACGCACATCGACGGTCTCCTCGTGGTCAAAACCGGCGACTCATGGCTTTGGGGCAACACCCTCACCGGCTCCGGCACGCTCTCGGTCAACCTCTCCGGCTCGACCTTCTCCTTCGGCTCTTCAGCCGTCAGCCCTTCAGACTATTTCGAGGGCACCGTCACTCTTGCCGACACCACCATGAACCTCGGCGACGACTCCAACGTCGCCGCCCTCAAAAACGCCACCCTTCAACTCGACGCCGGCTCCGCGCTCCACACCAACGCGGTCACCGGAACAATCGGCGGCCTCACGCTCAACTCCGGCAAACTCTGGATTCCGAAAAACGGCGTCAATCCCTCCGAAGTCCTCAACGTCGGCACGCTCTCCATCACCGACGAGTCCAGCGTGATCGTGTTTGAAAACTACATCTCCGGCACGCACGCCGCCGTCGAGGTTGGCAAAAACTTCCTCGATCAGGACGGCCCCGGCTCCAACGCCACGCTCCTCGTCAAGGCCGGCACGCTCGCCGAGCACGCCTCCCACCAGCTCGACATCGTCAAGGCCGACGGCACCGCGCTCTCCGAGGGCCAGGTCATCGACTACGGCAATGTCGAGGCCACCTACGGCTACGCCGCGATCACCGCCAGCGCCACCACCAGCACGGGACACGAAGGCGGCCTCTACTACGATTACGTGCTGCGCCAGCTCAACGTGAAGGACGGCGAAACCCTCGTGCTCACCAGCACCGGCGCGACCGACAACACTCTCAGCGCCGACATCACCGGCCTCGGCGGCGTCACCTACACCACCGGCTCGCTCATCGTGCTCACCGGCTCCAACAGCTACACCGGCACAAGCATGCTCAAGAGCGGCACCGTCCAGGCGGGCGCGGACAACGCCCTCGGCAACACCAAGCTCGTCATCATCGAAATCCCCGCCACCTTCGACCTCAACGGCAACGCGCAAACCATCGCCGAAGGCGGCCAAATCGACGGCCACATCACCGGCACCGGCGCGCTCACCCTCGCCGGCGGCACATTGACCGTCACCAGCGCCAACACCGATTACACCGCGCAAACGACCATCGGGGCCGCCGCCACCGCGCACCTCACCGACGCCGACGGCCTCGGCTCCGCCGACATTCTCCTCGACGGCATGCTCACCTTTGAAACCACCGGCACGGCGCGCAACACGCTCTCCGGCGCCGGCACCCTCCGCATCGCCGGCGGCGAAGTCATGCTCGCCACCTCCAACACTGGCTTCCACGGCACGGGCACCGTCGCCGCCGGCCGCCTCGTCGCCACGCAAATCGACACGCTCGGCGATGCCGACATCGGCGTCGCATCCGGCGCGGCCTTCGAGCAAACCGGCATGTCCGGCACGCTGCGAAACAACATCGCCGGCGAAGGCACGCACTACGTGACCAGCAGCACCATCACCATCGCGAACACCGCCTACGACATCGCCGTTACGACGCTCGACCAAAACGCGCAACTCAAGCTCGCGCGCGACGCCGTCAACTTCGGCACCCTCAACATGCGCGGCGGCGCGCTCCTCTTCGACAATCCCTCCGACACCGCTGCAATCGCGACCCTCGGCGACACGTCGGGCCTCTTTGTAATGAACGCCGACCTCGCCGCGCAAACCGCCAACCGACTCGACCTCGGCAACGCCGGCTCCGCCACGCACTCCGTTTACATTCTCGACAACGGCATCGAGCCGACCGCGCACAACATTTCCATTGAAATCATCACCGCGCAAACCCCCGGCGCCGCCGACTTCGTGATGGCCAACCCCGGCGGCAAACTCGAATACGCCCTCACCTCCATCGAGCTCGTTCGCGGCGACAGCAGCATCTACGCGCCCAATCCGGACAGCTGGTATCTCCTCGACCAGGGCCTCTCGCATTCCGCCGACGCGATCATCAACACCGCCTCGGCCCTCGCCCTCGACTGGGCCAGCTCCCTCGACGCCATCCACACGCGCCTCGGCGACATCCGCTCCGAAACCCTCGGCTCCAAACCTTCCGCCGGCGGCATGTGGTTCCGCTCCCGCGGCTACCGCCTCAACGCCGCCAACGAACTCTCCGGCATGAGCTTCAAGCAATACGGCTGGGGCGTCACCGGCGGCGCGGACAAAGCCTTCGCAACCCAAGCCGGCGTGAACTTCATCGGCGGCTTCATCGACATGGGCAATGTTGACCGCCGCCTCGACAATGCCGGCGACGGCAAAACCCGTTCCGTGGGCGCGGGCGTTTATCTGACCATGCTCGGGAACAACGGCTGGTTCCTCGACGGCACCGCGCGCTTCGACCGCTACAACAACGAATTCGACGCCAAGTCCGTGAGCGGCCGCGTCACCCACGGCAAATACAACACCAATGGCCAGAGCCTCTCGCTTGAGGCGGGCCGCCGCCTGCAACGCGCCGACGGCTGGTGGATCGAGCCCGGAGTGCAAATGGCGGTCCTCTGGCTCAAAGGCTCCGACTACTCGACGCGGGCCACCGTCGGCCAGCGCGCAATCGACGTGAGCGTTGGCGATTCCGACACCTGGCAATATCGCGCGCTGGTTCGCGCGGGCCGCCGGATCCGCGACAGCAAGTGGCACCCCTATGGCAAGTTCGCCGTGGTCGCGGTCGATTCCAACGGAGGCGAAATCACCGCCCACAGCAAAACCTTCAAGGCCGACTACGACGGCAGGCGCATCGAGATTGGCTTCGGCACGAGCTACCGCCTCAACGAAACCAGCCAGTTGTATTTGGATTATGAATACGCGAAGGCCGCCTACTACGACCGCCCCTGGTCCCTAAACCTCGGCTACCGCCGCCTATGGTGATTTTTGACGCGATGGCGCGCGCCTTGCGTGCGCCCGCTGCGATTTGATCGCGCGCTTGGCTCCAAAGTCTAAATTCGTTCGCAAATGGCATTATGACTTGAACTCGGGTTTCCCCGGCGCAGCGTGTGCCGGGGATGCCTTGTTTTGCTTGATCGCGCTTGTCGCATCCGCGCCGCCATCCAATATTTCCCCCAATGATTGCAGTCCAAAATCTCACAAAGGTATTTCGCGACAAAAAGCGCGGCGAGATTCGGGCGGTCGATGATGTCAGTTTTACCGTCGAGCCGGGGCGCATCTACGGGTTGCTCGGCGCGAACGGCGCGGGAAAGACAACGACGCTGCGCATGCTCGCCACCCTGCTCAAACCCACCGGCGGCACGGCGATCGTCAACGGGTTCGATGTCACGCGCGAACCGGAAAAAGTCCGCGCAAACGTCGGTTTCATGGCGGCAAGCACCGCGCTCTATGGACGTCTCACGGCGCGCGAAACGCTCGTGTATTTCGGGCGGCTCAACGGCTTGGCGGACGCGGAGATTGGCGCGCGCATCGGGCGGCTTTCGGGCGAGCTCGACATGGATGAATTTCTCGACCGGCGCGTGGATAAATTTTCCACGGGCATGAAACAAAAGGTGTCCATCGCGCGCACGCTCATCCACGACCCGGCGGTCATGATTTTCGACGAGCCCACGATCGGGCTCGACGTGATGGCGGCGCGCACAATCGTGCAATTTATCCGCGGTTGTCGCGAGCGCGGCAAAACGGTCGTTTATTCGACGCACGTGATGAGCGAGGTTGAAAAACTGTGCGATTGCGTGGGCATTGTGCACGGCGGCAAATTGCTCGCCGAGGGAAGCGTGCCGGAGTTGCGCGCGCGCCACGGCGAGCAGGACATGGAGGAAATCTTCGTGCGCGTGGTTGGCGGGGCGGACGGGAGTCCGGCTTCGGGCGACTTGCGATTGAAGGAGGGCGCGCAATGAACTGGCGGCAAATCTCCACCGTGTATTGCAAGGAGCTGATCGACACGCTGCGCGACCGGCGCTCGCTGATCTCGATGTTTGTCGTGCCAATCGTCGTCATTCCCGTGCTCATGTTTGGCGCGGCGGCGGTCAGCTACAAAAGCGTGCGCAAAGCCTACGAGGAAATCCCGACCGTGATGCTGATCGGCGGCGCGAACTCGCCGCATCTGCGCGCGGCGTTCGCCGCCGACAAACGCATAAAACTGGTGCCCTTCGCGGATGATTACGCCGCGCGGATCGAGAACAAACAACTGCGCGCGGCGGTCGAGGTGCCGGATGATTTTGACGCGACCGTGGCGCGATTGGGAAAAGCGCCGGTGGTGATGATTTATAATTACGCGGGCGACGTGCATTCCGGCGCGGCGGTGTCGGAGCTGACGCGTTTTTTCTCCTCGTATGGGGACAAGATGGTGCGCTCGCGCTTGGCCGCGAAAAATCTACCCGCGGATTTTCACCGCCCGTTCACCGTAAAAAGGCAAAACGTCGCCCCGCCCGAAAAAGTGGGCGGCGCGCAACTCGGCGGGCTGATTCCGTATTTGCTCATTTTACTGTGCTTTACCGGCGCGATGTATTCGGCGCTGGACCTGACGGCGGGCGAGAAGGAGCGCGGCACGATGGAGACGATCCTGTGCAGCCCGGTCGGGCGCACGGAACTGGTGCTGGGCAAATTCCTGCTCGTGCTGACGGCGTCGCTGGTGACGGTGGTGTGCACGCTTGCGTCGCTTTCGCTGACGGCGCTTGGCGCGGTGCGCCTGCTTGCGGGCGACGCGGCGGTGCAAGGCGCGAAGGTCGTGGGGGAGGGCGGCCTGGAAATCTCGGTGAGCCTGCCGGGATTGTTCGGCGTGTGCGTGCTGGTGGTGCCGCTGGCGGTGTTGTTTTCCGCGGTGCTGTTCTCGGTGGCGCTGTGCGCGAAGAATTACAAGGAGGCGCAGAGTTATGTGTCGCCGCTCATTTTCGTGATCATATTGCCGGCGGCGCTTGCGATGCTCCCGGGCGTGGAGTTGAACGCAAAATACGCCCTCGTGCCGCTCCTGAACGTGGCGCTTGTGAGCAAGGAAATGGTCTCGGGCAATTTCCCGATTGGCATGATCGCCCTGATCTTCGGCTCAACCTGCGTATACGCCGCCGCCGCCCTGGCAATCGCCGTGCGGATGTTTAAGAAGGAGAGCGTGATTTTCCGTGCGTGAGGAAGAGGTTGACGGCGGCTATACCGCCTCGGCTCTCGGCGCGGGTATTCATCCGAGGGTGACAGCTTGGACGAATTGCGCGCCAACGTAAAAGAGGCTGTGTAGGCGTATTTTGACGAATCCATGGACGTCCCTCGCATTATCCGGCTGCACTTTGTTCGTGACGTAGTGTTTGCGCGATGAAACTGCCACGCGATGTTTCCGGCTCGGGATTGGTCAAGGCGTTGAAAGAATAGTGGCAAGCATGACGCCAAAGGCGTCACACAACTTAGCCCGGGGTGCGCGTAAAGCGCGCAACCCCGGGTTGCCAATAACACGCAGACCGGCGCCCTGTAAGGGGCGCGACAATGTTGCGGGTGTCGTGACGATTTGTTGCGCCCATTCGTGGGAGTGAATTTTTAAAAAACAGTCCCAGGGTATCGCAAGCCCCACCCTGGGATAAGCTGTGGCGCGTCTTTGACGTGCAAAGGCGGCTCAACTCTCAGCCTCGACGTTAAACGAATGTCTCGACCGGCAAAATCCCACAAACATTCGCCTTCGCCTTCGCTTCTACTTTGCGCGCGCGATATTTCGAAAAATAATTGTCGAGCGGGTTTTGGTTTTACCGCGTGACGGCGCGGGAGGTTTTTTGTATGCGTGCTATTCGTGAAAACTCTCAATATCGCTGTCGTGGGTTATGGAAACATCGGTCGTTTCGCTGTCGATGCCGTGCGCGAGGCGCCGGATATGAAGCTGGCGGGCGTGGTGCGCCGCGCCGCGTCGGTCAAAAAATCCGTTGTGCCGCCGGAGCTTGCGGGCGTGAGGGTCGTGTCCGACGTGGACGAGCTGGGCAAGGTTGACGCGGCGATTCTTTGCGGGCCGACGAGGAGCATTCCCGAAACCGCGCCGCAGTATTTGAAGCGCGGGATTCACACGGTAGACAGTTTCGACATCCACGGCGAGGCGTTGTGGAAATTGCGCCAGTCGCTCGACAAGGCGGGCAAGGCGTCGGGGTGCGCGGCGGTGATTTCCGCCGGCTGGGACCCGGGCAGCGACTCGATGGTGCGCACGCTGATGCTCGCGATGGCACCGCGCGGGATCACCTACACGAATTTCGGCCCCGGCATGAGCATGGGGCATTCGGTGTGCGCGAAGTCGAAGAAGGGCGTGCGCGACGCGCTTTCGATGACAATTCCCACCGGCACGGGAGTGCATCGCCGCATGGTTTACGTCGAGCTTGAGAAGGGCGCGAAATTCGCCGCCGTCGAAAAGGCAATCAAGACGGACGACTATTTTGCAAAGGACGACACGCGGGTGTTTCAGGTCGAGAGCGTGGACGCGCTCAAGGACATGGGCCACGGCGTGAACATGGTGCGCAAGGGCGTGAGCGGCAGCACGCACAACCAAGTGCTCGAATTCAACATGCGGATCAACAACCCCGCGCTGACCGCTCAGATTATGGTGGCGTGCGCGCGAGCGGCTGCGACGCGGTTGCGTCCCGGCGCCTACACGATGCCGGAGATCGCGCCGATGGACTTGCTTCCGGGCGACCGCGAGACGCTCGTGAAGACACTGGTGTGAGTTGCGGTTTTTGAAGCCGGCTTTGTTCGACTCAAAGCGACATAAGTCGATTTGGGTCGATTCACGTCGAGGGCTGCGCCGATTTTAATTCCGGCAATGCGCAAAGCCACGCGGCGTCCTCGGGGGCGAGCGCTTTCAGCCGCAGGGCAACCACGGGATCTTGCGCATTTTTTGTGTGGATATGTGCGAGGACGGGACGGTCGCGGCCGGTGGGCTGGTCGATTTCCGTGCGGATGATTTCCGAGAAACGGACGAATCGGCGAAACCGAAACAGGGTGACGGTTTCGATGCCGTCGGGATGGATCGTGATGCGCTGCGAAAAAACAATGGTGATGACGGCGGCGTAAAGAACGACCGGTATGAGTGCGAGGAAGAGGATGACGGGTTGAAAGCCGCGTTGATTAAAAAGAACCGCCGCGAGCACGAGCAAGGGTGCCAGAGCCACCGCGAAGGAAACGAATGGTCGCCGCGAAATTTTCAGCGTGCGTGGGAGGTCGGTTTTCATGTGTTGAAGGTTGTCTTGAGAGAGGGAAGGGGCGAGGGCGAATTATTTGGGCTCCGTTTTTTGCGACTAAACGGGTGTATTTATGGGGATTTTCCGGAAAATATTTTTTGCAAAACGATTTCGGTTCGTCTGGGTTATTCGTATTGTATTGTAATGCAATGTATTATGTGTTTCAAAAAAATCATGCTAAATTTTGAACCCAACTTAATTTTTTGTAACATTTCCTCGACACCTGCTGTCTGAGTTGGCTGTCTCAATGCATCTTGACTTGTTGAGGCAGCAGCGGCGGTTCACCCCGCCAGATTCTCCCTTAATCATTGAAAGAACACCTAAACCAAACTATGAACAAGAACATCATCAAAGTTGCCGGTCTGGCTCTCGCCGCCGCTTTTGCTCTCTCGGCCCGCGCCGACGTTGCCATTCACCAGAATGTGAGCGTCTACGGCTACGCCGCAGGTTCCGTCCAGTATTCGAAGCCCGACAAGGGTAATTCGGACACCGAGATGGATCTCGACGCCGCCAAGATTGGTCTCGCGTTTAATTTCGCTCCCGTCACCGCCAAGATCAGCGTTTATGCCGATCATGGTGCCGACGAAATCAACATCCTTGAGGCCAACGCCACCTACGACATTGGCAACGGTTTCAGCCTCACCGGCGGTCGTTTCCAAAGCTGGATCGGTTATGAAGCGTTCGATATCCCGAACTGCAACTTCATCACCTACGGCACGGATATGCTGGGATGGATCATTCCGAACTTCCACGAAGGCATTCGTTTTGACTATGCCCTCGACAAGATGAGCTTCGGCGTCGCGGTTGTTAACTCCGTCTACAACATTGAGGACAAATATCGCGGTGATGGCAGTCTCAGCGACGGCTACGGTGTTGAAGGTCACTTCGGCTACAACGACGGCGCTCTCTCCATCGGTGCCACGCTCGCCTACCAGAACACCCGCGACGACCGTGAATATGATTACAACCCAATCCTCTTGGGCGATACGTATATCGCCGATGTCTGGGCTCAATATGTTATCAATAACAAAACCACGATCGGTGCGGAACTCTTCTACAGCAAGAGCCGTGAAAACTCCAGCAACAATGTTGAAGACTATTACGGCCTCGTGATGGTCAAGCAGCAGTTCACCGAAAAATTCAGCCTCGCCGGACGTTTCAGCCTCGGAAATGAAGAGATCAAATCAGATCTTCTGCCTAAGAAGCTGAAACTCGACTTCTGGAAACTCTCAGTGCAGCCTGCCTACGCCGTCACCCAAAACCTTAGCGTTGGCGCTGAGGTCAGCTACACCAAATATGAAAAGGACGCTAAGGTTATTTCCGGCTACGGCAAGAGCAAGTGGTTCGCCGGTGTCCAGGCCGTCTTCAAATTCTAATATAATCCCGAAACGGATTAATATTATTCAGCTTTAAGCAGCGAAACCCCGGTGGCGAAAATGCCATCGGGGTTTTGTTTTATGATATATTGACTCCCCGAGAGTTGCGCGAGTCGCACAACAAGATTAAAGTGACATTCAATTATGACATCCCCGGCAAACAGTAACAAAACTCCACGCACCACAGACAAAAACACGCGCCGCCGCTGGCCGCGATGGGCGCGCATAGTTCGCGTCATTGCAATCGTTGTGATCGTTCTCATTTTGGCCGGCTTTTTCATCGCGCCGCCCATCGCTAGAAACATCCTCGAAGAGCAGCTCACCAAGCATCTTTCCACGCCCCGGGTCACGCGAGTCGCGCAAATCGAGCGCGTCCGCATCAATCCCCTCGCGCTCTCCTGCTCCGTCGAGGGCCTTTCCATAACCGCCAGCGGACGCGATCCGCTCGTCAGTTGGGACAGCCTTCAGGCAAGCCTCGACTTGCGAACGCTAATCTCTCGCGAATGGCGTCTGCGCAAAATTGCGCTCGACGGTTTCGCCGGTCGCATTGCGATCCTGCCCGATGGCAAACCCAACTTTGCCGACCTGATTCCGGATGAAAAAGACGAGCCGGTTGCGTCCGATGAAAACAAAAAATCCGCGCCCCTCCACATTAACGAACTCTCGGTCACCAACGCGCGCATCGACTACTCCGACGCTTCCCTGCCGCAACCTTTCTCCACGCAACTCGGCCCGGTCAATTTCACCGTGCGCGATTTCCAAACCGGCCGCCCCGACCTCGCGCCGGGCGAGTTTTCCGCGACCACCGAGTCCGGCGAAACGCTTTCGTGGCGCGGCAGCCTCGCCGTCGCCCCGGTTTCCTCGCGCGGCGAAATCCGCGTCGGAAACCTCGCCATTAAAAAATACACGCCCTTTTACGGGCACCTCGTTCGCTTCGACGTGACCGACGGCAAGCTCGACATCAACCTGCGCTACGAAGTCGCAGCCGACGCGGACGGCATCGCCATCCGAACCGCCCAAAGCGACATCGCGCTCCGCGACCTCCAGATTTCCGAGCGCGGCAAACCCGTCCCCGCCGTCGGCATCGGCGCGATCGCACTCTCCGAAATCACCGCCGAAATCCACACCGCGCGACCCGCCGCGCCCGTGCTGCGCATCGGGCGCATTGCGTTCGACAACGGCGCCGTCGCGCTGCGCCACGACGCGCGCGGAATCAACCTCGCCGAGCTTTTCTCCCCCGCGGCCACCGATTCGCCCGCCTTCGCCACAAGCGCACCCGCCCCCGCCGCGGCACCCGCACCCGCGCCCGATATAACGGTGGGCGAAGTCGCCGTGCGCGATTTCACCATCAACATCGAGGACGCCACGCTCGACGCGCCGTTGCTCACCAAGGCCGTCATCGACACGATGAGCGCCAAGAATTTCTCACTCGCAAAACTCGACTCGCCCCTCGCGATCGAACTCGCCATGCGCATCGCCGACGAAGGCGAACTCCGCGCCGGCGGCGAACTCGCCCTTTCGCCAATGCGCGGAAAAATTTCCGCCGAACTGGGCAACCTTCCCCTCACGCTCGCCGACGCCCACGTCAGCCAGTTCCTCAACGCGCGCATCGAGAAAGGCCGCCTCGCCGTCAAGGCCGCCGCGACCATTGATCCCGAAAGCGGCCTCGCCGTCGCGGGCAGCACGAGTGTCACGGACTTCGCGGTAAAAGACGCCTCCGGCGGCCCGCTTCAATCGTGGAAGACGCTTGCCGTGCGCGAAATCGTCTACGCCGAAAAGCCCGCCGCAAAAATTGCGATCACTGAAATCGCGCTCGACGGCTCCAGCACGCAAATAAACATCTCGCCGGACGGCCTGCTCAACATCGCCGCCCTCGCCAAGCAAAGCGAGCCGCCGCAACCCGCACCGTCCGCTGAAAACCAAACACCCGTGCCGGCGGCGCCGGCGGCATCCACGGCAAGCGAGCCGCGCCTGCTCGTCACCATTGGCAAAGTCACGCTCAACGGAGGTCGCGTCGCGTTTTCCGACCAGTCAATCGCGCCCGTTGTCAAAATGTCGCTTGATGAAATCAACGGCGCGGTTTCCGGGCTCTCCTCGGAAAACATCGCCCACGCCGACGTGGATGTTCGTGCAAAAATCAACGGCGCCGCGCCCGTTTCGCTCACCGGCCAGGTCAACCCGCTCAGCAATGATGTTTATTCCGACCTGCGTTTCGCGATCGACAGCGCCGCGCTTGCGCCGCTCAGTCCCTACGCCGGAAAATACGCCGGGCGCACGCTCGCCGGCGGCACGCTCAATGTCGATGTGAGCACAAAAGTTTCGAAGCGTTTTCTCGACAGCGCGAATGTCATCACGCTCGACCAATTCGAGTTTGGCGAGCACACCGGCAGCCCCGAAGCGACCAGCCTGCCGGTCGGCCTCGCCGTGTCGCTCCTGCGCGATCGCAACGGAAAAATCATCCTCGACGTGCCAATCAAGGGCAGCCTCGACGACCCCGAATTCAAATACGGCCGCGCCGTCCGTCACGCGCTCGCCAACATCATCATGAAGGCCGCCACCGCGCCCTTCTCCCTGCTCACCTCCGTGCTCGGCATCGGCGGCAAGGCGGACGGCGGCGCGGAGCTCGACCTTTCCCGCGCCGAGTTCCACGCGGGTGCGAACACGTTGAACGAAGCCAGCCAAAAGAAACTCACCCTGCTCGCCAAGGCGCTTGGCGAACGCCCCGCGCTGCACCTCGCAATCTCCGGCGGCTTCGATGCCGACACCGACAGCGCCGCGCTTCGCAGCATCCGCTTTTCAGCCGACCTGAAACAGGAATACCTGAACGAAAACAGCGGTGGACAAGTCTCCGCCGGTTCCACCGACGCATTGCAACTCGCGCCCGCCATCGAAGCCCGCCTTGTTGAAATCCTTTACCGGAAAAAAATCCCCGCGGCGGAACAAGCCCGCGCCGAAACGCCGCCGACACCCGAGGCGATGCGGGCGCAACTGATCGAAACAATCCGGATCGACGACGATCAGTTGAGCCAACTGGCCGCCGCGCGCGCGGAATCGGTGAGGAGCTTCCTTGTTGATAAAGGAGTCGCGGAATCCCGTGTCACACTCTCCGGCAAACCCGCCACCGGCGCGCTCGCGAGCCTGGAACTGCAGTGAGGCGCGCTACGATACCAATTCCGTCATAAGCTGGCGCACGCCTTCGCTGGCGCCGGTTGTGATGTGACGCACGTTCAGGCGTCCCGATGTTGTTGCCGGATCAATCAGGTAAACCGGCGCTCCGGGCGGCACATGGTCGATGAGACTCGCGGCCGGATACACGACAAGCGACGTGCCTATGATTGCAAATAGATCGGCGTGTCCCGCGAGTTCGATGGCGGGGCCGATCATTGGGACATCCTCGCCGAACCACACAATATGCGGACGCAGTTGGGAGCCTCGCGGGCATTTGTCGCCGATCGCAATATCGCGATATCCGATGTCGATGATTGTGTTGCCTTGCTCGCCGGGACCCGCCTGCGTGCCGCGCGCCTGCGTGAGCAAGCCATGCAAATGAAGCACGCTTTTCGAACCCGCGCGCTCGTGCAGGTCGTCCACATTTTGCGTGATGATATGCACTTCAAAATGCTCCTGCAGCGATGCGAGTCCGATATGGCCCGCGTTGGGCTCGACCTGTTCGAGTTTGCGGCGGCGCTGGTTGTAGAAATCAAGCACGAGCGCGGGATTGCGCATCCATGCTTCGGGCGTCGCGACATCCTCGACGCGATGTCCCTCCCACAAGCCGCCGGCGTCGCGAAACGTCGGGATTCCGCTTTCCGCGCTCATGCCGGCGCCGGTGAGGACAACAAGGGTTTTCTTCATGCGACCAAAATGGCCGCGCGTGGCGCGGACTGCCAAGTCTGCTTCCGCAAAGCGCGCGATTTTTATTGAAGACAGACTTGGCAGTCTGCGCCAAAACGCGCGATGAAACGGGAAAATCTACCCGATGCGTTTCACAAAATCGACGAAACCACCCGCCTGTTTTTCGAGTCGTTGCACGAGTTCGGCGGACTTGATTTTTCCGGATTCGTCGAGTTCGTTAAAAATGCCCGGAATGAATACGCGCGCGGGAAAAATATGCGCGTCGCGATAGCCGAAAATCGGCTCCAGTTGCTCGACGGCGCGGAGCGCTCCCCACATGCCCGCCGAGATGCCGGTGAACGCGACGGGCTTGTGCTCGAAGCTCTCGGGGAATTGCAGCATGTCGATGAAGTATTTCAGCACGCCGGGAAACGAGCCGTTGTATTCCGGCGTGATGATGTGCAGGCCTTTCGCATCAAGGATGCGTTGTGAAAACGGAGCAAACGAGGCGGGTTTTTCGGTGTAGGAGGCGGGCGAAAAAATCTCCGCAGGAATCTCCGCGATGTCAAAAATCCGCGCGGCTGCATTGTGTCTTTTATAAATTTCCAAAATTTGCGCGGCAACTTTGCGACTATTGCTGCCGGGGCGATTGGTTCCACTAATGATTTCGATCATGCTGTATATATTGCACAGAAAATCGTGATAATCAATTTCGGCACGAAGATAATGCCCGATGTCCGGACTGGCGGCGCGATACTAATCGCCGGGTTGGATTGCGCGGGCGGAGATTACAAAATTTCCCAACATTTGTAATGACAAGGGGATTTACTTTTTGGCGCGCCGAAAGGCAGCATTCATGCGATCAATCTCATCGCGCAAAAATTCACCTGATTTTCACAATAACATTAACTGTAATATACAATGACCACACGCAACCTCGTTCGTATTATTATTTCCACATTCGCGCTCGCGGGCGCCGTTTTCGCATTTGCGGGCTGCTCAACCCCGGCGGGTCAGACCGCGCAGCGTGGACAAAAGGAAACCGACCGGGTTGCCGACGGCATCAACGCCGCCGACAGCACCGTGAACAAAGCTGCGGACACCACCGAGAAAATTTCCAAGACTGCCAGGCGGTTGTTCAAGTAAACCCGCGTTCGCCCCGGCGACGCCCTATTCCCCGTCCTTTTTGCCCTCATGCTTGGCGCGTTCCTTTAGCGCCTTGTTGATCGCGTTGATGTCGAATCTTTCGGCGTCGTATTCGGGGCCGAGCCATTCGATCCACTCCTGGCCGATCTCGGTGTGCGGTTCCTTGATGCACGCGAGCATGTCGTTGTAAGCCTCCACACCGCCGCAATCCTCCGGCGGACCCGCGCGCTCGCCCGCGACGCACGTCGGAGGGGAGAAATTCTTTTTGCAGGGTTCCGTCTTCTCAACCTGCAACTCCACCGTCCATCCCTCGCCGAAATGATAGCGGTAAAGCGCCATCCCCGCCGTTGCCAGGCCGACGTCCGCAAGCGTCACATCGCGGTCATCCTCAATGACGATATTGTCACGCTTGAACGGGTTTCCATAACGCGTGTTTCCAATGGCAAACTCATGCGTTTGGTAGTCGAACCAGTCGAACGCGATCTGGATGGCATCGTGCAACTGGTGCAGCCACATCGATTCACGCACGGTCAGGCGCCGCCAAATGAGCGGTTCGCACCCCGCCACGCGGGCAAGCAGAACCAGCGCCCGGTCGTTGGGTTTCTTTTCGGCTGGCGCGCCGTGTTGGCCGTCAAGGGTTGAGATCATTGAGTTCGGAAAAAATACTCCCGTTAGAAAACCAGCCTCGCGCCGCCGGGCAAATCACAAATCGACGCAATCAAGTTTTGGGAATTGGGGAAAACACCGCTCCTGATCGCATGCATGATTTCGGGGTGTCACGTTGCATCGCACCCGGCCGGCCGCAAAAAAGCGCGGCTGTGTGGTGCCGCGCTTTTTATTTTTATCATTGGGAATGCCTTACTTGAACAATCCCAGCACCACGTCCGGCCAGATGCCGAGGGCGATTGTCAGGGCGGCAGAGGTGGCGAGGGCGATAACTGTGCTCAGCGGGACGCGAATCTTTTCTGTTGCGGCGGAAGCGCCGGCGGTGGCGTTTGTCACGAGCGCGGCTTTCAGGATGATGAGATAATAGTAGAGTCCGACGGCGCTCATGGCGATGGCGAGGAAGGCCAGCCAGCCGGCGGGGGACATCAGGCCGTTCAAATAGAGCGCGGCGGCGAAGAGATAAAATTTTCCAAAGAAGCCCGCGAGCGGCGGGATGCCGGCGAGCGAGAGCACGCAGACAAAGAGCACGAGCGCCAGGAACGGGCTGCGTTTCCACAGGCCGGCGAGGTCGCTTATGCGCTGGCAGGGCGCCGTGCGTTCGATCGCGGCGAACACGCTAAACACGCCGATGGTCGCGATGCCGTAGGTGAGCGCGTAATAAAACAGCGGGCCCGCGCCTTCGGCGCGCACCGCGATCACGCCGAGGAGCATGATGCCGGCGTGCGCGATCGCCGAATACGCGATCAGGCGGCGCGCGTTTGTCTGCGCGAGCGCGGCGATGTTGCCGAGGAGCATCGAGGCGGCGGATATGATTATGACCACCATTATCCATCCGGCGGGGCCGCCGAAATTGATCGCGTCGCCCGACACGGTTCCGAGTCCGCTGAAGAGCAGGCGCGCGAAAAACGCGAAGCCCGCCAGCTTCGACGCGGAGGCGATGAGCGCGGCGGCCGGCGCGGGCGCGCCTTGATAGACGTCGGGCGCCCATTGGTGGAAGGGCGCGGCGGCGGCCTTGTAACCGAAGCCGACGAGCACCATCACGAGCGCGACGAGGAGCAGCGGGCTCGGGCCTTGCACGGCGAGCGAGCGCGCGATTTCGGGCAGCACGATCGTGCCGGTCATTCCGTAAATGAGCGAGAAGCCGAAGAGCATGAACGCCGCCGCCATGCCGCCGAAGAGGAAATACTTGAGGCTGGCCTCGGCGGAGGCGCGGCTGGTTTTGTCGAAGCCGGCCATCACGTAGAGCGAGAGGCTCGCGAGTTCGAAGCCGAGAAACGCGATGAGCAGGTTGTTCGACACCGCCATGAGCGAGAAGCCCATCGTGGCGAGGAGCTGGATGGCAACGTATTCGGCGGGGTGTTTGAAATGCGGAGTGCGAAGCGCGGAATGCGGAATGGAACCGGCGATGAGCAGCAGCGTGAGCGCGGACAGGCCGAAGACGCCCAGCCGCACGCCGTGCGCGAGCGTGTCGTAAACAAACGCGCCGTGAAACCAATACGCCGCGTGGCCGACGGGCGGCACGTTTGTGTGGAGCGTTTGGAAAACGGCGGAGGCGAGCGTCACGATTCCGATGAGCACGGCGACGCCGCGTCGCGCGCAATCGGACATGCGGCGCCCGAAGGCCATGTCGTAGCCAAGCGCCAGCAGCAGCCCGAGCGTGAGCGCGATTTCGGGGCGCAGGGCGTAAACGAGTTCGGCGTAGTTGATCGTCGCGTTCATATTACAGGCCTCCTTTCAGTGCGTTCATCGCGGCTTGGAAGGCAGGCGATTCGAGTGCGGGATTTATCCAGTTCAAAAGCAGTCCGGGTTTGACGCCGATGATGATCATCGAGGCGACGAGGATGAGCGCGCCGATTTTTTCGGGCCACGTTATTGGTGGGAGTGATGAATGCGGAATGCGGATTTCGGAATGCGGAATGGCGGAAATCGCGGCGCGCGCCTTATCCTGACTCCCTTCAAAAACATTCGCTTTTCCGAAGAACGAAACGTGCACGACTTTCAGCGTGAACGCGCCGGCGATGAGCACGCCGCACGCGGCGACGAGCGTCCAGATGTGCGAGGTTTTCCACGCGCCGACGAGGATGCTGAGCTCGGCGGGGAACCCGCTGAAGCCGGGCATGCCCATCGAGGCGAGTCCGGCGAGCACAAAGACGACCGCGGCGAAGGGCATCAATTTGTGCAACGGCATCGCGGTGAGGTCGGCGAGGTTGCGCGTGTGCGTGCGCTCGTAAACCATGCGTCCGACGACGGCGAAGAGCAGTCCCGCGATGATGCCGTGCGAGAACATTTGCAGCACCGCGCCTCCGAGCGAGGCGAGGTTTCCGGCGGCGAGGCCGAGCAGCACGAAACCCATGTGGCTGACCGACGAGTAACCGATGACAAATTTAAAATCCTCCTGCACAAGCGCGACCAATCCGGCGTAAACAATGCCGATCACCGCGAGCCATCCGATGACGGGCGCGAACGCGGCGTAGCCTTCCGTGAAGAGCGGGATGGCCACGCGCAGGCATCCGTAGGCTCCCAGTTTCATGACGACGCCGGCGAGCAGCATCGACGCCGCCGTGGGCGCGGCGACGTGGCCGGTGGGCGCCCAGGTGTGAAACGGAAACATGCCCGCGAGCACCGCGAAGCCGGTGAACACGAGCGCGAACATGCCGAGTTGCTGCGCGTGCGAAAATTGCACGGCCACTTGCGCGATCACGGAAAGCGAGAACGAGGGCGCGTAGCCGTTTGCCTTGAGGATCGTCGCCGCCGAGGCGAACGCCCACAGCAGCCCGGCCATGACGAGCGCGCTGCCGATGAACGAATAGAGGACGAGCTTCATCGCGCCGTATTCGCGGTTGGTGGAGCCCCATTTCGCGATGAGGAAGTATTTCGGCACGATGGCGATTTCGTAGAAGACAAAAAGCACGAACGCGTCGGCGCTCAGGAACACGCCGTAAACGCCGCCGATGAGCCCGAGGTAGAGCGCGAAAAACTCGCCGACGTTTTCCTCGATGTTCCACGAAAACAAAATGCCCGCCACGGACGCGATGCCGGTGAGGACGACGAGTGTGAGGCTGATGCCGTCGGCCGCGAGGTGGTAGCTGACGCCGAGCTGCGGAATCCACGGCACGTTGACGAGGGTTTGCAGCGCGGGGCCGGGTGTGAAGTCGAAAGCCGCGAACGCGGTGACGCCGAGCGCGGCGAGCGAGAACACAAGCGCGGTGACGCGCGCGGCGCATTTGCAGCGCGCGCCCGCGATCAGCGCGACAAACGCGCCGGCAAACGACAGGTAAATGGTCCAGGGAAGAAGCGACATGAGTCGAAGAGTGAAAGGTGAAGTGTGAAGAGTGAAAAAATTAAGGCAGGCTGGAGATGCTGGTTGTCCATTGGGCGACCAGCGGGTTGAAGAGCGCGGCGAGCACTTGCGGGACGATGCCGAGCACGAACATCAGCGCGATGGCGGGCACGAGAGGCGCGATTTCGCAGCAGGAAAGATCCTTCATCCCCTTGACGTTTTCACCGACCGGGCCGTGGAAAACTTTTTGCCAGAAGGTTAGCAGGAAAAGCGCGGTCACGAGCAGGCCGAGTGTCGCGGCGGCGGCAAACCACGGCGCGAGTCCGAACACGCCGCGGAAGATCAGGAACTCGCCCGCGAAACCGTTGAGGCCGGGCAGGCCGAGCGAGGAGAACATCGCCACGCCGCACAGGCCCGCGAAGACCGGAGCGACTGCGCGCATGCCGCCGAAATCGCCGATGCCGCGCAAGCCGCCCGAGCGTTTTTCGAGCAGTCCGATGCAATAGAAGAGCGCGGCGGCGGAGAGGCCGTGGTTGAACATTTGCAGAATCGTGCCGCTGAGCGCGGACGACACCGCGGCGTCGTGGGTTGTCCGCCCCGCCACGCGCGCGACGGCGAAGAGCGCGAGCAGGCAGTAGCTGAGGTGGTTGACCGACGAATACGCGATCATGCGCTTGAGGTCGCGCTGGCGCATCGCGGCGAACGCGCCGAGCACCACGCCCGCGAGCGCGAGCACCATCAGGCAAGGCGCGGCGGCGGAGAGTTGCGCGGGAAAGATCGGCCAGAGGATTCGGATGAATCCGTAAACGCCCATTTTTGAAAGCACGGCGGTGAGAAACATCGACGTGCCGGCGGGCGCCTCCGCGTAGGCCGAGGGCAGCCAGGTGTGGAAGGGAAACAGCGGCACTTTCACCGCGAGGCCGAGGAGCACGCCGCCAAACACGACGCCGGGCCAGATGCCGCCGATCTCGGCGAGCTTCGCGACGAGCGTGCCGTCGGCGCCGAGTTGCGCGAGCGCGGTGAAATCGAGCGTGCCGGTGGTGGCGTAGAGCGCGGCGAAACCGAACAGCATGAACGCGCTTCCGCCCATCGTGTAGATGACAAATTGATACGCTGCGCGCGTGGCCTTGGCGGCGTTTGCGCCGAACATTTTGATGAGGAAAAACGCCGGGAAAAGGCTCAGCTCCCAGAACAGGAACCAGAGGAAAAAGTCCTGCGCGAGAAACACGCCGAGCGACGCGCCCTGGAGGAGGAGGAAGAGGACGGGGTAGAGATTCGATTCGCGCGTGACGGGCGCGACGCGCCACGAGGCGACGAGCGCGGTGGGGCCGATAATGCCGGTGAGGAGCACGAGCATGAGCGAGAGTCCGTCGAGGCCGAGCGAGTAGCGGACGTTGAGCGAGTCGATCCACGAGTGTGTTTCGGTGAGCTGGAGGCCGACGGCGTCGGGGTTGAATCCGCCGGGGAGCACGATCGCGGCGATGGCGTAGATGATCGTCGAGAGCGAGAAGACGACCGCGCCGGCGCGCGAGATGGCGTTGGGTTTGCGCGGATGATGCAGCGCGACCAAAAGCGCGCCGACCCACGGCGTAAAAATGATGAGAGAAAGAAGCGGAATGGAGTTCACGGAAAATGCGGAATGCGGATTTCGGAGTGCGGAATTAATTAACCACGGAGAGCGCGGAGGAGCGCGGAGAGAAGAAAAAGGAAGAAAGGATGCGGCAGTGAGTGTTTCATTGGTTTGGCTCTGTGTTACTCCGTGTTCTCCGTGGTTAAAAATCAGATGGCGACGATGAGGATTACGATTGCGATGAGACCGGCGAAGCCGAGGGCCATGGTGCGGAGGTAGCCGTGGGCGTCGCCGGTTTGGGCGCGGCTGTATGCCTTGCCGGTTTTGCGGAGGTCCTCGCTCACGGTGTCGAAACCGCCGTTGAGGGTGTTTTCGTCGAACTCGCGGTTCACGCCGCCAGCGAACAGGCCGAGGCCGCCGATCAGGTTTATGAGGCCGCCCCAAACGTGGCGGTCGAACGCGTCGGAGAGCCACGCGATGGCGTCGAAGAGGCGTCCGAAGGTCGCGGCGTAGAGTTCGTCGAAGTAAAGGCGGTTGGCGAGCGCGGTCCAGAGCGCGGGCGCGGCTTTTTCGAGCGGGTCGAGTTCGCCGGTGGTGTTGCGTTTGCGCAGGAAATAATAGAGCGCGCAACCAACGCCGATGCCGAGCGCGACGAGCACGATGGAAGCAACCATGACAATTGATTCGCCAGAGTGGGCGTGAATTTTATCGGAAGGAATGCCTTCAAGCATTGATTGGATCCAAGGCCATGATGGCATACCGAGAAAACCGAGACCGATTGAACAAATGGCGAGAAGTATAAGTGGCACGGTCATCGCGGGGTTGTTTTCGTGCGCATGTTCGGCAGCGTGCGAGCGGGCTTTACCGAAGAAAACTTCGCACACGAGGCGCGTCATGTAGAAGGCGGTGAGAATGACGGCAATGAGAGCGGCGACAAAAGGTATGGCATTATAATTATAGCCCCACTCGAAGGCGGCGTTGAGGATGCCTTCCTTCGACCAGAAACCGGAGAAGAGGAACGGCACGCCGGCGAGCGCCATCATGCCGATGGCAAAGGTGGCGAAGGTGATTTTCATGCGCGGGGCGAGTCCGCCGAGATAACGGATGTCCTGCTCGTGATGCGCGGCGTGGATGACGCTGCCCGCGCCGAGGAAGAGCAGCGCCTTGAAAAACGCGTGCGTGAGAAGATGGAAGATCGCCACGGGCCACGCGCCGACGCCGATGGCGAGCATCATGTAGCCGAGTTGGGAGACGGTTGAAAACGCGAGGATGCGCTTGATGTCGTTTTGTGCCACGGCGACGACCGCGCCGAAGAGCGCGGTGATTGCGCCGATGATGGCGACGACGGTGAGGGCCTTGATACCGGTGGAGGAATAAATTTCGAGAGGCGCTCCACTGAGCACGGCATCGAATCCATCACGTAAAATGTTGGCCTGATCCAGCGCCATGAGCGGATAAACGCGGGCAATGAGAAACACACCAGCCGCGACCATTGTTGCGGCGTGGATGAGCGCGGAGACGGGTGTCGGGCCTTCCATCGCGTCGGGGAGCCAGACATGCAGCGGGAACTGGCCTGATTTGCCAACCGCGCCGCAAAAGATGAGGAGGCCGATTGCGGTCGAGACGGCAAGTCCGCAAGGCAGCACGACGGTGAGTGCCCCGAGGACGCTGGTTTCGAGAAACCCGTTGCCGCCGTCATAGAATAGCAGCGTGCCCCCGGCGTTGTAGAGCCAGCAGATGCCGATGAGCAGGCCGAGGTCGCCGATGCGCGTGGTGATGAAGGCTTTTTTCGCGGCGGCCGCGGCGGCGGGTTTTGTGAACCAGAAACCGATGAGCAGATACGAGGCGAGCCCGACGAGTTCCCAGCACACGAAGAGGAGAAGCAGGCTGTTGGAAACGACGAGGCCTAGCATCGCGGCGGCGAAGAACGAGAGGTAGCAGAAAAACTTCGCGGCGTTGGCGTCCTCCCTCATGTAGCCGGTGCTGAAAATAAAAATGAGCGAACCGACAAACGTCACCATCACGAGCATGAACGCGGTGAGCGGGTCATTGATGAAACCGAGTTCGAGCGTGGTGGCGCCGAAATCGAGCCAGCGAAAATTCCAAGTGTCGTGCGCGGCGGGATTGGCGAGCGCGCCGCGGAGCGCGAGGCACGAGAGCACAAATCCGGCGGCCATCGAGAGGATCGCGGAGGCGGAGGCGATTTTGCGCGAGCTGCCGCCGCGCGGGAGGAATGTCCCGATTGCCGCGGAGATGAGCGGAAGCAACGGAATGAGCCAGATGTATTTTGCGGAAAGCATGAAGAGTGTTTTGGAAATTTTTCTCGGAGTTAATTAACCACGGAGGGCACGGAGGAGCACGGAGAGGCGGAAAAGGAGACGGGTTGCATGAGTTAAATTCTTCATGGGTTTGGCTCTGTGTTTCTCCGTGTTCTCCGTGGTTGATTGGTTTGAAAAATCAGCCCTTGAGCTGGTCGGCGTCTTGCAGGCGCACGTTTTTGTAGTGGCGGTAAACGGCAATGATGAGTGCGAGGCCGACTGCCGCCTCGGCGGCGGCGACCGCGATCGAGAAGACCGCGAAGATGACGCCGGCGTGCGGGTTGCTCGCGAATTGCGGCGAGAAACGCCAGAAGGCGATGAAGTTGATGTTGGCCGCGTTGAGCATCAGCTCGACGCCGAGGAGCACGAGGATGGCGTTGCTGCGGGAGAGCGCGGCGGCGAGGCCTAGCGCAAATAGCAGCGTCGAAAAAATCAGGCAGAGGTGAAGGGCGCTCATGAGGAAAATGTATAATTTAAAATGTATAATGGATAATGGCGCATGCGTCGTCGGTTGCTTTTTCGGATTAGCCGGAGGCCTTCTCCTGATTCTTCATTTTTCATTCTTCATTTTTCATTAGCTTCTCTTCATGAGAAGCGACAACGACGGAGCCGAGGAGCGCGACGGTGAGGAGCGCGCCGACGATGAGGATGGCGGCGGCGTATTGGCCCATGAGTTCGAGGCCGATCGCGCGCATGTCCACGACGGGCGCGGCGGCGCGCGATGATGTTTGCGGCAGCTCGGTGCCGAGAATTCCCCAGACGACGGCGAGCGCGACGAGCCCGGCGGAGGCGACCCCGGCGACCGCGCGCATCGAGGGCGTGACGGTGGTGTCAACAACGCTGACGGGCGCGCGGCGCGTGAGCACGACGCCAAAGAGAACGATCATCGAGATGGCGCCGACATAAACGAGCACTTGCGCGAAGGCCACGAATTGCGCGTCGGCCCACAGGTAAAACGACGCGATGCCGATCCAGCTCACGACAAGCAGGAGCGCCGCGCGGATGATGTTTTTCAACGCGAGCGCGACCGCCGCCGAGCCAAGCGTGGCAATGGCGATGAGGATGAAGATGAGAAGCGAGAGGGACATGGGAAATGCGGTTTCGGAATTAATTAACCACGGAGGGCACGGAGGAGCACGGAGAGGAGGAAAGTAAGAGGAGACATGGCGATGGGTGCTTCATTGGCTTGGCTCTGTGTTGCTCCGTGTTTTCCGTGGTTGATTGGTTTGGAAAAATTACTGCGCGTATTTGTATTTTCTCGGGCCGAGGCCCTTGCTCATGTGGCGGCCGATGAGGAGGAAGGGCACGAACTCGAGCGCGAAGGCGCCGGCCCAGCGGACGAGTTGCAGCGGGCCCGCCCAGTCGCCCGTCCGCATCCAGAACGCAACGACAACGAGGTTGACGAGCGAGAGCGGCACGAGGAGCTTCCACGCGAAACGCATGAGCTGGTCGATGCGCAGGCGCAGAAGCGTGGCGCGTATCCAGATGAAGAGGCACATCATCATGAAAAGTTTCACCGGGAACCAGATGTAGGAGGGGATGAATTGCAGGAATTCGCAGGGCGCGTTCCAGCCGCCGAAGAAGAGCGTGATGGCGAGCCCGGAGAGGGCGAGCATGCCGAAATACTCGCCCATGAAGAAGAGCGCGTATTTGAATCCTGAATACTCGGTGAGGTGCCCGGCGATGATTTCGGACTCGCCCTCGGGAAGGTCGAACGGACAGCGGTTCGTCTCGGCGAGCGCGGCGATGAATAAGATGATGAAGGCAAAGATGCCCCAGGGCGTGAGGATGTTCCATTGCGGGATGATGCCGCCGAGCGTCCAGGAGCTTTGCCCGGCGACGATGCCGGGGAGCGAGAGCGTGCCGGCGGCCATCACGACGGACACGGAGATGAGGAGCAGCGGGAGCTCGAACGAGATGAGCTGCGCGAGCGCGCGCATGGAGGAGATGAGCGAGTATTTGTTATGCGACGACCAGCCGGCCATGAAGATGGCGAGTTCGGAGGCGGCGCCGGCGGCGAAGAAATAGAGCACGCCCGCGTCGAGGTTGAGCGCCGTGAAATACGGTCCGGCGGGGATGATGGCGAGCGTGAGCAGGCCGAAAAAAACGGTGGCGCAGGGCGCGATGAAGTGAAGGACTTTGTCGGCGGTCGCGGGGACGATGTCCTCCTTGCAGATGGCCTTGATGGCGTCGGCAAAGGGCTGGAGCAATCCGCACGGGCCGGTGCGGTTGGGGCCGGGGCGGTTTTGAAAACGTCCCAAGCCCTTGCGCTCGGTGACGGTGATCATCGCAAAGAAGAGCCCGTAAAATGTGAGGATGACAACGATGGCGAGGAGCGCGGTGACGAGCCAGTGCAGCCAGGGCCAGGCGGGAAGGAGGCCGAGTATCCAATCGTGGATGCGGACGGGGAGGCTTTCGGCCCGGCGAGCGAAGGATTCAAACCAAATTGTGGCAGTGAAAGGGTTCATGCTTGGAAATGCTTATTTGGTTTCGGGTGTGGTGGGTTTGGCGGGGGTCGGCGCGGGCGCGGGAGCGGGGGCAGACTTGGCAGTCTGCGCTGCGTCGGCGGGGGCGGCGGGAGTTGCTGCTGCGGCTTTCGCGGCGGCGACCGCTTTTGCAGCAGCGGCGGCCTTGGCGCGCTCCTCTGCCTTGCGTTTTTCCTCGGCGAGGCGGGTGTCCACTTCGATCGCGTCGACCGGGTTGATTTCGTGAAAGTAGGTGTTGGGTTTCGAGAGTTGCTCGCGGTGCATGAGGAGCGGCTCGTAACGGTTGCGCACGGCGATTTCGTAAATGTTGTCCATCTTGATCGAGTCGAAGGGGCACGCCTCGACGCAAATCTGGCAGCCCATGCACACGCTGTAATCGATGTCGAAGATGCGCGGCTTTTTCATGACCTTGCCCTTTTCGTCGCGCTCGGGGACGATGTAGATGCACTGCGGCGGGCACTCCTTTTCGCAGATGCGGCAGGCGACGCAGCGCAGTCCGTCAACCGGGTTGTCGCCGTCGTAAACGAGGAACGGGAAGCTGCGCGAGGCGGGCGGGAGCTTGGCGCGCACTTCCGGATACTCGAGGGTCGTCAACCGCTCGGTCGTGAAATAGCTGCCGACGAGATTTTTCGCCGTTATATAAAAACCTTTGAGTATGCCTAAGCCGAGCATGGGAAGAAAATGTATAATTTATAATTAAGAATGTATAATGGCCGGAACGCTGGCGCGCTGTTCGCACCAACCGCGGCATCCGATTGTCGAATGAAAAATATCAGAATCGGGAAATTTGGAGGTTTTCATCATTATACATTTTTCATTGTTCATTTTTCATTAGCGCGCAGCGCGTCAGCGGTCCACTTCCCCGAGCACGATGTCGATGCTGCCGAGGATGATGATGGTGTCGGCGAGGGTTTGGCCGAGGCACAAGTCCTCGAGGATGGTGAGGTTGATGAACGAGGGCGGACGCACGCGGTAACGATAGGGATTGGGCGTGCCGTCGCTGATGAGGTAGAAGCCGAGTTCGCCTTTCGGGCATTCGATGCGGCCGTAGGCTTCGCCGGCTTTCGGGCGGAGGCCGCGCGACTTGGCCTTGGGGTCGTTGACGGGGCCGTCGGGCAGGTCGCGCATGGCTTGCAGGATGATTTTCACCGACTCGCGCATTTCGAGCATGCGCATCATGAAGCGGTCGTAGGTGTCGCCGTGCTCGCCGAGGGGGACGCGGAAATCGAAGCGGTCGTAGATGGAGTATTTGTCAACTTTGCGGATGTCGTAATCGACGCCGCTGGCGCGGAGGCCGGGGCCGGTGAAGCCGGCGTTGATGGCGAGGTCGGGCTTGAGGATGCCCGTGCCCTGGGTGCGCGCGAGGAGGATTTCGTTGCCGGTGAGGAGCGCGTCCTGCTCGTCGAGGTAGCGCGCGAAGAGGCCTTCGAGGTAGTGCTTGAGGCGGGCGAGCCAGTCGGCGGAGACGTCGGTGCGGAGGCCTCCGAAGCGGAAGAAATTATACATCATGCGCGCGCCGGTGAGTTCCTCGAGCAGGTCGAGCATGCGTTCGCGTTCGCGCAGGGAGTAGAGGAGCGGGGTGAAGGAGGTGCCGAGGTCGTTGAGGAGGAAGCCGACGAGGCAGACGTGGTTGATGATGCGGCCGAGTTCACCGAGGATGACGCGGAGGTATTCGCAGCGTTCGGTGGGGGTGATGCCGGCGAGTTTTTCGACGGCGTGCACGTAGGCCCAGTTGTTGGTGAGCGAGGCGAGGTAGTCGAGGCGGTCGGTGTAGGGGACGTTGGCGAGGTAGGAGTTCGTCTCGCCGAGTTTTTCGTGGTTGCGGTGCAGGTAGCCGAAAACGGGCTTGAGCTTGGTGACGATCTCGCCGTCGAGCGCGGCGTTCATGCGGAACACGCCGTGAGTCGAGGGGTGGTGCGGGCCGAGGGAGATTTCGAGCAGGTCGCCGTGGAATTCGTCGTTCACCGCCCGGACAGTCGCTCCGCTTGCGGACGACGGCCCGAAGGGTGAGGAGTGAAGGGGGAAGGGTGAAACCGGAGCTTCGGCTTCGGTGGCATTTGCTGTTGTGGGAGCGGAAGATGTGGATGCGTTATTCATGAGACGGCTGTTTGTTTTTCACCATTCACTCTTCACTCTTCGGCGAGGTGCTGGCTGGTGGTGTCGGATAATGGGCTTTGGCGCGCTCCAGCACCTCGCCGTGAGGTGTGGGTTCCCATTCGTAGTCGTCGGGGCCGACGTAGTCTTTGCGCATGGGGTGGTCTTTAAATTCGTCCCACATGAGGATGCGGCGGAGGTCGGGGTGGCCGGTGAAAACGATGCCGTAGAGGTCGTAGATTTCGCGCTCCTGAAACTCGCACGAGCGCCAGACGGGGGTGAGCGAGGGAAGGGTGACGTCGTCGGTGCGGTTGGCCGTGCGCATGCGGATGATAACGGGCTCGGCGCTTTTCAACGCGATCGAGTAGAGGTGGTAAACGGCTTCGAGGCAGCCGGGCTGGATGCGCTTGGTTTTTGTCTCGACGACTTTGTCGGGGCCGCCGGCGGGATCGGGCTGGGTGGTCTTTACGGTTTCGACGATTTCCTTGTCGGGCCAGTCAACGCCGGTGGCGTTGGAGCAGTAGTCGAGGCGGAGCGCGGGGTCGTCGTGCAGGAAGCGGGCGATGTCGCGCGCGGCGTGCGCCACGAGCAGGAGCGAGTGTTGCGCGGAGGGGCCTGGGTTTGTGATGAGCGTGACGGTGTCGGCGCCAAACTTGGCGACGATGCGGTCACGGATTTGTTCGAGGGTTTCCACGGGAAAAATTGAAAATTTGAATATGAAATTAATTAACCACGGAGGTCGCGGAGGAGCACGGAGAGGAGAAAATCGGGACGAATTGCATGGGTTGAATATTCCATTGGCTTGGCTCTGTGTCTCTCAGTGTTCTCCGTGGTTGAATGGTTTGAAAACAGGGCGGCAGTTACTTTCCCTCGCGCACGATGGGCGCGGGCGGTTTCCAGAGTTCGGAATTGTATGGTGGCACGAGGTCGTGCTCGCCGAACTCGGGGATCGGATATTCGCAGGTGGTGTCCTTGCGGAAGTAGCGCGGGGCGTCAGGGCCGGTGAGCGGTTCCTCGCGCATTTTTTTCTGAATCTCCATGAGGCCGTGGAGCAGCGCCTCGGGGCGCGGCGGGCAGCCGGGCACATACACATCGACGGGGATGAAACGGTCGATGCCCTTGACGACGTTGTAGCCTTCCCTGAAGGGGCCGCCGGAGCTGGCGCACGCGCCCATGACGATGCAAAACTTCGGCTCGCCCATCTGGTTCCAGAGGCGGACGACTTGCGGGAGCATTTTTTTCGTGACGGTGCCGTTCATGATCATGAGGTCGGCCTGGCGGGGCGAGGCGCGGAAAATCTCGGCGCCGAAACGCGCGATGTCGAAACGCGCCGCGGCCACGCAAATCATCTCGATCGCGCAGCAGGCGAGGCCGAACTGGAGCGGCCAGATGGAGTTGGCGCGGCCCCAATTGTAGATTTCGGCGAAACTCGTGAGCAGGACGCCCTGCCTCCGCATGCTTTCGCGCTCCTCCACCGAAATGCCCGCCGGCGGCGGCGTGGGAAGGTGCGTCGATGTTGGTGTGTTGGCGGGATTGCTCATGAGCGGGGGAAAATTAGAAATTAGGATTTAGAAATTAAAAAGAATCGGACTTCGTCGTGTGCTGGTCTGTGGAAATTATGAATGAAAAAGATGCGGGTGCGGTTTTGTTGCGTCTGTTTGGAATTCCTAATTTCCACTTCCTACTTTTCCTTTATTTCCATTCGAGGTGTCCGCGGTTCCATGCCCATACGAGGCCCTCGGCGAGCAGGAGGATGAACGCGAGCATCACAAGAAGCGCCTGCCACGGCAGCACGTTGAACGACGCCGCGAACGGCAGCAGGAACAGCACCTCGACGTCAAAAATCAGGAACAAAATCGCATACAAATAATAATGCGCCTTGAACTGAATCCACGAGTCGCCCTTCGACTCGAGACCGCATTCGTAGATTCCGTTTTTGACCGGACTGGGTTTTGGCGGCTGGAAAGCCCAGACCCACAGGCGGCACACCAGCAACAGCCCGAGCGGAAACGCGGCAGCGACGGCAACAAAAAGGGCAATAAATGCGTAGGGATGCGAAGCGATTGTCATGGCTTGGTGCGGTGGGAAAAACTGAAATTAGATAAGATTAAGAAAAAAGATGATTAGTAAAACCTTGTGTGGGTGAGCATTCAACGGGAAAGGGCATCCATTTTTTGGCGAGAACTAGCTGTTTCTTGATTAAATATTCGCTTTGCGATGATGAGAATTTGTTTATTCCCCTGAATTTTTGAAACTTGAAACAGATTGTATAACAATAGGTTATGATGTGTTTTTATCTCAAATTGTTTACCTCCGATCCCATGTTGCGAGGTGACCAATGGCGATGATCCAACGATTCCACGCGGATCACAAAAACCACCAACCAAGTGCAATATTCGCGCAAACCGTATCCAAAAAACGCACATATTTGTGATGCGCGATTTTGTTTTCGTGTATTTGACCTGAAATCTCCAGATATTCCCTCTCAAGGCGCAATTTAACGGCACCTTTCTTGTGAAATTGGCGTCTAACCGAAAGACACTCATTCGCACAAACGCGCGGACAACCAATAACAGACAAGACCCACAATCGCTTATGAAAAAAATAATAACACCACTTCTTGTCCTTGGGCTGATTTTTGCATTTGCGGGAGCCGATGTGGCCAGCGCGCAACCCAATCGCCGTCCGTCGGCGCAAGGCTCGCATCATTATAACAAGCGTCCGAGCCATTCGTCGCGCCCTGCCGTCGTGCACCGTTCCCACTATAGCCGCCCGCATGGCCATTACCGGTATCGCCACGGTTATTATGGATGGCCCTATTATGTGACGAGCTCGTATCCATATTATTACGGTTCATACGGATACACTTATCCGGGCGTGAGCGTGAGCTACACGACCTACGCCGATTCTGGCGCGCCCGGTTATGCGCTCGGCGGCGCGCTCGCCGGTGGTGTTCTCGGAGGCATAATTGGAAACAATTCCGGCAGGCACAACACATGGGCGGGCGCGGCCATCGGCAGCACCATCGGCCTCCTTGCCGGAAGCGCGGCAGATAACGCCGCCGTGCGCCAGCAACGCGCCGAGCAGCAAGCCGCCCAAATCGAAGCCGACAACATGCTCTATCTCCGCCGGCAGCCAGCCGTCCAGCAGCCCTCCACGCCGGCACCCCAACAACCGCGCCGCCAAACCGCGCCCGTTAGCACGCCGATGAGCCAGGCCAACGCGCTTTTCGGACGCTGAACCGCGTGCCGTTGCTCGCCGTCATAATTCTTCGAAAAACGAACTTGAAGGTTGTTTTATTGAACTCCCGCGCGTTCTTTGCTGTCTCGAGACCTCACCCGCACCAAGCAAACTTCTAATATGAACACACGCAAACCAACCGCCGCCCAAAGGCTTTTACTCGCGGCCTCGCTGCTCTCCGCACTCGTTCTCATCAGCGCCTGCTCCTCGACGAGCAAGGGCGTGCAATATCCATCCGGCGTTCCCGTCGTCGAAGTCAACCCCGACGAACGCGGCTCCGTCGCCGGCACCGGCATCGAATCGCAGGACCTCGTCGCCGTGACCGACAAGATGGCGCGCAGCATCCTCGGCATCCCGCAAATCGCCAACGCCGTCACGCCGCCTGTGATCATCCTCGATCCCGTCGTCAACGACACGCGCTTTGCGATCCAGAAGGACATGTTCCTCGACCGCATCCGCATTTCGCTGAACCAGAAGGCCGCCGGCAAGGTCACCTTCCTCGCGCGCGATCGCATGGCCGCCCTCCAGCGCGAGCAGCAACTCAAGCAAAGCGGCCAGGTCACCGCCAGCGCCGATCCCAACACAGTCGAGTTCAAGGGCGCCGATTATTTTCTCACGGGCAAACTCAGCAGCCTTTCCACCCGCACCAGCCAGGGCCTGAGCGACTACGTCATGTATTCATTCCAGCTCATCAATGCGCGCACCTCGGCAATCGTTTGGGAAGACATGGCCGAAATCAAAAAGCAGGGCCTCGAGGATGCCGCGTATCGTTAATATATAAAACAAAACATGCCAAAATTATACTAATCACGGATTGCACGGATATCACGGACAAATACAAGCAAGACGAAGCCCGCGCCCGTGGTTAATATAAAAATTATAAAATCGCCAAACATCATGAAAACACTCCTTTCAGTCCTCGCCATTGCAGCCGCGCTTTTCGTGACGGCCGGTTGCGCGTCGAAAAACACGCACGGCACCGGTCCCTACCTGCCGCAGGACACCACCAAATACACGATCGAAAACACGGAGAATTTCGTGCTCATGGACCAGGCCGCGCAATACTCGATCACCTGCACCGGATTGCAGGAGCGCACCACGGCCGACGGACGCCTCGAAATCGTGGCGAACGTGAAAAACCGCGAGATTCGTCGCATACAAGTCCAGATCAGCTGCGTGTTCAAGGACGCCCAGCGTTTTTCCACGGGTGACGAAACGCCCTGGCAAACACTGATTCTTGGTGAAAACGCCACCGAGGCCGTCCGCTTCACCGCCTCCAACGCGCAATCCAAGACATATACAATCCGGGTGCGCCAGTCGCGCTGAGCAATAATTAAATAATATAAACGGAAAGCCGACAAATCATGAAAATCCCATTCGCGTTCACGCTGGCGGCGGCACTTGCGGCGATTCCCCTTTTCGCGGGTTGCGCCAGCAGATATAAAACACAGCCCTCCGAGCCCGCGCCCGTCACGTCGGTGACGACGGTCGCCGCCCCGCAAAACGAAACCGTGCGCGCGGACAACCAGCGCCTGTATGGAACCGAGGGCGTCCCGCTTCCCCAATACACGCACGCCGCGGAAATAATAAACGAATTCCGACCCGTTTATGAAAAGCTCGGCAAGCCCCGTTTCGTGTTTTATATAAACCGCGACCTCAAGGGCAAGGCCCGGCCGTCCTCGAAAACGCATTCCGCCAAGGACAAGCTGGCTGACAAGCAAACCGCGCGCGACATCGAGCGCATCGCCGCGCGGCCCTTCACCCAGGCCGGCGCCACCATTGCCGACCAGGCCACCGCCGCCGCGCTCGCCTCGGGCACCGCGGAACCCGCGCCCGCGAGCAACGACGTCGCCATTGAAACCCTCGTGACCAGCCGCCAGGTGATCGTTCCCACGATCTCGGGCAACGACCCGACCGTCACGATTCCAGACATTCAAATGACGGCCATCCGCCTTTCGGATGCCGCGATCATCGGGCAGGCCACCGCCAACGACATTATCAACCAGCTGCCACCCGCCTCGCTTGGAACCCTGGGCGTCCAGGACGCTCTCGAAGCCACCGCGTTCAACCTCATGGCTGACATGACCGCGCGGGCGAAGTGACGGGGTGTTTATACACAATGTTTTTTCGATATAATTATATATAATTTTCAAATCACAAACTCCCAAATCCCAAATCCCAAATAAATTCCAACCGACAAAATCACAAAATCTCAACGCAGGCGCCCGGCCTCGGTTCCGTTGGTTTTCTTTTGTGATTTGAGATTTTGGAGTTTGAAATTTATTTGGGATTTGGGATTTCGTGATTTGAGATTTCCACCCTCCAGATGCGTTTAGTCGTTCAAAGCACCGCCATCCTCGCCCTCCTGCTCATTGCCGGCGGTTGCACGACCACGCCTCCGCGTCCACCACCGCCGCCGCTCACAGGCGACGCCGTTGTGGATTACCAAAACCAGCTCGACGCCGCGCCCGAAAAAGATCGCGCCCTCTGGCAATACCGGCTCGGGCTTGCCGCGCTCCGCCGGGGCGAGGCCGGCATCGCGAAGCCGGCCCTCGACGACGCGCTCTCCCTTGTCGCGGCCAATTACGGCAACATCAACAAGGCCGCCGCCAAGTCGCGCGGCATGTTCACCCAGGAGGCCAGCAAACCCTTTGTCGGCGAGGCCTACGAGCGCGTCATGGCCAATTTTTATCGCGGCATTATCTACTGGGCCGCGGGCGAGCCCGACAATGCGCGCGCCCTCTTCCGCACCGGGCAGTTGCTCGACTCCGACACGTTGAACAAGGAATACGCGGGCGACTACGTGTTGCTCGATTACCTCGACGGCTACGTTTCGGCAAAACTCAACCCGCACAGTCCCGACGCCGGTGCCGACGCGCTCAAGCGCGCCCGTGCCAGCGCCGCCGCGCAGGAGCGCGCCGCGCCTCCCGATTACGACACGGCTGCCAACGTCATGGTGTTTGTTGACTATGGCGCCGGGCCGCAAAAATATGCTGGCGGCGACAGCGGCCAGCAACTCCTCTACCGCGTCCTGCCGCCCTCGGCGACCTCCGCGCGCCTGAGCGTTGGCGGCCGCAGTTACGCGCTGCCGCCCTACGACGACGTGAGTTTTCAAGCCATCACGCGCGGCGGACGCGTCATGGATCAAATCCTCGGCAACAAAGCCGCCTTCAAGCGCACGACCGACACCATTGGCGATGTCGGATTGATCGGCGCCATGGCCGTGTCGAACAGCTCCGATAGCAAGGATGCGCAGATCATCACCGGCGCGCTGCTCCTCGCGGGGTTCGCCTCAAAAATCATCTCCGCCTCGACCAGAACGCGCGCCGACACCCGCTGCTGGGACAACCTTCCGCGCTATCTCAGTTTTGCCGCGATTCAGTTGCCGCCCGGCACGCACCAAGCCGAGCTCGCTTTCTTCGATGAAAAGGGAGCCCAATACAAACAACAGACTCAGAATTTCATGATCACCGTGCCCGACCCCGCCGCGCTGCCTATCGGGGCGGCGTCCAAAGACGTGGTTATCTACCGCAGCCAGATGCGAAATTGAGCGGCGTTAGAGCAAGTGTGGCCGGCCGGTTGGCAGACTGCCGCTATTGCTCGAAACGCCGACCCCGCCGCGCGTTTGGTCTTCAAAAAACCTGACGCGCGCTCACGGTTGCAAGCGATCAGACCTTTGCCAGCGCCTGTTCGAGGTCGGCTTGGATATCGACAAAATCCTCCGTGCCGATCGACAGGCGGATGAAGTCCTGCGACACGCCAGAGGCGTTCAGCTCGTCCTCGTTGAGCTGGCTGTGCGTCGTGCTCGCGGGATGAATCGCGAGCGAACGCGCGTCGCCGATGTTCGCGAGGTGCGAGAACATTTGCAGTGACTCGATGAAGCGTTTGCCCGCCTCGTAGCCGCCTTTCACGCCGAAGCCGACAAGCCCGCCGTATCCATTTTTCAAATACTTTTTTGCGCTGGCGTGGTGCGGGCTTGCGGGAAGGCCGGGATAGTTGACCCAGGCCGCCTTGGGATGCGCGGAGAGAAACTCGGCCGTTTTGAGCGCGTTTTCGCAGATGCGCGCCATGCGCAGGTGCAGCGTTTCGATGCCGGCGAGCATCATGAAGGAGTTGAAGGGCGAGGGGCAGCCGCCGGTGTCGCGGAGAAGCTGCAGGCGCATTTTCATGACGTAGGCGACGTTTGCCCCGCCGGCGGGCGGGAAGGCCTTGAACGCGTCCCAATGCGAGAGACCGTGGTAGCTCGGGTCGGACTCGGTGAAGCCGGGGAATTTCGCGGCGTGTTTGCCCCAGTCGAAATTGCCGCCGTCCACGACGATGCCGCCGATCGAGTTGCCGTGGCCGCCGATGTATTTGGTTGTGGAATGCACGACCACATTGACGCCCCATTCGAATGGGCGGTTGAGAATCGGCGAGAGGCAGGTGTTGTCCACGATGAGCGGCACGCCGGACTCGCGGGCGATGGCGGCGATTTTTTCGAAATCAAACACATTGAGCGCGGGGTTGCTGAGGCCCTCGCCGTAAAAGGCTTTTGTGTTCGGGCGCACGGCGCGGCGGAACGCCTCGGGATCGAGCGCGTCGACAAAGCTCACGTCGATGCCGAACTTTTTGAGCGTGTAGTGGAAGAGCGTGTAGGTGCCGCCGTAGAGTTGCGCGACGGAGACAATGTGGTCGCCCGCCCCGGCGATGTTGAGGATTGCGGCGGTGATGGCGGCCTGGCCCGACGAGAAGGCGAGCGCCGCGCTGCCGCCTTCGAGCGCCGCGACGCGCTGCTCGAGCACGTCGGTCGTGGGGTTGCCGAGTCGCGTGTAGAGGTTGCCCGACTCCCTCAGGCCGAAAAGATTCGCGGCGTGCTCGGTGTCGCGGAAGGCGTAGCTGCTGGTCTGGTAAATGGGCACCACGCTGGCTCCCGTGGTCGGGTCGGGTTTTTGTCCGGCGTGAAGCGCTTTGGTGCCAAGTCCTGTGAGTTTCATAAAAAGTATCGGGTAATGCTAGCGAGTAGCGGGTGGAAAGCAAGCGGCGGCGTGATGCAAAAAACGGTTGGCCGGTTTTTATATGCAAAAAAGCCAATGCGGGACGCGCATTGGCTGGGAAGTTGCGATCCTGGCGTGCTTGCGTTTACGCGCGCTTGGCGAGCACATCGCTCTCGTAGGCTTTCACCTCGGCGAGCCAGGCATGGCCGGTGGGAACGTTGTTGCGTTTGCAGAACTCGTCCCAAACGGCGCCGAAGGGCATCACCTTCGCGTCCTCAAGAAGGGCGAGCCGCGAGGTGTAGTCGCCGGCGGCCTCGTATTTGCGGAGTTGCGCGGCGGGTTCGAGGAGGGCGAGCAGCAGCGCTTTTTGCGTGTTGCGCGCGCCGATCACCCAGCAGGCGAGGCGGTTGATGCTCGCGTCGAAGAAGTCCATGCCGATGTGCACGCGGTCTAGATAATTGCCGCGCACGATTTCCTCCATGAGCGCGCGGGTCTGGTCGTCGAGTGTGACGACGTGGTCGCTGTCCCAGCGCACGCCGCGGCTCACGTGCAGGAGGATTTCGGGGACAAATTGGAGGATGGCGGAAATCTTGTCGGCGAGCGTTTCGGTGGGATGAAAATGGCCGGCGTCGAGGCAGAGGATTTTTTTGTTCTTCACGGTGTAACCCATGTAGAATTCGTGCGAGCCGATGGTGCACGACTCGACGCCCACGCCGAAGAGTTTGCTCTCGACCGCGTCGCGGTTGAGCTTCTGGTCGATCTTGACGGCAAAGATTTTGTCGAGCGAATCCTCCATGCGCTCGCGATATTCGCGGCGGTTGACCGGGGTGTCCTTGAAACCGTCGGGCATCCAGAAGTTGGTGATCACGGTTTTGCCGAGACGGCGGCCCATTTCCTGCGCGATCTTGCGGCAGGCGATGCCGTGGTTGATCCAGAATTTGCGCACGCCGGCGTCGCGATGCGAGAGCGTGAAGCCGTCGGCGGAAAGCGGGTGCGAGAAATAGGTGGGATTGAAGTCGAGTCCGATGCGGCGCTTTTTGGCCCAGGCGACCCAGTTTTCAAATTGCGCGATCGTGTAGGCGTCGCGGTCGACTTTTTTGCCATTGAGCTCGGCGTAGGAGGCGTGGAGGTTGACTCGGTTTTTGCCGGGGATGAGCGAGAGGGCCTTGTCGAGGTCGGCGCGCAGTTCGTCGGCGGTGCGGGCCTTGCCGGGATAGTTTCCGGTGGCCTGAATGCCGCCGGTCAGCTCGGCGCCGGCGCGTTCGAAGCCGCCGACGTCATCACCCTGCCAGCATTGGAGGGAGACGGGTGTGCGCGCGAGCGTCTTGAGGACTTTTTCGACATCCACGCCGATTTCGGCGTAGCGTTCTTTGGCGAGGTTGAAGGCATCCATGTGATACGAAGGGTTGGGATTAATTAGTGTTGAGGGAAAAACTTTCGGGAGAACTTGCGGGATAATGCCCGCCGTTGAAACAGCGGCGGGCATCCAACAGTCAGAAACACTACCGGATATGACTGGAGTCGCGCAAATAAAAACGAGCGCTATTTGCACCTTGGCGGCATGGTGAAAATGCGGCAGGGCGCTTCAATTGGCATGGGGGAGCACAGCCGGATTCCCACTTTCCGTTTTCGTTGCAGCGCTTCCTTGCGCGAACACGGTTTTCCTGCATCAGTTTTATTTTTCAATTTCCATGACGACCACTGACAACTCCGCCGCTGATTCCATTCCCAACGTCCTCGCCGAGCGCTATGCCTCGCCCGCGCTCAAGGCCATCTGGTCGCCTTCGGGGCGCATCGCCATCGAGCGCGATTTTTGGATCGCAGTCATGAAGGCGCAGCGTGATCTCGGCGTCGCGATTCCCGCGAAGGCAATCGCCGATTACGAGCGCGTCAAAAACAACATCAACCTCGCCAGCATCGCCGCGCGCGAGCGCGTCACACTTCACGATGTGAAGGCGCGCATCGAGGAGTTTTCCGATCTTGCCGGCCACGAGTTCATCCACCTCGGCCTGACCAGCCGCGACCTCACGGAAAATGTCGAGCAGCTGCAAATCCAGCGCTCGCTCGCCGTCGTGCGCATGAAAACCGCGGCCGCGCTTCTCGCCCTCGCGAAGCAGGCGCGCGCGCATCGCGCGCTCATGATCACGGGGCGCACGCACAACGTGCCCGCGCAACCCACCACGCTTGGCAAGCGCATCGCGATGTTCGGGCAGGAACTGCTCTTCGCGTTCACGCGACTCGAGGAGCTTTGCGCTCGGTATCCGGCGCGCGGGCTCAAGGGCGCCGTCGGCACGCAGCTCGACCAGCTCACGCTTCTCGGCGGCGACGCGAAAAAAGTCGCGCGACTCGAGGCCCGCGTTGTCAAGCACCTCGGTTTCCGCACCGCGTTTAACGCCGTTGGCCAGGTCTATCCGCGCTCGCTGGACTTTGATGTTGTCTCCGCGCTTCATCAGGTCGCGGCGGCGGCGGCGAGCTTCGCCACCACGCTCCGGCTCATGGCGGGGCAGGGGCTTCTCACCGAGGGTTTTCAAAAGGGCCAGGTCGGCTCGTCCGCGATGCCGCACAAGGTCAACGCGCGCAACTGCGAGCGCGTTTGCGGTTTTGCCACGATCATTTCGGGCTACGTCACCATGACCGGCGCGCTCGCCGGGCACCAGTGGAACGAGGGCGATGTTTCCTGCTCGGTGGTGCGCCGCATCGCGCTGCCCGACGCGTTTTACGCCATCGACGGACTGCTTGAAACCTACCTGACAATCCTTCGCCAGATGAATGTTTTTCCCGCAGCGATCGCCGCCGAAAACACGCGCAATCTGCCCTTCCTCGCCACGACCACAATCCTGATGGAGGCGGTCAAGGCCGGCGCGGGCCGCGAAACGGCGCACGAGGCGATCAAGGAGCACGCGCTTGCCGCGGCGAACGCGATGCGCACCGGCGGGGGCGATCCCGATCTCGTCGGACGGCTCGCGGGCGATGCTCGTCTCAGGCTCACCCGCGCGAAGCTCGAGTCGATTCTCGGCGAGAGCGCGCGTTTTGTCGGCGCTGCTCCGCAACAGGTCGATGTGTTTGTCGCCGGTGCCAAGCGCGCCGCCGCCAAGGTCAAGGGCGCATCCACCTACCAGCCGGGGAAATTATTGTAAGTCCGGGCGCCTTTGCGGCCTCACTCCAGCTTCTGTTTTTCCGGCTTGAGCACGCCGATGCACGGCAGGCCGCGGTAACGCTCGGCGTAGTCGAGGCCGTAGCCGACCACAAATTTGTCGGGAATTTCGAACCCGACAAAATCCGCCTCGAAGTCCACCTCGCGGCGGACTTTTTTGTCGAGGAGCACGCATGTGCGCAGGCTCGCCGGCTTTTGTTTTTTCAGCAGGTTGACGACGGCGGAAAGCGTTTTGCCGGTGTCGAGAATGTCGTCGATCACGAGCACATGCTTGCCCTTGATGTCGAGCGTGAGGCTGTGCAGGAGCTTCGGCTTGCCGTGCGACTTGGTGCTGTTGCGGTAGCTGAAAATGCGGACGCAATCCAGGCGGATCGGGTTGTGCACATGCCGGAGCAAATCCGCCGTGAAAAAAATCGCCCCGTTGATGATGGGCACCACGGTGACCTCCTCCTTGCCGTAGATTTTGCTGATTTTCGCGCCAAGCGCCTTGAGCCGGCGCTTGATTGCGGCGGGTGTGACGAGGACGCTTGCAAGATCGGAGCTCAACGGCGCTTTTACGGAGACTTTTTTGCGAGGCATGGGATTTATGAATGAAGTTTCCCACCGATAGCGGCGGTGTCGCCGGCTGGCAACTGGTTTCCTTTTTGGAATTCGCTCAGCCGGCTTTTGCCGCCTCTTCGGCGAGCCGCCTGTCAACGGCCTTCCGGATTTTTTTCGTATCCACTTTTTGGATATACTTGGGGATGTTTTTCCAGATCGAGTGATAACCGTAGCTGCCGTTGCGCAACTCGTCGAGCGCGGCATCCCTTGTCCATCCCTGGTAAACGATGCGATACATCGCCGTCACCAGCCCCGTGCGGTCCGCGCCGTGCTGGCAATGCAACACCACGGGGCCTTCCGCCTGCGCGGCCTGGATCGCGGCCAGCGCCGCAACCACATGCTTGTCGGTGATGCTCCATGTGTTGATGCGCACGCGCACTTGTTTGATGGTCGAGCCTTCCAGCTCCTTGTCGTCCGAGTTAAAATTGCGCAGATTGACCGACGTGCGGATGCCCAGCCGCTGCAGCTCGGCAACCTCGCTTTTTTTGAATTGTTCGCAGCGGTAAAACGTCGGCGTCACGCGCCAGAGATTCATCTCCTTGTTGACGAGCACGGCCCATTCCGGATTGCGCGCCTCCGCGTTCGCGGATTCGGTTGTTTCCGGTTGCGTCGCATTTGTGCTGTTGCATCCGCATGCGGCAAACACGCACAAAAACAACACAAGCCGTAAGGGCCTCCCGCCGGAGAATCGGCGTTCCGGCTGCCCCACATGCAAAGCCCGCGCTTTCATGACGCCGCTTATTTCGACACGACGTAGGCCGCCTGAAAATCAACCGCCGTCTTGCCATCCTCGACGACGCGCGCGCGCAACTTCAACTTCGCCTTGCCGTAGCGCGAGAAGGCGTCCTTGAACTCCGCGATGGCGGCTTGCGCGGGACGCTCGCAAATAGCGATCAGGTCGCCGATCACGGGGCGGCGATAAGCGGCCTTGCTTTCCTTCACGACGATGTGCCACTGGGGTTTTTCGGTCGCGCCCTTTCCGTCCGCGGGCTCGCTGCGCATCACATCCCAAACGACGCCGTAACCCGCGAGCGTGGCCAGCGAAACAAGGCTGCCGCCAAACGCGGTGTTGAGCGAATTGCGATTTTGCTCCTTTGGCGCGCGGAGCACGAGCGCGTTTTCATCGCTCAAATCCACGCCCACGCCCATCGCCTTCGCGAGCGGAATCATCTCGTGCAGGAAATGCTCAAATGCTGGAATTTTGACCGGCTTCATGGTTCGAATTGGCGTGACTGATCGAAAAACTAGAGTCGCATAAAATGAACAAGTTTATTGCGTTCGTCAAAATCAGACTGAAATCAATTTTCAAAAGAAAATGATAACTCTTGTAATCTGTTGGATTGAATCAAGTTGCGCGCTCCTTGTAAAAGCAAAAACCAGCGTTGTCACTTGTCCGTTTTGGGCAGCAACCGGCCGATCACGTAAAGCAGCACGCCGACAGTCACGGCCAGCGCGATCCAAAACAGGACGCGCGTGGTGACTTGTCCCGAAGGCGCGGCGGGGGCGCGATAGTCGGGCGCCACCGCAAGCGTGTCCGCGGCGATCTCCGTCAACGGCAGGCGCGCGAGTTCCCTGGAGAGCATCGCGATGTCGTAGCGCGGCGCGGCGGCCTGCGGGTTGCCGGAAAGAAATGTGTGGCGACCCGCGACCGACGGGTTGAAGGCGAGGTGCGCCGGACGTCGTGTCGCGACCACGCCGCGAATATCGAGCGGGGGACTGTCACCGTTGGCGATGCGCACAAGAATCGTCCGCGAGGGCACGGGCGCGCCACCGAGCGCCACCGTTGTTTTGCCGGATGTCTCGATGCCGCCGATCGAGGTGCGCGAATAAACGGGCCGGTTGCGCGCGAGCGTGCTTTCCCGTTCCGTCGTGTCGTCCCCGGCGGCGGGCAGCGTGACGGTCACCGAACGCGCGAAGAGCGAATCGCCGACGGCGAGGCTGAGCGAGGTCAACCGGAGATTTGCCGCGCCGAGATCGACTGTGAGCACGGTTTCGTCCGCGAGCTGTTTCACGTTTGTGATCGTCGCGGCGACATTTTCATCCGGCACGGTGCCGCGCGCGGCGACCTCGTCAACCACCTTGAGTTTTGCTCCTGCGACGGCGATCGGCTCGTGTCCCTGGTCGTAAATCGTGACGCGCACAAACGGCTCCGTGCGCCCGCCGAGCGGAAGGGTGTTTTGCGCGACCGCGTCGTAACGTCCGCTTTGGTTGCGCCGGAAAAGCGGCTGGCCGCCGGCGATCGTCGTCCAGTTTTTCCGATCTGTCGAAACCTCCACGCGCGCGGGTTTCATGTAGTCTTTCGCGTCGGGGATGCTGAGCTCGATGCTTTCGATCGGCTTGTCCGCGCCGGTCTCGATGGTGACGACCGTGGTCGTGCCGTCGAGCGCGGCGCCGAATGCGCGCGGCGCGACGGTTTGCGAAACGCGATAGGCGGCGCGCGCATCGGGCAGCGCCAGCATCGCGTAGGGCAGCTCGGCGCCGTCCGGCCCGACGATCCGCAGGTCTCGCAAATCCGCTTGGGCGCGCCCGAGCGTGTCGATCGGCACGGAGACGCGCGCGGGGCCGGCTTGCGCGACATCAAACGACTGGCGGCACTCCCAGTCGGACTGGTTGAGGCAGTGCGCAGTCGCGCCGAAAACAAAAATTGCCGGGATGAGTGCGAGTAGTTTTTTCATGATTCGGAAGGAGGTTGCGGCGGCGGAGTATCCGAAGGAATGGGTGGCGGCGCGGATGTTTTTCCGCCCTCGCGTGGCGCGATGTATTTTTGATAAAGAAACGAGGCGAGGCTCATCACAATCGCCACGGCAAAAAGCGCGCCGACGCGGTAGAGCGTGTCGAGTTTGTCGAGGTCGCGAAACACGAGCTTGATCGCCACGATCGCGAGCAGCCCCAGCGCCGCGTAACGCGACACACGCTGGCGCCGCCAGATGCCCGCCACCAGCAGCGCCAGCGCGAACAGCGCCCACGCAATCGTGTAGCTCATGTCGCGCGCGAAATTGCCGGAAAACTCCAGTGTGAGCACGCGGCTGCCGGGCGCCGTGAAGAAATCGGCGATCTCGATGTTCAGCAGCAGAAATGCGAGCACCGCGCCGAGTCCGGGAAGAATTTTTGCCGTGACGGCGGTGAACTTGTTTTGCGCCACCGCCTGCCTCAGCAGCCACGCGCCGCCAAACATGCACGCAATCGCGATGCCGTAGGTGTAGAGATACCAGTTCAAAACCGGCACATCGCCGCGCACATGATAGCTGAACACGGCGGGGTTGAGCGCCAGCCGCACAAACGTCACCGCGAGCAGCGCAGCGCCCGCCCAGGGCAGGGCGCGATGCGGCACGCGCGTGTAGAGCCAGAACAGCGCCGCGCCCTCGAGCGCCCACGCGATGGTGACCCATTCGCGGCTGAACTGAATCGGAAATATCAGCGTGACAAAAAGCAGCGCCACCCCGCCGAAAAGCGCGAGCCGCCCCATGCGGCGCGGATGCCCCGGCGGATCATAGCGCAACACCGCTGTCAGGCTCGTCAGCGCGGGCAGCGCGAACATCGCGGGGACGAGCCCCATCACGTCGTTCGGCCACCACAGTTTTATCATCCAATAAACGAGCGGGAAAAACAGCACGCCCGCCGCCGCGGCGGTCAGCCACGGGCCGCGTGTGTTTGAAAAACAACCACGGAACGCGAACGGAAACACCGCGAAGATCGCATAGAACCCGGCAAACCATCCCAGGCCGATATACGCGTTTGCGGGGGGCGGTTTGCCAATCATGCGCACGGCGTCGAAAACAACGGCCATCTTGTGCGCGTCCTGAAACCACACCCAGCAAATCGCCAGCACGCCCGCGAGCGCGCACGCCGGCAGCCATTCGTTTTTCAAAATCTTCGCGAGGCCGAGTGTCATCACGGTGAGCACAAGCCCGAGCCCGAACACCGGTGTCGGGTCGACCAGCGTGATTCGCGCCAGCATCATCACGATCAGCACGAACGGCAGCAGCGATGAGAGCGCGGGCAGCGCCAGCTTGAATCCATCCGGCGATTTGTCCGCGCCGCCGAACCGCCGTCCGAGCCAGAGCGACGCCGCGAAAAACAGAATCGCAAACCCGCCCGTGACCAGCAGCACCGGCACGGGGATGGCCGCCATCGTCACGGGAATCTTGCACACCCAGACCGCCGCCGTCACCAGCGTCAGCACGAGCGACGCCGCCACGCTGCCAAGCGACCGTGTCATCGCCGCGCAAATGATCGCGACAAAATCGATCAGCAAAATCGCCGGCCACACGAGCCAGTGCACGTTGGGATCCTTGAGCACCGGCATGATGACGAGCAGCAGCGCAAGCGGGGCGAAAAACTGAGCGACCAATCCGCCCGCGGCGCGATTCAGCTCCGGGCGCACCCGCGCGAGAATCAGCGGAAACGCCGTGTGCAGCACCGCAAAAACAAAATACGCGCCGAGCGCCCACGGCAGCAAGCCCGAGTGCGGGTTCACGTTCACGGGAGTCCATGCGGCGAGCACGGCAAACACCGCGCTGCCCGCGACCGCGGGCAGCCACACCGAATCCTTCGCGCGCCGGTCGAGCGCGGCCACGGCCAGAGCGCACGCGTCGGCCAGAAACACAAAACCGAGCAGCCACAACGGGCGCCACGCAGCGACCGTGTCGACGCCCAAATACAGCGCAAAGCAAAGCGAAACAAACACCATCGCCGCGACACTGCGGCCGTGCGTTGCGGTTTCACGCCCCATTCGCCGCGCCGCGCAATAACCCGCGAGAAACAGCGCGTCAAAAACGAGGCACACGATCATCGCCGTGAGCGTGTTGTGGTCGCCGAGAAATTTCACCGCCCAGCCGACTTGCATGCAGACCGTGCCTATCACGCCGAGCACCACCAGAAAATTCCAGCGCCGGTGCAGCGCCACCGCGTAAAGACCGATGTTGAGCAGCGCGATGTAGCCGAAGAGCCCGAGCGGATTGTCCACGCCCGTCGAAAGCATGGCCGGCGTCGCGAAACCGCCGAGCAAACCGAGGATCGCGATAAATTTTCCGCGCAACCGCACCGCCAGCGTGAACGCCGCCGCCGTGATGAGCGACATCAGCGCAAACGTCGGCACGACTCCGAAAAACGGAAAATGATACAGCGCCCGGCACGCAAACGTGACGCCATACAAACTCACGATGCCCGCCGCGCAAAGCGCGTGGCCGAGAATCGGATATGTTTTCCTCACGGCGAACAACCCGCCGGCAACAAGCCCCGCGCCGAAAACAAATCCCATCGCCGCGCGCACGATCGGCGGAATGAGCCCGCGATCGATTGAGTATTTCAGGAAAAATGCCACCGCCAGAAACGCCGCCACCGCGCCGAGCCACGAGAGAAACTTCGTGCCCATGAAAACCTCCCAGTTGAACGCGGGTTCCGCTTTTTTCGGCTCCGGTGCCCGCGGAGCTGGCGGCGGCAAAACCGGGGAGGCGGGCGCGGCCGTCTTGGGTGGCAAAGTGAAAACGGGCGGCGCGGGCGCCTTGGCTTGAATCGGCGGCGGCTTCGGGATGGCCGGGGCGGGTGTTTCGACTTTGGGAACCGCCGGCGGCACCGCTGCCATTGGAGGCGGTGCAACCGGGGCGGTCGCCGGCGTTTTTTCCGGTTCCGCCCGCTCTTGCGGGTGCGCTGGCGCGGCGGGTGTTTTCCCCGCGCGCTCGCGGAGCGAGGCCATTTCTTCGCGCATGCGCCGCGTCTCGCGCGACAGGTCCGCGATGCGCACGATGACCCAGATTGGAAATGCAATGAAGGCGAGAAGCAGCAGGAATGCTAGGAGTATGAGGATTGGCTCCATGATGGGCGCGGATATTTGTTCGCGACAATATCACGCCCGCATCGCGCCGGTGCAAGGTTTGTCGTCGCGGAGTCCCGCGCCCCGGCGCAAGCAGCTCAACCGGTCATTTGCCCTGCTGGCGCGTGAATGCGTCCGTGTGGACGTCGTCGCGGCGGCGCAGGAACATGTCGTAATAATCGGCCTGGGTCTGGTCGGCGCGTTCTGTTTCGCCGGTCGCGCGCATGAGCGAGATTTCGTCCTTCATGCCGGCCATGTTTCGGAGTCGCTCATCCTCGAGATACATTCCCATCGCCCGCTCCTCGTTCGACGCGCCGAAACCGACCGTCGTCCACGAATTAAGGCGCATGGAGGCCGTCCATTTGTTGAGTAGTCCCGTGTCGAGCCCGCTCAAGTGGCGCGACATTGCGAGCTTCTTGAGCTCGTCTTGCGTGTAGAGTGTGCGGTCGGTGAAAACCTCCGGTTTTTTTGCGGTCACCGTGTATCGCGGCAGGCGGACGATTTCATTTTTCGGCTTGTCGACGTCGCGCAGATCGACCTCGTCGTCTTCATCCACCGGCTTGGGCGGCGGGGGCGGTGTATATTTGAACCCGGCCGTTATCGCCGCCGACGCCCTGGGCGACAGCGCGCGCTCCGGTTGCGGCGGTTGCACGGTCGTCGAGGTTCCCGATGCCGTGGTTGTCTGCGCGCCAAGTTGCAACGCGGCGAACAGGACGGCGCACGCGCCCAACAGTTGCGGCAATGCTTTGGTCATGGGTTTCATGTTTAGTAAGACAACAAATCCCAAAATGTGTTGTTCGCAAAATGATTTTTCGAAAGCCGGGCCGGTTTACAAACAATGCACAAATGGACGGCTAGCCATTGGCCGGCGCAGGTTGCTTTTTATCAATTTGCAAGGTCGAGCGCGCCATGAACGCCGCGAGACCGATCAGGCAAATGATCACCCCGCAGACAACGAACGAAAGCGTGAGCCCCAGCCTTTCGGCAAAAAAACCGATGCCCGCGAGGCCGATGAGGGACGGGATTATGCTCACCGTGTGAAACATCGAAAACACGCGCCCCAGCGACGCGGACGCCACGTTCGTTTGTATGATCGCGGTGAATGTCGCCATATACACCGCGCCCGCCACGCCGCCGATCGCCGTGTAAACGGCAAACCACGCAAAGCCACTCTGCGACAACGTGCCCGACAGCGCGAACGTCACGCCCAGCAACAGATACATCCAGTTCACGAGCGCGACCCGGTTTATGTTGTAAACTTTCATGCCCATGACGGCTCCGCCGACCAGCGAGCCGACTCCCCACAACGCTTCCACGAGGCTCACTTGAAACGCGTTCCCCTTGAAATGCTCCAGCGTCATCAGCGGAAAAAGCACGCTCACCGGCATGATGAAAAACATCACGAGTATGGAAAAAAGAAAAACCAGGCTCAGCGGACGATTCGCCCACACGGTCAGGAACCCCTCCTTCATTTCGCGCGCGATTGATTGCGCGCGCGCCTCGGTCCCGGCGGGTTTCGGAATGGCGACAAACAGCAATGTGCCGCACGCAAACAACGCCCCCGCCACGTCCAGCAGCAGCACATATTGCATGTCCCAAATCGTGATGCACAGCGCTCCCAGCGCGGGACCGGCGATGTTGCCGACCGAATAAATCATCTGGTTGATGCCCGCGATGCGCGTCAGCTGCGATTCAGGCGCGAGCAACGGCACCGAGGCCTGCATCGCCGGCATGTGAAACGCCGATCCCACCGAGCGCAGCGCCAGCAGCAGGAAAATATGCCATGTCTCCGCAATCCCCAGCGCAAACAAAACCGCGAGCAAGAGCGTGCACAACGCGATGAAACTGTCCGCCGCGATCATCGTGTATTTGCGATTCCAGCGGTCGATGAAGACGCCGCTCACGGGTCCGATCAACGCCTGCGGCAGCATCGCCGCGATGGCCGCGAGCGCGAGTATTTGCGCGGAACCGGTCTCGATGCTCAGCCACAAAATGACGGCGAAATTGACAATGGTGGAGCTAAGGATCGACAGGAACTGGCCGGCCCAAATGATCGCAAAAACTTTTTTCCATTTTTCCACCGCGCAACCAAGTCCCGATTCCTCGGGGCCTTGACAAGCATGAACTGAGCGAGGCTTCGGCCCGCCGAACGCGAAATCTTTGAAGCCAAATGGAGGCTGTTCCCCTTCGCCGCTGCTCGCGCTTCAAACGTCGAGCGCCTCGGCGGCGATTCCCCAGCGCAGGTTGTAGAGCGAGGTTTCGAATGTCTCGAAATGCGCGAACTCCGCGAGCGCGATGAAAGTGGCGAGCGCGGTCGGAAAAACATCGGCGCGGCCAAAGGGCATCGCGGGGATTTGGCGGCGCGATGCGAGGTCGATGCCGGCGATGCGTTCGTAAAGCGCGCGCAGATCGGGAAGCGCGAGGCGCGGGCTGGTCTCGGCGAGCATTTTGCCCGCGGCGGCGCCGATGACGGCGCGCGCGGTGGTGGTGGTGCCGCCGGTCGCAATGGCGGCGGCGACGGGCGGCAGGTCGAAAGTGAAACCGCCCGTCTCGAGCGTCGCCTTGACGTGCCCGGAAATGGCGCGGCTGGCGGCGACGGGAATGGGTTGCGCCATGTCGGGCACGAAGCGCTCGCTGAGGCGCACGCAGCCGAGCTGGAGGCTTTTTTCGCGGACAATGCGGCGGTCGCGAAAGGCGAGGCATTCGAGGCTGCCGCCGCCGAGGTCGAAGACGTAGAAATCGCGCAGGCCGGAAAGCGCGGGATCGCAGGCGAGCCCTCGCCCGATGTAACTGGCCTCCTCGTCGCCGGTGAGGATGAGGATGTCGTGTCCCGTGGCGGCGCGAACCATGCCGCGGAATTCATCACCGTTGCTTGCGTCGCGCACCGCGCTTGTCGCGACGAGGATTGTGCGGTCGGGGGCGAATTGCGCGGTGTCGGCGAGCAGTTCCTGAATGGCCTTGAGCCCGCGCGCCATTGATTCGCCGGTGAGCGCGGGGTTTGTCCGGTCGATGCCGGCGCTGATGCGCGCCTCGAGCGTTTTGTAGAAAAGCGAAACGGGTTCGCGGCACGGATTGCGCGTGGCGACAAGTGTTTTGATCGAATTGGAACCGATATCGATGACGGCGACAGTCATTGTTATTTTGGATTTTGGATTCTCGATTTTGGATTGCGCGCTACCGCGCGGGGCTCGAAACGAAAACGGAGCGAAAGCTCCCAATACAAAATCGAGAATTCAAAAGCATGCGGGTGAATTGCGAGTTAGGGATGCGCATCAGAGGACAAATCCATTTGGCGCTATCAGGAGCGTGAACTCGCCCTTGAGGGCGGTTTTGGCGAGGCGGGCTTGCACGGCGGCGGCGGGGCCGGTGAGGAAGGTTTCGTGGAGCTTGGTGACTTCCTTCGCGACGCAAATCACGCGTTTGGGGCCGAGCACGGCGGTGATTTCGTCCACGAATTTGTCGATGCGATGGCAGCTTTCGTAGAGCGCGAGTGTGTATTCAAAATCCCGATACTTTTCCAGGAAGGCGGCGCGGGCGGAGGTTTTGGGCGGGAGAAATCCGGCGAAGAGAAATCCGTTGGTCGGCAGGCCGGCGGCGCTGATGACCGCGGCGAGGGCGCACGCGCCGGGAACGGGCACCACGGGAAGCCCGAGGCGGCGGCACGCGCGCACGATGCGAAAACCGGGGTCGCTCAGCGCGGGCGTGCCGGCGTCGCTGACGACGGCGACGGACTTGCCCGCGGCGAGCTGGGCGGCGAGGCGTTCGGCGGCCTCGGTTTCGTTGTGGTCGTGGTAGGCGGTGAGTTCGCGGCGAGGCAGGGCGAGGCGGCTGAGGAGCGCGCCGGTGGTGCGTGTGTCCTCGCATGCGATGAGGTCGACCGAGGAAAGGATGGCGCGCGCGCGCTCGGTGAGGTCGGCGAGGTTGCCGATGGGCGTGGCGACGACGTAGAGATAGCCGGGGAGCGGGGTGAGCGAGGCGTTGGAGGGGCGCGGCGAGGGCGTTGATGGCGTGTCGTCGGTTGCGGACATAAAAAAATCCGGTCACAGGACCGGATTTTTTGCGAAACAAAAGAGAGTGCGCGCGGCAAAAATCAGCGGCGTTGCTCGCCGGCGTTGCCCATGCCGGGAATGCCGCCTTCCCAGTCGGCGGGGCGGCTCCACGGGATCGTGGTGTCCGTGGAGTCCTGGGTTGTGCATCCGCTGAAAATGGCGAGGAGCGCGGCGGCCATAAATGCAATGAGAAATTTTTTCATGGTGTTTCGAGAATCGGCTGTGAGGGAAATGTATGGGTGTTTGGTCGGCGGAGTGCAAGGCGAGTGTTTGTCGATGTTTGTCGATGTTTGTCGATGTTTGTCGATGTTTGTCGATGTTTGTCGGACTTGCGCGGAGGCGGTTTGGTTCCGCAAGGTTTTGCGGCGCGCCGCCCTTTGCGTTTCCGGCGCCTCGCGCGTTCAAAAAAAATGTCACGATTTTGGCTGGTGTTCATGTAATTTTTTTATCCAGTGTCACCCATGGTGTGCAAAGGCCGGGATGCCACTCATCGTCGGGCTTTAAACGCCTCAACACAAAACCATGGGTAAAAGGTGGAAATTTTTTAAGGAATCCGTGCGCCATTTCTGGCAGGTCGGAACATTGATGCACAGCTCGAGGTATCTGGTCGGCTCCCTGCTCGCGGACGTGGATTTTTCCGAGGCGAGGCTGATCGTCGAATTCGGGCCGGGCAGCGGCTACGTGACGCGCGAGATATTGCGCAGGATGCGGCCGGACGCGCGCCTGATCAGTTTCGAGCTGAACGCGGTTTTTTACGAGGAAATCAAATCGATCGCGGAGACCGATCCCCGCCTGACGGCGGTTCACGGCTCGGCCACGCTGGCCGCGACAATGCTGGAGCCGCGCTCCGTGGACAACATCGTGTCGGGTTTGCCGATGGGCAATTTCGGCAGGCGCACGAAGCTGGCCGTCCTCGGCACGGTGCAGGCGATTTTGAAGCCGGGCGGGCATTTCAGCCAGTTCCAATATTCGCTGCTCGATTACCGCTTGATGAAGCGGCATTTTGAGACGGTGCGACTCGGTTACACGCCGTTGAATTTTCCGCCGGCCTTTGTGTATAAGTGCGTGAGCGAGTGACTCGGCCTTCTCCGGTTTCGCGGGCGCGAATTTCGTCGCTTGCACTCCGACGGGGAACCTGCATCGTTTGCGCCTCGTTCTTTGACTGGCAAAACACACCAGTCGGATTTTTCAGGCGCGCGATTTGAGCGATCAAAAACCCGCGTCGCGAAATCCAATATCATTTTGGGGGTGTTCTGGATTCGACCCTTGGTTGGATTATATTGCTGCCGTTCGAGGATGAAGGTTGGCCTCGTTAATCATCCTTCACACCAATAATAGGCAACTACGAAGAGATGCCCTTGGCCGCCTAAGCGCGGCCTCGTTCGCACGGCGACACCTGCTAGCCGCTGCGAGCGTCGACAGCAGGCATAGCGCATGGAGAGACTCGCAGTCCTTGCGCCGTATACTTCAAATCTGGGAGTTGGCTGATGCCCAAGCGCGTGGAGTCGCGTGACATCAGCGAGATAAACACGACACTATAACGGTAGATGCGATATGAGAAGGTCAGGGGCACGCGGGTTCAAATCCCGCCACCTCCACCAATTTTTAAACTAATGCGCGCGCGTCGCTTGAAAATACTCTTTGTCTGCGCAATGAACAGGCGGCGCAGTTCGACAGCCGAGCGGATTTATCGCAATGATCCGCGCGTCGAAGTCCGGTCCGCCGGCGTGCGAACCGGCGCAAACCGCCGCGTTTCAGAGGACGATCTTCGCTGGGCGGATGTTGTTTTTGTCATGGAACGAGAGCACAAGCATGCCATCGCCACGCGTTTCGCCGGCCTTTCCGACTTCAGCTTTCCGCCCGTCGACGTCCTTGATGTTCCCGACGAGTTCGAGTTCATGGAGCCGGACCTCGTCGAAATCCTGAAAACCATGCTCGACCCGGAAATCGATCACTTGCTTGCAAACAACGGTTAGGCCATGGCGGCCCGGCACCCGGGCGATTCTTTTACCCGCCTTGACGCAACCTCGTGCGTTTGATTTCGTCATGACAAGAATCAAACACCCTGCCATGAACATCCGCCGCATTATTTTTGTCCTGATCGCATTTGGCTGCGTCGCAATGCGCGCGGGCGTTTCGACCGATTCCCCATTTGTTCCGCGCGGCTCGGCCGCGGCCGGCAAGATCGCGAACAACACGCCCATCGAGTTGCGCGCGATCGTGTCCGACGAAAACGGCCCGCGCTTCGCGATTTACGACCCCGCCAAAAAAGAGGGCACGTGGGTGAGTGTCGATGAGACGGGGCAGCCGTTTGTCGTGCGTTCCTACGACGCCGCCACGAATCGCATCAATGTCGACTACCAGGGCAGGACACAGACCATCGCGCTTGTCGAGCCCAAGTTTGGGCCCGGCAAAAGCATCGCGGTTTCGGCTCCCGTGCCCGCGGGCGGCGCGCGAACAAACGTCGCGCAACCCGTCCAGGGGCGCACGCCCCGCGCCAATACCCCCGGCCAGCAAAACACGCAGCAACGAAGCGCCGACGAGGCCAAGCGGCTCGAGGCGATTCGCGCCGAGGTCGCCCGCCGCCGCGCCCAGCGCGAGGCGAGCGCGCAGCAAAACCAGCAGCGCCGGTAAGTGATTGCCGTCCGGCGGGCCCGGCGAGTTGTGTATCCAAAATCTTGATACAACACGGGCGCGGTGAAAAATCGCGCGCACCGCCAAGACCTTTTTCAACGACTTGGCAAACTTTCTCCCTCTGAAATGAAAAATTTTCCCTCTGAAAATATGTTGCCTTCGCAAAACGCCGCACTACACCGGATTCCTGTATGGCTAAAAAATCTACTAAAACCAAAAAAACCACCCGCAAGCCGAACGCTGCTTTCATGAAGCCTGTTCAGCCCGATGAAGCCCTCGCGGCCGTCGTCGGTAACAAAGCGCTCCCCCGCACGGAGCTCACCAAGAAACTCTGGGCCTACATCAAAAAGAACGGTCTCCAGGACGCCAAGAACAAGCGCCAGATCAATGCTGACGACAAGCTGAAGGCCGTCTTCAACGGCAAGAAGTCCGTCAACATGTTCGACATGACCAAGCTCGTCTCGACGCACCTCGTCAAATAAGAGCCAAGGCATCCCCTGCTTTGTTTAAGAAAAACCGCCGCTTCCAAATAGCGGCGGTTTTTTTTGTGCTTTTGTGTCCGCACAAATGTTATAAGCAATCGCCGCACCTCCCATGCCGATGTTTTCCTACAGGACAAAAATCACGATAACGGTGATCGCCATAGTGATCGCCGGGCTCGCCGCCGGCTTGTGGGAGTATCGCAATGCGCACAAGGCCCGCCTCGCCGCGGTGGCGGGCAACGCGCGGCGCAGCGCGCTCGCCATCCACCCCGAGCAACTTTCCAAACTCACCGGCACGCGCGCCGACGAGGGCACCGATGCCTACGGGCGAATCAAGCGCCAGTTGATAAAGCTCAACACCGCCCATCCCAACGTTGAATACATCTACCTGTTCCGGCAAAACCCGGAAACAGGCGCGCTCGTCTGCCTCGCGGATTCCGAGCCGTTTGACTCGCCGCGCATGCTGCGCCCCGGCGATCCCTTTCCCGGCCAGATCAACGAGGCCGACGTGCTCACGACCTTGCGCACGGGCGCCACGACCGTCAACGAGTTCCAGTCCGATTCCACGGGCAGGTGGGTTACCACCTATGTGCCGGTCGATTCGTTTGACGGCAAACACAACATCATGCGCCTGGACGGCGAGATCAGCGTGTGGAACATGGCGTTGTATGAAAAGGCCTTCGTGCAGGCGCTCTATGCATGGCTGCTCTTCGGCGTGCCGTTTGCCACATTCGTAATTGTGCGCCGCTACGCGCGGCAGGCCTTTTCCATTCGCAAACTCAGCGCCGCCATGGAGCAAAGCGCCACGCCCATGATGATTGTCAGCGACACCGGCGTCATCGAGTATGCCAACCATGGCTTGTGCGCGCTCACTCGTTATGATCGCAAGGAACTGCTCGGCCAAGTCTGGCTCGGCAAGGCGCAGGCCATGCCCGAGCACAACATTACGAAAATCAAAAAGTTTATCCACGAAGGCAAACCGTGGACGGAGGACTTCGAGCTGGGACGCAAGAGCGGGGCGCGCTTTCCCGCGAAAGTCACCTCGACCCCGGTCCGCGACGCCGGCGGCGAAATCGCAGCCTACATTATTGTCATTGTGGACATGACCGAGATCCAGCGGCAGGCGTCCGAGCTTCGCCTTGCCAAGGAGAGCGCCGAAAATGCCGACCACGCAAAGAGCGTTTTCCTCGCGACCATGAGCCACGAGGTGCGCACGCCGCTCAATGGCATCATCGGGTTTTCCGACCTCCTGCTCGACACCGACCTGAGCACCGAGCAGCGCGAATATGTGCACGCCATTTATGCGGGTGGCGAAACACTCATGCAGCTCACGGGTGACATTCTCGATTATTCGCGCATTGAATCCGGGCGCATGAGTCTCGCCACGGAACCCTGCGATGTGCGCACCCTTGTCGAGAACACGCTCGAACTGGCCGCGCCGCGCGCCGCCGGCAAACAACTGCAGCTTCTGCATGAAATCGCCCCGGAGGTTCCCTCGAGCATCATCACCGACACCGGGCGGTTGCGCCAGGTGCTCGTCAACCTGATTGGCAACGCGGTCAAATTCACACCCGCGGGCGAGGTCGAGGTGACCGTTCGTTTGGTGGCGCGCGATCCGTCCGAGCCCGTCGCGGACGCATTCCCGCTGGAGAGTCCCCCGGCCGACGAATCGCAGGAGCCTTCCCCATCGAGGGAAAACGACGTCGTCCTTGAGTTCTCCGTGCGCGACACCGGCATTGGAATCGCGCCCGAGAACCAGTCGCGCATCTTCCAGCCGTTCACCCAGCTCGATTCGTCCAATTCGCGCCGTTACGACGGCGCCGGGCTCGGCCTTTCCATTTGTTACGACCTCGTGCGGCTGATGGGCGGGCGCATGACCGTCGTCAGCGAGTTGGACAAGGGGTCGATGTTTTCGTTCACCATACGCTGCGCCGCCAACGAGGATGTTTCCGCCATGCCCGCGGAGGGGGCGCTTCTCAGTGGAAAACGCATCGCGGTTGTGACATCGCACGACGGCTTGCGGCGCGAACTCAAGCGCGAGCTTGCCCTCGCCGGAGCCGTCGCGCTCGAACTCCAAATGCCCCGGCTCGGCGCGACGGAATGGGATCTCGCCGTTGTCGAGTGCGACGCCGGCACGCTGACGGCGTTGCGCACCTATGCGACCGTGCCCGAACGCTGGCATGCCGAGCGCGTGATTGGCCTTGTCGATATTGATATCGACAAACAGCAGAGAAGATTGCTGCGGCCTTATTTTCGGACGGTTCTCAACAAACCCGTGGGACACCAAACGCTGGTGGAGAGGCTCGCCAAAAACACCGGCGATGCCGACGCGTCCGAAAGCTCCGCGCAATTATGAGCGGCGGCCGCAAGGCCCGCGCGAATGCCGGCCTGTGAAGGTGGCGGGGCCGGAGGCGCCCGTGCTACCTTGATGCCAGTTCCGCGCTTTCGATCACACGCACCCCGGCCTTGCTCATCTCGTCGAAGGCGCGCGCGTCGTCGCCCGGTTGCATGTTCACCGCGCGGCAGGCGTCGGCGATCACGTGTGTGTTGAAACCGAGCTGCGCTGCGTCAAGCGCGCTGTATTTTATGCAGTAATCCGTTGCGAGCCCGGCGATGTAAATATCCGTCAGTCCGTGCTCTCGCAGGTATTTTTCCAAGCCGGTTGAGTGCTTGCGGCCGTTGTCAAAGAAAGCGCTGTAACTGTCGACGCGCGGATCGGCGCCCTTGTGAAAAATGTGCTCGATGCGCCGCGTTTCGAGGCCGTCGGCGAAAGCCGCGCCGTGTGTTTGTTGCACGCAATGCACGGGCCAGAGGATTTGCCGGATGCCGTGGAGATCAATGACCTCGCCCGGCGAGCGCCCTGCGTGTTGCGCCGCGAAACTGCCATGGTCGGCGGGATGCCAGTCCTGTGTTGCGAGGACATGTTGAAACAGCGGTTGCAGGCGGTTCACCAGCGGGATGATTTTGTCGCCCTCGGGCGCGGCAAGCGCGCCGCCCGGCACAAAGTCGTTCTGTATGTCAACAAGCAGGAGCGCTTTTTTCATGCGGTGAATCCGGGTTTGCCGTTGGAAAAAATCGCGCCGTCTCAAACGCCGAGCAACTCGCGCGCGCGGGCGACAAAGGCCGCGCCGCCGGCGATGTATTGGATGCGTTTCATCTTCAGGTCGAAGGTTCGCACGGGGAGCGGGTTGGTGTTGTTGAAGAAATAAAGTTCGCCGCCCCCGGCCATGCAGAGCGGGATCGCGGCGGCGATGTCCCATATCTTGACGTTGTGGTCGACGACGCCCTCGAGCATTCCGTTGGCGACGTAGGAGAGGAGGAGCGTGCTGCTGCCGAGTCCGCGGATCTTGAAATTTTCAACGACGGTTTTTGCCTGCGCCGCGTAGATTTTGTCATGGGGGCTGTGAAAGCCGACCAGGCTTTGCGGTGTGGGCGCGGCCTGTGAAACGGAAACCGCGCGGTCGCCGTCGAACACGCCGAGGCCGGGGCCGCCGTGGATGAGCGCGCGGCGTCCCATGTCGTAAACGATGCCGTAAACGGGCAGGCCGTTTTCGTAGAGGCCGAGCGAGATCGCGCAGCAGGCGAGGCCGGTGGCGTAGTTGTTGGTGCCGTCGATCGGGTCGAGTATCCACGCGAAACGCGCGCGCAGCGGCTCGGGCTCGAAGCGCGCGGGATCGGCGAGCTCCTCGCTGAAAAACTCGTCGTCCGCAAAACGCTCGTGAATGAACCGCTCGATGTTTTGTGAAATCGCAATATCGACGGGCGTGACTCGCGTGCCGTCGGATTTCCAGTTGCTTTGGGCGCGGCCGAATTCGCGCAACATAAGATCGGTTTGCGCGAGCACGGCGGCCTTGCCGGCCTCGATGCGCGAGAGGAGTTCCTGCGACGCGGTGTTTTCGGTGTGATTTGTGGACATGGAAGAGCGCAATGGAAACACGTTCGCGCGCCCGCGCGCAAGCGCGCGGTTTGGCGGGCCTTTTCTCCTCGCGACTTTTGGCTGTTTATTGCCGTGCCAGAAACCGCTCGATTCGTGCCATCACGCGGTCGCGGCCGAGCACGCGGAACATGCCCGTGAGGTTTGGCCCCACGTTGGTGCCGGAAACGGCGAGGCGCGCGATGGACTGGTAGTCGCCGAAACCGAGGCCCTTGTCGGCGGCGAGTTTTTTGATCGCCTCCTCAATCACGAGGTCGTTCGAAAAATCGACTGTCTTCAGCGCGCCGGCGAGTTCGAGCAGGCGGGTTTTCGGCTCGCCCTTGCCCATGATTTTCGCGGCGGCTTTTTCGTTGAGGGGAAAGTTTTCCGTGAAGAAATACTCCGTGTAGCCGGGCAGGTCCTCGATGCCTTTTATCTTGGGCTGGCTGAGCAGGAGGACTTCGCGCAGATAGTTTTCGTCGGGCATCCCGGCGGCGAAGGTGCCGTGTCGCGCGAAATACGCCTTGGCTCGCGCCACAAAATCGTCGGGCGGCAGCTCCAGCACGTAGGTCATGTTCATGTGGGCGAGTTTTTTGTCGTCAAAGCGCGCGTTGCTTTGGTTCACGCCGGGAAGGTCGAAGAGGCTGATGATTTCCGCGACGGGCATTTTTTCGCGGTCGTCGCCGGGATTCCATCCGAGGAGGCTGAGGAAGTTGACGAGCGCCTCGGGAATGTATCCGCGGCGCTGATACTCCTCGACGAGCGCACCCTGGTCGCGCTTGGACATTTTGCCGGGCCCATTTTGCTTGAGGATGAGCGGTATGTGCGCGAAGTGCGGCACGGGCGCGCCGAAGGCCTTGAAGAGCTCGACGTGCTTGCTGGTGTTTGAAAGGTGATCCTCGCCGCGAATCACGTGCGTGATTTTCATGGCGATGTCGTCGATGACGTTGACGAGGTGAAACACGGGGCTGCCGTCGGAGCGCACGATCACGAAGTCCTCGTCCTCGACGCGCTCGACCCGTCCGCGGATGAGATCGTCGATTACGGTGGGGGCGACCTTTACCTTTTCGACGGTCTTTTTGCGATGGTCGTCGTAGGTTTCGTAGCGCTCGCCGAGGAGCTTGAACCACACGGCGCCGTCCTTCTCGTAGGCGCGTCCGGCGTCGAAGAGTTTCTGGATGTATTCCTTGTAGATCGCGTCGCGCTCGCTCTGGCGGTAGGGGCCGTAATCGCCGCCAACGCCCGGTCCCTCGTCCCAGTTCATGCCGAGCCACTTGAGGCTGTCATAAATGACATTGAGGAAATCCTCGCTGTTGCGCTCCTTGTCGGTGTCCTCGATGCGCAGCACGAACGTGCCGCCGGTGTGGCGCGCGTAGAGCCAGTTGAAGAGCGCGGTGCGTGCGCTGCCGATGTGGAAAAAGCCCGTGGGGCTTGGTGCGAAACGGACGCGGATGTTGGACATGGTGAAAATGCGGAGTGCGGGATTCGAGATGTGAAATGAAAAACGTCAGGCAATGGATTGCCTGACGTCGTGTCAAAAAGGAAGCGCGGGGCGGGTCGCTTACAAATCGGCGTATTCCGACTTGCTGGTGACGGGCCACTCCTTGTTCGTGCGCTTAACGTGGCCGGCGAGCACGCCGCCGGGCCCGAGTTCGAGAAACGCCGTCGCGCCCGCCGCTTGCGCGCTGACGAGGCAGTCCTCCCAGAGCACGGACGAGACGACCTGCTTCACGAGCGCGGCGCGGATGTCGGCGGGCGCGCTGACGGCCTTGCCGGTGGTGTTGGTGAACACGGTCATTTGCGGCGCGGCGAAGGGAATGGTTTCGAGGAATTTTTCAAACGCGTCGCGCGCCGGAACCATCAGGCGGCTGTGATAGGCACCGGCCACATTGAGCTCCATGGCCTTTCGGATGCCGTTTGCCTTGGCGTCGGCGACGGCATCGACGATTTTTTGTTTTTCGCCGGAAATGATGATCTGGCCGGGGCAGTTGAAGTTGGCCGCCTCAAGGTCGAACTTCGCGCAAAGCGCCGCGACGGTTTCGCGCGATTCGCCGATGATCGCCGCCATGCTGCCGTGGGTCGCCTCGCACGCCATCTGCATGAGGCGTCCGCGTTCGGCGACGACGCGCAGGCCGGTCGCAAAATCGAACACGCCCGCGGCGGTCAGCGCGGTGATTTCGCCGAGGCTGAGGCCGAGCGCGTATTTTGCGTCCGCGATTCCGGCGTCGCCCTTTTCCTTGAGCGCGGCGAGGAGCGCGAGCCCGTGCACGAACAGCGCGGGCTGGCAGACCTTCGTTTGCGTGAGCTCGGCATCGGGGCCCTCGAACGAGATTTTTTTCAAATCCCAGCCGAGAACACTGTTTGCCTCGTCATAAAGCGCGCGCGCGGCGGCGGAGTTTTCGTAGAGCGATTTGCCCATGCCGACTTTTTGTGCGCCTTGACCGGCGAAGAGAAGTGCGAGTGACATATTTTTGTTATTGGTGAATGGTGAAGCCCGCAATGGCTATGAATCGCGCGCCAGAAACCAATCAGAAAATTTCCGAAAAAATTGAACACGCTTCGCAAAACACGCGCGCGGGCATTTGGGTCGCGCGCGGCTTGCGCATGCCGGCGCTTTGTTTTTGTCCGTGTAAATCCCCGCAATCCGTGCTTAGAAAATCGGCTTTCAAATGAGCATCCCCTACAAACTCGCCGTTCTTGTTTTCATCGAAAACGCGCGGGGCGAACAACTCCTCATCCGCCGCGCAAAAGCTCCGAACCTCGGCGCGTGGAGCCCTGTCGGCGGCAAGCTCGAAACCGCCTCCGGCGAGTCACCCTACGAGTGCGCCATCCGCGAGACGCGCGAGGAAACCGGCTTTGAAATCACAACCGCCGACCTGCACCTGTTCTGCATGATCGCGGAAAAATCCTACGAGGGCAGCGGTCACTGGCTCATGTTTCTCTTCCGCTGCAAGAAACCCATTCCCGCGCTTCCGCCCGACATCGACGAGGGCAAGTTCGGTTTTTTCACACGCGCCGCGATGGACGACATTTACATCCCCGAAACCGACCGCGCCGCACTCTGGCCGATCTTCGACAACCACCGCGACCGCTTCGTGACGCTGCGCGTTGATTGCGACCCGGCGAAACCGCTGAGCGTCGAGACGGAGGAAATTATCTGAGCACAAGAACAAGCGCGAAGAGACGCGAAAGACACCGCGACGGCGTAGTTTTTCCTGTGACTCTAGCGCCTCTTTGAGGTTATTAGTTTTCTGACAATTGCCATGGCCACCGACGAACAACCCAAAATCATTTTTTCCATGATGCGCGTCTCGAAAAAAATCGAGCGCAAGGAAATCCTCCGCGACGTCTCGCTCTCGTTTTTCTACGGGGCGAAAATCGGCGTGCTCGGCTTCAACGGCTCCGGCAAATCCTCGCTCATGCGCATCCTCGCCGGGCGCGACACGGAGTTCGACGGCCAGGTCGTGTTCAAGCCCGGATACAGCGTCGGCCTGCTCGAGCAGGAGCCGCAGCTCGCCGCCGGCAAAACCGTGCGCGCCTGCGTCGAGGAGGGAGTGAAGCACCTCGCCGACCTCGTCGAGGCCTACAACGCCACGTGGGACGAAATCGACTCCGCCGCCGACGATGCCGCGCGCGACGCCATCTCCGAAAAACAGGGCGAGCTTCAGGAAAAAATCGACGCGCTCAACGCATGGGATGTCGCCTCGCAAGTTGACATGGCCATGGACGCGCTCCGTTGCCCGCCGCCCGAAACAATCGTGGACACGCTCTCCGGCGGCGAGCGCCGCCGCGTCGCGCTCGCGCGCCTGCTCCTCCAAAAACCCGACATCCTCCTGCTCGACGAACCGACCAACCATCTCGACGCCGAGAGCGTGCACTGGCTCGAGCAGCACCTCTCGCGTTACGAGGGCACCGTGATCGCCGTCACGCACGACCGCTACTTTCTCGACAATGTCGCCGGCTGGATTCTCGAACTCGACCGCGGTCACGGCATTCCGTGGCAGGGAAATTATTCCTCGTGGCTCGAGCAAAAACAGCGCCGCCTCGCCATCGAGCAGCGCACCGAGGATCGCCGCCAGAAGGCCATGGCGCGCGAGCTCGAATGGATTCGCAAATCAGCGAAGGCGCGCGTCGCCAAATCGCAGGCGCGCATCAGCGCCTACGAGTCGATGCTCAAGGAAAACGTGGCCGAAAAGGAGCGCGAATTCGAAGTCCTCATTCCCGCCGGCCCGCGCCTCGGCACACTTGTCGTCGAGGCTGACAAACTCGCGAAAAGCTACGGCGAAAAACTCCTCTTCGAAAACCTCACCTTCTCGCTTCCGCCCGGCGGCATCGTCGGCGTGATCGGGCCCAACGGCGCGGGCAAGACGACGCTCTTCCGCCTCATCACCGGCGCGGAGAAACCCGACTCGGGCGCGCTGCGCATCGGCGACACGGTGCAGATCGCGCACGTCGATCAATCGCGCGACTCGCTTCCAGACGAATCCACGATTTACGAAGCCATCAGCGACGGGCAGGAAATCCTGAAACTCGGCGGGGCGGGAGGGCGCGAAGTGAACGCCCGCGCCTACTGCGCGCAATTCGGATTCACCGGCGCCGACCAGCAGAAAAAAGTTGGCATCCTCTCCGGCGGCGAGCGCAACCGGGTGCACCTCGCGCGCCTCCTCAAGAGCGGCGCAAACCTGATCCTGCTCGACGAGCCGACCAACGACCTCGACGTGAACTCGATCCGCGCGCTTGAGGAAGGCCTGGAAAATTTCGCCGGATGCGCCGTGGTTGTTTCGCACGACCGCTGGTTCCTCGACCGCGTGGCGACTCACATCCTCGCCTTCGAGGGCGACAGCGCCGTCGCGTGGTGGTCGGGCAATTACACGAGTTACCTCGAGGATTACCGCCGCCGCAAAGGCAAGGACGCCGACCAGCCGCACCGCATTAAATACCGCAAACTGACGCGATAGGGGGAGCACGCCGTGCGCGCGCTCGCGTGTGTTCACGGATGCGCGCACCCTCCTTCCCGTTTTTGCGCCGGTGCTCTCAGCAAACCCCGCTCTTGATTTTTTCCGTGCGCGGCTAAAATCCTTTTTCTCTTTCGACACTTTCACAAACCAAACACACAACAACTCAACACGCATTATTCGCATCATGTCCGACAAAAAAACCGACGCACAAACCGCACCGCAAAAATTCGAGTTCCAGGCCGAGATCAAGCAGCTCCTCGATATCGTCATCCACTCGCTCTACACCGAGAAGGAAATCTTCGTGCGCGAGCTCGTCTCGAACGCCTCCGACGCGCTCGAAAAATTCCGCCACCTCCAGCTCACCGAAAAAAATCTCCCCGACGACCAGCGCCCCCTCGAGGTCAACATCACCACCGACGACAAGGCTGACGAAAAAACCATCACCATCGCCGACGACGGCCTCGGCATGACCAGCGCCGAGCTTGTTGAAAACCTCGGCACCATCGCGCATTCCGGCTCCAAGGCCTTCCTCAAGGCGCTCGGTGAAAACGGCCAGAAAAACGCCAACCTCATCGGCCAGTTCGGCGTCGGTTTCTATTCCGCGTTCATGGTCGCCAAGCATGTGCGCGTCACCTCGCGCTCATGGCGCGCCGACGAGCCCGCGCACACCTGGTCGAGCGACGGCTCCGGCTCCTACACCATCGAAACCGCGCCCGCCGACACCCCGCGCGGCACCTCCATCGCCATCACGCTCAAGGACGATTGCGCCGACTTCGCCGGCGAGTCGCGCATCAAGCAAATCCTCGAGCACTACTCCGCCTTCGTCTCCTTCCCGGTCAACCTCAACACTAAGCGCATCAACACCGTCCAGGCGCTCTGGCTGCGCAACAAAAACGAAATCAAGCCCGAGGAATACACCGAGTTCTACAAGTTCCAAGCCCACGCCTGGGACGAGCCGCGCACGCACCTCCACTTTTCCGCCGACGCCCCGCTCGCCATCAACGCCCTCCTCTTCGTGCCCAACGAAAACCCCGAGCGTTTCGGCATGACGCGCCTCGAGCCCTCCGTCGCGCTCTACTGCCGCAAAGTCCTCATCGACTCGCGCCCGAAAGACCTCCTCCCCGAATGGCTCCGCTTCCTCAAGGGCGTCGTCGATTGCGAGGATCTTCCGCTCAACATCTCGCGCGAAACCATGCAGGACAAGGCGCTGATCGACAAACTCGGCAAGGTCATCACCAAGCGCTTCCTCAAGCACCTCGACGAACTCGCGCAAAACAACGCCGACGCCTACGCCGACCTCTACGCCCAGTTCGGCATCTTCCTCAAGGAGGGCGCCGCGCTCGACTTCACGCACAAGGAGCAACTCACCAAGCTCCTCCGCTACGAATCCTCGCTCACCGAAAAAGGCAAGACCACCTCGCTCGCCGACTACGTTTCGCGCATGAAGGAAGGCCAAACCGAGATCTACTACCTCATCGGCGCCACCCGCGAATCGATCGAAAGCGGCCCCTACATCGAGGGCTTCAAATCGCGCAACCTCGAAGTCCTCTACTGCTACGAGGCCGTTGACGATTACGTGATGAGCAACGTCCGCGAATTTGACGGCAAAAAACTCGTCTCCGCCGACAGCGCCGACCTGAAACTTCCCGACGCGCCCAAGCCGCCCGCCGATGAAAACGCGCTCTCCGAAACCGACACCGCCGCCCTCGTCGAATGGCTCAAGACGACGCTCGCCGCGCGCGGCGTCGCCGAGGTGAAGTCGAGCGACCGCCTCACCGATTCGCCCGCGCTCGCGCTCAACGCCGACCCCATGCCCGCGCACATGCGCCGCATGATGCGCGCCATGCGCCAGCAGCAAGCCGCCGCGGGAACCGACGGCAAGGAAGGCGAAATCCCCGCCGAGCCCCCGCTCAAGGTGAATCTCGAAGTCAACCCGCGCAGCGCCGTGATCAAGCGCCTTGCCGACGCGCAAAAAACCGCGCCCGAAAAAGCCGCGTTGATTGCCGAGCAAATCCTGGACAACGCCCTCATCAGCGCTGGCCTCCTCGACGACGCCAGCAAAATGGTCGCGCGAATCTACAAGCTGCTGGAGACCGCGTAAGCATAACGGAGTGGCGGCTTTCCTGCCGGCGGACGAGGCGAAGCCTCGCAGTCCTTGAGTTTTCGTCTCTTGGACAAGGCGACGACTTCGTCGCGCCCGGTGTTCGGATGCAATTCGACCGTTGACGTTCGCAGCGACAACAAAAACGTTGTCGTCCATAAACCCACTCCTTTTCCCCTCGACCGCCTTGGCCTAATGTCACTGCTAACCAGAAGAAAAATACGATGCCTAATATCGAGTTAACTTTTGATAACGTTCCCGTGCGCATAATGGATGGGCCATATCTGAAAGACGGAAAACCTTCAGTCACGGCGGTCAAACACTACAAAAGCTTGGTCAAACGATTGCCGGAGCTTCGCGCATTTGCCGCCAAAGAATTGTGCTCTCTCTACAATGACACTTGGCTTGATGAGAGCATTGGGACCGTGGATGAGAAGCGATTTGCCCACATGTTGACCAACCCAAGCATTCACCTGTTCGACGAAGTCGGGGCCTCCGTGGTATATTTCGACGATGCAGGATTATTCGCCGGCCATAGTATCGAAGTCTCAGTCGAAGATGGCACCCCAACTTCTGCAGACATCATCGGGTAACTGATAAGAAAAAAGGTTGGATTAGAAGCCCGTTGCACCTCCAAAATGACTGTATCAGCATGAGTATCATGAAATGGGTCAAAAATAATTACACTTTAATTCATTGGTAATGAATGAATTAACTTTTAATTGAAAAAACATTTCAATTTCTTGTTGACGAAGACACCTGAATTTAATCTTCTTTGCTTATCAATTTCACTTCTCCCGCATAGCGGGAGTTTTGGGGTAACTAAGAAAGCAAATGGCCGGTCGCTTAGGGGTAGGCGACCGGCCAACTTTTTTTACCGATTCGAAGGTTGCTGTTTTACTGAAAACACACGGCCCCAATGACACTTCCCGGAAGCGCGCATTGCGTGGTGCGCATGCTCATGAGTTGAGCCCTTGGCGAATCATTGAGATGGCGATTGCGGCGAGGAGCATGGAGATGATTTTCGAAATCGCCTTCATGCCCGTGATGCCGATCAGTTTTCCGAGTTTGTCACTCCACGCCAGCGCGAGCACGACGAGCGCGAGATTCGCCGCGAGCGCGGCAAGCGTCATCACAAAACCGACCATGTCGACGCAGATGAACAAAGTCGCGATCACCGCCGGCCCCGCGATGAGCGGCATGCCCAGCGGCACCACGCCAAAATCCTCCGAAAGCGTTTGCGGCGCCGACTCGCTCGATGTGAGCAGATCGCGGGCGGCCAGGATCAACAGGATAAGCCCGCCGGCGATTTGAAAATCGCCCGGCGTGATATACAGCGCGCGAAAAATCGCCTGTCCGAGAAACAAAAATAACAACGCCACGCCCGCGCCCGTGAGGATGGCCTGGCGCGTGATGCGCTTGCGCTTTTCCATGGGGATGAGCGGGGTGAAACCGAGATACAGCGCCGCAAGCCCGATCGGGTCCATCGCGACAAAAAGCGGAATGAATGCCTTAAGAAATTTCTCAGCCAATTCAATCATGCCGCGAATCATCACAAAACGCGCGCCAAGGGCAAACCAAAGTGGAGGCGGGCGCGTTCCCCCGCCGTTTTATAAAAACAAGCGACGGGACACCGCTTCCACTTTGACACATCCCGAAAAATCCATGCGCATACATGGCATCATGCGAATTTACTTCATGGGCATTTGCGGCACGGCGATGGGCAACGCGGCGCTGCTTGTGCGCGCCGCCGGGCACGAGGTGCTCGGAGCCGACTCCGGCGTGTATCCGCCCATGAGCACCGTGCTCGCGGCGGCGGGCATTTCGCTCCACGAGGGCTACGATCCCGCGCGCCTCGAAAAACTCGCGCCCGATCTCGTCGTGATCGGCAACGCGATGTCGCGCGGCAATCCCGAGGTCGAATGGCTTCTCGCCGGGCGCGCTATTCCCTTCACGTCGCTCCCCGCGTTGCTGCACGATCACATCCTCGCCCGGCGCGACAACATCGTCGTCTGCGGCACGCACGGCAAAACCACCACCACCGCGATGACGGCGTTTCTCCTTCGGGAAAACGGATGCGATCCCGGCTTTCTCATCGGCGGCGTTCCGCAGGATCCGCCCGTCGGCAACCACCTCGGTGCGCCCGCCGATCCTTTTGTGATCGAGGGCGACGAATACGACAGCGCGTTCTTCGACAAGCGCAGCAAGTTCATCCATTACGCGCCGCGCGTCGCCATCCTCAACAACCTCGAGTTCGACCACGCCGACATCTTTCGCGATCTCGCCGACGTGAAACGCACGTTCACGCACCTCACCCGCCTCGTGCCGGGCAATGGCGCCATCGTTTTTAATGGAGACGATGCCAACCTTTGCGAAGTCGTCGAAAAAGTGACCTGGTGCAAAATCCTCGGTGTTGGCACGGGCGAGAATAATTTTGTGCGCATCGCCGACTTTTCGGAGGACGCGGACGGCATATCCTTCACGCTTCTCTGGAACGGTGCCGAGTGGACAAAAATCCGCATGGCCACGCCCGGCCTTTACAATGCCCGCAATGCCGCGATGGCGGCCGTGGCGACGGCGCTAAGCCTTGGCGGGGCAAAGCCTCCGGCTGAGTCGCAAGCGTTAGTTTTTCCTAACAATTTCGGCTTAACCGGAGGCTTCGCCCCACCCAAAGAGAGTCTTCACATCGCCGGGCCATTCGCCCGCTTTCGCGGAGTGAAACGCCGTCAGGAAACACTTGTCGCCACTCCCGCGCTCACCGTGGTTGAGGATTTTGGGCATCATCCGACCGCGATTGCCGAAACACTAAAATCATTTCGCAACCGTTTTCCCGGCGCAACGCTCACGGCGGTTTTTGAACCGCGCAGCAACACCGCGCGCACGCGCGCACTGCAAGACGATTTTGCCGCCACACTTGTTTTTGCCGACGAAGTTTATCTCGGCCCGGTTAACCGCGCCGAAAAACTTTCAGCTGACGAGCGCTTCGACACCGCCGCTGTGATTCAACAACTCGCCGCGCGCGACATCCGCGCCGGGGCGTTTTCGAGCAACATCGCGCTTCTCGAAAAACTCACCGCCGCCACGCTTCCGGCAGATCCCTCGAATCCGCGTGCCGTGATCTTTTTCAGCAACGGCAGCTTCGACGGCATCATCGCAAAATACGCGAAGGCGGCGGCGTGACGCGGACTGCCCTTAGCAGACCCGCACCACGGGCATCTGCAACAACTGGCCGAGTTTTTCGATCTTTTGCGCGATGTGACCGACGCCAACCGCGCAGTGATGCGCGGGGCCGTGGCTGTTCCAGCGATTCACAAACTCGCGCGCACCGCACTTGAAGCGATAGCGGCTGTTTGTGTTGCCGATGGCGAGAATCGGTCCCGGCACCGACTCCGCTTCCGCGCAGAGCAGGCCGATTTTGCCGTCGCCCGTCTCGACCACCGCGAGCATTGTCACCGGCCCGTGACGCACGGCCATCTCGACCGAAATGCCGCTGCCGACCTTGCCGTGGTAAACCGTGAGCGGGCGCACCTTGGTTTTGCCCTCGGCGATTTTTATGTGCCCCGGGCCGTCGTGTCCCATGAGCACGACATCGTCCGCGAAATCCATCGCGTAGTATTCCGTGAACGAGCCGCCCGCGCCAAACAAATCCATGATCTTCATCGCTTGCGCGTTCTTCACCTCATACTCGCCCGCGACGGGAACGCCGCGACCGGTCAGCATCGACGTGCCGAGTATGATTGAGCTGATCGCGTCCTCGCATTCCTTCACGCCGGAGCCCTTGTGGAAATACGCCATCGAGCCCAGGCGATAATCCGCGACCAGCTTGTCGAGCGCGACGGATGTGCGCGCGGCTTCCGCGAGCGCGTCGTCGCCGCAGTCGGGCTGCACGTCAAATATCTCGCGAAACTCCGCCACGCGCGCGGCGATTTTATCCGCGGCGACCTCGCGCCGGCGCGCAACCAGCTCCTCGACTTCGAGCATTTCGACATGCGTGCCAAACGTCGCGCATTGCAGCGTGACGTCCGAATAAATGTCCAGCATGCCGCCGTAATAGTGCCCCATCAATCCGAGCCGGTTCCCGGCCATGCCGGCGGCCACGCGCGCGGCCTCCACCCACGCGTCGACCTCCGACCAGCACACGGGGTCGTTCTCAAGCACGCCCGTGACTTGGTGGAACCGCACGCCCGCGCGCTTGAAAACATTGGCGATTTCCGGCACCGGGCACGCCGCGCAATGCGCGAGCCACTCGCCCGTCATCCGCGTGCGATCGCCCATGTTGTTGAAAGTTTTGTAGTCGATCGCCGGCTCGGGCGCGAGATTGAGCACGATCACGGGCACCCGCGCACGCTGCACGACCGGCAGCACCGTCGAGGACAGCGCATACGTGGTGACATGCAAAAAGATCAAGTCCACATCCGCGCGCCGCAACTCGCCGCCCGCCTCGCGCGCCCGGTCGGCATTGTCAACGAGGCCGACATTCACCACCTCGACATTTGGACGCGCCAGTTTTTGCGCGACCCGCGCCAAATAACCCTCAAGCCGTTCCTTCAGTCCGGAAAACTGGGGCCAGTAGGCGTCCAGACCAATGCCAAACAAACCGATTCGAAGCGTGGACGCATTTTGGGGAGCATTCGGTGGATTCATGGTTGCGAAGCTTAGCGTGTGGACACAGCGTTGTGAATTGTCTTATTGCTTTTTTTCATATAAAAAATGTCCACCCCTGACAAAACCGCCCGTGATTATTTTCGCTACTTCGCAACGCCGCCCGAAATGAACATATGGGGGCTGGCGGTGACCGCGTCGGGGTTCACCCGCATTCCGCCCGGCGCCCGTTATCCCATGTCCGCGCATCCCGACGACCACGCGCTGAACTGGACGCGCGGTCGCGTCCTTGACGCGCTTCAAATCGTCCTCATTGAGGAGGGGCGCGGACGGTTTGAAACCCGCCAGACGGGGCTGGTCGAAGTCGGTCCGGGCGCGGCGTTCGCCCTGCTGCCCGGCGTCTGGCACCGCTACCAGCCCGACCCGCAGACCGGCTGGGTGGAGAGCTGGCTGGAGGCGCGCGGCCCGCTCGTGACGCGCTTGATTTCGAAAAAAATCATCAATGCCGCCCAATCCGTGCGCGCGAACGTGCTCGCGACTGAAATGGAGGCGTCGTTGCAACGCCTGCACTCGCACTCAAGGGAAAACGGCGCGTCGCACGACCCGGCGCGCAGCGCGTCGGCCTACGCCGTCCTCGCCGCGTGGGAGCAGGCGGGCCGGATTGAGAATGCGCCCCCCACGCGCCTGAGCCATTCGGTCGGCCAGCTTGAGCGCATCCTTGCCGAGCGTTACACCGAGGCGGTGAATGTGCGGGAGCTGTCCAAAAAACTCGGCGTGGCCTACTCGCATTTGCGGCGCGCTTTCAAGCAGCATACAAATTATGCCCCCTGGCAATATGTGATAAATCTGCGCATGGCGCACGCGCGCCGCCTGCTTGCGTCGACCGACACAACCCTTGATGAGGCGGCGGCCCAGCTCGGCTTCAGCTCCGCCTTTCACCTGTCGGCCACCTTCAAGCAAGTGCACGGAATTTCGCCGCGCGCATGGCGGCGCAATCTTGTGAACCATGACAAGGCGAACGCCGGCTAGGGCTTGGGTTGGCACCGGGGCTCAGGTTGTCGCGATGCCGAGGGGCTTGATGGTTTTCCAATCGCCACGGGTGAAATCGGGGATGCCGACGGGGAGGCTGCCTTCCTGGACTGATTTTGCCGACAGTTCGAGGATGCAACTCCAGAGCGCGGCGTCGTAAACCGTCATGTCGGGCGTGAGACCCTTGCGGATGCAATCAAGCAGGCGGTAGCTCATGACATAATCCATGCCTCCGTGGCCGCTGTTCTTGGCGCGTTCCTGCAATTGTTTGTAGAGCGGATGGTCGAACCTTTCGCGCATGACCTTAAAATCGTCGTCCTTGAGCCAGCCGTGGCTGCTCTTGGCCTTGAGGTTGTATTTTTTCGGATCATCGAGCGCGAGGCGGTTTGGGTAGCCGAAAAACGTGCCGCCGGTGCCGCTGAGGGCGTTGATGCGGCTGTAGGGTCGCGGGCTGATCACGTCGTGCTGGATCATGATGGAGCGGCCCAGCTCGGTTTTGACGAGGGTGGTGTTCATGTCGCCGCAGACGTATTTCTCGCCGGCGTGGCGCCCGTCGTTTGGATTCTTTTCCCTGAGCCACTTGGAAAGGCCGGCCTCGGGCGAGCTCATGGAGACGAGATATTTCATCTGGTCGCCGCGCCCGATACCCATGTATTGGCAGACGGGGCCGAGGCCGTGCGTGGGATAGAGATTGCCGTCGAGGGTCTTGTGGTATTCGCGGCGCCAGTCGCCCTCGGTGCCCAGTTTGAAGAGCATGCCGCGCAGGTCGTGGATGTAGGCGCACTCGGCGTGCGTGAGTTCGCCGAAAACACCCTCGCGGGCCATGTTGAGCACGAAGAGTTCGTTGCGGCCGTAACAACAGTTTTCCAAAATCGCGCAGTGGCGCTGGGTTTTTTCCGAGGTGTCCACGAGCTTCCAGCACTCGTCAACAGTGACGGCGGCGGAGACTTCCACGAAGGCGTGCTTGCCCGCCTCCATCGCCTTGACGCTCATTTCGCAATGCCATTCCCAGGGCGTGGCGACGTAAACGACATCGATGTTGTCCTGCCGCAGGAGGTTTTCCCAGGCGCGGTCGCCGCCGGAATAGGTTCTCGGGGTCTGCCCCTTGTCCCCGGCGCGCTTGAGCATCATGGCGACGCGTTCCTCGCGGACGTCGCAGATGGCGGTGACTTCAACAAAGGGGATGTTCAACAGGTCCTTGAGCAGCGAGCCGCCCCGGCCCCCGCAGCCGATGAGCCCGACGCGAACTTTTTCAATCGGCGTGGTAGTCAGGGAATGGACGGGTTTTTGTCCGGCGGGGCGGCGGCGTGTCTGGCTGATGTTTTTGGCGCGGCTGCGCACGGCGCCGAATCCGGGTTCCGCGCCGGCCGCGCGGGAGGGTGCCATTCCGGCGAGGCCGATGCCCAGCCCCGCGAGGGCTGTTGTTTTGAGGAAGTCGCGACGCGAGTGGTTGTGTTGGGTGCTCATGGGGATGATGTTGGTAGTGAAAGATTATGAGGCGGGTGTCGGGTGCAACAGGTAACAATAGAAACGAAGCGTTTAAGAAACCTCTTTTGTAATCGCCGGTCAATGCGGCAGGTTTGTTTTTCCGCGCGCGGGGGCGGAGTCCGGGCGGCGCGGGGTTCTGAGGATGCCAAAGGAATCCAGTCGGTTGCCGTTGAAGTTCCGGCGGGCGCGGGGCATCGTCTTTTGAAAATTTGATATTCATCATGGAATTACCAGTAAACGAAGGTCCCGCATTTGATGTTGTTGTTGTCGGCGGCGGCGTGTCGGGAAGTGTCGCGGCAATCGCGGCGGCGCGTTGTGGCGCGCGGGTGCTTGTCGTCGAGGAGCAGGGATTTCCCGGCGGCTCGCTCACGGCGATGGGCGTGGGGCCGATGATGAGTTTTCACAATCCCGCCGGGGAGCAGGTGGTGCGCGGGATTCCCGACGAGATTATCGGGCGGCTTCGCGAGCGCGGCGCGAGCACGGGGCACATCGCCGACACGACGACTTATTGCAGCACCGTCACGCCGTTCGACAGCGAGGCGCTCAAGATCGAGCTCGAAACCATGCTGGCCGATGAGGGCTGCGGCATGCTTTATCACACGCAACTCGCCGCGGTTGAAACCGATGCCGCGGGCGGCATCGCGCGCATTATCGTGTGCAACAAGGCCGGGCTCACCGCGATTCGCGCGAAGGTGTTTGTCGACGCCACCGGCGACGGCGACCTCGCGGCGCGCGCGGGCGTGCCGTTCCAGCTTGGCCGGGAAAAAGACGGCGCGGCGCAACCGATGACGATGAACCTCAAGCTCGCCAATGTTGATACCGCCGCGATTCGCGCCTACGCGCTCGCGCATCCGGAGGATTTTCTCTGGCATCCGCGCGGGCCGGAGGAGGGCGCGCGCCGCTTGCGGACCTCGCCGCGCATCAGCCTGGCGGGATTCCTCGGCGCGTGGAAGGCCGCGCGCGAACGCGGCGAGGTGGATGTTCCGCGCGACCAAGTGCTTTTCTTCGAGACGGCCGAGCCCGGCGTTGTGATCGTGAACACTTCGCGCATCACCGGGCTTGATGCGACCGACCCTTTTGCGCTGGGCAAGGCCGGGATGACCGGCCGCCGCCAGTGCGCGCGGATATTTGATTTTTTGCGCAAGCACGCGGTGGGTTTTTCGAAGGCCATCCGCATGGACACCGCCGCCAAAATCGGCGTGCGCGAAAGCCGGCACATTCGCGGACTGCATGTGCTCACCGCCGAAGACATACTCGGCGCGCGCGATTTTGAGGACGCGATTGCGCTGGGCGCGTATCCAATCGACATCCACTCCGCGGACGGCGCGGCGGTCACGACCACCACGCACCTGCGCCCCGACAGCGCGTATCGCATACCGCTGCGCAGCCTTCTCGTGGAGCGGCCGGAAAACCTGGTTGTCGTGGGGCGCTGCATCAGCGCGACACACGAGGCGTCGGCGGCGTTTCGTGTCACGCCAATCGCAATGGCAATCGGGCAGGGCGGGGGAGTGGCGGCGGCGTTGGCCGCGCTTGGCCAAACAACCCCGGCGCGCGTGCCATTTGCGGAGATTCGCGAGCGTCTTTTGTCGCAAGGCGCGAAGCTGTCCTGATGCGGAAACGCGCGCGCATTGAGTGTTGCAAACTCAACGAGGCGTCTCGCCCGCGCGCAGTTCCACCGCGATGACGGCGCTTCCCCCGGCGGACGCTTTTGCGCGGACGATCAGGATGCGCGTGCCTGGGTTTGGCGCGTCGTAATTGTTTTTGACCGAGGCCCCGGCCGGGATGATTTCGAACTCGCGTTTTTCGCCGTCCACGTTGCCCGCCCACGCGCGCAACTGCTTTCCGTTTTGTGTCAAAAGGGCGTGGCCTCCGCTGTTGTCCTGACTGAGTTGAATTTGGGCTTTTGTCACCATGGCCCAGCGGATTTCGGCGCCGGGCGCGGCGCCCTCGATTGAGTCCTTGATGAAGACGGTGCGCGACTTCGGCTGAAAGCTGATTTCGCGACGCACACTGCCGACTTGACCCGCGAACACGGGGGAAAGGTCGATTTCCACTCCGCTGGATTTGTCCTCGCTGGCCATGATTATTCCATCACGCCAAAATCGCAAAAACTCCGAGCGCCCGCCAACGCGGTGCGGCTGGTTGTCGATGGTGAGCGTGTTGTGCGAAAAATTATTCATGCGAAAAACCGTCCAGCGCTGCGCGTCTTGTGTGCGTCCGAAAATGCGCATGCCTTTTGACTCAAGCGATTCGTAGTTCTGCATTCCGAGGTCGATTGCCCAGCGCACGCCGTCGGCCTCCAGGATGAACGAGCCGGCGTCCATGTGTCCGTGCGAGGCGTTGGCCGCGCCGGCTTTGCAGGCGAGGAAGAGCGCGTTCGGATCGGTCCACGAACTGCGAAACACCGCGACGGGATTTTTGCCCTCGCCCTTCCATGCGAGCGGAAGGCCCGGCTCGGTGTTAGGCGGCGCAAGCCCGGCGTCCGGCCACCAGAGCGCGATGAGCGGGAGAAACCGTTCCCGCGATTTCAAGTTTGGCGGCGCGGCGAGGACGGGGTTGTTCAGTTTTCCGGAGAACCAATACAAAATCGGATCGAAAAAACTTTGGAGCCCGCAGTCGGAAAAGTTGAATTGTTTGCCGGTTGGCCCGGTGAGGTGGAGTTGCGTGTTGGCGCTCGCGAGGAATCCGGGGCTGGCGCAAAGATCCCAATCCGTGCCGAGCGCGGATTCGAGCGCGGCGACGAGGAGCACTTGATACGCCGTGCCGTAGCTCCAATAGCCCGGCCCCTCGGGATAAACGCCGTCGGGCGCGTAGGGCCGCAGTCCGTTCACGATGCCGGCACGCGCGGCCTTGAGCATGTCGCGGGCAAGCGCGGGCTCGTCCTCGGCAACCGCGAGCGCGCCGAGGGAAAGCCCGCCGAGGCAGACTTGGTTCCAGTTGTTTTCCTGCCGGTGCCAGCTGTTTCGCCGGAGCTTCGAATCGATCCCCTCGCGGAGTCCCTTTTCGACGATTGCGCGACGAACGATTGCGCGCGTTTCGGGGGATAGTTTTTCGTGGAGCCAGTCGTAACCGAGCGCGAGCGCGGCGGTCATTTCCGCGACGTCGAGGAAATGCGACGGGTTCCAGTCATCGAACGACGCGGCGGCGAGCATCTCCTGCTCGGCGCGTTGCAGAAACGCATCGTTTTGCGTCGAGCGATGGGCGACGGCGAGTGTGAGCACGCGGCGCAACGCCTCGCGCGAGACGCCGAGCAGGCGGCGTCCGGTGAGTTTGCGCTCGAGCGCCGGAGCGCCGAGGATTGCGCGTGCGTTTTTTTCGAGTTGCGCAAGAAGCGCGTCGAATTGCGGATCGTTGGCGCGATTGCGCGCGCGCCGGTCGAACACCGCCCAGTCCCGCGCGGTGAAAAGAAGGCGCGGGTGCTCCTTGCGCAGCGTTAACAACGGATCATCGGCTGCCGCGCGGGTTGCGACCGCCGGGAAAAACAAGGAGCAAAGCAAAAACGAAAACAGGGCGGCGAGGGGTTTTCTCATGCGCGCATGAAAGACTGGCGGCATTGTTTTTCCAGCCAATAACGAGCGCGAAAATAATGCGCGGCGTGGCGGCGGCGGAAAAACTTTTTTCACAAGACGTGTAACTTTCCGGCGGCCCGGCGTGTTTGATGGGACATGAACTTTTTTACTTCCAAAAAAACAACTCTGTTTCTCGCGACGGCCTGCGCCCTCGCTTTCTTTTCCACTGTCGCGTCGGCCAGAATCGAGCGCGCTGTCGAAAAAACATTTTCGGTTCAATCTGGCGCGAAACTTTCCGTCTCGACGTCGGGCGGCAATGTGCGCGTCGAGCCGGGCGATGTTCAAAGTGTGCGAATTGTCGCCCGGCAAATTTTCCCGCGGGCGAAGAGCGAGGCCGAGGCCGATGAGATTGCGAAATCGCTCGACCTCGTCATGGAGCAGTCGGGCAACTCGGTGAGCGCGTCGGCGAAATACACAAAGGCCACGTTGAGGCGCGCGCCGGTTTGCGTGGAGTTCGATGTCACCGTGCCGCGCGCATGCGATGCCACGGTGACGACTTCCGGCGGCGATGTGTTCGTGGGCGACCTTGCCGGCACGATCAAGGTGCGCACGAGCGGCGGCGATGTGAAGCTCGGGCGGATCGACGGGATTGTCAGCGCGCACACAAGCGGCGGCGATGTGGATCTCGCGGGTTGCACAAAAAACGCGACGCTCGAAACAAGCGGCGGCGACATCGAGACGGGCGCCGTGGCGGGTGATTTGGCGATCACGACAAGCGGAGGCGATATCAAGATAAAAGGAGCCTCGGGCGCGATCACTGCGCGCACAGGCGGGGGCGACATTGAGGCCGTCCTCTCCGAGGTGACGAGCGAGTGCTCGCTGAGCACTTCCGGCGGCGATGTGGAATTGAAGCTGGGCAAATCGTCCGGATTGCTGGTGGACGCAGTGACAAAAGGCGGGCGTGTGAAAACCGAAGGCAACCTGCAAATCGCCCTGCTTGCGGGTGGCAATGGCAAGAACCGCCTGTCGGGCAGAATCAACGGCGGCGGACCGCTGGTCAAGGTTCGCACCTCGGGCGGCGATATCGAGGTGAAGACGCGATAATTTCGGAAGTATTTTGAGATGCCGCGGCCGCTTGAGGGCCGCCGTTTCATCAAAGCGGGTCGCTTGGCTTGGCGACCCGCTTATTGTTTTTGGATTCCTGATGAAGCGCGGCTCGATTTGATAAAAACGACGTCTCCGTTCACAATTTTCAAAACGCCGAGCTCAATTTCGGATTCCAAGGTTTCATTATTAAAACAAGCGGACGTTTTTGTATCTGGCTCGAGATTGTTATTTTCCGTGCAACTCTCATCTGATGTGCCTACTGGGACAAACCGGGTCATGACTTCGGCACGCATGGTTTGATCAACATGGCTCACTGCGGGAGCGCCTTGATCCATCCACCACTTGATGATCATGGCCGCATAGCGGCTTTTTTTATGCCCAATAGCCTCCGCGCGCGCCTCGATTATGCGCACAATATTTTTGGGTATATGAACTCCCACGGTTTCGGCTATCTTGGAACTGCTCACGGGTGGCGTGCTATAAATGAATTATGTTTCACGAGCGCAACCACTGGTGTGAAAAAGGATTTGAACTTCTTGGGCTTCTAGAAATGCGGGTGATTGCACTTGTCGCTTTGCCCGTAACTTCTGGTTAATTTACTCGGAGCAGCGGCAATCTTGGTCGCCGCGATGGGCGGATCGTCTGGCTTGGCGGTTCGCCCCTCCACCCAATCCCCTTTGCCGCATATAACTGAACACTATCAACCCTGTTTCTGCGCGTCGGGCACGTGCTGTCCGCGTGTTTTTTGATGCGCAGGTCCCAAGCAACCCAACGATGAAAACGAACACCTGCACAGGCAGCCACTTCATGTGTTTTGCCAAATTATTGACCGCCGGAAGCGCCTTGCTTATGGCTTTGACACAGGCGCCGGCGCAGACCGCGACAATCGGCTCCGCCGTTCCCGAAGGGGATATCATCATGATGGACAGATATGTCGTCGGATCCCACATTCCTTGGGCTGCGGATGCGCCCGCTGTGCCGGTGCGCATCATAAGCCGTGTGGATATCGAAAACACCGGTGTCTCCGGAGACATGCTGGATTTGTTGCGCAAACAGGCACCGCAGTTTGTCGGTAGCGCCAACATCGGTTCGAACAACTCAAACATAGCCAGTAACTGGACCAACGGCGGCTCCATGCTGAGCCTGCGCAGCGAGCCTACCCTTGTGCTTATCAACGGTCGCCGGGCGGCCCATTCGCCCGTTGCGGCGCTGACCGGTTTCACATTTGTGGATGTGAACTCCATTCCCCTCTCGGCGGTGGAGCGCATCGAAATGCTCAGCGACGGCGCGTCCGCGATCTACGGCGCGGATGCGGTGTCGGGTGTGGTAAATGTCATACTCAAGACAAACTACACCGGCCTCGAAGTCGGCGGGAACTATAAGTTCGCGACGCGCTCCGGTCACTGGGAGGAACGCTCCGTGCGCGCGGTCGCCGGCGCGCAGTTGAGCAAGACGAGCCTTACGGTTTCCTTTGAATGGCTGAAGAGCGATCCGCTGTATCAGAATGAAAGGCCGTTTTCCTCCGACATGTCGAACATGACTTACAGTCTGCCTGGCGCGGTGTATATCGCGACATCAGCCACCACCGGAAATTGGTATAAGGCTGTTGCGGAAAATACTCCGCCAACCGGTAGCAACATGACGGCGGATCAGCTTATCGCCGCCGGATACTATACTCTCGAGTCGCATGGAGATGACGTGACTGTGGGAGAGAACTTCAACCTGTCGCCGTATGTTACCCTGATCAACGGAAGTGAAAGGGCCGCAGGCACGGTTTCACTGGAGCACAAGTATAACGCCAATCTCACTTATTTCGGCGACGTTCTGTTTTCAAACGTCAAGACCTACTCGCAACTCGCCGGTCAGCCGATCACTTCAATGCCCTACGGCGCGACCAATACCGATGGCTACGGTGTTGCCAATGCGAATCATCCCCAAAACCCGTTCGACACCGAGGCGGCGCCGAGAAACCGTTTTGTGGATTACTCGCGAGGCTACAAAACAACAACCAACTCGCTACGTCTGCTGGGCGGCGCGCGCGGACGCATCAACGCCGACTGGCACTGGGAAGGCGCCGCCAACTATAACAAGGCTTCGCAGAAACAAAAACAGACGGGCGTCATTGATCGTGACGCGCTTACGGCGGCCGTTGACTCCGGAATTATAAATCTGTTTGCGGTCGAGCAAGCTCACGGTGGCTTCGAGGAGGCAGGTATTTTTGGCACCGCCTGGCAAAGAGCCCACAGCTCGCTGTTCACAATGGATTTCCGTGTGAACGGCACCTTCCATAATATACTGCCAGCGGGTCCGATACAAATCGCCGTTGGCGTTGAGATGCGTCACGAAACACTCGACGGCAATTACGATGAGGGTAGCTATACAATAAGCGACACAAGCGATATTCTCTACGGTAATCCGGTCAAATGGGACGGAGCCACGGGCGGGAATCCGTTCAGGGACTCCCGTGATATTTATTCCAGCTTCCTGCAACTGCGCGTGCCGATAACCAGTCCGGCGCAAAAAATTCCCGGCTTGCACACGCTCGAAATGGACTTCGCCCTGCGCTATGAAAAATACAACGACACCGATGATCCCGTTGTTCCGAAAATATTGCTGCGTTACCTTCCGATTAACAACGAACTGGCTTTCCGTGCCACCTATTCGCAATCGTTTAACGCGCCGGCGCTTTACAACTTGTCCGCGCCCGATTCTGTCGGCTTCACCAGTGTTATTCGCAACGTGGCGCAGCATGGCGGCGGCTCAATTGGCAATGACAGGTGTCAGGCGTTTCAGTTGGATCGCAGCAATCCGAATTTGGAACCGGAAAAGAGCAAAAGTTTCAACATCGGCGTTGTTTATTCACCCAAGGCGGTGAAAGGCCTCGAGTTGGAGGCGACTTATTTTCATATCAAACGCACCAACTTGATAGGCAGTGCGATGCCCCTAGAAAAAATTCTTGAGGATGTTGAGCTAAACGGCACCGCTTCACGCTATGCCCAATTTGTGCATTTTGGCGGTTTTAGCGGAACCCCCGTTACCGATCCGGGCCAGATATCGGGATCATACCATTCCAACGGTCAGTCATTATACGATTTATATTACATTAATGTGAATGAAAACACCAATTATGCGATGCAGGACGGCGTCGATTTCTCCGTTCGTTACGACCTGAACACGCAAGCCGCAGGCAAATTTGGGTTCCAGGTCGTCGGCACATGGTATAACCGTTATTATAATGGAGTTATGAAATATGATTATGCCGGCACCACATCGGACGGCTTTGAGGAAGCCGGCTCCATCCCGCGCTGGCGTGCCAACTTTGGAGTAACATGGAACTATGGAGATTGGAATGCCTCTCTGTTCGGAACCTACATCCCCAAAATGCACGAGGTTTATAGTGCCGAAAAATACGGAAAAGTTGATGACTACACGAGCATCGACCTGGCTGTCGGCTATACATTCCGCAAAGGCGTTATGAAAGGACTGACTGCTCGTCTTGGTTGTAATAATGCATTCAATAAAATGCCCCCGACGACATGGACATGGTTTGACAGCTACGCGGACATTGGAACCTATGGCGCCTACGGACGTGTCATTTACGCCGACGTAAGCTATAAATTCTAATATACAAAACACCGCATAAAGTTACCGGTCTGTTTACAAAAATATGCCGACAGACCGTCTTTGTCGTGTTGCCGAGGCGTGCGAAGACTGCTCGTATTTGCGGAAACTGATTCGCAAAAATGTCCACCCAACCGCCATCCGCTGCCTCCTGCAAACTCGCGATCAAGGCCATTCCGAACGCGCCTCGCAACGAGGTGGCGGGGTGGCTCGGCGACGCGCTCAAGGTCAAGGTGCGCGCGCCCGCGCTTGAGGGGCGCGCCAACGAGGAGCTGTGCGAATTTTTGGCGGAGACGCTGGACCTGCCAAAGCGCGCGGTTTCGGTCGCGCATGGCGGGAAGTCCCGCCAGAAGGTCGTCCAAATTGACGGGCTTTCGCTGGACGAGGCGCGCGCGCGGCTAAAGGTGTGAGCGGTCGCGTTCCTTGGTTGCCAAAACACGGTGAAGCGCAACGCTGGGCTGATCGTGATCGCATACCTTATCCTCGCAGCAATCTTGGGCGTCATCGCGGGCGCGCTTTTGGCCTGGCTTCATGCGCGCGGACAGCGTGCCGCGCTTGTCGAGCGGTTGCGCGCGCGCGATGCCGAGCTTGCGCGGCTTGCGGAGGTTGAGGCGCAGCGCATCGCGCTTGAAAAAACGCTCGCGGGCGAGCGCGCCGCCGCCGCGGAAAAAATCGCCGCGTTCAACGACGCGCACGCGCGCCTGACCGCGGAGTTCAAGGCGCTTTCCTCCGACGCGCTGAAGAGCAACAGCGACGCGTTTGTGCAATTCGCCCAGCAAGCGCTCAAGCAATACCAGCAAAAGGCCGAGGGCGACCTCGCCGCGCGCCAGCAGGCGATCGACTCGCTCGTCAAGCCGCTCAAGGAATCGCTCGAAAAAGTGGACACCAAGATCGGCGAGCTTGAGCAAAAGCGCGCAAACGCCTACGGGCAGCTCGGCCAGCAGCTCGAATCGCTCAACACCGCGCAAACCCGCCTGCAGGCGGAAACGCTCAAGTTGTCGAATGCGTTTCGCTCCACTTCCTACGCCGGAAGCTGGGGCGAGCTCCAACTGCGCCGCGTGGTTGAGCTTGCCGACATGCTTTCGTATTGTGATTTCACCGAGCAGGAAACCGCCACCGGGGGCGACGGCGAGAAACTGCGCGCCGACCTTGTGGTGCGCTTGCCGGGCGGGCAGCGCATCGTGGTCGATGCGAAGACGCCGGTGCAGGCCTATCGCGACGCGCTTGATGCGGCGGACGAAAACGCGCGCGCGTCGAAACTCGCCGAGCATGCGCAAAAAATGCGCACACACATCGACCAGCTTGGCGCGAAAAATTACTGGCAACAGTTCCAGCCCGCGCCCGAGTTTGTCGTTTTGTTTGTGCCGGGGGATCACTTTTTGACGGCCGCGCTGCAGACGGACAACACGCTGCTGGATCGCGCGATTTCAAAAAAAGTGCTGCTCGCCACGCCCACGACTTTGATCGCGCTTCTCAAGGCCGCCGCGTATGGATGGCGTCAGGAGGCAGTGTCGAAAAACGCCGAGGAAGTCAGCCGGCTCGGTCGCGAGTTGTATGACCGCATTGCGACGTTTGCCGACCATTTGGGCAAAGTGGGCCGCGGGCTTGATGCCGCGACCAAAAGCTACAACGCCGCCGTCGGTTCGCTCGAGGGCAGCGTGCTGCCCGGCGCGCGAAAGTTCGAGGAGCTTGGCGCGAAGGGGCAGAAGAAACTGGCCGATCCCTCGCAGGTGGAAACCGCCCCGCGAGAAATCAGCAAGCGCGAGTGAGGTTTCGGAAAATCGGTTTCGCGCGCGAAACCGGGTTATTCCAGCGTGCGCACGAATGCCGGGAAGTCGTCGAACACGGGCACGTCGCGATAGGCGGGAATCGCAGCCCAGTCGGCGCGGGTGAGTTTGCCGGTGCAGAGCGCGGCGGGGTGGATTTTTGCGTTGAGACCGGCGTCGATGTCGGCGTCGCGGTCGCCGACCATCCAGCATTGCGCGGGGTCGAGGTTGTCGCGCGCGATCATCTCGAGGATGAAACGCGGCGAGGGTTTGCGATAGCGCTGGGGCTGCTCGGGTGTTTCGGGCGCGATGCAGATTTCGGCGAAGAGCGGCCGGGAGCCGAGCCCGATGAGCTGCTCCATGCGTTCGTTGCAACGAACGGCGTCCGCCTCGGTGTAATAACCGCGCCCGATGCCGGACTGGTTTGTAATAAGGTAAAGCCGGTAGCCGAGTTTGCGCGCGTGCGCGATGCTTTCGGCCACGCCGGGAAAAAGCTCCACGCCTTCCGGATCGTGGAGGTAGTGCTTGTCGATGATAAGCGTGCCGTCGCGGTCGAGAAACAGGGCCTTCATTAAAATTAAGAATTAAGAATTATGAATTAAGAAGTCGGAGGGGCGCAGCCGCGCCGTTGGTTTTTCGGAGGGGGCGCTGTCTCTTTCTATATTCTTAAATCACACTATTTAATTTCCATTGAAGCGCACGGCCACGATGCGCTCCTCGGCGGGCTTATACATGACGGTGAAGTAGCGCGGGCCGCCTTTTTCGGGCATCACATAGCGGTTGTCGGTGAGAAGCGTGGCTGCCTCCGGGAGGCTTTTGTGAACCGCCTCGCCGAGAATGTAGCGGCTTTCGACGGGGCCGGTGCCGGTGTAGCGAATGTTGTATTCGGAAAGTGAATACGGGGGCAGGCCCTCGGCGATTCCGGAGATGACCATTTTGTCGGGCATGCTGAACTGGCGCGTGAGTTTTTTCTCCAGGGTGGCGATGTCGCCCTCGGTGGGGGTCCATGAGGTTTCGCGTCCGTGGGCCCCGGCGGGGATGATGTTGTAGGCGGCGCTTTTGGACGTGCCGGAGGCGCAGCCGGACGCGAGGGCAATGGCCAGCGCGGAAAGGAGGAAAAGGAGTGCGGTTCTCATTCGGTGTGTTGGTAGTGAGGGGCGCGCGGCAAAAAAGAGCCAGCGAATTATGGCGGGGCTATTTCCCGGCGCGCGCGAGGATTTCGGCGGGGCTGGCGACGGCGGTGCCGACCTTGCCGACGACGACGCCCGCGGCGATGTTGGCAAATTGCGCGGCGGTTTCGAGCGAGCTGCCGGCGGCGAGGGCGAGCGTGAGCGCGGCGAGCGAGGTGTCGCCCGCGCCGGACACGTCGAACACTTCGCGCGCGGCGGTGGGGATTGTTTTGCCGATCTTGCCCTTGCTCGAAAGGAGCATGCCGTCCTCGCTCATGGTGATGACGAGGTTGCGGGTGCGGTAGAGTTTGTAGAGGCGGGCGCAGACTTCGGCCGCGGGGAAGGGCGTGCCCGCCTCGGGTTCGACGCCGGCGAGCTGGAGCGCCTCCTTGCGGTTGGGCGTGATGAGGTCGAGGTCGCGGAAGGCGAGCGCGCGCTTGGGTTTCGGGTCGAGTGCGATGATCTTGCCCTCGCGGCGCGCAATCTTGGTGACGGTGGCGACGAGTTTGTCCGACAGTATGCCCTTGGCGTAATCGGAAAGGACAACGGCGTCGTGGGCGCGGACCGCGTCGCGAAAGAGCGCGGTGATTTTTCCGGTTGGAATTGCGTAGGCCGAGGGCGGGTTTTCGCGGTCGAGGCGGCAGAGTTGCTGGTGCTGCACGAGCACGCGCGTCTTGAGGATTGTGGCGCCGGCGCCGGGTGTGCGGATGGTGGCGATGTCGTGACCGGCGAGGATTTCGGTGAGTTTTTTGCCCGCCTCGTCGTCCGCAAAAAATCCGGCCACGGTGCAGCGCGCGCCGAGCGAGGCGATGTTGAGTGCGACGTTGGCCGCGCCGCCGGCGGTGTGCGTGTCGCGCGCGATGTCCACGACGGGCACGGGAGCCTCGGGGGAGATGCGCGTGGCGTCGCCCCAAATATAGTGGTCGAGCATCACGTCGCCGATGACGAGGATTCGCAGGCCGGCGATTTTTTTAAGGAGCGCGGTGGCGGTGGCAGTGGTGATCATACGAATGCGGAATGCGGATTTCGGAATGCGGAATTGCCGGACGCAAGCGTTATATGCGCGCGGATTTCCAGATTTCAGTTTTCATTCCGCATTTCGAAATCCGCATTCCGCATTTATTTAATTTCCCAGTTGTAGTGGAAGCTGGAGAGCATCTTGGGTTTGGCGTCGGTGACTTGCACGACGTCCTCGATGCGGCAGCCGCCGTGGCCGGGATAATAGAGACCCGGCTCGATGGTGACAACCGAGCCCGCCTTCAAAACGTAATCGACGGTGCTCACGCGCGGGGCCTCGTGCACGGCGAGGCCGAGTCCGTGGCCGGTGCCGTGGAAAAAGCCGGTGGCGCCCTTCTCGGTGCGCTCGGTTTTGTAGCCGTGTTTGGAGAAAGTGTCGTTGACGGCCTGGTGCACGACTTGTCCGTTGACGCCCGCCTTGACGAGCTTGAGCGCAGCGAGCTGGGCTTCGCGCACGGTGGCGACGAGTTTTTTCTGGAAGTCGTTGGCGCGGCCCTTGAGGAACGTGCGCGTCATGTCGCCATGGTAGCCGGTCGCCTGCACGCGCGGGAACACGTCCACGACGATAAGCTGGTTGGCGCGGAGCACGCCGCTGCCGCCGTGGTGCGGATCGCAGGCCTGGTTGCCGCCCGCGGCGATGGTGTCGATTGAAAGCGAGCCGGCCTCGAGGCAGGCGATTTCGATGGCGGTCCTGAGGCGCTCGGAGGTGAGCGGCTTGCGTTGCCACGTGAGTTTTCCGTTGGAGATTTTACTTTCCTTGAGCACTTTTTCGGCGGCGGCGATGCCTGCCGCGGCGCAACGGTTGCCTTCCTTGATTTTCGCGGCCTCGGCGGGCGTCTTGATTTCGCGCTCGGGGAAAATGGGGCCGTTGACGGGCTCGAGTTTGATACCGTGCAGAATCGAGAGGCGCGCGTAGAGGCTGGCGGGAAAATCCTCGGGCACGAGAAAGGATTTTTGCCCGAACTCGGCGGCGATCACGGCAATGGTTTCGGCGGGCGAGAGGCGTCCGAACTTGCCGAAGCGCTCCATCGCCTTCTCGGCGTAGGTTTCGAGGGGCAGCACGACGTCAAAGGCGGAGTCGCGCTTGACGCGGGCGTATTCGAGCGCGTTGACGATGGCGTATTTTTTGCCCGCGATCGAAAACGCGATAAACGGATCGGGCACGCTGACGCGTCCGAAATAAAGCTGGTCTGGATTGTTGGCGGAAGCCGCGTAGAGGAGTTTTGAGGTGGGAGTAGCCATGTGGATTTTGTGATTGGGAATTGAATTTAAAAGGGACACCGATTACCCACAAATATCGTGAAAAACGCAAATATGCTTTCTGTTATTGTGAGGATCGTTGTGACAGCAGCGACCCTTTTTCTGGCAACAAGCTGCAAGGATGGCAAGACGGCAGCTGCTCCAAAGGCGATAAAATCGGCCTCGGAATATTTCACCATAAGCGTGGGCGATCAGCCCGTGCGTATGCAACTCGCTGTGGAGCAACCGAATAACATGCGCGAACTCAGTCGCGGCCTAATGGGGCGTCGCGATCTCGCGGAGGACCAGGGGATGATTTTTGTCTATCAATACCCCCAGCGCATGGGCTTCTACATGCGCAACACCCCGCTCCCGTTGGACATAGGATTTTTCACAAAAGACGGCGTGCTGCGCGAAGTGCGCCAGATGTTTCCATTCGACGAAACCTCGGTGACCTCGGCGCGCACGGATATCCACTACGCGCTCGAAATGAACCAAGGCTGGTTCGAGCGCCACGGCGTGAAACCGGCCCCGTCGATGACATCGGACGCCGGCGCAAAACTCGACTTGAAGGCGCTCGGGGAGGCGCTGGAAGCGCGCGGTTTTAAGCCTGAAAACTACGGCTTGCGAGACGAGGCGGCGCGGTGAGAGCGGGCTTTTGGCTAGGGCGAACCGTCCCCGGTAAACCAAAATTGCGCGGCTTACCGGGGACGGTTCGCCCTACCTGCTTGAAAGCGCAACGCGCTCAGTTCTGACAGGTTTCACGTTGCGGGATCTCGTCTCGCGCACCTTTGGTGCCTTGGAAAAATTACTTTTCCTGCTTGAGCGTGATCGGACCGCTCATGGTGGTGAGCTGGATGTCGATGCCGCCGCCGTTGAGCGCGCCGGTGATCGTCTTGCCGCCGACCGAGGGCATGCCGGTTACGCGAACCGTGCGCGGCATGGCGTTTCCACCGGCTTGGATCTTGCGCTTGATGAGTTCTTTTTCCTCGTCGCTGAGGCCCTTGATTCCATCGATCGCCTGAATTGCGGCGGCGATGCCTTTTTGGGCGGCGGCGAGCCCTTTGTCGGCGTAATCAAATGCCTGCGCCTTGCGCGTTTCGATAATGGTTTCGACGAGCTCGCCATCACTCGGCGCGGCGGGCGGGGCCGGGGGCGGGGGATTTGCACCTCGCCGGTTGTCGTCGAGAAAGCGTAACTGTCACCGGAATTGCTCGTGACAACCGTCACGCCGCTGTCGCCGTCGTGCGTGACTTGCATGCTGACCTTCCTTGCCTTGGCGTCGGCGCGCGTTTCGGTGGTCGTCTTGAGCGCGCTTTCTGGAAAGTTGGTTCGGATGGCGCCGCTCAAGGTGCGCATGCGGAGGTTGGCCGCGCTTTTTGGCGGCAGGGAAAGCTCGATGGCGCCGCTCATGGAAGTGAGCGAAACGGGTTTTTGCGGGGCGCGCTTGAACTCGGCGTCGATTTTTCCGCTCATCGTGTTGGCGACAACGGAGCCGCTGACGTTTTCAAGGCTGATTTCGCCGTTGGTGCTGTTCACCTCGATATCGCCGTCGATGTCGTCGATTTCAACACCCTCGACGGATTGCGTTCTGATGGAAAGGTTGGTGTTGCGCGGAACCTTGATTTTGAACTCCGCCCCGGCCGCAGACCGCGGGCTGCCTCCCGCGATGCGAAGCGTGGCGACATTGTCCTTTTCGACGAGCTCGAAAGCCTGCTCCTGGTCGAGGCGGCGGAAACCATCGTCGTCGGTCTTGGGCGCGCCTTTCTGGTCGAGCGAGGAGGTGACGATGATTTCGTTTCCGCTCGTGCCCTCGATGCCGATTTCGGCGACGGTCATGTTGATCTTTAACGTGCCAGGCTTGCTCCGGTCGGAGAAGGAAATGCGCGCGGTGGTGGTGTTTTTTCCGGGCTGGCTGCTGTAGCTGGCTTTTTTCGCGGGGCTGGCTTCAGCGGCGAGCGGCGGCGTGGCGCCGAGCTCGCGGTAGGCGTCCTGCGCGGGAAGCAAGGCTGCGGAACAGGCGATGGCGGCGGCGAGAAGCGGCGCGCGGAGGAATGCGGTTTTTGTTTTCATGGCAAATTGCAGCGGGGCTGCGGTTTTCAAGTGGTTGTTTTTGTGTCGGTGGATGTGTGCGAAAGATTGTGGTCGTGCGCCGGTTCAAGGGCCGGTGCGTGCGGCGAGTCGAGCACGGCGAGGGCGCGGCGCGCGGTTTCGCGGACGGAGGGGTCGGCGCGGTCGTCCAGCATGAGCCTGGCAAAAACGGGCGCGGCCTCGGTGTCGCGGGCGGAGGCGAGGAGTTCGATCATGGCGACTTGCACGAGCGGCGCGGTTTCGCGCGGGAGCGCGGCGATGAGGCCGGCGCGCACGAGGTCCTCGCCGGTGTGCGGCGCGAGCGCCTCGACCGCGGAAAGCCGGACATTGACGGACGGATCGAACGCAAGCGTGCCGACAAGGTCGGTGAGAAGCTGGCGGTCGGGCGATTTGAGCTGGAGCGTGGCAAGCACGGATTGCAGGCGTTCGCTCGTGGATTTCTGCTGGAGCAACGAATAGGTGACGAGGCGGCCCATGTTGTTCACTTGCTCGCGAAGCTCGGCCAGCTCCATGGCGGTGGAGTTGGGCGCGGGCGTTTCCGGGCCGGCGCCCGGCGTTGAAGCCGGTGTGAGGAAACGCGCGCCGACGAAAAGACCGAGCGCAAGAAGCGCGAGCGACGCGCCGAATTGATACACGGGGCGGCGCGGAAAAAGGCGCGCGAAAAAGGTGTCGAGGCGCGAAACGCGGCGCGGATTGTTAAGACGGTTGTTTTTCTGGAGCGCTTTTTCGGCGGCGAGCATGGCGTCGAAACTGGCGCGCATGCGCTGCGAGGGCGCGGCGGGAGCCGGAAGGCGGTCGAGTTGCGCGGTGATGGTTTCGAGCTCCGCGAGTTGAGCGCGGCAGGCCGGGCAGGCGGCGAGGTGGGCGCGCACGGCATCGGCTGTCGCGGACGGGAGCGAGCCGTCGTGCAGGGCCTCGATGAGGCATTCGTCCTGGATGCGTTGGCAATTCATGGCGGTGTGTTGTTAAAGTGGTTGCGGGTTTTGGCGGAGCGCGAGGTAGGTTTCGCGCAGGGCTTTTAATGCGCGGTGCGCGCGGACCTTGGCGGCGCCGACGGAGCAGTCGAGGATGCGCGCGGCTTCGCGATGTCCGAGGTTTTGGAGGCGGGAAAGGACGATGATTTCACGGTGCTCGACGGGGAGCCGGTCGAGCGCGGCGCGCAGGAGCGCGAGATCGTCGGTTTGAGCGGCGCGCGCGTCGGGCGGCGACTCGGACGAGGCGTGCGCGTGCAGATCGCCGGGATCGACGGGCACGGGAGCGGTGGATTGTTTCTGGAAAAAGTCGGCGGCGCAGTTGCGCGCGAGGTGATACATCCACGCGGTGAAGTTGCCGTTGTCGCGATAGGTGTGGCGGTATTTGAGGATGCGGTGGAAGACGTTTTGCACAATGTCCTCCGCGGCGGCGGGCTGGCGCGTGAGTTGCGCGCAAAACGCGTAGAGGCGGCGATGATGGCGCTCAAAGAGCTCGCCGAGCCGGTCGATGTCGCCGTCGCGCACGGCGAGCATGAGCGCATGGTCCCCGGGCGCGGTGTTTGCGGCGGCGTTGTCGGAGCCGGCGCGGGCTGGTGCTGGAATTTCTGTGTTCAGAGGCGTCGGAAAAAAATGTTTGTGGAAACAGTGACAGTCATTTCGCGCAAAGGGAAACCGAACTCGCAAAAAAAGGTTACAGAAAATCTTTTTTACAGGGGTGGTTGCGTCTGGCGCGCGCGCAAAATAATGTTTTTATCGGAACACACAAAGTTGATGAAACTGCTCGTCTTCGCACAAACCCCGCCGCCCGTGCACGGGCAAAGTGTCATGGTGCGGACGCTTGTCGATGGATTGGGCGGCGCGGCGCGCGGGACGGAGATCGAGGTTGTTCACGTCAATCCGGCATTGTCGCGCGACGCCGCGGATGTCGGGCGCGTGCGCATCGGAAAGATTTTCGCACTGTGGGCCGCCTGCTGGCGGGCGTTGCGCGCGCGCTGGCGCGGGCGCGGCGCGGGCGGCATGACGTTTTATTATGTGCCCGCGCCGGGCAAGCGCCCCGCCGTCTGGCGCGACTCGATGGTGATGTTTGCGCTAAGGCCGTTTTTCACGAGGCTGGTGCTGCACTGGCATGCGGTCGGACTGGGCGCGTGGCTGGAAAAAAAAGCGCGCGCGCCCGAACGCTGGCTGGCGCGACTCGCGCTTGGGCGCGCGGATATCGCGATTGTGCTCGCGCCGGAACTGGCGGACGACGCGATGGAGTTTGCGCCGCGGAAAGTGTGCGTGGTGCCGAACGGAATTGATGTTTCCGCTTCCCAAAAACAGAACGTCGAACGTGGGCGGGCGGTTTGCCGCCTGTTGTTTCTCGGGCTGTGCAGCCGCGAAAAGGGCGTGTTTGCCGCGCTCGACGCAATGGCGGTTTTGGAGCGCGAAACACCGGGTGCGTTCGAGCTCGTCGTCGCGGGCGCGTTTGCGAGCGAGGAGGAGGAGCGCGAGTTCAATGCGAGCCTTCGCAAATGCGTGCGTTACACCGGGCCGGCGGATGATGCGAAAAAGCACGCGCTTTACGACGGGGCCGATGTGTTTGTTTTCCCGACGCACTACGCGCACGAGGCGCAGCCGCTGGTGTTAATCGAGGCGATGGCGCACGACCTGCCTGTCGTTACAACGCACTGGCGCGCGATCCCCGGAATGCTGCCGGAGTGTCCGCACGCGCAAATCGTCGGCGTGCATGCGTCGGCCGAAAAACTCGCGTCGGCAATTCGCGCCGTGCGCGGCGCGGGTCCGGTGAATGGAACCATGCGCGCGCATTACGAAAAACATTTCACGCGCTCAAAGCATCTCGCGACGCTGGTGTCCGCGCTGCGCAAAACAGAGGAATAGAAGCCGGGGGCGGAATGGCCCAAAGCCGGATGTCAAAATGCTTCCGCTTTCCTTTCCCCGTTTTTCACTATTCATCTTTCACTTCTCATCTTTCTGAATAATTGTCGCTCCTGTCATGCTCAAACAATCCCGGCAGACTCGCACCCGGTTTCACCAGATTTGCGACGGCGCGCTTTTTGCGCTTTCGCTGGTGGGCGCGTATTTGCTTCGCGACGGATTGGCGCGTGTGGACGCGCTTGGGCTTTCCCCGCTGGAGCCGTTTGTCGAATTGGTGTGGGTGCTGCCCCTTGTCGCCGTGCTCGGCCCGGTGTTTTTGGGCGCGCAGCGTTTTTATGCCGGGCAACGACCGTCGGGTTTCGCGGCGGCGCGCGCGGCGGCGTTCACGGCGCTGGCGGTTGTCATCATTTTGTTTCTCGTGCGCGCTCAGGTGGCGCGCTCGGTGATTTTGCTCGGGTGCGCTGCGGGCGGGGTTTTGGCGTATGCGCGCGCGGTTTTTTCCGCGCGCCTCGCGTCGACGCGGCTTGCGCGCGAACAGTGGTGCGAGCGCGTGCTCTGGGTCGGCGACCCGGACGCGAACAAACGCCGGCGCGCCTCGCTCTCGACCCAGGAGATGTCGCACATCGCGGATGTCGGCGATTTCGACCCGCGGAGCGAGCCGCCGGCGCGCCTCGCGGAATTGCTCCACAAGCACGCGGTCAACACCGCGATTTTTGACAGCGCCGGCACCGCGCAACTCGCACCGTATGTTGACTGCTGCACGCGCGAAGGCGTGGCGGTCATCATTTGCACGGGGCTCGCGCCGTTGACCGCCTCGCTCGATTCCGCCGCGCACCTCGATTCGCTCGGGGGCGAAATGGTCGTTCACTTTCGCGCGCACAAGGCCGGTCCGGCCGCGCTCGCGCTCAAGCGCGCGACGGATGTTTTGTTTTCCGCGGCCGCCCTCGTGTTGTTGTCGCCGGTGTTCGCGCTCGCCGCGCTCACGATCAAACTCACATCGCGCGGGCCGGTGTTGTTCAGGCAGACGCGCGCGGGCCTCAACGGACGTCCGTTTGAAATGGTGAAGTTTCGGACGATGCGCGCCGGGGCGGAAAACGAGCAGGACGCGCTCGCGGATAAAAACGAAATGCGCGGGCCGGTTTTCAAAATGGAGGACGATCCCCGTGTCACACCGGCGGGGCGTTTTTTTCGCAGGCACGCGATCGACGAACTGCCGCAGATTTGGAATGTGCTGCGCGGCGAAATGAGCCTGGTGGGGCCGCGTCCGCTGCCGTTGTATGAAGTGCGGCGTTTTGACGACGATGCGCACAGGCGGCGGCAAAGCATGCGCCCCGGCCTGACGTGCCTCTGGCAAATCAGCGGGCGCAACGACATCGACGACTTCGCGGAGTGGGTGCGGCTCGACCTGGCCTACATCGACCACTGGTCGCCGTGGCTCGACGCGCGCATCGTGCTCGCGACGATTCCGGTTGTGATTTCCGGCAGGGGCGGGAGGTAGGGGCGTCCTGAATGAAGATTTTCTAATTTTTAACCACGGAGGGCACCGGGATACACGGAGCAATTGGAGAGGGATTGCCGCGGCTCGAATTGCCATTGCAGATTTGCGGCGCGTTTTTTTAACGTGCGCGACTTCGAAGGCTTTTTATGTATCCGCAACTATTGACACTTTTGGGCATATTGACCGTGGGGCTGATTTCCCCGGGGCCGGATTTTTTTCTCATCGTTAAAAACAGCATGAGCGGTTCGCGACTGCGCGCGTTTGCCACCGGCTGGGGAATCGCGGCGGGATTGTGCGTTCAGGTGATTGTCCTGTCGCTCGGCCTGGCGATGGCTCCGCCGGTCGTGCTGCGAATCGTGCAGCTCGCGGGCGCCGCGGTGCTGATGTGGATCGGCTTGAAGACGCTGCTGGCGCGCCCCGTCGTGAACCAGCCGGCGCAGGCATCGGAAGGAATGGACGCTGACAAATACGAGCGCAAACAGGCGACCGCCGGCTTCATGGAGGGGTTCCTGTGCAACGCCACCAACGTGAAGGTATTCGTGTTTTTCACGAGTTTGTTTTCGCAATTTGTGGTGGCGGACTCGCCCATGAGCTGGCGGGTTTTCATGCCGGTGGTGGTCGTGATTCACGGGCTCGTCATGTGGTCGCTGATCACCTGGGCGCTGTTGTTTCCGCCGGTGGCGCGGCAGCTCACGCGCACGCAACGCTGGCTGCCGCGCGTGTTTGGCGTGATCCTGATCGGGTTCGCCTTGTTTGTCGTATGGGAAAGCCTGCGCGGACTACTCGCGTGATTGCCTCACGGCACGAGCACGGTCGAGCCGGTTGTGCGGCGTGACTGGAGCGCGGTGTGCGCGGCGGCGGCCTCGGCCAGCGGAAAGCGCTGGTTGATTTCGACGCGCAGAAGCCCGGCGCCAATCAATGCAAACAACTCCGCGCTCATCTCCGCGAGCCGCTCCGGCGTGTTTGCGTAATGGGCGAGCGTGGGGCGCGTCACATAGAGCGATCCCTTGCGCGAGAGGATGCCCAAGTCCACGCCCGTCACCGATCCCGATGCGTTGCCGAAGCTGACCATCAGGCCGCGAGGCGCCACGCAATCGAGCGAGCGTTCCCAAGTGTCCCGGCCCACCGAATCATAGACGACGGGGCATTTTTCGCCGCCGGTCAATTCGTGCACGCGCGCGACAAAATCCTCGCGACTCATGTCAACGACCTCCCACGCGCCGTGCGCCCTGGCGAGCGCGGCCTTCTCGGCATTGCCCGCCGTGCCGATGAGTTTCACGCCGAGCGTCTTCGCCCACTGGCACGCGATCAATCCCACGCCGCCCGCAGCCGCGTGAAACAGAATCGTCTCGCCGCCGCGCAACGGATACGTCTGGCGCAACAGGTATTGCACAGTGAGCCCCTTGAGCATCACCGCCGCCGCCTGCTCGAAACTGACCGTGTCGGGAATGCGCACGGGCGCGCTTTCCGGCAACGCGTGGTATTCCGCATAGGCGCCGAGCGGACCCGACGCGTAGGCGACGCGATCTCCAGCCTTGAAACGCGAAACCTCCGCGCCGACCGCCTCGACCACGCCCGCGCCCTCCGTGCCGAGGCCGGATGGCAGCGCGGGCACCGGATACAATCCACCGCGGTAATAAGTATCAATGTAGTTGAGGCCGATGGCGTGATTGCGCACGAGCACATCGCGCGGCCCGAGCGCGGGCGGTTCGCAATCGCAATAACACAAAACCTCCGGCCCGCCGTATGAGTTGAACTGAATTCTTTTTGGCATGATTATATTAACACAAACCACAATCTGCCCCGGCGCAAATTGCCAGCAAAGGATGATGGTTTACGCCGCCCCAAATGGCGGAAGAGGCGTGACGGCGGAACGATTATGGTCTTTATCCGCATTGAAACCATAAAACCATGAGCGACGAAAACAAATCCATCCACGAATTCGATTTCAACTTGATCTGTGAATACTTTTCCAGCGTGGAGCGGCAGGGTCCCGGCAGTCCCGAGGTGACGATCAAGGCGCTGAGTTTTATCGACAGCCTCGCCGAAAAATCCCGCATCGCGGACATCGGTTGCGGCACGGGCGGGCAAACGATGGTGCTTGCGCAAAACACGCCGGGGAGCATCACGGGCGTCGATCTGTTTCCCGCCTTTGTCGATCAGTTCAACGCCAATGCCGCCAGGCTGAATCTTCAGGATCGGGTGAAAGGCATCACGGGTTCGATGGATAGCCTTCCGTTCCAAGACGTGGAGCTCGATCTGATCTGGTCGGAAGGGGCGATTTACAACATCGGCTTTGAGCGCGGGCTGAACGAGTGGAGGCGGTTTTTGAAGCCCGGCGGCTGCATCGCCGTCACGGAATCCTCGTGGTTCACTGATGAGCGGCCTGACGAGATTCAGGCGTTTTGGCACGACGCCTATCCCGAGATAAACACGATCCCCGCCAAGGTCGCCCAGATGCAAAAAGCCGGATACGTCCCCGTCGCCACATTTGTCCTTCCGGAGAATTGCTGGACGGAGCACTTTTACGCCCCGCAAGTCGCCGCGCGGGAGGCGTTCCTGAAGAAGCACGCCGGCAATAAAATAGCCGAGGAATTTATATCAAACCAGCGCCACGAGACCCAACTATATAATAAGTATAAAGCGTATTACGGTTATGTGTTTTATATTGGTAAAAAGATATAACCGCTAAGATTTTTCATGCGGGCGCGCCGAGGTTTGTTGAACGCCGACCGCCCTGCCAAAAACGGCAACACGATTTATAAAAGGGCTCTAGAGGCGCGGATTGTGGCGCCCTGACAGGGCGCGTTGTTTTCTGTTGTTTGCCCAGGGTCTCGCACGCTCGACCCTGGGTTGACGAGTGGCACGCCGTTGGCGTGCGGCAAATGACAAACAAGTTTGCCCTGCCGGAAGGCAGTTTTTGCGACAACTTATGTCAAAAAACCTCCAAGTGCGCGCATTCTGCCGTCGATCCTTGGCGCGCGTTTCTACTTCTCGGCCTGCATTTCGCGGAGGATCGACGTGATGTAGGGAAGGAGTTGTTTTTTGCGGCTGACGATTTCAGCGAGCTCGAAGATTTCGTTTTTCTCGAGATGCGGATAGGAAATGCGGCTGATGAAATCCTTGTCGCCGCGCACGAGCAGCAGCGAGTTTTGCGAGTTGATGTCGGTCACGAGCAGGCAGGCGAAGCCGAGGCGCTCGGTTTTGATCAATTCGCCGAGTGCGAGGGAAAGCTCCTTGGCGTGCTTCCAGAAGTTGGCGAAACCGAGCTCCTCGACTTGCGAGACAGCAAATTGGATTTCGTTTTCCTCGTAGATTTTCAGGTCGGCGCGAATCACCGATTCGGGGGTGTTGGCGAGGATGACGGAGCCGGAGCTGAAAATCTCATCGGCAAGCGCGCGCGAATCCACGCCCGCGATTTCGGAGAGCCAGGCGAGCAACTCGGTGTCCTTCGGCGTGGTGGTGGGGCTGTTGAGATGGAGCGTGTCGGTGATGATGCCGCTCATCATGAGCCCGGCGATGTCGGGCGCGGGGCGGAGGTTGTCGCGGCGGAAGAGGTCGGCGATGATCGTGCAGGTGGAGCCCACGGGTTCGTTTATGAAGAGGATGGGTTGCTGCGTGTTGAGCGGGCCGAGCCGGTGGTGGTCGATGATCTCGGTGATGGTGACTTCGTGCGCGCCGGGAACCGCCTGGTTCATTTCGTTGTGGTCAACGAGCACGAGGCGCGTTTGCACGGGTTTGATGACGTCGGACTTGGTGATGATGCCTTGGAGGCGTCCGTCCTCGCCCGTGACCAGATAGGCGGGGATGTGCGACGAGGCCACGCGGCGGCGCAGTTCTCCGAGCGGCAGTTCGGCGGAGACCGAGGCGAATTTGCGGTCGAGGAGGGACTCGATGGTGCCGGCGGTGCGCACGACCCACGCGGTGGTTGCGGAATCGTAGGGACTGCTGATGACGCTGACGCCGGCGGCCCTGGCTTGCTCGACCACCTCGGTGTCGATGGGGAGGTTGCCCGTCACGATGAGCGCGCGGACCCCGAACTGGATGGAGCGCTGCTGAATGTCCCAGCGGTCGCCGACGATGATGATTGTTTTGTTGATGGGGATGCTGCCGCTTTCGGTTTGCTTGCCGAAGGAGCGTATGTCCATGGCGCCGATGCGCACGTAGAGGTCCTCCATGCGGTCGGGGTCGTGCAGGTGGAGGATGTTGGCGTTGAGGGCGCGGGTGACGTGGGCGAGGGTGGTTTCGACCTTGCGCATGTCGCGCGGCGCGCGCAGGCGCGGGGTGAAGTAGCCGCCGAGTTGAAAAATGGAGATTGTGCCGAGCACGCGTTGATCGCCTGTGGTGACGGGGAGCACGCGCACATCGTGTTCGTCGATCAGTTCGAGCGCCTCGGCGCAGGTGGCGGTTTCTGGAAGCGAAATGACATCGCGCACCATGACGTCGTGCACGCGCGGGGTGACGTCGCTCAGGTAGAGGGGCAGGGGGGTGCCGAACTTGCGCAGGACGGTGTCGATGCGGGCGTTGGAATTGCCGCAACGGGCGGGGATGTAGCCGTGCTCGCCGCGTGCCTTTTTGTAGGCGGCGTAGGCGATGGCGGAGCAAATGGCGTCGGTGTCGGGGTTTCGATGGCCGATGACGTAGGTTGTTGCGGGGGCGGAGTTGTCGGAAGACTGAGGCATTGAGCGGGTGTGTGATTGGATGGTTTGTCCTTGGCTGTGCGGACAATGTGCGGGTCGATTGGGCGAAAATCAATAATTCAGGCGCGACATGGCGGCAATCGGGAATTTTTTACCGCGGTCACGAGGGCCTTGATAAACCAAGTGCGCGGATTTTTTCAAAAAATGAAACGGGCGCGTTCAAAATTTTATACAAAAAACGCGAAAATAATATGCCGACAAAACGAAAATCGAGGCTTCGCATGGCCGCGTTTTTCTATCTAATCGGCGGCTTTCCATAATTCCAACCTATGCAACAAGCTCCCCTCTCCGCTCATCAACGGGTCGTAGTCACCGGTCTCGGCGCAATTACGTCGATCGGCCATGACGTGGATACGTTCTGGAATAACTTGCTCGCGGGCAAATGCGGTATCGACCGCATCACGCAGTTCGACGCGACGAATTACACGACTCAAATCGCGTCGGAAGTGCGCGACTGGAATGTTGAGGACCACTGGGATCCCAAGGAGGCGCGCCGCAACGACCGCTACACGCATTTCGGCATTGTTGCCGCGAAACAGGCGTTTGCCGACTCCAAGCTCGACATGACAAAGGAGGACCCCGACCGCGTCGGCGTGCTCATCGGCTCGGGCATCGGCGGCATGGCCACGCATGAGACCCAGATGGAGCGCCTGCTCAAATCTGGCCCGCGCAAAGTCTCCCCCTTCACGATCCCCTCGCTCATCAGCAACATGTGCAGCGGATTGTTCGCCATCGAAATCGGCGCGCGCGGCCCGAACTTTGGCATCGTGTCGGCTTGCGCCACGGGCACGCACAGCCTCGGCGAGGCCATGCACATGATTCGCCGCGGCGACGCGGAAGTCATGATTGCCGGCGGTGCCGAAGCCACGATCACACCCTTTTCGTGCGCGGCCTTCTGTTCGATGAAGGCCATGAGCACGCGCAACGACGACCCGCAGCACGCCAGCCGTCCCTTCGACGCCGGACGCGACGGCTTCGTGATGGGCGAGGGCGCGGGCGTGCTCGTCCTCGAATCGCTCGCCCACGCGCAGGCTCGCGGCGCGCACATCTATTGCGAACTCGTGGGCTACGCGGCCACATGCGACGCGCATCACATCACGATGCCCGACCCCGAGGGCAAGGGGCTCTCGATGGCCATGAAACGCGCTCTTGCCAGCGCCAACATTGGGCTCGACCAAGTCGATTACATCAACGCGCACGGCACCTCCACGCCCTACAACGACAAATTTGAGACGCTCGCCATCAAGAAAGTCTTCGGCGATCACGCCCGCAAACTCGCGATCAGCTCGACCAAGTCGATGACCGGGCACCTCCTTGGCGCCGCCGGTGGCATCGAGGCGGTGGTTGTGGTCAAGACGATCCAGACCGGCCAGATCGCGCCCACGATCAACCTCACCACGTCCGACCCCGAGTGCGACCTCGACTACGTGCCGAACGCCAAGCGCGCCGCCACCGTAAAAATCGCCATGAGCAATAACCTCGGCTTCGGCGGCCAAAACGCCTCCGCGGTTTTCAAGGCGCTGTAAGGACGGGATTATAATATTCAAACAAATAGCCCCCGGATGTGTTGATCCGGGGGCTATTTGTTTGCCCAAACCTTGGGCTGTTTCCCCGGGAAAAGGTTCGATTCTGTAACTGCCTTGGGCAGGGAGTGCTTGCCGGGCGCGCCGGGAAATACGAGAGGCAACCGCCCTGCCCAGAACGTCCTCGTTTTTTAACTGCCCCAACTCATGCGACGCATAGCGCGTGCTGTGGCGCGCAAACTCACAACCGCGCCTTCACCGTGCGGCGGTCGACGTCGAGGCGGCGGGCGGTTTCCTCGATGTTGCGTCCCGATTGCGCGTGGACTTGGCGCGTGTAGCGGCGCAGTAGGTCCTCGGCGGTGAGGCTGCCGTTTGCGAGCAGCGCGTTCCAGTCGCCGGTGTCGCCGCCGGACGCGTGCAGCGACGCGGGATGATATTCGCCGCGCACGAGGAGGTTTCGCATGCACTGCTCGAGTTCGCGGAAATTGCCGGGCCACGCGTAAGCGGCGCCGAGGCGCTTGCGTATCCACGCGACCGACTCGCGCGCGAAGGCGGGCGCCTCGCCGTCGCCGAGCAACTGGCGCGCGATGTGCGCCGCGAGTGTTTCGAGCTCGGTGGGCGCGTCGTCGAGTTGCTCGCGCAGGGAGGGCGTGCGCACGACGTCGGAGCAGAGGCGGTAATAAAAATCCTCGCGAAAACGTCCGCCGCGGATTTCGGCGGGGAGGTCGCGATGCGTGGCGGCGATGATTTTTCCCTGAAAGGTGCGCGTGTCGGTGTCGCCGAGGCGCTGGAAGGCGCGCGACTGGAGCGTGCGCAGGAGTTTTACCTGGATGGCGGTGTCAACGTCGCCAATTTCGTCGAGAAACACGGCTCCGTTTGCGGGGCAGATTTCGAGCCATCCGGCGCGGTCGGCGAGCGCGCCGGTGAACGCGCCGCGGCGGTGGCCGAAGAGTTCGGACTCGATGAGGGTGGGGGAGAGCGCGGAGAGGTTGAGCGGGAAAAACGCGCCCGTGTAGTCGTCGGCAAATTCGCCGCGCCGCGCGTCGAAGGGGATGTAGCGCGAGAGGCCGATGGCGCGCGCGACGAGTTCCTTGCCGGTGCCGGAGGGGCCGGTGATGAGCGTGGCGTAATCGTGCATGCGCGAGTAGAGCGCGCGGCGGTAGCGCCCGATGTCGCGTGTGAAAATGGACTCCCATATTTGCGCGCGCAGGCGCACCATCGGCCTCGAGCCGCCCGCGAGCGCGCGGTGAATGTAGTGAAAGGCGCGGCGCAATTGGAACGCATACGCGAACAGGTGCGGCGCGGGTTCCTCGTCGAGAATCGCAATGCCGGGCAGGCGGAGCAGGTGCTCGAGCGTGTTGCGAAACGCGCCGTAGAAATTGGGGCGGATGGTCAGCTTGTTGTCCGGCGCGGTTTCGGCGCGGGAGGTCTCCTGCTTTCGCGCGGCGGCGTGGCGGCGTTCCTCGGACTCCTGGATGAGCGCGTCGAACTGGAGCGCGTAGGCGTGGTAGAGCCAGAAGCTCGCGACGTTGATGTAGGCGACCATTTCCTCGCGCGTGATGCCGCGCCCGTCCTTCGGCCAGCGTGCGCGGATGTTTTCGGCGAGCGTCTCGGAGCGCTTGAGAAGCGCGACGATGTTCGGATGCGTCAGCGCGTTGTCATCGGATATGTGCTCGTTCCAGGCGGCGCCCGATTCGGTGAACGCGGACCCCAGGGCCTCGCGCTCCAATTCCACGCGCTCCGGCAGAAAATGATTCGACGCGCTGATGCGCCCCACGGCTTGGGCGAAGTGCAATTCATCGGGGGAGAACAAGCGTTTCATGGGTGTTTGTGGTGTGGATGTGTGTGGATTTCAGAGGCTGCCGGATCGGGTGGCGCCACTTTGGAGTGCGGTGGCAGAGGGAGCGTTGGCGACCGGCGACACCGCTTTCGAATGGCGGAAAATTTTGCGACATTCTCAAAGCGGTGTTGGCGCTTCGCTTTGCCACCGCACTTCAAAGTGATAATGAGACAATCGCGTATGACAAAAAATGTCAATTAATAGTCATATAATGTCTATTTGATGAAATTACTCCCATATTCATATATTTATAATTAGTTGTAGTTTAATAGATTATCAAATCATAAAAAACTTGGCACGCCATTGGCTTAAGGAGAAGGCGTCATGAAAACCACGATCAAAAACCTCTCACTTGCGCGGCCCCTTCGCTGGGCTACGTTCTTAATGGCCATGCTTTCGATGCTCCTGTCGCTGGCCGTCCTCACGGGGACGTTGCGGGCGGCGGGCACGCTAACGCCGCTCAGTTCTGTCAACGCGCGGATTCAAATCCGCGAGCATCAGGTCAACGTCACCATCAACAACGGCTTCGCTCAGACCGAGGTGTTGCAGACGTTCTTCAATCCCAACGGCGCCGACCTCGAGGCGATTTACGCGTTTCCCGTTCCGAAGAGCGCGAGCCTTTCCGAGGTCACCATCCAAACCGGCGAGAAGACATTGCACGGCGAGGTGCTCCGCAAGGCCGACGCCGAAAAAATCTACGGCGAGGAAAAGGCCAAGGGCAACGATGCCGGGCTCGCCTCTAAAAACGGCTACCAGAATTACGAGTTTCGCGTGAGCCCCGTGCGCGCCAACGCCGAGGTGCACTTGCGCTTCGTGTATTACCAGTCGCTCGAAATCGACACGGGCGTGGGCCGCTATCTGTATCCGCTCGAGGAGGGCGGCACCGACGACATCGCGAGCTCGTTCTGGCAGCCGGCAAACGCGCAGGTCGAGGGACGTCTTTCGATCAACGTCGAGTTGAAATCCGCATGGCCCGTCGAGGACTTGCGCTCCCCGGGCAACGAAGCCGCGGCGAATATCCAAAAACTGGATACAGGCCATTGGAAGCTCACGCTCGAGCGCGACCGCGCGCAACTCGCGCAGGATTTCGTGCTCTACTACAGGCTCGCCGCCGACCTTCCCGGGCGCGTCGAGGTGATTCCCTATCGCGCGTCGCCGGACAAGCCGGGCACGTTCATGGCCGTCGTCACACCGGGCCTGGACCTGCAGCCGATCAGCTCGTCGGATTATATTTTTGTTCTCGATATCTCGGGCTCCATGCAGGGAAAACTAGCCACGCTCGCCAACGGCATTGTGAAGGTGCTCGGCCAGATGAACCCCGGCGACCGTTTCCGCATCATCACCTTCAACCAAGGCTCGCGTGAAGTGTTTCCGCTGACGGCCGCCACGCCCGAAAATGTGACGCGGGCAATCGAGGTCGTGCAATCGCTCCACGCAAACGGCAGCACCAACATCTACTCGGGGCTCAAGCTCGCGCTCAACAGCCTCGACGCGGATCGGGCGACGAGCATCATTCTCGTCACCGACGGCGTGACCAACGAAGGCATTGTTGATCCGCGCGCGTTCTATTCGCTGCTTAAGAAAAACGACGTGCGCTTTTTCGGGTTCCTCATGGGCAGCAGCGCGAACTGGCCGCTCATGCGCGTGATGGGCGAGGCGACGGGCGGCTTCTACGCGGGCGTGTCGAACGCCGACGACATTGTGGGGCAAATCCTGCTCGCAAAATCCAAGGTCACACACGAGTCGCTGCACCACGCCACGTTCAAGTTCAGCGGCGGCGCAACCTCGGGGCTCACGGGCGATCTGCCCCAGAAAATCTACCGCGGGCAGCAACTCGTTATCTTTGGCCGCTACAACAAGGCCGGCCCCGCCACGCTCACGCTCAACGCCAAGCTCACAGGTGAGGACAAAACCTACACGACCAAGTTCAACTTCCCCGAGGTCGACACCGACAATCCCGAACTCGAACGCCTCTGGGCGCTCGCGCAAATCGAGCAGATTGAGTTGCTCGAAAACATAGGCCAGATGCCGCCGTCCGAGTCGAAGGACGCCATCGCCGACCTCGGCGTGATGTATCAACTCGTCACCGATCACACCTCGATGGTCGTGCTCGACGACGCCACGCACGCCGCGCGCGGGATCGAGCGTAACAATCAAAAACGCATCGCCCTCGAGCGCGCCGCGCAAAGCGTCCGCGCGCAGCAGCCCGCGAAAAATTACCAGGTGGACGCGCAACAACCCACTTACTCCGCGCCCGCCCCGCATGTCAGTCGCTCGCGTGGTTTCGGCGGCGGCGGTGGCGGTGCGCTGGAGTTCCGCGACGTGGCGCTGATGGCGCTGTTTATGCTTGTTGTCTCCGCGGTTGGCATCAGTCGCCGGAAAGCACGCAAGGCTGGAAATTTAAAACAATAGTTCGCCAGCTCAAAAATGAAACGTCGGCCTTTTATTTGAAAGGTCGACGTCATGAAAACGGATAAAATCATATTATGAATGACAAAGAAAACAAAATAACAGGTTCAGTGCGTAATGAGGAAATGTATGAGCCCTCATTTGCCGGCCGGCTATGTGTTGTTGGTGTAGTATTTGTATTATATATTTTGGCATCATTGTATTTTTTGGGTGTTGAGGGGCTGAGATCCCCTTTTGCAATCGCTGTTTTTTTATTTATTGGATTTTTCAAGGTCTGCGGCGTTTTTATTAAAAATGCGGCATGGGTGTTCCCAATTGCGTTATTGCTGGCAATAGGAATTGGTGCGGGGAATTTAATATTATTTTTTCGCGCGCGGAGTGCGCTGACTTGGCTGGTAAGTTGTTTTGTGTTTTTATCATTAATATTAATATCGCTCGGCGGTTGTTCCATGATTGGAAAGATTGTCGATGGATAATCAAACGGATCGGTTGATCTCATGCGGATGCGTTATAAAAAATCAAATGGAGCTCTGCTTTTAGTTGCTTTAGCTGGCGTGGCACTTGTTTTTGTGGGTGCCTTGATTAGCATGGATTCGGAGAGACAGGGAGTTCAAGGCGACTCTCATTCAATGCCGCCCAGTTGCAGATCATTGTCTCAGCCGGCTAAAAATGGAGCGGCATATTTCACGACTCCACATGCTTCCGGTTCAACTGCTGTGAACAGTGAAATAAAAAATATTCAAAGAAATCACATTGCAAACGATGCCGAAACATTTTGGGGAAGCAATTAGGCTCATTCTTATATGAAACGCCTTCCATTCATTACTCTTTCCCTCGCAGTCTTCGCGCTGATCACCAGCGCGTTTCCGGCGCTCACAAACGCGTTCGAGTTCACACGCGAGACTTTCGCGCACAGCGAAATCTGGCGGTTGCTCACGGCGCACCTCACACATTTCGACGCGGCGCATTTGCGTTGGGATGTGTTTGCGCTGCTGCTCCTCGGCTCGATGGCGGAGTGGAAATCGCGGCGCGACTGGCTTGTGACACTTGCCGTGTCCGCGCCGCTGATCACGCTGGCCGTTTGGATTCTCCAGCCGCATTTCGAGACGTATCGCGGTTTGTCGGGACTTGATTGCGCGGCTTACGGTGTTGTGGCGGGGCATTTGTTGCGCGACGGCTGGCGCGAACGACACACGCCCACGCTTGCGCTTGGCGTGCTGGCGTGCGGCGGAGCGCTTGCGAAATGCGGTTACGAGCTGATCACGGGCAATCCGTTTTTTGTCGGCGAGACCGTTGCGTTTACACCTGTGCCGTTGGCGCATTTTGTGGGCGTGACGATTGGTGTATTGGTTGTGTTTGCGCACGATTTGTCCAGATCCCGGACGGTCGGGAAACTCCGCGGATGGGTTTCATTTTTTAGTCCGCCTGCGTGCGATTGTTGGGGTTCAGCGTCTGATTTGGAGTCAAAACGCTGAACCGCATCCCTTTGCCTGCGTCTGCCCCTTTACCCTTAAGATGAAGGTTCTCCCCGGGGGCAAAACAGACTTCAGAATCAGACGTCTTTGTTTTAAATAATTGAAAATTATTAAATTATAAAATTAGTGATGTGATTGAGTTTGGTAAATTATCATGAATCCAGCCTCTTTCTTAGAATGATTCTAAGTTTTAGTTGCATTTTAGACGCATTCTAATTTGTTCATGGGAATCTTTACCATTTTCAATGGCTCACTCGACGACACATCATTCTGACGACCTCGCGCAACGTCTCGCGGACAGCGGTTTGCGCAACACCCCGCAGCGTGAACTCGTTTACCAGAGCATTCTCGCCCGCCGCGACCACCCGACCGCCGAGGAGATTTTCGCGCGCGTCAAGGCCGAGACGCCCACCATCTCGCTCGCCACCGTTTACAACTGCCTCGAAACGCTCATCGAATGCCGCCTCGTGCGCGCCGTGCATTTCGAGCGCGCCTCGACCCGCTATTGTCCGAACCTCGTTCCGCACGCGCATTTTCACGACAACAAAACCGGCCTCACGCACGACATTGACCTGCCGGAAGAACTCCTCACCGCCCTCAAAAAGCTCCTCCCCGAAGGCTACACCGCCGACATGATCGACATCACCTATCACGGACGCGGGGCGGAAAAGCCTGAAAAATTAAAGGACTGAAAGGCTGAAATCGCATTCCACTACTCGCTACCCGCTACTCACTACTCGCTACTTTTTTCACATCATGCACACGCTCGAAATCCGCGACCTCGTTGTCGCCCTCACTGAAACACCCGACAAGCCCATCGTCAAAGGCGTCAGCCTCACGATCAAATCCGGCGAGGTTCACGCCGTCATGGGGCCCAACGGCACCGGCAAATCCACGCTCTCCAAGGCAGTCGCCGGCCATCCCGATTACACGATCACCAGTGGCGACGTCCTCCTCGACGGCAAATCCATCCTCGAAATGGAGCCCGACGAACGCGCCCGCGCGGGCATCTTTCTCGCGTTTCAGTATCCGAGCGAAATCCCCGGCGTTTCCATTGCCAACTTTCTCCGCGCCGCGCTCCAGGCCCGCCTCGGCGAGGGCGAGGATCTCGACGCCGTTGGTTATTACAAAAGCCTCTACGCGAAAATGGACATGCTCAAAATCGACCGCAAGTTCACCTCGCGCGCCGTCAACGAAGGTTTCTCCGGCGGCGAGAAAAAGCGCTGCGAAATCCTCCAGATGGCCATGCTCGAGCCCTCCTTCGCGCTCATGGACGAAACCGATTCCGGCCTCGACATCGACGCGCTAAAAATCGTCGCCGAGGGCGTCAACCAGCTTCGCGGCCCCAAGCTCGGCGTCCTCCTCATCACGCACTATCAGCGCCTCCTCAACCACATCGTTCCCGACCACGTGCACGTCATGTATGACGGCCGCATCGTGAAGAGCGGCGACAAAACCCTCGCCCTCGAACTCGAGGAAAAAGGTTACGACTGGCTCAAGACGGAAACCGCCGCTCCCGCCGCCTGAGCCCCATCCATTCCTCCGTCTTATCAGTCATATCGGTTCCATCCGTCCTATTCCTTTCCGCATCATGCAACCTTCAGAACAACCAGCCATTCCCGACGCGCAAGCCGCCGCGATTGGCATCGACCAGTCCGCGGGCGATTTTTCGTATGACATCAAATACGATTACGACGCGGGCAACGGCCTTACGGAAAACACCGTCCGCTACATCAGCGCCGTCAAAAAAGAGGCGCCTTGGATTCTCGATTTCCGCCTCAACGCGCTCAAAACATTTCTCGCCAAACCGCTCCCCACGCACTGGGCCACGCGCGATCTCGAAAACATCGACTTCGAAAAAATCCGCTACTACCTCGCGCAAGGCCAGAAGCCCAAGCGCACTTGGGACGAGGTGCCCGAGGACATCAAAAAAACCTTCGAACGCCTCGGCATTCCCGAGCAGGAACGCAAATACCTCGCCGGCGTCGAGGCGCAATTCGACTCCGAGGCCGCCTACTCGAACGTGAAGGAAATCGTCGCCAAGCAGGGCGTCATCTTCATGAACTCCACCGAGGCGCTCCGCGAGCACCCGGAGATCTTTCGCAAATGGTTCGGCAAAGTCATCCCGACCAGCGACAACAAATTCTCCGCGCTCAACAGCGCCGTGTTTTCCGGCGGCTCGTTCATCTACGTCCCGCCCGGCGTCAAGGTCGCGCAACCGCTCCAGGCCTACTTCCGCATCAACGCGGAAAACTTCGGCCAGTTCGAGCGCACCCTCATCATCTGCGACGAGGGCTCCGAAGTCACCTATATGGAAGGCTGCACCGCGCCGAAGTTCAGCACCGCCACGCTGCACTCCGCCGTCGTCGAACTCGTCGCCCTCAAGGGCGCGAAAATCCAATACATCACCGTCCAAAACTGGGCGTCCAACGTCTACAACCTCGTCACCAAGCGCGGACTCGCGCAGGAGGACGCCGAGATCAAATGGATCGACTGCAACATCGGCAGCCGCCTCACCATGAAATATCCCGGCGTCGTCCTCAAGGGCCGCCGCGCCCGCGGCGAAGTCATCTCCATCGCCCTCGCCAACGACGGACAGCACCAGGACACCGGCGCGAAAATGATCCACGCCGCCGACGAAACCACCTCGACCATCGTGTCGAAATCCATCTCCGTCGGCCAGGGCCGCGCCACCTATCGCGGCCAGGTTTACATCCCGAAGCACTTGAAAGGTTGCAAAAACAACACCGAGTGCGACGCGCTCCTCATCAACACCAACAGCCGCACCGACACCTATCCGGCGATCACCGTGCGCGGCGACAAGCACGCCACGCAGCACGAGGCCAGCGTCTCGAAAGTCAGCGAGGAAATGATCTTCTACATGCAGCAACGCGGACTCACCGAGGCGCAGGCGATGAGCCTCGCCGTCAACGGCTTCATCAACGACCTCGCGAACCAGTTCCCGATGGAATACTCCGTCGAACTCAAGCGCCTCATCGAACTCGAAATGGAAGGCTCCGTCGGCTGAGCATGGCTCAGCCGCCGAAGAGTGAAAAGTGAAGGGTGAAGAGTAAAAGAAAAACCAAATACCTTTTCCAAACATCATCCCTCGCCCTCTCCTCCGAAGTCCGGTTTGTCAGGCTTCTCACTTCACTCGGAACACTTTTCACCCTTCATATTTCACTCTTCGGCGCGGCCCGTTCGCGCATCACATTTTTGAAAATTTAAAACGCACACGCATACATGACCACTCATCCGCAAACCAACACCGCCGCCGCGCCCGCGTGGTGGCAGGAAACCCGAGCCGCCGCATGGGAACGCTACAGCACCACGCCGCTCCCGGCTCGCGATGACGAACGCTGGCGCTTCTCCGACGTCGCCGCCATCGACCTCGACGGCTACGACCTAAGTGGCGCGGGCGGCCAGCCCATGGACGGCGGCAACGTCGCCGCCCTATCGCCATTCACCAAAACCAAATACGCCGCGTCGCTCACCTTCGTGAACAACCGCCTCGCGCACCGCGCGCCGCTCCCCGGCGACCTCGCCACCAAGGGCGTCATCTTTTGCCCGCTCGACGAAGCCATCGAAAAATATCCGCAGCACATCCAGGCCTACCTGCAAAAACACGACGTCGCGCTCGGCAGCGAAAAATTCACCGCGCTCAACACCGCCCTCACCACCAGCGGCGCGCTCCTCTACGTCCCGAAAGGCATCACCATCGCCACCCCGCTCCTCCTCAAGCACATCGCCGCCGGCGACGCCACCAGCGTCTATCCGCACACGCTCGTCATCCTTGAGGACAACGCCCGCGCCACCCTCGTCGAATACTTCGCCAGCGCCGAACCCGAGGCCCGCCACTTCGCCAGCGGCGTCAACGACCTCCACGCCGGCCCCGGCGCGCACCTCACCTACATCGGCGCGCAAACCTGGTCAACGAACACCCTCGCGTTCCAAACCAACTCCATCGTCGCGCAACGTGACGCGCGCATCCTCTCGCTCAACGTCCACCTCGGCGGACGCCTCGCGCGCCACGAATCGCACTCCCGCCTCCAAGGCCCCGGCGCGCACTCCGAAATGCTCGCGCTCACCGTCGCCACCGGCGCGCAAAAATTCGACCAGCGCACCCTCCAGACGCACCAGGCGCCCAACACCTCCTCAAACCTCCTCTACAAAAACGCGCTCCTCGACACCGCGAAGACAATCTTCTCCGGCCTGATTGTCGTCGACCCCGACGCGCAAAAAACCGACGCCTACCAGTCGAACCGCAACCTCATGCTCAGCGACGACGCCGAGTCGAACAGCCTCCCCGGCCTCGAAATCCAGGCCAACGACGTCCGCTGCACGCACGGCGCCACCAGCGCCCGCATCCCCGCCGAGCAGGAGTTCTACCTCCAATCCCGCGGCATCGATCCGGAGAGCGCCCACGAACTCCTCGTCGCCGGCTTCTTCGAGGAAGTCCTTGCCAAACTCGAAAACGAGGAAATCCAAACCGCCCTGCGCGCGATGATCGAAGGCAAATTTAAAAAATAAGAATTAACCACGGAGGACACGGAGAATACTGAGGGCGTTGCTTGCGACGCCCGGGTTTCCTAAAAATCTTCGTGCCTCTCCGTGTCCTCCGTGGTTAAAAATAAAATCCAACAAACCCACCCGCCATGTCCAAAGAACGCACCCTCAGCCGCGACATCACCGCCACCCAAATCCCCAGCGGGGACAAGCAAACCCTCGCCGCCGGCACGAAAATTTTCCTGCACCAAACGCTGGGCGGCAGCTTCACCGTGCAAACCGATTTCGGCCTCTACCGCATCGACGGAGCCGACGGCGACGCGATTGGCGAATCCGTCGCCGACCATCGCGTGCATACAGAAACGCTCGAGGGCGGCGCGCCCAACCCCGAGGCGATCTGGGACCAGCTCAAAAAAGTTTACGACCCGGAAATCCCGGTGAACATCGTCGACCTCGGCCTCGTTTACACGATGGACGTCGAAAAAATCGACCCCGCCGCCGATGCCGTCCCCGACGCGCCTCCCGCCTACAAAGTTAGTGTCGCCATCACGCTCACCGCTCCCGGTTGCGGCATGGGGCCGGCGATTGCGGAGGACGCCAAAAGCAAAATCCTCCTCGTCCCCGGCGTGAGCGACGCCGAAGTCCGCATCACCTGGGAGCCGCCCTGGAACCAGTCCATGATCAGCGAGGAAGGCAAAATGAAGCTAGGCCTCATCTGACCGCGGAAGACTTTTGTCTGTCCGGACAGTAATCCGAATTGCGCAATACCCGCGCGAGGGCGGGCCCCGGGGTTCGCTCACTCGCTCGCGAATGCCGGACGCGAATAGCTTGTGGCGGGCGGATTGGACTTGGGCACTGGAAAGCCGAAAAATTCCGGCTGCGCCCCCAACTCGCGCCATGCGCTATTACCGCCCCGGTTGACGCGTGTGCGGTGCGTGATCATGCTATTCCGCAGCATGTATTTCAACTCGCTGACATTGTGCGGGCCGAACACATTTCCATCCTCGTCCGCATACATGAAGACGTCGTCACTCTCTTGAATTTGCCTGAGCGTTTTTTTCTCGAAGGGCGACTTCGAGTAGGAGCCCGGCGGCGGCGGCACATTGCCCGGCACCACTGTGAAAAATTCAGGGAACGAATAAAGTTTGCCCCATCCGCCGTCCGTGTCCCTGCGCGCCAGGGCGTCGGGTCGCACGGTGCCGCTTTTTATCATTGTTCGAATTTCGATGGGTGTGAGTGGAGGGGAATCCGTTCCGTTTTGGGTTTTTATGATGAACATAGGGCAAAATATAAAAAACGCTTGGCTCTCTGACCGCGCTATAAAATATTAGTTCTGTTTTTTGGGGATTTTTGCGCAAATAATCGCATGGATTAGCATTGCAGGGAACACGCGAGGCATTCCAGATTTCACCAATTTTCTGTCAACTTTAAACACCTTAATAATAATCTTTATGCGCCAACAAAGCGAGTTGCGCATATTGACAACATTCATTCGGTGTGAAGTATAATTATTAATAACAATCCAACCAATTTAATGCACTTGGACAATGAATCCCTCTTCACCCTGCTGCCGTGGCTTTCGCCGGCGCTGGTGTTTTTGGTGGGCGCATGCATCGGAAGTTTTCTCAACGTGTGCATCTACCGCGTTCCCGCCGGCAAGTCGGTCGTGCGGCCCGGCTCGCATTGCGCCTGCGGCAAACCGATCGCATGGCATGACAACATTCCGATTCTCGGCTGGTTGATCCTGCGCGGCCGCGCGCGCTGTTGCGGGGCCCGTGTTTCGCCGCGTTATCCCTTTGTCGAATTGCTCACGGCCGCGCTTTTTCTCGCCTGCTGGCTTTTGTTTCCACCGCTCAAGGCGCTATGCGGCATGCTTATGGTGAGTTTTCTGATATGCGGGGCGTTTATCGACATCGACCATTTTGAGCTGCCCTCCGTGTTCACCATAGGGTTGGGCATCGCGGGGATAATACTCTCCTGTCTCGTGCCGTCGTTGCACGGCCAGTCGCACGAGATTTTTGCTGTCGCCGCCTTGCGCTCCGGGCTCCTCAGCCTGCAAGGCCTGTTGATTGGCTCGGCGGTGATTCTGTGGATCGCCCTCGTCGCGGAGGCGCTGCTCAAGAAAGAGGCCATGGGCTTCGGCGACGTGCTGCTGGTCGGCGGCATCGGCGCGTTTTGCGGATGGCAGGGGGCGGTTTTTTCAATTTTTGGCGGGGCGTTCCTGGGCCTGCTTTGTGTGGCGCTGGTCTTCGCGTGGAATGCGGTCGCCTCGAAGAAAATCCGCGTAAAGTCGCTCGAGTCCCCCGAAAAGGAGGACGAGCTGAACAGGCATTCCCACATTCCCTTCGGCCCGATGCTCGCCGCGGGCGGGCTTGTTTATTTTCTTCTTGTTCACAAATGGATTGACCCGGTGCTTTCCAGTATAAACGCGATTATCTGGAAGTAATATTATAATATAAACGGATTTCCGGTTTGTCGCGGCGGGTGCTCGAAAATTGTATAAAAATAATAATTATATAATTATTAATCACCACGCGCAGTCCGCTCCGAGGCGCAGCGTGTAGCCGTCGAATTTGCCGCCGGTTCGTGCGGCGACGGAGGCGGAAATTGCCCAGCGTCCGCCGCCGCGCCAAATCAGGCCGGCGTCAAGCTCGGCGCCCAAGCCGCCAAAATCGGTTTTGATTGAGTCCCCGGCAATGGTCATCCGGCTTTCCCCGTCGAATTCGTGCAGGGCGCTGAGACGGACGCGCGGAATCAGGTGCCCGCGCTTGAGCGGCCATGCGCGATCAAAGGCAACGGCAAGGCGCGCGGTCAGGCCCGTGAAATCGGCAACTTCATACATGCGCCCGAAGCGGTCGGTTGTGTCGTCGATGCTGTGTCGCTGGTGCGCGAAGGCGGCGAGCGGCTCGATGCGCCAGCCGGACTTTGTGTCGAAAACACGGCCGATTTGAATGGTCGCGCCAAAGTCGCCGCCATCGGTCGAAAAAGTGGCGGCGTCGGGAACGCTGATGTCGTAACTGGCCTTGGCTCCGCGCACGATGATGGCGGCGTTCCAGACCTGTCCGTCGAGTGTCGCGTAGAGGCCGGCACCGCGAATCTCGGTGTCGGTCTTTGTGCCGCGCGAGACGTCCATTTCGGCTTCGAGGAGATCGGCAAAAAGTCCCAGCCTGAACGTGCGGCGTCCGGTTTTGCGGACGAGTCCCGCGCCGGCCTGCAAACCGGCGATCGCAATGGACGCGCCTGTGTAAACGGTTTGGTTGGCGCGGTCCCGACGGTAGGCGATGTCGGCCCAAAGGTCGGCGTTGCGGGCGCGGGGATTGCCGGAAACGCGCAGGTTGTCGAGGCGCGCGAGGAGCGTGTCGAAGGCGGCGCGTCCGGATTGCAGCGCGATGGCGTCCGTGCCGGCGACGGCGGGGATCTCGGGCGAAAAGTTATCAAGCACAAGACGCCATTCGCGGGCGGCGGCGGCGTTGTCGGGAAGAAGCAGGTAATCGTATGCGCCGACAACGAGGCGCTGGTTGTCCGCGAGGGCAAAGGCGCCGCCGGGGCTGGCGGCGGATGTTGTGATGAGCGCGGGCACGCCGTCGGGCAGCGGGGCGGTGGAGGCCCGCGCGCGTGTATCCGTTAATTGAATACGAACGGCGGTTTGCCCGGAGGCGGGGCCGCCGATGGCAAGTGCGCCGAATTGCGGGGCGGCGGTGTCACTTAGGACAAGGGCGAGGTGGAGGCTGGCACGTGCGGACGCCTCGTAGTTTCCGGTGATGGCGAGGCGTGCGGCGCCGAGCTTGATGCTGCCGTTGTTGATGAGCGCGAAAATGACTTGGTCGTGCCCGTCGAGATCAAGCGTGGCGCTGGATTGGAGGGTGAATTGCGAGGCGTGCGGCAGGACATTTGCGGCGGCGGTTCGGAGTGTGCCGGATTGAATGAGCGTGTGCCCTTTGTAATCGGCGGGCGCGGCGAGCGTGAGCGTGCCGGGGCCGGCTTTTGTGAGCGCACCGGAACCGGTGATTGTGTTTCGAATGATGAGCGTGCCGCCGTCCGCGGTTTCGATGGCGGCGGTTTTTCCGGGGGCGATTGTGATTGGCGTGGCGAGTTCCGTCTCGGCGGATGCGTTGAGCGAGAGGGTGCCGTTGCCGGTGATGGTGATGATGGGAGTGTTGAGTTGTCCGGAATGGTTGAATGCGATTGCGCCGTCCTCAAGCGTGATACCGCCGTGAAATGTGTTGGCGACATTTTCGAAAGCGAGCGTGCCCGCTCCGGTTTTGTGAAGGCGTCCGGTCGCACCCGTGAGCGTGCCCGTGACGACACTCGCCGCGTCGGCGGTGATGGTGTCGCCGGTGAAGGTTGTCGTAGCGCTTCCCGAGACAATGATATCGGAAACAATGACGGCGGTTGGAATGTCGATCGTCGCCACGGTGTTTTGAAATGTGACGCTGTCGCCGTCGGCGAAACGCGTTACCGTGCCCGTGTCAGTCCATTGGCCGGCATGCGCGCCCGTCCAGAGATTTGCGGTCGCGCCGGTGCCGCCCGTCCATGCGAGCGAGCGCGACATGTCCACTTTCGTTTCGACGAGAAGGAGGCTGCCGCTGGTTTTGAGCGTGGCTTTGCGGCGAAAGTCGTCGAGTTGCTCCGCGCCATCGACGGTGATTATGGCGGCGGATGCGAGCGCGGCGAGGTTGCCGAGGTTGTAAACGCCGGTTTGAATGCGGCCGCGGATGTCGATTGTGTTGGCACCGGTGGCGGTGAGTGACGCAGCAAGGATGCGGTCGGATTCGAGATAACCGTCGGACGCGACGCCGTCGTAAAGAGTGAACGCGAGCGTGGCGTTTTCGAGCGCGAGCGCGCCGCCGATCGTAAGCGTGGCAGGCGAGTTGGAGCCGGCGACGGTGGCGAGCCGCATGGCGCCTTGAGCGATGCGGAGCGTGCCGTGAAAGGCGGTGGCGTCGGCATCGAGAAAGATGAGCGTGCCCGCGCCGGTTTTTGTGAGTGTGGCGTCGGCGGCGGAGGAGAGCGCGCCGGAAAACGCGAGCGTGTTTGCCCGCGTATCGATGATGCCCGAGGCGGCCGGCGCGAGCGTGATGGCGTTTGCCACAATCTGGTCGTCCGCGTCGATGCGGAGTGCGGCCCCACTCGTGGAGGTGAAGCGGATTTCGTTTGTGGTCGCGCCGAGTTGCGCGGCGCGGGTAATGGCGAGCGTGCCTCCGGCAAGCGTGACACCGCCGGAGAAGGTGCTGTCGGTGTTCGCAAGAAGGAGAGTGCCCGCGTCGCGTTTTTCGAGCGCGCCGTCGCCGTTAAGAGCGGCGGCGATGGTGAGCGTTTTTCCCGCGCCAACGGTCGCGGCGATGGTGCCGGCGGCAAGATTGAGCGAGTTGTTTTCGCCGGTGAGTGCGAGTGTGCCAGAGTCGCCGATTGACGCGCCGTTGCCGAGAGTGACGCCGGTTGTCGCTGTGGTGACGATGTTGAGAAGGCCATCATCGACGAACAGCGTGGATGTTGCGAGAAATGCGACGGAGCCCGAGAGCGTGCCTATACCGCCGAGCGCGCCGCCGCTGACGGTGTGGGTTGCGGCGTTGAGTTTCGCTTCGGAATTACCGAGGAGGAGCGCGCCACCGGTGATGTTGATTGCGCTTCGGTAGTTGGAGTTGTCAGCGTTGAGGACAAGTGTGCCGTCGCCGGTTTTGTTGATAACATGGCCGATGGCCGCGCCGCTTGAGCCGCCGTCGGCAATGGTGTCGAGTGTGCGGTCTGCGGCATTTGCATCACCGATGATGTAGCGCGTGTCCGCGCCGGTGATGTCGAAGTTCACGATGGCGTTGGTGCCGGTGATGTAGAGAAAGCCGCCGCTTGCGCCGGTGGTGCCGGAGGATTTGTTTCCGGTGCTGGTGGCGGAGGTGGTGGCGCGGATTGTGAGCGTGCCGCGATTTGTGAAGATCGCTCCGCCGTTGCCGGCGGCGGTGTTGTTCGCGAAGATGACGTCGGTGAGCACCACCGAGGCGGCGGTGCTGGCGTTGATCGCGCCGCCGTGCGACGAGGCCGCGACGTTGCCCTTGAATTGCGCGCGCTCGACCATGACCGTGCCGCTGTTGGCAAAGAGCGCGCCACCGGCGCTGGCCGAATTGTCCGCAAACACAACATCCGTCAAAAAGGAACTGGTGTTTGCGCCGGTGTTGTAAATGGCGCCGCCATTGGTTCCGGCGGTGTTGTTCGAGAATGTGCCGCCGGTGAGGATGAGTGTGTTGCCGCTTCGGTGAACCGCGCCGCCGTGTGTCGCGGCACGATTGCCGTCGAAATGACTCTGTGTGATGGTAGCGTAACCGGTGCCGTAAAACGCGCCTCCGCTCGCGCCCGCGGTGTTGGAAGCAAAAACGGCGTTATGAATGCGCGAAGTGCCGTTTGTGATGAGTGCGCCGCCATTGCCAGAGCCGGTGGAATTGAGCTCGAAGGTGACGTTGACGAGTGTGAGGAGGACGCGGCTGTTGGTGATGCCGATGGCGCCGCCGTGTTTATTGGCGGTGTTGTGTTGAAAAAGTGTCGCGCCGTTGCCGGCGACGGCGGTTGGGTCGGGCGCGAAGTTGAGCGCCACGCCCGACGCGGAGCCGTTGTATGCGAACACACCGCCGTCGGTGCCGCTTGCGCCAAGGCCGTTGGCGAATGCGAGCGTCGCGCCGTCGGCGATGAGGTAGGATGTGGTGCCGGTGGCGTTGAGTGTGAGTGGCGCGGGGTCGATTGTTGTGCCGGTTGTTATAAGGATCGGGTCGGCGCGAAGTGTGCCGAATGCGAACGCGCAAATAAAAACCGCTAAGGGTCGGGGTGTTGCGGGCATGTCGAGGGGTGGCGGGGTTTGCTGAACGCGGGGCTGTGTTGATACACTGATTACGTTGATACTCGGACAGCGGCAAGCCCAAGTTTTTTTGGCTGCTTGCGCAATTTTCACGCTATTGCTACGCGGAGGTTTTTTCCCATACTGGTTTCTTTCTTCCGCCATGAGCGAACTCAACGATCTCTACCAATCGGTCATCCTCGATCACAACAAGCGCCCGCGCAACCGCCGCAAGCTGCCCACCGCCACGCGCGTCGCCACGGGCGACAACCCGACTTGCGGCGACCAGTGCACGGTGTATGTGCGCATGGACGCGGACCATATCGGCGAGATCACTTTCGAGGGTTCCGGCTGCGCGATTTCGCAGGCGTCGGCCTCGCTCATGACCACGCAGCTCAAGGGCAAAACCGCCGCCGACGCGGAGACGACGTTTAACGAGTTCGCCGAAATCGTGAAAACCGGCAACGCCCCCGAGGAGTTTTCCGAGCTGGCCGCGTTTGCGGGAGTGCACGCCTTCCCCGCGCGCATAAAATGCGCCACGCTCGCCTGGCACGCCGCCCTCGAGGCGCTCAAGCAGCCCGACAAAACGCCGGAGTCCCAGCAATAAACCCGCGATTCCGCCGCCTTCCTATTTTCAAAATGACTTCACTCGCACACACACGCGCCGATTTTCCCGCGCTCAACCAAAACGTCGGCGCGCATCCGCTCGTCTATCTCGACAACGCCGCCACCTCGCAAAAACCGCGCGCGGTCATCGACGCGATCTCGCGCTATTACGAGCGCGACAACAGCAACGTCCATCGCGGCCTCCACGCGCTCTCCATGCGCTCGACCGATGGCTATGAGGCCGCCCGCAAACGCACCGCGCAATTCATCAACGCCGCCGATCCCGCCGAGATCATTTTCACGCGCGGCACCACCGAGTCCGTCAATCTCGTCGCGCAAAGCTGGGGCGCGGCAAACCTCCGCGCCGGCGACGTCATCCTCCTCACGGAAATGGAGCACCACTCCAACCTCGTGCCGTGGCAGCAAATCGCGCAACGCACCGGCGCCACGCTCCGCTACGTGCCCGTCGCCGGTGAAAACGCGCAACACGGGCTCGATCTCGACGCGCTCGACAAACTCCTCACGCCAGAGGTGAAGCTGTTCGCATTCACGCACATCTCCAACACCCTCGGCGTCATCAATCCCGTCGCCGAACTCTGCGCGCGCGCAAAAAAAGTCGGCGCGCTCACGCTCGTCGACGCCGCGCAATCAATCGGACACGAACCGCTCGATGTCCGCGCGCTCGATTGCGACTTTCTCGCCTTCTCCGGACACAAAATGTGCGGTCCCACCGGCATCGGCGTTCTCTATGGACGCCGCGCGCTCCTCGACGCGATGCCGCCGTGGCAGGGCGGCGGCGGCATGATCACCAGCGTCGAATATTTCAACACCACCTACAAACCCTCGCCCGAGCGCTACGAGGCCGGCACGCCCGATGTCTCCGGCGCCATCGGCCTGCACGCCGCGATGGATTACCTCGATGCCATCGGCCGCCCGCTCATCGCCGGGCACGACAACAGCCTCGCCGCGCAGGCCCGCGCCGCGCTCGCCGAGCTGCCCGGCATTCGCATTCTCGGCCCCGAACAAAACAGCAAGCGCGGCGGCTTGGTGAGTTTTGCGTTCAATGAAGTGCACGCGCACGACGTCGTCACCTTCGCCGACCAGGACGGCGTCGCCCTGCGCGGCGGCCATCATTGCAACCAACCCCTCATGCGCAAACTCGGCCTGTCCAGCACCACGCGCGCCAGTTTTTATATCTACAACACGCCGGAGGAAATCGACGCCTTGATAAAATCCCTCCACAAAATCCTGAAATTCTTCGGCAGTTAGTATTATTATTTAACCACGGAGAACACGGAGAGACACGGAGACAGACAGAACACGATTTTTTCACCTCCGTGCTTCTCCGTGTTCTCCGTGGTTAATAAAAATTTCGAACAAACCATCCATGTCATCCGCCAATACGAACAATACTGAGACAACCCTCGTCGCGCTCCTTCACGGCCCGGACCAGCCCGGACTCGTCGCAAAAACTTCCGGCTGGATTTACGAAAACGGCGGCAATATTCTCCATGCCGACCAGCATCGCGACATGCAGGCCGAAATCTTTTTCCAGCGCATCGAGTGGACCGCCACCGCCGGCAAGGGACTCTCATCCGATGGCACGCTCTTCAAACGCTTCGCCGAAAACCTCGGCATGAACGTCCGTGTCGCCAACGCCGCGCACCGCACGCGCGTCGCCATTTTTGTGTCGAAGTTCGACCACTGTTTCCACGACCTCATCCTCCGCTGGAAATCGGGCGACTATCACTGCGACATTGTCGCCATTGTATCAAACCACCGCGACCTCGAGGCCGCCGCGCAAAACTACGAACTGCCCTTTCATCACATCCCCGTCACGGCGGAGACGAAACCCGCCGCCGAGGCAGCGCAACTCGCGCTCTGCGAAAAACTCGGCGTCGAGCTCGTGATCATGGCGCGTTACATGCAAGTGCTCTCCGCCGATTTTCTGGGCAAGGCGACGTTTCCCGTCATCAACATCCACCACTCGTTCCTCCCCGCCTTCGCCGGCGGCAAACCGTATCATCAGGCGCACACGCGCGGCGTAAAACTCATCGGCGCGACCGCGCACTACGCCACGCCCGTGCTCGACGACGGCCCGATCATCCAGCAGGACGTGGCTCGCGTCACGCACCGCCACAGCGTGGAGGACCTGATTCGCAAAGGCCGCGACCTGGAAAAAATCGTCCTCGCCCAAGCCGTTCGCTGGCACCTCGACCACCGCGTGCTCATCTACGGAAACAAGACCGTGGTGTTCGATTGATCCGAGTGGAATGCGAGGCACAGCGCAATCAAGGTAGCACGGACATTCCTGTCTGTGCCGAAGGCGGCGTGAATATCCGCGCAGACAGAAATGTCCGTGCCACCTTGGAGGACGCCGCCTACCTCCAGTCGCAGATCATCACCTACATCGGCAACAAGCGCGCGTTGCTGCCGTTCATCGGCGAGGGGCTTGGCATTGTCAAAAGGCGGCTCGGGAAAAACAAACTGCGCTCGCTCGATTTGTTTTCAGGCACCGGAATCGTAGCGCGTTATCTCAAGCAGCACTCCGCGCACATAATCGCCAACGATCTCGAAAACTACAGCCGCATCACAAACGAATGTTATCTCTCGAATGCGTCCGCGGTCGATCCGGGCGCGTTGCAATCGCTCGCCGCCGAACTGCGCCGCGCCGTGGAAAACAATCTCGCGCCCGGTTTCATCACCGAGCTCTACGCGCCCCGCGACGAAGACAGCATCACGCCGCAGGACCGCTGTTTTTATACGCGCCGCAACGCGCAATTCCTCGACACCGCGCGCCAGCAAATCGCCGCGCTACCGGCGGACATGCAAAAATATTTTCTCGCCCCGTTGATCGCCCGCGCCTCCGTGCACGCAAACACCTCGGGCGTGTTCAAGGGATTTTATAAAAACAAAAACCGCGTCGGCGAATTCGGCGGCCATGCCAAAAACGCCCTCTCGCGCATCCTTGGAAAAATCGAAATCGACACGCCCGTGTTTTCGCGTTTCGAGTGCGATTTCAGCGTTATGCAGGGCGATGCGAACACGATCATCGACGACATTGCGGAAGTCGATATCGCCTACCTCGACCCGCCTTACAATCAGCATCCCTACGGTTCGAATTATTTTATGCTGAACCTGCTGGCGGATTATGAACGGCCCGCAAAAATCAGCAAAATCTCCGGGATTCCGACGAATTGGAAACGCTCCGCGTATAATCTGAAAACGGAAGCCGAGAACGCGCTCCTGAACCTTGTCGCGCGCTGCAAGGCGAAGTTTATATTAATATCATATAATTCGGAGGGATTTATTTCGCGCGAAGGTTTTATAAACGCCCTGGAAAAATGCGGAAAGCTCACCGTTCTCGAAACAAAATATAACACCTTCCGCGCCAGCCGAAACCTGGGCAACCGCTCGAAGCACGTCAGGGAGTTTTTGTATTTGCTGGAGAAACAATAGGGATCACGAGCCTGCCGGGCCGGCGTCCGTGCGCGCTTCCCGCTCTGTTTGCAAATATCGCGCCACCAGCGTCAATCCCGGGAGCGTTTCGCCGAGTTTGGCGCGGACGGTGTGGCCGTTGCCGGGGGCGGTTTCGACGGGATGGCCTTCGGTGTTTTCGAGTGCGCCAAGCGTCATGTCGCGGTCGCCGTCGGGCGAGATGATTTCCAAGCGGTCTCCGACGACGAAGCGGTTTTTCACGTCGAGCGTGGAATAGCCTGTCGCCGCATCATAGGCAGTCACCTCGGCGACGAATTCCTGCGTGTCGGTGCGTGATTCGCCGCGTTCGTAGTTTTGCGTTTCGCGCGCCTCGTGGCGTCCGAGAAAACCGTCCGTGTAGCCGCGGTTGGCGAGGCCGTCGAGTTTTGCGAGGAGCGCGGGATCGAAGGGACGGCCCGCGACGGCGTCGTCGATGGCGCGCTTGTATAGTTGTGCGGTGCGGGCGGCGTAGTAGTGCGACTTGGTGCGGCCCTCGATCTTGAGCGAGTCAACGCCGATCTCGACGAGACGGCGCACGTGCTCGATGGCACGGAGGTCGCGCGAGTTCATGATGTAGGCGCCGTTTTCGTCCTCGGAGATTTCCATGTATTCGCCGGCGCGGCGGGCGGTTTCGTCGATGAGCCAGGGTTGTTGCGCGAGCGGATGCGGATGGTAGGCGGGATCGGGGGTGAAGGCGTTTTGTGGGTGCGCCTCCGCGGACGGATCCGGAACAATGCCGTATTTCCAGCGGCAGGAATTGGTGCACGCGCCTTGGTTGGAATCGCGACTGCTGAAATAACCGGACAGCAGACAGCGCCCCGAATGCGCGATGCAGAGCGCGCCGTGGACAAACACCTCCAGCTCCATGTCGGGGCACGCCTGGCGGATTTCGGAGATTTCATCGAGTGAAAGCTCGCGCGAGAGGATGATTCGGCGCAGCCCGAGTTTTTGCCAGAAACGCACGCTCGCGGAGTTCATCGTGCTTGCCTGCACGGAGAGATGCACGGGCATTTCGGGCCAGCGTTCGCGCACAAGCATGATGAGCCCGGGATCGGCCATGATGAGCGCGTCGGGTTTTTGCGTGTTGTCGAGGATGGGCGCCATGTCGTCGATGAAGGTGCGCACTTTGCGGTCGTGCGGGACGAGGTTGACGGCGAGGAAGAATTGTTTGCCGGCGGTGTGCGCGGTCGCGATGCCCTCGGCGAGCGCGGCGGCGTTGCGAAAGGTGTTTTTGCGCACGCGCAGGCTGTAGCGCGGCAGGCCCGCGTAAACGGCGTCGGCTCCGTAGGCGCAGGCGAAGCGCAGGGCTTTCAGCGAACCGGCGGGGCTGAGGAGTTCGGGACGGCGTGGTTTGTTCATGCGCGCCATGAGAAGACGGCGCGGTGTGTGTTGCGAGGTGCAAAATCGCGCCGCGTTAAAAGGATTTCCAAATGCCGCCGCGCCCGCCAATAGTTTCCGGCGTGTCCCAGCCTTCCAACTCATCACGCGCCCGTGACGGTGTCGCAAATCGATCCGCCGGTTTGTCGCGAATCGTCCTCGCGACCGCAATCGCAACGGTCGTGCTGCTTGCTCCCGCGCTGGCGGCATGGATTGCCGGCTGGCAGTGGACGCCCGAAAATAAATCGTGGGTTCCCGCGGCGGTGCTTCTGACGGACACCGCGGGGTTTCCCTTCGCGATCGCGACATGCGGGGCGCTGGCGGCATTGTTTGTCTTGTTGATCAAGCCGTCGTGGCCGCGCGGCGCGCTCATGGTTGTGTTGTTGTGCGCGGCGGCGGTTTGCGGCGGCCAAATCGTCAAGACGGTGTTGAAGAATTCATTTCAGGAACCGCGTCCGTATGTCGAATGGCTTGCGCAAAATCACGGGCTGAAAAGCGAGCAGTTTTACGCGATGATGCGCGGCGGGCGCGCGGAATGGTTGCGGGAAAACATCGCCGCCGACCCGCGAGTGCCTGAAGCGCTGCGCAAACATTGGGAGGCGAAAACGGGGTATTCGTTTCCCTCGGGGCACACGGCCTTTGTCGCAGTATGGGCGTTGCTGGGCGTGACGTTGTTGTGGAGGCGAGGGTGGGGCGGGCGAGTGTGTTGCTGCGCCCTGGTTGCATGGGCGCTGCTTGTGGAAAGCACGCGCCTTGCGCTCGGCATGCACTGGCCCGGCGATGTGGCGGCGGGTGTGTTGCTGAGCTGGGTTGTTGTTGCGGGTCTTGCCGCGGTTTGCCGAAATCGCATGACGCCGCCCGCGGGACGCGCCGGATCTTGAGCCGTCATTGGCGGCGCGCGGATATTTTGCGCCTCGTCACCACGGCATTTGCACCCACGGGCTGTCCTCGTCCTCGAGCAAATAATCGGCGATCTCGGCAATGTCGCTGTTGTCGCAATCGGCGCCGCCCCAGAGCGCGCGGCCGATCACATAACTCTTCGCGTATTCTTTCCACGAGCCGAAGGTTTGTCCCGCAATTTGGTGGGCGGCCTCAATGTAATTCCAAGTTTGCTCGTCGTTGATGTAACGCATCTCGCGGCACAGTCGCGCCAGATACACAAGCCGCCCGCAATCCCATCCGGCGACTCCGTAGCGCTCGATGCTCGCGCTCGCCGTCGAGTCGATCACGCCATCCTCCACGAGCTCATCAAGCGTTTCGTTGAGGTGGGAAATTTGAGCCAGCGTTTTTTCGCGATCCTCCTCGCAGTCGGGAAACGCGGCCGCGACGATGCGTTTTTGCTCCGCGGCGGGTTCGCGATAGGCGCGCATCACGACGGGAAAATAATGGCGAAATCCCTTGTCGCGCAGGTAATCGAGCGTGGACGCCGCATCATCAACGCCCGCGATTCCCCACCATTCGCCGACAACGCGCCGGACTTCTTTTTTGGGAAGGCCGGTGTCGAGGGTGTTCAGCCACGCCTTTTGTTGCTCGCTGTAAATCGCGCCGAGGGAAAGTTTTTTATACTGTTCGGGCGGCAGCGCGACATCGGGATCATCGTTGTAATAAATCATGCAATCCTCGTCGTCGTCCTCCTCGCCGTCATCATGCTCGTCGTCATCCTCTTCATCGTCGGCTTCGCGAATGGGGCTCGGGCGGCCTTGCAGCGCGGGAAGTATTTTGACGAAGAAAAAATAACTCGCCGTGACCGTAATGATGAACGCCGCGATGTATGGTGTGACCGAGTCGGGGATGGTGATGGCAATTTGCAGCAGGGGCATGACTGGCGGAAAATACAAAAGGGATGCGTTTAAAAGCAATGTGAATAAGTTTTTGCGCCGGGACTTGGCAGTCCGTTTCGAGGTTCCCATATATGACGCGCATGTCCACTCGCGACGAACTCCGCCGCCTTCATTTCATCAATTCCCTTTTCGCGCACGTCACGGGGCGCGACCTCTATTTGGCCGAGCAGATCAAGGCCGCCATCGCGTTCAGCCTTGCCGAGCTCGAGCAGCAAACCGCCGAGCATCCCGAGATGGCCGCCAAATACGACGCCGCTTTCACCGCCGCCGCCGCGCAATTGCTGGAGAAGTTTTTCCACGAGCACGAGAAGCACGGCTTTTATCATTGGGACGCCGCCAAGTCGCTCGAGTCGGCCACGCCGCTTTTCGCGCGCAACGAAGTCATGGCCGGCCTGAAACATCTCGCGCCCTACGACGAATCGACACTCCTGATCACCAACATCCGACCCGCCCTCCTGCCGCCCGAGCGCCGCAAGACGCCCAAGCGCGTGCGCGACTACGAGGAGTTGCTCGCCTTCATCCGCGAGCTCGCCGCCGCGCGCACCCCGCGCAACGCGAAGCTGCACCTCTTGTTTTTGTAGGGATTTCTCCCCGGAGGTTTTGGCCGCCGGCGGACGCGCAAAATCGGCGCGCGCAAGGTTCGCTCCCGCACGGGAATCGGCATTTTTCCTTATAAAAAAATCTTTCGTGCTTGTCGCTTGGGAGCTCCGCGCCTTCGTTTTGAATCATGCCCGACACCGACAACAACGATCCGATCGCGCTTTTTAAAAAATGGCAGGACGACGCCGCGCAGACCAAAACCTGCGACCCGACGGCCATGGCGGTTGCCACGACCGACGCGCAGGGTCGCCCGTCCGTGCGCATGGTGCTGCTCAAGGCGCTCGATGAGCGCGGGTTTGTTTTCTACACCAACCTCGACAGTCCGAAGGTCGCCGACTTGCGCGCGCATCCCCGCGCCGCGCTTTGTTTTCACTGGCACGCAATCGACCGGCAGGTGCGCGTCGAGGGGCCGGTCGAGCCGGTGACCGACGCCGAGGCGGACGCGTATTTCGCCACTCGCGCGCGGCTCAGCCAGATCGGCGCGTGGGCCTCGAAACAATCGAGGCCGATGGACGGTTATTGGGAGCTTGAAAAAGCGGTCGCCGCCACGCTGCTGCGTTTTCCAATCGGCTCGGTGCCGCGCCCGGCAAACTGGTCCGGTTTTCGTGTGAAGCCGTTGCGCATCGAGTTTTGGTGGCAAAAACCCTTCCGCCATCACCAGCGCTTTGCCTACGAGCGCCCCTCGACCGACGTATCTTGGGGCAAGGAGCAATGGCTGTATCCATAATCGTGTTTGCGCGCGCCGGCAAACCGTCCATATTTGACCGTCCTTTTCACCGAGATAAACGCATCACAACAACGCACACTTTTTAAGCCATGTCTTCGCAAACACCACATCGCCGCACCCGTGAGGAACTCCAGAAGCTCTACATGGACGCGCTCGAGCAACAAGGCTACCGCCCCGAGCTGGACCAGGACGGCGACGTGCGTTTTCGCCACGAGGGCAACAGCTACTTTATCGAGGTGCGCGAGGATGACCCGATGTTTTTCCGCGTCGTCATGCCTAACTTCTGGGACATCGAATCGCCCAAGGAGCGCGCGCGCATCATCGAGGCGGCCAACATCACCTGCAGCGACATCAAGGTCGCCAAGGTCTTTATCGTGCGCAACGACACCTGGTGCGCCGTCGAGCTGTTTTTGCCCGAACAGGAGCTTTTCGCCCCCATCCTCCAACGCTGCCTCATCGCAATCCGCGCCGCCGTCAACACCTTCACCGAGCACATGCGCAGCCAGCCGAAACCGCCGCCCCTGCCCGGCGCCGACGATGACGACGACGATGATGACTTCAGCTAACCGCCGCGGAAAGGAAACGACGCCATGAAAAATCACACACCGGAATCGCTCACATCGCTTCGCAACACCATCACGGAATACATGTCCGAGGAGGGCTACCGCCCCTCGATCAACGCCGACGGCGAAATCATGTTCCATTTCGAGGGCAAGGTTTGCTATCTCCAAACCGTTGAGAAGGACCGCGAGATGCTGCGCATCGTGATCATTAATTTTCATCCCCTCGAAGACGAGGCCGCGCGCGCCAAGGCCACCACCGCCGCGCAGGAAGCCACCGCCTCGACCAAGGTCGTGAAAATTTTCACCCTCGATGATGACACTTGGTGCGTGGCCGAGCTGCTCATGCCGGAACCCGAGCGCTTCACCGCGGTTCTCGGACGCACGCTCTCCGCAATCCGCGCCGCCCTGCGCACCTTCGAAAAGGCGCTCTCGGGCGAAAACTGACAAAGTCCGAGGGAACCCGGACCGCCTGTTTTCTGTCAGGCAGTTCGAATTTTTACATCGCATGTTTAGTATTACAGAAACCGTGACTCCGAGCCGGACGGGTGAAGACTGCCGGCTGAAATTTGTTTCCGCGCTCCGAATGATGCAGGATTGCTCGGAACTGTGGCTCGATTCCGAGCCCGCATACAGGGATTATTTTCGCGCCAACAACATCGCGCAGCTGCTCGTCTCGAGGCAGGTCGATGTGTTGCGCGTTCCCCGCATCAAGGAAAAGCTGACCATCACAACCGGCGTGTTTGGCTGCGCGGGCGCGTTCGGGCATCGCAATACGATCATATATGATGAATCCGGCGCGCCCTGTTATGCCACATGGTGTGTTGGGGCGTTCGTAAACCTCAACACGGGGCGCATGTCCAAAATACCGGCGGAGGTTGTGAACTCGCTGGTTATCGATGCAAAATACGGCATGGAATACCTCGACCGGAAAATAACCGTTCCCGCCGGGGAGTCTGCAAGCCACGCGCCGGTGGAGGTGCTCAGGGATGACATCGATTACAACCGCCACATGAACAACGCGCAGTATGCGCGCATCGCCGCCGAGTTGCTGCCGCCTTCGTTTGAGATTAAAAGATTCAGGGTTGAATACAAAATCCCCGCCAAGCTCGGCGAAACCCTGCATCCGCAAACCCTGGCGACTGAAAACGGTTGCGTATACACGCAGCTAAAAAACAAATCGGGGCTGAGCCACGCGGTGCTGGAGTTTTGCGACCGGTAAGTTGTCGCAAGAAAATGCCTTTTGGTGGGGCGGTTCGCCCTGCCTCAAATCAGCCGAGAACCTGCTCGAACTTTTCCGCGTCCTCCGGCGTGTCCACGCCGATGCTTGCGTCCTTCGTGAAACCGACCGCGATTTCGTAGCCGTTTTCGAGCACGCGCAGTTGCTCCAGCTTTTCGATCTGCTCCATCCGGCCCGGAGGCAGGGTAGCAAACCGTTCCAGCAATTCCGCCTTGTAGGCGTAGAGGCCGAGATGCCGGTAACACGGGTTCGCAGCCACCCACGCATCATCGACCTGTCCCGCCCGGTCTCGCGCATACGGCATCGGCGAGCGTGAAAAATACAGCGCGCGCCCGTCATTGCGCACCACGACCTTCACTTGGTTCGGATTTGCAAAGTCCGCCGCGCGTGTGAACGGCGTCGCAAGTGTCGCCATGTCCACCGGTCCGGCGATCAACTCCGCCAGTGTGCGAATCTGCGCGCCCGTCACCAGCGGTTCGTCGGCCTGCACATTCACGATGCGCTTGGCGCGCACGGTGGTGTTTGCCTCGGCGATGCGGTCAGTGCCGCTTTGGTGTTCCACGCTTGTCAGAATTGTTTTAAATCCTGATGTCTCAAGAGGTTTTGTGAGTAACGGGTCGTCCACGGCAAAAAAGAGGGGCAGTTCCGGAGCCTCGCTGGCGATTCGTTCCGCGACCCACAATATCAAGGGTTTACGTTTTATTTCATGCAAAAGCTTGCGCGGAAACCGCGTCGATTCGAGTCGGCAGGGGACGATGATTGCGACATCAGGGAACATGGTTGGCACACTTTGGGACATGTTTTTGAGATTGCAAGCTGCGCCATCAATCCAACCATGGGCAACTCTCCGCACATAACACACCTTAATGGAAAATACAGAAACGTCATCATCCGCGACCGCCAGCCCGCTGGTAAAAGAGCTCGTCGTGCAGAACAAAATGGGCATTCACGCCCGTCCTGCCGCCATGATTGTGCGTATCACGAACAAATATAAGGCCGATGTGTTCATGGAAAAGGACGGCGAGCAGGTGAACGGCAAAAGCATCATGGGCCTCATGATGCTTGCCGCGGGCAAAGGCTCGAAGATCAAGTTCACCGCCAGTGGCGCCGACGCCCAGCAAATGCTCGTCGAGCTCGAGCAGCTCTTCGCCCGCAAGTTCGACGAGGCCTAAGCCGCGCCGGCATCGTCGCGGTAATTCTCAAAAAGTCATCGGCGCTGCGCGCCATTTTCATCGCTCGATTCGTTGTGCGGGCTGCCAAGTCTGCCGCCGCCTCGTTTTTGGAATTCGGGATTCGAGGTTTTTTGGAGTTGGGATTTCGTAATTGTCAAACCACTCGCCAAGCCTCGTAGGGGAATTTCCCCCGCCCGCACTTCTCTCTTTCCAACCCCGCCCCCAACCGCTACCGATTTCCTCTTTTCCATTTACCATGTCGACCAACACCACGCTTAAATTCGCAGTCCTTCCCGGAGATTACATCGGACCCGAGGTCATGACCGAGGCTCTTCGTGTGCTCGAACACGCCACGAAACCCGCCGGCCTCGCGCTCTCCTATAAAATCGCCGACGTCGGCGGCGCGGGCATCGACAACCACGGCAAGGCCCTCCCCGAATCCACACTCGAAGTCTGCCGCGAATCCGACGCCATCCTCTTCGGCAGCGTCGGCGGCCCCAAGTGGGAAAAACTCCCGCCCAAGGAGCAACCCGAGCGCGCCGCGCTCCTCCCCCTGCGCAAGGCCTTCAACCTCTTCGCCAACATCCGCCCCGGCCTCCTCTATCCCGAGCTCGCCGACGCCTCCCCGCTCAAGTCCGAGCGCATCCCCAACGGCATCGACATCGTCTGCATCCGCGAACTCACCGGCGGCATTTACTTCGGCCAGCCCAAGCAAACCATCACCCTCGACAACGGCGAACTCCAAGCCTGCGACACGATGGTTTACAAAGTCTCCGAAATCGAGCGCATCGCCGAAACCGCCGCGGCCACCGCAAAATCGCGCGGCAAAAAAGTCTGCTCCGTTGACAAGGCCAACGTCCTCGAAACCTCCGTTCTCTGGCGCAAAACCGTCACCGACTACTTCGCGAAAAACCACCCCGACATCGCCCTCTCGCACATGTATGTGGACAACGCCGCGATGCAGCTCGCCCGCGACCCGAACCAATTCGACGTGCTCTTCACCGAAAACATGTTTGGCGACATCCTCTCCGACGAGATGGCCGTGATCTGCGGCTCGCTCGGCATGCTCTCCTCCGCCTCGCTCGGCACCGGCAAAAACTCCCTCGGCCTCCTCTTCGGCCTCTACGAACCCGCCGGCGGCACCGCGCCCGACATCGCCGGCAAAGGCCTCGCCAACCCCTGCGCCCAAGTCCTCAGCGCCGCGCTCATGCTCCGCCACAGCTTCGGACAGGAGGCGCTCGCCCAAAAAATCGAAGCCGCCGTCCGCAAAACCGTCACGCAAGACGGCATCCGCACCGGCGACATCGCCTTCGGCCGCCCGACAGTCGGCACCAGGCAAATGGCCGACGCGATCATCAAAAACCTCTGAGTTTTTTGTTCACCACGGAGACACGGAGAAGCACGGAGTTCAAATATGAGTCTGGATCGGGATGATTTGGCAGGGCGTGTTATTGGGGCCGCGATCGCCGTCCACAAACACCTCGGGCCGGGCTTGCTGGAATCGGCGTATGAAACGTGCCTCGCCATTGAGCTCCGCCATCTTGGAATCCCGTTTGAACGGCAAAAAATCCTCCCGATCACCTATCGCGACGAAGACATAAACGACGCCTATCGGATCGACTTTGTCATCAACAACGAACTCATCCTCGAGCTAAAAGCCGTCGAGACGCTCATGCCCATCCACACGGCGCAAACGCTCACCTACCTGCGCCTCGCCAACATCAAAACCGCGCTCCTAATCAACTTCAACGTCCCGCTCCTCCGCGACGGCATCAAACGCCTCTCCCTCTAAAAAAACTCACCTCCGATCTCCGTGCCCCTCCGTGTCTCCGTGGTGAACAAAAAAATCTTCCAAAACATGACCGCCTCCGAAATCCGCCAATCCTTCCTCGACTACTTCGCCTCGCAGCAGCACAGCATCGTCGCGTCCTCCTCGCTCATGCCCGACTCGCCCGGCCTGCTCTTCACCAACGCCGGCATGAACCAGTTCGTCCCCATCTTCCTCAACGAACGCAAACCCGACGCCGCGCACCGTCCCAACACCCTCCGCCCCGCGCTCGACACCCGCGCCACCGACACCCAGAAATGCATCCGCGCCGGCGGCAAGCACAACGACCTCGATGACGTCGGCTTCGACACCTACCACCACACCATGTTCGAAATGCTCGGCAACTGGTCGTTCGGCGATTACTTCAAAAAAGAATCCCTCGCCTGGGGCTGGGAACTGCTCACCAAAGTCTGGGGCATCCCCGCCAAGCGCCTCTTCGCCACCGTCTACTCTCCCGACAAATCGAAAAACGACCCCGCCGACTTCGACCAGGAAGCCCACGACATCTGGGCCGGCCTCTTCCGCGCCGCCGGACTCGACCCCGCCGTCCACATCGTCAACGGCAACAAAAAAGACAACTTCTGGATGATGGGCGACACCGGCCCCTGCGGCCCCTGCTCCGAAATCCACTTCAACCTCCTTCCCTCCGACGACGAAGCCGCCGGCCGCGCACTCGTCAATTCCGGCTCCCCCCGCTGCATCGAAATCTGGAACCACGTCTTCATCCAGTTCAACGCCGGGGCCGACGGCAGCTTCTCGCCGCTCCCCGCGCGCCACGTTGACACCGGCATGGGCTTCGAACGCGTCGCCGGCATTTACGCCACCACAAAAGCCTTCACCGATTTCACGCCCGAGCCCTCCAACTACAACGCCGACATCTTCACCTCGCTCTTCGAGGCCATCGCCAAACTCTCCGGCAAGACCTACACCGGCACCGTCCCCGCCACCCGCGAAAACCTCAGCGAACAACAACGCACCGACATCGCCTTCCGCGTCCTCGCCGACCACGCCCGCACCGTCTCATGCGCTATCGCCGACGGAATTTTGCCGAGTAACGAAGGCCGCAACTACGTCATCCGCCGCATCCTCCGCCGAGGCATCCTCTACGGACGCAAAGACCTCGGCCTCTCCACCGGCTTTTTCACCAAACTCGTCCCCGCCGTCGTCGCCTCCCTCGGCACCGTCTTCCCCGAACTGAAAGAGCAACAAACGCTCATCGAAAAAGTAATCCGCAACGAAGAGGAAAACTTCGGCAAAACGCTCGACCGCGGCATCGCACTCTTCAGTCGAGCAGCTAACTTAGCTCATGAAGAATTGGGGAAAAACGGCCAGCAGCAGAAAATTTTGCATACGCCAATAATCCCGGGCGCTGTAGTTTTTGAACTCTATGACACCTATGGTTTTCCTCTGGATATGACGCAACTTCTCGCTGCTGAATACCTTGTCACCGTCGACACCGCCGGCTTCGAAAAAGAAATGGAAGCCCAGCGCGCCCGCGCCCGCGCCGCGCAAAAAAAGGAAATTATCACCGTTACCGAAAACGACAACGACAGCGCCACCGCCGCGCCCACCCCCTTCACCGGTTTCGATTATACGCACACGCAATACAACGCCGAGCCCGAACCGCAAACCGCCAGCCTCGTAGAAATCATCACCGTCTCCGACGGACGCGCCTGCCTCGTCTTCGACCGCACGCCCTTCTACGCCGAAATGGGCGGACAAGTCGGCGACACCGGCACCGTTTCCATCAACGGCAAAACCTACGCCATCGCCAGCACCATCAAGGACAAATCCGGTCGCCACCTCCACGAACTCGCCAACCCCGCCGAAGCCTCCGAGCTCGCCCCCTCGGTCCTTCAATCCTTCAGCCTTTCGCCCGACGTCGTCCGCCGCCGCGCGATCCAGCGCCACCACACCGCCACGCACCTCCTCCACTGGGCGCTCCGCGAAGTGCTCGGCGCGCACGTCCGCCAGGCCGGCTCCTCCGTCAACCCCGGCTACCTCCGCTTCGACTTCGCGCACTTCGAGCAAGTCAAGCCCGACCAGCTCCGCCAAATCGAAACCCTCGTCAACCAGCGCATCATCGAAAACGCCACCGTGAGCGCCACCGAAGTCGCGCACGCCGACATCGCCGCCCGCAAGGACATCAACCAGTTCTTTGGCGATAAATACGGCGACCGCGTCCGCGTCGTCCAAGTCGGCGGCACGCCCGGCAAACTCGACGGCTACTCGATGGAACTGTGCGGCGGCACGCACACCGCGGCCACCGGCGAGCTCGGCCTCTTCAAAATCAGCGTCGAAAGCGCCATCGCCGCCGGCACGCGCCGCATCGAAGCCGTCACCGGCCTTCACGCCTACGCGCTCGCCTCCGACCACGAAACGCTCCTCAAGGAAATCGGCGCCCGCATCCAAGCCGGCCCGCAAGACATCCTCCAGAAATTCGACACCCTCCTCGCGCACAAAACCGAGACGGAAAAGAAACTCAAACTCCACGAACAACGCGCCGCCGCCAGCCTCGCCGCCGACCTCGCCGCAAAAGCCACCGGGCTCGCCGACGGCCTCAAGCAAGTCACCGCCGTTGTCGAGGCCCCGACGCCCGACGCCCTCCGCAGCATCGGCAGCCAAGTGCTGAGCAAACTCGGCGAAGGCGTGGTGAAACTCGGCGCCGCCTTCGGCCCTGAAAAAGTATCCGTGGTTGTCTTCTGCTCCCCCGCCGCGAACAAAGCCGGTCATCAAGCCGGCAAACTCGTCGCCGAACTCTGCGCAAAATTGGACGGCAAAGGCGGCGGCAAACCCGACTTTGCCATGGGCGGCGGCAAAGCCGCTGGCAAGCTCGCCGAAGTGTTAAAGTAGAGCGTCTTCCTGGGAGCGCGGGCATCCTGCCCGCAAGACGGCGCGCCGCGCCGTCCAAAATTCCAAACTTGCGGACAGGATGTCCGCGTTCCCGGGCGCAAGCGTAGTTCGATCAAAATTTGAAATGCGTCCACGCCCTGCCGCCATCCGCATCATTTCTTGGCCGCGGCCTCGGCAAGCGTCTCCCACGAGGCGCGCACCTCGTCGCTCAATGGCTGTGTCGCCAGCCATTCGCGCGCAGCCTCGCGTTCGGACTCATTGCTCATCATGCTCGAAAATATCTTGAAGCGCAGCGCATCCTGTTTGCCGAAATCCGTGACCAGCGCAGTCCTTGCCCTCGCCGTGCGACCAAGCCCCGTGTCAAACGCATCCCGGTAGGAGTGCTGCAAAAGCATTCAATTTAAAATACGGATTTTTATGATTTCGAAAATATCACGCCACGTGGACAACTGTTGTCTACTCTGATTCGATAAAGTGTGCGCTTGATGTCGGAAAAGATATTGAGGTGACGATAAACGTCTTTCAATGTGCGCTAAGGCACATTCCACTGAGATACGGAGCACTAAAACAATGAATACAAAAAAATACGTTAAGGATATAATCAATGCGTTTCAAAATGTCATTTGCGTAAGAGTAAAAAAACACGGGAATCGTGCATGGACGCAAACCGTGAAGGAGGTCATTGGCGAACTCGGGGAAAAATACAAATATCGAGTTTACTGTTCCGGCCTTAATAGAAGATACGGCAGAGAATGGCTGTATGACTTGGTTTGGTGTAAACAAGGAAAGTGGGAGGCACTTCAATCAGTCCCAATGGTTCTTGAATCTGAGTGGGCGCGGACCACTCGCGCAATTATGTATGATTTTGAAAAACTACTTGTGTCCAATTCACCGGTGAAAGTGATGGTGTTTCAAAGCAAAGAGAATTCATACAACGATTTATTTAAACACATCAAATCCGCCATAAAAACCTACAAACAAGGCTCAGACTGCACTTATATATTGGCGTGCTACCTTTATGTAAATGAAACAAACATGTTTAAAATAGCGCGCGTGGATGTGAAACAGGGCGTTGTAAGCGAGCTTGCCTATGTGTGAGGCCCGGCACTCGCGCCAACCCTACTCCCGCAGCATCAGCAATTCATTCACATCCGGGTCGATCTCGATCGCGATATCCTTGAACTCGTCGAATAATCCCGCGTTGTGCATTTGCAGGGCGATCGGGCCGGTTTTGCCGGCGGCGGGGTCGGAGAAGCGCAGCACCTCCCGCGGTTTTTCCATCGCGGGATGCGCCACCGCCATGCGCGCCGTGCCTTTCGTCGCGTCCGCGAGTATTTCCACGCGAAACCACACGCTATTGTCGTAGCGCGTTTTGTTCAGTTTCGTGAACGCCGCGCCCCCGTTGTTGTTTTTGCCCGGACGATAATCCCAATGGCTTCCGTTTGGCGGTTGAAGCTGAATCCCGCCGAGCGCGCCGAGTGGTTTTTCACCTTCCCTCGGACGCGTGCAAAAAATCAGCACGCACGGCTGGTGCCCCTGCCCGGGCCTTGCGCGCGCCTGCCGCATTGTGAATGTGAGCCGAAAGCGCGCATAGTCCTTTTCCGTGCAGAGCACGCCGCGCCCCGCGCCGGTGCTTGCGAGCACGCCGTCCTTCACGATCCAGCCCCTCGACGGACTTTGCGCGAGATCGCCGGCAAACGCATCCTCGATTAGCAATTTGTTCAGACGCGCGAGCGACGCCGCATCTTTTAATTTTGCGCCCGCCGCCAGTAAATCGCGCGTCTCCTGTTTCAGCGCGACACCGCGAAAACGCAACTCGTTGTGGATGCCCGCGCCCGAGATGATGCGGTTCAAATCCTTCGCAAGCGCGTTTCGATAACGCTTCATCCGCGGGCTTTCGGGCTGCGGGCAATCCGCCAGGCTCGCTCGCACGGAATCGCTCAACCGCCCGTTCAAGAACGTCGCGACGGCGTCGGATTTTGTCGCGAGTTTTTGCGCAAACGATCCGGGGTTGAGAATGTCGCCTCCGGAAAATGATGCGTAGTTGTCACGAATATCGATCCACCCATCAAGCGTCTTGCCGTCAAAGAGCGGCACGGTTTTTGACTCGGGTGATTTTGCGACCGCCGCGGACATCACGCCAATGATGGCGGTGCCAATGATAAATCGCTGGATAAAATGTGTGAAACGAGAATTGCGTTTTTGCATGATGAGCAGGGGCTGGAGGCGGAGACAAAAAACTGCCCCGATTGGGCACCACCCGCCGGGCCGAGACAAGCAGGCCTCGTCTTTTAAATTAGTCCTTTAGGCCCAGCCCAACCGCCCGTCGGCTGCCAAAAGATTGCGTGAAATTTTCCACTTCACCGCGTCGTGCGAATCCCTAGTTTTGCGGCCCTATGAATTTTGCCGTCATCGGCGCCGGTGCCTGGGGCACTGCGTTTGCCATCCATCTCAGCCGACTCGGACATCCGGCCACTCTGGTGCCGCGTCGTTTTGAACAAGCGCTCGCGCTCGCATCCGGGCACGAGAACACCGAGCATCTGCCGGGCGTCGAAATCCCGTCCAGTGTGCAGATCGGCCACGAGCTCACCCCCGTGCTCATGGAAGCCGAGGTTGTGCTCCTCGCCTGTCCCGCCCAAGCGCTTCGCGAAACATGTGGGCGCATCCAGAAAAACCGTGCGCACGCCACGCAACTCCGCTTCGTCATCAGCCTCGCCAAGGGCGTTGAAACCGGCACTCATCTGCGCCCCTCCGAAATCATCAACGCCACAATCCCCGGCGTTCGCGCCGGCATCCTCTCCGGCCCCACCAACGCCGGGGAGGTCGCCCTCGGCAAACTTGCCGCCATGGTGCTCGCCACCGCGCGCGCCTGCAGTGACACCGCTGAAATCCAGGCCGCCATCAGCGGCCCCAACCTGCGCGTTTACACGAGCGACGACATCGTCGGTGTCGAACTCGGCGGCGCGCTCAAAAATGTCTATGCCATCGCCGCCGGCGTGTGCGACGGGCTCCGCCGCGGCGACAACGTCAAGGCCGCGCTCCTCACCCGCGCCCTCGCCGAAATGATCCGCGTCGGCCAGGCCCTCGGCGCGCGCCCCGAAACCTTCTACGGCCTGAGCGGATTCGGCGATCTCATCGCCACCAGTTACGGCTCATGGAGTCGCAACCGCACCTTCGGGCAGCACCTCGCCGAGGGGCGCACGGCTGGGGAAATTATTTCGACGAGCCACAGCGTCATCGAAGGTTACAGAACCGCGCAATCACTCGCCGGCCTCTGCGCCGAACGCGGCATCGACACTCCCGTGCTCAATGAAATTCACGCCGTGCTTTTTAAGCAAAAACCGCTCGATCAAACCATCACCGATCTCATGGGCCGCAATCTCAAGGCCGAATGAAAAACTAGTTTCCCCCGCTTTAATTCGCGTGCATTTGCCCGCATTTGCGGCTTCTAATTTTCACCCTCTTACCATGACACTCCGAAACGCCCTCCTCATCCCCGTTGTCAGTGCTGTTTTGGCCATTCCGGCCTTCGCCCAAAAAGCCGACGGCAAAACCGAGCAACTCGTGCGCGAAAACTTCGACGTCGCCGCGCAACAATACACAAAACTCCTCCAGTCGATGGCCGATGTCGCCGAGAAAAACCGCCAGCCCCGCAGGTTCGAAAACGGCAAGCTCGTAACGATCCGCCCGCGCGACTGGACCAGCGGCTTTTTCCCCGGCTCGCTCTGGCTCCTTCACGAATACACCGGCGACGCAAAATGGCGCGACGCCGCCCGCGAATACACCGCGCGCCTCGAAAGCATCAAGGACTACAAGGGCACGCACGATCTCGGGTTCATGATCGGTTGCAGTTACGGAAACGGTCTCCGGCTCACCAGCGACGCCTCCTACCGCGACATCATGCTCAAAGGCGCCGAGTCGCTCGCCAGTCGCTTCAATCCCTGTGCCGGTGTCATCCGTTCGTGGGATCACGGCTACTGGACGTTCCCCGTCATCATCGACAACATGATGAATCTCGAATTTCTTTTCTGGGCCTCGCGCGAGTCCGGCAATCCACGCTACCGCGAAATCGCAATCAGCCACGCGCAGACCACGCTCGCCAACCATTTCCGCGAGGACGGCAGCAGCTATCACGTCGTCGATTACGATCCGGGCACCGGCAAGGTTTTGTTCCGCCACACCAAGCAAGGTTACGCCCACTGGTCGCCATGGGCGCGCGGCCAGGCGTGGGGACTCTACGGGTTCACCATGATGTATCGCGAAACGCGCAATCCCGCCTACCTCGAGCAAGCGCAACGAATCGCCTTGTTCATCCTCCATCACAACAGGCTCCCGAAGGACAAAATTCCCTACTGGGATTTCGACGCGCCCGACATTCCGAACGCGCCGCGCGACGCGTCCGCCGCCGCGATCATCGCCTCCGCGCTCATCGAGTTGAGCGACTACACGACCGACGCCAAGTTCTCCAAGTGGTATCTCGACACCGCGCGCAAGCAGCTCCTCTCGCTTTCCTCTCCCGCCTATCGCGCCAAGGTCGGTGAAAACGGCGGCTTCATCCTGATGCACTCGGTCGGCCATCTTCCCGGCAATAGCGAAATCGACGTGCCGCTCAACTACGCCGACTACTATTTCCTCGAGGCGCTCCTTCGCTACCGCGCCAAGATGTCCGGCAAGCCCGCCGTTCCCGCGCCCGCAAATTAAGTCCGCGTCAGAAATGATCCGGGCGGCACGGGCAGTTCGCTCGTGCCGCGCTCTTTGGCGCGCCTTTGCGCGCATCGCCAAAAAAACTTCCCGAAAAAACATCCCCTTTTGAAATCCGCGCGCATCTTGCGCGTCATGAAGCCCCAATGAACACCACCGCCCGCCTGCGTCGCGCCACCCTTGCCGTGGCCGCCATTTTATTCCCGCTCGCCGCGCTCGCGAACTCGGTCCCACCGCCAGCGATCTTTTGCTGCGATCCCGCCGTGCTCTCCAACGCCCGCGCTCGCGCAAACGACCCCGCGTTTCGCCCCGCCTACGACCGCGTGCTTCGCGAGGCGGACAAGGCGCTCGCCCTCAAGCCCCTGTCGGTGATCGACAAAAAGCTCACCGCCGATTCGGGTGACAAACACGACTACCTTTCGCTCGCCCCCTATTGGTGGCCCGATCCGGCCAAGCCCGACGGCCTGCCCTACATTCGCCGCGACGGCCAGGTCAACCCCGAGAGCAAGCGGGATAACGACGCGCTCAAGTTCGTCCGGATTTGCAACGCCGTCAAAACGCTCGGCCTCGCCTATTACCTCACCGGCAGGGAAACCTACGCCGAAAAAGCCGCGATGCTCACCCGCGTCTGGTTTCTCGACGAAGCCACGCGCATGAACCCCAACCTCAATCACGCGCAAGGCATTCGCGGACGCAACAGCGGGCGCGGCGCCGGCGTGCTCGAGGGCCGTCACATCACCGCGCTCACCGACGGCCTCGCGCTCATCGCCGCCTCGTCCGCATGGCCCGCCGAAAAACAAACCGCCATGCGCGCCTGGCTCGAGTCGTATCACACCTGGCTCACCACCAGCAAAATCGGTCTCGCCGAGGCCGCCGCCAACAACAACCACGGCACATGGTATGCCGTGCAAGCCGCGCACCTTGAGCTTGCCCTCGGCAAAACCGCCGTCGCGCGCCGCCGCGTCGAGAAGCAACTTCCGCATTACATCGCCACGCAGATCGAGCCCGACGGACGCCAGCCGCACGAACTCGCGCGCACCAATTCCCTGCACTATTCGATTTTTAACCTGGAGCCCCTTTTTGAACTCGCGCAGCTCGGCGAACGCGCCGGCTATACCGGCGGCTGGACTCACACAACAAAAGATGGACGCAGCCTGCGCGCCGCCCTCGCCTATGTGGCGCCTTACCTCGACCCCGCCAAACCCTGGCCCAAGAAAGACATCACGCCCGGAAAAACCGCCCGCATCCTGCCGCTTCTTCGCGCCTATCTCGCCCGTCAGGACGACGCGCAATTCAAGGCGCTCTACGAAACTTATTCCGTTTCCACGCCCGACCTCGCCAAGGAGCGCTGGCATCTTCTTCTGCCGCCCCTCCCGAGGTAGGGACTGTTTTGAGCGCTTGAAAAACGAATCCCCTGTTTTTTCGCCCTTTGACAACGGAACACGCGCCGCTTTTATCCGTCAGATATTTTTCCAATCTTCAATGAAACGCCTCCTCCTCCTTTGCCTCCTGCCGTTATTTGCGCTCCTGCCTTTCGCGGGTTGCTCCAGCAAACCCAAGCCGAGTCCCCTTATCGCAACCGAGGTCGAGCAAAACTTCAAGGACCGCTGGATCGCCAAGCGCGCCGCCGACCTTGTGGCGCTCAAGCAGGCCGCCGACGCGGACGAGGCGAAACGCATCGCAACCGAGGAGTTCGGCAAGCGCTTCGCCGCGACAACCGTGGCCCAGCCGTCCGAGGACGGCGCGGCCGGCCAGGCGCGCTGATTTGATCGCAGCGAACGCGCAACCCCCGCGTGCAAAAAACTCCGGATGCCGCCGGGGCAAGCCGAGCGCACGCGCCTGAACCCCCGCTCATGAACCCAACGCAAAATGTCCGTCACTGGCGCGCCATCGGCATGCTTGTTCTTGCGACGGCGTTTTGGGGACTGAGCTTTCCGACCGTGAAGGCGCTCGCGCTCGTGCACGCCGCGATTCAGCCCGGCAGCGGCAACTGGTTCACCGCATCCGCGACCGTCGGCCCGCGCTTTGTTATCGGCACGGTTGTGTTGTTGATAATCCATCTGCTTTTTCTGCGCGGCAGCGCGCGCCGGCGCACCACTCCGGCCGAGTGGAGGCAGGGCCTGCTCCTCGGCCTCTTCGCCGCCGGCGGCATGATCTTGCAAAACGACGGGCTGCAATTCACCGCGGCCTCCACCTCCGCGTTTCTCACGCAGCTCACCGCCATCCTTATTCCGCTCTACGTGGCGTTTCGCATGCGCAAGAATCCCGGCTGGCGCGTGTGGTTTTGCTGCGCGCTCGTGATCACCGGCGTGGCAATCCTCGGGCAGTTTGACTGGCGCGAACTCCGCCTCGGGCGCGGCGAATTTGAAACCCTGCTCGGCGCGTTTTTCTTTGCCGGGCAAATCCTCACGCTCGACCGGCCCGAATTCGCGGGCAATCGCGTCATGCGCATCACACTCGTGATGTTTGCCACCGAGGCCGTGATTTATTCCATCATGGCATTCGCAACCGCCCCGAATCTCTCCGCGCTCGCCGCGCCGTGGGCCTCGCCCGCCTTCATCATGCTCACGCTGCTTCTCGTTGTGTTCTGCACGTTTGGCGCGTTCTTTTTGATGAACGCCTGGCAGCCCAAAATCACCGCGACGGAGGCGGGCCTCGTGTATTGTTTCGAGCCGATCTTCGGCACGCTCCTCGCCCTGTTTCTGCCCGGCCTGTTCTCCGCCGCGTTCGGAATAAACTATGCCAACGAAACCTTCACCTGGACGCTTCTGACCGGCGGCGCGTTTATCACCGCTGCGAATATTCTGCTGCAACTGAAACCGCCGGTAAAATCCTGACAGGTTTCGTCCCCGCAAAAAACTCCTGACATGTCCCGATGCTTCGCCTCTCTTTTCCCCATGCGCAAACTCATCCTCACCGGCCTCGCCCTTGCCTCGCTCTCAATCATGCCTGCCCGAGCCTCAACGGACGCCCCTGACGATTCCCACCTCTGGCTTGAGGATGTGACCGGCGACAAACAGCTCGCCTGGGTGCGCGAGCGCAACGCCGTCAGCACGCGCGAACTCGAAAGCTCGCCCGGCTTCGAGCAAACCCGCGCCGCGCTCCTCGCCATCTACAACTCCAGGGAAAAGATTCCCTACGTCGCGAAACACGGCGCGCATTATTACAATTTCTGGCAGGACGAAAACCATGTGCGCGGCGTCTGGCGCCGGACCACTTTTGCCGAATACCGCAAGACCGCCCCCGCGTGGGAAACCGTCATCGACCTCGACGCGCTTGCCGCCGCCGAAAATGAAAACTGGGTGTGGCACGGTGCCGACATCCTTTACCCCGACCGCGACCGCGCGCTTGTCAAATTCTCGCGCGGCGGCGCCGATGCCGACGTGGTGCGCGAGTTCGACCTGAAAACAAAAACCTTCGTCGCGCCCGGGGCCGGCGGCTTTGCGCTCCCCGAGGCCAAGAGCCGCGTTGCCTGGCGCGACCGCGACACGCTCTACGTCGGCACCGATTTCGGCGCCGGCTCGCTCACCGATTCCGGCTACCCGCGCATCGTCAAGGAATGGAAGCGCGGCACGCCGCTCGCCTCCGCCGCGACGATTTTCGAGGCGGACAAAACCGACATGTCTGTATCCGCATTTCGGATACATGACCACGGCGCGCATTACGACATGATCCTGCGACGCCCCGCCTTTTTCACCAACGAAGTCCTACTTCGCAACCCCGCCGGCGCGTGGGTGAGGCTCGACAAGCCCGACGACGTCAGCGTCGGGGTTCATCGCGGGCAAATCCTGCTCGTTTTGCGCAAGGACTGGACTGTCGGCGGGCGCACCCACGCCGCCGGCGCGCTCCTCGCCGCCGATCTGAAACGCTACCTCGCCGGCGCGCGCGATTTCACCGTGCTCTTCGAGCCCGGCCCGCGCAAATCGCTCGCCGGGACCGCCGACACCAAAAACCACCTTGTCGTCAACGAGCTCGAAAACGTGCGCAACAAACTATTCGCGTGGACTCTCGACGCCGCGACCGGCAAGTGGACGCGCCAGCCCGTGCCCGCGCCCGACTTCGGCGTCACGAGCATCTCGGGAATCGACGAGGACGAATCCGACGACGTGTTCATTCAGACGCAGGATTTCCTCACGCCGCCCAGCCTCGTGCTCGGCACGATCGGCAAATCGAAACGCGAAACACTCAAGCGCCTGCCCGCCTTTTTCGACGCAGGCGGCATGAAGGTTTTCCAATACGAGGCCACCTCCGCCGACGGCATGAGAGTTCCGTATTTTGTGCTGGCGCCAAAGAGCTTTCGCGCCGACGGCACCGCGCCCGCCTTGCTTTACGGTTACGGCGGATTTCAGATTTCGATGCTGCCGGATTACAAGGCGCACTTTGGCCGGGCGTGGGTCGCGCGCGGCGGCGTGTATGTGCTCGCCAACCTGCGCGGGGGCGGCGAGTTCGGCCCCGCGTGGCACCAGGCCGCGCTCCGCGAAAAACGCCAGCGCGCCTACGATGATTTCGCCGCCATCGCGGAGGACCTGATCGCGCGCAAAATCACCTCGCCCGCGCGTCTCGGCATCATGGGTGGTTCGAATGGCGGGCTGCTCGTCGGCGCGGCGTTCACGCAGCGTCCCGACCTCTATCGCGCCGTCGTCTGCCAGGTGCCGCTCCTCGATATGCGCCGCTACAACAAGCTCCTCGCCGGCGCGAGCTGGATGGCCGAATACGGCAACCCCGACGTGCCGGAGGACTGGGCATTCATCAAAAAATACTCGCCCTATCAAAACGTGAAACCCGGCGTGAAATATCCGCGCGTGCTTTTCACCACCTCGACGCGCGACGACCGCGTGCACCCGGCGCATGCGCGCAAAATGGTCGCCCTCATGGAGGCGCAGGGACACGACGTGCTCTATTACGAAAATATCGAGGGCGGCCACGGCGGCGCCGCCAACGCCGGACAACGCGCCCGCATGTGGGCGCTGTCGTTCACCTTCCTCGCAAAGGAACTCGGGCTATAGCGCCAGCGTGAGGGTAGGGCGGTTGGCAGACTGTCGCCAACGCCCGAAATGCCGAAACCGCCGCGTTTGCCTCTCGCAATGCTCGGCGCGCCGGCGCTCTGAACCTCACTGCACCGGCGCGAGGAGCATGGCCACGCGCACGGCGAGGCGGAACCAAAAGCCGCGCGCGTTGAGCTCTGCCGACGTTGCCAGGCGCGAGCACGCAAAATCGTTTTCGAGCATTTTTGTCACCTGCTCGTTGAACTGCCTGTCGGCAAACGCCATCGTCAGCTCGAAGTTCAGGCGAAACGAGCGGTTGTCGAAATTGGCCGTGCCGATTGTGCTGTAGGCGTTGTCCACGACGACGACCTTGTGGTGCATGAAACCCTTTGTGTAGCGGAAGGTTTTAATGCCGACCGTTTCGAGCTCCTCAATGTAGGACCACGCGGAAAGCTGCACGAGAAAGTTGTCCGCCTTGTCGGGAATGAGGATGCGCACATCGACCCCGCGCAGCGCCGCGAGTTGGAGCGCCGAGATGAACTGTTCGTCGGGCACGAAGTATGGGCTCGCGATCCAGATGCGGGTGCGCGCGGTGTTGATCGCATCAAGGAAAAACAGCGTGGCGGTTTCGAGTTCGTCGGAAGGCGCGGACGGCAGGCAAAGCGCGACACGCGAGACGCCGTTTGGCGCGACTTCCGGGCGCCATTCGAATTTCGGAATCTCGCCGGTGGCCCAATGCCAGTCCTCAAGAAAAACCGCCTGCACGCATTGCACGACGGGCCCGGCAAGCCGCGTGTGCGTGTCGCGCCAGTAGCCGGCCTTCTTGTCGCGGCTGCGGTATTCGTCGCCGACGTTGAGGCCGCCGACCCACGCCTCGCGTCCGTCGACCACGACGATTTTGCGATGATTGCGAAAGTTGATTTGAAAACGATTCCAGCGCCCGCGTCTCGTGTTGAACGCGGAGACGTTGATGCCGGCGGCGCGCATGTCGCGCACGTATTTTCGCGTCAGCCCGCTGCTGCCAATCTCGTCGAAAAGCACGTGGCAGCGCACGCCCTCCTTGACCTTGGCCACGAGGTGCGAAAGCAATTCGCGGCCGGTGTCGTCGTCGTGAATGATGTAGAACTGCACCAGCACGTATTCCCTGGCGCGGTCGATGCCGTCGAAAATTGACGAGAACGTGTCGTCGCCATCAATGAGCAGCTCGACGTCGTTGCCGCGCGTGAGCGGAAGGTGCGCGAGCAGTTCGATGGCGAAGGGCTCGCCGAACTGCGGAGTGACAAGCATGTTTTTCGCCCGCATGCGGATCAGCGCGGCCTGAATCGTGGGCGCGGAGATGGCGGACCTCTGGCGGCGGAGCGTGACATATCCGTGGAATTTGCTCCGCCCAAAAACCCAATACGCGGGCACGCTCACGACAGGCATCAAAATGAGCGCGACGACCCACGCGACCGCGCCTTGCGAAGTGCGCGCCGTGAGAATCGCGCGGATGCTCGTCAGCACGCCTGCGATTTGGACGAGGACGTAGGCGACGCTGACGACCGCGCCGGTGTGCGAACGCACGTAGTCCCATACGATGGATGCCCATGCGGCAACGCTGTCGATGATCGAGCCGCTTGCGGCTTCGTGCGCGACATCCGCGGCGCGGACGTCAACGCAGCAACCGGCAACCATGCCGAGCAAAACCACTGTGCGTAAGAGACGTCGTTCGCGCATTGCACCTGATATGTGTGCGTCCCGGGCTTCATTCTCAATGGAAAAATGCGCAACGAACAGCCGCCGGGTATGATTAATCACACGCCGGGCAGACATGGCGCTCATGCGGCATAGTTACCGTAAGCTGACTGAACAGGTTTATGCGGACAATTCTCACGCGCCTACCGTCTCGGCATTGAATTCTCTGCCGCCTCTCATGTTGTCGAAAAATGACTCACCTATTGACTCACCCGCAGGGGACGTTTCCAGTGATTTACTGGCGCAAGGTGGCGCGGACGGGCAAAAATCGACACCCTCGCAATCCGTTGATGCTGTCGCAATTGGGCACGAAAAAGCGCCCAATGACATCATTGGACGCTCTTTGAAAATGGAGCGGGCGAAGAGGTTCGAACTCTCGACGTCCACCTTGGCAAGGTGGTGCTCTACCAACTGAGCTACGCCCGCAAAAAGTGATTTGCAGGCGTGAATGAGTAAGCAGCCGTTTGGCCGCGTCAATAGCAATTTCGCACGGATTTTTAGGAAAATATCAGCCCAGGTGTTTTGCCGCGGGATATCCTGTTCCACTTTCTTTCTCGTTCTTCGGGGGAAAATCGTTCTCATTGCCGGTTTTCAAAATATGTCACTTTTCACCGCCACGTTTTTGCCGGGTTTGTTTTTGATCGTGATTGGCGTGCCGCTACTTGTCGGCAATTCGCTGATCGCGACATCACTCAAGGCAATGCCGCGCTCGCCGCTTGCCGCGGCGGTGTTCTGGGGCGCGGCGGCGGTTTGGTTCCTCTACGTGGTCTGGCATTTGTCGCCGGCGGACTTGGTGCTTTTTGAGACGCCAAAACCCTGGGTGGCGTTTTTCGGAGCGGTCGCGGTGGCGGCGTTTTATTTTGTGCCCGATTTTCTGGCTATTCGCGGGCTGAGCGCGCTCACGCTGCTCGCCGCGTGGGAAGTTTTGATGGGGCTTTTTGGCGAGTATGATTACAGCCGCCGTTTGTTTGCCGTCGGGTTCGTGTATGCGGCGATCGTGCTGGCGATTTATTTCGGATGCGTGCCGTATCGCGCGCGCGACATTATCCAGTGGCTATTTGTCCGCGTGCAACGCGCGCGCGCGCTGGGTGCGTTTCTTGTCGCGTATGGGCTGCTCGTCGCGGGAATCGCCTTTTCGTATTAAACACCATTGTCGCAACGATGTCATCGCAACCGGACGCCAGCTCAAAACAACCCAACCCCACGCCAACGCCGCCCGTGCTGCTGGTCATCGCGGGCGCGGCGGGTTCGGGCAAGTCGACTTTGTGCGAGCGGCTTGTTTCAACGGAAGCGGAGTTTTCCAGGGTCGTGACAACCACCACGCGTCCGCCGCGTCCCGGCGAAATCGACGGCGTGCATTATCATTTCCTGACGCCCGAACAATTTGACGCAAAACTGGCCGCGGGGGAATTTTTGGAATGGGCGTGGGTGCATCAAAAGCATCGCTACGGAACGCTTGCGTCCTCGGTGCTCGAACCGCTTGCGAACGGGCGCAGCCTCGCGATCAACATTGATGTGCAGGGCGTGGAAAGTTTTCGCAACGCGGCGAAAACCAATCCGATTCTTGCGCGGCACATGGCGACGGTTTTTATCGACGTGCCGATGGAGGAGCTTCGCAAGCGCATGAAATTGCGCGGCCAGGATTCCGACGCGGAAATCGAACGCCGAATGAAAACCGCCGAGCGGGAAGTGCAGGAGGCCGGCAAGTTTGACTATTTGATAAAGAGCACGACGAGGGACGAGGATTTTGCGGCGTTGCAGGCCGCGTGGCGCGGCACCTGCGAGCGAATCGCGTCGTCGTAAAACGAGACAACATGCGTTCCGGCAACGGGCAAAATACGTCCCGTTGCAAGGGGCGACCTCATGATGCGTCTCTTGTTTGGCCAAGGGAATTCCCGCCGGGAAAATCGCGAATGCTTCGTATCAACATCCGTTGATTTTTGAATGTTGGCAGGGAGGTTCATTTTGGTTGACGGTTCATTGTCCCGGCGCACCGGGCGCGGTTCGCCCTACCTTAACTTTTCTGAGGGACACCCTCAACCCGCTTACCCAAACACTGGTATTTTTAATAGCTCGCCGTCCTTCAATGCCGACTCGTGCGCAATGATTCCGGGCACCGTGTAGGCCAGCGCCTCGCGGATGTTAACCTCCGGTTCGCGGCCGTTGATGACGGAATCAACAAACTCGTGCGTGATGAAAACATGGGAGCCGCCGTGCCCGGTTTCGTGGCGCATGGCCTCGGGCAGCAGATTCCACCAATGTTCCGGCGGGACGCGTTCCATTTTGGGCTTCGCAACAGCAAAACCGCCCTCCTCCGTTCCCTGATTTTTGGTTGCGACCACCCTGTGGTCGGCCTGGCCCTTGTATCCGGAATAATAGCTCATTTTGTCGCCATGCCATTCGCCGCGCTCGGTTTCAATAACCGCGCCCCTCCACCATATCTCGGCCCTGAAGGGATGCCCCTTGTCGGTCTTGAATAGCGCGGTTTCGTTCCAGAAGGGATTGCCATACGCGTTGCCTTTCAGAAGCGGGTCGCCGTCGCCCCAGCCGATGCAACTGACGCTTGCGAGCCTTTCCCCGGTGACCGCCACAATCATTGCCGTGGCGTGCGTGGGATACAGCATCGGGGGCAGCCCGTGCCGCCATGTCGGCTTGCCGTCTTTTGTGAAATACAGCGCCTCAAGGCCGGGATGATAATAATGCGCGTAGCTGCTGAAAATATTGCCGAACTGCCCCTCCTTGAAAAATTTCTTCGCGGACATCACCGTGTGGCGGTAGGTGCTTGTCTCGGCCATCATGTAGGTGAGACCGGTGCGTTTCACGGTTTCCAGCACCTGATGAGCCTCGTCGAGGTTCATCACCGCGGGCACGGCGCAAAGCACATGCTTGCCGGCGTTGAGCGTTTGGATGACATGCCGCGCGTGATCGGGGGCGGGGGTAAAAATGGCCACCGCCTCGATTTTGGGATCGCGAAGCAAAAGCTCCAGCGACTCGTATGATTTTTCACACTGGTAGGTTTTCATCAGCCGCTGCCTTCTGCTGGCAATCAGATCGCTGACGGCCTCCACCGTGCAGTTGGGGTGCTCGTGAAAATGAAAAGTCCGGCCAAATCCGCCGCCCACCACGCCAATCTTCAATTTGCGGGAGGATGCAGGCTCCCCCGCAAAGGCAAAACGGGGTGTGAGGCAGGCAACGCCCGCGGCTGCAATTCCCATGGTTCCGATGAAATTCCGACGGTTTATTTCCTGGTTCATGGCGATGGTGGTGTGGGGAGGTGTCAGGGAATAGAATGCAAAAAACCGGATGCTTTGCAAACATCCGGTTTCGTGTGGAAGGGATTCGCCCGCGGGCTTACGCGACGCGCTCGACGACGAGCGGCGGCGGGGTGGGGCGCTTGGGCGCGAGACGATAGGCGTTCTTGAAGTATTCGAGCGCCTGTTCGAGTTTCGCCTCGTCGTTGTAGTGAATCATCATGAGCGGCTCGCCTTGCTTTACTTGTGTGCCGACTTTTTTAATTTCCGAGACGCCGACCGCGTAGTCGATCTTGTCGTGCGCGCTGGTCTTGCCGGCTCCGAGAATGTGCACGCCGTGCGCGATCATGCCCGCGCTGATCATGTGCACGTAACCGCGCTTGGGGGCGGGAAGTTTACGCACGTGTTTCGCGGTGGCGAATTTCGACGGATCGTCGATGTAGGAGGGGTCGCCGCCCTGGGCCTTGACGAGGTCCTTGAGTTTTTGAAGCGCGCTGCCGTCGGTGAGGTGGCGTTGCACGGTTTGCTTGGCGGAGAGCGTGGAGCCGGCGACTCCGGCGAGGCGCACAATTTCCATGCCGAGTTTCATGACGAGGTCCTTGATGTCTTCCGGGCCCTCGCCCTTGAGAAGCTGAATGGCTTCCTTGATTTCGAGCGAGGTGCCGACGGTGTCGCCGAGCGGCTGGTTCATGTCGGTGACGAGCGCGACGCAGCGACGCTTGAGCGTGCGGCCGACGCGGGTCATGGAGCGTGCGAGTTGCTTGGCTTGCTCGAGTTCCTTGATAAATGAGCCGTTGCCCCACTTGACGTCAATGACGAGCCCCTCGGCGCCCTCGGCGAGTTTCTTGGATAGCACGCTGCCGGTGATGAGCGGAAGGCTCGGGATGGTGCCGGTTTCCTTGCGGAGCTGGTAGAACTTGCCTTCAACGGGCGCGAGGTCGTCGACTTGCTTGGCGATGGAGCCGCCGATTTTCGCGAGTTGCGAAACAAAATGGTCCTTGGAAACGGTGTGCTTGAAGCCGGGCACCGCGCAGAGTTTGGTGAGTGTGTTGATGACGTAGTCGTGCTCGATGCCGCACATCATGGGAACAACAACGCCGCTGGCCATCGCGAGCGGAACGAGAACGAGGTCGGTTTTGTCGCCCACGCCACCGGTCGAGTATTTGTCGATCTTGGGTTTCGCGATGTCGGAAAGGTCGATCACGTCGCCGGAAAGCATCATCTCCTCGGTGAGGTCTGCGGATTCCTGGGCGGACATGCCCCGGAAGAAAATCGACATGGCCAGCGCGGCCTGCTGGTGCTTGGGCATTTCATTGTCGAGAATGCTGTCGATAATGTAGCGGATTTCTTCCTTGTTGAACTCTCCGCCGTCGCGTTTTTTTTCGATGAGAAATTCGAATGTGGGTTTGATAAATCTCCGTGATGGAATTATGCGTTTGGTCATTGTCGTTCTTGCGTGTGTATAGAAAAAAATATCCGCCCCCTTCGCAGGGGCGGTAAAAGTGTATAAAGCAAACAGACTTATTGCGGATGTCGAGCTTAAACTATGGGCGGTGACAGTTAGCCTGTTGATTGATAAATGTGCAATTTATTAGTCAATATCCATTTACGATATTTGTAAATGGTGCCGGACAGATGCAAACTTGTTGGTTGCGTTGGCCCTCGGTGTTCTTGTGCAGGCCATTTCCCCTGTTTTCAGTCTGGTTTGCCGCATGCGCGCGCAATCATCTTTCAAGCTCGCGGAGCGTTCATGATTTCGTCGTGGGCGACGCCCAAATTTGAGGAAAGTCGGCGGGCTTGTTGATAATCCCCGAACCCGGGCAATTTATCGAGTGTGATGATCTCGTCGCGACTTCTGCCCGCGGCGATTTGGCGGCGGGTGTGGTCAAGCAAGCCGGTCAGATAATCGCGCATGGCGAGCAGATCGTCGCGTCTGCCCGTCACGCCGAAACGCGGGGCGGCGCTGCCGTGTCCGAAAACATAGATTGCGTCGGAGGGATAGGTTTTCGCCGCGGTTTCGAGAATTGTAATCCAGCCGGCAATGCTCGCGCCGCCCGCGCGGTCGATCACAGGATGGAGGCGGTTGAAAACAAGGTCGCCCATGTGCACAATGTTGGCCTTTTCGAAAAGCACGATGATGTCGCCGCTCGTGTGCGCGGGGCCGAAGTGGCGGGCGTGAATTGTCTCGGCTCCGTCGCGCGATCCGCCGAGGGCGAGCGACCATGTTTCGGTGAAAGTTGTGTCGGCGTAAACCTGCCTGTCGGTCGCGGGCGGTTTTGCGCGCGCGGCGGCAGCGCGTTGAAGTCCGGGCACGTTTTTGTGCGCAACTATTTTTTTCACCACAGGGCGGAAAACCGGATTGCCCGAAGTGTGGTCGCCGTGATGGTGCGTGTTGATGAGCACGTCGATTTGACGGTCGCCGCGTTGTGGTATTCCGGCCAGGCATTTTGCAGTCGTTTCGGGAAACTGTGTGTCCACGATGGCGAGGGCACCGGGTGATGCGAGCCAGCCGATGGTGCCGCCGCGTCCGTTAAAAATACCAACATTACGGCGCAGATGAACAAAGCCGTCCGGCATTGATTTCGTTGATGTGCTCCTTGAAAAAAGTCCACCCCGCGATAGCAAACCCAGCGATGCGAAAAGAGCGGAAGTGCGGAGGAAGTGGCGGCGGTTCATGAGCGATCCTTTGTGTTGCTGGGGTTGTGGGATTCTTTTCGGAAAACTGCGGTGAGGGCGGGAAAAATAAGCCAGTTAAGATCCGCGGGATAAAGCGCAAAAACTTGCGGTTAAAACTGGTGGAACACCCGATTCTATTTGCGAACGAGCGCCGAGAATGACGAGCGCCGAACACGGCGGTTGGCAAGATGTCGCTGACGATCGGAGCATGTCGCTCGTAACGGCGATAGCCGTCCTGACATTTACGGCGCCTGAAGACCAAAGAATGAAACTCATTCGTAAAAGGGCATGGGCTTCCCGTTGTTTGCGCGGCAGCCGCAAGAGCGTTTTTGAGGTTACTTTGTAAGCGCGATTTCATTTTGGTTGGGTTTGAATTTTATGTGTAATAAAAAATATGTAATTATTTGTGTGATATCTTGTTCTATTTGCTTTTTATTCAATTAGGCACAAAGTGCCAAATTTATTTGACGACTGTGTGAACAAGAATGAAGTGGTATTGTTATCAGGCGCAACTAGTTGCATTTCATTGCCTAATGGGAGGTTTCTTAATGCACTAATTATTAGTGTATTACAGGCCGCGATTCGTTTATTGATAGTTATGTGCAAAAAGTTCAAAATAGGGGTTGACTCGATTGCCGCACACTTGCATGTATCCATAAAACTTAATTAAAACATTCTGCAAATACATGGTCGGTTTCCTGATATATTTTTCAAAAAAGAAAGTGATGCCCACGGCTGCGGGGCACAGGACGGATGTTCATTTGCCTAATAGCGCGCGCTTTGTTAATAAGCCCGCCTTTTGCAGTGCTTGTATCTGCTTGTAATCGGTAAAATATGGATACTTTGGAACAGGTTGTCGTATACGCCACGGGGCGTAAAGCGTCCGACGTCCACTTGGCATTGGATGAAAACATTTATTTGCGCCTTGATGGCGACATTGTCTCCTGTCCCGGACTGACCACGGGCGCGCCGTTTTTTGAGGATGTTTACAAACGCTTGAGCCCAGCCCAGCACAAGGCGTTCAAGGAGCAGGCGCTGGCCGCCGATTTTGCCGTAAACTGCGCGGGTTGGGACATGCGCTGCCACCTTTACTGGGCCAACACAAAACCGATTTTAGCGATCCGCTTCATGCGCGGGAAAATCCCGTCGATGGAGGACGTGATGTTGCCCAAGGCGTTTCAGGATCTTATTCGTCAGGGCCGCCCGACCGGGCTTATTTTGGTCACGGGTTACACGGGCTCCGGCAAATCGACAACACTCGCCGCATGCCTTGACTGGATCAACCACAACGCGGCCTTGAACATTGTCACGCTCGAGCACCCGGTTGAATACCGCTACAAGGCCGCGCAGAGCATTATTCGCCAGCGCGAAGTCGGTCGCGATGTTCCGAGCTTCGGTCATGGCATGGTGGACGCGATGCGCGAGGATCCCGACGTGATTCTTATCGGCGAGCTTCGCGATCCCGAGACGGTGAAGGCGGCGGTGTCCGCCGCCGAGACGGGTCACTTGGTGTTTGGCACGCTGCACACACGCACGGCGGGAAGCACAATTAGCCGCATTTTGGATGTGCTGCCCTCCGACGAGCGCGACCAAGTTCGCACGATGGTGGCGTCGTCATTGCTGGCGGTGATTGGCCAGCGTTTGATCACCCGCGTTGGCGGCGGTCGCGTGGCGGCGTTCGAACTGTTGTTGAACTGTCCCGCGGTAGCAGGGGCGATTCGCGAAAATAAACCCGGTCAAATCGCGAACGAGATCGCGGTGAAAAAAGACATGGGAATGATTGACTTTGACACATGTTTGGTGGATTACGTTCGCAAAAAGCTTATTACACCAGAAACCGCCATGGAGTCCTCGGACAGGCCTGATGAAATTCGAAAACGCCTTGGCATCAGCACCAAGGTCAACCCCCTCTCCTCTGGCATGGGCGGCATTCCCTCCCCCTCAATGCCCGGCGGCACGAAGCACACTATTCCTTCCGCGTTAATGCACCGCTAATTTTTTATTTCACACATGCTTCCCACGTTCGCACATCGTTTACGCTCTCTCATCCGGTTCGCCGCGTTTTTGACCGTTTTTTCTACGGGGCTCGCGCTGCAGGCCCAGGATGACAATGCGCCTCTTGAGCCCGAGGAAGTGTTGATGCGCACGATTCCCTATTTCAGTCAGGACGAGCAACCGATTGCCAAGGTGTTTCAATCGCTCGGGCGCTCCTATGGCATAAGCATTATATGCGACAAGGACGTAACGGGGGATGTGAATGTCGAATTCCATAACATCACGTTGCGCGGTATCCTCGACGCCCTGTGCATATCCGAGGGATATTACTGGCAGTTGGAGGAAATGGGGTATATCACCGTGCGCCGTTTCAAGACTATTGTTTATCAGGTTGAATACCCCAAGCTTGAGCGCAAAGGTGCCTCGAAGGCGACCGTCAACCTCGGACAGACCAATTACGATGCCTCACAAAGTGGCGGCGGCGGCAGTAGCGGTGGAGGAGGAGGCGGCGGCGGCAGCGGGGGGAGCGAAAACGAGGACGAGGCCAGTGTATCCCTCGACACTACCAACGACACTCCGTTTTGGGATAAATTTGAGGCGGAAATCAAGGAGTTGAAAGGCAAGGATGAACGCATAGTGTTTGACCGTTTTTCGGGCACGATCATCGCGACCGCTTCCCGCCATACGCATGATCACCTCGAACGCTTTCTGGGCACGGTGAATAGTCGCATCGGGCAGCAGGTCGAAATCGTCGGCAAAATTGTCGAAGTGCAGTTGCTTGATCAAAACAAGCTGGGTATCGACTGGTCGCAGGCGGCCACCAGTATCGGCAATATCATCATTGGTTCCACCCAGATTGCCACGCCGCTTGTGAAGGCGGGAAGTGGTGATGCTCAAACCACGATCAGCGGGGCCTTCACCAACACCAACGTAACCGCAACTTCGCTGGGCGGTTTCAGTTTTAACCCCGACACCTTTGCGGGCACGATCAGCGCGGGCAAGATCAGCGCCGTGATTCAGGCGCTTTCCGAGCAGGGCAATCTCAATACCGTGACTTCTCCGCGCCTGATCACCATCAACAACCAGACAGCCTATATCAAGGACACCGAGGATCGTCCCTATTTCCAATTGCGCTCGGAGAGCACGCAGACAATGGGTTCGCTTTCGGACAACATTTATCAAACCAAGCAGTATGATATCCAGAGCATCTCCATTGGCACGATGATTGCGATCACGCCGCAAATTGCGGACAATGGTGACATCACGCTGGACGTCACTCCAGCCATTACCCGCCTGAAGGAGGAGATTACATCGAAGGATGGTTCGCTCAACGCGCCCGCGTTGTATGTGAAGACCACATCAACAATTGTCCGTTTGCGCTCGGGTGAAACCGCAATTATAGGGGGTATTGTGAGCGACAGCACTGCCGATACCACACGCGGCGTTCCGGGCTTGAGCAAGATTCCGCTGCTCGGGCGCCTCTTCCGCTCGGAGGGGAAATACACGACAAAGACGGAATTGGTGATCTTCCTGACGCCGCGCATCATAACGCCCGGCTCCAGTTTGTCACCGCAGGATCAGGGCGAGGCGGATCGCAACAGCCGTGCCGTGCGCTCCGCCTTGGGTGCCAATGCGCCGTCGCCTTCCGCCTATTCCAGAACCATGTCCGGGGCTGCCTCGACCTCCAGCCGTCCGGTGGAAACCATCTCTCTGTTGGATTAGAAAAATAGATTTCAAAAACAAAAACGGTCAGCAATGAGCACGCTTCTCACAAAAAAAACACCAGCACCCGGCCTGTCCAAATCGGACAATGGCGCGGTGGTCGGAGGCGTGACTCCCGGAGGCAAACCGCAATCCCGTTTCGAGAGTGATTTTTTGTGGATGCCGCAGGCGCTGCGCGACAAAGGCGTGGGCGCGTCGAGCATCAAGATCGCCACAGACTATTACAATCAACAAGGGCGCCGCTCCAGTTTTGGCAGCGTGCTGGTCGAGCTTGGCATCATAACGCCGTTCAACCTGACCAAACTCATCTCCGAGCATCACAAGCTGCCCGTCATCACGCTTAGTTCCACGCGTATCAGCATGGAGGTTGCGCGGTTGCTGTCGCCGACGATTGCACGCCGGTTGCGTGTGCTGCCCATGCGTCGCAATGGCTCGATGGTCAGTCTCGCGGTGAGCGATCCCTCGATTCCCGGGTTTGCCGAAGCCACACAGGCGCTCGGACGCTACGGCATCACGGTTTTTGAGTATCACATCGCTCCCGAGGCCGAGGTGCTTGCCAAGCTTGAGGAGCTTTACGCCACACGCGCCGATGTTTCCGACCCCGGGCGCTTTTTCGATCTTTTGGTGACCGATGCCGTCAACATGGGCGTGTCCGACATCCATGTGGTGCCCGAGGAGGTGCTCACGCAGATCAAATTCCGCGTCGATGGAGCCATGCAGCCCTACAAGGTCATTGACAATGCCGTCCGCGAATCGGTGGCCGCGCGCATCAAGATGAAGGGCGGGCTGGACATCGCGGTGAAGCATATTCCGCAGGATGGCCGTGCTAAACTCGTGCTTGCCGGAAAGAAAATCAACTTGCGCTTTTCGTCGCTGCCTACGCTTTATGGCGAGAGTGTCGTCATTCGTATCCTTGACCAGTCCAAAGGCATTGTGCCGCTCGAAAAACTCGGTATGCTTGACGACACCAAGGCGGCAATTCTAGGCGCGGCCAACGCGCCCTTTGGTTTCACGTATTTTGTGGGTCCCACGGGATCGGGAAAAACGACTTCGCTATATTCGATCATAAACACGCTCGACGTTACCAACTACACGATGATGACGCTTGAGGATCCGGTCGAATACGAGTTCCGCAATATCCGCCAGACCGAGGTCACCGAGTCGCTGACCTTTGGTCTCGGATTGCGCTCCCTGCTTCGTCAGGATCCCGACTACATCCTCGTGGGCGAGACCCGCGACAAGGAGACCGCCGAGCTTTCCATGCGCGCGGCGCTTACCGGTCACACCGGGTTTTCCACGCTCCACGCCAACACCGCGCTCGGCGGCATCACGCGCCTGATCGACATCGGGGTGGAGCCGAGCATCATCATCGGTGCGGTCAATCTTTTTGTCTCGCAACGGCTTATCCGGCGCCTGTGCGCCTGCAAGGAGCCGCATCCGCAGAGCGCGTCGCTGGCGGAAATCCACGGCATCAAACTGCAAGCCGACGAAACCCTTTACCGTCCCAAACCCGGCGGCTGTAATATATGTAGCGGCAGCGGTTACAAGGGGCGAGTCGGGCTGTATGAGTGCCGCCCGGTCGAACCCTTCGCCGACATTATTGTGCGGCAGGGAAAAGATGCCTTGCGCGAATGCGAAGCGCATGCAAGAGAACTTTGTGCAACCGAAACTGAACAAACGGGAAGTTCGATTTTCCGCACGCTGCGACAGGACGGCTTTCTCAAGGCCGTGCAGGGGCAGACCTCCATTGAGGAGGTGATTGCGCAAACGGAATCAGAAGATCCCGATTAATCCCGAAGACAACAACCGATAGACAAAACCAAATAAAACATAATGAAACATAATAAGATCAACTCCCGCAAGGGTTTCACGCTCGTAGAAATGCTTGGTGTGCTCGCCATTATCGCGATCCTCATCAGCGTCATCTCCGTTGGCGTTCTCTCAGCCATCAACCGCGCCCGCATCATCTCGACTGTTTCCAACTTCAAGAACTTGGAAACAGCTACCTTGGCGTATCTCGCTCTTTCGGAGTCCTCTGGACGCCTTCCGCTTACCAAGGCCGCGACTCATGACACGGTAGTTGACACCACGGCTGCGGCTGCGGCTGGAACTGCTCTCAACGCCGACACAGATCTGCACTTGGAAATCATTTTCCTCGCTGCTGGCACACTGGAGCGTTACCCAAACTGGCGCGTAGGCGTTGATGGTGTGCAAAACGGTGCCCAGCTAAACAAGGAACGTGCGTGGAACCGCAGGAAGAACAAGTGGACGGAGCTGAATGTTGACGGGACCGCCGCTGGTGTCACCAATAACTGGACCCAGTGGGTGCGCGCGGAATGTGCCGCTGCCGGTCCTAACACACTGGTTCCCGGCACTTACAACGCCAACGGGACAATGAACGCCGACAAGGAAGTAAACTTCAGAATCGACGGATTTAGCAACCTTGTCAAAGGCTCGCGCGTTGCATATGTTGTCATTCCCGGCCTGACCATGAAGGATGCGGAAAAGATATCCGAGGAAATCAACGGAGCCCTCAATGAGATGGATCTCAAGGCAGCCACCCCTCTCGTCACGCAGCAGAAGGGCCGCTTTGTTGTTGACGGTGCTACTACCCAAAACGGCGACGTCACCGGCTACTACTTCCTCGCCAACCTGTAAGGGATCTGACCGGTCTTTTGTGTGAATATGCTATTTAATAAATAATCATATTCGGACGAGAGATTAACACTCAACAGCGGGGCGTGGAGGCAACCTCCCCGTCCCGCTTCTTTTCTTAAAACAATACCATGGCAAAGCCACAAGGCCTGTTTATCTGGGAGAAAACCGTATATTACAATGATCCGGTAAAGGGCTGGCTGCGCAAGCCACTTGTCCGGCTGGAGGATTCGGCGGCAGTTGTGCAGGAGCACTATAAGAAGAAGTCCAGTTTGGTGCTAGCTTATGATCCCGATGTCATGCAGACTGAGTTTGCCGAGTGTCCGGGAGGCGGCAGGCCGATTGTCCGCGAGGCATTGTCAGGCAGCCATGAATCGATTGCAAACAATCTGACAGGGTGGGGTTTCCAGCAGCCGTGGCCACTTCCGGGTTCTGGGGGCAGTTTTGGCACATTTTGCTCGTATGAGGCCGTGCCGTCATTGAGCGTGCTCTGTTCAAGCCTCATGGATTTGGGGTATTCCGTTCCGCGGGCATTTCCGCTGGCGACGCTGGCCATGCACGCCGCGTCGACGCCGGGGCGCACCAGTATTTTTATGATTGTGGACAAGGACAGCCAAGCCTTTGTCTATATCAACACCACGTCCGGCATGAAAGCCTGTCGCAAACTGTATGCTGGCAAGCGTCAGGAAGCCTATGATGTCTGGTCCGAGATCAGTATGATTTTTGGCGAATACGGGGTGACTTTCGAGGACGGCGGACAGCGGCCGCAAATGCGCATTTATCAGGCTCCCGGCACGGATGTGAAGACCCAGTGCCCCTATTGGGATGTGCTGCAATCTCAGGCGCAGGTCGAAGTGCTAGGGTTTTCGGCCCTTGAGCTTTTGCTTTTGAGTGTCCCTTCTAAGCACCCCAGCTCGCTGATGGAAGACATGCCCAAGACCATCGTTTTGGACTTCGGGCTCCAGATTGCGGCGGCCGTGCTGCTGGTTATATTTTTGGGGTTTGGCATTTTTGCCTATTTGCAGCTCCAGAAGGAAAGGAAAACCATCCGGGAGCTCAATGCGCAGCAAGGCGCGCTTGCCGCGCAAAAAATGCGCTTGGAAAACAACAAGCGGGAGATGGAAACATTGCGGAAATTGTATTCGCAAGAAATTTTTGAATATTCTAACGGACGCCAGCAACTGGTGCAGATGCTGCCCGTGGCGATACCGCGGGATGCCACGCTCACATCCATGAACATCAGCGACCAAACATTCCGATTGGCGGGCATCTTTTGGAAACAAAGCGTTTCCCAACCAAGGGTAGGGAGCGACTCCACCGACCCGACCACGGCAATCAAGCGCACCTTGGAGGGCTCAATTGCAGGTCTTCTGGTGAATCAGGGCGGAAACAAATACAGCACAAACACGGGGGATTTTATCGTGGAGGGAACCACTCCGAAACCGAGTATTGAAAACGCAACGTCTGCCGGGGGCCACTAGGCTCCGAACCTCGGCATGCAACATCAGAACCTCACTTTCAGAAACCAATGCAACAGACAAAAAAAATAACCTATCGCGCGACTCCGGTGTGGGCGTTTGCTGCTGCTGCTGCTTTTATTTTGTGCGCGGGGTTGATTTATTATTGGTATACAACCAGCAAGAGCAACAAGGCCGCGGTCACACGCCTCAACTCGTCAATCAACAATACCCGGAAAAGCGTGACCAGCCTGTCGGGCGATTATTCCGACAACAAAGCCGAGCAGGCGCGTGCTGATGCGAATAAAGTGCGCGCCTCAATGATGACTGGATCGGAAGCGGATGCCTTCATCACGGGGTTGCGTCCAACGTGGTCCGTGCTTGCCCGTTCGGAGAACCCCACGGAGGAATTTATCAAGCGGCATTATCAAATTGCGCGTGGTAGTGCGCCCGTGTCAGTTTGGCCGGAAGTCCTAGCCTTATTCAACCGGCTAAAAGAAATTGATTCTCTCGCTGTGGACAGTGTTGATATACAAACCATCGGGGACAGCCGCAAACGCGAGTTTAGCCGGATCAGTCTCTCGCTCACAGTTTATGTAAAAAACCCCGAGTAACCCGCACTACCCATGAAATCACACACCATGAAACTCTCCCTGCTGACGGTGCTGCCGGTTGTTCTGTTGTCCGGCGTCCTTTGTGCGCAAACCGCCACGCCGCGCTTGGCCGCACCAATGGTCATTCCCGCCGGCCCCGTAACCAAACAGGCGGTTGCAAACAAGGAACCCGTTCGCGAGGCGCAAGTGCAATTGCCTGTGCAGGCCGCGCCGCAACCCGCGAAGCCCGCGCCTCAAACTTCGATGGTTGCGCCAAGCGCACCCGTGGCGCAACCGACATCGGCTCCATCTGTCCCCATGCAGTTCGATGATGGATTGGGAGAGCTCATGAAAGGAGCCAAGCCCTATTCCGATCCTCAGGTAAAAATGAAGTCAAAGAAAACGTCCATTCCCGGTCCCGGAGGAACCGAGGCCTCTCAACTGCGCGATGAGATGATCATGCGCATGAAGCGCGCTGTTGAGCAAATCGCGTCGGAATACGGAAACCCGACTTTCGCCCAAGTGTTTACCAACGACGCCGTGCAGGCGCAAGTGCTCCGCAAGCGCGTGCAAATGCTTCATCGCATGGAAGCGATTCGCACCGAGATCGCCGCGTTGCAAAAACAAAAGGAGCAGGTTCGCGCCGAGGTCGATGCTTCGCAGCATGAATTGATTGCGTTGCAGCAACAGGCCGAGGCCCTGACCAACCGCCTTCAAAAAGCCCGTTTTGCATTGGGCTCGATCAGCAACTAAAAAAGCACCCGAATCCATTTAGATACAAAACGAGTCCAGAAAAACAATGAGTAGTTCCAGCCAAATGATCGAAACCGTGATGCACCTGATGCACCAATGCGTCGTGCTGTCCGCGTCCGATGATTTACCGGTGCAAGAGCGGTGGGACAATTTTCTCTCGGAGCTTGTGGCGCTTGGCGCCGACGTGGCCGCCTTGTCCGAAAACCGCTGGCAGGTGATTGATCGTGAAACCCAGGAGAGCTGCATCATTGAAGAACAGGAAGGAATTTATTATGTCGAACGAACCCACACAGATGACACAGTTTCAGCAAAAAGCCCAGTTGCGCCTGCAGGAGATGGAAGTGGAATGGCGCCGGACGCTTTTCGAGCGTTTCCGGACGATTTGCCGCGAGGAGATGATGGACGTCGTGAAGGCGTTGCTGGAGAGCATGCACAATCCGCAGGATTTGGAGCAGAAGATTTCGGAGATGCAGGAGCGCGCCAATACGAACCAGATGGAGCTCTTTACCACGGTTACGCAGACGAGCGAGGAAGTGCGCAACCTGGCCAAGAAACTGGAACAACCCCAGGCTTCGGATCCGCAGGTGCTGGAAACGATTACCAAGGGGCAGGAGGCCATTTCGAAGGAAGTGACCACGAAACAGGACGAGACGACCCGCATTATACAGGAGGACGTCCGCCAGTCGGCACAGCTTTCACGCAGCACCCTCTGGAAGGCGGTGGCAATTACGGCAGTGGCGTGCATCCTGCTATGCGCGGGGGCAGTCGCTTCCCTGCGCCTTTTGAGCGGGTCGAGTCTGGTGAGTCAGGCGGATTTGAAGGCACGCGACACGGCTTTGGCCCAGAAAGCAGCAGCGCAAGCCGAGGTGAAGGCTTTGGAGGCGGAGAAAACCAAGGGATCGGAGGAGGTCAAACGGTTGACGGCTCAAAGCGAGGCGCTGAAGGCCGAAATCCGGCAGACAACGGCGACCCAGTCATCGCTGGCGGCCAATCTCAGCGCGATGCAGCAGCAGGTGACGCAGTTGCAGCAGATTCAAGAACAGTTCCGCTTCAAACTGGTGAAGGGCGAGGCGGGGGGAGTGTTCGTGGAAGTGCCGCCGGAAGCACAGACATTCCAGTATATGGACAGGACCTTCATCCAAGTGAAATAGCGTCTTATCATACCGCAGCTGAAACGCTTTCCCTCGCGCTGGGCGCCTATTCCTCCGAAATGCGCGAGCGTCTAGCTGCACAAAAGAAGGCCATGCGCGCGCTTTTGGATTCGATCGCTGTGAGTGTTGGCGATGCCCGGACAATGATGCGCCGACTCAAGGCGATGAACTTTGAGGGCGACATCATGGAGATCGAAAAAGTATTCGCGAAGAAAAAGACATCAACCAAGACCAAGGCATCCGTCCGGAAAAAGAAAACGGTTCGGACAAAAAAACCTGTGTCACGACCGGCAAAAGCCAAAACACCGGCTAACCGGGGCGGCAACAAGAGGAAGGTTGAAAAAAAATGAAACTACACGATTTTCTGTCATCTCTTGTAGGGGCGTCGCTTGCGATGCCTCTGCGTGCTGTAGCGATGCTGTCATGCGCATTGGGATTGTGCTTGGGCGCGTCAGCTCAGGGCGTCAGTCAAGCGGGCATTGGTCCCAGGGCCATTGATTCTTTTGGATTGGAACGTCCAAACACCGACACATACGACACGCAAACGGCGAAATTATCGTTTGATAACATCAAGAATCCGCTCGCTAATGTGTCGCTCCCGTCAGAATTACTAAAAGCATCTGGTGACGGGCGAGTGCTCTTGTTCAGCGTGGCCCGCCTCTCGGAGGAGGATTTGCAGAATCCCTTTGAGGTTCGCGTGCAGGTGGCTGTGGACGTCATGGAAACTGTGGTTGAGATTGGTGGTATCGTGGAAAGCGTGGACGGCAAAAAAAACACAGTCATTCTTTTGACACGCCCGCCCAAGGTGCGCGCGGCCTCTTCCGATCCAAAAGGAGCCAAGGCCGAACAGGAAAAACCAGTGCCCAGAGTTTATTCAGTTGGGGATGTTGTGGAGGGCTTTCGCATTCATTCCATAGGACGCGACTCTATTATCATTGAGCAATCCGAAAGGTATGTGGAGGTAACGCGCGGACGCCCGGTGACGGTATGCGTGCCGCTTTCCGCCATGTAACATTTTGCATGCCTGCTTACATAGTAAGATACACCAATGAAAAGGGGCGCGTTCGCAAAGAGCGAATGTTCGCCCCCGACATTGCGTATCTGCAGGGCATGATGCAGCGAAAGCGCTACTGGCCGCTTTCGATAAGAATCGAGGAGCGAAAAACACGCACCTACAAAACGAAACTGGGCGCGCAGGATCTCATATCAATTCTGGATCAGATCGAAATTCAGCTCGAGGTGAACATCAATATTGACGATGCGTTTCGCAATCTCGTCGATGAGTTTCCGCGGGGTAAACCCAAGTTTGTAATCGCCCATATTTCCGACGAGATTAACTCGACCGGACGCGTGGCCGACGCGTGCGGACAGTTTCCGCGCATATTTCCCGACCATATCCGGCAGATGATTTCCGTCGGTGAAAGCACGGGCAAGCTGGCACAAGCGTTTCACCGCCTGATTGAGTATTTCCAGAGCGCGGATGCGTTGAAAAACACGATCATAAGCGCGAGCATGTATCCGGCGATGATCATGGTGGCGATGGTGGCATTTGTTTTTGTCATTTTCGGATTCACAGTGCCGACTTTGATGAAAGTGTTTATAGAAATTGGCGTGGAATTGCCGCCGATGACCCGGGCGATTCTGGCGATGTCCAATTTCATTAAGGGGAACATGGTGGCTTTGATGATTTGCACCGCCATCGCACCTTTTATTATGGTGTGGTCATTTCGCTCAAAAATATTTCGCCCGATGATTGACTGGTGCCTGGTTAAGATGGCGGTGGTCGGGCCGATTACCAAGGATATTTGCATTGCACGTTTCGCAACTAACCTTGGCGCGCTTTACGAATCGGAAATTCCGATTGTGCAGGGGTTGACCATTTGTTCGAAGATCGCTGGCAATGCCATTTATAATCGCGGCATCAAAATAACCCGTGAGGCGGTGGAGCAGGGGAAGGGAATTTCGGACGGACTCAAGGAATCAAAGGTGTTTCCGAACATGGTCGTGCTGACCGTGCGCATCGGCGAGGAAAATGGAAAACTCGACGAGTCGTTGAAAAAAATCGCGGCATACCACAACCGTAAGGCACGCGAGCGTGTTGACCGCGCGCTCAAATTATTTGAACCGGTCATGCTCGTGGTATTGGTCGTCATGGTGGGCATGATGGCATACGCCCTTCTGACGCCGATGATGTCGATGGTTGAGCAACTCTCAAAGTGAGAGTTGAAAAACAATGGCAATCCCTTTTATAAAAATGAAACAAACGAAATTATTTCTGGCAAAGAACGGATTCACACTGGTCGAGGTGATCGCAATCTGCACCATCCTTGGCATTCTGGTTGGAGTGATGGCCATGCCCGCCATCGGTATTATTGAGAGGGTGCGTTTCAGGGCGGAACAAAAAATTTTGGACGGACTTGCTTCGGAGGTAAAATTATCATTCCGGCAGGAAGACTTGAATCTGAACCTGTCCGCGCTCGCCGGCGACATGCCAGCGGTTACCACCGGCCTCTATCCAAGCTCTCAAACGATATTTGATTATCAAAAGGATTTTGCTCCGATCATACTCCCATTTGATGGGGAGGACACCTATGTGAATGCTTGGTATGGGCGTTTGGCCAGATTGCGCGGACAGGCGATCGCAGCCACGAGATTGTCCGACTCGGGCGGTGATATTCATGATATTGCCTATAATATATACGGAAGACGCCGTGTCATGCTTGTCGGCCCTTTTGAAGCGGACAGGCAGCGCTATATTATACTATCCTTTATGTTTCCCGGTGGCCCGGGTTTGCCATTCCCCACGGTTAATAGAGTAAGCTCCGGGGCCGCGGTGCCCGACTATAAGGCATGGTTTGACGCCATTTACGATAATTCATGGGGCGACATGGGAAGTCAGGCCCCCACGGCTTGGAACGGAACCTTGCAGGGCGAATGGAACGTTACCGACGGGCGCGGGCGAAGTTATGCGGAACGCACGGCCGCCGTGAGAATAGTGCAACCGCGTTACAAGGTTACAATTAATAATCTCTCGCCCGACACACCCACGTCAGAAGTCGACGGTAGCGGCAATATTGTATATGCCGCGCCTGACCGGGTTTTCGTGTTCAGTAATATGTATGCGTGGAACGATCCCCCCAATGTTCCCGGGTTGGCCGCCCGAGTCGATGCGTTCACCTCGCCGGAAACGGTGGAGTCGAGAACGCCCAATGTGCAGTTCTTTCCAAGTAGAAACCAAGGAATCCTCGAAGGCAGGCGCGTGGTGATAAAAGAAAAAGAAAAGCCACGTCTCCGGATATCTCTGGAGCCGACACGGTTGTCTCGATCCTGCTCAACGAAAACACCACTTACACCGCACAATAACGCTTGGCTAAAACCAAGGGGTTGACAAAGCGGAGAGAGTTCACAACGTCTCATGTAAAACAAATGAACTGCAATAAGACACTGAAATGGGCATCTATTTTAGCTCTATGCGGGGCGTTTTTTGGAAATTTTGCGATAGCCAACACCGAAAATTTGAAAAAAGACTCTCTGACTGAGTTGACTGCGGTGGCGCAGCCTGCCGATGGGGGGAGTGTGTCCGGAGGGGGACGCTATGCGCCAAGCACAGTGGTGGAAGTGCAGGCATTGCCGGCTGAAGGATATCGATTTTCCCGTTGGGTGGGAAATGTTACGAACCGGACAGCGCCGGTGACCAAAACCTATATTGGTTCGCGTTCACAACAAGTCGTCGCTGTCTTTGAACCCAAGCGCCACTTGGTCGATGTCAAGGTGATGCCCTCCAACGCGGGTGCGGTGGATGGGGCAGGTTACCAACCGATCGGCACGCAGTCGCCGGTATACGCGCAACCCGCCCCTGGTTATTTGTTTGACAGATGGGAAGGACCGGTTTCCGACCCGACGTCGGCGAACACGACCTTGGCGCGCCCACTCAATCGTGATGTGGTATTGACGGCACATTTTAAACCGCTTGATGAAACCTACACGATAACGGTGCTGGCCGAACCGGCAACCGCCGGTGGTGTGTCGGGCGGGGGCACCTATAAACGTGGCGAGACTGTCACGATCAAGGCCGAACCCAAGGGCGGTTTCTTATTCAACGGCTGGAGCGGACCGGTCACCTCCAAGGGACGCGCGGAGACCACAGTTTATGTAACGGAGAATGCAATTGTAACGGCAAAATTCATGCTCAACCGATCCTTGGTGCGCGGCAAAGCATCACCAGACGGCGCAGGAAGGGTCGAGGGGAGTTTTGGAGCAATGCCTGTAGGGGAACCAATTCCCATCCGAGCAGTGGCCATGCCCGGATTTGCATTTGTGCGTTGGGACGGGCCCGTGGCCGACAGAACAAAAACACAAACGACAATCACTCCCACGGCAGGCAAGGCGTCCGTGGTCACGGCGATTTTCGAACAAATAAGGTGAACGCCTAATGAGATTATCAACCTTTCCTGTGATTAACATGCGCTCGCAATCTCACCTAAAGCATTTGTGGATTGCACTCCTAATATGCTTGGGCATGATGCCTGCGCTTGCTCAGGCGCAGCAACACACGCTGACTATCAGTGTTCAAAACTCGCAATACGCGGTCGGAGGCAGCATCAGCCCGGGCTCGGGATCCCATTCTTATACCAACGGGGAGAGCGTGACACTTTCCGCCGAGGCGCGCCCCGGCTACACCTATCGTTGGGAATGCGCCGCAGCTCCCGCAATCAATAACCAAACGGGCAGCGTGAGCCTAACGATGAACCAGAACTATGCAGTGACGCTGGTGTTTGAGCCCGCTTATTATTCGCTGACCTTGGACAGCCCGATGCCGGGTGGAACCGTGTCAGTGGTGAGTCCGGCGTCGGTGAACCTGTCGAGCATTGCCGCAAGCACGCTGGTGACGGTGAAGGCCACGCCCGCGACGGGATATCATTTTGTTCGCTGGGAACCCGATCCCGTGGGCACTGTGCTCAGCCCCTCCTTCACGTCGTTACAGGCGAGCGTTTACATGAACCGGAACGTGAGGCTCACGCCGGTCTTTGCTCAATCAACCTATTTGCTTGAGGTGCTGGACAGCCCCGAGAGCATTGGCGGCGAGACGACCGGTGGCGGTTATTATGTTCCCGGTGCCACGGCAACTGTCACCGCAACGCCAAACGCGGGTTTTCTTTTCGATGGATGGACGGTGACGTTGGGATCGGTGACGATCTCCGATCCGGCTAGTGCCAGCACCACGGTAGCCTTGGGTAGCGGTGCGGGACCTTGGAAAATCACGGCCAATTTCAGGGTGGCGGATCCGCTTGCGGCCACACTTCATGTCGGCTCCGGCTCGGGCGGGAAAGTTGTGGCTACGCCAAGCCCCCTCCCAATGTGAGCCCGACCACGATTAACCCGGGCGGCAGTGCAATGATAAGCGTGACCGCTGGAAAATCAGTCAAACTGGAAGCCTCCGTGATCGACCAAAACAAATATGAGTTTTTAGGGTGGGAAGGCCCCGTAAATAAATCGACGGTTAGAAATACAAGTGTCGTTGTGACCGAAGCCACCACGGTCAGGGCAAAATTCAAGCCAAAGTCCTATAATTTTACCGTGAGCGCAACGGCTGCTGGAGGATGGGATTATGGCAGCAGCAAGGTGGAGGCCACCGGCACGGGTGAGGATGGCAGCACCATCACGGTGGTGACGGGCGGATGGAACCCACGAGCCCTGCAATATGGCACAAATGTGGCGCTCAAGGCCACACCCGCGGCAGGATACGGCTTTATGAATTGGGTAGTTCCCGAGGACAGCCCACTGTCCGCCGAGGACAAGGCCGCATTGGCGGCAGCGAATCCATCGCAAGGGGCGGCGGTTACAGCCAGTGTGACGATGCCGGCGAATGCCGCCGCAGTGACGGCGGCGTTTCTTAAAGTTCCGAACTCATACGTGCTTACGCTCAACAAGGCCACGGGTGGCGAGGCCACGGGATCCGGCTCGTTTACCGATCCATTCACCAGCGACACCTCCACGGTAAATGTGATCGCGAACGGCTCCGGCAGTTATCAGGAAGGCACGGTGGTTACGCTGGAAGCCGTTCCCGCGACCAATTATGCGTTCCTCCAATGGACGGGGGCTGGTGTTACGAGCGCGAGCAGTGGCACGACCACGATCACCATGGATTCGGCCAAAACCGTTACGGCCACATTCCAGCGCACGCATTCAAATCTCACTGTCAATATCTCGCCCGCCGCGGCCGCGACTGCCGGGGCCGTTGTTAAAAATAACGACTGGACCAACGCCAACCTCACCGGTAACTCCACGCACGCCATCGGCTCCACGCTTTCGCTCAAACCTGTCGGTGCCATGGGCAGCGGCGTAACTTGGGTGTTTGATCATTGGGAGGGCGACCTGACCGGCAGCGTCGATCCCGGTTCCCTCAGCATGAGCACGGACAGGACGGTTACGGCGGTTTTCTCGCCGCGTTATACACTCACACTGAATTGTTCGATTGCGGCGGGCGGCAACGGGTATTCCGTGTCGGCAGGCACCCTTGTGTGGGAAAGCACCAACAAGTGGACCGCGGTTTATCCCGCGGGCACCGTGGTGACGATCACCGTGCTTCCCGGCGGTGACAATGCCTTCGTCAATTGGACGGGCGACACATCTGGGGTCACAGGCACCGCGCTGACAACTAATCCCATCACGGTGACAATGAACAGCGCGCGCACGATTACCGCCAATCTCTCGGCAGGCAATCGTGTGAATGTTGCCGCAGTCAGGGACAAGGGATGCACAACGGCTTGGCATCCGAGTAAATCGGAGTCCGATGCCATTCGTGTGATTGGCAACTTTACACTTGGTGGCAGGGTGTATTCTTACCTGACTCCATACGGGGTCGCTCCGGACTCAATCAGTGAAGGCGCGATTGCCGCGGGGGCCACTGTTCAGTTGACGGCACCGCAATACATCACCGATACCGTTTCCGGGGTGCAATGGGAATTTGTCCGCTGGGTAAGCGCGTGGTCTGCGAACGAGGCGGAGATATGGGACGCTCCCGTGATCTCCACTTCGCCAAACTGCTCTTACACTCTTCCCTCCGAAGGCGGCGCGGGCATCTCCGCCGTCTACACCGACAAGCGCACGCTTGCCGCCACCGTCAAGCTCGACGGTGCCAGCACGACGGCGATTCAGGTCCAAGTCAATTCGGCGCTCCTGACCACGGGCGGCACCGAGGATGTGACCTACAATGTGCCCGCCACGCTGAACGCGGCCACCGCCTCGGCCACGAACTATGTGTTTTCAGGATGGAGCAATGTTGATGGTGGCTCGACCGACGCGGCCACCGCCACAGCCACGCTCACTTCCGACAAGACTGTCACCGCCCAATACAAGACAAAGCACCACCTTTCTGTCGGCCTGCTCACAAACCCGACAGGTGGCGAAAGCGGGTTGAATTTCAAATCTCTCATTACTGCCACCAATGCTACCATTGGCAAAACGCTTACCCTTGGCACAAATCCCACCGTGTTTGCGGTTGGCCGCGGTGAAACCATAACGCTTTCCGCCCAGTCCTCCGCCACCGCGGGAACAACCAAATACCGCTTTGCCGGTTGGGACACCAACAACGACGGCATTGCCGACAACACCGCGCCCACCTATACAGTTTCGAGCATTTCCGGCGACGCCACGGTCAAGGCCGTTTACATTCGCCTCCAAACACTCACGATTTCGGTTGCGCCCGTGGACGCTGGAACGACCAGCCCCGCAGCCGGTGTTTACGAGCACACTTACGATTACAACAGCAACCTCAACCTGAACGCGGATACCTCCGCGGGCAAGGCCTTCGACAAGTGGACCACTACCACGGGCGCCGTTTTTGCCGGCGGCGCGACATCGTCGGTGAACTCGATCACCATGAGCGGCGACCACTCCATCGTAGCCAACTTCAAGGTCGCGTCCAACGCGCTCAACGTCCGCATCCTCGTCAACGGTGCCACGCCCAATCCCGTGCCATCCGCCCTCTCCGTAAACGCGGACGGAACCACGCTCACGCACGGCCAGAGCAAGGACTACAACTACGGCACCTATGCCAACATAACCGCGGCCACGCCCGCCGGCTACAAGTTCATCGAATGGCAGAGTGCTGACAAACCCGTTTCCCCCGGAGGTTCGAATCCTGTCGGCACCGTTGAAATCCTTGGCCCTCAAACCGTCACCGCCTCCTACGTGTCCCTGCATAACGTCACCCTCACCACGGAGGTGAGGCCGGGCAGCGCCGGCATCGGAGGCACTCCCACCGCGCACGAATACGAAAGCGTGAGCGGCTCGACTTACACCTATGTGCATAACAACACCGCCACGCTGGAGGCCAACAAGATGGCCGGCTTCAAGTTTGTCGGCTGGGAAATTGACACCAACAACGACGGAATCGCCGACATCACCTCGACCGAGGAGACCTACAACATCACCGTTACCAGCGCGCTCGCCGTGAAGGCGATTTACGCCTTGGAATACCAGCTCACACTCGAGGCCAGCCCCGCCGGAACCGGGTCCGTGGCGACCAGCCCGAGCTCCGTCAATCCCTCCACGCGTTACCACGGCGAGGAAGTATCGATTGTCGCCACCGCCAATAGTGGATACAATTTCGCGAACTGGACCAGCTCGCTTGCAGGTAGCACCTTTGCCAACGCGGGCGCCGCTTCCACCAAGATCACGATCGGTGGGAACACCACCGCCACGGCGAATTTCTCCGCGGGCGGCGCGGGTCTTACCGCGTATATTGAAGTCGACGGGGGGGCGCCCAAGCCCAGCACCTTCACCGACCTCTCAATTACCGCGGACGGCACCACGCTCTATAGCACGCAAACCAAGGCCTACTCCTTCAACGACACCGTCAATGTGACCGCCTCCACTGCCAGCGGCTACAAGTTCATCGGCTGGTCCGGCTCGCTCACCGGCGCGGTCAATCCGAACAGCTTTACGATGAACGCCCTCGCGAAGAGCGTTACGGCTCGCTACGCTTCGCTCCACACGGTCACGCTGCTTACCGAAACGCGGCCTGGTGGCACGGGCGGCTCGCCTATCGTTTCCACCAGTTACGAAAATGTTTCCGGCAATGTTTACACCTATGTGAACGGCTCGACAGTCACCCTTTCGGCCAACGCATCCGCCGGCTACCGTTTCCTCGGCTGGGATGTCGGCAACGACGGCAGTATCGACAGCACCACGCTCGATTATTCGTTCCAGATTACCGCGAGCACGACCATCAAGGCCGTTTATGCGAAGGAATACACCATTACCTTCGAGCGCGCCCCGTCCGGCGGCGGCACGATCAACAAACCCTCCTCCTACACGGCATATCATGGCGAAATCATCACCAATATCGTCGCCACGCCCGCTCAGCATTGGGAGTTCAGCAAGTGGACCTCCCCCGATCCTGCTGTAAACAACACAACTTCGAACCCCATCGTCGCCTACACGGTCACCGGCCCGCAAACCATCACCGCCAACTTCACCGCGACCGGTGACGCGCTCATCAATATCACGATCAACATCAAGCTGGATGATTCGACCAATCCGGCGTGTCCGCTTACCGTTGCGGCGGACGGCTCCACCGTTCCCGGCGAGGGCTCGGCCAGCGTTCTCTCCGGTGGGCAAAGCAAACAGTATTACATTGGCGACACCGCTGGTCTCTCCGCCGCGATCGTTTCGGGTTACGACTTCATTCGGTGGGAAGACACCAGCAGCACCAATCCGGTTCGCACCGAACCTGTGAGCACCTCGAAAACGCTCACCGCGATTTACAAGACCAAGGTCACGCTCACCATGGCGATCAACCCCGTGGGCCTTGGCACCACGACCCCGGCTCTCGGCACGCACACCACATCAAGCCAGGGTGTGCTTTACAAGGGACAGACGGTCAACATCAACGTGACACCGAGTTCCGAATACATAGACACCTATGCGTTCATTGGCTGGACGGCGGACAACGGCTCCGTGCCCGCGAAACCCGGCGTTGAAAACACAAGCGTCGTGCTCGACGTGCGTGAGAAGACACTGACCGCCAATTACACCGCGGGCCACAAGCTCGAAGTGCGTGTGAAATACGAAAACACGACGAATACCGGCGATTCCAAGACTTACGCAGTCGCCACCGGCAGCCGCACCACGGTTGCCAACGGCAAGGGCAACCGCGCCGGCATTTACATGCCCGAGCCCAACGCCATGGATTATTCGGTGCGCACGATGCCCGTTGGCTACACCGCCACCATTCAAGCGATTCCCTCTGCGCCCGGTTACACCTTTGTCGGCTGGACGCTGGATCCCGACAGCAATGTCCCAACCCTTGGTTCGGCCACATCGCTTAGCGTCACCATGGATGCGCCCAAGACTTACACCGCCATCTTTGAAAGGACTCGCGTTAAGCTCGAAATTTACACCATCCCCGCCGGCAGGGCCGACGTGCGCGGCGAAGCAGTCGGTTGCGGCCTCGCCAGCGGCCCCGAGCCGCGCGTTTACGAGGTCTTCTATGGCGAGCGCCCCACGCTCAAGGCTATCAGCGAGACGAGCCTCTACAGTTTTGTCGCTTGGTTCAAGGGCGTCGGCTACTCGTCCGAGTTCACCAACCGCTTCTCCGAGACGGCGGAAGTCGTCTATCCTGAGGCGCTGACCGCCCCCGTGACCCAGGTAACCGCTTACTTCCTGCCGCATGGCCTGCACCGGCTGATCCTGTTTGTGAATCCGGATGACACTCATGTCACTGAATCAAGCACTGATTGTGTTGACATTCACCACGTGCGTGTGCCCGGCGCCGTCACGCAGACCTACACCATCGTGGATGGGCACCCTGCTTGCGTTGCTGATGTGGGAATCAACGACCCCTATTCATTCATAGACATCGAAGCCGATGGCTCCGCGAGCGGCCAGCCGAAGGACTCTGGTGGTCGAGGTTTCCTATGTTGGGAACCCGGCTACGGTGAAAGTAGCGCGGTTATCTCATGGGTGTTTGCGCCCTATTCGGCCCGCACGCATCTTATTTACCCGATCAAAAGGAACGAAGTGCGCCTCACCGCCCGTTACACCTCGGGTGAAGCCTTCCGCCTGAGCCTGCGCTGGAAACTCGATAAAACCAACGTGGACTTGGATCCTGAATACAAGCATATCATTCTGGATCATAACTATTTAAACGACAGACTCGGCAACATCTATGGCGACTCGGATGCACCTCCGGGTTATCCGATCCTTCTGGTCAACCGGCAGGTCGAGGAAAAGCATGGCGTTTTCCCCGGCGGCCACGTTGAAAATTTCACCACGGACGAAAAGTTTGAGGGCGGTCCGTTTATTTTGAGTCACTGGACCGACGAGAATCCCAACGGCAAGGTGGTCAATAGCACCGCCCCTGGCGCGGGGGTAAGGCAATTCTCAAGTTCGCCGGGCGTGAACGGCCGTTGGCAAACCGTCACCGCCTACATCGACGTGCGTTGGTTTACCGTCGGCCTCGATCAACCCGTGCTCAACCAGCCTTCCGGTTGGTCCGGCGGAAGCATCTCCGGAGTCGGCGTGTTCGACTTCCTGAAATACGGCATAACCAAACTCGAGGCCGATATTTTCTTGGCGCGCGAGGTGCCCGCTGAGGAAAAGAATCCCTCGACGCTCATCATGCAATGGAAGCGCGTTCGGGGTGGCAGTGCGCCCGTTTTGAACGCACCGGGCTTGTCAGGTTTCCGTTTTGTCGGCTGGGACATGACGCAGGACGGCAAAGCCGATTTCTCGGCCTCCGGCTTCAACTGGAACTCGTGGCCCTCGATGTGGCCCCAGGAAATGGACAATGATCTCATCGTCGCGCCCGTTTACATCCGCCGGCTCAACCTCACCCTTTCCATGGAGACGCCCAACCCCGCCTCCAGCGAGGACCGCGCCTACATTTACGCGGCCAGCGGCGGCCTTGAGGTCAATCGCGAGATCATGACGCAGACCAAGACCTACGACTACGGCAGCACCTTTACCGTCACCGCCGTGCCGCAGCAGTATCACGTCTTGAAAAAATGGGTCATTGAAAAAGCCACGGCGGATGGTGGCGCCACATTCGACGCCCCGATCGAAATTCCCGGCGACGGCACGACGGGCACAAAGACGCTCGACATCACCCTCGACTATCCGACCAAGGTCACGGCCGTCTTCGCCATGGAACAGTTCGACCTGACGGTGAACGTCGCCACCAGTATCTCGGACAACAACATGCACGGCCTTGTCAAGCTCGACGGCATGCCCGCCAGCGGCACCACCAGCATCACCGAATCGCGCGATTACGGCAGCACCCCTACGATACTGGCCATTCCCGAAAGCGGTTACACATTCAAATACTGGACGGTCACGCCCGACAGCCTTGCGTTGCCGGAGTATTATGCGGATGCCGCCACCTCCGTGCATGTTGACGGTGCCAAGACCGTGACTGCGCACTTCGAGCGGGACGTCAGCCTCACGATGGCGATCGACCCCGCGACGCTGCCCCACACGATTGTCACGCCAAATGTAAATACGGACGGTTCCCCGCGCACCTACACAGAATGGGCGGGAGCGCGGCTGACCGACGGCTCCGTGGTCACCATCCAGTCCGGCACCGATGCCGGGTATGACTTTGTGGGCTGGACAATCGTGGACGGACACGGTCCCCGCACCGAAACCACGCCGACCACCACACTCACCCTCTACGGCGACACCACGGCGACAGCCAACTACGCAAAACTCTTTGATGTTACCATCAAGGCGCCTGCGTCCATAACCGAAAACGCCACCATCACCGCGTCACCCGCCCCGATATCGGGCGGACCCATGACTTCGAGCGCGGGCGGCATGGACGCCACCGGCAAATACCGCGAAAACACAAATGTCACCTTCTCGGCCACCTGCACCCACTTCGAGGTGGATCACTGGATTGTCACCATCGACGGCGTGCAGCAGCCCGGCCCGTATCCAACCGGTTCCACGCTCACGCTCACCGTCACCGGCGAACTTTCGGTGGAAGCAGTCTTCAAGCCGAAGAACTACACGATTACCGTGGAGCCTTACTCGGCCAACTCCCTCACGCCGATTGCGACATCGCTTGATGGCACCTGCTCCGCGGTTTCGCCGCAGAACCACAACTTCCTGCCCAAGGGAGCCAACAGCACATGGACGCTGCCTTACGGCGCGAGCGTCACGCTTTCCACGACTCCCGCCGACCATTATGGCTTTAGCAAGTGGACGGACGCCGGTCACTCGACGATTCATGGCACCGAACTGCTCTACACATTCACCGTCAGGGGCAACCAGACCATCCACGCCGAATTCGTCCGCAGCGAATACCTGCTCACCACATCGGTTGATCCCTCGGGATCCGGAGTGATTAGCAACGACGGCAATCCGCGCGCGAACCCCGCCACGACGACTCATTCCGCGGGCTCGAACGTCACCCTCGTGGCGGCGGCAAGCTCGGTCGACACTGACTTTGAAAAGTGGACTGGCGAGACCGGCGCGGCCGTCACCACCAACTCAACAATCACCCTCCCGATGAACCAGGACCGCTCCGTCGGCGCCGAGTTTGTCAACATCGTGCGCCTCAAGGTCGCGAATCCGAACCCGGCATACGGCACGATCACCGTGACGGGCGCGCGCCGCACAGAAACCGACGGCGGTGAGACGGTTTATGTCTTCAAGGTCGGCACGCAGGCCACAATCAAAGCCACACCCGCGTCGACGCATCACCAGTTCGACTCCTGGACATTCTCCCCGTCCACGCCCGCCGGCGTGGTGCTGGCCAACACCACAAACAGTTTCACCATGGAGGCCTCGCCCAAGGTGATCACGGCGACTGCGAACTTCTCGCCCAAGGCCTACAGCCTCACAGTCGAGGCGCGCGCCACGGGCGGCCAAGCGGCGCCTTATGACGGCGCGCCCGTCGCCACATCACTCACCGGCGTTGGCGCGTTCCCCGACGCACCCGTGGTGACGAACAACTTCCTCACCACGCCCACGGTTTCCGCCAGGTTCGACGCGGGAGTGCAACTCGCCACAGCCGCCGCGCCGTATTATCGCTTCGTTCGCTGGACGGATAGCACCGGAGTCGCAAACCTTGGCACAAACCCCGACGTGTTCCCCTACACAATGCTGGGCGGCAGCCAGACCGTGGTCGCGCTGTTTGAGCGCAGCGTGTTTAAACTTACCGCGCATGTCGACCCCGTGGGCGGCGGCACGATTGCCCGCTCACTCGCCGGCACGCCTGACCCGCATCCCACATCGCCCGATCCCGACACCCAAGTTTACGCGCCCAACACTTCGGTGACACTCACCGCCAACGATTCCACGCCAGGGAAGATATTCACCGGGTGGAGCGGCGATGCCGCGGGCATGAAATCGCGTTCGATTACATATGTCCTGACAAAGGACTACGAGGTTACGGCCAACTTTGCCAACGCTCGCACCCTTACCGTCCCCAAGGCGGAGCATGGCACGGTCACCGTGTCGGGTTACAGTCCCTATGTGGCGGTCGTGGAGAATCCCGATGGCTCCAAGACCTACACGTTTGTTGAGGGCGCGACGGCCGTTCTCACGGCAACGCCCGAATCGAAGCATTATTATCTCGATCACTGGACTTTCAGTCCCGACATATCGGGATCCGTTTCACCGAACCCCGGCACAAATCCCGCGCCTGAGATCATCAGCTTCCCGGTAACTCAGGATGTCACGGCAACGCCGTTCTTCCAGGCCAAGACCTACACGCTCACCGTCACGCCCATACCGGCGGCGGGCACTGATTTGCTGGTCGCGCACCAGCTCGGCAATCCCGACCATGACTTCATCGTCACCTCGACAATGTCGCGCCTGTATTCCACGGACGTGACACTGGAAACCTCGCCCAAGGACAACCCGGGCGAACGCTACCGCTTCGACTCGTGGAAGGAAGACTACACCACGCTCGGCTCTGGCACCACACTGCCGTTTGAGTTCGACCGCACCACCGAAATCATCGCGAACTACGTGCGCCAGGTGTTGATAAAGGTCAACGCCCCGGCTGACGTGACTCCCGCCAACTCGGCACCCCCGGCAACCCCGGGCAACGTCACACCCGGCGAGGGCGTTTACCGTTACGACGTGCGGACGACTCCGCAGTCCGTCACGATCACGGCCGTCGCCTCCACGGGCTTCAAGTTTGTTGATTGGGGCGCGGGCTTTGACGACACTATCGCGGCAAGCAAGACCGTGAACACGACGGACACCGCCAGCACGGCGACGATCACCTTCAACATCACCGACGCGCTTGCCAACTTGGGCGACATCGAACTGACGCCGCGCTTCGAGCGCCGCCTCTACACGGTGAACTTCGAGCGCTGGGAGAAAGGTATGGGCATGGCCGATATTGGCGGACTGCTCACCCATATGCCGGAGTCCAATGTGGGCACGAGCCAATACTATTACGGCACCGTGCTCACAGCAAGGGTGGGCCAAGTCTATTCGACTTACCGCTTTGTGGGCTGGGGTTGGGGGGACGATAGGGCGGCAAGCCGCGTCGTGCAGCAAACCGCCGCTGGTTCCCTGCCGGAACTCTTCACTTATACGGTCACGGCGGACCAGACCATTAGTGCAATCTTCACGAAAGTCTGCATATTGAACCTGTATTCGGATCCTGCGGATGAATCATTGGGCAGTGTCAGCGTCACCGCACCCTCGGACGGACGTCCCGTTGGCGGCTCGACGACCAAGACGGAATTTGATTACGGTGCCACGGTGTTTATCAAGGCGACGCCGGCAGCGAGTGCCGTGTTCCTCGGCTGGGCGGGAGAGGTCGCAAACGCCGACACCCTCGATACCCACATCGTCTTGAAATCCGATCAGGCGGTCATCGGCCGCTTCAAGATCACGGTTTATCGTAATCTCACCGTCAGCACGAATCCCCAGCTGGGCGGCACCGTTACCATCAATGGCAACGCAGCGTATTCCGCGGGTGGTCCGATAAAACCCGCTTCCTATACGGCGCAAATAAACGACGGCGAGACCGCGCAACTGACGGCGACGGCCGAGCCGGGTTATGCGTTTGCCGGATGGAGCCCCTCTTCCGCGGTGACCGTCAACAATCCCAACGTGCCCTCCACCGGTGTTCCCATGGACGCGGACAAGGAGGTCGTCGCGCAATTCACGAAACGAAAATACACCTTGAACGTTCAAGCGATGCCTTCCGTGGGAGGTTCGGTGAGCGGCGGAGGCAATTATGATTATAATAAGTCGGTTGCAGTGAGTGCTACTGCCAACGCCGGATATTACTTCTCTGGCTGGGACACGGATGGGGACGGTGTTATTGACGTTCCTTCGGGCAGTTCGACCGCGACTTCGGGCAGCACGACTATCGTCGTCACCGCCGACTGCACTGCATACGCGATTTTCCGCTCTGTTTCCCAGAAGGGCATTGTCACTATTACCGTGCAGGAGGATACTGGGAGCGGCTATGTGACCGTCGGCTCCGCGGCTTACACGGATGTGTCTTCCCCGCCTGATGAAAACGGGTGGGTAACGCTGACGGCCAGACCCAACTCAAACTATCAAGGAATAGGCTGGGGTGGCGATGATATCGCTGATGGCGGCAGCTATACCTACGACGAGGTAACCAACACTTACACGATGATGATCCCCGCCGATCGGAACAGGAAGGTCTATTTCTATGTCGGGCGGGACAGTTACAGGCTGACATGGTCGGCTCTGCCCACCGATGGCGGAACCGTCGAAATGGTGGCGACGGAAGGCTCCTATCCGGAAGGCGGCCCCTACCCGGCGGGCACGTCTGTGCGCGTCATCGCCAAGCCGGGCAGTGGCAAGAAATTCATCAACTGGGACGGTGATCTTTCGGGAACATCCGAGGACACCACGATCACACTCAACGAAAACCGCCACGTCATTGCCAACTTTGAAACGGTGCGCACGTGGCAGGTGACCATGACCTTTGACAGCAATTCGACATGCCATCCTTCCGGCAATGACAAGCTCATGCTTGATAACGCCATCTTGGAATACGGCCATATGCCGGATGCGATATCGAAATTCTTCGACCACAAATCTAATGTATCGGCCAGCTACGCCTTGCATGATTCTGGCAACTTCAGCTTTGAGGGATGGACCAATGTGAGCCCTAGCGCCATGCAACCAACCGTGTTGCCGAATTATACCATTTACGTGGGGTCGAATCTGGACATTCGCGGACTGATTCAATCAATCAACCCGATACTTGAAACCTATATCCAGATGCTGGATATCAATGAAGAGAGCGATGAGCACAAAGACCGGAGCTACACCTCTGTTGGCGGAAGCATCAGTCTCGGCGACGTGGTCACTATGGGGCAGGAATTCCCAGTTCGTGTGATATTGGAGGATGAATACAAAATATACAAATGGGAACTCGTTGGCAGCAACTCCCAGTTCAAGGAGGATTCGGAAACCAAGGGTATTGATACCGAATCCGGAAAGCAGTGGGTGCAGCGCATTGTGCTTGTTAAAGACAAGCGCACCATGGTGCAGGTTTTCCTTGTGAAGGGTGAGGATTTTGGAGCTTCCGAAAGAAGAAACTACGTGGACGGCGGCGGCAACCTGCTCGACGATGTTCCGACAAACCGGAGCAGCGGGCACCTTATCGACGGGAAAAGGTTCAAGGGTAAATAGACGGAGTAACGGAACCGTCCAAAATAATATATGCTTACATTGGCTACACAGTCCGTTTCCGCCCTGCCGGTGGAACCTTGGGTCATCGACGCCGTTGTTGCGATCATCGCTCTTTTGATCGCCGTCGCCGCCGTTTGGCTGCAATGGTCCCATTTCAAAAAAACCCACCCGATCAGCCCCCAGCAGGGCAACCGCACCCGAGCGCCCTTTGGCATGAACACGCCGTATAATCGCTGGAAGAGCCTCTATTGGCGGGAAGTGCGGGCCACCTTCGTCCTCGCTCTCATATCGCTGTTCATGGTGGGTTTTATCGTGGCATTCCGCAGGGAGGTGACAGTGGCCTCCATTGCGGCGATCATATTTTGGATCGGCATGTTTTTTTATAACCTCTGGGTTGCCCAATGGTATGCGTGGCGCATTCATAACAAACGCCGTCGATAATCGACAATTTGTGTCGCCCTTCGGCCCTCCATCCATTTCATCGAAAAAATCACAATGACTACAAAACTCCGCTCCATTTTCCCGATCCTCGCGGTTCTTTTTGCGCTTGTTGCGCCGATGCGCGCTGATGTTGCCCAGCCATCGTATCCACGTCCGCCCGAGCCCGAGACCGCTCCGTCCCGCTTCGGCTCCGATCTCTACACGGTGGACAAGATACTCGTCGAATCCACAAGCGTCGTGGGCGAGATGGCGCGCTATCGCATCCGTGTCGAGGCGCTCGGCGACATCGAGCAGATTCGCGTCCTTGAAAATCTTCCCGCCGGTCTCGAATACGTCAGCGCCGAGCCCGCGCCCGCCGAAACCAAGGGCGGATCCTACATGTGGACATGGCCCAACATGACCCGCGGCACTTCGCAGGACATCGTTATCACCGTGCGCCCGACGCAAGGTGGTTGGTTTGTGACCAATACGAAGGTCGCCGTCGTCCCCACGCTCGGACTCCCCATCTTCGCGGGCACTCCGAAACTCGAGCTCACCAAGACTGGCCCCACGCAGGCCGAGCTCGGCGACGACATCAACTTCCGTCTCACCGTTTCCAACGTCGGCAACGCGCCCGCGCGCGACGTCATCGTCAGCGATACGCTGCCCGCCGGCCTCTACGGCCCCGATCGCAGCAGTAATGTCGTGACGCACAGGGTCGGCACCCTCGCTGCCGGTGAAACCCGCATCATCGACGTCCCCGTGAAAGCCGGCATCAAGGGCGAGTGGGACAATCGCGCCAACGCCTACTCGACGCACCATGTGCAGGCCAACGCCGTCGCGCATGTTTCCATCGTCGAATCCAAGGTCTCCATCACTAAGACCGGCCCTGACCGAGCGTTCGTTTTTTCGACGGGCGGCTATGCCATCAAGCTCACCAACGAGGGCGACACCGTCCTTGAAAACATCCAGCTCACCGACGAAATCCCCGAGGGCGCGCGTTATATCGGCTCCTCCTATGGCGGCGCTGTCAGTGGCAACCATGTGTCCTGGACCATCGACCGCCTCGCTCCCGGAGAGAGCACGATTCGCGAAGTTCAGATCTCCGCGCAACGCCCCGCCACACTGACCGCGGTCGCCAGCGCGAAACTCGCCACGGGACGCACCGCGCACGCCTCCGCGACCACCGAGTGGGAAGGCGCGCCCGGCGTGCTCACCGAGATCGTGGACGATGTTGACCCGGTCAAGACCGGCACCCGCGTCACCTACAGCATCAAGATCACCAACCAGAGCCCCATGCGCGAACTCACCAGCGACGCCGTGTTTACGCTTGCGCCCAACATGAGCGTGGTCGAGGTCACGAAGAACATGCGCGCCGAGGTTTCCGGTCGCACCATCACGATCAAAAACATAAGCCTGAAGGCGCGCGGCTCGGTTTCCTTCAAGATCGTCGCGAAGGCGGACGAACCCGGCATCGGCGGCATCCGCTTCGAGTTCGGCAGCGGCCTGCTCCCGCGTCCCGTGGTCAAGGAAGAATCGACTTACGTGTATTGATAGCCCCGTGCTTCCGCCTGTGAAAAACAAAACCAGACAACGATTGGCAGCTGGCGTCGTGATGGCGCTGTGCATTGCTAGTGCCCTCTGCATACTATGGCAGGCCGGAAAACAGGCAATGCCGATAACGCCTTCGCAGTCGCTGGTCGATGCGAAGGCCGACGAGCGAATGATGTCATTGTCCGCTGCCGCCAGCCTGTCACGGATTTATGACGATGGCGTGTCCGGACAAAATAGGGACGCCGAACAACATTCCTCCCAGCCGCCGTCGATGTTCGATGACGCTGTCATGGTTGATGTGCGCGAAATCCTTCCCAATCTATCACAGCCCGTGACCAAGTGGAGCGATTACACGCCGGAATTGCTGACGCTCGCTTTTCCCGGCGGGCGCACAGTTGATTACGCCATGACTTCCGTGCGCGAGGAGCATGGGCGCACCATTTGGAGTGGACGTTCCGATGCCAATGACGCCTCGGCGTTTCTCGTTACTGTGGCGACAGCGGACACTTGGTATGTTGAAACAACCGATCCCCATACGGGCAATAATGTCATTTATTACGCAACCGGGGCATCCGTGCGCAGCCTTGTCAGGGAACCCACGCGCGGGGCGTGCGATGTTGTCGTTTCGGGCGCGGCGACATCGCACGTGGCGGACACTCAATCGCAACCGGAAGCGCATGTGTTGGCAAATGAGTCGGAGTCAGTTGTTGCCGCTGCGTCTACGCGCAATGTGGATGTGGTTTTTTTCTATGATCAAACAGCGTTTGCCCGTTCTGGCAGCAATGCGGAAACGATCAAGTCGCAGGCAATAACCCAGATCGCCCGTAGCAATAAGATACTTGAAAACAGTGGCGTGGATGCATTTCGGTGGAATTTTGCGGGAGTTTATCAAATTCCTGCCTATGATTCCGATGAAGATCCCGACCCCATGGGCGCGCTTTCAGCCATGTCGAATCAGCAGGGGACGGTGGGCTCCTATGTCTATCGCAGGGCTCAATACCACGGTGCCGACCAGATGCTCTTGTATTTTGGGAAAAGGGATTCCACCTATGCCGGGATGGCCCAGATAGACGGGCGCTATTCGGTTGTTTATTATGGCGCGGATTATCAAACGCTGACGCACGAACTGGCTCACAACTTTGGTTGTCGCCACGACAGGGATGAGTCCGCCACAAGCGCCACCGACGATGATGGAAACTATCATTATGGACACCTTTTCGAGGCACCCCTTTACACGAGTGGCACGGTGGGCACGGTGATGTCTTACGCAAACGTGTATCAGGGCTCCATGCGAGAGGATTATTTCAGCAATCCCTCGGTCGAGTTTCATGGTGTTCCGACGGGTGTGCCCGCAGGCGAGCCAAGGGCCGCGGACAATGCCCGGGTTCTTCGCGAGCAAGCGGCGACTATGGCAAGTTATGGATCGGTTCCCGGCAAGCCCCCCTTTATTGTGACCCATCCGAGGTCGGGGCATTACCAAGTTACCAGTGCAATAACATTGAGAGTAAGGACGGATATTGACCAAGTGTTTTACCAATGGCGAAAGGATGGCAGGGATATTAAGGACGCCACAAACGCTGAGTATAAGATTGATTGCGCTCAAGAACCGCATGCGGGCCGCTATACCGTGCATGTTTCCAACATCAAAGGATCCATGACAAGCAACGAGGCCGTGATCGGCGTCGGCGGTAACAACGGCTGGGGCTGGGGTTACGGCACGGGCGAGTCTGATTTGGGTGGCGATGATGTTTCCGGCGGCGGCGGCGCGCCCGGGCTGTATTATTTTTCGGCACTCCTCATGCTTGCGCTCTTCCGTCGCGCATTCGCGCGCGGATCGCGGAAATAGGGCGGGGGCGGGCGATTTGCCCGGCATGGATGGTTCCGGATGTCGGTATTATGTCTATTTCCTTGGTTTCCTTATTCTTATCGACACTCGTTCAGGATATCCCCTCTCCTTCATGAAATTGGTTTTCATTTTCTTAAAATAGATAATTGCCAATGGATTTTTCCTATAATATGAGCCGTGGTAATTGTATTTTTACCGATATTTTATTCGTTTCATGAACATGCTAAATCACGTTAAACCACACCAACTGGTTCGCAGCCGTGCGCGAGGCCTCCTTGCGCTTTGCCTGTCTGCGGCACTCGCGACCCTTGCCGTGCAACTGTCGGCGGCTGAGTATTCCATCGTCAGTGGAACCACCAACTATGATGCCACCCCCTCCGGCACGCATATCCTGAGTTCCGGCTCTGCCACCGGGGTGTCCGGGACGGCTGCCATAAGGATTTCGACTGACGGCGTGGAGTTGCAAATCGGCTCAGGCGCCCTTGCGGATGGATTGTCCAACTATGCGGTGAATTCTTCCGCCAGCAGTTTGATAAACAGCGCCGGGTTGATCCGGGGAGAGGGCGGCATTTCGTTTGCCGTCGGCGGCACGGTGCTCAATTCCGGCACGATTATCGGTAATAGCATCAGCTCTTCCAGCGCCGTCTATGGCCAGACCAGCATCCGCGTCGATAACAATGCGGGTGGTGTGATTCAAAGCGCTAACAGGGCCGTGTGGCTCAATGGCGGTGGCACGGTGCGCAATGTCGGCGCCATTACCAGCACTGGCAGCGTTGGCATCCTGTCCAATAACATCAACACCCTGATCGACAATGCTTCGGCTGGTGTCATCACCGGCGGCACCTACGGCGTGAGTCTCGTGAATGGCGGCATTGTCACCAACGTCGGCACGATCCGCGCCACCGACGCCGGTGGTGCCGGCGTTTATTCCAACAACGCCGCCACGCGCGTTAGCAACATTTCTGGAGGCCTTATCTCGGGCGGCGAAATCGGCGTGAGTCTCGAAGCCGGTGGCACGGTGAACAATGCCGGCACCATCACCGGCATCGGAGCCAACAGCATGGGCGTTTACTCCGGCAGCGCCAACACTCTTATGAACAATGCCACCGGCGGCTTGATTTCGGGTGGCGACTCGGGCGTCGTGCTTCGTTCGGGCGGCACCGTCGCCAATGCCGGCACCATTTCCGGCACCAACAACTACGCGGTGCGCGTCAACGGTGGCGCGGCGGTGGTCACCAACAACGCAGGCGCCACGATTGACGGCGGTGTTTACGCCGGCGGTGCCACGACGCTGCGCAACGACGGCGCGATCACCGGCAACCGTGGCGTTTACCTCGAAATCAATTCCACGCTTACCGGCACGGGCAGCATCAATGTCACCGGCACGGCGCTGACCCTGGCGAACGGTTATGTTTACACCAACACCCTTGCGCCCGTTGGCAGCCTCGTCGGCATTTCCTTCGTCGGCACTGGCTCGCTCGGCAATTCCGGCACCATCATCGGCACGGCTGACACCGGCGTGGAGGCGAAAAACGGTGTGATCACCGTCACCAACGAGTCCGGCGCCCTCATCACCGGCGGCACCCACGGCATCAATCTCGTCCAAGGCGGCACCGTCACCAACTCCGGCTCGATCAAGGGCGGCAATATGGGAGCGGGAATCACCTCCAACAACAAAGCCACGCTCGTTACGAACAACGCGGGCGGTTACCTTGGCGGTGGCGCCGGCATCAGACTGAACGCAGGTGGCACGGTCGCGAACGCGGGCACGATCGCCGGCGTCGGCACCACGTCTGGAATTCAGTCCGGCAACAATGCCACGCTCGTGAGCAACACCACTGGCGGCTCGATCTCCGGTAACACCGCTGTCTGGCTGTATGCCGGCGGCACGGTCGAGAACTCCGGCAGGATTACCGGCAATAGCACTTATGGACTTGCTTCCGACAGAAACGCCACACTGGTGACCAACAACGCCGGCGGCCTGATTCAGGGTGCTAACACCGGTGTCAGGTTGAACGGCGGCGGCACGGTTGCGAATTCCGGCACGATCACTGGTGGCAGTAATAATGGAGTCTATTCCGCCAGCAACGCCACTCTCATCACGAACAACGCGGGCGGCTATATCACCGGCAACAACGCCGTCAGTCTGACTGCCGGCGGCACGGTTGTGAACTCCGGCTCAATCACCGGCGGCACCGCTGGGGCCAATTATGGCGTCTATTCCAACAACAACGTCACGCTCATCACGAACAACGCGGGCGGCTCCATCACCGCCGGCACCGGCGTCAGTCTTGCCAAGGGCGGCACCGTGGCCAATTCCGGCACGATCATCGGCAGTCATTCATCCAGCGGTCGCGGCATTTCAGCGGACGTCGGCGTTACGGTTGTCGAAAATACCACCGCGGACAGCCTTGTCCAAGGTGGCAATATCGGCGTGTATATGTCCGGCGGCACGGTGACCAATAGCGGCACGATCGTCGGTATTAACAATACCGGCATTGAGACTCACGGCTCCGCCACGATCATCAACAGCGCCATCGTCCAAGGCGGCCAGACCGGCGTGGCTATGTTCAGCGGCGGCACGGTGACCAACAGCGGCACGATCACCGGCACGTCCGGCCACGGCATCAATGCCGTCGCCTCCGCCGACATCACCAACAACGCCCTGATCGAGGGCGGCGCCACGGGGATCTCACTCGGCGCTGGCGGCACCATTGCCAACTCCGGCACGATCATCGGCACGACCGGCCACGGCATCAATGCGACCGGCAACATCGCCGACATCACCAACAACGCCCTGATCGAGGGCGGCGCCGCGGGAATCACACTCGGCGCTGGCGGCACGGTGCACAACACGAACAACTCAATCATCCGGGGCACTGCGGCCGACAGCCACGGCATCCATGCGACAGGCAGCCCGGTCGACATCCGCAACGACCAATACGCCACCATTACCGGCGGAACCACGGGCGTCACGCTCGAGGCCGGCGGCACGGTCACCAACTTCGGCACCATCGAGGGCCTCGACACGGCCAACGGCATCGGTGTTTACGGCGGCGTCGGCGGCGAAACCGTCGTCAATAACGCCGCGGTCGAAAGCCTCATCACCGGCGGTTACGCCGGCGTGCACCTCGCCGGCGACGGCGAGGTGGCGAACTCCGGCACGATCCTCGGCACGAACGCCGCCACGAGCTACGGCGTGCATGTCGACGGCAGCACCGTTACCATCACCAACGAATCCCGCGGCCTCATTCAGGGCGAGACAGCCGGCGCGCAATTCAACGGCGGCAACGTGATCAACCACGGCCTCATCCAGGGTAATGAAGCCGGCATACATACCACCGGAGTCGACCTCGCAAACAACGGCACGATCATTGGCACCGGGGCCGACAGCATAGGCATCCATGCCACCGGCGGCGCGGTCACGGGCACCAATCTCACTGGCGGCCTCATTCAAGGCGACCAATACGGAATCAAGACGGACAACTCCGGATCGATCGATCTTGCCAACGACGGCACGATCATCGGCATCGACACGAGCGCCACGAATGAATCCACCGGCATCTATTCCGACGGCAGGGCGGATCTCGCCAACCGCGGCCTCATCCAAGGCACCGGCACGGGAGTGTATCTCGGCATGAGCTCCGATGGCAGCGAAATCACCAACTCCGGCACGATCATCGGCGTGGACGGCGTGGGCCTCCATGCCGAGCACCGTGTGGATATCACCAACAACACCGGCGGTCTCATCAAGGGCGGCGTGGATGGCGTGGTCCTTGCCGATATGGGCATGGTTGGGCGGGACAGCACAGTCAGCAACTCCGGCACCATTGAAGGTTTCAACGGCGCCGCCATTTATATCGAGCAAGACGGAGTCGTGGTCGACAACCTCGCCGGCGGCTTCATTCGGGGCTATAACGGCATATTGGCGAAAGACTCCGCCAGTATCTCAACCCTCGTCAACAATGCCGCAGGCGGCTGGATTTACGGGGATTGGTATGGCGTCTCGCTGCAAAGCGGCACCGTCATCAATGCCGGGCAAATTGACGGCGACACCGGCGTGCAGCTCATGCAAGGCGGCACGGTTGTCAACAGCGGCACGATCTATGGCGGCACCTACGGCATTGATGCCGTCGGCGAGGCCTGGGTTGAAAACACTGGCGGGCTCATCTACGGCAACACCGCTGTGAATCTCGCGGCGGGCGGCACAGTCACGAATAGCGGCACAATCAACGGCGGCAACTTCGGCATCGAAGCTGGCTCAGAGACTGTGGTCGAAAACACAACCGCTGGCAGCCTCATTCAGGGCGGTGACATCGCCGTGTGGCTCAAGCAAGGTGGCACAGTCACCAACAGTGGCACAATCCTTGGTGCCACCGTCGGCATTCAGGCCGATAATACCGCCACGATCACCAACAATTCCGGCGGTTACATCAACGGCGACATCGGCGTGCAACTCAAGCAAGGCGGCACGGTCACAAACAGTGGCACGATCCTTGGCGATAGCGACAGCGGCATCTACGCCGACGCCGGCATCACCGTGGTGGAAAACACCGGCGGCCAAATCCAGGGCGGCATGAACGGCGTGTGGCTGGGCGGCGGCGGCAAGGTGCGCAACACCGGCACGATTCTCGGCACGAGCGACTACGGCATTTATTCCGACACCGATGCGGAAGTTGAAAACACCGGCGGTTATGTGCAGGGCGGCCAGACCGGCGTGCACATTGAAGGCTCGAGCACGATCACCAACACCGGCACGATCATCGGCGGGAGCACCGCCGGCATTTATTCGAAAGACCTCGCGGAAATCGCCAATAACGGCGGTTATGTCGAGGGCGGCAACTCCGGCATATTGCTTTCCGGCGGCGGCATGGTGACGAACAGCGGCACAATCATTGGCACATCGCAAATCGGCGTCATTGCCACCCAGACCGCGCTGGTGGAAAACACGACCGCGACCAGTCTCATTCAAGGCGGCCAGATCGGCGTGACTTTGGCCGGTGGTGGCACGGTGACGAACAGCGGCGCGATCATCGGCGACTCGCAAATCGGCGTCATTGCCATCCAGACCGCGCTGGTGGAAAACACGGCAGCCACCAGCCTTATCCAGGGCGGCAACATCGGCGTGCAGCTTTCCGGCGGCGGAACCGTCACCAACAGCGGCACGATCATCGGCACGTCACAAACCGGCGTCACCGCCGTCGCCCTCGCCGTGGTTGAAAATACCGGCGGTTATGTGCAAGGCGGGATCACCGGCGTGGAACTTTCCGGCGGCGGCACGGTGACGAACACCGGCACGATCATCGGCCTTGGCAACGACGGCGTAAAGATCGACACGGTTTCCGGCATGGTGACGAACAGCGGCCTCATCGAAGGCGTCAATAACGCAGTGGAACTTGTTTACGGCGGCACGGTGCAAAACACCGGCACGCTCAATGGCAACTACGGCGTTTCCGCAAACAACAGCTTTGCGGTGGTGGAAAATGCCGCCGGTGCGCTCATCAACGCGACAAGCTTTGCGGTATCCCTGTCAAGTGGCGGCACGGTTGCGAACAGCGGCACGATCATCAGCGCAAACAGCATAGGCATCGTCGCCAGCGACCTCGCCACGATCACCAATGAATCCACCGGCCTGATCCAAGGCACCACCGGAATCGCCCTTAGCAAGGGCGGCACCATCATGAATTCCGGCACAATCGCCGGCGCGGCCACCGGTGTGAGCTCCATCGGCACTACCGCCGTCACGCTTACGAACACGACCGGCGGTGTGATCAGCGGCGGCAACTATGCGGTCAACCTCAACGCCGACGCGGCGAACGAAGTGAACCTGTGGAACAGCAGCACGCTGGCGGGCAACCTGCGGATCGCGGGCGCCTCCTCGCTACTGACGCTCAACGGCGACGCGGGCACGGAGCAACTCTACTCGAACGCGGTGACCGGCAACACGGACTTTACCGGCACGCTCGTCAAGCAAGGGGCGGGCACGTGGACACTCGACAAGAGCTTCACCCTGAACATGGCGCAGCAAATGACGACGGTGGACGCCGGCAAGCTCGTCGTTGACTGGGACCAATACCAGCTCAACGGCTCGAATGTGAACATTGAGGCCGACGCCATCCTCGAAGTGCGCACGGCCAACACGAGCGGCACGACGACGCTCGTCAACCCGCTCACCGGCGACGGCCTGCTCGACCTGATCGGCACGGCGACCGTCAACGCGCCCGACGTCACCTTCGCGCTCGACCCCGCGATGGGCACGGCCTTCAGCGGCACGGTCGGCGTGGGCAGCGCCTACGGCCACAAGACGGTCTTCGACCTCGCCACCTCGGAACCCGCGCTCACAAACGCGACGCTCAAACTCAACGCCAACAGCGAAACCACGCTCGACGCCAACCGCATCATCGGCGGGCTCGACCTTGCCGGCGGCACCCTCCTCGCCAAGACCGACACGACCGCCGCGGGCCTGCCGCCCTACCGGCTCGACGTGGACAACCTCATGAGCAGCGCGGGCGGAAGCAAGATCGGCGTGGACACCGAAACACTCTCGGGCATCAACCCGCCGCTGCCCCCCGGCGACGGACTCAACCAAAACGTCTTCGACATGGACGTGATCCCTCCCGACACGCTGCTCTCCGGCACCATCGTGCACGGCGCAACCAGCAGCATTTACGATGGCGCGACCTTCGACATGGTTGACAGCGACGGCAACGCATTGCCTTCCGGCACCAGCACGATCAGCTTCGGCCAGAACGGCCTCAATCCGGTTGGCGTGAACAGCTACGGCTACAACGCCATCCACAAAGCCGACGGCAGCGGCGGCGGCGACATCGTGCTCAACTACGGCTTGATCTCGATCGAGTCGGTGCACGCCACCGAAATGATCATCCTCGACCCGACCGGCTCGCTGGACAAGACACTCAGCGCGAAACTCACCGGCGCGGGCGCGGGCTTCGAATTCCGCGGCGCCGAGGCGATCACCCTCGCGCACACCGGCAACGACTACACCGGCTCGACGTTCATCAACGAGTCGGCCTGGATTATCGGCGGCGTCACGGACGTGATCGCGAGCAGCACGAAGGTGACCCTCGCGACCGTCGACACCGGCTTCGACCTCGGCGGCAACAACCAACGCCTGCAAAACCTCAACGGCCTGGGCAACATCCGCCTCGGAGACAAAACGCTCACCGTGGCGAACACCGAAACCGGCCTTGAACTCTCCGGAGAGATCGACGGCACCGGCAACGTGACCCTCACCGACGACAGCGAGTGGACGCTTACCGGCGAAAACACCTACACCGGCGTGACCACGATCGGCACCGGCGCGCAATTGCAACTCGGCAGCGGCGGGCTCTCCGGCATGATCGACGACGCCAGCGCTGTGGCCAACTCCGGCACGCTCACGATCAACCGTGCCGACGACCTCGTTTACGGCGGCACCGTGACCGGCGCCGGCGTGTTCATCCAGCGTGGCGACGGCACGACCCACCTCACCGGCGCGAACAAAATCGACGGCGGCCTCGTCGTTGAAAACGGCGAACTGGTGATCGGCGGCACTGCCAGCGGCGGCGACACCACTGGCTGGTATTCCTCCACCATCGCGGCCAACGCCCGTGTGGACGACGGTGCTTGGCTCAGCTTCAACCGCAGTGACGAAGTCATCTACGACGGCGTGATCAGCGGCTCGGGCAACGTGGTGACCTATGGCAGCGGCACGCTCGCAATCCAAAAAGTGCAAGACTACGAAGGCGTGACCATCGTGGCTCAAAGCACGCTGCGCACCGGCACCACCAACGCGATCAGCAAAAGTGACGTCGTGTTTCTCCTCGACGGCACGCTGGACCTGAACAACAACAACCAGCGCATCAAAAACCTCTACGGCGACAACGGCGTGATCCGCTACAGCACGAACAACGGCACGGCGACGGCCTACACCAACCTCACGGTTGCGGGCGAGCTCGACGGCACGACAACGCATTACATGAACGTGGACCTCGTTGGCAAAAAGAGCGACACGCTCACGGTGGCCGGCCTGGCGAGCGGCACGCACTACGTTTACTTCGACCCGACCACCGACCCCTCGCTGCTCAGCGACCCGCAGCGCAAATACGCGCTCGAAGTCGTCAAGCTCGGAGTCGGCAGCACCGCGGAGTTTGACTCCGACGGAGTGGAGTCGGGCATGCACACCTACAAACTCTACAAAGGCGACGGCGGGCTGATCATGCCCAACGGCGACTCGTATTACCTGACCGGCGGCGACGCGCTCAGCCGCGCGGCCGACGCGATCCTGCTGACCGCCGGAGTGATGGGTGCGGACTGGCACTACGGGCTGGACAACGTGCACAAGCGCCTCGGAGAAATCCGGGTGAACCTGCCGACCTCGAGCGGCAACGTGTGGGCGCGAGTGAACAACTACCGGCTCAACGGCGCGCCGGACCTCGCGGGCAGCAGCTTTGAGCAGGACAGCTACGGAATCACGGCGGGCGGCGACATGATCTTCCGCCGCGAAAAGGCGATGCTCGTTGCGGGAGCGTTCTTCGGCATGAGCCGCTCGGAGCGCACCTTCGACGACTCGCGCAACCAGTATGGCGACGGAGACACCAACACGCTCGGCCTGGGCCTCTACGGCCTGTGGCTCTACGACAACGCCTGGTTCGTGGACGCGACGCTGCGAGTCGGCCGCTCGACCAACGAACTCAACGCGCGCGGAGTGGACGGCTTCATCTCGCGCGGCAAATACACGAACCACGTGCAAAGCATCTCGGTGGAGGCCGGCCGGCGCTTCATGAACGGGATCTACTGGGTGGAACCCTCCGCGCAAGTGGCGGTGGCCTGGATAAACGGGGCGGACTACACCGTGTCGAACGGAGTGAGCCGGGATCTCGAAGTGCGCATCAGCGACTCGGACGCGTGGCAATACCGCGGGCAAGTGCGCACAGGGGCGGACTACGGCCGGTGGCAGCCCTACGTGAAAGTGGCGATGGTGAAAACCGACAGCCACGGAGGCAAAGTCCATGTGGAAGGCCGCAGCTACCAGCCCTGGTTCGACGGCTGGCGGTTTGAGACCGGAGCGGGCGTGGGCTACCTGATCGACGCGCGCAGCCAGGTGTATTTTGACTATGAATACAACAAGGCCTCGGACTACGAGCGCCCCTGGTCGCTGACGCTCGGCTACCGCCGGGCCTGGTAATCAAGGTATCAAGCCGAGATTAACCCAAGGGCGCGTTCCAAACAACGCGCCCTTTGTTGTGCCCCGCCTCCCCGACGTCCGCCGTTTCGGTTGCTGCTGTGAACAGTTTTGCGAATAATTTTTTCGCGGTTTTATGATTGCCGCATTGCGTTTCGGCGAACGTCGGTTTGGCTCAATTCTTTGTTGCTCAAACATGGCTGACGATTCCGCATCCGCATCCGACCTGAATGCCGCCCCCGAGGGCGCGTCTCGTCGTGCGCGCGGTTCGCGGAAGACGGCTGCTGCGGGCGCGTCCGCGGGGCTCACCACAGGTCGCGTCCAGCCGCACAGCCTTGAGGCGGAGGAATACCTTCTTTCCTGCTGTTTGATCGACGGAAACGACACCGTTGCCCGCTGTCTCGAGGGCAAGATTACCGCCAAGTCTTTTTACGCCCCGGCAAACCAGGTCATCTTCGACCGGCTCGTCGAGATGTATAACAACGGCGTGGCCATTGAGGGCGGCACGCTTGCCGAGGAACTCAAAACCAACCGCCAGCTTGAGGAGGTTGGCGGGTATGCGTATCTCACCCAGATCAGCGGACGCATTCCAACCGTCGCGCAGGCTCCTTATTTTATCGAAAAAGTCCGCGAGCTTTACCTGCTTCGCGAGCTCATCAAGGTGGCGGCCAATGCCATCGAGGCGTGCTACACGCACGCCGGTCCGCTTGAGTCGTTTATCGACAATGTGGAGAAGGATATTTTTGCCGTTACACAGGATCGCATTTCCGACGCGGCGCAGCAGATGTCCGGCCCCACGCGCTCGGCGATGGAACTCATCACCAAGATGGCGGGGCACAAGGGCGGGCTCACGGGTATATCCTCCGGGTTGTCCTCGCTCGACAAATTTACCTACGGCTTCCAACCGCAGGAAATGATCATCCTCGCGGCGCGCCCCTCGATGGGCAAAACCTCGCTGGCGCTCAATTTCGCCGAGGCCGCCGCGCTTCCGCCGCCGCGCAACGACAGGAAGAGCGTGGGCGTGCTCATTTTTTCGCTTGAAATGGGCTCCTCGCAACTCGCCCTGCGTCTTCTTTGCTCCCGCGCGCGCGTGGACACAAAAAAACTTCGCGACGGCCTCTACCCGCCCGGCGGCGAGGAGTTTTCCCAGCTTCATCAAACCGCCGACGAACTCAGCAAGGCGCCCATCTTCATCGACGATTCGAGCCAGCTCACCATCATGGAACTGCGCGCCAAGGCGCGCCGCCTCGCCGCCCGTCTCAAGGACACGCCGACGCCGCTCGGTTTTATCATGGTGGATTATTTGCAGCTTCTCAGTCCCACCGATTCGCGGGTGCCGCGCGAGCAGCAGGTCGCCGAGGCGTCGCGCGGGTTAAAATCGCTTGCGAAGGAACTAAATGTTCCCGTTCTTGTATTAAGTCAGCTTAATCGTGCCGCTGAAAAAGATGAACGCGTCCCCCGACTCTCCGACCTCCGTGAATCCGGCTCCATCGAACAGGATGCCGACGTTGTGCTCATGCTCTCCCGTCCCAAAACCGCGGACAAAACCTTCCAGGTTGCCGCGCCCGAGGCGGACTTAATTATTGCCAAGCAACGAAACGGGCCGGTAGGAGAAATCAAACTACGCTTTGTCAGTAACATTACACGCTTTGAAAACCATAGTAACCAACCCGAGCCTTAAACGGATCACGCGTCTTGTCGTCCTTGTCTCACTGCTCATCTCTCCATGGGCGGGCGTGCACGCGCAGCACATATCCGCGCCGGGGCTCGCCCCCACCGCACCGCAACCCTATCGCGTGGGCACCGTGACCGTCCGCTTTGTAGGCACGGCCAACATCAACGAGCAGCTCGTGCGCGCCAACATGCAGGTGCGCCCCGGCATCGAGCTCGACGAGACGATGATCGACAACGACATCCGCTCGCTTTACCGCACCGGGCTGTTTGAATTTATCGAGGTCAAGCGCGAGGTTCTGCCCACCCGCGTCATTAACATCATCGTCGAGGTCACTCCGAAATTCCGCATTCAGGAAATCCGTTTTGAGGGCAACAAAAACGTTAAGAGCCACACCCTCGAGAAGGAGACCAAGAGCCGCCAGAACATGTCCCTCGACGAACGGCAGGTGAAGGCCGACAGCGACAAAATTCGCGAATACTACCAGAAAAAAGGCTACAATCGCGTTTATGTGAGCTACGACATCGAGCGCGACCGCGGCACTGGTTACGGCACGGTCATTTTTAAAATCCGCGAGGGCAATCGCGTCAAAATCAAGGACATTCAGTTCACCGGCAACAACAGCATCAAATCCAAAACCCTTCGCGGTCAGTTGAAGGACACCAAGCGCTGGTGGATGTGGTCGTGGCTCACCGGCTCGGGCCGGTTCAAGGATGAGGAGTTTGAGGACGACCTCGACAAGCTTCGCGATTACTACCGCGAGCAAGGTTTCCTTGATATCGAAATTCCGGTCAGCAAGGTCACTTATGCCTATCCTACGGAAAACAGGCTTGTTGTCACCATCGCCGTGGAGGAGGGCCGCCAGTATCGCATCGGCGACATCACTTTCTCCGGCAACAAGCTCTATCCCACGCCGCTTTTCCAGCTTCTTATCCAGCAGCGTCCCGGCATGGTCTTCACCCCGTCGAAACTCGACCAGGACGTTGAGACAATTCAGGACTTCTACGGCAAGGACGGCTACCTTGAAACCTACGTCCGCATGATTCGCAAACCGAACATTGCCACCGGCAACATCGACGTCGAATATCAGATCAACGAGAGCGAACAATACTTTGTCGAATCCATCAAAATCGAGGGCAACACCAAGACCAAGGGCATCGTGATTATCCGCGAACTCAATCTCGGCCCCGGCGAGGTTTTCGACATGATACGCATGAAGCGCAGCAAAATGCGTCTCGACAACACCCGCTTCTTCGAGGACGCCAATCTTTCCCCCGAAACCACCAACATTCCCGGACGCCGCAATCTCAAGATCGCAGTTCAGGAGGGCCGCACGGGAAATCTCCAGTTCGGCGCCGGTTTCAGCTCGCTCGAAAAAGCCGTCGTTTTCGCCGAGCTCAGCCAGTCGAACTTCGACCTCTTCAACCGCAAATCCTTCTGGCAGGGCGCGGGCCAGAAATTCCGCATCCGCCTCCAGCTTGGTTCCAGCTCGTCGGAGGCCACCATCAATTTCGAGGAGCCGTGGTTCCTGCAAAAAGAACTCCATCTAGGCTTTACTCTCTATCGCACCAGCCAGAATTACGATAACTCGTATTACGATGACGTGCGCCTCGGCGGTCAGGTCTCGCTTCGCAAGCGGCTCTTCGAGCTTTTCGAAGGAATGATCTCCTACACCTACGAAGAAGCCGAATACAAGGACATCGAGTCCGGTTACGAACAATACTTCACCCGTATCAATAAGGATGGAACCGATTACGTCCGCAACGCGGATGGCTCCGTAAAAATATTCGATAACGACCGCATCTCCCGCATTGGCTTTCAGCTCCTTCGCGACACCCGCAACAAGATTATCAACACTACCGATGGCGGGCGCATTGAGCTCACCTACCACATCGCCGGCGGTCCTCTTGGCGGCACGATGGATTATTACGCGCTCGAATTCCGCGGCTCTCAATTTTTCCCCATATTCCGCGCGCAGGAACAATCCCTCGGCGTGTTCCTTCGCGCCGGCGTGGTTGAGGGCTTCGGCGATACGCCGCAAGTCCAATACGCCCAACGCTTCTTCTTGGGCGGACCTTATTCGCTGCGCGGCTTTGAGAATCGTGATGTCGGCCCGAAGGACTCAAATGGCTCAAGCATGGGCGGAAACACCTATGGCATGTTGAGTGTTGAGTATTCTTTCGACATCGTGAGTCCCGTCCGATTCGCGTTTTTCTACGACGCCGGTTTCGTGAATGAAAAGTCCTACGATTTTAATCCGTCCAGCTACAACGACAACTTCGGTTTCGGCCTTCGCCTCTTTGTTGCCGGCGCGCCGCTCAGTCTCGACTTCGGCATTCCGCTGACAACCGACAAGTGGAACCACAACGGCAACCAGTTCAACTTCTCGTTCGGAACCCGTTTCTAATAACATCAGCGCTCGTTGGTGTTGGGACTTTGGTAGGGCGTGCTCGCCGAGCGCGCCAAGAAATTACGAGAGGCAAACACGGCGGATGCCGCTTGCATTCGGCAACGACATTTCGAGCGCACGCGACAGCTTGGCAATCGCCCTGTCAAAAACGACACGGCGATTTATAAGGATGCGACTATTTGCCGAGGGGTTTGTCGTTCAGAATTTTTAGCTGAAAGTTTCCGTCGGGCTGCTGCTCGATCATCCAGATGCTGATGTTTGGGGGATGCGGAATTTCTTTCGGGCGGTCTGCTTCGTTGAGAAAAATGCTCAGAAGCGCCTTGCCGTTGTTGCCGTGGCCCGAGAGGAGGATGGACTTGTCCTCGCCTTTTTTGCCGCCGAAACGTTCCTTCACGAGCGCGACAACAGCCTCCAACGAGGCCTTCGTGTCGGCGGCGCGTTGTTCATTGCCGTTTTTCTTCGGCGAGTTGAAGAGGCGCGCGCCCTCCGGATTTTGGCGAAGTGTGAAGAATGGCTTTTCGTTGTCCGGCAGTTTGATTGCCTCGCCGCAGAGATAATTTTTGTTGGGCGCGGGGAGGTTGTCCTTAAAAAACAGCGGAATGATCGCGCCGTTGAACTCGGCGAGTTCGGGCCAAATCTCGGCGGTCTGCTTTGTTTCGCGCAGGTATTGAAGAATGGTCTGGCGGCAGCGCCAGACGGGGCTGCACGCGATGGAATCGAATTGGTGGGCCTTGAGTTTTTGCGCGGCTTCGCCGACCTGCTTTGCGCCCTTGGGTGTGAATTGCTTCGAGTCGCCGACATAGGCGGGCCACTGGTCTTTCGGTATGCCACTTTTTTCGAATTTCTTTTTCACGTTGTGGCCGCATTCAATGTGGCGGATGTAATAGACCCTCAGTCCGGCGGCGTCGCAAACCGCGGCGAGCACCAGCCATGCGGCGGCCAGGCACGCAAAGCGGAGGATTCGTTTGGGGCCGCGGTTTTCGGAAGCGGGTGCGGTTGGGTTTTTTGCAAGCAGGGGATTTGTCATAAGGAAAGTGCTCGGGGAAGACGATGCGACGTTGCCAAGACGTTCGAGGTCGATGGCAGGTTCAAACCATGACGCCAGTGCCTGTGCGGACGGTGTCTGTCGCTTGAAGTTTTTTTACGGTATCAATATCGGGTCAATATACCAATGATGCCGATGGGCGTTGGTATGATGCCCGCGGATTGCTCAAGCACACATGAATACAATCATTCTGATTATATTCATGTGTGTATATTCGGGCGATCCGCGGTTGTTCAATACGCGGGGACATCCTCACGCAACCTTGGTCAGCGGCTCGAACTCCAGGTCGTTGAGCGAAACGCCGTCGTGCATTCGGATCACGCTTACCTTGAGCTTGCCGGCGTCGGCGTGGCCGCGGATGACGGTTGCGCGTTTTGGTTGCGGGCCGCCGCCGGTGATCTGCGTGTAGGGGAATTCCTTGGTTGGCTGCAACAATGCGTGACGATGCGTGTGGCCGGAAATGATGATTTGAGCGCCCCATTTGACCAAGGCGCCTTGCCACGCGAGCCGCCCGCGCAGGCTGTAGCGGTCGAAGCCCTTGCCCTCGTAATCCTGCGGGCTTTCGTCGGTCCAGCGCAGCGGGATGTGGCAGAAAACCACGCGGTAGGGCGCGTCGCGCATTTCGGGACGGCGGATGACTTCCTCCAGCCACGCGGCTTGCTCGCGAATGATCGGCTCGAAGGCGGCGCCTCCCCGGTAGCTGCGGTGATTGTCGGGTTTGTCCTCTCCGGTGTCCAATGCGATGGCGGCGATCGGACCCGAGCGAAACGCATAGAAGGGACGGTTGCCGTTGGGATATTCCACGTAGTCTGACATTCTGCCGGCCCAGAGTCCGCGCACGTCGTGATTGCCGCGCGTGCCCAAAATCGGCGGACCCTCGGCGAGGTCAACGCCCTGGGGGCAGACATACAGCCCGGGCAGGAGCGCGCGGTCGTTGACGTTGTTGCTCATGTCTCCGTTCCAAATCATGAAGTCGTCATCGGCGCGACGAGCGGTGTGAAGCGCGCGAATGGTTTCGTTGTGATCATGCGTGTCGTTCCAAACGGAAAACTGTGTTTTGCGCGCGTTGGGAGCGAGTGTCTTGGTCGTGTAGATTTGCGAGCGGGTTTCCGGCACGGGTTCCCGCAGCACGGGTTTCTGGCTGCCAATGTAGGGAAACGCGGGCTTGGTCACGACGCGCCAGTAATAACGGGTGCCCGGTTTCAGGTTGCGAACTTTGATTTTGACCACGGTGTCGTCGTGCTGGACGAAGCCGAACGAATCGCCCTTGGCCGTGGATCCCAGCTTTTCCGTCTCGCCATACTCAAGCCACACAAGGGCGTCGGCTGCGAGCGGGACAGTAACGGTAAAGCTATCCGGCGTCGGCGCAAAGACTGCCGGCGTTCCTTTGACAAGCGCGTCGGGGGCGGCGGACGGGGTTACTGTTCCGGGGGCGGGGGCGGTTTGGGCGGAAATCTTGCCAGCAACCGCAAGAGCTCCGGAAATTCCGATTGTTTGAATGAATTGACGACGATGCATGAGGGATAAATTTTCTAACAAGGAAAACGTCGGCTTCAAGCGCAAGTAATCAACCGTTCTCCATTATATTCATGTTTTTATGTGAATTATTATTCAGTTTGCGGGTATGTTTTCCACGGCCACATCACGCAACCGTTGATGTCGCTAATCAGTGCAAAATCAACTTTCCCCTTCATTACAAACGGCAGCACTTCGATGGTTTCCGGCAGAAGCGCCCGCGCCGCGCGCCATGATTTTCCGCTTACCCATACATCGTCCACGAGCAGCACGCGTTTCCACGCGCCCAAGTCCGGCGCGCTTCCGAGTAACACCGGCTCCGCGTGGCGCGGCTCGTTTTTTTCGTCGCGGTAATTGAGCGCGATCACACGCATGCCGACGCCCAGTTGGTGCGCCGCGAGCGCCGCCGGCACCACTCCGCCCGAGGCGATTCCCACCACGCCGTCAATTCCCCCGGGAAACTGCCACGCGCGTAAACGCGCGGAAATCATTTCAAATGCAAGCGGTGTCATGAGTCGGATTGTTGGAGTTTGATTATTGAATTTGGAATTCCTCGCGAACGCGGGCAACTAGGCCGCGGCCTCCGGCCCGTGGCCTCCGCCGCCCGCGCCATTGCTTCCGATCCATCCGCGCACCAATGCGAAGTTGATCGCCGCGAGCACGACCAATCCCGGTGCGCCCCGCGAAACGGATCTCGCGAAAAATTCTGTCGCCACGCCCATGTTGCCGAAAATCTCCACGCCCGCGGCGATCAGCGCGCACGAGCACACCTTTGCCACCACATACGCCAGCGGCGCCAGCAGCCAGAATGCCCGCCCGCGCGGATTGCGCAGCACCAGCCACGAAAACACAACAAACACCGCCACCTCAAACGTCAGCACCGTGTTGATGCGCAGCTCGGGAAAATTTGTCAGGAAATTATTCACGACCGGGCCGAATACTGCCACGAGCAAACCCGGCCAGATTCCGTAAAGATACACCGCCACGAACGCAGCCCAAAACATCGGCAGCAGAAACGCCCCCAGCGACATCCCGCCGCCCCAGGGCGCCATGTGCACGATGACCGGCATCGCCAGCGCCAGTGCGAGCACGAGCGAATTTGCGCGCACCCCAACTCCTCGCACGGCGTGTCCTCCCGCGATTGCCCGCGGGCGCGGACCGGAAATAATCGGGACGCCATTTGACATAAGGCGCGACAGTATGCGTTTTGTGGCCCGTTCGTAAAGTCGAAGCTGCGCAATGCGAGAACGCCGTTCCCGCGCGGTTTTATTTTTTCGCCTGCAATTCGGCCAGGCGCGCCTTTGCTTTTTTGAGGCGGGCTTCCAGTTTTTCGACATTGTCCTTCACCTGCGCGTAATGGTCGCGCAGGGGCGCCTTGGCCGCGTCGCTGCCCGGCCCGTTTAGGCGCTCCTCGATTTTTTGCATGTTGGCGCGTTGAAGTTCGATCTCCTTGGCTACGGCACCGGCCTCGGTGTCGTAGCCGAGAAGCAGCACTTCGCCGAATGTTTTGCCGTTGATGTATTCGCACAATTTCCACGCGACCGGATCGACGCCCGACGCCTCCTTGCGCAGCATGATGCCGAGGCGGATTTCCTTCACGCATTCCTCAAACTCACGCATTTCCGCCGCGGGGATTTTTTGCCCGGCTTTCGCCGTCCATTCCTTGAATGCGTCGGGAGAGGCCGCGGTGATGGGCGCGGTGCGCGGATCGGCGGGTTCGGAGCACGCCGCGAGAAACAGGCAGGCAAGGGCAATCAGGGAAAAAACAAGGGAGTGGCGATATGTTTTCATGGCGGTAAAAAGCTGCGCCATTTATCCAAATTCTGTCCCGCGATGCAAGACCGCGCTTCGCCTCTTTTCCCCGTGCGTTTTACTCGCACTGGAGTCCGGGACTGGTTTGGATCAACGTGATTTTTCCTATGCCCGACCCAACTGTCACAACACTTCGCGATGTTCGGAAGCGCCGCCAGCGCCAGTATGCGCGCGCTGTTTTTGCTGCGCTTGGTGCCTTCGTAGTCATCGCCATCGTTTTTGCGTGGCGCTTTCACCAGCGCATGAAGGCGAGCCTGCCGCAACTCGACGGCACGGTCGTGGTTGCCGGCCTTTCCGCCGACGTGACCGTCGAGCGCGACGCGCTCGGAGTGCCGACGATCAAGGCGGTCACACGCACTGATGCCGCGCGCGCGCTGGGCTTTCTTCACGCGCAGGATCGTTTTTTTCAGATGGACCTCGCGCGCCGCCGCGCCGCGGGCGAGCTCTCGGAATTGTTTGGCGATAAAACATTGGCCGCCGACAAATCCGCGCGCGTTCACGGCCTGCGCGCCGTAGCGCAAAAATCGCTCGCGCTGCTTCCCGTTTCGCAACGCGCGCTTCTCGACGCTTACGCCGAGGGCGTGAACACCGGGCTCGCGCAACTTCGCGAGCGGCCTTTCGAATACTTGGTGTTGCGCGGGGTGCCGTGTCCGTGGCTGCCCGAGGACAGCATCCTGGTCATTCATGCGATGGCGTTTGACATGCAGCATCCCGAGGCGACGCATGAGCGCTCGCTCGGCATTATCCGCGATTGGTATGACAACAAAGTGCTGGTTTATTTCGCGCCGGTTATCGCGCCCAATGATTCCGCGATCGACCGCACCACCGCGCCGCTCGCCCCGATTCCCGGTCCGCAATCAATCAACCTTCGCGCGGGCATTGCATTGGGTAGGGCGAACCCATCGGGTGAGCCGCAAGCATCTCCGGCTCAGCCGGCGGCTTCGCCCTACCGGCGCCATGCGGCGGCCTCGCCCGTTTATGCCGAGGGTTCGAACAGCATGGCAGTCGGACGCGCGCGGGGCGGCATGATCGAAAACGACATGCACCTTTCGCTTCGCGCGCCCAACACATGGTATCGCGTTTCGATGATGTGGAAACATGTGGTAACCGTCACCGGCGTCACACTCCCCGGCGCGCCCGTTTTTGTGGCCGGAAGCAACGGCAGCATCGCATGGGGTTTCACGAATTCCTATGCGGACACAAGCGATGTGATCGTGCTCACGCCCGATATCGCCGGCAAAAGTTTCTACTACACCGACAGGGACATCATCCAAACCGAAACGCGCACGGAAAACATCAATGTGCGCGGATGGAAAAACCCGGCGGTTCACTATGTTGAAAGCAGCATTTGGGGCCCGGTTATCGGTGAAAACCGGAAAGGGCAAAAGCTCGCGCTGAAATGGGTGTTTCACGATCCCGCCGCCGCCAACTACGGCCTCGTCGATCTGGAAACCGCAACCACGGTTCGCGACGCCATCCGCATCGCCAACCGCGCGGGAATTCCCGCGCAAAACATGCTCGTCGCCGATGTCGCCGGCGAGATCGGCTGGACGATTTGCGGACGGCTTCCGGATCGTTTCGGCTACGACGGGCGCATTCCCGCAACCTGGTCTTTTGGCGATCGCGGCTGGCGCGGTTTGCTGTCGCCCCAAAAAATGCCGTCCATCATTCGCGGCCCGGGCGAACATATTTCGACGGCGAACCAGCGGCTTTTCGGCGGCGACACGCTCGCGCTTTTCGGAGACGGCGGTTACAGCCCCGGCGAACGCGGCGCGCGCATCCAGAGCCTCCTTGGACGCCTCGATGAAAATGCCGCGCCGCGCGATCTCCTCGCCATCGCGCTCGACGAGGGCGCGCCGCATCTCGCCCGCTGGCACACGCTCCTGCGCGACACGCTTGCCGCGACAAAAAACAAAAAACTCGCGAGCCTTCGCGCCGCCGCCGGAGAAACTTGGGGCGATGAAACCCCGGGCGCGCGCGCCGCCGCGGATTCAGCCGCCTATGCGATCGTGAGCCGCTTCCGCGGGCATGTCATCGCCCGCGTTCTCGACCCCATTTTTTATCCGTGCGCCTATTCGTATCCAGATTTCAACTACAATCATCTCCGCGCCGAGGAGCCGGTTTGGAATCTTCTTCAAAAACAGCCGATGCACCTGCTTGATCCCGAATACGCCGCGTGGACCGACTTGCTGCTCGCCGCCGCCGAGGATGCGCGCCGCGATCTTTCCGCCGCCGGTTTTTCAAATCCCGCCGATGCGCGCTGGGGCGCGTTTAATGTTTCGCGCATCAAGCATCCGCTTGGCGACGGTCTCATGGGCGCGCTGGGGCATTGCCTCAACTTGAACATGCCCGCGCAGGAATTGCCGGGGGACCTTGGCGTGCCCCGCGTGCAGGCTCCGTCATTCGGCGCGTCAATGCGCTTCGCGGTTTCGCCAGGGAGGGAGGACGAGGGCATTTTTCACATGCCATGCGGCCAGAGCGGGCATCCGCATTCGCCCTACTACAAGGCCGGTCATGAGGCGTGGGCGCGCGGCGAACCCACGCCGTTCCTGCCGGGGTCGGCCGAGCACACGCTGATTTTAAAGGCGAAATAGAGACGGTGGGTTTCTTGCCGTCGCCTTGCCAAACGCGCTTGGCAGTTCGCGCTTTGCCGTGCATGATCTCGTGTGCTGAAAATGAACACGCCCCACGACATGCTTGAACCCGGCGCCGCGCATCCCGTGCTCACGATTGACGAGGCGAGGCAGTTCGAGGCCGCGTTGTTTGGCGGGGACGAGACGCGTGAATGGCCCGCGATGCAACGCGCCGGTCGCGCAATCGCCGATGCCGTGCTGCGTGATTATCGCGAGCTGGGCGCATTTCCCGAAAACGCGCGCGTGCTTGTTCTCGCGGGCAAGGGGCACAACGGCGGGGATGCGTTGATTGCGGCGCGGCACATTTTGGAAAAACATCCGCGCGCAAAGGCGGCGGTGTGTTTTGTTTTTGGCGAGCAGTCGCTGCGTCCGCTGGCATGGCGCGCTCACAGGGAGCTTGCGCAAGCCGCGCCGGAGCGGGTGGCGGTATTCGACGCGGCGGCGGTGCAAAAAGACGGCGCGGGTTTTGATTTATGCCTCGATGGAATTTTCGGTTTTCAATTTCGCCCGTCGGTGGATGAGCGTGTCGCACAGTTGATCGACTCGGTGAACGCGCTGCCGGTTTGTTTGCGCGCGGCGGTTGACATGCCGAGCGGTTCATTTCGGGCGGATTTCACTTATGCGACGGGGATTGTGAAAACACCGGTGCTGGAAAATCCAAACAGCGGACGGGTGCGCTATCTGGATTTGGGATTTTTCAGCGGCAGCCCGTGTCGCGACACCGCAACACTTACGCCGGCGGCTCTCGCGCCTCTTCGCGCGCTTCGTTCCTCGCACACCGACAAGCGCGATTATGGGCACCTCTTCATCGTTGGAGGCTCGCGCAAATATCCGGGCGCGGTTTTGATGAGCGTGCAGGCGGCGCTTCGCAGCGGCGCGGGGCTTGTCACCGCGTTTGTGCCCGAATCGCTCGCGCCTGTGTTTGCCGCGCAAGTGCCGGAGGCGATTTGGCACGGCATGGCCGAATCGCCCGGGGGCGGTTTGGCGCTTGAGGATTTGCCGGTGTTTCGCGAGCGGGTTTCCGAAAAAACATCCGGCACCGCGAACGCGACGGCGCTTGTTATCGGCCCCGGGTTGTCGCGTGACCGCGAATCGTTCGCGCTGGTGACAGAAATTTTGCGCATCAATGAAAACATTCCCGTCGTGCTCGATGCCGACGCGTTGCAGTCGGATATTATCGCGTCCGGCAAGGCACCGCGGATTCTCACGCCGCACGCGGGCGAGTATCAACGCGTCGAAGCGGCGATTCCGGACGGCGCGGTGGTTGTGCGCAAGGGGCCTCTTACGCTGATCGAGCATTCGGGGAGAAAATACATTTCCCCGTTTGGCGGTCCTGTGCTCGCGCGCGGGGGCAGCGGCGATTTGCTTGCGGGAATGATTGGCGGACTGCTCGCGCAGGCTCCGGGAGCGTTGTTGCATGCCGCGTGCCGCGGCACGGTGTGGCATGGCATGGCGGCGGATTGCCTGGCGCGCGCGCATGGACAGCACGCGGTGCGAACAACGCAGTTGCTGGATTTCCTGCCCGAAGTTTTGCGCGGGGTTTCCCAATGAACCTCACCGGGCAACAGGCGTTTCTTGTTCTCAACGGACTGCCAAATATCGGACCTGTTTCTTGCACGCGATTACTGGCGGAGTTCGGCGGCGATCCGCGCGCGATTTTGTCGGCGGGCGCGCAGCGGCTGGAGCGCGTCAAGGGCGTCGGCCCCGCGATGAGCGCGAGCATTGTCAACTGGCGGGAGAATTTCGATCTGGCGCGCGAGGAGGATCGCATGGCGAAAAGCGGCGCGGTTTTTGTGACAAAATCGGATGCGGGCTACCCGAGGCTGCTGCGCGAGATTTACGATCCACCGATCGGCTTGTATCGAAAAGGTGAATACACAATCGACCGCCCCTGCATTGCGATTGTCGGGACGCGGCACACCACGCTTTACGGACAGGCGACGGCGAAAAAACTGGCGTCCGAGCTGGCGCGCCTGGGCTTTTGCATTGTGAGCGGGCTGGCGCGCGGAATCGACACGGCGGCGCACGAGGGCGCGCTGCTTGTCGGCGGCAGGACGGTCGCGGTGCTCGGCACGGGAATCGACATTATTTATCCGCCGGAAAACTTGGATGTCTATCGCCGCATCGAGGCGGAGGGCGCGGTCTTTTCGGAGTTCCCCTTCGGGCGGCGCGCGGACAGGCAGAGTTTTGCCATGCGCAACCGCATCGTGGCGGGGATGTGCGAGGGCGTGATCGTGGTCGAGTCCGACAAGGCGGGCGGGTCGATGATCACGGCGAAATTCGCCGGCGAGCAAGGGAGGCAGGTGTTCGCCGTGCCGGGGCGTGTCGACCAGCCGTCGAGCGCGGGATGCCACCAGCTGATTCGCGACGGCGCGACGCTTGTCACCTGCGTGGACGATGTGCTTTCGGAGTTGAATTACTTGGAGGGGCTGCAGCCGCATGCGATTTTGCCGAAGGCGGGTGACGCGGCCGGGGCGGCAAACGCCGGCGTGGCCGCGTCAGAACTTGCGAGGCTATCCGCGGACGAGGCCGCGGTGATGGCGTGTTTTGCCGGAGGCGCGATGCCGACGATTGATGTGATTGCCGCGCAGACAAAAAAGCCGGCTGGCGCGCTGTCCGCCACATTGATGATGCTGGAACTAAAGCGCCTTATTGTAAAACGCGCCGACGGTTCGTTCGAGGCGCGGGGATAATTTGAATGCCAAATGCGGCGGTTTCGGCGAAACCGCCCTACCATTGGCGCTGCATATATAATAAATATTAATTGCGATTAGTATTATAATAAAAATCAACACAAACAGGAGTGTTCGTGTAGGTTTATTTAAAATTATAAAACGCCCTTTTCAAATTGGCAGCGGTTTGTCGTCCTCGGAGGTGTCGGGTTTGTCTTTGGGCGGTTCAAATGGCGATTTTGTGGAATAGCGGGGAATATGAGAGGGCGGTGGAGGGCTGCAATATTTGTCATGCGGCTTGAGGTGTTTTGTTTGGGGCGAAACAGTCGGAGCCAATGTTACCGGAATATAGGATGTTTCAAAGTCAGGGCGATTTTTCCAATAAAGCACCGTGCCAAAAAATGGAAGAAACAGGATCGCGATCACGAAGGGCCATTTTTTGCGCGTGGAGTCTGTCGCGATGCAGTGGGCGAGCGTATAAATTGTGGTTATGATATATGCTGCCACAAACACATAAAGAAGCCACGAGTGTCGGCTTGTTTCATCGATCATATTGAAATGTGCCTGTGCAAACATGTTTAATGCGTGATTATATGGAAGTCCGTTTCAGCTCTGCACTGAGTTAGACTTTAATCTCGCGCCAATGGATGCAAAATGAAAACCCGCGTTGAGTTTTTCATATATTATAAACAAAACACGCCCGCGGGTATCCCGTGCGAAACAGGTTTCGTGTAATATATGCCGGGCGGATTCGCGCGCCAACATTCTCTCGCCGCCAAATTATGGCGCGCAGGTGGAGTGTGGAGCCGCTCGATGGCTCACGCGGTTCTCAGGTCGTCGTCCGCGCGCGGTGGAGTTTCCGATTTTTCGAGCGACTTTTCGACAGCGGTTCCAAAGGGTGACTTTGTGGGAAAGGGCGGCTTTGATTGCGCGGCGAATTCAAAGGGAGGCATCGTGGAATAGCGCGGAGGGTGGCTTGGTGCCGGGGGGCTTGAGTATTTGTCGGGCGCCCTTGGGATCGGCGGGCGCGTGTTGCTGGAGGGGGTCTCAGCATCCGTTTCGGAGAGCGCATCCACGCGGTTTTTCCAGTAAAGAACGGTGCCCAGAAAGGGGATGAGTGTTATTCCGGCCAAGTAGAGTTTTTTCCCTCGCATTTTTTTTACGCTGGCGCAGTGAAAAAGCGTGTAGGCGGCGGCGACAATGTAAGCCGATATGAACAGGCAAAGCAGCAATGTGACAGCGGCTTCGCTTGATGCGTGCGAGTATGCGTAGGGGTAGGGGATGCTGGCTTGACTTGTCATGATCTCAGAACAGTGCGTTTGGATATTTTGCTTTGGCGCAATGGGTAACGTGTCCTTTGGTGATAAGATGTCAGATGGTTTGGCTTGCTGAAAAATGTTCCGGCTGGTTGTGAATAATTTGGTTTCTTATGATACAAAATGATAACGGGCAAGAGTTTTTGTGGCGCGGACGGCACGGGCTTTATTTGTGAAACTTAAAAATAAAACGCCGCATCAGTTCGTGGATGCGGCGTGTGAAAACCGGGGCCGGTGATGCCGCTGGGTTTTAGAATAGCGTAAAGGCGATGTTCACGCCGGCGGTGACGATCGAGACCATGCTCATGAGCTTGATGAGGATATTCAGGCTGGGGCCGGAGGTGTCCTTGAAGGGATCGCCGACGGTGTCGCCGATGACGGCGGCCTTGTGCGCGATCGAGCCTTTGCCGCCGAGGTGGCCTTCCTCGATGTATTTCTTGGCGTTGTCCCACGCGCCGCCGGAGTTGGCCATGAAGATGGCGAGGACGAAGCCGCCGGCGAGGCCGCCGCCGAGCAATCCGAACACGCCGGGCACGCCGAAGAGCAGGCCGGTGGCGATGGGCACCACGACCGCGAGCATCGAGGGGATGATCATTTCGCGTTGCGCGCCGGCGGTGGAGATTTCCACGCAGCGGGCGTAATCGGGCATGTCCTTGCCTTCAAGGATGCCGGGTTTTTCGCGGAACTGGCGGCGCACTTCCTCAACCATGCGCGAGGCGGCGCGACCGACGGCGTTCATTGTCAGGCCGCAGAAGAGAAACGCCATCATGGCGCCGATGAAGAGGCCGACGATGACTTTCGGATTCATGAGATGGACCTCAAAAATGGTCATGAATTCTGGAATGTTTGCCTTTAGGATTTTGGCGGACTCAACCGCGTGCCCGGCGATCTCAATGGTCTCCACTTGCAGGTGATCGACCGCGATTTTGAGTTCTTCGACATAGGAGGCAAGGAGCGCGAGCGCGGTGAGGGCGGCGGAGCCGATTGCGAAGCCCTTGCCGGTGGCTGCGGTGGTGTTGCCAAGCGAGTCGAGCGCGTCGGTGCGTTTGCGCACCTCGGGCCCGAGGCCGGACATCTCGGCGTTGCCGCCGGCGTTGTCGGCGATGGGGCCGTAGGCGTCGGTGGCGAGCGTGATGCCGAGCGTGGAGAGCATGCCGACTGCGGCGATACCGATGCCGTAAAGTCCCATCGACATGGACTCGGGTGTGAATTTCCACGATCCGGACGCGAAGCAGTAGGCGAGGATGGTGCCGACGACGACGGTGATGACGGGGATGGCTGTCGAGAGCATGCCGACGCCGAGCCCGGAGATGATGACGGTGGCGGGGCCGGTGGTGGCGTTTTGCGCGATGTGCTTGGTGGGTTTGTATTCTTGCGAGGTGTAGTATTCTGTCGTCTTGCCGATGAGGATGCCGGCGATCAGGCCGGTGACAATCGCGCCCCAGATGCCCCAGTGGTTGGGGATTTCGAGGAGGTAGAGAACGACCCACGAGAGGATGACAATGAGAAGGGAGCTGAAGTTGACGCCGCGGCTGAGCGCGTCGAGGAGGTTGCGTTGCGAGGCACCTTCCTTGGTGCGCACGACAAAGATGCCGAGGATGGAAAGGATGGTGCCGACTGCGGCGATGATCATGGGGGCGATGACGGCCTTGTAGGCGGTGCCGTCGGCAACGGCGGCGGGATTGCCCGCGAAGGCGGCGGCGCCGAGCGCGGCGGTGGCGAGGATGGAGCCGGCGTAGGACTCGTAGAGGTCGGCGCCCATGCCGGCGACGTCGCCGACGTTGTCACCGACGTTGTCGGCGATGGTGGCGGGATTGCGCGGGTCGTCCTCGGGGATGCCCGCCTCGACTTTGCCGACGAGGTCGGCGCCGACGTCGGCCGCCTTGGTGAAGATGCCGCCGCCGACGCGTGCGAAGAGCGCTTGCAGCGACGCGCCCATGCCGAAGGTCAGCATGGTGGTGGTGATGATGGTGAGCTTGTGCCCTTGGTCGGGATCATCGATGAAGTGGTTGAGCACGAGGAACCACACGGCGATGTCGAGAAGCGCGAGGCCGACGACAACAAGCCCCATGACGGCGCCGGAGCGAAACGCGAGGCGAAGCCCGGAGTTGAGCGACTGGCTGGCGGCGTGCGCGACGCGCGAGGAGGCGTAGGTGGCCGTCTTCATGCCGAAGAAACCGGCGAGGCCCGAGAAGAAACCGCCCGTGATGAAGGCGAAGGGCACCCAGCCGTTTTGCAGTCCGAAGCCGTAGGCGAGGATCGCAAAGGTGATGGTCAGAATGATAAAGAAAATGCCGACGATTTTGTATTGCTGTTTCAGATACGCCATTGCGCCGGCGCGCACATGGGAGGCGATTTCCGCCATTCGCGAAGTGCCCTCCGGCGCGCTTTTCATGCGCATATAAAACCACGCGGCAAAGCCGAGTGCGAGAATTGAGGCCAGTGGCGTGAGCCAGAATATGGGGGACTGTGTTATCATTGTTGTTTAAGAAAAAATGGAGTGCGGCTTGCGGAAGTTGTTGATCTTTAAATGAGGATATAGCTATGGCGTGAGGGTTTGGTTTTTGCGCATGCACGTGTCCGCGTGGGCGGTGCACATGGTTGTCATGCGCTCATTATGGGTGTGTTCTGAAATCAGCCGCCGAAGACATTTTGCGCCGAACGCCACCAGTCGAGGTGGGTGGTTTCGAGCTCGTCGATCGCGGGAAGCGGGTAATGCTTGATGTCGTTTTGCTGGCCCACGTAGTAGCCGTTGCGAATGGTGCGGTAGAGGACGGCATCGCTGACATTGCGAATGAAAACCTTGGTGGGTTTTGCCGGCTTGAAGGTAAACTCGCGCAGGCAGTCGCGCAGGTGGTCAATGTTCGGATAAGGCAGGTTGCCAAGGCCGGTGGCCTCGGGGTTCTTGGCGAGGTTGCCAAGTTTGAGTTCCGCAAAAATGAGCTTGGGCACACTGACGGGCTGCGCGGGGTCGGTGAGGTGCGCGCCGAAACGCGCCGGTCCGTAAATGCTGACAACGCGGGGCTGCGCGGGGCAATATTCCTGGTAAAGATGAAAACGGTCCTCGGTTTCTGGGGGAATATCGTTTTTCGCTTTCAGCGAAAGCACCATGCCGCTTGCCGTGGCGAGGTGCAGGTCGCCGATGGCGCCAAAGGGAATGTGCTCAAGGACACGATAGATGGCGAGGTAAGTTGACTTGCGCGGGGCGCCGTCGGGGTGGGGGACGCATCGCTTGGCGATGTCCTGCATGGGGAGCGCGTCGGTGCGCCATTCGGGATCGATTTCGAAAAACTGTGCCTGTCCGCTGGAATTGCGATTCGGTCCGACGGCGATGTAGTTGCCGAATTCGGCGGGGGGCAGATGCGATGCAACGAGGGATTCCGGGGCGAGCGTGAAATACAGGTATGTTTTCATAAAGTTAAGAAAGTTGTTTCAGGAAAAACTAGAGCCCAGTGTCGCATAAAGTAATACAGATTGCCTAGTGCCGCTGCGTGCATTTTGGCGCGAACTGCGCGGGTTTTGCGGTTTGGGGGATTCAAGCAGCTTGTTCAGGACAAGGCACAAGCGCAGCGTCGCCGCCGCCGCCGGGGCGTGTTTTGACAATATTGTCTTACAGTCCGAGCAGGCCGCCGTTTTGTTTGATCCAGCGCTCGGCGTCCTGCCACCACGGGCAGACCTCGGCGACCCGCGCCCAGAAGCGCGCGGAGTGGTTCATTTCGCGCAGGTGCATGAGTTCGTGGTAAATAATATAGTCGCGCACAAAAATCGGGGCCTGCACGAGACGCCAGTTGAGCGAGATAATGCCGTCGGCCGTGCACGAACCCCAACGGGTGCGTTGATTGCGCACGGTGACCCGGGTGACGGGCACGCGCGTCTCGGCGGCGAGCTCCCATGTGCGCGCGGGGAGCTCCACTTTGGCAATGCGCAAAAAATGAGCCTCAAGCGTGGGGCGCAGGTCGGACGTGAGGCTTGCAACGCGAAAGGTGTCGGGTGCGCCTGAATTGTTTGCGTCAAGCGCGACGGCGGGGCGCTCGGCGGCGGATCCGGGGGCGACGCGAATGGCGGTCATTTCGCCGCGCCAGAGAATTCGCGTGCCGACGCCCCAGGTTGTTGCCGCGCGGGGCTTCTTCTCCTGGCGCGCCCGGGCGCGGGCAAGCCAGTCCGCGTGGTCTGCCGCGAAACGCCGCGCTTCGCGTTCGCTGCCGCGCGATGGAATCGTGACAACCGCGGAGCCGTCGCGCCTGAGCGTGAGCCGGTAATGGCGCGCGCGAGGGCTGCGCACATAGACGATTTCGGACGACACGTCCGTGTCACCAAAAGAAGAGGGCGCTGGTCCGTCGGGCGGCGATTTGTGCACACCGGACGCGGGTGTGAACAGGCCGAACAAATCGAGTTGAATTTCAGGAGGCATCTTCGGGTGCGGTGTGCGTCAGTGTTTTTCGCGTCCTGGAAATTTGCGCAGATATTTGAGCGCGACTTTGAAGTCGTTGGGGGTTTCGCAATGAATCGTAACCGGCTCGCGGGTGAGCGGGTGCGTGATCGTGAGTTCGCTTGCGTGCAGGGCGAGGCGCGCGATGAGGGGTTTTTCATCGGCGCGACCTTTGTAGCCGCGCTTCAAGTTTGAGAGAAGAAGCAGCTCCGTGGTGTCGCCATAAAAAGGGTCGTTCAGGCAGGGCGCGCCGGCGGCTGCGAGATGCACGCGGATTTGATGCGTGCGGCCTGTGATGGGGCGGCACTCGTAAAGCACATAACGCCCGAAATGCTCCAGCGCGGTGAACTCGGTGAGGCTGGGTTTGCCGCCGCGCTTGCGAAACACGCGCATGCGACCCGGGTTCGAATTGTCATGGTCGAGGCCGGTTTCGACGGTGAAGTTTTCCGGCAGGATCCCTCCGGTGGTGCGCGGCACGATGGGCGAGGGGAACTTCATCGCGCGTTCGGGCGGCAAAAGGACGGTGAGCGCGAGGTATTTTTTGCGAACGGTTTTGGACTGAAACTGTCCGCTCACAAAATCGAGCGCGGGTTTTGTTTTTGTGCAAAGCACGATGCCGCTCGTGTCGGCGTCGAGCCGGTGGACATTCGCGACAGTGTGGCCAAATTTATCATGAACGAGTCCCATCAAATTTTCGCGCGTCTTGTCCCAGCGATCAGGCGCGATGAGCAGGCCTGATGGCTTGTCAAAAGCGATCAGCGCGTCGTCTTCGTAAATGATGGGAGGCAGCGGCACGGTGCGAAAATTAGGAATTAGAAGGTAAGAATTAAAAAGTAATAACTGGACTCAAGACATTGCGACCGATGAGTCGCATAATAACACATCGTGGGTGACGAGGCCCGGCGGGTCATGCGTTCAGGCAGAGTTTCCGAATCATATCAACGACGCCGTGGTTGTTGTTGTCGCGGTCGGTGACGAAATTCGCCGCCTTTATTATTTCGGGGTGGGCGTTTTTCATGGCGTAGCTGTATTTGGCCTCGCGCATCATTTCGAGGTCGTTGAGGTAGTCGCCGAAGACGAGGGTTTCGTCGGGCGAGATGCCGAGTTGCCGCTGGGCGTGCCTGAGGGCGGCGCCCTTGTTGGCGTCGGGCGCGGTCATGTCGAGCCAGCGCTTTCCGGCGGGCGCGACTTTGTAGTCGCGCTCGAATTGTTTGAAGTGGGGGTATGCGTGCGTCTCGGAATCGACGAGGTCGAACATGCTGAATTTCAGCAGCGTGTCCCCGACTTGGGTGAGGTCGTCCACGCGTTGCAGCCTTGCGCAATAATGATTCACCACGGACAGGAAATACTCGTTGTCGTTTTCGACATAGGTCGAATTTTTCCCGCAAAGAACCGGGTAGGTGTCGGCGATGGCGCGGCCGATTTTTATGAAATTGTGCACGACGGCGGGTTCGAGCGCGACGGTGAGGATCTCCCGGTTTTCATACGAGGCATAGGCGCCGTTCTCGGCGATAAACAGCATCCGGTCTTTCATGCGTTCGAATTGCGCGGCAAGCGTGTAATACTGGCGTCCGCTTGCGACGGCGAAGATGATGCCTTTTTGGGAGATTTGGTCGATAGTTTCCCAAAAATCCGGGCTCAAGTTTTTGTTGTCATCAACGAGCGTGCCGTCGATGTCGGTGACTACGAGTTTGATCATGGAAGAAAAAATTAGAAATTAAGAATTGAAAATTAGGAAGTAAAAGATGGCGCGCGAAGGCGAAAGGGTGATGTGAAAAAGGAAGAAAATCCATGGATGCCGCAGACGCATGCAGGTGATGCCAATGTCTTATGTTTTCAAACAGGGGCATTTTAAATGAAACGGCATCCTTGTTGGGCGTCGGGGGTTTGAGTGCCAAACGCGGCGGTTTCGGCGAAACCGCCCTACCAAAATCCGCGGCGTTTCCGGATGATGATTTTTAGTTTTCCGCCATCGCAAGCCCGGCAAGGCGGCCGGTTGTCCAGGCGGCTTGGAAATTGTAACCGCCGGTGATGCCGTCAATGTCGAGCACTTCGCCGGCAAAATAAAGCCCGGGGCAAACGCGGCTTTGCATGGTTTTGAAATCGACCTCGCCGAGGCGCACACCGCCGCAGGTCACAAATTCGTCCTTGTTGGTGCTTTTGCCCGTAACGGTGAATTCGCACGCGGTGCATTGCGCGGCAAGGGCGGCGAGTTGTGTTTTGGAGAGGTTGGCCCAGGTCGTCGCGGCGGGGATGTTTGCCGCGGCGGCGAGCCGCTCCCACAGGCGCGAGGAGAGCGCGAAGGGGTTGCTCGTGGTGATTTGCCGGCGCGCGTGCGAGGCGCGCGTCGCGGCAAGCGTGGCGCGCGCCTGCTCCGTGGTGATGGGGCCGAGCCAGTTAACCGTGAGCGGAAAATGATAATTGCGCGCGTGGAGTTCGCGCGCGCCCCATGCTGAGATTTTCAGGATGGCGGGGCCGCTGAGCCCCCAATGAGTGATTATCATGGGGCCGGTTTCGCGGAGCTTTGGCGTCGAGTCGGGGATTGCGGTGGCGGCGCAGGGAACGGCAAAGCCGGCGAGATCGCGCAGTCGCGGATCGTCGATATTGAATGTGAAAAGCGAGGGGACGGGCGCCTCGATGGTGTGGCCGAGTTTTTCGGCGATGGCGAGCGTGGCGCCGGATTTGGCTCCTCCTCCAGTGGCGATGAGGAGGCGGTCGCAGGGGAGGGTTTCGCCTGTGGAGAGGGCGAGATTGAATGAGCGCGGCGCGGCGGAAGCGACGGCGTTTGTCAGGCCGCATTTGGTTCGCACTTTTACCCCTGTGCGTGCGGCGGCGTGTTGCAGGCAGTCGATAATGGCTTGCGAGGTGTCGGCCGCGGGAAACATGCGCAAGTCGGGCTGCGTGATGAGCGGAACTCCGCGTGATTCAAACCACTCGATTGTGTCGCGCGGCTGCCAGCGGTGAAACGCGCCGAGAAGTTCGCGGCCGCCGCGCGGGTAGCCCTTGACGAGTTCGCGCGTATCAAAGCAGGCGCGGGTGACGTTGCAGCGGCCGCCGCCGGAAATGCGAACCTTGGCGAGCGGTTGCGGGGCGGCCTCGAGAAGGGTGATTTCGACGTCCGTGTTGTTCCGCGCGCACGCCTCCGCGCAGGTGATCGCGGCAAAGTAGCCGGCCGCGCCGCCGCCTGCGATTACAATGCGTTGTGGTGTTTCCGAAGCCATGTCGAGGTGTGGGATTGTTTCAGGACATGGTGCATTGTCAGTGTTTTTTAACGATTAGAATAATCGCAAACCCGTTAGCGGACGGGCCGCTTGTGATGTTTTCTACGACCATCATGCAATTTCTTGCGAGGTTTTTGAGATTTTGAAAATTGTTCGTCTATATGGTGCTGACGTTTTTCCTAGGAAGTAACACGGCTTTGAGGGTCAATAAATCGTTTCCGTTTTGTGCGGAGCCCTTGATTTCGTTTATGTGTTATGGTTGATTGAATAAAGTCGATTGTTTGTTATATCTATTATAAATAAATCAATATCGCCGGGGTGTTCTCCGTGGGCGTAGTAAAAAAAAGCATAATACGTCCCTTTGCGCATCACTGCCTGACGAATGGCATCAAATTGTTTTAACAATTCTGAGCCATCGGATTCGCCGTAAGCACTAAGCGCAAAATTTAAATAATGTTTGAATTCTTCTTCAAATGGACCCTCTCTCCAATGCTCCACTTTCCAATGGTTGCGATAACTTGGGCGTTTTGGATGCTCTGTGAAAAGTTTCTCATCAGCTGATTCAAAGCGCGCTCTGATGGATCGCGGTAGTTCATAAACTGAAATCGAGTATCCATCTCCATTGAACGCGCGTTCAGAATTATATTCGAAAATCGGCGGCTCAAAATTCACGTTAGTGCCATACAAACCTTTGAGGTATTGCTTATATCCTAACTTGTTTACAGGCGGACTTATGCTGATTAGCATCAAATATATGATTAAGGGAGCCGCAACCTGAATTCCAAGTTTCTTCCAGCGTTTTTTTACGGCTGTGTAAACGATCCAAGTCCCATATGGAATGAATCCGATAATTGCAATAAGGGCGGTTGTCACCCAGATGCCTGTCATGAGGTCTCCCATTTTTAGTTGAACGCGTTTAGCGGGGCATGGCGACCTTTGTTCCAGTGAATGAGGTATGGCATCTTTATGTTGTAGATGCAGATTTGATCGTTCGCGTCACTGGTGTGTTCGTCAGCGGATAGCGGTAGGTTTGGCCTTCGTAGTTTTTGAAAACGACTTCCTCGTCGGTGATTTTTTCGATGTAGTCGGGGTTGATCGGGACTTTGCCGCCGCCGCCGGGCGCATCAATTACGTATTGGGGGATGGCGTAGCCGGTCGTGTGGCCGCGGAGGGCGTGGATGATTTCGAGACCCTTGCGCACGTCGACCTTGAAGTGCGAGCCGCCCGTGATGAGGTCCATTTGATACAGGTAATACGGGCGCACGCGCATTTGGAGCAGGCGGTGAACAAGCGTTTTCATCGTCCCGGCATCGTCGTTCACGCCGCGCAGCAGCACGCTTTGGTTGCCGAGCGGGACACCCGCAAAGCTGAGGCGTTCGCACGCGGCGCGGAGGTCGGCGGTGCATTCCTTGGGATGGTTCACGTGAATGCTCATCCAGATTGGGCCGTATTTTTTGAAAATATCGCAGAGCGCGGGCGTGATGCGCTGTGGAAGAAACACCGGGATGCGCGAGCCGATGCGGATGAACTCGACGTGCTTGATCGCGCGAAGGCGGCTGAGCAGATGCTCCAGTTTTTTGTCGGAAAGGAGGAGCGGGTCGCCGCCGGAGAGAAGCACGTCGCGCACCTCGGGGTGCGACTCGATGTAGCGCAGGCCCTGCTCGTATTCGGGATGAAAATTGTAATCCTGCGCGTTGCTCACGAGGCGGCTGCGCGTGCAATAGCGGCAATACGAGGCGCAGCGATCCGTGACAAGAAACAGCACGCGATCCGGATAGCGGTGCACGAGGCCGGGCACGGGCGAGTGCTCGTCCTCGCCGAGCGAGTCGAGCATTTCCTCGCGGCTGATGATTGACTCTCCCTCGCGCGGAATAACTTGGAGGCGGACGGGGCAGTTGGGGTTGTTTCGGTCGATGAGATTAAAAAAGTGGGGCGTGATTGCGAGGGAGAGCTTGTGCCCCGCGAAGGCGATGCCCCGTCGCTCGTCCTGCGTGAGCACCATGTATTTCTCAAGCTCGTCGAGCGTGGTGATGCGGTTCTTGAGCTGCCAGACCCAGTCGTTCCAATCGGACGCCGGGACGTGCTGCCAGAGTCCTTGCCCTTCAAACCAGGCTGCGCGATCTTCAGTGTAGGCCATGATGTTTTAGAGAAAAATGTAGGCTAGGTTTTTCGCCGCTTATGTCAACGGATGGTGATTCATGGACAATTGTTTTACAGGAGCGCCATCAGCGCCGGGTGGCGGGTGAGGGCGAACGCATGGCGAGCCGCGGCGAACGCCTCGATTAACTCGCGCGGCGATCCGGCGCGTGGAAACACCATCGACAACTCGCCTCCGCTAAAAACAACCTCCGCGGGCACTCCGTCGACGCGCAGGGTGCACGTGGCGCAGTCCGACGGATACGTCACGGTGAGCGGCGCGGGATTTGTCCAGTCCTCCCCGGTGTCGAATGATTCCACGGCGTCGATCACGTCCTCGACGCGCGCGCCCTTGGTCAGCGCAAACACGATTGAGTCGAACATGCCCGCGAACAATTCCTCGAACGCGGGTTCGGCGTTTTCGTGCGAGAAATCGAGCGTGTGCAGTGTGCGCGTGAGCGTCCACTCGGCGGGGTCGTCTTCGTTGAGCGCGTAGTTCCATTCGAGCGTGAAGTGGCGCGAGGTGAGCACGGCGGCGGGGCTGGAGACATCGAGCGAGATATCCTTGCGTTTGTAGGCGAACGCGGCGCGCGCCTTCTGGAAAAATGCCTCGGCTTCGACGGCGAGTTCGTCCGCGCAAAGTTTGCCGAGAAACGCCACTGCCGCCGCGCTCGCGAAATCGGGCACGCTGTGGTGCTTTTTGCTGAAGCCGCCCAGGTTTTTGACAAGCCCGTGCGCGCGTCCGGCGAGGCGGACGTGCTGGATGAACGCGGTCGCGCCGGCCGATCCGGCGTTTTCGCTGTCATTGGGAGATTCGGATTTCCGGCGCGGCATGGTTTTGGGTGTGCACACGCAAACGGACGTCGCGTGCGGGCGAAAGTCAATTTTTGCGTGCGGGCGTTTTTCCAGTGACTTCGCGGCGGCTTTCCGCCCGCCGGGAAGCCGTCCGTTAGAATGTGTTCACCGACTCGATGACGTGGCCCACCTGTTCGTCGGTCAGCTCGGGGAAGATCGGCAGGCTCACGCAGGTCGCGCATGCTTTTTCCGCCACGGGCAGCGAGCCCGCCTTGTAACCGAGCCCCGCGTAACACGCCTGCTGGTGCAGCGCCACCGGGTAAATCAAATCCGTGCCCACCTCGCGTTTCGCGAGATGTTCGCGCAGCGCGTCGCGGCGCGGATGGCGGATCGTGAACTGGTGATACACGCTCGCGCCGTAATCAACCACTTGAGGCATGATCACATCGGCGAGCTTGATTTCGGCCATGTAGCGTTTCGCGATGGCCTGGCGCCGCGCGTTCCACGCGGCGAGACGCGGCAGTTTCACATTGAGCACCGCGCCCTGAAACCCGTCCATGCGATAGTTAAAACCGACCATGTCGTGATGATAGCGCCGCGACGAACCATGCACGCGCAGGATGCGCGCCTTTTCAAAAACATCGTCGCGCCCCGACACAAACAGGCCGCCCTCGCCGCAGCCGCCGAGATTTTTTGTCGGGTAAAAACTAAACGTGCCCGCGTCGCCGATCGTTCCCACGGGCGCGCCCTTGTAGCGCGCGCCCACGGCCTGCGCGCAATCTTCGATCACGAACAGGTTGTGCTTGCGCGCGATCGCCATGATTTCATCCATGCGCGCCGGCTGCCCGAACAAATGCACCACGACCATGCCTTTTGTTTTCGGGGTGATTGCCGCCTCGATCTTTTCCGGATCCATGTTGAGCGTGCCCTCCTCGATATCGACAAACCTCGGCGTCGCGCCCGTGTAGCTGATGCACCACGCGGACGAGATGAACGTGAATGTCGGCACGAGCACCTCGTCGCCCGGCCCGAAGCCTCCGCAAATCGCGGCCACATGAAGCGGCGACGTGCCGCTGTTCATGCCGAGGGCGCGCGAATGGCCGAACGTCGCGGAAAAGTTTTTTTCAAAATCCTCGACGTCCTTGCCGAGGCAAAAACGCGTCGCGTCATACGTGGCCGCCAGCGCGGCCAGCGCGTCTTCGCGAATCGCCTTGTGTTGAATGGAGAGGTCGAGGAACGGAACTTTCATGGAAGAATATGCGCCTAGAAAAATCCGCATCGCGGGAAACGGCAAGCCCGGGCTTTTCATCGCCCGGGCATGGTTTTGCGCGCGCGCGCCGGTTCCGTCACTTCACCACGAGCACCATCGTGCGCACCGCGCCCTTTGAATAAACGACAAACAGGTTTCGTCCGCGCACGAGCGAGTTGCGCGCGGTTTCAACACTGGACGCCCTTGCGCGGTTGATTTCCAGAATCACCGCGCCTTCGGCAAACCAGTCCTTGTAGGGCGAGTCGCCGTCCACTTTTACGACATACAGGCCGTCCACGCTGCTTGAGATGCGCAGCGAGCGGCGCTGGCTTGCGGTCAGGCGCGTGACCTGCACGCCGGGCAGCAGTTCGTTGTAGGCGAGCGCGTCGCCCGATTTGCCAAGGCGCACGATCGCGGTTTCAGCCTTGCCGTCGCGGAAAATCCTCACGGTCACCTCGGTGTCGGGCGGGAGTTGCGCGACGTGCGTGCGCAGGTCGGCGGCGTTTGTCACGGGACGGTTGTTGATTGCCGTGATCACGTCGTAGCGGCGCAGGCCCGCGTTGTCCGCCGGACCGTCGGGCGTCACGTCGTTGAGGATTACGCCCCGTGTGTCGCGCGGCAGGTCGAGCGCCTCGGCGAGGTCGGGCGTGAGGGGTTCGCCGCTTGCGCCGAAATAACCGCGCGTGACTTTGCCGCTTGTCACGAGATTGTTCATGATGTTGCGGGCGAGGTTTGCCGGAATCGCAAACCCGATGCCCACATTGCCGCGCGTGGGCGAAATGATCGCGCTGTTGATGCCCACGAGGCGCCCCTTCGCGTCGATGAGCGCGCCGCCGCTGTTGCCCTGGTTGATCGAGGCGTCCGTCTGGATGAAGTCCTCGTAGCCCTCGACCTCGGCCAGGATGCCGACGCGCCGGCCCGTGGCGGAGACGATGCCCATCGTCACGGTTTGCCCGATGCCGAGCGGATTGCCGATTGCGAACACGATGTCGCCGACGCGCAACTTGTCGCTGTCGGCAAGCGTGGCGAGGGGAAGGTTTTTTGCGTCGATCTTGATGACGGCCACGTCGGTTTTCGGGTCGGTGCCGATGACGCGCGCCTTGAACTCGCGATCGTCGGACAGTATCACCGTCAACTCGTCCGCGTCCTCGACGACATGATTATTGGTCAGGATGTAACCGTCGGCGGACACGATCACGCCCGAGCCGAGGCCCTCGACCTTGTATTCGCGATTCGCCCCCGGCGCGAACCACGGGAACGGCAGCCGCTGCCGCACAAAGCGCGCCGAGGCGATGGACACGACGGATTTTTTCGCGGGTTCCACGGCGTCGGCGTAACTTGCAAGCGCGGGCGATTTACCGTCGCCGACCGCCGCGTCGTCGATTTTGAGCTGCGGCAGCGGATTGGCCGGAGGAGCGGCAAAAAGCGACGCGGCAAAAACGAAAGCAAGGGCGAGCGTGGAAATGGCGTGTTTCATGTTTTGAAAAAATATGAGATGCGCGAAATCACGCGAGGTTTCAATGAAGTGTGTTGAATTGTTCCCCGCGAAACAGCCGCGTGCCCCGCTTTTATATTTTGGGAGGCAGGGGTGCCGGCACCGGTTTGCCGGTTTCCCTTGCGATTTCGCGAAGCACTTCACGCGCGGCGCGTTTGGCCTTATAGTCCGTCCTCGGATCGACGGACATTACCTTGATCACCGCCTCGGCGTCGGCGTATCTTTTCAGGCGCCAGTAAATGATGGCGAGCGCGTGGTAAGTCTTGGACCTGTGGCGCATGGATGAGAGCGCTTCGAGAACCTTGTTTATTTTCTCCACGCGGATTTCCGGGCTTTGCGATTCGATCATCGCAAGCAACTCGTATGCCTCCATGCAATCCGGCGCGAGTTCGAGCGCGCGATCCACCAGTTTTCTCAGCTCGGTGCTCACGAACCCGGGCATTATGCGTTTCAATGATGAATTTTCGACCTCGCGGGAACTGCGCAAAAACCACACATAAGCCAGCGGATTTGTGGAATTATTTTCCACCGCTTTGCGCCAGTATTCGTGGGCCGCGGCGGGATTGTTTCCGGCGGCCCTGACTTCGGCGAGCAATTCGTAGATGCGGGGATTTTTCGGATTGCGCTCGGATAGTTGCAGAAGTTGAAACTCGGCGTCGTGCGCCCTATCGGTGCGCCCCTTGACGGTAATCAGCTCCATTTCATGCTCAAGCGAATCGGCGGGTTTGGATGTTATTTGTTTTAGAATCGACCCGACCGGCACCTTGCGATTCACGACAGTATAACGCCCGCCGCTCGCGTAGGACTTGAGAGTCCGGCTCAATTTTTTTTGGTTCAGCCCAAATGCTTGTTGAAGCGCGTCGGCTGTCGAAACGCCCGGCGTTTCACAGAGGTTTGTGAACACATCAAGTCGGTCGGCTTTCATGAGACCGGTGTTCTGGCCGCATATTATATAATGCATGAACACCCACGATTGCGCATAAAACATCCGGGCATGTTTTGTCTCATTGTAATAGGGGCTATTGGTATCAACAGTGAAAACGGTCTCAAAGGGCAGCCATTTCGACTCTCTGAGGGCGCGGAGGTGCCACGAGGGTGCTGTGCCAAGCGACACGGTTTCCCTCCTTGATGAGAAAGTGGAAAAAACCTCGGCAAGCCCCTCGTTAATATAAAGCGGAGGACGCAACCCCATGGCCGCGACAAGCGAGTGGACGTATTCATGGTAAACTGTTCTCAATCCCTCAAAAATCGTCGCGTTCTGCAAAATGATGCGGGAGCTGACCGGACTTTCCATGAAAATCCCCGCCACATTCTCGCGAGACTTGCCTTTATACAATGGAAGATGGGCGGAGAACTGTTCAGGCGAGTCAAAGACGATAATATAGGGCCGCTTGTAATAGGTGCGCGCTTGTGGAAACAATGCGAAAAAGGTCGCTCGAAACTGTTCCAGCCTAATCAACAGTATTTTGGATTCGCGTTCCGGTGCGCAACTGAGCAGGTCAAAATGCTCGCTGCTCAAACGAAGCCATTCCCCGGATCCATGCGCTGTGTTTGTTGCAATGCCCGCAAACAGCAGAACGACTGCAAGAATCAGGATTTTCAACTTGGCGATGAGTGAAGGCATGAGGCGGGGAAAGACTGGGCAAAACAAAGCAATTTTCACACGCGGGCGGCAACACCAAAGCTTGGTGCGACGTTCAGGACTCGAGCAATCCGGCATACACTTGCGCGTGTTGCCGGGCGGAGTGGTCGGCGGAAAACCGGCGCAGGCTGTCGCGGTCGATGCGCGCTTGGGCGAGCGCGTTTGTCTCCGCGAGATGCGCGAGCGCACGCGCGAGATCCGCGGCGTCTCCGGTGCGGAAAAACCAGCCGTTTACCGGGGGCGTTGTTGTGATGAGATCACGCGCACCGCCCGAGTCCGCTGAAATCGAGGGGACATCGGCGTCGAACGCCTCGATTCGGGCGATCGAAAAAGGTTCGTTGTCCGATGGGACAAGGAGCACGTCGGTTTCGCGGAGAAGCGGGGCGGAGGAGGGTTGCTGGCCGAGCCACGTCACGCGGGTTTCGAGATTGAGCGCGCGCGTGCGTTCGCGCAGTTCGCGTTCGTAGCGGATGGAATCCTCCGTGCCGTCGTTCGCGCCGATGTGCGTGAAGTGCCATTGCGCGCGAATATACGCGGGCAGTTGCGCGAGTGCGTCGAGCACGAATTCCCAGCGCTTCCAGCGCACAATCGCGCCAATGCCGGCGGCGCGGATGATTTCGCCTCGGGAGCGCGGGAATCCTGCCCGCTTTGTATTTTCGAATAATTTGGGCGGTTCGTTTTGCGGGCAAGATGCCCGCGTTCCCGGGACAATGCATGGCGGCAGGCAGTCGTCCCAGCTTTGCGGCGGCAGGCCGTAGTAACGGGACATTTCCGGGCTCAGAAAAAACAGGCGTTTGCCGGGGGTGAGTGTGCGCGCGGCACGACGGTAAAACCAACGATGGCGTCCGTAATGATGCACGGTGGCGGCGACACGGCGCTCGCCCCAGTGCGCGAGCCAGAGCGCGACAAGAAGGCCGGTGCGCGAACATCCGTGAAAAACGCGGCGCGGATCGGCGCGGAGCCATTCGCGCGCGGCGCGGGCTATGATGCGGGCGCGCAAAAATGTGCGAGGGGAAATCGTTTCGCCATTGATGATTGGAAACTCGATAACAGGAAGCGCGAGGCGGTCGAATTGCGCGGCTTCGTTGACGCCGAGCGTCATTTCGAAATGCGGCGCGGCGGCGGTCGAGAGCGCGCGGAGAAACGAGCAGATGCCGCCGCGGTCGTCGTCGTAGCCGAGGTAGAAAAGGACGTAGGGAATCATGCTTTCGTAGGGGCACTCCTCGTGCGTGCCCTCGTGCGCGAAGGACTATTGGCGCTCGCAATCATGAAGCGGGCGGACTCGAGGGCGCGCGCAAGGCGCGCCCCTACTTGGATCCGGCTTCGTAGCGTGTTATCCATGCGCGGTGCCATGTCGCGTAGTCGCCCGCCTCGATGCGCGCGCGGGCTTGCGCCATGAGGTCGAGGAAGAAGTGCAAGTTGTGCATCGAGAGGAGCGTGCCGGCCAGCATCTCGTTCGACGTGGTGAGATGGCGCAGGTAGGCGCGCGAAAAATTGGTCGTGTAGTTTTGCACTTCGTCGCTGATGGGGCGCGGGTCGGCGCGGTATTTTTCATTGCGCAGGTTGATCGGGCCGTCGGGCGTGAAGACGAGTCCGTTGCGGGCGACGCGCGTGGGCATCACGCAATCAAACATGTCCACGCCCATCGCGATCATCTTGAGCATTTGCGGCGGGGTGCCGAGGCCCATCGTGTAGCGGGGCTTGTGCGCGGGGAGGTATTTTACCGAGGCGGAAACTTGCTGGAGCATTTCCGGCTCGGGCTCGCCGACGCTCACGCCGCCGATGGCGTAGCCGGGGAAGTCGAGCGAGGCGAGCGCCTCGGCGGCCTCGCGGCGGATGTCGTCGTAGGTGGAGCCTTGCGCGATGGCGAAGACGTGGTGGCCGGCGGCGAGGAAACCGTTGTCGGTGGCGATCTGCTTGCATTGTTTCGCCCACTCGAAGGTGCGCGCGACGGAATGCGCGCACACGTCGCGCTCGCAAGGGAAGGGCGGACACTCGTCCAAAACCATGGCGATGTCGCTGCCGAGGTTTTGCTGGATCGTCATGACCTCGCGCGGGCCGAGGAAAAGTTTCGCGCCGTCGAGGTGCGATTGAAACGCGACGCCGTCGGGCCGGATGTCGCGGAGTTTGGCGAGCGAGAAAACTTGGAAGCCGCCGCTGTCGGTGAGGATGGGGCCGTCCCAGCCCATGAATTTATGCAGGCCGCCCATGTCGCGGATGAGTTCGCTGGTGGGGCGGATGTTGAGATGATACGTGTTGCCGAGAATAATCTGCGCGCCGATTTCGCGAAGCTGCACGGGCGTGACGGCTTTCACTGTGCCCTGCGTGCCGACGGGCATGAAGATGGGCGTTTGCACGACGCCGTGGCGCGTTGTCAGCCGCGCGCGACGCGCTGCTGTGGCCGTATCGGTTTTGAGGAGTTCGAAATGCGGAACAGAAGGCATTGGGAAAATGCGGAATGCGGAGTTCGGAATGCGGAATTACTTGCGGCTGATGTCGAGGCCGTCGGGCGTCCAGCCGGACATTTGGACGTCGAAGTGGTGTTTCACCGACGGGCACCAGTAGGAAATCGCCCATTCGGCGGGTTCCGCGGTGAGCGAGGGGATGCGGATGCCGCGCAGGTCGAAGTAGCCCCACGGGTTGCTTTCGTCGTAGTCGCGCTTGGCCCATTTTTTCATCGGAGGGAAAAGGATTTCGCCGATGGCGCTTTGGACTTCCGGCCAGCGCGAGACGAGTTCGTTAAAAAAGGCGCGTTGCGTTTCACCCGGTCCGGAGTCGTCGGCTTCGATTAGAATTTCGACCTCTCCTTCAACTGGCGGGAACTGGATTTGCCCGGCCCAGAGTCCGGCGGCGGGAAAATGAACCAAGGGGCCGAAAAGCGAATCGGTGAGCGTGGGCAGGAGTTGTTTTTGCTTCGGGCGGAAAAGATTTTTGATGAAGTCGAACATGATATTCGGTGCGGAGTTGTCCCAACAACGGTCACCGATGGCAAGCACCACGATTTTCGCGGCAAGGAATTTCCGGGGTGTTTGCGAAAATGTTCGCGCGCAATCGCCGCCATTGGCGCTTGAACAATTCCGCCGTTGATTTTGTCATCAACCCAACTTCCCCGCCATGAGCAAAACCTTATTCCAGCGCATCATCGACCGCGAGATTCCGTCGAAAATCGAATACGAGGACGACCAGTGCATCGTCCTCCACGACATCGAGCCGCAGGCTCCCGTGCATTTGCTTATCGTGCCCAAGCGCGTGATCGCGCGCGCCGCGGAATCCATTCCCGATTCGCCGGACGAGCAACTCCTCGGGCATCTCATAACGACTGCCGGCGTCGTTGCCAAAAAACTCGGTCTCGAACGCGGTTTCCGTCTTGTCATCAACAACGGTCCCGACGCTTGCGAAACGGTTCCGCATTTCCACATGCACATGCTCGCCCGGCGCCAGATGGCCTGGCCTCCGGGTTGATTTTTCGACGCATCAAATTGCGGGCGACTTCGATGTCAGCAGGTGTTTTGCCTGCACGAGGCACACGCAGTCGCTTCCGTCTTCGGTGTGCAGCCAGTGCAGCCCGAGCGCGCCAAACGCGCCTTCCATCGCGCGGCGCAGGCCGCCCACTTCGATCACGACGATTCCGTGCGGCGCGAGCCGGTCCCTTGCCTGCGCGAGCAGCTTGCGAATGATGTCGAGCCCGTCGCGTCCGCCGTCGAGCGCGAGGCGAGGCTCCTTTTGAAACTCCACCGGCAGGTCATCGCAAATGCGCGACGGCTCGTAGGGCGGATTGCTCAGGATCACATCGTATTTTTCTGCCGGCGATTTTGGCGCGGGCACCGCGTCAAACACATCGCTGCGGTATAATTTCACGCGCCTGGAAAGCCGGTGTTCGCGCACGTTGATTTTTGCAACATCGAGCGCGTCCGCCGACAGGTCGATCGCATCGACCCGCGCATTTGGAAAATGATGCGCCAGCTCAATCGCCAGGCATCCCGAGCCCGTGCACACATCCACGACGCGCCTCGCACCCTTGCCGTTTTGCGGCAGCCAGCAATCCAGCTGCGCGGGGATGAGTTCCAGAAAATACGATCGCGGAATCAGCACGCGCTCATCCACATAATAACGGTTTCCGCCCAGGAACGCCTCGCGCGTGATATACGCCGCCGGCACGCGCTCGATCACCCGCCGCCGGAGCATCGCGCGCAAGGCGGTTCGTTGCGCGGGCGCGATGCGTTTGTCCAAAACCGAGGCATCGCTGTCGAGCGGCCAGTCGAGTGTGCGCAGCAAAAGATACAGCGCCTCGTCGTGCGCGTTGGTTGCGATCTGCCCGAGCGCCAGCCCCGCGCGCGCATACGCGTCCTCCGCAAACGCGAGCCAGTCGCGCAGCGTCGCCAGTTGCGAGGTCACCGGCAGCGAGGCGGGAGGCGTCTGTGCGTTGCGCGACGATTGTTTCATGCGTTATTCTTTCTCATCGCGGCCGGGCGTTTTTGGGGCGCGCACGTGCTCATGGTTGCGGATGTGCTCGGAGCAGTAGCAATACTCGCCCTCGCATTTAGAGCAGTAGCGAAAATCCTCCTGCGGGTGCGTCTGGCTCGTCTTGCCGCAAACATGACAACGATTGCGCATCATCGGCGTGTCGCTTTGCTGCGCGATCCGGTCGGCCTGTGTTGCCATGCGCCGCCGTCCCGAGCGAATCCGTCGCGCCAGGTCTCCCGAGAAAAAGATCAGAAAGTTTCCCACCGACGCCACGACCATCAGTTTCGCCGATAGTCCGCCCGTGAAAAACGTGAACGCGTAGCCAATCCACGTGATCAGCGCGAGCCACTTGATTTTCACCGGCAGGATGAAAAACACCATGATCTCGAACTCGGGATTCAGATACGCAAACGCGAGAAACAGCGAGCCGCTGATAAAAATGTTGGTCGCGATGGCGTTTGGCGTGATGAACGCGACGCCCACCGTGAGCACGTAGCCGCAGAGCAAAAACAAGTTGAAGCGCACCTCGCCCCAATAATGCTCCAGCGCCGAGCCGAACAAATAAATCATGTAGAGCGCGAACGCGGCCCAGAACGGGCTGAACGTGGGCGGAAAAAACGCGAACGTGATCAGCCTCCACCATTCGCCGCGGAGCACGGCCGACGGCATGAGCACGCAATCCTCCCAAGCGAAAATGCCGAGAAACCTGATCGCAACCAGCATTAACAACTGCCCCGCCACGATGATGAGCGTGAGGTGTGGAATTGCGAAAGGTTCGAGCCGTCGCTCGATGCGGTTAAGCCAGGACATGAGGCAGCTGTTTTGATGCGTGTTGCGCGGTCTGCCAAGCAATCATGTTGATTCATGCGGCGATGGGGCGTGATTAGAAGTGAGACGAGGAAAACGGCCTCACGGGTGGGGCGAGCGCGCCTTGGCGGGTCACGCCCATGTGCATTCCTTGCGGACGATCCAGAGTATTATCTCGTTTTAACTTATACGTTCGTCGGCTTGTGACCGTGCGGTTGCGGATCATTCAAACCTTCTCGGTGGGCGTCATAAGGAAAGTTTATTTGTTGTTTATTTGCAAAGTGATGCAAAATAAATCAGTGCGATGCATTGCAAACAAAATGTATTCATAGCTGACAGGTTTTAGGGGGCTATTTCGGATGCACACCCTCGGCTGTTCAGCGCATGTGCACAATTAAAGTTGAGTGTATTGCAAGAAAATGGCCATTATTTGTAATAATTTTATTAATAAGTAACATTTTTTGCATAATTCGCTCAGCCGCAAGGTGGAGCATGATTGTTCACACTCACTTCCAAAAGGATGATTAAAAACCTCCAATTACGGTCTTTTCGTTTTATTCACCAGTTAGCGTTTTTACTGGCAGTTGTTGCGAGCATGTGTGCGGCTAAACCATTTTTGGAGGCGCAGTCCACGTGGCAGACCACCGGCAATGGCGCTTGGGGTGCGGCGGCCAATTGGAATAACGGCGTGCCAAACGCCGCCGACGCGACCGCCATCATCAGCAACGACCTTTCGGCGGGCAACCACACCATCACCATCGCCAACCCCGGAGTCATCGTCGGCACACTCAGCATCGAGGGCAATAATGCCACGGCTTCCACGATAATAATCCAGTCATCGACGCTCGGCTTTGAGGCGACGGGGGGACAAAACGCCGTCCTTAATTACCAAGGCAGCAATTACATCACCATCAGCAGTGTGATCAACTTGCTCAGCGATTTTACCATTCAGGCCGGCACCGACCCGTTATTGCCCGCCTTTGCGAGCAAGCTGACGATTTCCGGGCGCATCGACGGCAACGGCAACACGCTCTACGTCAATGCCGGGCACGCGCCCGCCACCACCACCATCAGCGGCGCGATCACCGGCGCCGGCACGCAGCTCATCAAGACCGGCGGCGGCGCGCTGGTGCTTTCCAATTCGAACAATACCTTTTCCGGTGGCTTGGATGTTTTTGTCGGCGCTGTGACAACGACGATCGGCAACCGCGCCAATGCGGGCACCGTGCTTGGCGCGGGAGTTGCCGCGACCGGGGCCAACTATCTTGGCATTGGTGACATCAAGGTGGCCAACAGCGACGCGTTGCTGACGATCAATTCCGCGGCGAATAATTACGCCGGCCAGCACGTCACGCTTGGCGGGGGATTGATCCTGCTCGAAAACGGAGGCGGCTTGCGCATTTCGGAAAACGACGCCCGCACAACCTTTCGCTTTAATTTCAACTCCGGCACGCTCAGCGGCGGCACAAACCCGAATCACGGCACGCTCACACTCGCGGGCGCGGATTTCGTTTACAACGCCGACGGCTCGGGCGGCACGCTTTTTGAAAACGCGCCCACGCTGGTTTTCGACACGTCGCGAAACGCCACTGCGATGAATGTGAAGATGAACAACACCGCCATGCTGGGCGCTTTCGGTGTGGTGCGCAAAACCGGCACCAATGCGCTCACTTTTACAGCGGGTGACACGGGCGCGTTTCGCGCGGATGAATTTGTGATCGAATCCGGTCTTGGCGCCGTCACGCTCAACCAGACTGCGCTCGATCTGGCGAACGGGCTCACTTTTTCCGGCACCAATGCCCGCTTCACAAACCTGCTGACGCTGCCAACCGGCTCGGTGAGTTTTGGGCGCGCCGATCAACTGAGCAATTCCTCCGCGCTGAATATCGGGCAAAATGTCATTACGAACCTGCTTCTCAACGGCTACGACCAGACCTTTTCGTCCATCAACATCGCCACGGACGCGCGCCTGGGCATCTGGATGAGCGCGAGCACGCCCTCGACCCTGACAATCGGCGGACTCACCTCCTCCGTCGCGACTCCAACGACGAATCCACAAGGCGCGAACTACCTTTCCATCTATAACTGGAAAGGCAACCCGAACACGCATTTGCTGGACGGCACCGTTGTGTCCAACGGCAACATCGTCAAAGCCATTGGCGGTGTGGATTTGAGCAAAGTCTGGTTTCGAGGTTATGCGCCAGGCGCGACTCTGGACGCCTCGGGCAATTTGGTGCCGGTGGATTTTCTGCGCACCACGCTGAACAGCAGTGGCAGTTGGTTTAACTTTGCGGCGTGGTCGGTGGATATTGCCAACGGCGCCGGTAGTGAAGTGACACTCGCTGCCACTGCACCAAATGGAGCAATTAACCTTCAAAACCAAGCTGTGACCATCGGTCATTTCATAACCGACAAAAATTTGGCATATAATTCCATTTCGTTTAACATCACCACTGGCGCACTGGTTTTCGACAGTGGCGTCATGGAAAGCGGCTCGAAGGCGCCATCGACAATCAGTGGCACAGGCGGGCTCAATATAAACGCGGGCGTGGTCTTGAACAACAACCTCATCCTTCTTGCCACGGGCAAGAATTCGCAGCCCGGAAACAGCTCAAACGGTATCGGGTTTGGCACCTCAGTCATCAGTGGCAGCGGCAGGCTAATCGTGCAAGGCGCGGGCATGTCGATCAGTGCCGCCACGGCCCGCCCGAATTTCAACGGTGGAATCGACTTGCATAGCACGCTTTCATTTGACCACCCGGGCAACACCAACACGGCCCTGACGCTGGGCACTGGCACGCTGACTCTGTATCAAGGCGCGGTCATGCGGAATTATGCCGGCAGTCAGTCGGCGAGTTTGGACAACCCGCTCGTCATTGCCGGCAACTTTGCCATCCAAAATGTTCACTTTACCGGCATCGGAAACACGGAGCTGGACGCCGACCGCACCATTGCGGTGAGCGGTGGCAGCAGCTTCCGTTCGGGCGTAAATCTTGTGGGTGCTGGCAAACTGACGCTTAACATCGCCGGCAGTCTGGGGCTTTATAGCGATGGTAATGTATTTTCCGGGGGACTCGTTAAAACCGGCGCGGGCAGCCTGAACGTGTATTTGCACAACGACCTCGTCACAGGCACGCTGGCTCCGGGGAGCAACTACCTCGGCAGCGGCAGCATGGCGCTCAATGCGGGCAGCATCACCGTTACCGGCAGTGTCAACGATCTCGGTGACGCCCTCTATTCGGCGACTCTTGATGGCGCGTTATACACGGCAGGCAAAACCACAATGACATTCAATCTTGTCGACACCACCATTAGTGAAGGCACGGAATGGACGATCGGCACGGCGGCCACGCATTATTTGAATTTATATGCCAACCGGAACCTCACCATTAATGAGTCATTTCTCACGGGTTTTGTGAATCTCTATGCCAATCCCGGCGCGGGCATTACGCAGACGATTTCATCCACCATGAGCAATGGCTTCACGGGAATCGGCACGCTTACAAAACAAGGCGTGGGCACCACGATCCTGAGTTCTACGGCGGGCATAACCACACTCTCCATCACCAACGGCACCTTTATCATCGACGGCGACAATTATATAAAACCGCGCGCGGGCGTGAACCAGCCCGCGCTGACCATGAGCGGAGGCCTGTTGCAAACAACCACCGGCACCAATTCATTCAATGCGTTGTCGGTGACCGGTAACACGGGCTTCATGCTGTCGAACCATTCATCGCTCCTGTTCAACGGCGTCGGCACATGGGCGACCACGGGCAATACCTATCAGCTCAGCCTCGCCAACGACAGCGGCATCTGGTCAACCGCGGCCAAGCCGACTGAATACGACACTTATGTATATATAACAAACAGCGGCACCGCCGCGTTTGCCTCGCGCCTTTCACTCATTGCCTTCACCGGTTACGAGCAGGGCGCCGAATTTGTGCAAAGCGGCACGCTCTGGTTTATCGCGCCCTCCGGACAGCAGTTGGGCGAATGGGCGGGGGCGGCGGACGGTTCCAATGGCGATACCGACCGCTTGTGGAGTAGTGGTTCCAACTGGATCAACGGCGTCCCCAACGCATCCGGCCGTGTCGCGGCCGTGCGCGACTTGGACAGCATGCTGAACAATAATATCATCACCGTGGACATGGACGCCACCGTTGGCAAACTCCTGCTCGAAAGCGCCGGAGCACAATACTTCACATTGGATAGCACCGCCGCCGGCACGCTAGTATTCGACAACAGCGCCTCCGGCACCAGCGCGTTTTTAATCAACCAAGGCGTTCACAGCGCCACCATCAGAACGAACATGCGGCTTGATTCGGACTTGGAGATCAAGACGACCAGCGCGAACAGGCTGATTATGACGGGTTATATAACAGGCACTGGAGCGATTATATATAATACGCCGTATGCCGGCGGCAACCAAGGTGTCACGACATTTGGCACCGTTGAAAACTCCGGCTCCAGTGCCAGTGATTATACCGGCGGGTTTTGGATGTTGGGCAGCACCCAGACAAGCCGGGGCGCGGCTGCCAACACCCGCTATGTCCTTGTCGCTTCTCATGGTAGTGTGTTCGGAACGGGCTCTTTATTCGGTGACGGCGGGGATGCGTCGAAAAATCTTCAAGCGTTGAATATTGGCGATGGCACGGCGGGGCGATGGTATTATCTGCGCTCCGCCACAACCAATGTCGCGCACACTGTGGACGCCAGCGTGCGCATTGCCGGAAACTTAAATTTCGGCGCGGATAATTACACTGATTATTATACATTGACCATTCAGAGTGACGCGCCGAGTTATGTCGCATCGGGGACGTGGGTTCTTTATGGATATAATTATTTTCCGGGTAATGCCCGGTTGATTTTAAAGACCGACCTCCAAGGGCCGGGCGGTTTTGATTTGCAGGACACGCGCCGTGACGGCAATAGCAACTCGTCCTGCACGACAGCCTTCTATGGCGACAATACATTCACAGGCGGTGTTATCATTAGGGCGGGCGTTGGTGTCGGCAGCGACACGGCTTTCGGCACGGGCACTGTCAGCATTTTGGGGACGACGGATTTTTGGGCGCTGGGAGGAAACCGCACTATTTCCAACAACCTGGTGTTTAACAGTAGTGGTGAAATTCTGTGGCGCACCAGCAATTTTACATTGGATTACAGCGGCACGAGCACCTTGGTGCAGACTGCCAAAATGTATCCCAAAAGTGGAGTGACCGTGATTGTGCCTGCAAGCCACACTTTCGCAGGCGCCGGTGGACTTGCAATCAATGAGCAGGGGACAATCCGTCTGGAGGGCGCGCACGAATACACCGGCAACACCTCGATAAGCAACGGCACGCTTTCCGTCGGCGACAATCTCTCCATTGGAGGCAGCGGCACGCTCATCTTTGGCGGCGCTTCGGCCGGGACGCTCGCCAGCTACGGTGACGCCATCACACTTTCAAACGACGTTTTGTTCACCGGTGCCTACATCGGTCTCAACGGCAACGCAGGCCTGCTCACACTCGATCCGAGTCTCGGCGTGACCCTGAATAATAACAAAACCATCGCAGTCACCGGCACGGCCGTGTTTGGCGCCAATCTTGCGATTAACGGGGACTATGGCATCAACAAAACCTTCGCGGGCACGCTTGTCATCAATTCCGGCAACAGCACCTACACTGGCAACACGGCGATCACGCAAGGCACCCTGCGCGTGAACGCTGCGGGCGACATCACGCTCGGCGAGGCCGACGCCGGCAACAATTACCTCGGCACGGGGCATGTCACCTTCACTAGCGGCAACTTCGCGCGTCTGCTCGAACTTGTCACGACCGACGGCTCCAGCGTGAACCTCCACGGCAACCTCGCCCTCACTGGCAACAGCGCCGTGAACACCGCGAGCATCAACATCACCGACACCGCCGGCGCGATTAGCGGGGCAAACATAGACACCAAAATCGTAACCGAAACCAATTCCACCATCAGCGGCAATGCCTACGGCTACCTTCGCACCGCCGGCGATATTATCAAGACCGGCACGGCCACGCTGCACTGGACAGGCGGTAACATCGTGACGCCCAACTTCATTTTGCGGGAGGGCGCGCTCGACCTTGGCAGCGCGAACAGCACGCGCACGGGCCTGGGCAGCTTCACACTCGGCACCGCCACGTTCAACGTCAGCGGCAGCCAGACCTTCGCGGGCACGCTCTTCAATCTCGCCGGTTCGGGCACCATCAACATGAACGGCGCGTCCGGCTCCTCGTTGCTCACATTCCAAAACCTGGGCTCATGGAACGGCACGCTCGACATCATCAACTGGAACGGCAACAGCACCTACGGCGGAGGCGCCACGCAAGTGCGCTTTGTCAGCGACGTCCTTAACGCATTCGACTACGCGCGCCTCGCCGCGATTAGTTTTTACAGCAGCGGAGTCATCACCTACGCGCCCGGCGCCAAAATCCTGAAAAACCCCCAGCAATTTTATGAGATCATCCCGCTTGGCGTGAGCGCGGAATGGGTGGGCGACGCCTCCGGCAACAATTGGGGCAACACCGCCAACTGGAAGGGCAACATATCGCCGACCGGCCCGGGCGCGGTCGCCGTTTTTTCCAACACGCTCCAGCTTGGCGGCGATCCGGTGCATATCGATGTCGCCAACCTCAAGCTCGGCGGCCTCATGTTCACAAACAACACCGGCGAAAACTATTCGCTCGATGGACAGTCGATCACCTTCGAGCAAATGGATTCCGATGAGGTCGCGAACCTGACGCTGCAAAACAACAACTCCGTGACAATCGCCAACGCCGGCATTGCCCTGTCCAACCGTCTCGTCGTGAGCACGGTCGGCAGCGGCACGCTCACGATCAACGCGCCCGTAAGCGGCACGCAAGGCATGATCAAAAGCGGCGCGGGTGAGTTGGTTTTGGCCAGTAACGCCGGCAGTTTTTCGGGCGGCATCACCTTGCTCGACGGCACGCTGACCGCGGCCGCCAGCTCGTCGGTTTCCTCGGGCTCCGTGATCGCCGGGCCCCTCGGCACCGGCACGCTCACGGTTGCCGGCACGCTCGCCCCGACGCTCGCCTTCGCCGCCGCCGGCGCGCAAACAATCGACAACGCCATCAATCTCGACACCCAACTCGACGGCACCGACGCGGTGGACATCACGCTCAAACTCGACGCCGCCTCCGGCAATGAAACGACGCTGACCAGCGGCATCGCTCAGAGCGGTTCCGGCGTTGCCTCCCTTGAAAAAACCGGCGACGGCGCGCTCACTCTCGCGGCCGCCAGCGCGCACACCGGCACGACCACCGTGAGCGCGGGCACGCTCGCCTTCACCGCAGCGAACGCCATCGCCAGCAGCACGGCGGTCATCGTCAACGCAACCCTCGCGACCGGCGACATCAAGCAAACGCTAACCAATCTCTCCGGCACCGGCCACATCATCGCGGGCGCCGATGGCAACAACCTCACTGGTCACGTCATCGCGCTGAACACCGCCGCCACGACCTACTCCGGCAGCATCACCGGTGACGGTGCGCTCACCAAAACCGGCACCGGCACGCTCACGCTCGGAGGCGTCAACACCCACACTGGCAGCACCACGATCCACGAAGGCACGCTCGTCGCCGCCACTGCGGGAGGCGACTCCGCGCGCGCCCTCGGTTCCGGCACCATCTTCTACACCAACGCCCTCGGCTCCACACTCCGCCTTGAAGGCAGCGGCACGCTGAGCCAAGGCCAGCATGTTGCCGCGGGCGCGTCGGGCACGGTGCAGGTTGCCAACGGCGGCACGCTCGGCATCACCGCATCCAAGTCTCCCGCGCTTTTTGTCGGCGAGAACGGCGCGTTCACAAGCGTCGGCAACATCACCTTCCTCGACAACCATGTCTCGGGTCGGAACGGCGCCGCCGTTTACACCGGTGACGGAGCCTCGCTTTCATTCAACAGCGGCACGGCCACGTTCGCCAGCGGCTCTGTTAGTGGCGTCGCTTTCGGCGGTGCGATCTACTCGGAGGGTTCACTGGATATTGCATCCAGCCAGTCCGAACTCATTTTCCAGGACAACCAGGCTCATCGCGGTAGCGCGATTTACACGGAGGGCTCCGTCTCCATCGACACTGACGGCTCCAGCCTGCTGTTTGTCAGCAACACGGCTCGCGATCCCGCTTCTCCCATCCACCCGTATACCAATGGCGGCGCGATGCGCGCCCTTGGAGGACTCTCCATCAACATGACCGGCGGAGGGACGCTGGCGCTTCTCGACAATTACGCGAGTTCTTTTGGCGGTGCCATCGCCTCGGGCACGACTGCGGGTGGCGGCCACATTGGCGACGTCAGCATCACTGGCGACTACGGGCGCATCGAAATGAGTGGAAACATCGCTTTCAACGGAAGCGCCGGGGCAATCTGGAGCGCGGGCTCGATCGCCATCAGCGCTACGAGCGCCGCGCTCATGGTCACGAGCAACACTTCGGCCAAGGGAAACTCGGGCGGCGCGTTCCACGCGAGCGATGGCGACATCATCATCAGCGGCAGCTATGGCATCATTGAAATTGCGGGCAACGTGATCGCGGATACGAACTGGCGTGGTGGCGGCGCGTTCCACGCGTTTGCCGGGGACATTGTGATAAATCCCGCCGCCACGGGGACGTTGTCCATTGCCGGCAACTCCTCGAGCGCCAATGGCGGCGCGTTCTACACGGAGGCGGGCGACATTGTGATAAGCGGAAGCTATGGTGAGATGTTCATCACCTCGAATGTCGCCTCCGAGAGCGGCGGCGCATTTTACGCGGAGGAGGGCAATATCGTGATAGGCGGAACCCATGGCGGCATATTCATCGAATCAAACACGGCGACGGATGGCGGCGCGTTTTACACGCTCGACGGCTCCGTGCGGTTCAGCGCCACGGCTAGCGGCGACCTTCGGATCACTGACAATTACGCGGACAATGCCGGCGGGGCTATTGTTGCCTACGGGGACGTTGTCATGGGCGGCGCCTACGACAGCATACTGATCAACAGCAACACCGCCCAGGGTTTTGCCAGCGCCATTTACACCTACGGCGGAAGTGTGGCGATTTCGGCCACGACCAGCGGTTCGCTGGAGATCGCCAATAATTCCGCGCTCGGCGGCCGCAGTGCCATTTATGCGGGCGAGGGTTTTTCGATCACCGGGGACTACGACGTCATCTCCATCACCGGAAACACCGCGAGCGCCTACAGCGGCGTGGTTTACACCACCAAAAATATTGTCATCACTCCCGGCGCCGTTGAAACGCTCGTGATTGCGAGTAACACCGCCTCCTCCGGCGGCGCGTTCTACAGCACCGGAACGACCATCATTGGCGGTGGCGTGGAAAACATATCCATTGCCGGCAACACGGTGGATTCGCGTGGCGGCGCGATTTATGGCGGCGACATTGTCATCTCACCCGATGCCGCTGAAACACTCGTGGTTACGAGTAACACGGCCGTCCGCGGCGGTGCGTTTTACAGCGTGAGAAGCACGACCATCGGCGGTGTGGAGAATATGAGCGTCGCCAACAACACCGCTGATGCGCGAGGCGGCGCGTTCTATAGCGGCTCCAACTTTACGCTGACCGTGGCGGACGGCGCCGTCTTTACCGCGACCAACAACAAGGCGGCGGACGACGCCTCCGGCGGCTTCCTTTACACGGCGGGCGGCTCCATGCTCTTCGACATCGGCGCGGGCGCGACCGCGACCATCGGCGACGCCAACTCCATCTCCGCGGTCACCGACAGCATCGCGGCCGCCACGGACGTCTCACTCACAAAAACCGGCGCGGGCGCGCTCACACTCTGGGCTCGCAACACCTACACGGGCACGACGTTCGTGAGCGGCGGCGTGCTCAACATCACAGGCTGGACGGGCAGCACGGCGGGTGTCGTGATCGGCGCGGCCGCGGCCGACAGCGGCACGATCAACGTCAGCGGTTATCTCGGAAGCACGGGAACCATCACCGTCGGGGGAGCCGGCGCGGGCGCGCTTTCGATCAGCGGCAGCGGGTTCGCGACCGCCGCCGGCGTGTATTCGCAGAACGCCCGCTCCACGCTGACGCTCGATGCTTCCGCGCGCGGCACGGGCGACGCCTTCGTTTACGCCTCGTCGGCGACGGTTGGCGGCACCATTAGCGTGAGCGGATTCACCACGGGCACGGCATTTTCGACGGCCAGCGCGGTTCTCGCCGAGGGCAAGCAAGTGCTCATCAGCGCGACCTCCGGCACGATCGCCGGTGTGTTTGCCAGCGCCACGCTCGCCGGTTTCGACGGCGCGGGCCTGCCCGATTACCTTTATGGCGGCGTCTATAAAAACGGCGCGGCCACGCAATACCTGGCGGGCGTGAACCTGTCCTGGCTCGGCGGCGCGGCCGACGGCCACGGCGATTTCACAATCGCGAGCGGCACCGGCTTCAATGTCGATGTGAGCCTCGCGAACCAAAACAACGGCCCCTACGCCAGCGGTTGGGACGGCAAAACGCTCACCCTCACCACCGGCAACAGCGGAACGCTCGTTCTCAGCGCGAGCAACAGTTTCAGTGGCAATATATACCTCCGCAACGGCACGCTCGTCGCGGCCGCCGCGGGCGGCAACACCGCCCTTGCCCTCGGTTCCGGCACCATCGTTTACACCAACCCCCTCGGCTCCACGCTCCGCTTCGCGGGCACCGGCACGCTGAACCAAACCCAGCGCGTCACCACGGGCGCGTCGGGCACGGTGCGGGTTGCCGACGGCGGCACGCTCGTCATCACCGCGACCGCGGCTCCCGCGCTTTACATTGATGCGAACGGCTCGTTCACAAGTGTCGGCAATATCACCTTCCTCGACAGTTGGGAGGCCAATCGCCACGGCGCAGCCGTTTACGCCGATGCCGGAGCCGCGCTTTCCTTCAACAGCGGCACCGTTGCGTTCGTCAACGGTTTCATCTACGAAATCGGGCAAGGCGGCGCGATCTATGCGGCGGACTCCCTCGCCATCACCGCCAGTCAGAGCGAAATCGTTTTCCGGGACAATCAGGCGTATCGCGGCGGCGCGATTTTCGCGGAGGATTCCGTCTCAATCGATACCGCCGGCTCCAGCCTTTTGTTTGCCAGCAACACGGCCTTTGCCGTCGACGAGGTGCACTCGTTCCTTAGCGCCGGCGGCGCGGTATTCACTTTCAATGATCTTTCCATTAACATGACCGGCGGGGGAACGCTGGCGTTTCTCAACAACTACGCCCACGAAGTCGGGGGTGCCATCGCCTCGGGAACGGAGACGAATGCCCCCGGTGATTATGCCGGCGGCGTCAGTATCACGGGAGACTATGAGCGCATCGTGATGAGCGGAAACGTCGCGTTTTCCAGTGGCGGGGCGATCTGGAGCGCGGGCACGGTTGCCATCAGCGCCACGAGCGGCGCGCTGATTATCACGAGCAACACATCGCTTGATAGCACCTTTGGCAGCGCGATTCACACAAGCGAGGGCGATATCACTATCGGCGGAAGTTACGGCGTCATTGAAATCGCGGACAACGTGACCGTGGCATCAAGTTGGCGCGGCGGCGGCGCGCTCAGCGCGAGTTCCGGCGACATCGTGATAAATCCCGCGGCAACGGGGACGCTGTCCCTGGTCAGCAACACCTCGAGTGTCAACGGCGGCGCGCTCCACACGATGGAGGGCGACATCATGATAGGCGGAAGCTACGGTGACGTGTTCATCAATTCAAACGTCGCGAGCGAAAACGGCGGCGCGTTTTACGCGGAACAAGGTGATGTCATAATAGCCGGAACCCACGGCGGCATATTCATCAACTCGAACACCTCGGCGAACGGTGGCGCGTTTTACGCATCCCGCGGCACCGTGCGGTTCAGCGCCACGACGGCGGGCGAGCTTCGAATCGTTGACAATTACGCGAGCAATGCCGGCGGTGTGATTATTGCCCACGGCGGCATTGTCATAAATGGCGATTACGGCAGCATACTAATCAACAGCAACACCGCCCAAAGTTTCGCCAGCGCCATTTACACCTACAACGGAAGCGTGGTGATTTCGGCCACGGCCAGCGGCTCGCTGCAAATCGCCAATAATTGCGCGCTTGGAAGCTACGGCGCCATTTATGCGGGCAACGGTTTTTCGATCACCGGGGAATACGACGACGTCTCCATCACCGGAAACACCTCGAGCTCACACAGCGGCGCGGTTTTCACTTCCAAAAACATTGTGATTGCGCCCGATGCCGAAACGCTCGCGATTGCGGATAATGCGGCCCAATACGGCGGCGCGTTCTACAGCAGCGGAACCACCGTCATCGGCGGTGGCGCGAAAAACATATCCATTGCCGGCAACACGGCGAGCGGCATCGGCGGGGCGATCTACGCGGGCTCCGGATTCGCGCTCAACCTAGCCGCGGGAGGCGTCTTCACTGCAACCAACAACATGGCGGCAAACAACGCCTCCGGCGGCTTCCTCTACACGAACAGCGGTTCGATGCTCTTCGACATCGGCGCAAACGCGAGTGCGGCAATCGGCGGCACGAACTCAATCGCCGCGACCACCGACAGCATCGCGGCGGGCGCGGGCGTGTCCCTCACCAAAACCGGGGCCGGCGCATTGACGCTCTGGGCGAACAACACCTACACGGGCACGACATTCGTCAACGCCGGCAAGCTCGACTTGCGCGGCTACGTCTCCAGCACGCACACCCTCGTCGCCTCCGGCGCGACGCTCGCGGGCACCGGCACGGCGGGCGGGCACGTCACCATTCAAGGCGGCGGCCATCTCTCGCCCGGCGCGAGCCCCGGCCAGTTCACGATCCTCGGCAACCTGACGCTCGAAAACAACGCGCAGCTCGACTGGGAGCTCGGGGCGCGCACCGATCCCGGGCACATGTATCACAGCGGCACGAACGACCTCTTGATTGTGGGCGGCAATGTGACGGCGAGCGGCATGAGCCGCGTGAACATCACCACGACGGCGACACTGGCCAAGGGCGAATACGACTTGATTAACTACGCGGGCGCGCTCAGCGGGGGCCACGGCAACTTTGCAATCGGACTGGTGGACGGTCTGGTGCTTACCGGGACCGACTTGGGCAAATACCGCATCGTCACCAGCGAAACGAATTGGATCAAGCTTGCCTACGACCTCGGCGGCTACGCGATCTGGGACGGGGACAATACGAGCCTGTGGAACAACGACGAGCCGAACGGAGGCAACGGCACGTGGTATGCGCCCGGGCAGCTCTCGGGCACGCACACCGCGTGGACGGGCACCGACGCCGCCGTGAACGGCGAGTGGGAGCAGGGCGAGTTCGCAATCTTCAAGGGCGTTTCGGGCACGGTCACCGTCGTCAACTCCGGCACGACCATCGAACTTTCCGGTGCGCAATTCCGCACCGACGGCTATCTTCTCACCGGCGGCACGCTCACGACAAGCGGCAGCGACGCGGACATAATCCTCAACATCGACACGCTTGACTATCGGAGCGGGGCGGCGGTGAGCACGACGATCGCGACGCAAATCACGGGCACGCACGGCGTGACGAAGGCGGGAGGGGAGGGTACGCTGGTTCTCAGTGGCTCGAACACCTACGCCGGCCCCACGCAAATCCTCTCAGGCACGCTGGTGATGACAAACGAGCACGCCATTGGCGACAACACCGCGACCATCTCCACGGATGCGACCCTGCGCGTCGCCACCGGCAGCATGACATTCAGCAACACCCTGACTGGCGAAGGCCTGTTCGAAGTCGATCTCGCATCGTCCTCCGACGCCTTCTCTTTCAGCCTTCAGTCCTTCAGTCCTTCAGCCCTTTTTTCAGGAACTGCCAAGTTCCTGAAAAGCGCGTTCACGCTTAACAATAACGCCCTCGCCAACGCCGACGTGATCCTCGGCGCGAACAACACAACCACCGTGGCCACCGGCACGCACGCCATCGGCAACCTCGCCATCGACGGCGGCACGCTCGTATTCACCCACGCGACCGGCACGCGAGCCGACGGCATCATCCGCACCGGCACGCTCGACGCCATCAGCGGCACGGTCACAGTCACCTCGACTTACAGCGGAAGCACGGGGCTCTTCGCCAAGCCGCTCCTCCAGCAGGACGAAGGCTACCGCGTGCTGCTCATCGACGCGACCGCGCTGAGCAACACCAGCCTCACCCTCGCCGGCGGCACGACCACGACCGCCGCCATCAAGAACACCGCATCAGTCACGACCGCCACGGCAACCTACGCGCAAACGCTCGACTACACCAACGGCCTTTCAGTCGCCTACGAACTCACGCAGCTCGACCTCCTCGCCAACCAAACCACCACGCTCGCCGACGACACCGAGCCGCCCGCCGGCGGCTCGGAACTGCACGCGCTGATCACCGGAGCGGGCAACCTGCAAATCGACGCCACCAGCGCGATCACGCTCAACAACGCCGCCAACACCCACACCGGCACGACCCTCGTGAACACCGGCACACTCGTCAGCGGCACGAGCAACGCGCTCGGCAACACCGCATGGCTCGCCGTCACCGCCACCGCCGCCTACAACCTCAACGGCCACACCCAAACAATCGCCAACGGCGCGCAAATCGACGGCACACTCCACGGTTCGGGCAGCCTCGGGCTCGGCGGCCTGGCGACAATAACAAGCACCAACGCGAACTTCGCGGCGAACATCGGCGTCACCGGCACGACGATCATCGCCAGCACGCAAGCCCTCGGCACGACCACCGGCACCATCGCCATCGCCGCAAACGCCGCCCTGCAAACCGCGAGCGCCACGGGCGCCTTCACCAAAACCCTTGCCGGCTCCGGCGCCTTCGAACTTCTCGGCACGAGCACCATCACGCTCGCCGGAGACAACACCGCCTACAGCGGCACCTTCGCGATCTCCGCCGCCAGCCGCCTCGCCGCCTCTACCAATGCGAACCTCGGCAATGCCGCGCTCTCCGGCTCTGGCGTCTTCGAGAAAATCGACGCCGCGACCGCGCTCACGATCGACCACGCCAACACCACCTTCACCGGCACGACGCTAATCACCGGTGGCACGCTGCGACTCGAAAACCTCCAGGGCGTCGGCACCAGTGCTGTCATCAACAACGCGATCCTCGACCTCGCCGCCACGGGCACCTTCGCCAACAACATCACCGGCACCGGCACGTCCCATGTGTCCTCGGGGTCTTATGGGTCCTACACAGTCCTAACCGGCACCAACTCCACCGACTGGAACATCACCGGAGCCGCGCAAGTCTCCTCGACCACCAACCTCGGCGCGGGCAACACGCACATCGACGGCGAGCTCTCCCTTGCCGCCACCACCGCGTGGGCCTACTCGAACACCCTCACCGGCACCGGCACCCTCGCCGTCAACCTTTCCGGCTCCGCGTTCACCTTCAGCCCTTCAGCCTTCAGTTCTTCAGCCTTTTTCGAAGGCGTCCTCGCCCTCGAAAACACCACCTACAACCTCTTCCACAACACCGCGAACGAGTCCGCCCTCGCCAACGCGACGCTGCGCACGCAAGCCGGATCGATCATCAACCTCGGCACCAACAGCGTGTCGGGCACGATGAAAATCAACGGCCTCGAACTGATCGGCGGCACGATCAACGTGCACCTCCAGTCGCCCGACACCGCGCACGTGCTCGAAGTCAACGAGCTCACCGTCGCCAACGCGGACTCGGTGAGCTTCAACCTCGACACGAGCCTCACGCCCGCCGGCGCGCCGACCACGGGCAACTTCCTCGACCAGGACAGCGGCACGAACAGCATCCAGCTGGTCAAGGCGGCCTCGCTCGACGAGGCCGGCAAACAAATGAACCTGCTCTTCAATGGAGCGGCGCCCTCGAACACCGGCACGACGCTCATAGTCGGCGACGGGCACGGCAACACCGACATCGAGGCCACCTACAACTACGCCGCGTTCTCAAGCGGCTCTGCCCACGTCACCGGCAGCGCGCACAGCAACCACATCGAGGGCCCCGGCATCTACGTCGACTACCTGCTCACCGAACTCAAGACGAACACCAACCTCGTGCTCGACAACGCCGGAGCGACGGACACGGTCCTCGGCGCCAAAATCACCGGCACCGGCAACCTGACAATCCAGGCGCGCGACACGCAAATATTCCTCAGCCACTCGAACGCCTACACCGGCACAACCACGATCAGCAGCGGGACGCTCATCGCCGCCGCCAACGATGCGCTCGGCCAAACCGCCCACCTGCTCATCACCGGCACCGCCGCCTACAACCTCAACGGCCACACGCAGACAATCGCCAACGGCGCGCAAATCGACGGCACGCTCCACGGTTCGGGCAGCCTCGGCCTCGGCGGCCTGGCGACAATCACAAGCACCAACGCCGCCTTCGCCGCCAACGTCGGCGTCACCGGCACGACGATCATCAACAACACTCAAGCCCTCGGCAACACCGGCACCATCGCGATCGCATCCGGCGCGACACTCAGCGCGGACGGAGCGACCGGCGACCTCTCCAAGACGCTGGCAGGGCAGGGCGGGGTTTCCCTCGTCAACAGTGCCACGATCACGCTCACCGCCGACAACACAAACTACAGCGGCACCTTCGCGATCTCAGCTACCAGCCGCCTCGCCGCCTCCACCAATGCGAACCTCGGCAACGCCGCGCTCTCCGGCTCTGGCGTCTTCGAGAAAATCAACGCCGCGACCGCGCTCACGATCGACCACGCCAACAACACCTTCACCGGCACGACGCTAATCACCGGCGGCACGCTGCGACTCGAAAACCTCCAGGGCGTCGGCACCAGTGCCGTCATCAACAACGCGAACCTCGACCTCGCCGCCACGGGCACCTTCTCAAACAACATCACCGGCACCGGCACGTCCCATGTGACCCAAGGGTCTTATGGGTCCTACACAGTCCTAACCGGCACCAACTCCACCGACTGGCACATCACCGGAGCCGCGCAAGTCTCCTCGACCGCCAATCTCGGCGCGGGAGCGACCCACATCGACGGCCTGCTCGACATCGACAGCGCGACCGCCTGGCTCTACACAAACGCGCTCAGCGGCACCGGTATCCTGAAAGTGGATACAAACAACAACGCCTTCTCCTTCAGCCCTTCAGTCTTTCAGCCCTTCAGCCCTTTCCGCGGCGTCCTCGAATTGCACTCCGCCGCCTTCGATCTCTCCGGCACCAACACCGCCGTTCTCACCGAAGCGACCCTGCAAATCGACGAAAACGCCTTTGTCGCCACCGGCAGCGGCGCGCAGCAAATCGGCAACCTCACGCTCACCAGCGGCACACTCGGCTTCACGCTCGCCGCGAGCGGCACGGAGGCGGCCGGCATCATCCGCACCGGCACGCTCGCCGTCCACGACACCGTCCTGGTCATCGACACCGGCGCCCTCCCCGGCAACACACTCCCGCTGCTTCAGCAGGACGAGCCGCACACCATCACCCTCGTCGAATCGACCACCCTCGCGGCCGGCGGCAAGACGCTCATCACCGGCACGCAACTCGTCGACCAACTTGGCAACCAAATCACCGACGCCACGCAACTCGACATCGCCCAGTCCGGCGACATCGTGGCGAGCGGCACCTACGACTTTGCCGCAGTTGCGAGCAACACCGGCATCCATCTTTCCTACGAGTTGACCGCGCTCGACCTGCTCGCCGGCAAGACCACGCTGCTCACCGGCGACATCGACGACGCAATCCTGAACGGAGCCGACGAACTGCACGCCAAGGTCAGCGGCTCGGGCAACCTCCGCGTCGAGGCGGCCGGGTCGATCACGCTCAACAACACCAACACCTACACCGGCACGACCACCCTCGCCACCGGCACGCTCATCGCCGGCGCGAACGAGGCACTCGGGCAAACCAGTTTCCTCGTCGTGGAAATCCCCGCCACCTACGACCTCAACGGCAACACGCAAACCCTCGCCAACGGCGGCCAAATCGACGGCCTCCTCACCGGCACCGGCGCGCTTACCCTCTCCACCGGCACGTTGCTCGTCACCAGTTCGAACACCGGCTTCACCGCGCAAACCAACATCAATGCCCCAGCCACCGCGCGCATTACCGATATCGACGCGCTCGGCTCCGCCGCGATCGAACTCGAAGGCATCCTCATTGTTGACACAACCGGCACCGGCGCGCTGCAAAACACCCTTTCTGGCACCGGCACCCTCATCAAGGACAACACCGGCATCGTGGCGATCAACCACTCGAACGCCGGCTTCACCGGCGACGCGAGCATCGACGAAGGCCGTCTCATCGCCGCCAAGATCGACGCGCTCGGCACCGCCGCGATCACCGTCGCCGACGGCGCGGCCTTCGAGCAACTCAACGTCACCGGCACGCTGCAAAACGAACTCCACGGCGAAGGCCTTCACCAGCTCACCAACAGCACGCTCACCCTCGCCAACCCCGCCGGCTACACCATCGCCGCCACCACGCTCGACGCGACCAGCGCGCTCATCCTCGAAACCACCGGCTACCGCTTCCGCGCCCTCGAGCTGAACAACGGCGCCCTCGCCTTCGCCGCCACCGCCCCGACCGCCGCCGCGCAAATCGACACCCTCGGCGACACCACCGGACGCTTCATCCTCAACGCGAAACTCGCCGACATCACCGCCGGCATCAACCCCGCCGGCACCGTCGCCAATCACCTCGCAATCGCCGACGCCGGCGCGGGCCGCCACGACGTTTACATCAACCCCATCAGCGAACCACCCGCCGCGATCAACTTCGCCATCGAACTGATCACGACCGGCAGCGGCAGCGCCACCTTCGCAATGGCAAACCCCGGCGGCAAACTTGAGTATGACCTCACCACCATCGAACTGGTCCAGGGCGACGGCAGCGTCTACACGCCCGACACAAACAAATGGTATCTCTCGGACCGCAACCTCAGCCACGCCGCTGACGCGATCATCAACACCGCCTCGACACTCGCGCTCGACTGGGCCTACGCCCTCGACGCCCTCCACCTGCGCCTGGGCGACATCCGCGCCGAAACCCTCACCCGCTCCGACAATCCAAAATCCGGAAACCTCTGGATTCGCGCGCGCGGCTACCGCCTCAACGCGGCGAACGACCTCTCCGGCATGTCCTTCCGCCAATACGGCTGGGGCATGACCGGTGGTGCGGACAAAATCTTCGAAACCGAAACCGGCGTGCACCTGCTCGGCGCCTTCATCGACACGGGCGGAGTGGACCGCGACTTCGACAACGGAGGCAACGGCAAGACGCGCAACGTGGCCGTGGGCGCCTACCTCACGCTGCTCAAACAAACCGGCTGGCACCTCGACGTGGTGGCGCGCCTGGACCGTTACTCGAATGAATTTGAGGCCAAGGCGGTGGATGGTCGCACGACACGCGGCAAATACACAACCGGAGCGCAAAGCCTGAGCGCCGAGTTTGGCCGCCGCCTGCAGCGCACCGACGGCTGGTGGGTGGAGCCGGGAGTGCAAGTGGCGGTGCTCAGTCTCGACAGCGCGAACTACTCGACGCAAGCAACCGCCGACCAGCGCGCGATCGACGTGCACGTGGACAGCTCCAAAACCTGGCAATACCGCGCTCTTGTGCGCTTCGGAAAACAAATCCCCGGCAGCCGCTGGGCGCCCTATGGCAAGTTTGCGGCGGTCTCCGTGGAAAGCTCCGACGGCGAGATCAGCGCGCACGGCAAGACATTTGAAGCCAACTACGACGGCAAGCGAGTCGAGTTCGGCTTGGGCACGAGCTACCGCATCAACGACATCAGCCAAGTTTACTTCGACTACGAATATGCGAAGGCCCAGTTCTACGAACGCCCCTGGTCCCTAAACCTCGGCTACCGCAGACTCTGGTAAGTGGTAGCACGGACTTCCAGCCCGTGTTGTTTGATCGGACAGGACGCGCTCACTGAAAACGCCACGATATGCGAATCGTTTCGGCTCACCGGGACGGTTCGCCCTGCCAAAACTCCGAGACTGAGAACGACGGTTGTTGCGGCCGAGGGAAACCCAATGCGTGCGAAGCGTGTGACGCTGCTCCTACACGTTTCGGTCAGCCGCGTGGCGAAAAAAAGGCCGGACTCAAATTGAGTCCGGCCTTTTTGGCATGAAGTGTGACGTTGCGTTTTACGTGTGCACGATTTCGCAGGCGCCGCCGGCGCAGGCGATGTGTTCGGCGAGTTTGGTCTCGTCGGTTTCCTCGCGCATCTTGGTGTAGTCAACTTTGTTCGGGCGAAGCATGTTCCAGCGGATGATGTCGCTTTCGGTGGCGACTTCCTCGCGGGGGGCTTGCGCATAAACCTTGTCGCCGGCGTCCTGGAGGAGCGAGATGCCGGTGAAGGATTCGCGGTGCTCCCAGATGAACTCCTCGACGTCGTTCCATTCGGTCGGGCTGACGGTGCAGGTGTTGGAGACGTTGTGGTGCAGGTTCGGCGAGCGCGATTCGGGATCGCCGCCGGGGATGACCCAGGATTGCTGCACGAGCTCGACGAGTTGCAGGAATTGCAGCGCGTTGATGTCCTTGCGAAGGATGGCCTGCGGCGCCGCCTCGACGGGGAAGGTGATGACGTCGTCGGTGTCGGGGTTGTAAACGGACGCCTCGGTCATCTGCGGGTTGTGCTGCTTGAAGAAGGTGTAGATGGGCTCCTTGCGGTTGGCCTGCACGCGGCGGAAGTAGTGGCGCGAGTGGTGAGGGTGGATGCCGGAGGCGGCGTCGAGGATGAGCGAGGCGGTGCCTTCGGGTTTGCAGGTGGTGAGCTTGGCGGCGGGACGGATGCCGATGAGCGCCGCGATGAGGCGGTTGGTGGCGCGGCAGAGGTGCGCGCCGCGGGTGAGGATTTCGGCGTCGAAGAGGATGTTGGGGTTGTCCATGAAGCCGCAGATGGAAACACCGAGGAGCGAGTCGTGCTCGTTGATGAGGCGGGTGACGGGCCCGAGGTAGGGCATGCTGGTGTAGGCGGCCTGAAGGGTGCCGATGGCGGTGGCGGCGATGCAGCCGTCGAAGAAGTTTTCAACGGTGGTGGCGGCGCGTCCGTTGATGGTTGTCAGATTGCACATCTGGAAACCGGAGAGGCGCGTGGTGCCGGGGAGGTCGCCCTTGTAACCCCAGGCGAAGAGCTTCGAGACTTCCTCGCCGGAGAGTTCCCAGTCGACAATGGGGAGGAGGTTGATTTCGGCGCAGGGGTTGCAGCCGGCCTCGGGGTTGTCGGAGAAGAAGAAGCCGGGCTCGCCAAATTCCTTTTGCGCCTTGAAGAGTTTTTTGAAGTGGGCACGGTTGTCCTCGGTGCGGGCGAGGACGGCGGAGTTGTTCGAGGCGGAGCGGTGCGGATATTTTTCGAACCAGTTGCCGGTCTTGGCGTTCATCATTTCCTCGTCGTCGGGCGAGAAGAGGCAGATGGTCGCGGAGCGGCGGATGCCGCCGGCGAGCACGGCCTTGGCGAGGAACATGTTGATGTCGTAAACTTCGATGGGGCGCAGGGCGCGGCCCGCGGCTTGCGAGAGGATTTCCTCGACTTGTGTGAGGGCGCGCTTGAGCGGAAGGTGGCCGGGGGCCTTGCCGCCGGAGGTTTTGAGGGGGAGTCCGCGCGAGCGGATGAGCGAGTAGTTGAACTCGATTTTTTTGCCTTCGTAGAAGGACTGGAAGAGCATGTGCACGGCGTCGGACCAGCCCTCGATGGTGTCGGGGATGTGGTAGTGCCAGACGGGCAGGTCGTATTCGTTGGCGCGGGCGGGCAGCGAGGGAAGCATGGCGACGTGGTGCTTTTGCACCGAGAAGCCGACGCCGCAGCCGGAGAGTAGGAGGTAGAGGTATTCGCGGAAGAACTCGACGCGGTCAACGTTTGCGAAGGAGCAGTTGAACATGCGCGAGTGGTTTTTGAGGATGGCCTCGCCGCCGAATTGCATGGAGCGCATCGAGGGGAGGACTTGCTTGGCGGCGACCTTGTCGAACACCGTTTGAATGATGTCGTAGAGGCGCTTGTTGCCGAGGGTGGCGAGAAGTTGCGGGGCGGCGTCGCCGGCGAGCGCGGCGATGTCGGCGGGGAGTTTTTCGGGGATGCGCGCGTCGATCTTGGCCGCGAAATGGGTGAGGTGCATGTCGCGCACGCGGTCGGTGGCCTCGGTGAAGGTTTCGCGACGCTTGAGGTCGGGGCGGTAGCGGGCGTATTTCGCCATGGCGATGTAGTCGCCGAGTCCGTTTTCCTCGTATTTGGCGAGGCGGTTGGCGGAGTGCTGCATGCGGTAGAGCACGTAGGAGCGGGCTACTTCCCAGTTTCCGGAGGCGGCGATCGCCTTTTCAACGGCGTCCTGGATTTGCTCGATGGAGGGGTGTTTGCCCTCGCGGTAGTAGAGTTCGAGCATCTGCGAGACGCTTTCGCCAAGGCGGGCGGCCTCGGCGAAGATGTCGGGGCTCACGCCGTATTGCGCGAGGAAGTCGTCGCGGGACGGATTGTCGGCGTTATTGGTGCGCACTTCGTGGAAGGCGAGCGCGATGGCGCGGGTAACCTTGTTCTGGTCGTAGCGGGCGCGGGTGCCGTCGCGTTTGACGACCATGCGGGCATCCGCGGGGATGCTGCGGTTGAGCAATTGGGCGCCTTTGGTGATGGTCGCCGCGGGTTCGCTTGGAAGGATGTTGGAGATGGAAAAAGGGAGGGAAGACTTCATGACAGAAAAACCAATGTAGTGGATGAGTTTGAAAGGTTGGGCGAGTTTTAAATGTAGTTTTTTTGGAAAAATTTTTGATTTATAAATAATTAACTATTAATGAATTAAAATGTTACTCACAGTGTGTTCACATTTAAGCAAAACTAAAGCTATGCAGAAGAAAAATTATAGGGTCGGGAATTTTTTCAGGGGTAAATTCGGGATAAAAATGGCGCAAAAATCGGGGCTCTTTTTTTGTGATTTTTGACGCCGTTTTTGGACAAAGTCACTATGGGAAAATGAATATGTATTCGTTTTTTAAATACGGTTATTTGCAATGCCGAGGGGTGGGGGAAATGTAAAAATAATGCGATTTTTTTCATGCGTGTCAATTTTCGGCCATGTTTTTGCGCGCGGGTTGCCGGTTTTTTTTGTGCGCGCGTGATTGGTGATTGAGCGTTGCGGCCAAGGCTCTCTAACGTGGCGGTCATGCGCCATCCTGCCATCGATAATCTCCTCATACTCCAGAATCGTGACACCAAACGAATCCAGCTGGAGACAGAAATCAAGTCGGTGCCCGATTTAGTTCGCGCCGTGGAGGGGAAAATCCTCGCGGACAAGCAGGCCATCGAGGAGGCGCGAACGGAGTTGATGGATCTCGAAACCCAAAAAAAATTAATCGAGACGGAAATCGGCACGATGCAGGGCACGCTCGGAAAATACAAAACGCAGCAATCACTCGTGCGCAAAAACGACGAATACCAGGCGCTCGGCCAGCAAATTGCATCGACGGAATCCGCCATCGGCGAGCTGGAGGAAAAGGAACTGGGCGTGATGTTCGCGATCGACGAGGCGAAGGTGAAATTTGCCAATGCCGAAAAAGTGCTCAAGGACAACATTGCCGGGCACGAATCGCGAATCGCGACATTGCGCGAGCGCGAGAAAAACCTGGCCGTGGAGCTGGCCGCCGCGCAGTCCGAGGTGGCGAAGGCGCGCGAGCCGCTGGACCCGTTGAGCTTGCGCCTATACGGCCGGATTGCGGAGCGCACGCAGCCGGTGGTCGCCGCCGTGCACGGCGGGACGTGCGATGGCTGCCACCTGAAGGTTTCCGGCGAGTCGGAATCAAACGCACGCAAGGGCGAGATTCTCGCGACGTGCGACCAATGCGGACGAATCATCTGGTGGGACTGAGTTTGCGTCGCGCGCGGGCTTTGTGTATTTGATTTTTGGATACTATGGGACGGGCACGCGGGACTCGGAGGCGGGGCGGCAATTGGCCGATGCTTTTGCCCCGTCCAGTGGCGCGAGTCGCATGACGCGACCGGTGCCCGATGCTGGCGGAGGCCCTCAAAAAGGCTCGACATCGAAACTTCCCGGATGAAAGTTTCTCGTGTCCTAGTTTCACCGATCCCCTTTGCAAAACCAACCCTTCCGATTTCGAAATAACGCTTCCGTTCCGATTTTGCGCACCCTTGTTTTCCCGCAACTTCATTTGATTTTTTATCGATCCTAAATCCATGAACACGACCACCCAAGACTCCGCCTTCCCTAAAACCGTTATTAACCGTCGCACTTTTGCCAAAACCGCCGCGCTCGCCGGCGCCGGGCTTGCGATGGGCTCCGCGTTTGCCAGTGCGGCCGATCCCGCCTCGGCCATCGCCTCAGCCTCCGGAGGCACGCGCCGCCGTTACGCCATCGTCGGTTGCGGCGGACGCCACCGCATGTATCTCAACTCCATTCTCAACCAATACAAGGACGTCGCCGAGATCGTCGCCGTATGCGACGTGAACAAGGGGCGCGCCGAGAGCGCGGCAAAAAACGCACTCAAGGCCGGTGTGTCGATCAAGGCGTATTTCCCGAAATCCAATCCCTCGAAACCCGATTTCGACCGACTGCTCCCAGAGTTCGAACAGATGATCAAGGAAACCAAGCCCGATATCGTCATCGTAACGACCACCGACTGCGCGCACGATCGCTACATCGTCAAGGCAATGGAAATGGGCTGCGACACCATCACCGAAAAACCCATGACGATCACCGCCGAGAAATGCCAGCGCATCCTCGACGCGAAAAAACGCACCGGCAAAAAAGTCCGCGTCACCTTCAACTATCGTTACTCGCCGCCGCGCACCCAAGTGAAGGATCTGCTCATGTCCGGCGCGATCGGCGACATCCTCTCCGTTGATTTCACCTGGTTGCTCAACACCCGCCACGGCGCCGATTATTTCCGTCGCTGGCACAGCAACAAAATCAACTCCGGCGGCCTCATGATCCACAAGGCCACGCACCACTTCGACCTCGTGAACTGGTGGCTCAGCGCCTCGCCCGTCGAGGTCACCGCCGTCGGCAAGCGCGAATTCTACACGCCCGCCATGATCAAGCGTTTCGGCCTCAAGGGCCCCGGCGAACGTTGCATGACCTGCCCCGAGGGTGGCAAGTGCGGCTTCCACATCGACCTCCCCGGCACCCCCGGCATCAAATCCATGTATCTCGACAACGAAAAATACGACGGCTACATGCGCGACCGCTGCGTCTTCCGTTCAGACATCGACATCGAGGACACCATGAACGTGATCGTTAAATACGACACCGGCGCCACACTCAGCTACTCGCTCAATGCCTTCAACGCGTGGGAAGGTTATCAAATCGCCTTCAACGGCACCAAGGGCCGTCTCGAGCACTCCATCGTCGAGCAAATCTACATGAACGCTGCCGACGGTGACGACAAGCAAGGCGCGATCAAGGCCGGCGGCACGGTGGTGCGCGTCATCCCGCTCCGCGAGCCCGCCACCGAGCACACTCCCTGGAAGGGCTCGGGCAGCCACGGCGGTGGCGATGTTGTCATGTTGAACGACGTTTTCCTTCCGAACCCGCCCGCCGACAAATATCAGCGCAATTCCGACGAGCGCGGCGGCGCCGAGTCGATCCTCATCGGCGCGGCGGCCAACATGAGCTTCGTGACCGGTCGGCCGGTGAAAATAGCGGATATGGTCAAGGGCTTGAAAAAGCCCGACTATCCGCCGATGCCCACCAACAAGGACCCGGTCGAAATGCCCCGCCGGCTCCAGGCCAATGTGATCAACCGAAAGCCGTCCGCAAAAAAGAAAGCCTGACGGCGGCAACACATCAACACCATGCCGACAAAGGCCGACCCGCGAGGGTGGGGCGCGCGTGTTTCCAGTCGCATGCCCATCGGCTCTTTTCAGGCGATGCGACAGATCCTTTGTCGCATCGCAACTCCAGCATTTGCGAGTCCCGTCTGCGTCGAAACAGACATTTGGATTTTTTGAAAATTGGGATTTATTTGATGTTGGCCGAACGCCGCCTCACAAGGTAGGGATTTCAGAAATCAGAAAACCAAAGGAAATTTGAAATCCTAATTCCGCATTCCGCACTCCACATTCCGCATTTATGAAACACGCACTCCGTTCCGACACCACCACCCAGGGCCGCCGCATGGCCGGCGCGCGCGCACTCTGGCGCGCCAACGGCATGACCGACGCGCAAATGGGCAAACCCCTCGTCGCCATCGTCAACTCCTTCACGCAATTCGTCCCCGGCCACACCCACCTCCACGATGTCGGCCAGTTCGTGAAACGCGAAATCGAGGCGCAAGGCTGTTTCGCCGCCGAGTTCAACACCATCGCCATCGACGACGGCATCGCCATGGGCCACGACGGCATGCTCTACTCGCTCCCCTCGCGCGACCTCATCGCCGACTCCGTCGAATACATGGTCAACGCCCACAAGGCCGACGCCATGATCTGCATTTCCAACTGCGACAAAATCACCCCCGGCATGTTGATGGCCGCCATGCGCCTCAACATCCCCGCCATCTTCGTCTCCGGCGGCCCCATGGAGGCCGGCGAGCTCGGCGAACGCCACCTCGACCTCATCAACGTCATGATTGAGTCCGCCGACGACTCCATCCCCGACACCCAAATCGAAAAACTCGAGCACGCCGCCTGCCCCACCTGCGGCTCCTGCTCCGGCATGTTCACCGCCAACTCCATGAACTGCCTCAACGAAGCCATCGGCCTCGCCCTCCCCGGCAACGGCACCATCGTCGCCACCCATAAAAACCGCCTCCAACTCTTCAAGGACGCCGCCCGCCTCATCGTCGAAAACGCCTACAAATATTACCGCGACGGCGACGACTCCGTCCTCCCCCGTTCCATCGCCACCCGCCAGGCCTTCCTCAACTCCATGTCGCTCGACATCGCCATGGGCGGCTCCACCAACACGATTCTCCACCTCCTCGCCATCGCCAACGAAGCTCAAGTCAACTTCACGATGGACGACATCGACGCTCTCTCGCGCCGCGTCCCCTGCCTCTGCAAAGTCGCCCCCAACACCGAAAAATACCACATCCAGGACGTGAACCGCGCCGGCGGTATTCTCGGCATCATGGCTGAGCTCGCCTCCGCCAACCTCATCGACACCGCCCAACCCCGCGCCGACGGCCTCACCCTCGCCCAAGCCATCGCCAAATACAACATCACCACCGCGACGCCCGACCCCGAAGCCGCGCGCATCTACACCTCCGCGCCCGCCAACCGCTTCAACCTCAAAATGGGCAGCCAGGACAGCCACTACAAAACCCTCGACACCGACCGTGCCGCCGGCTGCATCCGCGACATCGCGCACGCCTACACCAAGGACGGCGGCCTCGCCATTCTCAAAGGCAACATCGCCGAAAAAGGCTGCGTCGTAAAAACCGCCGGCGTCGATGAAAGCATCTTCAAGTTCACCGGCACCGCCCACGTTTTCCATTCGCAAGACGACGCCTGCCGCGCCATCCTCCTCGACCAGATCAAAGCCGGCGACATCGTCGTCATCATCTACGAAGGCCCCAAGGGCGGCCCCGGCATGCAGGAAATGCTCTACCCGACGAGCTACATAAAATCCAAGCACCTCGGCAAGCAATGCGCCCTCATCACCGACGGCCGCTTCAGCGGGGGCACCTCCGGACTCTCCATCGGCCACGTCTCGCCCGAGGCGGCCAGCGGCGGCGCCATCGCGCTCGTCCGCGACGGTGACACGATCGAAATCGACATCCCCGCGCGCAAAATCCACCTCGCCGTAACCGAAGCCGAACTCGCCAAACGTCGCGCCGAGGAAGAAGCCCGCGGCAAACTCGCCTACAAGCCGATCCGCGACCGCATCATCAGCAAGGCGCTCCGCGCCTACGCCCGCGACGTAGCCAGCGCCGACCTCGGCGGCGTGCGAATCATAGAGTAGCTTTTACCTCAACCAGTCAGCTTCGGCTCAATACGTTGATTTCATGCTAGAATCCGGTAATCAATCTCCCGGCCAGAAGGTTTCGCGCGCGTGGTATCAGTCCTCAATCGATACTTTTCTCGCTGCGTCATCGGAAGAGGTTATCGGCGCGCTTGCCACAAACGGCGAATACGCACTACTGCAAACGCAACGTGACGCATGGCTCGAAGAAATTGCGTTACTAAAAACTAATCTCGTCGGTCTCTCGGGTGATATTCTTCTGGAGTTCACGATTCCACGAATGGGTAAACGCGTAGATGTTGTTTTGCTACTTAACTCCGTCGTTTTTGTTGTCGAATTTAAGGTCGGCGAAAAAACATTCGACAGAGCTTCCATAGACCAAGTTTGGGATTATGCGCTGGATTTAAAAAACTTTCACGAAGCCAGTCACGCTGCATCGATTGTTCCGATCCTCATCGCGACCGAAGCGTCCGAAACAACTCCAGGCGATTTGTCTCCAGCCAGCGATAAAGTTCATAAACCTCTCCTTGTTGGCAGGGATAGTTTTCGAGCCGCGATAGATAAATCACTGCATGCTATTACAAACGAAACACTCGACTCGCGCCACTGGGCGAGTGCGCCCTATCGGCCCACTCCCACTATTGTAGAAGCTGCGCGTGCTTTGTTCTCGCGTCACTCAGTTGAAAATATCGCCCGACATGATGCGGGCGCACAAAACTTACGCGTAACGTCCCAACGCATCGAGCAACTCGTTGATGAGGCGCAGAACCATAAACGCAAAATTATCTGCTTTGTCACTGGTGTGCCCGGTGCGGGAAAAACACTTGTTGGACTAAATATCGCGACACAACGCCGCGACGAAAAAGAGAAAACACACGCCGTTTTTCTTTCTGGCAATGGCCCACTCGTCGCAGTGCTAACCGAAGTGCTCGTGCGCGATGAATTTGTTCGCGCAAAAGCAAAAAACAAGGCCGCCCGAAAAAGCGAAGTCGCGATTCCAGTTAGAAAGTTCATTCAAAATATTCACCACTTTCGCGACGATGGCCTCAAAGACGATCTGCCACCCTCAGAACATGTCGTGATTTTTGATGAAGCGCAACGAGCCTGGAATCTGCGCCAAACCGCTAACTTCATGCGCAGGAAAAAAGGTCGCGCTCATTTCTCTCAATCCGAACCCGAATTCTTGATCTCTTACATGGATCGCCATTCCGATTGGGCGGTTATCATTTGCTTGGTCGGGGGAGGACAAGAAATCAACACCGGCGAAGCAGGCATCGGGGCATGGCTGGATGCAGTAAACGACAGATTTCCCCATTGGCAGATGTATATTTCATCACGCTTAACTGATACAGAATATGCAGCGGGCCACGCATTAGATAAAATCCAACATCACGAGAAGACCGCCTTCGACGACAGCCTGCACCTCTCTGTTTCGATGCGCTCATTTCGTTCAGAAAAAGTTTCTTACTTCGTCAAAGCTCTACTCGAACAAGAAAAAGAAAAAGCTCGTCTCACGCTCAATGAACTTGGCGCACGCTATCCTATTGTGATCACTCGCCAACTTGATCTCGCGAAAAAATGGCTCCGCACTCATGCACGTGGTTCTGAACGTATTGGCCTACTCGCATCGTCCAAAGCACTTCGCCTAAAACCCCTCGCAATCGACATCCGTGTGCCAATCGATCCAGTGCATTGGTTTTTGAACGACAAAGACGATACGCGTTCAAGTTACTATCTTGAAGACGCTGCCACCGAATTCCAAGTGCAAGGCCTAGAACTCGATTGGGCCTGTGTCACATGGGACGCCGATCTCCGCAATGCCGGTCGCTCTTGGACTCATCACGACTTTCGCGGCAATCGCTGGTGCAACATCGCCAACGAGGACAACCGCAACTACCTACTAAACGCTTACCGCGTTCTCCTTACTCGCGCTCGCCAAGGTATGGTCATATTTGTTCCGCCAGGTGATGCCGATGACCCAACGCGATCACCCGAGTATTATGACAAAACGTATCAATATTTAACCGAACTCGGACTCCCAATTATCAGCCCGCTCAACGCCTGATTTCACCACTCCATACCATGAATCCAGCCCTCCTCTTTGTTCTGAAATTTGTCTTGGTAAACCTACTCCGTCAATTCGGCCGATCCCTTTCATAATCATTCACACCTCCCATGTCTGATTTCACCGCCGCGTTGCTCTCGAAACTCGGCGTCGAGGCTTGAGACGCCATCTGCGCCGAGCGCGACCAGCCGCCCCTTCATCAACACCGCGCCAGAAATTGGACGCAACGACCCCTGACTCTGCGGCTCCGGCAAGAAATACAAAAAATGCTGCATGGACAAACCGGCATAACCACGGAGAGCCACTGAGCTCACGTAATATAGAATCCTCACTCCGTGAGTCTCTGTGCCCTCCGTGGTTAAAAAAGCAGAAAGCCTTAATTCAAAATAACCTCTTAAGCTTTAAAACATCCACACCGCCCGGCTCAAAATTACGCTTAAATACCTCACGTTCGCCATCTGGCGGTGCGTCCTCGTTCAACTCCCGAAACTTCACGACATTTAAAACACTACGGCTCTGATAATCCGCCGCCGTCTTATCCCAGCAGTCGTGTTTGCCGCAGCGCCTCGTAACACGCAATGCCCGCCGCCGTGCTCAAGTTGAGCGAACGCAACGCGGGGTTCGCATGGGGAATCGTCACTCGCGCCTCCTCGCCGAGTTCCGAGTGCAGCCATTCGGGCGCGCCTCCGCCCTCGTTTCCAAAAACCAGTCCGTCGCCATCCGCAAATCCCGCGTCCCAAAACGAACGCCTTGTCTTTGTGGTGAACAGCCACAATCGCCCGCCCGGTGCCGCGGGGCTCGCGCGAAACGCGGGCCAGTCGTTGTGATGATGCACGTCGAGCGAATACCAGTAATCCATGCCCGCGCGCCGCAATTGCGCATCGGTGATCTTGAAGCCGAGCGGATGGATCAGGTGCAGTCTCGACTTCGTAAGCGCGCACATGCGCCCGATGTTGCCCGTGTTCTGGGGGATTTCCGGTTGAAAGAGGACAATATGCAGCATGACAGCCACGGAACCCAACAGGCGGCGGCGCGCTGTGCAAAAAAAATCGCCCGGTGGTGAGACCGGGCGAATAAACCCTAAGGAGCTAGGCTCTACTTAAGGTTTTTGGCGGGAGGGATGCTCACGATGTGGCAACACCCACCCGATGCAAGAAATTTTACCTTTTTTTGAAAAGTTAGCGCATAAAGTATCTGCAGATTGTTGCCATGCTTGGCGACGGACGGTCTGTTGGCGAGTTACAGGATGGTAAAATCGTCGAATCACGATGCCCCAATGAGATGACGGTCTCCCGCGATTCTTTCGTTCCGGCGTGCAAGCGAGAGGAAACTGCACGCAGGCACTTGCATTATCATAATACTTTTGTTTGCATTTCAGGCATTATTTACAAATGAATCTAACGCAGTGAAAACCAATATATTACAAAATTCGATTTTGCGGGTGTTCAGTGCAGGGACAAGGGGTTGTTAAACAAGCATCCAAACGATCTCTCTTTCACCTTAATTTTTACCCATGACCTTCATTTCTTACGCGCAAAACCTTGAGGATGTGGTGCTTCACCGTGCGTTAAAAAACATCAAAAACGGGTTCTATGTGGATGTCGGCGCCAACGATCCCGTCATTGATTCGGTTACCAAGGCCTTTTACGATCTCGGCTGGTCGGGAGTGAACATCGAGCCGAATCAGGATTATTACCGCAAACTCGTCAACGACCGCCCCCGCGACATCACGCTGAGCTGCGTCGCCGGCAAAACCGTCGGGGAAATCGAGTTTAGCAACATTCCGAACACCGGCCTTTCAACCGCCGTTCCGCAAATTGCCGAAAAGCACGAGCAAAGCGGCTGGCCTGTCACCAAAACCACCGTCCCCGTCTATCCACTCAAGGATATTCTCGCCCCCTATGCGAATCGCGACATTCATTTTCTAAAAATCGATGTCGAAGGCATGGAGACGGAAATAATAGAGGGCATGGATTTTCAAAAATACCGCCCATGGATACTGGTCATTGAGGCAATCGCACCCAGCACGCAGGACCCCACCTATGATCAATGGGAGCGCTATATAATCGAGGCAAACTACGCATATGTATATTTCGACGGCGTAAACCGGTATTATCTCGCAACTGAACAATCAGTCTTGAAAAAACACCTTATATATCCACCGGGTATATTCGATGACTTCGCAGTTTATAAAAAACTAAAGGCCGAACAATCAAAGCAGCGTGAGCTTGACGAAGCTCAACATGCGCTTGCCGAAACGCAACGCGCTGCGGAAGCTGCGATAAAACAACTGCAAAACGAAATCCAGACGCTCGAGAAAAAAATTGAGGGATTCCGCGTCCAAGCGAAACAGCATGAGGAGGATTTTGAGGAACAACTCCAACAAAAAGATAAAACTATCGGCATGTTAAATATTACGAACGCAAAACTCCAAAAGGATCATGCCGACCTGAGGAGACACGCCACATCAACAAGTGAACAAATGCAGGCCGTGATCACTGCCCGCCAGGCGGAAATCGACCGCCTTCGAAAACTCCTGTATTCCGCGAGCACAGGCACCCACCTCTACCGGGCGCTCCGCGTCCTTATGGGCGACAAACATTACAAGCAAAACCGGACGCCTGTCTCGCAGCTGGAAAAACCGGCGCCATAATGGCCCTCGACGCAAGTCCTGATAAGTATAAAAATAAAAACTTGCGTCATTTGGCCACTGTGCGGCTATTCATAAATTCGTCACGTTCCACATCCTGAAAAAATGATCCGTGCGGATCGATTACTTTCCTTATATTATCAAATATAACTATATCATTCTATAAACACAACATCATGAAACATAATGCATCGTTCGGATTATCTGACGTGGGCTTATAGATTGTTTCTTGACCGGGATCCTGAAACCCAACAAGTCGCACAAACAAATTTAACAAGCACGCAAGATTTAAGGCGGGTCTTTTTGACCACCGAGAAATTCATGATAAAAAATCCTGATTTTTTACTGCCCAACACCTGGGTTATCAAGGAAACCGCGCATGGATTTAGACTCTGGGTGTATCCGCCGTCTGCGGTTCTATTTTAAACGATAATTATGATACTGCTGAAGTTGAATTTATAAGAAAATGGGTAAATCCCCGCGCCTTCAACAAGGCCGTCGGAAAACAAGAGACGGCACGCTAAAGCTAAGGCATGCTCCTGTTACGACCAATTTCGGGGGAGCCCATCTTGCTCCCGATTCACCGGTTCCACCTGCTCACGTTGAAGTTGAAATTGCGGTCACCACGTTGGACAGCTTCCAAAAGTCGATTTTATAAAAATGGACATAGAAGGCGTCGAGTCACTAGCCGTCCAGGGCGCATTGCAACTACTCGGGTGAGAACGCCCTATTATACTTACAGAAATCCATCCGACACAATTAATAAAAATCTCCCGGGTGACTGCCCAAGAATATGCAAGCCTGCTCATCAATTTTGGCTACACTTTGCACAGTCAGCCCCCGCAGGGAGACATTGAAATTCGAATTCTCCCGGAAGAACTCAATTCCCCATTGACTATAGTTGCGATGCCGGCGTGACATCACGCGAACGCCCAGCCCGACCGTCCGCTTGCCGCCATTGAGTGTGAAAAACCGGACGAATTGCCAACACCCCGGACTCATGGGCTGAAACTTGCCTCGAACCTCGCGGTGTGCAGGGCAACCCCGAGCTCTCGCGTGTCATCGTTCATGCCAATATCTTTCGGCCTCGTTGGATTTGACACCAGCAGGCGAATGCGTGGAAAATATCCCAACTCCAATGGGGTTGGCAGTTTGATCGCATACGGCTTTTTTGATGTGGAATTTACGGATATCTCCCCAGCATGAATATCGTTTATGTAAACACCGAGCATCTGCGGCCTGAAAGCCGACAGCTCCATTACCAAATACTGACTTTTCTGATCCTTTGCCTCGCAAAGAATTGCCATCTCGGACTCCTTTCCCAAAGTCCACATGTAGTCTGGACCGCCCCCTGACCAGCCAGCAAACAGGCCTATTCTATTAGGCGGTTGCAGATTTTGCGCATAATGCACACGGGGCGGCTTCCTCGCAAACCACTGACTCCAATTTGAAAAAGGACGCCAGCGGACAGTCAATATTTCGCAGCTGGCCGGCCCGACGCGGCTCAAGTCCACTCCAGATATCTCAACCTCAATTTCAGTCGCGGTTTTTCCGCGAATTGGCGAATTTATAAATGAAAGATATAAACTGTCAGGATCACCCACCGGAAAATACTCATACGAGGAAACCAATGGAACCCCGTCCTTGCTAACCTTGAAATACACATGATTTCCCGCCACGGAAGCGTGAAAAGGCACAACCTCCCTCCCTGTGAAATGCAAGCTGTAAACGCGCTCATTCTGGGGCAATGGGACCTTTATCGTTGTCGATTTCCCGTCATTGGCAGTGGCGATGGTAGCCGCGTGAGCATCACCGGCACTCCGCGCGTCAAGCACCGGCACGACCGAGAGGGTTTCCACCTTGTAGGAAAATAGGGAGATGAGCGCCAGTATGCCCAGCAAGCACGCGACAAACGGAATCAAACGCATGCTCCTCCATGCGCGTGATATCGTGAGCCAGCTGAAAAGGAACATCCACGGCAGAAACCACCAAAAATAATGAAACAACAAATAGCTCCAGAAATACGGTGTGTAGGAAATCGGGTTGAATCCGGCGTAAAATGTGATCGAAAACGCGATGGCCAGTGGCAGCAGCAAAATTTTCAGGCCAGTCCGTTGGAACGCGTAAATAATCCCTGGAATTATTATTGTGACATAGGGCGCCTGCGCCACGATTCCTGTCATTGTTTTTCCGGGCGGAAGCATGGTTGCTCCGCACAGCAGCGTGGGATCGACAAACATCTGGTAAAGCTTCAGCGGCAGGGAGCCCCAATTAAAGCCGACATCCGCAATCGTCCCCAAATAGGGGGACCATAGGCTCTTGTATAAATAAATATGAGCCCCGAGTTGCATGGCCACCGCTACGCATATAAATACGACCGGATAGGCGAGGACTCGAATTTTACCGTCTAAATTTCTCCATGAACACAATGCCGAACCATAGTATATTATGCAAAGCATCGGCGTGTCGGGCGGCCTGCTGAAGCAGGCAAGCGCAATCGCAAGCGCCGCGTATAACCAGCGCCCCTTTATTTTGTTCTCAAAAATTAGCAGCCAGACGCAGGCAAAAACGGCGAGGTAAACCGGAATCGTATTCCAAGGGATTATCAGCGAGTTGACCCACAGCCTCTGGTTTACCATGAACGCGAGGACGGTCAAAATTAGCGACTCCCAAGTTGTCAAATACCGGGCGCATATGAGGAAAAAGAAAACCATTATCATGGTCACCATCACGAGATTCGGCAGCAAAAATGCGTGCTTTGGCAAAAAATGATAAGTCAGCGCGCCAATGGCCGGATACCCATACCAATAGTTGCTCGGCTTGATCTCCCCATTCGCTATGTCTCTGGCCGTCTTATAATATTCGCCCTGATCAAACCATCCGATCCATCCCTGATTCGCATCGGCATGCTGTGGGACCTCGGGATGTTGGAAATAGGATATCAAATATACATTTGTCACCAGGAGCACCAACACAAATATCCAGATCAACTTGTGGCGGCTTCCATAAAAATCCAGGAAGCCCGCATTCACCAATGTCTCTCTTATTTTCATAGTTTATTATTCTGTAGTTTGTTATTAAGCATTTCTGTTGAGCGATTTTTCAACCATGTCCGCCACATCACAGACCGAAACTTCCTGGATGCACCTGCAAAATGGCTGGTTGTCCGGATTATTGGGATCAAAACCCTTGCACGCTTCCGTGCAAAGCCGCCGCTCGCAGGCGTTGGTAAATTTCCCCGCGGGCAGGAATTCGTCGGTGGCCGGCCTCACGAAACAAACCACGGGGGTTTCGGCCGCTGCGGCCATGTGCATGGCAAGGCTGTCATTGGCCACAACGCAGCCAATTTGGGAAAAATAGGCGGCCAGCTCCAAGAGGCTGAGTTGGCCGCACAAATCCCGCGCACCCAACTCGTCGCGCCAGGCGTCCGAAAGGCGGCTGTCGGAGGCAGAGCCCACAAGCGCCACCTCCAAGCCGCGCACTTTTAGCGTTCTGGCCAGCTCGCCATACTTCAAGGACGACCAACGCTTCAACTCATCGCCCGCACCCAAAGCCAGCGCGACAGTGTTCTTCGATGGCTCGAATTTTGCTTTAACGCGCTCCACCTCCGCCTGCCCGAAATAAATGCGCGGACTGCCCCATGCGTCCGCCCCAATGCTCGCGAGCAATTCCCTGTGCTGCTCCGTGATGTGCATGCCCCGGGTCCGGGTAAGCGGATGAGTTATCAAATTCGAATATATAGTGTCATTCGTATAAGAAAGCAGATGCATGTGGGGAATCGACGCGGAGAGCAGCACATTGACGTGGTCGGATCGCAAATTGACAACAAGGTCAAAGGGAACGGGATTGTCCAGAATCTCCCTCATTGCGCTCCAGTTCGCCGCCAGAGTCGCCTTGTTTTGTGCCTCGCTCCGCGTTCCGCGCCAAAACCAGGGGGCACTGTATTGTATCACTTTGTCGACATTCGGGTTTCCCTCCAGCACGGGCGCTGCCTCCGGCGCGACGACAGCCGTTATTTTTGCCCCCGGAAAACGCCTGCGCAAACTGTGAAACACGGGCGTCGCAAGGAGCAAGTCGCCTATATGATCGAGCTTCACCACGGCAATTTGGTTTATATCGCGGCCCATGGCCGCCGGCAGCGCGCGCTCGACATTCTCCGGGGATGGATTGGAGCTGTCGCATATTTTTTTCGCAATGACGGCCAGCCTCGGAGCCACATTTTCAGGAGTGAACGCAAGCCGACGCTTCCTTTGCTTGCGAATCATATCACTCCGCAGCCCCGAGTCGTGTATCAACAAATGCGCAAGCTCCGCGAGCGCCCCGAAATCTCGCTTGCTTGAAAACATGCGTCCCGCGTCCGCAAGTGTCTCGGGAATTGCGGTGGATTCATACGCAAACACCGGGATGTCAAACCACATGGCCTCAACCACGGGCACGCAGAATCCCTCGTGCTCGCTCATGCACCAGAACAAATGCGCTGTTCTATAGTAGGCGGTCAGTTGCCCGTCGCTCACTGGCCCGGTCAGGTTCACGCTGTCTGACACGCCAAGCTGTTTTGCCAGCGCCGCCAGGCACTGTTTATATGGATCGTTTTCCTCATATATCGGCATTCCCACCAGGTGCAGCCGCGCTTGCGGGTCAATCTTGAGATAATGGGCGAACGCGCAAATCAAGTCCTCTTGTTTTTTGTTGGGGCAATAACGTCCGACAAACAATATATTGGTTCGCCCGTCCTGGAGCGAATCCATCAGGCTGGGGTCCGCCCGCCGCCCGAACTTTTTCGGCGAAACCGCGATAGGCAGCACCTCGGGCGTCGAATAGCCCGTCGCGACCAGCTCTATCGCGTTATAGGTCGAATCCGCGACAGCCACGGGAAAATATTTCGCAAGCGATGGCAGTTGCTCGCGCCCCTCCCGGCACAGTCTTGTGTGCAAGGGATAATACGGGGGCATGTATTCGGCGGGCGTTATATTATGATACAATATGGCTTTCGGCCCCGAGTGCGCGCATACGCCCGGTGTTATTTCCGTCCCTATGGAATGATGATATATGAGTGGCGTGCCGGGCGCGATGTCAGTCATGTCCGTAATGCACACCGCCTCATCGCGCATTTGTTCGCTTATATGCCGCGCGTAAATCTCCGACGCATAGCCCAATTTTCTCAACTCGTTCCGAATCCACACGGTCTGGTTCGATATGGCGTCGCCGAACGCAATATTGCACAGCACTTGGTGCAGCACGCGCGGGCTCTCTCCTCGTGCGAGCGGCGCGGGTTCGACGACGTGGAAAAATATTTGCTCGTATCTGTCCATGACCTTATCCCAATCGGCCAAGTCGCCTGCGTAAGCACGGCCTTTTGCCCCGGCGTCGTCGAGCAAGGCGGCGCTTGATGTCGCGAGCTCGTGATAGCGCGAAACCCACTCGTCCTCGGTTTCGGCAAGCCAGCCTCCGCCCGAGGTGCGCACCGCGGTAGCAGTGGCCAGGCACGACGTCCGCGCCACCACGGGACGCCCGCACTTCCATGCCTCGAAAAGAACGCGCGAATAACTCTCGTTCGCGCTCGGCTGTATTAATGCCAGCGCGTTTTGCAACAACCAGGACCTCTGGTTTTCGGACGCCACACCCACGTCAAATATGCCGTCCTTTGCGGAGGTTAAATCGAACGGCCCCGGTCCCGCTATGACCAGGCTGATTTTGCATTTATACTCTTTTTTGAAACGTTTGAACGCATCCGCGGCCAAAAACGTGCCCTTCCCCTCGTCCTTTCGCCCCAGTATCAAAAAATAGGGGCCGAGTTGCTCCATTTTTTCTATTTCCTCGTTGCGCACCACGGCTGGCAAAAGTTCGATTCCGCCGCCCACCACGTGCGATTTTACAGCGACAGTCGGGCCGTAAAGTTTCAATCCGAGCTCGTTCTCGCCCTCGCTGTTCCATAATATCCCGCGAGCCCTTTCCATGATATCCGCGACACAATCCATGTAGGCATAGGATTCGTCGTGAAGGCATGGTTGTAAAAACGCCTTTTGCGCGACCAGCGGAAGCCCTTTCAAAATGGGTGTGTATAAATAGGGAATGAATATAAAGTGCGCGTAGTCATCCTGCTTTTTACTTATATATTCTATTAAGTCCGGGCTTTTAATGAGTTCGTTGGCAAAGACGGCCTCGTCCTCGCGGGACACCGGACTGCACTCGACCCTCAGGCACTCCTTGGGAAAGGCCTGCAGCCGGCCGCACACACGGTCAATGGCTTCCCGGTTGCGCGCGACCACGCGAAAGCGTCTCGTCACAAATCCCTCGGGTTCGCGCATCACGCCCGGTTCGAAAAAATTGGAGGCCCAGTCATCTTGGTGCGAACGGCAGCATGTTGTCAAAATATCGACGTCGTGCCCGCGCGCGGCCAATCGCGCCGCCACGTTCCACGCATATTGCTCCGCGCCGCCTTTTACATTGCGTCCGAACCAGGGGATGACGATGGCCAGTTTTTGATTTTGCATAGCTCGTCTTGTTTACGCGCGCCGGCATTTTTCCAACTCCGTCCGCAATTCCTCAATCTGCCGTTTTTGTTTCGCCAGGGCATCCGCGCATTCGCGCTGTTGGGTTTCAACGGCGCCGGCCAATGCCTCGATCAAGGTGCTGTTTTCGGCGGCCAACTCACAAAGACAATCGACGGTGCGCCGGATGATCCGGCGTTTTTTTTCCCGGTTGAACAGCATGTCATAAATACGCTGGTGCCAGACCCTGTTTATAAATTTATCCAATTGGGCCGTCATTTTGGATATTTTCTGAGCGGTTGCCCCGCGGTTGCTGTTTCTCGCGAGTGCCACGGGGTTTATTTTCGGTAATTCATCGCCCGCGGCTTTGCGCTCCTCCAGTTTCGCAAACAAAATTTGCATTAGGTCGCTCACATCATCCGCCGAGTTGGGCAAGCCCTGTGGATTCATTTGAAATAATGAAGGCTGTTTTTAAAACAATCGCAACATGTTACTGCGCAATATGATATATTGCACATGATTACGGTCGGCATTATAAATTTTCTCAACATGAACACTTCACTCCAAGATTTTTAAGATTGCTGCAACACTTATTTTTGGCAGCCTGCGCAGCCGTCGGCCAAACGCGACTGGGTTTACGCCGAGGAATACGTGGAGGGCATGTGGCGGATGTTTCAGGCCGAGACTGTTGATGATTTTGTTCTCGCGACAGGCCGCCTCCACGGTGTCGAAGAACTGGTTGAATCCGCGTTCAAATGCGTTGACCTGAATTGGCGCGATCACGTTCGCCAGGATCCGGCGCTTATCACGCAAGCCGAACCGGTTCCCCATGCGGAAACCCATCAAAAGCGACCAGATTGTTGGGTTGAAAAAATTCGATTCCCTTCGACGAGATGGTTAAACGCTTGGTGCAGTCGGAATACGACAAACTATAGTCATGGCAAGGAGAGCATCCTGCTCGCCATGACCGAAGCAGGATGCTTTCGCTATTTTTTCGATTCTTCAAACTGCCCTATAATCCTTGCTCTCTCTTTTCGAACAAGCCGCAGATTGCCGTGGCGTAATCAGACCAAGTGCGGATCTTTCGTGTCGCCGCTTCTTGGAAAAATTTTTCATACAAGGGCGAATCACCCAACAGTCTCGCTATCCCGCTCGCCAGATTTTCAGCCGACGGCTCGCCCACCGCAAGACAACCGCCGTCGCGGGCGATTTCAGCCATGGCTGTCAATCCGGAGCAGACACAGGGGCGTCCATGCGCGATGCTTTCCAAAACCGGCAGACCGAAGCCTTCAATCAACGAAGGATACACGGTGAATTTGCACTCCCCATAAGCTGCCGCCAAGTCGTGGTCACTTGCGCCGCTGTTCCATTCTATCGGAAATCCCTCATTTCGCAGTCGTTGCACTTCGTTTGCCGCTTGCGTGCCGGTTTCTGTATTAAGCATCCCAATCAATCGCAGCCGAAATTGGAGTCCTTGTTCCCAAAGTTTTTCACACGCCGAGAGCAACGAAATGTGATTTTTTCGCCCTTCAAGGGTTCCCACACATAAGATTAGTGGCGGTTTATTTCCATCGGGGTCTCCGGCCTTATGCGCGTGATTTCCCGGAATCTGTGAATTCGGAATGTCAACTCCCAGAGGCATGGCAATAACTTCGGGCGATTGTGCCACCTTTTTCTTTTTCCAATAATTTACCAGCACATCGCGACTATATTCGGAATTGGCCGCGATAATATCAAAACGTAACAATCGTTCCAAATAGTCCTCATAAAACATCACCGTTTTTGACGGGGAGATTTCAGGTTTTTCCAGCGCAATCATGTCATGGAACACCGCAACCATGGGTCCCTCGACGCGCCGCTTCATCGTCTCAAGAACGCCAGCGGTTATTTTGGGGCCAAACAGTTCGCATGTGATAAATCCTTTTTGAACACCTGATATTTCCGCAACATTGGCCAAGCTCATGCGCGCCAGTTTTCCCCTGGTTCGCTGCCACCACGTCCACGATGCCCCTCGTTTCTCTCCCGGTTTCCGTATATTTGAGAATTTTGCCAGCGCCATCTCCTTGGCGTCCGGTATTCGCCACGTGGCGGCCAGATGATCATATACAACGGGCTGAACCGGCACGGACTCGCGCCACTCCGCCAGCAGCCGGCGTGTCACACGTTGGATTCCAGTGTTCGCATGGCAATGCGAGGTGTGCGTGACATCATATAATACTTGGCTCATCTGATGGCTAAATTTTATATTGATGCGCGCCTGTGTGATATTTTTCCGCGACCTCGCCGGGATCGCCTTCAGCAAGGATTTGGCCTTTCTCCAGCCAGATGGCCCGTCCGCACATGCGTTTTATTGTTTCCGCGTCGTGCGAAATCAACACCACCGTGCGGTTTGAGGAGAATTTTTCCTTTATGGCGGCCTCCGATTTGGCGGCAAACACTTCGTCGCCCACGCCAAGCACCTCGTCTATCAATAAAACGTCGGGGTCCGTTTCCATTGCGACGGAAAAGCCCAGGCGCAGGTTCATGCCGGATGAATATGTATATACTGGATAATCAAAAAAATCACCAAGGCCGGAGAATTCGCGTATTTTATCTATTCGTTCCAGCATGTGCCCCCTCGATTTTCCCATGAGCATGCCGTTGAGAATGGCATTTTCCTCCCCGGTCAGGTTGCCCTCAAATCCCACGCCGAGGGAGAGCAGCTCGACATGAACATTGGGCCGGGAAAACAACATCTTTCCCTCGTCTATGCCATATATGCCGGCGAGCACGCGCATCAATGTGCTTTTGCCGCATCCATTGCGGCCTATGATACCGAGTTTTTCACCCTCAAAAATTTGCAGGTTCAAACCGCGCAAGGCCCATATTTCCTTTTTTGTCCTTGAGAAAATAGTCCTTTGCGGCCGGTAGCACAAACCGACATTGTCCAGTGTAATAAGAGGCGTCATCGCAGGATCAGGCATTGGTCAGTTTGAGTATTTTTTTATCGTAATAGGCATGAAGAATCATGCCGAGGACGAGGAACGCCACGCTGACCAGGCCCGCCTCGGCCAGATGCGTCATTTGCGGGGGCTGGTTGTGGATTACGACCGCGCGATAGGATTCTATAAAGACAGCCATCGGATTTGCATAAAAGAGTGATTTTAAATTCTCCGGCACGAGTGAGGCGTCAAAGAATATCCCCGACATGAAGAACAACAGCCGGAATATGGAGCTCACCACCGTGAGAAGATCGTTCATGAGCGTGGCGCCGATGGTCAGCGGCAGTGTCACGCCGATAATCAGCAACAACTGCAACAGCATCAGGCCCGGCAAATATACATAATGAAAGTTGGGTGAATAACCAAACACAGCGGCCGTCACCAGAATTACCACAAACACGCACAGGAATTTCCACGTGTTGACCATGATGGACACAATCGGGAATATGTATTTCGGAAGGTTAAATTGCGTGAGGACGCCGTATTTGGCCTTGATTGCCGTGGCGCCGAGCATGCACGAGCTTTCGAACCACTGCCATGTGATCATGCCCAAAATAAGAAAAACCACATACTCGGGGCCGCCCTTGCCGGTGATTTGGGAGAACGCTATATAAAGCACAAGCGTGCTCAACATTGGCTCCAGCAAAAACCACAAATATCCCAGGTAATTCTGGCGCCCCTCGGATTTGATGCCGGCCAGTGTCCTATAAAAGACAATCCCGGCGTATCTCTTTAAAGTCGAAACCCACATATATGAATGATATTAATTAATAAAAATCCCGCGGTCGGAATGGGGGCGTTTTATTCCGGCTCGGCCGTGCCTTCGACAACCCACTGTTTTGCCTCCGGCACTTGTTTGAAAAACTCCCGCAGCGCCGCGCTCAAGTGCTCCGCGTAACGGAAATGCGCGCCCATTCCCGTGCGCAGTTCGGCTTCGTAGATGAACTTGTCCGCATGGGTGCCGTGCTCGAAGGGCGTTTGCGCGCCGAGCAGCATGCCGTGCACATACGCCGCCGAGCCGCGTCGCATCAGCTCGCGCGTCAGCTCCGCCTGGTCGTCGAGCAACTGCGCGTGCGCGGCGCGGTCGATTTCCGGCGGCAGATAAAACCCCGCCTGAATCAGCGGCGTGTAGCGGTTGCCCGTGCGGTGACGGTTCAGGTCGCGCAGCTCGGCGATGGCGATGTTGTTGAACGCAAACGTCACGCGCATGCGCCGTGTTGCGCTGCCTTGCTGGCCGTAACGATTCGCACGGTGTCGCAGCGCCTCGGCAATCGACTGGCTCTCCGGCAGAAATGGCGGCGTGGCGCGGTCCACATGCACCCACGTTTCATCGGCGAGGCCGTCGGTTGAGAGTTGTTCCAATCCGAGCGCGCAGCTCGCTTCCAACTCCGCGGCGGCCTGGGCCTGGCACGCCGCGTCGGCGTTGCTGTGGCGCATGAGGCGCGGTGATTGTTTCATCAATTCGTCGCGCAGCAGCTTCGCCGCGGCGCGCGCCTCGGGGTGGGGCAGCGAGTCGAGTTGTTTGACCAGTTGCGCCCACATGCGCGAGCTTTGCACAAGCGCTAGATTGGTGCGCGTGGCAAAGGGGATGAAATAACGGGCGCGATCGAGCGCGTAATTTTTGCGCAGTCGCGTGACGACCGCCTCCTTCGCTCCGGCGGGGATGCGCACGAGTTCCGGCTTGGCGAGGGCGAGTGCGTCGAGGCGCGCATACTCGGTGTTGTAGGCGGCAAAGGCGCGCGCCATCACGTCCTGCCAGCGCGCGGCGAGATCGTCGGGAATGCCGAGCTCAGCCGGGGCCGGCAGGCTCGTTGGCGCCATGGTGATGTAGCGCGTGCTGGATTCCTGGCCGTCGGCCATTTGCGCGAGTTCGAAAATTTTATACGCAAGCCACATCGATACATTGTCGAGCGCGATGGCCAGCCCGCCCGTGAGCCCGCCGATCGAGGCGTGCCCGTAATCGACGAATTTCAGGATGCGGTCGATCGACGCGTCGGGGTTGGCGAGGTCGACCTTGGCGAGGATGTTTGCGAGCCCGTCATTGCTGCGCGAGTAACGCGCGAGAACTGAGGCAAGCAGCTCGGGCGTGACTTTCGGCTGGTCGGATGCGGATGGCGGCGGAACAATGGCGAGACCGGTGACTTTCATTGGATGCGGATTTCGGATTGCGGAGCGCGGAATGTGAAGCGCAAAAACAAAAAATCCCGAATGCCCGGTTTTTTGCCCCGCAACCGGCGTCGCAACCGGTTCACTCACAAAATCATGTTGTCGATCAGTCGCACCTCGTCCACCCACACGGCGATCACCATGAGCACCTCGCCGGGAACGACTTCGCGCGCCGGCTCCATTGTGCGCCGGTCGACAATCGCCGCGTAAATAACGCGGAGCCTCCGCTTTTCGCCGATCATGTGAGTGACTTCCGCGACGAGGCGGTCAACTCGCCGCTCGCCTTTTTCAACCATCGTCTTCGCGTTGGCCAGCGCCTCGTTGATGGCAAGCGCCTCCTGCCGTTGCGTGTTCGTCAGGTAGCGGTTGCGCGAACTCATCGCCAGCCCGCCTTCCTCGCGCATTGTCGGGGCCACGAGGATTTCCACTTGGAAGTTCAAGTCAGCCGTCATTTTCATGAGCACGGCGGCTTGCTGGGCGTCCTTTTGGCCGAACACGGCAAACGTGGGGCGGACAATATTGAACAGCTTTGCGACCACGGTCGTGACGCCGCGGAAATGCGTCGGGCGCGAAATTCCCTCAAGGGGCTTGGCCACGCGTTCCTCGTTCACATAGGTCGAGTAACCCTTCGGATACATTTCCTCGTTCGCCGGGGCAAAAACCACATGTGCTCCCGTTTTTTCGCAAAGCTCCAAATCGTGGTCCAAGTCGCGCGGGTATTTGTTGAAATCCTCGCTCGGTCCGAACTGCGTGGGGTTCACAAAAACCGAGACGATCACCACGTCGGCTTTTTCCGCCGCGAGCCGGATCAGGCTGAGATGCCCTTCGTGCAACGCGCCCATCGTGGGCACGAGGCCGATTGTTTTTCCCCGGGCGCACAGGTCGTTTGCATACGCCTGCATTTCAGAAACCGTTGTGATTTTTTGCATGGATTAAGTGAAAGAGTTGTTTTGAGGCGAAAGGTTCCGGAACAAAATGCCACGCATGGCATTAATGGCACGCGCAAAATTTATTTCAAGTCGCGGTCCCGCCGCAGTTGACAGCGCCGCATGGCCGCCCCGACAAACCCACTTGCCACCGTCTGAGTCTCTTGGTTCCCTTTTCGCTTTTCCAATTTCACAAGCCACGTTTATCCAGTCACTCAGTCCCTACGAATCATGTCCGCCGAAAACACAGCCGAGAACGCCAGCACCGCGCCCACCGATTTCATCCGCGATATCGTCGCCGCGGACGTCGCGCAAAAACGCTACCCCAAAATCATCACCCGATTTCCGCCCGAGCCCAACGGCTACCTTCATCTCGGCCACGCCAAGTCCATCTGCCTGAACTTCGGCATCGCCCTCGAAAACGGCGGCGTCTGCAACCTCCGCATGGACGACACCAACCCCGCCAAGGAGGAAGTCGAATACGTTGAGGCCATCACCGACGACATCAATTGGCTCATTTCCGGCTGGGCCGACAAAAGAATCGGCCTTACCACCCCGCACGCCCATCCCGCGCCCGCCACGATCGACGGCAAACTCGACTATCACCTTCCCGCCGCCAACATTTCTGGAAACGCCGAATCCCAGCCCGGCGCATTTTCCCCGTTCTTCGCCTCCGACTACTTTGACGCGCTTTACGCCTATGCCGAGCAGCTCATCCTCAAGGGCAAGGCCTACGTTTGCGATCTCTCCCCCGAGCAAACCGACGAATATCGCGGCGCGCCCGACAAACCCGGCAAGCCCAGCCCCTGGCGCGACCGCACCATTGAGGAGTCGCTCGATCTCTTCCGCCGCATGAAGGCGGGCGAGTTCCCCGATGGCGCGCGCACGCTTCGCGCTCGCATCGACATGGCCTCGCCCAATGTCTGGCTGCGCGACCCGCTCCTCTACCGCATCCGCCACACCGCCCATCATCACGCCGGCGACAAATGGTGCGTGTATCCGCTCTACGACTACGCGCATTGCATTTCCGACTACATTGAGGGCATCACCCACTCCATCTGCACGCTTGAGTTCGTGGCCCATCGTCCGCTCTACGACTGGATTCTCGAAGCGCTCGACCTTCCCCGTCCGCTCCCGCACCAATACGAATTCGCCAAGCTCAACCTCGCCTACACCCTTTTCAGCAAGCGCCGCCTCATGCGCCTCGTTAAGGAAAATGTTGTCAACGGTTGGGACGATCCGCGCATGCCCACCATTGCCGGCATTCGACGCCGGGGCATCCCGTCCGCCGCCATTCGCAATTTCGCCTACAACATCGGCGTCACAAAATACGACTCCCTCACCGAGCTTGCCGTTTACGAAAACGCCATCCGCGACGAACTCAACGCCACCGCGCACCGTCGCATGGCCGTCTTGAAACCGATCAAAATCGTTCTCACCAACATCGCCCCCGGCGAAACCATCGAGTGCCGCGCCACCAACCACCCCGGCAACCCCGATCTCGGCACGCGCCCCGTCGAGCTCACCCGCGAAGTATTCATCGAGGCCGACGATTTTGCCGAGGTGCCGCCGCCGAAATACTTCCGCCTGAAACCCGGCGGTGAAGTCCGCCTCAAATACGCCTGCATCATCAAGCTCGACGAAATCATCAAGGACGCGGACGGACGCCTCGTCGAACTCCGCTGCACCGCCGACCTCACCACCCGCGCCGGCCAGCCCAACGTGAACCGCAAGGTCAAGGGCACGATTCACTGGGTCAGCGCGGCCAGCGCCATCGACGCCGAAGTGCGCCTCTACGACCGCCTCTTCACCGTCCCCGAACCCGGCGCGGACGACAACTACCTCGACCACCTCAACCCGAGCTCCGTCGAAACCGTCACCGCCAAGCTCGAGCCTTCCCTTGCCGACGCCGCGCCCGATGCGCGCTACCAATTCGAACGCCTCGGTTATTTCACCATTGATGGCAAGGATAGCAAACCCGGCGCCCTTGTCTTCAACCGCACTATCACGCTCAAATCAAAGTAGCGGAAATTGGACGCTTTTGTCGCGGGAGCGGAATTCCCGCAAATGCACCTTTTTCAATAAAGTTGCAATATCAAGGTGTGTAGATACTTACATATTGACTATTTTTTATGTAACTTCTAATACGTGCATTGTTCAGCATATATAAAATACGTCCACACGTGATGGTTTCGGTGTTTTCAAGACACTCCGAAAAACACTGCCACCACCTGTCTTGCACAAAAAACAGTGAATACGTTTCAAGTCTCAAACACCTTTTTCCGCACAATCCTTATTATCATCGCGAGCCTCGCGCTTATAACAACCGCCTCGCTCGTCATCATCAATTTTGACCAGTCACCCGAGTCGGTCATCGCTCGCATCATGATCGCCGGGTTGCTTTTTGTGCCCGGCATCACTGCGATTTTCGGGCTCGTTTGGCTGCCGGTTTTCATCATTTCCCGCCTTCTCCTGCGCCACAGGTTCGACCGCCGCAAAATCCCGCTTTTCCCGGTTCCCGCGATCATCCCGCCCGCATGTTTTTTCGTGGCCGCCCTGGCGTTATCATCCCTCCTCCTGATCCGTTACAACAGCAACAACCGCCTTCGCGAAACCGTGGATCAAGCCCTTCGCGCCCCGGCACCGAACGCCGCCACATGGACCGCGATACCCGCTGACAACGACAAGGTGTCGGCCCAAGTGGAACGCTGGCTCGGCGAAAGTTTTGGCGTGCACGAACCCAAGCTCATTGAACTTGCGGAAAATTTCCCCGGCAACATTCCCATTGCGCAAAAAATCGTCGACCAAATTAGCGCGTCCACCCGCGTGCTCAACATCCTCTGGACCAATCACCGTTCGGAGGCCGCCGGGTTTCACGATGCGTCGCTGCGCCGCTTGCTCGTAAGCATCGCCACACACCCCGAGGCAAACGAGACCCTGGCCTGCGACATTGTCCGGCACACCAATGATCCCGCTGTGCGCGTCGCGATCGGACAGCACTATGGAAACTCGGTCGCCTTTCGCCAAAAATATCTCGACATACTTCTTTCGGATCCGTCGCCGCAAAGCCGTCGCATTGCCGCCGGCATCGTCAATATTTCCTATCCGCAGATGGTCAGCCTCGCCAGCGATCCCGACCCCTCGGTTCGCGCGCGCCTCGCGAGCAACCCCTACCTGCCCGACAACCTGCTCCGGCAACTCGACACGGATAACAATATCGAGGTGCGCCGCAATCTCATGCTCAACCCCAACGTCCCTGCCGAGTGGCGCAATGCGTATTATCGCGAAGCCATCATACACGAGGACCCCGAGTTTCGCGGACGCCTCGTGCGCGAAAACCCCGACTGTCCCGAATTTGTGCTGCGCAACCTTGCCAACGATGAGATCGCGGAGGTCCGCGCCGAAGTGGTCAACCACTCCAAAACCCCGATGGATGTGATCGGGCGCCTCGTCAATGACAAGGCCGCGCCGGTGCGCACACAGGCAAAAATGCGCATGCGCGACGATCTCGGTCCGGCGACTTACTGACAAAACCCAACCCCGACACGGTCGCAAGCGTCTCCCCGCACAACTCCAACAGTATCTGTTGGCGGATACCTCCATCCGCTCCATTTCGACGATATTTTCTCCAACGGCGTCAATGCCGTTAGAAGCCGCAAGGCGCGCGGCGACCGGCGTGCCCAGCAGTAAAACCACAACCGCAAAACCGCGCACAAAACGGCCGCCCCATGTTTGTTGTGGGGCGTGGCCGCTCTTTGTAGATTTGGCCATGTTGAGAAATCGGATGGACAAAAATTAAAAAATCAAAATCCCGGATGTCAGACCACTCGCAAGCGCGCAGGCTAAAAACTTCAACATCCAAAATCCAAAATATAGCAGGGCGTCATTTCCCAGTGGTTTAGAAATGCCGCAGACAGGTTGACAAAACAGGCGACGCATCAAGTGTTTGCTTCAATAAGAATATTTCGCATGCAAACGGAATTCACCGAAGAACGCGCGCTCTGGCTGTATCAACATTATCTGTGGCTTGAAAAAAATTTGCCGCCAAAAATAGAGCCGGAGCCAGCGCGCATTGTGTTGGCGACCAAAGATTTTTTTCCGGACACCTATGCAAACGATCATGCCTCGGCGGAATGCGTGTTTCAAAGAGTAAGGGATTTGATGGGATTATCCAACTGGGTGTGCAGATTGGAATGCGGAGATGATGAAGGACGTGCGATGCAATCCGACCTGCGCGCGAGCGGCATGCTTGGACAAACCTCGCAATCCGGCGCGGCGGGTTTGTTCTCCGCGTCACAGGAGGACGGGGTCGTGATCACTTATTCGTCCTCATTGTTGCAAAACCCGGTCGGGCTGGTGGCGACATTTGCGCACGAATTGTGCCACTATTTGCTCACAACAGTTGAGACGGAACCGCCTGCGACATGGGAGGCGCTGGAACCTCTTACGGATTTGTGCGCGATTACGGAAGGGTTCGGCGTGTTTCTCTGCAACGCGGCGTTTCAATTTACGCAGTGGACAAGTTACGACCAGCAGGGATGGAGCTGGCAGCGAAGCGGTTATTTGTCCGAGGAGGAGATTGCCTTTGCCTTGGCGGTTTTTTGCGTGAGAAACAAACTCGATGCTTCGATTATAGCGAAATCGATCAAGCCAAACGCGAATGAGATTTTTTGCGATGCGCTTGGTTACGTGGAGGCATTGGAGGAAAATGAAGGCGGTAAATAACCGGGATAAGTCGTTGGAATTTGCTCACTGAGCATTGGAATTTTCCGTGTCCGCCCCGGACTCGGGCTCGGGGTCCACTGGCTTGATTTCGTTGAGCGGCGGGACGGTGCGGATGGCGGGGAGCGAGAGGGCGACGCTGACCACGACCATGATTGTGCAAATGCCGCCGAAGGTCGCCGCGGCCACGGGGCCGAAACGCGCCGCCATCAGGCCGCCGCGGAACTCGGAGATTTCGTTGGAGCAGCCGATGAAGAGCTGGTTGACCGACGTTACGCGTCCGCGCAGGTAATCGGGCGTGAGCATTTGCACGAGCGTGTGGCGGATCACGACGCTGACGTTGTCGCAAATGCCGGTGAGGAAAAGCGCGAAGAGCGAGAGGAAGATGTTGCGCGAGAGCGCGAAGATCACGATCGCCGCGCCGAAGCACACGACCGACCAGAGCAGCGTGATGCCGGGGCGCTTGAAGGGGCGCGAGTGCGCCACGAAAACCGCCATCATGATCGCGCCGACCGAGGGCGCGGCGCGCATGCAGCCCGCCCAGAACTCGTAGTTTTCAAAATGAAAAACGTTTTTCGCGTAGAGCGGATACATCGCCGTGAGCCCGCCGAGGAGCACGGCGAACAAATCGAGCGTGATGGCGGCGAGCACTGGTTTTTGCCTCCAGATAAAGGTCGCGCCGGCGGAGGCCTTGGGCACGGGCAGCGAAGCGTCGCGCGGCTTGCGCGGCTGGAGCGCGATGCCGACGAGCGAGACGGCGAGCACGATGGAGAACACGGCATCCGCCGCATACACCGCCGTGTAACTCCACACGGCGACAAACCCGCCGAGCACCGGGCCGAGCACCGCGGAGAGTTCAAACGTGCTGGAGTTCCATGTGAGGGCGTTGGTGAGTTGCGACGGCGGCACGAGGACGGGGATGATCGAGCCGCGCGCCGGCGCGCCGACCACGCGCACGGTGGCGTGCAAAAGTTGAAGCAGGTAAACGATGGGCAGCGCGGGGTTGTCGAAATGGATCGCGCCGAGATTGTCCTTGCTGGTGAAAAAGTGAGCGACTGTTTCAATGAGATGATTCGCCCCGCGCAGGACGCCGACGTAGGGGATGCAGTCGTGAAAATGCGTGACCATGACGAGCATGATCGAGAGCGCGCACGAGGCGCTCATGGTGATGGTGATGATTTTGCGGCGGTCGTATTTGTCGGCGAGCACGCCGGAGGGCAGGACAAGAAAGATGAGCGGGATGACGTTGACCAGGCCGATGAAACCGATGGCGGCGGCGGAGTTTGTCCAATGCAGCACCTGGAGCGCGATGGTGATGCTCATCGCCTGGCGCCCGAGGTTGAACGCAAAATTGCTCAGCAGAAAACGGCGGAATCCCGCGTTGCGGAATGCGACATACGGATCAGGTTTTGCTTCGTCTGGCGGGCTGGCGCTCATCTGGTTCGGAATTGGAAAAACGCGAAGTGTCTGAAAATCGCGGCGCGCACGCAAGCATCGCGTGAGTGGCGGTCGCGCCGCCCCGGGATTACCATGCCATAAAAAACCGCCGCGGGCGCTTGGCGCGCGGGCGGCGGCTTGACGGGCGGCGTTGTGTATTTGGAAACCGGCTGTGATGCCTACTTGGCGCTCTTTGGCCTGGCGCCCTTGTCCCTGTTTTTTCCGCCTCCGCGCCGCTCCTGCATGGCTTTTTGATTCGCATCAAATGTTTTTTGCTGTTCCGGCGTGAGGACTTCGCGGATCTTGCCGTTGGCGTCCTGCATGATTTTCCGGCCTTTCGCACTGCGGCGTTCCTCCTTTGGAAGCGCCTGTGTTTGTTTGCGGGCCTCCGCCCTGATTGCGTCAACCTTGGTCTTCTGGTCGGCGGTCAAGGTAATGTCTTTAAGAAGCGCGGCGTTCATGTCGCCACGCTGACCCTGTTTTCCCTTGGGCCCCGCGTCCTGCGCGAACATCGCGGGAGCGGCAAGGCCGAGGGCAAGCACGAGGGAAACGATAACATATTTGAATGATTTCATGGTGTGTTGTTTTTTGAGCCGGCAAAATGTGCCCGGCGGCATCATTTGACGCGCGGCCCTTTGCGGAGGTTTCGCAAAACCACATGAAACGCGTCACGGTCCGATCCGCACTATGTAAAGGCCGGGGGCGAGTTCGAGGCGGAAGCCAATGTGCAGGTTTTTATCGAGATACTTGGAGAGATACTGCACGACCGCGGGGGCGCCGGTGCCTTTTATGAGCGTTGGCGGGGCGGCGAGGCCGGTGACGTCGATTGCGGCCAAAAATTCGAGCGGGGACCAGTCGCCTGTCGCGAGCGCGTCCGGCATGTCGGCAGGCCGGGTTTCGGGCCGGGGGACGGGGAGTTCGAGCACGACCCGCCCGGTTCCGGCATGAACTACCTCGACGCTGGCCTGGCGCGCGGGGAGCGGTGCGAGCGGAAACTCGGCGCGCCCGAGGGTCGCGTAGGGAGTCTGTGTGTGTCCGTAGCCCAGCGCCTCGACGGGGCGCGCGGGGATTTGGACGGGGTCGGGATACCTGATTGTGAAGGCGTCGTCGGAATAGGCGTAGCTCGGCGGAAAGGCGCGAAACGCCTGCTCCGGCTCCCTGTGGGAGATGCTCGCGAGGTCGGCCTGCGTGTAATTGTGCGACGTGGGCAGGAAGAGCGGCGCGGGGTCGAGCAGGAACGCCTCCTCGTCGAGGATTCGGTTGCGCTGCTTGTCCCCCATGTGCGCGATGTTTAGCGTGGCGGGATCGGCGGAAGTCGCGCGCGGAACGGCGACCGGCAGGCGCACGATCCCCACGAGCACGGAAATGCCCGCCACCAATGCGACAAGCGCCACGACCATCAAACCCAACATGCGGCGATGTTCAGCGCGCGAGCTCCATTGAAACAGGCCGACCTTGATTTTCATGGGCAATCATTGTCCCGCCTGCGGGCCGGAGGGGCGAAACGAGGGGGGCGATTGTTTTTCAGGGTTGGCGAGTATCGAAACCTTGAATCCGATTTCGCCGGCAAGGTCGGCGATGCGCGACACCTCCTCGATTGTCACTGCGGCGTCGGCTCGAACAAGAAGCGACGCGTCGGGCGAGTTTTTTATTTTTTCAGCGAGCCAGGCCTCAAGTTGCGCGTGGCTGACAATGCCCGTGTCGGCGAAGATTTGCCCGTTGGCCTTGATGCTGACGACAGTCGTGCCGGGCACGTATGAAACCCTGTCGGCCGGGCGCGAGGGCAGCTGAAAATCGCTGCTCTTCACGACAATGGCCGGCGAAAGAATGAAGCGAGATCCGAAAAACAAAAAGAACATCGCGATGAGCGTGAGGTTCACAAAATGCACCCAGTCGTAGCTGCGCGGAGGCGGGCTCAGCTTGGAATTGAGGTCGAGCGGGCGGGTGATCATCGCGTTGAAGAATGGTGGGGGATGACGCGTGAATGGTGAACGCCGGACGCACTCGCGAGTGGCGATATCTCGCGGCGAACCGGGCGATTGTATGGAAGGCGGGCTGTTCGTTTTGTTTTCACTCTTTGCCCTTTGCTGTCTTGCCTTTCGGGGCCGGCGCGCCGCCGTCAATGCCCTCGCCTTCGTATTCATTAATCAAATACTCCATGATTTCGTTGGCGGCCCACTCCATGTCGCGGGTGAGCGCGCGCACGCGGCCCCGGAGAAAATGGTGCCCGAGGTGCACGGGAATCGCGAGCAGGAGGCTGGCGGCGGTGACTGTGAGCGCCTGCCAGAGGCCGTTGGAGAGGGCGGTGGCGGTGGCAAACTCGGCGCCTTGCATGAAGGCGTGAAACGTCATGATCATGCCGAAGAGCGTGCCGAGCAATCCGACGAGCGGCGCGACCTGGCCGATGGCGGCAAACGCGCCGAGGCGGCGTTCGAGCGAGGGGATTTCCACGATGGCCGCCTCCTGCACGGCGTAGCGAAGTTTTTCCGGCGGCTTTCCGGCGTGCATGAGCGCGGCCTTCACAATCGAGGCCACGGGGCCGGGCGTTTCCTCGCAAATGGTCGCGGCCTCGACGAGGCGGCGGTTGTTGAGCGTGTTTTTGATGCCGTCGAGAAACGCCTTGGACTTGATTTGTCCGCGATGAAGATAGAGCGCGCGTTCTATGAACAGCACGATTGCGACCGCCGCCATGAAGACGATGACCAGCATCATCGGGCCGCCTTTTGAGAAGAGACTGAAATCGAATCCGGACATTCCGAGTATTAGCATTTAGTGGATGCGCACAGATTTGCAACGCGACATCCGCGGCGGCGAGGAGAAAAACACCTCCACCCTCAAACAGGCGCCGGACGATGCCGCGCGCCTTGTCGGGTTCGCGAGACGATTTTTCTTCCCATTCCTCATTCTCCGCCTCGAAATCCGCGTTCCTTCGCATGGCTCTCGTAAACTTACTCGACATCAACCTCGCCTTTGGCGGACCGGCGGTTCTGGAAAACGTCAACTTCCAGATCGATCCCGGAGAGCGCGTCTGCCTGGTCGGGCGCAACGGCTCGGGCAAGACCACGCTCATGCGCGTGATCGCGGGCGAGATGCAATCCGACACCGGCGTCGTCTCGCGCCAGCCCGGGGCGCGGTTTGCGCGGCTCACGCAAGAAATCCCGGCGGATGTGCGCGGCATTATTCACGATATCGTTTCGTCGGGACTCGCGGAGGTCGCGCACGAGGAATCTTGGGAGCGCGAGCTGCGTCTCGAAAAACTCCTCGAACGCATGTCGATCAACCCGCGGGCGGATTTCGCCGCGCTCTCCGGCGGCTTGAAACGCCGCGTGCTGCTTGCGCGCGCGCTCGCCTCGCAACCCGACCTACTCCTCCTTGACGAGCCGACCAACCACCTCGACCTCGAGTCAATCCTGTGGCTGGAAAATTTTCTCCTTAACGAAAAAATCTCGCTCTTCTTCGTGACGCACGACCGTGCGTTCCTGCGCCGGCTCGCCACGCGCATTGTCGAGCTCGACCGCGGCATCATCACAAACTGGGACTGCCCCTACGACACCTACCTCGCGCGCCGCCAGGAACGCCTTGAGGCCGAGGAGCGCCAGATGGCCGCCGCCGACAAAAAACTCGCGCAGGAGGAGGAGTGGGCGCGTCGCAAACCCAGCGCGCAGCGCAAGCGCTCCGGCGCCCGCCTCGAAGCGCTCGCCGCCATGCGCGCCGAACGCCTCGCCCGCCGTGAGCGCACCGGCAATGCCAGCATGCGCCTCGCCGAGGCCGACCGCTCTGGCGTGAAGGTTGTGGAGGCGGAGGAGATGTCGTTCGCGTATCCAAACGGCAAATGCATCATCCGCGATCTCACAACCACGATCACTCGCGGTGATAAAATCGGCATCATCGGTCCGAACGGCTCGGGCAAAACCACGCTCATAAAACTCCTGCTCGGCGAACTCGCGCCAACCGCCGGCACGATCAAGCACGGCACAAACCTAGAGGTTGTTTATTTTGACCAGTTCCGCGCGCAAATCGACGACGACAAAACCGTGGCCGACAATATCGCCGACGGAAACACAACCGTCACCATCGACGGACGCCAGCGCCACGTGATCACCTACCTTCAGGATTTTCTTTTCTCGTCGCAACGCGCCCGCACACCCGCGCGCGTGCTTTCCGGAGGCGAGCGCAACCGCTTGCTTCTCGCGCGTCTCTTCACAAAACCCGCCAACGTCCTTGTGCTCGACGAGCCCACCAACGACCTCGACGCCGAGACGCTCGACCTCCTCGAAAACCTGCTCGTTGAATATCAGGGCACGCTGCTTCTCGTGAGCCACGACCGCGACTTTCTCGACAACGTCGTCACGAGCACGATGGTCATGGAGGGCGATGGTCGCGTTGCCGAATACGTCGGCGGTTACGCCGATTACATCCGCCAGCGCGCCGCGCTCGACTCAGCGGCGGCATTGCGCGCGCAACAAGCCTCGCCGGCCCTTGGCAAAAAAACATCGTCCACGCCCGCCAAGTCCGCCCGCCCCCGAAAGCTCACCAACAAGGAAAACCGCGAGCTCGACGAACTTCCCGCCAAAATCGAGGCGCTCGAAGCCGAGCAAGCCGGGCTCACGGCCAAGCTTTCCGATCCCGATTTCTATAAAAGTGATTCCGCCGCCGCCCCGGTTGTTCACGCCCGTCTTGAGGAATTGGAGTCAACCCTCGCCACCGCCTACGCCCGCTGGGAGGAGTTGGAGACAATCCGGAACGCCACCTGACTATTGTGCAACAAGCCGGCGGCGTTCGCCGAAACTTCCGGCGCCTTTTTCGTGTTTCAACCGTTCCCTCTCGTGATGCGATTTTGGGCGAGGGTGGCGCCGGGGAGGTCCTTGCGGATGATGAGGGAGTAGGCTTCGCGGGCTTGGGTGAATTTTGACTGCTGCTCGAGCATTTCGCCAAGGCGGAGCAGTGTGCGCGACATCCAGTAGCGGCCCTTGGGGCCGAGCTTGGCGGCTTGGGTGTCGTCGAGGAGGAAGTCGTTTATCATCTGCCACCAGATGGTTTCAAGCCGGGCGGGGGTGTTGCGGGCGATGAGGTTGAGGCCGAACTTGTAACCGGCTTCGACGCGAAGATCCACCGGCGCGGCGGGAAGATCGAGGAGGCGTTCATAGATGGCGGCGGCGCTTTCGGCGCGGGATGCGTCCGAACTGGCGATGGCGGCGTAGCAGTCGGCGAGGGCGAGCTCGGCGATCAGGGCGTCGCGGAATTCGGGGAATTTGTAGCGGTTGATGAGGTCGCGATAGGTTTCGATGGCGTGCCCGTATTCGTTGATGGTGCGAAGGAGGTTGCCTTGCCTGAGGCGCGCGTAAAAGACGAGCTCGCCTTGCGCGCCGGGGTTGGTGTTTTCCTCGTTTAACACAAGGTCCTCGAGGAGGCGGTAGGCTTCGCGGTAATACTGATCCTGCGCGCGGCTTTCGGCGTAGATGGCGGCTTGGTAAAGCGCGTAGGAGGCGTAGGGGGTGCCTTTATAATCGTCGGCGAGTTTGCGGAGAAGTCCCTGCGCCTCGACGATCTGGCCGCGCCTGGCTGCTTGGTCGGCCTCGATAATGTAGGAGCGGATGGCGGCGGCGGTTTTCGGGTATTCGCCGCGGAGCAGGCGGAGGGTCGAGGCGATCTTGTCGGAGGGCGACTGCCCGGGTTGGGCGAGGGCGTAACCGGCCTCGACTTCCAGGAGGAGCGCCATGCTGATGATGTCGGCGCGCAATTCAGGGTCCACGTCATCGAGGGAGTTTTTTATTTTTTCGGCATGGGCGATTGCCTGCTCGTAGTTGCCGGAATCGTAGGCAAGGCGCATTTGGAGCCATGCCATGCGGGCGCGAAGTCCGGCGGGCAATGTTCCGTCGCCCGTCGGTTCGGCGAGCAGTCGGCTGACGCGGGCATAGGCTTGCGCGGTTTCGCCGGCGGCTTGAAGCGCGCGGGAGAGGTTCCACTCGGCCTGCCAGCGATTGACTGGGTCGAAGCGTTCGTCGTTGGAATAATCGTCGAGAACTTTTTGCGCGGAGGCGAGGGGGCCGCCGTTGGAGTGGGCTTGGATTTCGGAGAGCACCCGTTGGAACATGAGCATGCCGGGCTCGACTCCCTCGGGAACATCGGCGAGGGCGGAGCCGTAGGCGCCGGAAGCGTTGCGGAAATCCTTGGCGCGAAAATAAGCCTCGGCAATGAGCACGCCGAGCCGGGCGTGGACGGGGCCGAATTTCAACTCGGTGCGCGCGCGCGCGGCCCAGTCGGCGGCGGCGCGATAGCGGCCTTGTTCCCATGCGATGGCGGTTTGCACGCCGAGCGCGGCGGCGCGAAGCGGCGAGCCGGGAAACTCGGCGAGGAGCCGGCTGGCGTCGGCTTCCGCGGAGTCGAAGTCCTTGCCGGTTTGTCCGGCGAGGGCGAGTTGGGCGCGGAAAAGGAGCAGGTCGTCGAGGATCGGATGGGGCGGGGTGGCCGCGATGAATTGGTTGAGCCAGTTGTGAAACTCGGTGGCGCGTTCCTTGGTTTGGGATGCGTTGGCGAGGAGGCGGAGGGCGGCGCGTTGTTTGTCGTGGTCGCTGGAATCGGCGAGGAGTTTGCGCAAGGCGTCGCGTCCGGAGTTGTCGTCGGCCCCGGCGATGAGCCCCAGGAGGAGCCGCCACTCGTCGCGAATCGCGGTTTCCTGCTGGGGGAGAAACTGGAGTTGTGTCTGGAGAAGGGTGACGGCCTCGCTGCGGCGGTTGGCGGCGTTGAGCGCGACGGCGAGCTGGCTGATGGCGCCGTAACTGTCGCGGCGTCCGGGGTTGCGGTCGACTGTCTGGCGGAGGCTGGCGATGGTGTTTTCGCCTGCCTGGCCGAGGAAGAGCTGAACGCGTCTGCGCGAGAGCATGAACCAGGAGCGCTGCGCATCGGTGGCGGTCGAGGTTTCGGCTTGCTGGTATTGCTGGGAGGCCTGCGTGTAGTCGCCCGCTTCCTCCGCGAGCATGCCGCGCATGAAAAAGAGCCACGGGCGGTCCGATTGGGGCAGGTCTTCCGGCTGGAGCGAGGCAATGGCGGAGCGGGCGTTTTCGAAACGGCGCGCGCGCGCGTCGATCAATGCCTGCCGGAGAATAACCGCGGGAGTAGGCGCGCCGGAGAATTGTTGCAGGGCTCCGGCCGCTTCCTCGATGCGGTCGTCCTCAATCAGCGCGGTGGCGAAGGCGAGAGTGACGCGGTTGTGTGTTTGCGGGGTGGCGATGGTTGCGGGGTCGTTGAGAAGCTGTCGGTAGATTTCGGCGGCGATGGAGGGCAGGCCGGTTTCGAGGGCGCGTTGCGCGGCGAGCTCGGTGAGCACGCCGGGGCCGGGTGCGACGGGCGGGGTTTGTTCGGCGGGGAAGGGCACCGGCGGCGCCAGCGATTCCTGCGCGCGCGCTGTGCCGGTCGCGTTTGCGACCATCAGGAATGCGGCGAGGGCGAAGACCAATGTCTTGGGCGGAATCATGAATGCGGGCGAATTTGCGCGGAATGGCGGCCCGTGGCAAGGGCGGGCGCGGCATAAATCGACATAATTCGGCCTGAGTCGATTTGAATCGATTTGGAAAGCGGGAGCGGGCAAGGTGACGCGAAACACCATGAGCAATTTTCCAGAGCTTTCCGAGTATCGCGATTTCATGATCGAGCTGGCGCGGCGCAGCGGTGAATTCATCACGCCGCACTTCGGCAATCCGGGGCTGGCGGTCGAGATGAAAGGCGACGCGTCGCCCGTGACGGCGGCGGATCGCGGCGCGGAGGAATTGATGCGCGATATGATTGCGAAAAAATTTCCCGCGCACGGAATCGTTGGCGAGGAGTTTGGCAACGAGCGCGCGGACGCGGAATGGGTCTGGGTGCTAGACCCGATCGACGGCACGAAGTCGTTCATCTCGGGCGTGCCGTTGTGGGGGACTTTGATCGCGCTGAAGCATCGCGGCGAGCCGGTGCTGGGCGCGATTCACCAGCCGGTGCTCGGGCAGTTGATGGTTGGTGACGGCGTCGAGACGATGCTCAACGGCCGCGCGGTGCGAGTGCGCGAGTGCGCGCGCATCGAGGAGGCGACGGTGCTGACGAGCGACCCGTTGAACGTGAGCAAATATCAAAACGGCCCGGCATACGATGAGCTGCTTGCGAAGGCGCGGCTCGCGCGAACCTGGGGCGATTGTTACGGCTACCTGTTGCTCGCGGGCGGATGGGCGGACGTGATGCTCGACCCGATCATGAACCCGTGGGACATCCAGGCGTTGATTCCGGTGGTGCGCGGCGCGGGCGGCGTGATCACGGACTGGCGCGGCGGAGACCCGGTGAACGCGGATTCGATCATCGCGGCGGGGCCGGGGTTGCACGCGCAGGTTGTCCGAATGGTGAATGGCAAATAGCGGAAGTGGCGCGGCCCAAAAAAATGGGGCGCGGACGGTTTTCCGGCTTTCACTTCTTGGGCTTCGCGATTCATCATTGGTTTCGTGCATAATACCATCATTCAGGATCTGGGGGTTCTTTTGCTTGCGGCGGGGGTCGCGGGCATTGTGTGCAAGCGGTTTGGTTTGTCGGTGATTGTCGGGTATTTGATCGCGGGCATTATCATCGGGCCGCACACCTCGCCTGTTGTGTTCATTCATGACGAGGCGCGCATCAAGGAACTCTCGGAGCTGGGCCTTGTGTTCGTGATGTTTTCGATCGGGCTTGAGTTGAGTTTGTCGAAGATCGGCAGGATGGGGTTTGCGACGCTTGCGGCGACCGCGCTGGGGGCATTTTTTATGCTGCAATTCACGCTGCTGCTCGGGTGGTTTTTGAACTGGTCGACGATGATGAGCCTGTTCGTGGCGGCGATGCTGATGGTGTCGAGCTCGGCGGTGATTTCCAAGATCATGCAGGAGTTGAAACTCAATCACGATCGCGCGGCGCAAATGGCGCTGGCCATAACAGTCGTGGAGGACGTGGTCGCGGTGATCATGCTGACGGTGCTCAGCGCGAGCGTGACCTCCGGCGGCGAGGGCGGCGGCGGGGTGGGCATGGTGCTCGGGGTGATGGGCGCGTTTGTGGTGCTGCTGATCATGGCGGGGCTGCTGCTCATGCCGCGCGTGCTGCGAAAGCTGGAAAAGAAAAACGATCCCGAGATCCAGACGATCATCGTCGTGGGGCTGCTGCTTTTGTGCGCGTTCCTGACTGTGAAGGCGGGCTACTCGATGGCGATGGGCGCGTTTTTGTTCGGCGCGGTCGTGGCGGAGATCAAGCAGAAGATCGCGATCGAGAAAGATTTTGGGGGAATTAAATATATTTTCAGCAGCGTGTTTTTTGTGTCGATCGGCATGTTGATCGATTTGCGAATGCTCGGCGAGGTGTGGCTGACGGTGGTGCTGCTGGGCGCGTTTTCGCTGTTTGTGCGTCCGATCGCGTGCGGTTTTGCGCTGGTGATTGTGGGCATTCCGCCAAGGCAGGCGCGGCGCGGCGGGCTGCTGCTCACGCCGCTGGGCGAGTTCACGTTTATCATCGCGCAGGCGGGCGTGACGGCGGCGATTTTGCCGGCTTCGTTTTATCCGGTGGCGGTGGGGCTTTCGATTTTGACCGTGCTGGCGACGCCGATTCTGAACCGTTTTGCGGACCCGATTTTAAATTTCATGGACAAGGTGGAACCGCGTTTCGTGACGCGCGCCATCGCCGCGTATCACGGCTGGTTGCAGGACATCCAGACGCGCCGTTCGGGCAGGCCGATGTTTCAGTTGATTCGCGGTCGCCTGCCCACGCTGGTCATCGAGATTTTGCTGGTGAGCGGGCTGCTGATTTTTTCGGGGCGGATATTGACCGAGCTCGAGGTGTCGTTTGCCGACACGATAAGCCCCGAGACGCTGGGTTATATTTTCTGGTGCGTGGTGGGCGTGCTGGTGCTGATTCCGCTCGTCGCGGTGTGGCGCAATCTTTCGGCAATCGCCATGATCATCGGCGAGGGGCTCGGCGGCAGTCCCGACACGCCCGCGCGGCTGCAATCGCGCGCGCTCACCGGAGTGCTCAAGGCAGCGGCGGCGGTCGGCGTGGCGTATTGGCTGTATGCGTTGCTGCCGCTCAAGACGCTGCCGGGCTGGGGTTGGGCGATCATCGGCGTCGGCGCGGTCGCGGTGATGGTCGTTTTTTCCAACAAGCTCATCTATTGGTATAGCTCCTGGGAAAGCTCCGTGCAGGAAGTGCTCGCGGAGGATTCGCGCGCGCCTTCGCAAGTGCGCGAGGAGGCGCGTGTCGCGCTCGACCGCAGCCTCGGGGAATGGGATGTGGGCCTCGATGATTGCGTGGTGCCGCGCGGCGCCGAATACACCGGCCGAACGCTCGCCGAGCTCGCGATACCCACGCGTTTCGGCTGCTCGATTCTGGAGGTGGAGCGCAACGGCCACGTGATCACCGCGACGGATTCGGGGCTGCGCCTTTACCCGGGCGACAAGCTCCTCCTGCTCGGCCAGCAGGAGCAGATCGACAGCGCGCGCGCATTTTTCGAGCGCGTCGCCGAGGCGCAAGGCCGGTCCGGGGACGATTCGCCGGATGACAACGAGGAGGCCGACGGTGTGTTTGGCGGCTCGGTGCTGGAGACGTTTGTGATGCCCGAGTGCGAGCGCGCCGGAAAAACGCTCGCCGAATTGCGCATTTCGCAGGCGACCGGCGTGCGCGTGGCGGGCATCCGCCGCGGCACCGAGCAGATTGTCAACCCGATCAGCAGCACGCGGTTGCTCGCGGGCGACTGCCTGCTTGTCGTCGGCACGATTGTGGAGCTGCGCGAGTTTCGCAACTGGGTCGTCAGTGCCGGCGCCTAAGCAAGGCGCGCTCGCAAGGGCGCGCTTTTTTGTCAAAAAAACTAAAATCGCCGCCGCCCAATCGCGGCAAATGGCGTGATCGCTTGTCTTGGCACAACACACGAGCCATCATGTCTGTTATCACATCATGAAAACAAAATTACTGATCCCTTTCGTTCTCAGTTTTCTATTTGCCGCCTGCACCACGACGTCCGAAAAAACGCAAACTGCCGCCGACGCGAACAAGACGGTAAACGTCGTTTTCAACAAACCCGAAAAGTTCACGGATGTAAAAACCTCGTCCATGGACTCGGAAAAGGACCGCGAATCCCTTCTCGAGCAAATCAAGGAATATATCCAAGAACGCGCCCCCCGGCACATGGCCGAGGGACAGACGTTAAGCATCACAATCAACGACTTCGACATGGCGGGCGACTATGAGCCCTGGCGCGGTCTGCACATGCAGGACGTCCGCATCATCAAGGATATCTACCCGCCCCGCATCGACTTGGAGTTCAAACTCACGGATTCCAAGGGTGCCGTGCTGAGCGAGGGCACGCGCCAGCTGCGCGACCTGAACTTCATGATGATGACGCCCGGAATTCCCTCGAATGACTCGTTGAGGCACGAGAAAAACCTGATCAACAACTGGCTCAGCACGGAGTTTTCGGCGATCAACAAAAAACAATCCCGATAGTAATTTGCTGGAGTTAAAGATATTCCGCGCTTCGCGAAAAAAAGGGCAAAATCTTTGCCCAATTTTTGAGCGCAATCGGGGGCGTCGCGTCTATCTCAGCATAGTCAGCATCGTTCGGACAGGAACGATACTAGTTTGTAGTTCTTACGGTTTGCTTGGTGTTAGGTCATGAAGGCCGCCCTTAAATGGGCGGTCTTTATGCTTTTTACGCGGGGCAAAATGCCGGCGTTACCATGAACACATCACGCCCGCGCACCACTGGCGGCGCGCGGCGGGCACGGATGGCACTTCCTCGAAACCGCAATTCCACACATTGGTTGCCTGCGCGAAAAAACGCAGCCCGCGCCAGCCCGCGATTGACGGCGCGAAAAACACGCCCGCCGAGGTGAGCAGCGCGTCGTCGCGCGAGTTGCGGAGCGCGTTCCCGGTTTGCAGGCGCGCCTCGTTGTCGAGGCGGATTTCCCAACCCCGCCACGGACGCGCAACCACCGCCGCCGTGAGCCGGTGCTTCGCGTAGTTGAGCGCGTAAAAGCTCGCGTCAACCATCCCCGTCGCGTCGCCATAATCCGAATCCTTTGTCAGCGCCGTGTATCCAAAAACCAAGTCACCCCAGTTCGCCGAGAACCGAGCGGTTAATTCGAAGCCGAGCGTGTCCACATCGACGGGACTTGCCGCGCGCGCGTTTGGCAGGCTCATGCTGTAAACCCAGTCAACCAAGTCCTTGTCGCGCCGGTAGAACACCGCCGTGTCAAACGTCCACGCGCCCAGCACGCCGCGCGCGCCAATTTCAAAGTTGTCCGAGCGTTCGCGCCCGAGCCCGGCGTTGCCGCGAAACAATCCGGCGGAGGGGTTTGAATTGAGCGCGGTGTAGTTCGGCACCTGCGACGACGCGGCCCACGAGGCATAGACACGCTCGATGCGCCTTCCGATTCCGCGGAGCTCGACCGCGACCACGGGCGACCATGCCGACTGGTCACGGTTGGTGTCGTCAAGCGCCACGCCGGCGCGGACCGTCAACTCGCGCGAATCGCCGAGCTCCCAAGTGCGCTCCGGCGCGAGCATCAGCTTGTAATAACTGCGCGAGTTGAAGCGCCCGAATGTCAGCGAGGTTGACTCGATCTTGTCCGCGACGAATCCGGCCGACGCGCGCCAGCGTATCCTGTTTGTGGATACAAGCGCCTCGGCGCCCGCGCTCCATGTTTCCGCCGTGTGCCAGGCGGGGCCGGTGGCGAAGGCGGGATTGTGGGCGCCGGGGTCGGCGCGATTAAAAACGTAATGGTCCTCATTTCGCCGCCACGCGCCGCCGAGCGCGAGACGGTCGCCACCGTCGCCGATTTTCTCAACGTGGTTGAGCGCGATGAGCGTGGTTCGCAGGTCGTCGGTTTCGAAAACATTCGCGTATGGCGTGTAGAGGTTGGGCCAGCCGATGAACTTGTCCTGGCGGCCGAAAAATAAATCCGTTTGCCCGCGCTCGCCGGCAAGCTGCGCGCGCGCGTTGTAACGCGTGAAGCGCGACTCGCCCCACGGACGCGATCCGTCCGATTCAGCCCGCGCGGCGGACACGTCGAATGCGAGGCGCCGCCCGCGCACGCTCGTGTTTTCCGGCGCAACCCAGCCTTGATAGATTTCACCGCGCACGGTGTCGTAGTTGCCAGCGGCGAAACCCGCCATGCCGGAAGTTGTGATGCGCCGCCATTGATACGCCACGGTGCCGGCGTTCGCGTTCCAGCCGCCGATGGCGTTTTCGGCGCCGGTCAGCACGGCGGGCGCGGTGAGCATCGCGGGCGCGATGGGGATTTCGGCGGAGTAGTGCCCGGTTTGCGGATCATGGAGCGGCGCGGCCCCGGCGCGGTAGCCGGTGTTTTCAAAAATGCCGCCGCGAATCGTCACGTCGGCCTGCGACTCGCCCATGTTGCGCGCATGCACGTCCACCAGCGGCTCGAACGAAAGCGCCGACACGGGCATGGCAAACGCGCCCGCCGACGGCTCCTGCAACGCCACGCGCTGCGAGTAGACCGCCATGCGCGGAAGCGTGAGCACATCGTCATGCGTCCGCGGTTCTTGCGCGGACAACATCGGCGCGGAAGACGCGACAATCAAAGTGAGGATTATGTGAGATGTTTTTGATTTCACAGAATGAGCTTAACAATCAACGCGCCTGAAAAATCAAATACTAAGTGAAAAAAAGAATGTGTTCGCGCCCGGGATGCCGCCGCGCTCAATGCGCGTCCGTCGCGTCACCGGGCGCCAGTTCCTTGGTGGAGGGCGGTGTTGGCAGCAGCAAAATTGACGGCACGGTCATGAACAAGCCCACCAGCAGCACCAGCGACGCCGCGCGCACGGTTGTCGGGTCCTGCACGAGCACGCCCGCGGCCAGCGCGGTGATGGTCAAGTTGGGGCACAGCAGCAGAAACGCGTTCATCCGCTCGCCCCGCTTTCCTCCCACGGGCAGTATCCAGCGCTGAATCGTCCAGCGCATTGCCAGGATGAGCGCCGCCGAGCCCAGTGCGATCAATCCGGCCCACGAAACCAAATACTCCGCCGGAATCTGCAATCCCAGCGCGAAGAAAAATATCGGGATCAAAAACCGCTGGCTCACCGGCGCGATGTATGCCTCCAGCGACTGCCCTTCGTGCTCGATCCGGCTCAGGAACAAGCCGAGGAAAAACGCCGTCTTGATCGCCGACAATCCGAGTCGCTCGCCCACCGCGCACACAAGCAGCACGAACAGCACGATCAAATGCACGCGCCAGTGCATCGCCTGCTTGAGCAGATGCTCCAAGATCAACTTGATGCGGCGCGCAAACATGCTGATCAACACCAGCACCAGCACAATTCCGCCCAGTTTTAGCACCACCTCCCAAGTAGGCGCGTGTTCGTAGAAAGTCGTCTCAACCGAGAGCAGCACGATCGCGAAAATTTCCAGTGCGATCATCATCATCAGGATTTTTCGCCGCTCCTGAAAATCCAGCCCCGGATATTGTTTCCATCCCGGATAGCCCATGCCCACCGAGCACCCCGTGAACGCCGCGCAGGCGATCAGGCAGCCGATCCAATTCAAGCCCGCCAGCCAGCCCAGCGCAAAAATCACCGGATATTGCAGCAGCGCCCACCCGAACGCCTTCGCCAGCGGTCCGCGAAATTCACGAAACCTCGGCAGTTCGATTTCCATTCCCACCTCAAACAGCAGCAGCAGAAAGCCCACCTGGCCCGCCTGCACGAGCATCGTCTTCACCGGTCCGTCCACCAGCGGCGCGATCAGCAACCCGAACACGACAAAAACCGGATACACGAGCGCCGGCCGCTTGAGCCACCGGCACAAGTCCGGCACGCCCATGAACAGCAGCAGCAGGCAAATGATGATTTCTATTTCATTCATGCAAAAATGAGCCCCACATATTTCTGACACAGTCTCCGCATGCCAGCGGAAAGAGATGCGGCTAAAAAAGAAAAACGCAAACGCGCCCCCATGTTTTCATTGCGCCGCCACTGCGTTGCGCGAGACACTTGCCTCCAATTCCGAAACCCGCATGCCAAACCTGAAAGACCTCATGCTTCAAAAGCGGCTCACACTCGCCGTCGCCGAAAGCCTCACCTGCGGGCATCTTCAGGCGCGCATCGGCGCGATCTCCGGAGCCTCGCGGTTTTTTCTCGGCGGGCTCACCGCCTACACGCTCGAGGAAAAAGAAAAACTCCTTGGCGTGCCGCGCGAGCTTGCCGAGCCGGTCGATTGTGTCTCCGAGGCCGTCGCTGTTGCGATGACTCAAGGCGCGCGCACGCTTTTCGGCGCCAACATCGCCATCGCGACCACCGGTTATGCCGAACCTTCGCCCGCCGCGCCCGTTCCCTACGCGTGGATCGCCGTCGGAGATGGAAGCAATTTCGCCACCCGCCGCGTGGACTGTCCCGGTCTCGCGCGTGTTGCCGTGCAGGAGCACGTCGCCAAAGTCGCTGGCGACATCTTGGTCGATTTTCTTCAAACCTGAATTGGACAGAATGAATAAGATGCGCAGAATTCAGAACTCCGGATTCGCAAACAATGCGTGAGTCCTCATCCTGCAAATCCCGTTAATCCTGTCCAAAAAATCATCCCGTCCAAAATGAAAAGTGCCTACGAACTCGCCATGGAACGCCTTGCGCAATCGGAGCCGTCGACGGCTCCATTGAGCGACGAGCAAAAAAACCGCCTTGCCGACATCGACAAGGTTTACGCGGGCAAAATTGCCGAGCGTGAAATCTTCCTCAAACAGAGCCTCGCCGCCGCGCAAGCCGAGCAGAATTACGAGGAAATCGAAAAGGTTCAGAGACAACTTGCCACCGAGCGCACCCGTCTCGAGGAGGAGCGCGAAGCCGAAAAAGACCGCGTTCGCCGCTCGTAGTGCAACGCGCGGATTCCGTCCGCGTCCGGCTGCGGGGGGATTTGAACGGGTCCCTCAATAACACGCTGTTTTTTCCAAATAGTTTGTGTATATTTGCCGCCAACTGATCCGACCAATGACCGCCACCAACATCCATCCACAATACTCGCCCGGGGAGGAACTCGCCAACATCATCACCGGCGGGCTCGGTCTGCTGCTCAGCGTGGCGGGGCTTGCCGTGCTCGTCACGCTCGCCGCGGTTTATGCGGACGCGTGGGCCGTCACTGCATCGGCCATTTATGGCACGACGCTGGTGCTCGGTTACGCTTCATCGACGCTTTATCACGCGGTTAAAAATCCGCGGCGCAAGCATGTGCTGCGCAAGGTCGACCACGCCGCGATTTTCACGCTCATAGCGGGCACATACACGCCCTTCATGCTCGTCAACCTGCGCGGCCCGTGGGGATGGACGTTTTTCGGCATTGTGTGGGGGCTGGCGCTCGCGGGCATCATAATGAAATTTTGGTTCACCGGGCGTTATATAAAACTTTCGACGGCGATATACATAGCGATGGGCTGGCTCATCGTGATCGCCGCCAAGCCGATGATCGCCGGGGTGCCCGCGATTTCGCTCTGGCTGCTTTTGGCGGGCGGGCTTTGCTACACCGGCGGCGCGCTTTTTTATATTCAAAAAAAACTGCGTTTTCACCACGCCATCTGGCACGGTTTTATACTGGCGGGCAGCATCACCCACTACCTCGCGATTTTATACGCGATGGTGTGAGCGGGCGCGGCCATCCGCCCGGCTACCACGCGCGGCGGTAGCCGAGGTTGATTGTTTGCAGGTAACATGTAATCGGCGTTCTGTTAATCTGTTGGTTTTCCGAACCGCTTACTGACACTGCCGCGCATAAAAATATCATGACTCCCGCACCCATGAAAGTGACTGTTTTTATCGCCGCCAGTCTGGATGGTTTCATCGCTCGAAAAAATGGAGACATTGACTGGCTCCCTTCTCCTTCCGGTGAAGATCATGGTTACGAAGCGTTGATGCGTTCCGTTGATGCCTTGGTGATGGGACGGCACACCTTCGAAAAGATGCTGACCTTCGACGAGTGGTTTTACGGCGACAAGCGAATCGTGGTTCTCAGCAGCAAGCCGGTGGTCATACCTGATCGGATTTCGGCGCATGTTGAGTCCATGACGGGATCGCCAAATGAGATCATCGCACGCCTGACCGGGCGCGGTTACCGGCATCTTTATGTTGATGGAGGCGTTACGATTCAGCGGTTCCTTTCCGATGGACTGGTCAATCGATTAATTATCACATGGATTCCCGTCCTCATTGGACGGGGGATTCCGTTGTTCGGTCCGCTGACACGTGATGTCCATTTGAAACACAGGGCGACGCGATCATATCCATCCGGACTCGTTCAGAGTGAGTATGAAGTGATTTCACCACGCGCGGCGGTAGCCGAGATTGATTGACCAAGGGCGCTCGTAGAGCGTGGCCCTGGCGTATTCATAATCCAAATACACCTGGCTTTTCGCGTCGATTTCGTAGGCCGCGCCGATGCCGAACTCGACGCGCCATCCGTCGTAGTTCACTTTCATGCGTTTGCCGCCGGCGGTGATTTCGCCGCCGCCGCTCGCCGTGTAAACCACGCCGGCTTTTGCGTAGGGGTGCAGGCCGGGGGCGCGGGCGATGTCGCCACCAAAGCGGATTTGCGCGCGGCTTTGCGAGGAGGTGACGCTGTCAACGGCCACGCGGATCGGCTCCGCGCCGGGCGAGGTGGCGTCGTAGTCGGCGTCGCCGATGTGGACGATGGCAAATTGCGCGAGGGGCTCCACCCACCAGCCGCCGGTCTCGCGGGCGAGGCGGCGGCCAAACTCGAGCGACGCGCCTTCGGAGATCGTGTTGTATTTGCCGCGCGTGATGAAGTTGTCGATGGAGCGGGCGTTGAACTTGTTTTGGCGGCGGTCGAAGCGCGCGACGATGTCGGCGAACCAGCCGTCCTTGTGGAGCCAGGTGGCGTAGAGGCCGCCGCCGATGCCGTTGGTTTCGCCGTCGCCGCCGGCGGAGTCGAACGAGCGGTCAATGTAGTTGATGCTGGCGAAGCCGCCGAGATACCACGCGGAGGAGGCGGCGTTTGCGGCGAGGGCTTTGTCGGCGCCGAAGGTCAGGCCGTGGGCGTATTGGTGGAAGGAGCGGCCGGTGAGTTCGAGCGCGCCGTTGAGGCGGTGGCTGCTGGCGCGGAGCCAGATGTTTCCGGAGCCGGCGGCGTCCGGGGCGGCGCGGAGGTCGCCCATGCGTTTGTGGAGCGAGTCGAGTTCGTAGTGCCAGTCCTGCCCCGCGGCGGCGGCGGTGGCGAGGATGGCGTCAACGGCGCGGCTGGGGCGGTCGCCGCTGCCGAGATACCAGGTGTTGGTCGAGGGCATGATGGCGCCGCCGTCGCCTTGCTGCACGGTGAGCGTGTAAATGCCGGACTCGGTGGTGCCGCTGAAGGTCGCGCCGGCCTGGTTCATGATGACGAGGGGGATCGCGGTGTCGGGCTGGATTTCGGAGCCGTTGGCATTGTCGATTTCGATGCGGTGCGCGCCGGTGCTTGCGCCGGCGATGGTGATTTTGTCACCGGCAGCGGCGGCGAGGTCGGTGCGCATTTCGAAGACGGCGCCGTCACCGGCAAGGCTGTCGAGGGCGAGGGTGCGTTGGTTTGCGCCGGTGGTGTTGAACGCGATGCGCGCGCCGGGGGCGACGGCGAGTGTTCTGAGTGTTTGGGCGAGGCCGGCGAGGTCGAGTCGGGTTTCGGAGGCGAGCGAGACGGTGGCGCTTTGCGCGAGGGCGTTGGCGACGGCAAGACGGAGCGTGCCGGCTTGAATGTCGGTGGCCCCGGAGAAGGTGTTGACGGCGGCGAGGACGAGGTCGCCCGCGCCGGTTTTTGTGATTGCGCCGGTGGAGCCGCTGATGATGGCGGCGTGCGTGTAGTCGCCGGTGTTTTCGAAGTTGAGCGCGCCGTCGGCGGTGATTGCGGCGAGGGTGCCGCCATGGAAGGCGAGCGTGCCCGCGGGCGCGATGGTGGCGACCCCGGTGACGGCACCGCCGTTGTTGGCGAATGTGCCGCCGTTCACGGCGAGCGTGGCTGCGAGGGTGCCGTCGGTTTCGTTGATGAGAAGTCCGGCGGATTGCGTGACGGCTCCGGTGACGAGTCCAGCGTTTGCCCCGAGGCCGGCGTTGAGGTTGAGCGCTGCGAGGGTGCCGGTGTTGAGGAGGGTGCCGCTGTCGATGGTGGTCGCGCCGGTGATGGCGCCGGCGTTGGCGAGGATGCCGCCGGCGGCGATGATGTCGGTGGCGATGTCGCCGGAGGTGGTGATGGTTCCCGCGCCGGTTTTGATTGTGGTGCCGGTGCCGGCGATGGATTGCGCGAGGCGGCCGCCCTCGGCGTCGGTGGCGATGTCGAGGACGAGGAGCGCGGTGTTGTCGATGTCGCCCGTGCCGAGGGCGCGCGCGTTTTTGGCGACGAGGGTGCCGGCGGTGATGCGCGTGCCGCCGGAGTAGGTGTTGGTGTTGGAGAGCGCGAGGGTGCCGGTGCTTTCCATGAGGAGGCTGGCCGGGGCGTCGGGGTTGGCGTCGGCGATGCCCGCGCCGGCGAAGCTCCAACTGCCGGTGCCGGTGACGCGCATGGCGGGGTTGGCGCCGACGGGGGCGATGTAGATGGTGTCGGCGAGCGTGATGTTGTTCGCGTTGGCGGCGGCGGTGTCGTCGAAGAGGACGGCGTCGCCGTTGAGGAACTGGTCGTAGTCGGTGCCGTTGTAATCGAGATGCCAGTTGCGGTCGGCGTTGTTCCAGCCGGCGCCGCTGGAGCCGGTCCAGGTGACGAGGTGGTTGCCGGTGCTGTGGTAGTGGAAGTCGAGTTTGCCGGTGTCGGTGCTTTGGAGTTGGTGAACGTCGAGGCGGTTGTTGTCCAGGGTTTCGGTGTCGATGCCGTTGATGTGGAGGCTGAAGGTTTTCGGGTCGAATGTGCCGGTGACGCCTGTGACGCCGGTGGCGTCGAGAAGCGTGACGGTTTGGTTGCCGGCGGCGAAGCTGGTGACGGTGAGGTCGATGTTGACGCGGTCGCCGATCGCGAGAGTGTTGCCGACGAGGGTGAGCGTGGAGGCCGAGGCGTCGTCGTCGGCGGTGACGGGCGTGCCGTCGATCGGGTGCGCGCCGGTGCCTGTGATGCTGGCGGCGTCGGCTCCGCTGAAGAGTTTCAACGTGCTGCCGGCGGCGAGGGTAATGTCGTCGGCGCGGATGGTGGCGCCGGCATAGGAGACGCCGGTGTCGTCGGGGCTCGTGCCGGTGAGGACGGCGAGCGTGGCGCCGGTGGCGAGCGCGAAGGCGTCCACCGCATCGGCGGCGGCGGGGGTCGTGCCTTGGTTGTCGAGCGTGAGCGACGCGCCGGCGTAGAGAGTGAGCGCGCCTTCGTCCACAGCGACGATGTTGCCGCCAGTGCCGGTGAGAGTGCTTGCACCGCCGAGACGCCATTCGCCGGAACCGGTTTTGGTGGTGATGATGTTGATGTTGGGGGAATCGGCGCGGGTGTTTATGGGGTCGCGCATGTCGATGAGGGCGTTTGCGCCGGTGTCGATGTCGATGTTGATGGTGTTATTTTCGACGCCGCCGAGCGAGAGGCTGTTTGCGCCGGTGGAGTCGGCGTTGCCGGAGTAGGTTGAGGTGCCGCCGTCGGTGACGCGGAGATTGAGGTTCGCGGTGCTTCCGGCGGCGTTCGCTGTTTCGATGTAAACGGCGCCGCCGTGACCGGCGTCAGCCTTGTTGTTGGTGAACGAGGCGTCGGTAATCGAGATGGGAGCGGAGGCAGGGTTGGCGATGTGGATCGCGCCGCCGTTGTTGGCCGCGGTGTTGCTGGTGAAAAAAACGTTGGAGAGGTCGAGCGTTGCCGCGTCGGCGGCGATCGCGCCGCCTTGTTGCGCGCTGTTGCCGGAGAAGGCGATCACCGCGCCGCCGGTCGTGGTGGCGGTGAAGGTGGCGCCGGAGCCGGCTTGCACGACGCCGCCGTTGCCCGTCGCGAGCGCGGGCGCGGTGAAGGTGGTGCTGCCGGAGTGGGTTCCGGTGGTGTTGAGGGCGACGAGCGAAAACTCGCCGTCGGCGGGAGTGGCGAAGCGGGCGGAGACAGTGAGATTTTTTCCGTCGGCAACCTCGAAGGTGCGCGATCCGGTGAGCTCGAGGGGGCCGGATTTTTGGTCGAGGACGAGCCTGGCGGTGGCGTCGGCGGTGACGCGCGCATCGCCGTAGTTGAGCGTGGTGGCCGTGAGCACGAGGCTGCTGCCGATGGTGATGGCGGAGTTGTCGGCGAGCGTGATGGTGTCGGCGCGGATGGTGCCGGTGGCGGTGACCGGGGCCGCCGCGCCGGTCGTGGTTACGCCGAGGGTGGAGAGCGTGGTGTTTGCGCCGAGCATGAAGGTGTCCTCGATGGCGGCGGAGGCGGGCGTGCTGCCCTGGTTGTTGAGCGTTATGCTTGCGCCGGCGTAGAGGGCGAGCCCGCCTTCATCGACGGCAAAGTCGTTGCCGACGGTGCCGGTGAGGATGGTCGCGCCGCCGAGCCGCCAGACGCCGGAGCCGGTTTTTGTGACACCCATATAAATGCTGTCATATTTGCTGAGAAGATTGGGTCGGATCCGCATCGGGTCTTGCATGTCGAGCATGCCGCCGGCGCCGACGGTCGCCGTGAGATAAACCTTGTGGTTGCCCCAGCCGCCAAAGGCGATGCCGTTGGCGGTGCTGCCGAAGGCGTTGCCGGAATAGGTGGACGTCCTCCCCGGGGAAACGCCCACGGTGACATTGCTGACGTGGTTGCTGCGATTGGCGGCGTTGATATAGACGGCCCCCGCGGTCGCGCCAAGTCCGCTGGCTTTGTTGTTGGTGAAATCGACGTCGACGAGGATGGTGGTGGACGAGTTCCAGACGGTGAGCGCGCCGCCATTGCGACCCGTGGCGCGGTTGCCCTCGAAGAGTGTGTCGCGGATCGAAACGGTGGTGTTTTCCGTGAAAATCGCGCCGCCGTTGCTGGAGGTCGTGTTTTGGAGAAAGGTGCTGGAAACAACAGTCAACGGGGTGCCGAAAGCATAGATGGCGCCGCCGCCCGTGCCGTCGACCGAGCCGGTGGTGTTATTGTTTGTGAAAACGGCGCCAGTGACATCGAGGCGACCTCCGCTGCGGGCAAAAATGGCGCCGCCGCCCTGGTATCTGGAGGTGGCCCCGGCGGTGTTGCTGGCAAAGAGGCCGCCGTTGACGCTGACCGTGCCGCCTGTCGAGGCGATGACGGCGCCGGCGAGCGTTGCCTTGTTGTCGGCGAAGACGAGCTTCGCGGAATCGGTGCTGTTGACGGTGAGTGTCGCGCCGGTGTCCACTTGCACCGCGCCGCCGTTGCCCGTGAACGCGCCTGTGGTGATCGTGACGGTGGAGCCGGCAAGCGCACCGAGCGTGACGGTCCGGCCGGCGTCGATGCTCATGCGCTGGGAGACGGTGCGCGTGTCGAAGGCGAGGTCGGTATTGCCCGCGAAGCGAATTGAGCCGCCGCTGATATCGGCTCCGGTGAACGCCCATGTGCCACCGTTAAAAATGATGCCCTCGTTCGTGCCGCTCACGCCAAGCATCACGGCATTTGCGATGGAGATGGTGCCGGTGGTGACCGCCGCGCCGGAGCCCGCACGACCAAAGACAACCGCGTCGCCGTCCGCGAAAGCGGCCGTGGCGGCATTGCCGGCGTGCCACCAGTTCGCGTTCACACTGGAGCCGAGCCATGTGTTTGAGCCGTCGGTGTTGTCCCATACGAGCTCGTCCGCGCGGAGCTGCGTTAGAAGCGTGAATGCGGCGCATGCGAGAAACAGCAGGGCGCGAAGCAACCCGGTTGTGTTGAAACGGTCGTGATACTTGATTTGGTTTTTCATGGGAGGGTTTGCCTGTTTTTTCAGCGACAGTTTGCCCGGGTTAATCAGGGTGTGAGGGTAATTGCCCTAGGTTCGTCCAGCTATGCCTGCGGCGGAAAGGCCGCGTGTGGCCAGTATTTTAAAATTGCATATAATATTTACGACAAAAACACTGCTGCTTTGCGCGTCTTTAAAGAATATCTGAGAAAGTGCAGAAACTGCGCCCGTTGACCAGATAATCCCGCGCATCATGTTTGTGTGGCGTCCATGAATAATGCCGAATGTTGCATTAATAAATAGAAAGCAAAATATTATGCATGATTGTGATAAGACGCGAACGCGCTTGCATTCTTGTTTTTTATATTTTTTTAAATTTTCGGGGAATCATTTTTTCCGAGTTTGTCATGCATGTGCGATGTGTGCAAAAGGCGAAGAAATATTAATGACTGGCCGACGTGAATCCGGCGTGGCTGTCACACGATTTTTCTGTATTCATTTTGATGCGGAGTTGCGGTTAAAAATTGAAAACACTCGTCCATGGGGAGCGTGTCGCGTGAATTTACGCGAATGAATGCCGCGATTGTGTCGCTGCCGCTTGCTTCGATGCCTAGGGCGGCAGCCGTGGCGGTTTTCAAGGCGGATCTCGCCCTGCCTGTTGCACCAACTTCATTTTGAATCGCAGCGCACCCGGCATTTGGGGTTGCTTGCAAATTTCAAATTCCCTACTGGTTTCCATTCAGCCTTGAGGCCCCTTGTTTTTTGGGGACTCCAATTTTAGAATCCAATCCATTAAATTATTACAAACCTGTCCGCATGAAAGCAGAAGCCGACCTTGCCCAGATTCTGCGCGGTGTGATCCTCGGAAGGACACAACGCCCCGCCAGCGTTTCGCTTGTCGGGGGCGATTTTCAGGATCAAGCCCGCGCAATCGAAATCCAGGGAGAGGATGCCGGGGCAATCGCCCGGGAGATTCACGAAGCACTGGCTGAGGCGCCCGTTCCCGTTGCGCTGACGCTTTGCCACCGCCAGCAGAGCTACACCTACAAAATAACGAGCGAAATTTTTGCCGAAAGCCGCGCGACGGTCGTGAAGAACCGCGTTGCCGTGGTCACGGGCGGCGCGCAGGGTTTTGGCGCGGAGATCGCGCGCGGGCTCGTCGCCGACGGCGCCATTGTTTACATCGCCGACATGAATTATGACGGCGCATACAAACTGGCCGAAATATTAAACAAAGAATATAATAATGGCGGTCCGGTGGCGTTTGCCGTCGGGGTGAATGTAAGTGACGAGGGCTCCGTCGCAAAGATGTGCGAGACAATCGCCCTTCAAAGCGGGGGAGTTGATCTCTGCATCAGCAACGCCGGAATCGTCAAGTCCGTGAGCAGCATAATGGATCAGGATATCGACGACTTCAGGCTCGTCGCCGACGTCAATTATGTTGCTTTCGCCATTGTTACAAAACACGTGGCCGGCATGATGAAAACCCAGCACGTCGCCTCCCGTGTCGTGCGAAATGATTCTCCCTGGACGGCGGATATTATACAAATCAACTCGAAGTCCGGCCTTGAGGGCTCGAACAAAAACGCCTCTTACGCGGGGAGCAAATTTGGCGGCATTGGCTTGGTTCAGAGTTTTGCAAAGGAACTCGTCGAATGGGGCATTAAGGTGAACGCGATTTGCCCCGGCAATTTTTTTGACACCCCGCTCTGGTCCGATCCCGAGAGGGGCCTTTTTATGCAATACCTCCGCGCCGGCAAGGTGCCCGGCGCCAAAAGTGTCGCCGATGTGAAGTCGTTTTATGAGGCGAAGGTTCCGATGGGGCGCGGCTGCACCGGCCCTGATGTTATCCGCGCGGTCTATTATCTCGTTGAGCAACTTTACGAAACTGGACAGGCTTTGCCCGTTACCGGCGGGCAGGTCATGATAAATTGACTGTATTTTTTATATAAAACTTCAAAATCAACAAATTCGATTAATAAAAATGAAAACCACGCACCAAAACCCGGCCGCTCCCGCACTGGAGATTCTTTTGGATTCGACAAATGTTTCCGAGATCAAAAAATGCAATGATCTGTTTGAGCTGGCGGGGGTGACCTCAAATCCCTTGATCATAAAAAACGAGGGAAAGATAAATTTTTACTCCCACTTTTCAAAAATCCGGAAAGTCATCGGCAAAAACAAAACCTTGCACATCCAGACGCTGGCGTCCACGGCGGATGAGATGATCGCGGAGGCCCGGGCGATCCTGAATAAAATCGACGATCAGGTTTATATAAAAATCCCGGTGACCGAGCAGGGCTTGAAGGCGATGAAACAGTTGTCCCGCGAGGGCGCGCACATTACGGCAACGTGCATCTACACGCGCATGCAGGCATATCTAGCCATAGCCGCGGGCGCGGACTATTTGGCGCCCTATTGCAACCGGATGGAGCAGATGGGCATCGACTTCAGGGCAATCATTGCCGAGATATCCGATGTGCTGGAGCGCACCGCTTCACCGGCAAAAATTGTCGCCGCGAGTTTTAAAAACATAACCCAAGCGACCGACGCCCTCGCCGCCGGCGCCAACACAATCACGGTGACATCCGACATCCTGCATTCCGCCTGCGCGTTTCCCCCAATCGACCTTGCCGTAAAGGAGTTTCATGATGCCTGGATTTCCTCCCAAGGGAAAAACTCCAAGCTCACAACCCCGTAACAGAGGAAAAGCGTTCACTGATTGCGCATTTCGAACCGGTTTAGACAAAAATCCAAGGGCGTCGTTTAATAATAAACGATGCCCTTTTTGATTAAAAAATACCCGGTTTATACATTCGCATTTCGTGACAAAGCGAACTTTCCGGGTGAGTTCGCTTGCTATTTGGGCTTGCCCGGAGGGGGCGTCATCCCACGAAAAGTCTTAGAATCGTGATCATATTAGGGCTTTCTTAAGTTTGTTTTTGTCACAATATTAATTGTGCAAGTCATTGGTTTTCAATTTTATAAATTGATAACAAGGAAATTGGTTTTCGCAAAAAACATTCGATTTTACGAATAATTGAAATATGTAGAAAACTTATATATTAAGTGGCAAAAGCTGGGGCCGGCTGTGCAAAGCCGAAGGCGTGGTGTATGTTCCCGTTCGTCCAAGAACACCATTTGCAGAATCCCATGAAGCCTTCGCCTGTAAAATCTCTTCGCACCGAAATTGCCGCTGAACCGTCGGCCAAAGGATTTTGTCGCTCCGCCCGCGGAGTGTGGCGGTAAGGCCGGTTATTTCCGGACTGCCAGGGGGAAAGCTCGCTCTCCAAGAGAGCACTCCGGGCGGCAACTATTAGCAAACCAAACACTCAAGCATCTATCGTATCCATGAACTCGCACACCAGTAAGACCACTCCGCACATAAACAGCGGGAATTTGTTTTATCTATTCCTGCTCGGCTTGATCGCCGCACTCACGCCGCTCGCGCGCGCTGTTGATTATGAAATCAGCAGCGGCACGACCGCCTATCCATCCGGGCTGCATCTGAACGAGGGCGACGCCATCATTCATACCGGCGGCACGCTTTTTGTCGGGGGCGCTGAGGGTATCACGGGAGACGGCGTGTATAACATCAGCCAGGGCTCGCTTGTTGTCGATGGCTCCGACCTGACAATTGCCCCGGCGATTGTGTTGCACGAAAGCACCGCGGGGCCGTTCGTTTTTGACACGGCAAGTTACAACGCCTCCATCACAAACAACATCACGACCGACGCCACCGGCAACTACGGTTCGGGCGGCAATGGTTTTCTTAAAACAGGCGAAGGCCGCTTGACGCTCTCCGGAGAAAGCCGCGAGTTCAACACCCTCATGATCGCCGGCGGCGGTGTGAGTCAAACGGCCGGACTCACCCAGGCCTCGGAGTTGGCGATCGGCACCGGCGCGGGCAAAACCGCCACTTACGAACTTAGCAGCGGCACGATCAACGTCGTCCAAAGCGTCAAGGCCGACGGCGTCTCATTCCAGGCGGGTTCGTTCCGTGTTGGTGATTTCGGGGGCAGCGGCACGTTCAACCAGACCGGCGGCAGTGTCATCGTCAGCAGCACGGGCGCGTTCAATATCGGCAACCAGGGCGGCACCGGCGTATACAATCTCAGCGGCGGCGAGCTCGTCCTCAACCAGGATCTCCACAATATCGGTCGCTCCGCAGGCTCGAATGCCGCCAGCCACGGCACTGTGAATATCAGCGGCGGCACGCTCGCGTTGCAAAACGGAGCCGAGTTCATCGTTGGCAATTACAACAAGGACGACGCCTCGCAAGGCATCGTCAACCAGACCGGCGGCGTTGTCACGGTCGATGACGGCTCGCGCATTTATTTCCAGGGCAAGTCGACAACCACCACGAGCAAATACAACCTCGACGGCGGCGTCCTTCAAATCGCGGGCAACGGCCTCAAGGCTCTCAACGGAGTGCTCTATGAATTTAATTTCGGCAGCGGCACGATGCAAGCCGCGGGCGAAGGCATGAGCAGCGAGGCAAACATCAACCTCACTGCCGGCACCGCGGTCTTCGACACCAACGGTCTCGAGTCGACACTTACCGGTGTCATCACGGGCGGCGGAAAACTCACGCTCGCGGGCGACGGTGTGCTCCAGCTTGGAAACGCCGCCAATAATCTCAGCGGTGGCATCGACCTCGCCCGGGGCGGCCTCCGCATCACCTCCGCCGAAAGCCTCGGCACGAAACTCTCCAATGTAAACTTTGCCGGCACGCCTGAAACCACTTCCGGCACGCTCATCGCCGCCGCAAACTCAAACGTCCTCTTCGACAACGAGGGCGGCGCCGGCGGCAACCGCATCGACATCACCACCGGCAAATCCGGCGCACTTCACGCCGAGGCCGGTTCGACTCTCACCATTGCCGGCAACGACGCGGGCGCGAACAGCGGCGGCGCGATTAACGTCGGCGCCGGTGCGCGCTTCGACATCTCCGCAGCCGATGGCGCCACGCTCGCGATCACCAGCAACACTGCGTTCGGCGGCGGCGCGATTCAGAATGAGGGCCGGGTCAATATTTCCAACGCCGCCCTTTCGCACAACGTCTCCACGGGCACCTACGGCGCGGCGCTTTCCAACAGCGGCGAGGCCACGCTCACCGCGGTTGAAATTTTCAGCAACACCGCCAACCGCTACGGTGGCGCAATCCACAACACCGGCACGCTCACCCTTGCCAACGCCAACATCCACGACAACTACGCCGACCAAGGCGCGGGCGGCATGACCAACAGGGCCGGTGTCGCCACGATCACGAGCTCCACGCTTTCCAACAACACCGGCGACCAGCTCGCGGGCGGCGCGCTCTATGTTTATTCCGGCGGCACGCTCACGCTGGACGACGTGCTCTTTGCGAGCAACACCACCAACGGCAACGGCGGCGGCGGCGCGATGATCACGGAGGGCTCGGACACCCGCGTCAACGGCAGCGGCGTTCGCTTTGAAAACAATTACGCCGAGGGCATCGGCGGCGCGATTCGCAACAACGGCGGCGAACTCAGCCTCTCGCAATTCGAGTTCACAGGCAACCGCTCCAACGCCCAGGGCGGCGCGATTCACAACGGCTACAGCACCACGCTCGAAAGCGGCACCTTCGCCGAAAACACTTCCTCCGCGGAAGGCGGCGCCATCTACAACCTCCTCGGCGAGGCCCGCCTCACCGTCACCGACGCGCTCTTCAGCAGCAACACAGCCACGGGCAAGGGCGGCGCGGTTTACAACTATGGCGGCGAGATCGCATTCGACCAAGTCACATTCAGCAACAATACCGTGCTCGGTTCCAACGGTGCGGGCGGCGCGATTCACAATGAAAACGCCAATGTGCGCGCCGACGTTTCAAACGCGCTCTTCGACGGCAACACCGCGGCCTACGGCGCGGCAATCTCCAACAAGGCCGGAGCCATCACGATTACCAGCGCGACTTTCGCGAACAACACCGCCGGCGCCGCGGGTGGCGCGATCTATAATTACGGCAGCGGCACGATGACCTTCGTCGATGTTCTTTTCGACGGCAACGCGGCCAGCGACGAACTCTCCGCGGGCGGTGGCGGGGCGATCTTCAACGAAGCCTCCTATCCGAACGTAATCACCGGCACCAACGTCGTCTTCTCGAACAACACCGCGTCCAGCGCCGGCGCGCTTCGCAACAACAACGCCTATGTCGCCCTCACCAGCGCCACGTTCTCGAACAACCAGGCCACCACGGGCGGCGGCGGCGCGATCTACACCGCGGGCACGCTCTCGCTCACCGATGCCAGCTTCATCGGTAACAGCGCGCACTTCGCCGACAGCGGCGGCGCGATCTATGTCGAGAGCGGTCTTGTTGAGCTCAATGTCACCGCCGGAAACAACAGCCTCTTCGAGGGCAACACATCCGCCGGTGTCGCCAACAGCATTCGCCTCGCCGCCGCCGGCACACTTGCCGTCAACACCGGGGCCGGCGCCACGCTCGACACGCGCGATCCGGTCAGTGGCAACGCGGCCAGCGGCAACACACTCATAATTACAAAAGCGGGCGAAGGCGCCTGGAACCTTGGCGGAGCGAACACATTCACACAGGACGGCACGGGCAAAACCATCCTCAGCGTGCAATCGGGCGTGCTCGCTGTCGGCGAGGACTCGGCCCTCCGGCTCGACGGCGCGGACTCAGTGCTTGAAATCGCCGCCGGCGCCACGCTCGGTGTCGCCGTCTCGGAAAATCCCTCGGTCACAACGGGCAATCTCAACGCCGCCGCGGGTTCGATTATTGACGTTGATGGTTATGACGGCTCCACCGGAGTCTACACGCTTGTCAGCGCGAGCAACGCCATCGCGCGCGACTACAAGCTCACCGTCGGCGGCGCCGAGCTTTCCACCGCGGTGACCGAGGACGTGTTCATTGCGATGCAGGAGGACACCAGCGACGCGAACCAAATCCGCATCAACGCAAACGGCCTTGTGTGGAACAACACCGCTGTCAATTCCGCGCACGGCACGTTCCTCATCGACGCGGGCGTCTTCACCCTTAGCGCCACGCTTGCCGACAACTTCACGGCCGGCGCGCGCATGGCGCTTTGGGATGGCGAATCGCTCAAGAAAACCGGCGCGGGCACGCTCGTCCTCACCGCGCACAACACCTACACCGGCACCACGTTTGTCGAGGCAGGCGCGCTCATCAACACGGGCACGCTCGACAGCACGGTCAAGGTTGACGCCGGGCTTTTCCGCAACGACGGCGAAGTTGGCAACTCGGTCACCAACGCCGCGCTTGCCGAAAACAACGGGCTGATCACCGGCGACGTCACCAACACCGGCACCTTTGCAAACGCGGGGACGATTTCCGGTGCGTTCGTGAACAACGGCGGCGAGGCGGCCAACGACGCGGCGATCACGGGTATCGTGACAATCGCCGCCGGCTCATTTGCCAATAACTCCGCCGGCACGCTCGACACACTGCTGCAATCCGCGGGCTTTGTTTCGAACGGGGGGCTTGTCACCACGGCCACTGTTACCGGCGGCGAAACCACCAACACCGGCACGATCACAACACTCTCTCAAACGAGCGGCGTTGCCACGAACAACGCGTTCATCTCGGACGCCGCGCTTTCCGATGCCGCCTCGCTTGCAAACAGCGGCACCATCGACTCGGCGACATTGGCCGGCGGGCTTCTCACCAACAGCGGGGAGATCACAACCGCGGCCACGATCACCGGCGGCACGCTCTCCAACACCGGCGGCAGCATTCTTGGCGCGGCCACAATCGACACCGCGGGCACGCTGATCTTTGAAAGCGGCGCAATCGCGAACGCCCTCGTCAACAACGGCGTGCTCACTTATGCGAACGCCGACGCCCACACGCAATCGAGCGAGATCACGGGCAGCGGCAGAATTGCCAAAACCGGCGCGGGAGACCTCACGATCGGGGCCGGTGTGAGCGCCGCCACGCTCGATATCGCCACGGGCAAACTCACCATCGCCGACACCGGCACACTCACGCTCACTGGCGCGCTCAATGTTGGCGCGGACTCCACGCTCGGCATCACCATCGGCACGGGCACATCCGTCATCGCCGACACCGCCAACTTCAACGAAACCGGCAAACTCGACATCACCGGCTACTCCGATGCCAACGCCGGGCGCACCGTCATCCACACCACCGGAGGCATCACCGGTTTCAGTTCGAGCAACGTCACCATCGCCTCGCAATCCACGGTCGATTACATGAAGGCCACCGCAGGCATCATCGACACCGACCTCGTTGTTGACACCGTTCTCAGTTGGAACCTCACCGACGGCACCGCGCACGGCAACTTCACCATCGCCGAGGACCAGACCTTCACCGTCAGCAGCGCGCTCGCCGACAACACCGTCGCGTCCGCCGGCTGGGATGGCGCTTCGCTCACCAAACTCGGCGAGGGCACACTCGTCCTCTCGGGTGAAAACACTTACACCGGCACCACCACCGTCAGCGCCGGCACGCTTGAGAACACAGGCATCATCGCGGGCGCGCTCGTTGACAACGCCGCCGTGTTGCTCAACACCGGCACCATCACCGCCGACGTCTCGAACGCCGCCACCGCCACCAACTCCGGGCTCATCAGCGGAGAGGTCACCAACAGTGGAGCGCTCACCAATAACGCCGACGCCACACTCGCCGCCCTCAACCAAATCGCGGGCGCGACCGGCAACGCGGGTCTCGTCACCGAGGCCACCGTTTCCGGCGGCGAACTCGTCAACACCGGCACCATCGACAACCTCGCCGTCACTGATGCCGCCAGTCCCGTTGCAATCCCGGCTCTCGCGCGGGCCACGGCCCTTGCTGCTGAAGCTTCCGGCACTGTGAGCAACGACGGACTCATCAGCAATGCCGTCATCTCCGGCGGTGAATTGAAAAACAACAGTGGCGCGACAATCACCGCGCTCGACCAAACCGGGGGTGTGGTTACGAACGCCGGTTTCATTGCGAGCGCGATCACAAGCGGCGGCCTGACAAACTCGGGCACGCTCGATTCGCTCGAGCAATCCGCGGGCCTCGTCACCAACGACGGCGTGCTCGCAACCGCGGTCGCGATCAACGGCGGCACGCTCGCCAACAACGGCGTTGTTGCCGCCGCCACAACCATTGGCGCGGACGGCACGCTCCTCTTCAACTCCGGCAGCCTCGCCGCTCCGGTCGCGAACGAAGGCGCGCTCACCTTTGCCAACGACGACGCCTACACGCTCGACCAGGTTGTCAGCGGCGGCGGCTCGCTCAACAAGACCGGCGCGGGCGATCTAATCATCGCCGTCGCGCAGTCCCACACCGGCAACACCAGCGTGGGCAACGGCACGCTCGTCCTCGGCGCGGCCAACGCTCTCGCATCGAGCGCCCTTGTTGATCTCGCCGCCAACACCACGCTCGATCTCGGCGGCTTCAATCAAAGCCTCAATGCGCTCTCGCTCGCGAACGGCTCGCTCGTCAACTTCAACAGCGTCGATGCCGATTACGCCACGCTCACCGTCGGCACACTCAGCGGCAGCGGCTCGTTTGCCATGCGCGCCGATCCCGCCGCGGGAGCCGCCGCGCACGATACGCTCGCGATCACCGACGCGGCCAGCACGGGCAATTACCAAGTCAGCGTCGCGCTCGACAGCGCCATCACCGACTCGTTGCAAGTCATCGAAACGACCGCGCCAAGCGTCATCTTCACCGGCACCGCCGAATATGGTCTCGATGCCTACACGCTCGAAAAAACCAACTCCGGCTGGCAGCTCGGCCTTGCTGGCAACAGCACCGCGGGCGATGTCGTTCTCTCGACCGCCGCCGTGTTGAGCAGCGACTGGCTCTACGGATTGGACAGCGTGAACCTGCGCCTGGGCGATCTTCGCGCCACGCCCGCCGCGCGCGGCGACGTTTGGGTGCGCACCAACGCCTACCGTCTCAACGGCGCCCCCGGAGCCCCGGGTGACACCTTCCGCCAGACCACTTGGGGCGTGACCGCCGGCGCCGACGCCGCCATCACCGCCGCCGAGTCCGGCAACGCGATTCTCCTCGGCGGATTCGTCCAGGCGGGACGCAGCGACCGCACCTACGATCACTCCGGCAAGAGCGATACCGACACCTTCGCGTTCGGCGTCTACGGCACCGCGCTTCTTGGCGACGGCTGGTTCATCGATGCCACGCTCAAATACGACCGCTACAAAAACGACCTCGACGCCCGCGGCGCCGGCGCCGTTCGCACCACGGCCGATTACAACAACAGCGCCTTCGGCATATCGCTCGAAGCCGGTCGTCGCATCACCCTGAGCACCGACAAACGCTACTGGGTCGAGCCCTCCGTGCAGGTTGCCACGGTCTGGATCGATTCCGCCAACTACACGACAAACGACGGCCTGCGCGTTGACATTGGCAGCTCGACCGCCTGGCAGTATCGCGCCCAAGTGCGCGCCGGCGCCAACTATGGCAAATGGATTCCCTACGTGAAGTTTGCCGGTGCCGGGCTGGACACCGACGGCGGCAAGGTTCGCACCGATGCCAACGACAGAACCTACACCGCGGATTTCGACGGCGCGCGTTTCGAGACCGGCGTGGGTGTCGGCTACCTGATCAATTCGAGGAGCCAGTTGTATTTGGATTATGAATACAGCAAGTCCTCCTCGATCGAGCGCCCCTGGGCCGTCAACCTCGGCTTCCACCGGGTCTGGTAAGCAAACGGAAACATTTCCTCAAACGCACAAGGCGCGCTCTGATGAGCGCGCCTTTTTTTATTTCCACTCCACCTCGGCGCCGAGGGTTTGGAGATTTTCGACGAAGCGCGGGTGGGCGCGGCGGATGGTGTCGGCGTTTTTCACCATGCTGCGCCCCGGGATGCTCGCGGCGACCATGTAGAGCGCGATCGTGGCGCGGATGATGTAGGGGGCGTCAACAATCGCCGGGCGCAGGGGTTTGCTGCCGAAGAGCGTGATGCGGTGCGGGTCGCTCACAAGGATGTGCGCGCCGAATTTCGCGAGCTCGGGGATCCACGAGAATCCGTTTTCATAGACCTTGTTCCAGAAGTGAACCGTGCCGCGGGCGCGCGTGGCGAGGGCGACCATGAGCGGGAGGAGATCGACGGAGAAATACGGCCAGGGCGCGGCTTCGATTTTGGCGAGGAGGTTGGTGGTGTAGGGCTCCTCAATGACGAGCGACTGGTTGCGGCGGACGATGGCGGTCGTGCCTTCGTGCTCGATGGTGACGCCGAGCTTGGCAAAGGCGCGGGTGATGAGGTCGAAGTGTTGCGGCAGGGATTTCTCGACGCGGATTTCGCCGCCGGTGATCGCGCCGAGCGCGAGGAAGGTGACGATTTCGTGGTAGTCGCTCGATATGCGCGCGGTGCAGCCGTTGAGTTTTTTGACGCCGCGCACGCGGAGCATGCTCGTGCCCGCGCCTTCGATTTGCGCGCCCATGAGGGTGAGCGCGGCGCAGAGGTCCTGCACGTGGGGTTCGCTGGCGGCGTTGATGAGCGTGGACTCGCCGTCGGCGAGCGCGGCGGCCATGAGAAAGTTTTCCGTGACGGTGACGGACATGTAATCGCCCCAGTGGCGCGCGGCGCGGAAGCCGTCGGGCAGGGCGATGACGAGCGGTTCGCTTTCGTCGATCACGGCGCCGAGCTTGGCGAGGATTTCGAGGTGGGGGTCGATTTCGCGGACGCCGAGCGAGCAGCCGGTGGCGTTGGCGGGGATGACGATTTTTTTGACGCGGCGCAGGAGGGCGGGGTAGAGGAGCACGGTGGAGCGCATGTCCTGCGGAAGCTCGTGGTTGACGAGTTCGTTTTTGAACGCGCCGTGGTCGAGGCGCATGGTGCCGGCGGCCTTGTCCCAGTCGATGCGCGAGCCCTGGCGCGTCATGAAGGCGACGATTTTGGCAATGTCGGTGATGTCGGGGACGTTGTGGAGCGTGACGGGTTCGTCGGTCAGCAGCGTGGCGCAGACGAGGGGGAGCGCGGAGTTTTTGTTGCCCGAGGGGATGATGGTGCCGGAGAGCGGTTTGCCGCCGTTGACGATGAGATCCATGGTTAAATTTTGGATTTTCGATTTTGGGTTTTGGATTGGGAGCTGCGGCTCCAAATTCATTTTCGCGCGGAAGCGCGCAATCGAAAATCCAAAATCGAAAATCCAAAATAAAAAAGGCGTCCGAAATGGACGCCTTTGCAAGGTTTTGTTTGCCGTTGTGGAATTATGACGAGGGGCCGGCGTTGTTGTCGCGGTTGCCTCCCCGGTTGCGGTTGCGTCCGCCGCGGCGGCGGTTGCGGTCACCGCGGTCTCCACGATCACCGCGGTCGAAACGGCGCTCGCCGTTGCTGTCGCGGTTTTCGTTGCCGCGATATTCGCCGCGAGGGTTGCGGTTGCGTCCGCCGCGATGACGGCGTCCGCCTTCGCGGTTGCGGCGTCCGTTGCGTTCGCCTTCAGTCTGGGCGGGCTGGCCGGTGGGCTCGTCGGAGGAGCCTCCGAAGAGTCCCTTGATCCATCCGAAGAAGCCGGTGGATTTTTTCTTTTCAGGAGCGGGCGCCGGCGCAGGTTGTGTCGCGGGGCGTTCGCTGACGGAGTCGCGCCGTTCACGGCGGCGTCCGCGTTCGCGATCACCGCGGTCCGTGCGGGGCTGGAAGGTCGGGCGTTCCTTTTGCTCGGGGGCGAAGGAATCGCTCTGCCAGCTTTGGGCGCGCCTTTGTTTTTGCTCGGGAGGGAGGATGTTGAGCTCGGCCTTGGCCTCGGGTTCGCCGGTTTCCGCGGTGGCGGTTTCGGGCGTTGTTTCCGGAGCCGCCACGGCTTGCGTTTCGGCGGGAGCCTCGGCGGTTGGCGTGGTGGTTTCCGCGGGTTGCTCGGGAGCTTGCGCGGCGGTCGGCTCGACGGGTGCCGGGTTGGCGTCCGTCGTTTCCTGTGCGGGTTCTTGCGCCGCTTCGGGGGCGGCGGGTTGTTCCTCCTCGGGGGCGAACGGGTTTTTGTATTCGCGGGCGGTGGTTACGATTTGGATCGCGGTGGGTTTGTATTCACCGGCGGTTTCGCCGGTTGCGGTGGCGGTGTGGGTTGCGCGTTTGCCGCGGGCCAGGCCGGAGCCCCGGCTGCTGCCGAAGGCGGGGGCTTGTGCTGTGGCGGCAGCCTGCTCGGTTGCGGGCTGGGCGGGTGCGGGTGTTGCGCTAACTGTCGCGGCGGTTGCCACCGTGGCGTTGTCGCCGGACGTTGCTGGTTCTGACATGTGGTGTGTGTTTGTTGTGTTGTTAAGGCGCTCTCCATTAGCGGGTGCGCCGGGTTTTGTGTGAGGCGACCGGAGCGCGGTTAATGGGTGCGCTCAACAGTCGAAGCTGAAAAGTGTCATGATGCTGATCGGGTTGCGCAACTGCAAAAACATGGGGTTATTGCGGGCGGGGGTTCGCCGAAAAACAAAAAAGCGACGCGGGCGTCGCTTCTGTTTTACACAAGTTGTTTGTTTTCCGATTGTTAAAACTTGATCGTCAGGGAGTCGCCAGTGGTGGCGATGCGGCTGATCGAATCGGAAAGGGCTTTGTCGTCGAAGCGGCTTGTGACGCGTTCGCGGAGGCGCGCAACACGCGGATTGTCCGTCGCGGCGTTTGCGACGGGAATGGTGTTGTCGGCATAGGTGAGGAGACGCGCGCGGCGCGGGTCGGCGGTTTCCTGCGAAACGGATGCTGCGGGCTCGGCGTTTGCGGTTGCGTATTCGACGGTTGCGTGGAGCAGCTCGCCGGTGATCGCGACGGGTGTTGAGAAGAACGCGGCGGAAGAGGCAGTCTTGGTTGTTTGCGACTTTGCGCCGAAGAGCGTGAACCGGGCCGGCGAGTCGTCGTTGGGAAGGGGGGCTGCGTTTGCGGTGAAAACGGTGCGCGCGGTTTCGAGGTGTTCGGGCGCGACGGGTTTTTCGACGGCGGCCTCGGCGGCGGTTTGCCGGGCGGGTTTTTGCGGTTGCGCGGTTACGACGACGGGTTGGTGCGTCACTTTCGCCTGCCGGATCGCGGGCGCTTTTTTGACGGGGGCGAGTGTCGCGATGGCGGGCGCGGCGACTTTTGCCTCGGGAAGGGTTTGCTCGGCGGTGACGGCGGGCGCGGCGGCCGGGGGGGCGTTGCGCCAGACGATGAAGCCGATTGCGATGGCGGCGGTGGCCCCGGCGGGAATCGCGATGGCGATGCGCGGAAGCGCATGCCACCAAGATTGCTTTTCCTGGATGGCGGCTGCGATCTGGCGTTGTTTCAGCTGATGGCTAAAGTCCGCCCAAAATTCGGGCGATGGTTGTTCGGCGCGTTTTTTGAATTGCAGCAAGTCCTCGACGGTAACCGTGCTTTCCGTGCGCGGTTGGGCGGGCGGGGTGGTGTTGCGTTTGCGTCGAAACATTATGCGCGAGTGTAGGCCTGAAGCTCGGCTTGGAGGAGTTGTTTCGCGTAGTGCAAACGCGAACGCACGGTGCCCACCGAGCATTCCATAATCTCGGCGATCTCCTCGTGACTCAGGTTGTCGATTTCAAATAAAGTTACCACGGTGCGATGCTTGATAGACAATTTTTGCAACGCTTCGTTCAATTTTGTCTGGAGTTCCTTCACGTAGAGCTCGCGATCGGCCCCGTGTTTATCCGTCAGTTTGGAAATGAGTTCCGCGTTTTGCCCCTCGTCGTGGATTTTCTCGAAGCTGAAGAAGGAGCGGAGGCGGTTTTTGCGCAGGTGGGTGAGGGTGGAGTTGACCGCGATGCGATAAAGCCAGGTGAAGAAGGACGACTGGCCTTGGAAGCGGTTGATGGATTGGAAGGCCTTGATAAAAGTGTCCTGGGCGAGATCCGCGGCGTCCTCGCGGTTTGAGGTCATGTTGTAGATGACGCCGAGCACGCGTTCGCGGTATTTGAGGACGAGGCGGTCGAAGGCGGTGACTTCGCCTGATTGGACGCGCTGGACGAGCTGCCAGTCGGAGTCGGCTTCCATCTGGCGGTCGGGCGAGGCTACCAGTGTTTTTCCGATGGTTTGTGCGCCGATGTTCATGGTGTGACGTGGTTGATCTGACAGGTGCAGAGTATGTGCGCACACTGCGGGCATGCAAATGAAATGTCGCTTTATGACATAAATGTAATGTTCGGTTTACGGAGGGGGGAAGAGCTTGGCGGGAGGCGGAATGAACAGTGCGACTATTGGGGATTCAAATGTGCATTCAGCCATTCGAGCGCGCCGGCTTCGTCGGTGAACGCGCCTTCGAGTTGCGCCTCGAAGGCGGCGGTGAGGATGGATTTGAATTGTTTGCCGGGGGCCATGCCGGCGGCGATCAGGTGGCGGCCTTGCAAGATGGGGCGCGGGGCGGAGTCGGCGATTTCGAGGCGGTGCGCGGTTTCGCGCAGGAGTTCGATAAGGTTGAGCGTTTCGGGCGAGTGTTTTGGCGGGCGTCCGTCGTGGTCGGCGCGCATCACGAGGCAAAGGTCGTCGATTGTCGCCGGGAGCAGGCGGCGCGCGAGGCGGCGCACGGCGGTGTCGGAGAAAATGGCGCCGTTGCCGCTTTGGCCGTTGTGGTGCGCGAGGTGGTTGAGCACGAGGGGGACGATGCGATCAATCGTCTCGCGGGGCGCGCCGATGCGCTGGAGAAATGTTTCCGCCGGCGGGCCGCCCGCGGCTTCGTGGCCGGGGCTGATCCAGCGGAGTTTGCCGCGGCGCTCGGCGTATTGCGTGGTGGAGGGCTTGCCAAAATCGTGCGCGAGCACGGCGAGGAGAAGCGCCCGGCGGCGGGGCGGGGCGGCGGCGCGCCAGTCGTCGAGGCGCGCGAGGGCGTCGCAGCAATGCGCGGTGTGCGTGAAAACGTCGCCTTCGGGATGCCAGCTCGGGTCCTGCGGGGTGCCGCGCAGCGCGGCGAGTTCGGGGAAGTGCGCGAGCCAGCCGGTTTGCTCGAGCACTTCGAGGCCGCGCGACGGTTTCTCGGATTTTTCGGCCCACTTCTGCCATTCGCCCCAGATGCGCTCGACGGGAAGCTCGGCGAAGGCATGCGCGATGGCGCGGCAGAGCGCGACGGTTTCGGGGGCGAGCGTGAAGTCGAAGCGCGCGGCGAGCTGGAAGGCGCGCAGGACGCGCAGCGGGTCCTCGGTGAACGCGGCGCTTGTGTGGCGGAGCACGCGGGCGCGCAGGTCGCGCTCGCCGTGATGCGGGTCGATGAGGCCGGCGCGGGGATCGTTTTTTTCGGCGGCGGCGAAGGGATCGTAGGCGATGGCGTTGACGGTGAAGTCGCGGCGCGCGGCGGCGTCGTCGTCGCTGAGGTTGGGTTCGGGGGCGACGGCGAAACCGCGATGCCCTGCGCCGGTTTTTGATTCGCGGCGGGGCAGGGAGAAATCGTATTCGACGCCGTCGATGCGGAGTTTGATCACGCCGAAGCTGCGGCCGACGATGTCGGTCGAGCCGAAGGGCGCGAGGATGGCGTGCATTTGCTCGAAGGTCGCGCCGGGCACTTCGATATCGAAATCCTTTGGCTCGATCCCGAGCAGCCAGTCGCGCACGCAGCCGCCGACGAGGCGCGGGCGTCCGACGGCGCGGAGCGCTTGCATGACGGCGAGAAGTTTTTGCGGAATGCGCATCATCGGATTGCGGGCGTTTCTGCTTGCGGGTGGATTGATGAAAACTGGCTTGTAAATGGCGCCGGGAAAAAACCGTCGCGCGGGGCGGAACGATTGCGGCGATGCTGTGTCGGATATTTCGCACGCAGAGTCAAACGGGTCGATTAAATAAAGACTTGTGTTGCCATGTGTGCATATCTTTCTATCAACGAAAACCCGCACAGGCGGACTGCTCCACTTAACTACAGACAATCAAGACAATGAAAAAAATTGCCATCCTTATCACCATGCTCGCGGGTATTGCCGGGCTTACGGCTTCCGCGCAACAGTCAGCGACCTCGTATAAAGTTACGACGGATTTTAGCTATACATCCCAGTATGTGTTTCGCGGTTTGAAGGCCGCGAGCGACGCGTTCACACCATCGGTCGAAGTCGCGGTTGATGATTTTTACGCCGGCTTGTGGACGATGCAGCCCGTCTCCGACTGGCGCGGTGAAAGGCCCCAAAACGAGGTCGATATTTACGCCGGTTATAAACACAACCTGACCGAGACGATTTCCCTCGAGGGCATCGCAACCTACTACTGGTATCCCGACGCCACCGGAGATGAAACCTCGAAGACGTATGAGCTCGGTGTTGGCGCAACATGGTCAAAGAACCGCCTGTCGGCGAGCGCCTACTATTATTACGACTTCCGCAAGGAGGCCAGCACGGTGGTCGGCTCCGTCGGCTACAGCTTCCCGATCGAGAAGCTGGGCACGTCGGTTGACGTTGCGTTCTATCTCGGCACCGTCGGCGCCAACGACTGGGCTCCCGACACGATTGGTGCCAGCCAGAAGAATTCCTACAACTACTACGGCTTCGACGTGAGCATTCCCTATCGCATCCGCGACAATGCGACCGTCACCCTCGGCCTGCACTACGCGAACAACGAAAACACGCCTCTCAACACGCCGGACAACCGTTTCTGGGTCACCCTCGGCCTGTCGATTGGCTTCTAATCCGGACCGGAGAGCCGCTAGCGCAAAATCAATCTCAAGCGAACCCGCCCTTTATGAAGGGCGGGTTTTTTATGGCCGGTCGCTGCGTGCGGAGCTTTCGCAAATTAGCCTTTGATTAATCGCCGCGGATTCGCGAGCCTGCGCCTTTTCCACAACGAAACCAATCAATGCCGTTTCCATTTTTCCAGAAATCAAAGAAGCCCATTCTCGCGCGCTGCCATGACGACCAGGTCACAAAAATGCGCCTGAAATACAATCCCTATTATCACGCCATGCAGTCGCAGCGTGGCACCGAAATCACCATCGACGGGCGTCCCGCGATCATGCTCGCGAGCAACGACTACCTCGGGCTCTCCTTCCACCCCAAGGTCATCGAGGCCGCCTGCGCCGCGACGCGCAAATGGGGAACCAGTTCCACCGGCGCGCGCATTTCCAACGGCTCGCGCGCATACCATCTGGAGCTCGAGGAAAAACTCGCGGCGTTTCTCGGTCGCGAGGCCTGCCATGTGCACGCCGCCGGTTATCTTTCCTGCGTGAGCGCAGTCGCCTGTTTTGCGCAGAAAGGGGACATCATTCTCGCCGACAAAAACAACCACTCGAGCCTCTGGGACGGAACTCGTCTCTCGCACGCGCAAGTGGAGCGCTTTTCGCACAACAACACCGCCGATCTCGCCGACCTCGCGGAATCGCTTCCGCCCGCGACGCCGAAAATGTTTGTCGCCGAGGGCGTTTATTCGATGGAGGGCCACATCGCGGCGCTCCCCGCGCTTCTCGACGTCGCCGACCGTTACAACACGTTCAACGTGATCGATGATGCGCACGGCTTCGGCGTGCTCGGACGGCAGGGGCGCGGCACGGTCGATCATTTTGGCCTCAACGACCGCGTCGATGTTCTCTGCGGCAGCCTTTCGAAATCGCTCTCGAGCACGGGCGGTTTTATCGTCGGCAGCCGCGCGGTGATCGAGTATCTCCGCACCCATTCCAAGCAGACTATTTTCAGCGCCGCGCTCAGTCCCGGCCAAACCGCCGCCGCGCAGGCCGCGCTCGAAGTCCTGCAAACCGAACCGCAGCATCACGAGCGTCTCTGGCAAAACACCAGGCGTTATCGCGACATGCTCCACTCGCTCAAACTCGACACTTGGGGCAGCGAAGCGCCCGCCATCCCCGTCGTGCTCGGCTCGAAGGAGCGCGTTTACCGTTTCTGGCAGGCGCTTCTCGAAAAAGGCGTCTTCACAGTCATGTCGATCGCTCCGGCGGTGCCTCCCGGCAAGGACTTGATCCGCACCGCGATTTCGGCCCAGCACACCGACGAACAGCTCGAGCGCATCGCCGACGCGATGGCTTACGCCGTGAAAAAATTATAGGTTCAGCCGGCGCATCCTGGCGCGACATAAATCGACTCAATTCGATTTGAGTCGGGTCACGACGATTTAAGTCGAACTGTTCGCAACAACACCGCGCAACGAATCGCGTAGCAGTTGCGCAATGTGCATCGTTTTCACCGGACGCCCGCCTTTTGCGGCAAGACCGCCGAGACTCATCAGGCAGCTTTGGTCGATGGAGACAATCATGTCGGGATTGCCCGCGAGCAGGTGGTCGAGCTTGAGTTCGCCCATCGATTTTGAAATGTGCGGAAACGTCACGGAGAACGTGCCGCCAAAACCACAGCATTGCTCGGACTCGTCGAACTCGAGCACGCGCAAACCCTCAATGGATCGCAGAAGCATGAGCGCGGCCGCGCCAGTCGCCGTGCCGCGCGAGTGACATGAGCGGTGAAAAACAACGGAGGCGGGCGCGTCCACGCGTCCCGGCCACTTGGTGACGCCGAGCCCGTTCACAATGTAATCGACAAGCTCCCATGTGCGCCCGGCGAGTTTCCGAGCGGCGGGAAGCGTTTGCGGCTCCTTTTCGAAGGCGATCAACGCGCCGTGGCGAATCATCGCGGCGCACGAGGCCGAGGGAATGATCAACGGGGCGTCGCCGGTGAACGTGTCGAGCACATGGCGGAGCACTTTGCGCGAGGCGTTCCAGTCACCGCTGTTGAACGCCGGCTGGCCGCAGCAGGTTTGCGCCTCGGGAAAATCAATCGCGCAGCCGAGGTGCTCGAGTATCTCGACAGTGGCCGCGCCCACATCGTCGAAAAGCGCGTCGCACAGGCAGGTGGCCATGAGCTGGATGTGTTTGCCGGTCGGTCGGTCGGGACATTCGTGGTCGCTGGTCATGAGAAAAACAAAATCGTGGGCAAAAATGTGCGCATCTTTATGAGCGAAGTCGAGCAAATGGAAAACCGCGCAAACAACCCCGGGAGCGCGTCTTTTTGCAATTTTGGGATTTGGAAATTTTGCGCGCACTTGTTTGCATTCAGAAACTTCCCCGATGAAAACCCGACACGTTGCGACCGCCGCCCTGTTTTGCCTTTCCCTTCTCTTCTACCATGCCTTGTCCGGCGCGCCGGCAATCGACTGGACCAAGGCGGAGGACATCCGACCTGGAATCAAATTGCTCAAGCTGGATACCGACCAGCCCCGGCTTTTGAAAATCAATCTGATGCGCATCGATCTGCGGACGCCGGGGCTCAAGTTCACCGGCACGCCCCGCGACGCCGACTGGGGAAAGCCCATGCCCGACTACGAGAAAATGGTGATTCGCACCAAGCGCGTCCGCACCCGCGATTTCCTCCTCAACGCCCGCGCGCCAAAAAGCGAGGGCGGACTCGAGCTCGACATGGTCGTCGCCGCCAACGCCGCTCCGTGGAAACCCTGGGTCAAACCATACACCCACAAATACGGGCATCCCCACGGGCTCTGCATCACCGACGGCGAAATCATTTGCGACACCAAGCCCCACCGCGCGCAATTCGTCATCTATGAGGACGGCCGCGCGGACATCGTCACATCCGTTCCCGAGGCGGACTACAAAAAAATCCGCATGACCGTGGCCGGTTTCGCCATCATCCTTCGCAAAGGAGAACTCCAAGGGCAGGAAGGCCCCGTCGGAACCTCGCTGCACCCCCGCATTGCCTACGGCCTTTCTCGGGATCGCAATTATTTCTACATTATAACCATCGACGGACGCCAGAAAGGCTGGAGCCTCGGCGCGAACACACACGAAACCGCCCGTTTCCTCAAGGACGCCGGCAGCTCCGATGCAATCAACATGGACGGCGGCGGCTCAACCACCCTCTGCTACTGGGATGCGAAGCGCCAAACAGCAATCCTCGCCAACCGCCCCACCGCCAAATCCCACGAACGCTCCGTCGGCTCCAACATCGGCATATACTTGGAGGCGTCAGCCCGTGCTGGCGCGCCCGACCTGAATTAAAACGTTCTGATTTTTAACCACGGAGGGCACTGAGGAGCACGGAGAAATTTGTGGAGTGTCGCCGATGGGATCTTTGTTCTTCTGTGCGGGTGTAATTCGAAGTGATATCACGAAACCACGTGCGCGACAGTGAGGGGCTGCTTGTCGGATTGTTGTTTCAATCGAAATCGCAGCCCGCCGAGGCGGAACCTCATCCGGTTTGAAAAACGAAACCCCATACTGACATCACTTTGAACCTGAAAAAACGCTTTTGAACCGCAGATGAACATAGATAGACATGGATAATCAGAGATATACGTCGAAATCCCAGCGCACTTTTTAGGGTAAGGTAAATTGCTATGACTTTTTACTTAACCTGTTTGTATCTGCTTATATCTGTGCTCAGCTGTGGTTGCGTTTATTCATGAATCACTGCTTTTGGATTGAATTGCACCTCCTCCGTGCCTCTCTGTGTTCTCCGTGGTTATCATACTTTTTCAGTTTAAACGCATCTGCAGCGTTGACATGAAAATGCAAAATAACTGTAAAGCATAACGTTCGTTAATTGTTCTCTCCACGAAGCTGTTTTGCCCCGGTCAAAACCAACCCTACCATCCCTATCTTCTCCTCCTCAGCACTCATGAAAAACCCCACCGTCCGGATTCTCGGAACAAGCGCACTCATTGTCCTCGCACTCGTGGCAAGCGGCTGCGCGTCGATCTTAAACAGTGGATCCCGCGACATCAGCATACGATCGCAGCCGGAAGGCGCAAATGTGACCATCGCCAAAGCGGACACGGGCGTTGTCGTCATGAAGGGGACGACTCCGATGTCGGTTTTCCTGTCGCCCAAGCGGGGATATTTCAAGGGGCAGAGTTACAACCTGAAAATCGAGCTCCCCGGCTACACGACCGCCGAGGTTGTGGTGAGTCCAAAAATCTCCGGCTGGTATTTTGGCAACATAATCTTCGGCGGCGTTATCGGAATGCTTGTCGTCGATCCCGTGACCGGCGCGATGTGGAACCTATCCCCCTCCCAAATTGACCGCGAAATCAACCCAGCCCAAGCCCAGCTCATAAAGCAAGGCGACGGATTTTTGGTCGTCATGCTCGAAGACGCCTCCGCTGCGGAACGCGAGCGGATGCTGGAGGTGAATTAATTCAAATAATCAAAGCAGAGCCTACAGGGTATTTCGATATTCACACAACATGAGTTTCTCTATAAAAACGATAGATTTTCAAAAAGAACGAAAAGAATGCGCTAGGGTTCTGCTTGCTCAACCTTCTTGGGTGCAAGAGGATTGGGATATCATAGATGGCCTTTATTTCCCCAAAAATATAAACAAAATTCAAATATTCATCGATAATGTCCTAGAGCAGGCTCGCATCAAAAAAGCCTCATTAGTTGTATTTCCTGAATTAAGTGTGCCCGACACTCTAATAAATATTATAAGAGCTTGGGCTTTTCAAAACGATTGCATGGTTTTAGCGGGAAGCCATTATGCTAATACGGAACATGGTTATATCTCTAGGGCGCCACTAATTTTTGATAACAATGTGTATTACACTGAAAAAATAGTTCCCGCGCCAATAGAAAATTCGCCTTTTCTTGGAGATCGTGAAGGATTGCAATCTGGAAAAAACATATTTATATTTAAAAACTCACATATAGGGAATTTCTCGATACTTATTTGCGCTGACTATTTAGACACAACTAAGCAAATAAAAGAAACATTATATGAAAAAGATTTAGATTTTTTAATAGTTCCGGCCTTTCAAAAGAATTCATCAAAATATCACGATCGAATGCATGTAGATTGCGACAACTCAAAAAACGGAATTTATATTATTTATGTTAACAGTGTCATGGATGGCATGGCTGATGGAAAATCGTCATTATTTTGCGTTATGGATAATCTTTTCAAGGGACACTTTCACAGAAAAGGATTGGCCAAGACTACTCATTCGACTAAAATACTCGAATTCCCTGAAAATACAGATTTCCTTACCCTCGAGATTGATATTGACGAGAAACGTCCCCGTTTGGGTAAGAATGTGACTGCTAAATCAAATGTTCGTGTTCTGGATCCAATTTCTACGCAAAATGATCCAGAGACTAATATTGATTCAATGAGAAAAACGCAGATGCTATATATTAAACAAACTATACGGCATAGTGTGGAAAAATTGATGGCTAAACATGGATTGAATGATGCTGATTGGATAAAAGCCCCTTCATCTCAATTGTTTTTATCTTATATCGCTAAATCCTTGATCCTTACAGAAAGTGAAGAACATGAAGATTTACTCAATGCGTTCTTTAAGTTTTTTACACCACGAGCTGACGATTCGTTGAAAATAATTCAGGAGCGTGTGGCCATAACCCCGAGGAAACAGAGAAAATATATAAGTATATGCTTAGAGAGGATGAACTTGATCCGTATTACAGAGTTTCTCAAAAAACTATAGCGTCAAATATCAATGCGAAACGTCTGGAGGAAAACTATCTATACGCTGTGGCACTTGGAATATCATCATTGAATCCATCGATTTTTATGACTGCTGTTAGCGACTCTGCCATAAATTATTTAATTTACAGAAAAACGCCTTCATCTTTGGATCATCATGGTGGTTGGTATCCCTATCGGATGCCTTGGGTAACAGCTCGCGTGTTGATAAGTATGTCTGCTATTGACACAACAAAACGCCCAGATGCAATTAATATTAAAAATGTGATGTCCTCGGGCTTGGAGTCTTTATTAAATCGGGTTACTAAGGAAGGATATTGGCGAAGTGGTGTAGGCGATTGGATGTCCCAGTGGGAATCCACGGCGCTGTGCTTAGAGGCGTTTTTGTGTGTCGATGGCACTGAAAAGAAATACAAAATCATAATAGAATCTATAGTTAATAATATCTTGAAAAATAAAAAATGGAATATCTCGACTACAAATGATTTATCCCAGGATACGTGTATTCTTGACAATGTAATTATGATTTCAGTTTTTCTCCGTATGAATAATACTTACATAGAAAATTTTTTGTCAACAGAGGATGAAAGAAAATATTATGAATATTGTCAGTCCGTTATGCACTGGCTCGAAGAGCGCGAGGATATATCGAAAAACCAATTTTGCACAATCCCCCAGATAATGGCATATAGTTTATTCGCTACTGAGGATATATGAAGCATGTGGACAAAAAACACAGCAAATGCTTGGAATAATTATTTTCCACCTAATAGACCGTCTAATTATGAGTTAGCGGTGTGCGCACGCTATATCACTGAAATAAGGAGAACAATAAAAAGAAAGCCGAGGTTATTAGTATTAGGGTCGACTACGGAGTATCGCACACTTGGAGTCGAAGAAAATTGCGATGTAACTATCATTGATAATAGTATTGAGTATCACTCAGCTATATCAAAAGAGTTGAAGTATTTACGAGCAAAAGAAACTATTGTTATAAGCAATTGGCAAAACATGAAATTTTTTAATGAATTTGATATGATTGTAGGAGATTTAGTCATAGGCAATATGCACGCACGCGAAATTGATAATTTTCTTGAAAATATTCGACGTGCGCTTACACGCAATGGCATATTTATAACTAAAAGTTTTTTCTACAACCGCGATAGAGAAATACTTCACCCGTCAAGTTTTTTTAAAACCTATGAAGACAAATATTCATATTATGATCCATTTCCATTCAATGCATATAACTTATCTGTATATAGTATGAATCGAAATAGTTTTGTTCTGAAATTTACAGAAATGTTTGATGTTGTGCTAAAGTCTTTCTTCGATGGTTTTATAACAGAAAAAACATTAAACAGATATAAGGAGCTGGGGTGGGAGGAGGCTCTTAACACGGAATTTTATATGATGCCAAAAGATTTATGGGAGTTTAAATTGAAGTCAGTATTTGACAATTATATAATAGAATATGCTAGTTGTTATTTTTGGAGTGAGGATTTCCCCTTTTACATAATACAAAGCAAACAGGTGCTCGAGTTTCTTAGTCGTCATAAATAACAATAATAAATATGAAAAACAATGCATTCGTAATACATGGTTCGTTTGGTTCTCCATTTGAAAATTGGTTTCCGTCACTACATAAGCGACTATGTGCTAATGATTGGACTGCTATAGTCCCACATTTTCCGAGTCCGCAAGGCCAAACTTTTCTAAGTTGGTGCGCTATTCTAGATAGTTATCGGCAAGCGCGGATATTGACCGATAAATCTGTTTTTATATGCCATAGCTCAGCGTCTCCTTTTGTATTGAAGTATGCAGTCAGAAAACAATTGAATTTTAGGGGACTGGTCACTGTTTCAGGTTTTAATAATTTTTATTCAGGTGATGAGGAATTTGATAAAATAAATAGTGAGTTTTACCAGGAAACCCAAGAGTTGCTATTAGCTTCGAGGCATTTTGATAAAAAATATTCTTATTTTTCAAACGATGATCCTTATTTGCCCTTTGGTGTATTAGAAAGTTTCTCAAAAGCGATTGGTTCAACGAAATTCATAAGAACAAACGCGGGGCATTTTAATACTAGATCTGGATATGATTCATTTGATGAAATTGCAGAATTATTGATAAATTCATTTTGATTTTAAAAATATTTCGATGAAACTAGTGCTGATATTGAAGTATTAGAGTTGTCGCTGATTGGTAAGTGACAATCCGAGCACCTACCGGCACGACATTGCCGGATGGCGGTAATGGATAACAATGGTCACCATTTGTAGGTATCAATGGTGACCATTTGCATCAATATTTGTGCGTTAGCCCGAAGCCTTGCCCGCGGGACGGAGCGGCGTCAGGTCGTCCTGATTGGTGATAACGTCCGGTAACTTGCGCAGATTTATAAAAGCCATCGCAGCAAGGGGTAGTGTGCGTCTGTCCTGCCTGGCTTCCTCGCCGCAGGCCTGCGCCCATCCTTTGAGAAGCGCCTCATGGCCATCAGGCCTTACGATAAGCCGCGTATGTGTCGGGGGCGCCGTTTTCGTGCACTGGGTGCGCAGTGGACAACCGGCACAATCCCTCGTGTCTGCGCGATAATACCAGCCCTGCTCGTTTTTGTTGTAACCGCGCCTGCTCAGATTTTTACCCCCGGGGCACCGGAAGGTGTCCGACTGGGCATTGTATATAAACTCCGAAACATGAAAAACCTCGTGTTTTTCGGCCATTCCCTTTGAGCGGAGCGGCTTCATATGGGTGGCTATTCCAAGTGACTGCAGATGTATGAAGTTCTCGCGCGTGCCATAGTGCTGGTCGCCAATTACTGTCTCGGTGAGAGCCCCGCTGTTGTCCTGGTGCTGTTTGACCATCTCCGGCAGGCAAAACCCGTCCCTGATGTGTCCCGGTGTGGTTTGCACGGCAGTGATCACCCCGCACCGGTCATCGACTGCACGATGGCTTTTGTAGCGTGGTTTGGCTGTGGCATACGCACTCCTCGGATCGCGGGCCACCAAGGTTGCATCCGGATCAGTTTTGCTAAAATTGCGACGGTGCATCGGGATGACGCGTCGTCTTTCTTCTTCCATTTCAAATTTAGACTCTTCCACCTCATAGGCTTTGCGCAATGCCGCGACCACTTCCTTGGATGTGGTTATCATGGATGCCCTGGCGGCATCGGCATCGATCAGGCTGCTGTCCAGGTGGATTTTCCTCCCATCGACGAGTCCCAATTTGACGCACTTCCATACCGTGCGGACGAAAAAATGCTCAAAGAGCTCTTTGCCCCATCGCTTGCGCGCCTTCGACAGCACGCTGTGGTTTGGTGTTTGCTCGTCGAGCCCGTAGCCCAAAAACCACAGGTAATCCAATCGCTCCGGCACGATGCGCATCAACTCGCGCTCACTTTTAATATTATCCCAAAACAACAGGATCAAAAGCTTGATGATGACCACTGGATCGACCGACTCATTGCCATTGCAGCCATATAAACCCACCACTTCATCACGCACCCAATTGAAATCGCCCTGCCTGCTGATTACTCGCAGCGGATTGTCCTCCCTCACTCGCTCTTCCAGATTTATATTATAGCTAAACAGAGCTCCCTGCTTGTCTTTGATTCCCATCATGATGTATTATATTACATGTTAACATGCAACATGTTTCATCTTTTTTGATTTGGGCAACAGCCCCCAAGTTTCGCACATTTTAAAAAGTATATAGTCGGCGGAGGAAGGTTATGTGTTGTTTTGTTGTTGGTTCTTTCGTGAGGGTTGAGAGCCGCGCGTAGGCCCGGCTTGGCGGGCCGCAGCGTGGCCTTCAACACAAAGTTCACATCGCGTGCTTTTCGATTATGCTCATGGCTTTCAGATGGCCCATGTCCATGTAACGTTTCTGGCCCCACTGGCTGCCGGCCACATGCCTCAGCCGCGTCTTGTCGTTGCCGAGTGCAGAATGGCTTTATCCTCGCCTTTTTGGTCTCCCGAAACGCTCCTTCACGAGCGACACGACGATTTTTGTCGAGGCGATCCTTGCTTATCTTGCTTTCGTCGGGGCGGATTGGAGGTCGGCGATTATTTTCCGGAGAGGTTCGGGGTAGCAATTTTTGATGGTCACATAATGATACTGGTTCACGCCGTTTGTGGCGGTTGCGCCGGGTGACCAATGCGTGCCTCCTTCGGAATCGATTACGGGGTGGTCGATGAGGCGCGCCTTTGCATTTGGTTTGCACGTTTGCGCGGGCAAGAGACGATGCGGCTTGCGCGACGAGTGATTTTGGGATTAATATCCCGGTGTTCGAAAGCTTTTGGAGCTATTGGAAAGGAGTTCATCCCATGATACCCATGTTAAAAAAACGGACGGCATTCGCGCTTTTGGCGGCGTGCGTGACGGTGTTGTTTTTGCCGACGACGGCGGCCGGAAAGGGAAAGGCTCCGCGTGTCGAGTTGTTGAAGATCGTGGAAATGGTCGAACCGGCTTTTCCCATGAAGCTGACAGTCGACGGCGTGGTGCGCGGGGCGGTCGATGTGATCATCGGCGTCGACGCGGAGGGGCGGCTGGATGACTACCTCGTCACGATGTATTCGAAGCAGGCGTTTGCGGACGAGATCGCCGCGGTTTTGGGGCGGTGGCGCTTCGAGCCGACACGGGTTGACGGCGCGCCGGTGTGGACGCGGGCGATGCTGAGTTTTTCGTTCGAGGCGCAGGGCGTGGTGATCACGCGTGCGGCGCTTGACGGCGTCACCATGCTCACGGGCAGCATGCTGGAGCAGGCGAATCGCGTGCGGGTGTTGACTCGGCAGTCGGAGCTGGACGGGCCGCTTGTCGTCGCGCACACGGTCGCGCCGCTTTATCCGGCACAGTTCGCGGAGAACGGACGGACGGGAGCGGTGACGGTTGATTTTTTTGTGGACGGCGAGGGAAGGGTGCGTTTGCCGGTGGTGGAGGGCGAGACGCATCCGTGGTTCGCGAATTCGGCGGTGGAGGCGATCCTGCAATGGCGTTTCGAGCCGCCGTTGAAAAAGGGGCGTCCGACCGTCGTCAATGCGCGGCAGCAATTCGTGTTCGGCGCGGGCGCGGGCGGGACAAGGTAGTCTTGAATGTCGCTCAACGCGGTGTCGTCGCTGCGCTTTGCCTCCGCACTCCAAGGCATCAGCGTCGTTGCCGGCTTATTCCATGAACGCGTTGGCGCACCAGAGGACGGGAGCCAGGCCGTGGAGATCGCCGGTGATGCGTCTGCGTTTGAGATAGTGCTGGCGGTCGTTTTTGGCATTGGTGCCTTCGCAGACATCGCGGATGCGTCCGTCGGGCTCGAGCCAGCCCACGAGGGCGAGCCAGCCTTTGCGGGCGGCGGGGCCGTAGGTGGCGGCGTCGAGCCAGCCGTGGCGCACGCCGGTCGCAATGGCGTAGGTGAACATGCCAGTGCTGGAGGATTCCTGCCAGGAGGAGGGATCGTCGATGAGCTGGCGCCATTTGCCCTCGGAGTCCTGGTGCTTGAGGAGCGTGGCCATCATTTTTTTGTAGCCGTCCATGATGCGGGCGCGGTGGGTGTGGTTTTTCGGGAGGGCGCGGAGGAGTTCGGACATGCCGGCGGCGAACCAGCCGTTGCCTCGGCCCCAGAAGAATGGGGCGTTTTCGGCATGGAAAAAGAGGCCGTTGGGCTGCTGGAGCACGTCGAGGTAGGAGACGGCTTCGAGGGCGGCGCGATCGAGGTATTTTTTGTCGCCGGTGGCGCGGTAGGCCTGCGTCTGGAGCATCGTGATCATATACATGTCGTCGATCCAGTAGCGGGTGTGCCAGCTCAGTCCGTGCTTGACGGCCTCGGCGGCGGTGGCGTCGAGCTTGGCCTTTTCCTCGGCGGAGATCGACATGCCGCCGGGAAGTTTTCCGGAAGGCTTGTTCCATTGCGCGTCGGCGAGGGTGAGGCCGATTTTCAGGAAGCGTTCGTCGCCCGTGCGCATGTAGAGTTCGAGCGGCACGGAACCGAAGACGGTGGTGTCAACATTGAGCGGCTGGTTGTTGTAGGGCGGCTGTCCGGTGAAGACGGGATCGAAGCGTTTCACGAGTCGCTGGAGAAGCGCGTCGTCGTGGGTTTGTTTCGCGTAGCGCAGCGCGCCCTGCCATGTGCAGGTTTCCACGTAGTGAATCATGTTGCTGCCTTTGTGAATGCGAAGGGGCTTCGAGAGGAACGTCTCGACGAGGCGCGCGCCGACCTCGCCGGGCGAGGTGCCCTTGTCCCACGCGCCGAAATCGTAGTTGGCCTTCGGCGGAGTGTCGGCGGCTTTCTGCCAGGATGCGTGCGAGTGCTTGGAGTTGTCGTTACAACCGGCAAGTGCGATGGCGAGCACGAGGACGCTGAGGAGGAGAGGGCGGTTTTGTGGTGACATAAGGGTGGATTAGGTTCGGAGGGATCTGCGAAAATCGAGCGTGCTCAAGGCAGGTTTATTAGTGCCTTTATATTTCACAATACGAACTAACTGTTTCGTCAGACAAAATAAATGCGATGATTAACAAGACTGCGGTTCGGACGGGTGCGGTCGACGGACACGCCGGATTTGAACAACGCTAAGGAAACAGCTTGTTTGATACAAAAAAGACGACCGGGCGGGTCGTCTTTCGCTGAAAAGAGAATGAGAGAATAATAGGCTCAGTTCGAGCCGTTGGTTTTGACGTTGTCGTCGGCTTTTTTCTTAACCGTTTTCTTGGCCTCGGGTTCGTCGTCCTCATCCTCGTCCTTATCATTTTCAGCAGAGGCCTTTTTGAATTCACGGATGGACTGGCCAAGGCCCTTGGCGAGGGAGGGGAGCTTCGCGCCGCCGAAAAGGAGGAGTAATACGGCGAAGATAATTACCAGCTCGGTGGCGCCGAGGCCGAAGACGGCGAGGATCAAACTTGGGTCGCTATTCATGGTGATTTTCGGGGAAGGTGTTGTTTATTGGATGATGAGTAAAGGGCGAAAAGGGTTTCGCCCTTTGTTTTTGTGTTTGTCAGGAAGGGCTTACCTTTTTCCAAAGGGGTTGAAGGCGCTTTGGATTCCGGAGGGCGGGATGATCGACTCGCCGGCTTTTTTCTCGCGGGCAACTTGCTGGAGAAGGTTTTGCGCGTTGTCGATTTGCTCGGCGTCGAAGAAGCCGTGGAGCTGGCGAATGCGCGTGGGATGGCGCATTTTGCGCAGTGCCTTGGCCTCGATCTGACGGATGCGCTCGCGGGTGACGCGGAATTGTTTGCCGACTTCCTCAAGCGTGCGGCTGTAGCCGTCGATGAGGCCGAAGCGCAGCGAGAGCACGCGGCGTTCGCGCTCGGTGAGCGAGTCCAGAACGTCGATGATTTTTTCGCGGAGGAGCGAGAATGCCGTCATGTCGTAGGGATTCTCGGCGGACTTGTCCTCGATGAAATCACCGAAGCTGGTGTCGTCGCCGTCGCCGACGGGCGACTGGAGCGAGATGGGTTGCTGGGCCATCTTCATGATTTGCTGCACGCGCTCGACGGGGAGGTTCATTTCGTCGGCAACTTCATCCGGGGTCGGTTCGTGTCCGAATTCCTGAAGGAGTTGTTTTTGAACCTGCATGACCTTGTTGAGCGTCTCGATCATGTGGACCGGGATGCGGATGGTGCGAGCCTGGTCGGCGATGGAGCGGGTGATGGCCTGGCGGATCCACCAGGTGGCGTAGGTGGAGAATTTGTAGCCGCGACGATATTCGAATTTCTCGACGGCCTTCATGAGTCCCATGTTGCCCTCCTGGATGAGGTCGAGGAAGGAGAGGCCGCGGTTGGTGTATTTTTTCGCGATGGAGATGACGAGGCGCAGGTTAGCCTCAACCATTTCGGTTTTTGCCTTGTGGGCCTCGCGGACGTGGACGTTGGTCTGCTTGATGACCTCAAGGAAGCGCGCGGGATTGATGCGCCACTCCTGCTCGATTTGTTTCAGGCGGGCGTTGATGGGCTTGGTGTCGATGCCGGCGTCTTTTTTGGTCTTGGGTTTTTTGGCGCGGTCGAGCTTGGCGTAGAGTTCCTCGATTTCTGCAAAGACGGCCTTCTTGCTCTCAAGGTATTCCTCGTAAACTTTGAGCTTGAAGAAGTATTTGCTGAAATTGGCGCGGAGAGTGTTCTCGCGTTTTTTGTATTTGGTGCCGACGCGTTTTTTGTCGGCCTCGGTTTTGGCCTTCCTGAGTTCCTCCCAGCCCTGGGCGACGGACTCCTCGTTTTTCTGCGTGGTCTCGACGAGCTTGGGGAGGTGCTTGAAGTAGGATTCGCGGCTCTCGATTTTTTTGTCGATGACGATGCGGTCGAAACGCTCCTCGCGTGTGATGAGCTTGGCGCCGAGCTCGGCGATGTGGCGGCCGATGATGGCGACCTCGAAGAGGACGTTTTGCGCCTTGAGCTCGGCGGTTTCGATGCGCTTGGAGATTTCGACTTCCTGTTCGCGGGTGAGCAGGGGGACCTGGCCCATCTGCTTGAGATACATGCGGACGGGATCGTCGAGGATGTCGTTGTTCGAGGTGCGCGATTCCTCCTCCTCGGCGTCTTCCTTTTGCTGTTTGTATTCCTCGACCTGGTCGGGGTCGATGACCTCGATCTCAAGGTTGCCGAGGATGTTGAGGACGTTTTCGTATTCCTCCTGGCCCTCGTGAGTGTCGGGAAGCGCTTCGCTGATGTCCTCGGTGGTGAGATAACCCTGCTCCTTGGCCTGGCGGATGAGTGCGCGGATTTTTTCATTGGCGCCGGGATTTGAGGAATGCTCGGCGGCGGCAGCCTCGGCGCGCTCAATGGCGGATTCGACTGCGTCGGAGTGGACGGATGAGGTGGCGGTTTTTTTCTTGGCTTTGCGCGGCATGGTGTGTGATGCGAGTAAAATAAACTAGTCAACGGCAGGCAGCCCGAATGGCTGGCGCAGTTGACGTTGGATGTCGGTGCGTTGTTTGATCAGAGAAATTGCGTCAACTTCACTGTTCGCCTGAAGGGTTGAGAGCGCAAGTTCGATTTTTCGGAGTTCTGGCTCCAACGCGCGGTTACGGATATCGATAAGTGTTGTGTTGGCGATCCGGATTGGATTGTCGTTATTAAGTGTTATAGTGCTAAGAGTTGTGGCGAGCGCACGTTGTTCATCGTCCTCTACGATTCCATCAAGATGATCGCGACCAGGCCAATCGTTTTGTTCAAAATGACTGAGAACCGTATTGAGAAGTTTTCCGGCAGTATGTGTTGTGTCAATCCAATGGTGTGGGAGTAATCGCGCGATAGGTTCACCCAAGTATTCATAATTTAAGCAGATAAGGAGTAATTGATACTCATTGGTGACATTATGAGGAAGCAGAACGGGATCCAAATCAGAGGAGGGCGTTTCGGGCTGCGCCGTGTAGGAGGCTCGGGTTTGGGCTTGGGCGCGATAGGCCTCGAAATCGCGGGATAGGGCGTTGATGGGGATGCGGAGGCGGGAGGCAATTTCGTTGAGATACTCGGCGCGCGTGATCTCGGAATCGGTTGCGAGGATGATATCAAAAAGGGCGCGGGCGGTGGCGTGTTTTTGCTCGGCGGAGGCCGCTGCGGGGTCGGGGAGGTGACTGCGGCAGGCGAAGGTCATCGCGCTCTGGGCGTGTCTCTTGAGCTCGGCGTAGGCGGCGATGCCGCGTTCGCGAAAAAGGTCGTCGGGGTCGATTTTTTCGTCGCCCGCGAGGGCGAGGAAGCGCGTCTCGAGGCCGGCCTTGAGCGCGAGGGGCAGATAGCGGAGCGCGGCGTTTTGGCCCGCGGAATCGCCGTCGAAGAGACACTCGACTTGCGGGTGATAACGGCGGAGGAGCGTGAGCTGGCTTTCGGTGATCGCGGTGCCCTGCGGGGCGATGGCGGTTTTGAGGCCGACGGACCAGCAGCGGAGCGCGTCGAGCTGGCCCTCGACGAGGACAAAGGGCGCGTCGGGGCCGACGGCGGTGCGGGCGCGGTCGAGATTGAAGAGGAGGTGGCCTTTGGTGAAGATGGGGGTCTCGGGTGAGTTGACGTATTTGGCCTCGCGCGCGGGATCGTCCTGCGGAGTGAGATCGGTCTGGCGCGCGGTGAACGCGACCACGCGGCCCTGATGGTCGCGAATGGGAATCATGAGGCGGCCGCGGAAGCGGGACTTGACCGAGTGGAGGTTGACCGGGGCGTTTTCGTTGATGAAAAAAAGTCCGCAGCGGCGAAACGCATCCTCGGAGAAACGCTCCTTGTGCAGGCGCGAGAAAAGCGCGCTGCCGTCGGGCGCGACGGCGCCGATCTTGAACTCCTCGGCAAGCTCGGGCGTGAAGCGGCGTTTGTTTTTCCAATACTCGCGCATCCATTCGCCGGTGGTGTTTTTCGTGTCGGCGATTTTGAAAACCTGGTGGAAATGGTCGGCGGCGATTTCGTGGATGGCGAAGAGTTCCTGGCGCAGCGAGCGCTCCTCGCGCGTGGGGCCGGAGCCCTCCTCGTATTCGATGGCGACGTTGTAGCGGCGGCCGAGCGTCTCAATGGCCTCGGTGAAATCGAGCCCCTCGGTCTCGCGCACGAAAGAGATGATGTCGCCGGCCTTGCCGCAGCCGAAGCATTTGTAGAAACCCTTGTCGGGATCGACGGTGAAGGAGGGCGTTTTTTCGTTGTGGAAAGGGCACAGCCCCTTGAAACGCGAACCGGCGCGCTTGAGCGTCGCCACGCGACCCACCACATCCACGATGTTCACGCGAAACTTCAGGTCGCGCAGGCATGTGGGTTTGACGATGGGCATGTGGAAAAGGGCTGAAGGACTGAGGAGCTGAAGTCGGAAAGACGGAACGGATAAGAGCGAGCGGAAAATGATCGGCGGGCGGCAGTTGACGCGTGTTAGAACGGAATGGTTACAAGAAGTTGCGGGGATGCAAAAAATTTCCGACGGTGCCGCGTTGCACGGTGCGTGTGCGCGCCGGCGAACATGTCGGGATGTGCAAATGCGAGGGCGTGGCGGTGATGAATCGCCGCGCTCGGAAACGAACCGCCGACGCGAATCGGCACTCCTTCTTACGAGGTTTTTGTTTGCGGCCTCGGGAACAGGATCGCCGACTCGGCGACTTTGTTGCCGGTCAGGCGGGCGCCCCAGACGAGTTCGTCGCGCCAGTTGGACTCGGTTTTGGCGCCGATCACATCGCGGATTTTCGCTGTGGCGCCGGGGATCACCGCGTAGAGGAGCGCATTGGCGAGGCGCAGGGACTCGGCCATTGTGGCGAGCGAGGTTTTTAACGCGGCCTGGTCGGCGGGCTCGGCCGATTTGCCGAGTTTCCACGGGGCGCGTTTTTCAATGTAGGCGTTGGTCGCGGTGACGAAGGAGAAGGTGCGCTCGAGCGCGATGTGGAATTGGAAGCCTTCGTTGAGCGTGATGACTTCGTCGCGCGTTTTTTCCCAGAGGGTTTTCAGCTCGGTTTCGAGTTCGCCGCTCGCGCCCGCGTCGGCCTCGGGGATGACGCCGCCGGCGAAGCGGTTGGTCATGTTTAGCGTGCGGTTGACGAGGTTGCCGAGGTTGTTGGCAAGGTCGGCGTTGTAGCGGGCGAGGAATTGCGTTTGCGAAAAATCGCTGTCCTGGCCGACGCTCATTTCGCGGATCACGAAGTAGCGCAGCGCGTCGGTGCCGTATTGGTCGGCGAAGGCGACGGGGTCGACGAAGTTGCCGGTGCTCTTGGACATTTTGCTGCCGTTGATCGACCACCAGCCGTGCACGAGCAGCGAGCGCGGGGGCTCGATGCCGGCGGCCTTGAGCATGATGGGCCAGTAGACGGCGTGCGGCGGCACGAGGATGTCCTTGCCGATGACGTGGAAGTTGGCGGGCCAGAAACCGGGTTTTTCGGTGACGGCGGTGTAGTAGTTGGTGAGCGCGTCGAACCAGACGTAGGTGACGAAGTTTTCGTCGAAGGGCAGGGGGATGCCCCACTCGAGGCGTTCCTTGGGGCGCGAGATGCAGAGGTCGTTGAGCGGTTCCTTGAGGAATTCGATGACTTGTTTCTGGCGGTAGCGGGGGAAGACAAAATCCTCGTGCGTCTTGAGGTGGTCGACGAGCCAGTCCTGATACTGGCGGAGTTTGAAGAAGTAATTGCTTTCGGTGATTTCGGTGACTTCGCCGAAGATTTCCGGCCAGGTGCCGTCGGGGTTGCGGTCCTTGTCCTGAAGAAATTGCTCCTGGCGCGTGGAGTAGAAGCCCTTGTATTCGGCTTTGTAGATTTCGCCCTTGTCGTAGAGTTTCTGGAGGATTTCGCAGACGACTTTTTTGTGGCGGGGCTCGGTGGTGCGGATGAAGTCGTCGTTGGAGATTTCGAGCTTGGCGCAGAGGTCGCGGAATTCCTGCGAAACTTCGTCGCAGAATTGTTGCGGGGCGATGCCCTTGGCGCGGGCGGATTGCTGGACTTTCTGGCCGTGCTCGTCGACGCCGGTGAGGAAAAACACATTGTCGCCCATCTGGCGGCGGAAGCGGGCGATGACGTCGGTCAGCACTTTTTCATAAGCGTGGCCGAGGTGCGGGGAGCCGTTCACGTAGTCGATGGCGGTGGTGATGTAGAAGTTGCTCATTGTTTGTGAGGGCAGGAAAAGGGGTTGGTGTGTGGTTGTCGAAGAGGAAAATGCGGGGAAGCATGGCTAAATTCCAAATTCCGAAATCCCAAAAGGAAGACAATCGTTTCGCGAAGGATTGTTTTGGGGTTTGGAATTTTGTCGGTTGGGATTTCCCCGCGCAGGGGGAGCCGTTACAACAACTGCTCCAGCGCCGTTTCGAGGTCGGGATGGCGGAAATTATAACCGCTGTCGCGCAGCTTGGCGGGGATGGCGCGGGTGCTGGCGAGCATGGTTTCGTTGGCGAAATCGATTCCGTAGCGCAGTCGCAGCAGCCAGCGGGGTGTGCGCGAGCGGCGTTTTTTGCCGAGCGCGGCGGCAAGCGTGTCAACCAATTCGGCGTTGGGCACGGGGTTGGGCGCGGTGATGTTGACAGGGCCGGCGCAGGCGTGCGTAAGGATGGAATGGTAGATGGCGGCGATGGCGTCGTCGATGCTGATCCAGCTGATCCACTGGCGTCCGTGGCCGAGCATGGCGCCGAGCTTTTTTTCGAAGTAGGGGAGCCGGGTTGCAAATGCGTCGCCATCGGGCGTGAGCACCGTGCCGAAGCGCAGGCAGGCGACGCGCAAACCGAACTCGCCGGCGGCGTTCGCCTCGTATTCCCACCCGTGGCAGACGTCCGCGAGAAATCCGTCGCCTCTCGGGGCAGTTTCGTCGAGAAGCTTGTCGCCCTGGGATCCGTAGTAGCCGGTGGCGGATGCGCTGAGGAGGGCGAAGGGACGCTGCTTGAGCGTGGCGAGCGCGGCGACGAGGGCGCGGGTCGCGCCGGCGCGACTTTCCCAGATGAGGTCGCGTTGAGTCTGGTCCCATTTTGCGGCGGCGAGGCTCGCGCCGGCGAGGTTGATGACGGCGTCGATGCCGGGGAGCGCTTGCGCCAGCTGGTCGGGATTGAATCCGCCCGTCTTGGGGTCGCGCGCGAGGGGGATGACCTCGTGGTTTTGTGCCTGGAGAAAAGGTGTGAGCGCGCGGCCGATCACGCCCGAGGCGCCGGCGACGGCAATGCGCAGCCGGCGGACGGCTCCGTAGGCGGCGGTTTGCTCAATGTCGTTGCGCAGCGTGGCATGGCGGCAGGCGAGGTAGTGTTCGATCGTGGCGGGGGCGAGTTCGAGCGATTCGGGCGGGCGCAGCTCCTCGGTTACGGTGCAGGAGGAGGTGTCGAGCGATTTGATTGCGGTTGAAAAAATTTTCAGGGGTGTGTTCGCGGCGGCCCAGTGGGGCGTGAGGCGTGTTTCCGCGCCCGGACGCGCAAGCCATGCGGTGACTTCCTCGGCGGGGCGTTCGATGCGGGTGGTGAGTGTGTGCGTGGTCATGCTTGTGGCGTTAGCGCCGTGAGGGCGCGCCTTGCGCGCGTCCGTGTGTGCTAAAAATTATTGATGTGCTTGTTCATAAAGCGAACGAAAACCAAGGCTCGCAAGGCGCGCTTCTATAACAATTCCGTGTAGAGGCGTTCGTAGGCGCGGGCGGCGTTGTCCCAACTGTTGTCGGTCGCCATGCCGCGAGCCTGCACGGCCGCGTAGCGGGGTTTGTCGGCGAAGAGTTTGAGCGAGCGTTGCAGGCCTTCGCGCAGCGCGTCGGCGTCGGGCGCGAAGGTGATGCCGGTGCCCGCGTCGGGCGACGCGTCGGCGTCAGTCACCGTGTCGTGGAGTCCGCCGACTTGCGTGACGAGCGGCGGCGTGCCGTAGGCGAGCGAATACATTTGGTTGAGGCCGCAGGGCTCGAAGAGCGAGGGCATCAGAAAGAAGTCGCTGCCGGCCTCGATGAGATGGCTCATGCTTTCGTCGAGGCGCATGGCGAGGCCGATCTTGCCCGGCGCGGCGGCGGCGAGGTCGCGCACGGCTTGCTCAAGGCGTTTGTCGCCGGAGCCGAGGATGACGAGGCGGCAGTCGTGGTTGAGGAAAAAATCGCGGTTGGCGAGGAGGAGCTGCACGCCCTTCTGCTCGGTCAGGCGGCAGACCATTCCGTAAACGGGAACATCGGCGGGCGCGGGATCGAGCTCCATTTTTTTCAGGAGCTCGGCGCGGCAGGCTGCTTTTCCGGAGAGATCGGCCGCGGTGTAATTGGCGGGGATGTGCGCGTCGGTGGCGGGGTTCCAGACGGTGGTGTCGATGCCGTTGATGAGGCCGACAAGATCCTCGGCGCGCGTGGCGATGACGCCGTCGAGCCCGCAGCCGAACTCGGGCGTTTGGATTTCTTGCGCGTAACGCGGACTGACCGTGGTTACCTGGTCGGCGAAGAGGATGCCGCCCTTGAGGAAATTCATCTGGCCGTAGTATTCGAGGCCGTCCACGCCCTTGAGTTCGTCGGGGAGGTTGGTGCGGTAGAACGAGCGCATCGGGTAGAGACCCTGGAATGCGATGTTGTGAATGGTGAAGACGGTTTTGAGCGCGAGGGCGGTGGCGGTGCGGCGCTCGGTGTAGCGGAGGAGGAGCGGGAGCATCGCGGCCTGCCAGTCGTGCGCGTGGACGATGTCGGCTTGGAGGTTGAGTTGGCGGAGTGTTTCGACGACGCCCTTGCAGAAAAAATGTAGCGGTGGTAATTGTCCTCGTAATCGCGCTCGCCGTTGCCGTAAACGCCCCTGCGGTCGAAGAGTTCGTCGCGGCAAATGAGGTAGATTTTTTGATTTGGCCGTGGCGAGAAAACGCGCACCTCGCCGCTCATGAAAACGTCGCCCATTTCGATTTTGAGGCGCAGGAGCCGTTCCGCGCCGGAGGCGTCGGGGTGATCGAGCACCGCGCGGTAGCCGGGAAGAAACACGCACACTTGGTGGCCGTGCTTTGCGAGCGTGGCGGACAGCGAGCCCGCGGCATCGGCGAGGCCGCCCGTTTTGACGTATGGAAAGAGTTCGCTCGCAACTTGAACGATTTTCATGGCCGCAAAAGCTAGGCGAGGTCCCGGGGTGTTTCCAACATCAAAAGAGTTTCGCGGCGAACGAATTGATATTTTGAAGAGTGTTTTGCAAATCGCGGGAGCCCGTTGGCTCCGTTGGCGGCGCCGGCATCTTTGGTCGCACCGGGATGTTCGCTTGCGCGTTCTTCTACTTTGACGTTGCGGCGACTTCCGGCGAGATTGCGGGCCAGTTCATGCAAGCCGTAGCGACACACATCCACGTAAAAGGCGCCCGCGAGCACAACCTCAAGAATATCGAGGTGCGCATTCCGCGCGGCAAACTCGTCGTGATCACGGGCGTGAGTGGCTCGGGAAAATCGTCGCTCGCATTCGACACGATCTACGCCGAGGGCTACCGCAAATACATGGAGTCGCTCTCGACGCAGGCGCGCCAGGTGCTCGAGCAATTGAAGCGGCCCGACGTCGATTTTATCCACGGCCTCTCGCCGGTGCTCGCCATCGAGCAGCGCACGGGCGGCGGCTCGCCGCGCAGCACCATCGCCACCGTCACGGAGATCGCCGACTACGCGCGGCTGTTGTGGGCGTTGCACGGCGAGCAAATATGCCCGAAGGACGGCGGGCGCGTCACGCAACGCTCGCTCGACGACAACGTGGCGCGCGTGCTCGCGCTCGCGCCGGGCGAGCGGATCATACTGCTCTCGCCGCTCATGCGCGCGAAGCCGAGCGTGCTGCGCGAGGAATTGCCGCGCCTGCGCCAGCGCGGGTTTCAGCGCGTGCGCCTCGACGGCGAAATAAAAAACCTCGACGACGCGCGCATCGTGCCGACGGGCGCGAAAGAGCTTGTCGTCGATTTGGTGATCGACCGCTTGGTCGCAAACGAGGACCAGCGCAGCCGCCTGGCGGACTCGCTGGAGCTGGCGTTTCGAGAGGGCGGCGACCGCGCCATCGTGCTCGCGCAAAAAACCGCCGACGCGCCGTGGCGCGAAATCAACCTGAGCCAGTCGCTCGCATGCGAGATTTGCGGCGATGTTTTTGAGAAACTCACGCCGCGGCACTTTTCATTCAACCACACCGAGGGCGCGTGCCCAGAGTGCGGCGGATTGGGGCGCAAGATGCGTTTCGTGCCGGAACTGATCGTGCCGGACCCGGAAAAATCCGTGCGCGGCGGCGCGATCAAACCGTGGCGCATCGGCGGAAAAAATTTAATCATCAAGCACAACGCGCTGCTGAAACAACTCGCCGAACAACTGCCGTTCGACGCCGACGCGCCGTGGAAGGACCTGCCGGAGGAAACGCGCGATGTGATTCTGAACGGCGCGGGCGAGCGTTTGTTTGCGTTCAAGTTGAAACGCATGCGCGAGCCGCGCGCGATGCCATTCCCGGGCGTGATCGCCGACTTGGACGAAAGCTGGCGCGGCACCGACAGCGACGGCTTCCGCGCGCGCCTGACGACATTCATGGTGAGCGGCGAGTGCCCCGCCTGCCACGGCGGACGCCTGAACGCGAGGAGCAGCGCGGTGCGGATCAAGGTAGCACAGACATTCTTGTCTGTGCCCTCTGATGAGAATGCGAGGGACAAATCCCAAACGGCACAGACAGGAATGTCTGTGCTACCTTGGCTGACTTTCCCGGAATTTCTCACACTCGACGTCAACGCCGCGCATGCTGTTGCTCGCGAACTTTGCGACACGCTGGCGGGCAACGAAGCGTTGCGCGAAATCGTGACGGGCATCGAGCAACGGCTGCATTTTCTCGCGCACACCGGACTCGGCTACCTGACGCTCGACCGCGATTACGACACGCTCTCCGGCGGCGAGGCGCAGCGCGTGCGGCTCGCCACGCAACTCGGCATGGGACTGATGGGCGTCATCTATGTGCTCGACGAGCCGAGCATCGGCCTGCATCCGGCGGACAACGAACGGCTGCTCTCGCAACTGCGCGAGCTGCGCGACCGCGGCAATACCGTGCTCGTGGTCGAGCACGACGAGGAGACGATGCGCATCGCCGACGAAATCATCGAGCTCGGCCCCGAGGCGGGCGTCGAGGGCGGGCGGATTTTGTTTCAGGGAACGCCGGCGCAGTGCGTCGCGCTGCCGGAGCGCGTGTCGCTCACCGGCGCGTATTTGTCGCGAAGGCGTTTTGTCGAGAAGGACGCTAAGACAAAAACGTCCGCGTCCGGCCCCGGCGCGTGGCTGACCGTGCGCGGCGCAAGCGAGCACAATCTGCGCAACATCGACGCAAAGTTCCCCGCCGGCCTGCTCACGTGCGTGACGGGCGTTTCGGGCTCGGGCAAAAGCACGCTGGTGAACGACATCCTCGCCGCGGCGGCCGCGCGCAAGCTGAACGGCGCGACAAAAATTTTCCCCGGCAGGCACAAGGGTATCGAAAATTTGGATACATTTGAAAAACTCGTGCAAGTGGACCAGGAGCCGATCGGGCGCAGCCCGCGCTCGAACCCCGCCACCTACACGAAGCTGCTGGATTCGCTGCGCGACCTGTTTGCGCAAGCGCCGCTCGCCAAGGTGCGCGGCTACAAGGCGAGCCGTTTTTCGTTCAACGTGCGCGGCGGACGCTGCGAGCGCTGCCAGGGCGACGGCGTGATCAAGCTCGACATGCAGTTCATGGCCGACGCCTACGCGCCGTGCCCGAGCTGCGGCGGGCGGCGCTTCAACCGCGAGACGCTGGAGATTTTGTTTCACGGAAAATCAATCGCCGATGTGCTCGACATGACGGTGCGCGAGGCGATGGCGCTGTTCAAAAACATCCCGCGCATCATGGACAAGCTGGAGACGCTCAATGCCGTGGGGCTCGGTTACCTGACGCTCGGGCAATCGGCCACGACGCTCTCCGGCGGCGAGGCGCAGCGCATAAAATTGTCGCTCGAACTGAGCCGCCGCCAGCAGGGCGACACGCTGTATATTCTCGACGAGCCGACGACGGGCCTGCACTGGGCGGACATCCAGAACCTGATGGACCTGCTCTTCAAGCTGCGCGACGCGGGCAACACAATCATCGTGATCGAGCACAACCTCGACGTGATCAATCTCGCCGACTGGATTATCGACCTCGGCCCCGGAGGAGGCTCCGCGGGCGGCGAGATCGTCTTCGCGGGCGCGCGCAGTGAAATCGAAAAACCGGAAAACACCGCGCGCTCATTAACCGGCGCCGCGCTGAAACGGTGGCGCAACGCGGGCACGATCAAATCGTAGGCACGCGCCAGGCACGCCCCGCGCGTTCAGCTTGCGCTGCGGGCGGCGCGTTCTTGTTTGCGGCGCTCGAGGGCGCTCAGAATCCGTTTGCGGAGGCGCAAGTTTTTCGGCGTCACTTCCACGTATTCGTCGGGCGCGATGTATTCGATTGCGCGCTCCAGCGAGAGTCTCACCGGCGGCGTGAGCTGGATGCCCTTGCCTTCGCCTTGGGAGCGGAAATTGGTGAGCTGCTTGGCCTTGGTCGCGTTGACGGGGATGTCCTCCTGACGCGGGTTTTCGCCGACGATCATGCCTTCGTAAACTTCCTCGCCGGGACCGACGAAGAGGCGTCCGCGCTCCTGGATCGAGTCGAGCGCGTAGGCGGTTGTGGCGCCGGCCTCGGTGGCGACGAGCGTGCCGGTGAGGCGCGTGGTGAGATCGCCGGCCCAGGGGCCGTATTCCTTGAAGAGGTGGCTCATCACGCCGCGTCCGCTGGTGGCGTTGACGAGATCGATTTCCAGGCCGATGAGTCCGCGTGTGGTGATGGTGGCCTCGATCAGCGTATAGTGCGGATGCTTCTCCATGTTCGTGATCTGGCCCTTGCGGTTGGCGAGGTTTTGCATGATCGCGCCGACGCATTCCTCGGGAATTTCGATCCAGACGTTTTCGTAGGGTTCGAGCCGCTGGCCGTTTTCATGGCGCTCGATCACGGTGGGGCGGGAGACAAGGACTTCGTAACCTTCGCGGCGCATTGTCTCGACGAGCACGGCGATTTGCATGGCGCCACGGGCCTTGATGTTGAAGACGCCCGCGGCGTCGGCATCGCTGACTTGGATGGAGATGTTTGTCTTGGCCTCCTTGTAGAGGCGGTCGCGGATTTGGCGCGAGGTGACGAGTTTGCCGTCGCGTCCGACAAGCGGGCCGTCGTTGACGGCGAGCTGCATTTCGAGCGTGGGCGGGTCGATGTCGGTGAAGGGCAGGGCGTGCGCGTCCTCGAGCGCGGCGAGCGTGTCGCCGATATCAACATCCTCGAAACCTGAGAGGCCGACGATGTCGCCCGCGGCGGCCGCGGTGGCGTCCTCGGTGCCGAGGCCGGCGTATTCGAAGAGCTTGGTGATTTTGGCGCGGGTGCGCTGCTTGCTTTGGCTGCGAATGACCCAGACATTGTCGCCGACGGCGATTTTGCCGGCGAGGATTTTGCCGACGGCGATGCGGCCCACGTAGTCGCTCCAGTCGATGTTGGAGACGAGCATTTGGAAGGGCTGGTTGGGGCGGGCGAAAGGCGGCGGGATGTGGTCGAGGATGACGTCGAAGAGGGGAGTCATGTCCTTGCTCTCGTCGGTGAGCTTGCGCTTCATGTAGCCGTCGCGGGCGGAGCCGTAAACGACGGGCGCGTTGAATTGCTCCTCGTTGGCGTCGAGCTCGAGGAGGAGTTCGAGCACCTGGTCGTAGATTTTTTTCGGGTCGGCGTTTTCGCGGTCAATTTTGTTGATGACGATGACGACCTTGAGGCCGTGCTGGAGGGCCTTGCGGAGGACGAAGCGCGTCTGCGCCTGCGTGCCCTCGTAGGCGTCGACGAGGAGGAGCACGCCGTCAACCATGCGCAGGGCGCGCTCGACTTCGCCGCCGAAATCGGCGTGGCCGGGAGTGTCGACGATGTTGATGGTCTTGCCCTGCCATTTGACGGCGGTGTTCTTGGCCTTGATAGTGATGCCTTTTTCGCGTTCGAGGTCCATCGAGTCCATGGCGCGTTCGGCGACCTGCTGGTTGGCGCGGAAGGTGCCGCCGGTTTGAAGGAGCTTGTCAACGAGCGTGGTCTTGCCGTGGTCGACGTGCGCGATGATCGCGATGTTTCGGATGTTTTGATTCATTATCGATGAGCCTGTTTTTGCTGAAAAAGAGGACAACCATGCGACGCGCGGAGGGCGGATGCAAGGATGAAGCCCCGGGGGGAAAAGGATGATTCGCATTGGGTGTGGCGCAATGCGCAAGAAACTTAGGCTTCCGTTTTGCCCGAGTTTTTTGGATGTTCGACGCATTCATGGCACGCGAACCGATCCAGTTTTACAACCGACACACAAAACAGCTTGAGACCGAAAAAATCTACAAGGAGGGCTGGCTGCGTTTCACGTATGAGAATCCCGTGGGGCGTTTTTTTCTGTGGGCGTTTGTGAAGCGGAAGTTTTTTTCGTGGCACTACGGCTGGAAAATGAACTGGCGCAGCAGCGCGCGGTATGTGCTGCCCTTTGTGATCGACTACGGGCTGGAGGAGCAGCAGGGGGAGTTTGCGAGGTCGGTTTTTGATTTCAGGACGTTCAACGAGTTTTTCATGCGCGCGCTGAAACGCGAGGCGCGGCCGATCGCGCCGGGCGACGACACGGCGGTGTTTCCGGCGGACGGGCGGCACCTGGTGTTTCCCGATGTGGACAAGGCCGGCGGGTTTTATGTGAAGGGCAGCAAGTTTGCGCTGGAGGATTTGCTGGGCGAGGGGCATTTGCCGGAGGCGCGGCGCGAGCTGACGCGGAAATTTGCCGGGGGCGCGATGGTGATTTCGCGATTGTGCCCCGTGGATTACCACCGGTTTCATTTCGCGGCGGCGGGCAAGGCGGGCAAGGCGCGGCTGATCAAGGGCGCGCTGTATTCGGTGCATCCGATCGCGCTGCGCCGGCGCATTGAATACCTCGTGCAAAACAAGCGCATGATCACGCTGGTCGAGACGGATGCGTTTGGCACGATGGCGAGCATCGAGGTGGGCGCGACGAATGTCGGCTCGATTATTCAAACTTACCCGGAGGATTTTTCCGTGAAGAAGGGCGAGGAAAAGGGGCTGTTCAAATTCGGCGGCTCGTGCGTGATCACGCTTTTCGAAAAAGGTCGGATCAAGTTTGACGACGACCTGATCGCGCAAAGCGAGGCGTGTGTGGAGACATTCGCAAAGATGGGAGACCGGCTGGGCGTGCGCGCCGGGGAATTGCGGGAGCTGCGCACGGCGGACGGTTGAACTACCGCCTTTTTGAGGGTGAGTTTCTCCCCGTGGCGCTTCCCGTGGACATGCGCTTGAGCACGGCCATGTTTTTTTCGAGATAGGCGTTGCCCACCTCCTCGCCGAGTTGCGCGCAGACTTGGGCGCGGATTTTTGCGGCGGCATCCATGCGAGCCTGCTTTTTCTCGGCGGCGGACAGCGTGGTGTCGGTGTTGATGCTGTGGTATTCCTTGGACGCCACATCGCGCAGGGCGTAAACATTGTTGATTGTTTCGACGGGGATTTGAAAGCGGTCGGCGGCGGCCTGAAGGCTGCGGTAATCGGAGTTTTGCGCGCGCATGTAATCGGCGTAGCGCTCATCGCCGAGCACCATCTTGATTTCCCCGTTGGCCTGCTTGAGTGCCTCGGCGCGGGCGGCGATCGCGTCACGATCACGCGGGGAGGAGATGGGATACTGGTCGCTCACGGATTTCATGACGTTGTAAACGGCGAGGTATTCCGCCTCGGTGGCGTCGATGCCGGCGAAACTGCGGCGCACGTTTATGGCGGCGGCGGAATAGCGTTGCTCGTAGGCGGCCAGTTCTTCGGGCGTGAAAATGCTTTTCAGGTCGTTCTGAAATTCCTCGTAGAGGAGCCGCTGGTTGCTTGAGTCGGAGGGGAGTCTGAAGCGCGAGGCTTCCTCGCCGATCTCCCTGACCATTTCGCTGTAATCGCGTTGGAGATCCCTTAGCTGGGCAACTTTTTCCTGGGGCAAAAATGCGTAGCGCGCGGCGGTCTCGTCAGTCACGTTCGAGCCGAGCATGGCGATTGTTTCGCGGTTGGCCTGGTTGGCGAGTTCGCGCAGTTCCTTGCGCTCCTCGGCGGTGTAGTTTCTGGTGCCTTGGTCGGGGCCGCGCCAGTAGGGGCCGGTTGCGCTGCGCTTGGCGGCGAGGATCTCGCGCTGGCGGTTGTAATACTTCATCCAGATGAACCGTCGCGCGAGGTCGTGCGCGTTGGCGTCCGTGAACCCGAGCGCGCGGAGCTGGTCGAAGATCGTTTTTGCGTCATTTGTCTTGAGCGCCTCCGCGAGGCGCGCGGGATCGGACTTGGGGATGCTGCTTGCCGCCTGGGCGTTCGTTTGCGTGGCGCGCGATTGCCGGGCGGAATCGCGCGGCGCGACGATGCAGACGACGGCAAATCCAACATTGGCTGCGATTGACAGGGCAAGGATGACGGGCAAGGGGCGCATGGCGGGGAATGGGTTTATTGGCGGGAGCGAAACCTATTTGATCAAATACGTGAGACAGCGCGAATTCTTAATGTTCACGATTTGTTTTTTTGCCCGGGATCACCTGGCGCGACGCATCCGTCCGGCAATCGGGGCTTTCATCCCGGCAATCCGGGGGGCAAAAGAATCACTGCTGCCCGCCCATCGGGTTTTTGTATTGATCGTAGGCCTCGATTATTTTTTGCACAAGCGGGTGGCGCACCACGTCGGCGCCGCTGAAATAGTGGAAGTCGATTCCCTCGATTCCCTCCAGGATGCGCGACACTTCCACCAAGCCGGATTGTTTCACGCGGGGCAGGTCGATCTGGGTTACGTCGCCGGTCACGATCATGCGTGAGTTTTCGCCGAGGCGCGTCAGGAACATCATCATCTGCTCCGGCGTCGTGTTTTGCGCCTCGTCGAGAACGACAAATGCATTGCTCAGCGTGCGGCCGCGCATGTAGGCGAGCGGCGCGATTTCGATCACGCCCTTTTCCGTGAGGCTCGCCACATCGTCGTTGTCGAGCATGTCGTGCAGCGCGTCGTAGAGCGGGCGCAAATAAGGCAGGATTTTTTCGCGCAAATCACCCGGCAAAAACCCGAGCGCCTCGCCCGCCTCCACCGCGGGGCGCGTCAGGATGATTCGCTCCACTTTGTTTTTCAGTAAGGCCGACACCGCCGCGGCCATCGCGAGATAAGTCTTGCCCGTGCCCGCCGGCCCGATGCCGAACACGACCGGGTTTTCCTGAATCGCCTGCAAGTATACTTTTTGCCCGAGCGTCTTCGGCACGATGCTTTTGCGGTTGGTGGAGATGACGAGCGGCTTTTCAAACAGGCCTCGCAACTGCTCGAGCTCGCCCCTCGCCACCGTGTCGACGAACCGGTGAAAATCCGGCGTGCGAATCACGAGCCCCTGCGCCCGCGCCTCATTGAGAAAACCGAACAGCGATTCCGTTTGCGCGACCGCCTCCGCCGGCCCGCTGATCTTGAGCCAGTCCTCGCGCGAGACGAGCGTGACCTTCAGCTTTTGCTCGGCGTAGGTGAGATTGCCCTCACGTCCGCCGAAAAGCTGGTGAAGGTGCCGCGCCGATGGGAAATGCAAAGTCTGGGAAGCCACAATTCCCAACAATTCGCGCAAAAAATCCGCCTTCGCGAGCGTTTTTTATTTCTCATGGATTTCATGCACGCTTCACACTCGCTTCACATCCCGAATGCACCCTCAACCGCCCATGGACAAACTTCGCCGCATCATCGTTTTGCTTTTGCTTGCAACATGCGCCCGCGCCGCGGCCGGGGCGGCGTGGACACACGATGCCTACATCTGGCAGCGCAAGCCGGCCGCCCAAGTCGATGACGCGCTCCGCGCATCAAGCGGCCAGGTCAACGGCTACTGCGTTCTGGCCTCGGAGATTTCGTGGGATAAGGCGTCCCCGAAAATCGTTCGTCCTCGTTTTGATTACGCCGGGCTCGCCGCGCTTGGAAAACCAATCGGCCTCGCGCTTCGCATTGGCACGCGAAACTCGGAAAAACAATTCGCGGACGCCCTGCCTCAAATTGTCGCCGAGGCCTCCGCGCTTCTCGAATCCGTGCGCAACGCCGGACTCGCGCCGTCCGAGCTTCAAATCGACTTCGATTGCCCCGAGTCGAAACTCGGCCTTTACCGCGGCTGGCTCGCCGCGCTCAAAACCGCCGCGGGTGAAACTCCGCTTACCTTCACCGCATTGCCCTGCTGGCTCCAGCATGAGCGGGAGTTTGTCGACCTCGCACGGACGGCGGACGGCTTTGTGCTGCAAGTCCACTCGCTCCACAAACCCCGCGCAATCGACGACACATTCACGCTCTGCGAGCCTGGCGCGGCCCTGCACTGGTGCCGTGGCGCCGACGGGCTCGCGGCGCGCGCAGGCACCCGCTTTCGCGTCGCGCTGCCCACCTACGGCTACACGCTCGGGTTTGATGACAAGGGCCGCTTCATCGGGCTCGCCGCGGAAACCCCTCGCGACTGGCCGCCTGGCGCGCAACTGCGCACCGTGCGTTCCGATCCCCGCGCGATGCAGGCGCTCGCGCAAACACTCGCCGCGGAAAAACTGCCCCGCGCCACCGGCATCATCTGGTTTCGACTGCCCGCCGAAAACGACCGGCTCGCATGGACCGGGAAAACATTTTCCGCTGTCATTGAAGGCGGGGAGATAATCTCGCATCTCGCAGTTGAAATCCATCGCGCCAAACCCGGCCTTGCGGAAATCGTCATCATCAATCGCGGGCACACGACCGAGCCGCTTCCGCAGCGGGTGAAAATCACATGGAGCGGCGATGCCAGTCTGGAGTCGCGGGACGGGCTTGGCGGATATAGTTTTTATTATGACCGCGACGATCCCCGCGCGCTCGTCGGCATGAGATCGCTTGCGTCGACAGAAATCGCCCCCGGGCATAGTCGTGTCATCGGCTGGGTTCGCTTCGATTCTCCCGACAAAAAACCAATCACCAATATTTCCATCAATGCCACGATTCCTTGAGCAACACCATCGCATGCGGGCCGTCGTTATTGCCGCCGCCTGCTTCCTCATCCCGCACGCTCGCGCCTGCGGCCCCGATTTTCCCAACGCCTATCTCGCCGAGGGCAGCGTGAGCCTGCTGTCGGCGCCCGAGGGATATTTTGCCGCGGAGATTGAAAAAATCGCGCCGCGCAAAAAAGCCGCCGCCGCCGACTCGGGAGCCGCCCTTGTCATTGCGGCCAACAAGGCCAAGCGCGAAAACGAGCTCACCGAAACCGGTGTCCTCCGCATTGAGCTTGCCAGGCGCGGTTACGCGCAGGAACGCATCGACGCACTGGCCGGCGAGCTGGAGTCCGCGCGCGCGGTCATCTTTGCGAAGGACTGGGCCAGCCCGCCGGTGTTTTCCGGCGACATGCCCGCGGAGTTCGCCCTCTATTTGAACGGCGCTTTCGCATACTGGAAGGGCGACCATGAAACCGCGGATAACCGTTGGAAAACCCTGCTCGCGCTTCCCGCTGACGAACGCCGCCACTACACTGTCAACGCCGCCTACATGCTTGGACGTCTCTGCGTGCCCGACGCGCAAGGGGAAGGCATTCCCGAGCGCCAGTCGATGCCCGTGGAGGCCATGCGCGAAATGCTTCACGGCGTGAAGTGGTTTCAACAAACCCGCGATGCCGCCGAAGCCGGATTTGACGACATTTCGGATCTCGCTCAAGCGAGTCTCGGCTGGGAGGCGCGCGCGCATTTCTTCAACGGTTACAGCACCGAGGCCATTCACCTTTACCTCCGACAGCACGCCGCGGGGGATCGCCGCGGCGCCGTGCTTTCCCTGCGCGCCGTCGCCCGCGACGCATTTGAATCCGCGGAATCCGAGGATGGCGCCAAGCATCTTCGCCAGCTCGCGCGGGACGAAAAATCCCGCCGCGTGCTGACACTTTATCTGCTCGCCCGTTTTGGCCTTTTCCCGTGGTTCGATGATGAGGCCGGAAAAAAACTGGACCGCCAATCCCGCATCTGGGCGGGGATTTTGGACGAGGCGGAACTTCGCGATGTGCCCGACACCGACCGCCTCGCGTGGCTCGCCTATCAGGCCGGTTATTTCGATCTTGCCGCGCAATGGCTCAAGAGCGCCTCCGCCTCCTCCGTGCCCGCAAACTGGATACGCGCCAAGCTCGCGTTGCGCTCGGGCGACGCGGCGCGTGCCGGCGGGCTTCTCGAAAAAGTCACGTCCAGCCCCGAGCTGACCGGCGGGGCTCGCCCGGTTGCATGGGCGGATTTGGGGCGCGTTCGCATGGGCGCGGGCAAATATGCCGGGGCGCTTGATGCGTTTTTGCGCGGCGGGCACTGGCAGGACTGCGCCTATATCGCCGAGCGCGTGCTCGTGCTCGACGAGTTGGTGGCGTTCGTGGATAAACATTGTCCGCAACAAACCGGAACAGATGAGCGGCAATTTTTCTCGGTCGCCGAAGAGCGCGAGGAACAGGATGAGAAAGCTCTGCGCAACGAACTCCGCCACCTGCTCGCGCGGCGACTGGCGCGGGCGAACAAGCCGGAGGATGCGAGGGCGTATTTCCCCGAAAAGTTGCGGCAAATCTATGCCGCTTATGTGGATGATGTGCGCGCCGGGTTTAACGGCGAGCGCGCGCCCGGCGAGCGCGCGAAGGCATTTTGGAACGCGGCTGCGAGCCTGCACGAAAATGGCATGGCGTTGCTCGGCACGGAACTGGCGCCGGACTATTCCATTTGGGGCGGCAATTTCGAGTGGAGTCCGATAGCCGGGGCGCGACGTGATAAGTTGCGACGCGAGGGCGGCCTTGGCGCGCCGACCGCGGATGAGCTCCAGCGTGTCGAGGCGCACGCGGTTCCGCGGAAGCGTTTTCACTATCGATATCGCGCGGCGGATCTCGGGTGGTGGGCGGCGTCGCTCATGCCGAATGACTCCGACGAGACCGCGCGCATGCTCAACACCGCCGGCGGCTGGATCAAAAAACGCGATCCGGGGGAGGCCAACCGGTTTTATCGGGCGCTGGTGATTCGCTGTCCAAACACCGTCCTTGGCAAACAGGCTGCCGCGCGGAACTGGTTTCCGGAATAGAGTTTTTTATAACTGCGAAATCTTGAGCGGCGTCCTTACGCTTCCGCGATCGGTTGCACGCCGATTGTGTATTTGATGCTTTCCAGATACGCGGGGGAATAGACGTGATCCAGGCGTTTCAGCGCGTGGGCAAGGCGGCCCTTGATGTCGAGGTCGTCGATCACATCCTTTGTGTTGGGGCGTTCGAGATACGACTCGAGGTAGGCGACATGGCGGCGCCAGAGCGCGACTTCGTAGCGCTGTTTCGCGGTGAGGCGCTCGGCATACCAGTCGCTTTCGAGCATGTGCTCTTTTGTGAAGAGTTCGCGGACTTCCGGCGCGTCGAGCCCCTTGCCCTCGTAGTGGCCGTGCGCCATGATGTGCAGGAGCGCCTTGAGCGGCGGGACGGCAAGGTCGATTCCGCCGTCGGCGAAATAGCTGTCGGCAACGCGCTTGTGGGTGACGCAGATGTTGTCCATGCCGTCGGCAAAGATGTCCATGTCCTGCTGCTCGGGATGGAGCATTTCGTCGGTGAAGACGGAGTGCGGATGGTTGAACACGCGCCCGAAATAAATGCGCACGAAACGCGTGGTGATGCGGTAGCCGAGCCGGCTTGAGAGCACGGGTTTGCCGTTGTGCTCCATGTCGGGCACTTTTTCCAAGCAGCCGTCGGCAATGAGCGCCTTGGCGCTGCGCTCGGCGAGCGACATGCGCGAAAACACCTCGGGCACAAGCATCGATATGTCGTGGTCGACGCGCGCCTTCGGGCCGACGTAGCCGGCGGCGGAAAGGAACACATCGTGCCCGGTGAGGATGAGCGAGATGAGCGACGCGTTCAGGTCGACGATCGGGCGCAGCGTGTTGAACGGGCCCTTGGTGAGCGCGCCCTCGGAGCCGGCGCCGGTGGTCGAAGGCGACTTGCCGGTCATGGAGCTGATGAACTCCATGAAGAGCTCGGGCAGTTCCATGTGGTGAATGGGATTGTAAACCGCGAGCGGGCGGATTTTGCCGTCGGGGGGATTGTTGCGGCGGCCGGGCACGAGGATGTCAACGGGTGTCGGCAGCGGTGCGTGGGAGGTGAGGCGGCGGTGCAGGCGCGCGGCGAGGTCGGCGAGCGCGGTGTCGAGCGGATGCAGGATGTCGGGGCGCACTTGCAGGTAGCGCGGGTTTTTCGAGGGCTTGCCGTCGATGACGCGCGGGTGCGCGGACGACACGAAATACGCGGGCGTGTTTGAAGCGATCGCGCCGCGGATGATGTCGCGCATGGGTTTGGTGTAGGCGCGGAATCCGATGGCGTCCTCCAGGAGCTTGCGCGCGTCTGATTGCATGAGCGGCTCGTAGTTGGAGAGGAAGGTGCCGGGCGAGGCGATGTCGGCCTCGGCCTGGCGGTCGTAGCCGCGATGGATGGCGTCGTCGGGGCGCTGGAAGAGGAGGGCCTCGCAGTTTTTGACAAACTTCACCGAAGTGGCGCCGGCGCACTGCTCGGGCAGGTCCTTGATCGCGGATGCGGGCGCGACGACGGACGCGGTGATGTCGTCCTCAACCTGCACTTTTGCGACGGGGTGGAAGTCGTTGCGCAGGCCGAACACGCGCCACGAGCCGTCCTCCTCGAATCCGACGCGCATGTTGTTGGTCACGATTTTATGGCCGTCGAGTTTGAGCTCGTAGCCGGGCATGCCGTTGATTGTGTCCACCGAGAAATGGCTGAGCCACTTGTCGCTCCACTCGGGTTTGTAGTAGCGCTTGAGGACGAAGATGAGCTGCTTGATGTGCTGCGGAATCGTGCGGAGCCAGTTGTTGTATTCGTCGGTGTAGTCGCGGCGCGAGGGAGTGAGGAGCTTGATGACGGAGCCGAGCGAGCGATGCGAGCTGAGGATGGGGCGTGTGTCCTTGCCGCGGCGCGCGGGGTCGCGAAAACGTTGCGAGTAGTCGTGCTTGAGCAGTGTGGAAACCTGGTCGAAGTCGCGGTCGAAATCGGCCACAAAAACATTTCCGGGCAGGATTGCGTAGGAGATGGACTTGGAGATTTCCGATTTTCCGCCGCCTGAAACCGTGCTGGGCTTGTGGCAGAGCACGCCCTCGGCGAGGGTGCCCACGAGCCGCCATGTCGAGCGCTCGCCGGTGCCGGTGATTTGCTCCATGTGGACGCGGTAGCCGCTGGGGCGCATGTAGATTTTTCCGGCGAGGAGCTTGATGGTGTGAAGCTCGCCGTCGGCGGCAATCCAGGTGATCGTGCCCGCGCGCAGGTCGAAAGTGGTGACCTCGGGGATGATGATGATTTCCGGATGCTCGAGATCGAACGCGTGGCCCTCGGGCTGGAGCGTGAAGCGGCCCGGGAATTTTGCGATGACATCGGCCACGTTTTGCGCGTGCTCGTCGGTGTAGGATGAGAATCTGTCGCCGAGGTCGTAGCTCGGAAACACGAGCGCGCCGCCTGCGTGCTCCTCCTCGGTGAGGCCGTAGAGGTTGGAGGAAAAACTGATCTGCGTTTTGACCTCCTTCTTGCAGTAACCGTAGTAGTTGTCGGCGATGATGGTGACCATCACGCCCTTGTGATTGCGAGCGGTGAGCTTGAACGCGGAGCCGTTGTTGTAGAGTTCCTTTTCGTCCTTCCAGCACATGCCGTCGCGGCGCTGGCGCTCGGTGGCGAGGTCGTAGTGCGGCAGACCGGCGGCGTGTTTCGGGATTTGCGTGAGGTGCGGCGCGAGGATGACGCAGCCGGTGTGCCCGATCCAGTGGTCGATATCGAGCCCGGCGTCGTTTTCGGGAAGGTAGGGATCGCCGGCGTTGCCGAAAATGCCCTCGACAAAATCGAGGTTGCTGACGAGCGAGCCGGGCGCGAAGAAGCGCATTTCCATGCGTTTCTCGTCTATGAACCCGTGCACGGCGGGGCACACGAGCGGGCGCAGGTGCAACGAGACAAAACACCCCGCCTCGCGCACGCGGTTTGCGGTGAACGGCAGGCGCATGAGTTCGCGCGGCGGCTCGAAGGCGAGCGCGAGCATTTTGCCAAAGACGCTTTTCGGCACGGCAAACTTGTCGTCGGGGATCGGCAGTCCGCCCTCGGCGACGTGGAACACGCCCTTTGTGGTGCGGCGGTCGTTGGCCGGGTTGTGAAGCACGCCCTGACGAACGCGATAGCTTTTGACGAGCGGGGAGCTGAATTCGTCGCCATCGGCCGGCAGCGAAAGCGCGCGCGCGAGGCCGGGCTGGTCGAGGATGAACGTGCGGTTGGGCAGCTTGGGAACGCCGCCGACATCGGAAAGATACGAGTCGAGCCAGGCCTGGATGCGATGGTCGACCGGGGAAAGCGGATCGGAAATTTGGCGCGTGGTTTCGCGAAAGCGCGCGACGATCGGCGCGGCGAGATCGGTCATGGCAATGTCGGCCTCGTCAACGGGCGGGCAGCCGAGCAGCGAGAGCCGCAGATTGATCGCGTGGTGCAGTTGGTTGGAATCGGTGATGTTCTCTGGCATGACAAATAGTGCTCGAAGGTTTTCTTTGCAGTGCGAAACAAATAGCGTGAGAAACCGGTATTGTTTGAAAACATTCGAATAATACAACCGCGTAGTTGCCGCGCCAAATCGGGCGGGGGGGCGCGGGGAGCGGTGCTGTCCGGGGCTCCGGATGCCGCCCGGGCGGCGGAATCCTCCGTGCTTGCGGGCCGCCCCGCCCCGTCACGCCTCCGCCATGCGCGCGTTGTAGAAGGCGTTGCAGAGCGCGGTGATCTTGGCGGCGTTGTCCATTTTCGACGCCTCGTGGACGAGTTTTTTCGCGTCCGACATTTTCATCGCGCGCACGAGGTATTTCACCGCCGGGATCAGCGACGAGGCCATGCTCAATTCGTCCACGCCGATGCCGAGCAGGAGCGGCACATAAAGGGGGTCGCCCGCCATTTCGCCGCACACGCTCACCTTGATTTTCGCCTTGTGCGCCTGTTCGACAACGTAGCTCAGCATCCGCAGCACCGATGGATGCGCGGGTTTGTATAGGTGCGCGATGCGCTCGTTGCTGCGGTCGATCGCGAGCAGGTATTGAATCAGGTCGTTCGTGCCGATGCTGAAAAAGTCCGCCTTGGGCGCGAGTATGTCCGCCGTGGTCGCCGCGCTCGGAACCTCGATCATCGTGCCGACGGGCATTTTTTCATCGAAGGCGACTCCCTTTTCCCGCAGCTCCGCGCGGCATTCGTCGAGCAACTTGTTCGCGTCGTCGAGTTCCCCGGTGCCGCTGATCATGGGATACATGAGCAGCACCCTGCCGTGCGCGCTCGCCCGCAGGATCGCGCGCAGCTGATTTTTGAAAATCTCCTTGTGCTCGAGGCAGAATCGGATGGCGCGCATCCCGAGGAATGGGTTCGCCTCCATCGGAAACAGCCCCGATTTCCCGTTCATCAGCTTGTCGCCGCCGAGGTCGAGCGTGCGGATGGTCACAATCTCGCCGGCCATGTTTTCGACCACGGCCTTGTATGCGCGGTATTGCTCCTCCTCGCTGGGCATTCGCGATTCCTGCATATACAGAAACTCCGTGCGATAAAGTCCGACGCCCTGCGCGGAATAGCGGCGGGCCATGTCCAGCTCGGCGCTGTTAATGCCCTCGATGTTTGCGCGCAAAATCACTTCCACGCCGTCCTGTGTGACCGACGGAAGGCTGACCGCGTCGAGCATGCGCTGCTCCACGCTTTTCCGCGTGACCTGGATTTTTCCGTAGCGATACAGCGTCTTGTCGGAAGGGTTGATGATGACCGTGCCCTCATAACCGTCGACCAGCACGGAGTCGCCCTCGACGATGCGCTTGGTCAGGTCGCGCGTGGCCACGACCGCCGGCACGCGCATCGTGCGGGCCACGATCACCGCGTGGCTCGTGCGGCTGCCCGAGTCGGTGACGATGGCGAGGACTTTGTCGCGATCCATGCCGACGGCGTCCGACGGAGAAACGTCGTTGGCAACCACGACGCGGTTGCCGGGAAAATTGTTCAGTGTCTGTTGCGCGCGGCCGAGCAGGTTTTGCAGGACGCGCTGCGCCACGTCGCGTATGTCGCCCGCGCGCTCGCCCAGGTATTCGTCGTCGATTTCCGAAAATGCCTTGATGTAGCGCTGCACGACATTGTTGAAGCACCACTCGATGTTTTTTGAGCTCGTCTCGAACTCGCGCTCGGTTTCGCCGATCAGGGCCACGTCCTCGAGCACGAGCAGGTGCGCGTCGAATATGCGCGCCTCGTCCGTCCCCAGGTTTTTTTCAACCTCGTTCCTGATTTGCTGGATCTGCTGGCGCGTGGCGACCAGCGCCCTGTCGAAACGCTCCATCTCCTCCGCGCGCTGTTCGGGGCTTATCTGGTATTCCGGCAGCTCCAAGTCGCTTTGGATGTGGAGGAGTATCTGCCCGTGGGCGATGCCTGGTGACGCGGCGATGCCATGGATTATGATTTCAGGTGTGTTGCGCGCATCCATGTGTGTGTTGTCGTGTCGTTGCAAATAAAAGCCGGGACGCGCGAGAATAACGACCACCCGCCCACTGCGGTCAATCTTGCGTTTTGGAAATTTTCCTACCTCGCCAGGGGTTTCAGCAGGGCGAATTTCCCGCTTGCGGCGGGTGTTATCGTGCGGCGGCGGAACAAATTCACTCGAGCACCGCCGCCCAGCGCCGCCGCGAGCGCCGTGTCGAGGTCTTTCGGCGCGTGGCCGTCCGCCACGTAGTGGAAATCCCAGCGCGCGTCGCCCGTTTGCACGAGGCTGTAGTGCCAGCACTCGAAATCCGCCGGTATGGCCGCGTCGATTTCCGTCGGCGAAATGATCGCGCCGTCGCTTTCGCGGAAATACAGCCCGCCCTCGCGCCCCAGCAGCCGGTAGCCTTGCGCGCAACGCCGCACGATGTCGCCCGTGTGGTAGCGCAACAGCGGCATCGCCTCGCGCCCGCGCGTCGTCACGTAAATCTGGAAAACATCCGGCGTGCCGCGATACGGCGCCAGCTCCACGAATGCGTTTTCATCGATCACGCGCGAGTCGTCCTTGAACGCCGTGCCGACAAAAATATAACCCGCCTCAGTCGAGCCGTAGAGATCGACCTGCGGCGCGGGAAACGCCTCCGCGACGCGGCGACTGTGCTGCAGGCTCGCCTTGCCGTAGGTGAGGATGACCACTTTCACGCTCGGCACCGACACCTGGCGTTTTTTCACCGCGCGCGCCAGCAGCGACAAATAAATCGGCTCTCCCTCGATGATGTCGGGTTTCACCGCCTGCAACTCCGTGACGATCCGGTCCCATTCCGCCTCGGGAAACACAAACGGATCGCTCGAAAGATTCAGGTAAACCGTGCCGTCGAAATACCGGTTCGGAAACGGATGATCCTCATACGGGCACAGATTCGACGAGCATCCAACCGGCGCCAGCACGCACTTGCGATGCGGCGTGTCGGCGAACGGCGCGAGCAGCGGATGCGCCCGATACGCGCGCCGCGTCTGCTCGTTCCACCAACCGTCCTCCATGATGACGGTCATCGGCCCGGCGGTCGTGCCGGAGGTCGATTCGTATTCAAATTTTTTCTCCTGCAACCCCCGCTCAATCACACGGTAGTCCTCGAAAAACGCCTCGTGCCCGTGCCGCACGATCTCCTGCTTGGAAAGCGCCGGCACGTCCCGATACCACTCCCACGACAACGGGTCCCCGCCCAGCGCGAACCGCCTCCCGTAAAGCGGGCTGCGTTCGTAAATCCTGCGGATTTCGGTCTCCAGCGCGGCGGGCAAAAACTCGCCGGGCTCTTCGCTTCCCGTTCCGCCCAACGCCGCTGGCGCGTTGGCGAAAAGAGGGGCTGCCTCGATCACATTGGAAACATCGTTAATTGCGGGATTCATTGCTTCAAAAGGAAGGAAATGCCACTCTATCAAACAAGTCAAACAAGCCGGCCGTTCGCCGCGATTTTTCAAATTTTCACGCACGGTCCCCCAACATAAACCCGCGGCGCGCCGAAACGATCTTGGCGCGGCACACCAAGGTTGTTTCAGTTGCCCGCATGATCTGGTTTATAACCGCCATCGTTCTCACCATAGGCATCTCCTTTTTTTGCTCCATGCTTGAAGCGATGATTCTCAGCACCAACGTCATCGAAATCGAGGCGCTCAAAGCCAAAAGCCCCCGCCACGGCGAAACCCTTGAGAAACTCAAAAACTCCGACGAAACCATCTCCGCAATCCTCTCCCTCAACACCATCGCCAACACCCTCGGTTCCGTCATCGTGGGCGGTCTCGCCGCGCACCTCTTCAACAGCACCGTCGTCGGCGTCGTCTCCGTCCTCCTCACCATCTGCATCCTCATCTTTTCCGAGGTCATTCCCAAAAACATCGGCGTTATTCATCGCGTAAAACTCCAGCCGGTCATGGTTTATCCGCTGCTCACGCTCTGCCGCGTGCTGCGCCCCGTCACCTATTTCTGCAACCTTGTCCTCCGGCTCTTTATCAAAAAACCCGCGCCCAGCAGAACGTCGGACGACGAGATCATCCTCCTCGCCGAGCGTGGCGCGCAACAGGGCGCGATCACCCATCACGAGTCCGACATCATCGCCAACACCCTTTCGCTCGACGAAGTGCGCGTCGGCGAAATCATGACTCCGCGCACCGTCGTCGCCATGCTTCCCCGCGACGCCACCGTTGGCGAAGTCTTCAAGACCCGCTCCAACATCCCTTTCGGCCGCATGCCCGTCTACGACAAAAACATCGACGACATCGTCGGCATCATCCGCCGCCGCGACCTCCTCAAGGCCAAGGCCGCCGACCAGGACAGCGAACTCGTCGGACGCCTCATGCAGGAGGCGCACTTTGTCCCCGAAACCGTCACCGCCTCCAGCGCCCTCCAAACCATCCTCAAAGTCCACCAGCAACTTCTCGTCGTCGTTGATGAGTTCGGCTCCACCGCCGGCGTCGTGACGATGGAGGACATCATGGAGCACATCCTCGGCCACGAGATTTTCGAAAAAGACGACGTCGCCGTCGACATGCGCGAACTCGCCCGCCGCAAAGTGAAAAAGGCCGAGGGGTTGAAAAACTGAGCGGATCGGAAAGCCAGCGGTCGGAGCGGGCGCACAGTTTTTCCCGAAACGGCAGAACCGCGTGAACGCATAAACGCTATTGCCGTGACACCATGAAAAACGCGATCATGCCGCTGATAATTCTTTACGGCCGGCGCAACTGCCAGCCGCCCATTCACTTCCTTTAATCCCTCATTCCCATGCCGGCATTGCAACGCTCCAACTTTCAAAAACAAATCGGCGGCAAACAGGCGGACCTGTTTGTCATGCGCAACAATAAGGGCGTCGAAATATGCGCCATGAATTACGGTGCGCGCATTGTGTCGTGGCTCGTGCCCGATCGCGGCGGCAACATGGAGGACATCGTCCTCGGCTACGAAAGCGTGCAGGATTACATCGACTCGAAGGAGCCGTATTTCGGCGCGGCCATCGGCCGTTTCGGCAACCGCATTGCCAACGGTAAATTCACACTCGACGGCGTCGAATACACCATCCCGATCAACAACGCCCCCAACGCCCTCCATGGCGGGCCGGGCGGGTTTCAGTCCATCGTATGGGATGCGCGGCAGGTCAATCCGGCCACGGTTGAATTTCGCCTGCTCTCGAAAGACGGCGACCAGGGCTTCCCCGGCAATCTCGACGTGACGATGACCTACGCGCTCACGGACGACGACGAACTCAAAATCAGCTATCGCGCCACCACCGACAAACCCACGGTCATCAACCTCACGCATCACTCGTTCTTCAACTTGCACGGCGCGGGCAACGGCAGCGTCAACGACCACATCCTCACAATCAACGCCGACAACTACACTCCCGTGAGCAGTGCGTTGATTCCCACGGGGGAGATTGCTTCGGTCGCCGGCACGCCGATGGATTTTCGCCAGCCGACCGTCATCGGCGCGCGTGTCGACGCCGACTTTGAGCAGCTCAAAAACGGCGCCGGTTACGACCACAACTGGGTGCTGAAAAAATCAGGCGACGGCCTCCAATTCGCGGCCAAAATCACCGAGCCCAAAAGCGGCCGCGTGCTCGAAGTGCGCACGACCGAGCCCGGCATGCAATTCTACGGCGGCAATTTTCTGAACGCCTCGCTCAAGGGCAAGGGTGGCAAAACGTATGATGCGCGCACCGCGTTTTGTTTTGAAACGCAACATTTCCCCGACAGCCCGAACCAGAAAAATTTCCCCTCCACCGTGCTGCGTCCCGGAGAAATCTACACGCAGGAATGCGTGTATAAGTTTTACGCGGAGTAACAGTTTCTGCCGCATTTTTAGGCAGGGCGGCTGGCAGAATGTCGCCAACCGCCGTGTTTGATTCCCGCGGTTCCCGGCGCGCCCGGCGAGCGCGCCTTATCCGCTAAGGCCTGAAACTCACTCGTAAAAGGTGTTACAAGCTGTCGCCGAAATCTTGGCGGAACTTGGCGGCGAGTTTTTGCGGCCAGTCGCTGTTGGCGGCGAGGCGGCCGTTGAAGAAACGCAGCACCGTCGGCTCCTCAACGAAATGGATTCCGCCGATCAGGTTGCGGTTCTTGTAGAGCCAGGCGAGACGGTCCTCGACATACTTCACTTGCGAGAGCGTGAAGACGCGGCGCGGCATAGCGAGGCGCAGCAGCTCGGCGTCGGCGAGGATGTCGTGGCCGTGCACATCGCGCACGCTGGACATCGTGCCGCGCTCCATGCCGCGCACGCCGGAGGCGATGTAGAACGCGGTGGCGAGCGCGCCGGCGGGATAATCCTTTTGCGGGATGTGCGGCACGAAACCCATCGCGTCGACGTGGCAGCCGAGGCCGCCGGCGGGCGTGACCACGGGGATGCCGAGCTTCTCAAGGCGGCCCACGAGATACTCGATGAAGAGCGGGCTTTGCGACATGACCGTCTCGTCGGTCGTCTCGCGCAGGCCGACCGCCATCGACTCGATTTCGCGCACCGAGATGCCGCCGTAGGTGAGGAAGCCCTCGAAGAGCACGACGAGGTTTTTCATCTGGTCGATGATTTCCTTGTTGTTCGAGCAGATGCCGCCGCCGCGCGACGAGCTGACTTTGCGCGCCGAGAAATAAACGATGTCGGCGAGGTCGCACATTGTGAGGAGGATTTTTGCGACGCTGGCGTTCTTGAACTCCGCCTCGCGCTGCTTGACGAAATAGGCGTTCTCACCGATGAGGCTCGCGTCGAGCACGAGCAGGATGCCGTGCTTCTTCGCGATGGCGCGCACGGCGCGCATGTTGGCGATTGAGAAGGGCTGGCCGCCGATGAGATTGGTCGAGGCCTCCATGCGGATGAAGGGGATGTTGCCCGCGCCGTGCGTGGCGATGGACGCCTCGAGCTTGGCGATGTCGATGTTTCCCTTGAACGGGTTTGTGCTTTTGATTTTGAGCGCGTCGTCGCTGAGGATTTCCACGATGCGCCCGCCGTTGCGCGTGATGTGCGCGAGCGTCGTCGTGAAGTGGTAGTTCATCGGGATGACGCTGTTGGGTTTCACGAAATGTTGCGCGAGGATGTTTTCGCAGGCGCGGCCCTGGTGCGCGGGAAGAAGGTATTTTTTGCCGAACACCTCCTCGACGGCGGACTGGAGGCGGGCGAAGCTTTGCGAGCCGGCGTAGGCGTCGTCGGCCTGCATCATGGCGGCGATCTGGTTGTCGCTCATGGCGTTCACACCGGAGTCGGTGAGCATGTCGAGGAAGACGTCCTTGGTTTGAAGCTGGAAGGTGTTGAAGCCGGCCTCCTGCATGGCGGCGAGGCGGCGCTCGACGGGCACGAGGTGGAGCTTTTGCACGACGCGCACCTTGTGCAGCTCGAGCGGAATGTGCTCGCCGCTGAAGAACTTTACCTTTGGCGAGGCGTTTGAGTCATTCGTCGCGGGCGCGGCGGATTGGGTTTTGGATGCGGATTTTGCGGAGTTTTTTTTCATGGAAATGATGGGTGGATTGTTTTGTTGAGATTTATTTTTTCGCGTAGCCGACAGAGTTGGCGATGACGGCCCATTGCGTTTTTTTGAGGGAAATCGCGGGGGCGAGTTTTTCGCGGTCGATCGACATGCGCGCCCCGGTGGCAAGTCCCTCGGAGGCGCAGTGGAGGCAGATGTTTTGGGAAATGAATCCGGCGTTGGCCGCGGCGACTTCGCGTTTCGCGGCCTCGGTTTTTTGCGAAAGTTTCGAGAGGTCGGCGACGAGCACGAGCGTGACGGGCGCGTCCTTTACAAAGGCTTGCGAGCCGCCGAGCTCGCGAACGTCCTTGCCGGCGGCGACGGCGACGAGCGAGTGGGCCTTGGCGTCGTAGCGATACGCGCCCTGCTTGAGGAGCACGTAGATGTCGATTTCCTGCTTGTTGTTTGCCGAGGGCGCGGTGCGCCTGCCGTCACCGCGGTTGACGCCCCACGCGGCCCAGAGGAGGTTGGAAAGTTGTTGCTGCGAAAGCTCGCGCTTGGAATCGAAGCTGCGCGAAGTGGAGCGCTTCGCGAGCGCGTCCATGAGCGGCATGCCGCCGGTTTTTTGCGGGGAGGGAAGGGCGATGTCCTGCGCGGAGAGCGTGGCTGCGGTGGCTGCAAACACGCACAGCGCGGCAACAAGGGAGAGTGTTTTGGCGAGGGTTCTCATGGGAAAAGAATTTGAAATGCTGACAAATCCGCCCCGTGCCGCAATGCGGAAATAAAACACGAGTGCGACCGGGACGCATCCCAGAATTTTGCAGAGTTAGAAGAACGCATTGCGCCCGGGGGCGCGGGCATCTTGCCCGCAGGCTTAAAGGAGTTTTGTCCGGCGCGGCGTATTGCGGGCAGGATGCCCGCGCTCCCGGGCGCAAGCGCAATTCACTTGATCAGCTTCTTGGGGATTTTGCGCACGGTTGTGAACTTGGCGCGGAAGAATGTTTCGAGCACCTCGAGTGTTTCGGCGGGAATGCGCGCCTTGAGGCTGTCGAGCGAGGGAAGTCCGGATGCGTCCTGCTCATCAGGGTCTTCGCCGGAGTTTGCGGAGGACATCGCGGATGCGGCGGCTGCTTGATCGGCGAGGTAGGCTTGCTCGGCCGCGGTGTCGAGCCACGGCGGGGCGTCGTCGTCATAATTGCCGGCGTCGGTCGCGGTCGCATAATCGCCGGTGTTTTCCTGCGCGTAGGGCGGCGCGGCGTCCTCGGCGTCGGCGAGTTCGGACGCGGCGCGGGTTTCCTCGATTTGGTTTGCGACTTTGTTTGCAAGGGTGCCGCCCCCGAGGTTGCCGGCGATGAAGGGCATGGCGGCGCTTTTTTCGCGGTCGCGGCGCGCCTTTTCGTTGTAATCCGCGAGCGCGACGGCGAGGCGCGACTCAAGCGTCTCAATCAGGTCTTTTTTTTTTCGCTGTTGGAATCGGCCGCGCTTGAGGCGGGCGTTTCCGGGGCGGGGCTTTTCCCCGCGAGCTCGGTGAGTTCCTTGATGAGCGAATCGATTGCGCGCGCGCGGCTCGCCTCGATCGCCTTGAGGAGGGTGACTTCGAAATTGATTTTTTCAGCGAGGCCGAGCTTGACCGCGCCCTCGCCCTCGCGGAGTCCGTCGAGGAGGCGGGTGATTTGCTCGGTGGTCATTTTGACGCCGCCGAGTTGCTCGCTGTAACCGCCTTTGGCGATGGCGTCGATGAGGGCGTTGCGGACGACGGCTTGCAGGTCGCTGAGGAGGCGCACGAGGTCGCGGCCCTGATGGTCGCACTCGTCGATGATGGCGATGAGTTTTTGGTGGTCGCCGGCGGCGAGCGCGGCGGCAAGCGCGGCGATTTTTTCGCCCGAGACGAGGCCGTAAACGTCGAGCACATCCGATTCCTCGATGTCGTTGCCGCAAAAGGAAATCATCTGGTCAAAGATGGATTGCGCGTCGCGCATGCCGCCGTCGGCCATGCGGGCGATGCACTCGTAGGCGGCGTCGGAGGCTTTAATTTTTTCCTCGTCGCCGATTTGTTTGAGACGCTGGATGATGAGGTCGTTCGGGATGGGCTTCAGGTCGAAGCGCTGGCAGCGGGAGACGATGGTGGGGAGAACTTTTTGCGGGTCGGTGGTGGCAAAGACAAATTTGACGTGCGGCGGCGGCTCCTCGAGGGTTTTGAGCAGCGCGTTGAACGCGGCGGTCGAGAGCATGTGCACCTCGTCGATGATGTAGATTTTGAATTTTCCCTGCGCGGGCGCGTATTGCACGGTTTCGCGAAGATCGCGGACCTGGTCCACGCCGTTGTTTGAGGCGCCGTCGATTTCAATGACGTCGAGGTGCGAGCCGTCGGCGATGGATTTGCACGCGGGATCGTTGGGATCAAAGTCGGCCTTCGGGCCGTCGGTGCAGTTGAGGGCCTTGGCGAAGATGCGCGCGGTGGATGTCTTGCCCGTGCCGCGGGGGCCGACAAAGAGGTAGGCGTGCGCGATGCGATTGCGCGCGATGGCGTTTTTGAGGGTTCGCACGACATGGTCCTGCCCGACGACATCGTCGAATGTCTGCGGGCGCCACTTGCGGGCTATGACTTGGTAGGTGGAGGACATCGTGTGGGACAGGGCGGCGTGCGGATTGAGAAAAGTGAAAACGTGAGTTCAGGACGCGGAAATGGAAACGGCAACAAAAAGGTGCCGCCCGGGATGTTTATTGCGGGAATTTTTTCCCGCGGACGGCGGCGGCGTAGTCGGCGAAACCCTGGCGGTATTGCGCGGCGGCGTCGGCGAATTTATGCGCGAACGAGGGCACATAGCCGGGCGTGAGCCCGAGGAGATCGGGCGCGACGAGGACTTGCCCGTCGCAGTGCGGCCCGGCTCCGATTCCGATGATGGGGATGCCGACGGCCTCGGTGATTTTGCGCGCGGCTTCGTGGTCGGTGAGTTCGAGAAGGAGCGCGAACGCGCCCGCTTTTTCGAGCGCGCGCGCGTCGGCGATTAGCGATTCGGTTTCTTCGGGGGTGGATCCGAATTTCTTGTAGCGGCCAAGCGCGAGGACTTGCTGCGGCTTGAGGCCGATGTGACCCCACACGGGAATGCCGGCTGCGATGATGCGCGCGACGGCGGGGGCGAGCTCGGCGCCGCCTTCGATTTTTATGGCATCGACCCCGGTTTCCTGCATGAGGCGCTGGCATGAGGCGAGCAGGCGGTCGTGCCCGTAGTGCGCCTCGGCGAAGGGGAGGTCGACGGCGACGAGCGCCTCGGGGCGCGCGCGTGTGACGGCGGCGGCGTGATGGCACATCATGTCGAGCGTCACCGGCACCGTGGTTTCAAAGCCGAGCATGGTGTTGCCCACGGAGTCGCCGATGAGGATGATGTCCACCCCGGCTTCGCTGGCGTAGCGCGCCGTGATCGCGTCGTAGGCAGTGACGGCGACGATGGGTTGTTTGCCCTTGAGTTTGCGAAGTGTGTGCGTGGTGAGTTTCGGCATCGGTGTGAAAGTTACAGGCTACGGATTACAAATTGCGAACAAGGACGCAAGCGGCGGGAGCCGTGCGCGGCTTACTTCAGGAATGCCGGGATGTTTTCGCCGGCGATCATGTTGTCGAAAGTTTCGCGGGCGTTGATGAGGTCGAACGTCGCGCCGTGCACGAGGACCTCGGCGGGCATGCAGCGCGAGTTGTAGCGGCTGGCCATCGTGTAACCGTAGGCGCCGGCGCTCATGAAGGCGACGTGCTCGCCTTCGCCGAGTTGTTGGATGTCGCGGTCTTTGGCGAAGCAGTCGCCGGTTTCGCAAATGGGGCCGACGATATCGGCGGTGATGGCGGGGCGCGATGTGTTGCGGCGGAGCGGGACGACTTGGTGGTAGCTGTCATACATCGCGGGGCGCATGAGGTCGTTCATGCCGGCGTCGAGGATGAGGAAGTTTTTCCCCTGGCCGCGCTTGAGGTATTCGACCTGGGCGAGGAGCACGCCGGCGTTGCCCACCATGAAGCGCCCGGGTTCGACGAGGACTTTCAGGCCGAGCGGCTTCAAGATCGGCGCGAGCGCGGCGCCGTAGGATTCGGGCGTGATGGGGCGCGTGGCCTCGGGCTGGTCGTCCCACCATTTGCTCGCGCCGCTTTCGAGCGCGTCTTGATAGACGATGCCGATGCCGCCGCCGACGGAAATGTATTCGATGTCGTGGCGCGCCTTGAGTTCTTCGGCGAGCGCGGCGAGCTTTTCGGTGGCCTCGACGAACGGGGCGATGGAGGTGAGCTGCGAGCCGATGTGCATTTGCACGCCGCGGATGGCGATGTTGGGATATTCGGCGGCGGCGGCGTAGGCGGCCGCGGCTTGCGCGATGGGGATGCCGAATTTATTGTCGGCCTTGCCGGTGTTGGTTTTGGCGTGGGTGAGCGCGTCAACGTCGGGATTGATGCGAAACGAAATCGCCGCCTTTACGCCGAGTTTGCCGGCGACGTGATTGATGCGGATGAGCTCGGGTTCGCTTTCAACGTGGAATGCGCGGATGCCCGATTCGAGCGCGAGGCGGATTTCGGCCTCTGATTTGCCGACGCCGGCGAAGACGCTGTGGGTGAGGCCGGCCCCGGCGGCGAGCACGCGGCGCAGTTCGCCCCCGCTGACGAGGTCGAAGCCCGCTCCGAGGTTGGCGAAATGGCGGAGCACGGCGATGCTGGAGTTGGCCTTGACGGCATAGCACACATGGACGTCGAGATCGCCGAGGCCGTTGATGATGCGGTTGTAGTTGTCCGCCATTGTGGCGGCGCTGTAAACGTAGGTGGGCGTGCCGTAGAGCTGGGCGACGGCGGCAAGGTCGACGGACTCGCAGTGGAGGTTTGATCCGGTGTAGGAAAAGTGGTGCATTTGCGTCCTTTGAATCGTGAAAAAGGAAGGAATGTTTGGCTGTTTTGCGGGCGCGTGGCGATGCGCAAAAGCGAGGCTGAATAAAAAGTGAAAAATTTGCAGTTTTGCTGTTGAAAAAATGAACTCAAGGCGTCCATTACTAATGGGTCTTCGCCGCAATGATTTTCCGAATGCTCAGAAACCTTTTCCGCCGTCCAGCGATCCGCATGGGTCGTGTGGATAATTCGCGGATTCGGAGGACTGCGATTCGCAATTCGGGCTTTGTGAGTTTTATCTCGGAAAACGGCTGTGTGACGCGCAAAAGCACGGATCATCACGAGTCGCGCATGAGGCGGTTGCGTTTTGCCAAGGTGGTCGCGTATCTGGCGCTGGGCGCGGGCGGCACATGGGTGATCGTCGAAAGCGTGCGCGCACTGACGCTGTTTTGAGAGCGACGATAGGACTTGGGGTAGGACAAATAGGACGCATAAGACCGATAAGATGCGGTGGTGACACGTTTTCTGTTGTCCCACGGGTCTTATTGGTCGTAGAGGTCTTATTATCCCATTTCCCCATGACCGCTTGCCCCGATGCCGATTCCGATGGCTTTTTGCCGCCACACGGTGGCTATAAAAACCTGAAGAGTTATTCGAAAACGGTCATCATTTACGATGGCACCGTGCTTTTTTGCAGGCGTTTCCTAGACAGGGATTGGCGCACTACTGACCAGATGGTGCAGGCGGCACGCTCCGGAAAACAAAATATCGTGGAGGGCAGTGACGCTTCCGGCACATCCAAGGAAACTGAAATCAAACTTACCAATGTTGCGCGTGCCAGCTTGCGCGAATTGCTTGAGGATTACGAAGACTTCCTTCGCACCCGTGACCTCACGCTCTGGGACAAAAACAGCAGGGAGGCCCTTTTCGTGCGCAAGCTCGGGCGCGTTCGCAACGACGACTATGGAACATACCGCGGGTTTCTTGAAACCCGTTCCTCGGAGGTCGTCGCCAATATTCTCATCTGCCTCATTCATCAGGCGCGGTATTTGCTGGGACGCCAGATCAGCAGCCTCGAAAAAACCTTCGTCTCGGAAGGGGGCATTCGCGAGCGCATGACTCGCGCGCGTCTTGAGTTTCGCAATAAGCAAAAAACAGCGTCCGCAGAAAAACGGCCGCCGGTAAAATAATGAACACGGAAACGCCAAACCCGGTTGAGAACCAGCCCGTCAAGCCAACGCAGCCACGGCATCCGGGGATGATTGAGTCAAAAAAACCGCCGCGAAAATCGCGGCGGTTTTTGCATCAGTTGAAATTTCAAATGCGCGTGTTTTGCACGCCTTACTGTGCGGCCGGGGCGGCTGGAACTGCGGCGGCGGGCTCGGGGGCTTGCGGCGGGGTGATTTCGAGCAGCTCGACTTCGAAAACCAATATCGCATACGGGGGAATCGACGGGGGCGGACGCTCGCCGTAGCCGAGCTCGGATGGGATGTAGATTTTGATTTTGCCGCCTTTGTTGATTTTTTGAAGCCCCTCGGCCATGCCGGGGATGACGCCGGCCAGTGAAAACTCGGCGGGTTCGCCGCGCTTGTAGGAGCTGTCGAACTCGGTGCCGTCAACCAGCGTGCCCGCATAGTTGATCTTCACGGTGTCCGTGGCGGTCGGATAGGCGCCTTCGCCGGGCTTGACGACTTCATACATCACGCCGCTGGGCAGCGCGACCACGCCGGCCTTGGCCTTGAGATCGCCGAAAAACTTCGCGGCGGTTTCGTCCGCCTTCGCCTTTGCCTTGGCTTGATAGGCCATTTGGCGGGTCATGATGACGCGCTGCATGTCGGCCTGGATTTTTTCCTGGTCGTAAGGAGCGGGCTTGCCTTCGAAACCGCTGCGCGTGCCCTTGATCATTGCCTCGACGAGTTCGGGCGAGGGCTCGAGCTCGTTGACGGGCATGTTCGAGGCCACATACCAGCCGAGCATCTCGAATACTTGCGCATCGGTGAATTGCGGCGCGGGGGCGGCTTCAGGGGCGGCGGCCGGAGCGGCAGTCGCGGGTTCTTGCGCGTGGAGTCCGGCAGCAAGTGCAATGGCCAGCGCGGGGAGGATTAGGAGGTGTTTTAATTTCATGCAGGTTGAATTCTGTGAGGAGTGAATGGATGACGGCTTTTTCTTTTGGAGCCGTGATTTGAGCTTGGATGCAGGACGGAAAGGCGGATGGCAAAGCTATTTCTCGGGGACTTGCCGGGGCGCGCATTCCGTCAGAAAAACTTCTTCGCCTTGTCGAAGAAACTCTTGGAGGGCTCGTGCGGGTCGCCCATGGCTTGCGCGAATTCCTCCAGCTTTTTGCGCTGTTCCGAGTTGAGGGAGGTGGGCACTTCCACTTGCACGCGCACGAGCAGGTCGCCGTGGCTGCTGTTGTGGCGGAGGTTGGGCATGCCCTGTCCCCTGACTCGGAAAACCTTTCCGGTTTGCGTGCCGGCGGGGATTTTCAGCGAGACTTTGCCAAAAAGTGTCGGCACCTCGATGGAGCCGCCGAGCGCGGCGAGCGTGAACTTGATCGGAATTTCGCAATACAGGTCGTCGCCTTCGCGCTGGAAGTGGTCGTGCTCGGCCACCGAAATATCCACGTAGAGATCGCCAGGCTTGCCTCCGTTGACTCCATCCTCGCCGTGGCCGTATGAGCACAGGCGGGTGCCGTTGTCCACGCCGGCCGGGATTTTCATGTGCACGGTGGTGTTTTTCGGCACGCGACCCTCGCCCCGGCAAACGTTGCACGGTTTTTCGATTTTCGAGCCGGAGCCGCCGCATGTCGGGCAGGTTTGCGTGAAGGTGAAGATGCCGCCGGAGCGCCGCACCTGGCCCGCGCCGCCGCATGTCGGGCATGTGACACGCTTCGAGCCCGGCTCGGCGCCGGTGCCGCTGCAATGCTCGCAGCGCATGGCCTTGCGAAATGTGATGTCTTTTTCAACGCCGCGCGCTGCGTCCTCGAGCGTGATTTCGAGTTCGTAGCGCAGGTCGGAGCCGTCTCGCCTGCCGTCGTCCTGTCCGCGCCTGCGTCCGCCGCCGCCGAAGAACGTCTCGAACACATCCCCACCCATGCCGCCGCCCATGCCGCCGAAAACTTCGTTGAAGATGTCGCGCGCGTCGTGGAATCCGCCGAAGCCGCCCGAGCCAAACCCGCCTCCTCCGCCTCCGCCGCCCTGCTGGAACGCGGCGTGGCCGTAGCGATCGTAGGCCGCGCGTTTTTGCGGGTCCTTGAGCACTTCGTAGGCCTCGGAGACTTTCTTGAACATCTCCTCCGCCTCCTTGTTTCCCGGGTTTTTGTCAGGATGATATTGGACGGCCTTTTTGCGGTAGGCCTTTTTCAGGTCTTCCTCGGAGGCGCTTTTTTCAACGCCGAGCAAACTGTAATAATCTTCCTTGGACATGGTGACGGCGCTTCGCGCCTAGTGAATAATGTGAAATGAAAAATGGTGGGTGACGGTCGGAGGGCGCCTCAATCCTTGCTTTGCGCGGGCTCGTTTTTTTCGTCGGGTTTGCCGCTGGAGACAACCACCGACGCGGGCCGCAGCACGCGGCCGTTGAGCGAGTAGCCGGCGCGGAACACTTGCAGCACGTGGCCCTCGGCGATGTCCGCGCTGGGTTGCATGGCGATGGCCTCCTCCTGGTGCGGATCAAATTTCGCGCCGGCCCCGGGATTGATTTCCTTGAGGCCGTGCTTGCCGAGCGTGGTCTTGATCTGGTTGAGCACCATGTCCATGCCCTCGATCACGCTCACGATTTCGGTGCCGGGCTTTTTTGCCGCGTCGAGGCCAAGCGCAAGGGCTTCTATTATTGGAAACATGTCCTCGAGCACGCGGCTGGCGGCGTATTGGCGGAGCTCGTCTTTTTCGCGCAGCGTGCGGCGGCGGAAGTTTTCGAGGTCGGCGACGGCGCGCACGTAGCGGTCGTAGTTTGCGGCGGCCTCTTTTTTTGCGGCGGCAACCTGGTCCTCAACCGATGCGGCCTGTGTTTTCGCGCCTGTGTTTTCAGCGGCGGGTTCCGCTTGCGAAGCGGGGGCGGCGGCGTTGGGTTCCGTCCCGGCGGCTTCGGCTGGGTTTTGAGAAGTCTCTTTGTGTTCTGACATGATTAAAATTGGTGATGGGCGGCAACGCATGCCGCCGCGTGTTGCTTTGGCAGTATGCGAGATTGCCAAAGCATAAGGGCTTCGCAAGCGAAGCCCCTTTGCGCAAGCCTGAATGCGTGACGCGCTATTCCTTTTTCTTCGACTTGAGTTTGTCGAGCAAACTCTGGACCGCGCCGCTGGCAGCCTCCTCGGGGTTGTCGAGCACCTTGATGCCGCCCTTGAGCACCGAGTCCACGCTCTGGCCAAACTCGCCCGGAATCAGGTCGCTGAGCTGGCTGCCCACGCCGAGCAGGCTCTTGGCAAGGTCGGTCGTCATGAACTGCTTCGGCTCGGTGATATTTTCGTAGGAATGCTTGTAGTTGATCGTGTAATCGCGGCTGGAGGTCGCGCCGTCGGCGGCCTCGGTGGCGACGACAACCTTGCCGACATTCACGTCGAGCTTCTTGATGAGGAAGTTTACCGGCTTCGAGGGCTCGGCGGGTTTTTTGTCGGGATCCTTGGTGGCGGGCGCGGTCGACTCGCCCATGAGCCGCTCGGCAAAAAGCGCGGCGTTCGAGGGCGCGTCATTGGCGCGGCGCACGAGCGTGACCGTGGGCAGGTCGAGCGTGGCGCTCTCCACCACGATGCGATCCGACATCAGCGAAAAGACCGATACCTTGCCGTGCAGCGCATGCAGGTCGACGAAGCCCGGCGTCTTGAAATCGCTTGAGGGATTTGTGATCACAAATCCGTCGATGACGAGGTTCGCGGTGAACGGATTGAGCGAAAGTTTTTCGATTTTGACCGTGTAGCCCGTGCGCCCCTCGATCTGTTTTCGCACGATCGGCTTCAGGCAGAAGATGCACACGATCGCGACCGCCGCCACGACGGCGACGAGCAACGACACAAGCCCGATGATCAATTTAACGAGCAGGCTTTTTTTCTTTTTGGGAGCTTCTTTGGACATGATGAGAAAGAATTGAAGGTTAAAATACCGGTTGAATTTCTATGGATGCGCGTTGTTACAGCACCCGGCCAGCCTCGGAAAGAACCATTTTGCAAAACAGTCATTTTAACCGGATATTTCAAGAAATCTTCGTGCGCCGAGGCGCTTTATGCGGGGAGGCGATGCAAACACGCTGGCACCGCGCGCAATTTATGTTCTTAATCCGGCGCACATAAACAAATGTCCGGCCACATCCTCACCATTTGCACCGCCAATATTTGCCGAAGCCCGATGGCCGAGGCGCTGTTGCAACACGCCTTGCGCGGACAGCCCGAGCCGTTGAAATCGCTCAAGGTCGTTTCCGCCGGCATCGTGGCGCACAGGGGCGAGCCGGTTTCGGAAAACTCGGTCGTCGCGCTCAAAAAAGTGGGCATCGACCTGTCGGGGCATCGCGCGCAGCCGCTCACGCGGGAACTGGTCGAGGACGCGCTGGCGATCTTTTGCATGACCGAGTCGCACCGCGCGGCGATTCTGATGAACTTCGACCCGCCGCCCAAGCACCTGTATTTGTTTCGCGAGTTTTTGCCGGGAAGCGCGAGCCGCGAAATCGCCGATCCCTTCGGTGGCCCGATCAAGGTTTACGAGGCCAGCCGCGACGAGATGGTCGAGGCGATTCCGTCGATCATAAGCTTCCTTCGCGGCCTGGTCGCGGAGAAGAAAGGGTAGGGCGGGGCGCTTTATAATAGGACGCCGTTACTGCGAGCGTGCCATATCTGCTCAAAAAGTCATACGCACAAACGATTGCCCCAATTAAACCCATTGACTGATCGTAACCCATCCACCGACAGCATCTTGAAAAATGAAAATCAAGTCTGCCCTCAAAGCTAGTAGACGCAGCATCCCAGTTGCCCTTCTATTTGTTGGCGCTGCCGGGCTGGTGACAATCATATGGACGAATTGGGTGACTATTCTCCTACTCTCTGTCAGCACCTTCTCACTACTTATGGATATTGTGAATGTTTTCCATATACGCCGAAAAGCCAAAAAAGACCCAAGTTATCTTGAATCAAAAATAAAATGATAAACGAGCAGGGTAAGGAGGCGACACCATCCGTCCGCACGGCACATCTTCGGCTCCATGCAAAGGATATGTGCAAATTGTCAGAAATCATTCAGCCGAAAAGTCCCAAAAAGCCATTGACACCCGCGTTCACGCCTCACAGCTTTAACGACTCTTGATTTGTTGCAGGGTGGAGCAGCCTGGTAGCTCGTCAGGCTCATAACCTGAAGGTCGTTGGTTCAAATCCAACCCCTGCACCCAATTTCCAATAGCCCTCCCATCTGCTCGGGAGGGCTTTTTTTGCGGACATTTTTTTAAGCGGCGCGTCGTCCGCGCTCAATAGACATCCCGCTGGTAGCGTTTGTCTTTTTTCAGCTCCTTGACGTAATCGGCGGTCGCGGCGGCGTCCATGTTTCCTTGTTGGGCGATGATTTCGAGCAGGGCGGCTTCGACATCCTTGGCCATGCGCTTGGCGTCGCCGCAAATGTAGAAATGCGCGCCGTTTTTAATCCACTCCCAGAGTTCGGCGGCGTTTTCCCGCATTTTGTCCTGAACGTAGATTTTTTGTTGCTGGTCGCGCGACCACGCGAGTGTGAGCTTGGAGAGCAGGCCCTTGGCGAGGTAGTTCTGCCATTCCAGTTCGTAGAGGAAGTCGGTGTTTTTGTGCTGGTCGCCAAAGAAGAGCCAGTTGCGGCCCTTGCACTGGGATGCGACGCGATCCTGCATGAATGCGCGGAAGGGCGCGATGCCGGTGCCGGGGCCGACCATGATGATGTCCTTGGACGCGTCCTGCGGCGGGGCGAAGTGCGAGTTGGAGATAAAAATGGGGACGGACGCCGTGCCGAGCCCCGCGCGATCGGCAAGAAACGTGGAGCACACGCCGACACGTTCGCGATTGTTCATCATGTAGCGAAGGACTGCGACGGTGAGGTGGATTTCGTCGGGGTGCTGTTTTGACGAGGACGCGATGGAATAAAGCCTGGGCATGAGTTTGCGCAGGTGATCGACAAACTCTTGCGGCGCGAGCCTGGCGCTGCGGAACTCGCCGAGGATGTCGACGTATTCGCGCTCGGCGAGGTAGGCGGCGAGCTGTTCCTTGGCTTCCGGGGCGAGCAGCCCGGCGAGGCGTGTTTTTTCGCCGGCGTCGGTGACGCGGGCGGCGAGGGCTTCGAGTATTTTGCCTGTCGGGCGGGTGAGCGAAAGTTTCGAGAGCAGCGCCTCGTGCAGGGAAACGGGCGCGGGGAGTTTGAGGAGCGCGGGCGAGACGGGCTCGTCGCCGTTTGCGCCGAGCAGGTTGATGATCTCGGCGACATCCTGCGGGCGGTTTTGCGGGTAAACGCCGAGCGAATCGCCCGCCTTATACACGAGGTTGCTGCCTTCGATGCTGATGGCGACATGCCGGGTTTCCTTTGCGGAGCCGACGCGATTAAGCCGCCGGTTTTCCACAACTTTGGCGTGGAAAGGGTTGTCCTTTGTGAAGGCGGAGGCTGTTTCGGCTGCTGAAGACATGATTAAGCGGTGAGTAAAAAAAACGGGGCAACTATCGCGCAAGTCTTAGTTTTCCGGTTATTTATTCGAATATGTAGTCCGCGCAAATTTTGACGCATTTTGTCGCGCGCGCGAACGTGAACGCAATGCCGTCGATGCGCGCCTTATTCGCCGTCGGCGAGGGTTTTGCGTCCGGGCCAAAGCGCCCACATGAGGACTGCCGCGGCGGCGGAGACGTTGAGCGACTCGACATTACCCGTGCCGGGAATTGTGACGAAGCGCGTGCACGCGGCGGCAACATTGGCGGAGAGTCCGGTTTCCTCGTTTCCGAGCACGAGCGCGACGGGGCGGTTGGGGCCGATTTCGCGCATGGCCTTGGAGACGGGCGATTTTGAGGCAACGGCCGCGCCGGCGACATCGTAACCGGTGTCGGCGAGCGCGCGGCACAGGCCGGGCAGATCCCACACGCGGAAAACATCCACGTATTGCATGCCGCCCTCGGCGATGCGGTAGGCGGACTCGCCGGGGAGCGCCTGCTGCTGGTCGTCGGCGAGGACGATTTTGCGAATGCCAAAAAACGCGGCGGTGCGCACGAGCGCGCCGAGGTTGTGCGCGTTGCCGATGCGGTCGAGGACCAGGACGCCTTCGCGCGCCTTGCCCCAGTCGGCGACTTCGTCGAGGGTGGGTTCGCGGAGTTCGGGCGCGGCGATGATGGCGACAACGCCGCCGTGGTGAATGGTGCCGGAGATTTTCTGGAGTTCGGCGGGTTGCACCATGCGATAGGGGCGTTTGTTTTGCGCGAGGTAGCTCGCCATTTTGCCGAGGCGCGAGGAGGCGGGCGCGTCGAAAAAGAGGCGTTTGATCGAATCGGGATTTTGCTTAAAAAGCGCCGTCACCGAGGCGGAGCCGCAAACGGGAATGTCTCTGGGTCGCATCATTCGGAATTTTTTGAGTCGCACATGCACGCGAATGCGCGCGGTTGTTGCAATCAAAGAAATACCCGCCCGCCAAATGCCCGCCGGTTCGCTTGTGGAAAAGCCGGGCGTGCTTTTTAGCCGACGCCGCCCCTTGAGGTTTTAGAAAACGCCCACTCTCTACTCTCGACCTTGGGCGAAAGGAACATATCTTGGCGCGCACAATCCATTTATTCCATGCTGCTCACCAAAGCCGAACTCGACTCGTTCCTCGCCGCAAAGAATGCCAATCCGCATACGTTCCTCGGCATGCATCACGCCAAGAGAGGCAGGACGTCGGGGATTGTGGTGCGCGCGTTTGTCCGCGAGGCCGCGCGATGCGAGGTGGTCGACATGGACGCTTCCAGCCCGACCCGCGCCAAGTCCGGCAAGCGCGCCGCCGCGGTTCGCTACGAGATGGAGCAGCTCGCGCCCGAGGGTTTTTTCGAGCTGTTCATCCCCAAGCGCACCGAGCTCTTCAAATACCAGTTGCGCGCCACGACGCACGGCGGCGAGATGCGCCAGTTTTGGGATCCCTATTCGTTCGCGCCGACAATCGGAGACCTCGACCTTTATCTCTTCAACGAGGGCAACGACCATTTCATCTACAAAAAACTCGGCGCGCATCTCATCGAAAACCAGGGCGTGCCCGGTGTTTCCTTCGCGGTGTGGGCGCCGAGCGCGGCGCGCGTTTCGCTCGTCGGCAACTTCAACCACTGGGACGGGCGCTACTACCCGATGCGTCCGCTCGGCGCGTCAGGCGTGTGGGAAATTTTTATTCCCGGCCTGCGCGAGGGCGAACTCTACAAATACGAAATCTACGACCAGCAGGGGCACCTCCATCTCAAAACCGACCCCTACGGCACATATTTCGAGGCGCCCCCGGCAACGCCTCCATCGTTTGCGACACGCGCCGTCACAAATGGGGCGACGACGCCTGGCTTGAAAAACGCAAGGCCAACGCCGGCCAGCGCGACCAGCCCATTTCGATTTACGAGGTGCACCTCGGCTCGTGGAAACGCAAGGTTGAGGACGGCAACCGCATCTTCAGCTACCGCGAACTCGCGCCCATGCTTGCCGAATATGTGGGCGACATGGGTTTCACGCACATCGAGGTGATGCCGCTCGCCGAGCATCCGTTCGACGGCTCGTGGGGTTATCAAGTCACCGGTTTTTTTGCGCCCACGCACCGCTACGGCAGTCCGGAGGATTTTGCCTACTTCGTCGATTACATGCACCAGCACGGCATCGGCGTCATCCTCGACTGGGTGCCCGCGCACTTCCCGCGCGACCAGTTCGCGCTCGCCGAGTTCGACGGCACGCACCTCTACGAGCACGCCGACCCGCGCCAGGGCGCGCACATGGACTGGGGCACGCTCATCTTTAACTACGGGCGCAACGAAGTGCGCTGTTTCCTCGCCGCCAACGCCCTCTCGTGGCTTGACCGCTACCACATCGACGGGCTGCGCGTGGATGCCGTCGCCTCAATGCTCTACCTCGACTACTCGCGCAAGGAGGGCGAATGGATTCCCAACAAATTCGGCGGGCGCGAAAACCTCGAGGCCATTGCGTTTATCCGCCAGGTCAACGACCTCGTGCACCAGTATTATCCCGGAGCGGTGATGATCGCCGAGGAGTCGACCTCGTTTGGCGGCGTGAGCAAACCCACGAGCGACGGCGGACTCGGCTTCGACTACAAATGGAACATGGGCTGGATGCACGACACCCTGCGCTTTTTCCAAAAGGAGCCCGTGCACCGCAAGTGGCACCAGAACGACCTCACGTTCGGCATGCTCTACCAATACGCGGAAAACTTTATCTCGGTTTTTTCGCACGACGAAGTCACGCACGGCAAGGCCTCGATGCTCTTCAAAATGGGCGCGTGGCACATCCCCGAAAAAGCCGCCAACCTGCGCGCGCTTTACGCGCACATGTGGACGTGGCCGGGCAAAAAACTCATCTTCATGGGCAGCGAGTTCGGCCAGTCCGGCGAATGGAATTACACCACGAGCCTCGACTGGCACCTGCGCCAATACATGGATCACGAAGGCATCCGCCTGCTCGTGCGCGACCTCAACAAACTCTATCGCGACGAACCCGTGCTCAGCCTGAACGACTTCAACCCGCAAGGTTTCCGCTGGATCAATTGCAACGATTCCGACGCGAGCGTGCTCTCATTCCAGCGCATGGACGCATACGGCCAGGATCTCTTTGCGGTCGTCGGCCACTTCACGCCGGTGTTGCGCAAGGACTACCGCATGGGCGTGCCGCGCGCGGGCTTCTGGAAGGAAGTTCTCAACACAAACAGCACCTATTACGGCGGCAACGGCCTCGGCAACGACGGCGGGCGCATGAGCGACCCCGTGCCCTGCGACGGCCACCCGCAAAGCATTGTGCTGCAACTTCCCCCGCTGAGCACGACGATCTTCAAGTGGTCGGCAAGCGCGCAGGAAGAATAAACGCCGGTCGAAATTGCCACATATTCATACCCCATGAAATTCCCGTTGCGGCTACGGCTCACGTTTGTGATTGCGTGCGTATTGTTCGCAATGTCGACCGCGCGCGCCGACCTTCGGCTAGTCTGCGAAATCGACGGCAAAGCCTTCGCCCCGCGGTCGATTTCCGGCAACACCATCGAAGTCACCGACGGAACCGAAACGCGCCAGACCGGGGCCGATGCAACTTGGCGGCTTGAGGGTGATCTGCGGGCAAATGCGGCGTTCCTGCGCATGTCGCCGAACTACACAATTTACCAACGGGGTTTTCGCCATCGTGTGCCCGGTGAAAAATATCCCATGCGCGCCAAGGCCGGTATTTCGCATTCCCAAGGCGGCGAGAGTGAGTTTTTGCGGCAATGGCCGGATGGTGTTTCGACAAGCCGTGCGCTGCTCGTCGTGGTGTGGATGCTCGACGGCCGCGCGGCGGATGCGCGCGTGCGCATTGTCCCGCCGACGCAGGGCAGCGCGTTCATTCGCAACGCCACGTTCGACCTCACCCGCGAACAGGCCGCGGCCGGGCAGGCTGTGCTGCTTCTTTGGAAGGACGGGCGCTTTTTCGAACCAAGGCAGCGCGAGTTCCATGGTCTCGACAAGGAGGCGGTTCATGCGGTGATTTTTGACGATGCCGTGCGTCTTCAAAAACTCATCTCTTCCAGGCGCATCAAGCCGATGACTGCTGCAAAAGACGGCGGCCTGACGCTGATGCACCTCGCGGCGCGGGCGGGGTCGGTGCGCGCGATGGACGTGCTGATCAAGGCCGCTCCGAAACTCGTGCGAGCCGAGGCGAATGAAAAATCCCAAAGAGCCACCCCGCTGGAGTTGGCCATCGAGAAAAGCCGCGCCGAAGCCGTCGAGCGCCTTTTGCGCGCCAAGGCCTCGGTCAATCTCAGGCCGATGACCCGGTCGTATGCGAGCACGCCGCTCAGCGCGGCAGTGGCATCGGGACACACTGGCATTGTGCGCGCTTTGATCGAAGCGGGCGCGGATCTATTTGGCCCGAGGAGCGCCAGTTATTCCGCCTTCGATACCGCGGTGATAGGCGGTGATGTTGGCCTCATGAAAACGCTGCTCGGCGGCAAACCGCCGTCGCCGGAATTGCTCGCCGATTACAAGGATTCCGACGTGCTGCGCTTTCAACTGCGCTTGGGCCAAGTCGAAATGGCGCTCTGGTTGATCGAACAAGGCCTGTCGCCAAACAACGACGAGACGACACTCAGAACACTGCTCGAAACGGCGGACCGCCAAAACGACGCTTCTTTTGCCCGGCTGATAACAAAGGTGGTGAAACCGCCGGAGTCCGATGCCGGAGGCAATGCGGGTGCGACCGCGCAATCCACCATTGGTCCCGATCTCCTCAACACCCCGCTCGCCGTAACCTCATCGACTCCCAATCCACGGCCGGCAAACGCGCTCATTGAGGCCGCCCGTGCGGATTATCCGCTGCTTGTTCGGGAGCTGGTCGCCGCCGGTTTTTCGCTCGACGAAACCGATTCAATCGGAGCCTCCGCCCTCCACGCCGCGGCCGCGACCAATGCGGTCGAGTCCATGCGCGTGCTGCTCGAGCATGGAGCGTCAATCAACGCCACCGACTCAAACGGCGCGAGCGCGCTCGACCGGGCGCTTGCGGAAGACGCCATCGATGCCGCGCGCCTGCTTGTTGAAAAGGGCGCGCGTCTTGATCCCGAATACAAATCGGCTCAGAAATCCCTCAATGCCGCACTGCGCATGGATATGACTGAGATCGTCATGCCCATGGTTGACGCTGGGTTTCCCTCGGACGGCAAACTGTATCGCACGTGGACATTGCGCCGCGCCGCCGAGCACTATCAGGCGCGGGCCTGCCTGCGGGCGCTCAATGAGCAGCCGGCCGCCAAGGGCAAAACCCGCCGGAAACGCCCAACCTCTATTGAACCGGAAAACTACACCCATAAGCTTGCCATGACAGCAGGAAAGGCTTCGCCGGACGAGGTGGACGATCCGCGCAATCCCTTTCTTGTCCGGCCTGAAACAACCGTTGAAATCAAGGCGGTGGTGGACAAATCGGGACGCGCGCGTTTTTGCACGGTGGAGCCGCTTCCTGACGGATCGATGCCGCCGCTGGCATTGCAAAACGCGGCAAGACACGCGCTGGAAAAACACAGATTCCCTCGAGGCCAGTCGGGTGGATCACTGCCGGCGTATTGGGTGTCGTTTACCTGCAAGTTTCCCGCGCTTGGCGATACGCCGGTTAATTCAACGGACGAAATCGACGAGATGTTTGTGATTCAAGAGCCGCGAGCCGCGCCCGGATATCCGCTGCTGGCCAAGCAGAAGAAGATACCGGGCCATGTTCTTCTGGCATTTGTGCTCAATGAAAAAGGGCGTGTCGAAATGGTCGATGTGATCAAGGCCACGCCGGATTTTGCATCGTCGGCAGTTGCCGCGGTCAAACTCTGGCGTTTCAGGCCCGCCAAAAAAGATGGTGTTCCAGTGCGCGCGCTGGGCGTGATCCCAATGCAATTCACTCCCTGAGCGTGCCCAACTCGTCGCTGCGTGATTGACGAAAACTCGGCATGATTCGATTTGGGCCAAATTATACTTTGGTAGGGCGAACCGTCCCGGTGAGCCGGGGATATTGCGGCCCACCGGGACGGTTCGCCCTGCCGCAAAAAAAAACGCCTCCGAAACCGGAGGCGTTTTTTGTTAAACGAAAAGATGAGCCGTGATTATTCGGCCTTTTTCTTGGCCGTCTTCTTGGCGGGTTTTTCCTCGCCGGCTGCTTCTTCGTCCGCGGCGGTTTTGCGGCGGGCTGATTTTTTCTCGGTCTTGCGGACTTCGCCGGCGGGGGCTTCTTCCGCGGCTGTCTCGATCGGGTTTTCCGAAACGACGTCGAAGCTGAAGTCGATGGAGACGTCGGCGTGGAGCTTGATTTTGACGTCGTGCTTGCCGAGGGTCTTCACCGGCGTGTGGAGGTGAATCTTGCGCTTGTCGAGGATGATGCCGGCCTCCTCGATCTTCTGGTGGAGGTCGGCCGCGGTGACGGCGCCGAACATCTTGCCGCCCTCGCCGGTCTTGACGGCAAACGCGACGCTGAGTTTTTCGAGCTGCTTGGCGACTTGCTGCGCGCCTTCGAACTCCTTGATTTCGCGCTCGGCGCGGCGTTTCTTGAGCGCCTCGACGTGCTTGCGGTTGGCTTGCGTGAGCGGAGCCGCGAGTTTTTGCGGGAAGAGATAGTTGCGCGCGTAGCCGGTGCGAACTTTGACCTGGTCGCCTTCGGCGCCGAGGTTTTCGAGAGGTTTAAGGAGGAGGACTTCTGTGTGAGCCATGTTGGTTTTTTTGTTTGATGTTAATTGTTGTGAGTGTGGTGTGCGTGGCGCGGTTTAGAACGGCACGTCTTCGTCGATGTTGTCCTGCGCGGGAGGCGGGTTGTTGCGCATGGGCGGACGGGGAGGGGGCGAGTTGCGCTCGACAGGCGATGCCTGGTCGAAATTTTCCTCGCTGGAGCCGCCGCCTTGTTGCCCGCCATCGCGGCTGCCGATGAATTGGAAGCCTTCGAGGACGATTTTGACTTTGCTGCGTTTTTGTCCCGTCGCCTTGTCCTCCCACGAGTCCTGTTTGAGCCGGCCTTGCACGAAGATCGGGCGGCCCTTGCTCATGAACTTGGAGATGACTTCGCCCTGCTTGCCCCAGGCTTCGATGTCGAAAAAGTTGACCTCTTCCTTGCTGTTGCCGGACTCGTCCTTGTAGGTGCGGTTGACGGCGATGCCAAACTGGCAGATGGAGGTTCCCCTCGGCGTGACCCGGAGTTCGGGATCGCGCGTGAGGTTTCCGATGAGGATGACTTGATTGAATGAGGCCATGGGGATGTGGGCTGGTTGGAGGGTTTGCAGTTTGCGGTTTGCAGTCGATTGGGCTGCAAGCCACCGCGCGAAGTTTTGTTAGAGCGTCTCGATGAAGATGCGGTAGACGGTGTTGTTGAGGCGGAAGCGTTCCTTGAGCTGCGCCGGGCCTTCGGCGGGGGCGTCGAAGGCGATTTGCACGTAGACGCCGCTGGTGAATTTCTTGTCGGTCACGCGGACGAAGTCGCGCTTGCCGAGGTTTTCGACGGCGGTGACTTCGCCTTGGACGGCGGCGATTTCGGTTTTCACGTCCTCGATGAGCTTGTCGATGGATTCTTCTTGGCCGCGGTTGTCGATGATGAATGTGCCGCGGTAGTTGCGTTTGGTCGTTGTCATGTGTTTTTTTCTCTTCTGTTAAGTGTGTTCATGGCCCGGTCGGCTCCGTGTTCGAGGAGGGTGTCGAGGCCTTTGAGATAGTGTGGAAGTGTGTTTGCGACGATTGTCTGTTGGTCGGTGTCAAGGTTTCCGAGGACGAAGTCTTTGAGGTCCATTTTCGGGGGCCGTTTCGGGCCGATGCCTATGCGGTAGCGGATGAATCCGTCGCCGAGGTGCTGAAGGATGCTGGCGATGCCGTTGTGGCCGCCGGCCGAGCCGGTGAGCGAGACTTTCACAAGTCCGAGGTCGATGTTAATGTCGTCGTAGATGACGGCGATTTGGGCGACCGGGATTTTATAATAGCGGGCGAGCGACTGGAGCGCGACGCCGCTTTCGTTCATGTAGGTCTGCGGTTTGGCGAGCAGGAGCGGTGTGCCGCCGGGAGGGTTGTCCCAGCGGGTGATCTCGGCGTGGCGGGCGGCTTGCATTTTCCACGAGAGCGCGTGCCGGCGGGCAAGCGCGTCGAGGATGATGAAGCCCAGGTTGTGGCGGGTATTGGCATACTCGCGACCCGGGTTGCCGAGTCCGGCAACAAGCAAAATGGACATGTCTCAAAGAACAATCGCCCGGAGCCGTGGCGGTCAAGCCGCGGCCCCGAACGGGAAAACTTATTTCTTGGCGGGAGCGGCTGCGGGCGCGGCGGCACCGGCGGCGGGTTTTGCGCCCGCGGCGGGAGCGGCGGCGGCTGCGGGAGCGGCGGCTGCGGCACCGGATGTCGCGGAGGCAACTTCCTCCACTGGAGCGACGCACGAGAAGACGGGAAGGTTCTTGTCGTCGCGGAACTCAACGCCGGAGATGGTTTTGAGTGCGCCGACGTGGAGAGTTTCGCCGATCTTGATATTGGTGACGTCCACTTCGATGAAAGAGGGGAGATCCTTGGGCAGGCAGCGGATGCGCAGGTAAGGATTGGGCATTTCGAGAACGCCGTTCTGGGTCTTGACGCCGTAGGCCTCGCCGACCGAGACAACGCGCACGTGGATTTCCATCTTTTCGTCGGCTTTCACTTCCTGGAAGTCGATGTGGAGGAACCGGTCCGTGATGGGGTCGCGCTGGACCTCTTGAATGAAGGAAAGCGCGGCGGGTTTGTCCTTGCGTTCGATTTCAACGAGGGAGGATGAGCCTCCGATGGCCTTGAGCAGGCGTGTGAATTCGGGACCGTCCACCGAGATGGTTTCGGGCTGGGTGTGCTTTCCGTAGAGGACGGCGGGCACCTTGTTTTCTTTGCGGACGCGGCGGGATGCGCTGCGGCCTGTTTGCTCGCGTGTGGCGGCTGTTATTTTGTATTGTTGTTTCATGGTTTCGTTCCCCCTGGTCACCCCGGGAATCGGAGGCAGGCGTAGTGGAAAAGGGTTGATCAAATACGGTGCTGAAGGGGGAAGGCAATCAAATCTTTGCGTTTGTTTCGGGGACGGGGAAGTTAGCAGCCCCGGCTCCCGGGGCCTTGAGACTGGCTTTGGTTACGGCGCGCCGGTTCGTTTTTTGCAGCGAGGCAAGCGGCAAACAGGGGCAACGCAAAAATCTTTTTGATGCGGAAGGTTTCTTGCGCAGGCGAAATGCGTGCCGGGTTTGCGGGCGCGTCCCTGTTTCAGTTGCGCCAATACAAGGTATGGCAAAAATACCATGACCTTGGCCTTGAGGCTTTATTCAACCCAATCAACCATCCGCCCAGTTATACACCTCCCTGTTTTCTAGCTCCACCAAGCATATTTGGAAAAACCTATCATTATAAAAATACTCCAGCCTTTGTTTTCTTTGGATCGTCAGCATGCCCCTGTATCTTTCCCCATATAAGTCAATGTCGTCGGCGTGGAAAGCCGAGATTCGTGACGCCAATAAAGCGCCTGATGCGCAGTGGATGGAGCAGGGCTGTAAATAATTTAATAACTACAACCAAAATATTAACCCCCATGCTATACAATATGAAGACGCTTATAGGCAGGCTTGCCGTGTTTATTTTTATTTTGCCGGTTTTCGCACCAATGCGTGCTGATAACACCGTCCCCGCGGCCGGGGCGGGCACCGGCATTGTCGAGGGAACTGTGTATAATTCCGCCAGCGGCACTCCTGTCGCCAGGGCGCGCGTTACGATCAAGGGCACTCAACGGGAAACGCTCACCGACGATAATGGCGGGTTTTATTTTGCCGATTTGCCGGCGGGGGCGGCCACGCTGGAGGTTTCCTATCTGGGTTTCGATTCGCAAACCTCCACGGTGCCCGTCACCGCGGGGAAGAGCACCACGTTTGAATTCAAAATTCGCCGCGAGGGTTCATCCGTGAAAAGAGGCGCGGGCGATGATGATGTGGTCGAATTGGACCGTTTTACGGTTGTGGCCGACCAGATGATGAGCGCCCAAGCCATCGCCATGAACGAGCAGCGTCATGCGGCCAGCATCACAAACGTCATCGCTCTTGATGAATTGCCCGGGCAGGGTTCCGAAAATATCGGCGACTACATACGCTTCCTTCCCGGAGTGGCCATCATGGATGACGGAGAGAATCCCGGCACACTTGCTCTCGGGGGTTCCCCTCGGACAAGTCGAACATCTCCCTTGATGGTGGCGGCATAGCCAGCACTGGGGCAGGCGGCACATCTGACGGCGCCCTGACAGAAGGCGGCGGGCGCACAATGTCCCTGAGAGATGTGCCCATGGTTAACATAGAGCGCGTGGAGATAACCAAAGTTCCCACGCCCGACAAGCCTGCCTCGGGCTTGGGCGGCTCTATGAACCTAGTGACCAAGGGGATGCTGGGCATCAAGAAAGCGCGCCTTAACTGGCAGCTCTACATGACGCTCAACACCAATGATGGTCTTACCTTTAAGGGGGGAGACAAACAGGCCATCCCCCAACTTTCCCCAAGCGCCAAGCAGCCGTCTTACAGTTTCACCGCGGTGCTTCCCGCTAGCAGACGGGTGGTTTTCAGTGTGGGGTATTCAAAATCATGGAGGCAGCGTCCCGCTGATGACACCCCGGTTGAGTATGCGGATTGGAATCTTCGGCACGAAGGCATCAGCAACAGCACTCCCAAAATCGAAGGGAACTTGGGTCCGAAGGATATCGCGCTTCGCTACGCAACATGGTCGCAACTGGCGCAAATCACCAGCACGGAAAACATACAAGCCGGCATGGAGTTCCGTTTGTCTCGAAACGACACCTTGGCGCTTACCATCCAGCATCGCGAGGTATCCTCCGAGCAGGTGAGCAGCCGGATGCGCTGGCAATTTACCGGTGCGCAGCAACGGTATCCCGTTGTCCCCGCCGGGGCCGATCCCGCGACAACCACTCAAAGCCCTGGGTTTGGCAACGCAACAATCACCATGGGGCAAGCCGCTCCGCTAAATTACTATGAGGGCACCGACACCACCCACCTGACACTGCGCTACAAGCACACCGGTCCCAAGTGGCGTGTCGATGCGCAAGGCGTCTATTCCTCCGCCGTGCGTAAACGCGACAGTCGTGTCCGAGGTTACGCCGCCTCCTATATTGCCGAGCTTCGAGACCTAAACATGACCGGTTACGGCATGAATACAACCGACAGTATTTTACCAACTTCCTATGAAGCCATCTACCATCCTGATCAAACACCGATTGACCCTTACGATGGAGAAACCTACAGGCTCACCGGGCTGAGGGAGGAATATGCCCGTTACGAAACAAAAAATATGGAGGGGCGCATCGACGCGGAGCGCATATTCAACCGGTTTCTCTCGTTTAAGACCGGCGCAGCCTTCACCCGGCAGGATCGCGACAACCAGCGAATGATGCCTCAATATAATTTTAATGGTGACGCCGCCCTCGCCAGTGCCACGGGAATGCAGGCACAAAGCGTTTCCCTCTACGACTTTGTCGACGACTCCATAGATATCAAGATGAACGGCAGATCCGTTCGCTGGCTCAACCCGGTGAAAGTTTATGATCTCTTCAAGCAGCGGCCTGAGTTTTTCGAGCTAAACAGCAGCTCTGAATATTACCAAATGAAGGCGAATAACTCCAAGCGGATGGTCGAAGATATTACCGCCGGTTATTTGCGCTTCGATTTGCGGCTCTTTGGCAATCGTCTGCACACGGTTTTCGGGGCTCGCTATGAACGCACCAGGGTTGAGGGCTGGGCAGGGCTTGAGGATCAGACTGCTGTCTATCAATACGATGAAAATGGAAACCGCATCCCCAAACCCGGCGGCGGCTTTCTAATGGTGACCGACGATCCGTCCCAACAAACCAGATATATTTACAAGGAGCGCGGATTTAATGATGAGAAGAGCTACGATGGCATCTATCCGAGCGTGAATATGAATTTTTCCATTACGCCCAATTTTGTGGCCCGCGCCGCCTACGCGCGCACTATCGGGCGTCCCAATGTCAACGATATCGTGGCCGGTTTCAGAATTCCCGACAGTGCGGGAATAGCCTCAAGCGTGACCATTAGCGTTGCAAACCCGGGCTTGGAACCCTGGACGGCGGACAGTTTCCACCTCTCGCTTGATTCCTATTACATAAAGGGCGGCTTCGGTTCCATCGGAGTATATAAGAAAAAAATCTCCAAATTCATAGGCAACTACCGCTTCCTTGCGGATGAGGCGATTTTGCGCGCCTATGGAGTCCCTGAAGCCGAGGCCAAAAATCTGGCGGAGGGAGAAGGCGCCATATTTCTTTCCCGCAAGGAAAATATCGGCAACGCGGAGCTTACCGGTTTCGAAATGAGTTATCGTCAGGACTTATTCTTCCTTCCTGCGTGGTTGCGCAAGGTGCAGCTTTGGGTGAACTATACTCACATTGCGATTGATGGTGAGAAAGCGGATGAGTTTACGGGGTTCACTCCCGACAGCCTGTCCGCCGGCATCAACTACATTCGCCCTCGTTTCTCGCTTCGCATCGCTTGCGCCTATCAAGGCGAAACAAAGGCGTGGATCGAGAAATCAAGCACGAATGAGAACGTTCCCCCTTACGCTGCAAATTATCAGGCAGCCTACACCCGCTGGAGCGTGACGGCCGAGTATAGTTTTTCGAGGGCTCTGACTATATTCGCAAATTGCAGCGATGTGTTTGGCAAGGATCTCATAATCTACCGCCGCGCGTCCGACACTCCGGCTTATGCCCAAAAATACACACGCCGCTCCAATCCCGCCTACATTACAATCGGTGTAAAAGGCACCTTCTAGCAGGAATAATACAAGGATTCCCTCCAAGCCGGATCAAATATTGACCGCGTTTCCGACGCAAAAACTCCAACCGAACTTCTCCACTCTGATTTTATGAAACACCCTGTTTACACATCCCCTCGCACAGGAATCATCTTTGGTGCGCTTGCGCTGGTCGCCGCGACATTTCCACAAGCACTCCCTGCGCAGGCGCCTGAAGCGGCGCCTGTCGACGGCACTTTCTCATTTTATCAAGACACTACATATGCGGGATTCGGGGCGCCCCTGCGCCAGGCCGTCAATCTGGATACCTCATGGCTTATCGCAGACGGAGTTACCGTGACGGTGAAAGACCGGTTTTTCACAGTGAACAACAGCAACCACGGCGGGGCCTTTGCCATAGCCACCAATGTGGAATTCATAATCGCGCCCCTGAATAAAACGGGGTGGGTTGTGTTTGAAAATAATCTCAACGCTGGGCCCGGCGGTGTGTTCAATCCCGGCAACGGCACCCTATGGGACATCACCAACGCCTCCTTTATTAATAATAAAAGCACGACAAGCACCGAGGGCGGCGGCGCGATGAAAGGAAATTCAACCGCCGAGATCAGGCTGAATAATGTCATCTTTGACGGGAACAGCGGACGTTCGGGCGGAGCTATCACCTACTACGGCAATGCACGCATCACCGACTCGGTGTTTGTAAACAACATCGCGCATTCCTCGAATACAGCCGGCAACTTTGTGCGCGCCAACGCAAACGGGACGGGTGGGGCGATACAGGCCAAGGGCGCCAAGCTGACCATCATTCGCGAATCGTCTTTTGTCGGCAACCGGGCCCTGTGGGCGGGCGGCGCGATCGCGGCTCATGGCAATAATACACTGGAGCTATTTGACATTAAGGACATCAGCAACAATTACGCCAGTTTCGGCGGCGCAATTGCCGACGCCAACAACTCGACTGCGAAAAATGTTGATGGCATTACCTTCAAATACACCGGCACGACCGGCATCACCGATTTTGTGTATTCCGGCAATGTGGCGAACGGTGCTTATATGACGGCAAAAACCGATATCGCAGCACTGTTGAGCGGAAGCATCCCCTTCACGCCGAGCGCCAAGGGCGGCGGTTTTTACTGGACCGGCACCATTTCTGCCAACAACGCAAACCCCCGTCTGGCTTTCGACATCGTGGAGGGTGTGACAGTGTCCATTGGCAAGGCGGGCAATCCCAGCGCATGGGATTCCATCGCCACCATGGACCGCGTCGGCACCACCGGTCCGGGGAGCACGGCGAAGCTGGAGCTGTCGGGGGCGGGGCGGTTGATTTTGCATGCGGACAATTCATATTACCAAGGGTCGGTTAGTGTTCAGGGCGGATCGCTGATCCTCGGCAACCAGAATGCTTCATTGGGCGGCGCGGTCACTGTGAATACAGGCGCGACGCTTGGTGGTTCGGGCACGCTTGTCACACACAAACAAGATGACTCCATCGCCTCGGGCCGCACCAGTCTCACACTCGCAAGCGGCGCGCGTCTCTCATTGGGCACTGATGCGGCCACGGAGGCGGAAACACTTTATGTCGGGGGCAATGTAACCGCCACCGCTGGCGCCATTTTCAACCACGATTTGTTTGAAAGCGGCTCGGCCAGCAAACTTTCCGTGACTGGCAATCTTATCCTCACGGGCACCTCTGCCGACGCCGTCATCGTCAACCTCGGCCTGCTCGCAAATGGCAGCTTCACGTTGATGGAGTGGACGGGCTCGGGGCTTTCCTCCAGCGACCTCGACCTCACCGGCACCAACTCCAAAATCCGCCTCACTGTCGACGGTGTGGCCGAGAGTGCCCGCAGCAATGCCTCGTTGTCCGTGGTCGGAAAGACACTCGTCGTGACCAGCACCGTCAACAATCTCATCATGAAGTGGACGGGGGCGAACGGCAACGTATGGACACGCCGCACCGCCGATGTGCAACGCAATTGGGCGGATGCGGATGGGAGCGCCGAAAATCGATTTTTTAACGCCGACAGTGTGTTGTTTGACGGAGACGCCGATTCGGCAAATCCAGACAATCGTATTATCAACATCGCCGCCGGCGGCGTGGTCGTATCCGGCATGGAAGTCACGGGAAGCGCCCGTTATGAATTTCGAGGGGAGGGCGGAATCACGTCCGACGCAGGGGCGATCGGCAACGCCAGTTTTACGCCAACCGACAAATTGAAAAAGAGCGGATCGGGCGAATTGATTTTCGCCAACACGGCTGCAAATACATTTGCCAGTGGTATTGATGTGGAGGGCGGCATGATCACCTTTGATCGCGCGGCGCAGCTTGGCTCGGGAACCGGGGGCATTCTGTTTTCCGATTCAGGCACGCTGCGCGCAACGGAAACCGTTAGCGGCACGCTGGCTGAGCGCCTGACCGTCGCGGCCGGCAAAACAGCCGAGCTTATGGTCAATGAAGGGGGCTCGCTTGTTTATGACGGGACACTCGCCGCCGGCGGAGCGGGCGCTGTGTTGCGCAAGACCGGAGAGGGCTCCGTTCTTCTCACCAATGATAACTCAGCCAACACCGTCGGGATCGAGATCGAGGCGGGCTCGTTGACGCTGGGCACCCCTTCTTCGGCGCTCGGCGGAAACATAACAGTGGGAACAGGCGCCTCGCTTGGCGGCGCGGGCTCGGCAGGCAATTACGGTCAAGTTAAAGTGGCGTCGGGCGGAATCTTGGAAGCGGGCGAGGGTAATGTGCAGTCGGGCACCCTGACGGTTCACAACCTAACGGCAAGTGGTGGCGCGATTTTTAAATTCGATTTGTTTAAAACCGCGGATGGCGCCTACCAGGAAAGCGATCGATTGCACGAGGCAGGCACATCGTCGATTAGCGGAACCAATTTTATCGATATTACAACCTTTGCTACAGGCACGTTCAACCTTGGAGATATCACAGACCTCGTGGCAAACTCGCGTGTCACGCTCAATGGCATGGCGCTTGCCTCGGGCGGGCGCATTTTGGCAACGCTCGAAAATGATGGAGGGATCCTGTCCCTCACCATGTCGGCGGATCAGTCGCGTGTGCTCGCGTGGACAGGCGGTGCTGACGCCACTTGGAATCTCACCGGGACCAACTGGACCGATTCCGGCGCGGTAAATAATTACAGCTACGGCGACCGCGTGATTTTTGACAGCAGTTCGGATGCCGGGGCTCCTGCCCACCGGACTATATTAATCGACGCAAGCGAGGTGCATGTTGCCGATATGACGGTGAGCGGTGATGCTGACTATACGTTCACCGGTGGCGGCATTCACGCTTCCGCTGATAACGTGCAGGATGACGGCATGGGCGGGACCCTGTTCTCTGGCAGCGGCAAGCTGACCAAGGCCGGCGACGGTATTCTCACATTCGAGAACGGGAAAAACACATTCGTCAACGGTGTCGAAATTGGCGGAGGTGTGATCGCCATAAGCAACGGCAACCAGCTCACCACATCCGACACCGCAGGCATCACGTTTACTGGCGATGCCACCTTGCGAGCGACGGCCGATCTTGTCATTGATGACACTGTTGCCATTGGCGCGGGCAAAACCGGCATCCTGGATAGCAACGGCCATAACATGATTCTTAGCGGAAGCCTTGTCGGCGGGGTCAACACAACATTTGTCAAGGACGGTGCGGGCACGTTGCTGCTTGATGCCAGCCTCGGTGGATATAGCGGCACGCTGGCCGTGCGCCGCGGGACGTTGCAAGCAGGAGCCGAGGAGACATTTTCATTTGGCAAACCAGCGGCAATCGTAGTGGACGACGGGGCGATACTCGACCTCGGTGGCCACAACCAATCGGTGGTCAACCTGACCGGATTGGGCGCGGTCAATCTTAGTGACGCCACACTGGCCTACGCTGTGGCAACCGGCGAGAGCATTGAGTTTGCCGGAAAATTCATCGGCGCCGGCACGGTCATTAAGGACGGTGCGGGCAAACTGACACTTTCCGGATCAAGCAGCATGTCAGGCGAATTCGTTTTCATGGCCGGAGAGATCGGTTTGGCAAGCAATGCCGCATTCGGCTCCAGCTTGGTGAGAGTTGGCACCAATAATGGGAAAATCCATTTGAACGTCGACGATCTGACTCTGCCCAATGACATTGAGGTGGAGCCGGGAAAAACGCTCACCATCGAATCTGCCGGACATAATGCCGAGCTCCCTGGGAAAATCGGCGGCGCCGGCACGCTCATACTCGAAGGCACCGGCACGTTTACCCTCGCAGGCAACAACTCCATCAGCAGGTTGGATTTAAACACACCGCTTACGATTGCACGGAGCGGGGCTATCGGAGTGGACGTGAACGTCGCCACTGGCTCCACGCTGGAATACCGTGATATCGCATTGGGACAGGTGGCGTCCAACATATCCGGAGATCGCGTGCTCTTCACCAACAGCACGTTGTCGTTGACAGGACAGAATACCTTGAAAAATTTCGTTGTCGGAGCGGGAACACGCCTCACGGCCATATCCACGGAGGCGCTTGGCGGTCTCAGTGCTGATGTCGTTGTGCGCGACGGGGGTTGGCTGAAAATAAGCAATCCCTCCACACTGGCCCACAATGTGACCGTGGACGGCGGCACCATCGTATTTGGTTCCGATTACTTGATGGGTTCGCTTGGCCTCACAGGGACGATGAATTTTGCCAACGGGGGCGAAATCCGCCTGGGTGGAGCGCTTTACACCGGCATTTATACTGCTGCGATCGCCTATGGCGGCATCGCGAACATGCCAACCTACGATCCCAATCAAGGCGATATGCTCATGGTGGTCGATATTGTGGACGGTTACAGATTGCAGATCACCGCCTACAACAAGGCGCTTCAACCAGGCAAAGACATTGTCGCTGGCCTTGATGCGATGCGGGCCTCCACCAATGCCGTGTTCTCGCACATCAACGAGGATTTCATTCTTCCCCTGATTGAGCGGGATCGCGCCGTCCCGAAGCGCAGTCTGTGGCTGCGCATGGCGGGTTCGTTTGCCGAGCATGAAAGCAACGCAACCTTCCTCGGCTACAAGGACAACAGCAGCGTGGGCGCCGTGGGCTTTGATTGGGCCTCCTCCAAAAACTACATGTTCGGCGCCTGTATTGCCTACACCAACACGAGGTTGGAGACAGCCAATGGCGCCACCACCGAGATGGACGCGCCGGTTTTTGGCGCATACGGAGCGGTTCGAAAAGGTAATTTCTACACAAGTGGAAACGCCTCGTTTTCGCCGGGGAGCGCAGACACCGAGCGTTGCGAGGAGCATAATAACTTTGTGAAGGGCACTTATGATTTTAGAAGCTTGGGAGGCGGGATTGAGGCGGGCTATGTATGGCCTGTCTTTACGAAAGCCACGCTCAGGCCTTCCATTGGACTCCAGTATACAAACATCTCCTTCAGCGACTATTCGGAGACTGGCAAGGGTGCTGTTCGCATGGATGATTTCAGCGCCGATTCTCTCCACGCCCAAGTGCGGCTCGGCCTCAGTCGAAGCTTTTTGCAAAAGCAGGGACGGGCAGGAATGGTGGATGTCAGTATCGGCTGGCGGCAGGAGCTTCTCAATGACGCCACCGATGTGCAGGCCACACTGATAGAATATCCGGCGGCAAAGCTGCGGATCCGCGGTGACAAATACGACGAGAATAGCCTCATGGCTCGCATTGGACTCCGGATGATGCTAAGCAAAACAACGCTTTTTGCATTCTCCTACGAATATGAATATATTCCATTTGGAGACCACAAAAACGCCACAAGGCGCGACACCTTCATGGCCTCAATCCGGCAAAGCTGGTGAGCCTTCCGGATGAAAACAAAACGAAGCCTTATATGCTTCGGGACTTATAAAATTTATAAAAGCGGTATATGAAAAAATATTGGCGCAGGTTTCTATTTCTTGCAAGCGTTGCTCTCCTGGGCTGCGTTTGCGCTGGAGGCCCGCCGCGTGGTGATGACATTAAGGCTGGCGCATTTCTATCGCCGCCGGCATGGGCGCGTCCGCAGGTCATGTGGCACTGGGTCGGATATAATGTCACAAAGGAGGGGATTACCAAGGATCTGGAATCCATGAAAAACGCCGGCATTGCGGGTGCGCTAATTTTTCAAATCACCTCCGCCGGCACGAGTCGTTTCACTTCGCTTGCCAATGTCTATACGCCGGGAATCGAATATTATAATGACAAATGGTTCGCCCTGCTAAGGCATGCCGCCGCCGAGGCCGACCGACTTGGACTGGAGCTGGGTCTGCATAATTGCATCGGCTGGTCGGTCAGCGGCGGTTCATGGATAACACCGGAAAACACCATGATGCAGGTCGTTTGGTCCGAGGCGGGCATCACCGGTCCCATTGCGTATGACAAGTTTCTCGCACAACCCGCGAGTAAATTGAATTACTATAAGGATATCGCGGTGCTGCTTGTGCCAAGAAGCGGCGAGCCTTCGCCGGGGAAGATTATTGATGTAACCGACAAGATGCGGCCGGACGGAAGACTTATTTGCGAGATTCCCAAGGGGAAGTATACAATCTATCGCTTCGGACACACGCCCACAGGGTCAAAACCAAGTGCCGCGCCGAAAAACACCAATGCGCTGGAAGCCGACAAGATGAGCGCTCATGCCATGCGGCTTCACATGAAAAATGTGCTGAAGCCTCTGAAAAAAAACCTCGGCGACTATTTTGGCCGATCATTCAAAATCATTAACTTCGATAGTTATGAGGCTGGCGCACAAAACTGGACTCCCTTGATGCGGACTGAATTTCAAGCGCGCAAAGGTTATGACATCATTCCGTGGCTGCCTGTTCTGGCGGGGCGCATTATCGAGAGCAAGGAAGCGTCGGAAGGCTTTCAGAGGGACTTGAAAACGGTAATTGCCGACATGTATCTTGAATACAGTTTCCGGCTTCCAAAGAAAATGATCAATGAGATGGGGCTGGAAATGCAAAGCGAGCCCTATATGACGGGGCCGGGCCATCACCCCAAGCCGTTTAATACATTCGATGCAGCCCCGGTTGTGGACAGACCCACAACGGAATTTTGGTTTCACAGGCGCAGGGACGAGTTGGACATATGGCAAGTTAACGCGGCGCTTCCATTTTTTGGGAAAACTGTTTTGAGCGCGGAGGCATTTTCGGGGCGCGGAGAGCACAGTAGTTGGAACGAGACGCCCGCGCGTCTCAAATTTAGCGGCGACATTGCGTTTTCGCGCGGCGTGAATCGCATGATATTGCATCATTGGGTGCACCAGCCTTTCCCCGATCACCTGAAGCCCGGCATGTGCATGGGTCCTTGGGGCACGCATTTTGGGCGCAATCAAACCTGGTATGAACCGGGCAAGGCATGGCTCTCCTATCTGGCGCGCTCGCAATATTTGCTGCAACAGGGGGAAAAAGTATCAGACTTCGTTTCACTGGATGTTTACATGCCGGGTGGAGATGTGATTTCCCGAAAAACATTATTAAATCACGTCACCATAAAAGACGGAAATGTCGTCAGTCCAACCGGGCGGACTTATAAATTGCTGGCCGTGCCCAATCAAGGGACGCTGGAATTGGAGACTTTGGAGAAGATCGGGGAAGTCGTGGAGCAAGGCGCTGTTATTTTCGGCCCGAAACCGACAACCCCTGCTCCATGCCGGGATTTTCCAGCCGCCGCAAAGCGATTCAAGAAGCTGGCCGACCGACTTTGGGGCGAGGGGACGCCTTCTTCCAAGGGGGAAAACATTTGCGGAAGCGGAAAGGTCTTGTGGGGAGGTTCCGTCGAGGAGGCTTTGCGGGGATTGGGCGTTTCTCCCAGTGTAAAATTCAACGGCGCTGTCGATGATTCCATTTGCTGGCAGCATCGTAAGGCAGGTGACACGGACATTTTTTATTTTTCGAATATAGAGGCGAAACCGAAGCTCTTGAATCTTGTTTTAAGGTCTGAAAACAAAACTCCGGAAATTTGGAATCCTGAAACCGGCAGTGTTTCGCCGCTGGCGGTCTGGCATCCAACGGACGCAGGCGTAGGCGTGTCACTGCCGCTAAAGGCAAATGAAGCGCTGTTTGTGGTTTTCAGAAAACCTGTCGCGCGGAAGGATTTTGCCGCCAATGTCATTTCTCCTGAATCCGGCGTCTCGTATGCCATGGAGGCGCGAGCGGATGCTGGATGGATTGTGAAGGCGCCGGAAGCGGGCGATTACATATTGCAGACGGCTGCGGGAAAAACATTGCGCGCCACTGTTGCATCCGCGCCAGAGAGTATGGCGATTTCCGGAGAATGGAAGGTGAAGTTCGAGCCGCCTGCCGGCGGGTCTTTTTCAAGCAAATTGACCACGCTTGAGTCGTGGACGTGCTCCGGGGACAAGCGCATAAAATATTTTTCCGGAACGGCAATTTATACAAACACATTCACCATTCCCAAAGGCAATATCGCTAATGATTTGTCCGTGTTGCTTAAACTGGGGGACGTCAGGGAAATGGCGTCCGTCTCAATCAATGGGCGCCAGGTGGGAACGCTTTGGCATGCGCCATTTGAAATTGATGTCACTCAATATATAAAGCCGGGGGTGAACGAAATTTCCATTTCGGTGACCAACACTTGGGCCAACCGGTTGATTGGCGACGGCCAATATCCTGACGATTGCGAATGGGGCTGGGGAAACGCCAAGGAGGGGCGCCCCTTGCGAATGTTTCCCGCGTGGTTGATCGAAGGGAAGCCCCGCCCTTCGGCGCAGCGGCAGGCGTTTTCGACATGGAATTACTTCACTGAAAAGTCAGCACTGCTGGACGCCGGTTTGCTGGGCGAGGTGAAGTTGGAATTTTGGAGGCACGCTGCATTTCAATGAACCGCGTTGAAAGCCGGCATTTTATCAAAACCTTGAGGACTAAATCCGCATGAAAACACGCAATATGCTAAAAACAAGCGCGTTCGTTCTTGCGGTTCCCTTGTTCGCGCAGGCTGAGCCGGTCGCGAAAAATATCCTTGTGATTCTGGCCGACGATCTGGGTGTCATGGATTTGGGATGTTATAATAAAAATACTTTTTATGAGACCCCCAACTTGGACAAACTTGCCGCGCAAGGAGTGCGATTTACCGATGGTTATGCGTCTTGCCCGGTTTGCAGTCCCTCGCGTTTCAGTTTGATGACCGGGCGCTATGCCACGCGCGCCGGCGCCACAAATTGGTTTGGCGCCAAACGCAATGGCAGATTTCTGCAGGCGCAAATGATTCATTACATGCCGTCGGAAGAGGTTACCCTTGCCGAGCGTTTGCGGGAGACTGGTTATCAGACGTTTTTTGTCGGCAAGTGGCACTTGGGCGAGGACGAAAAATACTGGCCCGAGCACCAGGGGTTCGACAAGAATGTCGCGGGCTGGCGGCGCGGCAGCCCGGCGAGTTATTTTTCTCCTTATAAAAACCCACGCCTTCCTGATGGTCCCGAGGGCGAGCATCTCACCGACAGGCTCGCGACCGAAAGTATTTCGCTATTGCGAAACAGGGACAAGACACGGCCATTTTTGTTGTATCATAGTTTTTATCAAGTGCACACGCCGTTGCAGGCTCCGGCCGCACTGGTTGAAAAGTATAAGGCAAAGGCGATAAAACTCGGCCTCGATCACGGGGAAAATTTTGGCGAAGAGGAGCAGGCGTGGCAGAGCACGCAACCCCGTCGTGTGCGTATTCGGCAAAATCATGCCGTCTATGCGGCCATGGTGGAAAGCATGGACGCCGCGGTTGGGCGGATTCTGGACGAACTCGCCAGACAAGGCCTGCTGGAAAGCACCCTTGTTATTTTTACGTCCGACAACGGCGGCCTGAGCACCAGTGAGGGACATCCCACGTGCAATTTGCCTTATCGCGGAGGCAAGGGGTGGCTGTATGAAGGCGGGTTGAGAGTTCCTTGTATAGCGAGACTACCCGGGGCGGTGCATGGTGGACGCGTCTGTCGCACGCCGATAAGCAGCATCGACATGCTGCCAACCGCGCTTGCGTTTGCCGGAGTGTCGTTGCCGGCTGACCGCGAGATCGACGGTGTTAGCCTGATGGCGCTGTTGGAAAACGGCAATGTGCCGGAGCGGGATGCGCTTTACTGGCATTATCCCCACTACGGTAACCAAGGAGGGTTTCCCGCCTCGGCCATTCGCATGGGCGACTGGAAACTGATTGAGCGGTTGGAGGACGGCCGGGTGCACTTGTATAATTTAAGCACAGACGTCGGCGAAAAAAACGATCTGGCCGCGCAAGAGCCTGAGCGTGTCGCCAAAATGCGTTCGCAGTTGCACGCTTGGTATAAAGAAACCGGAGCTCGTTTTTTACAGCCCAAACCTGGCGGTCCGGTTCCATGGAAACCGAGTTTTTATATAAATTAATATCAAATGGAACGTTCCGAAGTATCATAATATGAAAAAGAATCGCGACATGGTCAAAAGGAGCCCGGTTGTCGAACTGGCGCATGCACATATTACAAAGTATGTGACTGCTGGTTTGCTGCCCGCCGTCATGGTCGCAGGGGGCGTGTTGGACGCAAACGCGCAGAAACCCGGGGGCTGGAAAGCGCCGTTTATCAAAGCCAGAGGTGACGCGCCCAACATTCTGTGGATATGCACCGACCAACAGCGTTGGGACACTATTGGCGCTTTGGGAAACAAATATGTGAAAACCCCGAACATCGACCGGCTTGTGAGGGAGGGCGTCAGCTTCACCAATGCGCATTGCCAGTCGCCTGTCAGCGCGCCGAGCCGGGCCAGTTTTCTTACAGGCATGTATCCTTCGGCGGTCCGGGTCACTCGCAACGGCAACGCAGTCTGGCCGGAAGCCGCGCCACTGGTGACCAAATTGCTGAAGGACGCCGGTTATGAGTGCGGACTTGCGGGGAAGTTCCATCTTTCAACCGCCATGGCCCGCCGTCCGGAGATTCGTCCCGCCGACGATGGTTACACAACCTATCATTACAGCCACAGCCCGTATCAAGGCGGTTCAAAAAACGACTATCTAAAATACTGGCTCGACCGGGGCATTGATATCAATGCGCTTAAAAAGCAAAATGGCTACGTGCCGGCGAAATACCATCAGACGACTTGGTGCGTGGATCGGGCCATTGATTTCATAAAAGAGAGGCGGGAGTGGCCGTGGCAGTTCAGCTTGAATGTATACGATCCGCACAATCCCCTCGACCCTCCTCAGGAGTATATTGATCGTTATAATATCGACGAACTGCCCGCACCGCGATTCAAGGAGTCGGACTTGAAGGAAAAAAGCGCCTTCAATAATGTGGTCTTTCAGTCCAGGCCGAAAAAATACCCGGGAGCTGAGAACCGGCGGCGCACGGCCAGATATCTGGCTCAAATCGACATGATTGATGAAAACATCGGACGTCTGATGAAAGCGTTGGAGGAGAGCGGACAGCTTGAAAACACGTTGATTATATTCATGTCCGACCACGGTGACATGCTTGGGGATCACGGGTTGATCAACAAGGGATGCCGTTTCTACAACGGTTTGGTCAGGGTGCCGCTGGTGTTTTGGCATCCGAAAAAGCTAATGCAAAACTTGCGGAGCGACGCATTGGTCGAGCTGATTGATGTTGTGCCGACGCTGTTGGAACTGGCTGGTCTGCCTGTTTCGGGGAAGATTCAGGGGAAAAGCTTGTTGCCCATATTGACCGGCGAGGCCTCGGCGGATTTTCACAAGGAACATGTCCGCTGTGAATATTATGACAAAAGCTCGAATGAGGGTGGGAAAATCGCCGGCGGGACCATGTTTCGAACCAAGAAATACAAGCTGGCGCTTTATCATGGCCATGCCAAGGGCGAGCTTTTCGACATGGAAAACGATCCCGATGAATTCACCAACCTGTGGGATGATCCCGCGCACCAGCAAGTTCTCATGAAATTGATAAGGCAAAGCTATGATGCCTCGATTGAGGCCTTTGACAAGGGGCCGGAAAAAATAGCGCGCTATTGATGCATATAAAAAACGAAAACATCATGTTGCCCGGAGGCATTGCGCGTGGAAAACTTTCATGCGCTGCCGTGTCGTTTGCGGCGGTTGCCGCAAGCGGTGCATTTGCCGTCCCTGCCGCCCCGCTCGCTCCTCCGAATATCATCCACATCATGGCCGATGATCACGCATTTCAAGCGATTGGCGCTTACGGGCACCCGGTCTCGAAACTCGCCCCGACGCCGAATATCGACCGGCTGGCCCGCGAGGGGATGATTTTTAATAAAGCGTATGTGGAAAATTCCCTTTGCGCACCAAGCCGCGCCGCGCTTTTGACGGGACTGTATAGCCACCAGAACGGACAGCGCAGGCTGGGGCGAGGAATTGATGCGTCAAAACCGTTTTTTTCCGAGATACTGCGGGGGCTTGGCTACCAAACCGGCGTTGTCGGGAAATGGCATCTCTCGTGCGAGCCCAAAGGCTTTGATTATTATCGCCTGCTTGCCGGCCAGGGAGAATACTACAACCCCGGTTTCAAAACCCGGGACAGCAACGGCTCATTTGTGAGGGAGGAGGGATATGTCACCACTTTGATTGGCGACCACTCGATCGAATTTTTGAGGAGGAGGAACAAATCCAAGCCCTTCTGCCTCCTCGTTCACCACAAAGCCCCGCATCGGAACTGGATGCCAGAGGAAAAATATCTGGATTTGTATAAAAACACCGAGTTTCCCATTCCGGATAATTATTTTGACGATTACGCAAGCCGAGGCAAAGCCGCCCGCACCCAAAAAATGTCCGTGGCCGGGGACATGACGATGGTTTACGATTTAAAGATGGACGGCCTGAAAGGGACGCACCCTTTCGATAAGGAGGCTCATAGCAAAGGCTGGAGTAGGAACATGGCGCGTTTCACCGACGCGCAGCGGAACACGTGGCGCAAAGCCTATGCGTCGAGGACCGGGGATTTTCTGGCAAAAAATCCCAAGGGCCGTGAGTTGGCGGAGTGGAAATACCAATGCTACATGAGGGATTACCTGCGTTGCATAAAGTCGGTTGATGATCAAGTGGGGCGTTTGCTGGATTACCTCGAAAAGGAGGGATTGATGGAAAATACCATCATTGTATACACATCGGACCAGGGATTTTATTTGGGGGAACATGGATGGTTCGACAAGCGTTTCATGTATGAGGAGTCGTTCCGCACCCCGCTGATTGTCTCCTGGCGCGGAAAAATCGCGCCGGGAAGCGTGTGCGACGCACTGGTGCAGAACATCGACTTTGCGCCCACCTATCTGGAGGCCGCCGGCGCGCCCCTCCCGGGCAATCTCTCAGGGCGTTCGCTGACTCCTCTTTTCAGGGGGGGAATGCGCGAAGCTGGCGCGAATATTTATATTATCATTATTACGATCATCCATCCGGGCATCAAGTGGCACGACATGACGGCGTGACGGACGGAAGATACAAATACATTCATTTTTATGAGACCGGCGGAGGCGATGGCGCAAAGGCTGGATGCGACGAGCTATATGACCTGAAAAGTGATCCCGCGGAGATGCGCAATCTGGCTGGAGACAAACACTATGCCGGAATTGAGAAACGCATGCGCCTCGCATTGGGGGAGCTTCGCGAGAAACTGCATGTTGATGAATACTAAGACGCCGGAAAACAAACCAATTAGCATAATTTACCGAACGAAAAGAACCGACAAGCCCAACTTTTATGAAAACCAAAAACAACCCGCCAACAACCATTCCTGTATTCGCCATGAAACTAAACGCCTTGTTATTTATTGTCATGCTTGCCTCCTCGCTCACCGCGGCGCCGATGGACAGCACCACGCTTGCAGACTTCGATTTTAGTGACGCGCAAAAAGCGCGCACGCAGGCGTTGATAGACAACGGCACGCTGCAGCTGGAGCGCGTGCTTGCCGCACCGGACACCGGTTATCGCCACGTGGGCTGGCCCGTCGCGACGCGACTGCCCGACGGGCGCACGGTGGTGTTGATCCGAAACCTCCGGAACCACTCGGGATACGACAGCTATCCAGACAACGCCCGTCGTGTAATATATTCCGATGACATGGTCGCGTGGCAGCCCGCTGATGTGTTGAGCGCTTCGCCCGCATTGGGTATCAACGCGGAGGGGAATGTCGCTTCGCTTGGCAAATATGACTACAAGGGAATGCATGCCTTGTCCTGGGCTTACCCGACGGGATCTGATAATCCGCGGCTTGTGGCCGTCACGGGAAAGCATGATAGCGATGACACCACATTGACGGCGGGAAAACTCTTCCGCGTGTATCTTTCCGATGATCGCGGCGTGACTTGGCGCGAGCAAACCGACGCGCTTTCCGCCTTGCCGACTGCGGCCGTCCATTCCGGCCCGAATATGATTCGCCATCCGGAGTTTGGTCTTGTTGTGCCTTTCGGCCAGGTAACGGGTAGCGGCACCGGCAAGGCAAATTATCTCGCGAGCAGTTCCAATGCCGGCGAAACTTGGCAGGTCAGATCTTGGGCTAACACGGCCGACTCCCGCAGCATTGAGCCCGCTCTCGCCACATGGGGATCTGGGCATATGGTGATGATCGGGCGCGAACGCACCAACGCCTACGGTTACGATTCAGTCTCTGGAAAATACTATTATACGCAGCATGTGTATGCGCACACCCCTGGCGCGGCCTTCTCCAGTATTTCGTTCACCACCGCCCGCACCAATATTGCGGGTAATGGACAGACTCCCACAGCCAAGGGCAAGAATGCATACGAGGCGCATGACACCGCCGAAGTTATATACAATCCCGTCACAGGCCGCATTGAAATGATCCAAAGCTCCCGCTGGGGCAACGGCGCGGAGGATCCGCTCCCCGCCGATCCGTCCAATGTGGACACCGTCAACAACTCGCTCAACATCTGGAGCATTGATCCCGTTGATCTGCTTAATGGAGGTGCAACGTGGCGTTTTGATGGAAACATCGTGGAACGCCAGGGCATTATTCTCGGAGGATGGGATTCCTCGATATATGGTGATAAGGGCAACAAGGACGGCTTCCATCCCGGCGGTTCCATTGTGGACGAGGCCGCTGGCAAGCAGCACATCTTTGTGTATGTTGGTATTTACACGCAATACGCCAGCGCCTACCGCATCAGCCGTCCGCTTGATACTTACGCTTTCCGCGTTGCTTGTGGTTTGCCGGCGCTGCCGGCGCCGGTGATCACAAGTGTGTCCGAACCCGACGCCGATAATCATGTCACCATTATTGGTTCCAATTTTACAGATCTCAAGGAGGTGCTCATCGCCGATGTTCCGGCGCTGATTGCTTCTAGCACTGACACTGAAATCAAAATTTCCATTCGTGGAGGAGTGAAGGTTGGTGACAAAATTATCGTGCGCACTGACAATGGCATCACTTCCGCCACCTCTGGCATGACCCATCCGGCGCCTGTGGTTGATTCCGTTTCCTGCCAAGCCGTCTGGCCCGGGAATACCGTTACCATTACCGGCACTAATCTCACATCGGTAAACAAGGTGTTTTTTGGTAACATTGAGGTTTCTTCGTTTGTTTCCCAAACCGATGGGCAAATCGTTGTGATTGTCCCCGAGGGCGTCACTGACGGTTCCATTTCAGTGCGCGCGCCCGGTGGCATCGGGACGCCTCCAAATAATGGCGAATACAAAGCGGCGGTTAAACCATTCAATCTGGGCGAGCTTGTTTCTTCGCAGTCTGCCGTCACTGGATACCATCCTCTTGATCTGGTTGCCTCCGGCACAGGCATTCCCGATCCTTCTTTCAAATGGCAGTATCGCCCAAATAGTTCCGCTGACTGGGCCGATGTTGGCGGCTCGTCAGATTATCAGGGTGCGGCCGGCGATCATCTCACCATTGTCAACACTGCGGGGAAAAACGGCTGGCAATATCGTTATGTCGCGATGAACCACACGGAGGACGTTTACAGCAACGAAATGACGCTGCGGCTCCTCGCCGAGACGCTTCCCGCTCCCGCCGGCATCACGGCGACCTCCGGCACCGCCAACCCCGACCTCTATATCACCGACATCCAGTCGCACACTGTCCAAAAAATCACACAAACTGACTGGCAGGTTGCTGCTTTCGCCGGCCAGTCTGGCTCGGCTGGCAATGCGGATGGTGCCGCCACTGAAGCGCTCTTTCGCAGCCCCCGAGGCGTCGCCATAAATACTGCGGGCGACATGATCATCGCGGACACGGGCAACTCCCTCATCCGCACCATCTCCGCCGATGGTGTTGTGACAACCACTGCCACAACATTCAATCATCCCCGCGCGACTGTCGCGCACGATGCGACGGGGGATGTTTACATCGCCGACACTAGCAATCACCTCATCAAAAAAATCGCCCCCGATGGCACTGTCACCCTCCTCGCTGGCGCAGGCATTCCAGGTTACGCCAATGGTGTCGGTCCCGGCGTGCTATTCAACGCCCCGTCCGGCATCGCGATCGATGTCGCCGGCAACCTCTATATTGCCGACACCGGTAATAATGCCATCCGCTACCTCTCGGCCGTCACTGGCAGCGTGACCACTCTCGCGGGTAAACCCAACGCGGCCGGCGCGGTTGATGGCGCGGTTTCCGCCGCCACATTCAGGGCGCCGCAGGGCGTGGCAGTTGACTCAAACGGCGATGTCTTTGTGTGCGACACGGGTAATTCCCTCATTCGGGAAATCCATTCCGGCACTGTATACACAATCGCAGGCCAGACTCCAGGCATCGCCGGGTTCAAGGACGGTTCGGGAACCAACGCATGGTTCGCCAACCCGACCGCGCTTGTCCTCGCCGAGGATGGCAATCTCTACGTGGCCGACACCGGCAATGCAGTCATCCGTCGCATCGACGGCGATGACAACGTTACCACACTTCCGCTTATGGAATACACCGGCACGAACACTCCCCCCGCTCCCTCGCCTGATTCCGGTGGCGGCGGCGGTGGCGGCCTGTCCTGGTATTTCATCGTCACCATGCTTGTCTTCGTCGGAGTCCGTCTTGGTGGAAACAAAAAACAACAGGATCTTTGATTTATGAACTTTGGAAAATATTTTGTCTTTGCGCTGGCATGCGGCGCGATGTTCCTTGGCGCGTGCCTGCCGGCTCAAGAGAGCGCCATAACTGTTGGCCCCTCCGGCAAGAGCTGGAGCATTCAAACCAGATCCGCGGTGTATCATCTGGCGGTGTCGGGCAAGGGACCCGTCAATGTCCTCTATTTTGGAAACCGCCTGCAACGGATGGATAAAGTCAAGATGCAGGGGCAAGAGGTTCCCGTGCGAGGCGGAAATGTGTTTGAGATGCCCATGCTCGAAGTCGTCTTCGCAGACGGCGTTCGCGATATCGAACTGGAATATAAAGACCATGAGATATTAAGCATGGACGGATATCCGGTGCTCAAGATCGTCCAGCGTGACAAGCATTACCCCCTGGAAGTCGCCTCATACATTCGTGTTCTTCCTGAATATGACGTGATCGAGAAATGGGTTGAGGCAATAAATACCGGTTCAAAAGACAATATACGCGTGGAAAATATGCTCTCTGGTTCTGTGTTCCTTCCAAAGGATGTCTATGAATTAACCCATTACTCGGGAGCTTGGGGCCATGAACTGGTGCCGCATACCACAAAACTTACGCAGGGAATAAAAACGCTGCAGGTTAAGGCATTCAAATCGCATGGAGCCTCGTCGTTTATGGTTCGCCCCGAGGGAGAAACGGGAATGAATGATGGAAGGGTGTGGTTCGGCACTTTGTGTTACAGCGGCAATTGGCGGGTGGATTTCGAGAAATTTTTCCCCGGTTTGGTGCAGATTGCCGGAGGCATTAATTTTTGGGATCAGGAGATCAATCTTCGCCCCGGACAAACCTTTGCCACGCCAAAGATGCTTTTTGGATATACTGAACAAGGCGCAAACGGAGCAACCGCATCCATGGCGTCTTATATAAGGGAAAAAACGCTTCCCGCCCCCTTGCGTGAAAAAATAAGGCCGGTTTTATATAATAGCTGGTATGCCACCACATTCGATATCAACGAGGATCAGCAACTGGCCCTGGCCAAAGTGGCCGCCGAGTTGGGCGTGGAGATGTTTGTCATAGACGACGGTTGGTTCAAGGGACGCAAAAATGCCAACGCGGGGCTCGGGGACTGGACCGTGGACAAGGAAAAATTTCCCAACGGGCTTTCGCCCATGATAGAAAAGATAAACGCAATGGGGCTCGACTTCGGCATTTGGATTGAGCCGGAGATGGTCAATCCCGACAGCGATCTTTACAGGGCGCATCCCGACTGGGTTTTCCATTTCCCCAACCGTGAACTCCACCGGACAAAACGTCCCCAATGCATGCTAAACCTGGCCCGCGAGGATGTGTATCAATATTTGCATAAAAGCATACATGATCTCCTCAAGAACCATAACATAAAATATGTTAAATGGGATGCGAACAAAACACTCAGCGATCCCGGCTTCCCGTCGGCTCCCGCCGGCGAGCAGCGCGCGGTGCGCGTTCGTTATGTGGAAAATCTATACCGCCTGGTGGAAACCTTGCGTTCCGAGTTTCCGGATGTGTGGTTCGAAAATTGTTCGAGCGGCGGAGGCCGCCTTGATTTGGGCATGATGGCTCGTTTCGATTGCACTTGGCCAAGCGATATTTCCGATCCGGTTGACCGCATATTCATGCACGATTCATACTTGGCGCTGTTCCCCGCCAACACAATGGTTTCGTGGGTTTCCGAAAAGGACTGGCACCGGCGCAGCCTTCCGCTCGAATACAAGTTCGATGTCAGCATGGCCGGCGTGCTGGGCATCGGCTGCGACATCGCCAAGTGGAGCGGCGGGCAGAGAAAAATCGCCCGGGAAAAAATCGCGCAATATAAAAAAATACGAAATATAGTGCAGCAAGGCGATGTCAGCCGGCTTGTGTCGCCTCACGACGAGAACAGAAATGTCCTTCAATATACGGACAGGACAAAAAGGGCGGCTCTGGTTTTTGTATACAATCTGGCAGAATACCCAGGCAATACAGTGCCGGACAAACAGCGCAGTCCGCTGGTGCGTCTTTGCAACCTGCTGCCCGACGCCACCTACCGGATAAAGGGTGTAAAAGGAAACTTCAAAGGCAGTTACTTGATGGAGATCGGCATGGATTTTCCGGTTAAGGGAGCCTATAGAAGTGGAATATTCGAAATATCAATGATTGAGTTGGCCGCTCCCTAAGGCTTGCCGGATGAATCCTGAATTTTCATATGAAAACTAAAACGCTCACTTCCCTCGCGGCACTGACTGTCACCGCGGGTTTTGCTGCAGCCCCTTCCTCTCCCGCGACCAGGCAGCCTGTGGCGCGCCCGAATGTTCTTTTTATTGTTTGCGACGATCTGCGTCTGAACCTCGGTTGTTATGGCGATTCCTCGGCCATCACGCCGAATATAGATCGCCTTGCCACGCAAGGCACCCTGTTTGCGCGGGCCTACACCCAGCAGGCGGTTTGCAATCCTTCGCGCCAGTCGGTGCTCACGGGTCGCCGTCCCGACTCCCTACGGGTGTGGGATTTGCGCGCCGATTTCCGCAAAACCACGCCCGATGCCGTGCCGATGCCGGAGCATTTTAAACTCAATGGGTATTACACGCATAGCATTGGAAAAATATACCACGACGGCAAACGCGACCCCCAGTCTTGGAGCGATGTCGAGCAACAGTTGCGCGCGCCAAAGCGCGACGACTATCATCTGGAGGAGAATCGCAAACCACACAAGGGAGGGAAGGCGGCCGCCACGGAGTTTGTGGACGCACCCGATGAAGAATATGCGGATGGCAAGACGGCGCGGGATGCCGTCGCTTCATTGAAACAACTGGCCGGGCGCGAGCCGGGCGCGCTTCCGTTTTTTCTCGCCGTGGGATTCCGCAAGCCCCATGCGCCCTTTACCGCGCCAAAACGCTATTGGGATCTCTACGATCCGAAAAAAATTCCACCATTGGAACAGGCGGCCCCGCCCATGGGGGCGCCCACGCTCGCCTTGCATAATTCCGTGGAGCTTCGCGGTTATTCCGACATGCCCAAGGTCGATGCCTTCACTCCGGAACAAATCGCCCGCTTGCGCCATGGTTATTATGCGGCAACCAGCTTTACCGATGCGCAAATCGGGCGTGTGCTGGATGCGCTCAAGCAAACGGGACTCGATAAAAACACAATCATAGTTCTCTGGAGCGACCACGGATATCATCTTGGCGAGCATGGTTTGTGGTGCAAGACCACCTGCTACGAAGCCGACACCCGCGTGCCCTTTATTATTGCCACGCCGGATGGTCGCCCGCGCGGTGTGCGCACGGACGCGCTTGTCGAGCTTCTGGACATTTATCCAACGCTTATTGAACTCTGCAACCTTCCCTCCCGGGATAAACTTGAAGGGCGCAGCCTTGTGTCCAATCTCGGCAATCCGAATGCCAAAGGGCTTGACGGAGCATGCAGCCAGTTTCCTCGTCCGTGGCAATATAGGAAGGACGGCGTTCCGTCCGTCATGGGTTACGCTGTTCGCTCCGCGACACATCGCTATGTCGAATGGAGAAAATTCGGCACTCTCGAGGTCGTGGAGCGCGAGCTTTACGCATACAAAGGCGACCAACTTTTCGAAACTGAAAATATTGTCGCTCATCCCGGTAATGCCGACCTCGTCCGCAGTCATGCCGCCATGATTACAAAAAAAGTGCCATGACGCGCATTGTGTCCGCCTCGGCTTATCTATCATGAAGTTTGTCAATTTTTTCTGTTTCCACGGAGGCACACTTACCCTCACGCGGCTTGCAAATGAAATGATATGACGTTCAGCACTCCAATTGCGCCGGATACCACCCGACGAAAATGGTATACGAAACGAACCATGGCACTGTTCTTGTGATTTCGGGCGTTCGAATTTTGGCTGGGCCTTGTCGGCGGCCCAGCATCCCAAATACCCGCAGCCCCATAAGCATACATCCACGCGATCAATACTCTTTAACATGACCCTTCATAAAAAACATTTTGCACTTTTTGCCGGACTGCTGGCATTCCTTTTTGCCGCGACGATGAGAGGACAGGCGGCGGGGGATGGCGCAGCGGACGGCCGGGCCGTGACGCACACCGTGCTGGACTGGGAACAGCTTCCGGCGCTTCCCGACAAGGAAGGTTTCGCGGGCGGCTTTTCGGGCGTGGCAGGCCGGGCGCTCGTTGCCGCGGGGGGCGCCAATTTCCCCGACAAACGTCCTTGGGAGGGCGGCACCAAAACGTGGTATGACAAGGTCTTCGTGCTCGAGCCCGGCGCGGCGGAGTGGCGTGAGGAGGGGCGCTTGCCGCGGGCAAACGGCTACGGGTTGTCGCTGCCGTGGAGGGACGGTTTTGTCATGATCGGCGGCGGTGATGCGCGGCAGAATTTCAAGACTGTTTTGCACGTCACTCGCCCTGCCGGCGGTCCCGTGAAATTTGCGCCGCTTCCGGATCTGCCGAAGTCGCTGGCCATGCCCGCTGGGGCGGTGGTGAAAAATTATATTTATGTCGCGGGCGGTCTCGAAACGCCAGCAAGCAACGAGGCTGCGAATGTGTTGTATCGCCTTAACATGAACAACACCGGCACCGGTTGGGAGACGCTCGCGCCCTGTCCGGGCGGCGGGCGTTTTCTTGCGCAGGCCGGGGCGGTTGGAGACACGTTCTATTTGTTTGGCGGGGTTCGTCCCGATGGCACGCAGGCCAAGCGCGTGTGGCTGACCGATGCGTGGTCTTATCATCACGATCACGGCTGGAAACAGCTCGCCGATTTGCCGCATTCGGTCGCGGCCGCGCCGCCGCAGGCGATTCCGGTGGGGCAGACGCACTTGCTGCTTGTGGGCGGCGACGACGGTTCCCAGTGGGGCGTCACCGCGCCAAATCACAAGGGCTTTCCGCGCACGATCCTCGCCTATCACACAATCACGGACACTTGGGTCGCGATGGGGGAGGTTCCGTTCTCGCTGGTGACGACGAGCATGACGCCGTGGGAAGGCGGTTTTGTCATAACGAGCGGCGAGCGCGAACCCGGTATTCGCTCGCCCGCCGTTTGGAAGGCGACCATCGCCGGGCGAAAGGCGACTTTCGGCTGGATAAACTACGCGACCGTCATTGCCTACTTGGCCGGCATGGTGCTGATCGGGTGGTGGTGCTCGCGTCGCAACAAAAGCACCGATGATTATTTTCGCGCGGGCGGGCGCATCCCGTGGTGGGCGGCGGGCATGGCCATATACGCCACAATGCTCAGCTCGATGACATTCATGGCGATTCCCGCGAAGTCCTATGCGACCGACTGGACGTTTTTGTGGGCGAACGTTTCTATTCTGCTAATCGCCCCGATTCTTATCGGAGTATATTTGCCTTTCTACCGGCGTTTGAATGTGACGTCGGCCTATGAATATTTGGAAAAACGCTTCAACCTTCCCGTCCGTCTTTATGGAAGCGCTGCGTTTATATTATTCCAGCTCGGCAGGCAGGCGGTGGTTTTGCTGCTGCCGGCTCTGGCACTTTCCGCGGTGTGCGATCTCAACGTCTCCACTTGTATTATTTTGATGGGTGTGCTGTGCGTCGTCTACACGGTGATGGGCGGCATGGAGGCTGTCATCTGGACTGATGTCGTGCAGACGGTCGTTCTCCTCGGCGCGGCATTGATAACGCTGGTGCTGATCATCGGCGGCACGGATGGCGGTGTCGCCGGATTCTTCAAGACGGCGGCTGATAACAATAAATTCCACATGTTCAACTGGACGCTCAGCCCGTCGGTCACGGCGAACGCGTTTTGGGTTATTTTTATAGGCAATATTTTTGCCAACCTCGTGCCCTACACCAGCGACCAGGCCGTCGTGCAGCGCTACATGACGACACAGAGCGAGAAGAAGGCCGCGCGTTCCATCTGGTTCAACGCAATCCTCGCGCTGCCCTCGAGCATTCTGTTTTTTGCAATCGGCACGGCGCTCTTTGTATATTATAAAAACAATCCCGCGCAGCTTGATCCCACGCAGGCCACGGACTCCATATTCCCCGTGTATATTGTGCAGAGTTTGCCGGTTGGGATTGCGGGCCTTGTGATCGCCGGCGTCTTCGCCGCGGCGCAGTCCACGGTTTCCGGCAGTCTGAACAGTGTCGTCACGGCGGGCATGACGGATTTTTATACGCGCCTTGGAGGCAAGGCGACCGGCGCGGCGGGGTTGCGTCTTGCGCGTGTTCTGACCGCCATTGTCGGCGTGTTTGCCACCGTGACGGCGCTGGTGCTGGCGGAGCTGAACCTGACATCGCTCTGGGATGCGTATAACAGCATACTGGGACTTACTGCGAGCGGGCTGGCGGGTTTGTTCGCGCTGGGTATTTTCTCGAAACGCGCAAGCGGAACCGGCGCGGCGATCGGGGTCGTGTGCAGTGCGCTCGTCCTGTTCCTCGTGCAACGGCTCACTAACCTGCACTTCTTCCTTTATGCGGCGACGGGTATCCTGACCTGTGTCATCGTCGGATATCTGGCGAGTTTGATATTCCCCTCCAACAAGCCCATTGACGGACTGACGTTTAAGACGCTGAAGAAATAATAATATATTTTATATCATTATGAAAATCACGTCCGTCAAATGCCTGCTGCTTTCCGCGCCGTATGCGATTCCGGGCGATTTGGAGCGTGAGTTTTGCTTTGCCGACGGGTATCGCACAATTTCGGTCATAAAGATTGAAACGGACGAGGGCATTTACGGACTTGGCGAAACGTATATCGGCGTTTTTGCGCCCGAGGCGACCAGGGCCGTTGTTCAGCAGCTTGAGGTTGATCTTATCGGCCGTGATCCGATGAATATCGCCGGCATTGCGAATATATTAAAACTCGCAACCTATTACTGGGGGCGTTTTGGCATGTCCGCGAGCATTGCGGGCGGAATCGAAATGGCTCTGTGGGATATAAAGGGCAAGGCGCTTGGCGTTCCCGTGCATCAATTGCTTGGCGGCAAGGTGCATGATCATATTCCCGCCTACGCGAGCGGCGGAAACAACAAGCCGTTTCCCGAGCTGAAGGCCGAGATGCTGGAGTATCAAAAGCTCGGTTTTGGCGCGGTGAAGATCCGCATCAACTATCTCCAGCCGCATGAGATCGTTGAGAAGGTCGCCTTCTGCCGCGAGGTGCTGGGCAGGGACACCGGCCTTGGTGTTGACGCATGCCAGGGTGTTAATCCGAAGGCTTGGAATTATAAGGAGGCCATTGGCATCGTGCGTTCGCTGGAGCCTTATGATCTTCTCTTTGTGGAGGAGCCCTGCGAGGTCACTGACTACAAGGGGTTCGCCAAAATCCGCGCGGAAACCGAGTGCGTCATTGCCGGCGGCGAAACGGTTTCCAGTTTGGTGGAGGCGGAAAATTATCTTGAGGCCGGCGCGCTCGACTTGTTCCAGCCCGACGCCGCGCTTATCGGCGGCTTAGGCGCTTTCCGGCGCGTGGCCCAAATGTGCGAGCGCAAGTTTATAAAAATCGCCGTGCACACATGGGCGGGCGGCGTCGGCATCATGGGGAACTATCACGCGGCTTTTGCGACGCCAAACTGCACCCTGCTCGAACTGCCAAACAATCCGTATCCGCTTCGCGAGGAGTTTTTAATAAAGCCGCTCACGCTCGTTGATGGTCGCATAAGCGCGCCGACCGAGCCCGGCCTTGGCGTGAGGCTGCCCGAGGATGTGGAAAAGCGCTATCCGTATCGCCCGGGATCATTTTATAGCACGGTTGGTTATCCGAAGAAAAACCTTGGGGCTTTTAATAAATAAGCAACATGTCCTCGAAACTGAAAATATACTGCAGCCACGATGCGTTTTTTGACGACGCGGTTCCGCGCGCGCGTTTTGAAAAGGTGTGCGCCGGGCTTGACGCCGAGTTGACATGGCTTCCGCAAAACACGCCAGAGCGTGAGGCCCGTGCGGTTCTCAACCAAAGCACCATTGCCATTGGCTGGCCCGCCCCTGAATGGGTTTTGGAAAGCAATCTCGCGTATTTTCAATGCGGCAGCACGGGCTACGAAAAATATACGGGCAGGGGACTTGAGACGAAGGCGCGTTTTGTGATGTGCAATTCCGCCGGCACGATGTCGGTGCCCGTCGCCGAGCACGGCATTGCGATGATGCTCGCGGGCACGCGCAATCTGCACCGCCATGCGGTTGACACTGTTCAAAAGCGTTTCGAGCGCCAGCCGCCATACAGGGAGGTTTTTGAGGCCACCGCCTGCGTTTGCGGACTCGGGCGCATCGGCTCCGAGGTTGCGCGCCTTTGCAACGGACTTGGCATGAGGGTAATCGGCGTTGATGTCCTCAAGGAGCATCCGATTGCAAAGGAGATTTTTCCCCTCGAGCAACTCGACCGTGCCGTCGCAAAGGCCGATCATGTTTTTATTACACTTCCGCTTACCGAACAAACCACGGGATGTTTTAATAAAAGAATATTCGACGCGATGCGTCCCGGCACCTGCCTCTACGCGCTCGCACGCGGCGCGCATTACGTGGTGGATGATGTTGTCGGGGCGCTGAAAAACGGCCGGCTCGGTTTTGCCGGATTGGATGTGTTTACCGAGGAGCCTTTGAATCCAGGCAGTCCGCTATGGACTGCGCCGAACTGCCTGATCACGCCGCATTGCAGCGGACGTTCCGTGAGGGAGCACGAGCGACTGGCGGACCTTGTCATTGAGAACATCAAACGCTTCAAGGCGGGGCAGCCGTTGCTTAACACGGTTATGAAAAACAACTGACCCGAAACCGACTTATGAAACCCCTTTCAGCAAAAGAAATTCGAGGCAACTGGGCGACGCTGTTGCTGCCGATATTGCCTGATGACTCCATCGACTATGATTTGCTCGGCGCCGAACTGGACTATTTTATAAACGCGCGGGTGAGCGGCGTGTATTCCAACGGAAGCGCGGGGGAGTTTTATACACAAACGGAGGATGAATTTGATCGGATAAACGCGCTGCTTGCCGAAAAATGCAATGCCGCCGGGATGCCTTTCCAAATTGGCGCGGCGCATCCATGCGCGCAGATCGCGAGGGAGCGCATCCGCCGCGCGAAATCGCTCGCCCCGTCCGCATATCAGGTGACGCTCCCCGACTGGTTTCCGCCTACAATCGAGGAGGTAATAGATTTTATCCAAGTGATGGCCGCGGAAGCCGCGCCCATTCCGCTGATTGTTTATAATCCGCCGCACGCAAAACGAAAACTCTCGCCCGCCGAGTGGGCGATTATCGCGGAGCAAGTGCCGGGAGTGGCGGGCATGAAGGTGCCCGGGGGCGATGAGGCGTGGTATGCGGAAATGAAGCCGCTCATGGAGCGTTTTTCCATATTCATACCGGGGCATCATTTGCACATGGGGCTGGCGCGCGGAGCGCACGGCGCGTATTCCAACGTGGCCTGCCTCAGCCCGAAGTTCGCGCAGTCTTGGTATGAACTTTGTGTGTCGGACCCCATGGCCGGGAGTGCGCTAGGCGCGCGTGTCATGAAATTCTGGGAGGAAAACATCGCGCCCGTCATCACGAAATACGGGCGCAGCAACATGGCCGCGGACAAGACCGCAGCGGTCGCAGGCAACTGGCTCCCCACGATGACCACCCGGTTGCGCTGGCCCTACAAGAGCATGCCGGATGACATGGCCTGGGAAATCGGCAAGGTCGCGCGATCCGTGCTTCCAGAGGCGTTTTAATAAAATTACTTAATATCATTATATAAATTTCCAACCATGAGTAACAACAATCCCTCATTTCATATAACCGGATTAATTGCCGCGCCCTTCACGCCTTTTGACGCCAAGGGACGGCTGAAACTGGGCGTCATTCCCAAGCTGGTAAAATATTACAAGGCGACCGGCGTGAGCGGCGCGTTTGTTTGCGGCACGACAGGGGAGGGCGCCTCCATGTCCAACGAGGAGCGCTTCGCGGTGGCGGAGGCGTGGGGCGCGGCCATGAAGGGCTCGGGGCTCAAGCTGATCGTCCACGTGGGGCACAACAGCCTGCCGGAAAGTTGCGCGCTCGCCGCGCATGCCGAGAAAATCGGCGCGGACGCCATCGCCACAATCGCCCCGTCTTTTTTCCGCCCCGAGGGTGTGGACGGGCTTGTAGAGTGGTGCAAGAAAGTCGCGACTGCCGCGCCCAAGACGCCATTTTATTATTATCACATGCCATCGATGTCCGGCGTGAATGTTGCCACGGCGGACTTCCTTCCGCTTGCCGCAAAAAACATCCGGACATTCGGTGGCATCAAGTTTACGCACGAAAACATAATGGACTACGGGCTCACGCTGGCCGCCGCCGGGGACAAGTATGACATTCTTTTTGGCCGCGATGAAATCCTGCTTTCCGCGCTTGTAATGGGCGCGAAGGGCGCGGTCGGCAGCACTTATAATTATGCCTCCGCATTATATAATCGCGTGATCGCCGCCTACAATGCGGGTGATATGAAGGCCGCGGCGGCATGGCAGCTCGAGTCCATGAAATTCATCCAGGCCTTCTGCAAGCACGGCGGAATGAACGCAAACAAAGCCATCCTTGGACTGCTTGGCATGGATTGCGGCCCCGTTCGCCCGCCGATGACGCCCATAACGAAAGACAAGATTGCGGCGATGAAGGCGGACTTGGAAAAAATCGGATTCTTCGACTCCGTTCGTCCATAAACCATGCCGGGATTACGCAGAGCGCTCATATTCATATCGTGGATGATTCTGATCCACGGTATGGTCGCCGCGCCGGGTTTTGAGACGCGGGAGATTTTCCCGAGCGCGCCTGACAACAAGCCGAATTACCGGATTCCATCCATCATCCGCGCGCCGAATGGTGACACGCTTGCCATTGTGGAAAAACGCAATCACGGCATCGGCGACGTGGGCAACACGGATATTGTCATGCGCTCCAGTTCCGACTTGGGGAAAACATGGTCCGGAATTCGAGTCATTCTCGACGACGGTCCGAACACCTGCGGCGACATTACACCGTGCGTGGATTGGGACACAAAGCGCTTGTATGTATTTTTCCTGAGGGACAAGAAACGGTTTTGTTATATATATTCGGAAGATTCCGGAAAAACGTGGTCCGGCATGGTTGACATACACGCTTCCGTGACCAAACCGGAATGGGAAACCGTGGGATTAAAACCCGGCCGGGCGCGCGATTCCAGTGTGGATCGCAAAACCGGAAAAACGTCCAAGGCCGCCGAATGGAAGCGCAATTGGATGCAGCGCTACGGCATCGGTCCCGGAAGCGCGGCGACACAATTGCGAACCGGCCCGCTAAAGGGCCGGCTGATTGTTCCCGCCCGCCACAACGAGCAAGTCGGCAAATCGCTTGTCGGGTTCACGCATGTGTTCCATTCGGATGACCATGGAAAAACGTGGCGGTTGGGCGCGTCCAATATCATCAAATATGGCAATGAGAGCAGGCTGGTTGAATTGGCAAACGGCGACCTCATGATAAATGCGCGCAGCGGGCACGCGGCCTCCGGACCGGACAATCATCGGCGGCTTGTTGCGATCAGCCGTGATGGCGGAAACACATGGCCGGTTGTGTATAAGGACGAGGGTTTGGTGAGCCTGCCCTGCGAGGCGTCCATATTGACATATCGCCATGAAAACTCCGCGAACAACGGGCTTGTTTTGTTTGCAAATCCCGCGTCGCCCTTTCGTCAGGAGAAACACCCCTACGGCCGCTACAATATCACGGTGCGCTGGAGCCGAGACAACGGCGCGACGTGGAGCGCGGGGCGTCCGATATATCCCCACACCGGTTCCTACACCGACCTCACTGTGCTTGCCGACGGCAGCATCGGGATGATCTACGAGCGCGGCGAAAAAGGCTCGGTCAAATATTGGGATTCGCTACACTTTGTCCGCTTCAACCTGGAGTGGCTTTTCGCCCCGCCGCACACGACATGGGATCCGTGAAGCAATTCTTTTTTCTGGGGCCAATGCGGAACGGGACATCGCATTGGTATGCGCAAAAATCCATGCAAAGTCACTTCACCCTGATGGCTTAAAATGAGACTCTTAAAACAGCTTAATCATGATCAATAAAACCTGCTTCCTCTGTTTATTGTTTTTCATCCTTCAGCCTTGGGTTCACGGCGCCGGTCTTTCGCTGGCGGGAGACTGGCGGGTAAGCTTGGATGATCCTTATGCCGACACCGTCGGCTGCAAGTGGCGGGATGTTCGGCTGCCAGGAACGCTTGATGACGCCAGTATTGGCGAGCCGTTGGGGCTGACGCCAGAACTGAATTTCCGGGTGCTCACGCGTTTGCAGCGCAAGGTTAATTATGTTGGTCCGGCGTGGTATAGCCGGGAGGTTGTAATTCCGGATGAGTGGGCGGGGCGTTCGATCATTCTCGAGTTGGAACGTGTTTTGTGGAAATCGACAGTGTTTGTTGATGGTCGTGAGTGCGGCTCTCAAGAGAGCTTGGCCACGCCGCATCGCTTCGACTTGGGCAAAGTTCTAACTCCTGGCAAGCATACGGTGACGCTGAAAATCGATAATCGTGAAATCTACAGCAATGTGAGTCACAAGATTCCGCGTTACCAGTTTCCGGAAAACATGAATGTGGGGCATGCCTACACGAATCATACGCAAATCATGTGGAATGGCGTTTTGGGCGGGCTGCGCCTGTATGCGACGGATGCCGTTCGCATAGACGGTGTTTCAGTTGCGACAAAGGGCGGGGCATTAAACGTGAGCATAAAATTGTTTTCGGACAATTTTTCGGGAAGACAAAATATTAAAGCCGTGTTGCGCCGCCGCAATGATTCCGGGATTATTGCCCGGTATTCGCACCCAATTGATATAAAGCCGGGGAGTGGCAACGAGAGTATTTCATGGTCAGTGCCCGGGCATGTGAAGATCGAACGGTGGGATGAATTTTCGCCAGCGCTATATGAAATCGAGCTGGGTGTGGAGAATTCAAAGGCGGATCCGGTGCGGGTAACCTTTGGATTCAGGGAACTGACGGCTCAGGATGGAGCGTTTTGGTTGAACGGGCGGCGGATTTTTTTGCGAGGAACACTTAACTGCGCCGAGTTTCCACTGACGGGATATCCCCCGCGGACACGAACGCTTGGCGGAGAATTATAAGAATCGCGAAAGCGTGGGGAATGAATCATTTCAGGTTTCACTCATGGTGCCCGCCAAAGGCGGCATTTGAGGCGGCGGACGAGCTGGGTTTTTATTATCAGGTTGAGCTGCCGCATTGGTGGGAAACTAGAAAGGGCGAGGGCCACGATGCCGCGAGTTGGGCTTACTTGGAAGCCGAGGCGGATCGCATTGTTGAGGAATACGGCAACCATCCGTCATTTATGCTCCTTTCTCTTGGCAACGAATTGCGCGGGGATTTTGAGCGGCACAACGCATTGGTTTCCCGTTTGCGTGAAAAAGATCCGAGGCATCTTTATACGACGACAACTTTTACTTTTGCGAAGGGGCACGGTCGAAAACCGGAGCCGGCGGACGAGTATTTTATCACACAATACACACAAGCCGGCTGGGTGAGGGGGCAGGGGATTTTCAACGAGGTGCCTCCCGCGTTTGATATAGATTACACCGCGGTCAGTTCCTATATAGATATTCCGCTGGTGACGCACGAGGTCGGACAATACGCGGTGTATCCTGACTTGAGTGAAATAGGCAAATACAAGGGCAATCTCACGCCGCTCAATTTCATCGCCATTCGTGATGATTTGAAAAGAAAAGGCATGTTGCAACTGGCCCCTGATTTTACGGCCGCGACAGGGCGTTTCGCGGCGTTGCTTTATAAAGAGGAAATCGAACGCTCGTTGCGCACGCCCTCGCTTGATGGGTTCCAGTTGTTGCAGCTTCAGGATTTTCCAGGCCAGGGCACCGCGCTTGTGGGCATGCTCAACGTGTTCTGGGAGGAAAAGGGCTTTATGCAGGCAAAGGAGTGGCGCGAGTTTTGCAATGCCACTGTGCCCCTGGTTCGCCTGCCAAAGGTTGTTTATGAACATGGCGAAGTAATCCGTGCCCAGGTCGAGGTGTCCAATTTCGGCGGGGATTTGTCCTCCGCGATCGTCGAATGGCGAATGCTGGATAATAATGGCCGCGAGGTTGGCTCGGGACAGTTTGGGCCGCGCAATATTCCTTCCGGGCGACTGATTGCCTGCGGTGCGATTGAAGTGCCTGTGAGTGCGTCCAGGCAAGCGGCTTGCTGGCGTTTGGCGATTGGCTTTGCGGGCACTGATTACAAGAACCACTGGAACATTTGGGTCTACCCGAAGCCCCTGGCGCGGATCCCGGATAATGTGGTTTTTGCAACAACATTGGAGGAGGCGCTGCCCGCCCTGGCGGAGGGAAAACGAGTGTTGTTCAATCCTCCAATAAAACAACTGAGCGGCATTGACGGGAAATTTGTGCCGGTCTTTTGGAGTCCGGTTCATTTTCCGAAACAGCCCGGCACAATGGGTATTTTGTGCGATCCGGCGCATCCGGCGCTCGCACGGTTTCCGACATCCGCGCATTCGGATTGGCAGTGGTGGGATCCGGCGCTGCGTTCAAAGAGCGTGATTATTGATAACCTGCCCGTGACGCCGATTGTCCGGGTGATCGACAATTTTGCGCGCAATCATTCGCTCGCGAATATTTTCGAGGCAAAAGTGGGGCGCGGAAGCCTTCTGTTTGTATCCATTGATATAACAACGGACCTGGCGAAGCGTCCCGTGGCGCGCCAGCTTCGCAACAGTTTGCTGCAATACGCGGGAGGTGAGTCATTTAATCCGGAGCTTGAGCTGAAGGCTGGCGACTTGGAGAAACTATTAATAAAATCATCAAAATAAAAAATATGAAACCGATATATGCATTATTGGCTGTCGTTGCATTTGTTATGTCCGCCGGATTTGCGCGTGCTGGCACGGGCGACGGCATGGCGGTGTTTGAGCGCCAGATTCTCTTTGAGGCCGGGCCGGATTGTGAATACAGGTCGATACGCATTCCCTGTGTTCTCGCGTTGCCAGACAACACCGTGCTGGCCGTGGCCGCTGGGCGCAGCCGTGTTTCGGATTGGGCGGATATTCGCATGATAATGCGCCGCAGCACCGATGGCGGAAAAACATGGGAGCCGCTCACCATCCTTATAGACCGGGGCCAGAATGTTGCCGACAATCCCGTGCTGATCTGGGACGAGCCGGCAAAAACGGTGCACTTCCTGCACCAGGTTAATTATGAGCGCATCTATCACATGGCGAGCACTGACAGCGGGAAGACTTGGACCAAGCCGGTTGATATTACGCCCCAGCTGGCCCGTTTTCAGGAGCTCTACAAGTGGAATGTCATCGCGCCCGGACCGGGGCACGGCATTCAGTTGAAGAACGGGCGTCTTATCGTTCCCGTTTGGCTGGCGAATGGCGCGCCTGAACCCTCTGGCAAAGGCATCGTGCACCGCCCCTCGGTGACAACCGTCATGTATAGCGACGATCACGGCAAGACCTGGCAATGCGGTGACATATTGCCGGATGTGCTGAAAAATATGAACGAAACCGTTGCCGTGCCCGCGGAGGATGGCGGTGTGTGGCTGTATATTCGCAACGAGGAAATCCCCGCGTTCAAAATCGGCGTTGCTTACAGCAAGGACGGCGCCACCAACTGGACGAAGGCGGAACTGCATGATGATCTTTATCAGCCGATTTGTTTTTCAAGCGTGCTCAGGCTTTCCGGTGCGCCGGATAAAAGCCGAATCCTTTTTTGCAATCCCGACAGCCGCAAAAATCCGAGAAGAAACAAGGGAAACCCATGGCGTGCCCGTGAAAACCTGACTCTCCGCATGAGTTACGACGAGGGTAAAACCTGGCCGGTGGTGCGCGTGCTTGAGCCGTTGCGCGGCTCGTATTCTGACCTTACACTGCTGGGCGACGGAACAATCCTTTGCCTGTTCGAGCACGACAACAGTTATATCTCGATTGCTCGTTTCAATTTGGAATGGCTCACCAAACGCAAGGATTTGTTGCGCTCTGTGAAAAAATAAACCGGCGGCTCCTGATTGGGCCTGCCGGATAAAAATCACCTCTGCGGCCAAGCGCGGCGCACTTGATGGTGACGACATTGCACGGGAGGGCGCGGTGGGTGCTTTTCCATTTTTCAAAACTGTTGCGCTGTGGCGGCGGGAGGGTTGCACTTTGGGCGATTTTTCAACAACGCACTCTTTTGAACACACAACATGAGCGACACCACTGACTCATTGACCGTCCGTCTCGGCGAACGCAGTTATCCAATTCACTTCGGCGGTGATCTCGCCGGGATCGCGCGCGCCGATGTCGAGGCGTTTGCCCGCGCCGGTCGCTCCATGGCCGTGATCACGGATGGCAATCTCGCCCGCGCACAGGCTCCCGTGCTCAAGGTTCTTTTTGGCGACACTCCCATGTTTGAACTCGCGCCGGGCGAGGAGACCAAATCGCTCGGCGAGTTTGGCCGCGTGCTCGATTTCATGGCGGCGCAGCGGCTTGACCGCACCAGCGTGCTTGTTGCCGCCGGCGGCGGTGTCATTGGCGATCTGGCCGGATTCGCCGCGGCGGCTTATCAACGCGGCATCGATTTTGTGCAGGTGCCGACGACGCTGCTCGCGATGGTGGACAGCTCCGTGGGCGGCAAGACGGGCCTCAATCTCAAGGCGGGTAAAAACCTCGTCGGCGCGTTTCACCAGCCTCGCGCGGTTTATATCGCCACCGACATGCTGGCGACTTTGCCGCCGCGCGAATTCGCCGCGGGCATGGCCGAGGTCATCAAATACGGGATGCTCGCCGACGCCTCACTTTTTGCCCAGCTCGAAAGCAGTCCGCTCACCGCCTCCAGCCCGCCGCTGGCATCGGTGATTCGCCGGTGCTGCGAAATCAAGGCGCGGATTGTCGAGGCGGATGAACGCGAGCTCGCCCGCGAGGGCGGCCGCGCGCTTCTCAATCTCGGGCACACTTTCGGGCACGCCATTGAGCAAGTCACGGGTTACGGCGCGTATTTGCACGGCGAGGCGGTCGCGATTGGCCTGGCCGCCGCCGCGCGCCTTTCGGAAAAACTCGGAAATATTTCCGGCGGTGACACGGCGCGCGTGGAGCGTGTTGTCGCGGCGCACGCGCTGCCGGTTCGCCTTCGCGAATCGCTTCCGCTGGACGCGCTCATGACCGCGATGGCTCGCGACAAAAAAGTGCGCTCCGGCACGCTGCGTTTTGTCGTGCTCAACTCGATTGGCGACTCGGCCACGCGCTCCGATGTGCCGGGCGCGCTGGTCGAGGAAACATGGCGCGAAGTCGGCGCGGTGTGAGCCGCGTGCATTTGCGTTACCCCAGCAACACGCGCCGCGCCAGGGTGCGTTGCAAAAGCCAGGGCACGATTGGCGAGACGAGCAGCCAACGCCAGAACCAGGTTTCGCCTCCGGCGGCCGCGGCGATCACGCTTCCGGCGACAAGCACCGCGGCTCCGCTCAAATCCACGCGGGCGCACGCGCTTTCCTTGTGGCCGGCGAGCAGGAGCATGTGGGAAAACTGTCCCGTCGCCACGGCCACGCCGAAGCAACCCACGGGCGCGATCATGCCGAGCGCGCCCGTGTATTTCGCGTCGATCACGGAGCCGATGAGAAATGGTGCGAAGGCGTGCAAAAAACCGATGCCCGCGAGCCCGCACAGCGCATACGTGAGCGACACGATGTCGACGGAATTGGCGAGCGCGCGCCGTTCCTCCGCGGTGCGCGAGGGCATCGCAAAAACCACCGGCTGCCAGTATTGCGTGAACATCACGGCCAGCATGCTCGTCACGATCACGGCCACGTTTCCCGCGAGTGTGAAATACCCCGCGGTTTCGGTTCCGAAAAATCCGGCGACGACCCAGCGGTTGACCGCGGTCAGCATCCACGCCGCCACGGCAAGCACGACGAACAGCGGGCCGTCGTAGATCGCGCTCAGTTGTTTCGGGGGCGGTTGCGATTCATTTTGCGCGGCACTGTTTTTGCGCACGGCGAGAATCGCGGCGGTTGCGAGCACGAGCGCGTGGATGACAAAGCCGGCTTGCAACGCCAGCAGCGTTCCGCCCGCGGCGGCATACAACAGCGGTGGCACGAACGACCGCGTCACCGAGCCCGCCGCCGACACGCCGCAATCACGCCAGTGCTCGCGCCCGGCCTGCAACGCCGTCTGCCTGAGCCACGCCGCCGTCATCAACGACGCGCCCGCAAACAACAACAGCCAGGTGCCCCACCAAGGCGCGCCGTTCGCGCGTAATCCGGGAACGAGCCACACGGCGGCCAGGGTCGCCGCCGCGAGCCAGGGCAGTTTGCGCGCGGCGGCCCGGGTGACTTCGCGCAACAACGCGGCGCGGTTGTTCGACTCCGCCCAGTGCCGGGCGACAAATTTGACCAGCCCCGCGTGAATGACGGCAATGCCCAACGGCGTGAGCGTGAGGAAAATGCCGTAGGCGCCATACGCCTCGGGCGCGACTAGCCTCGACGTGATCGTGATACCCGCCACCCCGCACACAAGCCCCACCGCCTGCGTGAGCATGATGGGCAGCAGGCGTTTGACGCCCCCGGCGTTTTCGATCCGTTTGTCGTTGTCCGCCATTCGTATTAATTCGCTCGCGCGCGTTTCCTATTCGGTGAACTTTTCGCGCAGGCGGCTGATTTTTTCAGGGGAAAGTCCGATGGCTTGCGCGAGGAATTGCATGTCCGATCCGTGGTGTTCCTCCAGTGTGGAAAAAAACGCCTGCAGATACTCTTCCTTGGCCGCGAGCAAGTCGCGCATGACCGGCTCGGACAATCCCAGCGGTTTCATGCGCACGTCCTCGTTGAGCGACCTCAGGCCGTATTGATTGGTCAGCAGGTAGTCCTCGACGATGGTCTCGCGCCGCACCCCGAGCGCGATCATTAGAAGCGCGATGCCGATGCCCGTGCGATCCTTGCCCGCCATGCAATGCAGCAGCAGCGCGTGGTCGTCGGGCAGGTCGAGCAGCGTTTGAAAAAACGGCTTGAAGCGCGCGGCCAGCCCCTGGATGTCGGAATAAAACGCCTTCATGAACGGCACGCCCGATGTGGCGCCGGCCAGCATGTGCGTCCAGTTTTCCATCGGGTCGGTTTTGCCTCCGGAGCATCTCACAATCGTCGCGCCCGCCGGCAGGCGGTCGGGTGCGTGATCGTATTCCACTTTTTCGCGCAAATCGACGACGGTCAAAATCCGGCGCCTGGCGAGTGTCTCCACGTCGGCGTCGGTGAGTTTGTCGATTTGCCCCGCGCGGTAAATGCGGTGCCAGCGCACGCGGCGCCCGTCCGCTGTTTCATACCCGCCGATGTCGCGGAAATTATAAGCACCTTCCAATGGAATGTGGCGCAACATGGGAATCCCGTCAGGGTTCGATGAAACGTGGCTCGTCATGTGAAAAACCGGAAGACAAAGAGGAAAATCCGGCATGGGCGAACGAAAAGATAAGCGCGTTTTGGGCGCCGGGCGTGTTTTAAAATTCGTGGTGTGCAAAAATAAACCCGCGAAAATGCGGCCGGTTTAAATGCGCGCGCCCGCTTGCAACCTCGGCGCACATGTTGCATTGTTACACCAAAACCATGAACGCCGACACCGCACGCCATCCGTTTCTCGAGGGTCTTAGCAAGCATCGCGGCGCGCCGCCCACGGTGGTCGTCATCTTCGGGGCCTCGGGCGATCTCACCGCGCGCAAACTCATCCCCGCGGTTTACAATCTCGCTTGCGACAGCCTCCTGCCCGCCGATTTTTATCTCGTCGGCTACGGGCGCAAGGCGATCCCCGACGAGGAATTTCGCGACATTGCCGCAAAGGCAATACGCGAGTTTTCCCGGCGCGAGTTCGATCCCGCGGTCTGGCAGAGCATCAGGCAAAACGTGTCCTACGTCGCCGGGGACTATGACGAGCCGGAGGCGTTTCGCCGCCTCGCAGGGCACATATCCGGCATCGAGAAAAAAATCTCACGCGAGATGCAGTCGCTGTTCTACATCTCCACGCCGCCGACCGTGTTTGCGCCCATCCTCAAAAATCTTGGCGCCTCGGGGCTCGCGTCGAAATACCTCGGCAAGCCGCATCACGCCAAGGTTGTCATCGAAAAACCCTTTGGACGCGACCTCGCCTCCGCGCTCGAACTCAACGCCACCATCCGCTCGGTTTTCGAGGAGCACCAAGTTTATCGCATCGACCACTACCTCGGAAAAGAAACGGTGCAGGACCTGCTCGTGCAGCGTTTCGGCAACGCCATTTTCGAGCCGCTTTGGAATCGCAACTTCATCGACCATGTGCAGATCACCGTCGCCGAGGAGGTCGGCGTCGGCACGCGCGGCGGTTATTACGAAACCAGCGGCGCGCTCCGCGACATGATCCAGAATCACACCATGCAGCTCGTCGCGCTCACCGCGATGGAGCCGCCCGTGTCGCTTTCCGCCGAGGATGTCCGCGACGAAAAAGTGAAAGTCCTCAAGGCGATCCAGCCGCTCCGCCTCGGTCCCGGGGGCGACACCGCCCGCGCGCAATACACTTCCGGCATGATCGGCGGCAAACAAGTGCCCGGCTACCTCGACGAACCGGGCATCGATAAAAACTCATCAACAGAAACCCACGCCGCCATCCGCCTCTCCATCAACAACTGGCGCTGGCAGGGCGTGCCCTTTTACCTGCGCTCCGGCAAGCGCATGCCGCATCGTGTATCCGAAATTGCGATACAATTTAAACGCCCTCCCGGCACGCTCTTCTCCGACAGCGCGCTCTACAACATCGCGCCCAACACCCTCGCGTTTCAAATCCAACCCGACGAGGGGCTCGGCCTCATTCTCAACGGCAAGGTTCCCGGACTCGAAACCCGCACGCAGCCGGTGAAAATGAACTTCCGTTATTCCACGACGTTCGGTTCCAACACACCCGAGGCCTACGAGCGCCTCGTGCTCGACGCCATGGTTGGCGACGGCACGCTCTTCATCCGCGGCGACGAGGCCGAGGCGTCGTGGAAACTTTACACACCCGTCCTCGAAAACTGGGCCGAGGCCGGACACGAAGGACTCGACACCTACGACGCCGGCACCTGGGGGCCGAAATCCGCCGAAGCCCTCATCGCCCAAACCCGCGACGCCTGGAGAAAACCATGAGCTAAAGAAGAGTGAAAGGTGAATGGTGAAGAGTGAAAACCAAACCACTCAAACCACCAATCCACCGTTCCCCGCCGGGGTTCGTTTTTCACTCTTCACCATTCACTCTTCACCCTTTCACACCATGTCCACCGTATTCTCCTCCCTGCCCGGGCTCGAAGTGCCGGCCGATGCCATCAACAAAAGTTTCGCCGACATGTGGACCAGCGCGGCGGCGGACGGACGTCCCTCACCAACCGGCGACGACGCGAAGGCCACGCAAATCAACCTCGTCCTGCACCTCGGCTTCGGCACCACGCATGACGACGCGGTTGCGCAGTTTCAGACCACGATCAATTTTTCGCGCCGCTATCCCTGCCGCGTCGTTGTGCTCTGCCCGTATTCGCTCGACGACAACTCGACCAACCGAATCCGCGCCAAGATTTACGGCGAATGCCACCTCGGCAAAACCAAGGGCGACACGCGCTGCTGCGAGTTTGTCATGCTCGCGTATCCCATGAGCGCGCGACGCTACCTGGAAAGCCAGGTCTCGATCTGCCTCTCCACCGACCTGCCGCTTTATTATTGGGTGCACCGCTTCGCCTCGTCGCGCCGCCTCAACGATTATCAATACCTCCTCGTCAAGTCCGAGCGCGTCATTCTCGACAGCGCGGTCATGCCGGAGGGATTTGGCGACTACGCCTGGCCTCGACCCGAGGCGGTGCGAGACCTCGCCCACGCGCGCACGCTGCCCATCCGCCAAAGCATTGGGCAATTCCTCAGCGCGTGCCCGCCCGCCGGGCTGGTTGACGGCATCTCGGCCATCCGCATCGCGCGCGCCCCGCAATACGCCGCCGAGGCCGCCGCGCTCCTCAAGTGGGCGCGCGACCGCCTCATCGCCTGCGGCATGGACAAGAACACTCCCGCCGAGCTGACATCCTCCGCCGATGGCGAGCCGCCGTTGTCATTGAATTTTGAATACAAAACACCCTCGCGTCATTTTCGCTGGCGCGGCGATCCGCATGCCGGCACGTCGGGCATTGACTCCATGCTGTGCCACGGTCCCATGCAAGTGAGCGTCCCCGTCTCGCTCCTCACTCCCGAAGCCGCCCTCGGCGAGGCGATGTTTTTCTAGTCAATCTGCGCGCCTGACTGCGCGTGTGGCGCCCGCACAAAGCGGCGAATTCGAAGGTGTTTTTCAAGGCGCCATTGCATGGCCGCAAATAACGGTTCGTGGACGGATCATCTACAAATCGATTCAATACTTTGTTTTTTTAAACACGCGAAAGATTAGGATTCATCGTGAAAGCGTGATTGGACGAAAAACACTCATCCGCATTTTGATTTTAAAACGCCGGTGTTTTTCCTGATCATAAAACACACCTTTCGCGAATCTTTTGAGGCAATTCGCCGTCTGGCGCAGCAACCAACATCAACTGCCATGCGTCACAAACACACAAAACACCCGGTATCAACCAAGACGCTCAGGTTCTCCGCCTCCCGTCTTTTTCTCTCGGCTCTCCGCTATCCTCTAACATTTATCATCTGCCTTTTGTTGGCGGCAGCAATCTCTTCGCGGACATACGCGGCCAGTGTCATCAAAGTGGCCGCTGGTGGCGAGCACAGCTTGTTTTTGACCGATGATGGCACGCTCTGGGGTATGGGGCACAGCTGGTATGGCCAGTTGGGTGATGCGCGTGGCTATACCGGCACCGGGTATCAAACATATCATATCACACCTGCGCGAGTGGCCACCGACGTCACCGCCATGGCTGCCGGAGTTTCGCACAGCCTGTTTATAAAAAGCGATGGTTCGCTTTGGGCCGTGGGGGCGAACCACTTTGGCCAATTGGGTGATGGCACTACCACGAATCGCCGTGTTCCTGTGCAAGTGGCCACAGGCGTCATCGCTGTGGCCGCCGGATATTCGCACAGCCTGTTTTTGAAAACCGATGGTTCGCTTTGGACCATGGGCAACAATAGATACGGCCAATTGGGTGATGGCGCATCTGGCAGCGAGGATTATCCCGACATTGCAAATCGAAGAATACCCATGCAAATAGCCACTGACGTTGATACCATAGCCGCTGGTGGTAGTCATAGTTTGTTTGTAAAAAGCGACGGCACACTTTGGGTTATGGGATGGAACGGCTATGGTCAGTTGGGAGATGGCTCTGCCGCGAACCGAGTTTTTCCCATGCAGGTGGGCACTGGTGTTGATGCTGTGGCCGCAGGAAGAAACCACAGCCTGTTTGTGAAAAACGATGGCTCGCTTTGGGCTATGGGTTTCAATGACTGGGGTCAGTTGGGCTACTATTGGGACGGTGGCACTATCATGAATCAAAGAATACCCGCTCAAATGGCTGTCGACGTTATTGCTGTAACTGCCGGAAAATCACACAGCCTGCTTATTAAAAGCGACGGCTCGCTTTGGGGCACGGGACTAAATTACCGCGGCCAGTTGGGTGATGACACCGGCACTTATTATCGAATGACTCCCGCTCAAATAACTTCCGGCGTCGTTGCCATGGCTGCAGGAGAAGATCACAGTCTGTTTATAAAAACCGACGGCTCGCTCTGGGCCATGGGTCGCAATAGATACGGCCAGTTGGGTGACGGCGCGACTGCGGATCGCTACCTCCCCGTGTATATTGCCGGCGGCAACTCGCCGACTGGCGCGCCCGCAATCACCACGCAACCCGCCAGCCAAACCCTTTATGTCGGGGACCTGGTGACTTTCGGAGTCGTCGCCACCGGCTCAAACCTGACCTACCAGTGGCATAAGGATGACACGGATATCCCCGGGGCCACGAGCGCCAGTTACACAATAACAAATGCGCAGCAATCCCACGCGGGCAGTTATCGCGTCACCGTGAGCAACACCGTCGGCTCCACCATCAGCCATGCTGCCGCGCTTGTCGTCAAAACCAGCGATGGTATTGGCGACGATGGCGGCGTTGTCATGGTCGGCGGTTCCGCCGCTGGCGGCGGCGCGCCAAGCCTCCTTTGGCTCGGTGTCGTTGGTTCGATGCTTTTGTTGCGCAGGATGCGCAAATCACAAATGACAAAATAACAAGACATGCCGGGAGCCGGAAGCGATCTACTCATTCCTTGCACGCATATGAAATCTCCAATGCCCGCCAACATCCCGACCGCTTCCTTCCTCCTGTGCAACACGGTGTTTATCCTCTGTCTTTTGTCAGCGACTGGCCTCGCGCCACAAGCGGATGCCGCCAGCGTTACCACAGCCGCCGCAGGCGGATACCATAGCCTTTATTTGACTGATGACGGCGCGCTTTGGGTCATGGGGTGGAATGACAATGGCCAGTTGGGCGATGGCAATCCCGGCAGTGACATGTATCATCGCACACCCGCGCAAATAACCAATGACGTTCGTGCCGTGGCCGCCGGAAATCGCCATAGTTTTTTCATAAAGAATGACGGCACGCTTTGGGCCATGGGAGGGAACTATGCCGGCCAGTTGGGCGATGGCACGATTGTAAGTCGAAGCATTCCCGTGCAAATAGCCACCGGCGTCATAGCCGTGACTGCCGGAGATCGACACAGCCTGTTTATAAAAAGCGACGGTTCGCTTTGGGCCATGGGATTTAACAAACACGGCCAATTGGGTGACGGCACAGACACAAGCCGAAGCCCTCCCGTGAAAATAACCACTGGCGTTGTCGCCGCGTCCGCGGGAAGTTATCACAGCCTGTTTATAAAAAACGACGGCACACTTTGGGCCATGGGAAATAACGATTTTGGCCAGTTGGGTGATGGCTCTGCCGCCTATTATCGACGCACACCGGTGCAAGTGGCCGCCGATGTCATTGCCGTGGCTGCCGGAAATGCGCATAGTCTCTTTGTTAAGAGTGACGGCACGCTTTGGACCATGGGGACGAACTTAAACGGTGAGTTGGGTGATGGAACTCCTGCTGAATATAGGAACATCCCCATGCAAGTGGCTGCCGGCGTTGTGTCTGTGGCCGCTGGGAATACGCATAGTTTGTTTGTGAAGAGCGACGGATCGCTTTGGGCCATGGGGGCAAACTATCGCGGCCAGTTGGGTAATGGCTCAACCACGGATCAACGCACGCCCGTGCAAGTCGCCACCGGCGTCCTTGCCGCGTCCGCTGGCGAGGGATCCGCCCACAGCTTAATTGTGAAAAATGACGGCACGCTTTGGGGCACGGGATGGAACGGATTCAGCCAGTTGGGCGACGGAACTGATACGGACCGAAGCACGTCCGTGCATATTGCCGGCGACAGCCTGCCCACCGGTGCGCCCGCAATCACCACGCAACCCGTTAGCCAGAATGTCTCCGCCGGAGGCCTTGTGACATTCGGGGTTGTGGCCACCGGATCAAACCTAACCTATCAATGGCGAAAAAACGGCGCTGATATTTCCGGTGCCTCGGGTGCCACTCACACGGTCTCAAATGTGCAACAAACACACGCGGGAAGTCACACGGTTATCGTGAGCAATGTTTACGGTTCAGTCACCAGCTATCCCGCCATGCTTACCGTCACCGCTGGCAGTAGCGCTGGTAATGGGAATAATAACGACGGAAACGTAAATGATGACAACAACGATGAAAGCTCCGGCGGAGGTGGCGGCGGCGCGCCAAGCCTGCTTTGGCTCGGCGCGGTTGGTGTGATGTTGCTGCGGCGACGGATGGCGAGGCCGTAGGGGGTGCGTGGAACGTCTCTACGCGTTTAGTTTTTCCCACAGCATCCGCAGGGCGTATGTGAAATCTTTCGGGTGTTCGGCGAGCGCGCGCGACAGGTCGGATTTTGTCCACCATTCGCCGCGCTCGATTTCGGCGGGGTTGAGCTTGAAGTCGAACGGCCCGTGCGAGCGCAGGCGGAACACGCGCAGGAATTCCCAGCCGTTCGCCTCGCAGGGGTCGAGGGTGAAAAGCGTTTCGAACGGATTCGCCCCGCCAAGCGCGAACGCGTCCATCCCGGTTTCCTCGCGGAGTTCGCGCACGGCGGCGGCCTCGTAGGTCTCGCCGGAATCGACGTGGCCGGAGCAGGCGGAATCCCAGCGGCCGGGCGCGATGTCCTTTGCCATCGAGCGTTTTTGCAAAAACACACGCCCTTGCGCGTCGCCGATGATCACGTGCGTGGCGCGATGCATGAGGCCTCGCGCGTGAACCTCGCGGCGCATGGCGCGGCCCACGACCTCGTCGTGCTCGTTTACCACGTCGAAAATCTCGTCGTCGCGTTGCGCCGGGGCGCCGGGGGAGGGAGTGTTTTGTTTTTGCATATCTGGCTTGTCGCACCTTGGCGAAGTGTGTGCTCTTGTGGAAACAGAATTTTTCAAATCCAACCGCACCCGAGCATCACTTACCAATTTCGCATCATGGCCAAAATCGATATCAACAAAGTCGCCGAAATCCTCAAAAAAAACCAATTGGACCCGAAACTCCTCCGTCAAATTGTCGAGGAGATGAACGCCATCACACAGGCCGAGGAAGACGGCGAAAAACTTCCCCCTGTGAAAAAACAATTCGCAATCCTGGTTTCCGATCCCAACGGCGTGCTGCCCAAGGAGGAGCTTGCCGGCTGGGTGCTTCAGCTTCCCGAGACCGAAAGCGTGGCGACGGTTGAGGAGCGCATCTTTCGCGGTGCCTACGATTACAACGACACGCGCAAGGGCCGGCAGTATCCGGTGAAAACCGTCGGCGAGGCGATCGAGCAGGTGCCCGCAAAAATCTTCAAGGAGGCCGAGCTTTGGGTGAAGACCAAGGTGCCCGTGCTCATGCTCCGCACCAACAACGAAATCCCGCGCGAACTCAAGCAGCCGGATTGAGCGGAGGCGTGGAGGCGCCAAAGGTGCGCCGCAACATGGCCTGAAATGGCTTTGGCTTCGCCACAGCAATCTTGGGTTTCAATGCCGCGCGTTTCTGAGGCTGCTCAGGAGGGTGGGGCGAATGCACCGCTCGCGCCGTCATCGCGCGGCGTCGGCCTTGCCCAGGGTGTCCTTGCAGTCGGTCAGCCATTCGAGGCTGAAGCGGGCGATGGAAATGTATTTGTCGCCATGTTCGTAGAGGCAGAGGATTGTGCCGTCGGGCAGCATGGCGAGGTCGGAATACGAGCTGCGGCCCGGGTCGATCACCTTCGAGACGGGCCATGTTTTTCCGTCGTCGTAGCTGAGTTTCACAGTGAGGTTTGTGCGAGCGCGCCATTGGCCGGATTTATTGGGGCGCATGTTGTGGCGGCTGTCCGGATTGCAGAAGAGGATGCGGCTTTTGTCGGGCGATCCCGAAATGCGCAGCGAACTGCCAAAACAATTTGGCGTAAAAAGGTCCTCGTTGATTTCCGGCTTTGTCCATTGCGTGGCTCCGTCGGGGCTGAGGGCGATGGTTTTGTATGAATTGTGTGTGCGCGTGATAAACATGACGCGGTCGTCGTCCGTGGTCACGGCGGTGGTTTCGTTCATGTGCTTGCTGATGCGCGGCAGCAGTTCGCCACAGTGCCATGTTTTTCCGTGGTCGTCGCTGTAGATGGATGTGATAACCGAGGGGCCGTGCGCGCGCGTCCCGTCCGCGCGCACTTTTCCATGGGCGAGCCAGGTGGGCGCGAGGAGCCGGCCGTTTTTGAGCTGAATGCCGTGTCCGGGCCCGGGAGCGATCACGTTCCAGTCGACGCATTTTTTGAAGTCGCCGAGCTGGGGTGTGATATCGGCGGGTTTTGTCCATGTTTTACCGCTGTCGGTGCTCGTCATGTGGAGAACGCGCTCGTAGTTCACTTGATAAAGGAAGTGCGTGGTTTGGGTTTGGCCGTCCCAAATCAGCACGGGGTTGTCGGCGACTCCGTTGCCGTGGTCGGCCAGCACCCGCATGGGCTCCCAGTTTTTCCCGCCGTTGGTGCTGCGGCGCATGATCATGTCGATGTCCGCCCAGTCGGACACCTTGCTACGCCCCGAGGCGACTGCGAGCACGGTGTTGTCGGGCAGGGCGAGCACGCACGGGATGCGGATGGATTTGTATTTGTTGCCCCTGCCGGTTTCGAAGAGCACGGAATGCTCCATGTGCGCGTAGTGCTCCTTGGGCTGGGCGGAAGTGACGGGGGCCGCGATGAACAGCGCGAGCAGTGCGCATTGCGCGAGGAGCAGGGATTTTGCCGTTTTGAAAATCGGGATCATGGTTTTGGTGTGTTGAGGGCAGGAGCGAAATTGCGACGCCTTTGCGGGCGGGACTAGCGGGAAAACATGGACTGATAAGAGAACCATGAGATTGCAAAAAGTGGCGCGACCACTCCGCGGACTCTTCCTCCGCGCCCCAAAAGTGGGGAAAGAGCCAAACGCAAAACTTGCGCTTGCGCGCGCGGGGGCTTTTCTTCGCACCGCTATGACAAATCTGATCGAAGACCTGAAGTGGCGCGGCCTGATGGCCGACTGCACCGACCTTGATGCGCTCACCAAGCGCCTTAATGAGGGGCCGGTCACGGTGTATATTGGCTTCGATCCCACGGGCGATTCGCTCCACGTCGGGCACCTCATGGGGCAGCTCACGCTGCGCCGTTTCCAGCTCGCCGGCCACAATGTCCTGCCGCTCGCCGGCGGCGCCACGGGCATGATAGGCGATCCTTCCGGGCGTTCCTCCGAGCGCAATTTGCTCACGCCCGAGCAGCTCGCGCACAATGTGGACTGCATCAAAAAACAGCTCATGCGCCTGCTCGATTTTGACCCGGCGAGCTGCCCGAATCCGGCGCGCATCATTGATAACGCCGACTGGACTCGCAACATCACCTTCCTGGATTTCCTGCGCGATGTCGGAAAGCACTTTTCGCTCAACGTGATGCTTGCCAAGGATTCCGTGCGCTCGCGCATGGAGGGCGACGGCGGCATCAGCTACACCGAGTTCAGTTACCAGCTCCTCCAGGCGCACGACTTCTACATCCTGCGCCGCGACCACAACTGCGAGCTCCAGATCGGCGGCTCCGACCAGTGGGGCAACATCGCATCGGGCGTCGACTTCATCCGCCGCAAGCTCGGCATCACCGCCCACGGCATGACGTTCCCGCTCATCACGAAGGCCGACGGCAGCAAGTTCGGCAAGTCGGTGGGCGGCGCGGTGTGGCTCGATCCCGAAAAAACGAGCCCCTACAAATTCTACCAGTTTTTCGTCAACACCGAGGATGTGAAGGTTTGCGAATATCTGCGGCGATTCACGTTTCTCAGCCGTCCCGAAATCGAGGAACTCGAGGCGAAGCACGCCGCCAATCCCGGGGCGCGCGAGGCGCATCGCGCGCTGGCCCGCGAGGTCACACGCACGGTGCACGGCCAGGCCGCGCTCGACGCGGCGCTCAAGGCCAGCGAGATTTTGTTCGGCGCGGAGATCGGCGACACCAGCGAGGCGACATTTCGCGATGTCGTTGGCGAGGTTCCGACCAAGCCGGTCGAGCGCGCCAAGCTCGACGCCGGCGCTCCGCTCACCGAATTGCTTGTGCACGCCGGGCTCGTCAATTCCAAGGGGCAGGCGCGCAAGGACATCGAGGGTGGCGGCATTTATGTGAACAATATCCGCGCCGGCGAGGCCGCCCGTGTGGTGACCGCCGCGGATTTGTTGTTCGGCAAATACGTGCTGCTGCGCAAGGGCAAGAAGAGCTACGCGGTGCTGCTCGCGGAGTAAGCGGATTCTGCCCGGCCAGAAATGGCAACGCGGGCATGCCCAAAAACAGCCGGTATTTTATCAACGCGGCGCCTGCGCACCCTGCGCATGGCGCCGCGCGTGTTGAGGCGCGCATGAATATCATGAACGGTGCGTGTGCTGCAAAAACCGTAAATTCGACTTTGGAGCTTATTTGGAGACCAAACTTTGAACCATGAATGAATGTGGATGCGAATGCTTCTGCATGGTCAATTTCTTCCTATCATGCTTTAAAGCATAGATTTAGGTATAATTTTGATGGTCAATTTTAAAAAACAACACTAGTCCTTATTGTTGTTGATTTACATATAAAATTGACAGGTGGTTTAGCTTTTTATTTCTTACACCCCATAATCAATGACAGCAAATGGCTGTCTCAACTCCGGCACGAAACTGAATCTAGGCAGGCACTATTCATTCAGAATCGCGCGTTATATTTGTAATTAAATATGCAGCAATAAGATATGCAGTTTATGAGAATCCAGGAAATGATATGACCCACCATTGTGTCATCACAACACGACTCCTGAAAGTGTGATTTGGCATTTCATGCCAGTGCATGTCTTCATTTTTGGGTGAATTCAAAAAGATTATAATTTGCTGTGAATCAAGTAAAAGAGACAATTTTAACATTAAAAATCATGAATGAAAACCCTGTTGCCCATCGCTCGCGAACCAGACCATTTCGCCCGGCAGTTTTCCCATCGCACCGACGCTCATTTCACCTGTCAGATAACATACTTTCTTTGGGCAACGGCTGTTTTTGTTGAAGCACCCTTTTGTCGCTCAACAAGCATCGTTTCACACCAGAATTGAGATTCATTTTAATCATAAAGCACCATGCGTAAAATAAACATAAACAGACCGCGTGTTTTGGCCGCGCTCATGTCCTCGGTCTTCGCGTTTGTTTCCATCGCCCACGGGCAAAATCGCACGTGGACAGGTTCCGGCGGTGACTCGAATTGGAGCACCGCGGGCAACTGGTCCGGCAATGCGCTTCCGACGGGAACGGCCGTTTTTAACGCGAGCACTTATCCCGCTCTTGCGGGGAGCGTCATCACGCTCGGCTCGGCGCAAACCATCGGCGGGTTTCAGGCTGTCGGCCCCGCCGGCGGGTCGGGTGTGAGCAGCCTCCTCACCATCGGTTCCGGCGTGTCGCCAGTGCTGTCGTTCAATAACGGCGCGTCCATTTCCCTTGCCGGGGGGCTGTCGCTTGCCTTTGGGGCGAATGTCACCGCGAACGGCAGTCTGCTGGTTGACAACCGGAGCAACAACATGGGGACCATTTCGTTTTTGGGCGCGCTTGATGCGGGGAGCAACGCCATCACCTTCAACACCGCGTTCACCGACGGGACGGGCATTGTTGTCAACGGCGCGTTGACCGCCGGCGACATCACGAAGACGGGCGATGGCACGATTCGTTTTTCGTCCGCGACGGCGGCGACGGTGACTGGCAATATTAACTTTAACGCCGGGCGCATTATCATCGACGGAAACAATGTCCTGGGCGACGGCGTGATCAGGCTTGGCTCGGGCGGCAACACGCGGCAATTGGCGATCACCGGCTCGGCGGATTATTCACTGCGCAACGCGCTCGACCTCACCACCGATCTCAACGTGTTCCGGCTGGACGAGGATAGCGCCACCTCATACCGCAAGCTGACGCTGGATCCCTCCAGCGCGTTTACCAGCAACATCGGCGCGTCCGGCACGCTTACGGTTGGCAAGCTCGTCGACCTGGCGCTTGGCGAGAACCAGAATTTCAGCGGCGGCACGCTGGCCAAGACCGGCGGCGGCATACTCAGGTTGAGCGGGGCGGGCAGCACGTTTGCGGAGCTGGTTGTCACGCAGGGCAGCGTGCTGGCGGACATCCGATCGGACATGACGCTTGGCGGCGGCTCCAGCATTTTCGGGGCGGGAAAAGTGACCGTGGACGGCGGCGACACGGTGCTTGGGATCACCAGCAACAACGCCGCGAATATCTTCACCCTGGGCGCCGGGGCTGACATCGAGCTGGTCAATGGCGCGCTGTTCTCCTTGGACAACGCCGCGCTGCATCTCCAATCGGGCACCATCAACACCGGGACGACCGGGCGGCTCCAGTTTGACGGAAAGGTCATGCTGGGCAGCACCGTGTTGCAGGGCACCTCGCTGACCTCGAACGGTATCGCGCTTGGCGGCGATGTCGTGTTTACCAACAACACCGGCATCGTGGACACCGCCAGCCATCTGTTCCGGCTTTCCAACACCGGCACGCAAGTGCTCAGCCACAACGGAAGCGGGGGCACCGTCATCTCCGGGGATGTTGTCAAGACGGGCGCGGGTCGCACGGTTTTGGACAGCTCGCTCACCAGCCTCACATTTGGCAAGGGCGCGCAACTGAACGCCGGTGTTTTTGACTTGGGAACCAGCAACCTCGTGGCGAACGCCAATGACGGCGTCACCATTGGCAGCGGCACGTTGTCCTTCGGGAAGGCGGATCAACTCACGGGAGTGCTCACCTATGCCGGCGGCGGGGTTGCGCTGATGAACGGCTATTCGCAGACCATCAGCAATGTGGCAATCGGCGCGGCCCAGATCGGTTTGATAAAACTGGGCGGGGACGTGACCACCAGCACGACGCTGGCTTTGGGCGAATTGAGCTTTGGCAGCGCCGGCAGCGTTTTCAGCATCGCCGGTTACATGGCGGGGGCAAACTCCGACAGGATTTTTTATAGTGGTTCTCTAAACCAGGCGCAGTTGAGCAATAATGTTTGGTTTTACGGCTATAATCCCGGGGTGCGTTTAGTTTCAGGCGAGCTGCTGACACCTTTGCGCAGCGGCACCAACACGCCCGACTTTTTGCAGGTCGAGTGGACCAATGCGGATAACGACTTGAACGCGGCCAATTATAAAAACTGGCGCACACTGGCGGCATCGGGGAGTAGAACCGGCCCCCTGGCATTGCCCAACGCGCCGGGTGTTGAAATAACATTTAATGACAACTTCGGCTCCATATCCGGCAAAACCGTCAGCGGCGCCGGCTTCGCCGGGGATGGCGGCACATGGACTGTCGGAAAACTGATATTCAATTACTCCACCGTCGTCAGTTCCGCGCTGAATGTTAACGCCGGGGCGGGCGTTGTCATGGTGTTTGACAGCGGCGTGGACGGCCAGGCTGCGGAAATCAGGAACACCACTGGTTATTATCCCAGCATTGCGGGAACCGGCACATTACGATCCAATCTCTTGTTTTCCGGCAGCAACAACATGGTGATGGAGATGGCCATTACCGGAAGCCATAATATGATAGTGAACAGGCCCGGTGGCAATCTTCGCTGGGGTTCGAACAGTTCTGGTTTTACGGGCGACTTTATTTTGAATGCTGGTAGTATATATATTCAAAGAGCCTCCGCCAGCTTCGGGAGTGGTAATTTTATTATCAATGGCGGCGCGATTAACGGACAAACGGGCGGCTATCAGGCCAAGCGGAGCCTCCGGAGCAAACTGGTTATTAATTCTAATTTCAGCGCAAATTGGGTTTGGTTCGACTACGGGGGGATGTGGAGATCACGGGCGCAAAACAAATCAATGTCGGCAGCAACACTTCCACGGTCGGCGAGCGCGCCTCGGTTACGTTTAGCGCCACCACCAACCTTGTCGGCACGGGCGCGCTCATCAAGGCGGGCGGCTCGCAAATGGAAATATTGAGCGGCAACAACACCTTTTCCGGCGGGCTGCAGGTTGCCAACGGAATATTATATACAACGGTGGGCGCGGGCGGGCTGACCATCGGGCAACTTGATGCCGGTAATAATTACCTGGGTTCCGGCACCATTGGCATAACAGGCGGCAGCCTGCGGGTGGACACGCGGGGGAAGGCCACGACGATAAGCGGATCAAATGCCACAATCGCCATCGGCGACGCTTTCATGGCGTTCGAGAATGGCGGGGCGGTGACCTTGGGAACAAACAGCGTCGTCACCGCCTCCAACGCCAACGCGCATTTCGACGTGTCCGGGGATTTGGTGATGGATGGCGGCATATTTGGCGACAATGGCGCCACTCTCTCGAAAAATATCACCCTCCGCTTCGACACCACCACGAACACGGACGACGAGTCGATCGTCAGTCTGGGCACGAATGGCAATGCCCTTGTGAAGGGCCTCCGAAACATCGACAAGGAGGGTTCCGGACAAACAACGCTGGCCTCCGGCCTAAACTTTGAGATATCCGAGAATGTGCGTCTCTACGGCGGCATCTTGCAACTGACCGCCGACAATCAAATCACCCGCGCCAGCGGCACGGCCAATTTGCTGCTCTCGGGCGGCGCGCTGGGAGTGGCGGGCACCAGCCAGGAGTTTGCCGAGTTGCAACTCCAAGGCGCGGGCGGCTCGCTGCTTTTGGGCGCGAACGGGCAGATCACCTTCGGCGCGGCGGGGACGGGCGCCAACTGGAATTCCAACGCACTGCTTGCCATCCAGAACACCAGCGGCGATTGGCTCACCGATGGCACCGGCGCATACATACGGTTTTTGACCGACCCCAATTTTCACACCGACCAGCTGGCGCAAATCTCATTGACCGGTTATGAATCCGGGGTGCAAGTGACGAATACAAATAGTTATTATTATATGACCGCTGCCGCGGATGCCTTGAAGACAATCGAGTGGACGGGCGCGGGTGGAAACAACCTCTGGGGCACGGGGTCCAACTGGCTGGGCGGCGTCTCGCCCGACTCCATTGACATCAGCGTCTCCATCAAGGACATTGACCAGAGCCTGGCCTCGGGGACGATCACCATAACCGACGCGCAGACATTGAGCCGGTTGAATGTAAACTCGGCGCAATCCGCGGTGAACCTGGGCGGTTCGGGCACGCTGGTGTTTAACCGCAGCGGCACCTATGCCGGCGCGCGCATCGCGCACACGGGCGGCTCCGTTCTCACCATCGGCAACGCCACGCGCCTGGACACAAGCATAGAGCTCGCGGCCAACGCGCCGGTGAACACCAGTTATATAAAATGGACGGGCGCGGTCGGCGGCACCGGCGGCATCACCAAGACGGGCGATGGCACGCTGTTATTATATAATGCGAACAATAATTACACCGGCGGCTTCACTTGGCAGGATTCCTCGGTGGTCCAGCTCGGCGGCGCATCGACGGCGAACACCGGCGGCAACTATTTCGGCACCGGCACGCTGGTCATCGGCAACGGTGGCAACACGAATTATTATCTGGAAACTTATAATGCCGCGCTTGCCACCGGTGGCGCGACATCGGCGAACAATACGACGCGCACCATCGGCTCCGACTTTATATTGCAGGGAAATCTTTATCACCAGTTCCAGACAGACAAGGGCTCGAAGGTTGCGAATGCATACGCCGGCGTTGTGTCCAATATTATATTTTCAGGCAACGGTGTTTTTGGTGATGCGAGCGCGGCCGGCAGCACTTATATTATTGATAATGTCGGGAGCGGCGGAAGTAGCGGCGTGCGCAGCCCCTATGTCACGACGCGCTTTACCGGAAACATCACCGGTTATGCGAATATCAAGCAAATGGGATACGGCACTATTTATTATCTAGGCGACAATTCGGGATTCCTGGGCAATTACGTCTGGAGCAATGGCCACATTTACGGCGCGCGGGATAATTTCCTCGGATCGGGAACAATCGAAATTTCATCGACTTCCAGGCATAATAATTATCTATATAGCCATAATGGCTCCAATTATGTGACGGTTTCCCTTTCCAATCCGTTTTTATTTTCCGGTGATGGCATTATTCTGACAGGGACGTTTAATTTTGACTTGGATAGCAGTGGCACGAACGCGAAAAGCCAAATCACAAGCAGCTCATTCAACATGGGTGGAAGCGCGCTTGTTACTTTTGGCAAGGACCATGTCATTGAGGGTTCGGGACAGTTCCGATTTGGATCGGCCGGCAGTTACGGGTTTAGCGGCATCGCGCGTTTCCTGGGGGAGAATACCTTCACGGGCGGCATTATCACCGAGGGACGCATTCAGGCGGGGCGCGATTCGGTGTGGAACAGTGGCACGCTCGTGAGCGGCGCATTTGGCGTCGGCACGATCATTGTCTCGCAAGGCGGCTACATCGGCGCGTATTCCGATAATTCGGCGACAACCTCGATTCGCGTGGGCAACGAGATTCGCTTGAACTCATCCGACCTCATCGTTGTCAACGGCGGCAACGCCACGACTTTGATTTTGGAAACGGGCAGCATTGCCCTGCGCAACGGCAAAACGGACTTGGCGATCAACATCGGCACCGCCGCGCACGCGCTCTCCATCGAGTCGCTGCTATACGACAACGGAAACCCCGGCGGCTTCACCAAAACCGGCGCGGGCACCCTGATCCTGAGCAACACGGCAAACCAAATCAGCGGCGGCATCGAGGCGCAGGCAGGCGTGGTGCGTGCGGTGATGCACGGAAGCAACGTGACCATAGGCGGCGGGGCGCTCACACCCTTCGGCACCGGCGAACTGCTCACCAAGACGACGACCAACACGGGCGTTGCCGGCGCTTTCGAAATTGCCGCCGATGATGACGCCACCGTCACCATCACGGGCACCGATCCCTTCACCCTGAACGACAACGGCCGCTTGCGCATCACCGGCGCCAACATCACCACGGTGCTCGCCGACGGCGGCCGCTTTTATTCCTCGGATACGGGGGAGGAAGGCTCGCTGGTGGCCGATTACATTCGGTCGAACAATTACGCCCTCGGAATCAAAATCTCCGCGCCGCTTCTGGAAATCAACACCGGCAAGACATTGACCCTCTTGAAAGCCAACCTGCTCAATTCGGCGGGAACGATCTCGCTGACAACGAGCAGCACGCTCGCCCTGGGCACGACTTACCAAAGCCTGAACCTGCTGGTGAACGGCGATTCGACCGTGGATGTTTCCGGCGGGTCATCGGGCAATGCCTACACGCTTAACATCAAGGACATCGTGGTGAACAGCGGCACGTTGTGGTTTGCCGGATGGGATGGCAATATTGATACGGGACTGGGCAATACAATCATCTACACCGACATCGAGTTGGGCCGTTATATCGAGGGAGTGCGACTGGGCGATCACGCCGCCACTTCCGTGATCTCGCTGACCAATAACAAAGGTGACGCCGTATTGCTGCCCTTCGAGGGAATCTTTTACTGGAGCGGCACCAACGGCGGACTCTGGGAAGAGGGGAATTGGAATCTGTCCAATCACACCCACGCCCCGAACACTGAACCCAACCTAAAAGACGGCTTGGTGCGCTTCAACACGGATTACACCATGTATAACGAGGGCAATGTCGTGATAACGCCGGTGGCCGCCGCGGAAACCTTCCACATGGTGAACGCCCTGGAGTTTGGCGGCAGCACGCCGGCGACCAGCGGCTCGATCCGCATAAGCGCGACCTCGGGAGCCGGCCTTCTGTTTGTCTCAAGCGACGCGAATGCCAAGGGCCGCATCACCCAGGCGGGCGTCACGGATGTGTATCTTGACACGCCAATCCGCCTCGCGTCCAGCGTCGGTGGTGTGCCCAAGACATTGACCATCGAACAAAACGGCACGGGAGACCTGTTCATGCGCGGACAGATAACAGGGGCCCTGGCTGTGGTGGAAGTGTCCGGCTCCGCTGGTTCCGGCATGGTGGTGTTTTCCTCAACAAACAGCACCTTCAGCGGCAACTTCATCCTCAATTCCGGCGACGTGCGCATCGGCGCCGACGGGACGGCCGCGGCCGGTCCCCTCGGCATGGGCTCGCTGACATTCAGAAGCGGCACCCTGCGCGGGACTGACGCAAGCGGCCTCATCGATGCGGAACGCACGCTCGTCAACACCTACAACCTCGACGGCGGAGTGAGCATCGCGGGCACAAAGAAACTGACGCTGTCAGGCAACGGAAATATAACCTCGGACTCCGTGGTCAACATGACTGAGGCGAGCGGCACGCTTGTGCTCGGCGCGGCGGGCCAAACGCTCTCCGGCACGAACAACCTGGTCTTTGAGGGCGAGGGAAAGACGGTGGTGGTCTCCGAACTGAACCTCGCCGAGGTGACCGTTTCCGGCTCCCTCACGGAACTCGACGGCGTCATCAGCGGCACGACAAAGATCATAAAAACCGGCACCGGCACGCTGTTGCTGCTCGCGGAAAACACGCACAGTGGCGGCGTGGTAATGCAAGGCGGCATCACGGGCATCAACAACAACTCCGCACTCGGCACCGGCACGGCGGTGCTCGGCAGCGGCTCTGCGCCGTTCACCAGCGGCACGCTGCGCTTCGACGCGAACAACCTCTCGCTCGCCAACAATTTCACCCTCGCCAGCACCGGAGAGGTGGACACGCAAGCGCACAGCGGCACCCTCGCCGGCGTGATCAGCGGCGCGGGCAACATCACCAAGGCCGGCACGGGCGCGCTCACCCTTACCAACGCCGCCAACACGCACAGCGGCACCATGCTCGTGCGCACGGGCACGCTCGCGCTCGCCGCGAACAACGCCGCCGGCGCCTCGACAATCCATGTCGATTCGGCCGCCCGCGTTAACCTCTCCTACACCGGCAGCCTCGCGAACACGGTAAGCGGCGCGGGCGTTGCCGAAGTCACCGGCACGGTGCTTGTCACCGGCGGCGCGGCGAACGACGACTTCAGCGGCACCTGGGCGGTCAACGACACCATGCGCATCGCCGAATCGAACGCGGCCGGCGCCGCGAGCAATATCGCGCTCGCCGGCCTGCTGCAAACCACCGGCACGGCAAACATCACCCTCTCCAACACACTCACGGGCGGCGGCACGGTGCAATTTGCCGGAAGCGGCACGCACAAGCTCGGCGCGAACATGGGCACCGCCTTCACCGGCCAGGTGGACGCAAACCAAGGCGCCTTCACCTGGGACGCCAACGCGAGCGCCGTCCTTGCGAACAACGCGACACTTCGGACAACCGGCGGGTGGACCGACATCGCCGCGGGCGCGCAAACCGCAAACACCCTCGCCATCGCGGGCGGCACGCTCGCGTTCACGGGAACGGCAACGGTGGCAACCCTCACCATCGACGCGCCCGCCTCGGTCCTCATGGACCAGGGCAAGCTCACCGCGCCCGGAATCCTGCGGCAAGACGAGGCGCGATCGGAAACGCTCGTCGCCGCCTCCAACAACACCTGGGGGCAAACCTCTCCAATCTCGGCCTCGTGAACAGCGCCGGGGCGAGCCTCGGCGCGACATCGACCCTCGCGATCCAGGCCGGCGCAATAAACGCAATCTACTCGAACAGCCTCGCGCAAAACGGCAACAACCTGGAACTGCGCTACGGCCTCGACGAACTGGTCCTGCAACTCGGGCGCACGGGCACGCTCTCGGGCGACGACGGCTCGCCGGAAGGCTCGGAACTGCACGCGCTCGTCTCCGGCTCCGGCAGCCTCGAAATCATCGCGGGCAACATGATCACGCTCAGTTCGAGCGCGACCTACACGGGCACGACCACGACGACAAGCGGCACCTTCCTCCTGGGCGCGGCGGACGCCATTTACACGAGCGCGCTGCTCGTCAACAACGCCGTGCTCGACACCGGCACGAACGCGCAAAGCCTGCGCGCCCTGCAAGGCAGCGGCACCGCCCGCCTCACCCGCGCGCTCACCGTTGAAAGCGGCTCCTACGCCGGCGTGTTCGACGGCGCGGCGAACCTTGAAAAAACCACCGACGCCACGCTCACCCTCTCCGGCAGCAGCGCGCACAGCGGCACCACGCTCGTCACCGCGGGCATCCTGCGCGCAACAAACGCAGGCGCGTTCGGCGCCTCCGAGCTCGCGGTCAACGCCACCGGCACGACCGAGCTCTCCGGCTTCAACGGCGCGGTCTCGAGCGCGCTCAGCGGCTCCGGCGAGCTGCGCGTCGTTGACAACGCCGCCGTCAACTACACCGGCAACGCCTCCGCGTGGAGCGGGCTCGCCCGCGTCGACTCGGGCCGCCTCTACGTGAACAACGCGTTCGGCTCCGCGGCCTCGCGCCTGAACGTCTATTCCGGCGGCACGCTCAGCGGCACCGGCGCGATCACCGGCTACGTCCACATCAACGGCGGCGTCCTCGCCCCCGGCAACAGCCCCGGCCTGACCGCAATCACCGGCACGCTCCAACTCACCGACGCCACGCTCGAATACGATCTCGACGCCAACACAAACCCCGGCCACATCGACCAAGTCGCGGCGGGCAACAACGACCGCACCGACGTGACCGGCGACGTGATCCTCGTCGGCACGAGCACGCTCAACATCCTTGGAAGCGTCGCGCGCGGCGAGTATGACCTGATCAAATACACCGGCGCGCTCACCGGCGACGCCTCAAACCTCGCGATGGGCACGCTCAACAACGCCGCGGTCACCGACCCAGCCAAGTATCTCTTCGACACCGACGAGGACGGCTACGTCAAGCTGCTCTACGACTTTGGCTACTTCACCTACTGGGACGGCGGCACCGGCACCAACTGGAGCAACGGCAAGATCGACGGCGGCAGCGGCACCTGGTTCGCGTCGAGCGGAAGCGCCGTTTACCTTCCCTGGACCCGGAACGACTCCGGCGTTCCCAACGGCGAATGGCTCGACGCGGGCTTCGCGATCTTCAAGGGCACCGCGGGCACGGTGACGGTGGACAACACCTCCGGCTCGGGCACGATCGCCTTCTCCGGCGCGCAGTTCCGCACGGACGGCTACCTGCTCACCGGCGGCACGCTCACGACCGGCGGCACCGCCGCGGTTGTGCTCAACACCGACCTGAATGTGAGCGCCACCATCGCCACGCAAATCACCGGCACGCACAACGTGAACAAGGACGGCACCGGCACGCTCGTGCTCTCCGGCTCGAACACGCACACCGGCACGACCGGCGTTCTCGCCGGCACGCTCGTCATGGCCAACGAGCACGCGCTCGGCGCGAACACGGTGAACCTCGCCGCCAACGCCACGCTGCGCGTCGCGACCGGCAGCATGACCTTCGCCAACGCGCTCACCGGCTCCGGTCTCTTTGAAGTCGATCTCGCCAACGCGACGGACGTCTTTGCCTTCGCCGCCACCACCGGCACCGCCTTCACCGGCACGGCGAGCTTCAACAACAGCGCGTATCTCCTGAACAACAACACGCTGGCCAACGCCACCGCGAAACTCAACGCCGGCAACACGACCACCGTGGCCACCGGCACGCAGCACATCGGCAACCTCACCGCCAGCGGCGGCGCGCTCGGCTTCACCTACGCCACCGGCACGCAAGCCGACGGCATCATCCGCACCGGCGCGTTCGACGCGATCAGCGGCACGGTCACCGTTTCGAACACCAACCCGTCCACCGGCACGACCGGCTTGTTCGCAAGCACGCTCCTGCAGCAGGACGAGGGCCTCTCCGTGCGCCTCCTTAACGCGACGACCGTCAGCAACACCAACCTGACCCTCGCCGGAGGCGCGACCACGACCGCCGACATCCGCGACGGCGTGGTGACGACCGCCACGGCCACCTACACGCAGGCGCTCAACTACACCGGCGGCCTCGCGGTCGATTACGCGCTCACGCAGCTCGACCTCGTCGCGAACCAAACCACGACACTCTCCGGCGACGTTGCGACACCCGCCGGCGGCGCGGAACTGCACGCCCAAATCACCGGCGCGGGCAACCTCGCCATCAACGCCACCAACGCGATCACGCTCAACAACGCCGCCAACACCTACACCGGCACGACCTTTATCACCAGCGGCACGCTCATCAGCGGCACGAGCAACGCGCTCGGACAAACGTCCTACTTGTCCTATGGGACCCAAGGGTCCTATGACCTGTCGTCCCACACCCAAACCATCGGCGGCGGCAACATCGCCGGGAACCTCCTCGGCACGACCGGCAGCCTCGGCCTCGGCGGCATCGTGAGCATCACCAGCACCAACGCCGCCTTCGCGGCCAGCGTCGGGGTCACCGGCACGACGACAATCAACAACACGCAGGCGCTGGGCAACAGCGGCACGGCAAACGTAACCGGCGAACTCGTCCTCGACAGCGCCACCGGCGCGCTCGCCAAGCAAGTCGCGGGCACGGGCACGGTCTCGCTCATCAACACCTCGAGCGTCGCGCTGACCGGCGCCAACACGCTGTCGGGCGAATGGAACATCGCGCAAGACACCGCGCTGCGCGCCAGCAGCACTGCGAACCTCGGCGCGGCCGACATCACCGCCAACGGTCTTATCACCATCGCGAACGCGGCAGACGAAACCCTCGCCAACAACCTCAGCGGCAGCGGCACCTTCGCCAAGGAAAACACCGGCAACCTGACAATCAGCCACTCGAACGCCTTCACCGGTGCGACGCAAATTGACAGCGGCACGCTCACCCTTACCGACCTCGGCGGCGTCGGCACAAGCACCGTCGCCAACAACGCGATTCTCGATCTTGCCGGCACGGGCACCTTCGCCAACACGATCTCGGGCACGGGCGTGAATCTCGTCACCGGCTCCGTGAGCCTGCGCGGAACCAACACCGCCTTCAGCGGAACGCTCCACATCACCGGCACCGCCGACATCACCGACAACGACCAAATCGGCGCAAGCACGGCGCAAGCCGTCATCGCATCCAATGCGAAATTGGCCACGAGCGCGACCAGCTTCATCCACGAGCTGACCGGCCCCGGCCAGCTCGCCGTGGACACCGCGAACAAAACCTTCGGCTTCGCGGCAAGCGCGGGCAACGCCTTCAGCGGGACGGTGAGCCTGGCGAACACGACGATGCACCTCGGGACAAACGCGGCGCACACAAACAACGCCTGGGCGCTCGCCAACTCCACCCTGCAACTCCTCGGCGGCTCGACCCTCGCGACCAACTCCGAAACGCGCACCCTCGGCGGTCTTGACCTCGGCGGCGGCGCGATCTCCATCCCGATGGACGGCACGCACCCCCATGAAGTGCTGCAAACCGGCACGCTCACCGTCACCAACCCGAGCGACAGCAAAATCATATTTGAAGGCTACACCGGCACGACCCCCGTCATCTCCTCGACGGTGCACGTCAACTTCCTCGACGAGGACGGCCCGACCTCGACCGCGGTTCTCCTCGTTGCCACCGGCACACTCGTCGACGGCCACGAAAACCTCCACATCGACGTCGTCAAAGAGGACGGCAGTCCGCTCGCCGACGGCCAGCTTGTTGACTACGACAACGTCATCGCCACCTACAACTACACTGGCATCACCGTTTCCCGCAGCACCGCCTTCACCCACATCGGCAGCGCCACGGCCGGCATTTACTACGACTACGTCCTCACGCAAATCGACGTGAAAAGCGGCACCCACGCCTGGCTCGATGCCACCAGCGCGAACGACAACACCTTTAGCGCAAACATCACCGGCGCGGGCGGCGTCGTTTACACCACCGGCAGCACGCTCATCATTACCGGCTCCAACAGTTACTACGGCTCCAGCACCATCACCACCGGCACGCTCATTGCGGGCGTTGACAACGCCCTCGGCAACACCAGCCGCCTCGACATCAACAGCACCGCCGCGCTCGACCTGGGTGGCCACAAGCAAACCATCACCAATGGCGCGCAAATCGACGGCGGCCTCTACAACAGCCACACTCACGCCGCCATCACGGGCAGCCTCGGGCTTGGCGGCCTGGTGAGCATCACCAGCACCAACGCCGGCTTCGCGGCGAACGTCGGGGTCACCGGCACGACGACAATCAACAACACGCAGGCGCTGGGCAACAGCGGCACGGCAAACGTGACCGGCGAACTCGTCCTCGACAGCGCCACCGGCACGCTCGCCAAGCAAGTCGCGGGCACGGGCACGGTCTCGCTCATCGCCAGTTCGAGCGTCGCGCTCACCGGCACCAACACGCTCTCGGGCGAATGGAACATCGCGCAAGACACCGCGCTGCGCGCCAGCAGCACCGCGAACCTCGGCCTGGCCGACATCCTCCTGGACGGCCTGCTGAGCTTCGAGAACGCGGCCGACGAAACCCTCGCCAACAACCTTAGCGGCAGCGGCACCTTCGCCAAGGAAAACACCGGCAACCTGACAATCAGCCACTCGAACGCCTTCGCCGGAGCGACGCAAATCGACAGCGGCACGCTCACCCTCGCCGACCTCGGCGGCGTCGGCACAAGCACCGTCGCCAACAACGCGATCCTCGACCTCGCGGGCACGGGCACCTTCGCCAACACGATCTCGGGCACCGGCGTGAACCTCGTCTCCGGCAGTGTGAGCCTGCGCGGAACCAACACCGCCTTCACCGGAACGCTGCGCGTCACCGGCACCGCCGACATCACCGACAACGACCAAGTCGGCGGCGCCACCGCGCACACCGTCATCGCATCCAATGCGAAACTGGCCACCACCGCGACCAGCTTCATCCACGACCTGACCGGCGACGGCATCCTCGCCATCAACTCGGTGAGCGGCACCTTCGACTTCATGGCGACAACCGGCAGCGCCTTCGCGGGCACGGTGACGCTCGACGCGACCGCGCTCACGCTCAACACCAACCACAACACCGAGGCGCTCGCCAGCGCGACGCTCCAGCTCAACACCGGCGGCATCCTCCACTCCAACGGCGAAACCCGCCGCATCCACGGGCTGACGCTCAACGGCGGCGCGCTCTGGCTGCCGATGAACGGCGTGGACCCGGTCGAGGTGCTCAACGTCGGCACGCTCTCCATCGCCGACCTCGGCAGCACGGTGGTCTTTGAAAACTACACCGGGGGCACGACCGCGATCATCGACTCGACCGTCCAGAAGAACTGGCTCGACCAGGACAACCTCACGGACAACGCAACACTGCTCGTCGCCGCCGACACGCTCGCCGAGGCCGCGCCGCGCCAAATCGCCATTTACAAGGCCGACGGCACCGCGCTGTCCAACGGCCAGACAATCGAGCACGACGAAGTTTACGCCATCTACAACTACACCGCGCAAACCACCGGCAGCGCCAGCGCCCACACCAGCGGCAGCCTCGCCCCCGGCCTCTACTACGACTACGTGCTCACCGAGCTCAACGTGAAGCAGGACAAAACCCTGCAACTCACCGACGCCGGCGCGACCGACGACACGCTCTCGGCCGCGATCACCGGCGACGGCAGCGTCACCTTCACGACCGGCTCGGCGATGACCCTCACCGGCTCGAACACCTACACCGGCACCAGCACGCTGATCAGCGGCACGGTGGTCGCCGGCGTGGACAACGCGCTCGGTTCCACAAAACTCATCCTCGTGGAAATCCCCGCCACCTTTGACCTGAACGGCAAGGCGCAAACAATCGCCGAGGGCGGCCGCATCGACGGCCACCTCGCCGGCACGGGCACGCTCACCCTCGCCTCGGGCACCCTCGCCATCAACAGCGCCAACGCCGACTACAGCGCGCAAACCAACATCGGCGCCCCCGCCACCGTGCACGCCACCGACGCCGGGGCGCTTGGCACCTCGCACGTCCAGCTCGACGGCGTGCTCAAGGTTGACGCCACCGGCACGATGCAAAACACCCTCGCCGGCTCCGGCCAGTTCCACGCCTCGAGCGGAGACATCACCCTGGTCAACTCCAGCGCCTCCTTCCACGGCACCGGCACGGTCACTTCCGGGCGCCTCACCGCGACCGAAATCGACGCGCTCGGCGACGCGCCGATCGGCGTGGCCGCCGGCGCGGGCTTCGAGCAACTCAACGTCACCGGCACGCTGCAAAACGCCCTCTCCGGCGAAGGCACGCACCTGGTCACAAACAGCACGCTGCGCCTCAACGATCCGCTCAACTACACAATCGCCAGCACCACGCTCGACTCGAACTCCGCGCTCATCCTCGAGGCAACCGGCTACGCCTTCGGCACCCTCAACATGAACAACGGCGTGCTCGCCTTCGCCAACCTCGCCGACCGCGCCCGCATCGCCACCCTCGGCGCCTCCACCGGCAACATCGTGATGAACGCCGATCTCTCCGCACTAAGCGAAGGCATCAACAACGCCGCCACCATCGCCAACTACCTCGACATCGCCAACGCCGGCGCGGGCACGCACAACGTCTTCATCGAGACAAACGGCACGCTGCCCTCCGCGCTCAACGCCTCCATCGAACTGATCGGCGTGGACGCCGCGAGCAGCGCGACCTTCACCCTCGCGAACAACGCCGCCGGCAAACTTGAGTATGACCTCACTGTCTTCGAACTGGTGCGTGGCGACCTCAGCGACTATACGCCCAATGCGAACATGTGGTATTTGAGCGACCGCAACCTCAGCCACGCCGCCGACGCGATCATCAACACCGCCTCGACCCTGGCGATCGACTGGAACTACTCGCTCGACTCGATCCACCAGCGCCTCGGCGACATCCGCCTCGGCCTCGAGCACGCCTCCCTCGGCAGCGTCTGGATCAAGTCGCGCGGCTACCGCCTCAACGCCACGAACGAACTCTCCGGCATGTCCTTCCGCCAGTATGGCTGGGGAGTGACCGGCGGCGCGGACAAATCCTTCGGCACCCAAACCGGAGTCAGCCTGCTCGGCGGCTTCATCGACGCCGGCGGCATCAACCGCGAGTTCGACAACAACGGCAACGGCCACACCACCAACGTCGGCATCGGCGCCTACCTCACACTCATCAAAAACAACGGCTGGTTCGCCGACATCACGGCCCGCGCCGACCGCTACTCGAACCGCTTCGAGGCGCGCTCCTACGACGGCACGACGACCAAGGGCCGCTACAACAACAACGCCCTCGGCCTCTCGCTCGAAGCCGGCCGCCGCCTGCAGCGCACCGACGGCTGGTGGATCGAGCCGACCGTGCAAATGAGCGTCCTCTGGCTCGACGGCGCGAGCTACACAACCGAGGCCAACGCCACGCACCGCGCGATGAAAGTGAAGATCAACGACTCGATGAACACGCAATACCGCGCGCTGTTGCGCTTCGGCCGCCAGATCAAGGACAGCCGCTGGCACCCCTACGGCAAGCTCGCCGGGGTGGCGGTTGACTCGGATCGCGGCGCGATCAAGGCGCACGGCAAAACCTTCCGCACCGACTACGACGGCCGCCGCGTTGAGTTTGGCCTTGGCACGAGCTACCGCATCGACACTGCCTCGCAACTCTACATCGACTACGAATACGCCAAGGCCCAGGCCTACGAGCGCCCCTGGTCCATCAACCTCGGCTACCGCAGACTCTGGTAAAACAAAACCTCCGGGATCGCAGGGCATCCTGCTCGCAGGGTGCCTGCGCCGCGCGAACCGCAAAACCTGCGGGCAGGATGCCCGCGTTCGGTTCACGATCAAGTCGCTAGTTTTAACGGACTTAGTTGATTATTAATGGTTTAGAACATGCAGATAAGAGCATAAACAGGACAGGAAGTGAAGCTAAAAACAACGATTTTGGCAACTTTCTGGCAACCAAACTCTCTTTCCAAGGTTGGCAGTCATCTCGTTGCGTATCCAGTAATTGAATACTCTAATCATGTCATTCAATATGGGTGTTTTGTCCGGTTTTGCACGTCCTATTTTTGAATTTGTTCAAAATGCCTCCGGGTGTGCGAAATTTTCGATTCCGCCCTGAATGATTTTCGGGTGTCGTCGGCGGGGTGTCCGGTCACGCTCGCCGTGTCGGCTTCGCCGTCTGCGCATCATCGCGCATGTCGCCGCGGCTCTCGAAAAACGAGGCGCAAAAAAACAGCCGGACACAAACGCGCGAACACCATTCGCTGGCTTCGGGCGGGACGTAACTCCATGTAGTTCTACCTCTTTGTGATTCCATACGGGCGTGACCCGATAGGCGCATAAAAAACACTGCTGTCAATCTGGAGCGCAGGGCGAGAAAGTCGAGCCCGAGAACAGATTGCACAGCAGTGATACAATCTCGCGCGGGTCACGGCGTTTGCCGTTCAGTTGAATACCTGTTTCCAGAGCTTAACTATGCGTCTTGTGCATTGATAAGGCTACGCACTTTTTCGTTAAGTTCATCCAGTGACAAATGATACATGGGGCCTCGAGCACCCTGATACTGGCAATTAACAGCAGCCAATGCCTGTCCATACTCAAGTGATTCAACGATTTTTGTTCGATCCGCCCCGAGGAAAGAGCCTCTACCGTTTTTACAAAGCTGATGAATAATGCCAGCACTGCACCAGTCGCCGCATCCAGTGGAATCGACAAATTGCTTTACCACAAATGCTGGTATTGTATGCCATGCGCCTGGCGTTGTAGAATTTGTCTTCAACCGATAACGAAGCCCCTCTCGGCCAAGTGTCTGGATTTCCAATTTTGGCAATTTTGATGCTGGATTACGCGGGATACGGTCAATTCGATCCGCTGAATATTTAACAATGTCTGAAACAGCGAGACATTCTGTGAATAGTTCATCGTGCTTGCAGGAAGATGGCTCGAAAAAGACAACGGCTCCTTTTTGACGCATAGCTGACGCCATTACCAATGCGCTTTTTTCTGCACGGTCAAAATAGAAGATGCTTGCGTGCGGTAAGTTAGGAAGAACTTCTTCGGCCTTCCTCTTAGGGAATGGTTGATATCGCGGAAGCCATTTTTCGGAATTGGGATACTTCCACTCAAATCGGGGACCGATGGTACCGTCTCGGCGCTGTGCGATACGCACAATAACAACAGGTGTAACGGCTGCGCTGGAACGGAAAACGAAATCTGTTTTGACCCCAAATTCCCTGAGATCATCAATTACATTTTGCGCACAACGGTCTTTTCCTAATCGAGCCACCGGATAAGAATTCCACTCAAAATACGAAAGAATGCTCAAGACGTTTCCACACGATCCTCCTGCATAGCGTTCATTTGCGCGAATGCGATCCTTACCAATCAACAATAAGTCCAAGGCAAGGAATCCCGACCCAACCGAGGTAGGCGTCGGGTTATCAGATATCGGAGAAGGACGAGATGGAATTACAGCAGCCATGAAAAAAGGGGAATGAATCATTTAATGCGCCGAAGATCAAATCGCGTCGAGCCCTATTTGATCGAAATCGAGGGATAGGCTTCGCCGCATAACCACACATGTCTTAGTTCTAGGTCATAGCTGGATGTTCCTGCATCGATTTGTTCATCGTAACCAATGGATTCCACGAGAACGACCGGTAAATCCAGATCAATTGCGGCCAACATTGCTCCAACAGAGAGCATCTTGTTCCCTAGAGGTGAAAGCACCACTTGGGATCCTCCAAGTGCAGCAAACAATTTGTGGCGTTCCGACACGAGGTTATGGATTGTGCGATATGAATCGAGGGGGTCACTTTCAGCTGCATAGAGAAAATCGCGATCATCAACACCCCACGTGCGAAGATTTTCAAAATATTCCGTGTATAGAAGGTCTGGAAGTCTCGGATTTCGGCAAGGAAACGGCAAAATTGGGCATACATCAATGGGAGTGCTTCTGCTTTTGCTACGTATGTATTGATAGATTTTGGTGAGAACGTCTGAATTTCCAAGAGAAAGAATCGGAATCCATAGGAGGGCTTGTTCCTCCGTGCTATCTAATGATTTGGTCCCCCTAAATCCATGGAGCATAGAAGCTTGATCGGATGGGATACCGCTTATTTTTTGATCGATCTGCGGTTGTTCAACAACAAAGAGATGAAGATTAAGGCCATGTTTTTGGCGACAAATATTTATCAAAAACGCAATTAGTGAAAAGTATACCCCACAGGAGAGTGCACTAATGTCGACAGCAACGTCGGTGTATTGAGAAAAATCTCTCTGTTTGATTTCTTCGACAGCCCGACGTCCGCCGACTGCGGTTACCCCATCGGGAATGATCTCTATTTTGGGAAATATTGCATTGGGAAGTAACTTTGACAATTCAATCTGAGTATTGTCGGCCCTAGGTCGTAAGATAGGTTGATCCATCACTCGCTCTTCGCGAAAAAATACAGCGTCCACCTGGCATCGTCGTATGGTTGCTAATTCATGGGCCCCTTTTGTTGCCCGTGGGTCAAAGCCTGCACCCCCAATCAATAAAATTTTTCGCCTCGGTTGATCGATATGTGACGTAATGAATTGCTTAAAGTCAGCGCCGTCCTGCACGACGCAAGGGTCCCATCGTGGCGTCATGGCTTTGTTGATTGTAATTGTTTCTCTAGGTCGATAGCAGTTCCTTCAACAAATCCACCGCGTTTGAAAGGCAGTCCCGAACGGACAATAAACACGCCGCCAAGCTCAATTAAGCACCATTGCTTTTTCTTGCATTCGTAGTTGGGAACCAGAGAGAGCGCGTTGTAGGCTACAGCGAATTTAAGCACAGTGGCGAGATAGGGATAATTATCGTCCATATGGTCGAAATCAGCTTGTGGTATGCCGAAAGCGTTAGCTCCATGATCAAGTGGTGCATTTAGTTCTTGGGTACGCCCAATACAACGATCAGCAATCCACTCGGAGAGGGCGCGAACACGACGATGTTCAGGAAATGCCCATGAGTCTATAATTTGCTTGGCCCGTTCAACTAGCAATTTATGTTGGTCTTTGGCCTGCAAAGCGCCAGAACGTTGTTTAATCAAAAGATTTTCGGATGCATCTACTAAGTGGGATGCTAAACGTAAGAAGGTTTCAGCGTTTTCAGATGCTGCGTCGCTCAACGCATCCAATCCAACGTAATAGGGGCGCTCAAATTCACTCAGAAGATGGATTCGTGCTCCGTCATATACACCAAGATCAGGTATAATAGGGCGATTTGGCTCAATATCCTCTTCGGGGAGAAGACTCATTTGAGGGACACGCTTGATATGACGATGAATAAGAACTCTCACCATGGCCCACCGTAACTCAAAGGAATTTTCGTGACGCTTTTCCAGCCAATCCCCAGTCATTTTCTCATATTCTGCAAGCCGCGTTTCAGAAATTCGGCTACGGTCGGCAAATTTTTCAACAGCCTCTTTTAATTTTTTACATTGGGTTTGGAGTAGTGGCGTGATACTTTCTGGGAGCATGCTATCCAATGTTGTGATGTTATTTTGTTTAAAAATAGGCATCTGACTTAGATATTTTCTACTCATTTCTTTGGCCATGCTCCGGAATGTTTTTCGGCCTTCAGTACGTTTGGCATTCTGAAGATTAATACGGATCAGATCGCGTTCAGCTGTTATGCCTGGCATATTAACGTCAGAGTCAATTATCGAGAGCGAATCAAACAACTCTTTCGGTTGGAGCACATCAAGTCGCGATAGTATCCATCGGCCAAGTGTTAATTCTCTTCTGATTAACCATGTCTTTAGTTGATTCAGTTGCCCAGTAGACAGAAGGTGAGCGTCGTCAAGAATCACCAAGGGACGAAGTAGTTCTGCCGAGAGTGAGTGGTCTGCACTTGTAGTCTTAATACGAAAACGATCGATAATGTCAAAAAGTCTATACGGCTCGATAATTTCACCTTCGATCTCTTGCTCGCTAGGCGGTACCAATGCACCCACAATCCGATAAATTTCAGATTCAATATTCTTGGCTCGGCTTAAGATTTGGTGGCCTTCCTTACCTCCAACAAAAGCAATTGCTGCGTTAGACTCTTCTCGTAATTGTAGTGTTACGGCATCTGGCCCTATCTCTGCTTTATTCAATTGGCTAAACCACGCTAACACAGCGCGAGCCTGTATGAGTCTCTGAAGCAATTCTGCGCGAATTTTTTCTGTATATGGTAGTTGCGATAGCTCACGATAGTCACTCTCTAGGGGTAGCCTACACCCCAGCACCTGTACTCGCCCATCGGCGAGCGCTCCGCATTTACTTAATGGATTCACTAACTCTGCGTAAGCGTTATCTCCACTGCGCATTAACGTAGTTAGTGTCGAAAATTCGAATAATCGTGCAATTGTAGTTTTCCCTGAACCGGGTTGCCCTTGAATCGATATGGGGCGGCGGTACAAACCACTATCGTTCGCGTAGGGCTCAAAAAAATATGTGAGTGGATCCGGAGCAACTATTGAAAGAAACGCTTCGTTAGTCCGGATGAATTCTGTGGCACGTGTTGCGAAGGGGTTTGCCATATGTCAAAAATGTCTTTGGCGACGCCGAAAGAGGGCGTGCATTTTTCGGTTGGAAGATACTGACGTTTGTGGCGTTTCGGCCCACAGTAATCCAATAGAATTATTAGGAGTATTGTGTTCTAATATTAGAGGGAGCCCACAGTTGGCAAAACCGAATTTTACGTCAGTTCCGCCAACTTCAAGGCTCTTAGTTATAATAGCTGGATCATAATATTTATCTAGCAGCGCATCAAGCTCTCTATCTTGTGTTCGTGTGAGCGAAACATCTAGATTTAAAAGCAAATCGTAAGTTGTTACAACTGGGGTTGGAAACCATTTTGGAGGACCTTTAGGCGTGGATGCCTCCTTTAGTAGACGCTCAATATTCTCTTTAGCCTTTGTAGTTCCAATATAATGGTGAACCGCAATACTACATGAATCGGAAAACATTTCATTTTTTTCGCGAAAGCGTACAGCAAATTTTGTTAATTTCCCCTTCCATTCGGATTCTTCACATCGCAATAAACTTTTCCCGCTAGCAGTAAAATCGTCTATGAGAAACAATACTTCGAATTTTGCTTCGGAATCACCTGTGCGTTTTCTCAACTCACTAAGCGTGTCTTTCCATTTGTCATCGGATAACTCATAATTGAACACAACTTGTTCATTGCTGATAATACCAGCACTTGCCCGCCGGAAACCGTCAATCCTCGCGCCGTCGCTAAGACCAATAAACAGTGTTCGTGCTAGTGTGTCATCATAATACTTCTTAGTTTCAGGTTTTGCCCATACTAAGTATTTTGGAATACTCGTTTTTAGAGAAACTCTATTTAGGAGAACATTGTGAACGTAGACCGGTCGAGTACGACGAACGAGATGTTCAATTTCAGTAAAGCTCAAAAATATTAGTTTATGCCTAATGAGATCATAGGCTTTTCGTCGATCATCAGGATCGAACTGCTGAAGCCATTTCAATAATGACTCTACAAAACGAGCACCGGCCCAAAAATCACGATAGGAGTCATATTTAAATCCAGCCATCATCCGGAGCCATCGAGTTTCTTGATTATCTTCCTCGAAGTTCCATCCCATGATATCGCGCAGGTGCCGGAGAGCATATCCTTGATTCATAATCGTCCGGATTGTATGGTTAACGTAATTTCAGGGTGAAATAGCCGCGGCGAACATGGCATTTTTTTGTGTAGGTAAGTAATCCTGCAACATTACGAATGCCGGCAGGCAAAAGGTTCCAACAAGATGTTAACGAGGGCGATACGGTATCTACACTGAGCGAATAAGGGTGAGTCAGCATTTCATAATCATTGCCGCCTATTGCACCATAATCACCTATTGCGAGGACATTCAGGCCATCTGGAACGCTCTTTTTTGCCGCTCGGATTGCAGTACGTTTTGTACTTTCTAATGGAATCACATCAAGTGAGTGGCTGGACTCCACAACACGAAATCTGTTCGCATCCAATGTGGAGAATAGTCGTTCCTTCACGATGGTTGCGATTGCCGAAAAGCTTATCGACTTGGGCGTTTTTATTGTGAGTTGATAGCTTTTGTTGTTCGGTTCGACAATCTTACGCAAATATGAATCAGCAAGAATGCGCCCGCGAAGCATCTCAAATTCGCTATGGTAGGGGCTGTCCCCATTTGCAGGTGGTGGTTCTGTCAGTTTCCTAGTGACTGCTCCGTTGTAATAAGAAATGAACACTTGCGAGTGATGGCATTGTACAAGCGAATTAGTAACTATTTGGTGAATCGAATCGCCACGCCCAGTGGCAAAATAAATCACAATATTGTTTTTAAGGAATTTTTCGAGAAACACCCGCACCGGCGGAGGCAGCATTGTTTCGGACGAAGAGCCAGGCCGCATAGTCGTCCCATCGAAATCCAAAACTAAGGCACCAAACCGTGATGCTGTTAAACTTGCGATGTAATCCCGTTGAGCAGCTTCAACTATCGTAAGATCGTGTAACTCACCAAGTGTGCCACGGGCTGCCTGCTTTCGCCGAGTTGGAGCGTCGGAGGGCATAGCTTGACCAACAATTTCTTTTGTCGGGCCTAGATGGTATATCTTGCTACCATAACTCGGCACGCTTGGGCGTCCTGGATCAATACCCACTGTGGTACCAACATACGCAGTGAGGTTAAAGACATCCATTAATAGCTCGAATCCACCCAGAGCCCCTTTTGTTTGGGTTGCCAGTTTTACAACGGCTTGCGCCGCCGGGAGAAGGGCGAGGGTTTTTTTAGCTAAACATGCACTATCAGGCGTAATGAGGGCGATTACCGTAGTTTCTTTACTATGTTTGTCGATCCAGTTGTGGCGACCATGTGCGAAGTGCCGATAGTCAGCGAGCATCACTCCGCCTAAACCTGCTTCGCTGAACTTTGATTCTAGGTCAACGGCGGCTGGACGCGCCCAGTCGCTGTAGATCACTATGTAATGAGATGTTGATTGTTGTAGTTTAAATACAGACTTAGGAGTGTCAATACGACCCACAATCGGAATTTGGAATGCTTGTAAAGTGAAGGCGCAAAAGATTGCAAGTGAGTTGGTTGCCAAGTAACCATCACGTCCGGATGGAAGCGAGTGCGCAAAGATCGTAGTGCGTTCATTGTCTGCTGATTTAGTTTCGATCTTAGAACCGCGACGCCCACAAACAATTAGAATACCGAGTGGCTCTTTTGCCAATGCGATTTCGTAGGTGGCCAACACATCACGATTGTTGCCACTTGCGGTGTAGATGACAACATAAGCTTGCCGTAGATCGGTTGATGACTGGATGAAGGACAACGGCGTATGTGCCACTGCTGTGGCATTTCGGTTTTCATGGAGAAGTCGCAAAAGCTCTGCGGCAGTGAAAGATCCTCCTGCCCCAACTGCTACAAGTAGGTGGCCTCGTGCTTGATTAAAAAAATCTGCTATTGGAGTTGTATCAACGGTGGCAGCCCACTCCATGCTAGCAGGCAGTTTGGCTAGTTCACTACGAAAAGGTTTACCCATAATTCTGAAATTTTGAAAATACCGGGAGGCGTTTTCATACTATTTTTACGTTACTCACGACGAAGTCTCTTTTTAGTCTGTGCTGTTCCATAGTTACGATCGGATTGAGGTTTAACAAATGAAATTATTGAAACGGATACATCAAGCTTAGGTTAAGCAACACAAAAACCGTATGATTGCCAATGGCCAATAACATTTTGGTGCAGATTATCTTGCAGGTGTAGGTGTGTAGTTCGAATTGCGGTAGTCAACGGTAGTCAAGGGAACTTGCTACGAGTGCGGCAATAACGGGGCCCCATTATCAGTGTTTGACCTAATTTAGGGAAATAGTCTGCTGTTACGCGTTTGTGGGGGCCAAACTTGTCGGTAAACATACAGGATACCTTATGCGATGGTATGCTCGTTCGTAAAGTGCAGTTTCTTGTCATCGCCAATGTAGAGGTCGATCTCCCCAAAGCCGTGGCTGGCGTGGGTGAGTTGCTGCATTGCGTATTCGGCGGATTCGTCGTCGGTGCAGGTGCTCCAAAATCCAGCGCCGTGCCGGCACCTCGTAAGCCAGAAGTTGTGGCCGTTGTGCTCGTCATCGAGATGAGTCAGGTCGGTTTCGTTTTCGCGCATGAACCGTGAGCACTCGCCCATGCGCTCAAGAGGGATTCGGTGGCGATTGAGGTTATTCCGAAATCATTGTCGAGCGGTTCGCCCGCGTCGTCGGTTGACGACCAAAGTGACGCGGTTAGGTAGCCTCTCAAAAAGCGAAAATTCGCGGTTTCACCGAGGTTGATATTGTGGAGCAATTCGATTCGCAGTGCCGTGCGTTTACAGCCTTTGAGCAGGTTGAGAAGTTCCAAATCGAACGTCGTTTCGCATGTAATCATGATGTTTGACGGAATCAGGCGCGGTCCGTTTCCGGCGACATGTCGGAGTGTCTTCGGCCATGCCCGATTCACGCCGTTCCGAAAGCACACCCAGTCAAAGGACGCCGGAGCCTGTGCGGAGGCGGGCGGTGTGGAGCCTGACAAGCTATGTAGAGTCAGGACTACATTGACGGGTGTGGTATCGTGACGGAACACACAGAGGGCAGCCATAACGGCTGCATGCCCTGATTTATCCCTGATTGTCAAAAAAGGGGCGTGTGCCCCAGCGGTCAGTCCTCATCAGAGAACATCAAGGTGAGAACCTGATCGGGCGTGTCGCCCGGCCCCATGTGGAGTTTCAGCTTGTGGGTTTCCTTGCCGAGTTTGACGTCGAAGAGCACCACGTCTGAAGTGTCGGCTCCGCGTATCTGAAGCTTCGCCATTGTGCTGATGTCATGGAGGATTCCGCTGATGTCCTGTGAATCATCCTGGCGCATGGCCGCTTCGATCGTCTGCCAAAGCGTGTCGGTGCAAGCGATCGGGAGTTTCCAATGTTGTTTGACGACTTCGTAGTTGCTCAAGTCAACAAGCACACCGTCGTTGATGGCTTGTTTGCGGGTGTAGGAATAGATGACACCACCGAATGGACCATTGTCGTTTGCGATCATGATTATGAATTGAAATCAGGCGCAGTCCGGTTCCGGCGTCGTTGCCGGTTGATCTCGGCGCCGCCCGATTTCGCCGCGCGCAGAGCACACCAAGTCAAAGGCGCATGGAGCCTGTGCGACGCGTGCCGTGGTGGAGCGCAGACCGAGCCGCGTCGAGGTCGAGAACGACCTTGATCTGGTGTGGTAAAATGCGGGCATCACAGGGCAGGCAGGGAGTTTTCATTTGAAGTTTCCCTATAAAAAACGCGCCAGTCGGAATGACCACCGCGCTGGTGATAAACGACATGAATTGAAGTCAAAGCCAACTGTGGCTGAGGGCGTTGGCATCACCGAAAAGAGCCCACGCGAGGTCGTAAACCACGGAGTGCGCCGCGTCGAATCCACAGCCTCCCACATGGAGGGATTCGTGTTTGCGATTGTAGCGCATCGCGAGTGCAGTCGCGACAGTCCAAGTAATGCGGAGCGGGCGTCCGTTTTTCACCACATACAAATCCACAAACCGGCTCATGCCGCTTTGGCTGACATGCCGGAGGATGACATAAACGGTGTCGCCGGATTTGAGATAGTCGTTGCGCAGATATTCGATTGCTTTCGCACGTTCGGATTTAACTTCGGGTTGGGTCAGGGTCGCGGAGTCGTTTGACATAATGATAAACGAAATCGTCCAACGTCCGCTTCCGGCGAAGTGCCGGGGCATCCGGTGTTGCCCGATTTCACCGATCTCGGGCACGCCAGGTCAAAGGCGCGCGGAGCAGGTCGAAGCGCGCCGTGGTGGAGGCGCGACGAAGGAGCGCACTACCTTGACGGCGTGGCAGACTATACGAACCCCAGGGCAGAGGGTTTTCCTCACCGCGAGTGGGCGGTGCGTGGCGTCGGTGTCCTGATTTCGGCGCGGGTCGCGATTGCGCATCAGGCCCGCGAGGAGTTGCGGGTCGTTCTGAGCGTGGCGGAGCCGGAAGGCCGGAGCAGAGCCGCCAAGGAACGCAGGCGGACTGCGGAGGCTACTGGAGGCGTTAGCCGTGCGAGTGAACGCGCCCGCATCTCTTCGCGCGTGCCGTGGTCACATTCCGCCAGCGCACGATGGCGCGCCGCGAAGCAAGTCCCTCTGGGACGAAGGGACGAGGCGCGTTTTCGTGTCGGTCGGATGCATCCAAAATTAGGATACAAAAATCAGGACAAACCGGCCGCTCGCGCGTCCTCTATTTAGCGTCGCACGCCGCCGGTATGTTGCGGTGCATGAAAACCCTGAAAAAAACATTGCGCCTTTGCGCAAGGGGAGAGGCGTCCTGCCTACAAAAAACGCATGTGCGTTTCGAGTGCGCGCGGCCTGTCCGCATTACTCACGCGCTTGTCGCGATGGAGGTGCCGTCGTGCTGAGTCCGAAGCCGCAGTTAAATCTTGCCAACGCACTTGGGTATTTTCGCGAGCATTTGTCCACGGGCGATTACTACATGGATGGTCATGTGGTCGCCGGTCAGTGGCGTGGCATCGCCGCGTCGATGCTCGGTTTGAAAGGTGTTGTCACTGAGGAAAAGTTTCTCGCGATGTGCCAGGGTTTTCATCCCGACACGGGCCAGCGTCTGACCATGCGGCACAATACGACGCGCCGCGATAGCGGGCACACGGTGTCGAATCGCCGCGTGTTTTATGACTTCACAATCAGTCCGCCGAAGTCGGTTTCAGTTGTCGCGCTGTATCAAGATGCCCGCATTGTTGAACTCCACGATCACGCGACTCGCGTGATGATGGACGAACTTGAAAAGTTCGCCGAGACGCGCGTGCGTAAAGACGGCGCAAACGGCGAGCGTGTGACCGGCGGAGTCGCCGCCGCGTTGTTCAGGCATGACACGAGCCGGGAACTCGACCCCCATTTGCACACGCACTGCGTGGTGTTCAACGCGACCTATGATTTTGCCGAGGAAAAGTGGAAGGCGCTTCATGCGACGGGCATGTATCGCGCGCAAAAGTTTGCGGAAAATCTCTACTATCACGAGTTGGCAAAAGGCCTCCGGCAACTCGGCTACGACATCGCCAACACACCAACCGGATTTGAAATTCAAGGGGTGCCGCAAAGCGTGGTCGCCCGGTTTTCCAAGCGACATCAACAGATCGACGCGGAGACGAAAAAGCGCATCGAGGAAGAAGGACTGCGCGGCAACGAAAAGGCACTGCGCGAGCAAGTGGCGCACGACAAGCGACGTCGCAAAATCAAGAACCTGCCGGCGGAGCAACTGCGCCCGCGCTGGTCCGCGGAAATGCCGGAATCCGAACGCTCGGCCTTGGCCAATCTCACCCCGGAAAAGTTGACTGCGCAGCCGCCTCCGCTGCCGTCCGAGAAAACCGACCTGTCCGCATTGGTGACGTGGGCGGACGCACACTTGTTTGAGCGCCGCTCGGTCGTCGGCGACTATGAGTTGATGTCCGCCGCGCTGGAGCGTGGTCGCGGTGAAAACTTCGGTCTTTCCGACTTGGAGAAACAAGTGTCGGAGCGCGATTACGTCCGCGATGCGAAGTCGCGCAAATTGACCTCGCGCGAGGCGCTGACCTGCGAACTGTCGCTCGTCATCGACGCGCAAGGTGGGATGCGTAAACACGCCGCGTTCAACACAACGCACCAGGCCGCGCCGGCGCTTTCGGCGGAGCAGTGCACTGCGGTCACGCGCATTTTGCGCAGCCGCGACTTCATCACGGTGTTTCAGGGCGGCGCGGGCACGGGCAAAAGTTTCACGTTGCGCGAGGTGGTGCGCGGACTGGAGGCGGCGCGGCATCCGGTATTCATTGTCACCCCGCAACACCAGCAGGCGGAGGATTTGCGCCGCGACGGGTTAAAGGCAAACACGCTTGCGAAGTTGCTCGTCGGCGGGGCGGACGCGCATTTGCGGCGCGGCGCGGTCGTGATTGTCGATGAGGCCGGACAGGTCGGCGGGCGCGACATGCGCGCGTTGACCGACCGGGTGCGGGCGTGCGGCGGACGGCTGATTTTGTCGGGTGACACACGACAGCAAGGCGCGGTTGCTGCGTCGGACGCGCTGCGCGCAATCGAGCTGCACACGAATTTGCAAACCGTGCATCTACGCTCGATTCGCCGGCAAGACCCGCAAGCCGCGCAGTCGGGAAAAGAAAAGGCGTTTATCAAAAAATACCGCTCGGCTGTGAAGGCGACGTCCGAGGGCCGTTTGTCGGACTCATTCGACAAACTGGACGCGCTCGGATGCATCCGCGAACTCGACGCGAAGGAGCGCATGGCGGAGCTGGCGCGCGAATATTGCGCGGCGCTTTATCGCGGCGAAAAAGTGCTCGCCGTCGCCCAGACTTGGGCCGAAGTGCGCGCGGCGAATGCGGCGATCCGCGAACGCTTGAAAAATGAGGGCAAGCTGAGTGAGGGCACGGCAGTCGAGTCGCTGCAATCACTTGATTTGAGCGAGGCACAGAAATGCGATGCCCGGTTTTATGCCGCCGATGCGAAGGTGTGGTTTGTGCGCGATTACGGGCGGTTCAAACGCGGTGACTGCTGCGAGGTCGCCGGCGCGGATGAGCACGGCGTGGCCTTGAGAAAAGACGGACGAACCACGACGGTAAGCCACCGCTACGCGGACAGGTTTGTGGTGGTGAAGACGCATCAGCAGGAGTTGGCGCGCGGGGATCGGCTGCTGATGAAATTTAATGGATACTCAATCGAAGGAACCCCGATACGGAACGGCGAACTGGTGACGATATGTCGTGTGTTAAAAGACAAAAGCATCCGTATCCGAGACGACGTTGGCACGATAAAAACACTCTCGTCGGCGCAGAAAATGTTCGTGCCCGGTTACGCGGTGACTTCGTATGCCTCACAGGGCAAAACCGTCGACACCGTGCTCGTTTCCCACGACGCCGAGCAAGCGCCGATCAACCGCCAGCAATGGTATGTTGGAATCTCGCGAGGGCGTCGGAAAGTCGTCGTGTTCACCGGCGACAAGGAAGCGCTACGTCTGAACGTGGAGCGCGAATCCGACCGCGAACTCGCGCTGTCGATCAGGCCCGACGAGGCGACCACTGCGCGCCTGCGCGAAAGACTTATGGAGGAGCATCAGCACCGGTTGACGCTGCAAGCGCAGGAACGCCTGCACGAATCAGTCCGGCAATGGGTGTCGCCACCCCTTCCCCAACAACAGCAACAATCAACAAATAGAGGAATACGAATATGAGCCTGAGAGAACAAATCGAACAACGCCGCATGGCGCAATCGGCGAACGGCAGCATCGCGTCCGCGAAACCGGGGAAATCGGAAAAGCAACCATCAACACCGCCGGTGCGTTTCCTGCGCATTATGAAGATGAACAAACGCTGCTGGGAGCTCCCGTGGGGGAGCTTTCACGGAGTGGGGTTCACGCCGGGTGCCGAGTCCGCTGACGATGACTCCAAATATGAACGCCTGCACCTGGTCTTCTCGCGCCATGAAGTCGCCGTGCGGGGTTACAATCTTGTCGGTGTTGTTATCGCCATCGAATCTAACACCTTTCGGAAACTCTGCGAGACGACGGAAAAATACACCGATGCGACGACACCCGTAATTTTAGCCGTGGAGATCAATGTGAAGACTCAATGAAACAACGCGAATGGGCCGTTCGTCCCTGAAAATGAGCCAAATATCCAAGCCGGGAATCACGATTTTGGGCATCATTGTTTGATTCATGTCGAGTCATTTTATCCTCGCTGTTGTGAGCCTCGGTTGCGCGCTTGCCGTGCATCGCATCGGCATGTCGCCAAGCGCAACATGGGCAATGTCGGCGGTGTTTGGCGTGTTTGCAATCTGGCAAGTGGCGTGCGGCGTGAGTGCGCGGCCCGGACGTTTGCGCGCGAAACCGATTTTGACGCTGGGAGGGTTTGCGTGGTCGCTGAATGATTTTTGCCGCGGGTGGCTTGTAACCGGAGAAACGGGAAGCGGCAAAACGCTCTCGGCAATCAACGCGATGCTCTGGCAGGTCTCGAAAAATTGTCCGAATTGGGGAGGTATCTGCATCGACGACAAGGGGCTTTATTGGGAAACCCTCTCGGCGATGTTTCGGCATTTGGGACGCGAGGAGGATTTGATTTTGTTGCAAGTGCGACCAGACGGCGCACCCGCCGATTGGGAGCCACCGCACACGTTTAATTATTTGGAGGATGCGCGGCTGCCCTACTCCGCGAAGGCGAAGGATGTGTGCGATGTGGCGTCCTCGCTCGGGCAGGATGGAGACCAGTCGTTTTTCAAGACGCAGGCGGAAATCCAGATGGGGTTTGCGTTTCAGGCGCTGGCGTGCGCCGGCATGGACGTCACTCTTAACAACGCCTATGATCTGCTCTCATCGGATGACGAGATGCAGGACATCATCGACATGCTGGATGACAGAAACACACCGGAGTCGCGCGAGTTGATGGATCATTACCACACGCAAATCGCCAGCCAGCCCGCAGAGCAGTTGGGCGGCGTGCGCGGCACGCTCGCGAACCGACTGAAACACTTCACGCCGCCGGACATCGCCAAGGTATTTTGTTCGAAGAAATCGACGTTTTCGTTTTCGGATATCGACCATGGAAAGGTGATTTGTATTTCGATTCCGCAACGCTTCAAAACGGAGCGGAGATATATTCACACGCTGCTCAAGCTCGTGTTTTATTCGCATGTGCTGCTGCGTTTTGATCGTCCGTCGAAGGCGCGCGCGGGCGACAACCTGCTCGTTCTGTGGGCGGACGAGGCGCAGAAAATCGTCACGGCGAATAACGACGGCACGAGCGATTACAATGTCGTGGACGTGATGCGCGAGGCGAAAGCGACTGTCGTTGCAGCGACGCAAAGTTACACGTCGCTCATCCCGCCGATTGGCGACGAGAAGAAAGCGAAGGTGTTTATCGCAAACATGGCAAACCGCGTGATGTTCAAGGCCGCCGATGAGGAGTCGGCAAAGATCGCCGCCGACACGCTTGGCAAAAAGAAATACCGGAAACGCACGTATGGATATTCGGCGGGCAAGCGAACCACGTCGTTTTCAGAGGAGGAGAAATATTACATCGAGCCGCATGAGTTTCGGCGGTTGCGGAAGTTTCAGGCGGTCGTGCAGCACTGCGAGATGGGGTTCCGGCGGGTGACGCTGCCGCCACGTGAGGCCGATGGGCGCGTGAGCGGGTGGTTTCGAAAATGAAAACTATGAATACAGAAACCGATAAAACTTGGTTTGAGGCGCGCCGCGAACAACTTCGCAATCTTGGCGCGCATTTGCACAAGCATATCAAGGGGCAGGCGCACGTCATTGGGCGTGTCGAATCCGTGCTGCGGCGGGGCGAGCTCGGCCTCGCGCATCCGGGGCGCCCGAAAGGTTCGTTTCTGTTTGTCGGACCGACTGGTGTCGGAAAAACTGAAATCACAAATGCGTTCACGGGGTATCTTTTCGCGGGTGCGAAGCCCATCCGCTTCGACATGTCAGAATACCAGAACCAATCGTCGGTCGAAAAATTGATCGGCGAAAAAGTCGGCGACATAGGGTTGCTTGGCCGTGCGCTCGCGAAAGCGGACTGCGGAACGCTGCTCTTCGATGAAGTGGAAAAAGCGCATCCGCTCGTGCTCGACTTGTTCCTGCAAATACTCGATGACGCGAGCATCACGCTTGCCACAGGCGAACGAAAAAATCTTTCGCAGTTTTATGTGGTGTTCACCTCAAACATCGGCGCGTCGGAGGCCATGCGGATGCAGTCGGCACCGTTTGCGAGCATCGAACGCACGGTGATGGCGCGCGTCGGCCAGCAACTCCGCCCCGAATTGGTCGGACGTATGACAGAGAAAATTGTTTTCGCCCGTTTGGGCTTCGACGTTCAGCGCGAGATTTGCGAAACAATGATCGCGGCTGAATTGGCACGCCTGCAAAAACTCGGGCATGAATTGAAGGTCACGCTGGATGACATCGAGGCGATCTTACGCGAGGGTGTTCACAAAACCCTCGGGGCACGCCCCATGCGCGGCGCGGTGGAGCGGTTTTTGCAGGAGAAGATTACCTCGAATCTACTCAAGGGAGTTTGAGATAAGCACCTGATGCGCACCGGCTGGCAGCCTAGTTGCCGGCCAAGTTGAGCTTTGGGATTATGCGTCCGCGCCCTCTTGGCTCGAAGATTTGGGCATCAAACCATGCGTTATACAGGTCTGCTTTTTTGGCCAGTGCCAGGTTTTTCAAATCGTAGGCGCCGATTGTGAGAATAAACTTATTCGCATTTTTGGGATGTGTGAAAATTGAGACGAAGGCCGATTTTTTATCAAAAGTATGGGAGCCTATGAAAAGATCGAATGCCGTGGTCGTGATTGGAATATCCTTTTGAAGCTTGTGCCAAACGTGGTTGCTTTGCGGATTTCCGACCAAAACAAGCGAGTAGTTGTTCATCTCGTGGTCGGTCACTTCATGGTCGTTTTTTACGATCGGTTCGGCTCCATAGAACTGCTTTGCATAGGTCGTCTTGATGTGTTCCACCATCGAGGTTATGTAGCCTGCCGAGGCTCCCGTCCCCCTAACAATTATGACGGGGGTTGCGAAAATTTCAGACACAGGCCCTTCAAAGCCCGCGGTCTTGAGAAACTCGGACGGCCTTTCGCTCGCATTTGCGTTTCGGCATGATTTCAGCCAGGAAAAGATCATGTTCCAATCCGGTTCTCCATACAGGGGTTGGTTCAAGCGCGCTTCGATGGATGCGTCTTTTCCTTTGGCTTTTTCGAGAAAAGCCTTTGATAGTTCAATCTCTCCGTGCCCCATTCTTCGGGAGCCGTCATGGATAAGAAGCACCTTCATTTGCTTGTTATCAATGATGTGTTTATCCGGGTTAGTGGCTTCAAGCCACATTCGTATCGGCCCCGAATCGTCTTGCGTTGAGAGCTTTCTGGTAAATATGCCCTTGTTGAATACGATTGCGGCAAAGCGTTGGGGGTATATTGACACCAAACGGCCTGCAAAGAATCCCGCGCCGCAGGATCCATACACGCTGGTTCTGGTTTTATCGATGACATAGTCCTTTTCCACGGCGCGCAGGGCTTCATCAATATGTGCTGATTCGTATGTCCAGCCCATGAGGGAGCTTTTGTAGCCGGGCCAGAGCACGGCAAAACCGTGCTTCTCCGCGACTCTGCTTATTAAGACGGCATTTTGATGGGCTGCAATAAACGGGCTTTCGATGAAGGGTTTTCCCTTGGCCGCAACGGGAGTCGGTATAATGACCATCAATGGGAGGGCTTGATCGGGATTATAATTGGAGGGGACATACAGCCGGTAGTGCTGTATTGATTTGTCCACGCTTGAAATGAACCCCTTGATGTGCAGTCCGGGAGCGCCATGCAATATGTCTTGCTGGTTGTTTTTCAGCGTGTTGCTCATGGATGCTAGGGCGCCCAGCGTATAAACAACCTTTCCCTGCCATTCATCGCCGTCCGGATCGTAATTGGCTTGGTCGAACAGGATTTCTCCTCGTGCGACCTGGGCATCGACGTTTAGCTTTATATCGTCATTGGTGATGTTCAATTCCCCAATGCGCTTTTTTATACTTGCAAACAATGCCCTCGGCGGGCCGATGAGGAAATATTCCTCGAATGATTCTCCCGCCGCCTTGTAGGTGATTCTGTAGAGGCCGTTCGCAAGGTTGCTTGTGGTGTTTCGGATTGCATATCCGTTCCTCATGTTCGTTTTTGAGAACACTGGTTTTTCGTTCATGGCATCGACGACGTCTATTGTGACGCAGAGCCGGCTTAATGCGGACGGCCATTTGAGTCGCGGCGGATCGTTTTGCCGGGTTACCTTTTTTGATAGCAATCCCTTGTTTGCATCCAGCGCCGTTTGCAGTTCCCTGCCCAAGTCGGGCGTTGCCGTAATTCGCAATGCTGACGGGGCTCCGTTCGATAGCGTTTTTATTACTATGATGTTTTCGCCCTTTTCGAGCGGCACGGGGATGTAAAGATTGACCGTTTTGTCGTATGCGCCCAAGTTGTCTTCGGGCAGTTCTTTCACAAGCACCCCGTTGTTGTATAACGCGACACGAGCGTTTGTGTTTATTTCAAATATCATGGTCTTGGGTCGCTCCGAGATCCCGGCGAATGCGATCATTGAGGTTTGGGGACTTTCTCGGGACGGGACGGATGCACGCATGTCCTCCACCAATGAGATCAATTTCTTTGCGGTGTCCTCCAGGGGCTTTCCCTTTGCTTCGACCTGAATCAGGTTATAGTCGAGCGTCACACGCACCGTGTTTTTCCAGTCCGCGCTTCCCGGCGCGCTCCATGCGCCCAAGCTCATATATTTTTTTATATCACGGCTTTCATCCTTGAGCGCGAACGCGGGGATTTCGTCTTTCGGGATGGCATAGTCGTATTCGGCGTTTGCCTTGGTGCAGCACACGGAGCAAATCATGAAAATGCCCGCGCAAAATTTGAGGAGGAACATGTTTCGCATGATCATTTTTATTATATCTGGCTGGTGTTTGCGCCGGTAGGCGCGTTCCATGCGTGCTTCGCCGCTACCTGGAAAACTCCGCCCTCATGGGGCCTTGGGCGATGATTCTCCCATTGGTAAGCGTGACCTCGATCCAATACCAATAGTCAGCCTCTGGATCAGGTAATGGATCGCCCAGGCTGCCTTCCGCCTCCAGTGTTTGAAACACGGACTTGCGCTTGGCGTAATTGGCGATGCTGGTCTTGCGGAAAATGTTGATTATTTCTATGTTTTCCTGCGGGAAACTCCATGAAATGGTTGCTTTCGAATAGGTTCTTTCGATTTTCCATTTATACACAGTCGCCACGTCAACGTAGGTTCCCTTGTTATCGGTGTCAGGGGCCACTCTTATCGGGCCAAAGTTGTGATGCTTTCCTTTGTTCGGAACCACGAGTAACCAATAATAATATGGCTTGGCATCGGGAAGGACATCCTCGGAGGCCAGCACACCGGGCTTGAGCCTGGCCACGAATGTCCGTTTTGTGCCAACGCCCGTTTGGTTCCGGATGAAACTCACCTCCTTATACGGTGCGAAATCTATTTTCGCAATGCACTTCACCTTTTCACCGTCTCTTTCCACCGAAAAAATATCCGCGACCGGCAACGCAAACGCCTCCTTGAATTTTGCATCAGCACTGGGCGCTGGTGGTGGCGCAACGGTGCTTGTGTCCTTTGAGCACGAGGCCACAAGCAGAACCAGAAGCAAACCTGTGAGGATTGTGATATTTGGGTGTTTCATGGGTGTCGGGTATATGGGTTAGTTTCCAGTGAAGTCGCGGGGAGAGAGGGAGGAGGGAGCAAAATGGCACCGCACGGTATGCTTGGAAAATTTCCTGTTGGACTCAAATAAAAACGCCCCAACTGGGCAAAATGAGCGTAGTCAATTTTACACCCAGTGTCATGGTAATTAATGCTTCGAGTTCTTGTTAGCTTTTTCGAGTTCGGTATCGACCAAGTCCTGGACATAGGCATCGAATGCGGAATTGGCGCGGCGGACGGCCATGTCGTTTCCAATCCTGACGTATTCAGGGTTGGCTTCGGTAAGATCAGGGTATTTTACGTTTTGAGCATACACGAATTTACCTGCATGACCAACGATGGTCATGTTTGATAATTGTCCTTGGTCCAAATGCCAGAGTGCATTCATGATATCCCGGTCAATGCCGGGCGCATTTCGGCCGCCTTGCCGCCTTGCATCACGTTGTCGTAATGAAAACGGGGAGTGGTTTTTTGTCGTGACGCCAGCGCCCTCTCCCACTGCGGCCCTGGTGATGGCGACTTGAAATGGGAATCCCTCCTTGAGGTCTGTTTCGACCTGCTGTTTTATTCTTTTTCCAACCACTTGGATTTGTTTTTGTTGCTCTTCGTTGATGTAATCATCCTTAACCTTTTCAGCGACTTCGGAGAATTCAGCGGGACGCCCAGGGATGGATTCCTGCCACACTAAAATCGCCGCCCCCTGATTGATTGTGACCGGATTGGAATACCGGGCTTCCGCGTTGAGGGAAAACCCTTCCTTGGCCATGGCGGCGGCGTGACGGCCAAACTGCGCGGGCGGGGATTCCCTCGAAAAAGCGGGCAGTGGCTTTGCCGACACTTGGTTCTTTTTCAAAAACTCGTCGAATTCCGGCGTGCCGGGAAGAATGCCTCCCCTGTCCAGTGCGAGTGCAAGTTCACTTGCGCTTGTGGCCGCAAGCGCTTGGGCGCGTTGCTGGCGGAGCAGCGCCTCCGCGTTGGGACGCACAAGTTCGTAACCCTGATCGTGGGATTGGGGCGCGCCTGCGATCGTCATCGACTTTGGAAAGCGCGCCGGGTTGGCGTCGTAGTAGGCGCGCACCTCATCCTCGGTCACACTCACAGCGCTCAAAAACAGGGAGGATGGAAACTCAATGTAATCCACCCTTACTTGCGGAGCGATGGCGTATTTCTGGCGGTTTGCCTCGAAGTAGCCCTTGATGTGGCTTTCATCGGCATCGACTGGTTTCAATGCGTTTTTGAAATCGACACCGGCTGAAATCAAAGTCCATGTCGCCTCATTTTGTCGTATGATGTTGCGCACTTCCCGCGGCATGACGTAGCCCGGCCCAGAAATCAGTGTTTGTAGATGTTCGATGCGCAAGTCGTCGCTCATAACTCGCAAAAAATCATCAAATGTCATATCCATTCCAGTGCCGATCTTGGGGGACACTTGAAAATGGAGGTATCTGGAATCATCATACTTTCCGTGAGCGTCCTTGAAGTAGCGCAGTGTTTTGATGCGATTCTTTATTTCGTTCCCCGGTGGATGCGGCAGGCGCAGTTGGTTGGCGGTATAAACAAGTGCGTGGCGCTTCATCGCCAGTTGCTGCAGATGCTCGTTCTTGGGAGGGATGCTGCCAAATTGAAAAAAAACGCTTATGATTGCATCCTTCTGGATGCGTTCGAGCGCCCTGCTCTCAGCCAAATTAATTCCAAAAAACGGCCTCTTTTCCACTTGGGCTCGAAAAAGCCCCAATCCTATTGATGTATTATTTATGAATATAAAGGCGATGATTGAAACAACAAGCAGCGCGATGAACACAAAACGGAAATGCTCATGAAATGTCTTTTGTATCCAAGTGATCATCTTTTAGTATTAAAAATAATTATGAAAAATGAAATGCGGCAGGCAATCATCAGGTTGATGCTTGTCGGTAAGTTTGTCCGCCTGCCGCGTCCCGGCTCAGGTAGCTGCGCAGTGTGGCCGGTTTTCCGATATTCAGGTTCTTCGATATCCACCCAACCGGTATTCCCCCAGCCCTTAGTTTTCGAGCCACCCTCATTTTCCAGTCCCGCTTAAGCGGCTTGGCTTGCGCATCCATTGGCGTCTTTTTTTCGAGAGCAAGCGCCTTTGCCAGTTCATCCTGCCGGTGGTGCTCTTTGATTTCCGCGACCTCCTCCCCGCTCATGCCCTCCACAAACACTCGCTGGCTCAATTCCCTTGCCAGCGCCTGTTTCCAGCCGTGGGTTCCCAGCGCCCATCCGCGCGAGAGTTTTTCCAATCCCGCCCTCTTTTGCTCCTGTTTGTCAGCGCCCATCTGTTTCAAGTATTTTATGTAGCCGCGGATGGCATTGACACTGTCTTCGTGCTGGCCTCGTTCGCGGAGCCATTGTTCGCATTCCATGCCAGCCAGGCGCGTTTTTTTCAAGAAATCGCCCAAGCTGCTGTATGGGTATTTCTCCACGTGGTCGGGATCGACAATCCCCGCTCTCACCGGATTGAGGTGTATGTAATCGACTACTCGGGCCAAAACAGCTGTATCCTCAAGAATCAGCGCCTTGTAACGACCTTGAAAGACATGCCCGCGTTGTTTCCGAAAACGGTTGAACCGGTTTGAGAACGTGCCTTGAAGCCATTGCATTCCCTCGACCAGATTCGGGCGTGGCGTTTCCAGCGCGAGATGGTAATGGTTTTTCATCAGCACGTAGGCGTGGAGTATCCAGCCGTAATGTCGCACTGCCTCAAATAGCGTCTTGATGAATGCTTTTGCTGCCCCCTCCGTTGCGAAGATGCCGAACCGGTAATTGCCACGATTGATCACATGGTAACGGGCTCCGGGATGCTGGATTCTCAGGGCGCGGGGCATTGCTCATCGCACAATGGGAACAATCTCGTCCCCGTCAATGACAATCAACGAACATCAACCTGACCCTTTTTTTGCCCCTCTCTTTTGGGCTCCTTTTCCAGCGCACCCTCTTTTTTGGCCCTCCATGTTTTTAACGGAGGCTTGGGTGTCCCAGCGCATATTACATGCTTAATTCCATACCAACTTTCATATCGTTTTCCAAAGTCTTTTGCAACGCGGTATATTATTTCGATTTTTGCCAAACGTTCTTCTTTAAATAAAATTTCTTTCCATCGAATAAAAGCGCTTTCGTTTGGTCTTAATAAAACAAAACCGTAGTCGCATTCAGGCACAATGATAGTCCGTCTACCTGTTTTTTCTAGATTCCATTGAATTTCTGATTGAATACTATTTTCAGTTCCACTCCAATGCCGCTCGAACCCACGCGTCGGCAACTTGACCGTTGTTTTTCCAATATTCCTTATTTCTACTCTATATTCTAGCAAAAGAGCGTCGTCCCAAGGATCATTTATATCGTCATCAGGCATAGGTGGCTGTGGACTGACTTCAACCTCAGCGAGCAAGCTTATCGGCTGTGACGCACCTCCCAAACCAACACTTTTACACAAAACGAAAACAGTATACAATAAAACAAGTGTTTTTATTTTCTTCATTTTCTTTTTCCCCCGTAATAGTTCATCATGTATATGTTCCCTTTCGGAGATATGGTGTCAGTATGGTAAATAGTGCCTCGGCTCGATATATTTAATATTCCTATGTTTGCATACAATCTTTGCGTTGGCTGCATCACAATAGCATAACGCACCGAAACAATAGAGACATTGCAACAAAATAAATACAACCTCCCTTTACTGGAAAGACTAGAGGACATTCGCCTTATGGTATAGTTTCCAATACGTCTATTGTTTATATAAGCACCTTCATTGTTGCCATGCCCGAAGTATGCGATAGAATCATATGTGCCTTTGTTGGCTCTCAGCCATTTGCGCATACCCCAAGCAGACTTCACGCCCACTACCCTCTTTCCACTTTTTTCTGCTGCTAGCTTAAAGTGTTCGGCCCCAGCCTCCATTATTGGGTTTCCATTAGAGTCCATAACAGGTCCTCCAAATTCATCAGTAACTGGTCTAGATTTAGCAGTGACATCATAAAAAGCAACATCGACCATGTCTTTTTCTTGTTTTACAATTCCTACATCATCGCTCTTAGCTGCACCAACACTATTTGCCTCCGCGTTAAACAAATGCTGCATCGCGCTGGTAACCGCGCCGTTGACGAATTTCCCTCCGCTTATCGCCGCCGCGGTGCCGCCGATAAGGGCGGCAACGGATGTTCTGGCGGCGACATACACACCTCCCTTGCTTCCGCCCATGAACCCCATCACTCCTCCCGACCCAGCCTGCTTCCCGCTTTGAGGTCCGCCCATGTGCATGATGCCATTGGACGCCGCCGAGGAATAGAATCCATGCCGGAATTCACCCCCCTGCAATTCCGATGATATGCCGCCGACCGTGGCATGGGCCAACGTGCGGCCCGTCCAATTTGCATAATCATTTGCCCATATTCCCCGTCCGGCATCAAAGTATTGGCCTATGCCGAACGTCGCCGCGGCAGTCAGCGCACCTACAGCTCCGCCTCTCAGTCCCGCTTTGAGCGCAGCACTAGGACTGCCGCCAGCCATGCTCACACTGATATAGGCCCCTGCAAAACCACTTGCAGCACCAGCCAGCACAGTGGCTGCAAATGCGGACATGTATGGGGATGCGGCTCCGTATGTCGCCATTGAGACGATGACACAAACAGCCACAACCATGACAATCTGCAACCCGTCCCAAAACGAAAAATATCCGCTCGGGTCGGTGGCGTTGAGCGGATTGTTTTCCACGTAGCTATAACGATTAAAGGTCTGCGCGTTGCTCGCATCCCCAATGAACGGATCCGCCGAGAGGAAGCGTGCCAAAACGGGGTCGAAAATACGCCCGTTCATGTGGATGAGGCCGAAGTCGTCCAGATGCTCGTGGTCGGTGAAGCCGCGTGTGATTTCACCGCCGGCTTCCGTGCGCAGATCGACCAGCGGCAGGCGGTTGCCCCAAGGATCGAAGGCAAAACTTTTTTCAATTTTACCGTGCTCGTCGCTCACGGCCACGGTGGAGCCGAGGCCGTCCTGATGGTGATAGCGGGTTTCTATCCTGCCGTCGTTATACACGGTGCGCGTGGCCGTGCGGCCAAGCGGGGTGAAGATGTGGAATTTTTCCTCTTTCAGCCCGCCGGAATGCGTGACAACCTCGTAGGCGGAGCCGACATAGACGGTTTTTGTGCCGTCACTGTGCTGCTGCACGATGCGCTCGCGGTCGGCGCCGAAGCGGAAGGTGGTGGAAAGGCCGCCCTTGGTGATTTTCCTGACTTGGTTTGCCGACGACCATTCCAGAGTGCGATCCGCGCCGGCGGTCTGGTTTCCGTTGGCATCGTAGGTGTAATTTTTCACGCCCGCCCGGGTGACGGCGTGCGGTTTGCCTGATGTGTAATAATAGCTCCCGACATCGGACTTTTCGGTAATATTGCCTAGGGCGTCGTAGGAGACGGCGGTCGCGGGGTTGTCGTTCACAGTGTGGGAGACGAGGCGGTTGAGCCCGTCGTAGGCAAAGCACTCCTTCCGGTTGCCAATATAATCCATGCGAAGGGTCACCTGCCCGATGGCGTCGTGCAGGTAGGCGTAATTGATGGCATAATGGCCGCCGGCGGCCGCGCTCACACTGGCGACAATGGCTTTTGTGCGGCCGGTTATCGGGCTGACAATGGCATCATAGGTAAGGCCGTTGCCGTAGGTGGAACCGTCGATGGCGCCGGCAACGGTATGGGAATCGGCCTGCCAGAAGAGCTGGTTGGGCAGGACGTCGCGGTAGAGGCCGCTTGTGGGAATCGTGCCGCCGTCGGCGCGAACTTCCCTGAGGACACCAAGGGTGTCATAGTAGTTTTTCACACGGAAACCGCCCGGATAGGTCATCACGGACGGGCGGCTGTATTGGTCATATTCCTGGCCTGTAACGTAGGGGATGCCATCTATGGTCTTGGTGTGGCTTGCGAGGCGCCCCAGCGTGTCGTAGGTGAAGGACTCGGAATAATTGGTCGAGATGGGATCTGTTACGTTGGGGTCTGTCACCGAGAGAGAGGCGAGTTTGCCCGTGCCGTTTGCGGCAGTGTCGTAAGTCCACGTGGTGACGGTGCCGTCATCATCGGTGCGCCGGGTCATGCGCCCGAGCACATCATAAACCATTTCGGTGACTTGATTCTTGGCGTCGGTTTGCTTGATGAGTTCGCCGAGGGCGTTGTATTCATAGGACCATGTGCCCATGTCGGGGTCGGTCATTCTGGTTTTGCGCCCTCGATTATCGTAAAAGAAAGTGGTCTCGACCGGTGTGCCGCCTTCACGGTGAACGGCGGTTTTGAGGAGATTGCCGTAGGCGTCGTAGGTGTAGCGGATTTCGCCTTTTTCAACGCCGATGCCGCCCGCGTTGTTGATGCGCTTCACAATCTGCCCCTGGGTGTTCTTGGTCGATTCCTCGACTTGGCCGAGGGGATTGGTGGTGCGGGTGACAAGACCGTCGTATTCAATCGTGCTTATGACTTCGCGGTTGGGCGCGTCCTCGTCGGGCGTGACAATGGTTACCGGGCGGCTCAGAATATCGTAGTAGGTTTTGGCCCAGGAGACATAATCGCCGAAGTAGTGGGGCATGGATTGAGCCCATGCGCGCCCGTATTCGTCGTAGGCTGTCTCGGTGACGGACACGCGAGGCTGCCTGTCCAAACCACCGGGGGTGACCGCCCAGTTGGCAATGGCGCGCCCCATGTAATCGTAAAAGGTGATGGCAGGCGCGGAGCCGGATGACTTGGTTTTTATCAGATAGGTCGATCCGGGGGCGGCGGAGTCGGTGATCCACAGGTAATCAGTGGTGGTTTCTGTTTGGGCGCCAGTGCCGTAGGCGCGAATTTCCCTCACAGGGCGGGCAAAGCCATCGTATTCCCATCTGGTTTTAATGTCGTTCGGGCCGGTGGTTTGCTCGATGACACCGAGTTTTTGATTGTAGATGTAAGTCTCGGTGTGGTCCTTGGCGTTCTTAGTCTCCTCTGGGAAACGGCCTTTCGAATCATATGTTGTCTCGATGACACGATCTTCATCAAGGCCGGCGCCTTCGGTTGTGGCTTTGGTTTTGTTTCCGAAATCATCATATTCATAGGTCGTGGTAAGCTCCAGCGTTGGATCGGGCGACGGATCATTGATGCTGTCCGGCTCGATGATTTCCTTGGTGAGCAAGCCGGTGTCCGGATCGTATTCAAATGCGGAGGTGCGCGTCTGGCTCGGAACACCTGGCGCCTCGGTGGTGACACTGCTGACCATGAGGCGTCCGAGCAGCCAGCGGTCAGGCGATTGTGACGATCCCGTCCAATTCTCAAAAATGCTGGTTGTGGTTTTGGTGTGGGTTCCCGTTGTATCCGAAGTGTCGACAAATATCGAGGTGGCGTTGCCATAGGCGTCAAATTCATAGCTTGTCGTGACAGTGGATATTTCCGCACCGGTGAGATCGTTGGTTATCTGGTCTGTCCTCGCCACGTATGGGAAATACACTTTGCCGCCCGGGCCATAAGCGCGACAACCGAACTCATTGGCGCTCTCATTGAGCACAACACCTGCCGGAGTGCCGTTTGGCGCCGTGGTAACGACGCGGGTGACCATGCCGGCGGTCTGGTATTCCTGGCTGTAGAAGGTTTCCGTCCTGATACCGGTGCGCATGTCGGTGACCTGCATCCGGTCGAAACCAAGCAATCCACGTTTCGGTTCCACACGCAAACCGCCGTAGCGGTAATCAATGTCGTAGGTGCCGCCGCGACCGTCGTCATGCGCGACGGTTTTGACAACATGCATGGGCATGGTGACATCAATCCGCGGGGAGGCTGCGCCGGTGCCTTTGTCATAGACAACAGGTTCATCTGTGTCCGGGTCGCGTTCGGTCAGCGCGGCGTAGGTTACTTGGACGGAAACGCCAAGGCTGCTGGTGGCCTTGACGAGCCTGTCGGGATTTATCCGTTTGTTGGACATGGCGCCTTTTGAGTTGCCAGTGCCCCAGCGCCACGCCTGATCGATGGCGCCATCATCGTCGAAGTCATTTAATGTGGCGCCGGTATTGTTCTTGTCCCCGGAGACAAGAAGGTAAGGCAGATTCATGGTTGCCGGAGCCGGCGTCCAGCTTGTGCCTGTGTTAATCATGACCGTGCTATCCGCGTTCTGGTCCTGAATGTTATTATCCGCGTTCACAAAATCAGGGAGCCCGTCACCGTTGATGTCGATAAAAGCGCAGCCGCGCTGCGTGAAGTAGTGCAGCCCTCCCGTCTCTTTGATATAAGCAAGTTCCGCCGGGGCACGATGCGAATCAGGCCCCTGGACCCAGCCTGCCCCAGTATTGAGATAAACAAAATTCTTGAGGCCAGTAAAGCCGGTGTAGTGGCAGACATAATCCGGCAGGCCGTCGCCATTTAAATCGACAAATTCCGCCCCAATGGAATTGCTGGGTTCGGGGGCATAGAAAAAGTTACCGACACCCAGCGGCATGGGCGGCTCGTAGTCCGGCGCGCTGACAAAACGACTGCCAGTATTGATCCATGCATACTTTTCAATTATTCCGTCGCGGCTAGTATGGCATACGACATCAACCAGCCCGTCTCCGTTCACATCAATATGCCTGACACCAGGATCGTCACTTGCCGGAAAATATTTCTTTTCTGGAATAAAAAACTCGGATGTAAACTGCCAAGCGGAACCACGGACATTATCCGTTCCTTCGCCCTTGTTGATCCATGTGTCCGTGGCACTGGTATAGGAACTATTGTAATTTAGTATCGAAACGATGTCGGGCTTGCCATCGCCGTTAAGATCCATCACCTCAATGCGCCTGCGCTTGAGGTGGGTCGACTGAACATACGGAGTGCTATAGGGCAAAGAATACCGGGTGCTAAAAACAAAACTGCTGCCGGTATTGAGGTAAACACTACCGTCGAGTGATATCACATCAATCAATCCATCGCCATTGAAATCGGCAAAACGCGTGCCGGTGTCGGACAGGCCCGTGGTTTCATCAAAAAGATTGCATGCGTTTGGCAGCCTATAGTCTGGCCCTCCATTGGCACCGTCAGCCTCAATCCAACTGCCAGCTTTGTTGAGCCATGCCTGGCTTAGATTTAGATTTGCCGATTTTCTTTTCGTTTTCTGAACACAATCCACCCGCCCGTCGCCATCAAGGTCTATAAATGTCACTCCTTGCGAAACCTGCGAGGAGTCTCCAAGCATCACCGGCGGGCGCTTAGTCGTCGGCATTTCCTCCCATTCATAGGGCGGATTGGAGTATTCAAAGGTTATCGGCTTGTAGGCCATGCCGTCGGCGCCCGATTCCGTCACGGACGCAAGCATCGAGCGGTTGTTGTAATCGCGCTGGACATAGGCGAGCTCGTATTTGCGAACCATTTCAGAGCCATAGAACACCTTGATGGTTTCAAGGCGGTTGTTTGATGTCACCTTTGCGCCCCTGATATACCCGGAACTGACATCCGGACGGTCTCCATAGTCAAACTGCACGGAAGCATAGGGGGTGACGCCTCCGCTGATATTGCCTGTGTATTTGATCTTATCAATGACCTGCTGGCCGGAAACGGGATCAAAAATATACTCAAACGTCATATAATTCCCGGCGGTGTCAGAGATTTTGTTCACCTGCCACGTCAGGATTTCATTGCGGTTGCCGATTTTCTGGGTGGAATCCGTGGTATTGCCCAGTTCGATAATCAGCCCGGATTTTGTCCATGCCTTGAACCATGCGGGCCCCTGCCCCGCGTTGCCGTAGGAGACAACACGCGTAAAATTATCAGACTCCAGGCGATATTCCGTGCCATTCTGCCCATCCTGCCCGGAAATTGCCACGAGACGCTGCCCGTCGAAATAATACCGGTCCGCGTAGGTAAAGTCGATCGCGCGACGCTGCCCGTCAACCAATTCGGACTGGCCGCCGCGAACAATGGATGAGAGGCCGGCCAGCGACCAGCCAAAGCCCGCGATGCCCGATCCGTTTGCACTGCTATACTCCAGTGATATCGAGGGCTGCACGCCCGCGGTGCCGGGCGTGACGGCAATGGGAATGGAATAGGTGGCAGAACCATTCTTATCCACGGCAAACTCACCAGCCGTGGATCCGGGAACATACGTGCCCGAGCCAATAATCTGTGTGGCGACTCCAACTTGATCCATGATGGCGGGAACCGTGCCGCCCGTCTCGCTGCTCCCGACATGGCTGTTGTTGGGATCGGCATCGAGATTGTATTTGGTAATGTAGGTCAGGCCATCATTAAGGGGACCGTCGAGCGGATCGTAGCTGATAATGCCATGCTGGGCAGCCCAATCCTGTGGAGATATGGGTGGCTCACTTGAGCTGGCATCCAGCGTGGTGATTGAGAGCGGGGCGCTCAGCTCGGAAAAGGTTCCGTCCGCAGACAACGCTCGCGCAGTGATAACATAGGTTGTCGACGGGACAAGTCCCGTGAGTGTAACTGTAGTGTCGGTTGTCGTGCCAAAAACCGCGCCGTTGCGGAAAAATTCATAGCCAATGACATCGCCGAGGGGAGCGGTCCATGTTATTGTTGCCGTGGTGCTTGTCAGGTCGGAAACAGCCAGCTCCCTGGGCGCGCGCGGCGGAATAACAGGTGCATTTGGATCCACATTTATCGAGATAAAATCAGAAGATTCCCCAAAATAGGAGTAGGGGTTTGTTCCGGAGTTCCACGATCTCAGGCTGTTACTCATGCACCATTGGAAATCATAGTTTCCTGGATTTTGCGGCGCGGTAATTGTGAACCTAAAGGTTCTTTCTTCCCCCGGCATCACTGGCATGTCACCTACGCTAACTCCTTGAACAGACCAGGTTGTATGCGCTGGCTGAGCGCGAAGACCGTGAATGATACTATAAATGGAACCGGCAGAGTGATCCTCGACCCACGGCTGGTTGCCTGTATTTTTCATCGTCACCCATACCTCGGCCTTTGCATTGGGCCGTATTTCCAAGGGCACGCTCTGCGACACGAATTTTGCATCGAAAACTGGCGGGGTGACCTGCACTGTATATTGTGGCGACGAATACCAACCATAACGGCTTTCACCCCACGGAATTGGCTCCGGCAAGTTGTATGCCGTCGCGTCGGAAACACGTCCTCCCACCAAAAAGCTGCCGTCGGCCTTTGCCGTGTAAGGGCCAAACGTCTTGCTTCCATTGTATCCATCGCCGGTGTAACACGGGCTGCTTCCGGCAGGAAACGGTGAGGATACATAATATTGGCTCACGTCGCCATCCGAGTCACTGCCGCTGACACGAACATAAAAAGTGTCCCCATAAGTAACGGTAAACGCGCCGTCTTTCAACGGTATGGGGGTTTTCCCGGCATCGAGCAGTTCGACGGAGCCGGTGGGATTGTTGCGGACGTTGACGGTGATCCGCTTGTCCGCCGAGCCGCCGAACGGCCCTCCCTCATACCCCGGCCAGCCGGAAACACCCTGTTGCTGATCACCGGGGGAAGTTCCTGTGAATGCCTCCGTGTATATTGTATAAGTGCCCGGATCAAGCGGCTCCCACGTTGTGACGTGCAGGGATGAGGCGGTGGTGGCCGTGGCGGCGAGCGTTTTTATTCCGTATGGGATGGAGAAAGGCGCGGGGCCGGGCGCATACCCCTTGATGTTATGCGCAGACAGCCACCCAGCGGCGGTCGCAACGCTGGTTATTTTCAAACTGTCTCCCATATACACTGTAATACTTCCGCCATTTGCCGCCTTGACCAGATCGTCCGCCACCGATGCCACAATGCTCAATGACGTGACCTCCTGTGGTGCCCCCGGAACACCGCCGTCAACAACGAAAGTGTTTATCCACTCCGTGGTGACACTCCCTTTGGGGAAATGATAACTTTCGGTTTCAGAATCATAAGGAAGATGTGCGCTGACCGTGATAGTAGTCCCGTAGGGATAATAATAACTGCCAGCCGGCACATCTTCATACCAGTCGTCATATCCATCATCCCCTTCATCTGAAGACCCCGGAATTGAAATATGAATGTTGTAAACGATATTTTCCACCGACGGAATGACAACGCAACCCTGGCCGTTGGGAGTTTCTGGATTAATAAATTGGGGAGGCGTCGGAATGACCATTTCGGATCCCGTCATTGTCACCATGTATCCGTCGATTCCCATCTCAGATGCCGTGGTCTCCCCGTAATACCAGTTCCCATCCTCGTCACAATCCTCGTCGCGAACATAATCATAATACACAGTGTATGCCACGGCGGTGCTGTCACCTTCGAGGCTGTTTTGAATGCTGTTTTTGAGCCATCTGTGAAGCTGCTCAAGCTCCTGATTTTTCGTTATTGTGCCATGGTCGCCGTCAACGATGCCTTCGTATGTTAGATTGCCTCCCCAAATTTGCAGGAGAAAATCCCGGATCAGCCCGTTTTTTGTCATTCCCTGCATTTGAAATGAATGGGAGATGTAGCCGCCTTCGCTGCCAATCATGCCGGGCAAATCATCTGCCCGTTCCCACGCCGTCGCGATATGCATTTCATCAACACTATTACTAGCATTGGCAAGCTGCCTGTATAATGAGGATGACACATTGCTTGCGGGCAGGTAAAACGAAGTTACCATAAGGGTAACCCCGGTTGAATTGGTAATAATGGTAAGACTGTTGCCTGGGTTGGAGACATTGCCGACCGCGTCCCTCGCCCTCACGGTTATGACATACGCCGTGGACGGCTCAAGTCCGGTGAGCGCATATGATGTATTGCCGGTCGAACCGATTTCCCTGCCATCAAGGAAGACCAGATAATCCGCCACGCTCACACTGCCCGAGGAAGCCGTCCAAGTTATGGTTGCCGAGTTGGTTGTTATGTTTGACGCCGCAAGATTGGCGGGCGGCTCGGGCAGCGGGACGACGACGGCATTGGCCACGCTTATGGTTGCATTGCTTGACGATGCCCCAAACCACTCCACGCCGTCCTGAACCATGCGCCATTGAAAATTATAAGAGCCCGGCACGGGAGGCGCGGTAATTGCGAAGTTGAATGTCTTGGTGTCGCCAGGCGGCACTGGTGAAGCCCCCACACTAACACGCCTCAAGCTCCATGTCGTATTGTCCTGTGGGTTTTGACTGCCAAGGCTGTAAGGATGCGACGAGTGATTACCCCAAGTGGTGCTCCCGGTGTTTTGCATAGTCACGGAGACAGTGACCGTTTGCCCTGGCGTCATGGTTGATGGGATATTACTTGAGGAGACGAATACTGCATTGTTGCCGGAATTGGCCGGCGGCGGCTCACCTGCGCCGAAGGTGTGCGTCCAAGTCGTGACGGTGCCGTCGGGGAAGAAAAACCCAGGCGCCGGCTCAACAGTAACGGTAACCGTGGTGCCAGTGGGGAAATAATAGTTGCCCTCATAGATGCCCGTGTTACCGTTGATACGGTAGATAATGCTTCCCGCTTCCGAGGCGTAATGCGGTATTATGACGCAGCCATGGGCATTCCCGTTTTCAGGTTCAATAAACTGAGGTGCAACGGAGGTGGGCAGCGCGCCAAAGGTATGCGTCCACGAGGTGATGGCGTTACTAGGGAAAGAATACCCTGCTGCTGGCTCGGCAGTGACAGTAACCGTGTATCCAGGGGCAATGAGAGGATCGTGACTAGATGCAGCCTGACCGTTGATGAAGTAATTGACCGTTTCCGAGTAGGGAATATCGACATAGCCATAATCGTTCGCCTCTTGGGGCTCGATAAACCCAGGCGCTGCGGGAGCGGGAAGCTCGGGAAGACTGGCCACCACCAGATTGTGCGACGTTGAATGCCAGATGTTGCCGACGTTGTCCTGCGCGGTGAACCGCACCGTGTAGGTGCCCGTTTGCGTCGGGGTGAGCGTGACCGAGCGCGAGTTTTGCGTCACTCCGCTCAAGGAAACGCCTCTTGCCATGCCGCCCGTCAGCGCGCCCAAGTTTGTCGATCCCGGAGTAGTGATGCTTACAGACTCGGACACCCATGACCCTCCCGGTGCCTTCCAATCAATGCCATGCGCCGTGAGCGTGCGGTTTTCCGCCTCGTAGGATCCTGCTGACGCCGCCGATGAATAGGTGCGCGACTGCCCAAGCGTAAGCGTCACCGTGCTATTTGGGTTGATCGAAACCGTGTGCGGTTCGTTCACCCACTCTTGCCAGCAATCATCAAATTCAACCAATTCGCACACCTCCCTTTCTTCATCGACCCATTCTTCCACCCATTCGCAATACTCATCCGCTACATAATAGCCGCCCTCTCCATCCTCAACCCACTCATACTCAGTCCAGCACTCGTAATATGATACAATATAGGAATCGTATTCGGTCCAACAATACTCCTCATAATCCGTCTGGCAGCGGATGACATATCCGGATCGCGCCGCAGGCTGGATGACAAATACCGTGACGAGGATTATTAAAAGATTCCGAATCGTTTTTGGGAGCTTCATGATGACACGGTATGTTTGCGCGTTGGCGCGTCAGTAAGGGGCTATGCTGTTTGAGTGATGTTCTTGTTTTGCCGATTGGGTTCGGATCCTTTTCCAAGATGTTGAAGATATTCAACTAATGGAGAAGGGGGGCGCCTTGAGCGCATCATCGAACGATGACTCTTTGGGAATTGGGATCCCTGACCGCGGCCACTATTCGGGCTTTTTCCACCGTGCCGTCCTCCGCTGTGACATCAATGTAGATAAAACCAGCGGTGGCTTTTTCCGTTGAAATCGCCGTTATCACTATCGGATACGCCCCGTCCGTGTTCGGCTCTCCTATTTCGGCGGTAAAATTGGGGTCGGTCGAAAACACGGCCGTCGGCCTTACGCCTGCCTGTTTGATGTCTCGGAAAAGCAGCGCCTTGCTCCCCGCCTGCGATCCCATGATCCAATGCGCGCTGCTGGGCGTGACAACATAACTGGTTGTGCTCGCCACGTTCACCCTGAGTGTGACCGTGGGATTTTCCGTATCGGTGGTGGTAATCGTAATTTTGTAGCTTTGCGGGCCGGCTCGATTGGTGCGGGTATATCGGGCGGCCAAGACGCCCTCCTCGCCCGGCTGGTAGTCTTTTTCAATCTCGGAAAGTTTCAGGCATGAGCATGAGGACACTGCCGAAAGGATGGCAATTGGCTGCCCTCCATTGTTTTTAAAGGCGAATTGAATGTCCGCCTGCTGCTGGTTGACGGCCAGCGTAATTGACTGCTCCTTGGGGTCCCATTGAATTTCCGCGAACAGGGGGCCTAATATTGTCAAAAACATGGCCAAAAAGGCTGCAACTTTAGTGTTCATAGCGTTCATAAGTCGGGTTCTTCGGCGTATGGGTGTTCACGTTGCTATGCCACGCCTTTTGGAATACCAACGGGGTTGCGGGAGGTGAAACAAACTTTAGAGCCATTTTTTGGCGATGCACTGATGCCGTGTAAAGGCATATCTCGTGGAATAAATATTCAACGGCCGTAATTCATTGCTCTCCATATCACAATCCATGACTTGTGTTTTGTCCGCTGAAACTTAGTAAGGTCTGCCACATGCCCGCCGAGTATTTTTACAACGGTCATTTGCGTTGGAGCGTGTATTGGGAAAACCCCAACTTCATGGCTTGTTTTATTTCGTGCGCGCTTGTGTGGCTCTGGTTGGCGGAACTTCGTTGGGCACGCTTGAACAAACCGCGCGCGCGCTTTGCCGGGTTTGCGTTGCTTTATGGGTTGGAACTGTGCGGCTGGTTTGTGCTTGTGAAAACTTACTCGCGGGGCGGGCTGCTTGCAGCCTTGTGTGTATTATTCTGCTTCTTTGCGGTAGTGAGACAGGATAATTGGAATGATCTCTGGCGCAGGGGGCTGCATGTGCTTGTGCGGGTGGGGTTGATTTTTCTTATTTGCACGCTCACTGGATTTGCGGGTCGGATGTCTCCCGGATATCTGGCCCGGGACATGTCGGTGTCGAATCGTTTGGATCTGTGGCGCGGCGGCCTTGCGATGATTTGGGATTCTCCGTTTTCGGGGTGGGGTTTCAAGCAAGGCGGAATGGCGTATGTCAATTGGTATCAGCCCATCGAGCAATCGGTTAGGCCGACAGGTTTTGTAAACGGCTACTTGGAACTCGCGGTCAATCACGGCGTTCTGACCTTGTTTTTGTCATTATCCGTTTTATTTGCCACTGTAATCATCTCGTTTATGATGCGCAAACGCAGTTGGTGCGTGGCGTTCGGCGCGTGCGCAATCGCATGGATGACCGCCAATATCTGGACTTGTTGCTGGTATGAATGGTCGTTGTGGGTGCTTCCGGGTGCTTCGGTGATTTCGCTTTTCGTTATTGGTATCCGAAACAAGGTGGCGTTGAGAAGCTTCATCTGCGGCACCGGCCTGGCGCTGTTCATTGTGGCAGTTTTGCTTGGCGCCGGTTATACCACGGCTCGAAAAATGGACTGGCAGGCAAAGCCACTGGCTGGCGCCGATGTGGTGAAGGTTTCAAGGCGTGACTCCGGCGCATCGCCGGACAATCCAATAGGCTTGTGGGCTGATGGCGCAATCTTTGGCACCTATTATGGAAAATCCATTCGGACGTCCGCATCATCCCTTGATATTCTTTCGTTGGAATCGCTGATTGTATATGCGCCTTGGTATCGTTCGGATACTCATGCTGCCGGCGTGCGGCATGAGGTTTGTGTTTATTCGGGTTTTCATGCGAGCCGCCTTCAGGCAGGCGAGGGTGGTTTGAAGAAAACCGTTGTATTGTATCCTTCCGCATACCCTCCGGGAAGCCTGCCGGACACCCGTGGAGTAGTGGTTTGGCTGCCATTGGCGGATGCCTCCCAATATGATCGCATGTGGCGCATTTGGGCGGAAAAGACGGGAGCGGAATTGGTTTATTTGTCACAGGGAGGGCGTTCGGTTTCTGTAAGCAACCCTGTGATTTTTTCGACGGCTAGTGCTGACCAGCGCGCTTTGCGTTCGGAAATCTTGTCGAACATGGGCAAGGTTGGCATAAGAGGCCTGCCGCGGTTGTCGCTGGAGCTGGGCGGCTCATCCGAGATTTCCCGGCTGGGTTTTAATTTTCGCCTGGGGCACAAGATTTGCATAGGCAGTGATCGGAGCGCCGAGAGCGAATGGGACGTGACTGGATTGCGGACGTGCGTTTATTTCGAGCGGCAAGGCGACTTGGTTTGGATGAAACCAAACGGTCAGAGCGTGCGATATCCCCGACAGGACGCGGAATTTGGCAAGGCGTCTGACGGTTCATCGGCGGATGTTTTTGGCTCTGGTGTGGAAATAAAAACACGGCAAGGCTCGGTTTGGCGTTACAAGGACGGGAGCCTTGAAATGATCACTGATGCGCAAGCGGGGCGATTCGCCGTCGTTAGCGACAGGGGCGCCATTTTGGAGGTGTCGAGGCTGGTTGGCGGCGGTCGTCACGTTGCCGTGTTAGGCGTCGAATACTCCGAGGCCGGACTGCCTCAACGCTTGGCGTTTTCAGGCGGCAGGGAATGCCGTTTTGAATGGAGCCGCGATCATCGTCTTTTGCGCATTGAAAATGCCTCTGGCGTGCAGACTCAATTTGAATATGGCGGCGCATTGCTGACGAGTTGGGCTGGGAGCAATGGTGCGTCGGGAGTGTATAAGTGGATGCCGCGTGACGCTGTAAAACGGGGCATTGCGGTTGGCCGCCCTCCGGTTGTCCTAAGCGAGGATGACGTTTTTCATTATGAATATGCGCGTGCCGGCAATGTGAACATCATCCGGGTTCATACCGTGGGCGGTGCTTTTGTAAGCGAAACATCAGTTGGTCCGGGGGGCATGTCTCAGAAAACGGCAGCCGGAATAAAAAGCGTCCGGAATCGCAGAAATGGGGCGCAATAACTATTTCACCAATTTCGGTTGGAAACGCTTATGTTTTCGGTCTGCCGGGACGCGTATCCCGAACAATCCCGTGCTTCTGGCAAAAGCGGCGCAGGTCTTTTGGATCGATGTTGATTTTCATTGAGGCGAGGTGCCGTGTAAAATCCCGCGTGCGGTAGCGCGGCTTGGGATTATTGAGCATGTAGTGAAGCACCGACAGCTTCCACCAGTTGACGTAGCCGAAGTGCATCCGGGAAATTGCGCCGCGCGGCTGGTCGTGGAAAAACTCCACTGCTTTCGTGAAATGTCGTATGAGTTGCAGTGATGAAGGTTTTCCGGAAAACATTTCCTGCAAAACCATGCCGCCCATGAGCAGGAGCGCGGCGTTTGGACGCGCGGTGTTTGGAACCTGCCGCCATGCGTGGATGAGCAGAAACGGGAGCAGATTGGTGCCGTTTGCACCGCCCGATTGATAACGGCGAATGAGCCGGACTACCTGCGCGCGAGTGAGACCGCCGTAGGTTGAAATCGACGCCGGCCTGTGATCGCGCGCGAGTGCGGCCATGAACGATTCGCGCGCATCGCTGGCATGGGCAAACCATGCGAGCAGATGGCGCCCCCGGCCGGCATGGCGTTCCTCGCCTCGCAGATAGGCGGCCAGACGCGAGCGGGTGTGCGGTTCGAGGAACGCGGTGCCGAGCCAGTTGCGCAGACATGGCGACTCGCGCAGCAATTGCAGAAAAATCGTGACCGCCGCTGTCTCGTGCGTGTCGCCCAAGAGCGCGAATAGTTCGTCGCTTAAATAATCAGGAGTTTCCGGCATTGCTCGGGAATATAAAATTGCGGCGGCAGCCTCATCCACAGGCTGCCGCCGCGTTTGTCAGTTTGTCAGACTCCCACACCTTGGCCGCCGCGCATGGTTTGGCGCATAGCCTCATCCTTTGCGACGCGGACAAAAGCACGCTGCCGGTTTTCGGCAGGAACATTTTTGATGCGTTCCTCGACCTTCGCCTTGATGTCGGGGTTTTGCTCCACCCATTTGACAATTTCCTGGTCGCGCTGCTGGGTGTAATCATTGCGCTGCATTTTTCCGAGCATGAGCTTTCGGATAAGCTGCTCCTTCGTGAGATCGTTGTAGTATTGATACAGTTTCGGATTGTCCGAAATATATTTGGTGAGCTTGGCATCGACCTCGGGGTTGATGCGCTGCTCGGTGTTCTCCCGAGCCTTCTTGTCGGCGATAGCTTGTTTTAGTGACATGGTATTTTTGTATTGGGTTGCTCCAGCCATTGATTGAGCAAGGCGGCTGGCCGCCAGTGGCGATTGACCTTGTTCGGGCACGTCCGCCCAAAGTTAAAAACGAATCAGAGGTTGAGGAGTGATTGGGCGTAGTGGCCGTTGTCGTCGGGGACGAGATCGCTGCCGGCGATGTTCAAAACGGACTCCTCAAACTCGCGCGTGATGTCCCACGGCGTCGCGCACGCAAGCCACAGGCGCATGAGGTCGTCGGGCGGCGGTGACTTACCGTAAGTTTTTTCGAGATGCGAGTGTGCCTGCTCGAAGCTCGCGCGGTGATGCACGCCAATCGCGAGCGGTTCGACTTCGATGTTGTTGTCCGTTTCGGGAGGTGCAGGAGGTGTTTCTGTGGTCATTGTTTTTCCGGTTTTGATGTGGTGGTTTGTGATTCGCGGAACTTGGTGATCTCGGATTTGAGACGCGAAAGCTCCGCCGTGAGTGTTTCGTTTTGCTCGATGAGCGCGGCCATGAGCCGGTTTTGCGCGGCCATCTTCTGCTCAACCTCGGCGGGCAGGAGTTGCGGTTTCTCGGCGGGATCGGCCAATGCGAGCACAGGGCCGAGCGGCACGACAGTCGGCGCGTGCGGTGTGAGGTTCCACGCGGCGGGGTTTTCTTTTCGATAAACGATGTGCGCCTCGTGCATGAGGTTCGGGTCGCGGGGATCGACGTATCGGCTTACCGGATACGCGCGCATGGTTTCGCCGTGGCGCAGTTTTTCCGTGTTGGCCGGATCGAGTTCGGTGCCGCTCACGGGCGAGGCCGCGATAGTTTGAACGGGTAGTGGTTGTTTCTTTTTGAAAAGCGAGCATCCGGCGAGCGGAATGCAAGCGACTGCGAATATAATAAATGCACGGGTTTTCATTGTGATGTCGTTTCTTTCGTTTGCCACAGGTCGGCGCGGAGGTTGCCGCGAGTGGCCTTGGACTGATCGAGGGTTTGGGTGACGTAGATGTAGAATTGCTTCCCTGCGGGCACGCGGACGTAGTAGCCGTCCTGCGCGATGATTTGCTGGATGCGCGCGGCGTAGGCGTTGAGCACGTCGGATGTGCCTTGCAGCGCGGCGTTCTTGGCAGACGCCTTGGGCACCTGGCTCACGTCGCCAAATGCGGTCGCCTGGTCGCGCATTTCCTGCAAACCACCCGCCATGCCCGCGAGGAAGGTAGAGGCGAAAAGTTTTATCTCCTGCCAGTCGTCGGTTTTCAAAATCTCGCCGACGAGTCCTGCGCTGCCATCGCGCAAACCATATTCGCCGGTCGTGTCGTCACGCTGGCGATCGAGCGCGATGCCATTGAGGACAAGTTCGACACCATTGTTGGTGGTGTGATCGCGCCAGACGACAATCCACTGGCCGGAGGCGGCGATGCGTTCGCGCGCGTGATCGGAGGCAGCGCGTCCGTGAACCTCCGCGCCGGCTGGAATGATGCGCCGTCCGTCGTGCCAGACATCCTCGGTGACGAGGCCAATGATTGGCGTGTCGATTTTCGAGGACTCAAGCGTGACAACCGTTTCGCAGGAAATAAGCCGGCCATAAGGCGCGTAGTTTTGCGAGAGCGTGACATCATTCACGCGCGCGTTCTCGTCAGATAGCAAACTGATCGGTAACGGCGCGGGCGCGTTTGTGTGTGAGACTGATTTTTCGACGCGCGCTGCGCGAGGGCGCGAAATTCCTTCCTCGTCACCGGCAGGCGGCGTTCGTGTTTGTTGAGGCGTTGGAGTGTGCGGCTGCGGAATTTTCAATTCCTGTCCACTGCGTGTAATCGTGTGACGTTCGACGGGCGCGGTGGCCGCGTGCGCGCTCGCGGAAATCTCCGGCCGTGGCTCGCGCTTGTTGCTGCCGTGAATGAGCAGCGCGCCGACACCGATGAACGCGGCGAGCATCGTGAGGCTACCGACCGGTGTTTTTATGAATTTCAGCAAACGCTTCATTGGGGAATGACGAGCTGCACGTCGCGGGTGGCGCGCGGCACGATGATATTAAAAATATTCTTCACGCTGAGGTTGGCGCGTCCGCCGTCGGGCGTGCCGGTGATTGCGAAATACGCCGTCGTCACCGCGTGCGGCGGAATCAAGCCGGACGCGTCGGAAATGGACGCGGTGTAAACACGCGAGCCGATGCGCGCGGCGAGGCTTTGAGGCTGGTAGGCAACCTCGGTGTCGCCGGTGTTTTCCAGTCGGAGCTTGAAAACCAACGTGTCCTCGGGATCGAAACGAAACACCTCCTCAACCGTCGCGGAAAAATCCTTGTAACGCGTGACGGCCTCAACAGCAGGCGGCGCGCGGTGCTCGATTTGCTGCACGGCCTCGGGATATTGCTCGTGAACGAGGCGAAACGTTTTCGCACGGTCGAGCAAACCGAGAAGAGCGTCGGGCGTGACACGTTTCGCGAGCGCGGAGCTGCGACCGGCAAGACGATCCTCATAAAACGTGACCGAGCCGTAGGGCTTTTCGGACGCGGTGAAACGAATAATATAAGTGTGGTTTTTCCAGATGACATTGAGGGTTGCTTGCGCATCGGGTTTCAGCGCGCGCACGCTGAGGTAATGCCGTCCGGGAACGTGCGAGAGAAGCACGGGCGCGGGTGTTTCCGGTTTTGCGGTGATGCCTGCGCTTTCAAGCGCGGAGGGTGCGGAAGGAAACATGAGTGTCGTCGGCACATTGGTGCCGATGGGGATTTCATAGACGACGCGCTCATCGAGCGGAAATTGTTTCACGACGGGAGCGGTGTCGCGGGCGTGAACCACGGATGCTATCGAAATGAAAATCAGAAGAATTTTAACCGCAGATAAACGCAGATTGACGCAGATAAACTGAGGCCACAGTGGATTGAATCTGTGTCCATCTGTGTCCATCTGCGTTCATCTGCGGTTCCTGTCTTAATATTGTGAGAATTCGTAGTTCCATGCGGCGAGAGGGTAGCGTTTGTTGGCGACCATGTCCGGGTTGCGGACAAGGGTGAGTGTGAGTGAAAAGCGCGGGGATTCAGCGAAAGCCTGTCGCTCGAAAACGCCCGTGCGCACAAGCTGGCCCTCGATGCGCACAAGCACCTGATCCTCCCTCGTGCGCAGGATGTCGATTTTGAAAACCTCGGGTTTCTGGTGAATCTGCTTCACCTCGAACTCCTCGCGCGAGGCGAGCAATTCGTTCTGCGCCTTTGTTGCCGCGTCGGTGAGAAAGAGCCGTTGCAGCAAATCAGGAAAGTCGAAGTTCTTCGGATTGCGTTGCAGAAGCGCGAGCGCGGACCAAATGGAGAGTGTTTCGTGCAGTGTCTTCGCCTCCTCGAAACCGAGCAGCGGCGAAATCGAAAAACTGCCGCCTCCGTCAAGAACGACGACGCGCTCGCGAGTGCGATACGCTTCAATAATAAGAAACGGCTGAGCGACAACGAGGACGAGCGCGCCGCAGGCGACAAACATCCACATGCGCGCGGCAAAGGCATGATCTGCGAAAAGCCGCGCGGGCGAAAACCCACGTTTCGTTTTCGCAGGCGGAAGCTGTCTTGCGTTATCGACAGGCGTCTCGCGCAAGGGCGCGCGCGGTTCTGGTGTATACTCGGGTTCCATTTGTTAAAGTCCGGGAGTCGTCTGAGCAGATGACGGTGGCGGAGCCTCGTTTGCCTATGCCGCCATCGCGGTTGTCGTCGCCGCTGATGGCGCGCTCAACATTCCGCCGATCATATTTGCGCGATAGAGCATATCGACGCCCGAGCGGCCCAGTGCGCCGGGGTTTGCGGTTTCGCCGGTAAAGGCGTAGCCCTGCGCGAATATCTTTTGGCAAATGATCGGCGTGCTGATCGTTCCGATGAGCAGCGTGATCGCGGCTAGTATGCCGCCGACATTGGTGAGAAACGGCGAGAAGGCGGCCATGTCGGCGGATGCGGCCTCCGCGCCGACAATCATGCGAAAATCCTGCCAGATGGCGATGGCGACAAGATTAGTGATGGCGAAGCCGACGGGCCACGCGAGCACGGCGAGCACTTGTTGAAAGAATCGAATGCCGATTTGCGAGCCGCCCGGAATCATAAAACACGCGAGCGCAAATGGCGTGAGCAGATATAAAATCCAGCGCAATATATATTGCAGTATTATCATCGGCGCGGTGACGAGCGTGCCGATTTGTATAAACACCCAAGAGACGACGTCGGTGATGGCGTTGTAGAGCGATTCGTTGAGCTTGCGCCACGACCATTCCTTTTTCTCCGGGTTTTGCGCGGTTCCATCGCGCAGCAGTTCGGAGGCGCGCGCGGGGTTGTCGTTGTATTGCGGATCAATGTAATCGGCCGCCGCGAGCATGGTGTTTTCGGCGAGCGCGAACCACCAGTGCATCGAGGCGATGAGCGCGACGATGGTGATGGCGCGCGCGATTGGTCGCACGATCTGGCTGTTGTGATAATGATGCCGGCTGAGGTGCGCGACCAGTCCGACCACAAGCATTGCGAAGACGACGAAGCGGAACGCCGTCACCATTGCGATGATCTTGTTTTCCAGAACTGGGAGAACGAGGTCCATAATGGTTCGGGTTTTATTACCGAATGCCTGAACCTCGTTGACGCGAGCCATCGTAATTCAGGGCAAATCGTGCCACCAGTATGTCCCGATTGTTTGGGCGCGTATTGGACGTTTCCGTGTTTTTGAGAATAAAAACGCGGAAAAATGAAATTAGGTCGTCTTTCTAAGAAAGTCCCGCGAATAAGAGTTTGTTGGTGACTCACATCGTGACGCTACCATTTCGCACAGCAGGGCTGATCAAATATGGCACATGTCAGATTCACTCATATGATGCGTCCGCAATTCATCGCTCTTGGTTATCCCCAGAAGATTGGCAAATGTCTTTTCAGGTTGTCTGCTCGCTGTTATAAACACTCTCGCCAACTGATCGAACCTACAGCGGCGATTGCACAAAGACACCGTTTGGGATGCCCAGCCCACCGAATATCTAGCCGCCCGGCCTATCGCTATCATGCATATCTTTAGGCATCCGGTATTTCGACGCGGCAGCATCGGGTAAACCGAAACGCAACACAATGAGATCATCGTCTTTGTCAGGGAGAGATTCGATTTTAGCTTCAATAATAGTTCGCCCCTCTCGAACAAGTGATTGGAAGACGTCGAAGCCACGCCCATAAGTATTCGACGGGATTTGATAGCTTTTGCGAAAGACCTCGATATCTAGCTCTCCTCCCAACACAGCAGCCAACGCCCGCGCGGAAAGTTTGATCTCAGTTGTCTGTGTTTTATTACCCATGGTCATATGCATGCCTCTACAAAATGTCTCGCGATTGACGTGTATCGGCCGAGTCATATTGGCAAGCCAAACAGCGTGAGAAGCGTCTCTTTCCAGAGGGGGAAACCCAGCTATCGCATCGTTAAAAACACGAATCAGAGTCTTATTTTCATCTTTATTCAACGATAGTTGTGTAAAGATACGAGCGCTTAGGCTTAATGTCTTTCTTGGACTACCATAAAGATTGTGTTTCGTCTTAATACCGACCGTGAGAACAAAACTTACGGATTGGTTCTGGCGTAAAAAATCACGCACAATCTGATCTAATGTAAGCGTGCTTCCGTCATTTGACTGAGTTGTTAGAATGCGACAAACTCCATCACAAAGTATTACGCCGCTCATTCCTGTCCATCCAGATTTCGCCAGCTGGCGCTTTTTACCCTTCAGCGTATTCGCAACCGGATTTCGATGCAGAGAATACGGAATATTATAGCTAAGATAACCACCTCCGTGGTTATATGGTCGTTGCTTAGGGTCATAACTCAACTTAATGTTACCACCATCTGGAACAGTAGCAACATGCGAACATGGTTTCTCTGGATTCGCTACAATATTTCGCAGGAAATTGTCAAAATTGTTCCGAATAAAAGAAAGAATGTCCTTACGTTTTGGTAAAAATAGACGAACACGACGATCTCTATATTTTGGTCCTTCAAGTTCTGATTCGATATTCAGGCTAAATCCTCCGAAGAGGCCATGCTTCACATATAGTTTATAAAGTTCTTCTTCAAATTCATCTATGGGATTTGCCTTATCATAACCGATATCTGATACAGCAGTTATATCTGCGATAAATTTTACTGTTCCTGATCGAAAATACACATCGGGATGGCGAGAGCCGCCGTCAAACCGGGGTTCATGCGATACATGTCCAACTTCTGCTAATGAAGTAATCCAAATCAGTTCCCATTCTGCTTCAACTGAAACACGTCCAGTTTGATTTAGCCGACCAACTAGTGATTCAAGTTGCGGGCGTGCAAGTAGCGATGATGCCTTATCGAGGCGTTTTTGGATTTCTCGTCGACTAAATATGGCCATAATTAGTTACGTTGTTGTCTTTCGCAAAGGTTGCACTCTCATCCGATCCAAGGTGACAATATGTGCTTAAAGCAGCCATTAATTCAATTTTGAAGCTTTCATGTGCTGCCTGCGACTCATTCCGACAATGCTTAAAATGGCTATAATTGCACTGACAGTTTCTAAGATTACGCTGATGCCCCCTATTCATTGTATGTGTTTTTCGTGTGCTGTATCTCAAATAGTATATTAACAGTCCGCAATGACCTCTAAAATTCGCGATAGCGATGCTATATTTTTTGGAATCTTTATATCCTGGCGTGCCAAAATTCCGCGTTTCACCCGGCGATCCAAATTCAAACTATTCAAATATGCAGATGCTTCTGGTGTTACTTTTCCCGTTGTCCAGATTTCTGCATGGCATTTGCTTATTTCCGCTTTCCCGATAAATTTGAGATATGAGGGAACTGTTTCACAGAAAAACTTCTTAATTTGATCCAATTTCAGTTCTTTGTCTGCTTTCAATGCTTTGCACTCAACGATATAATGGACATCATCATTGTGTCCCGACGCATCAATCTCCCGAACTGTGTTTTCTCGGTTTGTTGAAAAAGGCACCGTCAACCTCGCTTTTACATCCTCATAGTTCCGACTCCGTAAGACAGCGACAGTAAATATCTCCAACGCCATGCCACAGAGCTCATTTACCATTGGATTGGACTTAAGGGATGAAATCGAAGTCACCATTTGATCTGCCAAGGCATTAGGGTCTTGCGCATTTGCCTCATCGCGACGTGCTGACAAACTCAGCAAAAGCTCACGAGCTTGCTGAATCATCTTAACGGCAGTCTCGCCAAAAAGTTCGCGAAAATTGACCATCACCAAACCGTGATTTTTACCAAGCTTAAGTGCATCAGGGCTAAGCGAGGTTGCTCCCATCACACCTAAAAGGCGTAGCTTTGAACGAGTATGGTCACCGGCACGGCGAAGTCTCTCAATGAAACCTTCCACGTCAAAAGATTCGGCGGATCGCGCTAAGACCTCAAAGAGAACTGGGCAAGCGATTCGTTTTGTTCCTTGATATCGCACCAACGGACGTAAGTGCGTATATGCAACTGCTGAAAAAAGCTGCCCATTAAAGAGAATATCATCACCTGGTTCTGGTGTATTCCATGCGATGATGCTTTGTTGCCGATAATGTTTAATTAGCAGACTTAGAAACTGCCGGGCGATTTCTGAATCGGCCTCTAATTCATTACTCAATTTGATGAGTGCTTCAACATCACTGACGCTGTATTTAAGGCGAGCAAGAATTGAATGCGCGCCAACGCTCAAAACATTCCCTATGCTTATTTCAGAGATGGCCGAGATCTCATTGGTGTATTTTTCACCACCTGATTTTTTGTCCAATTTAACGGCTGTCAGCTTTTTGACCGTATTGCAGTCGATTGCCTCAAACTTTTTCATGGCGTGCAAAACGCGGGCAATTCCTGGCCTAGACTTTCGAATTAACGGTTCAACAGCATCCAAAAAAGCACCGTCCCCCAAAAAGGTTCGATGTGCAAACAGACGTGCTTTTGCAGGCAAGACGAATTGTTCAGAACGCCAAAAATCCTTACTACGGAAATGCCGCTCCAAAACCTTGCGCGGGTGCCGGTATCCCAACGCTGCAATGCTCTTTATCAGCTGACTCGATGTTTGAACTTCACGAGGGCCCAACACGCCGGAAAGGGCTGTTTTTCTGTTACTAGGTTTCGTTGACATTCAGAAATGTCACACTGCCCTTAATACATTTTAAAGAATATTTACGTCGCTTCTGGCACACTTCTTATTCGTATTTTAAGATACTTATTATCAGCATATTACGAGACATTTTATTTAATTTAGGCGCACACAAGGGACACAAAAACTGTCACACTGAGACAATCCAATCTAAATAACGGACCCCCTTAAAGGCGTTTACGTGGATTGAGTGAGCGCATGAATGTCGCAACGCGCTGATTGGCGATGTAGTTGTCTTTTGCCGCAAGATCGGCTGTGGCAAGTTGCTCAATTTCGCGACGGTTGTCGTTCGCGATTTTTGGAGAAGCACTTCGTCAACTTGACGGCGACGCGCGGTTTCAACCTGCGAGAGTTGACCGTTCAGGACGATGAGCTTGGCAATGAGTTTTTGCGCCTGTGCGTCGGTTAAACCGCTGCGAAGTTCGCCAGGGTGAGGGCGATTTTCGCCTGCAATTCACGCTCACGTTCGCGGGTTTGATCGGTGACAAGACGTGTGTTGTCCGTGCGGGCGTCAATTAACGTATGCCGGCGATATGTGAGCGGGTCGTGTTGGACTGCGTCGCCATTGAGATCAGGCATGGAAACGGGACGGTAGGTGTTGCCGTCCGTGTGCGTGAGAGTGTCGAGGCTTTGCGCGGCGCGGGCGATGTCGTTGCGCGACATTCCAAAATCACGCATCAGATCGCGCTCTGTCAGAATCCCCAGCGAAACGAGTTTGACGGCATCAGCGGGATTGCCAGTCCAGTTTCGCAACTGCCTTGAATGTTGACCTGTTCCTTGAGTTGAGTGATCTGCGCCTTCAACTGTGCGATGTTTTCAACCCATTTGGCAATAGTTGCGATGTGCGAAATCTGGCTGTTGGCAATGTTGGCTGCGTCGATGACGGGCATACCGGCAAAAACGAGCACGCTTAACGCGGTCGATGTCGCCAGAAAGAAAAGTGTGAATAATTTTTTCATGGCGGGATTTTTGTTTTTGCCCGGTCCGCGCTATGCGGAATCCGGTCAAAGTGTGCCGCCATTCTGCCCGATTTTGTTTTCGGAGGATTGGATGTTTCGACCATTTTCAAGAACAAAGGAACCATGTTGCGCAAAATCCACCGGCGAGCACTGGCAGTAGCGACGGAAGCGCCGGTCGACGTGACTCTGGTCACAGAAACCCGCCGCCACCGCGATTTCCGCGATACGCATTCCGCCCCGTCGGATCAGGGCCTGCGCCAACCGTATCCGCTTTTCGAATACATATTCGCCCGCCGTCATGCCGGTGCTGTTTTTGAAAAGTCGGTTGAAGTGAGTTCCGCTAAGACAGGCGACGCCCGCTAGCGTGTGGGCCGCGATGCGGGCGTGCAGGTTTCCGTCGATGTAATCAATGACACGTCGCAGCCGTGATTCGTCCATCATCGGAGGCGCGGTTTCGTTTTCCCCGTCGCGCGCCAATCCGTCGATCAGGTGAAACGCCAGCGCGAACCCGAGATGCCCGAAATAAGCCGTGCCAAAGTCGGGACTGCGGCAATCCACAAAGAGTCGTATCAAATCCATGATGCCGCAGTCGTGTCGCGACAGTTTCCACAGCGCCCTGTGCTCCATTGTTTCCAGCGGCTTGTCCGCGGCAATTGGTTGATATTGTGACAAATTCCCATCCAGATACAGGCAAAGCAGCGCGGCCTCCCTTTTCCAAAAAATGGAAACGTCCGCCTGCTTGCGTGCAAAAATCACATGCTGCCCGCGCACATGAAAACTGCCCCCGACTCGTTTCTCGCGCCAGTCGATGCGCGCAACCGATTTGGTTTCCGGCATCACAATAAGCCGGTGGTGCGCCCCCGCTTTTTCAAGCAGGCGGCACGCGGGTTGTTTCCCGTAAACAACGGCTACTTTTTCACGTATTGCGGCGCACTTTTTATTTCGCAGGGGTGTTGCGGGGGCGAGGGGGTGCATAAAGAAGCGGGCGACCGGGCGGACTTCAATCCGGGGTGTCCCGCCAAGGTTTTTACAAAAAACACCTCCGCCTGTCTTGGACAGGCGGACCATATTTGAGAATAATCCGACCAAAACCCGCTGGCGCGTTCACACCAGTGTCCTTGAACAAACAGGCAAGCTGGATGTATAGTGTTTGCAGGCAGTCAGACCCCGAAATAAGGAAAGGGTTGCGATCGCGGACTCGTTTAAACACGGGCGTTGACTCACTCAATTCCCATTGCGGGCAGCATGCTCAAACAAAGGCCGGAGTTGCGCGTAGAGGGGCGCAAGGTCGCGAATGCAATCCGTCGCGTCGCGCGCGGTGTGCTGTCTGCTTTGCTGCCGCAAGAACCGGATCAATTTGCCGGCGAGCAAGACGTGCGCCGGTGGTTTGGGAAGGGACGGCTTGCCGTCAAGCGCGTGGTGTTTCGGCTCGGTGGCGATGCCGAGTCGTGCGTAGGCCTGCCGCAAACTGAGTCCCTGCAAAAGCGCGAGGTCGCCAGTGCCGCGAGCCAGGCGCATGTAACGATGCGCCGTGCTCATCGAGCCCGTGAAAAAATGCTTCAACCACGGCATCCATGCGCCGTGTCCCGCCGAGTGGCGCACGCGCTTTTTCTCCTCGTTGAGCAACCGGCCCGCGTGCCACGCGGCGGCAAGGGCCCCGTCAAGCGAATGACAGGACTCTGCCGCGAGGCGTTGCGCCTCGGCGTGCAAATGATTGATTTCCTTCGCTGCGGATGTCGCGGCAACGACGGCATTGGTGGGGGCATCCGGGGGTAATGTTGGCGGGGTCATGACTGCATCCCCGTGTTTTCGCGAAAGTCATTCGCGAGTTTGTGGACGGCCTGCGGCGTGCAGCCGGCGAGTTCGCCGATTTGTTCGAACGTGAGGCCGTCGATCAGGTCGGGGCGTATGCAATAGAGTGCCACGGTGGCGCGTAGTCCGCGACTTTCCAGTGTCGGCGCGTCGGACATCCAGAGAAGCAGATGCGTTATGACTTCCAACCCAAGCGCACGGCCCTCGGCAAGCGGGTCAACGGGATCGGCGAAGAAGGCGTCGGCTTCAGGCGTGACGGATGCGGCTTTATTGGAGGTGGGTTTGTTGTGTTTTGTATTCGTTTTCATGATGTGTGGTTTGGTTCGCTGCGCATCATGCTCCCGTTTTATGAATCAAAATAGCGGACGACAGACGGTGTGGTTTGTCCGCATTTTCGATCTTCTTGATCATGTTTTTGAGCGACAAAAAAGGCCGCAAATGCGGCCTCGTGAAAATCGCCACGGCGTGACGAATATCATCATGCTGGTCAGGCGCGGGCGGGAACTTTTAGCCTGGTGCGAATGTGCATCATGACTTCGTTGAGGTCATAGTAAACAAAGTGGCCGACCTTGTGATAGGGGATGCGGCGCCGTTTTGTCCATTCGCGCAAGGTTCGGATGGAAGGCTCGCGCCCGGCGGGAAAAATCCCGCTCAGGCGCAAGCCGGTGATGTCGGTCATCGGGCTGGTGATCGTGCGGGGCGTGGTGTGCGGTGTGGTCGTTTGCATTGGTGTGTTAGTGAGTGTTTTCATGCCCTTGCTTGCGCATCAACTTGTTGACAGATGCGGTTGCGATCAGGCGGCGGCGGGCAGTGTCTCGGCTCCGTGCGTGCTCGCAGCAACAACGGCTATTGGGGCGATGGCAGCGTTGGTTTCCGTCCGCGGTTTGCCGCGCAGTGCTGGCATGATATTGAAGAAGGCTTCGGCCTCCTGCGGCGTGGTCACGTTCAAGTAATGACGGCGGATGATGCGCTCGGAGTTGCCAGCCTGCAACGCCGTGTCGCCCATCGAGCGGAACTTTGCGACGTGCATTGAAATGAACGTGTGCCGCATCACGTCGTGCGAGAGCCCGAATTGCTTGGCGATGGTGGCGCGGGATTTCGCGAGCGATTTGTGAATGATGGGGAACTTGTCGAGCGGGTAGGCTTCGAGCCACGCGGCGAGATTGGGCTGGATGTCGATATTGCGCTTCATGTCCACCTTGGAAACGTCCGGCTCGATGTGGATGGTGCGCGTGTCGAGGCGCACGTCCTTCGCGGGCAGGCGGGAGATTTCGCCGTCCTGCACGCTCGGGCGGATGCCGGCGAACAAGCATAATGCGTAATAGGGCACGAACGCGCCGTCGTGGAGGGTTTCGACGTGGGCCATCAGCTCGGCGGCCTTCTGCGCGCTGAGCGTCGGCGCCGATCCGCGACTGTGTTCGAGCTTGTGGCGGCTGATTTTCGCGAGCGGATTTTTGACCAACCATTCCTTGGTGACGACGGCGAACCGGAAAAAGGTGAACAGGTGGCCGTAGCGCAGATTGACTGTCTTGCGCGCGGGATGGATTTGCGGGCGCGCGAGATTGCCGCGATTGAGGTAGGGCCGGAGCAAATCTGTGGTGAGGTCGGACAGGTTTTGCGTCGGGAAATGACGCTGGAGCTCGTTGAACTCGCTTTCGATTGTCCTGAGCTGGCGTTTGCCGATGACGTTGCGCTTTTCATCGTCGCGGCGGATTTCGAGGTAGGCCTTCACCGCGTCGGCGAGGCTGATTTGCGAGGCCGGCTCCTTGTAGTGCGTCAGGCCGTGGTCCGCGTAGAAGGCCAGCGTGCGCGGCTTGCCGGCGAATTTTTGGAAGAGGATTTCGGCCTCGCGCACCTGCTCATCGGACAGGCTGGTGGTGACGGGGCGCAGGCTTGATTGGGTCTGCATGAGTTTCAAGTCGAGCGCGCCGCGTTCGACGAAGGCGTCCTGCTTGTTCTTGAAGTTTTTGCGGATGCGGAGGCCGTGGAGCCATCCGCTGACGCGCCACGAAGTGACGCCATTGCGATTTTTGAACGGTTTGACCGTGAAGTTTGAGGCGGTATGAGTTTTCATCATTATGGTTGCCGCATCAACTGGCAACCTGACCGCAAACCGTCCTCTTTCCCTCTAGGGATCGCGGGCAGGATGCCCGCGTTCCCGGGGCAAGCGTTCTGTTTTGTCAGGCTGGTTCGAAGCGGCTGGCTTCGCGATTTTTGCGGACGGTGCCCGCGGGGAAAACTTGCCCGTTCATCGCGATATAGACGCCGGGCGGGAGCAGTTGCACGGCGGCGGTGGCAAAGCCGAGGTTGAAAGGCGCGTCGGTTTCGCGGAGGTGCGCGGGTTGCATCGCGCCGACAAAGACAATCGTTTTGCCGGGAATGTCGCGCAAGGCCTCGGCGCTTTTTGTCATGGTGTCGGTGCCGTGCGTGACGAGGATGCGCGACTCGGGGCGGGCGAGGGCGGCGGCGCGCAGGCGCGCGCGGTCGTCGTCAGTCATGTCGAGGCTGTCCTTGCGGCAGATTTCCCGCACGGAAACTTCGTAGTTGATATTGGCCTCCTGAAAACAGCGGGGAAGCGTGGGCGCGCCGACGGAGAATTTGCTGAGCGCGTCGTAATACACTTTGTCGATGGTGCCGCCGGTGGTGAGTATCGCGATGGGTTGCATGGGAAAGGCTGAAGGGCTGGAAATTTCCGCAAACTCAACCGCGAGGCCGGTGTTGCGCAACAAAGATTGCGACCATGAGCAACGCGCCGCCGATGAGCAGGCGGGGAATGTTTGCCGTCTCGCCGAAAACCAGCAGCGAGCAGGCGACGGCGAGCGGTATCTTGATATTGTTGAAGACGGCGAGCGTGGCCGTGCTCACTCGAATCGCCCCGAGGTTCCATCCAAAAAAACAAAGCCCCGAGGCAATGGCGCCGAGATAGGCGAGCACGAGCCATTGCGACAAATCCGGGCGAAACGCGGACCAGTTTGTCGTCACGCCCGAGGCTAGCAGCGTGATGAGCAACGCGCCGATGTAGAGCCAGGCAAACAGCGAGGTGTCGCTTGTTTTGCCGAGCGCGCCCCGCCTGATCTTGCGATACATGAGCTGGCCGACGGCGAAGCAGACATTGGAGCCCTGCACGAGCAGGAAGCCGGCCAGCAGATTGTGCGTGGGTGTGAGCGTTTGCCAGCTGATGACCGCCGCGCCCGCGATTGCGAGCAGCGCCGCGAAGGTCAGGCCGGCCGGAATCCGGCGAAGCTGAAACGACTCGATCGCCGCAATCCAAAGCGGCGTGAAGATGGTGAAGATGGCGACTTCGTAGGCTGCCAGAAACCGAAACGCGGCCATGTAGAAAACATACATCAGGCCAAACTCAACCGCACCAATGCAGGCCAGGCGGACGGCGTCGCCCGCGCGGATTTTTCCGGGACGCCAGAACGGAAGAAACACAAGGAGCGCAAAGCCCGTGCGCACGACGCCGAGCGCGGTCGTGTCGAGCCCGGCGAGCTGCCCCTTGATGAGGCCGAAGGACAGCGCCCAGATGAGCGAGACGATGAAAAGATGCAGCATTTCAGAAACCTGAAACACTGCGCGAATTTTCGCCCCGTGAATAGTCCAGAATACAAATGACCGCCGGATAATCTTTTCGAGGGCGATTCTGTTTTAAGACAATCCAGCCAACGCAGCCGCTGGCGCGGGCGGCGGCGAGGGTGTCAGCGCGCGACTTTGTAGCGCAGCCAGAGCGTGCCGCGTTTGAGGCGTTCGACGGATTTTAACTTGAGCGGCGTGGCTTTCTTTTTTGTCGATTTCATGCCGTCGAAAACCGTCGGTATGTCGTGGCGGCCGTCGATGCCGGGCACGACTAGCAGGCTCAGCTCGTCAATCAATCCGGCGGCGAGAAATCCGCCGTTGATGTGGCCGCCGCCTTCGAGGAGCAGGCGGCGTATGCCGAAATGTTTTCGCAGCAGCCCGACCGCGCGCGGCAGATCCACAGTCGTGCGTCCGGCGACGATGTGGGAGATTTTCTTTTTGCGAAGGTCGGCGAGGTAGTCGGCGGGCGTCTGCTCGCTCACGATGCAAATGAGATGCTCGCCGTCGAGGTCGCCGCCGCGCCAGTTCAGCGTTCCGCGCGTGTCGACGGCGATGGCGTGGGACTTCGCGCGGCGCGCGACAAACACCGGCTGCGGCCCGGCGGGTTTGCTCGACGCGGGGACGAAGGGTTTGCGTTGCGCGAAGTATTGCATCGTGACGCGCCCGCAAATCCACGCGTCGCCCTTGAGCTTGGCGGCGGTTGATTCGTAGTCGCTGTCATTTGCGATGCCTTCGAAGGCGCCGGCGTTTATCTTCCCGTCAACGGACGAGATCATGTGGCAGATGATGAAGGGTTTCATTGTTTCTTATTTGCTTATTTCAAGTTTGCGGAGCCATGCGTCGACTTCCTTTTGCGCGCGCCTGGCAACGTTGCCGCTTATGGCGAGGCCCTCGTGGACTGTCGCCTTGGGGCAAAGTTTTTTAATGTCGCTTGCGCTCCGGCCCAGCCTTCCGCCCTCGTGCGTGCAAAACGGGACGATTGTTTTTCCGGAAAAATCATACGACTCCAAAAACGTGAACAGTGGCATCGGCATGGTGCCCCACCAGTTCGGGTAACCGACGAAGATGATGTTGTAATCGTCCATGCCGGCGACCTTGGTTGACAACTCCGGGCGCGCGTTTTCCTGCTGCTCCTTTTTGGCGACGGCGGTGCACTCGCGATACACCGTCGGGTAGGCCTTGGTAGTTTTTATCTCGAACAGGTCGCCGCCGGCGGTTTTTTGGATTTGTCCGGCGACGGTGCGCGTGTTGCCGCTCCATGAGAAGTAGGCGATTAGGATTTTGTCTTCGGCGGGTTTTTCCTGCGCGTGAATGCTTGCGGTCATAAGAAGAAATGCGATGAGGATTGTGAGACGTTTCATTTTTTAGAGGTGGCGGTTTGGTATTCCCCGTCTGTCACGGGTTTCATCCAAGTGACGACGCTGTTTTGATATTCGTTGCTGAGGGCGATGTGCGTGAACTCGCTGTCGGGCGCGGCGCCGTGCCAGTGCTCCACGCCGGCGGGAATGTTGACGACGTCGCCCGCGCTCAGCCAGCGGACCGGCTTGCCGCGTTCCTGGTAACAACCGCGCCCGGCGGTAACGAGCAGGATTTGCCCGTCGGGATGCGTGTGCCAGTTGGTGCGCGCGGAGGGCGAAAACACGACGTTGCCCGCCGAGTATTTGTTGGCGCCGTCGGCTTTCGCGAGCGGGCGCACGGTGACGTTTCCAGTGAACCAGTCCGACGGGCCCTTGTCTCCCGGCGGGAAGATGGCGGCGGTGTTTCCGGAGGCGACGCCGCCGGAGGTGTCGCCGCCCAATATGCGGCGCGCATTGTCGGCGGCGGGTTTTCCAATGGCGGGCTCGATGGTTGCGATCAGGTCTTCCATTTGCGCGCGGTTTGTTCCGACATTCATGCAGGCGCCGAGGTGAAACTGCAGTTGCGAATCCACGCCGCCCAATGCGCAGAGCGCGGCCACGGTGGCAATTTCGCGGCTTTGCATGCCCAGGACGTCGCGCGCGAAGATGTCCGCGAACAAGTGCTCCTTGAGAAACGTGTCGATGATCGGCGCGAATGCCTGCGGGCCGGATGTCGCGGGCGCGGGTGGTTTTCCGGAGAGTCGCGAACGGGTTGCCTCGCCGTATTTGTCCCTGTCCAAGCCGGCGGGCAGGGCGAGGCGTCTTTTCCCGTTTTGTCCGCGATGCCGGATTGCCGCCGGGTTTCCGTGACGGTGATGAGCGTTTGCAGGCCGTTCAAACTGCGCGGGAATCCGGTGTAGGCATACATTTGGACGAGGACTTCCTTGAGCTCGTTTATGGTCAGGCCGGCGTCCAGTCCCTTGGCGAGGGCGGGGCTCAGTTTTTCGAGATCGCCTCTCGCGGTGAGCGCGGCGACTTCGGCGATCGAGCGTTGCCTGGCGTCCAAATGGGTTGCGTCGTTTTGCATGGTTTGTGCTTTCGTGATGCCCGCGAGCCCGAGCGCGCCTAGGGCGACTCCGAGCGCGAGCGATTTCACGCGGCTGGTGCGTTTCATGGCGGGTGAACCGGGCGGGTGGTCGAATTGTTTTTTAGAATTCCTGCACGGTGGGCCGGACAACGATTTCGTTGATGGAGGTGTGGTCCGGCTGGGAGATCGCGTAGCTGATCGCTCCGGCAATCGAATCGGCGGGAATGGCGTTTTGTTTGTAGGCTTCGACGACGCCGTTGCGCGTGGCCTCATCGGACGTGCCATACATGAGCTCGGACTCGACGTAGCCGGGGGAGACAACGGTGACGCGGAACTTCCCGAGCGACTCCATGCGGAGCCCTTCGCTGAGCGCGCGGACGGCGTGCTTCGTCGCGCAATAGGCGGTGTTGCCGGGCGCGACCTTGAGGCCGGCGATTGAGGCGATGTTTATGAAGTGGCCGGATTTTTGTTTTTCGAAAACCGGCCAGACCGCGGCGATGCCGTAGAGCATGCCCTTGATGTTGAGGTCGATCATGCGGTCCCATTCGCCGGTCTTGCCCGACGAGATGGGCGAGAGCGCCATGAGCCCGGCGTTGCTGACGAGCGCGTCGATGCGACCGTGTTGCGCGGCTGCGTCGGCGATCATTTTTTCCACCTGGTCTTTTTGTGTGACATCGACCTCGTGGCAGGAGACAACGCCGCCGTCGCGGGCGATGTCCTCCGCGATTTTTTGGAGCTTGTCCTTGCGCCGCGCGGCGAGGACGACGGCGGCCCCTTGCTTGGCGAGAAGGCGCGCGGTGACTTCACCGATCCCGCTGCTTGCGCCTGTGATTAAAACGACTTTGCCGTGAATGTTGTTCGAGTTCATGCGCAGCAAAATAACACGGATTTAAAAATCCGCGCCCGCGATCTTGCTGCGGCTGTTGCGATTTTGCGCAAAAGTGCGCGACGGCGAATGCGGGCGCGGGGCGCGCCATTGTGTCAGCCCGCGCGGATGGTCAGTGCCTTCACTTTCGCGCAGCCGGGCAGTTTTTGGATTTTTTGGAGCAGCATCTTGCGATGCAAAAACAGCTCGTTGCGCACCACCGCGTGCGATGCGAGCACGGTCAGGCAGCCGCGCTGGTCGAGATCCCTCACGTGCGAATAGTGCGCGTTCGCGGGGCCAGCGACTTCCGCCCAGTGCTCGCGGATCACGGATTCCTCCGACTCGATTCCGATTTTGTATTTCACGAGCAAGTCCTGAACCAGTCCGCCCATGTCCTTTGTCGGGCGGATGCGCATTCTCCTCGGAGTTTCATCGGGAATTTTTCGAAAGCTCCCGATCAACTCCTGTGCGGCGCGGCTGAACTGGTGAGGCTCGTTTGGCATGGTTTTCGTCCGCTATCTCACGCACATTAAAACCCCGGAAGCAACCCCTTGCTCGCGGTTTCCGTCGCGTCCGGCAGGCGCCAGTCAATCGCGGCCCGCCCCGCCTCGGCGAGGTGCCGGTTGACCGCTGAAAAACATCGGCATCCGAAAAACAGCCTCGCCGACAGCGGCGATGGGTGCGCGCTTTCCACGATGCGGTGTTGCGCGCCGGTGATCGCCTTTCGTTTTGCGCGCGCCTGGTTGCCCCACAGCACAAACACGACCGTTTTTGGCATGGCGTTGACGGCGGCGATCACACGATCGGTGAAAATTTCCCAGCCGCGTTTTTGGTGTGAGTTTGCCTCGCGCGCGCGCACTGTCAGCACCGTGTTCAGCATGAGCACTCCCTGCCTCGCCCAGCTTTCCAGGCAACCGTGCGCGGGCGGCTGAAAATTTTCCCCGCCCAAATCAGAGCGCAGTTCCTTGAAGACATTGTTGAGTGAGCGAGGCAGCGGGCGCACGTCGGGCCGCACCGAAAAGCACAGGCCGTGCGCATGCCCGGGAGTTGGATACGGATCCTGCCCGAGCAGCACCACCTTTACCTCGCCGGGGGGCGTGAGGCGCAGCGCGTTGAACACATCCTCGCGCGCGGGCAGAATCGCGCGCCCCGCCGCGGTTTCCGCGTCAAGAAACGCATCCAGTCCGCGATACCACTGCTCTTGTGAAACATCACCAAGCGTGTCGCGCCAGTTCTCGGGAATTTCAGGAAGCATGATCTGATTACAGCCACATTTGGCCGTTTTTCATTTTGCCAATGCGGGCGGCCAGTTTTTTGACTTCCTGCGCTTTTGATTTTGGCGCGATGAGCGTGGCGTCCTTTGTGTGCACGACGATCATGTCGTCCGCGCCGAGCAACGCGGTGAGGTGGCCGCTTTCCGAAAACACAATGTTGCCGCGCCCCTGCTCAACGAGCGCGGGGCCGCGCAGGGCGTTGCCGTCGGCATCGAGCTTGCAGTGCGCCTGCACCGCGGACCACGAGCCGACGTCGTCCCACGAAAACGACGCGGGCAGCACGACGACGTTGTCCGCCTTTTCCAGCAGCGCGTAATCGACGGAGAGCTTTTCGATTTTCGAATAAACTTTTTTCAGCGCGGCGCCGATTGGCTTGCGCTTCGCGAGCGCGTCGCGCACCGGCTTCATCGCGGAGAAATAATCGGGCGCGTGTTTTTCAAACGCTGTTTCAACAACCGGCACGCTCCAGACAAACATGCCCGCGTTCCACGCGTAATCGCCCGACGCGACGTAGCGCCGCGCGGTTTTGAGCGGGGGTTTTTCCTTGAATTGTTTCACTCGGGAAAACTTCGCGCCGCCAAACTTTTTCCAGTCCTTGCCGAGCTGAATGTAACCGTAGCCTGTTTCCGGAATCGTCGGCTTGATGCCGATGGTCACAAGGACGGGTTCCGCCTCCGCCGCGGCAAAGGCGGCGCGCAGGTCGCGCAGATACACCTTCGCGTCAGGAATCACATGGTCGGACGGCAGCACGGCAAAAACGCCCCGCGGATCGCGCGCCCCGACAAGCGCCGCCGCGAGCGCGACCGCGGGCGCGGTGTCACGGCCGACGGGCTCGGCCACGATGTTTGCCCGGGGCAGTTGCCCGCACACTTGGCGCACGGCCTTTTCCTGCGCGGCGCTGGTGATGACGAACGTGTTTTTGGGGGGCACGACCGGACGAATGCGATCGAGCGTTTGCGCGAGCATGGGCTTGTCGCCGACAATGGGCAGCAGATGTTTCGGGCGGCGTTCGCGGCTTTGCGGCCAGAAACGCTCTCCTTTTCCCCCGGCAATGATGACGGCAAAATGTTGAGGCATGGGCACGACCGTGTGCGTGACGGAGGTTTTGGGCAATGTGTTTTTGTTCGAGTTGCCCGACGTTTTGGCTCTTCACGCCGGGGAAAAGTTTTTCATGATTCCGTCATGACGATTCCCTTGGATATTCTTCCCATGCGCACGGGCGGCGCGGCCGAAAACATGGCCGCGGATTTTCTTTTGCTCAAACGCTACCCGGAGCGCGGGCATGCGCGGTTCCGTCATTATGGCTGGCGGAGCGCGGCGTTCACTTTTGGATACAGCCAGAAGCTCGAATATGTGCGCTCGCAACTGCCGCCGGAGGAAGAGGGGCCGTTTGACCTTTGCCGGCGCGCGACGGGAGGCGGGGTTGTCGATCACCGGGAGGATTGGACGTATGCGCTTGTGGTTCCGCGCGAGCACGCGCTTTGCGAGGTGCCCGCGCCCGAGTCATATCGCGTCGTCCACGAGTGCATCGCGGATGCGCTGGCGGCGATGGGCGAGAATGTTGTCCTGAAAAAGGAAGCCGCGGCGGAAGGCGAGGGCCTGCCGACGGTGTGCTTCGAGCGTCCGGAGCGCTACGATGTGATCCATTTGGACACGGGCGCAAAGATCGCGGGCGCGGCGCAAAAGCGCGCGAAGGAGGGCATGTTGTTTCAAGGGTCGATTGCGCGCGCGACGGTATCGGCGGGATTGGACTGGGATGCGTTCGAGATGGAATTTATCGGGAGACTTGCGAAGACGATGTGCGCGGAGGCCGTCGAGACGCCGTGGCCCGATTTCGCGGAGCACGAGGTCGATGGATTGACCGAGCAGTATTCCTCGACTGAATGGAATGCGTTTCGATAGGCTTTACGTGATAAAAACACGACAATCCTGCGATAAAGTGATCGTGATATGATGAATACTTGAAAGCAACATGCATACAGGCTTATACAAGTGATCATCAGAAAAATAGCCCCATGAACCATCCCCGCTATCTTGGTGTGTTTGCAATCATGCTCGTCGTGTTCTGTGCTTATGCGCACATGCCAGCCGCTGCATTGAGACTTGTGTGTGAAGTTGACGGCCGGGTAATGGAACCTGTGCGAATCGTCCGGGGCAGGGTCATGCTTGCCGATGGCGCTCGCGAGGTTGAGGCTCCGATGAGTGCGTGCTGGCGGGTGGAGGGTGATTTGCGAACGCATGTGAGCGCGCTTTGGCTTTCACCCTCATACCTAATCGTGGAGGCGCATCCTAGTTTTGATCAAAAGGATTGGGATCCTTCGCGGCCATTTCGCGGTAGCGTGAGAATCAGGCACGAGCTTGCGAGCTCGCAGCCGGGCAAGCCTCCGTCCAGTTCGTTTTTGGATGCATGGACGCGGGGCACCACAGAGGACGCGCTGATGGTGTCGGTTTGGATGGTGGATGGCCGCGCGGTGCAGACACAGGTCAATGTGATTCCCTCTTCAGACGCGCATAACTTTTCCAAGACATCGCATTTCGTGCTCACAACCGAGGAGCAGCGCGGGCAGGCTGTTTTGTTGCTTTGGCAAAAAGGCGCCTTTGTGCCGCCAGCCCCGCGATTTCCAAATTCGCCGGATGCGCAGGCGGCGATGGTTGCGGCGATTTTTGACGATGCAGAGGCATTGTCGGAATTAATGAAGCGGGGATTTAATCCGCTGAAAACCCGTGATAAGGGCGGCTATACGCTGGCGCATTTTGCGGCGGAGGCGGATTCATTGCGCGCGCTTGATGTATTGTTGCGCGCGGCCCCTCGACTGGCAAACGCAGCCGGCGACAACATGCCCAAAGAAACACCGCTGTGGTGGGCTGTTGACAAGGGCCGCGTCGGCGCGACAAAGCGACTGCTTGCCGCAAGGGCCGATCCGAATGCGGATACGGGGCACCCTGATTTTTTCCTGACAGCGCATGCCGTGAAATGCGGGCACCAGGAGGTGCTTTCAATCTTGCTTGCTGGAGGCGCGAGGACCAGTGCACGGGGAACCCCATCACCCATGGCGTTCGATTATGCGATCATGGGTGGCAATTGGAAAATAGCGGATGCGTTGCTGCGCGGCAAAAAATCGATCGATAGCGTTACGCTGGGGGAATTGTATAACGGCGAGCCCCTGCGATTCCTGTTGCGCAGGGGACATTACGACATGGTCGCATGGATGCTTGAGCGCGGGTTCAAGATAATGCCATCGGTTTCCGCTCGCGCGCTTCCGGTCAGCAACAAGCAGGATCTGTATGCCTCGTCCGTGTTGCCCTACTCGGTTTCTGCGGCGGACACTGTCTTGCGCGCACTGCTGGCGATGGCGCCCCGGCAAGACGAAGAGCGGCTTGCCGGGCTTTTGATTAGAGCGTGTTCGGAGTTAACCTCGGCCGAGCGCAAGCAACAGAAAGCGAAAACAAGCAATGAGAGTGTGGTATGGCGCGACGCGTCGCCATTGGGCGAGGCCGCGCTTGCGGGAAACCTGGTTTTTATGCGCAAACTTGCGGATGCGGGGTGTGCGATTGATGCGCCGCTTTTTGGCGGCCGCCGGCCTTTGCATTATGCCGCTGCCGGAAATGCGACCGAGGCCGCCAGGTTCCTGCTCGAAAAGGGGGTTGCCGTGGATGTGCTCGATAATGACGGGCTTTCACCTTTGGATGTCGCGCTGGCAAATGGTTGCGCGGAAATGGCGCGTTTGCTGGCGGCGCGCGGGGCGCGATTGGATCCGGCATCCGTGCATGCCGAGTCGTTGCTGACGGAGGCGATCCGTCTTGATTTGCCCGAGGTGGCGGTTCCCGCTGTGCGCATGGGCGTGGGTGCGAACAGTGCGACTTACAACCATTGGTCCGCGCGCCGTGTCGCCGAGCTGTTGAATGCGAGCGCGTGCCTTGCCGCGTTTTCAAATGACATCGGTGACAAAAAGCAAAATGATGCCGGAGTGCCCGTGGTCAAGTCGGGCGAATTGGATCACCCGCTGCGGGTAATCGAAAAGACCACGTGGCGACTGTGCGCGAATCCGCTCGAGACCAGGTCTTCATGCACGGTGCGTGTGAAGGCTCTCGTGGATCCGCAAGGTATCGTGCGTTTGTGCATGCCGCTCGACGCTGATGCACCGCCCGCTTTGCAAAAAACCGCGATGGATAGCATCGGGAGATGCAGGATGGCCCCGGTGACATCCGATGGCAAGCCAGCCGCCGTATGGGCGGTTATTCCGGTGCTATTTGATGCCGTGGAGGAACCGTTTGGCACAAGTGAAATACCTGCAAAAATGACCTCAAATGTGATGCCGCGCGTCGTGAGGCAATACCCGCCGCGTTATCCGAAACCCGAGGAGCGCGCCAATGTGCAGGGTTTGGCGATTCTTGCGTTTATCGTGGCTAAAGACGGCTCTGTTGAGCGGAGGCAGATCGATGTAATCCGAGCGACAACCAGGAACTTTGCCAAGGAGTCCGTCGATGGAGTCGCCACGTGGAAATTTAATCCGGGAATGTATGATGGCGAGCCAGTGCGCACGTCGACGAGCATTCCCATCGCATTTCAGTTAAGATGAGGCATGCCTGATAAAAAAGCGCATCCGGTTCGGATGCGCTTTGCGAATGCGTGAGTGATTTCCGTGGATTATACCGATCAGATTTTGTCCACGATTTTATCCACGAGGCCGTAGGCGATGGCTTCCTGGGCGTTGAGGTAGAAATCGCGGTCGGTGTCGCGGTCGATTTTTTCGAGCGATTGGCCGGAGGACTCAGCGAGGATTTTGTTCAGCTCGGCGCGGGTCTTTTCCATTTCCTGGGCCTGAATGTTGATGTCGGTGGCCGGGCCGATCATGCGGCCGGAAATGAGCGGCTGATGGATGAGCACGCGGCCGTGCGGATAGATGAAACGGCGACCCTTGGGAGCGCCGCACAACAGGATTGAGCCCATCGATGCCGCCATGCCCGTGACAACGACCGTGATGGGCGATGAGATGAGCCTCATCGTATCGTAGACGGCCATGCCGGAGGTGATGATTCCGCCGGGGGAGTTGATATAGAAGGTGATTTCCTTGCCCGGGGCGTCGGCTTCGAGATAGAGAAGTTTTTCGGTGAGATCCTTGGCGGACTCGTCGGTGACGGGGCCCCATAGGAAGATTTTGCGCTGCTCGAGGAATTTTTTCTGGATGAGCGTGGCCACGGGAGCGGCATTTTTGCGGGCCAGAGCGTCTTCGATTTCGTCTTCATCGTCGAGGCGCGGGGCTGGTGCGGTTGGCGTGGTATTCTGAAAGTGATGTATGGACATATTACGGACTAAAGTGCGCCCAGTTGCGCGTTTTGCCAGTAGAAAAATCAACGTGAGTGTGATGTTTCGGTGGAGCGGGGCAGGGGAGTAGCTTGGGGGCGATTCGCTGTGCTGATACGGGCCGGACACCAGTGCGGGCGTGACGGCGGGGCATGATTTTCGGAGGGGCGCGAGAAATTTACGGCGCGTGATATTCCCATACCGAAAGACACTCCCCAATCGCAATTCTCGCAGTGATCTATCGCGCCTCTGCAAAACATGCCTATGCTGCGACGAGATGGGGTGCTGGTTGCGCCAATGTCAGTTGTCTTGGGCGAAGGCTCGGAGCTGGACTTGGACAAACTCGCCCACGCTTCGCGCTTCCTAGCTTCTAGCTTCTATGTTCCCATCCTCTCTCGTTGTGCAACGTGCTACTGGCGGGCGTTGCTGCTCGCAACGCTTCGGAGTCAGCGATGCGGTTTTTCGTGATTCTACTTGGGCCGGCCAAGTGGTCTGTAATCCTTCGTCATGCCCCCGCCTCTCAAGATGAAACGGCTGGGTGCGACATGGGCGTTTTCCCATGGGGCTTCCAGGCGAACAGTGGGGCATGTTGTCCCTCGATCCCAGCATCGAACCGCAGATTCGCCTCATCGTTTCACGCAAGTATCGCAAAGAAAAATCCCCTTGGTTGGCGGCAGTGTCTCCCAGTGTATACGAGTGGACGCTGCAAGGGCGAATGGTCTCTCTCGGACGATACCGGCCTGGAAACCTGTCGCCTGACCTGCCGATTGAATGTGTTTCGGCCATTCATAGAATGAAAATGTGTATTCAATAATCGGATACATGCGCGATTGTGGCGATTTCGATGGGTGTGAGTCGGAGCAGTGTGTGAAAAATATTTATATATTAATTCGTTGATTTATAAATATTTAGAAATTCATGAGAAGATTTAAAAAAAAACTTCTTGAGCAAAAGGACGTCAGGGCCATTGTCCGCACTCCCTTCAGACGGGGCGCGTCAAAAACGCCGCCAGAAAAGGGAAGTTCTTTGAGAGTCCGGTTCTTCTGATCAAAAACTTTTTTAAAAGATTTTTTTAAAAAGGTGTTGACGAAGCCAAAACAACCTGACTTGCTTTGAACCCTTTCCCTCTAAAAACGGGAAGCGCGCTGCAAAGCGCTAAAGCTCTTTGAAATTTACTTTGTGCGATTGATTGGGACCCCCAATCAACAACTTATACAAACATATGACATGCCGGTTCTCACAACCGGCATGGTCAGTAGTTCATGAATCACTAGGTTCAGAACTCTTTTCGGAGAGTTTGATCCTGGCTCAGAATGAACGCTGGCGGCGTGGTTAAGACATGCAAGTCGGACGGGACTTGCGGTGTAGCAATACATTGCAAGTTCAGTGGCGAACGGGTGCGTAACACGTAAACAATCTACCTTGAAGTGGGGAATAGCTCGTCGAAAGGCGAATTAATACCGCATGTGGTAGGCTCTCGCATGAGAGCTTCACTAAAGGCAGGGACCGCAAGGCCTGCCGCTTCAAGAGGAGTTTGCGGCCTATCAGCTTGTTGGCGAGGTAACGGCTCACCAAGGCTAAGACGGGTAGCTGGTCTGAGAGGACGATCAGCCACACTGGAACTGAGACACGGTCCAGACACCTACGGGTGGCAGCAGTTTCGAATCATTCACAATGGGCGAAAGCCTGATGGTGCGACGCCGCGTGAGGGACGAAGGTCTTCGGATTGTAAACCTCTGTCACCGGGGAAGAAACGCTAAGAGTTAATAGCCCTTAGCCTGACTTAACCCGGAGAGGAAGCAGTGGCTAACTCTGTGCCAGCAGCCGCGGTAATACAGAGACTGCAAGCGTTATTCGGATTCACTGGGCGTAAAGGGTGCGCAGGCGGCCATGTGTGTCTGGTGTGAAATCTCGGGGCTTAACTCCGAAATTGCGCCGGAAACTACATGGCTAGAGTACTGGAGAGGGTAGCGGAATTCATGGTGTAGCAGTGAAATGCGTAGATATCATGAGGAACACCAATGGCGAAGGCAGCTACCTGGACAGTTACTGACGCTCAGGCACGAAAGCGTGGGGAGCGAAAGGGATTAGATACCCCTGTAGTCCACGCCCTAAACGGTGCACACTAGGTCTTGGAGGATTCGACCCCTTCAGGGCCCAAGCTAACGCGTTAAGTGTGCCGCCTGAGGACTACGGCCGCAAGGCTAAAACTCAAAGGAATTGACGGGGGCCCGCACAAGCGGTGGAGTATGTGGCTTAATTCGATGCAACGCGAAGAACCTTACCTGGCCTTGACATGCTTTGGACCGGCGCTGAAAGGCGCCTTCTCTTCGGAGCCGGAGCACAGGTGCTGCATGGCTGTCGTCAGCTCGTGTCGTGAGATGTTGCGTTAAGTCGCGCAACGAGCGCAACCCCTGTCCTTAGTTGCCATCATTTAGTTGGGCACTCTAAGGAGACAAACCCTCTCTGAGGGTGGGAAGGTGGGGATGACGTCAAGTCAGGATGGCCCTTACGGCCAGGGCTGCACACGTACTACAATGCTCGGTACAGAGGGACGCTACGCCGCGAGGCGATGCAAATCTCAAAAACCGAGCCCAGTTCAGATTGTAGTCTGCAACTCGACTACATGAAGTTGGAATCGCTAGTAATGGCGCATCAGCTACGGCGCCGTGAATACGTTCCCGGGCCTTGTACACACCGCCCGTCACATCATGAAAGCCGGTTTCGCCCGAAGTGCGTTTGCCAACCAGCAATGGAGGCGGCGCCCTAAGGTGAAGCTGGTGATTGGGATGAAGTCGTAACAAGGTAACCGTAGGGGAACCTGCGGTTGGATCACCTCCTTTCTAAGGAGACGGAGTGGCTTCTCGAAAGAGAACGCACCTCCGATGGTCGAAAGAGACGCTCGCGTCTCTGGGTCCCGGTTGATCGCACAAAGTAAATTTTAAGAGTGTTGTTCTTTATATAACAATTTTCGACCGATGGGGTCGTAGCTCAGTTGGTAGAGCGCCTGCTTTGCAAGCAGGATGTCACCGGTTCGAATCCGGTCGGCTCCACCATCGACACGCATAACGCGACCCCAATTTGGTAATAAACTGCCAGTTTCCCAATTCGGGCTCATAGCTCAGTTGGTTAGAGCACGCGCTTGATAAGCGCGGGGTCGATGG